>CAVRAY010000002.1:0-871796 GCA_963719225.1 Thermoanaerobaculia bacterium | reverse complement strand
AAGAAGGGCTGCAAAAGCTGGGGTGGACGAAGGACCGCAACCTGCGCATCGACTATCGCTGGGGCAACCGTTTCCAGCTCCATGCAACTGACATTGTAGGACTCAGGGTGGACGCGATCGTTACCGTTTCCACGCCTGCGCTCATCGCGGTGCAGCGCGAAACGCGTACCATTCCGATCATATTTACCCAGGTGTCCGATCCGGTCGGCCAAGGCATCGTCAAGAACATGGCACGGCCGGGCGGCAACATCACCGGGTTTACAAATTACGATCCAGCCATCAGCGGAAAATGGCTCGAACTGCTAAAAGAAGCGGCGCCCGGCGTCACGAGAGTGGCCATCGTCTTCAATCCAAAGACGGCGCCCTACACGAGATTGTATGTGCGTGCGATCGAAGCGGTCGCTCCATCGGTCAAGGTGAACGTGACTACGGCTCCCGTTCACGACGATGCCGAAATAGAAGCAACCTTTGCAAAACATGCGGGCGAACAGGGGGGCGGGCTGATCGTGATGACAGACGCCTTTACCTCGACCCACCGCAAACGGATCATTGAGCTTGCGGCGCGTTTTGTACTGCCCGCGGTCTATCCCTATCGATACTATGTTGCCGACGGCGGGTTGATGTCATACGGAATCGATCAAGTTGAGCAAATTCGCGGAGCGGCCGCCTACGTCGATCGAATTTTGAAGGGCGAAAAGGCCGGCGATCTGCCGGTGCAAGCACCGACCAAGTACCAATTGATTGTCAATCTCAAGGCCGCGAAGGCGCTCGGTCTCGACATGCCCGCCATGCTGCTCGGCCGTGCCGACGAGGTGATCGAGTGATGGTGTAGTGAGTGGGGCGCTGGCATTAAACGAACGCGCCGTTCGTGCAGTTAATGTATGCGGAATGAATGGAAGCCGATTGCAAACAGCCGGCGGTCATGGTCTGATTTAATGCCAACCGCGTGGCTAATTGACGGATATTGGAAACGTCAGGCACTCGTGGGAAGGTAATTGGAATAAGCGAAGGCGCCAGCAAAAGCTGGCGCGATCAGTCGGTGCAAGTCCGGCCCAGGTAAGGTCGTAGCGGACCGCCTGGAAGCGAGTGTTGCGTGAGGCGGCGGTAACGCCGAACACGAAGCGTACACAGCGGTTGCGTGGGGTGTGTGATTGAGCCACGAAATGATGAAACCGCGGGAGCGGAGACTGTGCTTATGGTCGAACGCAACATGTGCAGTGCCGTTATGCGAGGCATTGTCGTCCCGCCGGGGTCAAAGAGCACATCACGCGCAAAAGGATCGCGTCGGAAGCTGGGAGATCCCGCGTCTGACCACAGGCACTATGCCGACCTGGTCCGCATCGGGAAGGTGAGGAGCCGTAGCCGATGATGCACGGGCGTGGGAAGTCGGACTCCGCCATATTAGCGGCGAAGCCGGCGAACAAAGCGGACCCACCCACTGCGGAGCAGTCCGTGGTGGAGACAGCCGCTGCGGAGCCGGTGGAGCGAAGGGTGGGGACCGAGGGGAATGCGAACCAGCAAAGCACGCACCGGGCGCAGAGCCGGGCGAGCGTGTCCCAAGCGCTGGAACGCATACGGAAAGTCGCAAGGGAAAGGAAAAAGGAGAAGTTCACCGCGCTCCTTCACCACATCAGCATCGATTTGCTTGGCGAGGCGTTCTTCGAACTCAAGAAAGACGCCGCACCGGGGGTCGATGGACTGACGTGGCGGACCTACGAAGCAGACCTTGACCGAAACCTCACTGATCTGCATGAGCGGGTTCATCGAGGAGCCTACCGGGCGCTGCCGTCACGCCGGAGGTACATACTGAAGGCCGATGGGAAACAGCGTCCGCTCGCGATTGCCGCGCTGGAGGACAAGATCGTCCAACGGGCGACGGTCGCGGTGCTCAACGCGATCTACGAGGAAGACTTCCTCGGGTTCTCGTACGGATTCCGACCCGGACGCAGCACGCACAATGCGCTGGATGCGCTTGCGGTTGGAATCGATAGCACGAAAGTGAACTGGATAATCGATGCCGACGTCCGATCGTTTTTCGACGAACTTAGTCAGCAATGGCTGGTACGTTTCCTAGAACATCGGATCGGTGATCGACGCATCATCCGCCTGATCCAGAAATGGCTCAAGGTGGGCATCCTGGAAGATGGGATCGTGACGGTCAGTGACAGGGGAACCGGGCAGGGAGCGGTGATCTCACCGTTGCTGGCCAACATCTACCTGCACTACGTGCTCGATCTCTGGGCCGCGCGCTGGCGACGGCGTGAAGCCACGGGCGACATGATCATCGTGAGATATGCCGACGACTACATCGTGGGCTTTCAGCATGAGGTCGATGCCCGGCGCTTCCTGGATGAGATGCGTGCGCGGATGCAGGAGTTTGCGCTGACGCTTCACCCGGACAAGACCCGCCTGATCGAGTTCGGCCGTCATGCGGCGGCCAATCGCAAGCAGCGTGGGCTCGGCAAACCGGAAACCTTCAATTTTCTGGGGTTCACCTTCATCTGCGGAACAACACGCCAGGGCAAATTCCAGCTCTACCGGAAGACCCGGCGCGACCGCATGCGGGCGAAACTACGGATGATGAAGGAGGAGATGCGACGGCGCATGCACCAATCAATTCCCGCACAGGGAAGCTGGTTGCGGCAGGTCGTACGCGGCTACTTCAACTACCATGCAGTGCCGACCAACTTTGACGCACTCAGGGTATTCCGGGAAGAGATCACCAAACGCTGGCGACGGGTCCTCTCCCGACGCAGCCAGAAGGGTGGTCTCAACTGGGATCAGATAAATCGGCTGATCGACGACTGGCTCCCAAAACCGCGTATTCTCCACCCCTGGCCCAACAAGCGCTTCGCCGTCTCATACCCGAGGTAAGAGCCGTATGCGGGAAAGCTGCACGTACGGATCGAAGCGGGGGGCGCTCAGTAACGAGCGCTCCTACCGCGACATAAAGTCAAACGCCGGCGGTCAATGTTCGGCGGTGCAATCACAAAATCCGATAGTTGGAGGGACGCCATGGCCTCGTTTGTTCGCGGGCTTGCCGCCGCGGCTGCGCTCATTGCGCTCGTTCAAGCTGCGCCATCGCGGGCGCAAGACTACCCGACGCGCACCGTCACGATGATCGCGCCCTGGGCGGCGGGCGGAGCGGTCGACACGGTGGCCCGCATTGCAGCGCCGAAGCTGTCCGAGCGGCTGGGCAAGGCGGTCGTGGTCGAGAATCGCCCGGGCGGCGGCTCGACCATCGGAACCGCGGCCGGCGCCAAGGCCGCGCCGGACGGCTACACCATCGGCATGCCCGGCAGCGGATCGCTGGCGATCTCGCCGACGATGTACAAATCGCTGCCCTACGATCCGATCAAGGACATACAGCCGGTGGCGCTGATCGGCCGGGTGCCGTTCGTGCTGATCGTCACTCCGTCGCTGCCGGTGAAGACGGTCTCGGAGTTCATCAAATATGCGAAGGAGCACCAGCTCACCTATGCTTCGGGCGGGGCGGGCTCGCCACACCATCTCTATTCCGAGCTGTTCCAGGGCATGACCGGCATCAAGATGACGCACATCCCCTACAAGGGCAGCGCGCATGCCATCAACGACGTGGTGGCCGGGCACGTGCCGGTCCTGTTCTCCGATCCGGCGCCCTCGGTCCCGCTGATCAAGAGCGGCAAGGTGCGCGCGCTCGGCGTCACCACACTGGCGCGCTGGTCGGTCGCGCCCGACATTCCGACGCTCAACGAGGCGGGCGTGCCGGGCTTCGACGCCGCCGGCTGGTTCATGACCGCGCTGCCCGTCGGAACGCCGAAGCCGATCGTGGACAGGCTACACGCCGAGTTCAAAGCCATCATGGGACTGCCGGACGTGCAGCAGACGGTGACCCGGCTTGGCGTCGTCCCGGTTGTGACCCCCTCGCTCGACGAGCTGTCGCGCTTCGTCAAGTCGGAGGCCGATCGCTGGGGCAAGGTCGTGCGGCAGGTCGGCCTCGCCGGCACGCTGTAGGCTGCGAACAAGTTGGCGACGGCCTCGAAACCGGGACATGGGATCAATTGAAGGCCTAGCGAGGGTCAAATCGCCGTTAAAATCATCCTGAGATTGCTCAATGGGACTATATCGCCGGGGCAGTGGTATTCTGCTGCCCCGGCAAACTTTATGCGATAGGTCGTCGCGGCTTTATCTGACTGTTTCTTCGCCATTTAGCGGCCACGCCCGCGCGCCTGTTTGACATTCCGAGCTCACAATTCGGGTAAAAGCAATCGATTTGCCGACGAACACAACGGCCGTATTGCTGCCGTTGTCTAACAGTTTCAGTAGCCACCCAATACCTATACCACCTGTGCGTGCTTGCCTTTTTTATGCACTAAGCCCAAACCCCGACACTCATTTTATCAGGAGATGCCAATGGCGAAAGCAAACCTTTCCTCGATGTCAGTCGACGAGTTGATCAAGCTCCGCGACGACGTAAATGCCACTCTCTCGCGAAAGGCCGTCGAACTAAAGGCACAGCTGACAAAGCTCGGGGGTGGAATGGCCGAGAACGGCAGCGTCAGGAGGCGCAGGGGCGGAAAGGTCGCGCCGAAATATCGAAGTCGTAAAAATCCGAAGATGACCTGGGCCGGGCGCGGTGCAACGCCGATCTGGATGCGCGAGGAAATGAAGGGCACCAAGCTGAAGAAAGAGAATTTCCTTATCCGATAGCCCCTCGGCTGGGTAGTGTCTCGGTTTGATTGAGGCGCGGTCGAACGATTCGGCGCATGGAAAGCCTTTTGGAGCGACACCAAAATCACCCCCAAAGCTGTGAGGCCGTGAACGGTTCAGCCATTCGTTTTCACGTCGCCAACGTGAAGGCGTGTTGCGCCAGACCATCGTCAAGGTCGCTTGCCGCAAGCCACATCTGATGACCGATGAACGGTGCCGAATTGCCGGGGCCACAAGACACGGCGAAATGATCGCGCGGACGGTCATGATTGCTGCTCTGCGGCAAGGTCAAGGTGCAGGAGCCGTGTCTCACTCACCATGGCGTCCGTGACGACAGCGCCGACGTAGCCCGCTGCGGGTTCCAGATGGATCATGGACCAGGCTTGGGCAGCCAATGCCGCGTCTGCAATTCGCAGAAACGCGGGACGCTCGCGCGAGAGGCTCACCTCGAAGCTTGCCAGATCGATCGACAGGCCTCCGCCAAGCGCCTTGATGAATGCTTCCTTCCGCGTCCAGCACGTGAGAAAGGCCCGGTCTCGATCGGTAGGCGCCACCGCCGCCAACGCGGCTACCTCCGCCTCGGCGAAAAATGACAGGGCGATCGCGCCCGCGTCGTCGATAACGCGAAACTCCTCGACATCGACGCCGAGCCGCGCCGGCGACGACACCGCAACCACCGCAAGTTCGCCTGAATGGGTCAGGTTGAATGACATCGCCTCCGCGCCCGCGTTGGCGAGCGCAGGCTTGCCTTGCGGGCCGGCGACGAAGTGCAGCGCGTGGACGTCCAACCCGGTATAACGGGCCAGCAGCAGGCGCAGCGCGGCGTGCGCAATCGTGTATCGACGATGGTCCTGCGCACGCAGAAATCGGTCGGCACGCTGGCGTTCATCTTCGGAAACGTAGCCGCCCCACTTGCGCAGCAGTGGTTCCGTCAGGCCGAGCGGAATGCTCCACAGATGCAGCGATCCCGGATCGACTTGCAAACGCACGGGGAGCCGGCAAACGCTTGTCTGGTTCCAGCAGCTTTCGGTCATCTCGGGGGCATAGCAGGGATTGAACCTGCGACCTATCCCGTGCGAAGGGATTCCTCAGCTTAATGAATTCAATTGCTTGCAGGGTGTCAAAGCCAAACTCCACGGATTCTCCGCCGGGAGTTCAAGACCATTTTCGGGAAGCGAATTCCGTTTGTCGGGGAAAAAGCAGACGTCGCGCGGTTTGGCGCTCACCGACGCGTTAAACCCAAGGAGACATTGCGGAAGCAAAGGGGCGAGGCAGGGCGAGGCAGCCGCTGGTCTGCGGCCGCCTCGCTGCTCGGTTCCTGTCGATCACTCGACGACGAGGGTCGGCTTGAGGGCCACGGGCCGGGACACGTTGTAGAAGTTGGGCGAGGTCGCCATCACCGCCTCGTGGATCTCGGCGAACTGCTCCTTGGTGCCGCTGCCCTTGATGCGGACGGTGTAGCTCAGGTTCTCGTAGCCCGGCGGCACGGTGGGATCGATTCCGAGGAAGCCGCGGAGGTCGATCTCACCGTCGGTCTCGATCTCCAGGCTTTCGAGGGTGATCCCGCGCACCGCGCACTGCGCCACGTACCCCACCATCATGCAGGCGTTGAGCGCCGCCATCAGATGTTCCTGCGGATTGGCGAACCGGTTCGATGCCGCCGAGTTCGCAGGGCTCGTCGATGTCGATCGAGAACTGGCGTGGCACCTGTTTCCCGCCGATCCCGAAGCCCGTCGACCTGCGCGCGGCTGCGCGCTTGGCCCTGCCAGGTCGTGGTGACGCGCCAGTTGGTCTTGCCCTTCGCGGCGTCCCGCTTGACGCCCTCGATCAGGGCAAACAGGTCGTCGACATTGATGCCGTTGACGACGGTGGGTTCGGCGGTCTTCGTGGCGGTTTGGTTTTGGCAACCATGATAGGTCTCCTTTGGTTGTTGGTGGTTGGAAGCTTCGCGCCGGATTATTGCAGCGTGGCGAGCGCCGCCTGAATGCGCTGGCCCTGGCTTTCGGTGATCAGGCTGGACAGCACCTTGCCGAACTGCGGGTGCTGGGCGCCCGAGTGGATGTATTGCCAGCGGTAGGCCTTGAGGAACGCGGCCTCGATCGCCCGCGCCTCGGCCTCGCCGACCGCGCGGCCGCACGTCGCCGCGAAGTAGCCCGCGTCGGCCTTGGCCTGGGCCTGCAGGATGCCGTCCACCGCGGCGACCAGCTCGATGAACTCGTCGACCGCCCGGTCGCGCTGCTCCGCCGTCAGTCCGGCGTCGTGGCGCACCCACTCGAGCTCGTCGAGGATGGCGTGCTGGCTCTCCTCCTTCCAGTGATAGAGGAACACGTCCTTGAACAGCTCGGAGAGCTCGGCGTCGGGCTCGATGCTCTGGCGATAGTGGAGCTGGGTGAACAGCTCGATATCCAGCGTCAGCGCCAGCACCGCCCAGGTGCTCTTGCCGAGCACGGCGTGGGCGACGCCGTTGGGGTCGATGTCGAAGCGATAGCCGTCGGGCAGCACGTCGCCGACCATCGCGTCGATGCGGCGGAACAGCGCCTGGTGCTTCAGCTCCTCGTCGCTGAACCGAACCAGCGCCTCGAGCGCAACCTGGTCGCCGAACCAGTGATCGTGGCTCAGTTCCAGGACCTTGGCGTTGATGAAGCGCTCGACCAGCCCGAAGATATTGGCGTAGGTGCGGCCCTGGATCTGGCTCACGAACCGCTTTTCATCGGCCGACAGGGTCGTGAACGCGTCGGCGAGCGAAAGCCCGTCCGGCAGGAACTTGTGGGCGGCATCGAAGCGGCGTCCCCGGATGACGTCCTCGTCGATGTCCCATCGCACCCGCTTGGACGTCTGAACGCAGCGCGCATACCGGTCGCTGTCAGAGATTTTGTCGATCGCATTCATGTTCCGTCTCCTCTCCGGAGTTGTGCCGACCGATGGCAGAACCGGCCGGCTGATGCGGCCATCTGTAAGTCGGCAGGCGGTCGAGGGTCTATGACCGGCCCACCGGGAGACATGACCGAAACACCGGATCCTGGTAGAAAGCACGGTATGGACGCGTTATCTGACGTCTTGAGGGTGGCGCATTTGACCGGCGGCGTGTTCCTGCACGCCGACTTCTTCGCGCCGTGGTGCATCGCGGCGCGCGTCGCGCCCGAGCATTGCGCGCCTGCTCTCGGGCCGGCGTCCCACCTGATCATCTATCACTACGTCGTCGAGGGTGAGCTTCGTATCCGAGTCGACGGTGAGGACGGAGAGGGCCTCGTGATTGGGACCGGCGAGGTCGTTCTGCTGCCGCGCAACGACCTGCATCTGATGGGCAGCGACCTGAGCCTGCCGCCGGTGGCGGGCAGCGACATCATCCAGCCGCCCAAGGACGGCGGGCTGTTCTCCATCCATCATGGCGGCGACTGGCGCACGCACGCGGATGATCTGCGGCTTCCTCGGTTGCGCCAGCGCCGAAGGCAATCCGGTGATCTCGACCTTGCCGCCCGCTGCTCAAGCTCAACGTCGAGCAAGGCGGAGCCGCGGAATGGATCCGCTCGACATTCCAATACGCCGCGGAGGAGGTCGCGGCCGGCCGTCCGGGATCGGAGACCGTGCTGGCCAAGCTTTCGGAGCTGTTGTTCGTCGAGACGGTGCGGCGTTACGCGGAGGCGCTGCCGGACGGCCAGACCGGATGGCTCGCCGGTTTGCGCGACCCTTACGTTGCGCGGGCGCTGGCGCTGCTGCACCGCGACATCGCCCGGCGCTGGACCGTCGATGAGCTTGGCCGCGAGGTCGGCCTGTCGCGTTCGGCGTTGGCCGACCGCTTCATTCGTCTGATCGGCGTGCCGCCGATGCACTACCTCGCCAATTGGCGCATGCAGGTCGCGACTCAGAAGCTCCGCAACACCAGCGCGTCCCTCGCGCAGGTCGCCGAGATTGTCGGCTACGATTCCGAGGCCGCATTCTCCCGCGCGTTCAAGAAGGCGTTCGGCGACGGCGCCGGCCACGTGGCGGCGTTCGAACAGCTAGGCGAAATCGCGCCAAACATTTTGCCGCCGGTTCGCGCCGAGGGGAACAGTCCGATGGCGCCGCCCTTCGGACGCGCGCCTTGCGACGCGCCTGAAAGCGCTGCCATGCGACGGGAATGAACTTTCCGGTGTCCGGAGCAAGACATCCGGCGCCTGCATCATTCGCCCGCGCCGCACTTCCCACTATGTCAGCCCCCATGCGGACGGCCAGATCGCAAGCGCGGTCGGGCCGGCGGCCCAAGCAAACGCAAATGCGTGAAATGGAGATGATGAACATGAGCACGATTTCCAGCGCGCAGGCTGCGGCGCAAGGCGCAGCCGGGCACTCCTGGGCCAGTGGACTGGCTGCCACCCTGAAGCGCTGGTGGTTGGCCTACATCACTTGGCGTATCGAGCAGGCGGCGATCGCCAGGCTGCGGTCGATGAGCGACATGGCGCTCAAGGACATAGGGCTCAACCGCTCCGGTATCACCAGCGCCGTGAGGGGCGAGGCGGCACGCGATCGCGCGCTCAAGCGCTACTACTGAACGATGCGGCCGCCGGTCCCCGGCGTGACCGTCGCGGAAGAAACGGAGCCTTGCCATGACCGTCCCCGTGCTGGTCCTGCTCGGGTTTGCGGCGTGGACGCTGCTGACTTTTTTCGTCAGCGTCGGCGTCTACCGCTGGAGCCTCATCCTGACGGGGCGCGCCTCGATCGCCGAGTGGCGGGCCGACCTCCCTCAGGGCAGCGACTGGTACCAGCGCGCCATGCGAGCGCATATGAACTGCGTGGAGAACCTGCCGGTCTATGTGGCGATCGTCGTGGCGCTGATGGCCAGCGGCCTGCAAAACCCAGTGGTCGACCGTCTCGCCGTCACCATGTTGGCGGCGCGGATTGGGCAGACCCTGACCCACATCGCGCTCCCGCCGACCAACGCTGCCGGCAGCCTTCGGTTCGCGCTCTTTCTCATACAGGCGGTCTGCATGATCGCAATGGGGATCCTCATCGCAGTGACAGCGGGTTCATGATTTGCCTACAGCAGCGGATTTGCGATCACTTCCGCTGCATACGGCCCCAGCGTAGTCGCAGCCTTCGCAGCGCACACGGGCAAGTGCTGCGATGATCAATCTCCTCGATTTGTTGCCATGGTCCGGTTGTGCTCTTCTTGTCACTTAGAGCATCTTCACGTTTGGCGGAATTGGAGGTGGATTCCCACGGCCGCAGATTTGTGGATTCTGGATGCCGGATCGAATCGGCACGAGGATCGCTATGGGCAAGCCTTATTCACAGGACCTGCGTGAGCGCGTGATTGCGACGGTGGATTCTGGAACGCGCGTCTGTGCGGCGGCGCGGCTGTTCCTGGTCAGCGTGTCGTACGTTTCGAAGGTTGTTGATCGCCGGCGCACGACCGGTGAGACGACGGCGCGGGTGGGACGTGTGGGACGCAAGCCGAAGCTTGCGCCCCACGACCAAGCCATTGGTGCCCGCGTAGCCGCCTGTCCCGATGCGACGTTGGAGGAACTGCAGGCTTGGCTTGCGGATGAGCGCAAGGTCAAGGTCAGTATCGGCTGCCTGTGGAACAGGCTGAAGTTTCTCAAACTCCCGCTCAAAAAAAGTCGGAGCGGGCCGCCGAGCAGGACCGGCCGGATGTCGCCGCGGCACGTGATGAATGGCTTGCGGGCCAGCCTGACCTGAAGCCGGAACGCCTCGTCTTCATCGACGAGACCGGTGCCGCGACCGACATGGCGCGCCGCTATGGCCGCTGCCAGCGCGGCCAGCGCTTGATCTCATCCGTGCCGTAGGGACATTGGAAAACCACGACCTTCGTCGCCGCGCTGCGGCTGGGCGAGATCGCCGCGCCGTGCGTGCTCGACGGACCGATGGATGGCGACATCTTTCGCGCCTATGTCGAGCAGTTCGTCGTCCCAATCCTGCGGCCCGGCGATATCGTCGTGATGGACAATCTCCCAAGCCACAAGGTCGCCGGCATCCGCGCGGCGATCGAAGCCGCCGGCGCCGAACTGCGCTACCTGCCACCCTACAGCCCCGACTTCAACCCGATCGAACAGTTCTTCGCCAAGCTCAAAGCCCTGCTGCGAAAGGCTGCCGCCAGAACCACCGACGCCCTCATCGCCGCAATCGCCGATGCCCTCACCAAAGTCAGTCCCCAGGAGTGCGCAAACTACCTCGCAAACCAAGGCTATCGCCACAAATCATGAAAGTGCTCTAGTCTTACTGCGTCATGAACGATTTCGCTGCAGGCATCTCTGGATTTGAGCGGCGCAGCAGGGACATCGCGATAGCGTCCTGACCAGTGCAACGATTAATCGCCGGCGCACGGTCGCGATCGAATTCGGGATATGGCGTTCAGGCCGCAAGGGCGGAACCTCTGGGTCGATAACCGGTGGGTACGGCAGGTTGCGGGAACAGCGTGGTGGAACAAGGTCCACAGGGGGGAATCGTCTCCCGCTCGGAGATCAGGAATCCATAGGCTGCGATGCACAGTGTGGCGTGGTGATGGAAGCCGCGCCATCCGCGGCCTTCGAAATGCCCGAGCCCGACCTCCTGCTTGAGCTCCTGATAGTCGCGCTCGATGCGCCAGCGCAACTTGGTCATGTCCACCAGCGAGCGGAAGATGATGTCTTGCGGAAGCGTTGAGAGCCAGTATTTGGTCGGCGCGTCCTCGCCCTTTGGCCACTCGATCAGCAGCCACTCTTCCGGCCGGCTGGCGGTGAGCTTGTAATCATGATGCGCGACGCGAACACGCACGCGCGCAAAGCGCGAGGACAGGCGCTCGGCCGCACCTTCTCGCCATTCGATCCTGCGCCAGGCGCGCTTGGGCAAGCCAAGCGCGAGTTCCTTGACCGAGATCGGTTGATGCTTATCGTCGCGGCGAATGAGCTTCGGATGTCGGCCGCGGCCCGACCATTTTTTCGGTGGCAGTGGCCCAGTGCCGGATGCCCATACGGTCGTCTGTGGCATGATGCCAGCGACATAACACAGCGCGAGCGCGCTGATGCCGGCGCGCAGGTCCGTGTTGCAGCCGTAACCCGCGTCCATCAACACCACGCCGCGAGGAAGGCTGGCCTTGCAGGCCGCCTCGATCTGCTCCAGCGCGATCTCGGGCTTGGTCTTGAAGCGGATATCCTCAGGCACGCCCGTCTTGCGCCGTCGTTTGCTGTCCTCCGCCCAGTCTTCCGGCAGATACAATCGGTAGGCCACCGGCAGGCTCGTGTGGTGATTGGCAAGAGACAGCGACACCGCCACCTGGCAGTTGTCCTGCTTGCCAAGCTGGCCGCAATATTGCCGTGCCACGCCAACCGAGTGCTCGCCCTTCTTCGGAAAGCCGGTGTCGTCGATGATCCACGCTTCAATCGGGCCCTGACGCTCAATCGCCGGCAGCACCATCTCGCGCGCCTTGGCCAAAACCTTTTCGTCCGACCAAGCCGCGTTGCCGACAAAATGCAGCAGCGACTGATGCTGCGCCGCCGTCCGCCCAGGTGCCGTCACCGCCGCCATCGGCTCGACGCTCTTGCGCTCGCACGGCATCATCAGGCCAAGGCAATAATCTCGTAACGGGCTGGCACGGTCCGCGTGACCAATCACGCTCACAAGCCCCTCGACATAAGCCGAAAACCGCGATTCACTGTCGCCAACTGCTCGGAGATCCATATCAGCCTCCATCTGCTGATGACTGAATCTCTCCGCTTATCTGAATCGGATCATCCGTCGGATGCGACTTTCTGACTCAGTAAGACTAGAGCACATTCACCAATCATGGAATTGGCGCGCACCACGCGGGCCGCTGCGGGAGGGGGTCATATTCATTGCGCGCTGTGCACGATGACCGAGAGACCCCCACCCCGACCCTCCCCCTTTCAGGGGGAGGGAGCGCACCGAGCAAGTGGATGCCCGTGCAACGACATGTCCGGAGCTGAGGGCGAAGCGGACTCCCGACAGCGAAGCGTGGGTCCCGCGGAATGGTGGGCGCTGCAGGGATTGAACCTGCGACCTCTCCCGTGTGAAGGGAACGCTCTCCCGCTGAGCTAAGCGCCCGAGTTAGGTCACGAGCATTTAAGGAAGCGCGGCTTCAAGTCAAGCAAGTACATGCTTGCGCTGCAAACCTGCCGATCAAACCTCGCTCGGCTGCGCCACGCGCGAGGCGCGGCTTTGCAGCGCCCGGATGCGGTCGGCGAGCGTGCCCTTGGAAGCCCCGCCATTGGGGGCGATGGAAGGGGAGGCCTTCTCTGCGGCCCCCTTCGCCACGTTGGCGGCTGGCGCCGCGGCCGCTCGCTGCGGCCGGCCGGCGTCGCCGTTGACGATGGATTCGATCGGCGAACCTGGGCCTTCCAACGTGGCGGTGAGGCGCGCCACCTCGGCCGCGACATCGTTGATGCGCTCGCGCAGCATGGCATTTTCGGTGCGCTCGTTCGCCCAGTTGGATTCGGCCTCGCGCTTCATCCCGGCAATCTCGCGTTGCAGCTTCTCGCGCTCGTCGTGCGACTGCTTGAGTTGCTCCTCGACCAGGACCTTCTCGGCCCGCAGGCTTTGAGTTGCGACCTGGTGGCGCTTCTCCGCCTCCGCGAGCTCGGCGCGCAGGTCGGCCTCGGTCTTCTGCGCGCCTGCGATGTCGGTGCGCAGGCGGTCGGAATCGTATTCGCGGTCGGCCAAAAACCGGCCCTGCTCGTCGAGCCGCCCGCCCAGTTCCTGCACGCGCCGGCTCAGGATCTCCGCCTCCGTGGTTTCGGCGACGAGCTGACGCTCGAGCTCTCCGACGCGGCCGGCGAAATTCTCCGACTTGCTGCGCTCCTCGATCAGTTGCAGGTTGAGCGCCTCGGCATTGGTGGTCTGCAGCGCGATGCGCCCCTGCAGCTCCTTGGTCTCGCGCGCAAGCTGATCGCGCAGCTCGGCGGTCTCGCGCGCCAGCCTGTCCTGCAGCACCTTGGTCTCGCGTGCGAGTCGTTCCTGCAGCTGCTTGGTCTCGTTCTCATAGCTCTCGATCTGGCCCTTGAGCACTTCCACCTGGGCGCGATAGGCCACGAGCTCGACGCGTTGGCCATCCACGGTGACCACGTTCTCGTGCAAGCTCGCCGCGGTCCTGCTGAGTTCCTCCTTGGCGTCGCTGAGCGCGCGTTCGGCCTCGTCCAGCGCGGCGGTGTTGGCCGCAAGCTGGCCCCGTGCCGACGACGTGTCGTCGTTGAGCTGCTTCTCTCTGGCCTCGAGTGCAAGGAGCGCCGCCGTCTTGTCGCCGAGCTCGAGCTTGAGCCGGCCGATGGCTTCGCTCTTCTTGCCGATCTCCGTGAGCTGGCTGGTGGTCTTCGCCTTCATCTGCTCGACGCTCATTTCGAGCCGTCGCGTCGACATGGCGAACTCGGCGCGCAACTGATCCTTGTCGGCCTGAATTTCCGCCATCGAGAGCGGGGTGAGCGCTTCCACCCGCCGCATGGTGAGGCGCACGGCGCGCGCATGAACGAGGGGAATGCAGCCGAGAACGAGGAGGCCCGCGATCAGGAATCCAATCCCGACGTACATAATCTGTTCGATCATGGAAAACGCCTCCTGAACGCATCACTATTATTCTTACCAGAATGCCACGGCCGGCCTCACCTTTCTAGCGTGGCTGGCGATTAACCTAAACCCGTCGGAGCGGCAAAAGTCCTGAAATCACGCGCGTCACACGGCGGTCATGCTTGGCACGGCGCGCCGGGTTCCAGGCCGAAAATGCCGCAAAAGTGCCGCCGGAATTCGGCCGCGGCGGGTTCAGAACGGGTTCCAGGTCGCGACCGGCGTGAACTTGAGGTAGCCGATATTGGCGCCAAGCCGCAGACCCACGCCGGAGCGGATCGGCACCACCACGATGCTGTTTGCCCCCAACGCCGTCATGCCGAAACCGCCGATGAAATAGGCCGAGCCGTCGATGCCGACAAAACGCTGGTAGATCGCCTCGGTGGCAGGCAGATTGTAGACCAGCATCATGGTGCGCGCGCCTTCGCCGCCGAAATCGAACCCGATCGACGGTCCCTGCCAGTAGACCCGCAAATCGCCGGCGTTCTTGGTATAAAGCACGCCGTCGCCATAGCGCAGGCCGACCGTGACCGCGCCGCCGGCTTCCTGTCCCAGAATGTAGCCATTGGGCAGGCCCCATTGGCTCACCGCTCGCTCGACGATCTGCGCCAGCCCGCGCGACACGCCGCCGAAGAAGCGGTGGCCGGAATCGAGGATCTCGTTCGAGGAATAGTGCTCGGTACGCGGCGATGCTTGCTGATCCTGGGCCGCCACCCGCCCGCTTCCCACCCCCGCAACCGCAAGAATGGAGAATGCGAGAATAAGGACGAGGGTCCGCAAGACGGTGCGCATCAAGGCCTCCCGGCGCGTCGGATCGCTTAACCCGTTGCTCACGCGAATACATTAGCTTTGCGGCCAAATCGCAACCGAATCGCCGCATGAACAGCAGCACTATGACCCCAGCGCGGCGGCAACGGAAGCTTTGGCTTGCCGGTTTCGGCCTCCGGCTGGCCATTTTGGTCATGGTCGGTACGGGGGCCGGCGTGCCCATGCCGGGCTGGGCGACCGAGCAGGTGGTGGTCGATCGCCACAGCGGCCTGGCGATCAGCGGCTTCGATCCGGTCGCCTATTTCACCTTGGGGGCGGCGGCGCTAGGAAGGGGCGAGTTTGAATATACGTTCGCCGGCGCGGTCTGGCGCTTTCGCAACGAGGGCAATCGCGCCGCCTTCAAGGCCGATCCGCAAGTCTACATGCCCCGTTTCGGCGGATACGACCCGATCGGCGTTGCCCGCAGGGTAGCGGTACCGGGTCATCCCGAGCTGTGGTACGTCACCGGCGGGCGGCTCTATTTGTTTCACACCCCGGAATCGCGGGCGGATTTCATCGCCGACACCGAACGGACGATCGCAACCGCCGACCGAAAATGGCCGACCGTCCGGCTGGTGCTCAGCCCCTGACGACAATCGTTCCGGCTCAGACGCCGAGGCGGCGCGCGGCTTGCGGGTCGCCCCAGGCGATGAAGCCCGGAACCAGAAAACGCTCGCGCAAGCGGCCATAGGCGAGGTCGCCACCTTCCGGGGTCGCGACCTTTCCGCCGGCCGCTGCCAGCACGGCGTGGCCCGCAGCCACGTCCCATTCCGAGGTCGGCCCGAAGCGCGGGTAGAGATCGGCGCTGCCCTCCGCGATCAGGCAGAATTTCAAGGCCGACCCGCGCGGGACGGCGTCAACCTGCGGCAGCCGTGCCAGAAAAGCCTGCGTCCTGGCATCGAGATGCGAGCGGCTCACGACCGCGACCAGGCCGCTGGCCGGGCAAGCTCGGGTGTGGATCGGCGTTTGCTCGGCTGCCGCGCTCGCCGGCGCTCCGGGCGGCAGCCGTAGCCGCTCGGCGCCGTGCTCTTCGCTGCCCCGCCAGAGCAAGCCCAGGGCCGGCGCCGCCACGATGCCGAGGCGCGGGCGGCCCCCGCTCACGATCGCGACGTTGATCGTGAACTCGTCGCGCCCGGCGATGAGCTCGCGCGTTCCGTCGAGCGGGTCGACGAGAATGAAACTGTCGGGCAGTTGCGTCGGCGGAGCGCGGCCTTGCGCCTCCTCCGACACGACCGGAAGCCCCGGAAGCAGCCGCGGCAGGCCCTCCAGGATGGTCGCTTCCGAGGCCACGTCGGCCGCGGTGACCGGGGACTGGTCCGGCTTGAGATGCGGATCGAGCGCGCCCTTGCGTGCGGACACGATGGCGGCGGCCGCGCGCGAGACCACGGTGGTGAGTTCATCGAGAAGGCGACCGCCGCGGTCCCGGATGGCGTGCTCGATCATCGAGTCTCATGGCTCCTTCGGTCTTGGCAGATCGAGTCGCTGCGGTGTATCACACGCGCGCCGCGACGGCATGGTCTGAGTCGCGCCCAGCAGCACAGTTCCGCGTACCCGAAGCCGCCCATCGGAGACATCGCCCATGTCCGCAGCCATCGCCCTCGATGCCCTCGACCTCGCGGCGCTGCTGTGCTCGCGCGTGTGTCACGACCTCATCAGCCCGACCGGCGCCATCGTCAACGGGCTCGAAGTGCTGGAGGAAAAGGAGAGCGACGAGGAAACCAAGACATTCGCGCTCGACCTGATCAAGAAAAGCGCGAAGACGGCCTCCGCGCGGCTGCAATTCTGCCGGCTCGCCTTCGGCGCGGCCGGCTCCTCGACCGCGCAGATCGATCTCGGGGACGCCCAGTCGATGGCGCGCGCCTTCATCGAGGACGACAAGACCAAGCTTGCGTGGAACCTTCCGCGCGTGCTGTTGCCCAAGAACCGGGTCAAGCTGCTGCTCAACATGCTGATCATCGCCGGCCAGACCATCCCGCGCGGCGGCGTGCTCACCGTCGATCCGATCGGGGAGGGGGAGGCGATGGGGTTCCGCATCTCGGGGGCCGGCCCCAACGCCCGCATTCCCCAGGCGGTGCCGGCCTTGATTGCAGGCACCTCCGAAACCGGCTCGGTCGACGCCCACGCCATCCAGCCGTTCTATGCCGGCATGCTCGCACGCGCCTGCGGGCTCACGCTCGAGCTCAGGCTGGAAGGGGACGCGGTGGCGGTGGCGGCGCAGTAAGGTCTCGGATGCCTGCACTGCAGGCAATGCAAGAACCACTATCGCGGCCGCGCCCACGGTGGGTCGGACCCACACGCGTATCTCCGTCATGCCCGCGACAAGCCCGGCCATGACGCAGGAGGAGTTATCGCGACGCATCGCTGGTATCAAATCAGCGTGTCGTAAAGGTCCTTCCAATCCGGATTCATTGTATGGATAAGCGCACCTTCCAGGCGCGCGGCCAGTGTTTGATCGTCTTCTCGCGCTGGATGGCATCGCGGATGTCATCGAAGCGCTCGCAGTAGATGAGCATCTTCAGCCCGTAGCGCTTTGTGAACCCGGCACGAGACTTTCCCGGTGCTGAAAAACCCGCTCAGGCAGGTTGCGCTATGCACCCGAAAGCGGACCTATTATGCTCACATTGAGTTTTTTCGGTCCTGACCCGGACCTGACAGTTGGCAATGCTTGTACGACATCAGGGAGCTTTCATCGACAGGCCGATGAGGGCCAGCGCCACGAAGACCATCAGGACGGTGACGTTTAAGGTAAGACCGAGTAGCGGGTAAAGTTTTCTCGACGAGCGATCTTTGGCGGCAAAAAACCCCAACGCGATTCCGATCAGGGCTGCGCACAGCATTCCGGTGGAAAGCACCCCCAAGGCGATAATCATGGGCCTTGGTAATTCGGTCTCGCTCATTGCAATCCCGACCAGCAGCAAGGTGATAATGATGCAGGTTACCCCGATTATGAATGACGCAATCCCTCGGCCCTTGTGGGGAAGGACGACGGCTTGATTTTCCGTGCTGAGGGACATTTTTCCTCGTAAGTTCCGGTTGATCGTTGATCTGCCAGTGTAGTGGCCTATCGGTGACCGGCAATACAGAACGTTCAATCGTTCGCCCGGCTGTCGTCGGTCTTACACGGCGCCGTTCTAACCTCCACGCAGGCATGATGCTCGAGGGCCGCCGACGCTTCTCGTTGCTGTGAAGAGGCGGTCGCGATGTCCGGTTTTGGCCCTTCTGCGACCTCCTGGGATGTCCGTTTTCGCGCCGTTGTTGGGGGACAAGCGGACATCCAAACGTGCCGGCCGAGCTTCACGATTTATGGGTACACGACCTAGAAGGATATGGCGGGAACAGGCACGCCCTGGCGCATGAACTGACGTCCGGCTCAATCAACTTCCTAACGCCGCATTAACGTCTGCGGCAGTGTGCACCGGCCGCAACCAAAATTAAACCGTTTACCAACACACTGGCCGCTACTTCCAATTGCCGCCGCGTTGGCCGCCGAAAGGCGCCGAGCCGGCGGCTTGTTGTCGCGTCGAAAGTCCGAAATCCATGGACGACCTGTTGCGGGAATTCCTCACGGAAACGGGCGAGAGCCTCGACGTGGTCAATGTCGAGCTCGTTCGCTTCGAGCAGGAACCGAACAACGCCCATATTCTTGGCAACATCTTTCGTCTCGTCCACACCATCAAAGGAACCTGCGGCTTTCTCGGGCTGCCGCGGCTCGAAGCGCTCACCCACGCCGCCGAAGCGCTGATCGGACATTTCCGCGACGGCATGCCGGTCACCGGCGCGGCGGTCACGCTGATCCTCGCCACGATCGACCGGATCAAGCGATTGCTCGACGAACTCGAGCGCAATCAGGTCGAGGCGCCGGGAATCGATCAGGACCTGATCGACCGTTTCGCCAGCATGACCGCCGAGACCGGTGCCTGGGCAGCGCAGGCAAGAGGCCAATCGGCCGGTGCGCGCGTGCCACAACGGTCGCTGTGGCCGGACGAGGATCTGCCCGACCAACTTGAGGGCGTCTTCCGCGCAAGTCCCGGCCCCGACCCGGACGCAATCGACACGGTCACGGCAGCGCCCAAGTCCGCAGTCGTTGCCGCCGGCGCCGCGGCATCGGCGGAAGCAGCCGAGCGGCTGGAGATCACCGGGCGCGACGACGATCGGGCGGACGGCAAGATCGCCAGCCAATCGATCCGGGTGCACGTCGATACGCTCGAACACCTGATGACCATGGTTTCGGAACTGGTGCTCACGCGCAACCAGCTCATCGAGATCGGGCGCCGCCAGGAGGAGTCCGAGTTCAAGGCGCCGCTGCAGCGGCTCTCCAACGTGACCGCCGAGCTGCAGGAAGGCGTACTGAAGACGCGCATGCAGCCGATCGGCAATGCGTGGCAGAAGTTGCCGCGCATCGTGCGGGACCTTTCCGTCGAGCTCGGCAAGCCGATCGAGTTCGAAATGCACGGGGCCGACACCGAGCTCGACCGCCAGGTGCTCGACCTGATCAAGGACCCGCTCACCCACATGGTGCGCAACTCCGCAGATCATGGGTTGGAGACGCCGGCCGAGCGCGTCGCCGCCGGCAAGCCCGAGCGCGGCACGATCCGCCTGTCCGCCTGGCACGAGGGCGGCCACATCATCGTCGAGATCGCCGACGATGGACGCGGTCTCGATATCGAGCGGATCAAGGCCAAGGCCATTGCCAGCGGGCTCGCGCCGGAAGCCGAGATCGAGAAGATGTCGGAGGCGCAAATCCGGAAATTCATCTTCGTCCCGGGTTTCTCGACCGCCGACAAGGTCACCAGCGTCTCCGGCCGCGGCGTCGGCATGGACGTGGTGCGCGCCAACATCGACCAGATCGGCGGCATCATCGACGTGAAATCGGTGAGCGGGCGCGGCACGACGCTTCCTCATCAAGATTCCGCTCACGCTCGCCATCGTCTCGGCGCTGATCGTGGAGGCCGCAGGCGAACGTTTCGCCATTCCGCAGCTTGCGGTGGTCGAGCTCGTGCGGGCGCGCAGCAATTCGGAGCATCGCATCGAGCGCATCAAGGATGCCGCGGTGCTGCGGCTGCGCAACAAGCTGCTGCCGCTCGTGCGTCTCGCGACATTGCTGAAGCTCGATGAGCGCGACGTGGCCGAAGTCGAGAGCGGATTCATCGTTGTCACCCAGGTCGGCAGCCAGACCTTCGGCATCGTGGTCGACGGCGTCTTTCACACCGAGGAGATCGTGGTGAAGCCGATGTCGAGCAAGCTCCGCCACATTCCGCATGTTCTCCGGCAACACCATTCTCGGCGATGGCTCGGTCATCCTGATCATCGATCCCGGCGGGCTTGGTGCAGACGGTGGGTATGGCGGAGGCGACGCGGCAGATCCGTAGTCGAGGAGCGGGTGGCCGACGGCGCGGGCGCGCAGGCGACTCGAGTCGATGCTGGTGTTCCGCGCCGGTTCGCCGCATCCCAAGGCGGTGCCGCTGTCGCTGGTCACGCGCCTGGAGGATGATCGACGCGAGCAACATCGAAATGTCGAGCGGCCTCCGCTGGTCCAGTATCGCGGCCAGCTCATGCCGCTCGTTCCGGTCAATGCTGAGGTCCGCATCAAGGCCAGCGGCAATCAGCCGCTGCTGGTGTTTTCGGATCAGAACCGCTCGATGGCCTCATCGTCGACGAGATCGTCGACATCGTCGAGGACCGGCTCGAGTATCGAACTGGCGAGCGACCGCCCCGGGCTGATCGGCACGGCCGTCATCAAAGGCCAGGCGACCGAAATCATCGACGTCGCACATTACCTGCCGCTCGCGTTCGAGGATTGGCACGGTTGGAAGGAACGCCAAGACGGCGACCGGTCGCGCCCAGCGTTCTGCTGATCGACGATGCGCCGTTCTTCCGCGACATGCTCGCGCCGGTGCTGAAGGCTGCCGGATATGCCGTCACCGCCGTCGGGTCGGCACGCGAGGCGCTCGCGCTGCTGCGGGGCGGTCGGGGTTTCGACGTCGTCATCACCGACGTCGACATGCCCGACATGGACGGTTTCGAGCTTGCGGCGGCGCTGCGCACCGATGCGCGCATTCCGCGGACCTGCCGGTCATCGGACTTTCCTCGCTCGTCTCCGCGGAGGCGATCGAGCGCGGCAAGGAGGTCGGCCTGCACGATTATGTCGCCAAGTTCGATCGCCAGCGGCCTGATCGCCGCGCTCAAGGAGCAGACCGACGAGCTCGGTCGCGCGGCGTGAGGACGTGAGATGAATGACCGTGAACGGACATGTCGTCGAATACGTCACCGCCAGCATCGGCGGCCAACTGTTCGGGCTGCCGATTGCGCGCGTGCAGGATGTGTTCGTCGCCGGAGCGGCTGACGCCGCATGCCGCTGGCGGCGACGGAGATCGCCGGGCTCATCAATCTGCGCGGCCGCATCGTGACCATGATCGACATGCGGCGCCGCCTCGATCTCGCGGCGGCCGGCCGGTGTCAAAGCGCGGCTGGCGGTCGGCATCGAATACAACGGCGAATCCTATGGCCTGCTGATCGATCGAGATCGGCGAAGTGCCTGACGCTGCCGGCGGCAAGCTGCGAGGCCAATCCGGTCAATCTCGACCCTCGCCTTGCGAGCGTGTCGGCCGGTGTGCATCGGCTCGAAGGCACGGCTTCTGGTCGTTCTCGATGTCGACCGCGTGCTCGACATCGGCGCAAGCGCGGAGGCGGCTTGAACATGAGATGCGGGACGATGGGTGAATGCACGTGGAGCGGGATCAACCCGCAGAGCAAGCGAGGATGCGATGAAGACTTGTCTGATCGTTGATGACTCGAGCGTCATCCGCAAAGTGGCGCGGCGAATTCTTGAAGGTCTTGATTTCCAGATCGCCGAGGCCGAGGACGGAGAGGAGGCGCTTGAAGTCTGCCGCAGACAAGATGCCGGACGCCGTCCTGCTCGATTGGAACATGCCGAAGATGGACGGCTACGAGTTCCTGCGCTGCTGCGCCGGCTGCCGGACGGCGATCGGCCGAAAGTGGTGTTCTGCACGACCGAAAACGATGTCGCTCATATTGCACGCGCGCTGCATGCCGGGCGCGAACGAGTACATCATGAAGCCGTTCGACCAGGAAATCGTCGAGGCGAAGTTCCAGGAGGTCGGGCTGATCTGATCGGCCGGCCGCCTCCATGGATTGTCCCTAACGTCCAGACGAGTAGTGCATCTTGCGATGACGGTCGCCGTCGCCACCCTCGATTTCCGATGCAGCGCCTGGGCATGAGCCGATCCGCGTGATGGTGGTCGACGATGCCGTCGTCGTCCGCGCGATGATTGCGCGCTGGATCGAGGCCGAAACGGACATGAAAATCGTCGCTTCGTTGCGCAGCGGCCGCGAAGCGATCGAGCAGGTGGAGCGCAGCGAATCCGGACGTCGTCATTCTCGACGTCGACATGCCCGATATCGACGGGATCACGGCGCTGCCGCGCTGCTGGAGAAGCAACGCGACCTTGTCGTGCTGATGGCCTCGACGCTGACGCGCCGCAATGCCGAGGTCAGCCTGCGCGCGCTGTCGCTCGGCGCCGCCGACTACATCCCGAAGCCGGAAACCAACCGCGAATTCACCACCTCGTCGGCGTTCCGCCGCGAGTTGATCGACAAGATGCGCGCGCTCGCCTTCCGCAATCGGCGGACACGCCGGGTGCGCCGCTGTCGCCGAGCGTGCCTGCGGCCGCTCCGGCAACGGTTCTGCGGCGGCGCGCGGACCCCGGCCCCGTGCGCGACGGTGCCGCAATCGTCCCCGGCGGCGGACGCCGCGCCGGCAGCCGCCGAGCCCGCCAAGATCCAGCTGCGCCCGTTCCCGCCGGTGATCCCGCGCGTGCTGCTGATCGGTGCGTCGACCGGCGGCCCGCAGGCCTTAACAGCGTCGTCGGCGGCATCGGCGCGGTGATCGAGCAGCGCGCCGGTGCTCATCACGCAGCACATGCCACCGACCTTCACCGCGATCCTCGCCGAGCACCTGGCCCGCGCGAGCGGACGGCCGGTCGCGCGAGGCGGAACACGGCGAGCCGGTTCTGCCGGGCCGCATCTATGTCGCTCCCGGCGGCCGGCACATGCGGGTGGTTCGCCGAGCCGGCGGGCCGGCGATTGCGCTCGACGATGGGCCGCCCGTCAATTTCTGCAAGCCGGCGGTCGATCCGCTGTTTTCCTCTGCCGCTGCGGTGTGGGGCGGGTCGAGCCTCGCGTTGGTCCTCACCGGCATGGGCTCCGATGGAACGCGCGGCGCGGCCGAGATCGTGACGGCGGGCGGCTGCGTGATCGTCCAGGACGAGGCATCGAGCGTGGTGTGGGGCATGCCGGGCTCGGTCGCCCATGCCGGGCTTGCATCGGCAATGCTGCCGCTCGATCAGATCGCGCCCAGGATCGTGCGCCTGTTTTCCGGAGGCCGGCCGTGACCCCGCACGACTACGACTTTCTGCGCAGGCTGCTGCGCGAACGCTCCGGCCTCGTGCTGTCCGCCGACAAGCAGTATCTGGTCGAGAGCCGGCTGCTGCCGGTCGCGCGCCGGGCGGGCTTCGGCGCATTGGGCGATCTGGTGCTTGAGGCTCAAGGGCGCCGGCGCCGAGCCGCTGATTTGCGAAGTGGTCGAGGCGATGACGACGAACGAATCCTTCTTCTTCCGCGACAAGATTCCATTCGAGCATTTCCGCAACACCATCGTGCCGGCATTGCTCGAGGCGCGCGCAGCGCAGCGGCGCATCCGCATCTGGTGCGCGGCGGCCTCGACCGGGCAGGAGCCCTATTCGCTCGCGATGGCGCTCAAGGAGATGGCGCGAGCGGTCGCCGGCTGGCGCATCGATATCGTCGCCACCGACATCTCCAACGACGTGCTGGAGAAGGCGAAGGCCGGAATCTACAGCCAGTTCGAGGTGCAGCGCGGGCTGCCGATCCAGCTTGCTGATCAAGTATTTCGCCCAGATCGGCGACACCTGGCAGATCGCGCCCGACATTCGCGGCATGGTCAAATTCCGCCCGCTCAACCTGCTTACCGATTTCTCCCACCTCGGCATGTTCGACGTGGTGTTCTGCCGCAACGTGCTGATCTATTTCGATCAGGAGACCAAGTCCGGCGTGCTCGACCGCATTGCGCGCATCACCGACCGCGACGGCTATCTCGTGCTGGGCGCGGCCGAGACGGTGATCGGCCTGACCGACAGCTTCAAGCCGGTCGCCGAGCATCGCGGGCTCTACGCGCCCAATGCCGGCGGCTCGCGGGCGGTCCCGCCGTTGCGGGTCGTTGCCGGCACCGCCCGTTGAACCGGTAGCGCCTCCCGCATTTCCGTCGGCAGGTTTCGGGTGGCGGCGCCCCAGGCTGCCCATCTATCTTCGATATAGAACCGAGCGGCGACGCTCGTTTGCGCGCAACGCAAGGTTCCCCCACATTCCGAGGCGGAGCGATTGCGGTGGTGCGTGAACAGGGGATCGACACTTTGGACGCCTACTTGACGATACTGGCCGATCACCTGCGGGACCATGGGTTCTGCGTGATACCCCGGGAGTGCGTAGGCGGGCATCCGGAAGAGGTGCACGCAGCATCGCGTCTGACGACGGGAACCAATGCCGCCAAGCCGCATCGCGGCCCGTCTGCGCCGGCAGCCGGCATCGGCGAGCGTGTGGCCGCGCTCGATTGGGCGGCCATTGCGGCGTCGCTCGATGCGCACGGCTGCGCGACGACCGGCCCCCTGCTGTCGCCGGCGGAATGCGCGTCGCTTGCGGACACCTACGTTTTGGACGAGCCGTTTCGCAGCCGCGTGGTCATGGCGCGCCACGGCTTCGGCCGCGGCGAATACAAGTATTTCGCCTATCCGCTGCCGGAGACGGTCGCGGCCCTGCGCACGGCGCTCTATCCGCCGCTCGCCGCGATCGCCAATCGCTGGAACGAGGCGATGGGCATCGCCGTCCGCTATCCCGGCGAGTCACGCCGCCTACCTCAAGCGCTGCCACGACGGCGGGACAGACGCAGCCGACGCCGCTGCTGCTGCAATACGGCGCGGGCGACTACAACTGCCTGCACCAGGACCTCTACGGCGAGCACGTGTTTCCGCTGCAGGTCACCGTCCTGCTTCACGGCCGGGCGCTGACTTCGCCGGCGGCGAGTTCGTGCTGACCGAGCAGCGCCCGCGCATGCAGTCGCGCGCCGAGGTCGTGCCGCTCGGCCAGGGCGAGGCGGTGATCTTCCCGGTGCACCATCGGCCGGTGCAGGGCACGCGCGGCATCTACCGCGTCACCATGCGCCACGGCGTCAGCCGCCTGCGCTCCGGCCGGCGCCACACGCTCGGCATCATCTTCCACGACGCGAAGTGACGCCAAAACGGTCAGCGCGATTCGCGGGCCGGGCCAGCGCCGGCATGGACCATGCTCAGCTCACCTTTTTCACCGGCGGGATGGTCCAGGTTCCATCAATGATGGAGGGGTCGCTTTCGTTTGGCCAATACATGCGCAGCATCAGGATGAACTTGCCGGCGGGAGCGGGCAGCCAATTTGATTCCTTGTCGGTACCCGGCGAGTCCTTCTGGATGAGAGGTCGACCGATCCGTCCGAATTCGCTTTCAGATTCTGTCGCGCGCTGATCGAGTATCGATTGAGCGGGTTGGCTACGAAGAAGTATTGGCTGTCATACATCGTGAGCGACCAGAAGCCTTCGACCGGCGGCAACTGGCCCTTGGGGAAATGCATGACGTATTTGTTCGGCCCCGTCGTAGGCCTTGTCGTCGCCATCCTTTTGCGAGGTCGGATAGACCGCATCCTGAGGGCGGTTGGCGCCAAGTCCGATCGCCGTGACGAGCGCCCGCATCAGGTAGTCCGTGCCGTAGATGCCGGTCTTGGTCGTAAAGCCCCAGCCGTTGATGTCCCTGACGTCCTTGTTGATCTTGAACTGGATCATGATCCGGTCGAAGGCGATCTCCGGGACGCGCTTGGCAAAATCGGCGCGGAGCTTGCTCGCGTCGAAGTCCTTGCCGGCCACAAGACCGATCTTGGCGAATTTCGCGAGTGCGGGGGCATCCGCCGCCGACGGCGGATTGGCCTTCATCAGTTGCGCCAGCAACGTGAAGTACGCGACCGCGTCCATCCGGTTCACCTGTTCGCGCACGGCCGTCTTCATGTCGATGGAGGCATCGACCTTTCCGGGAGGCGGCGTATAGGGTTTGCCGTAGGCGCTGAGCGGCACCAATTTGCACTGGTCCTGCAGCGCGTGCACCGCGGCGTAATCCTCCGGCGTGCCGGTGCAATAGATGCGGCCGAGCAGCCAGACGATGTTGGTGGGCGACTTGTACTGCTTGACGCCGGCCGGCAGGCTGCCGGTCCAGCCGGGCCCGGTGATGGCGTAGGTCTGCGCTCCGGTACCGGTCGTTCGCTTCCCGGGCGCCTGGAACACGGTGGTCCAGCCGTCCAGCATCGGCATCAGGTAGTAGCGGTCCTTCATGTCCGGGATGCTCAGCACCCACGGTTCCTGCCCGACATCGAAAAATGCGGTCGTGTAGAGCGTGTCGGCATTGGGCGCGGTCACATCCCGGAAGGAGGCGTTCGGATACTGACGCAGCTTGATGATCTGGCCCATCGGCGCCCGGGTCCCCGCCGGGGCGGCAACGTTGGTGATGACACGCCGCGTCATCTCCATGGTCACCAGCGGATAGCCGTAGATGTAGGCGTCGGTGGCGAGCCAGAAATCCTCCATCCACTCGCCATTCCAAGGATGTCGCCCAGTTCCGCCCGGCTCTTGGTGCTCAGCGATGTGCCGGCGAGCAGACCGATGCCGCCGATCAGTGCCTGACGACGAGTGGTTCTCACGGCCAATTCTCCAATTGAGTTGAGGTTCGTGGAGCGATCTTGCGCACGTGACGCCGGCACGGCGGCACGTCCGCTAATTCCTTCGCCTTGTTGTCGCGTTCGGCCCGCGCGGTCGACGCGGAAGTCAGTCCGCTTTCGCCTTCTCCCGCATCGCCGCCTGGAGCTTCTTGATGTCCTCGGGCGACAGCTGCGGGCGGTCGACCTTGATCGTCAGCTTGTTCAGCTTGGCGGTCAGCGGGAACGGCGGCTTGTAGTCGGCATCGTTCACGCCGGTCAGCGTGTCGGAGCCGATGTCGAAGCTCTCGTCCCACTGCAGGATCATCGGCAGGGTCTTCGCCATCGTCTTGGTGGCGACGACCTTGCCGTCGACCTTCAGCGTGCCGGTGCCGGGCCGGCCGACGCCGCTGAAGTTGTTGAACGCCAGCGTGCCGGCGCCGAGGCCGTCGTACTTGAAGTCGAACTCGACCGTGTGCCGGCCCGGCGGCAGCGCGTCCGGGCCTTCCCACTTGAGGCGTTCGAGGTCGACCAGGTTCCACAGGAACACCGGCTTGCCCTTGAGCAGATAGAAGCCGTAGCCGCGCGAAGCGCCCGCCCGAGGTCAGGATCATGCCCTCGGCGCCGCCCTGCGGCACTTCGATGTCGGCGGTGATCGTGTAGGAGGTGTTCAGCAGCAGCGGCGAATCGCCCTGCGGCAGGCCGACCATCGGCCGCGTGTAGACGAACTCGCGTGCGCCCGGCGGTGATGTTCGGGCGCGGCGCGACGATGCGGGCCGCCACCGAGGCATCCAGCGGGAAGACCTGGTACTTCTTCGCTTCCGCGACGAACTTCTTTCGCATCTCCTCGACCTTCTGCGGGTTCTTCGCGGCGATGTCGTCGGCCTGGCTGAAGTCCTTGTTCAGGTCGTAGAGCTGGAACACCTGGTTGTTCAGCGGATCGGGGTTGGCCGCGACCGAAGGCCTCCCACGGCGCGCGGTTGACCTTGGTGCTCAGCAGCCAGCCGTCGTCGTACAGCGCCCACTGGCCCATCATCTCGAAGTACTGCGTCTTGTGCCGCGACGGCGCCTTGGCGTTCTTCGCGTCGAAGGTGTAGGCGAAGCTCGTGCCCTCGATCGGCTTCTGCTTGATGCCGTCGACCATCTCGCGGCGCGCGGATGCCGGCGGCCTCGAGGATCGTCGGCACGACGTCGATGACGTGGACGAACTGCTCGCGCAGGCCGCCCTTGTCCTTGATGCGCGCCGGCCACGACACGACCATGTTCTGGTTGATGCCGCCGAGCCTGCGACGCGTTCTGCTTGAACCAGTCGAACGGCGTGTCGAACGCCCACGACCAGCCGGCCGACATGTGGTTGTAGGTCTGCTCGGTGCCCCAGACGTCGTAGAACTTCATCTGCACGTCGACCGGGCATCTCGTTGAGGCCGTTGAAGAACGCGACCTCGTTGGGCGTGCCCAGCGGCCCGCCCTCGGCGCTGGTGCCGTTGTCGCCGTTGATGTAGATGATCAGCGTGTTGTCGAGCTTGCCCAGGTCCTCGAAGGCCTGGATCACGCGGCCGATCTCGTGGTCGTTGTAGGCCGCGTAGGCGGCGAAGACCTCGACCTGGCGGATGAAGAGCTTCTTCTCCTCGGCGCTCGAGCTGGTCCCACGGCTTCAGGATGTCCTTGGGCCAGGGCGTCAGCTTCGAAGTCCTTGGGGATCACGCCGAGCCGCTTCTGGTTCTCGAAGATGCGCTCGCGCAGCTTGTTCGTAGCCGTCGTCGAAGAGGTGCATCGCGTGGATCTTGTCCACCCACTCCTTGGTCGGGTGGTGCGGCGCGTGCGTGGCGCCGGGCGCGTACTTGATGAAGATCGGCTTGCTCGGGTCGGTCTGGTGGATGCGCGTCATGTAGTCGATGGCGTCGTCGGCCATCGCCGGTGACGAGGTTCCAGGTCCCGGCTTGCCCTCGAACGGATAGATCTGCGTCGTGTTGCGGAACAGGTTCGGCTGCCACTGGTTGGCGTCGCCGCCGACGAAGCCGTAGAAATACTCGAAGCCCATGCCGGTCGGCCACTGGTCGAACGGCCCGACCTGGCTCGCCGCGAAGGCCGGCGTGTTGTGGTCCTTGCCGAACCACGACGTGGCGTAGCCGTTGTCGAGCAGGATGCGGCCGATCGTCGCCTTGTCCTTGCCGATGATGCTGTTGTAGCCGGGGAAGCCGGTCGACTGCTCGGAGATCACGCCGAAGCCGGCCGAGTGGTGGTTGCGCCCGGTGATCAGCGCGGCGCGCGTCGGCGAGCACAGCGCGGTCGAGAACATGCGGTTGTAGCGCAGGCCCTCGTTGGCGATGCGGTCCATCGTCGGCGTCGGGATCACGCCGCCGAAGGTGCTCGGCACGCCGAAGCCGGCGTCGTCGGTGATGATCAGCAGGACGTTGGGCGCGCCCTTCGGCGGCACGACGCGCGGCGCCCACCAGGGCTTCGATTGCAGGGCGTCGTCCTTGATCACGCCGCCGAACTTCGGGTCGGGCGGCGGAAGCTGCTTGCCGTTGATGGTCGTCGTCGCGCTGGGCGAGCCCGGCGTGCCGGTGGCTTGCTGGCCGTGCGCGCCGACCGCCGTAAGCGGTACCAGCAGGAGGGCGGCGAGCAGCCTGCGTGGTGCGCCTCGGCCGTTTTGCATTTTACTACTTCGTCATGGTCGTCTCCCTGAACGAATTTGGGTGGGCCAAATTCGTGACCCATCGGCATGTCGCAAATCGCTAGCCCGCATGAACCTGTGCGATGGCAGTTTTATCGATAGATGACGACCTGCCCCAGGCGCGCTGGCGCGCTCCCGCGAGCGAGAGCGGTGTCGGCGGCCGGCCGATGATGGCAATGGAAGACCGACACGTCCGCACCCTTGCGCTGCGCCAGCGTTGACCTGGTTGCGGCAAGCGAGGATGCAACTGCCGCGCCGGCTGCAATGAAGCTGCATCGCGTGGACGTTTGAGGTCTTTTTGTCATGTGTCGCCTTTATTCATGAGCCGCGTAGCGATCTCATCGGGAACTCGATCTCTCCGACGCCGCTCGCCGAAGGTCGCGCATCGTCAAGTAGACTCTGTTGCGCGTCCCGGGGCCGCTTGATAATTTACGACACAGTCTTGTTCTTTCGGGACGTGGCCTCGATCAAATTCAGGGGCGCCCCGCGGAGGAAGGGCTTTCTGCGATGGCGTGACGGCGTTGGGCCAAGTGGGTGTCATGAAGAGTGCGCGAGTGGAACTCGTACCCGGACCGCCACCCCGACCGTTGTCGCGCGGCGACTTCCAACCGCAGGCGCCATTCGCGTGGGGGTGGCGTGCCACATTCCCCATATCCTGACGACATTCGGGCTCGATCCTCAGCCGATCGTGGCGCAAGCTGGTTTGAGTTAAGGCTGTTGGAAGACGGCGATAACATCATTCCTTACGCCGCTCTCGATCGCCTTGTGGCGGTTTGCATGCGGCGAACGGGCTGTCTCCACTTCGGGTTGAGTGTGGGCCAGCTTGGCGGACTGGCCTCGCTGGGACCGCTGGGGCTGCTGATCCAGCATGCTCCCGATGTCGGCTCGGCGTTGCAGGAGCTTGTCTCCTACCTTCACGTGCACGATCGCGGAGCCGCTCCCAGCCTGGATGTGGATCAGGCGGCGACCGCATGCCTCAGCTATTCGATCTACGGGCCGGGCGTCGAAACGGCGGATCAAATCGCCGATGGCGCGATGGCCGTAGCCTTCAACATCATGAAATCATTGTGCGGGGCAGAGTGGCTTCCGACGGAGGTCACGCTGCCTCGCCGCAAGCCTTCGGATACATCGCCGTACCAGCGCTTTTTCCACGTTCCGGTTCGTTTCGACAGTGAACAGGCGGCATTGATGTTTCCAACCGACTGGCTGGGTCGAAAGTTGCCGGGTGCCAACGAAGAACTGCATCGCTTCATCGAGGCGCAGCTCAAGGAAAAAGCAATAGAGCGCGGACTGGAGTTTAGCGAGCAGGTACGGGGCGTGCTCCGGACGCAATTGACGCAGGGTCGGTTATCGGTCGAGCGAGTTTCCGATCTCTTTGGGATACATCGGCGCACCCTCAGTCGCCGTTTGAAAACGGAAGGCACCTCGTTCGACGAAATTCTCACCCAGGTCCGGTTCGAAATTGCCAGTCAATTGATCGCCGACACCGACATGCCATTGAGCCAGATCGCAGCCGCCTTGGACTACTCGGAGGCCAGCGCGTTCACGCGTGCATTTCGCCGATGGTCGGGACATAGCCCCACCGACTGGAGACTGGAGCGGCGCAAGAGCAAGCTTCGTGACTGGAACGACACAGTCTCTCACTAATCTTCCCGGCTGTCCCAAAAAATCAATTGACTAGCTTCCCGGATCAAGCGCGCTTGAAGCCGCGGGCGTGGAGTGCCACGGCGCACGCCGCCGCGGGGCGGCTGCTTGGGATTCATGGGGAGGGGGCGCATGAGTTCGGACCAGGGCATTGGTGCTGTTGCGGTGCGTCGTCGCCACCGTGGCACTCTCATTTCCACACAATTCCTGGGCCGACGAAGACGGCGTGAGCATGTGGCTGCCCGGACTATTCGGCAGCCTGGCGGCGGCTCCCCAACAGCCAGGGTGGACACAAGCGACAATCTACTATCACACGACCGTGTCCGCCGGCGCTGAAGTCGCCCGCGCGCGCGAGTTCTCGATCGGGCGTCTTCCCGTCAACTTGTCCGCCAACCTCAATCTCAACGCCAAAGCGCAAGCGGATCTCGCGTTGAGCATCTCGACCTATGTGTTTGCAACGCCGGTCCTGGGCGGACAGGCGGCCGTCGGCCTGTTGGGAGTATATGGTCGTAACAACGTATTGCTGGAGGGCACGCTGTCCGCTGCATTGACGTTGCCCGGGGGTGCTGTCATCCCGTTTTCACGCTCCAACAGCATCAGCAACTCGGTGACCGGGTTCGGCGATTTGTTCCCGCAATTTTCGTTGCGTTGGAACAACGGCGTTCACAACATTATGACCTATGTTACCGGCGACATTCCGGTCGGGGCGTACGACGCAACGCGCCTCGCCAATATCGGCATCGGCCACGGCGCGGTCGACGCCGGAGCCGGCTACACCTTTTTCAATCCGCTGACCGGACAGGAACTCTCGGGGGTGCTCGGCTTCACCTACAATTTCGAGAACAAGTCCACCCAATACCAGAATGGCGTCGACATGCACTTGGATTTGGCCCAGTCGCAGTTCTTGACCAAGCAGCTGCAAGTCGGCCTGGTCGGCTACGTCTACAAACAGCTCTCGTGCGACAGCGGGGCAGGCGACCTGGTCGGCTGCTTCGACTCGCAGGTGTTCGGTGCCGGACCGCAGGTCGGCTACGTCATTCCGATGGGCGACCTTCAGGGTTATGTCAACCTGAAGGGCTACAAGGAGTTCGGCGCCAAGAACCGTCCCGAAGGGTGGAACGTTTGGCTCACTTTCGTGATCTCGCCGGCACCGCCCACGCCGGGCGCGCCGCCGATGCGTATGGTCAGGAAATGACCGCACGGCGTCGCGGCGCATGCGGCCGTGATCGGGCCGGTTGAGGACGGTCTCCCCGGTCAGCGCGGTGCGCTCTCGCGGTCAAGCGACCGCGCCGCACGCAAAGCAAATCTGCGCGACGTGGCGATGGTCGGTGCCGCAGCAGCCGCCCAACACGTTGATGTGCCCGAACTTGTTGCGCAGCCCCCGGTATTGCCGGCCGAGTTCGACCGGGTTGCCATCGTCGAGGTCCTTGGCCTCATCCAGCTCGGCGTGGCTGCGCCGGGAAGCGTTGGCGCGAATGGCGCGGATGCGCTGCACCCAGCCCTCGCCCGTTTCCAGAACCGGCTCGAAGTGCGTCGGATGCGCGCAATTGATCATGTAATAGGCCGGCGCCTTGCGGGTTGCCGCATCGACTTCGGCGATCGCGTCCTTCAGCGGCTGGCGGGTCGGCAGCTTGCCGTCGGTCTCGACCGTGAACGAAATGACCACCGGCATGTTCGCCGCCATCGCCGCACGCGTCACGCCGACCGCCTCGTTGGCGCTGGTGATGGTGAAGGCGCTGACCATGTCGGCCTCGGTTTCGGCAAAGGTATTCACCTGCGGCGCGTGCAGCGCCTGCGCTTCTGCCGCGCCCATCGTTCCGGCCGCATAGCCGTCGCCGAGCGGCCCGATATTGCCGCTGATCGGCATGGGCGAGCCGGGCGTCTCAAGCTCATCGCGCACCGCCACCAGCATTGCGATGGCTTCGCGATTGAGCGCGGCGAGCGCCTCGGGCGAATAGCCGAGCTTAGCGCCCCAGTCGGCATTGCTGCGCCAGGTCGCGGCTTCGAGCAAGAACCCCATCCCGGCGTCGACCGCGGTGCGGGCGTGCTGGCGGAAATAGTCGTCGAGCCTGCGCCGCCCGCGCTCGCTCTTGAGTAGCTCGAAAGCGGCGAACTGGTTGAGCTCGTAGCCGTCGCGGAAGATCAGCGTGGTCTCAAGCCCGCTGTCGGTCAGGAACACGCGGTCGGCGAGTTGCGGCAGGCCGTTGCGGTATTTGGCCATGTCATGGGTCCGCTTTCTTGTTGCAGGTTGCCTCGCAGGGCGCGGCACCATAACCGTGGCTGCTGGAATACGGCCTGGGTCAAGTTGTCGCCGCCGAAATTTGTTGTTTGGGAGTGAGTATCTTGATCGGGCGAGAGATTTCGATCGTGCCGAAACAAAAAATCCCGCCATTTCGGGCGGGTTTCGTATCTCGATGGACTGCCGGTCAAGCCCGGCGATGACAGGGAGAGACCTACGCCGGAATCCTGGCCTCGTCCTCGCTCGGCTCGCGCAGCATGTAGCCGCGGCCCCACACCGTCGCGGTGTCAGGCGGCGCGTACCTGAGCGAAAAACGTGGAGACCTTGGCCTCCAAATCGGCCGCCCCCTCCGAGAGCCGCTCGATCCATCCTGCGATCTCGGCGGTCGCTGCCGCGCTGCGGCCGGCGGCTTCCTCGACTGAGCGCATCTCGATCGATGCCTGGGTGGTGTTGTCGGCCGCAACCACGACGCTTCCCGCGATTTCGCGGGTGGTGGCGCCTTGCTCCCGGACCGCCGTCGCTATGGTCTGGGCGACGGCGGCCAATGTGTCGATCGAATGCGCAATGGAGGAGATTTCGTCGACCGACCGCTTGGTCGCGTCCTGAATTGCGGAAACCTGCTGGGCGATTTCTTCGGTAGCGCGCGACGTCTGGTGCGCGAGCGCCTTCACTTCGGAAGCGACCACGGCAAAGCCTTTTCCCGCCTCGCCGGCGCGCGCCGCTTCGATCGTCGCATTGAGCGCCAGAAGATTGGTCTGCGACGCGATCGTCGAGATGAGTCCGACGACAGAGCCGATGCGCTCGGCGGCGTCGTTCAGCGACCGGACGCCTTCCTGGGTGCGATGCGCGTCCGCAACCGCGGCCTGGGCGCGTTCGAGGCTGTCGCCCGCCTGGCGTCCTATCTCCAGAATCGATCCGGAAAGCTCTTCCGTGGCCGCCACCGTCGTGCGCACGCGCTCGGTGGTCTCCGCCGAGGCCGACGATGCCGAGGCCATGCGGCGCAGCGTGTCGTCGGCGACCTGCCGCAGCATGATCGATGTATTCTTCAACGAATCGGTGGTCTGGTTGATTGCCTCCATCACCTTGCCGATGGCGCCGGCGAAGTCGGTAATCGACGTGTCGATCGCGTGCCGTCTGACCTGGGCGGCCCGCTCGGCGGCTTCCCGGTGCAATGTCATCGCGTTCGAAACATCGAAGGTGACGACCTGCGAAATGACGGCGCAGCGCTTCGCGAACTTTTGGGTCGAGAACCGGTGCTTGTTCGCCAAAGCAGCGACCGCCGCCCTGAAAACGTATCCTCCGGCGGTGCAGCGCATGCGGGCATCGAAGCCCATGGCTGCTTCGTCCTTGACCGTCTTGCGGCACATCTCGGCATATGAGCTGTCGAGGCTGCCGCCCAGCAGTGCCCGGAAATGCGACATTTCCAGCTCTCTGATGACCTCCCGGTGCTGGGTGATGATGGCGGCGAGCGTCGGCATGTGGCCGACGGCGGTCAGAATCTGGTCAATCGCCTGCGGCAGGTGCGGTGCGATAGCCGGCCAGCTCTCGCGCAGAATGACGCGCGAGTCGTCGTCGAGGCCGTGCAACGCGAGCCGGGCGTTGAAACCTTGAATATCGGGTGATGTCATGGCGCAAACGATCGGGGGTCCTTCAGGCTGCTCATTCTCAAGGCAAATCTTTATTCGAGCATTAACGATTCTGCTCCCGATCGAATCTTTCCACCTGTCGGGCCCGTCGCCCCGGCCCTACGGCGGAATCCTGGCCTTGTCCTCGCGGGGCTCGCGCCGCAAGCGTAGGGTGGGCAAACGCGCAAGCCGAGACACCTAAAATTGGCACGTCGTTGCGCGCCTTTGCCCACCATCCGGGTTGTTGTTAACGTCGCTGTCATGCCGCGGTATCTGCGCGCGAAGGTCGATGGCGGCGTCTATTTCTTCCGCTAGCGGATCGATCGAGCGATCTTTTGGTCCGCCATATCGAGCGTCTGCGCCTGTCCTACAGGTCTGCGCAAGGGCGCTATCCGTTCGAAACCATCGCGATCTGCATATTGCCGGATCATCTGCATGCGGTGTGGTCGCTGCCGCCCGGCGACGCCAATTTTCCGCTGCGCTGGAGCCTGATCAAGAGCGAGTTCTCGCGTGGGCTTGCCGGCAACACCCGCCGTTCGATGAGCAAGATAGCCAAGCGCGACAAAGGAATTTGGCAGCGCCGTTATTGGGAACATGTCATTCGAAACGATCTCGACTTGCAGCGGCACGTCGATTACATCCACTTCAATCCGGTCAAGCATGGTTACGTGTCGCGCGCATGCGATTGGCCGCACAGCACGTTTCATCATTATGTCGCACGCGGATTGTTGCCGGTGGACTGGGGTGGCGATGTGCGCGGAGTGGGTGGCGAATTTGGGGAATGATCGCGATGGAGGAGGTGCAAGCTGCGGAAGATGGTGGGCAAAGGCGCGCACCGGTCTCCCGATATCGCACGATCGGGGCATGCGCCTTTGCCCACCCTACAGCCTATTTTGGTCCTGCCAAATACCAAATGATCAAACCGACGACCGGGAGAATCAGTATCAGCAGAACCCAGAGCACTTTTGCCCCGGTCGACGCGCCGCTTTGCACGACCTTCACGATCGCCCAGATATCCAGCACGAGAACGATGAGGCCTAGCAGGGTTGCGATCATGTTGAAGCTCCCTCGCGATTCTGGGCGTTGCTGGGCTGTGACGCAGCCTAGACGCGATCGTGAGCCTTGAAAAGCCGGTGGGCCATCGTCCAAAACAAAAACCCCGCCGGCAAGGGCGGGGCCTTGTATCTCGCGGCATCCGCCTCGGCCTACGCCGGAATGCGCGCCTCGTCCTCGGTCGGCTCGCGCAGCACGTAGCCGCGGCCCCACACCGTCTCGATGTAGTTCTTGCCGTTGCGAGGCGTTCGCGAGCTTCTTGCGCAGCTTGCAGATGAACACGTCGATGATCTTGAGTTCCGGCTCGTCCATGCCGCCGTAGAGATGGTTGAGGAACATCTCCTTGGTCAGCGTCGTGCCCTTGCGCAGCGAAAGGAGCTCCAGCATCTGGTATTCCTTGCCGGTCAGATGCACGCGGGCGCCGTCGACCTCGACCGTCTTGGTGTCGAGATTGACGGACGAGCTCGCCGGTCTTGATGACCGACTGCGCATGGCCCTTGGAGCGGCGCACGATGGCGTGGATGCGCGCGACCAGCTCGTCCTTGTGGAACGGCTTGGTCATGTAGTCGTCGGCGCCGAAGCCGAGGCCCCGCACCTTGTCCTCGATGCCGGCCAGGCCGGACAGGATCAGGATCGGCGTCTTGACCTTGGAGACGCGCAGCGTGCGCAGCACCTCGAAGCCGGACATGTCCGGCAGATTCAGGTCGAGCAGGATGATGTCGTAGTCGTAGAGCTTGCCGAGATCGACGCCCTCTTCGCCGAGATCGGTGGTGTAGACGTTGAAGCTCTCGGACTTCAGCATCAGCTCGATCGATTGAGCGGTGGCGCTATCGTCCTCAATCAGCAAAACGCGCATGCCAGTCCCCTTCCTCGCCGCCTGCGGGCTTAAGGTCGGCACGCCGCAGCGGCGGCCCCTGGAAACGCCTTGGGACAAACCGATTCGGAACATTAACGCCGGCATGGTTAACAAAACCTGATTCCCGGCGCAAGCATCCGCTGGGCAAATTCTGACCGAATCGCCCTAAGATGTTGCACGGAGAGTGGTTTTTTGGCCACGCTGTCGTTCATGTTCAACTTTAAGAGTTGGCTGCAACCGATTCGGACGACTCGACCCCGTCCGTCCTGGGCGAGGACTGAGCCGGCCGAAGTCCCAATGACGGTGACGCAATGATTAACGACGCGGGTAAACACGAGGTTAAGAAGCGGCCGAGAACCGGCCCCGGGAGATTCGCATGAAGGGCTCTGTGGCATGAAAGCTCTGGCCGAGCAGATCGACGAACTCGACGGCGTCGAGATCTACGGCCGGGTGGTCGGCGTGCGCGGGCTGCATGGTCGAGGTGGCCGGCCCGCATCCACGCCATGTCGGTCGGCGCCCGTGTCGTGATCGAGACCGGCGCGGCCCGCCGATCCCATGCGAAGTGGTGGGATTTTCCGGCGGCCAACGCGCTGCTGATGCCGTTTGCGCCGCTGGAAGGCGTGCGGCGCGGCTGCCGCGCGGTGGTCACGGCGGCGCCGGCCGCGGTGCGGCCCTCGCCGGCCTGGCTCGGCCGCGTGGTCAACGCCATGGGCGAGCCGATCGACGGCAAGGGGCCGCTGCCGTCCGGCGCCATCGCCCTATCCGTTCCGCAGTGCCGCCGCCGCCGGCGCATGCGCGCCGCCGCGTCGGCGCCCCGCTCGATCTCGGCGTGCGCGCGCTCAACACCTTCCTCACCTGCTGCCGCGGCCAGCGCATGGGCATCTTCTGCCGGCTCCGGCGTCGGCAAGTCGGTGCTGCTGTCGATGCTGGCGCGCAACGTCGCGGCCGACGTTTCGGTGATCGGGCTGATCGGCGAGCGCGGCCGCGAGGTGCAGGAGTTCCTGCAGGATGACCTCGGGCGCGGCGGGCCTTGCGCGCTCGGTGGTGGTGGTTGCCACCTCCGACGAGCCGGCGCTGATGCGCCGGCAGGCCGGCTACCTTACGCTCGCCGTCGCCGAATATTTCCGCGATCTCGGCCAAGGACGTGCTGGTGCTGATGGACTCGGTCACGCGCTTTGCGGTGGCGCAGCGCGAGATCGGCCTCGCGGCCGGCGAGCCGCCGACCGCCAAGGGCTATACGCCGACCGTGTTCACCGAGTTGCCGCGCCTGCTGGAGCGGGCCGGCCCCGGCACGGACGAGGGCACCATCACCGGCATCTTCACGGTGCTGGTCGATGGCGACGACCACAACGAGCCGGTCGCCGACGCGGTGCGGGCCATCCTCGACGGCCACATCGTGATGGAGCGCGCCATCGCCGAGCGCGGGCGCTATCCGGCCATCAACGTGCTCAAATCGGTGTCGCGGACCATGCCGCGCGCCGCCGACCCGGCCTATCTTGCCGGTGCATCGACCCGCGCGCGGCAGGTGATGGCGACCTATGCCGACATGGAGGAACTGATCCGGCTCGGCGCCTACCGGCCGGGGTCGAGCCCGGAGGTGGACGAGGCGATCCGCCTGCACGCCGCCGCTGGAGGCGTTCCTCGCCCAGGGCAAGGAAGAAGCCACAAGTCTTCAGCAAGCGCTATCAACGACCTTGAGCAAATCGTGGGCAGGGGCGGAAACCTGAAAAATAAGATTCGTGGCAGCCACACTCGCCTTTCGCTTGGGTCTTGCCGCCCTTGGGGCGCTGAGCGCGCGTCCGGCTCACGGCGGTCGTCCATGGTACCTCGCGGCTTCGGGGGAGTAAGAGTCGATGAAGTCACGCGAAACGCTCATTCGGCTGAAAAAGTTTCAGGTCGACGAGAAGCGGCGCCGGGTCGCGCAGATCGAAGGCATGATCGCCGAGTTCGAGCGCATGGCCGCCGACCTCGAGCGCGAGATCAAGACCGAGCAGGATCGCGCCGGCATCCACGATCCGGCGCATTTCGCCTATCCGACCTATGCCAAGGCGGCGATGCAGCGGCGCGAGAACCTCAAGCGCTCGGCCGACGAGCTCAAAGCCCAGCTCGACGACGCCAAGGCCGCGCTCGGCGAGGCCTTCGAGGAGATGAAGAAGGTCGAGCTGCTCGACGAGCGCGACCAGGTGCGCGAGCGCGCCGAAGCCGACGCGCGCGAGCAGGCCGATCTCGATGCGATCGGCATCCTGCGCAGCAGCGCCGGGGCGTAACGCTAATCCGGGTGATCGGCTTGCCCGTTCCTCCGTTCGTCCCCGCGAACGCGGGGACCCAGCTCTTTCGTAGGCTCTGGGTTCCCGCTTGCGCGGGAACGAACGGAACAGCAATGAATAGATCAACGGAAACCGTGTATTCTGACATCACTCGTAGCTGGCCAGCAGCTCGTCGACCGCGGCGGTCCACTCCGGCCACGGACCGGTGAGATAGCTGTAGCCGTTCATGACGAAGGGCGGGCCGGCGTAGAATTTCTCATATTGGGAGTGCCGCCCGGCGAAGTCGGACCCGAGCAGGTCCCAGGCGAGCTTGGTGAGCTTCATGCGCGCCGCCGCGGTTTGTCCCGGCACCGACCAATAGGTCTCGAACGTCTCCCGCATCTTCGCGTCCTGCAGCACCGTCACGTCGGCCGGCATCTGGAATACGCCGGCGCCCATCAGCTCGCGCACCGTATCGCAGATGTCGGCGTAGCTGTTGGTGCACCAATGCAGCGCGGCATAAACGTAGCGGCGGTTGACGGTGTGATAGCCCGGCACCTGCGCTTCGCCGCAGGCGATCTGGCCCATGATCAGCCCCTCCAGCGTCGCCTGCATCGCCGCCAGCCGGCCGAGCGTGAACTGCACCGCCGGGATGTGGCCGACATTGTTCATGTCGGCGAGTTTTTTTGCGATCCCGACGATCAGCTTGAGCTTTTCGAGGAAGCGCACATTGGCCTGGTGGTTGGCCATGACGTGGCCGGGCGTGAGCATGTAGATGGCGCGCGTCATCTCGACGTTGTCGTGGCAGAACACGCGCTCCCACGGCACCTTCACGTTCTCGAACAGCACGGCCGCGTCGCTCTCGTCGAAGCGCGCGGCCAGCGGGTTGTCGAACTCGCTCACTGCGTAGCGCTCGTAGGGCTTGCGCGACCACATGCTCACGCCCGGCGCGTTCAACGGCACGACGCAGGTGATCGATTCCTTCTCCTGCCCGGGCGCGACCGGCTGCAGGTTGCCGCACCAGGTCTCGTGGCAGAACACCGAGGCGGTGCCGAGCATCTTGAGGCCGTTGATGGTGACGCCGCGGTCGTCCTCAGCGACCACCCGTAGCGTCGGCGGTGTGCGCTTTGCGCTGTCGGCCGGATTGGCCGGGCGCCAGCCTTGCGGATTGGTCACGGTGTGCGAGGCGAAGATGTCGTTTCTTCGCATATGGCGGTAGTAGTTCTTGATGTTGTCGCCGAAGCCCGCGCGGATGCGGTCGAACATCGCCGGGTCCATGACCAGCCCGCTCACGTAGCTCGGGAAATTGTCGGGCGAGCGGCCGATGAGGCCGTAGGTCCACGATGCGATGCGCCGATGCGTCTCGAACCGGCGTTGCAGGTCCTCGCGCGTATGCGGCAGCAGGAAATAGGTCGAGAAGGTGTCACCGTCCTCCTCGCAGGTCATCACGTCGCGGTTCTCGGGCGCGCGCTTGCGGTCGTAGATCATGGCGAACGAGCGCGCCGCGTTGCGAAATGCCGGATGGGTCGTCACGTCTTCGACCGGCTCGCCGCCGATATAGACGCGGCGTCCGTCGCGGATGCTCGCGAGATACTCTTCGCCGGTCATCAGCATTCGGTCCTCCCGGATGGACAGCGCAGGGGGGAGCGCGCGCCGCCTTTGGGTCAGCCGCCGGCGACCGCGAACCGCTCCTTCAGCCGTGTCGGCCGACCCGGGCGCGGGAGCACCGGGCAGAGCGGGGTCGGAATTTTGGTCTTCGACAGTTTTGGCCCCTCGGCGGTCGGCGAAACGTCGACCCACACCAGCCAGTTCTCGTCGTCACGCTGCTGATGATCGTCACGGAAGTGACTGAGCCGCGACTCGGTACGGAACAGCGAAGCTTGGAGAATAAAACGCGCCGCGAGCAGCATCGCCTCGGTCTCCTTGAGACGCACCAGCTCGTGCGTGTGCGGCGCGGCCAGATCGGCGAACTCGCCGTTCCAGCGCGTCGACACTTTGCAGCGCGCGTTCGAGCCGCTCGGCGCTCTTGAGGATGCCGATGTCGTAGGCGAACATCACCGCCTGCAGGTCGCGCAGGATGCGGTCCGATTCCGCTGCGGCTGCCGGTTTCAACGGTCTGCACCGCCTCCTCGTAGAGCAGCTGCGACTTGGCCGGCATCGAGCGTGCGGCGGCGGCAGCCGGTCGAGGTCCTCGATCGCGCTGTGCGCCCGCGATCCAGCCGTTGCCGATGCACAGGCCGATGTGGAAGCCGGCGAAGTGGTTGGCGCAGCCGGCCTGCGCGAGCCCCGCCGCCAGAGGCCCGGCGACATCCGAGCGGCAATCCGGCCCGGTGCGGATGCCCATCTTGGTCATCTGGTTGAGCGCGTAATAGGGCGTCTTGCCGAACATGTCGGTGCTTGCGCTTCGCTCGCCGAGCTTGCGGAAGAAATAGTCCATCCACTTGACTTTGCTCTGATGAAATAGTCGCGGATGCCCTTCCGGGATCGCCGACATGTCGAGATAGAGCGGTCGCTGCCCTTCTCGCTGTTCCATCGCCATCGCACGGGCGATGCGCGGCACGTCGGCCTCGTCGCCCCAGTCCGGCTCGTAGTCGCGCATGAACGCCTCGCCCTTGGCGTTGATGAAATGCGCGCCCTCCTGGATCGCGAAGGTGATGCCCTCGAAATAGAATTTCGGCGTGCCCGGCCGCACGTAGCTGAATTCGGCATTGCGCAGCGCCGCGCCCGCGCGATAGGCGAGCAGCGTGCCGGTGCCGGTGATGTCGCGCACGAAGCCGGAGCGGAACGTGATGGCGTTGGTGGCGACGATGGTCGACGCGCGCCTTGATGACGTGAAACTCGCCGGTGCGGCTGTTGAATCCCGACCGCGCCGATCGATGCGGCCGCCGTCGGCGCGCAGCAGGCCGGTGACGAACAGCGGTCGAGGAGCTGAACGCCTTCGCTCTCCAGGGCGCAGCCGCAGCCGCCAGCAATATTCGAGCCCGCCGCCTTCGGGATACATGCACGCGCGCGAGATCGAGACCCGCGCGTCGGCCGGCGCGCATAGCTGCCGTCCTCGGCGCGGTGGAACTTCATGCCCATGGCTTCGAAGTCGCGCAGGCGCGCGTGTGAATTCGTCAGCGACTGCGCGCACCAGCATCTGGTCGGCGATGCCGTCGTTGCCAGCGACGATCTCGCAGGTATGCCGTCGATGTCGTCGCCGGGCAGCGCCACGATCATCCAGGCGTTGGAAAAGGCGGTATGGCCGGTGCGCCCGACCATCCAGGAATCGACGCAGGGTCACGCGCGTGCCGGACGGGCCGTGGCGCTTGGCGCTGAGCGCGGCGAAGAGGCCGCCGGCGCCGGCGCCGACTACCAGCACGTCGGTCTCGATCAGGACGCCGTCGAGTCTGCCATGGGCGATCACCATGGCCGCGGCCGGTTCTTCACAGAAGGATGCACGTCGACGATCTGCTCCGGGCAGAAGATCTCGCAGCTGAAGCAGGTGATGCAGTGCTCGCGGAACTTGATCACCGGCAACAGCTGCGTGCGCGCAGGCCGCGCGACATCCACGGCGACCGGGGCCGGCTCCATGTGGATCACGTCGGCCGGACAGACGACATCGCAGATGCCGCAGCCGGTGCACCGCTCGATTTCGATTTTTTCGATCATAGCCGGTTCGCCGCGAGGAAGCCGCACACCGCCTTCACCAGGCCGTCCGGATTGTCGTCGGCGAGGTCGTGGCTGCCGGCAAGTTCGATCGCGGTGACGCGTGGATTGACGGCGCGCACCTTCGGCAGCGTCTCGGGAGCGAACATGTCGGATTGGCTGCCCCGGATGACCAGGGCCGGGACCTTGAGTTCGGACAGCATCGGCCAAAGAAATGCCGGCACCGGCTGCGACTGCCCGGTGTCGAGGGCCTTCTTGAAATTGTCGCGGAACGCGAGATCGCGTCGCAGCACGTAGCCCGCGTCGACTTTCCTGAGGAACGCCTCGTAGCGCCGCCGCAGCGGGGAGTCGGACGGCACGTCGGTGTGGCCGTGATAGGCCAGCGCCTCGTCAACCGAGGCAAACACGTCAGGCTGCAGGCCGATGCGCTCGGCGGTGTGGCGTCGGCCTTCCGGTGCGATGTCGGGCGCAAAGTCGACGCAGAACGAGCCCTGCGGTGCGCTCGGGCCGCCAGCCGGCGGTGGCGAGGCAGACCCGTCCGCCGAACGAATGCCCCATCAGCACGGCCTGCTGCCAGCCGAGATGATCCAGCAGGCAGATCATGTCCGCGCTGAGCGTATCAAGCTTGTAGTCGCGCGCCGGGCTGCAGTCCGAATTGCCGAAGCCGCGCATGTCCATCGCCACCACTTCGCGGTCGGTGGCGATGCGGGCGGCCGGCTCGATCCAGTCGTAGGAGAAATACGACAGGCCGTGCACGATCAGCACCGGCGTGCGCCCGGGCCTGCCGAACCGGCGATAGAACAGATCCGATCTCGCCACAGCGGACCGAGCCGGTGACGTGCTCGCGAGCCGCCATCTTCGTCAATCCTCCCGTTCGCTTTTCTTGTTCTGGCGGGTTCAGTTCTGGCCGACGACGATGCCCATTCCGGTGATCCATTCCGGGACGAGGTGGTAGTAGCGAAGCTCGGTGCGCAAGTTCGCCCATGGTGCGGGCGGCGGCCGCCGCCGCGACCCAGGTGCGGACTTCATGCGCGCCGAAGCCGGCGACACGATCGATCTCTGCGTCGGTCATCCGGTCGAACTCCTCGTGCCTGGGAGCCGAGAAACGTCGCCAGGAAATCCCGGTCCCATTGCTCGCTCGGCGGCAAACACGGACCTTTGCCGACCACGAGATCCCGTGCCGCCTTTATGACGCGACTTTCGCGAGCATCCAGTTCGTCCTGGGACGGCGTCTGCCGGACGATCAAGCGGCGCGCCACGTCCGGCGGGCTCAGCTCCAGCCGCGGCGTCGGCGGATCGTGCGACAAGCCGCCGGAGCCGACGATCGTGATGCGCATGTCCTTGTCGGCGAGAAATGCGCCGATAGCCTCGCCGAACGCGCGAACCCGCCGGAAAGAGGGCCGCGGATCGGCGGCGCAATTGATGAAAACCGGCAGCACGTCGTAGCGGTTCGAGCGCGCCCGTAAGCTTGAACAGCGGAATTGTGATGCCGTGGTCGACCTTCATCTGATGCGATATCGCCACATCGAAGTCGCGCGATTGCAGAAACCGCACGCAGCGAAAGCGCAAGCTCGCGCGGCACGCGGAGCGGCCCGCTTTCCAGATGCCAGTCCTTGAGTTCCTTCGGCCGCGGTCCCGATGCAGAACGCCGGCATCAGCTCATAGAAGAAGCCGTTGAAATGGTCCGGGCCAAAGACCACGACCAGATCGGGGCCGAATTTGTGCAGGGCCGCCGCCGCGGAATCGATCTCTTTGAAAAATTGCGCATGCGTGTCAGGCTGCGATTCCTCGACGTCGGTCGTCATCAACGGACTGTGCGAGCAGCAGATCAGTTGGACGGTCATCGGATCCTCCGCTAGACCCGGATCTCGCTCAACTGCCTTCCGCAAACATTTCTTCGACCGTCAGACAGACGGACGGCCAGACCCTGCTCATAAGAATACCGCGCCATGGTCTGCAGCGTCCTGTGATTTGGGGCGACGCCGTATGACCAGAAATCCTCTCCCATCAGCGTCCGCGCGTCGCTTCGTACTCCGCCGTGACCCATGGCAGGCCGATCTTCAGCGCCGTCGTCTCGACGAATTCGGCGTCGGCGATCCGCTTCGCCCTGCACGAAGGCCTTGTACAGGCTGGCGGCAAGCCACGGTGCCGGTCGTAGACGTCGCGGCGGATGCCGAGCGCGTGCATGATCGGGAACAGCCCCGAACGGTGATAGTATTCGCGCTCCGCGGCGCGGTAATCGGGAAACAGCCGGGTGACGTTCGGATGCTTGTTGACGAAGCATGATGGCTGCCGCGCCGAGATCACCGCCGTCGAGCTCGCCGTCCACCAGCATCTTGCGACAGGCACTGCCGTCCGTTGCGCGATAGCGAGCGGAAATCCGTCCGGCAGATTGAGCGGAAACTTGTCGCGGCGGCCCGGAGTTTCGAGGCCGCGCCTGCACCCAGTTGATGTCTTTTGCGGCGATGCCGAACTCGTCGTTGAGAAATCCGCGAACCCATACTACGGCCGACATCTGATATTCGGGCACGCCGATACGCTTGCCCCGCAAGTCGGCAGGCCCCTCGATGCCGCGATCGGTCCGGATGTAGACGGCCGAATGCCTGAACATCCGCGACAGGAAGACCGGGATCGGCCACATAAGGTGCCGTGCCCGCGTGACAGCGCAATGAGATGCGGGCTGAAGCCGATTTCGGCGACTTCGAATTCGCCGTGGAAGAAGGCCCGTTCGAAGCACTCCTCGACCGGCATGGTGAGGTAGTTGACGTCGCAACCCTCGACCTGCACGCGGCCGTCGGTCAGGGCCCGCACCCGGTCGTAGTCCCAGGTAGCAATGGTGATGGGCAGGCGGGGCATGTCGCCGAGGAGGACTACAGCCTTCGCTGCTAGGAGTCCATTTGGCGGCACCTATCATCGGCGGCGACTTCTCGTGATAATAGACGAGATCGAGGACGCCCCGCCGGGCTGCCGAAAGCCCAGACAGGCACTCGCGGATGACCGCGCTATCGGGTGGGCCCGCCCCAAATCGGAGGACTGAAAAATGCGCCTGATCACGATTGCCGCCGCGGCCGTGGTGGCCGCGGCCACTCTGGGAGCCGGCGTTCCGGCGGCCCGGGCCCAAAACTGCTTCGGTCTGTGGGTGGAACGCAATGCGATCTACAAGCGGGCCGGCTATTGCTTCAAGACGGCGCGCGCGATCCGCCATTTCGGCAACGCCGGATGCGAATACGACAACCAGGCGGACGTTCCGCTCAGTCCCCGTGAGCGCCGGCGCGTTGCGCGGATCGTGCGATTGGAGGAGGAACTCGGGTGCCGGGATTGATGGCGGGCCCACGCGCAGCTTGGCATGCATGACGGCAGGTGGTCTCCGCGCGTCGCTGAGCGCGCGCGGACGGAACGTGTCGCATCGGAGTGCGGATCACTCGGCGCGGCGCTAACCGCCGAGGAAAAGGCGGCCGACGTCCGGGTCGGCGAGCAGGTCCTTGGCGCGGCCGGCAAGTGCGAGCTTGCCCGAGACCAGCACGTAGCCGATATCGGCGAATTCGAGCCCTTTCTTGGCGTTCTGCTCGACCATCACGATGGTCTTGCCCTCCTTGTGCTGAAGGTCGCCCAGAATTTCGAACACCATGTCGATGAAGCGCGGCTCCAGCCCGATCGAGGGCTCATCCACCAGCAGCACCTGCGGGTCCATGACCAGCGCGCGGCTGATTTCGAGCAGACGGCGCTCGCCGCCGGAGAGCACCTTGGCCGGGTGCTTGCGCCGCGCCGCCAGACGCGGATACTTGTCGAACACCTTCTCGGCGGCGCGCTTGGCCTCCGCGGTGTGCTCCATCAGGTAGGCGCCCATCCACAAGTTCTCCTCCACGGTCATGCCGGGGAAGACGGACTTGTCCTGCATGATGTAGGCGATGCCGGCAGAACGCAGCTTCTCGTTCGACGACAGGCGCGTCACGTCGATCAGTGCGCCGTCCCGCATGGTGGAGATCGTTCCGGAAAAGATGTTGGTGAAACCGAAAATGGAATGCAGCACGGTCGACTTGCCGGCGCCGTTCGGGCCGATGAGGCACAGCGACTGACGGCGGCCGACCCGGAGACTGAAATCGTGCAGGATTTCCATCTGACCGTAGCCGGCGACGAGGTCGTCGATGCGCAGATGCGGTTCGCGTCCCAGCCAGCGCGTCGAGCTCGGCGACGCTCACGTCCTGCGCGATTGCGAGCGCCTGGCGGGCGACTTCATCGACGGAGATGACGGTGTCGACGCCGCCCAGGTAGCCGCTCCCCGCCGGCGTGTGCGGCCGTTCGGAGCCCGGCATCAATGCGCTCCCAGATAGGCGTCGATGACGCGCTGATCGCGCTGGATTTCGGCCGGCCTCGCCCTCCGCCAGCATCTCGCCGTGCGCCAGGCAATAGATCTTGCTCGCCATGTTCATGATCACGCGCATGTTGTGCTCGATGATGAACAGCGTGATGCCGAATTCGGTGTTGGCGCGCTTGAGGCGGTCGATCAGGCCGTTGATCAGCGTTGGATTGATGCCGGCGGTCGGCTCGTCGAGCAGCAGCACGGTGGGCTCGTTCATCAGCGCCATGGCGAACTCCAGGAGCTTCTGCTGGCCGAACGACAGGCTGCCGGCGCGCAGGAACCGCTTCTCGTAGAGCCCGACGAAGCCCAGTAGCTGCTCGGCGCGGTCCACCACCTCGCCGCGCTCGCGCGCGAACATGTCGAAGAAGCCCGCCCTGCGATGCGGGATCGAGATCAGCATGTTCTGCATGCAGTTCATCTTGCCGTAGATGCGCGTGGTCTGGAACGTGCGCAGCAGGCCGAGCCGCGCGATCTCCTGCACGCGCAGTCGTGGAAATCTCGCGCCCCTCGAAGCGGATCGAGCCGGAATCGATCGGGTGATAGCCGACGATGGAATTGAACAGCGTGGTCTTGCCCGAGCCGTTGGGGCCGATCAGTCCGGTGATGCTGCCGCGCGGCACGCTCAGCGACACGCCGCGGTTGGCGATCACGCCGCCGAACGACTTGCTCACATTCTCGACCTCGATGATCGCGTCGCTCATTCCGCGCCCTCCGGGATGCGGCGCGAGACCGGCATTGACTGCGCGCGCGGCGCTGTCTCCTTCGTCCTTGGGCGCGACCTGGATGCCGAACCGCTCGGGATATTTCTCCATCAGCCAGCCGACGATGCCCTGCTGGAAATAGACGATGATGATGACGATGAGCAGGCCCAGGGTGACGAACTGCCAGCCGAGGAAATAGGTCCAGGTCACCTCCTTGATGACGTGGAACACCACCGCGCCGACCACCGGGCCCCACAACGTGCCCTTGCCGCCGAGCAGCACCATCAGCACCATGAAGATGTTGAACGTCGTCGTCGGGAAGGCGATGTCGCGCGGCTCGATGAAGCCGGTCATGTTGCCGAAGATGGCGCCGGCGATGCCGAGGAAGAACGCCGAGATCACCCAGGCGGTGCGCTTGTAGCGGCTGGTATGCAGGCCCATGGCCTCGGCCTTTTCCTCGTCGTCGCGGATGGCGTTGATGGCGAGGCCGAAATTGGTGGAATAGAGCCAGCGCAGAAACAGCAGCAGGGTGAACGCCAGACCGAACAGCAGGAAGTAGAAGAACAGCTTCTGGGTCTCCGGCTCGCCCGGGAACACCGGCAGCGAGATGCCGCTCGCCGCCCCAACCCATTCCCAGGAGGCGATCAGCTCGGCGCCGGCGACCGCCACGCCGAGCGTGCCGATGGCGAAATAGGGCCCGCGCAGGCCGAACACGATCCAGCCGACCACGATGGCGAGCACCGCGGACGCCGATGCCTGCCGCGACCGCGCCGGCGGCAAAGCCGGTGAAATACTGCGGCTGGTGAAGACGATGTGGGTGGTGCGGGCCGCCGACGTGTACATGCCCACGTCGTAGAACAGGCCGATCTGGACCGACGGCCGAGATGTACATGCCGGCGCCGAAGAAGAAGATGTTGCCGAGCGAGTTGTAGCCCATCTGCCCGCCCAGGATGTCCCAGGTCGCGGCGAACACGATCATCAGCCAGAGCACGGCGATCTGATTGGTGTAGTCGGGAAACAGCAGCGGCGCGGCGACGCCGGCCAGCAGCAGCAGCCAGAAGGTCAGCGGTTGCAGCGACGCGGCGTTCATTGCACGGCCTGCCGCACGCGGAGTTGCTGCAATTGGCGGACCGCGAGCACGACCAGCAGCAGCAGCACGATCAGGGCCTGCTGGAATTGCGCGCCGAGCACGAAGCCGCCGAACTGCTCGAACACGCCCATCCCGAAGCCCGCCGCGATCACGCCCGGCAGGTTGCCGAAGCCCGCCGCGGTCACGACGACGAACAGGCGGATCGAATAGGTCGTGCCCATGAACGGCTGCACGTTCCAGACCACCGCGACCAGCGCGCCGGCCGCCCCGCAGATCGCCGCATTGAGGCAGAACGTGAACGAATAGACCTTCTCGGTGTCGATGCCGAGCACGCGCGCGGCGCGCGCATCCTGCGCGGTCGCGCGGATCGCCTGGCCCATGCGGCTCTTCTTCATGAACAGGATCACCGCCACCGCGAGAACGACGGCAAACACGAAGCCGAGGACGCGGGTCGCCGTGACGGTGATCGAGCCCGCCGGCGAAATCCCAGGTCGGCAGATCGGCCTGCGCCGATTGGGTGTCCGGACCGAACGCGAGGTTGAGCCCCTGCTGGATCACGATGGCGATGCCGAAGGTCGCCAGCAGCGAGGTGAACAGATCGCGGGTAATGACCTTGCTGATGACCGTGCGGTAGAGCACCCAGCCGACGCACCACAGCACGACGATGGCGACGGGCACGCCCGAACAGCGGATGAATGCCGAGCTTGCCCGAGCTCCAGGTGATGTAGCCGCCGAGTCATGATGAAATCGCCCTGGGCGAGATTCTTGACGTTCATCACGCCCCACACCAGGGCCAGGCCGTAGGCGGCGAGCGCAAAGATCGAGCCGATCAGCAGCCCGTCGATCAGCAGGCCGAGGTTGAAGATCGGCGCCGCGGTCAAGCACCGAAATGTTGCCGATGATCTGGTCCATCGCGGAGCGCCTCGGCTCATGCAAACGGGCTAAACGGGCGACGCCTTCGCGCAGCGATTGGACGGCGCCTGGATGCAATACGGAAGCGGGGCGACAGACCGCGCGCGCCCGCTTCCGCTCGATCCGCTCAGTAGTTGCGCGTCGCGCGGATAGATCAGCGGCGCGGCCGCGACCTTGGCCGGCGACACGACCATGTATTTGCCGCCCTGGATCTGCCGCATGACGATCTCCTTGCCGGGATTGCTGCCATCCGCGGCAAACTTGATGTGGCCATAGAAGGTCGGCAGGTCGGTCTTGGTCAGCGCGTCGCGCACCTTCTCCTGATCGAGCGACTGCGCCCGCTGGAACGCATCCTTCCAGACGTAGATCGCCGCGCTGGCCTGCGCCGTCTGGTAGGGCACGACCCTGTATTCGGGGTGGGCCGCCTTCATTTCCTTGTTGTAGTTGGCGGCGCTTCCGAACAGCGGATCGCTCGCCTTCATGGTCTCGTCCCATTGGGTCGGGCAGACGAAGCCTTCGGCGACCTTCGGGAAGTCCGACACCGACCTTGGCCGATTCGCAATGGGTGACGCCGATCAGCGGCACGTCGGTCTTGTGCTCGCCCATCTGGCGGGCCGCGGTGGCGGCTCCCTTCTCGTGGCCGGAGATCATCAGCACGTCGGGCTTGAGCGCCTTCACTTTGGTGAAGAACGTGGTGATGTCGTTGAGGTCCTTCGGCATGCGGTCGTCGATGACCGTGTTCATCTTGTATTTCTTGATCACGTCGACGACGCCCTGCCGCACGTCGAGCGAGAACGAATCGTCCTGATAGATCATCGCGACCTTGACTGGCCGACGGATCCTTGCCGGCCTTCTTGGCCATTTCGGCCGCCATGTCGATCGACCGGCGTGAGGTACTTCTCGGACGTGGCGACGATGCCGAAGTGGTACTTGTAGCCCTGGGTGAACAGCGAGCGCGACGCCGCCTCGGACTGCACCACCGGCGTCTTGTACTTTTCGGTGACGGGCAGGATCGCCTTGGTCAGCGGCGAGCTGTACGGGCCGAGCATGAATTTGACCTTGTCCTGGCTGATCAGGCGTTCGACCAGCTGGGCGGCGCGGGCCGGCGTCGACTCATCGTCGTAATAGGTGATCTTGAGGTGATAGCACTTGCCGCCGATCTTGACGCCGCCGGCGTCGTTGATCTTCTTGACCGCAAATTCGTAGCCGTTCTTGGTGTTGTTGCCGTTGGAGGCGTAGATGCCGGTGGCCGAAAGCGCGGCCCCGAGGATCAGGTCCTCGCAGTTCTGTGCCTGGGCGGTGATCGGGGCGAGTACTGCCGCAGCCGTTACGGCTGCAAATCTTGCGAGACCGTGCATCGTTGGTTCCTCCCGTGAAAGTTCGGGTCGCCCCGGTTGATTCCGGGGCTGACTGGGTTGCAAATCATAGCGCGAGGACCCGCACGGGGGCAATTGGCAGAATGTAGCGGGCAATGGGCGCTAACAATGTCGGACCGACGAACGGGCGGCGCACATCGTGGATCAAAAGTGGCGGTCTTCCGCTGCATCGCCCGGAACCGGTAGCCACCCGCTCGCCGGAATTCCAGAGCGTTGCTCCGGCCGGCCAATCGGTCGGAATCGGAAAAAACGCGCAGGATCGCGCTTGCCAGGGCGCGATTTGTGGCATTCCTGTCTCGACAGGACGGGTGAGCCGGGGATAATCAGCCCGCCACGCAAGCCCGGGGTTTGGGTCCAGTTATAATGTCGACGCCGCCGGTTGAGATCACCTGGCTGCTTGCTGCCGTCTCCAAGGGCGATGCGGCCGCCTTCGAGCGCCTTTATGCGGCGACCTGCGCCAAGGTCTATGGCGTGGTGCTGCGCATCCTGCGGCGGCACGATCTTGCGGCCGATGTGATGGAGCAGGCCTATCTCCAGGTCTGGAAGCGGGCCGGGGAGTACGATCCCGCGCAGTCGTCCCCGGTCGCGTGGGTTGTCGGGATCGCGCGCAGCCGGGCCATCGACTTGGCGCGGCAGCCGCGCGCCAGCGTGGGCGACGACGAGTCGGAAATCGTGGAGGAGGATGACGGGCCCGGCGTGGTGCCCCGTCACGCGCTGACCGACGATCTACGGCGGCTGTTGACCTGTATCGGCCGGCTCGAGCCCGACCGCCAGCGCATGCTGCTGCTCGCCTATTACGGCGCCTTCACGCGCGAGCAGCTCTCCATCAAGCTCGACATGCCGGTCAATCTTCTACGCGCTTCGCTGCGGCGCAGCCTGTTCGAGATCGAGAAATGTCTCAGCTCCTAGGCGACAGCGAACTGGGGGCATTGGCGGCCGAATATGTGCTCGGCACGCTCGCCAAGGACGAGCTCGTGCAGGCGCAAGGGCTGCTCGAAATCGACGAGGGCTTCGCCATCAAGGTGAAGTTCTGGGAGCGGCGCCTCGGCGAATTGCACCTGATGGTCGAAGCGGTCGACCCGGATGCCGAGATCTGGGACCGGATCAAGGGCAAGCTTTCGGATGTGGCGCAAAATCCGGTGACGCGGACGGCTGAACTGCCCGAAGCCGTGGAACCGCCCAAGGCCGATGGGCCTCCCTTGCCTGCGCCGGCCGAGGCGGAACCTCCAGCCGCGCTTGAGGCTGCCGCGGACAGCGCGGCGGCGACGCCTGTCCCGGCCGCGACACCTGTCCCCGCCGAGACCCCGGCACCGGCCGAGACCCCGGTCCCCGCCAGAACTCCGGCCGTTGTCGCTGCACCGGCTCCCGTTGTTTCTTCGAGAATTTCCCGAGCGGACGAACCGTCTCCGCCCACTGCTGCCGAGGCGCCCGCGCCCGCTGCTGCCGAGGCGCCCGCGGTCCGCCCGGCGCCTGCCCCGGCGTCGCTCGTGCCCCCTCCGGCAAGCAAGCCGGCCCCGATCTCCGCCGCTTCCGCGCCGTTTCCCTCCGCTCCACGCGCACCGCTGGTCGTCAGCGACGAGCGCGAGGCCGCCCTCCGCCGCCGGCTTCGCCGCTGGCGCGCCTTCTCGGTGCTCCTGCTTCTGCTGTTGATCGCTGCGGGCGGGATCGTTGCCGCGTGGCGGTTTGCGCCCGAATACGTGCCGCCTGAATTGCAGCCGATCCAGGCACTGCGGGTGATCGGCATCAAGATCGACACCGGTCCGCCGCCGCGTCCGCCACGCCCGCCGCGCCGGGTCCGACTACAACGAGTAGGCTCGATCCGGGCGCAAAAAAACGCGCCCGAAGGCGCGCCTGAAGCTGAAGTTGGAAACGGTGAAACGGTCAGCGAATGGTGGTCTTGCTGCTGTTCGACGCCGTGACCGGCTTGGCAGCCTTGATCACCGGAGCGCTGGCCTCGTGACGGGCGAACCCGAACATGCTGGCGTCGCTGACACGCGCGGCAATGCCGACGCCGGCCACGAGTGTCGCAAATACCAGCGACAGCACCACGATTTTCACGTGGGTCATGCGGTCGGCAGTCAGAATCGAAGAATTATTCATCGCACACCCTCCCCAGGGTCTCACCCATTTAGTCGCCGGGGTTGGGAGAAAGGTTCATGGGTAACGTGGCGCTGCGCCGGGAGTTCCCCAAGGCCCCTCACGAAGCGTTGAATTGAGCGTGATTCCAATAAGTTACGCGAGCCATCCGATGGGCTGCGCTCCTGGTTTCGCGCGGCGCTTGATCGCAAAACTATAATGAGATCAAAGCGATAGGGCCTACCGAGCCGGGGGGCCGAACCGCTAGATGCTCCCGACCGTCTTGAGCCGTGCGCGCGGGTGGATTTCGGCCTGCGACATCACCGCGGTCTGGGCCCGGAAGCGTTCGACCATGCCGCGCACGAACGGCCGGATGCCTCCCGAAGTGACCAGCACCGGCGCTTCGCCCTGCCGCGCCGCTTCCTCGAAGCGCTCGCGCACCAGCGTGATGAACTCGGTCAGCCGCGAGGGCTGCATCGCAAGCGCGCGCTCGTCGCCCTGGCCGACGATCGATTCGGCAAAGGCCTGTTCCCATTTGGCGGAGAGCGCGATCAGCGGCAGATAGCCGGCCGCGCTGGTGTATTGCGCGCAGATCTGGCGCGCGAGCCGCGCCCGTACGTGCTCGGCCAGCATCGCCGGATTGCGCGTGAATGAGATCGCATCGGCGATGCCTTCGAGGATGGTGGCCAGATCGCGAATCGATATCCGTTCGGCCAGCAGGAGTTGCAGCACGCGCTGGATGCCGGACAGGGTGATCTGCGCCGGCATGATATCCTTGAGCAGCTCGCCCTGTTCCTTGGGCAGGTCCTTGATCAGCTTGCTCACCTCCGCGTAGGAGAGGATTTCCGACACATTGGCCTTGATCAGCTCGGTGAGATGGGTGGAGAGCACGGTCGCGGCATCGACCACCGTATAGCCCTTGATCGCTGCCTCCTCCTTGAGCGCGATGTCGATCCAGGTCGCAGGCAGTCCGAACGTCGGCTCGCTGGTATGCACGCCCGGCAGCGTAACCTGCCGGCCGGCGGGGTCCATGACCATGTACTGGCCGGGCCAGATGCGTCCGGTTCCCGCGTCCACTTCCTTGATCTTGATCACGTAGCTGTTGGCCTCGAGCTGCACGTTGTCGAGGATGCGAACCGCCGGCATCACGAAGCCCATCTCGACCGCGAGCGAGCGGCGCAATGCCTTGATCTGCTCGGTGAGCCGGTCAGCGCCGTCGGGCGAGTTGACCAGCGGCAGCAGCGCATAGCCGAGCTCGATCTTGAGGTCGTCGATCTTGAGCGCGTGCGAGATCGGCTCTTCGGCGGGCGGCGCCTTGGCGGCTTCCTCACGCTTCTCGCTCGGCGACGATCTTCCGCTTCTGGCGCTTGTCGATCAGGTAGGCGAGCGACGCCGGCGCCGCCGCCGAGCAGCACGAACGGCAACATCGGAATGCCGGGCAGCAGCGCCATTACGCCCATGACGGCCGCCGACATGCCGAGCGCCTTGGGATAGCCGGAGAGCTGGCGCATCAGCGCCTGGTCGGCGGCGCCGGAAATGCCGGCCTTCGATACCAGCAGGCCGGCGGCGGTGGAGACGATCAGGGCGGGCACCTGGGTGACCAGTCCGTCGCCGACGGTGAGCAGCGTATAGGTGCGCGCGGCTTCCGCGAACGTCAGCCCCTGCTGCGCGATGCCGATGATCATGCCGCCGATGATGTTGATGAACACGACGAGCAGGCCGGCGATGGCGTCGCCGCGCACGAACTTGGAGGCGCCGTCCATGGCGCCGAAAAACCCGCTCTCGTCTTCCAGATGCTTGCGGCGGCGGCGCGCCTCGCTCTCGTCGATCATGCCGGCCGAGAGGTCGGCGTCGATCGCCATCTGCTTGCCCGGCATGGCGTCGAGGTGGAAGCGCGCGGCGACTTCGGCGATGCGGCCCGAGCCTTTGGTGATGACCACGAAATTCACGATCACCAGGATCGTGAACACGATGATGCCGATGACGAAATTGCCGCCCATCACGAAATTGCCGAAGGCCTCGATGACGTGGCCGGCCGCCGACGTGCCCTCATGCCCGCGCGCGAGGATGAGCCGCGTGGACGCGAGGTTGAGCGCGAGCCGCAGCATGGTGGCGATGAGCAGCACGGTCGGAAAGGCGGAGAATTCGAGCGGCGTGTGGATGAACAGCGACGTCATCAGGATCAGCACCGACAGGATGATCGAGATCGCGAGCGCCATGTCGAGCAGGGTCGGAGGCAGCGGCAGAATGAGGACGACCAGGATGGTCATCACGCCGATCGCGAGCGCGATGTCGCCGCGCTTGAACAGCGCACCAAGATCGCCAATCTTGGGAAGCGCGAACTTGGCCGACTCGCCTGCGGTGGTGTCCGTCATCTCAGCCGACGCGCCTCGTCTCGCCCGGTCGTGGGCGTGAAAGCTGTGCGTGGCGGCGGTAAGCCCGCTCACCCGCGCCAGAGGAACCGCGCTTGCGTCCAAGGTCCGTCCCCGCTTGCCGCGTGAATGGTTGGAAACGCCTCCCCGGCAAGATTTGCCCGGTGCATGGTTACCGCCGGGTTAACACGCTACCTTCGTCAGGTGCTTTTGAGCCGGATGTTGCAACATGAACGCCGCCAATTCCGCCCCTGAGACGATCCGCACCACCTGCGCCATCGCCGGCGGCGGGCCGGCCGGCATGATGCTCGGCTTCTTGCTGGCGCGTGCCGGCATCGACGTCGTGGTGCTCGAGAAGCACGCCGATTTCCTGCGCGATTTCCGCGGCGACACCATCCATCCCTCCACGCTCGAAGTGATCCACGAGCTTGGCCTGCTGGACCAGTTCCTCAAGCTGCCGCACCAGGAGGCGCGGCATTTGTCGGGCTTCATCGGCGATACCTCCGTGCGGATCGCCGATTTCACCCACTTGCCGACGCACTGCAAATTCATCGCGCTGATGCCGCAATGGAATTTCCTCGACTTTCTGGCAGGGCAGGGTGCGCACTATCCGGCATTCCACCTGCGCATGCAGACGGAAGCGACCGGCCTGATCGAGGAGGGCTCCCGCGTCACCGGCCTGCGGGCAACCTCGCCCGCGGGTCCGCTTGCGATCGAAGCCGATCTCGTGGTCGGCGCCGACGGGCGCCATTCGACCGTGCGGGAGCGCGCAGGGCTAGCGGTCGAAGACCTCGGCGCGCCGATCGACGTGCTGTGGATGCGGCTGTCGCGCCGGCCAAGCGACGGCGCCGAGCCGCTCGGCCGCATGACCGCCGGCAGGATTTTCATCATGATCGACCGCGGCGACTATTGGCAATGCGCCTTCGTGATCGCGAAGGGCGGCTACGAGGAGGTGAGGGCGAAGGGCCTCGACGCGTTCCGCGCCGCCATCGTCGCGGTCGCGCCGGCGATGCGCGACCGCGTATCGGAGCTGACAAGCTGGGACGACATCAAGCTGCTCACCGTCACGGTCGACCGCCTGCGGCAATGGCACCGGCCCGGCCTGCTCTGCATCGGCGATGCCGCGCACGCCATGTCGCCGGTCGGCGGAGTCGGTATCAACCTCGCCATCCAGGACGCGGTCGCCGCCGCCAATATCCTGGCGGCGCCTTTGCGCGCCGGCGCCGTCGGGGCGGAGGAACTTGCCGCGGTGCAGCGCCGGCGCATGTTTCCGACCCGCGCCACGCAGTGGCTGCAGGTGCAAGTGCAGAACCGCATCCTCAGCCGCGTACTGGCGAGCCAGGAGAAGCTGGCGCCGCCCTTGCCGATACGGCTTCTCAACCGCTGCCCCTTGCTGCAACGCATTCCAGCGCGCGTGGTCGGCTTGGGCCTGCGCCCGGAGCATCTGCGCATCTGACGCGCGCGGCAAGCGTCCGCTTTATGCGCGGATCAGACGCGATCGGCCGAGAAGATAGGAGCGGAGCGGCCGTTCAGCGTCGCCGGCGCTTGCTGCAGTGCATGACGGCGCGGCAGCGCGCACTGGCGAAGCGGCAGTTGCGCCGCATGCAGGCGGTGATGCTCCGTATGTCGGGGACGTATTGGCCGCACAACCGCATCGCGTCGCTCTCGCACGCCGCCTGTTGATCCGGCGTATAGGCGGCGGCCGGCGTGGAGGTTTGCGCGCCGAGGAACACAACAACAAGCGCAAGACCGAACAGGATGGCAAGGCGCGCGGCCAAGCGGCGGATACCGACGTACATGGATGGAGGCCCCCTCATAGTTCACTGATTCGCGATAGTTCACTGATTCGCGGTCGCGTCAGCTAGCACGACAATACGGATGAATGCGGTCTTTTTTCGCCTGGCGGCGCCGAAAAATCTTTGCGTTCTCGGCTGCACGCTCGTCCACTCACTCCTGCACAAGCAGGAATCCAGGTCGCAACTATCGACTTGTGGCCCCGGGTCCCCGCTTGCGCCGGGACGAACGGATCGCTCGCTCAATTCGTTGCAAGCAGGTGAGCGCTAACGCGCGATCGCGTTGATGTTGATGATGGCGAGGATCGGATAGCCGAGCGCGCCATCGAGCGTCATCGTGATCGCGCGCAGAAAGGCCGGCGCCTGGTCGCAGTAGCCGAAAGCGAGCAGCGCGAACAGAATCGGCAACGCGAGTGCGATCCAATAGAGCCGCGCGCGCAGCCGCGCCCGGTTCTGCGCGATTTCCTTCGGCGAGACGTATTTGGGAACGTACGGCGTCTTCATTGCGCCCATTGGCCCTTTTCGTCGATGACCGGGACCGGGTGCCCGATAGAGAAGATAAACTCAATACCGGTTCGCGATCGGCAATTCCTCGGCCGGGAACAGCGTGATGACGCGGCAGCCCTTGTCGGTGACCACGACCTCCTCCTCGATGCGCGCGGCCGAGAAGCCGTCGGTCGCCGGGCAATAGGTCTCGAGCGCGAACACCATGCCCTCCTTGATCTCGGTCGGATGATCGATCGAGACCACGCGCGAGATGATCGGCCGCTCGTGCAGCGCCAGCCCGAGCCCGTGGCCGAATTGCAGGCCGAACGCGCTCATCTCGTCGGGGAAGCCGAATTCGCGGCGCCTTCGGCCACACGCTGCACACGCGGTCGGTGGAGACGCCCGGCTTGATCAGGTCGATGGCGAGATCGAGCCACTCGCGCGCCTTCTTGTAGGCGTCGTGCTGCACCGGCGTCGCGCGCCCGACATTGAAGGTGCGGTAGTAGCAGGTGCGGTAGCCCATGAACGACTGCAGGATGTCGAAGAACGCCTGGTCGCCCGGGCGCAGCATGCGGTCGGTGAAGTTGTGCGGATGCGGATTGCAGCGCTCGCCCGAAATGGCGTTGATCGCCTCGACGTCGTCGGAGCCGTGGTGATAGAGGAACTTGTTGACCTTGGCGACGATGTCGTTCTCGCGCACGCCGGGCTTGAGCTGCTCGTTGATCAGGTGATAGGCGCCGTCGACCATGGCGGCGGCGCGGTTGAGCAGCGCGATCTCGTCGGCGGACTTGATCTCGCGCGCCTCCAGCATGATCTGCTGGCCGTCGGCGATCTTGAGCCCGGCCTTCTCCAGCTCGAACATCATCGGCGGCTCGATGATGTCGACGCCGACCGGCATCTTGTCGACGCCGGCCTCCTTGATCAGCGCGGCGATCTCCTTGGCGTGGCGCTCCATCAGCCCGAACGGCGGGATTGACCGTGCCGCGCAGGCCGATCAGCCCGGCCTTGCAGTTCTCCGGCTTGAGCCACGGCGTATAGAGCTTGTGGTGCACGGCGGCGGAGCCGAAGTCCCACAGGATCGGGTCGCCGTTGCGCGTGAGCAGCGCCCAGCGGCAGAGCTTGTCGCGTTCCCACTCGCCGATCTTGGTCGAGGTGATGTAGCGGATGTTGTTGACGTCGAACACCAGCAGCGCGCCGAGATCGGATTTTTCCAGCGCCTGCTTGACGCGCGCGAGGCGATAGCGGTGCAGCCGCCGGTAATCGACGCGCTCCTCGAAATCGACCCCCATGATGCCGAGCGCCGGCAGCGCGCGGCCCCAGTTGTAGCGCGGGTTGATGTCCTCGGCGCGGATTTGCAGCGGCTCGCGCGTGATATCGTCCATGGGGGCCTCCTCGTGCACGCTCGCGGCGCGCTTGTAGCTTGGTTGTCGCGTGGCGCGATTATAGGGGAGGTCTCACGCGATGTCCGGCGTTTGTGCTTTGTCGGTTTCGCTCGTAGCGCGCTCCAGCGCCGGGACCGCGAGCTTTCTGGCATGATCGCGAACGTCGGCGGGCCAGCGCTCGATCAGCCGGTTGAACGCCTCTTGTTGTCGCGCGAACAGCGCCCGGGTTGCTTCCTCGAAGCCGGGCTCGTTGCCGGCCATCGCCACCATGAATCGGTAGGCGGCTTCCTGCGATTGGCGCACGCGGTCGCGGTCTTTGTAGGTGCGGCGCGCATCGTCGACCAGTTTGCGCAGCGCGACCGAGGCGCCGCCCGGCTGACGATTGAGCCAGTCCCAATGCCGCGGCAGGAGCGTGATTTCGCGCGCCACCACGCCGAGGCGGGGGCGGCCCGGCCCGCGCGGACTGCCGGAGCCGGCATCGGGTCGTCGGATGCACCCGCCAATCGTGACAACACGTCCTCGGCGCTGCCCCGAAAATCGAGCTCGATCGGCTGGCTGGTGCGGTCATCGAAAATGAGCACTGATGCATGCTCGTCGCGGTCGATCACGGCTTTTCGTCTGCACGGCCACTGTGTGCCAATTCCCCCGAGGCGATGCGGCGTGAGCCGCGCGACGATGCGATGCAGAGTGGTCCGCGCGTCCATGGCTTTCGTCTCCTTAGAATGGAGGAGTTTTACCTCGGGGCATAATCCGCGGCGTCTATCATTGCACCGGGGTAAAATAATCGACCATGGCAATTGAGGCTCGTTTTCGCGGGCCGCATAATGGGTTCCAGGGAGGAAGGGCCGAATGACACTTGTGTTGGATGCCGATTTCGCCGGCCGCGCGTCTGCCGACGCCATTCCGCGCGACTACAACTTTGCGGCCGATATCCTGGAGCGCAATCTCAAGGCCGGGCGCGCCGGCAAGCCGGTCTATATCGATCCGCGCGGAAGCTGGACCTACGGCCAGCTCGCCGACCGGGTTGACCGCTTCGGCGCGTGCTGCGCACGCTCGGCGTGCGGCGGGAAGAGCGCATTCTGCTGGCGCTGCTCGACACCATCGATTGGCCGACCGCTTTCCTGGGCGCGATCAAGACCGGCGTGGTGCCGATCCCGGTCAACACGCTGATGACCGAGGACGACTACCGCTTCATGCTGGCCGACAGCCGGGCTCGGGTTCTGGTCGTGTCGGAGGAGCTGTTTGCGAAGTTCGCCAACCTGATCGATGCGAGCCCCGACCTCGCGCACGTGATCGTCTCGGGCGCAAATGCGCACGGCCATCGCCGGCTTCGAGGACCTGATCGCCGGCGCGGCCGGCGGAGTCCTACACCGCGCCGACCACGTGCGATGACATGTGCTTCTGGCTCTACACCTCGGGCTCGACCGGCAGGCCCAAGGGCGCGGTGCACGCCCACGCCAATCTGCCGCTCACCGCCGACCTCTACGCGCGCCGGCGTGCTGGGACTCGAGGAAAGCGACGTCTGCTATTCGGTCGCCAAGCTGTTCTTCGCCTACGGGCTCGGCAATGCGCTGACCTTCCCGCTGGCGGTCGGCGCCACGACCGTGCTGCTCGCCGGATCGTCCGACGCCCGACGGCGTCGCGAAGATTCTGCGCGAACATCCGGTGACGGTGTTCTATGCGGTGCCGACCTTCTATGCGGCGTTCCTGGCCAACCCGTCGGCGCCGGAGCGCGCGGAGCTCAAGCTGCGGCTGTGCATCTCGGCCGGCGAGGCGCTGCCGCCCGAAGTCGGCCGGCGCTGGAAGGAACGCTATGGCGTCGACATGCTCGACGGCATCGGCTCGACCGAGATGCTGCACATCTTCATCTCGAACTACCCGGGCGACGTGAAATACGGCACCACCGGCAAGCCGGTTCCGGGCTACGACATCCGCCTGATCGACGACGCCGGCAACGTGATCACCAAGACACGGCGAGATGGGCGAGATGCAGGTGCGCGGCCCGACCAGCGCGATCATGTACTGGAACAACCGCGACAAGATCGCGCGACACGTTCCTGGGCGAATGGACGCGCTCGGGCGACAAATACCTCGCAGGACGAAGACGGCTACTACGTCTACTGCGGCCGGCGCGACGACATGCTCAAGGTCGGCGGCATCTATGTGTCGCCGTTCGAGGTCGAGGGCGCGCTGGCGAGCCATCCCGAGGTGCTGGAGGCCGCGGTGATCGCCTGGCCGGACGACGAGGAACTGATCAAGCCGAAGGCCTTCGTGGTGCTCAAGGTCGGCCGACAAGGCGTGCGAAGCGCTCGCGCGCGAATTGCAGGATCACGTCAAGGCCAAGCTCGCGCCCTACAAGTATCCGCGCTGGATCGAGTTCCGCAGCGGTTGCCCAAGACCGCGACCGGCAAGATCCAGCGCTTCATGCTCAGGGCGGAGCGGCTGCGGTAGCCGCGTCTTCGTCAGGTTCCCGGCGAGCCGGGACGCAGCGGCCGATCCACTTGACTGCACACCTCGACTCGCGACCACTTCCACGACTTACGTGGCATAAGCGCGCAGGGCCGGGGAGGCGATGCGAAAATCGATACTGGGCCGGACCGGTTTGGAAATCTCCGAGCTTGTGCTGGGCGGTGGCGTCACCGGCGGCATCCTGATCAATGCCGATGAAGCCGACGCGGCTTGCCGCGCTGCGCCGCGCCGTCATGGGCGGCATCAATTGGATCGACACCGCGCCGATCTATGGCAACGGCGCGTCGGAAGAAACGATCGGCCGGCATCATCGAGTCGCTGACGCCGCGGCCGCAAATCTCCACCAAGGTGCGGCTCGAACCCGAGGACATGGACGAAATTCCGAGCGCGATCCTGCGCAGCCTGGAAGCGAGCCTGACGCGGCTGCGGCTGCCGAAGATCGAGCTGTTCCAACTGCACAATCATATCGGCACGACGCTGGGCGGCCGCGCGCCGCGTCACGCTGCGAACAGGTGCTCGGCCGGGCGGCGTCGCCGATACCTTCGACCGCCTTAAGTCGCATGGACTGGTTGCGGCGACCGGCATCACGGTGGCGGGCGATACCAGCGCATGCCTCGAAGTCATCAACAGCGGGCGCTTCGACTGCGCGCAGGTCTACTACAATCGCGATCAATCCCAGTGCCGCCTGGTCGCGCGTGCCGCACGCGCTGGACGGGCCAGGATTTCTGCGGCGTCATCGCGGCCTGCTTCCGCCAGAACATGGGCGTGCTCAACATCAGGGTCTGGGCCGGCGGCACTCTGGCGAGTCGCGAACCGGCCGGACGGCCTCTTCATGATGACCGTCGGGCACCGACCTCGACAACGAGATGCGCTGCGCCGCCGGCGATCCGCGCAGGTCTCGGCGACAGCCTACGGCACGCCGGCGCAGGCCGCCTTGCGCTTCGTGCTCGGCAACCGCGACATCAACGCGCGGTGGTCGGGATCTCGCAATTCCGCAGCTCGAAGAGGCGCTCGACGGCGGTGGAGGCGGGCCGCTGCCGCCGTCAGCGATCGCCAAGCTCGAAGATCTGTGGGCCACGGATTTTCGAATTCCGAGCTGAATTGACAGCGGCTGTTGCGAATCCTGAACTATAGTGCAGTGAATTCGTATAATTTCATCGGTGCTGCATTATGATGCAGAAATATCTTTCCCGTGGTCGGACAGCAGGCCCACCGTTAAGCCAGACATCCAAGGCGCGCGAGCGCGCACAACGGCGCAGCGTCACCGGCCGCCGGCCGATCCCTTCGCGGCCGCGGTCGGCCGGCTGGTCCGGCTGCGCGCCGCGCCAAGCGCGGCATGACGCGCCGGCAGCTTGCGCAGGCTCGGGCGCCTCCGAGCGCTACCTCGCGCAGATCGAGGGCGGGCAGGGCAATCCCGTCCGTCATCATGCTCAAGGCGATCGCGCGAGGCGCTCGACGTTCCGGTCGTCGAGCTGTTGCCGCGCACCAACGGCCGCACGGCCGCGATGACCCGCATCCTCGATGTTCTCGGTCGCGCTGCCGCCGTCCGAACTCGCCGGCGATCGCCGAACTGATCGAAGCGCGCGCCGCCGAGGCCACCATCGACCGACCGCGCGCGGCGGATCGCGCTGGTCGGACTGCGCGGCGCCGGAAAGTCGACGCTCGGACAGCAGCTTCGCTGACCGTCTTGGCTGTCCCGTTCATCGAACTCGATCGCCTGGTCGAGCAGGACTATGGCGCGCGCATTCCCGACCTGATCGAGATGGCCGGCATTGCGACCTTTCGCCGCTACGAGCGGGCCTGCCTCGAACGCGTCATCGCCGAAAATGAAGCCGCTGTGATCGCGACCGCCGGCGGCATCGTGTCGAACGCCGAGACCTATGCGCTGCTGCTGCGCCGGACCCATACGGTCTGGATCAAGGCGCGGCCCGACGAACACATGGCGCCGCGTGATGGAGCAGGGCGACTTCCGTCCGATGGCGCAGAACCGCGAGGCGATGGCCGACCTGGTCGCCATTCTGGATGCGCGCAGCGCCGACTACGCGCGCGCGGAAGCCGAACTCGACACCGTCGGGCGATACGGTCGAGCAGAGCTTTGCGAAGCTGGCGCAGATCGCGGCGCGTTATGCGCGGCGGAGACCGGTCATGACGCTTGTCCGACCAGGGCTTCCTCGATCTCGGCGACATGCGGCTCGAATACCGCATGATCGGCCCGCGCCCGGACGCGGCGCCGACGCTGGTGATGCTGCACGAGGGGCTCGGCCATGCCGGCATCTGGGGCAGCTTCCGGACGAGCTTGCGGCCGCGACCGGCGCCGGGCGTGTTCGCCTATTCGCGCGCCGGCTACGGCAACTCGTCGCCGCCGAAGCTGCCGCGCACGGTGTCGTTCATGCACGAGGAGGCGCGCGAGGTGCTGCCGCGCGTGCTCGAAGCCATCGGCTTCCGGCGCGGCCTTCTTGTCGGCCACAGCGACGGCGCGTCGATCGCCGCGATCTATGCGGGCAGCGTCCAGGATCACCGCGTGCGCGGGCTCGTGCTGATGGCGCCGCATTTCTTCACCGAGGACATGGGCATCGCCGAGATCGCGCGCGCCAAGGCGGCGTTCGAGAGCAGGGCCGCTGCGCGAGCGGCTCGCGCGCCGCACGCCAATGTCGACAACGCGTTCTACAATTGGTGCGAGCCCTGGCTCGATGCCGGACTTCCGCAAATGGGACATCACCGAAGCGCTTGCGCTACATCCGCGTGCCGATCCTGATCGTGCAGGGCGAGAACGACCAATACGGCACGCTGCGGCAGATCGAGGTGGCGCAGGAGGAATGCTACTGCCCGGTCGAGGTTGTGCTGCTCCCGGATGCGCGGCATGCGCCGTATCGGGAGGCGCCGGAGGCGACGCTGGCGGCGATCGCCGATTTTGCCAACCGGATGTTGCGCGACCACCACGAGGGCGATCTCGCCGCCCGTGCTGCCGAATGAGCGTGCACGCGCCGGATGACGAGGAAACCATGGCCGACGCAGAACGCAAATTGAGCAACGGCAAGAGCCGGATCGATTTCCAGACCGATCCGTCGCGCTATCGGCATTGGAAGCTCTCGGTCGACGGCGATGTCGCGACGCTCCTCATGGACGTCGACGAGAAAGGCGCGCTGTTCGAGGGCTACGAGCTCAAGCTCAACTCCTACGATCTCGGCGTCGATATCGAGCTTGCCGATGCGATCGAGCGCCTGCGCTTCGAGCACCCGGAGGTGCGGGTGATCCTGCTGCGCTCGGGCAAGCCGCGGGTGTTCTGCGCCGGCGCCAATATCCGCATGCTGGCGGGCGCGAGCCATGCCCACAAGGTCAATTTCTGCAAGTTCACCAACGAGACGCGCAACGGCATCGAAGATGCCAGCGAGTACTCCGGGCCTCCCGACCATCTGCGTCATCAACGGCACGGCGGCGGGCGGCGGCTACGAGCTTGCGCTCGCGGCCGACCACATCATGCTGGTCGACGACGGCTCCTCGACGGTGTCGCTGCCGGAACTGCCGCTGCTCGCGGTGCTGCCCGGCACCGGCGGGCTCACCCGCGTCACCGACAAGCGCAAGGTGCGGCGCGACCACGCCGACGTGTTCTGCACCACCGAGGAAGGCGTCAAGGGCAAGCGCGCGGTCGACTGGCGGCTGGTGGACGAGGTCGTGCCCGGCTCGAAGTTCGAGGAGACGGTGGCCAAGCGCGCCAAGGAATTCGCGGCGAAATCCAACCGGCCGACGGGCGCCAAAGGCATTGCGCTCGACGCCGCTCAAGCGCACGCGCTCGGCAAATGGCGTCGACTACGAGACCGTGTCGGTCGAATTTGCGCGCGCCGAGCGGCTCGCCACCGTCACGCTGCGCGGACCGGAGGCGCCGCCGCCCGCATCGGCCGACGCCATGGTGGCGCAAGGCGCGGAGTTCTGGCCGCTGCAAGCTCGCGCGCGAACTCGACGACGCCATCCTCGACATCCGCGCCAACGAATTCGACGCCGCCGCGATCGTGTTCAAATCGTCCGGCGATCCGGCGCAGGTGCTGGCCTATGATGCCTTCCTCGACGCCAACAAGGATCATCTGGCTGGCGCGCGAAATCAGGGAGCTGTGGAAGCGCGTCGCTCAAGCGCGTCGATCTCACGTCGCGTTCGCTGGTCGCGCTGATCGAGCCGGGCTCCTGCTTTGCCGGCACGCTCGCCGAACTGGTGTTCGCCACCGACCGCTCCTACATGCTGATCGGCGCCCGCGAGGGCGACAACAAGCCGCCGGCAACGCTCGCGCTCGCGCAGGCGAATTTCGGCGCCTATCCGATGTCGAACGGGCTCTCGCGGCTCGCGAGCCGGTTTCTCGCCGATCCCGGCGATCTCGACAAAGTGCGCAAGGCGAAATCGGCAAGACGCTCGATGCCGAAGCCGCCGAGTAGCTGGGCCTCGTCACCTTCGCGCTCGACGACATCGACTGGGACGACGAGATGCGCGTCTTTCTGCGAGGAGCGCGCGAGCTTCTCGCCCGACGGGCTCACCGGGCTCGAAGCCAATCTGCGCTTCGGCGGACCGGAAACGATGGAATCGAAAATCTTCGCCCGGCTGACCGCGTGGCAGAACTGGATCTTCCAGCGCCCCAACGCGGTCGGCGAGGAGGGCGCGCTCAAGCGTTACGGCACCGGCCAGAAGCCGGCGTTCGATACGAGGCGAGTGTGACGATGCGTTCCGCCCCCCGATCCGTCATCCTGAGGTGGCCGAGCAAAGCGAGGCCCTCGAAGGATGACGGGCACAAAGCCGGGCCGTCATCCTTCGAGGCTCGCCCTTCGGGCTCGCACCTCAGGATGACGGAGCGGAGGACCGAACTCTGGGAAACAGCACTCCAGAGCGTCAGTCATACTAGCGATCCGGCGGTTCGGAGGCTCGGATGGGCGCCTTCGTCTACATGCTCCAATGCTCCGATAATTCCTACTACGTCGGAAGCGCGACAGGCGACGATTTGGGTCCTCGCATCGCGCAACATGAGGCGGGCGCCTATCCCGGCTACACCTTCACGCGACGCCCCGTCCGACTGGTTTGGTCCGAGCATTTCGATCGCATCACCGATGCCATCGTGGTCGAGCGCAAGATCAAAGGTTGGAGCCGCGCGAAGTAGGAAGCGCTCATCAAGGGCGATTGGAGCACTATCCGGCAGCTTGCGAAACGACGTGCCGGGCGGCCGAAGTCTGAGCGAGCCTGCTAAATCTGATCCACAGACGCGATGTCAGGTTCGCCGTCATCCTTCGAGGCTCGCCGCTTCGCGGCTCGCACCTCAGGGTGACGGAGGATTGGTCGGCTATGCGGACAGAAGAGACGCAGAAGAAATGAGGAGTCAGCCATGAATATTCAGAACGTCGATTACTCGACGAAGATTCCCAACAATGTCGGCCTCACCGAGGACCGTCAGGTGCTGCGCGCGCTGGAAAGCTGGCACCCCGGCTATATCGACTGGTGGATGGAGATGGGGCCAAACGGCTTTCAGAATTCCCTCGTGTATCTGCGCACCGCGGTCTCGGTCGATCCCAAGGGCTGGGCCAAATTCGATTACGTCAAGATGCCCGAATACCGCTGGGGCATCTTGCTGGCGCCGCAGGAGGAGGGGCGGCAGATTCCGTTCGGCCACCACTACGGCCAGCCCGCCTGGCAGGAGGTGCCGGGTGAATACCGCGCCATGCTGCGCCGCCTGGTGGTCATCCAGGGCGACACCGAGCCCGCCTCGGTCGAGCAGCAGCGCCATCTCGGCAAGACCGCGCCCTCGCTCTACGACATGCGCAACGTCTTCCAGGTCAATGTCGAGGAGGGCCGCCATCTCTGGGCCATGGTCTACATCCTGCAAAAATATTTTGGCCGCGACGGCCGCGAGGAGGCGCAGGAATTGTTGGAACGCCGCTCTGGCTCAGCCGACAAGCCGCGCATGCTCGGCGCCTTCAACGAGGCGACCCCCGACTGGCTCTCGTTCCATATGTTCACCTTCTTCACCGATCGGGACGGCAAGATGCAGCTTGAAAGCCTCGCGCAATCGGGCTTCGATCCGCTCTCGCGCACCTGCCGCTTCATGCTGACGGAGGAAGCGCACCATATGTTCGTCGGCGAGACCGGCGTGGGCCGCACCGCGCAGCGCACCTGCGAGGCCATGAAAGAAGCCGGCATCGACGATCCCTACGATGTCGCGCGCATCCGCGCGCTCGGCGTCATCGACCTGCCGACCATGCAGAAGAAGCTCAACCTGCATTACACGCTGTCGCTCGACCTGTTCGGATCGGAAGTGTCGACCAACGCCGCCAATGCGTTCAACGCGAGCCTCAAGGGCCGGTTCCAGGAAACCAAGATCGAGGACGACCATCGCCTGGAGCATTCGACCTATCCGGTGCTCAAGCTGGTCGACGGCGAGATCAAACGGGTGGAAGAGCCCGCACTCACCGCCATCAACATGCGGCTGCGCGACGACTACACCGCCGACTGCCAGCGCGGCGTCGACCGCTGGAACAAGATCATCGAACGCACCGGCGTCGCGTTCAAGTTCGAGCTGCCACATGTCGCCTTCCACCGCCAGATCGGCGAGTTTCGCGACATCGAGGCGACGCCCACGGGCGAGCTGGTCGACAAGGCCACGTGGAACAAGGTCAAGGACAAGTGGCTACCGTCCAAGGACGACGGCGACTTCATCCAGAGCCTGATGAAGCCGGTCACCGAGCCCGGCAAGTTCGCAAGCTGGATCGCGCCGCCGCGCGTCGGCATCGACAACAAGCCGGGCGACTTTGAATATGTGAAGATCGCCGTCTAGGCCGGGCGCAGCCGACGGGGCAATCGATCGCGGCGACGGGCGCGCTCGCCGCATAACGGTTGCATGTGCCTGCGAGGGGGTGTTGCGCCGCAAGAACCGGTGTGGACGACCCCTATGCTTTGCATTACGGTTCGACGAGCCTAGACGCCCGTCAACCAACAAAGACCGATCGTTTCTCACGAGGGAGGGAAACTAATGACACGCAACACCTCGCGCCTTTTCGCCTGTGCACTCATGGTTGGGGTGGCGGCCGGCGCCACGGCGCCCGCCTTTGCGGCGGACAAGCTCAAGATCGCCATTTCGCAGCGCGGCTTCTGGAACTCGGCGATCGCCTATTTCGCCGTCGAGCGCGGTTTCGCCAAAAAGGAGAATCTCGACGTCGAATACATCTTTACCTCGGGCGGGGCCGAGACCCTGCAGACGATCACGACCAAGGCCGTCGACATTGCGTTCAGCACCGGATTCCTCGGCGTGATCGGCGCCTACGCCAAGGGCGCGCCGCTGCGGGTCATCGCCCAGGAGGGCCACGGCACGCCCGAGCTGTTCCACTACGTGCGCGCCGACAGTCCGATCAAGTCGCGCGCCGACTATCCCGGCCACACCATCTCCTATTCCCGTCCCGGCTCCACGACGCATCTGCTCGCGCTCAAGTTGACCGAAGGCATGAACCCGCCGGCCAAGCTGGTCTCGACCGGCGGCTTGCCGGCGACGCGCACCCAGGTCATGACCGGTCAGGTCGATGTCGGCTGGTCGGTGCCGCCGTTCAATCTCGATCTCGTGCGCAAGGGCGAAGCCCGCATCGTGATGCGCGGGTCCGAACTGACCGAGCTCAACAAGCAATCCATCCGTGTCCATGCCGCGCACGCCGATCTGATCAAGAACCGCCGCGACGTGGCGCGCCGGTTCATGAAGGCGTTCAACAACGCGCTTATCTGGATGTACGACAAGCCCGACGAATCGGCTCCCGCATTCGCAGAGTTCGCCAAGATCTCGCTCCAGGACGCAAAAGAATCGATTCCCTTCTTTCCCCGCGCGGGCCTTGAGATCACGGCGTTGATCGGCGTCGACCAGACCATGAAGGAAGCGGTCGACAACAAGTTCATCAAGGAGCCGCTGACCAAGGCGCAGCTCGACGAGTTGATCCAGTTCGTCTACGACCCGAAGAAACCCTAGAGGCAGATTTGGCGTCCTCGACTGTGCTCCCGACGCAGCTCGGTCAAGCGCGGACGCTCGAGCCGGCGCCGGCGCGCAACGCACTCGATATCGTCGATGTCTCGATGGTCTACGGTGCCGGGGGCGAGCGGCCGGTGCACGCGCTCGACAACGTGACGCTGTCGGTGCGCGAGGGCGAGTTCGTCTCCGTGATCGGTCCGTCCGGCTGCGGCAAGTCGACCTTGTTCGGCATCATCGGCGGGCTGATCGACGGCTTCACCGGCCGGGTCCTGGTCGATGGCCATCCCGTCGACGGCGCGCACCGCGACATCGGCATGGTGTTCCAGGAGGAATCGATCTTCCCCTGGCGCACCACGCTCGAGAACGTCGCCTTTCCGCTCGAGGTGCAGGGAGTCGGCAAGCGCGAGCGGCTCGAGCAGGCGCGGCACTTCGTGCGCCTCGTCGGGCTGGAAGGCTTCGAGGACTACTACCCCTCCGCGCTTTCGGGCGGCATGCGCCAGCGCACCGCGGTTGCCCGCACGCTCGCCTACGAGCCGCGCATGATGCTGCTCGATGAGCCGTTCGGCGCGCTCGACGAGCAGACGCGGATGCTGCTGGGCGACAAGCTGCTGGAGATCCGCGCCGCGCTCGACCAGACCATGAAGCGGTACCGCTCCGGGACGAGGGACGGCGTGTAGACGATCGGGGTCACGAAGAACCAGACCTGCACGAGGACGAGGTACGTCTCCTTCACGTCGACGAAGCGCGAGGCCATCGTGAAGACGACGAGGCCGACGCCGGTCGTGAAGAGCGCGCCGATCAGGATCGCGACGGGCGTGAAGAGCCACGAGGCGTGCACGGGAAAGCCCGTGAGCAGGATGATGAGAAGGAGCGGGACGAGGGAGAGGACGAGGTTCACGAGCGCGACGCCGACGGCGGACACGACGAAGACCGAGCGCGGGATGTAGATGCGCTTCGTGATCTCCATCGCGTCGATCGTGAGCGAGGCGGCGTGGCTCGTCGCCCCGCCGAAGAACGCCCAGAAGATCGACCCCGTGAGGAAGTAGACGGGGAAGTTCTTCACGTTCACCCGCATGACGAGGGAGAAGACCCAGGTCATCGCGAGCATGTTCAGGAGCGGGCTCAGCATCGTCCACGCGATCCCGAGGACGGACCGCTTGTAACGGACCTTGATGTCGCGCGCGACGATCTCGGACGACGAGGTGGCGGTAGCGCCACAGCGCCTTCGCCTCCTCGACGAAGAGCAGGCCCTGGCGCTCGCTGTCGTAGACGGCGGGACCGGAGGCGCTGCGGGTCACGGGCGGCAGTGTAGCCGGGTCCGTTCGTGGGCGGCGTCGCTTGACACGCGCGGGCCGAGGGCTCGATCCTGCCCGCGGAACGGACCGCATGAACGTCTATTGGATTCTCTCGGACGACGACGCGGAAAACGCGCTCGAGGCCGTGTCGCGCCAGGTCGCCGAGGGCGACCACGGCAGCCCGAAGCTCGCCGGCGCGCTCGGGACGCTGCGCTTCCACTCGGAGATCTTCAACGAGGCCGTCCTCGAGTCGAGCGGGCGTTCTTCGCGCCCGCGATCAACCTTTTCCGCCGGGCGCTCACGAAGATCTTCTGGTGGTACGGCCTGCCGCAGTGGGGGCAAGTTTCCGAATACCAGCACGCCGTCTCGAACGTGATCGACATCCTCCTCGCGGACCAGCGCGCGCTCCGCGACGCGCGTCGCGGCGCTCGAGAGGAAGCTGGCGACGCTCGAGAGCCGCGCACGGGCGCAGCCCTTGACGGACGCGCACCCGCTTCGCGTGACCTGGCAATCCCGCTGGGGGCTGCCGATCGGCTACGCGAGCACCTCGGAGGAGCTCGCCCGCGCTCTCCTCGCGCGGGGCGTGGACCTCGCGTTCCGGCCCGACGCCCTGGCCCCGGAACAGCCACATCTCGGACCCCGTCCTCGACGCCATCGCGAAGCGGCCTCCTTACGAGGACGCACCGCAGGTGAGCTACGAGCAGGCGGACCTCTTCTACACGAGTCATCCGGGCCCGAAAGTCGGCTTCACGATGCTCGAGGTGGACGGCATTCCGCGCGCCTGGGCGGACGCCTGCAACGCGATGGACGAGGTATGGACGCCCTCTCAGTGGGGGGCGGAGCGGTTCGCCGCGAGCGGAGTCACGAAGCCGATCCGCGTCGTTCCCCTCGGCTACGACGCCGCGCGTTTCCGCCCCGCCGCCGGCGCGCGCCGCGCGAGCGAGCGCTTCACGTTCCTGTCCGTCTTCGAGTGGGGGGAGCGGAAGGCGCCCGAAGTGCTCCTGCGCGCGTATGCCGCCGCTTTCTCAGGGCCCGAGAAGGAAAGACGTGCTTCTTCTCCTCCGCGCGAACAACCACGACGGGCACGTCGACGTCGCCGCGCAGATCGAGGCGCTCGGTCTCCCGAACGACGGACCGCCCGTCGCCCTCCTCTACAACACGCACGTCCGCTCGAGCCAGCTCGCGACGCTCTATCAGGGCGCGGACGCGTTCGTCCTGCCGTCGCGCGGCGAAGGCTGGGGGATGCCGATCCTCGAGGCGATGGCCTGCGGCCTGCCGACGATCGCGACGCCGTGGAGCGGGCCGTCGGAGTTCCTGAACGAGGGCGTCGGCTACCCGCTCGCCGTCCGCGGCCTCGTGCCCGCCGACGCGAAGTGCCCGTACTACGAGGGCTTCCGCTGGGCCGACCCGGACCCGGACGACCTCGTCGCGAAGCTGCGGCACGTGTTCACGCACCGCGAGGAGGCCCGGGCGAAGGGCGCTGCCGCCGCGACCGAGGCCGCCGCGAAGTGGACGTGGGGACACACGGCGGCGCGGATCGAGGAGCGGCTCCGCGCGCTCGGCGGCTGACCGGGAACCGGCCCATCCCGCCGCCTATACTTGACCGGTGGTCCTGCAGGTTCCCGACGACGACTGGGTGTCGGCCCGAGTCGAGCGGGCGCGGCACGAACGCGAGATGGCGCTCGCCGCCGTCGGCAGGCTCGAGGACGAGGTCCAGCGTCTCGCCTACCGCGTCGCGGAGCTGGAGACGGACCGTGTCGCCCTGAAGAACCGGACGGACGAGGCCGAGGCCTACGTCGCGGCGGTGAAGGCGTCCGCCCCGTGGCGGGCGATCCAGTGGCTGCGCGGGCTCGTGGGCCGGAAGTGGTGAGCGAGTCCTCCGAGCTCGAGCAGGCTCCGGAAGGAGGCCGCGGAGCTGCGCGCGCTCGTGCGCGAGCTCTCCGCGCGCGAGGCGGCGTCGCTGAGGGCGCTGCCTCTCGAGGCAGCGCTCGCGCTCGCGCGCGGCGGCGACGGCGTCGCCGATGCGCCCTTCCGCCTCGAGGGCTGGCACGAGACGATCGAGATGACGCGGGCGGACGTCGCGCCCGAGATGGCGCTCCTCTGGAAGCGTCTCCCGCCCCGGGAGAAGGCGTGACGCCCCGCCGGGCGGCGATCGTCGTCCTCTGCTGGAACCGCTGGGAGCTGACGCGGCGCTGTCTCGAGACGCTGAAGGCGAACACGGACCTCGCGCACGCCGACGTCATCGCCGTCGACAACGGGTCGACGGACGAGACGCCCGCGCGGCTTCGCGAGATCCCGTGGGTGCGCGTCGTCACGAACGCGACGAACCTCGGCTACGTGCGCGGGAACAACGCCGGGATCGCCGCGGCGCCGCCCGAATGCGGACGTCGTGCTTCTGAACAACGACGTCGAGATCCACCAGCCGGGCTGGCTCGACGCGCTGCGCGAGGCGGCGCACGGGGCCCCCGACGTGGGCGTCGTCGGCTGCCGGCTCGTCCTCCCGGACGGGCGCCTCCTCCACGCGGGGACGTACATGCTCCCGGACACGCTGTGGGGGCAGCAGATCGGCGCTCTCGAGACGGACGTGAACCAGTACGCGCGGACGCGCGACGTCGAGGGGATCGTCTTCGCGTGCGCGTACGTCAGGCGCGAGGTCCTCGCGCGGATCGGCGGCCTCTCCGAACGGTTCCAGTCGTACTTCGAGGACACGGACTTCTGCCTGCGCGCGAAGGAGGCGGGATTCCGGACGGTCGTCTGTGGCGCCGTGACGCTCGTCCACCACGAGCACGGATCGACGTCCGACGCGCCGAAGACGTTCGAGTCGCTCTTCCAGAAGAGCCGGAAGACGTTCGGGGGTCTCTGGAAGGAAAAGCTCGAGGCCCGCTACCGGCGCGACCTGTCGTGGCAGTCCATCCTGAACTTCCCGACCGGATACGCGATGAGCTGCCGCGAGATCCTGCGCGCGCTGCGACGCAGAAGGCATCCGCGTCGCGTACGAGTACGTCTACGGGCCCGGGAACGCCCTTCCCCGTCCGCGAGGACGAGGACGCGCGCGACTACCTCCTGAACGTCGTCTCGGCGCGGAAGAGCGGGCGGCGGCCGCGCGTCTCCGTCGTCTACGGCCAGGGCGACGTCTTCTTTCGCAACAAGGGCCGCACCCGGATCGGCTACACGATGCTCGAGGTGGACGGCTTCCCGAAGGAATGGGTGCGGCAGGGCAACGAGATGGACGAGGTCTGGGTCCCGTCCGCGTTCAACCGCGACGGCTTCCTCGCCTCGGGGCTGAAGAAGCCGGTGCGCGTGATGCCGCTCGGGGTCGACGTCGACCACTTCCACCCGGCGATCCGCGGCGTCAGGAATCCCGCCGGCGACTTCGTCTTCCTCGCGAACTTCGAATGGGGCGAGAGGAAGCGCGCGGACATGATCCTGAAGGTCTTCAACCAGACGTTCCGCCGCAAGGATCCCGTCGTCCTCCTCTGCAAGGTCATCAACGTGAACAGGACGACGAACGTGAAGGCGCAGATCGAGGCGCTCGGCCTGTCGTCGAACGGCGGGCGGATCGCGTTCCTCCACAACAAGGAGTTCCCGTACCACCAGCTCGGCTCGCTCTACCGCTCCGCGGACTGCTACGTCTCGGCCGGCCGCGGCGAGGGGTGGGACATGCCGCTCATGGAGGCGATGGCGTGCGGCCTGCCGTCCATCGCGACGGACTGGGGCGCGCACACGGAGTTCGTCCACGAGGGAATCTCCTATCCGCTCCGCGTCCGCGGCGTCGTGCCCGCCGACGCGCGTGCGACCTACTACAAGGGCTTCCGATGGTCCGACCCCGATCCCGAGCACCTCGCCCACCTGTTCCGGCACGTCGCCGAGCATCCCGACGAGGCCGCGGCGAAAGGGCGCCGCGCCGCGGCCGAGATGGCCGCGAAATGGACGTGGGGAGACGCCGCGCGCCGCATCGCGGAGCGGCTGGACGAGGTCGCCGCGTGACTCACACGCCGTCCTTCGCGGGATCCCGCGCCCTCGTCACGGGCGGCGCGGGCTTCATCGGATCGAGCCTCGCGATCGCGCTCGTCGAGAGCGGCGCCGACGTCACGATCGTGGACGCGATGATCCCGGGCTACGGAGGCAACACCTTCAACCTCGAGCCCGTGCGCGACCGCGTCGCGGTGCACGCGTGCGACATCCGCGACGCGCGCGCGATGAACGGCCTCGTCGCGGGGCAGGATTTCGTCTTCCACCTCGCAGGACAGGTCGACCACGTCCTCTCGCTCACGGACCCGTTTCCCGACATCGACATGAACGTGAAGGGGACGGCCGTCGTCATGGAGGCCGTCAAGCACCACGCCCCTCGGGCGAAGGTCGTCTACACGGGTACGCGCGGCCAGTACGGGCCCGCGGTGTCTCTTCCCGTCGCTGAGGACGCGCCGACGAACCCGCGCGGGATCTACGAGATCTCGAACCTCACGGCCGAGAAGATCGTCGAGGTCTACGACCGCGTGCACGGGATCCCGTCCGCGCTCCTCAGGCTCACGAACGTGTACGGGCCGCGCGCGCAGATGAAGCACTCCCGGTACGGCGTCGTGAACTGGTTCGTCCGGCTCGCGGTGGACGGAGAGCCGATGAAGGTGTTCGGGGACGGCACGATCCGGCGCGACTTCCTCTTCGTCGACGATTGCGTCGAGGCCATCCTGCTCGCGGCCGCCTCGGAGGCGGCCCGCGCGGAGATCCTGAACGTGGGCGTGGACGTGCCGACGACGTTCCGGGAGCTCGCCCAGACGCTCTCCTCCCTGACCGGCGCGCCCTGGGAGTTCGCGCCGTTCTCCGCCGAACGCAAGGCGCAGGAGCCCGGCGACTTCTACTCGGATATCTCGAAGATCCGGCGGATCCTGGGCTGGGAGCCACGGACGCCGCTGCGCGAGGGCCTCGAAAGGACGGTCGCGTTCTACCGCGTGAACAAGGCGCACTACTGGTAGGGTTGACGACGATGACGACACGTCCCGAGGCGATCCCGACGCCGGCCGGCGACGCCGCGGTTTCGCCTGAGGCACGTCTCGGCGTCGGGGTCTCGCTGGGCCGCCACGTGACGATCCACGCGGACGTGTCCGTCGGGGACGGCTCGACGATCCACGACGGCGCCGTTCTCGGCCGCCCGCCGATGACGACCGGGAACACGACGCGGCCCGTCCCGGCCGCGCCCGGGGCGCTCGTTCTCGGCGCGCGCTGCGTCGTCGGCGCGAACGCCGTTCTCTACACCGGGTCGACGTTCGGCGCGCGGGCGATGGTCGGCGACCTCGCCTCCGTGCGCGAAGGCTGCCGCATCGGCGAGGACGTCGTCCTCGGGCGCGGCGTCCTCGTCATGTACGACACGACGATCGGCGCGCGGACGCGCGTCATCGACGGCGCGATCCTGACGGGAAACATGGAGATCGAGGAGGACGTCTTCATCGGTCCCGGCGTCCTGACCGTGAACGACAACGAGGTCTACCTGCGACGATTCGGTCTCGCCCCATGGGAGGCGCGCGGCCCGCGGATCCGCCGGTTCGCCCTCGTCGGGACCGGCGCGAACCTCGCGGCCGGAATCACGGTCGGCGTCGGCGCGATCGTCGCGGCCGGCGCCGTCGTCACGCACGACGTCCCCGACTGGTCGGTCGTCGCCGGGATCCCCGCGCGAGCCGTCCGGGAGGTCTCGGCGGAGGACCGGGCGGCCGTCCTCCGCCATTTCGCATGAGCAGAATCTCGGTCGTCGTTCCCGTCTTCCACAACGCCGCGAGCCTGCCCGACCTCCTCGCGCGCCTGCAGGCGCTCGCGGGCCGGCACCCTCTCGACGCGTTCCGGTTCGTGTTCGTGGACGACGGCTCGAAGGACGAGTCCTTCGCGGTCCTCCTCGCGCTTGCCGCGACCGAGCCGCGCGTCACGGCCGTGAAGCTCTCGCGCAACTTCGGCTCGAACGCGGCGCTTCTCGCGGGGCTCGCGGAAGCGGACGGGGACGCCGTCGCGACGATCTCCGCCGACCTGCAAGACCCTCCCGAGACGCTCGACGCGATGCTCGCGCTCTGGCGCGGCGGAAAGAGGGTCGTCCTCGCGGCGCGCGAGGGGCGCGACGACCCACCCGCGACCGCGTTTCTCGCCAGCATTTTCTACCGCCTGTTCCGCCGGTACGCGATCGCGACGATGCCGGAGGGCGGGTTCGACTTCTTCGTCGTCGACCGCACCGTGCGAGACCTCCTCCTCGGGATCCAGGAGAGCAACGCCTACCTCATGGGGCTCGTCCTCTGGCTCGGCTTCGACCCCGCGGTCGTCCCGTTCCGCCGCCTCGCGCGCGACGCGCGGTACGGGAAGTCGATGTGGGGCTTCGGCCGCAAGGTCAAGTATTTCATCGACTCGTTCGTCGCGTTCTCGTACGTCCCGATCCGGGCGGCCTCTCTCCTCGGCCTTTTCGTCTCGGTCGCCGGGCTCCTGTACGCGCTTTTCATCGTCTTCGCCCACTTCGCCTTCGACTTGAAGGTGCAGGGCTGGGCCTCTCTCATGATCGTGCTGCTCGTCGTGTCGGGCGCGCAGCTGCTCGTCATGGGGATGATCGGCGAATACCTGTGGCGCAACCTCGACGAGACGCGCCGACGCCCGCGGTACGTCGTCGAGGCGCGCGTGCCGGGGGGAAGCGGAGGCGCCGAGGGCCCGGATGCCCGCACCTGACGGCGCCTCGCGCGACGACGCGCGCGTCTGGAACGACCACTGGGCCGCTCTCAGCGGGCGGAACTCGCTGTTCGGCCGGATCGCCTCCCTCGTCCGCACGGAGCTCCTGAGCCGCGCCGTCCGCGCGTTCGCGGACGCGCACTTTCCGGAGGACGGGGTCCTCGTCGAGGCGGGCTGCGGAACCGCCGAGTCGTCGTCGCGGATCGACCCCCGGGGGCGGACGCTCGTCGCGATGGACATCTCGCGGCTCGCCGTGGTGGCCGCGCGCCGCGTGCCCGTCTTCCGAGGCCTCCTTCAGGGCGATCTCTTCCGCCTGCCGTTCCGGGACGGCTCCGTCGCCGGACTCTGGAATCTCGGCGTCATGGAGCACTTCGCGCCGGAGGAGGGCCGCACCCTGCTTGCCGAGTTCGCGCGCGTCCTGCGGCCGGGCGGGGTCGCGCTCCTCTTCTGGCCGCCGGAATTCGGGAGCTCGAGGCTCGTTCTCGCACCCGTCGAGGCGCTGAGGTCGCGGCCCGGCGCGCCGTTCCGGTTCTTCCCGGACGAGGTCAACCGGCTCCGCTCGCGCGCGCACGCGGCCGCGATGCTCGAGGGGACGGGACTCGAGCCCGTCACGCTGTCCTTCGGGCCGCGGGACCTCTTCATCCACCTCGTCGTCGTCGCCCGCAAGCCGAGATGAAGGTCTCCGTCGTCATCGCCGCCTACAACGAGCGCGGGAACGTGGGCCCGCTGACGGAGCGGCTCCGGCGGACGCTCGACGGCCTCGGCGTTGACTGGGAGCTCCTCTACGTCGTCGAGGGGACGGACGGAACGCGCGAGGCGCTCGAGGAGGTGGCCCGGAAGGTTCCCCGCGTGAAGGTCCTCTACCGCGCGGAGCCCTCCGGTCTCGGCGCGGCCTTCCGGCGGGGCTTCGCGGCCGTCCGCGCCGACGCGGACGTCGTCGTCACGATGGACGCCGACCTCAACCACCAGCCCGAAGAGATCCCGGAGCTCCTCGCGGCGCTCGAGAGGTCCGGCGCGGACATCGTCGTCGGCTCGCGCTTCGTTCACGGGAGCTCCGTGATCGGCATCCCGCTCTGGAAGAGGGTCCTGAGCACCTCGATGAACGCCGCAATGCGCTTCCTCTGGAACCTCGAGACGCGCGACAAGACGTCGGGCTTCCGCGTCTACCGCGCCGGGGTGCTCCGCGGCCTCGCGTTCCGCAACGACAACTTCGCGTTCCTGCCGGAACTCCTCATCAACGCGACCCGGAAGGGACACACGATCGTCGAGGTGCCGATCCGCTTCACGGTACGCGTTCACGGCGTCTCGAAGATGCACATCCTCACGACGAGCGGGAGCTACCTCGCGCTCCTCTCCTCGCGCTGGGACGGGTGGAGCCTGTTCGCGCTCGCGGGCCTCGCGGGCGGCGTCGCGCTCCGGGCGACCCCGTACGCCGCTCGCGCGTCCGAAAGCGTTCCGCGAGGCGCGGCCGCGGTGGCGCCGATTCTCCCGTGGCTCCTCTTGCTCCTCGTTTTCTTCTTCCTCGTCCGGCGTCTCGCGGGGCGCCAGGCGGCGTGCTTCGCGCTCCTCGTCTTCGCGTTTCCCTCGCCGTCCCCTCTGCGCGGGACCTCGCCGCCGGACGGCCCTCCGGAGGCCCTGCTTCTCGGGCTGGCCGCGCTCTGGGTCGCCGCCGAGTCGCGCGAACGCGAGGGCTCGGCCATGCTGCCGGCTCTTTTCGGCGTCGCAGCCGGGCTCGCCGCCTGGAGCTCGGCCGATGCCTTCGCGTTCGCCGTGCCCGGCTTCCTCCTCGTGGCGCGCCCGCGGCACGGCGGCCGCGGCGCCGTTCGGGCCGTCGCGTTCGCGGCAGCCGGATTCGCGCTCGGGGCGGCTCCGTGGCTCGTCACCGGCGTGCACGGCACCGAGACAGGGCCGGCCGCGCGCTCCGGGGACCGCTTCGTGACCCTGGAGCGGCTCGCCACGGTCCGGCTCCCTGAACTCGTCGCCGCGGTCGACCCGGCGGCCGGCGCCGCGCCGTTCGATGCCTGGCGGCGCCCGGCCGCGCTGGCGCTCGCGGCCCTGTACCTCGCCGCCGCCGGCCTCGCGTTACGCCCCTTCCCGGAAGCGCTCCGGCGCGGCCGCACCGTCGCCCAGGGTCTCGCGCCGCTCGGCCTCGCGGGCGCGCTCACCCTCGTGTCCTGCGTCGCCTCGGGGGCCGATCCGGGGCCCGGCCCGGCGCCGCGCTCCCTTCTCTTCGTCTTCCCTCTGCTGGCGGCGTGCCTCGGACTCCTCCTGGCGCGAATCTCGCTGCGTTCGTTTCCGCTCGCCCTCGGCCTCGGTCTCGCGGTGGCCGCCTTCGACGTCTCCTCCTACGCGCCCCGGCCCGCGCGTGGCGAGCGGAGCGGCCTCGTCGCTCCCGGGTCTCCTCGGAACGCCCTCGTGCGGATCGTGAGCCCGACGTGACGAGCCGCCGGTTCGGCCTCCTCGCGTTCTCGTCGGCCGCGCTGGTCGGAGTGTTCCTCTACGGGCCGACGTTCGGGAACGGGTACGCCTACGACGACATCGACTACCTCAACCACGCCGCCGACGTCCTGGCGGGCCGGGCGGGGTTCTGGACGGTCCTCTTCAGGCCGCAGGGAGAGCACTTCGTTCCCGTTCTGCGCCTCCTCCTGACCGCGAGCGCGACTCTCTTCGGGACGAACGCGACGCCGCTGCGCCTCCTCGTCTTCGCCTCGCACGTTCTCTCGGCGCTCTTCCTCGCGCTCGCGGCCCGCCGTCTCCTGAGGGACGACGTCGCGGGCCTCGCCGCCGGGGTCCTCTACGTCCTGCCCTGCGGCTTCTCCTCGATGTGGCTCTGGTTCCCGAGCGGCGGCTGCGTTCCGATCGGGATCGCGGGCGTAACGGGGGCCCTCGCCGCGATCGTCTACGCGGACACGCTCGGGCGCCGGCGCGCGGGCCTGCTCGCCGCCGCCGGCTGCGTGTTCGCCCTTGCCTGCGACAACTCGCTCGTGCCCCTCCTCTCCGCTCCGTTCTTCCTGTCCGTCGCCGAGAGGCGGCGCACCGGAGACCGACGGCTCGTCTCGGGACTCGAGGCGTTCCTCGTCTCAGCCGCCGGACTCGCGCTGTTCGCGACGCGCCTTTTCTACACGCGCCTCACCGGGGTCGCGCTCCACACGGAGCCGATCGCGGCGCTGAAGCGCTTCGCATTCCTCGCGTGTGCCGCGCCGTTCCGTTACCTCTTCCCCGGGCCGAGCGTCGTGCGTCCGCTCGGCGTCACGGAATGGTTCCCGAAGATGGAGTCGGCTTTCGGAGTCCTCATCGTGCTCGCCGCGGCGGCCGTCCTCCTCGCCGTCCTGACGCCGGCCTCGCGCCGCGGCGCCGTTGCGGCGCTCGCGACGCTCCCCGCCGGGATCGGCTTCCTCGCGCTCGTCGGCGTCGCGCGATGGAATTACCCATACGAGGAGCTGTTCGACGGGGACCGTTACTTCTTTCCGCTGCTCATGCCAGCGGCGCTCCTCGCCGCCGCAGCCGTCGCGACGATCCGCGAGCGGCTCCGCGCGAATCGCCGGCTCGCCCTCGCGTTGGTCTCGATCGGGTTCGCGGCGCTCGGGCTGGAGACGCTCCTCCACCGCCGAGCGATGCTCTCGAGGGTGTCCTGGGACGTTTACGCGGCGCACGAGAAGCGACTCGCGACGCTCACGCGTCTCGCGGGGATGCTCGCGGACGCGGCACGCGCTCTTCCGCCCGACGCGCCCGCGCTCGCGGTCCCCGACACGAACCTCTTCTTCCCCGAGATCCACAACGGACGGATCTCGACACGCTTTCTCCTCACGATCTCGAACCGGCGCCCGACGCCCCGTCTCGTCCTCGCCCGCGGGCCGGTCGGTGTGCGCGACGCCTCGATCCTGAACCGGGTCTTCGACGCCTGGGCCCGCGCGACGGGCGAGACGCCCTGGTTCGCCGTCGAGAACGGCGAGATCCGCGATCTCCATCGCCCGGGCATCGTGGACTTCGTGATCTCCGCGCAGGACGCGGACGTCGTCTCCGGCTTTTACGCGTGGTCGCAGCCGACACGGTGGATGGGAACGCGCGGCGTCGTCCGTGCCGTTCTCGCCGCGCCGAAACTGAGGGTCGAGTTCGCGTGCCCGGTCGACGCGCTTGCGGCGGCGCGGCCGCCCGTGCCCGTACCGGTGATCGACGTTTCCCTCGAGGACGATGCGGGCGGGAGTCCCGAACGTCTCGGCACGATCCGCCCCGAGGGATCCGCGTGGAGCGCCTACGACCTCGCCGTCCCGGAGGAATTCTGGACTCGGTACCGGGAGACGCCCGTCCTCATCGTGCTCGCGTCGCGCTCCACGTGGCGCCCCGCCGGCGTGCTCGCGGGGTCCCGCGACACTCGGGAGCTCTCCGTCGAGGTCTTCCGGATAGGTTTCGTCAAGGAGTGACGGAGTGATCTTCCACGCGCACGGCCGCCCGGGCCACCGGCGATCCGTGGTCGGAAAACCAGGCGACGCCTTCCTGGACGAGATCCACCTCCAGCACGTAGCCGCCCGGCCGGGAGGGAGCCGCGACCGCCAGGGAAACGCGGGTCTGCTCCCCGGGTCCGAGGGCGGTCCTCAGGGGAGTCCTCAGTCCGTCGTGGACGGCCATCGAGCCGTCCCCGGTCCTCCAGTGGTACGAGGCGGACAGGATTCGGCCCTCGGACGTCCAGCGGCGCGAGGCCACGCGACCCGGCTGCGGTTCTCCACGAGAACGGGCACCGTGAAACGCGCGCCCGTCGCCACCGATGCGGGCGACGAGACGATCGAGAGCCGGGCGGAAAATGCCTCGGCCGGCAGCGCCGGAACGAAGCGAACACGCACGCATGAAACGAACGCGAACGGAAGCAGGGCGAGCGTCGCACGGCGGAACGGCGTCACGGGCCGATGTTAAGGGTTCGGACCCGTCGCGGAGGGACCTCGTCGGCTTTGCGGCCTTGACGCTCCTCGTCCAGGGGCTGTTCGCCTTCGACTGCGGGTTCTGGCAGGACGACGCGAACATCCTCGCGCTCGCGCACGACACGCGCGCGCGCCTCGGGCTCCTCGCTGCTCTCGTCCATCCGATGGGAGCGCCGACGCGTCTCCTTCTCGGGGCGCCGTCCCTCCTGGCCGAGCTGACCGGGTATCGCGTCGAGGCCCTGCACGTGATCCACCTCCTGACATGGCTCGGGATCGGCGTCGCGGCGGCCGCGCTCGTGAGGACGCTTTTCCCCGGCCGTCCCCTCGCGGCGTTCTCGGCCGGTGCGCTCACGATCTGCGCATCGAGCGACTTCCTCACGACGAGCCTCGTCGCCGCCGAGTACGACCTCGCCGTCCTCGGCCTCGTGCTGTTCCTCGTCGGGACCCTCCGGTTCCTCGACGGCGGTTCCGGCCTCGTCCTCGCGGGCGCGCTCGCGAGCCTCCTTGTGAGCGTGTACACGATCGACGTCGCCGCGCCGGCGCTCGTCCTCGTCCCGATCCTCTTCGTCGTCGCGCCGGGCACGTGGCCGCGGCGATTCGTCGTTTTCGCGGCCAGCGGACTCGCCATCCTGCCGTACGTCGTCACGTTCACGCGATTCATGCTGAGTCCGGTGAGCTATGCCGCGGCGGCGAACTTGCACCTGACGCCCGCCCAGCACGCGTTCCGCGCCCTGATCCTCCTCCTGAACAACGTCCTGCCGTGGCAGTGGTCCCTCGATCGGCCGGAGTTCGGCACGCCGCCGCCCCGTCGTGCCCGTCGTGCTCTGGATCGCGGTCGCGGCCGTCTGTCTGGTCCTTTATTTCGCCCGGGCCCGGCACCTCTCCGGCGCGTCCCCGCGCGGCGGCGCGGGCTGGCGGGCGCTCGCGTCGCTCGGCGTCCTGGTCGCGATGGGCGCCGCGTCGAACGTTGCTTTCGCGTCTGTCCACTTCTCCGACACGTTCTACCGGACACACCTCCTGTCGCGCGTGTTCGTGTCCGCGGGGCTCGGGGTCGCGGTCGACGCCCTCGTGAGGAGCCGGTTCGTCGTCTTCGGCTGGGCCCTCGCGGCCGTATTCGTCGGATTCGGTGCGGCGGGGTCCGTCGAGCGGCAGGACTACTACCTGTCCTCGTGGCGGGACCACCGCCGCGAGCTCTCGTCTCTCCTCGAGGCCGTTCCTTCCGTGCGACCCGGTGCGAGCCTGGTCCTCTTCATGCCGGAGGACCCCGGGTGGCACGCGACGAAGGCGGACTACATCATGCGGGCGTGGGTCCGGCTCCTCTACGACGACACGCCGGACCTCGCGATGAACACCTATCGCTGGACGCCCGGGGCCCCGGGCGGGTGCAAGGTCGAGGATCAGGGCCTGCGCTGCTGGGTGGACGCCGAGAAGCCCTGCTTCGACGCCGGGACGTGCCCCGGCCACGTCGTGCGCTACGAGGACCTCGTCGTTGCCGCGTTCCACACGCTGGAGGGGCGCTACCGCCTCGTACGGCGCGGGGACGAGGGCGCGCCGTTGACGATCCGGGCCGACGGCTACGCGCCCGAAAGGCTCATCGGCCGGCCGCGCGCGGCGCCGTGGCGGCTGCTACCGGGGCCTGTCCTGGCCCGTCTCCTTCCGGCCTTCCGGGACTGACGTCCGCGCCGTCCGCCGCGACGACGAGCGGGGCTCCATCGCCCGGGAAAAGGCCGGTCGCCCGATGCTCGAGCCGAAGGCGAACGCGGGCGCCGCGCTTCTCGTCGGGCAACGGCACCGTGACCCTGACGCGTACGGTCTCGCCCGGCGCGAGGCGCGCGTTCGGCTGGTGCGTGTCCGCATCCCCGGACCACTCTCCGCCGGCGGCTGCGGAGGAGGACGCGATCGAGACCGCGTGCGTGAAGAGGCACGGCCCCGTGTTGCGAAGCTCGGCGTCGAGCGTCAGTGATCGTCCGTCCGCCGCCCGCGAGGCCCCGAGGAGACGCCACGCGACCCGCTCCGCGCTCGCGGGGAGTGGAAGGCTCTCGCCGGCGTCGAGGGTCGTGAGAACGGAAACGGGCAGGGACGAGAAGATCGTGAACGCGCCCGCCGTCGTGCGGACCGCGGGCACGCCGCGCTCGTCGAGCCAGCCCGCGAAGCAGGCGGTCCGCGGAGGAAGCGTCACGACGGCCGCGTCGGACGCCGCCTTCACGGCGGCCGCGTACGAGGGGATGCGCACGACGTCCTCGGCCCCGAGAGGCGACGCGAGGATCGACTCGCCGGTCTCGAAGGCGAGACGGTAGGAGATCCAGTAGCTCGCCCAGACGCGTCGCACGCCGAGACGCCGCAGCGCGCCGATGAGGGCGTCGAGCGGGCCCGTGACCTGGGCGTCATCCACGACGGGCCCGTGGACGGTCGCGCGCGCGTAGCCCCCGACGTGCGTGACGACGAGGAGCAGACCGGCGGCGAGCGCGGCGAGCGTCCGGCGCCGCGTGGCAAGCCACCAGTCCGCGGCGGCCCCGAGGAGGGCGGGCACGACCACGTACGCCGCCATGAAATAGCGCGGCTCGGCCGGAGAGACGCGCCGCGAGAGGAGGGCGGCGCCCGTGACCGCGGCCAGGGCGAGGACGCCGAGCAGGACCCGCCCGTCGCGCCTCAGGCGCCCGAGGACCGGCGCGACGAGGAGAAGAAGCGCGAGCGGCGCGAGGACGGACGCGCCCGGGAACGGCTCCTCAGGCGAGCCGGGTAGGTGGTTCGGGCGGGCGGCGCCCGTGAGGATCGGAAGACTAACGGTCACGAAGCCCTTCGCGTTCGCGAGGAGGCCCGCGAGGTCGACGTGTCCCGCCTCTTCCGCCCGCAGGCTCGCCCAGCCGTGCCGCGCGTTCCAGATGATCCACGGCAGCGCGCCGAGGGCGGCGCCGGCCGCGAACGGCGGGAGGGATCGGGGTCGCGCGAGCCCGCGGACCCACACCCACAAGACGGCGGCCGCGGTGAGGGGAAGGCACAGGGGCGTCACCCAGAGGCCGAGCCCCGCCGCGAGACCGAGCGCCGCGAAGGCGAGAAGTGTGGAGCCTCCCGCCGCGGAGCGCTCCTCGATCGCGAGCGCAGCCAGGAGGTGCCCGATCGCGACGAGGGCCACGGAGTCGTACGCCCCGTCCGACGTGAGCGCCTTGTAGAGGAGGAAGAAGGGCGGAAGCGCGAGATATGCGAGAGCGACGAGCCCGGCGCGCCACCCGAACGCCCTTAGCGCGACGTGAGATGCGCCCGCCACGATCGCGAGGGCGAGCAGCACCATCGCGACCGAATACGCGGCGCGTGTCGCCCCGAGGAGGGCAAAAACGGCGGCGACGCCGTGCGCCTCCAGCGAGCCCGCGTACGTCGCGCCGTAGTAGAAGACGGGATGGCCGCGCCCCTCGAGGATGTGGCGCGCCATGAGCCCGACGACCGCCTGGTCGGAGCTCCACGGGATCCGGGACGAGAAGAGGAGCGCGGCCTGGACGCCCAGGGAGACCAAAAGCAAGAGCCCGGCGGTCAGCCGGGCTCGCATGCTCAGAGAGTCAGGCCGCCCGGGGAGCCGTGCCCCCGGGAGCCCGCTCGGTCGACCGGTGCCTTACTGGAAATAGCCGGTTACGTCGAGGACGACGTGCGCCGTGCCGGAACCGCTCGCGGTGCCGTACGCGCCCGAGAGATCCGGGGTCCCCACGGCGAGGGGCACGATCGCTCCGTTCGCGATGGCGGGCTCGCCGGCGTTGAAGTTGATCGTGGAGACCGGGGGAACCGCGCCGCCGGCCGGCCAGACGAAGAAAAAGCCGTCGGCATTCGGCGTCACGACCGTCACGTTGATCGCGACGGCCTTGGCGGTGGCCGGCACGCCGCACACGGTCTTGATCGTAAAGTTGCGCAAGGTCGAGGCAGGAAGGATCCCGCCGAAGCCGGTCCGCGTGTCCGCGGCGCGGCACGGGGTGACCGCGTAGAACTGGAGGCCCGTCTGCGCCTGCGCCCGATTGGCGAACGCGCCGGCAACGACGAAGCCCGCAGCGATAAAAAGCGCGCTCTTGGTCGGGAACTGACTCATGACCTGCCTCCTGCGAATTTGCATGGATGAGACGCGGACTCTGTGCCGACGATTTCACCCGGTAGTGACGGTACCCCACGCATCCTCATTGGAAGTACCCGTTGACGTCAAGTACGAAATCGACCGATCCCGCCGAATTGTTGAAAACAGAGAACATAGAAGCGGTCGAGAGGTACAGGATCGCATTGTTCGCGCGGGTCCTGAAGGCGTGAAAGCTCAGGGACGAGGTGCCCGGCCGGGCGACATCGGACGGGTACACAACGAGCTCCCCGCCCGCCGTGACGTTTGTGACGGTGAGGTTCGCCGAGATGGAGACGGCGCCCGGCGGGATCCCGCAGACGTTCGCGATCGTGAACACCCTCACGCCGCTCGCGGCGAGCACCGGCGTTCCGAGACCCGCCGGAAAACCGGGTTGTCGCGTGTCGAGGACGCGGCAGGGATTGAGGGCGTGGAACTTCGTTGCGACGACGGGTCGGGGGGTGCACGTTGGGGACCCGGGCACGACGCCGCTGTGCGGGGCGTCGTGGCGGAACTGCGGCCATGGCAGGGCGCCCACGGCCTTCCCCGTGTTCCACGCGTAGACCTGCGAATTTGGATACGCCGAAAACGGCGTGCCCGAGATCGCGACGACGGTGACCGCGGCGCCGTTGTTGTCGAGGTCGCCCACGGCGACGCCCCCGACGGTTCCACCGACGTTGAAAGTGAACGTTCCCGTGACATGGTTCCCGTTGTCCGTCAGCTGGACCCCCGTGTTCGAGAAGACGCAGATCTCGCCGTTCGTCGGGACGAGGACCTCGGCTTCGGGTCCGTTCAGGATGTCCGCGATGACGGGATCGCCCACGCCGAGCGACTGGGCGAAGAAGTCCTTCGGCTGGCGCCCGCCGGCCCAGCCCGGGACCGGATTGCCGTTCCCCTTGAACGCGTAGACGTGGTACGTCCCGCTCGGGCCGGAGTTGTCGTCGGTGACGACGACGTCCGGGATGCCGTCGCCGTCGAGGTCGCCGAGTGCCGGTGCCGTCACGACCTCCCCGTCCACGCTCACGGGCCAGCCGAGCAACGGCGTGCCGTCGCAGTGGTAGGCGTAGACCTTGTGGGCGCGCCCGGGGAAGAAGTGTCCGGTGCCGATCACGATCTCCGGCTTCCCGTCGCCGTCGATGTCGCCGATCGCGGGCGAGCTGGACATCGCCTGGTCCGTGTGGATCGGGAATCCGGGAAGCTCGGTCTTGTCGGGGCGCAAGGCAAGGATGTGCCCACCGTTGTTCTGGAAGTCGTCCGCTCCGATGATGATCTCGAGTTTCCCGTCCCCGTCGAGGTCGAAGAGCGCGGGCGACGAGAAGACCGTGTCCTGGTTCTCATACGGCCAGCCCGGCTTCTCGTTCCCGTTGCGGCCGTCGACGAGGTGGATGCGCTCGTCGAGTCCCGCGACGGCGACCTCCACGATGCCGTCGCCGTCCACGTCGCCGATCGCCGGGCTCGACATGACGGGGTCGAGCACTCCGGTCGGCGGCGCGCGATCGATCGAGGGGCGATCCCACATTTGCGTGAAGACGGGGTTCGCTCCGGGCCCGTGGTTCTTGTAAGCGCGGAAGCCGCCCGGCTTGGACGTGTCGTAGAGCGACCCGTAGCCCGCGACGATGTCCGGGAGGCCGTCGCCGTCGAGGTCGCCGATCGCCGGCGTCGAGTAGACGTCCGCGGGCAGCGTGTCCACGAGGATGCCGGCGCTGGTCGTGCCGTTCGTGGTCACGACCCAGAGCTGGCCGCCGAAGTTGCCGAACACGACCGACTTGTGCCCGGGCGTGAGCAGCAGGTCCGCGATCACCGGCTTTCCGTGCGTGCTTCCCATGTTCGTCGGTCCAGGTCCAGGGACCGTCTTAGGGAAACTCGTTTTTGCGGCTCCGGGGGGGACACAGGGCTGCCCTCCGGGCGTGCACGCGGCTTCCGACACCCGCGCCTGCCACGGACAAAGCGCGGCGAGAGCGAGGAGCGCAAACCGACACTTATTGGACGTCTTCATGCCTCCATCGCCCGGGCACGGCCCGGCCCCCGTATTCCTCGTCCCGAAAAGCACGGGCCGTGCCGCCGCGACCCGGAGTGACGAATCCCCGCGCGCTCTTTCCATCGCCTTCAGTCCGGCTCGTCGAACTGCCGGAGGAGCCGGCGGCGGCCGAGCCCGTCGACCTCGTAGAAACGTCCGCCGTCGTACAGGAAATGCGGAGCGGCGGGATCCCCGGGCCCACCGCCGGGCTCCGGCCGGACGATGTCGAGCGTCCGGTCCGCATACGCGAGCCAGAAGACCGCGGGCACGGCGTTGTTGAACGCATAGACGCCGCCGACGCGGTCGGGCAGTCCCTCGAGGACGAGCGTCGCGCCGCGCGGGAGAGACGGGCGGGCCTCCTTCACGGCCGAGACGACGCCGTTGACGACGTCGCCCGCCGCCCTCCAGCGAAGAGCCTGCGCGTCGATGCGCGCGGCGGACCAGACGAGGAGCGTCCCCACGGCAAGGGCGGCCGCAGCGCGCGGAAGCGCGCTCCCGACGCGCGACAGGGAGAGCTCCGCCGCGTCGACCGCGATCAGAGCGACGCCGGCGAGCGGAAGGTACAGGTAGAGGTCTCCCATCCGCGGGACGAACGCGTAGAACGGGAGGTGCGCGAGCACGACCCAGGCGAGGCCGAAGAGCGCGAGCCGGCTCCGCCGCACGACCGCGTAAGCGGCGAGGCCCAGCGCGGCGGCCAGCGCCAGCGCCTGCCGCGGCGCCTCGGAGAGGGACTCGAGGCCGGGCACCGCGAGCGCGGCGGAGCGCTCGACGAAATCGAGCGAGGCGTGCGCGCCCTTCGGCGAGAAGGCGGCGCCGCCGCGCGCGAACGGCCTGCCCTCGACGGGGACGGCCTGCAGGGCGACCCCGAGGAGCAGCACGAGGCCGAGGGGCACGAGGCTCCGGAGCCTGACGCGGCGCGTCGCGCGCGCGAACCCTCCGCCGGCGAAGAGGAGCCCGTAGAGCGCGGCGAGCACGGGGACGACCGCGGCCGTGTCCTTCGTGAGCATCGCGGCGAAGGATGCGAGGAGCGATCCCGCGAGCAGGCCGCGGCGGGGCTCCTCGAGGCTCGCCCGGAACAGGAGCGCGGACGCGAGCCCGAAGCACGTCGAGAGCGGATACGAAATCGCGCTGAACCAGAACACGCTCTCGTGGTTGCGGAAATGAACGGCGAAGAGGAGCGTTCCCACGAAGGCCGGGATCGGGGACGCTCCCGCGCGTCGGGCGACGAAATAGACGAGCGCCGACGCGACGGCATGCGCGAGGAGACTCACGACGTGATAGGGCCACGGGGCCGTTCCCCAGAGCGCGTACGCGAAACCGAACACGATCTTCGTGAGCGGGCGGTAATACCAGACCTCGCGGACGGGGTCGAAATCCCGGAGGACCGCCGCGAGCCCGTCCAGCCGGCAGTAATTGATGAGGCTGAAGTCGTCGCCGACGAGCCCGTTCGCGAGCCCGCCGCGGAAGACGAATCCGATGATTGCTGCAAGCGCGAGCGCGGCGGCGAGGTCGCCCCGCCCGGGCCCGTTGTCGCGGACCGGAGCCTCCACCGTCTCCGCGACTCTCGACGCTCTCCTTTTCGACGGCACCCGATCGAGTCTAGCGTCGGGAAAGGGCGGGCGGCTACTCGTAGTAGTACCCGTTGACGTCGATGACGAGATCGAACGCGCCAGCGGCGTTGTTTCTCACCGTTGCACGCCCCGTGCCGTCCGACGACAACAGGATCTGGGCGTTGTTCGCCCGCGTGCGCCCGGCGGGAAAGCTGACCGTCGAGGCTCCCGGGGCGCCGGTCCCCGCGGGAAAGACGACGACGTCGCCCGCGCCGGAGGGCGCGACGACGGTCACGTTCGCCGACAGGGCGACGGCCGCCGCGGGGACGCCGCAGGCACCCGCGAGTACGAACGACTTCTGCGTTCCCGCGGCGAGGCGCCCGGACGCCGGCAGCCCGGGAACACGCGTGTCGAGGATGCGGCACGGGGCGACGACGCGGAACGTCGTCGCGACGGGCGGAGCGGACGGTTGCCAGCCGAGCTGGACGACCTCGAAGTCGCCCGCGTGGATCGCGGCGAACGCCGGGTTCAGGACGTCGTTGTCCCAGCGCGCGTCGTAGGTGCCCTGCACGTACATGTCCGAGCCGTTGTCCGCGACGATGAGACCGTACGTCTTCATCGCCTGGAAGATGCGCTGGAGCGGCGCCGTGAACCCCGAGATGTCCTTCGACGCCTTGAGCCTCAGGCGCGCGCCCATCGGGGGCGCGCTCGCGTTCGAGCCTGCGACGTGCGAGGCCGGGAAGACGTAGCCGTTCGTGTCGCGGACCGTGAACCGGAACGCGTGGCGGATGGGCTGCGCGCCGTACGCCTCGTCGTACCGGACGAGCCCGGGGAGGATCGCGAGACCCGCGGCATCCGCGCTCGTCCAGCCCGCGGGCCTCCGCGCGTTCGAATCGAGGGAGAAGACGGCCCCGGAGCCCGCGCGCCAGGCGCACGACGCCGAACCCGCGGGCAGGCAGCGCGTGTTCCACGTCTCGAAGAGGAGCCGGCGGTCCGCGTCCACGACGAGCATGTGCTTGTCGCCGCGGCACGGGGAGGTCTTCGGGGCGGAATCGCAGTTTCCCGGATAGCCTCCCTCGATCCAGTGGGACTGCGTCTTCGCCTCCACCGGAATCGGATAGCCCGCAGGCCTCCCCGGCGCGCCCGTATCACTCTCGGACGCGTAGTCGAAGGCCACGGACTCGAGCGGCTGCGTGCCGGGCACGACGGCGTACGGCATCCCGTAAATCGCGGGGGCTCCGGCGTCGCCTCCGAAGTCGGGATGCATCCCCTTCGCCGCGCCGATCCACGCGATGAACGCCGCGCTCGCCGGGTCGACGGGCGCGGCGCTCACGTCCACGTTCCACCAGTTGTCCGCCGGGAAAAGCGGCAGCGGTCCCGGGAGCGGCCCGCCCTCGACCGGCTGGCCCGCGAGCGGCGCGGCGAGCGCCGCCGCGAGGAGGCCGAGGAAGGCGGCACGGGCGCCGGCGCTCACTTGTAGTAGCCGTTGACGTCGAGGACGAAGTCCAGGCTTCCACCCCCGTTGTTCTTCACGAGGAAGCTGCCGTCCGAGGCGACGGAGACGATCGTGTTGTTCGCCCGCGTGCGCCCGGCGCGGAAGCTCAGCGTCGAGGTCGCCGGGGGCGACGCGATCCCGTTCGGATAGAGGACGAGGTCGCCGGTCGCGGCCGGGCTCACGGCCGTCGCGTTCGCGGAAATCGCGACGACGCCGGCGGGGACCCCGCAGGCGCTGGTCGCGACGAACGAGCGCAGGCTTCCGCCGCTCAACGACGGACCGCCGAGCGGGCCCGCGGCGTTCCTCGTGTCGAGGACCCGGCACGGCGTGAGCGGGTAGAAGCTCGTCGCCGCCGAGACGGGCGGAGGGGGCGGCGGCGGCGGCGGACCCGCTGCCTGGTAGACGAACCTCGCGACTTCCGCGTCGTCCGCTCCCAGCGCGAACGGGAACCGGAGATTGTTGACGTTGTTGCACGGGGCCTGGCCGCACGGGCCGAGACAGGACTTCATGGTCGCGAGGCAGTTGTTCGTGGTGTCCGTGTCGCGCGCGTCGACCGCCTGGTCGGAATGCCCGAACCCGATCACGTGCCCGAGCTCGTGCGCGAGCACGTTCACGAACGTGGACGCGGCGGTCGAGCACGAGTACGCGCGAATCCAGACGCCGCCCGAGACCGCCGTGTACCACGTCCCGCCCGCCCACGCGTGCGTCCCGGAATAGTGCGAGCTCGCGACACCGAGGACGCCGCCGCCGCAGAGGGGCGTCGTCCAGGAGCCGTAGGGATCGGCCGCCACGTTCAGGTTGACGGTGATCGCGACTCCGGACGTGCCGGACGCCGGCGCCCCGAGGCGAATGTCGGCGCCGGAGACGCCCGACCAGGAGCTCACGGCCGTCACGATGTGCGAGACGCCGTTGGAGCCGTCGCTCAGATTCGACTGGCCGCCGGGCGTATACCCGATGGACGCGGCGGCCTGCCCTCCGGGGCTCCAGTTGAAACGCATCGGAACCGGCGGATTGATGAGGACCCAGTTTGGAGTGCGCCGTCCGTGCGCGCGCGGGAGCAGCGTCCCGGTCACGGAGCGGCTTGCCTCGACGAGCTGCGCGCGCGCCGCGAACGAAGCGGGAGCGCGCACGACGGCGCGGAAGGCACCGAGCTCACGCACGGGCTCGGCTTCGTCGGAGGTCTCGCCGCTGCCGCGGCCGGAGCGCGCATAGCCGACGTCGCCGAGCGCGAGGCGAGTCCGCATCGCGAATCGCTTGCCGGCCGCGTCCTCCACCACCTCGAACGCGCCGAGCAGAAGCTCGCTGACGCGGAAGCGCCCGTCGAAGCCCGCGTTGAGGAAGAGGACTTCCTCGTCTCCCGGCCGGAACTCCGGCATCCCCCAGAAGGCGGTCCCCCGCGTTCCGTCCGTCCCGCCCGGGACGAGGATCTCGATCTCGGGCGCCGAGCCCCCCTTCCACGTGTCGGCCACGCGAAAACGGTAGACGGTGACGAAACCCGCCGCGCCCTCTTCGACGCGCGCATCCGCCACCGTTCCGCGCACGACGACCGCCGAACGCTGGATGAGCTCGGTGTCCGTGATCGGGAGGTACGTCGTCGCGGCCGCGGTTCCCGCACCAAGCCCTCCGAGCAGGACGAAGGCGGCCGCGCCGACCCCGGGTCTCACTTGTAGTAGCCGTTGACGTCGATGAGGAGGTCGAGGGAGCCGGCGGCCTTGTTCTTCACGAGGAGGCTGCCGTCCGAGGCGACGTAGACGATCGTGTTGTTCGCGCGCGTGCGCCCCGCGCGGAAGCTCAGCGACGAGGAGGCCGGAGGGGACGCGATTCCGTTCGGGTAGACGACGAGGTCTCCGGTCGCCGCGGGGTTCACGGCCGTGACGTTCGCGGAGATCGCGACGGCGCCGGCCGGGACACTGCACGTGCCTGATGCGACGAACGGGCGCAGGAGCGCGCGCCGAGCGACGGCCCGCCGAGCGGCCCGGTCGGGTTGCGCGTGTCGAGGAGCCGGCACGGCGTGAGCGGGTGGAACGTCGTCGCGGCGGAGACGGGAGGAGGAGGAGGAGGAGGAGGGACGACGATCGCGATGCAACCGGCAGAAGCACCCTTGGTGAGCGGCCGAGGCCGATGTATGCGCTCACGGACGTCGGGTGGAAGACCAACGACGAGCCACAGCCGCTGATATTGGACGGTGGCAGTAGCTCATGATCGTCCCCGTCACGTTCGTCATGCCGTTGATCGTCTGCGCGGCCGGGCAGGACGTCGGCCCCGAGTAGCAGCCCTCCAAGGCGTAGCAACGGTCGGGCGCGGGGTCAGGATAGCAGTGCGTATGAGGCGAGCCCATGTTGTGCCCGATCTCGTGGCCGACGATCAGAGTGTCGCCCCAGACCCAGTTCCCGTGCGCGGAGATTTCGTTGAAGCTGTAGTCGCTCGTGCCTCCGCAGACGGAGCTCGCGACGTACGCGACGCCCGAGATATAGCCGCCCGGGCTCTTCCCCGAGAAGAGCGCCGCAAACGAGCGCGGATACGCGGCCTTCGGGTAATTCGTGTTCCAGTAGTCCCTAAACTGTCTCAGATGGCTCCCACTGGCCGGAGAGCCCGTCACCGTCCACGGGTCCGAGCCCGTCCTGAGGAACGTCGTCCCGATGACGAGCCTCAGGTTCAGGTCCCGCTCGTACATGACGTTGATGTTCGCGACGAGGGTCGCGATGTAGTTCGTCGTCGCGGTCGTGTTGTTGGAGAACGACAGAAGGTACTCCGTGTCCGTGTCGATCGCGAGGACGGCCTTGTAGAGCGAGCCGAGGACGAGAGCGCCCCGCCCGGCTCCCGCGAGACCCGCCGAAGCGTTCGGCAGCCAGGCCGTGTCGGGGAAGTCCTCCTGCCCGCACGTCACGTTCGCGAAGTCGGGGCGCGCCGGCGACGCGAGAAGGAGCCGGCCCGCGGCGTCCGACGCGTCGCGCGCGATCTCGCGCACGCCGTCGGGACCGTGGACGAGCGCCGTCAGCGTCCGCGTCCGCGCGTCCACCGAGACGAGGACGCGGCTTCCTCCACCTTCGGTGTCGCTCCCCCAGAAGAAGACGAGAGGTCGGGCGCGGGATCTCCGTGCGTACGCCCGAGTCCACGCGGAAGACCTTCGCGTCCTGCGCCCAGACGTCGTGGCGGACGAGGCGGACGGCCCGGCGGACGCCGGGAGCGACCGGCCAGTCCGCGACGGCGGCCGCCTCCTCGGGAGCGAGCGCGAGGAGCGCGGGCACGAGACGGTCGTCGAGGCGCAGGAGCTCCCCCTCACCGCGGCCGGGGACGTCGACGACCTTGCCCGGCGCTCCTGCCGGGATGGCCTCTTCCGTGTGCACGGCCGCGAGAGGCCCGCCGAAGGCAAGCGCCCCGAAAAGGACGAGCCCTCGCACGAAGACACCTCGAGCCGTACACCGGAAATGGATCGCCATGTGTCCCCTCGCTCCCCCGTCCCTTTGCGGGACCCATGCCGACTCTCGATCGTCGCCGGGAAGTGATACGGACCCACGGAAATCCACGCTCTTCGGTGATGTGACTCACCAGATGGCGCGCCTGGAGGGCCCCTCGGGCATCGAGTCCGTCAAAAAACGGTCGTTCCGGAGGCGATCGGGCGTCGAATTTCCCCGGGCCTTCGAGGTCCGCCCGTCATCGCCGCCGGGAGTCCTTCATCGCCGCGCGCGCCTCGCGGTCCGCTTCGCGGCGCCGGATCGTCTCGCGCTTGTCGTGGAGCTTCTTGCCCGTCACGAGCGCGATCTCGACCTTCACGCGCGCCCCCTTGAAGTACATCGTGAGCGGGACGCACGTCGCGCCCGATCTCTGGATCTTCGAGGCGAGGCGCAGGATCTCGCGCTTGTGCAGGAGAAGCTTCCGCTTCCGCTTCGCGTCGACGTTGTTGTAGCTCCCGGCCGTGTACGGCGGCACGTGCACGTTGAAGAGCCAGGCCTCGTCGCCCTCGACGGCGACGTATCCGTCCTGCAGGCTCGCCTTTCCCTCGCGCAGGGACTTCACCTCGGTGCCCGTGAGCGCGAGCCCCGCCTCGAGCTTCTCCTCGATGAAATACTCGTGGAAGGCGCGCCGGTTCGTCGCGATCGGGCGCACGCCCGCGTTCTTCGCGGCGGCGCGCGCGTCCTTCTTCCGCTCCTCGCGGTCGAGCCGCGACTTCACGGCCGCCCCGTCAGTCCGAGGGGCTCTCGACCATGCGCTTGAATTCCGGCGCGAGGTCGGGGTCGAACTGCGTCCCGGCCTTCGATTCGATGATGTCGAGCGCCTGGTAGTCCGACAGCACCGCACGGTAGGACGTGGGCGCGGTCATCGCGTCGAAAGCTTCGCACAGGTGGATGATGCGCGAGCCGAGGGGAATCTGCTCGCCCCTCAGGCCGTCCGGGTACCCTCCGCCGTCCCAGCGCTCGTGGTGGTGCCGGATGAGCGGCGCGATCGGGTACGGCCAGGGGATGTCCTCGACGAGGAACGCCCCGACCCTCGGGTGGGTCTTCAGGAGGGTCAGCTCCTCGTCCGTGAGTGTGCGCTTGGCGTAGAGCGTGTCGTAGTTCAGCTCCCTGAGGCCGATGTCGTGGAGGATCGCCGCGACCGTGATCTGTTCGACCTCCATCGCCGCGACGCCCGTCTGCACGGCGAGCTTGCGGGCCATGCGCCCGACGTTGAAGGAGTGCGTCTTGAGCGCCGTGCGCCTCAGGATGCCGGGCTCGATGAGCTTGTTCACGAGCCCGCGATACGCCTCCCGGAAGCGCGTCTCGCCGCGGGCGCCCGCAAGGACGTTGCGCAGGACGACGTGCGCCGACCGCAGCGCCTCGCGCGCTTCGGGATTCGGCCCATGCCGGTAGAGGAGCGAGAACAGGATGACGCCCTCGGGCGAGCTGTCGAGAACCGACGACTGGATCGCGGCGATGTCCGCGCGGCGCAACGGCCTCCCCTCGCCGGGGGCGTCGAGCGCCCGGACGACGGGATCGTGCGCGAAGCCGAACGGGACGGCCGTCTTCGCGAAGATCTTCTCGAGGTTCTCGAGGAGCGCCGGCACGACGTCCGCGTCGAGCGGGCGGCGCGACGCGACCGCCACGCTTCCGCCCGAAGGCAGGAAGGACGACACCGCGGCGACCTCGACCTCGTCGTAGTTCAGGCAGCTCGGAAGGTAGACCTGAACGAACTCGCTCTCGCGCGCCGACAGCGTGCCGGCCGGCGGCGCCGCGATGCGCTGTGTTCCGCCCCGCGCGAGCGTCTCCTCGACGAGCCGCATCATCCGCGACGCGACACCAGGCAGGGCCGTCTCGGCCTGCTCGGGCGCCGCGACCGGCGAGGGCGCGACGCGCCGGTAGACCCCCGAAGTATGGAACTGGGAGGTCGTGAAGCCCGACGTCTTCTCGAGCGGAGAGGGTGCGGAAGGCGGGCCCGGGCCGTCGAGCGGCCTCTCGATCGTGGGAGGCGGCTCGCCGAGGATCGAGCCGCCGGCGATCGCATCGTTGAGGCGGCGGATCTCGATCGCGAAGTGCCGCAAGAGGTCGGCGATCTCGAGCGTGTCGTCCTGCGAAAAAGCGACGCGGCCCGCCTTCTCGCGGACGTCGACGAGGCCCATGATCCGGCCATCGAGGTAGAGCGGGGCGACGAGCATCCGTGTCGACGTCGCCTGGACCATCGCGTCCGAGAGCCTCCCACCCTGGTTCACGTTGTTGATGAAGGTGGGCTCGCGATGCTCGTAGATCTGGTTCACGAGCGGGTCGTTGCGGCCAAGGCGGTCGGCGAGGCGGTCTCCGCGGGTGAACCCGAACGCCGCCTTCAGGCGGAAGACGGCACCCCCCGGGTCGAGCGTGTAGAACGCCGCCTTCGACGGCCGCCACTTCTGGGCGAGCACGGAGAGGAAGTCCTGGTAGTACTTTTCTTCCTCGGGTGCGAGCACGGGTTCCTCCGGGGGACATCCGAGAATAGCAGTCGGGAGTTGGCGACGACGTCCGGGAAGGCGAATCGGCGGGGCGCATGACCGTTGCGCGTTCGCCTCATGGTGAGGCATTTTCGCCTCACCTTCCGAGGCTGCGCCGCGTCGAAGCCCCGGAAGTCCTTGACTCGTCATTCTGTTCAGCGTGGCACCCACCATGCACTCCTTTGCGCGATGCTCGTACAGACGACGCTTGCCCGGCCGGTCCGACTCTCGGGGATCGGCCTCCACAGCGGCCGCCACGTGAACGTCGTGCTCCGGCCCGCCGGGGCGGACCACGGGATCGTCTTCTGGCGCACGGACGTGGACGCCTTCGTCCCCGCCATTGCCGAGACCGCTGGCCGGTTCGACCACGCGACGACCCTCGGCGAGCGCGGGCGCGACCTGAGCACGGTCGAGCACCTTCTCTCGGCCGTCGTCGGGGCCGGGATCGACAACCTCCTCGTCGAGGTCGACGGGCCGGAGGTGCCGATCCTCGACGGAAGCGCCCGGCCGTGGCTCGAGGCGTTCGCGAAAGCCGGCCTCGCCCCCCTTGCGGCGCTGCGCGACCCGTTCACGCCCGCGCACGTCGTGTCCGTCGCCGCGGCGGGCGGCCGCAAGCTCGAGATCCGGCCCGCGCGCGACCTTCGCGTGACGTACACGATCGACTTCCCGAGCCCCGCGATCGGCCGCCAGTCGCTCACCGTCGTCCTCACGGGCGAGACGTACGCGACGCACGTCGCGCCCGCGCGCACGTTCGGGTTCCTCTCCGAGTACGAGCACCTCAAGCAGCACGGCCTCGCCCGCGGCGCCTCCGCCGAGAACTGCATCATCGTCGGCGAGGACCGCGTCGAGAACGGCGCGCTTCGCTTCCCGGACGAGTTCGTGCGCCACAAGGTCCTCGACCTGCTCGGCGACCTCGCGCTCGTCGGGCGGCCCGTCACGGGCCACGTGGTCGCCCACAAGGCCGGCCACGCGATGCACGCCGCCCTCGCGGCGCGCCTCCGCGAGGAGGCCCTCGCGGCACGCCGCGGAAGCGACGCCGCAGCTCTCCACGCAAACCGCTAAAGTTCCGGGGTGCCGTCGCGCCCGGACCGCCGATCGTCGCTCCTCATCGGAGCCCTCCTCGCGCTCCGCGCGGCCGCTCCTGCCCAGACGGAGACCGAAGCTCCGGTCGTGCCGGGCGTCTCGAGCTGGGTGACGGGCCGCGAGCTCCACGTCGAGGCGAATCTCGCTCCCGGCCTGCCCGGGCAGGCGCGCCAGCGCCTTGCGTCCGGACTGCCGACGACCGTCACGTGGACGATCCGGCTTCTCCTCTTCCGGAACATCTGGTGGGACACCGTCAAGGACGAGCGGCGCTACGCCGTGACGGCGACCTACCGTCCCGACACGTCCGACTACCTCGTCGAGCGGCGTCTCGACGCGCGTCTCCTCGACACCCAGATCCTCCCGTCCCGGGACGAAGCAGCGGCAGCCCTCACGCGGGTGCCCGGCATCCCCGTCTTCACGATGGGGGACCACCTCCTCGGCAAGAGGCTCGTCGTGCGCCTGCGCTGCCGCTACGGCAGCGGCGTCTCCCTCGGGGTCGTGCCGACGAGCGACGAGACCGCCTGGGCGCGGTCCGGAATCTTCGAATGGACGACGAGCGGCGCCCGCTGACGGAATCCGTCCCGCCCGTCCCGCCGTACCGCTGGACGCGCGACAACCGGATTCTCCTCGCGATCGGGCTCGCGTTCGGCGCCGCGCTCGCGGGCGGCTACGCGCTCGTGCTCCGCACGCGCGAGCTCACGGCCGCCGCCGCCACGAACCGGGTGCTCCTGTTCGTCCTCTTCTACATCGTCGTCGTCCTCATCCTCGCGCTCCTCTTCGTTCTCGTGCGCAACGGCGTCAAGCTCGTCCTCGAGGCGCGGCGCGGCGTCTTCGGCTCGCGTTTCCGGGTGCGCGTCGTCGTGGCGTATGTCGGGCTCGCGCTCCTCCCGATCTCGCTCCTCATCCTCCCGACGACGGGCCTCCTCCAGAAGAGCGTCGAGCGTTGGTTCGCGCCGCCCGTCGAGAACACGATCCGCGCCGGCCGCCAGGTCGCGGACCTCGTACGGGCGCGGGCGGCGGCCCTCGAGCGCCGCACGGCGGACCGCCTCCTCCCGCGGCTCGCGTCCCCTGCCGGCAGGGATCTCGTCGCCGTCCTCTCGGCGGCGCGCGAGGAGTCCGGCGTCGACTACCTCGAGTGGCGAAGACCCGGTTTCCCGCCCGTGGCCGTAGGCACGCCGCGCTGGCCCGTGCCGGAAATCACCGACCCCGGGGCCGAATGGATCGTGGACGCGAAGGCGCGCGGCGCGTCCCGCCGGATCGAGGCGACGCGCGACGGGGGGCAGATCGGGCGCACGGTCTTCGCGGCCCCGACCGGGATCCTCATCGTCGGGACCTACGAGCCGCCCGCCGACGCCGAGCCGATCCGCCAGCTCTCGCGGGCGACGTCGGCCTACGCGATGCTGCGGGCCGAGCGCGCCTCGCTCGAGGCCGTCCAGGTCCTCCTCTTCCTCCTCCTCGCGTTCCTCGTCCTGCTCGCCGCCGTCTGGGTCGGCCTCCTGCTCGCGCGACGCGTCACCCGGCCCATCGCGGCGCTCGCGGCGTCGGCGCGCCGCGTCGGCGCGGGCGACTTCGACGCGCTCGTCGAGGTCGAGGGCGGCGACGAGATCGGCGCGCTCTCGCGGGCCTTCAACGCGATGACCTCCGAGCTCAGGCGCCGCCGCGCCGAGCTCGTCGCGGCGAACGCGGAGCTCGAGACGACGAACCGTCTGCTCGACGAGCAGAGACACCGCTTCGGGTCGATCCTCGAGCGCCTCGACGCGGGCGTCGTGGCCTTCTTCGAGGACGGGCGGCTCGCGTTCCTGAACGACACGGCCCGCCGGCTGCTCGGCCGCGAGGCGCCCGAGACCTTCGACCGCGTGGACGAGCTCCTCGCTCCCGAGCCGCTCGCCCCGCTCCGCGAGTTCCTCGACCGCGCCCGCGGGACCGGCCCGCGGGAGGAGACGCTCAAGATCGGCCGCCGCGTCCTCGAGGCCCACCTCGCGCAGGCCCCCTCCCCGGAGACCGGTCGCGCCGGCCCCTGCATCGTGACGCTCGAGGACACGACGGCCCTCGTCGCGGCCGAGCGCGCGTCGGCGTGGGAGGAGGCCGCGCGCCGCATGGCGCACGAGATCAAGAACCCCCTGACGCCGATCCGCCTCGCCGCCGAGCGCATGCGCCGCCGCGCCGCGGCGTCGCCCGACTCGGGCGACGGACTCCCGCGCGTCGTCGAGGAGGGGGCCACGACGATCGTCCAGGAAGTCACGGCGCTCGCGGCGCTCGTCGACACGTTCCAACGGTTCGCGCGGCTGCCGGCGGCCGTCCTCGAGCCGACCGATCTCGGCGCCGTCGTCGCGCAGGTCGCGAAGCTCTACGACGGCGTCAAGCGGGGGATCGCCGTGACGGCCGAGGAGTCCTCCGGCGGCTCGCTCGCGAACGCCGACGCCGCGCAGCTCCGACGCGCGCTCATCAACCTCGTCGACAACGCCGTCGCCGCGACGCGCGAGGGCGGGCACGTGCGCATCGCCGCGCGGGTCGCCGCGGGACGGGCCGTCCTCAGCGTCGAGGACGACGGGCCCGGAATCGCGCCGGCGGACCGCGCACGCATCTTCGACGCCGACTATTCGACGAAGGGACGCGGGTCCGGGCTCGGCCTCGCGATCGTCGCGCGGATCGTGGCCGAGCACGGCGGCACCGTGCGCGTAGAGGAGAATGCGCCTCACGGATGCCGATTCCTCCTCGAGTGGCCCGCCGCGTGAAGCAAGCATGAGCGGCCGGAGCGCGACACGCGTCCTCGTGTGCGACGACGAGCCCGGGATCAGGCAGACGCTCGGCCAGATCCTCGGCGACGAGGGGTATGCGGTGGACGGTGCGGGCCTCGGTCAGGAGGCCGTCCGGCACGCGCTCGGCGAGACGCCTCCGGACGCCGTCTTCCTCGACGTCTGGCTCCCGGACGTGGACGGCCTGACCGTCCTCGACCGCCTGCGCGCCGGCGGCTTCTCCGGCCCGATTCTCATGATCTCGGGGCACGGGACCGTCGAGACAGCCGTCGCGGCCGTCAAGCGCGGCGCGGACGACTTCCTCGAGAAGCCTCTCGCGCTCGAACGCGTCCTCCTGACTCTCGAAAAGGCGCTCGAGCGGACCCAGCTCGCGCGCGAGCGCGACGACCTGAGGCGCGAGCTCGCAAGCCGCGACGCGCGCGCCGCCGAGGAAGAGGTTCTTCTCGGAGAGGGCCGCGCGATGACGGGCCTGAAGTCCGAGATCGCGCGCGCGGGCGCCTCGGACGCCCGCGTCCTCATCACGGGCGAGAGCGGGACGGGCAAGGAGCTCGTCGCGCGGGCTCTCCACCGGGCCTCGCCGCGCGCCGCCGGCCCGTTCATCGAGGTGAACGGCGCCGCGATTCCCGAGGAGCTCATCGAGAGCGAGCTCTTCGGCCACGTGAAAGGCTCGTTCACGGGCGCGTTCGAGGACCGCAAGGGCAAATGGGAGCAGGCCGACGGCGGGACCCTTTTCCTCGACGAGATCGGCGACATGTCGCCCCGCACGCAGGCGAAGATCCTCCGCGCGATCCAGGACGGGAAGATCACGCGCGTCGGAGGCACGAAGACGGTCGCGACGGACGTGAGGATCGTGGCGGCGACGAACCGCGATCTTCCCGCGATGATCCGCGCGGGAACGTTCCGCGAGGATCTCTACTTCCGGCTCGCGGTCGTGCCGCTCCGCGTGCCCGCGCTCGCCGAGCGTCCGGAGGACGTTCCGCTCCTCGTGAAGCATTTCGCCGGGTCCGTCGCGCGGACGCGCGGACGCCGCGCGAAGACGTTCGAGCCCGCCGCGCTCGAGGCGCTCGCGAGGCGCCGCTGGCCCGGGAACGTCCGCGAGCTCCGAAACCTCGTCGAGCGCGTCCTCCTCATGACCCCCGGCGCAAGCGTGCGCGCGGCGGATCTCCCGCGCGAAGAAGGCACGCCGCGCCCAGTCTCCGGGACGCAGGCGGTCGAGGACGTCTCCGGGGCGCTCACGCTCGCGGAGGCGAGGGACAGTTTCGAGAGGCGCTACCTCGCGCGCGTCCTCGCCGAGACGAAGGGCAACGTCTCACGTGCGGCCGAGCGCCTCGGCCTCGACCGCACGACGCTCCACCGCAAGATGAAGGCCCTCGGCCTCGACGGCGAGAAGAGTCCCGACTAGGCTCGCGGGCGGGATGCCGACACCCGACGAGCGTCTGCGGGAATTCCTGGACGAGTACGGAAGCCTCCTGCGGCGCGCCATCGAGCGCCTCGCGCCGGGCCGGGCGGGGGTCCTCGTGGACGACGTGGAGCAGGAGGCCCGGATCCGGGTCTGGAGAGCGCTCGAAGGTGGGACAGAAATCACGAACCCTCCGTCCTATCTCTGTCGGGTGGCCTTCACCGCGACCGTGGATGCGGTCCGGACGGCCCGAACCCGCCGGGAGGAACCGCTGGAGACGCGACGGTCCGGAGACGACGCCGCCGAGCCGAAAATCCACGCCTCGAAGGACCCCGGCCCCGAGGCCGAGGCGCTGCGGCGCGAGAGAGCCGCCACGCTTCGCCGGGCGGTCGATTCCCTGCCCGAGCCCAGGAGGTCCGCGGTCCGGCTTCACCTGCGCGGCTTCGGGCCCGACGAGGTGGGGCGGATCATGGGCTGGAGCGCCGCGAAGGCGCGCAACCTCGCGTATCGCGGCCTCGATAACCTGCGGACCGAGCTCCGCAAGAGGGACAAGAACGATGGGACCGCCCCCTGAAGAACTCGAGGCTCTCTGGCGGTCAGTCGTGACGTCGGCGGACGCGGAGTGCCCGTCCTCGGAAGTCCTCGCACGGGGGGCCGCGGGCGATCTCACGCACGCCGAACGCAAGGCCTTCGCCAGGCATCTCGCCGCATGCGAGGACTGCGCCGCGCTCGTGCGCCTCCATCCGGACGTGAAAACCTGGGCCGATCGCGCCTCGGCGCGGCCCGGTTTCGCTGGCCCGAGAACGGGCCTGCGCACCCCGTGGCTTCTCGCCGCGGCCGCGGTTCTCTTCCTCGGCGCCTCGCTCGCGGTCGTCACCCGGCTGCGCCCGGCGGAGTCGCCCTCGTATCGCGCGGGCTCCGGGCCCGACCTGCGTTCTCTTCTGGAACCCGAACGTCCGCTTCCGCGCGCCTCGTTCCGCCTCCGCTGGACGCCGGGGCCCGCGGGTTCGCGCTACACCGTTCTCGTCGCGCGCGAGAATCTCGCGCCGATCGCGCGCGCGAGGGGTCTCGCCTCTCCCGAGTTTCTGGTGGAGGAACGATTGCTCGCGAATCTCCCCTCGGGGTCCCGGGTCGTCTGGAGGGTTTGGGCGGAGGTGCCCGGCGCGCCCGCCCTCGCGTCCCCGAGCTTCGTGACGGCCGTGGAGTGACGTTGTCCGCCGAGCTCCGAACGGCCGTCGTCTGTGCCGCGCTCGCGGCCGCGCCGTCGTCCGGCGCCACGCTCGACGACTGCGAGCGGCTGCTTCGCGGGTCAGACGAGGAGAGCGCGGCGAGGTGCTTCGACCGGAAGACGTGGAATCCCGCCGCCGCTCAGGCCGTGAGAGCGCGGCTTTCCTCTCTGAGGGAAGAGGGACGTGCGGGCGGCTGGCTCCTTCGTTCCCTCGGAAAGGTGGAGGCGGTCACGGGTGCGCCGGAGGCCGAGGCGACCCTCGGAAGCGCGGCAGCAGCGTTCGAAGCCGCGGGAGACCTCCGGGGAGAGGTCGCCGCGAGCACGGCGCTCGCCGACTTCTTCTCGAGGAGCCGGCGGTTTGCCGAGGCCGAAAAGGAGCTCGGCCGTGCGGACGCGGTCGCGACGAGGTCCGGACGTCCCGACGCGGTCGCCCGCGTGCGGAACGGGGAGGCGCTCCTCGCCTACCGCCGCAACGACCCGCTCGGCGCACTCAAGCGACTGGATGCGGGAGACGAGGCCGCGCGCGCGTCCGGCGACGACAATCTCCTGGCGGAGTGGCACGAAACCCGGGCCGTTCTCCTCTGGGCCACGGGCATGTGGCCGGAGAGCCTCGACGCCTATCGGCGGCAGATCGAGGTGCTCGGGCGGCTCGGGGAAACCGGGCGGATCGCCGGCGTCCTCGCGAACATGACCTTCTCGTCGCGGGACCCCCGGGAGAAGCGCGCTCTCGCCGAGGAGGCGCTCGAGCGGGCGACGCGCTCCGGCAACCTCAGGGCCGAGGTGACCGCACGCTTCACGCTCGCCGAGGTCGACGACGGGGACGACGGCCTCAGGCACGCGCTCCTGGGGCTGGACGCGGCGCGGCGGCTCGGCGACGCCGGGCAGATCCGGATGGCGCTCCGAGCCGCGGGATTCCGCCTCGCGAGGAGCGGCGACCGCAAGGGCCTCGATCTCCTGCGGGAGGCGGTGAGAAGCGCAAGGAAGGCCGGCGACGCGACGGAGGAGGCGCGCTGCGCCTTCGTCCTCTCCCGCGCCCTCTGGGATTCCGGACCGCGAGAGGAGGCGATCCGGGCTTCGCTCGCGAGCCTCGACGCGGCGGAAGCGACGCGTGCCGGGCCGGCGCGGGCGAGCTCACGCGCGGTTCGCTTTGCGGCGTGGAGCTCCCTCTACTACCGCGCGGCCGGTTACATCCTCTCGGGGGCCCTGCTCGACCGGCCCGGGGACGTCCCGGCCGCCGAGGTTGCTCAGGCCTTCCGGATCTCCGAGCGCATGAAGGCGCGCAACCTCCTCGACTCCCTCGATGCGGCCGCCCGGATAGACGATGTCGCGCCGGACTTCGCTTCGCTGGACGACGTGCGGGCGGCGCTCGCGCCGGACGAGGCGCTCGTGGCCTTTCTCATCAATGCCGAGCACTCGGACGTGTCGTCCGCGTTCGACGGCGGCTCGTGGGCCTTCGCGGTCTCGAGCCAAGCGGTCAACGTCTTCCGGCTGAAGACGCACCGAATGCGGCTCAGCGACGCGGCCGACCTGTTCGTCGGACTCGTCGAAGGCCGCCACGGACGGGAGACCGCCGGGGCCGCCGCCCTCTACGACACGCTCCTCAAGGACGCGGTGTCCTCTCTTCCAGCCGGCGTGAAACGCCTCCTCGTCGTTCCCGACAGGGCTCTCCACGTCCTGCCGCTGGGCCTCCTGAGGCCGGCTCCCGACGCCGAGCCAATTGCCTCGCGGTTCGAGATCGTCTCGATTCCGTCCGCGACCGTATGGCTCCGCCTGCGCACTCTCGCCCCCGCGGCGCCCGCCGCGCTCTCCTTCGCGGATCCGAGCCTGCCGGCCGCGGGATCCCCCGAGGCGGGACCGGCCGAGCGGTCGGGGCGGCTCGGGCCGCTTGCGTTCGCGCGTTGGGAAGGACGGGCACTCGTGGCCCGCGCCGGACCGGGTAGCCGACTCCTCGTCGGCGACGCAGCGAGCGAGCACGCGCTCAAGAAGGCGGCGTTCGCGTCTTACGGCGTCCTCCACCTCGGGGCCCACGCGCTCGTGGACGACGAGAGTCCCGACCGCACCGCCCTGCTCCTGGCGCCAGGTGACGGCGAGGACGGGCGGCTGAGCCTCGAGGAGATCCGCGGGCTCCCCCTCCGCGGCCAGCTCGTCGTCCTTGCGGCCTGCGGGAGTACGACCGGTACGTACGCGGCTGGCGACGGCTTTCTCGGACTCGCGTCTGCGTTCCTGCTCGGCGGCGCCCGCGCCGTCCTCGGGACGCTCTGGTCCGTGCGGGACGACGAGGCCGAGGAGTTCTCGAGAGCGTTCACCGCGAGCCTCGCCGAGGGGCGCACCGCGTCCGCGGCTGTCGCCGCTGCGCAGCGGACGCTGCAGGCCCAAGGCCGCCCGGCCGCGGCGTGGGCCGCGTTCGTCCTCGTGGGAGACGGCTCGATCGCGCCGATCCGGGCGGTCTCGGCCCCGTGGTCCGCGGGCCTCGCGGCCCTCGCGGCCGCGGGCGCGCTCGCGGCGCTCCTCGTCCTGGGCATCCGCCGCACCTCCGCTCCCGTCCGGCGCTGACGCCCCGCGCCGGCCCGGCGGTGAGAAAAACGGGGGTGATTCTCCGTCTCTGGTTTCATGGAGGGCGCCATGAAGCGGTCCCGAGCTCTCGTGATGGTCGTTCGCGTCGCCGTAATCGCCGCCATCGCGATCACGCTGGGCGGTGGGCAGTGTGGCGGCCTGCCTTCCGCCGCCCGGGCGCCCGAGGCCGCACTCGCGGAGGCGTCTCCCGATCTGCGCGGCGGAGCCGTCTACGACCTGCAGCCGATCGGCTCGCTCGGCTGCTCCTCAGAGTGGCTGTCTCCGGTTCAGGGTGACTTTGTCGCGTTCGGTGAGGGGATGTGGATGAGCGAGCCGTCGGCCGGGTGGCGGGCCCTTCCCCGGCGGAACGTCACGGGAACGGCGTCCACGGTGAAGGCGGGCCGGTGCGCGGGGGATCGCGCCTGCCTCGCCTCGGACCGCGGCCTCGAGGTCACATCCATGAGGGACGGGAGCTCGCGGGTCTTTGCGTCGAGCTTCGCCCATTACGCGGGCGGCGCGTCGGCAGTCCTCCCGCTCGACGCGGACACGGTCCTCGTCGGCCTGGCCGCGACTCCCTCGACTGGCGGGGCGAGCCCGGTCCTGAGCTGCGACGTCGCCTCGGCCCGCTGCGACGCGCCGGCGACGGGTGTCGTCGTACGGGGCACGGACAAGGCGCTCCTCCTCATGCGCGGGACGGACGACTCGATCCTCCTCGTCATGCGCGCCTCGGGTGTCTGGCGGTCGACGAACGGCGGGAGGACGTTCGCCGCGGCGGTCACCGGCCTGCCGGCGAACGCCGTGTTCATCTCAGCCGCAGACGTGGACGGCCGGCCCGCCGTCGTCGCGAACGGCGCCGTCTATCGAACGGAGAACAACGGAGCCTCCTGGTCGATCGCCCGCGCGGGCAGCGCGCCGAGCGACCTTCCACCACTCGCCGTCGGAGCGGTCGGCGGGGGAAACGGCGTCCTTCTCGCGGCCATCAACGGCTCGACCGGCAGCAATCCGGCCGTCTACCGCTCGACGAACGGTGGGTCGACATGGACCGGGCCGCACACCGGAATCGGCGGCCGGACCGTGAATCGGCTCCTCTCGACGCCCCTGGGCACATGGGCCGGAACGAGCGCGGGCGTCTTCTTCTCCTCGGACGGAGGACTCACGTGGCAGGGACGCAACGCCGGACTGACCAACCTGACGATCTCCCGCCTCGCGGCCTGCGGGGGATCGATCTTCGCGACGACCCCGGGCGAGGCGAGCGGCCTCTATCGGTCGACGAACGGCGGCGCCTCGTGGGCGCCGGGCGACCCGGCCCTCTTCGCGAACCGGGACGGCGGCGTCGTCGCGGCGACGGGGTCACTCGCATTCGCGGGCGGCACGCAGAGCCTCGCCTACTCGACCGACTGCGGCACGACCTGGATGGACGCGTACAACCGGCCCGGCAACCTCTTCCCGACGAGCATATGCGCGGCCGACGGATATTTCTACGCCGGGCTCGGCTCCGGCACGACCCTCTACCGCACGAACGACATGTACCTCGGCTGGCAGCCCGCCGGCCCGCAGCTGCCCGCCGCCCTCGGGGTGCGGAACATCGCCGTCAGCGGGAGCACGATCGTCGTCGCGAGCGGTTCCGTTCTGCTCCGTTCGGTCGGCGGAGCGCCCTTCGTCCTGGGCGGGAGCATCTTTCCGAGCGGATTGTGGGAAGTCACGAAGCTCCTCTTCTCGGGCAGCACGCTCTGGGCGGCCGTCGGCGGCTCCGCGACGACGCAGTTCGGGCTCTTCCGCTCCTCCGACGCCGGGGCGACGTGGACCCGCTCGCAGAGCGGGATCCCGGAGTCCGAGCCGGTCTACGACGTCTCGGCCTCGGGCTCGCGCCTCTATGCCGGGACCCGCGCCGGCCCGTATGTTTCCGAAGACGGTGGCACGACGTGGACGCTCGTCTCCGAGAGCGCGCGCGGCCTGCCGGTGCGCTCCATCCTCGCGTCCGGCGGGACTCTGTACCTCGGCACGGCCGGCGAGAGCGTGTACTCGCTCCCGACGACCCTGAACGTGCGCCGGCTCGTCCCGGTCGTCCTCGACGTCGACACGGGCGCGGCGCACTACTCGACCGAGATGAGCGTCACGAACCGCGGGACTTCGGACGCGCAGGTCACGATGACGTACACGCCGTCGCTCGGAACGGGAGGCGGCACGACTTCCCCGACGCTTCTGCGCGCCCGGACGCAGCTCGACATTCCCGACGTCATCGCCTATCTCCGCCAGAACGGCGTTCCGGTCGCCGCCGGCGGACAGCAGGCCGGAACGCTTCTCCTCTCCTTCACGAACGTCTCCGACCCCGACGCCGTCGCGGCGGTCGCGCGAACCGCGGCGGCGACCGCGGCGCCCCAGCCGGTCGGCCGCGCCGGCCTCGCGTACGCCGCGATCGACCCGGATGCGCCCTCGGCGGACACCCTCCGCGTCTACGGCCTGCGCGAATCCGCGACCGACCGTTCGAACGTCGCCGTCTTCAACACGTCCGGCCAGCCGGTCACCGTCGAGGTGAAGGCGGTCTCCGGAGACGGCAGCGGCGCGACGTTCACCGTCGTCGCCGCCGGCACGCTGCCGCCGTGGGGGTGGACGCAGTACAACCGCGTCCTGAACACGGCCGGGATGACGAACGGCTGGGTCGAGGTGCGGAAGACGTCGGCTGCGGGCTCCTTCTCGGCCTACGGCGTCGTCAACGACAACGGGACGAACGACGGCTCCTACGTCACGCCCACGGCCGTGGAGCCGCGCCCGCTCTTCATGAACGTCCCCGTGCTCGTCGAGACGGGCGCCTTCCTCAGCGAGCTCGTCCTCACGAACGGCTCGTCGAAACCGGGCGACTTCGTCCTGACCTACGTCGAATCTCTCGCTCCCGCCGGGCCGGGGAACGCGAGCATCCTGATCACGCTGCCCCCGAAAACGCAGAGGATCATTCCGAACGCCATCGACTGGCTCCGCAGCCAGAACATCGCGGTCGGGCCCGCCGGAAGCGCCGACGCCGGCGCGCTCAACGTCTACGTGTCGTCCGGCGCGGCCGTCGGCGAGATCTTCGCAGGAGCGCGTACCGCGTCGCCGTCCCCCGCGGGCGGGCAGTTCGGGCTCTTCTACTCGGCGGCTCTCGCGGGCGAGGAGGCCGTCACGACCACCTTCCTCTACGGTCTGCGCGCCGACGCGACGAACCGCTCGAACGTCGCGGCCGTCAACACCGGTCACGGTGCGGCCGCGGGCCCGGTCACGCTCCTCTTCGAGGTTTTCGACGGCGCCGGTGGCGGCGTGCGCGCGAGCCAGTCCCTGACGCTCGGCGCGGGCCAGTGGGGCCAGATCAGCGGCGTCCTCGCGCAGGCCGGTGTGAGCTCCGGATGGGTGCGCGTGTCCCGCACGGCCGGCAGCGCCCCCTGGGTCGCGTACGGCGTCATCAACGACGGCAACCAGCCGGGCCAGAGGACCGGCGACGGGGCCTATGTGCCGATGGCGAGGTGACGGGCGGCGCCGGCCGCGCGACTCGGACCGACGGGGGCTTTCCCCTCAGTGGCGGTCGCGATCGCGGTCGCGGTCGTCGTGGCGGTCGCGATCACGGTCGTCGTGCCTGCGGCCGCGATCGCCGTGCTCCGACCGCCAGCGGCGATACTCGTCGCCCTCGACGAGACGCTGGCCGGACCAGTGGCCGGGCTCGAAGATCCAGGCGGCTCCGTTGCGCCGGTAGTGCGGCCCAATCCACCTCGCGTGGCGATAGGCCGGACGCTCCCAGCGGCCGGGGACCCAGACCCACCCCGCCCCCTGCCAGTCCCACGCGCCCCTGAGCCACAAGAAGTCGCGACCGGGGCGGGGCGGCCGCCGCTCGTGGCGCAGCCGCGGGGGGGCGGTGTGGCCGACCCGGATCTCGACACCCGGCAGATCGACGTGAACCTGTGCGAGCGCCGGACAGGCGGCGCCCAGGAATGCGGCGAGAAGCGCGGGTTTGAGGGATCGAGTGAGCATATTCAGCCCTCCTTCCTCAAGGCAGCAATTCGGGTGCCGCTCCCGGTCCGCCGGCCCCTCACGCGAGCCGCTCCAGGAGCTTGTTCTCGAGGACCTGCGGGCCCGGGTCCGCCTCGAGCCTGAGGTAATGGCCCGCGGCGGCGAGGAGCGCGGCCTGCGGGACGAGGCCCACGATCTCGGAGCCCACGACCGGCACCCCGTGGCGCTCGGCCTCGCTCCTCACGGTCTCGAAGACCCGGTGGAGCGGTGTCTTCTCGTAGTTCGTCATGTTGATCGACACCTGGACCTGCCCGCGCGCCTCGAGCTTCACGCCCATCGCCTTCACGAAGCGGTAGCCGCCGGAGAGATGGCGGATCGCCTTCGCGATCCGGTCCGCGATCGCGAGGTCGGTGGTTCCGAGGTTGATGTTGTAGGCGATCAAGGGAGCGCGGGCTCCGACGACGACCGCGCCGCCCGAAGGATGCGGGACGGACGGCCCGAAATCGGGCTGCCACGCGGCGTCCGCCATCTTCCCGCCGAGGCCCTCGAACTCACCCTTGCGGATGTTCGCGAGGTTCTGCCGCTCGGGCGAGGACGCCGCGTCCTCGTAAAGGAAGACGGGCAGCGCGAAGCGCTCGGCGAGCGTCCGCCCGAGCGTCTTCGCGAGCTCCACGCATTCGGCGGCCGTCGACCCGCGCACGGGGACGAACGGGATCACGTCGACAGCGCCGAGCCGCGGGTGCGCTCCCGTGTGCGTCCTGAGGTCGATCGCCTCGAGCGCCGCCCCGACGAGCGCCGTCATCGCGGCGACGAGCGGCTCGCCGTCTCCGAGGAACGTGAGGACCGAGCGGTTGTGGTCGGGGTCCGACGTCCGATCGAGCAGCACGACGCCCGGACCCGCCTTCACGGCGGCCGCCGCGATCGCGGCGACGACCTCGTCGCGGCGCCCCTCGCTGACGTTCGGAATGCACTCGATGAGCCGTGCCATGTCGCCTCCCGCGGAGGCACGATCGTATCCGACGCGTCCGCGGGCGGATTCTTGCTAGCATTCGGAGGAATGGTTTCGTACGCGGGCAGCCCGGCGCTCTCGGCGGAGGCTCGGTCGAAGGTCCTCCAGACCTTCCGTCACACGCTCTCGCTCGCCCAGGCCGGAAAGGTAGACGAGGCTCTCCTCGGGTGTGACTTCATCCTGAAGATGGACGGCCGCTTCGCCCCGGCCCGGGCGCTTCTCGACTCGCTCCGGACCGCCGCGTCCGGCGCGTCGGTGGACGTGAACCGCTTCTCGCAGTTCCTCGGTTTCGAGAACGCCGTCGAGGAGTCTCCCGCCCCGGCCGCCGGGCCGTCTCCTCCTGCTCGCCCGGCCGCGCCCGCGGCCGCGCCCGAGCTCGGCGACGCTTTCCCGGCGTCCCCGCCGCCGGCCGCGCACGCCGCCGGCCTCGACGATCTCGTGTTCGGCGACGAGCCTGCCGCCGCCGAACGCGGGGCGACGCCCGTTCCGCAGGCGCCCCTCCCGTCGCCCGCGCCCCCTCCGCCGCCCTCGTTCGCACTGGCTCCGGGCGGCGACCCGTTCGCGGGTCTCGACGACCTGAGCCTCGCGGGAGGCGCCCCCTCGATGGTCGGGGCTCCGCTCGATCCCGCCGCGGCGCTCCAGCCCGGTCTGCCGCCGCCCATGCCCGCGGCCGCTCCCCAGGAGGAACTCGGGATTTCGGAAGCGGCCGCGGCCCCTGAGCCCGCGCCCGCGTCCCGCCCTCTGTCCGGCGTTCAGACGGACGCCCGCATCATCCAGTTCCTCAAGCAGGGCGACGAGGCCTTCGCGCGCGGGAACGCGCAGGAGGCGATCGACCTCTGGAGCCGCGTCTTCCTCATCGACCTCTCGAACGAGGAGGCCTCACGGCGCATCGACTCGGCGCGCGAGTCGCAGGCGGAGACGGCGCGCAAGATCGACATGCTCCTCTCCGAGGGCGTGCAATCCTACGAGGCGGGCGACCTCGCGGGCGCGCGCAACAAGTTCCTCGACGTCCTCGCGCTCTCCGAGAACGACGCGACGGCGCGCGGCTACCTGAACCAGATCGACGCCGCGCTCTCGACGCCCGCCACGACCGGTTCGCCGGCGACCGCGTCGACGCCGGACTCCGACTTCATGCGGAACGAAATCGAGGCGCCGCACTCGCCGTCCTTTGCGGACGAGATCCCGTCCCTCGACGAAGGCGCCTCGGGAGAGAGCGCGATTCCCGAGAGAGCGACTCTGCCCGCGAAGGGTCGCGGCCGGGTCGACCTCAGGGTCCTCCTCGCCGGAGGTCTCATCCTTCTCGCCGCCGTCGCGGGGGGGACATACTGGTTCCTCCGCGGCAGCCGCCCGGCGGCCGCCCCCCACCCTGGTCCCGCGGCGTCCACGAGGTCGGGCGCGCCGCGTCCGGCCGACGACTCGTTCCAGAAGGCGCAGGCCCTCTTCGAGGCCGGCAAGATCGACGAAGCGATCGCCGTGCTCGTGAAGATCCCCGACGCGGACCCGCGCCACAACGAGGCGCTCGTGAGGATCGAGAAGATGAAGTCCTCGGCGGCGCCGACGCCGGCGCCCGCTGCGCCGAGCGAGGCCGCCCTCGACGAGATGCGCGTCGCGGGATTCGCCGCGATCGCGTCGAGCCGGTATATCGACGCCGTCAAGAACCTGGACCCCGTCGTCAAGGCGCGTCCGCAGGACGTGGAGGCCGCAGCCGCGCTCAAGAAGTCGCTCGACCAGGTCGCCGCCCTCTCGAGCGCCGTCAAGTCTTACAACGAGGGCGACTACGAGAGCGCGATCAAGCTCCTCTGGGAGGCGCGCAAGGTGGACGCGAAGAACCAGGACGTCGAGGAATACCTCGCGAACGCCTACGTGAACAGCTCGATCCAGGCCCTGCAAGCCGGCAACATGGCGAAGGCCCAGTCCTCGCTCAAGGAGGCGACCGAACTTCGGCCGGGCGACGCGGAGGCCCAGCGCCTCCTGCGCTTCGTGCGCAAGTACCCGCGCGGCGCGACCGACCTCCTGTCGAGGATCTTCATCAAACACCTGGCCGTCCGGCCCTGAGGCCCGATCCCGCCGATGGCCGAGCCGCCGCGCGACCCCCTCGCCGAGCATCCCCTCGCTCCCGAGCCGGAGCCCGCGCGGAGGCGCCCGCCCAGCCGGACGCTGGACCTCTTCGGCGGCGCCGGCGAGACCCCGCTTCGCCCGGGCGGGGACGAGGCCGCGCCCGGCCCCTCCGGCCCGGAGCCGGCCCGCGAGCGCCCGCGCTCGTCCGTGCGCCCGGCCGAGGAGCTGCTCGTCCCGCCGCGCGCGGACGAGCTCGAGCCCGACGCCGGCGACGAGGGCCCGCGGGCCGTCGCGTTCGCGCGCCGCGTCGCCGCCGGACTCGCGGACCTCCTCATCCTCGCGCTCGTGGGCGCCGTCGAGCTCGCGGCCGGCGCCCTCCTCCTCGACCTGCGCTTCCCGCCGCCCGCGTTCGCGCCGCTCGCCGCGTTTCTCTTCCTCGCCGCGCTCGTCCTGCTCGTCCTCGCGCCGTTCGTGTGGGGCACGACCCCCGGCATGGCCCTCGCGGACCTCAGGATCCGGGCGGCGGACGGAGGCTCCCCCACTCTCGCGGCGGCGTTCCTCCGCTTCCTCGGCTTCGTCCTCACGGGGGCGCTCGCGGGCGTCCCCCTCCTCGTTGCCGCATTCGACCGCCACGGGCGCACGCTCGCGGATCTCCTTTCGGGCACGACGATGGAGGGCGTCGAGGCGCCCGAGCCGGTCGGACAGCGGTAGGAGGGCGGGTGCGGCTCGCGCTCGGCCAGATCGACACGACCATCGGGGACTTCGCCGGCAACGTCCGGAAGATCGAGGGCGTCCTGTCCCGCGCCGAGGCGGCGGGCGCCGACCTCGCGGCCGTCCCGGAGCTCGCGCTCTGCGGCTATCCGCCCCGCGACCTCCTCGAACGCCCGTCGTTCCAGCGCGAGGCGGCACGGGCGCTGGCTGCGCTCACAAAGCGGACGGGCGAGACGGCGCTCCTCGTCGGCACGTTCGTCCCGAACCGGCGCCGGACGGGCAAGCCGTTCTACAACGTCGCGGCGTTCCTTCACCGCCGCCGCGTCCGCGTCCTCGCGAAGAAGACGCTGCTCCCGACGTACGACGTCTTCGACGAGGGCCGGTGGTTCGAACCCGGCGAGAGCTGCGGCCTCGTCCCGTTTCGCGGCGAGCGCATCGGCCTGCCCGTCTGCGAGGACCTCTGGAACGACAAGGACTTCTGGCGCGCCCGGCGCCTCTATCACGACGACCCGGGCGAGGCCCTGGTCCGCCGGGGGGCGACGATGATCCTTTCGATCTCCGCCTCACCGTTCTCCGAAGGAAAGCCGCACCTGAGGCGCCGGATGCTCGCGCGCTACGCTCGCGACGGACGCGTGCCGGTCGCGTTCCTGAACCTCGTCGGCGGCAACGACGAGCTCGTCTTCGACGGCGGCTCGATGGTGCTCGACGACCGTGGCCGCGTCGGGGCGCGCGCGGCTCTCTTCGCCGAGGACCTGCTCGTCGCGGACGTCGTGCGCGGCGCGGACGGCCGTGCGCGCGTCGCGCCGGTTTCGGGCGGCATTCCCGTGGAGAGCGGCGACGCCGCGGAGGGCGAGCCGCTCGAGTCCCTGCGCCGCGCTCTCGTTCTCGGCATCCGCGACTACGCGGAGAAGTGCGGGTTTTCGACCGCCGTCCTCGGCCTTTCCGGCGGGATCGACTCGGCGCTCGCCGCCGCGCTCGCGGTCGAGGCGCTCGGGAAGGAGAGCGTCACGGGACTCTTGATGCCGTCCCCGTACTCGTCCCCGGGGTCCGTCGAGGACGCGCGGGCTCTTGCCGCGAACCTCGGCATCCGTTTCGAGATCCTGCCGATCGGGACGCTCTTCGGAGACGCGCGGGCCGCCCTCGCGCCCGTCTTCGGGTCGCGCCCCGAGGGCGTCGCCGAGGAGAACCTGCAGTCGCGCCTGCGCGGGCTCCTCCTCATGGGCTTCTCGAACGCGTTCGGCGCGCTCGTGCTCACGACGGGAAACAAGAGCGAGCTCGCCGTGGGCTACTGCACGCTCTACGGCGACATGTGCGGCGGCCTCGCGCCTATCTCGGACCTCCCGAAGATGCGCGTCTACGCCCTCGCACGGCACCTGAACGCGCGGGCCGGCCGCTCGGTGATTCCGGAGGCCTCACTCACGAAGGCGCCGAGCGCCGAGCTCCGGCCGGGGCAGAAGGACGAGGATTCGCTCCCTCCATATCCCGTCCTCGACGCGATTCTCGAGGGCCTCGTCGAACGCAACCTGTCCCTCGCGGCGGCCGCGCGCGCGAGCGGCGCCCCGCGCGCGCTCGTGGAGCGCATCGCGCGCCAGCTGGACGTCTCCGAGTACAAAAGGCGGCAGGCGGCTCCGGGTCTCAAGGTGTCCGCGAAGGCATTCGGAACGGGCCGCCGTGTGCCGATCGCGCAGAGGTCGCCCCTCTGAGCGACGCCTCTCCGCCCGCGCCGGCGAATTACCCGTGGAAAGAAATTCCGGGGTCGTCGCACGTCATCCTCCTCGAAAGGGTGCTGGCGCGGGGACGAGGCCTCGCCGTTCTCGACCTCGGGTGCGGGGCAGGCCACTTCGCGGAGCGCATTCGCCCGGCGTGCCGATACCTCGCAGGCGTCGAGCTCGATGCGGGCGCGGCCGCGGAAGGAGCCCGCTTCTTCGACGACGCCGTGACGGGCGACGCCTTCGAAGGAATCTCCGGGCCCTGGAAGGAGCCGTTCGACGTCATCGTCGCGGGCGACGTCCTCGAGCATCTTCCCCGCCCGGGAGATCTCCTCTCGGCGCTCAAGCCACTTCTGAAATCCGACGGGACGCTCCTCGTCTCGCTCCCGAACGTCGCGAACGTCACCGTGCGCGCCGCGCTCGTCGCCGGGCGGTTCCCGTACGCGGACCGAGGCATCCTCGACCGCACGCACCTGCGCTTCTATACGCGCGCCTCGGCGCGCGCGCTCCTCGCCGGCGCGGGGTTCCGGATCGGGTTCGAGGCGGCCACGGCGATGCCGGTCGAGCTCGCCGTGCCCGCTCTTTCCCGCGCGCCGTTCGCGGTTCCCGTCCGGGCCGGCGCGCGCCTCCTCGCCTCGGCCTGGCCGACGCTCTTCGGCTACCAGTTCGTCTTCGAGGCGTCTCCCGCGTGACGGACCGCGCTCTCGAGACCCTGACGCAACCCGCCGCCGGACGGTCCGGCGACGCGGTCGAGCTCACGATCGTCATCCCCGCGTACAACGAGGAGTCGCGTCTCCCGGCGTCCCTCGGCGCGATCGCGGCCTACCTCGCCGCGCGCCCCCCCGCGCCGCGGATCGAGGTCCTCGTCGTGGACGACGGCTCGGCCGACGCGACGGGCGCCCGCGCCGAGGAAGCGGCGCGGCGGCACGGCCTCGCGCTGCGCGTCCTGCGCCTCCCCGCGAACCGCGGCAAGGGCGCCGCCGTGCGCGCCGGATGCCTCGAGGCGGCGGGCGCGCTCGTCCTCGTGTCGGACGCGGACTTCTCGACGCCGGTCTACGAGTGGGAGAAGCTCGCGGCCGCGCACGCGCCCGTCGCGATCGGCTCGCGCGCCCTCGACGAGGCGCTCGTCAAGGAAAAGCAGCCCCTCTTTCGCCAGGCGATGGGAAAGCTCTTCAACCGCCTCGTCCGTCTCGTCGCCGTGCCCGGCATCAGCGACACGCAGTGCGGCTTCAAGCTCTTCACGCGCGAGGCCGCGCGCGAGATCTTCTCGCGGGCGAAGGTGGACCGCTTCGCGTACGACGTCGAGGCGCTTCTCCTCGCCCGGCAGCTCGGGCTCGCGATCGCCGAAGTGCCCGTCCTCTGGTTCAACTCGGCCGACTCCCGCGTGACGCTCTTCGGCGGCGCGCAGGCCTACTGGGACGTCCTGAGAATCCGCCTCACGACGCGGGCCCGGCTCCGAGGCGCGGAGGGGGTCCGGGGGAACCCGGCCTCGGGTTCCCCCGGGGCAGCTCAGTAGAGCGGGAACGCCGCCGTCAGCTCGCGGACCTTCGCCTTCACGCGCGCCTTCACGCCCTCGTCCTCGGGCGCGGCGAGCACCTCGGCGATGAGCCCGCCGATCGTCCGCATCTCGGTTTCCCCCATACCGCGCGTCGTGACGGCGGGCGTGCCGATGCGCAGGCCCGACGTCACCATCGGCGGATTCGGGTCGAAGGGGATCGCGTTCTTGTTCACCGTGATCCCGGCGACATCGAGCGCCTTCTCGGCGACCTTGCCCGTGAGGTTCTTCTTCCCGACGTCCACGAGGAAGAGGTGGTTGTCCGTCCCGCCCGAGACGAGCCGGAAGCCGAACGACGCGACGGTCTGGGCGAGGACCTTCGCGTTCGCGACGACCTGCCGCTGGTAGGCGGCGAACTCCGGCGTCGCGGCCTCCTTGAGCGCGACGGCCTTGCCCGCGATCACGTGCTCGAGGGGGCCGCCCTGGATTCCCGGGAAGACGGCCTTGTCGACCTCCTTCGCCCACTCGGGGACGCAGAGGATCAGGCCCGCGCGCGGTCCGCGGAGCGTCTTGTGCGTCGTCGTCGTCACGAACTGCGCGTGCCCGACGGGCGTCGGGTGCAGCCCCGTCGCGACGAGGCCCGCGATGTGCGCCATGTCGACCATGAGGAGCGCGCCGACGGAGTCGGCAATCGCACGGAAGCGCGGGAAGTCGAGCGTGCGCGGGTACGCGGAGGCTCCCGCGATGATGAGCTTCGGCTTCTCGGCCTTCGCCGTCGCCTCGAGGGCGTCCCAGTCGATCGTTTCGCTGTCCTTCGCGACGCCGTACGAGACGACGCGGTAGAGCTTGCCGGAGATCGAGAGCGGGTGGCCGTGCGTGAGGTGTCCGCCGTGCGCGAGCGACATCCCCATCATCGTGTCGCCCGGCTTGAGGCACGCGAGGTAGACGGCCGTGTTCGCCTGCGAGCCCGCGTGCGGCTGGACGTTCGCGTGGACCGCGTCGGGGTTCGACGGCGAGAACAGCGCCTTCGCGCGCGCGATCGCGAGGGACTCGGCCTCGTCGATGTGGACGCAGCCGCCGTAGTAGCGCTTTCCCGGATAGCCCTCGGCGTACTTGTTCGTGAGGACGGAGCCGACGGCCTCCATGACGGCGCGCGACGTGAAGTTCTCCGAGGCGATGAGCTCGATCCCCTCGTTCTGGCGCGCCGTCTCGGCGGCGACGATGCGCGCGATCTCGGGATCGGCCTCGGCGAGGGTTCGGTTCAGGAGCGACGCGGGGCGGACGACGGTCGACATGAGGCCTCCGAGACGGAAGATCCTATCAAGCGGTCACTCGGCGCGCGTCATCTCGAAGAGAGATCCGCTCCCCGTGGCGTTGTCGTTCACGACGCCGTAGGCGACGAAGCGTCCCTCGCCGCCGACGCGCGTGATGACGGCGTAACCCTCGCCCCCTCGCGACGCGAGCGGCCGGTTGAACTGGCGCCGCTCGCCGGGCCGGAGCGTCACCGAGGGAAGCGTCGCGATCCGCGAGCCGTCCGCGGCGCGCAGGTCCACCGAGAGCGTGACGGACGGACCGCCATCCGGCTCCGGATTCGCAACGGCGACGTTGGAGCGGAACGCATGGGACTCGAGGAGCCCGGGGACGACGGCGCGCGTGTGCGCCCAGGCGCCCTCGGCGAACGCGGGAACCGCCGTGCCGTATTCCGCGGAGCTGTTCGTCGGCCGTGCGAGGACGACCGCGCCGACCAGGAGATCGGACGCGCCCGTCGGCCCCTCTCCCGAGATCGAGAGCGTTCCTTCGACGGCTTCTCCGACCGGAGCGCCGTTCGACCGGAGCCACGCGGCCGCGTCGGGGACGTGCAGGACGTCTCCTGCCACGGTGACGGGGAACGAGTACGGCGGCGAAGCGGAGCCCGAGGGTCGGAACGAGACGGTGTACGTCCGCTCCTGCGGCGGGTAGACGTCCGTCGCGAACCGTCCGAACGAGATCTCGGTCCGGTAGCGCGCGTAGGAGGACTCGACGGAGACGACCGCGGGGAGGAATCGTTCGAGTCGCGCGAAGAGAACGGCCGTTGGCTCCGCCTCCGCGATCGTCACGTCGTTCGCGCCCGCGTCGTTGCGGACGCAGTAGGCAAGAAGGTCATCGGTCGGCGCGGCATACGAGGCACCGAGGTCGAGAACTCTCATGAGGTTCTTCGGGGTCGGGTCCGTCTGGAACAACGCGCCGGCCGGAACCCGCGCCGAGACCGCGGGGTCGAAGCCGTAGTCGATGGTGGTCAGGTCCTGGCCTGGGCCGTCCACCGCCGCCGAGGCCGCCATGTGGAGGCGAGAGCCTGTGCGCGGCGAGGGCGCGAGGAGCAGATTCCGCCCGGCGACGCTCCCTGCGTCTCGCCCGACGAGGACGCCGCCCGCAGTGCCCTGCCCCGCGGGATTGAACACGCGAACCGCTGCGAAGGCATCCTGATCCTCATCGAGCCCCTCGAACTCGACAGCGAGCGGGCCGACGAAGCCGGGCGCTGGATCCTCGACGATCCGCTGCTCTCCAGGCGAAAGAGGAAGCTCGAGGGCCGCCGTGTCTGACGTTCCCGGCAGGAGGCGGGCGACGCACGGCGTGGACGCCGAGAGGTTCGCGACCACGAGCGTCGTCCGATACCGCAGTCCTCCGACGCCCGTTGCATCGACCGCAGCGGGAACCGTCTTGCGGACGCGCAGAACAGGAAGCAGGAGGCCGTCGGGGACCGCCGCTGCCACGAAGGAATCCTCGAACCGGTGGGTCGCGAAGTTACCGCTGGAATCGAGCGTGAAACCGGCCCGGTCCGCCCGTTGGGCCCGGAGCCGATCGCCCGTCAGCGAGAGACCGCCGAAGAGAAGGCTGTTCCCCTGGACGGCGAGGAAATCCTCGCCCTGCTTTCGGATCAGTCCCTGCGAGTAGTCCTGCTCCATGACGAGGGGCCTGAAGCCATCCACCGTGCGCTCGACCAGGGAGGGGCGGGCGGGTGAGTTGCCCGGCTTCGCCTGGACGAGGAGGTACGTGTGGCCGTTCACCGACGCGCCATCGCGCAGGAAGAAACCCGAGAGGTCGGGAAACGCCGGGACGAGGGAGTCGGTGTCGGCGACGGAGTCGTTCTGAAGGTGGAAAGCTCCTCCTCCGACGCCGAAGACGACGACATCTCCCCCAATGTCGCGTACGGACGACGTCGTGAACTGTCCGGTCGGATCGAGCGGCTCCGCGTTCACGAAGGTCTGGAGGGTTCCGTCACGATAACGGTAGAGCCGGTCGATCGACGCCGAGAACCAGAACTCGTCCGGCCGGACGAGCGAGGCCGGCGCCGAATTCCACGATGCGACATCCCGCCCGGTCTCGGCGATCACGACCCAGCGTGAGCCGTCGAACGTGAGAACGTGGGACGTGTCGAAGAGGACGGGCCGGCCCTGAAAGACGAAACCCGTGGGAACGTTGAACGCGAGCGGGGGACGCGGGAGCCGGGTCCATTCGCTCCCGTCCAGCCGCCAGATCTCGGCGCCGCGCACCGCGTACGTGCCGCTGTCTCCGTGCAGAAACCGGTCGACACGGGATGAGCCGAGGGCGCCGGGTGTCGAAAGCCAGCCCCCCGTTCCCAGCACCTGCGGATCCGATCCCGCCGTGCATTGAAAGAGACGATTCCCGGCGACGTAGATCCGCGTGTCGGGGAGGGACGGAGACACCGCGGGCGTGAACGGCTTAAACGTGCCGTTCACGAGTCGGAAGAGCGGAGCGGCGCGGTCCTGGGTGAGGTAAAGGAGCGTTCCGTTCCAGTCTACGAAGTCGCCAATTCCGTAATTCCCCGGGAGCGTGATTGGTGCCGAGAGCCCCTCGGCCGTCACACGCCGGATCTGCTCCGCGGACGAGGAGACCGGGTAGAGCACCCAGAGTTCTCTCTGCGTTGTGAAAAGGCTGAAGTAGCCGGACACGTCGAGCCGCGGCAGCAGGGTCCATGAATTCCCGTCGAGGCGATAGATCGGGACGGATGCGTCGCCGCCCCACGCCGAAACCGCCGAGAGAGTCGACCGTGCGCTCGGATAGGCGCAGCTCGGCCTGAACTGGCGAAGATAGAGAACGTCGCCGGCCGCCTGAAGATCTCCGGAACATCCCGGAACGGGAGCCTCAGCTCGTGCCGATCCGTCCAGCAACGACACCGACGTCACGCCCAAACCCGCCGGCGGTGGGCTCGGACACGGCTTGGATTCGTACTGGCAGTCGTTGAAACCACCGGTTGCGAAGAACATTCTTGTCGACCCGATCACGGCAACGTCCACCGGTCCCGTCGCGAAGATCGTCCTCCACGTGTCGCCCTCGAGCCTCAGCAGGCGGGTTCCAGCCGCATCGCGGACGAGAACAAAGAACCGGGACGCGCGAAAAAAGTATCTTCCCTGAGGAGTCGGCAACTCGGCTCCCGTCTCGTCGAAGAGCCGAACGGCACGCCAGCCAAAGCCGTCAAATTCGTATGCGTGGGACGCATCGAAAGCGAGAGTGCGGCTCTCGTCTCCGAGGATCAGGCCGACGTTCGGCGTGAGCGGCGCGTCGGTCGCTGACCTCCAGAACACCGCGCCCTCGGCGAGCTGAGACACGGTTGCAATACAAGACAACAGGAGCCCAATGGCGATCCGCTTGATTAAATCCATCGCATGGCAGTGTAGGCCCGTCGGGCCGCCTCACACCCTCGCGGCGGGGCCGGCGCGTCAGGCCCCCGCGCGCGGCAGGACGCTCTCGATGCGACGGTCCGGAATCAGCCAGATCAGAGCCACGGCCACGAGGATGGCCTCGGCGATGCGCGGCTCCCACACGGTCGACACGATCGCGAGGACGTAGAGGACCGGCGACAGCCTCCCCTTCCAGTCGCGCCCGACCGCCTTCTTCAGGAGCGACGCCGGCCCCTGCGCGCGGATGATCGCCTGCTGGAGCACGTAGTACGCGATCGCGGCCATGAGCAGGACGAAGCCGTAGAGCGCCGTCGGCAGAGGGGTGAAGTGGTTCTCTCCCATCCACCCCGTCGCGAACGGGAACAGGGACAGCCAGAACAGCAGGTGCAGGTTCGCCCACAGGATCGCGCCCGTCACGCTCGTGCAGGTCTGGAGCATGTGGTGGTGGTTGTTCCAGTAGATGCCGACGTACACGAAGCTCAGCACGTAGCTGAGGAACACGGGCAGCAGCGGCACGAGCTCGTGCACGGTGTCGCCGTGGGGCACCTTGATCTCGAGGACCATGATCGTGATGATGATCGCGATCACGCCGTCGCTGAACGCCTCCAGCCGTCCCGTCCGCATGTCGCCTCCCCGACTCCGCCGGGCCGCTACGGCGCGCCCGGGTTCCGGCGCGGGTACGCCGAGACCATCGCGTCGTATTCCGACAGCGCGTAGCTGTCCGTCATGCCCGCGAGGTGGTCCGCGATCGAGCGCAGGAAGAGCGGCTTCTTCGTGTAGTTCGCCGCGATCTCGGCGTCCAGCCTCTTGAGCGGCACGTCCCTCAGGTACGCGACGCCCGCGAGGTCGCGGTAGCGCAGGAGGACGTAGTCCGGCAGGAGCCGCGGGTTGCGGTACCAGGCGGAAAACAGCGTCGTGACGACGAGCTGGGCGCGCCCGTCGTGCTGGGCGACGCGGTGGCTGTGGATGATGTGCTGATAGATGAACTCCTTGAGCTCGTCGTAGAGGCGCTGCCCGGTCTTCGACGGTGCGACGAGGGAGCCCGGGAGCTTTCGCCTCTGCGCGTAGAAGTCGGCCGGCGTCTTCACGGCCTTCGCCTCGAGCCATGCGCCGATCGACGCGCGCGAGGACGTGATGAGGTCCGTGACGAGGAGATGGATCATCCCGCGGATCAGCATCCCCTCGCGTACCGTGCGGTCCTTCGCGCCCGAGAAGGCGGCGCCGAGAGCCTCGACGACGGCCCTGGAGACCGGGAGCGCGAGGACCTTCTCGAAGTCGACGAGCTTGAGACCGTCCTCGAGGTCGTGCGCCTGCTGGGCGTACTCGTCCGCCCACGCGACAGCCTGTCCCTCGAGGTGGCCGCCGGAGGCGAGGTTCAGCCCCTCGCCGTCCACGTCCGGGAACGGGAAGTCGCGCCGCCACGTCGTGTGCTTGAGGATCCCCTCGCGCGTGTCGTTCGTGAGGTTCAGGCCCGGGTGCTCGTAGCGCTTCTCGAGGACGTCCACGACGCGAACGGCCTGGTAGTTGTGCTTGAAGGCGCCGACCTGCGCCGCGAGCTTCGCGTCCAGGGGGAACGACGCGTCGGCGCCCGACAGGATGCGGTTCAGGACCTTCTCGCCGGAGTGGCCGAACGGCGTGTGGCCGAGGTCGTGCCCGAGCGCGCACGCCTCCGCGAGGTCCTCGTTCAGGCCGAGCGCGCGCGCGACCGTTCGCGCGATCTGCGTGACCTCGAGCGTGTGCGTGAGACGGGTCCGGTAGTGGTCGCCCTCGAACGGGATGAAGACCTGCGTCTTGTGCTTCAGACGGCGGAACGCTCGCGAGTGGACGATGCGGTCGCGGTCCCGCTGGTACTCCGTCCGGTAGTCGTAGGTCCGGCCTTCCCCGGCGATCGGGTAGCGGCGCACGGCCCGCGAGGCGCGCGAGGCGAAGACGGCGAGGCGCGCGTCCTCCTGCGCCTCCAGCGCCTTCTTGTCGTACGCGGGGACGAGGCTTCTGCCGGCGGGTTCGCTCACGCCGGGATCTTAGCCTTCCGATTTCGGACGCCGTCAGCCCCGGAGCGCGAGCACCGCGCCGGCGAGGTAGAGCGAGCCCGCGACGAGAATGGGCGCCTCGCCACCCGCCTCCTCGAGAACGGCGAGGCCCGAGGCCACGTCCGGAGCCGTCTCGAGGTCAGGACGGCCGAGCCTCACCCGCAGGCGCTCGGGGTACTCGGCGCGCGGCACGTCCGGCGCGACGAGGACGACGCGGCGCGCGCGCGCCGCGAGCGGCGCGAAGACCGCCGCGAGATCCTTGTCGGCCATCCCGCCGAAGAGAAGGTCGACCGTGCCCGAGAGTCCGGCCGCGTCGAGGTGCGCCGCGAGGGCACGCGCGCCGGGCGGATTGTGCGCGCCGTCGACGAGGAGCGGCCGGCGCCCCGGCGTCTCGAGGCGTTCGAGCCGCCCGCGCCAGCGCGTCGCCCCGAGACCGCGCGCGATCGTCGCGTCGTCCAGGGGCGCCACCGCGCGTGCGGCCGCGACCGCGAGCGCCACGTTTCCGAGCTGGTGGGCGCCGGCGAGCGGGGAGAGCCCCGCCCAGTGCGGCGCCGGCGGAATCTCGACGAGACGGGCGCCGACGCGACGCGCCTCGGCGTGGAGGACGGCTCGTGCGCCGTCCTCCGTCCCCTCCGCGCCGACGAGAGCCGGCTGGCCCGTTCGGAAGATGCCGGCCTTTTCGTGCGCGACGTCCTCGAGCGTGGGGCCAAGGACGTCGAGGTGGTCTGCCGCGACGTTCGTCACGACCGAGACCTCCGGCTCGAGGACGTTCGTCGCGTCGAGGCGCCCGCCGATCCCGACCTCCACGACGGCGACGCGGACGCGCGCGCGCCGGAAGAGCTCAAACGCCGCGACCGTCATCGCCTCGAAGTACGTCGGCGAGCGGTCGCCGGGAGCCGAAACGGAGGCGACGAGCGCGAGCACGGCGTCCAGCGCGGCGGGAGAAACGTCGCGATCGTGAAGGCGCACGCGCTCGGCGACCGAGACGAGGTGCGGCGACGTGTAGAGGCCGCACGGCACGCCGGCGGCCGTGAGGATCGCGGAGACGGACGCGGCCGTCGACCCCTTCCCGTTCGTCCCGCCGATGAGGATGGAAGAGAAAGAGAATTCGGGATTTCCGAGAAAGGAAAGAAGGGCGCGGGTGCGCCAGAGGCCCGGGCGGATCTTCTGCGGACCGAGGGCGTCCAGCCACGCCAGCCCGGGAGCAGCGACGACGACGCTCACGTCCCGAGCCCCATCAACCTTCTAAGAAAATCCGAATCCGAATCTTCGTCCCCTGGACTCGGCCATCACGTCGTCTGGAGCAGCCGCAGCACTTTGGCGAGCGTCGCGCGCAGCTCGGGCCGCGGGACGACGAGGTCGACGAAGCCGTGGTCCTGGAGGAACTCGCTCCGCTGGAAGCCGTCCGGCAGCGTCTGGCGGATCGTCTGCTCGATGACGCGCGGGCCCGCGAAGCCGATGAGCGCCTTCGGCTCGGCCACGTTCACGTCGCCGAGCATCGCGAACGAGGCCGTGACGCCGCCCGTCGTCGGATCCGTGAGGACGGAGACGTACGGGATCCGCGCGGCCCCGAGTCGCGCGAGAGCGGCGGACACCTTTCCCATCTGCATGAGAGAGAGGATGCCTTCCTGCATCCGCGCGCCGCCCGAGGCACTCACGATCACGAGCGGCTTGCGATCCGCGAGCGCGAGCTCCGCGCAGCGCGTGAGGACCTCGCCGACGACCGAGCCCATCGAGCCGCCCATGAACGCGTAGTCGAGCACCGCGACGACCGCCGGGACGCCGTCGATGTCGCCCCGCGCCGCCCGGATCGCGTCCGGCCGCCCCGTCCTTGCCTCGGAGTCCCGGAGTCGGTCGCGGTATCGCTTCGAGTCCTTGAACTTCAGCGGATCGCCGGGGCGCACGCCTTCGAAGAGCGGCAACGCCTCTTCGCCGAGAAGAAGCCTGATCCGTTCCGCGGCCGGCATCCGGAAATGGAAGCCGCACTTCGGGCAGACCCGCACGTTCCGCTCGAGCTCCTTGAGGTAGAGCGTCTCGCGGCAGCCCTCGCACTTGAGGAACAGCCCCTCGCCGAGCGAGGCCGAGGTCTTTGGGTCGCGCGGGGCACGCGGGCCCTTGTCCTTGCGGAACCACATGGGTGAAGGAGGGATGTTACCGCGCCGGAGGAGGACCGAACGACACGAGGGGCCTGCCTTCCGGACCGGCGCTCACGCGCGCCGCGACGGCGAAGAGCTCGGAAAGGAGACGGTCCGTGAGCGTCGTGGCGACGGGGCCCGCAGCGAGGATGCGCCCGCCCGCGAGGAGCACCGCATCGTCCGCGCCCTGCGAGGCGACGTCGAGCTCGTGCGTCGAGAAGAGGACCGCCCCGCCCGCGGCGGCGCGCCGGCGCATCGCGTCGAGGACGAGAAACCGGTGGCGCGGATCCAGATTGGCCGTCGGCTCGTCGAGGAGGAGAACCGACGGCTCCCCCGCGAGGACGCGCGCGAGGAGCACGCGCTGCCGCTCGCCCCCCGACATCGCGCGAAGGTCCTCGGGGGCGAGCGCCGCCCCGTCCATCTCGGCGAGCGCGCTCTGGGCCGCGGCGCGGTCCGTGGCGCCCGGCGCGCCGAACGTTCCGAGGTGCGGCGTGCGGCCGAGAAGAACGAGATCGCGCGCCCGAATCGGGAAAAGCGGCTCGAACCCCTGGGGAAGGTAGCCGATCGCGCGCGCCGCTTCGCGCCGCGGCACCGAAGCGAGGTTGCGTCCGTCGAGCAGGACCGCACCGGCCTGCGGCGCGAGGACGCCCGCGAGGACCCGGAGGAGCGTCGACTTGCCGGATCCGTTTTCCCCGAGCAGAACGGCGACGCGCCCGCGCGTGAGAGCGAGCGAGACGTCCGAGAGGACGGTCCGCGCGCCATAGCCGGCCGCGAGGGCGCGGGCCTCGAGACGCGCGTCGTTCGCCGTCACGGTCGCGCCCTCAGGAGGATCAGGAACGCGGGCGCCCCGAGGAGCGCCGTGACCGCCCCGACCGAAATCTCGGCCGGCGCGAACAGGGACCGCGCGAGCGCGTCGGCGGAGACGAGAAGGACGGCGCCCCCGAGGAACGAAAGGGAGAGGAGCGCGACGTGCCCGCGCGCGAGGCGCCTCACGGCGTGCGGGACGAGCAGGCCGACGAAGCCGATGATCCCCGTCGTCGCGACGGCCGCCGCCGCGAGGAGCGAGGCGGCGAGATACGCGACCCGCTTGACGTTCTCGACGGGGATCCCGAGCGTCGCCGCGGTCTCCTCTCCGAGCGCGAGCGCGTCGAAGGCGCGGGCGAGCGGGAGGAGGAGCGCGAGCCCGACGGCCGCGTAGACGGCGAGGGCCTTCACCGCGCCCGGTGTCGCGCCCGCGAGCGAGCCGAGCATCCAGAAAACGAAGGACTGCGTGCGGGCCGCGTCGCCGAACGAGAGGAGGAAAAGGAGGACCGCCGAGGCGAGCGCGTTCACGACGACTCCGGACAGCAGGAGCCTCCCGCGGTCGAGGCGCCCGCCGACCGAGGCCCCGGCACCGACGACGACCACCGCGACGAGCGCCCCGAGAAAGCCCGCGAGCGGGAGCGCGAAGGAGCTTCCCCACGCCCCCCGCACCCCGAGGCCGAGGAGCGCGCCGAGGAGCGTCCCGCACGCGGCGCCCCCGGAAACGCCGAGAAGGTACGGGTCCGCCAGGGGGTTGCCGAGAAGCGCCTGCAGCGCGGCGCCGGAGACCGCCAGCGCGCCTCCCACGAGCGCTCCGAGGAGCGCGCGGGGGAGCCGCAGCTCGCGCACGATCGTGACGGCGCGCGCGTCCCCGGAGCCGAAGAGCGCGTCGAGGACCTGCGCGGGAGAGAGGTGGACGCTCCCGAAGGCGAGGGAGCCGCCGAGGACGAGGAGCAGCGCCGCGGCGAGGACGGCGGCCGGCGCCCACGCGCTCCGCGTGGAGGCGGAGCCGGGCGTCACGGCGGGCTTCCGAGCGCCGCGAGCCTCTCGAGGGCGTCCACGAGACGCGGGCCCGGCCGCTCGAGAAGGTCGCCCGGCAGCGTCGCGACGCGCCCCTCGCGGACGGCGGGCACGACCCGGAACGCGCCGCCCCCGAGCGCGGCGCGGAACGCGACGTCGTTCTCCACGGTCGCGGGACGCACGACGAGGTCGGGGTTCCACGCGGCGAGAGTCTCGAGAGAAACACGCGGCCAGTCGCCGGCGGAGGCGGGGACCGCATTCGTGAAGCCGGCGCGCGCGAGCACGTCCCCCACGAACGTGCCCCGCCCCGCGACGACGGGCGGGTCGGGCCACTCGAGGACGACGGCCGTCCGGCCCCGGTGCACGCGCCCGCGCGCCTCGGCCGCCGCGATGCGCCTCTTCAGCGACGCGACGAGAGAGGCGGCCTTCGCCGTCTCGCCGATCGCCGCGCCGACGCGCGCGACGTCCTCGAGGACGCCGTCGAGAGTCGTCCCGCCGGTCACGAGCACGTTCAGCCCCATCGACGTGAGTTTCTCCCAGGCGGCCCGGTCGGTGCCGTCGCGCGAGACGACGACGAGGTCCGGGGCGAGCGCGACGACGCGCTCGAGGTCCGGCGCAAACCCCCCGAGGCGCGTCTTGCCGGCGGCGCCGGGCAGGTCGCGGGCGAAGTCGCTCACTCCGACGACGCGCGGCGCGGCGCCGAGCGCGAACAGGATCTCAGCCGATGAGGGTGCGAGCGCGACGATGCGCCGGGGCGGAGAAGGAGTCGGAACCGGTGTGGCGAGGAGGGCGAGCGCGAGGAAGGACCGGGGGATCAGGATTCTTCGGCTTCCTCGAGATCGTTCGGCACGCCCAGCCTCAGGCACGCCGCCGCGTACATCTGCCGCGCCGCCTTCTGCGAATTCTGAAGGTCTGCGAGCCGTTCCTTGACCTTCGCGAGCTCGGCCTGGATGTCGCCCTCGAGCTGGTCGATCTCGGCCTTCGTGACCGCACGCGTGTGCTCGTAGAACTTCTTCTGCTCCTCGGAAAGGCTCATGCGCAACTCCTGCAACGGACGATTTTCAGGGCCGGACCTCGATCGGGAAGGTCTTCCACATCTTGACCTTCACGCCGTCCTTGGTCGCCGGCCGGATTGTCGCACCCTTCAGGGCGCGGATGGCCGCCTCGTCCACGAACTTGTACGACGAGGGCCGGATGATGCGCGTCGAGACTACGGCGCCCTTCTCGTCGACGAGCGCCATGAGGATCGGCGTTCCGATCGACCCGTCCGGCGCGCGCGAGACCTGTCGCGCTTGCGGCGGCATGCCGTGCGTCGCCCCGAGGCGCACGAGCTGCGGCTCGACGACTCCCTCTCCGGGGCCGACGAGATCGCCCTCCTTCACGGGCGCCGCCGAGGACGGCGGCACCGGCGGCGCGCTCTCGGCGACCGAGACCTCCGTCGGCGCCGGCGCGGCGGCGACGGGCGTGGGCTTTGGAACGGCGGTCGCAACGACGGGCGGCGCCGCGACGGGCAGGGGTTCGGGAGGCTTCGCGGCGATCTCCTTCGGAGCCTCGCCGGCCGTCTTCGCGGGCTGCAGCGTCAGGACCACAGGCCCGGGCGCCGCGCCGGTCTTGCCCGCGGCCGCCTGTTTGCCCGCGGCTTCCCGCGCGGCTTTCTCCCGTTCGGCGGTGAGTCGGCGGGCCTCCGCCTCGACGGCCTTTGGATCCACGACCTTCGGGGGCTCCGCCGTGGGCACGGGCGCGGCCGCCGCCGTCGGGGCCGGCGCAGCGCTGCCCGTCTGCGGGGTGGGCGCGGTGGGGGCGGCCTTCGGCGCCGACCACCGGTCCTTCGTGACGAAGAGGGCGGCGGCGACGAGCGCCGCCGCCGCGAGGCCGATTCCGGCGTAGAGGCCCGTCCGGCTTCGCTTCGACTCGCCCACCGCGGGGATCGACGCGGCGGCCTCGGCGGCTGCGCGCGGCGTCTCGCGGCGCGAAATCGGCGCGGCTTCGCGCGGGGGCGGGGACGGCGCCGACGGCGGGGCCTTCAGCTCGCCCGTCTGCTGGATCAGGAGGCCCTTGCCTTTCCTCGGAAGCGCGGGCGGCGCGGCGGGCGCGGGCACCAGGTCGCGCGCCGCGTCGAACGCGGCGTCGATCTCGTCCCCGGTCGGAGACGACTCGGGCGCCTCGAGGAGGCGGTGCACGTAGATCGCGACGTCCGCGGGACCCGGGGACGGCTGGAACGCGTAGAGGACCGCATGGAGGTCCTTCTCCATCTCGGACGCGTTCTGGTAACGCTCCTGCGGGTTCTTCGCGAGAGCCTTCAGAACGATCTGGTCGACGCGCTTGGAGACTTCGACGCCGCGCCGGGACGGGGGCTCGACCTCGCCTTCGCGGACGCGCTCGAGGATCGACATGTCCGTGTCGCCCTCGAAGAGCGGCGCGCCCGTGAGCATCTCGTGGAGGACGGCGCCGAGGGAGAAGATGTCGCTCCGCCGGTCCACGCGCTTGCCCCAGGCCTGTTCGGGGGACATGTACTGGAGCTTGCCCTTGAGCGCGCCCGAGATCGTCGTCGAAACCTTGCTCGCGGCCTTCGCGATCCCGAAGTCGCAGAGCTTGATGTCCCCTTCGTAGCTGATCAGGATGTTCTGCGGCGAGACGTCGCGGTGGACGAGATTCAGCTCCGTTCCGTCGGCGGCCGGCCGCCGATGCGCGTAGTCGAGCGCGTTCGCGATCTTGGCCGCGATGAAGAGCGCGAGCTCCGCGGGCAGCGGGTACGACCTCTCCTTGCCGAGCTTCAGGAGCGTGCGGAGGTCCTTGCCCTCCACGAACTCCATCGCGATGTAGTGCCACGCCTCGACCTTGCCGAGGTCGTAGATGTGCGTGATGTTGTTGTGGTTGAGCTGCGCCGCCAGCTTCGCCTCGTCCACGAACATCGTGATGAAGGCCTCGTTCGCGGCCATGTGCGGGACGATCCGCTTGATCGCGACGATCTTCTCGAAGCCCTCCTCGCCGCGCATCCGGGCTTTGAAGACCTCCGCCATGCCGCCCGAGCCGATCTTCTCGAGGAGCTGGTAGCGGCCGAACTGGCCGGGTGTCGGCGAGACGCGCGGCGCCGACGCGCGCCCCGTTGCGGCTGGCGGCGGCGCGGCCACGGGCCGCGGCGGCGCCAGCGCGGCGGGTGCGAGCGCCGGCGAGGACGCGGGGCGGGGCGTGGGCGCCGGCGGCTCCGAGACGGGCGTCTTCAGCCGGAGCGTCTCGCCGGAGACCTCCCTCGAGGTCTCCTTCGGCCGCGGCTTCGCGACGGGGATCAGGCCCGAGAGCGTGTCCTGCAGGAGCTTTTCGACGGACGCCTTCGCGGAAGTCTCGGCGCTCGGAGAGCGGGCGGGCGCGGCGGCCGGGTGCGCGAGCGCGCCGAGCGCCTGCTCGACGTTCACGCGCGACGGCCGCTCGCCGGACGCCGGCCGGAGCGGCTCGTTCGCGGCCGGGAACGGAGGCGGCGCGGGCTTTCGCGGGGTCGGCATGAGGCCCGAGAGGGTCTGCTCGAGGCGCTTCTGCATGCTCGGGTCCGGCGCCGGCCGGGCGGGCGGCACCAGGGGCGCGACGAACGCAGGATGCGTCGCGGATGAGCTGCGGGGGGCCGAGGGAGTCGTGACGACCGGCGACGGCATTGCGTCGTTCGAACCGCCCTCTCCGAGACCGGTCAGAACGTCCGAGAAGATATCGTCCGCCGAGAGGAGCGGCCCGCCCGGGTTGCTCGGCGGGCCCGGGACGGGGCCTGTCTCGAGGACGGGGCGCAGGCCGAGCGCCATCGCGACCTCGGCCTGGAAGACCTCCTCCGTGAAGGGCTTCTCGAGAATGCTCGTCGCGCCGACTCGCTGCGCGTCCGAGCGCTTGTTGCGCCCCTTGTAGCCCGACATCATGAGGAGGATCGGCGGGGTCGGCCCAAGCGCCTGCATCCCCTTGATGACGTCCGGCGTCCGCATCTTCGGAAGCACGGACGACACGAGCACGAGATCCGGGCGCGCGCGGCGGTATGCCTCGAGCCCCTCCTCGCCGTCGCGCGCCGCCACGAGCTCGACGTCGGGCTGGGTCAGGAGAAAGCCGCGGATCCGGTCGAGGTAGCGAGGCTCGTACTCGATCAGGAGGAATTTCATTATTCGAAAAATCTATTATCGCCCGCATGCCGGGCGTGTCAACGAATCCCCGCGCGCGGCGGTTCTTCACCGAGACTCTCGGGTGCAAGGTGAGCCGCGTCGACGCGGTGGCGACGTCCGCGCCGTTCACGCGCGCGGCCACGGCCGCGGAAGCCGACGTCGTCCTCGTCCACGGCTGCGCCGTCACGGAGCGGGCGCTGCGCGACGGGAGACGCGCCCTCCGCCGGCTCCGGCGCGAGAGTCCGGAGGCGACGCTCGTCGTGTCGGGCTGCCTCGCCGAGGGAGCCGCGGACGCGCTCGCCGCCCTCGACGAGGTGGATCTCGTCGTGCCGCTCGCCGCGCGCGGCGATCTTGCCGCGCTTCTCGACGCCCGCGACGCGGGTCTCCTGACGGGCAAGGTCGCGCGCGCCGACGGGACCCGGGCGGCCGCGCTCTTCGCGATGCCCGCGCGCGGCCGGGCCGCCTCCGCCCTCCTCGACGCCGGGAGGACCCGGGCGTTCCTGAAGATCCAGGACGGCTGCCGGAGACGGTGCGCGTTCTGCATCGTCCCTTCGCTCAGGGGCGGCGAGCGCAGCGCCCCGCGCGGAGACGTCGCGGACGCCGTGCGCCGGCTCGGCGCGAGCGGCGTTCCCGAGGTCGTCCTCACGGGAATCCACCTCGCGGCGTTCGACGGCGGCGAGGGCGGCGGCCTGCTCGATCTCCTCGACGACCTCGAGCGGGATGCCCCGCAATGCCGGGTACGGCTCTCTTCTCTCGAGCCGATGGAGGCGGGAGAGGAGCTCGCCGTCCGGGTCGCGGCCTCCCGCGTCGTCGTCCCGCACCTCCACCTGCCGCTCCAGTCGGGCTCGCAGGCGGTCCTGAAGCGAATGCGCCGCGGGATCGTCCCGTCGCGTTACCGCGCGCTCGCGTTCGCGGCGGCGGCCGCGAACCCGCGCCTTCACCTCGCGACGGACCTCATTGCCGGATTCCCGGGCGAGACCGACGCCGAGTTCGAGGAGACCCTGCGGCTCGTCGAGGAGCTGCCGTTCGCGTCCCTCCACGTCTTTCCGTTCTCTCCGCGCGCCGGGACGGACGCCGCGGCGTGGCAGCGCGTCTCGCCCGTGCCGGCGGGCGCCGTCACGGAGAGGACGCGGGTGCTCCGGCGCCTCGGCGACGCGAAGGCGCGCGCGTTCGCCGCTCGCGCCGCAGGGACGGTCGCCGACCTCGTGACGCTCGCGGGCGGGCGCGGGCTCACGGACCACTACCTCGACGTCGGCCTGCGCCTCCCCCCGCCGACGCGCTTCCCGGCCGCCGGCTCCGCGTGCGGCTGGTCGCGTCGGGGGCCGGAGGCTCCGGCGACCTCGAGGCGCATCCCTGCTAGACTTTGCGGCCCCGAAGAGCCCGTCCCGCCGTGGCTTTGCGTGCGCCGCGGGTTCCATCACGCCAGAGGTGAGGCCATGTCCGGACACAGCAAGTGGAGCACGATCAAGCACAAGAAGGGCGCCGCCGACGCCAAGCGCGGGAACCTCTTCACGAAGCTGATCAAGGAAATCACGATGTCCGCCCGGGTCGGAGGCGGTCTCGTCGAGTCCAATCCCCGCCTGCGATCGGCGGTCCTCGCCGCGAAGAAGGCGTCGATGCCGTCGGACAACATCGACCGGGCGATCAAGCGTGGCACGGGCGAACTCGAAGGCGTCACGTACGAGGAGATCACGTATGAGGGCTACGGCCCAGGCGGCGCCGCGCTCCTGATCGAGGTCATGACGGACAACAAGAACCGGACGGCCTCGGAGATCCGCCACCTCCTCGCGAAGTACGGCGGCAACATGGCGGTGGCCGGAGCCGTGGCGTTCCAGTTCACGAAGAAGGGCGTCATCGCCGTCGAGAAGAGCGCCACCAAGGAAGACGTCCTCATGGAGCTCGCGCTCGAGTCCGGCGCCGAGGACCTCAAGACCGAGGATACGGAGCTCTTCGAGATCCTCACGGACCCGGCGTCGTTCGAGGCCGTGAAGAGCGCGATCGAGGCGAAGAACATCCCCGTGCACGCCGCCGAGGTCCAGATGGTCCCCCAGAGCACCATCGACGTGGCCGACAAGGGCCCCGCGCTCCTCAAGCTCCTCGAGATGGTCGAGGACAACGAGGACGTGCAGAAAGTCTGGTCGAACGGCGACATCGACGAGAAATATCTCCAGGAAGCGTGAAGATACTCGGCGTCGACCCGGGGAGCCGCGCGGCCGGGTGGGCCGTCGTGGACTTCGCCGCGGCGCCGCGCCTCGCCGCGGCCGGCGTGCTCCGGCCCCCCGCGTCGCTCACCTTCGCCGAGCGCCTCGCATACCTGCACCGCGCGATGGGCGAGATCGTGGCGCGCGAGGCCCCGCAGGCCGCCGTCGTGGAGCGCGTCTTCGCGGGCGTCAACGCACAGAGCCTCATCGCCCTCGGGGAAGCGCGCGGCGTCCTTCTCCTCGCGCTCGTCGAAGCCGGGCTCGCCGCCGCCGAGATCACACCGGCCGAGATCAAGCGCGCCGTCGCCGGCTCCGGCGCCGCCGAGAAGGAGCAGGTGCGGCGCATGGTGACGGCTCTCCTCGGCAAGCGCCTCGCACTGGACGCCGCCGACGCGGCGGCCGCGGCCCTCGCGCACGGCTTCGTCGTCGCCCGGCGCGGCGCCACGCGCGCCCCCGAGGCGCTCACGGTGGCCGCGCGAATCGTCGTGCGCCGGCCCGCGGGCTGAGCGCGTGTTGAGCGCGACGGCCCCCGGCTGCTATCGTCCCGGCGGCATCTGATGTCGTTTCAAGGTTCACTGAACGAGCTGCCCCTCGCCGACATCGTCCAGCTGGTCGCGGTTTCGGGCAAGACGGGCATGTTCTCGCTGACGCGTGCGTCCGAGAAGGGATACGTCTACCTCCAGAACGGCCAGATCACGCACGCGAAGGTCGGAGAGATCGAAGGGGACGACGCGATCTACGCGCTCGCCCTCTGGAACCAGGGGACCTTCCAGTTCTCTCCGGGCGTCGAGAGCGACGCGCACTCCATCACGCGCTCGAACACGAACCTCCTTCTCGAGGCCGCGCGACGCAGTGACGAGTGGAAGATCCTGTCGCGCAAGATCCCCGCGACGGACTCCGTCCCCCTGCTCGTGTCCCGCGACGGCTTGACGGGACCCGTCACGCTGACGCCGCTCGAGTGGAAGGTCGTCACGAAGACCGACGGCCAGCGCTCGATCGAGGACATCGCCCGGAGCCTCAAGACCTCGTCCTTCGACGTCGCCAAGACGCTCTACGGCCTCGTGACGGCCGAGCTGGTCGAGATGGTCAAGGGCCGGGCGCCCGCCCCCTCCGTCCCCGTCCGCCCGAGCGTTCCCGCCGCCTCGCCGCTCGCCGTCCCCCCCGGCACCGGCCAGAGCATCCCGAACGTCTCGTCGCACAGCGGCGCGTTCCAGGCCCTGTCGAAGGGGGACGAGAAGCGCAGCCTCCAGATTCTCTGCACGAAGGTCAAGCAGGAGGCCGAGGGCGCGGCGGTGGCCGCCGGGGACCCCTCGATCGAGCGTCCGTACCGCGCGGCTCTCGCCGAACTGGACCGCGGCCGAGGCCTCGACGTCGTGCGGGATCTCATCCGGACGCTCGAGGAGGCGATCGCCGCGTTGCGCGGTCCGGCGGCCGCCCGGGGCTTCCGGGAGAAGATGAATCCTCTGCTCTGACCGTAAGTCATTCCCCTCGTTTGCTCTCCCGAACCGGGACGGGTTAGAATCGATCGGCAATTTCCCGTCTTCTGGGCATCGGTTCGAGGCAGTTCCCCGCCAACCCGGGCGCCGACGCCCGCCGCAGGCGGCAAAGGAGAAGTTCGATGAGACGGATGCGGACCCGACTGTCCCTCGCCGCGGCCGCGTGTTTCGTGCTCTCCCTCCCGGCGCGGGCGCAGGTCGCCCCGACCCTCTCGGGCGAGACGGGCCTCTTCGAGATCACGAACGCGGACATGCTCGCGGCCGGCCGCTTTTCGTTCGGCCTGTCCTGGAGCATGTGGACTCCCGTCGCGGCGCCCGTGCCGGGCGCCTCCACGCTCGCGGACGACCCGCTGCGCTACGACCTCATGCGCACCGGAGGCAGCGTGGGCTACGGCCTCATGGACCGCTGGGAGATCGTCGTCGGCACCGGCTCGAACCGGTACCACGCCGAGTCGAACGCCTGGGAGGGCGTGATCGGCGGCCACACCCGCGCCGGCGGGTTCACGCACACCGAGATGGACAAGGTGCGCATCGGGACGAAGATCCTCCTGAGTCCGCGGGAGCCCGTGCGCGTCGCCGTCTTCGGCGGGATCGCGATCCCGACGCAGTCCCGGAACGACGTGAACGCCCTCGGGACCACCCGCTCCGACTACGACTTCGGCGCTTCGTTCTCGTTCGGCTGGGTCACGTTCCAGTCGCGCTATCTCCTGACCGGCAAGCTCGGCGGCGGAACGCAGTCGCCCACCGACCAGAATACCGGGTACAACCTCTCGAACGAGTGGACGAACGCGGTCGGCGTCGCCGTCCCGATCGTCCCGCACGTCTTCAAGGCGATCGGCGAGATCAACCGCATCCACTTCGACGGCGGCGACACGCAGCCCGTCGACACCTCCGAGGCGCTCCTCGGCGGCCGCTTCGCGTTCGGCGACTTCACGGCGTCCGGCGCCGTCCGCATCAACATCGACCGCTGGGCCAGGTACGGCTCCAGCCCGGGCAACATCGGGGGGCTCGTCCAGTTCGCGTACGCGCCCGCCGCCCCGCAGCAGGCGAAGCCCCGGGTCGCGCCGATGCGCGAGGAGCCGCCCCCCGCGACCGAGCCGGTCCCGGCCGCCCCGCCCGAGCCGGCGCCCGTCGTGGCCCCCGCGCCGGCCCCGTCCGAGCCCGCCGTCGTGACGGCTCCGGCCGCGCGCCCGGCGACCTCGACGACCGACGAGATCCTCTTCGACGGCGGTAAGAGCCGGCTCACGAACATCGCGAAGGCGATCCTGGACGGCGTCGCCCTGCGCCTGAAGAACAACCTCGCCGCGACCTGCACCGTCTCCGCCTGGACCGACGGCAAGGAGAAGGGGGACCGCGTGGCGCTCGCGAGCGCCCGCGCCGACGCCGCGAAGGACTACCTCATGAAGCGGCACGGGATCGACGGCTCGCGGATCACCACCGAGGTCAAGGGCGACGGGGACTCCGCCGACGCGACGCGCAACCGTCGGGCGGTCGTCACCGTCACGTTCCCGTGACGCCCGCCTGATTCCGGCTTCCACGGCGGCGGTACACTGAACCCGCCGTGGAGTCGGGATCGAGCGGCCTTTTTTCGACCGGTACGTTTTCCACGGGGTCCGCCCCGGGCGGCGGTGGCGTGTTCCGGTCCCGTGCGCTCGTCGTGCTCGCGACGGCGGCGGTCGTCGGCCTGCTGTGGGCCGGCAAGGTCCTGTTCGTGACGTTCTTCTTCGGCCTCTTCCTCTCCTTCGCGCTCCAGCCCTTCGTCGGCCTCCTCGAGCGGATCCGCTTCCCGCGCACGCTCGCCGTCTTCGTCGTCATTCTCCTTCTGACGGCTCTCGTCGTCTTCTTCGTCGTGAACGCGCTCGGCCAGGTCGAAGCGTTCTCGCGCGACCTGCCGTCCTACGAGACGAAGATCCGTGCCTTCACGTCGAAGGCGCAGGGGCTCTTCGCGCGGATCGAGGAGCGCACGCGCTCGCTTCTTCCCGAGGGGGACCGGAGCGTGCGCGCCGTCCGTCTCGAGGCCGACGCCTTCGACTCCCTCTCGCGCGTCGCGATCCAGGTCAAGACCGTGCTCTCACTGCTTCTCTACACGGCCGCCGTCCCGATGCTCTCGTTCTTCATGCTCAAGGACCGCGAGAAGTACGGGGGCGCCGTCGCGAAGATCCTCCGGCTCAAGGGCGGGCGCGCGGCCCAGGACTTCGCGGAAGGCGTCGCGCGCGTCCTGTCGGGGTACGTGCTCGGCGAGCTCTTCGTCGTCCTCATCACGGCGTGCGTCACGACGGCGGGCCTTCTCGTCCTGCGCGTCCCCTACGGTTACCTGCTCGGTCCTCTCGCGGGCGTCTGCGTCCTCATCCCGTACGTCGGCGTCATCATGTCGACGACGCCCGCGTTCCTGATCGCGATCCTCGCCTCGAGCGACGCGGCGCTCCCCGTGAAGGTCCTCGTCTTCTACGCGGTCGTCCAGTTCCTCGAGGGGAACGTCCTGACGCCGTTCATCGTCGGGAGTCGCGTGCGCCTCCATCCGCTCGCGGTCCTCTTCGCGTTCCTGTTCTGGGGCATCCTCTGGGGGATCCCGGGCGCGATCCTCGCCGTCCCGCTCACGGCGACGATCAAGGTCGTCACGGAACGCTTCGAGCGCTACGCGCCGTGGGCCGCGCTCCTCGGCGAGAGGACGCCGGACCCCGAGCCGCCCGAGGAGCCGGAGTCGCTGCTCGCGAACCTGTAGTTCCCGGAAACCCGTCTGGCGGGTTTCCGGACCTTCCGCTCGGCGCTTCGCGCCTGCGCCCGCTGCTACCCAGCCAGGTTCTTCCGCCGCACGGCGAGGAGGCCGCCGACAACGCCCGCGGTGAGGCCGAAGAGGAGGAGGAGCAGCGAGGTCTGGCCCGGGAGGAAGCGCACCGCGAAGACGCTCAGGAACGCGTTCTTCGTCGCCGCGACCCACGCGATGACGCCGCGGTAGACGAGCCAGAGCCCCGCGACGGCGAGCACCGCCCCGAGCAGGCCCTGGACGAGCCCGCCGAGGACGAACGGCCCGCGGATCAGGAGCTCCGGCGCGCCGACGAGGCGCAGAATCTCGATCTCGTCGCGGTGGAGGAGGATCGTGAGGCGCACGACGTTCGCGATCGTGAACGCGGCGCCGAGCGTCAGGAGCGCCGCGAGGACGAACGCGGCCGCCTTCGCGAGCTGCACCGCACCGCGCAGCCGGCGGATCCACTCGACGTCGAACTGGACCTCCTCGACGGCGCGGTGCGCGGCGAGGTTCTTCAGGAAACCGGGCACGGCCTGAGACGAGATGGCCGACGGGTCGAGGTCGAGCTCGAGGGACTCCGGGAACGGGTTCGTCGGAAGGCTGCGCGCCGCGGGAGCGAGCGAGCGCCACCAGTCCGAGAAGCGCGCCCGGGCCTCGTCGGGCGTCACGCGCTTCATGCGGGCGACGAGGCGCGACTCCTTCGCGACGCGCTCGAGGTCCGCGCGGTCCGCGTCGGAGACCCCGGGCCTCAGGAACACGGTCACCGCCGACTCGTCGCGCACGGTCTCGACGACCCCCTTCAGGTTCTCCGCGACGAGGAAGAACGCGCCGACGAGCCCGATCGAGATCGCGATGAGCGCGATCGAGAGAGACGTCATGCGCCGCGCCCGCACGAGGCCCTCGAACGCCTCGCTCCAGAGCGCCGCGACCGACGTCGCGCCCTTCACCGAGGCGCCTCGTCGCGCCGGTGGACGGCCTGCGGCGGGAGCGCGGCGTCCACGAGCCCCTCGACGAGCCGCCCCCCGTCCAGCGTGAGACACCGGCGGCCGACGGCGCGGATCATGTCCTGGTCGTGCGTCGCGACGAGCACCGTCGTGCCGCGCATGCTGACCTCGACGAGGAGCTTCATGACCTCCTGCGCGAGCCGGTGATCGAGGTTGCCCGTCGGCTCGTCCGCCACGAGGAGGACGGGGTCGTTCACGAGCGCGCGCGCGAGCGCGACGCGCTGCTGCTCGCCCCCGGAGAGCTCCTCGGGGAGCGCGGACATCCGGTGGTGGAGCTCGACGAGCCGGAGCGTCTGGTAGGCCCGGCGCCGCCTCTCGGCCGCGGGCACGCCGAGGAACTTCTGGACGTACGTCACGTTCTCGAGGACCGTCCGGCGCGGGAGGAGCTTGTAGTCCTGGAAGACGACGCCCATCGAGCGCCTGAGCGACGGGACGCGCGCGGGCGGCATCCCGCTCACGTTCATCCCGTTCACGATGATCTGCCCCTCCGTCGGCTTCTCGGCGCGGAAGATCATCCTGAGGAGGGTCGTCTTCCCGGCGCCCGACGGCCCCGTCAGGAACAGGAACTCGCCCTTCTTCGCCTGGAACGTGACGTCCTTGAGGACGCGCCGGCCCTGGTACTCCTTGGCGACGCGGTAGAACTCGATCAACCGAGCCTTTCCTTCAGGAGGCGGTTCACGACCGCGGGAGAGGCCTTGCCGCCCGTCGCCTTCATCACCTGCCCGACGAACCAGCCGAACGTCGCGGCCTTTCCGCCGCGGTACGCGGCAACCTGATCCGGGTTCCCGGCGAGAACGGCCGCGACGGCCGCGCCGAGCGCGGTCTCGTCCGCGATCTGGACGAGCCCCCCCTCGCGCACGAGGTCCGCCGGCCGCTTCCCCGTCTCGATGACGGCCGGGAGAATCTCCTTCGCGATCTTTCCCGAGATCGTGCCCGCGTCGATGAGGGCGACGAGGGCCGCGAGATGCTCCGGCGGGACGGGGACGCGCCCGGCCTGCCGGTCCGCGTCCGACATCCGGCCGAGCAGGTCCGAGAGGAGCCAGTTCGCGACCGCCTTCGGATTCGACGGATGCGCGGCGACGGCCGACTCGTACCAGTCCGCGAGCGCTCGCGCCGAACAGAGGAGCTCCGCGTCCGCGGCCGGCAGCACGTACGCTGCCGCGAGGCGCGCGGCGCGCGGCTCCGGCATCTCGGGCAGGGACGCCTTCACCTCCGCGATCCACGTGGCACCCACCTCGAGGGGCCCGAGGTCCGGGTCCGGGAAGTAGCGATAGTCCATCGCCTCTTCTTTCGACCGCATCGTCTTCGTCGCGCCCGTCCCGGGCTCGAAGAGGCGCGTCTCCTGCACGACGGCGTCGCCCGACGACAGCGCAGCCGCCTGCCGCGCGATCTCGTGCTCGAGCGCCTTCTTCACGTGCGCGATCGAGTTCAGGTTCTTGATCTCGACCTTGACGCCGAGAGAGCGCGCGCCGCGGGGACGAAGGGACACGTTCGCGTCACAGCGCAGGGACCCCTCCTCCATGTTCCCGTCCGACGCGTCCACCCAGCGCACGAGACGGCGCAGCCGGACGAGAGTGTCGTGCGCCTCGTCCGGCGACGCGAGGTCCGGCTCCGTCACGATCTCGATGAGCGGCGTGCCGGCGCGATTCAGGTCCACGAGCGTCGCGGCCGACGGCACGTCGTCCCACGGCACCTCGTGCATGGACTTTCCCGCGTCCTCCTCGAGGTGGATGCGGTTCAGGCGGATCTCCCGGCGGCCCGCGGCTGTCACGACCGCGACGGAGCCGCCCGTCGCGAGCGGCCGTTCGTACTGGGAGATCTGGTAGCCCTTCGGGAGGTCCGGGTAGAAGTAGTTCTTCCTCTCGAAGATCGACCGCGGCGAAATCGTGCAGCCGCAGGCGAGCGCGACGCGCATGGCGAGCGTCACCATCTCGCGGTTCGGGACCGGCAGCGCGCCGGGATACCCGAGGCAAACGGGGCAGACGGCCGTGTTCGGCGGCGCTCCGAACGTGACGGGGCACGGGCAGAACGCCTTGCTCCTCGTCCTGAGCTGCGCGTGCACCTCGAGCCCGATCACGGCCTCGAAGGCGGATTCCGGCATATCCCGCGAGTCTAGCGGAGGGCGCCGTGCCTCAGCGGCGGCCCTGCGCGATCTTCACGGCCTCCGGGAGCGACCGCAGGCGCAGCATCGCGGCGACGCCGAGCGCCGGGCCGGGGGCGAGGAGGACGAACACCCAGCGCCACGAGAGCGCGGGCAGGAACGCCGGCACGAGGTCGATCGAGACGGCCGTCAGAAGGAAGCCGAGCGAGGTCTGGAGCGTGAGCGCCGTCCCCATGTAGACGGGATCGCCGAGCTCCGTCACGGCCGCCGAGAACTGCGCCGAGTCCGCGACGACCGAGGCGCCCCAGACGGCCGCGACGGCGAGAAGGACGGCCGGCGGGCCACCGTAGCAGAACCCGATCGCGATGCAGCACGCCCCGCTGATCACCATCGCGACGGACGTCACGAGCGTCCGGCCCGCGCGATCGGCCGCGAGGCCCGCGGCGACGCACCCGGCTGCCCCGCAGCCGATCACGAGGAAGGAGGCGGCCTCGGCCGTGGCGGGCGCCACACCGCGGAGCGCGAGGCTCGAGCGGAGCATCACGGGGATCCACGTCCACATCGCGTAGAGCTCCCACATGTGGCCGAAGTAGCCGAACGTCGCGAGGCGCACGCTGCGGTTCCTCAGGACCTTCGCGGCCTGCGTGAGGTCGAAGCGCGCGGCAGGCGGCGCGAACGGTCCCTCGTGGACCCAGACGCCGACGAGGAGCGCGCCGAGCGCCGCGAGGCCCGAGACGGCGAGGACGCTCGTCCGCCACGCGGTCCCGAACGCGACGTTCACGAGGTACGGAAACGCCTTGCCGAGCGTGAGCGCGCCGACGAGGAACCCGAGCGCGAGGCCGCGCCGCGCCCGGAACCACGTCGCGAGCACCTTCATCCCCGGCGGGTAGACGCCCGCGAGGCAGGCGCCTGTCGCGAAGCGCAGGACGAGCGCGGCGGCGGGTCCGTGGACGAACAGGGCGAGCGAGGCGTTCGCGGCCGCCCCGAGCAGGCTCGCGACGACGACGAGACGCCGCGGCGCGAAAACGTCCGGCAGGTTGAAGACCGCGCTCCCGAGCGTGCCCGCGACGAACCCGAACTGGACCGCGAGCGTCATCCACGTCGCCGTTCCGTCGGACAGACCCCACTCCTTCTTCAGGAGCGGCGCGACGGCGGAGGCCGAGAACCACAGCGACATCCCGAAGAGCTCGGCCGCCGAGAGGAGGACGAGGACGCGCCACCTCCCGGCGGGCTCGACGGAGGAGGGCCCGGGCGCTCCGGACGCAACGGCCGCGCTCATCCGGCGGCCGGGATCACCTTGCCCGGGTTCAGGATCCCGTTCGGGTCGAGCGCGGACTTCACGGCGCGCATCGCGGCGAGGAACGCGGGCGGGCGGCGGAGCGGCAGGAAATCGCGGAGCGTGACCCCGACGCCGTGCTCGCCCGTGATCGTGCCGCCGAGACGCACGGTCTCCGCGTAGATCTCCGTGAGGACGGACGAGACCCGCGCCTCGTCGAGCGTCGCGTTTCCCTCGTCGAGGAGCCGCACGTGGAGATTCCCGTCGGCCGCGTGCCCGTAGGCGAACGCCCTGAGGCGCGCCTCCGCGGCCCGCCGCCTCACGCCCGTCACGAGCGCGACGAGCGCCGAGCGGGGCACCGCGAGATCCAGCTCGAACGAGACGCCGAGCTCGCAGATCGCCTCGGCGATCCCGCGGCGCACGTCCCAGAGCGCGCGCCGGCGCGGCTCGTCGGCCGCGAGCGCGACGTCGAGCGCGCCGCACTCGAGGAGGATCTCTCCCGCCGCCGTGACCTCGCGCTCGACCTCCTCGCCCGTGGGTCCGTCGAAGTCGAGGAGGAGGCGGGCCTCGGCCTCGGGAAACGGCACGGCGGCGCCCTTCTTCCGCGACGCGACCTCGACGGACGGGCGGTCCACGACCTCGCACGCGGACGGGACGAGGCCGCGGCGGTGGACCTCGAAAACGGCCGCGACCGCGCTCTCGAGCGACGGGAACGGGGCGAGGATCGTCGCCCACACGGCGGGCTTCGCGATGAGGCGCAGCCACGCCTTCGTGACGACGGCGAGCGTCCCCTCGCTCCCGACGAGGAGCGACGTCAGGTCGTAGCCGGCGACGTCCTTGCGCGTCTTGCCGCCCGTCTCGGCGACGGAGCCATCCGCGAAGACCGCCTCGAGGCCGAGGACCCAGCGTCCCGTCACGCCGTACTTCGCCGCGTGCGGGCCTCCCGCGTTCTCCGCGACGTTGCCCCCGATCGTGCACGACCCGCGCGACGCGGGATCCGGCGGGTAGTAGAGCCCCTTCTCCTCGGCGGCCTCCTGGAGGGTCTGCGTCACGACGCCCGGCTCGGCGACCGCGACGAAGTTGTCCGCGTCGATCTCGAGGATCGACGTCATGCGGTCGAGCGCTAGGCCGAGGCCGCCGTGGATCGCGAGCGCGCCGCCCGACATCCCCGTGCGCCCGCCCTGCGGCGTCACGGGAATCGCGCGCGCGTTGCAGTACGCGAGGAGGCGCGAGACCTCCTCCGTCGTGCGCGGCCGCGCGACGGCCGCCGGAACGGCCGCGAGATCCCGGGTCCAGTCCTTCGCATACGGCGCGAGGTCGTCCGCCGCGGCGAGGAGGTGACCGTCACCGACGATCTGGGCGAGGGCGCGCGCTTCCTCCGGGGAGAGTTCGCGCCGCACCATGGCGCGATCTTAAGATGACCCCATGACACGCGTCGCCTTTCTCGGACTCGGCGCCATGGGGGCCCCCATGGCCCGGCGCATCGCCGCCGCCGGCCTCCACCTGACCGTCTGGAACCGCAGCCCGGAGCGCGCGGCCTCGTTCGCCGCCCTCGGGGCGGCCGTCGCGAAGTCGCCGCGCGAGGCCGCGGCCCGCGCCGAGATCGTCTGTACGATGCTCGCGGACCCCGGGGCCGTCGAGGCGGTCGCCTCCGGTCCGGACGGTCTCCTCGCGGGCATCGCCGCGGGCGCCCTCTGGCTGGACTTCTCGACCGTGACCCCGGAGGCCTCGCGCTCCTGCGCGGCGCGCGCGAAGGAAAGAGGCGCCGCGTTCTGCGACGTGCCCGTCGCGGGCAGTGTGAAGCCGGCCACGGACGGGACGCTCAAGCTCTTCGCGGGAGGCGACGCCGCGGACCTCGCGCGCGGCAAGCCCGTCATCGACGCGGTCTCGAAGGGCGTCCTGCACTTCGGGCCCGTCGGGCAGGGCTCGGCGATGAAGCTCGTGAACAACCTTCTCTTCGGCGTCACGCTCGCCGCGTTCGGCGAGGCGCTCGGCCTCGCGAAGAAGCTCGGTCTCCCGGAGAAGGAGACGACGGACTGGCTCCTCTCGATTCCGAGCGTGTCGCCGTACCTGAAGGCGAAGATGGACTTCCTCGCGGGCGGCGGCGAGCCGGCCGCGTTCCAGCTCGCGCTCATGGAAAAGGACCTGAGGCTCATGGTCGAGGCGGGCGGCGGCCCGGAGAATGCGGCCGTCGTCGAGGCCGCACGGAGCGACTACGAGAGGGCGCGCGAATCAGGCCTCGGCCAGAAGGATTTCTCGCACGTCCTGTCCCACTTGAAGGGCGGAGGTTCCTGAGCGCCTCGCCGACCGAGAGAGGCACGAGCGCGCGCGCGTCGCCGTCACACCCGGCGGTAGCGCTCGCGAATCGTCGGGATCAGGTACTCTGAGAACGCGGCCTCGAGGCCGAAGCGCGGCGCGAACTCCCAGTCCGCACGCGCGGCGCTATCGTCCACGTCCGCGGGCCACGAGTCCACGATGTGCTGACGCTTGAGGTCGGGCTCGAACGTGATCTGCGCGCCGGGGAACGACTTCAGGACGAGGTCGCGGATCTCGCCGGCCGTGGGCGCGAACGCGCCGACGTTGTAGACCTGACGCGTGAGCGTCCCGCCCGGAGCCGCCGCGAGCTTGAGCAGCGCGTCGACGCCGTCGGGCATCGCCATGAACGGGATCTTCGTGTCCTCGCGGACGAAGCAGGCGTAGGGCTTCCCTTCCGCCGCCGCGTGGATCATCTCGGGCGCGTAGTCCGACGTGCCGCCGGACGGCACCGTGACGGCGGAGATGAGGCCCGGGAAGCGCAGGCACCGGAAGTCGACGCGCCCCGCCTGGGCGTCGGAGGAGAGCTGCTTGTAGTGCTTGGCGTAATAGCGCCCGAGGTGCTCGGCGTACAGCTTGTTGCAGCCGTACATCGTCGTCGGGGTGTTGTGCTCGTCCTCCTTCACGCGCCCGGCCATCTGCTTCGTCGCGGAGTCGGACAGTCCGTACGCCGCAATGGACGAGGGGTACAGGAACGTGACGGGGCGGCCGTGCGACTGGCGCTCGCTCTGCGCGAACTCCAGCATGTAAATCATCCCCTCGACGTTGACCTGGTGCGCCGTGACGGGCGTGAACTCGCCGCGGGTCGAGAGGAGCGCCGCGAGGTGGAAGATGAGGTCGATCTCGTACTCGGAAAGGATGCGCTCGAGGACGTTGCGGTCGAGGACGGAGCCCGTGAACTCGCGCGCGACGAGGCGGGCGAGCGGCGGCTCGAGGGGCTTGAGGTCCAGCGTGAGGATCGCGCGATTTCCTTCGGCCGCGAGGCGCGTGATGAGGCCGTGCCCCATCTCGCCGCTCGCGCCCGTGATGAGGACGACGGCGGGGCGACGCATCAGGCCACCGTGATGCCTTTCTCGAGGTAGACGTCCTGGATCGCGTGGAGGAGGGCGACGCCCTCCTTCATCGGCTTCTGGAACGCCTTGCGCCCGGAAATGAGCCCCGTGCCCCCGGCGCGCTTGTTGATGACGGCGGTCGCGACGGCCTGCCCGAGGTCGTCCTTCCCGCCCGAGGCGCCGCCGGAGTTGATGAGGCCCGCGCGGCCCATGTACGAGTTCACGACCTGCCAGCGCGTCCACTCGATCGGGTGGGCCGGGACGAGCCTCGCGTACGCCTCGGCGTTCGGCTTGTTCCCGAACGGGAGCGCCGGAAAGCCGCCGTCGTTCTCGGGCTGCTTCTGCTTGATGATATCCGCCTCGATCGTGACGCCGAGGTGGTTCGCCTGCGACGTCAGGTCGGCGGAGACGTGGAAGTCCTTCTCCTTCGTCTTGAACGCGGGATTCCTGAGGTAGCACCACAGGACCGTGAACATCCCGTAGCCGTGCGCCTCGTGGAACGCGTGCGAGATCTCCGTGATCTGGCGGCGCGAGTTGTCGGACCCGAAGTAGATCGTCGCGCCGACGCCCGCCGCGCCCATGTCGAACGCCTGCCGGACGCTCGCGAAGATCGTCTGGTCGTAGGACGTCGGAAGCGTCAGGAGCTCGTTGTGGTTGATCTTCACGATGAACGGAATCCGGTGCGCCCACGTGCGCGCGACCGAGCCGAGGACGCCGAGCGTCGACGCGACGGCGTTGCAGCCGCCCTCGTGCGCGAGGCGGACGATGTTCTCGGGGTCGAAATACTCCGGCGCGGGAGCGAAGGAGGCGGCGCCCGAGTGCTCGATCCCCTGGTCCACCGGGAGAATCGAGAGGTAGCCCGTGCCCGAGAGGCGGCCGTGGCCGAACATCGAGGACAGGCTGCGCAGGACGCCGGCCGGCCGGTCGGACGGGACAAGCACGCGGTCGACGAAGTCGGGGCCGGGAAGGTGGAGCATCGAGGCGGGCACGCCCTTCGCCTCGTAGTCGAGGAGCGAGGCGCGCTCGCCGAGCTGCTTGCGGATGGTGTCGAGCATCAGGGCCTCCTGGGCGGCCCTCCATCCTAGCCGAACGGCCCGTCGAGACGGCGTATCGAAGCGCGGGGCCGGAAGGCCGCCGTGGCATTCTCGCGGCGTGCCGCCTGTCCCGCCTGATCCGATCGCCGAGAAGCCCACCATCGTCTCGAACCTCGCCAGCGCGACGTTTGGGCTGTGGTTCCCGCTCTTCCGGTGGCTGGCCCGAACCCTGCCGCCCGCTTTCGTGGCGCGCGTCGCGAACGTCACCGTGGAGCGCGTGATCTGGGCGCGCAATTCCGTCCGCGAGGCGATTCTCGACAACTTCTCGGCCGTTCTCGGCCTTCCGCGCCACGCCGGCGAGGTCGGGCGTGCCGGGCGTGAAATGGTGTCCCGGCACTCGCGGATGTGGATCGACCTTCTCCGGCACTCGGGCCGGAGCGACGTGGACCCGGCCTCCCTCCTCGCGGCGCGATCCGGCGACGAGCGTCTCGTCACGGCGTCCCGGGAGGGCAGGGGGGCGATCCTCCTGACGGCGCACGTCGGCAACTTCGAGCTCGGCGGCCTCTTCCTCGCGCAGCTCGGGCTGAAGGTGGCGGTCGTCTACGTGCCCGACCCGTCCCCGGTCGTCGAGATGCACCGCGACGACGCGCGCAAGACACTCGGCGTCACCGGCATCCCCGTGGACCGGTCGCCGTTCGGATTCCTCCCGGTCCTCCGCGCCCTCGAGAGCAACATGTGCGTCGCGATCCAGGGCGATCGCGACGTCTCCGGCACCGGGCGCGCGATGCCGTTCTTCGGGAAGACGGCCTCGTTCCCGATCGGGCCGTTCCGGATCGCCCAGGCATCGGGAGCCCCGATCTTCCCTGTCTTCGTCCTCCAGGAGGACGACGGCCGGTATCGGACCATCGTCGAGGAGGCGATCCGCGTGCCGCACGCGCGCGGAGCCGCCGCGGACGAGGCCGTCGTGGCGGGCCTCGCGGCCTTCGTCGCGCGGATGGAGGCGACGATCCGGGCCTACCCGACGCAGTGGTACCGCTTCGCACGGTTCTGGGAGAGCGAGGAGTGAGGGAGGCCCCGGGCGGGGCGCCCGCGGCCTTCGCCGGAGCCGCGGCTCTCGCGCTCGCCACGGCGTGCGCCCCGGCGCGGCCCGCCTCGGCCCCGGCGGTCGCCGCACCGGATCCCACCGTCGAGACGCGGAGCGGCGTCCGCCGCCTCGGAGTCTCGTGGGTCGCGCCGTCGGCTCCGCCGGGCGTCCTCGTCGGCCGCTTCGCGGGAGCGCCGTACGACCTCGGGCTCGCGTCCGGCCGCCTCACGCGGCCGTGGATCCGCTCGCAGGAGAGCCACCTCGACGCGCTGTTCACGGCGCTGATCCCCGGGCGCTTCAAGCGCTTCCTGATCCGGCAGGTCTCGGCCTTCCGGCTGCGCGCGCTGCCGGACGACATCCCGCCGGACCTCCTCGTCGCGATCGCCGGCCTCGCGGACGGGTACGAGCCCGTCCCGCCCGCCTCGGGCTGGAGCGCGTGGCGGCGCATGCTCGACCTGCACGCGCTCCACGACGTTTCGCAGCGCTTCGTCGACGCACCCGCTCTCGCGGCCGCCTGCACGGGCTTTGCCGCCCGGACGCCCGACGGCGGCGTTCTCCTCGCGCGAAACTTCGACTTCGAGGGCGGCGACGTCTTCGACCGGCAGAAGCTCGTCTCCGTCGTCGTTCCCGACGGGAAGATCCCGTACCTCTCCGTCGGCTTCCCGGGCATGCTCGGCGTCGTCTCGGGCTTCAACCGCGACGGGATCGGCGTCGCGCTCCAGGCGATCGCCGGCGGCGACACCGCAGGGTCGGGCACGCCCGTCACGCTCCTCCTCGCCGACGTCCTGGGGAACGAGTCGACGTTCGACGGGGCAGTGACGCGTCTGCGCGCCGCGCGCGTCTTCGTGTCGGATCTCATCCTCCTCGGCGACGCGAAGTCGCGGCGGATTGCCGTCGTCGAGAAGAGCCCGTCGGCGTTCGCCGTGCGGGAGACGCCGGGCCCGTCGATCGGAGCGGCGAACGAGGCCGAGAACGCGGCCGTGCGCGCGCACGCCCGCGCGCTTCCTCCGGCGTCGACGTCGCGCCGGCGCCGGGCGCGGCTGGAAGTCCTCCTCGCAGGGGCCGGCGGCTCCCTCGACGTCGCCGGCGCCGTGGCCATCCTCCGCGACCGCCGCGGCGTGGACGGGACCGACCTCGGCCCCGGCAACCGGAACGCGATCGACGCGTCGATCGCCGCGCACTCCGTCGTCCTCGACCTCGCGCGGCGCCGCGCCTGGGTCGCCGCGGCCCCGCACACGCTCGGGGCCTACGTGCCGGTGGACCTCGAGGCCGTGCTCTCCGCGGACGTGGCGCCCCCGGCGCCGGCCGCCGAGCCCGTCCCGGCCGACGCATGGCTCGTCTCCGGCGGCTACGCGCGCTACGAGGATGCGCGCGCCGCGCTCGCCGAGGCGCGCCGGCTCGAAAGGAACGGCGGGGACGGGTGGCTCGAGGCCGCCTCCGCCGCGGCTGCCCGCGCCCACGAGCTCTCCCCCGCCTTCGCCCAGGCGACGGCCAAGCTCGGCGAATTTCAGCTCCGGCTCGGGAACCGCGAGCGCGCACGCGCGCTCCTCGGCGAGGCCCTCGCGCACGATCCGGGACCCGCGCCGCTCCACGCGGCGGTCGTGCGCTGGCGCGACGCGGCGGCGCGCGGCGGCGCGCTGCCGAAGGACGCCATTCCGACGATCCCGGCTCCGGACGAGCTCATCGCGGAGAGGAAAAGAGAATAGGCAAATTTCTGCTTAGGAGAAGAACGCGACGGTGACGCAGCAGCAGGAACCGTGAGGATCTCGCGTCTCGTACCGGTGGATTTTCTTGGAAGGTGAATGGGGCTGCGGCGCACCCGCCCTCGGAGCGCTCCGTGCGGTGGCGGCTGCGACGTCGGACGCGGTCCGTTCGGAAAGATCCTCGGCGATTTCCCAGAGCCCCGACGCGCCGAGGCGTTCGATCCCCGGTGCGCCGAGGCGCCCGATCACCGCATCGCGCTCCCCCCGCGCTTCTCCCGCACCAACACCTTCTGAGAAATCTTCCCGTCTCTCCTCGGGCGTCTCCCGTCCGGCCGCCGGATCGAATGTGAGAGCTGCCTCGATGAAAAGAGCGCATCCGGTCTTTCTCTTCCTTGAAGAAATCTCTTCCTCTTCCCCTTCGATCCTCTCCACGAGCACCGCCGCCGCCGACTCGACGAGCGTGACGCCCGGGTTCTCGTGCCCGAACGCCGTGCGCATCGTCTCGTCGAGCCCCTCGGCCGCGACGACGAGAACGCGGTCCGCGTCTCCCCTCGCGACACGCGACGCCGCGAGGGCGAGCGCCTCGAGCCCGGCCGTCCGCCCGGACACGAGCGTCTCGGCGACGCCGCCCAGGCCGTAGAGGATCGCGAGCTCGCCGCCGACGGTGTTGTGGACCGTGGCCGCGAAGACGGAGGGCGCGAGGTCCTCGACGCGCGCGGCCGACGCGAGCAGCCGCTCGTGCTGCGTGATCGCGTCGCGGCAGCCGTACGCCGTCCCGACGACGACGCCGAAGCGGGGCGCGGACGGGCATCCGGCGGCGACGGCGGAGTGGCCCGCGGCCGCGAGCGCGCGGCTGCCCGCGACGACACCGCAGCGGCCGAAGCGGTCCATCCGCCGGAGCCTGTTCGCGTCCACGAGCGCGTCGCGGACGAGGCCACCGGCGTTCTCGACGCGGGCGGACGCCGTGAGGAGGACCCGCCTCACACGCGCTCCAGGACGAGGGCGGCGCCCGTTCCCGAAAACGCGGCCGAGGTCGAGAGGACGACGTCGATAGTCCGCCGCGGCGCGTACGGCGCGCCCGAGACGACGAAAACGGGCGAACCCGCTCGCGCGGCGCGGTGGCCCGCCGTCGGCGGGACGTCCGCGCCGCCGAGGACGAGGACGCACAGGACGGCCTCGAGCGCGCCCGCGGCCCCGAGCGTATGGCCGACGGCGCCCTTCAGGCCGTGCACCGGCACCGATCCTGCTCTCGGCCCGAGGACATGCGCCAGGGCGGCCTCCTCCATCGCGTCGTTGAAGACGGTCCCGGTCCCGTGGGCGCTCACGAAGCCCACGTCGGCGGCGGAGCGTCCGGCATCCCGGAGAGCGGACTCCGCCGCCCGGGCGAGGCCGGCGCCGCGCGGATCGGGGCGCGTCATGTGGAACGCGTCCGCCGCCGACCCGTAGCCCGCGACGCGCGCGAGAACGCGGGCACCGCGGAGATTGGCCGACTCCTCGTCCTCGAGGAGGAGAAACCCCGCCCCTTCGCCGAGCGTCAGGCCGTCGCGCGCGGCGTCGAAGGGCCGGGCGACCGTCGGGCTCAGCGCGCGCAGTGCGTCGAAGCCGGAGAACACGAACGCCGAGAGCGCGTCGGCACCTCCCGCGAGAACGCGCGTCGCGCGCCCATCGCGGATCCAGCCGGTCGCGAGACCGATCGCGGCCGCACCGGACGCGCACGCCGTCGAGACCGTCGCGACGGGTCCGCGCGCGGCGTGCCGGCGCGCGAGGAGAGCCGCGAGCGCGCCCGGCGACGAGTCCGCGAAGGGAGGCGCGCCGGACGCGAGGCCGCGGCCCCAGGCCTCGCGGCCCGCGAGCGTCGTCCCGACGGCCACGCCCGAGTCCACGCCTCCGAAGCCCGCACCCGCGAGCGTCTCGCCGGCCGCGGCGAGCGCGAGCCGCGCCGCGCGATCTTCCGTCTCACCGCCGGGGTCGTCCGGCACGAACGGCACCTCGGCGGCCGTGCGGGCGACGAAACGGCTCGCGTCGAAGAGCGATACGGAAGCGATCGCACTGCGTCCGCTCCACGCGCCCTCCCGCAGGGACGCGACGCCCGCTCCGAATGCGCTCATGGCGCCCATCCCCGTCACGGCGACGCGCCGCACCGCTCCCACGTCCTCCTTATAATCCCCCGCCGCGCCATTCCCGTGGCGCGCCGCCGGGCGAGTCTGCCCGACCCGCAAATGAAGATCGTCGTCGCGACCGACGCCCAGCAGCCCAACGAGGCGTACCGGGGTGCCCTCCTCGCGGCGGGAGCCCTTCCCGAGGAGGTCGTCCTCGTGGTCCCCGGCGAACCGCTGCCGGCGCACTTCGACGGCCTCCTCCTCGCGGGCGGGCCGGACGTGGACCCCGCGCGCTACGGCGAGGCCCCCTCCACGCCGACGCTCGAGGTTCGGGCCGAGCGCGACACGCTCGACTTCGCGGCGTTCGCGGATGCCGAGGAACGGGGGGCGCCCGTCTTCGGGATCTGCCGGGGCCTCCAGGTCGTGAACGTCGCCCTCGGCGGAACGCTGTGGCAGGACCTCCCCTCGCAGCGCGACCGCGGCGTCGCGCACGACGCCGACGCGCCGGACGGGGCCCGCGACTTCCGCGCGCACCCGGTGCGGCCGAGCGCCGGGCGTGCGCCGTCGCCGTTCGCGGCGGCCGTCGCGCAGGCCCTCGATGTGAATTCCCGGCACCACCAGGCCGTCAAGGACCTCGCGTCCTCGCTCACGCCCGTCGCGGCGTCCCCCGACGACGTCGTCGAAGCGTTCGAGCGGCCCGGGCGCTCGTGGCTCGCGGCTGTCCAGTGGCATCCCGAGGACCTCGTCGCCGATCCCCGCCAGAAGGCGCTCTTGCGCGCGTTCCTCGAGGCGAGCCGCGCGTACGCGAAGGCGCACGGCCGCGCGACACCGCCGCGAATCGAGGTCTCGCTCGAGGGCGCGATCGCGGTCGTGAAGCTCGCGCGCCCCGCCGCCCGGAACGCGTTCGCGGGCGACATGGCCGAGGTCCTCGAAGGGACGCTCGTCGCGCTCGGAGGCGACCCGACGGCGCCGGCTCTCGTCCTGACCGGTTCGGCGTCCTCGTTCTCGGCGGGCCTCGACCCGGAGCTTCTCGCCGCTCTGGTCGCGGCGGGCGACGAGAACGGTTTCCTCGCGTTGCTCGACGCCGTGGGGGGCGCCGTGCGCTCGGTCGCGGCGATCCCGCGGCCGGTCGTCGCCGCGCTGGACGGAGCCGTCCGCGGCGCCGGTCTCGCGCTCGCCCTCGCATGCGACGTGCGCGTCGCCGCCGGGCCCGGTCCGTTCGAGGCCGAGTTGGGCCCCTCGCCCGGACTCGCGGCGCCGGAAGCCGGACTCTCGGCCCTCCTTCCGCTCGTCGCGCCGGCCGCCGCCGCCGCCCTGTTCTTCCCGGGCGCGACCGTGACCTCGGCGCGCGCCCTGGAGCTCGGCCTCGTCGACGCTCTCGCCGAGGAGGGCTCCGCCCTTCCGGCCGCCCTCGCGCGCACTTCCCTTCTGACGACCCGCGCGATCCCCGAACTCGCCGCCGCCAAGACCGCCTTCGCGACCGACCGCCTCGCCACGCTCGACCGGGCGCTCGCCCGCGAGCGCGAGATCTCGCTCGCTCGTTTCCGGGACGGCTCGCTCGCCGCGTCTCTCGCGGCCGCCGCCCGCCTGTCCACCCTTCAACAGGAGATCGCATGAACCGACTCGCCTCCCGTCTCGTCGCCGCGGCACTCGCCGCCTCCGCTTCCGCCCTCCTGGCGGCCCCCGCGCCGCCCGAGGCGAGCGCGCCAGCCGCGGGCCCCGTGAAGGTCGCCCAGCCGTTCAAGGACGTCGGCCTCTGGTACGGCGCGTTCGGGGGCACGATCTGCTCGTGGCTCGACACGGGCTCGGGAGTCTTCCTGATCGACACGGGCTCGAGCGCCGCGGACGCCAAGAGCCTGAAGGCCGAGATCGCGCGGACCACGAAGAACAAGCCGGTGAAGTGGATCGCGCTGACGCACCTCCACGCCGACTCGAACGACGGCCTCGCGACGTTCCTGCCGTCCGACGCGACGATCTTCGTGAACGCGAAGACGGCGTCTCTCCTCGTCGACTTCGTGGGCCGCCTGAAGGGCCCCGCACCGAACGTCATCGGTGTCGGCGAGCGGGTGCTCCTCGTCGCCGGAAAGCTGCGCCTCGAGATCGGCGTGGCGCCTGCGAACGCGCACACGAGCTCGGACCTGTACGTCTTCGACGCCGTGACGCGGACCGCGTTCGTCGGCGACCTCGTGACGCCGGAGAGGTGCCCGATGCTCTCGGACCCCGACTCCGACATCAAGGGCTGGCTCCTCGCCCTCGACCGCCTCGACGCCCTCAATGCCGTCGGCCTCGTTGCCTCGCGCGGGAACCCGGCCGCGCAGGCGGCGCCCGAGATCGAGAAGACGCGCCGCTACCTCACGAGCCTGCTCTCGTTCCTCATCGAGAAGAAGAAGCAGAACGCGCCCGAGGCCCGCGTCTCCGGCGAGCTCGCGGCCGAGCGGCTCGGCGAGTACTGCCCGCGCGAGCTCAGCGCGGTCAACGCGCTGAGCGTCTACCGGCGGCTGAATCTCGACGGGACGACCGTCCCCGGCTCGCGCCCGAAGACCGCGCCGAAGTGATCCCCGGTCCGCCGGGGCCGCGCGGCGCGCGCGCCTCGACGGTCGTCTGGATGCCGCCGCGGGGCGTGAAGACGCCCCGCACGGCGATCTGCCGCGGGGCGAGCGCCTGGACGAGGTCCTCCAGCACGCGGTTCACCACGTTTTCGTTGAAAATCCCGAGCGACCGAAACGCGTTCACGTACTCCTTGAAAGACTTCAGCTCGACGCAGCGCCGGTCGGGCACGTACGTCACCGTCAGGGTCGCGAAGTCCGGGAGGCCCGTCTTCGGGCAGATGGACGTGAACTCGGGGATCGTGATGACGACCTCGTAGTCCGCTTCGTACTGCGATGGCCACGTCTCGAGGGCGGGGAGCGGCGACGTCACGCCCGAGGCGGCATGGCGATCCGTGTAGCGGGGCATCCCGCCGAGGATAGCGCGGGCCGGCCGGGCGACGCCGGACCTGGCACGCCATGTGCGAGAATCGACGTCCGACATGGCATTTACTCCCGAAAAGCGCGCTGCACTCCTCAAGGACATCCGCCACCTGGTCCTGATGGCCGCCGTCATCCTGACGGGACGGTCGGTTCTGGCCGACTGGTACGTCGTTCCGACGGGGTCCATGAAGCCGACGATCCTCGAGGGCGACCGGGTTTTCGTCTGGAAATCGGCCTACCAGGTCCGCGTGCCGTTCTCTCACATCCGGCTCTTCCGGACCGGGACTCCCGTGCGCGGCGACGTCGTCGTCGTGCGCAACCCGGACGGCGGAACAGTGCCGTTCGTCAAGCGCCTCGTCGGCCTGCCGGGCGACGTCGTCGAGCTGCGCAACGAGACGCTCTACATCAACGGCAAGGCTCAGCCGACCGAGCTCCTGCCCGAGCAGAAGGCGGACGACGGCGAGACGGTCCTGCTCGCCACCGAGAAGCTCGGCAACAGGACCCATCCGATCCGCATCCTGCCGGAGCGCCCCGCTTTCCGCACGTTCGGGCCGATCACGGTGCCCGAGCACGAGGTGTTCCTGATGGGCGACAATCGCGACGAGAGCCGCGACGCCCGCTTCTTCGGGACCCGCCCCATCTCGGACCTCCTCGGCCGCGCGGTCGGCGTCATGTGGAGCTGGAATCAGGACTTCTTCAAGGGCCCGCGCTGGACCCGCCTCGCCCGCCCGTTCATCACGAGCGCGCAGGGCGCGACGATCAACTAGCGCCGCTCCGCGAGGACCCACTCAACGCCTCCAGGCACCCCCATCGGATGGCGCAGTCAGAAGATCTTCTTAGAAAGAAGGAGGGGCGGCGGAGCCCCGCGGCTCCAGCGGCGCCTGCGAGCTGCGCCCCGCACGCGCCTTCTCAGAAATCCGAACTCTTCCTCTTTCTTTTTCTCTCTCTCTTGAATTAGATGATCTTTAGACTTAATCTAAGCTCCTGATGGATCGGACCGCCCTCGTGGACCGCCTGAAGGAGAAGGGCCTGCGCGTGACGCAGCAGCGCGTCGCCGTGCTCGAGTACCTCTCCTCGACGCCCACACATCCGACGGCCGAGGAGATCGGCACCGCCGTGAACCGCGCGCAGCCGACGACGTCGCGCGCCTCCGTCTACAACGTCCTGCACTCGCTCAAGGAGAGCGGCCTCATCGAGGAGCTCGTCTTCGACGACGCCGTCGCGCGCTACGACGCGAACCTCGGGCCGCACCACCATTTCCTCTGCACGACGTGCGGCTGTGTCCACGACGTCCCGTTCGACGCGCTGCCGCCTCTCCCGAAGCGCCGCCTCCCGACCGGCCACGTGGTCGAGAGCGTCGACGTCACGCTCCGCGGCACCTGCCCCGGCTGCGCGGGCGGGAGCTGAGGCCGGCGCCTACTCGTCTTCGCGCCCTTCCACTCGAGGTCGTGCGCGACCGAAAAGAACGGGGGAAGGAAAGGTTTCTCGGAGCATCGAGAAGAGGAGACGGATCGTCGCGGTCATCGGGAACTTCCCTCTAACGGGATGTCACTTGACTTCCTTGATGACGTTGAATTCGTCGAGCAGCCGGCCCGTCTCCGCTTCCCGGGCGCTGAAGTGCAGCGTGTGTCCCGCAATCTCGAGAAGGCAGAAATGCGGGACCGCCGCCGCGACCGCCGTGAAGGAGGCCCCCATCGGGACGTGCCGCTTCCGCCCGTGTTTTCCCCCGCCTCCTCCTCCGCCGCCGGTCACGACGTAACGCACGCCTTGGACGGTGCTTCTTTCGAAAATGTGATCGTGTCCTGAGAACACGACGTCCACGCCGTAACGCTCGAAGAGCGACACCAGCTCCGTGCGGACGTCGAGGTTCGAGCCGTGCCCGGAGCCCGAGTCGAAGGGCCCCAGTGCATGACGACGAGCCGGAAGACGACGCCCGGGTCCGCCGCGAGAGCCGCGAGCGTCCTCTCGAGCCAGAGGCCCTGCGGGCCCGAGGCGCTCACCGACTCGTTCGTGTCCAGGACGACGACGGCGACGTTCCCGAACCGCGCCGTGTACCACGACGCGTCGCCCGCGCCGCGCGGCCGGACGAATGTGTCGACGAAGCGCGAGACGCTGCCGTCGTGGTTCCCGCGGGCCGCGACGATCGGGACGGACTTCAGGAGCGGCGCCTCGACCCGGAAGAACTCGGCCGCGCCGCCGTTCTCGCCCGGCTTCAGGGAGACGTCGCCCGTATGCAGGACGAGGTCCGGGGCCGCGGCGAGCACGTCCGCCACGATCCGCGCGTGGACGCCGTCCGTGCTGTGCGTGTCGCCGAGCACGGCGATCCGGAACGTCCCCTCCCCGGCGGGAGGCGCCGCGGCGAGCCCGAAGGAGAGGAGCGCGAGGACGGAAAACGCCCGAACGGAACCAAGAGTCATGACGAACTCTCCTTTCCCGGCTTTCATCCCGCCAGCCAGCCCACGCCCGCCGCCGCGAGGAGCAAGCCGGGCAGCGGCGCACGCGTGAAGGTCGCCCCGGCCAGCGCAAGCAGCGCGACCACGCCCGTGTGCGTGTCCACGACCGTCGTCTTCGCCATAACCGCCGCGCTCGCGAGGACGAGCCCGACCGTGACGGGTCGGAACGCCGCGACGGCGCGGCCGACGAGCGGCAGGCGGCCCCACCGCGTGAGCGCCGCACACGCGCCCTGCATGAGCGCCGCGCCCGGCAGGAACATCGCGAGGACGGCCGCGGCCGCGCCGGGAGCCCCGGCCGCGCGCCAGCCGACGAGGAGGACGAACAGCGTCGATGGCCCCGGAGCCGCGCGGGACAGCGCGAACGCTTCCGTGAACTCCCGTGCGGTCAGCCAGGCGTGCGCGGTGACGGCTTGCCGCTGGATCTCGGGGATCACGACGTTCCCGCCGCCGAACGCCGAGAGCGACAGGAGCGCGAAGACGCGCAGGATCTCGGCAATCGTCGCGCTCATCGCGCCCCCGCCGTGCGCCTGCGCAGCGCCGAGAGCGCCGCAAAGCCGAAGAGTACCGCCGGCACCGGCAGCCCGAAGATGGCGACGGCGGCGAACGCCGCCGCCGCGAGGGCAAGATCGGCGGCGTCGAAGCACGCCGCTCGCAGCATCGTGAGGCCGCTCGACGCCATGAGGCCGACGCCGAACGCGCCGAGCGCGCGCAGGACGCCTGCCGCCCGGGGCAAGGCGGTTCCACCCGCCCAGCCGGCCGCGAGCGCCGAGACGAAAACGAGCGGGACGAGCATCACGGAGGCGGCGGCGACGAGAGCTCCCACCCCGCCCCGCAGCCTCCAGCCCGCATGAATCGAGAGGTTGATCGCGTTCGGCCCCGGCACCGCCTGGGCGACCGAGAGGCCCTCGAGGAACTCGTCCTCCGTCAGCCAGAGGCGGCCCTCGACGAGCGCCCGGCGAAGGTGGCCCGTGAGGCCGCCGCCGAAGCTCGTCGCACCGACCAGGAGAAACCTCCCCGCGAGCGCGCCGAGGGAAGGGCGGCCCGGCGAAGCCGTCATCCCGGACTTCTCTCCATCGCGCGAGGGTACCGGAACAGGACCGCGCGGACGCCGCCCGGTGAGCCGCACCGCAACGGACGACCGCGGACTGGCCCCGCGCCTCGTGGACGTCGGCGATTCCCTGGAAGAGCGTCGACGTCAAGTTCCGCGGCCTCTGCCCCCGCTGCGCCGCCCGCGCCTGACCCCCGCTGAAGGGGGAGCAGCGGGCGGGCCCGCCTGATTCAACCGCACCGTTTGCGGCCGCCGTTCGCGGGACCAGACTGCGGGGCAGAAGGAGCCGGTCTCGCGCCATGGCACAGTCGAGTTCCGCGATCGCGTGGCAGATCTTCGCGACGGGCGTTCCGCCCGGCATCTCGGGGAGACTCGCGCGCGCCACCGCTGGGGACGGGGAGCCGGCGCCGAGCCTGGTCGACCTCGACGCCCTCGACGAGCGAGGGTCCGAGGAGCTCTCGCACGGGCCCCGGACGTCTGCCTCGTCTGGACGGACGTACGCGGCGGAGAGAGTCTCGAGCGTGTCCGTGCGCTCCAGCACCGGCATCCCGGCACGCCGATCGTGGCGCGCGTCCCGGACGCCCGCAAGGACCTCGTCCTCGCGATGCTCGGCGCCGGCGTCCTGGAGGTCTTCAGCGACATCGAACAGTTCCGCGAGGCTCGCGAACGGGCGCTCGCGCGCGCTCGTTCGCGGAGCGGCCGCGCCCCGAGTCTCAAGCTCCGCCCGCCGCCGAGGACTTCGACCACCGCCTCGACGGCCTCTTTCCGAACCTCTTCGACTGGATCTACGTCGTCGGCATCGCTGAGGACGGCGTCATGACCTTCCAGACCGTGAACCCTCCCCTGAACGCCGGGATCGGCTTTCTGAACCCGGATTTCGCCGGGCGCACGGTCGCGACGTGCCTCGAGGGCACGAGCAGCGCCCGACTCATCCCGTACCTCGAGCGCGCGCTCGCCGAGGGCGGACCGCTACAATTCGAGGAAGAGCACGTCCTCGCCGGCCGCACGCGCGTGTTTCAGACGGTCCTGACTCCCGTGCGGAACAAGTGGGGACGCATCCACCGCGTCGCGGGGATCTCGCGCGACATCACGGCCCTGAAGGAAGCGCTCGCGGCCCTGCGCGCGAGCGAGGAGCGCCTCGCGCACGCGCTCGGGGGCACGCAGCAGGCCCTGTGGGACTGGGACCTCGGCACGGGCCGCCTGTACCGGGGCTCGCGCTGGTTCGAGATCCTCGGTCTCGAGCCCGACTCCGTCGAACCGACCCTCGAAGCCGGTCTCGAACGGATTCACCCCGAGGATCGCCGCCAGGCCGAGGCGGCGCTGCAAGCCCACCTCGAGGGACGCCTTCCGCGGTACCAGGCCGAATACCGGATCCGCACGCAGACGGACGAGTGGATCTGGATCTTCGACGCCGGAAAGATCGTCTCCTGGGACGCCGGGAACCGCCCGGCGCGGCTCGCCGGAACGTGCACGGACATCACGGAGCGGCGACGCGCCGAGGAGTCGCTTCGCGCCCTCGTCGGCGGCGTCGTCCACGAGATCCGGAACCCGGTCTACGGGATCTCGATCAACCTTGACGCGCTCGAGGCGACGTTCGGCGACGACCCGCGCTACGCCTCGTTCGTCTCGGCGCTCCGGGAGAGCGCCGAGAGGATCTCGAACCTCATGAACGACCTCCGCGACTACGGCGAGCCGAGGACGCTGAACCCCGAGCCCTGCAACGTGCGCGCGCTCCTGGACGGGGCCTGGCGAACCTGCGAGACGGCCGCCGCGGCGGCCGACCGCGTCGTCCGCGTGGACCTCGAAGACCCGGAGCTCGTCCTTCCGCTGAATGCCCGTCGCATGCACCAGGTGTTCCGCAATCTCCTCGAGAACGCCCTCCAGCACGCGCCCGCCCGGAGCACCGTCACCGTCACGGCGAGGCGCACGCGCGCGGCCGGCCATGACTGGTGGTCTCTCGCGGTCGACGACGAGGGCCCCGGCTTCGAGGCTGAGGCGCTCGCGCGCGCCTTCGAGCCGTTCTTCACGCGCCGCGAGGGCGGTACGGGCCTCGGGCTCTCGATCGTCAAGCGCGTCGTCGAGGAGCACGGGGGGACCGTCGAGGCGAGCAACCGGCCGGAGGGCGGGGCGCGCGTCGTCGTCCGCCTCCCGGCGCCACGCCACCGGATGGAGCTCCCGGAGGCCGTGCGTGGCTGAATCCCGGATCCTCCTTGTGGAGGACGATCCCGCGGTCCGCCACGGGCTTGCGGCGTTCCTCCGCGCGAGCGGCCTCGACGTCGACGAGGCCGAGAACCTCCGGAAGTCCCTCGAGCGCTTCCGCGAGGTCGGGCACGACATCGTCATCGCCGACTACAGCCTGCCCGACGGCACCTCGCTCGAGCTCCTCGCCGAGGTCAAGAAGGTCAGTGAGGACACGCCCTTCATCATCCTCACGGCGCACGGCTCCATCGACCTCGCCGTCCGCGCCATCAAGGAAGGCGCCGAGCAGTTCCTGACGAAGCCCGTGGAGTCCAAGGCCCTCCTCGTCCTCGTGCGCCGTCTCCTCCAGCAGCAGCGGCTCCGCCGCAAGCAGGAGCTCGTCCTGCGCGAGCAGCCGGGGGCGTTCGATCCGTTTCTCGGCGCGAGCACGGTGATCCGCGAGATGGAGGAACGGGCCCGTCTCATGCTCGAGTGGGACAGCCCGGTCCTGATCCTCGGCGAGACAGGCTCGGGCAAGGGCGTCCTCGCGCGCTGGCTCCACGCGAACGGGCCGCGGCGCGAAGAGGCGTTCGTCAACCTGAACTGCGCGGGCCTGTCGCGCGAGCTTCTCGAGTCCGAGCTGTTCGGACACGAGCGCGGCGCGTTCACGGGCGCCGTGAACCCGAAGCAGGGGCTTCTCGAGGTCGGTCACCGCGGGATCGTGTTCCTCGACGAGATCGGCGACATGGACCCCGCGATCCAGCCGAAGCTCCTCAAGGCGCTCGAGGAGAAGACCTTCCGGCGGCTCGGCGACGTGCGCGACCGGCACGTCGACATCCGTCTCCTCGCGTCGACGAACCTCGACCTCGAGGAGGCGGTGCGCGCGCGGAGGTTCCGGGACGACCTCTACTACCGCGTCAGCACGCTCACTCTGAAAATCCCTCCCCTGCGCGAGCGAAGCGAGGACATCCCGCTCCTGGCGCGGAACATCCTCCACGCCGTCTGCGCGCGCATGGGAAAGGCCGAGGTCGTCCTCGGCCCGGAAGCGGAGTCACAGCTCTCCGATATTCATGGCCCGGGAACATCCGCGAGCTCGCGAACGTCCTCGAGCGCGCGATGATCCTCCTCAAGGCTGACCGTCTCGAGAGGCTCGACGTGAGCCTGGACGGCGCGAGGCCGACGGCGACGCCGGACGGGGAGCTCGGGACGATGAAGGAAATGGAGCGCCTGCACATCGAGCGGGTCCTTCAGCACACGGGCGGAAACGTCGCCGAGGCCGCGGCCGTCCTCGGGATGGCCCGCCGGACGCTCTACGACCGGCTCAAGTCCCTCGGGCTCGCCCCCGCCGCGGACTGAGCGGGCATCCGCACGCCGCGTGCGGGTTTCCGCACTCGCCGCGCGCCGCCGTGGCCGGTAATCGGCTCTCTCGCAAGGACTAAGCGCGACGCGCCGCATGGCTCGGGCCTTGCACCGCGGTGGGCGCAGGAGGATTCTCATGAAGACCCGTGCCGTCCCACGGCTGCTCCTCGCGGCTCTCGTCGCCGCCGCCGGCATGGCGGCCGCGGCCGACGCTCCGAAGCCGCTCTACGAGCAGACCATCGCCAAGTACCCCGCCCCGAAGCTCGAGGACGTCGGCGGGCGCGAGTACAAGTTCCTCATCGACCCCGCGAAGGCCACGGGCACGCCCGAGGAGGCGTTCAAGGCCATCTGGACGCGCGTGAAGGCGGCCGCCGCGAAGACGGGCTTCACGGTCACCGAGAAGGAGAAGAACCCGCTCAAGCTCGAGATGTCGACGAAGGAATACTTCGACACGCCCGACCAGGCGCTCTGGAGCAAGGGCTACCTCGTCCGCATCACGACGAAGTACAAGGACGGCAAGCCGGACGAGAAAGTCTCCGTGACGGTCAAGGCGATCTTCGACGATGCGATGAAGACGCTCGCGACCCCGCTCGCCGTCGTCGACCTCAAAACGAAGACCGAGGCCGAGGGCAACGTCGGCCCCGCTCCCGGCGGCGGCCTCGTCGAGATCATCGAGAAGGGCTCGTCCTTCTCCGTGAAGCCCGCCGACCTCGGCGAGAGGACGCTCGGCGACTTCGGAAAGTTCATGCCCGAGCTCCTGAAGCTGGGCCTCCCTGCCACGACGAAGCTCGTCGGGACGAAGGCGTGGTCGTACCGCGTTCGCCCCGGTGCCGTCGTCCTCCCGGGCACGGAGCCCTGCGGCGTCTCCATGGAAGGCTGGGCGACGAAGGAGGGCGGCGCGCCCTATCTGTACGATTTTTCCTACGGCTACGGCGACGTCGACTTCTACGGCGTCGCCCAGACGCACGCGGCCGGCGAACAGTTCCTCCTGAAGGTCGTCATGGGCGAGCTGGGCTCTCTCGGCATGCCCGACGGCGCGAAGTGGGGCGGCTCGAAGGTCCGCAAGCTCATGAACAGACCGGTTCCGGCGAAATAGCCACCACATCCAGGCACCACGCAAGGAGACACATGGCAATGAAACACACGCTCAAGACCCTCCTCGGAGGCCTGCTGCTCTCGGCGCTGCCCCTGTGCGCCGAGGCCCCGGCCTCGCTCGACCAGACCTACGGGGTCGCCTCGCAGCCCGCGTACATCAAGCACTACGAGGCCGACAAGACCGGAAAGGTGATCCTGAACCCGTACCTCCAGATCGCCTCGAAGGACTTCCCGGCCATCCTCGACGTGAAGATGGCGCCCTACAACTGGGTCATCGACACGGAAGGCCGCGTCGCAATCGCCCCCGAGGCCGCCCATCCGCTCGGCCGCACGTACGAGAAGGGCTTCTTCCGCCCCGAGGACCAGTCCCAGCGCAAGCCCGGCACGCGCGAGAACTTCGGCCACGTTTCCGAGCTCGGTGGCGCCCCGGGCCGCATCAGCGGCGAGATCCTCTACGACAAGGCGTCGAACACCTGGACGCTCAACAACAAGTCGGGCCGCTACTCGAAGCACAACGCGGACCGCACGCCGGAGCAGCTCGTCAACGCCGCAAAACTCGTCCACGAGATCGTGGACCCGGGCACGGCGACGTGGGGGAACGTCGCCTATCTCCTCGAGTACGCGCCCGAGCCGATCCGGGAAGAGCTCATGAAGAGCCCGAAGCTCGCGTACGACGACGCGAAGAAGAAGAGCCGCCCGCACATCGTCGTGATGGAGCCCGGGGCGCCCGTGATCCGGTACGAGAAGCCCTTCGAGGCCAAGCCGGCCGAGACGACGGCCGCGAAGGCCGACGAGAAGCCCGCCGACAAGCCGGCCGACGCCCCGAAGAAGAAGACCAAGAAGCCCAAAGCCGCGAACAACGACGACCCGTCGTGAACGAAACGAGGAGCTGACACACCATGAAGAAGAACCTCATCAAGTCCGGCGTCGTCGCCCTCGCGCTGCTGCTCGGGACGGCCGTCGGCGTCTCGGCCGCGGCCGAGACGCTTCAGCCGCAAGTTTCCGTCCTCAAGGGCGAAAGAAACTTTCTGAGCGGCTACGACCCCGTCAACGTCGACGGGACCGTCAACGTCGTCATCGAGATCCCCGCGGGCACGACCGCCAAGTACATGGTCGACCTGAAGTCCGGGAACATGGAGCTCGAGCAGAAGGCCGGCGCCCCGCGGTACGTCCAGTACCTCGGCTACCCGTGCAACTACGGCAACATCCCGCGTTCCGTCCTCCTGAAGTCGAAGGGCGGCGACGGCGACGCGCTGGATGCGGTCGTTCTCGGGCCGTCCGTCCCGACGGGCTCCGTCGTGCGCGGCCGCGCGATCGGAATCATGAGCCTGATGGACACCGGCGAAAAGGACGACAAGGTCGTCGTCGTCATGGAGAACACGCCGTTCTTCTCGGTGCGCAGCATCGACGAGCTGGACCGCAAGTTCCCCGGCGTGACCTCGATCCTGCAGACCTGGTTCACGTCCTACAAGGGCCGCGACAAGGACGGCAAGCTCTTCCTGAGCTCGCCGGGCTTCAAGGGCCGCGCCGAGACGATCAAGCTCATCGGCAACGCCGTCCTCGACTACGAGAACTCCGTCACGACGGACGCCGACCGGCGGCCGCTCGACGAGAAGGGCAATCCGTACCTCTACCGCTGGCCGGGCGCGAAGAACCTCGGCGAGTAGCGCACTCCTCCATCCCGTCATACGGGGAAGCGGACCACCTCCTGTCCGCTTCCCTTTTTTTTTGCGAGACCCGCACGCGGGCGCCCGCACAGCGCGTGCGGGTTCCCGCAACCCGCGTCGCGCGCGGCGGCGGGTCGGATCGCCGCAATTCACCTGAATGCAGTCAGTTGACACACGCGCGCACGGTGGCTCGGCCTTTGCGAAACGAAGTCCAGACGTTCATGCGCCTCGCCCGCGAGGCAAGGCCCCATAACGAGTAGGAGTGACCATGAAGAAGTCGATCGTGACCCCGCTGCTCCTCGCCCTGCTGGCCGCGCCGGTCATGGCGCAGGAGCCCACTGACACCGAGAAGCGGATCCGTGACCTCGAGCAGCAGGTCGAGAAGCTCACGAAGAAGGACGCCGCCAAGGCCGAGGCGAAGGCCGGGCAGGCCAAGCCCGCCGCCGAGGGGAAGAAGGCGAAGGATCCGGAGATTGACGGCCTCAGCGCCAAGCTGACCGGCCGCGCCTACCTGGACGGCATCTGGTTCAGCGGCAGCAACAACCATCTGCTCGGCGGGACCATGATCCGGACCGCCCGCCTCGGCTTCGAACTCAACCTGGGTTCCAAGTGGGCCGCCGAGGCCGACTTCGAGCTGACCGGCGGCGAGGTCGGCTACAAGACCATCATCGTGGAGTACAACGGCTTCAAGGACCAGGTCATCCAGGTCGGCCACCAGAAGGTCCCCATGGGGTTCGAGACCTTGATGTCCAACACCAACACCTGGGTCATGGAGCGTTCCTTCGCCGACATCTGGAACCCTTCCCGGCACCTCGGCATCTACTACAGCATCTCGAATGACCGCCTCTACGCCAAGGCCGGCCTCTTCGGGCAGTCGCTCGACGACACCGTCGGGAACTACAACGCCGCGAGCGACGCCGGCTACAAGATGGTCGACAACCAGGGCTACGGAGCGGCGCTCCGCCTCGCCGGCCTCCCGCTGAAGAAGGACGCCACCCACCTCATTCACCTGGGAGCGGCCGTCTCCGACTGGATGCCCGCGGCCGGCGCCCCGCGCGTCTATGCCGTGGACTTCTCGGGCCGGCCGTCGGTCGGGAAGATCAACGGCGCCAAGTTCCTCAACGCCGGTGTCACCAACGTCAACAACCAGCTCCTGACCGGTATTGAATTCGCCGGCCAGTGGGGAGCCCTCTCCTGGCTCGGCGAGTACGAGTGGATGAAGGTCAACCGCAAGAGCGCCCCGGACATGGTCTGGGACTCGACCGCCCTGAAGCTGGTCCCCTCGACCGCCGCCCAGCGGGCTGCCGGCGTCATCGACCACGATTTCTCCACCTGGTACTTCCAGGTCTCCTACGTGTTCAATGGCCAGAAGGCTTATGTCGCCGGTGATTCTTTCGTCTTCAAGACGACCACGCCGAAGACGAAGGCGGGAGCCGTGGAGCTCGTGGCCCGCTACGAGGTGGGGACCCAGGACGACCTCACCGCCGTCGACCCGGTCAAGGGGGGCATCGAGAAGATCACTACCCTGGGTGTCAACTACTACCCCCGGAAGAACCTCCGCTTCATGGTGAATTACAGCTTCGTGGACAACAACGAGAACGCGTTGTGCAACAAGGGCTACAGCCCGACAGGCGCCAAGATCTACGATCCTAGCTTCCAGATCTTCTCGAGTCGTCTCGCGTTCAACTTCTAGGCGCTCGGAAACGACACCGGAACGGACTTCTCTTCCCTCGGCGGGGCGCGGACCAACCACGCCCCGCCGGCCTGTCCCGACGCGAGGCAGCTGGAGCCGAACGATGAGCCACACATCCGCCATGGTGATTCCACGCTGGGAGTGGCGCACGTTCGCCCCGTCCCTGGAGGCCCTCCGGAGGAGGGTGAACGGAGCCGCCTTCCAGGCTCCCCGCGAGACCCGGGAAACGTACTTCGTGTGCCTGACGAGCTCGCACAACGTGAAGGTCCGCGACGGGCTCATGGACCTCAAGTGGAGAAAGCAGGTGGACGGGGACGGCCTCGAGCTCTGGGACCCGATCCTCAAGTCGGGATTCCCGATCGACTCCGGAATCGTGCCGAAGCTCTTCGAGGCCTGGGGCCTGCCGCTGCCGGCGCTCACGCGCGCCTCGTACACCCTGGCCGAGCTCCTCGCCGAGGTCGTGGAGCCGAACCCCGCCCTCCGGGCCGTCCGGACCGTCAAGCGTCGCGAGGGTTTCACGCTCGACGGGACGACGTGCGAATTCGCGCGTGTCGTCGCCGACGGGCTCCCGTTCGAGAGCTTCTGCGTCGAGCACGAAGACCCCTCCCTCGTCCTCCACGTCATCCGGGAGCTCGGCCTCGTCAGCCGACAGAACATCAACTACCCCCTTGGGCTCAAGCGAGCCCTGAAGCTCTGAAACGATCGGGCTCGAGGGCCCTGGAGAGACCTCATGGCAAAAGAGATCGAACGCAAGTTCCTCGTGAAGACCGCGGCCTGGAAGCCGCAGGACGAGGGTATCCACTTCAAGCAGGGCTACCTGAACACGCAGAAGGAGAGGGTCGTACGCGTTCGCATCGAGGGCGCCCGGGCGAAGCTCACGATCAAGGGTGTCACGACGGGCGTGACCCGTTCAGAATTCGAGTACGTGATCCCCGTCGAAGACGCCTCGATCCTCCTCGATCACCTCTGCGAGAAGCCCCTCATCGACAAGCACCGCCACGCGGAAGTTCACGGCGGGAAGAGGTGGGAGATCGACGTCTTCCACGGCGAAAACGAAGGCCTCGTGGTCGCCGAGATCGAGCTCAAGAGCGAGACCGAGACGTTCGCCCGTCCGGACTGGGCGGGGGAGGAAGTCTCGAGCGACCCGCGGTACTTCAACTCCAACCTCCTCAAGAACCCCTTCAAGAACTGGGGCAGGACCTGATCTGACGGTGGCGTCCAGCGCGATTCCGGCCCGGGCTCCCACGCTCCAGGAACTCCTGGACATGGAGAAGATGACCCTGTCGGCGAAGCCCCGGGACGCGCAGAGCGCGACGGAGCGCTGGATGCGCTACCTCGGGTTTCCGGGAGGCATCGCCCTTTTTCTCCTGATCCTCTACCTGCCGCCCGGCATGGGGCTCAGCGCGGCGGCGCAATCGGGCACCGCCTGCTTCCTGCTCGCGCTGACCTGGTGGGTCACGGAGCCGTTCCCGACGTACGTCACGTCCCTCGTCCTGATGTTCCTCCTGCTCGTGACGCGCACCTCGGCGGCCAAGCCGATCATGGACGTCCTCGGCATGGAGGTCATCTGGCTCAACCTCCTCGCCTTCATCCTCGCCGCGATGCTCGTGAAGACGCGACTCGCCAAGCGGATGTCGCTCTTCCTCATCGTGAAGTTCGGGCGCAAGGCCTCCTGGGCGCTCCTCGCGTTCGTGATCATCCAGCTCGCCCTCGCCCCGCTCATTCCCGCGACGGCCGCCCGCTGCGTCATGACGCTGCCCCTGATGATCGTCGTCGCGAACATCTACGGGTCGAGCGAGGCGCACCCGAACAACTTCGGCAAGAACATGTTCCTGCTGAACCTCGCGGGGATCTCCGTGCTCTCGTCCGTCAGCATGACGGGGTCGAGCGCGAACCTCATCGCCGTCGGGTTCATCGAGAGCATGGGCGGCCACCGCATCTACTACATGGACTGGATGCGCGCGGGCGCGCCGATCGCCATCGTGACGATGCTGATCATCTGGTTCCTCGGCCGGAAGGTGATCTTCCCGATCCCTCAGGCCGATCAGGTCCCGAGCGTGGGCGGAGGCCTCCCGCTGATCGAGGCGCAGCACGCCGCCATGGGGCCGCTGAGCTTCCCGGAGAAGAAGGCCATCGCCATCTTCACCCTCGTCCTCGTCCTCTGGATGACGGACATCTTCCACATGCGTTGGTTCGGCGTGGAGATCAGCGCGCCGTTCGCCGCCCTCCTCGGCGCCGTCCTCGTCCTGTTTCCGCGCTGGGGCGTCCTGCAATGGCAGGAGGCCGACATCCCGTGGCACCTCCTGATCTTCAGCGCGGGCGCCTACGCCGGCGGACTCGCCCTCGACGGGACGGGCGCGGCGGAGTGGGGCGTGCGGCAGCTGTTCGGGGGGATGGACCTCAAGACGATCCCGTTCGGCGCCGCTTTCACGATCATCGTGGCCGTGATGATGTACAGCCACCTGCTCACGACCTCGAAGACCGTCCGCACGATCATCATGATCCCGATCATCATCACGATGGCGAAAGCCCTCGGCTGGGATCCCGTGTCGCTCGCGCTTCCCGCGGCGCTCACGATCGACTGGGTCGTCGGCCTCCCGATCAGCGGGAAGCCGAACGTGATTCTCTTCTCCACGAACCAGTACTCCGTGATCGACAACTTCAAGTACGGGATCACCGTCTGCACGGTCGGGCTCGTCCTTCTCGTCCTCTCCGCCGCCACGTGGTTCCACTGGCTCGGGATCACGCCGTCGTTCTGGGCAATGCCGAAATGAAGAGGATCCTCGCGTTTGCGCTTCTCGCGTCCCTCCCGGGCGCCGCCTCCGCGGCGGAGATCCGGGAATACGTGACGCGTCTGGACGTCGACGCCGGCGGCGCGGGCCGCGGGACGACGACGCTCGTCATCGCGGGCGGCCCCTCGGAGACGGTCGTGGTTCCCCTCAGCCATGGCGCCGCGACGAATTTCCGGCTGACGGAAGCCACGGAAGGACTTCGCCTGGAGTCGCCCCAGGGCGAGGCGGCCACGTTCCAGGTGACTCTGCCGCCTGCAACGACCGGCGCGAGCCGGCTCGCGTTCAGCTTCGACGTCCCGAGGATCTTCGCAAGGGCCCCGGTCCCCGCGCCGGGAGTGAAGATGACGATGCCCCGCGACAGCCGCATGCTCCGGTACGCCTTCGTGAACTCGCAGGTCACGCTCATCAAGGACTTCCGTGTCCTCGTGACCCTCCCAGCGGGTTTCCGCTTTCAGGCCATCCGCGAGCAGCTCCCGAAGCAGACGACGTTCGAGGCGGAGCCGCGCGTCCGGCTCGGCGGCGAAGACGACCGGCAGAACGCGCTCCTGAGGCTCGGCGACGTCGACCAGGGCGACGACACGTCGATGCAGCTGGAGGTCGTGCCGAGCCGAAGGTCTCCGCTTTGGCTCGTGGCGGGAGTCGTCCTGTCCGCCCTCTATCTCGTCAAGTTCCGTGACCTCGTCTCTGCGGGCAACGAGCCCGCGAAGACTCGATAAGGAGCATCCATGTCCGATCCGTTTGCCCGAAACACCGCGACGTCGGCCGAGGAGGCCGCCAGGATCGTCCCCCGCGCCGAGTTCCGGGTCTTCGGCAGGGCCGTGATCGACGTCGTGAAGGACCGGATGTGGAACGGGAAGACCGTTCTCTTCCAGGCCCGCAAGATGCCGGCCGAGACATACTTCCTGAGCTCCCGCACGAACGAGGCGAACGTGAAGGTGCGCGAGGGCCTGCTCGACATCAAGACGAGGGTCGGCGACACGCCCGAGGGCTACGAGATCTTCCAGCCCCGGGGAAAGTTCCAGTTCCCCGTGAGGAAGGCCGATCTCGCCACGATCCTCGCGAGCCTCAAGGTCGAGATGCCTTTGGACCGCGACACGTACTCCATCGACGACTTCATCGCGCTTGCCCGCACGCACCCCGACCTCGCGGCCGTCTCGGTCGAGAAGATGCGCTGGGGCTTCACGATCGACGGCGTCATCTGCGAGTACGCGCAGGTGTGGTTCAACGGCGCGATGGTGGAGTCGGCCTGCGCCGAGAGCGAGAACTACGCGGGGATGAAGGCGGTCGTCGAGGGGCTCGGAATCGCGTCCATGCCGAACACGAACTACCTGAGGGCCGCCAAGCGCGTGGTGGGGATGGAGGTGGGATGACCCTACTCTTTCGCCGCACCCGCGCCCTCGAGGCGCAGATCGACGAGCTGCTCGACGCGATCAGCGAGGGAACGCTCGTCTTCCAGCTCGGCATCGCGGACTACCTCCAGAGGGACGAGGAACGCTTCGAGCAGCACCTCAAGGCGATCGCCACGTTCGAGAGCAAGGCGGACGCCCTCAGGCGCGAGATCGAGACGCGCCTCTACCGCGAATCGCTCATCCCCGACCACCGCGGCGACGTCCTCGGGCTCCTCGAGAACATCGACAACGTGATCGACGAGGCGAAGAAGACGCTGAGCCAGTTCGCCGTCGAGAGGCCCGAGATCCCCCCCGATCTCGCGGACGACTACCTCGAGCTCGCGAAGGCGGGCGTCGAGGGCGCGCAGCACCTCGTGTCGGCGGTGCGCGCCTTCTTCCGGGACATCACGGCCGTCCCCGACCACATCCACAAGGTCTACTTCTACGAGAAAGAGGCGGACCGCCTTGCGGACCGCCTGAAGCGCCGCATCTTCGCGGCGGACATGGACCTCGCACACAAGATCCACCTCCGGTACTTCTGCCTCCACGTCGAGACGCTCTCGGACCGCGCCGAGGACGTCGCGGACCGGCTGTCCATCTACACGATCAAGCGGACGATCTGACGGGAGCCTCCGGCCGTGACCTGGGTCTTCCTCCTCAGCGGGATCTTCCTCGGGTGGTCGCTCGGCGCGAACGACGGCGCGAACATCTTCGGGACCGCCGTCGGGACGAAGATGGTCCGCTTTCGGACCGCGGCCTGGATCGCGGCCTTCTTCGTCGTGATCGGGGCGGTCGCGGGCGCGCACGGGACGACGCAGACCCTGGGACGGCTGGGCTCGATCGACGCCCCCGCGGGGGCGTTCGTCGTCGCGCTCGCCGCGGGCCTCGCCGTGGTCCTCTTCCTGGCGAAGAACAGCCTCCCCGTCTCGATCTCCCAGTCGATCGTCGGCGCGATCGTGGGCTGGAACCTCTTCACCGGTCGTCCGACGGACCTTCTCACGCTCACGACGCTCCTCTCGTCGTGGTTCGTGAGCCCCGCGCTCGCCGGCACGGTCGCCGCGCTGCTGTTCGTGGGCGCGCGCGCCGCGATCCCGCGTATGAAGGTGCACCTCCTCGAGGTGGACGCCTGGATGCGAGCTACGCTGATCACCGTCGGCGCCTTTGCGGCCTTCAGCCTCGGCCAGAACGCGATTGCGAACGTCATGGGCGTCTTCGTCCGTGTCTCGCCTTTCCCGGAAGCGATCGGCCTCGGCCCGTTTCGAGCCACGAGCGTCGAGATGCTCTTCTTCGTCGGCGGTCTCGCGATCGCCTCCGGCATCGTGACGTACTCGGAGCGGATCATGATGCGTCTCGGTGCGGGGCTGACCCTGCTCTCGCCGCTCGCGGCCCTCATCGTGGTCTTCGCCGCGTCCACGTCGCTCTTCGTCTTCGGGTCGACGGCCCTCCAGGCGTTCCTGAAATCGTGGGGACTGCCGGGGTGGCCACTCGTCCCCATCTCGGGCTCGCAGGCGATCGTCGGCGCGATTCTCGGGATCGCGCTCGTGAGGAAGAGCGGCATCCGTCACCGCGTGCTCGTCAACATCGCGATCGGCTGGGTCGCCGCGCCACTCGCCGCGCTCGTCTTCACGGTCGTGGGTCTGTTCGTGTTCCAGAACGTCTTCCAGCTGCCCGTGAGCTCCACGTCCCCGCAGCGCCCGGCGGCGGCCGCGCTCCCGACGCCGCCGGCCCGCTGACTCAGCGCTTGTCGATCGGCTTGTAGTCGCGCCGCGCCGAGCCCGTGAAGATCTGGCGCGGCCGTGCGATCTTCTGCTCCGGGTCCTCCACGAGCTCCTGCCACTGGGCGAGCCAGCCGGCCGTCCTCGGGATCGCGAACAGGACCGTGAAGAAGTCCGTGTGGAAGCCCATCGCCTCGTAGATGAGGCCGGAGTAGAAGTCGACGTTCGGGTAGAGCTTCCTCTTGACGAAGTAGTCGTCCTGGAGCGCGATGCGCTCCATCTCGAGCGCGATCCCGAGGAGCGGGTTCTTCCCGGTGACCTCGAACACCTGCTCCGCGAGCTTCTTGATGACCGTCGCGCGCGGGTCGTAGTTCTTGTAGACGCGGTGGCCGAAGCCCATGAGGCGCTTCTCGCCGTGCCCTTCCTTGACGTCCTTCACGAACGCGGGGACGTTCTTGATGTCGCCGATCTCGTGGAGCATCTTGAGGACGGCCTCGTTCGCGCCGCCGTGGAGAGGTCCGTAGAGTGCGGCCGTCGCCGCCGCGACGCTCGAGTACGGATCGGTCTGGGCGGAGCCGACGGAGCGCATCGCGTTCGTCGAGCAGTTCTGCTCGTGGTCCGCGTGGAGAATGAAGAGAACGTCGAGCGCCCTCTCGAGCACCGGGTCCACCTTGTACGTCGGCTCGGCCATCTTCTTCATCATCGAGAGGAAGTTGCCCGTGTAGGACAGCTCGTTGTCCGGGTAGACGTACGGAAAGCCGATCGTGTGGCGGTACGTGAACGCCGCGATCGTCGGCATCTTCGAGATCAGGCGCGTGATGTGGTGGTCGCGGCACTTCTTGTCGAACACTTTCTTGGCGTCCGGGTAGAACGTCGAGAGCGCCCCGACCGTCGAGAGCAGCATCCCCATCGGGTGCGCGTCGTGGCGGAAGCCCTCCATGAGCTTCTTGAGGTTCTCGTGGAGGTACGTGTGGATCGAGATGTGGTGCGTGAATTCCTTCAGCTCGGACGCCGTCGGGAGCTCGCCCTTGAGGAGGAGCCACGCGACCTCGAGAAACGTTGACTTCTCCGCGAGCTGCTCGATCGGGTATCCGCGGTACTCGAGGATGCCCTTGTCGCCGTCGATGAACGTGATGGCCGACTTGCACGACGCCGTGTTCGTGAACGCGGGGTCGTACGTCATGAGCCCGAAGTCCTCGTCGCCCGTCTTGATCTTCCTCAGGTCGAGCGCGCGAATCGTTCCGTTCTCGACCGGCAGTTCGTACGTCTTCCCGGTGCGGTTGTCCGTGATCGTGATCGTGTTCTTTTCGGCCATACGTTCCTTCCGCAGCCCGCCAGGCGGACCGTCCGGAATTCTATGCCCGTCGCGGGCGGGCCTGCCGCGGCGGAGCGCTTGCATAGAATGCCTGCCGTGAATCTCAAGCGCCATTTCGGCGAGGCCCTCACGCTCGTCGCCGCCGCCGTTCTCTGCGCGTTCGTCGCGAACGCGCTCGCCCGCAGCGAACGCAAGCTGCCGCTCGTCGGAACGTACCCGGACGCCCTGAAGGCGCCGGAGAAGAAGACGGGGGAGGAGAAACCTTCTGCTCCCTCGCAGACGGTCCAGCCTCCCTCGTCGCCTGCAGGCTCCGGAGCAGCCGCGCCGTCAGAAGTCTCTTCGAAGGTGAATGAGGGCGGGGCTTCCTCCCCGGCGCCCCGCGCGACCGCCGCCGCCTCGAGGGCCACGTCGCGTGCCGCTGCTGCCGGCAAATTACCCTTCGAAGAAAAGCGCCCTGGCCCCGGCGTGAAGCCCGCAGGCGCGGCTCCAGCGCCACCCGCGGCGGGGGAGCAGAAGGGTCTTCTCCTCTCCCGCTTCCCTTCCCATCCGAACAAGCCGTTCGTCGAGATCTCGGGCGACGATGCCGCGTGGCTCGTCGCCCACGGCGTCCTCGTCCTCGACGCGCGGCGGACGAAGGACTATGAGGAAGGCCACGTCCCGGGCGCACGCAACATCTCGCCGTGGGAAGGGGACGCGGACACGAAGGTCACGGCGCTCGTGAACGAGGCGCGCGACGGGAAGCTCCCGGTCGTCGTCTACTGCTCCGGCGGCGACTGCGAGGACTCGCACATGCTCGCCCAGCGTCTCTTCGGCGGAGGCTTCGACAACCTCCTCGTCTACAGGGACGGCTGGCCCGACTGGGTGAGGCGCGGGGGCAAGGTCGCGACCGGGCCGGGGCCGGGGGCGCCGTGACGCTCGCCGGCCGGCTCACCTCTCCCTGGCTCACCGTCCGCGTCCAGATCGCGCTCGGCGTCTTCTTCGTCGCCGCGGCGCTCCCGAAGGTCGCCGATCCGCCGGCCTTCGCGCACATGGTCTACAACTACCGGCTCGTCCCCGGCCTGCTCGTGAACGTCATGGCCCTCGTCCTGCCGTGGTTCGAGCTGCTGGCCGGACTCGCGCTCATCCTCGGGATCTGGACGCGGACGTCGGCGGCGCTGATCGGCGCGCTCCTCCTCGTCTTCGTCGCCGCGATCTCGGCCAATCTCCTGCGCGGGAACGCAATCGACTGCGGGTGCTTCGACGTGACGTCGGCCGGCAAGTCCGTCGCCGAGCGCATCCGGGACATGCGGTGGGACGTCGCCCGCGACCTCGGAATGCTCGTCATGGCCGCGCAGATCCTCTGGGCGACCGGGCGGGTCCCGACGAACGCCTCCTAGACCGCCCCCAGTTCCCGCGCCGCCGCGAGCACCTCGTCGACCGTGGCGTCCGCTTCCGCGAGCCCCTGGCGCGGGTTGATGAAGCACGGGCGCAGGGCGAAGCGCCCGTTCACGCGCGTGTGCGACGGGATCGCGCGGCCTGTCTTCCGCACGCTCAGCAGGACCTTCTCGTTCAGCGCGTCGAGCGCGGCTTCGTCCGTCACCCCCGCGGGCTTCACGCGGAAGCAGCAGATCGAGAGGACGGGCTCGGCGAGGAGCTCGAGCGCCGGGTGGGCGCGGACGCGCTCGGCGACGCGCCGCGCACAGTCGTGGTGGCGCACGACGCGCTCCCTCATCCCGCGCGCGCCGATCTCCTTGAGGAGCGCCCACACGGCGAGGCCACGCGGCGGCGCCGAATGGTCGAGAGAGAAGTTCGGGTTGCCCTCGCCCATCTGGTCGAACGGCGAGTCCGTGTCGCCCGTGTCCGTCGGAGCCATCTCGACGTAGGCCGCCGGCTCGAGCGTGAGAGAGCGCGCGAGGACGCCGCCGTCGCGCACGAAGGCGGCGCCACAGCCGACGGGCGCCGCCATCCACTTGTGCGGGTCGACCGCGAAGGAGTCGATCCGCGAGAGGTCGCCGAAGAGAGGCGCGACGCGCGGGTCGAGGACGCCGAAGCCGCCGTACGCCCCGTCCACATGCAGCCAGACGCCGTGCGCGTGCGCGATCTCGCGCATCGCGTCGACGGGGTCCACGGCTCCGGTGTTCACGTCGCCGGCCGAGGCGACGACCGCGACGGGCGTCGCGCCCGCGCGCACGTCCTCGTCCAGGAGACGCTCGAGCGCCCCGAGATCCGGCCGGCGTGCCGCGTCGACCGGGACGAGGCGCAACGCCCGGCGTCCGAGCCCGAGGACGCCGCACGCCCGATGGACGACGTGGTGGACCTCGCTCGAGGCGTAGACCTTCGGCTCCGGCAGGCCCGCGAGGCCGTCGAGGCCCGGGTCGACGCCGCGGCGCTCGCCGGCGTGCTGGCGGGCCGCGGCGAGGCCGAGCAGGTTCGCGGTCGCGCCTCCGCTCGTGAAGGACCCCTCGAACGAGTCCGGGAGGCCGACGAGGCGTCCGGCCCAGCGCAGCGCGAGGACCTCGAGGAAGTTGCCCGGCGTCGCCCACCAGCGCTGCGCCGCGGTGACCGCGCCCGCGAGCTGGGCGACCGCGGGCACCGTCGTCGGCGAGGTCGTGACCCAGCCGGTGAATCCCGGCGCTCCGATCCTCAGGCCGTTCGGGATCACGACGTCGCGGAGGAGGTCGAGGACCGCGTCGCGCCCCACGCCCTCCTCGGGCAGAGGGCCGTCCAGCGCCCGTCGCCAGGCCGTCCGCTTCGCGGCGCCGTCCGGACCCTCGAACCGCCCGAAGCGCTCGAGAGCGGGCAGGATCCGCTCGAGCGAACGGGCGAGGCCGTCCGTGGACGCGGACTCGGTCGCACTCCCGGGCGACGGTCGGATGCTTGGGTCCGCGTTTGCGCTCTGCATGGGCACCTCCGGGGGCGCTATTATGTCCATTCGCCGCCATGCCGTCCGCTCGCTTCCCGGGTCTCCCTCTCCTGAAGGCGTTCGAAGGAGCGCTGAAGGAAGGCCTGCTGCTCGACGAGGCGCTCGGCGGGATCCTGAACTCGGCGCTGCACTTCTTCGACGCTCCCGTCGTCGCGCTCCTGCCCGGCGCCGGCGTCCCGCCGATGACGCGCTCGGGCCGCTCGAGCGTCGCCGCCGCCGCCGAGACGCGCCTGAACCAGCACCTCGCCGAGGTCCTCGCCCAGGGCCGCTCCAAGAAGGCGTCCGAGGGCGGGCTTTCCTTCTTCGGCGCGCCGGTCAAGGTCAAGGACCAGACGCAGGCGGTCTTCGGCGTCGTCCTCGAGACGATCGCGGGCACGGACGCCGAGGCCGAGGATGCGGCGCGGCAGTTCGCGCGCACGATCGGCCACGTGCTCGAGCGCGACCGCACGCTCGGGACTCTCATGAAGCGCCGCGAGGAGGCCGTCGCCCTGTTCGAGCTCGCCTCGGGCGCCTTCCTCTCGCTCAACCCCGACGAAGTCATCCGCCTGACCGTCGCGTCCCTCTCGCGCGAGCTGGAGTTCGACCGCGTGAGCGCGTTCCGGTTCCAGCCCGACTCCAAGGAGATCGCCGAGATCCTGACGCACGGGGCCCCCGTGAGCGGCGAACGCCCCCGTTCCGGCCGCGCGCCGATCGCCTCCGACGACCTCCTCGCGCGGTGCCTCGCCGCGCACGGCCCCGCGTTCGAGGACGAGCCGGGAACGCAGCCCGTTCGCCGCCGGCGGATGGCGCTGCCCCTCCATGCGGGCGCTCACGTGTTCGGCTTCCTCACGATGTCGCGGCGCGGCGGCTTCGCGCTCACGCCCCAGGAGCTCCGGCTCGCGCAGGAGCTCTCGAAGCTCGCGGCCGGAGCGCTCGAGAAGGCGCGCCTCCTCGACGGCGAGCGCCACAACAACGAGCGCGTCGCCTTCGTCGGGCGGCTCCACGCCGCCCTCACCGGCCTCACGGACGTCCACGCGATCGTGAGCCGCACCGTCACCGAGCTCGCGGCGCAATTCGACCTCGACCTCTGCGCGATCCGGCTGCTTCCGTCCGGCGAGCTGCCGGGCGCCGACGCGGCGTGCCTGAAGGCGGGCGGCGCGGTGGAGGTCCAGATTCCCCAGTCGCTCCTGACCCACCTCTCGACGGAGGGCTCCCACGCGTTCTACGTGGACGCGTCCTCCGACAAGCACGGAAAGGCGCTTCTCCCGAGCGGCCCGGCCGTCGCGTCGCTCGCGACGCCGCTCGGTCTCCTCGCGGTCCCGCTCGCCTACCGCGGCGCGCCCGTCGGCGTCCTCTGCGCCGTCTCCGGGGCGCGCCCCGACGGCCTCCCGGCCGACCTCCTCCCCTCCTTCGAGGCGCTCGGCGTGGAGGTCTCCCTCGCGATCGCGTCCGTGCGGCTCCTCCAGCAGGAGCGCGAGTCGTACCGCTTCCTCGACCGGCTCCGCGAGGTCGGCCGCTCGCTGTCGACGACGTTCGACATCGACCGGATCAAGCAGACCCTCTGCGAGCAGGCCGTGAGCCTGCTGAAGGCGGACGCCGCGCAGTTCTGGGACGCCGATCCCGCCTCCAAGTCCGTGAAGATCGGAGCGCGCTGGGGGGCGGACGTCGGAGACGAGCTCGGGCGGGCCGTTCCGTTCGACCAGACCGCGCAGCCGATCGTCCGCACGTTCCTCGACAAGACGCTCGCCGTGGCCGGCCCCGCCGAGGGCGCCTCGTTCTATCCCGGCAACGCGGGGGGCGGGGCCGCGCCGCTCATCCGGGCAGCCGCCGTTCCGCTCACGTACCACGACGAGCTTATCGGCGTCCTGTCCGTCGCCGCGCGCCGCGGCGTCGACGACTGGCCCGTCGACCTCAAGGAGCGCCTCGAGCTCCTCGCGGACGCGGCCGCCGTCGCTCTTCACAACGCGCGCCTCATGCGCCTCATCGAGCAGCAGACGGAGCGCGACAGCCAGTCGGGCCTCTACAACCGCTCGTCGCTCGGCAAGCGGCTCGAGTCCGAGGTGAGGCGGGCCGAGCGGAACGGCCAGGCCGTCGCGGTCGCGCACATCCGGATGGACGGGCTCAAGGAGTCCGTCCTGCGCCTCGGAGCCGAGTACGGCGACTCGCTCCTCCCGAAGCTCGCGGCGAAGCTCGTCCGCTCGACCCGCGCCGTGAACTTCGTCGCGCGCGACGGGGACGACCGCTTCTACATCCTGATCTTCGAGGCGGGCAAGGTCCAGGCGCACCGCGCGATGCGGTCGATCCAGAAGAACTTCGAGAACGGCCTCGACGAGCGGCTCGCGCAGTCCGGCGTCACGCTCGCGCTCTCGGCCGGGATCTCGGTCTACCCCGACGACGCGTTCGACACGGCCACCCTCCTCGCGCGCGCCGAGGACGCGCTCGGGGAGGCCGTGAAGGCGGGCCCCGGCTCCGTCGTGCTCTACCACGCCGCGGAAGCCGACGCCGCCGTCTCGGGCTGACGCTCCGATATCCTGTCCGGCATGCCGATCACGACGGGCACGGTTCTCGGGCGCTACCGCCTCCTCGAGCGCGCCGGCACGGGCGGCATGTCCGAGGTCTGGAAGGCCGAGGACGAGACGCTCAAGCGCACGGTCGCCGTCAAGGTGATTCTCGGTCCCGTCGCGCAGGACCCGACGTTCCGGGAGCGTTTCCTGCGCGAGGCGCGCCTCGTCGCGGGCCTCGAGCACCCGAACGTCCTGCCCGTCTACGACTACGGTGCGGCCACCGTGGACGGCGAGGACGTCTCCTACCTCGTCATGCCGCTCGTCGCGGGCGGCTCGCTGAAGGCCCGCGGTGCGGGCCCGGTCCCGCCGCCGCTCGCGGTCGCGTGGCTCGCCGCGATCGCGAGCGCGCTCGACCACGCGCACGGCAAGGGGATTCTCCACCGCGACATCAAGCCCGCGAACGTCCTCATGGACTCGCAGGGCCGGCCGCTCCTCGCGGACTTCGGCCTCGCGCGCAGCGTCGACGCGACGTCGGGCCTCACGGCGACGGGCACCGTGATGGGGACGCCGCTCTACATGGCGCCCGAGCAGGCGACGGGCGGCGCGCTCGACGGGCGCGCCGACGAGTACGCGCTCGCGGTCGTCGCGTTCGAGCTCCTCGCGGGCCGCGTGCCGTTCCTCGCCGACTCGCCGCTCGCCGTCCTCCACCAGCAGGTCACGGCGCCGCCTCCGCCCCTGTCGACGGTCCTGCCCGGCAGCCCGGCGGCCGCGGACGCCGTGCTGGGCAAGGCGCTCGCGAAGAAGCCCGAGGAGCGCTACGCGACGTGCGGCGCGTTCGTGCGCGCGCTCGGTGACGCGCTGGGCGTGCCGAGCGCCGCCGCCACGGTTCCGCAGCCGATGCCCGAGGCCGGCGCGGGCCTCTCGCAGCTCCGAACGGTCGCGTCGAAGGACTTCGCCTCGCCGCCTCTCGCCGCGCCCGCCTCCGCGCCCGTCCCGGGCGTCGACCCGACGAAGCGGACGAAGTGGGCGATCGGCGCGATCCTCCTCCTGAGCGTCGGCGTCGGGGCGTTCCTCCTGCTGCGCGGGACGGGCCACCCGAGCGCGTCGAGCAGCGCGGAGACGAAGGTGCCGCCCGGAAGTTCTTCGAGTGAGAAAGAAGGGACCCCGGCGACCGCGGCAGCCGCCCCCTCGACCGGCGCCTCGCCAGCCGCAACGTCCGAAGAGGATTCTTCGAAAGTGAATACGGGGCCGGCGGCCGTTTCCGCCCCGCCCGCCGCTTCGGCGGCGGGTGCGCGCGGCCCCTCTTCACCCTTCGAAGAAAAATCCGAAAATCCTCGCATCGCCTCCCGAAGCGCGGCCGGAAGCTCGACGCGCGAATCGTCCGCCCCCCCGCGTCCGAAACAGACCTCTTTCCCTCCCCTCCTCTCCGGCGCCGGATTCTCGGGCGACACGCAGCTCTCCGCCGCGTGGGAGGCGCTCGACACGCACGGCCGCTCGCGCCTGACGCGCGAGGATTTCGTGAGCGCCATGGGGACGGCGCGCGAGGTGCTTGCGCGGCGGCCGACGGCCGAGGTGCGCTTCCTCGACGCGTACGCGCGCGCCGGCGTCGCGTACGCGGACGGCCGGAACGCCGAGGCGTGGCAGCTCCTCACGCGGGCGCTTCGCGACGCCGGTCCGGCCGCCGAGACGCGCGTCCTGCGCTTCGTCGCCGAGGAGGTCGAGGCCATGGGCCCGAACCCGGGCCCGGACGCCGGGTGGGTCATGGGACTCGCGTTCGCCGACGCGCGCGGCGAGCTTCGCGACGAGCTCGACAAGGCCGGGCAGAGAGCCCCACGCTCTCCCCGCGTGCGTGAAGCCAGAGATCTTTCCGGAAGATAAGACCGGGAATCTGGTTCTCTTCTCCTCAGTTCTTCAGCGTGTCGCCCGCCCGGAAGCCGCTACCCGAGATCGCTGCGGCCGTCGAGAGGCGCGGGCCCTTCACGGACGTGATCTTGACGCGGCCGACCCGGGTCTCGTTCGCCCCGAGCACCTCGCCCGTATCCGGGTCCTTGATCTGCTCGCCGACGCGGTAGACCGTGAACTCGTCGCCTTCCTTGACGCCGCCCTCCGAGCCGACGTTCACGTAGAGCATGCCGCCGTCCGCCTTCGCGATCTTCCCGACGATGCCCGACGCGTCGCTCCTGCCGCCCATGCCGGACGTCTTGACGTCCGCCTTCGCGAACGACGCGGCGAGCTTCTGGACGACGGGCCGCATGATCTTGTCGACCTTGCCGTGGTCGGAGGCGCCGCCGCCCGCGCCTGCGACGTAGACGCTCGCGTCCGAGGTCTCGTCCCGCGCGGTGTCCGCCCACACGATCTCGCCCGTGGACGTGGAGAACGCGCGCGCGTCGAGCGCGGCCTCCGCCTTCTGCGAGCGCACGCTCACGGAGGGCAGGCCGAAACGCCCGAGTCCCCCGGGCACGCTCGCTCCTCGATCCGTGACGCCGAGCTCGGTCACCGCGCCGGCGATGAGGTACTCGACGCCGAGCATCTTGCCGATCTTGACGGCCGTGCGCGGGTCGATGTCCCCCGAGAGCGAGAGGTTTTTCTCCTGCATGATCGCGGCGAGCTGCTCGCGCTCGATCACCCGGTACTTTCCGGTCTTGACGAGCTCGGTCACGAGCATGTCCTGGGCGCCGCGCCCGGCGTCGTACCAGCTCCACGAGTAATGCGACGCCTTGTTCTTGAACTCGAGGACGGCCACCCGGGGCTTGTTGCTCTGCGCGAGGGCCGGAGACGAAAGGAGCCCGAGCAGAGCGAACGCGGAGACGAGTCTCTTCATCGTGTCACCTCATGAAGTCGAGGACGCTATTCTAGGACGATGGACGGCGCGGACCCCGAATCGGCGCTGGCGCTCCCCGTCGAGGACGCGCTCGATCTGCATCCGTTCCGGCCGGACGAAACGGCGGCCGTCGTCGCGGAGTACCTCGCGGCCGCGGCGGAGAAGGGCTTTCGCGAGGTCCGGGTCGTTCACGGACGCGGCATCGGGGTCCAGCGGGCGATCGTCCGCCGGGTCCTCGAGCGTTCGCCTCACGTCGTGTCCTTCGCGGACGCGACGCCCGAGCGGGGGGGCTGGGGCGCGACGGTCGCCGTCCTGAAAACGAAGCCGTGAGCGGCCTCGTCGGCTTTTTCAGGGCGCCGCTTCCCCGGCGTTAACGCCACCCTTCCGGTAGACTCCGCCGCGTGAAAAATCTGACGGCCCCGCCGAAAAAAGAGCGCACGACCGTGATCCGGGGCTCGGGCATGTACCTGCCTCCCCAGGTCGTGACGAACGAGATGATGGGCCGGATCATGAACACGACGGACGAGTGGATCGTGCCGAGGACCGGCATCAAGGAGCGCCGGTTCGTCGCGCCCGGCGTCGGGTCCGCCGAGATCGGCGCCGCCGCCGCAGCCGCCGCGCTCGCCGATGCTTCCCTGACCGCGGCCGACGTCGACCTCATCATCTTCGCGACGATGACGCCCGACCACTACTTCCCCGGGAACGGCGGCCTCCTCGCGACGCGCCTCGGCCTGAAGACGACGCACGCCCTCGACATCCGCATGCAGTGCGCGGGGTTTCTCTCGGGCCTGCAGACGGCGGACGCGTTCATCCGTTCCGGGATGTACGACCGCATCCTCCTCGTGGGCGCCGAGGTCCACAGCGGGCTCATGCCGTGGCCGGAATCCGTATGGGACGTCATGCTCGGAAAATCCGCCGGCCCGTGCGATCCCTTCTGGTACGAGCGCGCGTCGGGCATGCGCGACCGCGCGGTCCTGTTCGGTGACGGCGCGGGCGCGATGGTCCTCGAGGCGAACGCTTCCCAGGATGGCCGTGGCTTTCTGGGTTTCGCGATGTACACGGACGGCGACCACTGGGACAAGCTCTACGTGCCCGGCGGCGGCTGCAAGTCCCGTCCGTTCTTCACGCCCGAGATGTTCGAGAACCTCGGCACGATCCCGATCGTCGAGGGGCGGCAGGTCTTCCGCCTCGCGACGACGCTCATGCCGGCCGCCGTCCAGGACATCCTCGCCGCGAACGGCAGGACGCTCGCCGACCTCGACCTTCTCCTCATGCACCAGGCGAACCTCAGGATCAACGAGGCCGCGCAGAAGGTGCTCGGCTTGCCGGACGACAGGGTGTTCAACAACATCCAGAAGTACGGCAACACGACGGCGGCGACGCTGCCGATCGCGTGGCACGAGGCGCGCCAGGGAGGGAAGGCGAAGGACGGCTCCCTCGTCGCCTTCGCGGCTCTCGGCGCCGGCCTCCACTGGGGCGCCGGGCTCGCGGTCGCGTAGAGACCGGACCCGGACAGGTGTCCGGCCGTGCACCGGACACCTGTCGCGCTCGCGCCCGCCGCGCGCGACCAACTCCTTGATTCCACGGGCCGTCGGTCGCTGGCAGCGCGGTTGCTCTTCCGCCCGCGATGATCGAGAGCGTCTCGCCGATGGATCGCGCCGTCGAGAAGCCCGCCGGGCTCTCGCGGCCGCTGCGCATCGGGCTCGTCGCCGGAGGGGCCGTGCTCGTCCTCGGGGTCGCCGTCGCCCCCGCGCTGCGCCGCTGGTCGAAGGCGGACCGGACGGTCGCCCTCGCGTCGATCCGTCTCGGCACGGTCGAGCGCGGCGACCTCGTGCGGGACGCGTCCGCGCAGGGCCGCATCGTCGCGGCGCTCCACCCGACCCTCTTCGCGCCCGCGGCCGGCATCGTCGCGCTCAAGGTGAAGGCCGGCGAGACGGTGACGAAGGGTCTGCTCCTCGCCCGCATCGAGAGCCCCGAGCTCATGAGCCGGCTGACGCAGGAGCGCTCGACGCTCCTCTCGATGCAGTCGGCGCTCGGTCGGCAGAAGATCCTCGCCCGCCAGTCGGCCGCCAAGAACGCGCAGGACATCGACGTCCTCGCGGTCAGGCTGAGCGCGGCCGAGAGGCTCATGGAGCGTGCGGAGCGCACGTTTCAGGAGGGACTCCTCAACAAGACCGACTACGAGAAGGCGAAGGACGACCTCAAGATCGCGCAGTACGAGCTGAGGAACGCGAAGGGCTCCGCCGTCCTCGACAAGGAGACGGCCGAGTTCGACATCCGCGACAAGGAGGCGCTCGAGCGCCGGCAGGCCGCGGTCGCCGGCGAGCTCGCGCGCCAGGTCGCCGAGCTCTCCATCACGGCCCCGTTTGCGGGCGTGGTCGCCTCCGTCGCCGTCCAGGACCGCGACTCGGTCCCCGCGAACGCGCCGGTCCTCACGGTCGTGAACCTCGGGACGTACGAGGTCGAGATCTCCGTGCCCGAGAACTACGCGGCAGACCTCGTCCCCGGCACGCCTGCCCTCATTTCGTACGAGGGCAAGGACTACGACGGCCGCATCGCCGCCATCTCTCCCGAGGTGAGGGATAGCCAGGTCAAGGGCACGGTCGTCTTCGCGGGGGAGGCGCCCTCCGGGCTGAGGCAGAGCCAGCGCGTCGCCGTGCGTCTCCTCTTCGAGACGAAGAAAGGGGTCCTGAAGCTTCCGCGCGGGCCTTTCCTCGAGAGCGGCGCCGGCCGGTCCGCCTGGGTCGTCGACTCCTCGGGCGTCGCGACGCGCCGTCCCATCGAAACGGGCGCCGTCAGCGTCTCGGAGGTCGAGGTCGTCCGCGGCCTCTCGGCCGGCGAGCGCGTGATCCTGTCCGACACGACCGACTTCGCAACCGCCCGCACGGTTCTCGTGCGCTGAAGGAGACCCTCATGCTGTCGATGCGTGGAATCCAGAAGATCTACCGGACCGACCTCGTCGAGACGCACGCCCTGCTCGACTTCTCGCTCGACGTGAAGGCGGGCGAGTTCGTCGCGCTCATGGGCCGCTCCGGCTCCGGCAAGACGACGTTCCTCAACATCGCGGGTCTCCTCGACACGTTCGACGGCGGCACGTACTCCCTGGACGGGGAGGACGTGAGCCGCCTGACGGACCGGGAGATGTCGCGCATCCGGAACCAGAAGATCGGGTTCGTCTTCCAGAGCTTCAACCTGATTCCGGATCTCGACGTCTTCGACAACGTCGACGTCCCGCTCAGGTACCGCCGTCTCCCCGCGCCCGAGCGCAAGGAGCGCATCGGACGGGCCGTCGAGCTCGTCGGGCTCTCGTCGCGCCTCCACCACCTGCCGTCCCAGCTCTCGGGCGGGCAGCAGCAGCGCGTCGCGATCGCGCGCGTTCTCGCGGGCGACCCACGGCTCATCCTCGCGGACGAGCCCACGGGGAACCTCGACACGCTCATGTCGCGCGAGGTCATGGACCTCCTCGAGAAGATCAACGAGCGGGGCACGACGATCGTGATGGTCACGCACGCGCCGGAGTGCGCCGCGCGCGCCTCGCGCGAGATCCACCTCCTCGACGGCAAGGTCATCGACCTCGAGTCGCCGGCCGAGGGCGACGTCCGCGTTCCGCCGATCTCGGCGAACCTCGCGGCCGCGCTCGCCTGAAGGAGCCGCCATGCTGCTTCACAACCTTCGCATCGCCTGGAAGAGCATGCAGAGGAACCGGGTCCTCTCGGCCCTCATCGTCCTCGGCATCGCGCTCGGGATCGCTCTCTCGACGACGTTCGCGGCGGCGCGCCACGCGTTCGCGCAGGATCCCGTGCCCGCGAAGAGCAAGGTCCTGTACTACGTCCGCGTGGACAGCTGGGACCCCCAGAAGGCGTATCCGGGCGACGGCAAGAACACCCTGCCCAGCCAGATCACGTACCGCGACATGGTCGAGCTCATGAAGTCGAAGATCCCGGTCCGGCAGACGGCCGACTTCCGCACGATGCTCTACGTCTTCCCCGACCCGAAGGTCGGCCGCCCGTTCAAGGAGTCGATCCGCGTCTGCTACGCGGACTTCTTCCCGATGTTCGCGGCGCCCTTCCGGTTCGGCGCGGGCTGGGACGCGAAGGCCGACGGCGCGGGCGAGCCCGTGACCGTGCTCTCCAAGGAGATGAACGACCGCCTCTTCGGCGGCGAAAACAGCGTCGGGAAGACCGTGCGTCTCGAGGACCGGGACTTTCGCGTCGTCGGCGTCCTCGACGCCTGGACGCCGAGCGTCAAGTTCTACGACCTGACGACCGGCCAGGCCCAGGCGCCGGAGAACCTCTACATCCCGTTCTCGATGATGCGGCCCATGAACCTCCGGACGTTCGGGAACTCCGACGGCTGGGGGCCCTCTCCCACGGGCACCGGCATCGACAGGGTCCTGAACTCGGAGCAGACCTGGATCCAGATGTGGGTCGAGCTGCCGGACGCGGCCGCCGTCGCGGCGTACCGTTCCTTCCTCGACGCGTACGCGCTCGACCAGCGCCGGCACGGCCGGTTCCTGCGGCCGCTCAACAACCGGCTCTCGACGGTCGGCGAGCTCATGGACGACTTCAGGGTCGTCCCGAAGGAGGCGAACACCCTTCTCGTCGTCTCCCTTCTCTTCCTCGCGATCTGCTCGCTCAATCTCGTCGGGCTGCTCCTCGGAAAGTTCCTCGCGCGCGCGCCCGAGATCGGGGTGAGGCGCGCGCTCGGCGCGAGCCGCCTCGACATCTTCGTCCAGCACATCGTCGAGTGCGAGGTCATCGGTCTCGTCGGAGGGATCCTCGGCCTCGCGCTCTCCGTCGCCGGCCTCTCGTTCCTGAACGCGGTCATGAAGGCGCAGGGAGGCCGCCCCGGCTTCTTCCACCTCGACGCGCCGATGGTCGGCCTCTCGATCCTCCTCGCGCTCGCCGCCGGATTCGTCGCGGGCGCGTATCCCGCGTGGCGGACCTGCCAGCTTCCGCCCGCTCTCCACCTGAAGGTTTCCTGAGGAGGCGCCCATGGAATTCGGCCCGATCCTCCGCGCGATGACGCGCAGCAAGGTGCGCTACGGCCTCATCGTCCTCGAGATCGCGCTCACGCTCGCCGTCGTGACGAACTGCGTGAGCCTCATCCGCGACGCGCAGAAGGAGCTCGGGAAGGAGTCGGGCTTCGACGACGCGAACATCCTGACGGTCCGCAGCCAGCCGTTCGCGCCCGCGTTCCAGGAGCGGGGCTACCTCGCGAACTCCGTCCGCGCGGACCTCGACGTCCTCGGGAGGCTCCCGGGAGTCAAGGCGGTCTCGAATACGCGGTTCCTGCCGTGGCAGGGCGGCGGAAGCTCGATGGAGACGCGGCCGGCGGGGAGCAAGGGACCGTGGCTGAGGAACCAGGTCTACAACGCGGACGAGGGGACCTTCTCGACGCTCGGGGACCCCGTCGTCGAGGGGCGCGGCTTCACGCGCGCCGAGGTCGAGTCCGAGGACGCGAGGCTCGCCGCGCTCTTCGCGACTCCACGGGAGCGCGGAGAGGACGGGACCCCGAAGAACAAGATCTCGCAGGACGTCGTCATCAGCCGGGCGTTCGCGCGCCTCGCGTTCGGGGACGGCTCCCCTCTCGACCAGCGGCTCGAGGACAGCGACGGCGATCAGTACCACGTCGTCGGGGTCATCGACCGGTTCTATAACCCGTACGGCTGGCCGATCCACGAGTACGTCCTGTTCTATCCGAGCTCCTCGGCGACCTACGGCGGGGGCTCGGCGTACCTCGTGAGGACGGAGCCGGGAGCGCTCACGAGCGTCGCCTCGTCGGTCGAGAAGGCGCTCCTCGACGCGAACCCCGGCCGCAACGTCCGCGTCAGACCGCTCCTCGAGGTCAAGGACGGATTCCAGGCGAACCAGAAGCTCGTCCTCGCCGTGCTGACCGGTGTGATCGTCCTCCTCCTCTTCGTGACGTCCCTCGGAATCATCGGGCTCACGTCCTTCTCGGTCGCGGAACGGACGCGGCAGATCGGAACCCGTCGCGCGCTCGGCGCCCAGAAGGCCGACATCCTCCGCTACTTCCTTCTCGAAAACTGGATCGTCACGACGCTCGGGCTCTCGCTGGGCGTCTTTCTCGCCGTCCTTCTGAACGCCGCGCTCGTGTCCCAGCTCAAGGCCCACCGGATGGACGCCTCGTACCTCGCGGGCGGCGTCCTCCTCCTCTGGGCGGCCGGCCTCCTCGCGACGTGGTTCCCCGCCCTCAAGGGGGCTCGCGTCGCCCCGGCGATCGCGACGCGAAACGTGTGAGAGCCCGCGCGGGAGCGGAACCTTTCACGGCCGGCCTGCGTCTCCTCAGGAGATGTCGGCCCGGCGCAACCCTCTCCGCAGGACGGGACGCGTGTCCACGGTCCTGATCGTCGACGACGACCCGGCCGTCTCCGAGGCTCTCGAGATCCTCCTCGAGCTTCACGACATCCCGAGCCGCGTCGCGCGGACGCCCGAGCAGGCGCTGGCCGCACTGGCCGAAGGGGCCGTGAAGGTCGTCGTCCAGGACATGAACTTCCGCTCCGGCGCCACTTCGGGAGAGGACGGGGCCGCGCTGTTCCGGGCGCTCAGGAGCGCGGACCCCGGCCTTCCGGTCCTCCTCATGACGGCCTGGGCGTCCCTCGAGACGGCGGTCGCCCTCGTCCGCGAGGGCGCCGCCGACTACTTCGGGAAGCCCTGGGACGACGCGAAGCTCGTCGCGTCGATCCGAAACCTCGTCCGCCTGAGAACCCTCGAGGAAGAGACGGCGCGCGCGCGGACCGAGCGCGCCGCCTCCCGCGCCGCCCTCGCGGATCGCCACGACCTGCGCGGCCTCATCTACGAGAGCGAGGCGATGCATCGCGTCGTGAGCCTCGCCGTCAAGATCGCGCCTGCCGACGTGCCCGTCCTCGTCACGGGCCCGAACGGCGCCGGCAAGGAGCGCCTCGCGGACATCGTGCAGACGAACTCGCGCCGCGCCTCCGGGCCGTATGTGAAGATCAGCGCCGGCGCCCTTCCGCACGACCTCATCGAAAGCGAGCTGTTCGGCGCCGAGGCCGGTGCCTTCACGGGGGCGTCGCGGACACGCGCGGGACGCTTCGAGGCGGCGCACGGGGGAACGCTCTTCCTCGACGAGATCGGCACGCTCCCGCCGGAAGGGCAGGTCAAGCTCCTGCGCGTCCTCCAGAGCGGCGCGTTCGAGCGCCTCGGCTCCAACGAGACCCGCCGGGTGGACGTGCGCGTCGTCTGCGCGACGAACGCGGACCTGCCGCTCGCGATCCGCGAGGGCCGTTTCCGCGAGGACCTCTATTTCCGCCTGAACGTCGTCGAGCTCGCGGTGCCCGCGCTGAGAGACCGCGCCGACGACATCCTGCCGCTCGCTTCCGCGATCCTCGCGACCTTCGCCGCGCCGCGGCCCGCTCCCGCGCTGTCCGCGGCGGCGCAGCGCGCGCTGCTTTCGCACGCGTGGCCCGGCAACGTCCGCGAGCTCGAGAACCGCGTCCGGCGCGCCCTCCTCGTCGAGAGCGGCGATGTCCTCACGCCCGCGTCGCTCGGGTTCGGCGAGCCTTCGGGCGGTTCCCCTCTCGCGGGCCGGGGCGACGCGACGGAGCGCGCCACGCTCGAGGCCGTCATCGTGAGGCACTCCGGCCGTGTTTCGCAGGCCGCCGAAGAGCTCGGGCTGTCCCGCCAGGCCCTTTACAGGAGGATGGAGAGACTCGGCATCACCCTCGAGCGCCGGCCCCGGGACTGAACAGTGGGACGCCGTCTCAGCCTCGAGATGCGGCTGACCGTGGCGGCGTTCGGAGCCGCGCTCGTCGCCGTAGGCCTCGGCGCCGCGCTCCTGGCGACGGGAATCCCGCTCGCCGTCGTGGCCGCTCTCTCCCTCGCGGCAGGCCTCGCGGCGGCGGTCGCCGGCACGGCCTTGGCCTGGCAGCCGATGGTCGAAGTCCTCCGTGGCATCGCCGACGGCGTGAAGGGTTTCCAGGAGAACGACTTCGGCTTCCGGCTCGCTCCGGGGTGCGAGGACGAGCTCGGCGCGCTCGTCGCGATCTTCAACCGGATGGGTGACGTCCTCAGGACCGAGCGGCGCGAGATCTACGAGCGCGAGCTGCTCCTCGACACCGTCCTGCAGGGCGCGCCGATGGCGATCCTCCTCCTGAACGCACGGGACCGGGTCGTCTACGCGAATGCCGCGGCACGCAAGATGTTCGCCGGTCAGGGGCGGCTCGTCGGGCTCGCGCTCGCCGAGATCGAGGCTCCAAATCCGCTTCGGGACGCGCTTCTCGCGGGCGTGGACACGACCGTCGCCGCCCGCACGGGGCCGCACGAGGAGGAGACGTGGCGCGTCGCCGTGCGCGCCTTTCACCTCCACACGCAGCGGCACCGCCTCGTCGTCGTCGAGACGCTCACGGGCGACGTCCGCCGCCAGGAGCTGGAAGCATGGCGCAAGGTCATCCGGGTCGTGAGCCACGAGGTGAACAACTCGCTCGCGCCCGTCAGCTCGCTCGTCCACTCGGCGCGCCTCGCCGCCTCGGATGGACGCCACGCCGACCGTCTCGAGGAGATCCTCGCGACGATCGACGAGCGCGTGCGCCACCTCTCCCGGTTCGTAGAGGGCTACGCGGCTCTCGCGCGGCTGCCCGCGCCGGCGCCCGAGACCGTTCTCTGGGCGCCGTTCCTCGAATCCGTGCGGCGCGCGGTCCCGTTCCGCATCCTCGGAACGCCCGACCCGCCGGCGGCCGTTTTCGACCCTGCCCAGATCCAGCAGGTGCTCCTGAACCTCCTCAAGAACGCGGCGGAGGCGGGCGGCCCCGCGGGCGAGATCGCCGTCTGCGTGGAGCCGTCGCCGCGGGGCGGGTCGATCCTCCGCGTCCTCGACCGCGGGCCCGGCATGGACGAGGAGGCGATGAGGCGCGCGGCGCTGCCGCTCTCGTCGGCCGCGCGCCTCACGCGCGGCGGCCGCGGCCTCGGGCTTCCGCTGTGCGCCGAGATCCTCGCCGCGCACGGCGGCACGCTTGCGCTCGGCCCGCGCCCCGGCGGCGGCACGATCGTGACGTGCGCCCTCCCCGACCGCGCCGCGCCGCGTTAGGCTTCGCCGTCGCGCTCGTCGACGAGGCGTTCGGACGAGAGGAGCGCCGCCACGTCCGCGAGCTCGGGCCGCCGGTCCGCGAGCGCGACGACGGCCGCGATCGGCTCGCCAAGGAGCGACGACCCGCTCGCGCACGCGCTCCGACGCCTCCGCGCCGACGGCCGTGGCCGCCTCCATCAGCTCGATCTGGGCGCGCCGCATCCGCGTCGCGATCTTGAGCGCGAACGGCCGGCCGTCGCCCGTCTCGATCCCGGCACGGGCCGCGACCCGGGCGACTCCGGTGAGCCCGTGGACGAGCGCGCCGAGGAGAGGCGAATCGTGAGCGAGGTCTTCGGCGGACCGCTCGAGCACGGTCTCGACGGGGTTCCACAGGACGCGCGTCCACTCGCCGCGTCCCGTCTCGGCGTCCTCGCGCATCCAGCCCACGAGCGCGCCCGCCCACGGCCCGAGCGCCGCGAGATCGTCCCCCGCGACGGACATGACGCGGACGAGCGGCCTCAGGACGCGGCCGCCCGCCTCCTCGAAGAGACCCGCGGTCGCGACGTGCCTCAGCGAGGCGACGAACGGTCGAGCCGAGTGCGCGTAGAACCCGGGCATTCTCTTCTCGCGCGCCGCGACGAGGACGTCCGCCCAGAGGTCGAAGAACGCGAGCGCGACGGACGGCGACCCGCGCCTGACGACCGCGACGCGCAGCTCGGCGAGCCAGGGCGTCACGAGAAGCTGGAAGATCTGGTCATGCGTCTCTCCCGCGAGCGCCGTGAAGCGCCCGGAGACCTGCCCGAGCGACGTCGCGACGACGGACGCCGGGCTCTGCGCGAGGACGTTCTCGAGGACGTCGTGGACGGTCACGAGCGGGTCGTCCGTCTCGACCGGGTAGACGCGGAACGAGAAGATGAGGTCGTTCAGGACGTCGAGGCGGCCCTGCGCCGTCGCGCCGGACCCGAGGAGCCGGTCCTCCTGTGCCGCGAGGTAGGACGCGTCGACGAGCGCGAGCGACGTCTCGAGGAGGTTCTCCTGCGTCAGGAGGCGCGGGATCCGCTGGAAGAGCCGCGCGAGCCCGAGGATGCACCCCGTGAATTCGACGACGCCTCCGCCCGAGAGGAGGAAGATCGCCGCCGCGTTGTGCGACACGGCCGGCAGGTGCGCCGCGAGGAGCGAGAGGCAGGCCGCGACGATCGTGACGATCGCGCCCGAGACGGCGGTCCGGAAGTCCTCGTCGCCGAGGATGATCGATCCGAGGTGGGACCTCTGGACGGCCGTCCCGAGCGTGAGGGACAGGATGAGGACCGAGCCCGCCATCGCGACGACGGCGGCGAGGACGGACGCGATCGTCGCGAGCAGGTAGGTGAACGGGACCATGTCCTCGGACTGCGGCGCGCGCAGGTCCGTCCCGGCCGCCGCGACGAGGAGGCCGCCGAGCTGAAGCGCGACGCCCGCGAGGAGCAGGGCGACGACGAGCCGCCGGCGCCCCGCGCCGGAATCGGGAGCGCCGCTCACGCCGGCCTGAGCGCCACGGACGAGCCCACCCACGTGAAGTCCCTGTTGAAGTCGACGCCGAGCATCTTGCCGCGCGAGAGCCGGCAAAGGTTCAGCCCGAGCGTCGGCCGCGCGTCGCCGTCGGGCCGGAAGAACATCATCCGGACCTCGACCTTGACGGCGCCGCCGTCGGCCGCCGCGAGGCACGGGTCGTATGCGATCTTCTCCATGAGGACCCAGTGCGCGCGCTCGGTCTCGGGGATGGCCGCGACGTCCGCGGGCGTCGGGTCGACGTTCACGCCGCCGCCCGCGAAGGAGAAGAGGGGCTTCAGCACGTAGCGCTCCCCGACGTCTTCGGGCACCGGACCGAACTCCGACACGACCGTCGCTTTCGGCACCGTCTCGTGCGTCAGAAACGGCAACGACGCCTTCGACCACGTCCAGTACCAGTTCGGGTGCGGCACCCAGGCGACGTCGAGGTCCTCGCGGAAGTCGAACGGAAGGCGCGCGCCCGTCTGGATGAGCTCGTCGAACACGATGCGGTTGTAGACGCGCTTCACGGGGACGCGCCGGCCCGAGACGTCGCGGAAAAGACGCCGCCCCTCTTTCACGAGCGCGCGCGGGTCGACGCTCTCGACCCCGAGCAGCACGCGCGTCGCCGAGAAGTCGATCGCGGTCTTCTGCCGGTCGGGCTCGAGGTCCAGGAGGACGACCTCGGCGGGATCCTCCGACCCCACGACGGTCCGCCGGAACAGGTCGACGAACCCGGTCCGGTCGAGCCCGGAAAAGTACGGGCTCCACGCGACCCGTGGGAGGCCCGCGACGCCCTCGAGAGCCGCGTTCCACGCGTCGGCCTGGAGCACCTCGAACGCGGAGAGCGACGGGAAGCCCTGCAGCTCGATGAGCCTCGGGACGAGCCGCCCGCCCTCGCGGACGACGGCGAAGTCCACCTGGGCGAGCGACGGGATCGGATCCATGCCCGGCGCGTCCCAGCGCGGCGGGATCGCCTGCTTCATCCGCGCGAGGAGGCCCGGGGCGGAGAGAGCGTCGACGATCTCGCGCGCGGCTTTCGCGAGCGCCGCGTCGAGCTCGGGCGTCAGGAATACCGGCGTCTCGGCGAGGCGGAAGCCCGGCACTCGGCCGGCGCGGCGCACGAGGTCGGCCGCGTACCGCTCCGCGAGAGCGGGCGCGAACGCCGCGTTGAACGCGGCGCGGTGGCCCGGATGCATGGGCGCGGAGTTTAGACCCTCTTCTCCTTCCACCTTCCGCGCCGGAACAGGATTCCGCCGACGACCGCCACCGGATCGCGATCGTGTAGCCGGCGAGTGCGGCGCTCCCGAAGCCCGCGAGGATCCTCACGAGCCCGATCCAGCTCGCCGTCCCGACGAGCGACTGAAAGATCGCGGCGCCCGAGAGCCTCAGGAGGGAGAGCATCGTCTTCGGGTCGAGTGCGAGGTGCTCGCGTCGGACGGCGATGCGCCCCGTCCCGCGCGAGAGGATCACGAGCTGAAGAACGACGGCGAGGCCGCGCCCCGTCGTCGTCGCGACGGCGGCCCCGCCGAGCTTCGAGACCCAGAAGACGTCCACGACCGCGAAGACGGACTCGAGCGCCATCTCGAGGACCATCGGGATCGCGAGGAGGACGACCGCGCGGCCGTCCCACTCCGCTAACATCGAATGCATGCTCGAGGAGACGTGATGTCGGCGGCGGGGCGCCTGCGGCGTGCGGCGGTCGACGGGCTCCACAGGGCCAAGCGCCGGCTCCTGCGTGCGGCGCCGGCCCTGGACCGCGTCGGGCTTCGGCGGCTGCGGGTCGTGGACGTCGCGCACGCACGGGACCTTCTCGGGCGCGGCGTGACGAACCTCGAGGTCCTCGTCCCGGCAGGTCGCGTCCCGTTCGCGGGTCTCGGCGACGGGGCCTTCCTCCGCGTCGCCAAGTTCTATTCCGGCGGATCGTTCGACCGGCCCGACATCTTCGTGTGCGAGGTACCGGATGGCGTCGTCCACGTCGGGACCGGTCTCGTGCTCACCGCGAAAGGGACGATCATCGAGGAGTCGGTGCTCGCGTACCGCCTTCCCTACACGACCGTGTACGAGGGCCTTCGTCCGCTCCGCCCGGTGAGGATCCGCGGAACCGTGGCCACGATCCTGAACGTCTTCGGCGACAACCTATGGCACTGGCTCGTCGACTCGATCCCCCGGCTCGTCTCCCTGCGGCGCACGCGGACCGCCGGCGAGCCGTTCACGCTCGTCGTTCCGGACACGCTGCATCCCGCCGAGCGGGACGTCCTGGCCGCGCTCCTGCCGGAGAGCGCCTCGCTGCGCGTCCTGCCGAAGAGAACGTGGGTGCGTGCGGACCGCGTGCTCCTGCCATCGTTCCTGACGGGGCATTCGAACGGGTTCCTGCCCGCGGAGTGGATCCGCGAGATCCGCGGGGCCGTGTTTCGCGCGTTCGGCCTGCCCCTCACGGCCGAGCCGCGCGAGAGAATCTGGGTGTCGCGTGAAGGGGACCGTCATCGGCGCGTGAGGAACGAGGGCGCCGCCCTCGAGGCGCTCGCGCCTCACGGCTTCCGGTCCGTCCACCTCGTCGGCATGCCCGCTCGCGCACAGGTCGAGGCGTTTCGCACCGCGGAGATCGTCGCCGGGGCGTACGGGGCCGGCCTCGGCTGGATCCTCTTCTCCGGAGAGATCCCCGTCGTCGTCCTCTATCCGAACGACGTCCCGAACACGCACTTCGTCACGCAGGCCGCGAGCCTCGGCCAAAGGCACCTCTTCCTCGCGCACGACGCCCCCGACGAGTACACGGACTTCGACGCGGACGTCCCCGGCCTCGTCGCGATCGTCGAACGGGAGCTCGCATCGCGACCGTGATCCCGCGCGACGCCGTCCGCGCCGGCGCCGAGCGCCTCCTCGCCGGCTGGGAGGCGTATGCGCAGGCATTCGCCGCGATCACGCGGCGGGCGGGCGTCCGGTTCTCCGCGCGCGACTGGCGCAGCGGACGGACGGACGCACTCGAGCGCCTCGAGCTCTACCGCCGGACGCTCGACTCCGCCGTCGGGGACCTCCGCCGCGTCCTCGGCGTGGGCGTCGACGACCCAGGCGTCTGGTCCGGGATGAAAGAGCACTTCGCGGAGCTCGTCGCCCCGCGCCGCGACGCCGAACTCGTCGAGACGTTCTTCAACTCGGCCTCGCGCCGCATCTTCCACACTGTCGGCGTCGACGACCGCGCCGAGTTCGTCCACCGCGAGCCCGCGCCGCTCCCCGTCGAGGCCGCCGGGCGTTTACTCGCCTCGTACGACGGCCGGCCCGGCCGCGAGGCGGCGGTGAGGAGCGCGCTCGCGGCGCATCCCTTCGCCGCCGGCTGGGAGAATCTCGCGCGCGACGCGGCCCTCGCGACACGCGCCCTCGAGCGGATCCTCGGCGCGGCGTGGGGAGCCCCGGAGTTCGACGCGCTGGATGTCCTGAGGCCCGTCTTTTTCCGGAGCAAGGGGGCGTACCTCATCGGGCGTGTCCGCCGGGGCGGCCGCCAGAGGCCCGTCGTCTTCGCTCTCCTGAATCGCACGGGACGGATCGAGGTCGACGCCGTCCTCTGCGACGAGGACGAGGTCTCGATCGTCTTCAGCTTCACGCGCTCCTACTTCCACGTGGACGCCGGCCACCCGGCCGCGCTCGTCGGGTTCCTGAAGACGCTCATGCCGAAGAAGCCCGTCGGAGAGCTCTACAACGCCCTCGGGTTCGACAAGCACGGCAAGACGGAGCTCTACCGCGACCTCCTCCGCCACTTCGCGTCGTCGGACGACCGCTTCGTCGAGGCTCCCGGCGCCCGCGGGATGGTCATGCTCGTCTTCACGCTCCCGTCCTACGACGTCGTCTTCAAGGTCATCCGCGACTCTTTCGCGCCCCCGAAGACGGCGAGCCGGAAGGACGTTCTCGACAAGTACCGGCTCGTTTTCCGCCACACGCGCGCCGGCCGGCTCGCGGACGTGCAGGAGTTCGAGCACCTCTCGTTTCCCGTCTCACGCTTCGAGCCCGCGCTCCTCGACGCGCTCCTCACCGGCATCTCCGAGACCGTCGAGGTGCGCGGCGACGAGGTCGTCCTCCACCACCTCTTCACGGAGCGCCGCCTGACGCCGCTCGATCTCTACCTGAAGGACGCGCCTCCCGCCGGAGGCTGCTCCGCGGTCGTGGACTTCGGCGAGGCGATCCGCGACCTCGCGAAGTCGAACATCTTTCCCGGCGACCTCCTGCCGAAGAACTTCGGCCTGACCCGGCACGGCCGGGTCGTCTTCTACGACTACGACGAGATCTCCTTCCTGACCGACGTCCGCTTCCGCGAGCTCCCGGCCTGCGCGGGGGACGAGACCGGAGCGGCGGACGCGTCGTTCTACGTCGGGGAGAACGACGTCTTCCCCGAGGAGTTCCTGACGTTCATGGGGCTGAGGGGGGAGCCGCGCGAGGCCTTCCTCGAGCGGCACGGGGACCTCCTCGACGTCCGCTTCTGGCTCGACGCGCAGAGGCGCGAGCGCGCCGGCGAGATCGTGGACGTCTACCCGTATCCGCGCGAGGCGCGTCTCGACCAGGATTGACGCCCGCGGACGACCCGCCGGACTGATTCATTCGCTTCGTTGCCGGGACCGTCGGGCGGCCCCTATGATTCGCGCCCGAACGAAGGAGGACGCCCATGCCCAGCGCCAAGCCCACGGTGCCCGCCACGGGACAGAAGATCACGATCTCCGGCGGGAAGCTCCAGGTCCCCGACCGTCCGATCCTGCCCTTCATCGAGGGGGACGGCACCGGCCCGGACATCTGGCGCGCGTCCGTGCGCGTCCTCGACGCCGCGGTCGCGAAGGCCTACGGCGGCAAGAGGCAGATCCAGTGGATGGAAGTTTACGCGGGGCAGAAGGCCTACGACAACCTCCAGACGTGGCTCCCCGACGAGACGATCGACGCGTTCCGCGAGTACCTCGTGGGCATCAAGGGCCCGCTCACGACGCCGATCGGCGGCGGGATCCGCTCGCTGAACGTCGCGCTCCGGCAGCTCCTCGACCTCTACGTCTGCCTCCGCCCCGTGCGGTGGTTCCAGGGCGTCCCGTCTCCCGTGAAGCACCCCGAGAAGGTGAACATGGTCATCTTCCGGGAGAACACCGAGGACATCTACGCCGGGATCGAGTTCGCGGCGGGGACGGACGAGGCGCAGAAGCTCGCGGCGTTCATCAAGGAGAACTTCCCGGCCCAGTACAAGAAGCTCCGCTTTCCCGCGACGACGGGCTTCGGCATCAAGCCGGTCTCGCAGGAGGGCAGCGAGCGTCTCATCCGGGCGGCGATCGAGTACGCGATCAGGAACAAGTCGAAGAGCGTCACGTTCGTCCACAAGGGCAACATCATGAAGTACACGGAAGGCGCGTTCCGGAACTACGGCTACGCGCTCGCCGAGAGGGAGTTCGCGGAAAAGACGTACACGTGGGACCAGTGGGAGCGGACGAAGAAGGACAAGGGCGAGGCCGCGGCGAACGCGGAGCAGAAGGCCGAGCTCGCGAAGGGCAAGATTCTCGTCAAGGACGCCATCGCGGACATCACGCTCCAGCAGGTCCTCACGCGGCCCGACGAGTTCGACGTCATCGCGACGCTGAATCTGAACGGCGACTACCTTTCCGACGCGCTCGCCGCGCAGGTCGGCGGGATCGGCATCGCGCCCGGCGGCAACGTGAACTACGTGACCGGCCACGCCATCTTCGAGGCGACGCACGGCACCGCGCCGAAGTACGCGAACCTCGACAAGGTGAACCCGGGCTCCGTCGTCCTCTCCGGCGAGATGATGCTGCGCTACATGGGCTGGACCGAGGCCGCCGACTTCATCCTGAAGGGAATGGACGGCGCGATCCGGGCCAAGACCGTCACGTACGACTTCGCGCGCCAGATGGAAGGCGCCACCGAGGTCTCGTGCAGCAAGTTCGGAGACGCGGTCATCGCCCACATGGGCTAGGATGCCCCTGATGAACGTCCTCGTCCTCGGGGGCACCGGAACCGTCGGGTCCCAGGTCACCCAGGAGCTCCTGAAACGAGGCACGGACGTCTCGATCCTCACGCGCGACGCGAAAAAGCCCGTGCCCTCCGGGGCGCGGGCCGTCGTCGGGGACCTCCTGGACCCCGCCACGATCCGATCCGCCTTCGCCGGACGGGACGCCGTCTTCGTCCTGACCGCCCTGAGCGCGAGCGAGTGCCACGAGGGCCTCATGGCCGTCAACGGCTGCCGGCTCTCGGGCGTGAAGAAGATCGTGTTCCTCTCCGTCCACCGCGTGGACGAGGCGCCGCATCTCCCGCACTTCGGGGCGAAGCTCCCGATCGAGGCGGCGATCAGGGACTCGGGAATCCCCTTCACGATCCTCAGGCCGAACAACTTCTACCAGAACGACCTCTGGTACCGGGACGAGATGCTCACGCACGACGTCTACCCGCAGCCGTTCGGCGACACCGGCCTGTCGCGCGTGGACGTCCGCGACATCGCGGAGGCGGCCGCGCTCGCGCTCGTGTCTGATGCCGCGAAGAACGAGACGGTCAACCTCGTCGGGCCGGACCTCCTGACCGCGACGGGTACGGCCGCGACGTGGGGCGGCGTCCTCGGCCGCAAGATCGCGTACGGCGGGAACGACCTCGACGCGTGGGAGAAGGCCTCGCTCGCGTACCTTCCCGCGTTCGCGGCGTTCGACTTCCGGCTCATGTACGAGTTCTTCCAGGAACACGGCCTCAAGGCCACGCCCGAGGACGTCGCGCGCCTCACGGCGCTCCTCGGGCATGCGCCTCGCCGCTTCGACGAATTCGCGGCCGAGACCGCCCGCGCCTGGAGCGCCTGAGCACGCCCGGGCCCTCACGGTAGGATCGCGCCCATGAAGAAGGGCGGACGAAGGCCGAAGCCTCTCGTAGGCCTCGTGATGGGCTCGACGTCCGACTGGGAGACGATGAGGCACGCCGCCGACGCGCTCGAACGGCTCGGCGTCCCGTACGAGAGGCGCGTCGTCTCGGCCCACCGAACGCCGAGACTGCTCGCGGCGTACGCGGCCGAGGCCGAGGCCCGCGGCCTCGAAGTGATCGTGGCGGGAGCGGGCGGTGCCGCGCACCTTCCCGGGATGCTCGCCGCGCAGACGGCCGTGCCGGTCCTCGGCGTCCCCGTCGAGAGCCGCGCGCTCAAGGGCCTCGACTCCCTCCTCTCGATCGCGCAGATGCCGGCCGGCGTGCCGGTCGGCACGCTCGCGATCGGCAAGGCGGGGGCGACGAACGCGGGTCTCCTCGCGGCGGCGATCGTCTCGAACACGCGGCCCGCGCTTCGGAAGAAGCTCAAGGCCTTCCGATCAAGACAGACCCGGAAGGTCTTGCAGTCCCGGCTCCCGTGAGGATCGTCCCCCCGGGCTCCACGGTCGGCGTCCTCGGAAGCGGCCAGCTCGGACGCATGTTCGCCCTCGCGGCGCGGACGATGGGCTACCGCGTGCACACGTTTTCGCCCGAGACGGACTCGCCGACCGGCCACGTCGCGGATGTCGAGGTCTCGGCTCCGTACGACGACCTCGACGCGCTTCGCGCATTCGCGAAGGGCCTCGACGTCCTCACGTTCGAGTTCGAGAACGTGCCGCGGGCGGCGCTCGACGAAGTCGAGCGCCTTGTCCCGGTCCACCCTTCCGCCGAAGCGCTCTGGGTGAGCCAGAATCGAGAGAGGGAAAAGGAATTTCTTAGAAAGGTGAATGTCCCTCTCGCGTCGTGGGTGGCCGTGCGCACGAACGACGAGCTCGCCTCCGCGCTGTCCCTGGTCGGCGCCCCGGCGGTTCTCAAGACGGCCGCATTCGGGTACGACGGGAAGGGACAAGAGAGGATTTCCTCGAAGGATGAACGGGAGGCGGAAGCTGCGTGGGGCCGCCTCGGCAGGGTGCCGTGCGTCCTCGAATCCTTCATCGAGTTCGAGCGGGAAGTCTCGGTCATCGCGGCGCGTAGCTCTGATGGTCGTGTCGTGTTCTTTCCTTCCTTCGAGAACGAACACAGCAGTCACATCCTCGACGTCACCCGCTGTCCCTCCGCTCTGTCCACCTTCGAAGAAACACGAGCTTACGAAATCACTCGGACGATCCTCGAAGCGCTTGATTTCGTCGGGGTTCTCTGCATCGAGCTCTTCCATACGAAGGACGGCGCGCTGCTCGTGAACGAGATCGCCCCGCGGCCGCACAACTCGGGGCACCTCACGATCGACGCCTGCGTCACGAGCCAGTTCGAGCAGCAGCTGCGCGCCGTCTGCGGCCTGCCGCTCGGGTCGACGGAGCTCCTGCGGCCGGCCGCGATGGCGAACCTTCTCGGCGACCTGTGGGCCGGCGGCACGCCCGCGTGGGAGAGAGCCTGCGCCTCGCCGGGCGTCGCGCTCCACCTCTACGGCAAGAAGGAGCCGCGGCCCGGCCGCAAGATGGGCCACCTGACGGCACTGGCGCCGACGCCCCGCGACGCCCGCCGAAGGGTTCTCGACGCGCGCGCCGCGCTCACGCGTTAGAGTCGGATCGGAGACATGCCATGAAGAACCGGCTCTTCCCCGCTCTCGTCCTCACGCTCGCGCCCGCTCTCGCCGCGGCTGCAGGCATCCCGGAGTCGCTCGACGCGATGAACTACCAGCGGCTCTCGCCGAGCCTTGCCGTCTCGGGCAAGCCGTCGAAGGAGGCGTTCGCCTCGTTGAAAGCCGCCGGATTCCGCACGGCGATCGACCTGCGCCAGCCGCGGGAAGGCGTCGCGCAGGCCCGCGAGGCCGTGGAGGCTCAGGGCCTCGCGTTCGTGTCCGTGCCGGTCGCACCGGACACGTTCTCGCTCGGGGACGTCGCGAAGGTCGAGGCCGTCCTCTCCGGCCAGAAGGCCGCCCCCGTCCTCATCTACTGCTCGAGCAGCAATCGAGTCGGCGCCACGCTCGCGGTCATCGCGTACCGGCGCGGGCGCACGAGGGAAGAGGCGATCGCCGAGGGCCGAAAGGCGGGCCTCAAGAGCCCCGCGATGGAGGATGCCGTCCTTCGCCTGCTCGCGGAGGCTCCCGCGAAGGCCGCGGCGGGCCGGTAGCTCAGGCCGTCGCCGGGGCGGCGAGGGCGTCGACGACGCGCTCGAGCTTCATCCCCCGGCTCCCCTTCACGAGGACGACGTCTCCCGCCCGGAGCTGCGGACGCAGCCACGCGAGGAGGGCTTCGATCTCGGTGAAGTGGGCGGAAGAAGAAGAAGAAGAGAAGAATTCTTTGAATGTAAGAGAGGAACGCGGCCCGAAGAAAGCGGCCAGCTCGACTCGCCCCTCCGCCCCTCTCCCCAACTTTCGATGCTCTTCCTCTTCGGCCTCTCCCAGCTCCAGCATGTCGCCGAGGACCGCGACCGCCCGGCCCTTCCCGCCCCCGGCCGCGACGAGCGACGTCAGCGTCGCGAGCGCGGCCTGCATCGACGCGGGCGAGGCGTTGTAGCAGTCGTCGAGGATCGTGATCCCGCCCGCCCCCGCAACGATTCGAGAACGGTGCGCATACGGACGGACCAAGGAGAGACCCCGGGAGATCTCCTCGAATGAGTAAGAGAGAGCCCGCGCCGTGGCCGCCGCCGCCACGGCATTCATGGCGTTGTGCTCCCCCACGAACCCCAGCATGATGTCGCACCTGCTGCGCTGTAGGTTTCCGCCGAGGCGCCCGCCTCCCGAACGGCCGTCCCACTCTTCCCCTTCTAAGCAGATCTTCTGACCCTCCAAACCCAAGGGCGTTACCGACAGAAGACGAACGTCGGCGAGAGCGCTCTTTCCAAAGAAGATCTTCTTCACGCCGCCCGCCACCCGCTCCGCCTGCGCCAGGCAGCGCGGATCGTCCGCGTTCACGACGGCGACGGAGCCGGGCAGAAGGCCGCGGTAGAGCTCTCCCTCCGCGTCCGCGACGCCGTCGAGGTCCTTCAGGAACTCGAGGTGCTCGGCGGCGACGAGCGTCACGACGCCGGCGTCGGGGCGCGTCATCTCCGTCAGCCGTGCGAGCTCCCCCGGCGCCGACATCCCGACCTCGACGACCGCCGCGACGTGCTCCTTCGTGAGGCGCAGCAGCGTGAGCGGCACCCCGACCTCGTTGTTCAGGTTCCCCGCCGTCGCGAGCGCGGCGCCGCGCGTCTCGAGGATCGCGGCGAGCATCTCCTTCGTCGTCGTCTTTCCGTTCGAGCCCGCGACGGCGGCGACGGAAATCGGGAAACGCCGCCGGTGGAACGCCGCGAGCGCGCCGAGCGCCCGGAGCGTGTCGCCCACCTCGAAGAGCGCGAGGCCCGGCACCGCCGGCGTGCCCTTGCGCACGACGGCGGCCCCGGCGCCCTTCGCCTTCGCCTGGGCGAGGAACGCGTGCGCGTCGAAGCGCTCGCCCTTCAGCGCAACGAAGAGGGCACCCGCGGGAATCCCCCGCGTGTCGGTCGAGACGGACGGGAAGCCGTCCGGCGCGCCCGCGGGCACGGCCGTCCCCGTCGCGCGCGCGACGTCCGCCGCGGTAAAAAAAGCCTCAGTCGATGCCGTGGCGCGTCTCCGCGAGGATGTAATCCACGACCGCCGGAAGACTCTTCGTCCTCTCGAAGACCTCGAGCTGCCGGTCCGCCCCCGTCTTGCGCTTCACGATCGTGTGGACGTACTCGACCTCGCCGCGCGAGCCGAGCTCGTCGAGGACGTCGTCGACGAACGCGAGGAGCTCGCCGAGGAGCTCGGTGAACGGCACCTCCTCCTTCTTGCCGAAGTCGATGAGCTTGCCGTCGATCCCGAAGCGCGCGGCCCGGTACTTGTTCTCGCTGATGAGCGCGCGCGAGTAGAGGCGGTACGAGAGGTTCCGGTCGTGGAGCTTCCAGAGCTTGACCGTGATCGCCTGGAACAGCGCCGCGAGGCAGATCGTCTCGTCGACGCGCATCGGGATGTCGCAGATCCGGTATTCGAGCGTCGGGAAGAACGGATGCGGGCGGACGTCCCACCAGATCTTCTTCGGGTTGTCGATGCAGTTCGTCTTCACGAGCGTCTCGACGTAGCTCATGTAGTCCGCCCACGAGAAGAACTGGTCCGGGATGCCGGTCCGCGGGAACCGGTCGAACACCTTCGCGCGGTAGCTCTTCCAGCCCGTCTCGTGGCCGGACCAGAACGGGGAGTTCGTCGAGAGCGCGAAGACGTGCGGGAGAAAATAGCGCGCCGCGTTCTGGAGCGCGATGCGCGTCTCGTCGTGCTCGACGGCGACGTGGACGTGGAGGCCGAAGATGAGGTTCCCCCGGGCGACGGCCCCGAGGTCGTACAGGATCTGCTCGTAGCGCGGGTTCGGCGTCACGGGAATCTGCGACCAGTGCGTGATCGGGTGCGTGCCGGCCGCTCCGATCGCGAGCCCGTTTTCGGCCGTGAGCCGGACGATCTCGCGCCTGAGGTTCGTGACGTCCGCGCGTGCCTCCGCGATGTTCCGGCAGATCCCGGTTCCGACCTCGATGACGGACTGGTGAAACTCGCGCTTGATCTTGTCCTTGAGGCGCAGCTCGCCGGCGGCGAAGAGCTCCTGGATGTGTGCCTTCAGCGCCCGCGTCTCCGGGTCGACGATCTGGAACTCTTCCTCGATTCCGAGGGTGAAGGACGGGCGGGGCGCCCCCACGGTCAGCCCGCCCGGCTCATTTCTTCAGGCCGAGGAGGGCGGGCCACGTGCCGGTCGCCTCGAACGGACGCGGATTCTTCGCGAGGTCCATGAGGAACTCCGCCATCTCCTTCACGATCCACTGGAAGCTCTCCTCGCCGACCGACGCGCGCTCGGCGTCCGGGGCGCAGTTCATGAAGTCGATCGCGTAGGGAATCCCGTCCCGCACCGCGAACTCGACCGTGTTCAGGTCGTACCCGAGCGCGCGGCAGAGGGCGAGGGCGTCGCGCGTCACGCGCTCGGCCATCGCGGCGGGCACGGGCTTCCCGAGCACGGCCGAATAGCGCAGGTGGTGCGGCTCGCGCGGGTCGTATTGCATGATCCTCACGCGCGAGCGCCCGACGACGTAGCACCGGTAGTACTCCGTGAACGCGATCGCCTCCTGCGCCATCATCTCGAGGTCCCGGGTCTTGTCGTACGCCGCGAAGAACTCCTCGGCCGTGTCGCACTTGTAGACGTCCTTCCATCCGCCTCCGTTCGCGGGCTTCAGGAAGATCGGGAAGCCGAGATAACCGAACAAGCGGTCCCAGTCCAGGAAGTCGAGATTGCGGAAGGATGTCGCGGTCGTTCCCGGCGGGCGGTCCTTGTGCGGGAGGAGGACCGTCTTCGGGACCGCGACGCCGGCCGCGAGCGCGACGACGTTGTCGAGGTACTTGTCGTCCGCGGACCACCAGATCGGGTTGTTCACGACCTGCGCGCCGCGAAGGACCGCGCACTTGAGGTACGTCCGGTAGAACGGGACGTCCTGGCTGATCCGGTCGAGGATCACGGCGTCCTCGAACGACTGCTCCTGGGTCAGGAACGAGATCTTCACGGGACCGGCTTCGACGTCGTCGCCGTTCCGCTTCGCCGTCTCGTTGATCTCGTTCATGAGCGCCCACGGGAACGTGTCTTCCATCCCGAAGAGGACGCCGATCCGCTTCTTGGCCATGTCGTGGACCCTCTCTGTCGCGCGGCATCCTAGCGGACGCCCGCGACGGGCCGCAATCGAGCCGCGGAGCGCGGGACTCAGGAGAGGATCTCGCGAACCTTGTCGAGCAGCATCCTCGGGGAGAACGGCTTCTGCAGGAAGGCGCGACCCTCGGCCAGGAGGCCGCTCCGGACGACGGTGTCGTCCGTGTAACCCGACATGAAGAGGACCTTCAGCCCGGGCCGGGATGCCGCGAGGTGCCCGGCGAGCTCCGTCCCCGAGGTGTCCGGCATCACGAGGTCGGTCACGAGCGCGTCGAGACGGCCGGCGTGCCGCGCCGCCGTGTCCTCGGCCTCCCGCCCGCTCGCCGCATCCAGCACCCGGTAGCCGTTCGACCGGAGCACACGGCAGGCGAGGGCGCGGATCGCGGGCTCGTCCTCGACGACGAGCACCGTCTCGCCCTCTCCGCTCGAGAGCACGCGTTCCCCGGACGGCCTCGCGTCGGTCTCCGGCGGGGCGACGCGCGGGAGGTAGATCTTGAACGTCGTCCCCATCCCCGGCTCGCTGTAGAGCCATATCCATCCGCCCGACTGCCGCACGATGCCGTACACGGTGGAAAGGCCGAGCCCGGTGCCCCGCCCCGTCTCCTTCGTCGTGAAGAACGGCTCGAACACGCGCTCGCGCGTGGCGGCGTCCATGCCGACGCCCGTGTCCGAGACGGCCACGAGAACGTGGGGGCCGACGCCGGCACCCTCGCTGTGGGCCGCGAAGCCTTCGTCCAGGTCGACGTTCGCCGTCTCGATCGTGAGCCGGCCGCCCTTCGGCATCGCGTCGCGCGCGTTCACGGCGAGGTTCAGGAGCACCTGCTCGAGCTGGCCGCGGTCCGCGAGGACCCAGCCCGGCTCGGCGGCGACGCGCGTCTCGAGGGCGACGTCCTCTCCGATGAGCCGTCCGAGCATCCGCTGAACGTCTTTCACGAGCGCGCCGGCGTCGAGCACGGCCGGCTCGAGGACCTGGCGCCGGCTGAAGGCGAGGAGCTGCTTCGTGAGGCTCGTGGCGCGGCTCGCCGCGAGGAGGATCTCCTGAACCTCCTCGCGGCCGGGATCATCCGGGCCGAAGCGCCCTGCGAGAAGGTCGCCGAAGCCGAGGATCACCGTCAGGATGTTGTTGAAGTCGTGCGCGACGCCTCCGGCGAGCATCCCGACGGCTTCCATCTTCTGGGACTGGCGGAACTGCTCCTCGAGCTTCTTGCGCTGCGTCAGGTCGATGAGGTAGCCGAGGACCGCCCCCTCCGACTCGCCGAGGGCCGAGACGCCGACGAGGATCGGGACGCGCGTGCCGTCGCGGCGGACGATCTCCTTCTCGCGGAGAGGCGCGACACCCGTGCGACGCAGGTCCGCGAAGGCCTGCCCGTCCTGCTCGCGATATTCCGGAGGCGTGAGGGTCGCGTGGTTGATCTCGCCGCGCTCGAGCTCCTGACGGGCGAAGCCGACGATCGCGAGATAGGCGTCGTTCGCTTCCGTGACCTTTCCGTCCGCGTCCGCGACCGCGATCCCGATCGTGTTCGACTCGAACAGGCGCCGGAACCGCTCCTCCGCCCGCCGGTGCGCCGCCTCGGCCGCCGTGCGCCGCCGGATGTCGTTCAGGAGCCGGTCGCGCGTCTCTTCGAGCTCGCGGTTTCTCTCCTCGAGCTTGCGCACGAGCGCCTCGCTGTACTCCTTCAAGATCGAGAGTCCGCTCACCGGCGGGACGGGCTCTCGCCGGACCGTGCGGCCGGAGCACGCCTGCTCGATCGCCTCGGCGAGCTTCGCAGCCGGCGCGGGCTTCCGAACGAAGGCGTCCGCGCCGACCGACAGCGCGAGCCGCTCGTCCGAGTCGGACGTGTACGTCGCCGTGTAGATGACGATGGGCAGCTTCTGGAGATCGGGAGACGCGCGGACCTCGTAGCAGAAGCGATACCCGTCCATCCGCGGCATCAGGATGTCGCAGACGACGGCGTCGGCGCTCTCGGCCCGCAGCCGCTCGAGCGCCTCACTCCCGTCGGCCGCCTCGATGACGTCGTAGCCTTCGGCCTGGAGCATCGCGCGCACGACCCTGCGGTTGATCTCCAGGTCGTCCACGACGAGGACTCTCACGTTGAGCCGTCGCCTGCCGCCGCGCGCCCGACGAGCGCCGCGAGCGCCCGCGTGTCGATCGGCTTCGTGACGTAGCCGTCACAGCCCGCCTCCCGCGCCTTCGCCTCGTCACCCTTCATCGCGTACGCCGTCATCGCGAGGATCACGACCGCGCGTGTCTCGGGAGCCGACTTCAGCCGCCGCGTGAGCTCGAGCCCGCTCATGCCGGGCAGCTGAAGGTCCATGAGAATCACGCGCGGACGCAGCGTCCGCAGCGCCGCGAGCGCCTCCTCCGCGTCCGACGCCGTGTGGACGTCGAAGCCGGCGCCCGAGAGCACGACGCGTGCGAGCTTCAGGTTCGCGCGGTTGTCGTCGACGATGAGGACGCTGTCAGCGGACACGGCCCATCTCCCCGCCGGGCGGCGCGCGCACGGGCAGGACGGCGAAGAACGTCGAGCCCTCGCCGAAGCGCGACTCGACTCCGACGCGCCCGCCCTGCGCTTCCACGATGCGTTTCGTGAGCGCGAGCCCGAGCCCCGTCCCGGGATACTTCTTGGCCGCCCCGGCGTCGAGCTGCAGGAACTCGGTGAAGAGGCGCGGCACGTCCTCGGGGCGGATGCCGATCCCCTCGTCGGCGACCTCGACGCGGAACGAGTCCGGGCCGTCGCGCCGCGCGCGCACCGTCACGCGAACCCCGTCGGGGCCGAATTTCAGCGCGTTCGAGACGTAGTTGTAGAGGACCTGCTTGAGCTTCGAGGCGTCCGCCTCGACGACGCCGAGTTCCGGCGGGACGTCGATCGTGATCGCCGCTTTCTTCGCCGAGGAGAACGCCCCGAGCGTGTCCCTCACGTCGGCGGCGAGACGGGCGACGTCGACCGGCTCGAAGCGGAGCGTCATCTTCCCCGCCTCGACCTTCGAGAGGTCGAGGATGTCGTTGATGAGCTGGAGGAGATGCTGCGCGCTCGAGAGGACGTCGCCGAGATACTCTCTTTGTTCGGCGGTCGTCGGGCCGGCCTTGCCGTCGTAGAGGAGCTCCGAGAAGCCGATGATCGCGTTGAGCGGAGTCCTGAGCTCGTGCGACATGTTCGCGAGGAACTCGCTCTTGAGCCGGTTTGCCTCCTGGATCTTCCGCATCTGTCCGATCCGTTCGGAGCTGTCCCGGATCGCGGCGGTCACGAGGACGCCTTCCTCGGTCTCGAGCGGGCTCAAACTGATCTCGACCGGGAATTCCGTTCCGTCCTTGCGGCGGCCGAAGAGATCGAGCCCCGATCCCATGGACCGGGTGCGCGGCGACGCGAAGTAGCCGGCGCGGTGGAGCGCGTGCGTGCCGCCAAACCGGTCGGGCACGAGCATCTCGACGGATTGCCCGATCACCTCGGCGCGTCCCCACTGGAACAGGCGCTCCGTCTGCCGGTTCACGAGCACGATCCGGCCCTCGTGGTCCACGATGACCATCGCGTCGGGAGCGGCTTCGAGAAGCGCGCCGAAGCGCTCTCCGAAGGGGCCCGTGGACGTTTCACCGCCCGTTCCCGGCATGCTCCCGCCCTCGAGCGGAATCTTACGCTTTTGGCGAGTCTCATTCGCAAATGTGGAATCCCAATTCCCACATGGCGCGCTCCTTTAGACTCCGCGCCCATGAAGCGCGAATACGGCTCATGGCGGAGCGCCTCCCTCGGCCGGCCGATGGAATACCTCTGGTTCGGAGACCGCGGCCGGCCGGTCCTCATCTTCCCGACGTCCGCGGGCCGCTTCTACCAGAACGAGGACTTCGGCCTCGTCGGCGCCCTCGCGGAAAAGGTCGACTCCGGGTGGCTCCAGCTCGTCTGCGTCGACTCCGTCGACAACGAGGGCTGGTACGACAAGAGGATCTCCCCGCGCGACCGCGCGCGCCGGCACGACGACTACGACCGCTATCTCCGCGACGAGATGCTCCCCCTCATCGAAGGGCGCGCCGGCGGGAACGTCGTCACGCTCGGGGCGAGCTTCGGCGCGTACCACGCCGCGAACCTCGCGGGCCGCTATCCCGGGCGCGTCACGAAGGCGATCTGCTTCTCGGGGCTTTACGACGTGTCGCGCTACCTCGACGGGTACTGGGACGACCTTTGCTATTACCACACGCCCTCCGCGTACATCGCGAACATGGACGACGGGTGGAAGGAGAAGCTCCGCCAGGTCGAGTGGGTCGTCGCGACCGGCGAGCAGGACTCCCTCGTGCGCGAGAACCGCGACTTCGCGGATCTCCTCGCGCGGCAGGGCCAGCGGGTCCACGCCGAGTTCTGGCCCGGCGTCTTCGGCCACGACTGGCCCTTCTGGAAGGACGCCGTCCGCCGCTTCCTCTAAGCGCGCTCAGCCGGGCGCCGCGCGTAGCGCCTTCAGGCGCTTCTCGACCTGCACCGCCCTCTGCCGCGCCTCGTCCGCGTCCGCCTTCGGGCCGAGCACGCTCTTGACCGCCGCGAGGGCGCGCCAGGCCTCGGGCCGGAACGGCGCGGATTTCACCGCGTCCTGCGCGATCTCGAGCGACTCCTCGAACTCGCCGCGGCGCTCGAGGAGCCGCGAGAGAGCGACGGCGATCTCCCACGATTTCGGGAACGCCGCCCTCCCGTCGCGCAGGACCGTGACGCCGTCCTCGGCGCGCCCGGTCCACTCGCGGTAGCGCGCGAGCGTCACGAAATCCCCGGGCTCGCGGACATCGGGATCGGCGACCGCCCTTTCGAAGAAGCTCATCGCGGCGTCATCCACCGCGCGGCGGCCGCCTGTCTCGACCCCGAGGACGAATCCCTCGGCGAACGCGAGCGCGCGCGTCCGCGCGAGGCCCGTGCTCGACGGAAACGCCGCGAGCGCCTTGTTGCACTGCGCGAGACACCCCGCGTACTCCCTCAGGCGCAGGAGGCCGCGCGCCTCGACCTCGGCCGCGTCGCGGCGCAGGGCCGCGTCGATCCTCACGGGGCCGAGCGCGAGGTCCGCCTTCGCGTCGGAGAAGCGGTCGAGAGCGTGAAGCGCCTTGGCCCGCAGCACCCGCGCGCGCGCGTCCCGCGGCGCGAGGCCGCGCGCCTCCGTCGCGAGAGCGAGAGCCTCGTGGACGTTCGCGAGCGAGTCGGGCAGGCGCGTCTCGGGCACGGCGGCCGCGTGGCTCAGCAGCTGCTCGGCCGCGTCGAGCAGAGTCGCGGCCTCCCGGCGGCCCGCGAGCCGCTGGCGGGCCGTCGCGACCGCGTCCGCCACGAGCCCCTGGGCGGTCTGCGCCGCGAGAAGGACGTCGAGGAGCGCGGGCTCCGTCTTGTGGAGAAGGAGCCCCGTGCGCGCGGCGCGCTCCGAGAGGCCCGCGTTCCCGAGCCTGAGGTGCGCCTCGGCGAGAAGGGCGAACAGGTCCGAGGGCTTCTCGGCCGCCGCGGACAGCGGGTCGAGCGCCGCGACCGCTTCCGCCGGATGGTCGAGCTTCAGGAGGGCCCGCGCAAGCGTGATCGCGGCCGTCTGCTGAAGCGGGTCGTCCGGCATCTCGCGCACGACCGACGGGAGGACGACTCGGGAGAGGATTTCGGCCGCGCCGGCCCAGTCCTGCTTCTCGGCCAGGCGGAGCGCCTCGTCGAGCTCCTTCCGGGCTCCGCGCACGTCGACGGACGGCCCTCCGCGACCCGTCACGACGGCGCCCTTCGTGACCTTCGCGCGCAGGACCTCGCCGCGCACCTCCGAGGCCTGGTAGCGCATCCTCGGGATGAAGCGCCCGATCTTCAGGTCGCGCCTCTGGGCGGCGTTCACGAGGTCCGTGATGAAGGACTTCCAGTCCGGGTAGCGTCCGTGCCGCTCGCGCTCGAGGCCGCGCGTGATGATCTCGTCGGCGCCGAGGCTCGAACGGCGGAAGATCCCGGACGCGATGCGGGGCGGCTCGTTTCTGATCTTCGCCGTCCGGATCTCGTGCCAGTCGCCCGTGAACGGGACACGGCCCCTTTCCCATTCGTACATGACGCACGCGAGACTGTAGATGTCGGACCGGACGTCGAGCGGGACGCCGCCGAGCAGCTGCTCGGGCGACGCGTACGCCGCAGTCCCGTAGATGACCATCGACCCGTCGGCCGCGCCGGCCACGTCGTCGCCACGGGTGCCCGCGATCCCCCAGTCCGACACCGCCGCGCGGTCGAGGTCGTCGATCAGGATGTTCTCGGGCTTGAGGTCGCGATGCAGGATCCCGTGCTCGCGGTACGCCCATTCGAGCGCCCCGGCGATCCTGAGGATCGTCCGGTAGAAGTGCTCGGGATCCTTGTCCGCGAGGTGGGGCCTCAGGTTCCCGCCCGACATCCAGCGCGAGCAGACGACCGGCGTGTCCTGATACGGGAAGACGCAGAGCGCCTCGACGATGCCGTCGCACGCGGAGAGCTTGAGCCACGTCTGCAGCTCGACGAGGAACCGCTCGAACGCTTCGCCCTCCTTGCCGCCCGCGGGCAGGGCCTTCATGGCGAACGAGGGGCCCTGGCCCTGACGGACCTTCGCGCAGACGCCCATCCCGCCGCGAATGACGTCGACGACCGTGAACCTGTCGGAGGCGAATCCCTGCGTCCGTGCCAGCGCGGGCAGGGACAGCTCTTCGCCCGAACGGAACTGCGCCACCTGTACCCAATTCTCTCACCAGCCGTGTCGCTCCGGGCCGACTCGCCCGCGCGGCGGGGCGGCGTTACCATCGGCGCCCCGTGCCGCGCCGCTCGACCCCCGCCGCCGCTCTCGCCGCCCTTCTCGCGGCCGCTCCCGCAGCCCCGGCGCGCGCCCAGAACGCGGACTTCATCTGGTACGGCGGTCCGATCCTCGCGGGCGGAGGCGTCCGGCCGGAAGCGCTCGCGGTCAAGGACGGCAGGATCGCCGCCCTCGGGACGAGGGGAGACGTCGAAAGGAAGTGGAAGGGCCGGCTCACGCTGCCGATCGACCTGCACGGGCAGACGCTCGTCGCAGGCGTCGTCGTGCTCGCCCGGGCCGCGGCGGTCCCGCCCCGTGGCAGCGAGCGGAAGATCGAGAAGCCGGCGGCCGCGGGTGCTCGCACCGCGCCCGTGCGGGTTCCGAGGCGCACGCCGCCGCCGCCCCCCTCGGCACCCGCGCCGCCCCTGAGGGACCTCGCGGCGGACCTGTCCCCCCCGCCGGCCGGCCTTCCATACACGATCCGGTCGCTTCGCGACACGCTCCGGGCGTGGATGCTCCGCTCGAGCCTCCCGAGGAGGCACCGCGTCGTCCTCGGCTTCGGCTACGACGTCACGAAGCTCGAGGAGAAGAGGCCCCCGACGCGCGAGGAGCTCGACACGATCACCGCGACGATTCCCGTCATCGTCGTCTCGAGCACGGATGACGCGGGCGCGTACAACACGATCGCCCTCCAGAAGGCCGGGATCTCCTGGCGCACGAAGGATCCGAAGGGCGGCGTCATCCGGCGCCGGGGGCGCATCTTCGAGCCGAGCGGCGTCCTCGAGGGGACGGCGCACACGGCCGCGTTCGCGAGGCTCGTCCCGCGGCTCGACGAGAGGGAGCGCGCTCGCCTCTTCGCCGAGAGCGTCCACCTCAACGCGCCGGAGGAACCAGCGGCCGCCCCCGCCGCCGTCGCGGTCGCGGCGACACCGACGCCGACTCCCGCTCCTCCCCCCGCGCCCGCGCCCGTGCCGGCTCCCGCGGTCGCGGCAGCGGCTCCTCCACCTCCCGCCCCGCGCGAGCCGGGTTCCGAGGCCCTCCGGGCCCTCGTCGCGGATGTGCTCTCCGGGAAGGCCGTGCTGGAAGCTGGCCGGCCGGCCGACATGTCCGTCCTCTCGGAGGACCCGACCGCCGCGGACCCGGCACGCCACGCGAAGCTCCGCGTCGTCGAGGAGGTCCGGAAGGGACGCACGGTCTGGCGTCTGGACCCGACGCGCCGCTGACGCCTCGCGGGTCCCGCGACGGCGTAGGATCGGTCCCCACGTCGTGCCCACAGGAGTACACATGAGACGCGGAATCTTTCTCGCCGCGGCCCTCGTGACCGTCGGAGTCCCCGCTCTCCCCGCCCGCGCCGCGCTCGAGGTCGAGGAGCACGTTCTCCCGAACGGGATGAGGCTCCTCCTCGTCCCGCGCCCCGACGAGCCGTCGGTCTCCGCCGGCTGGGTCGCGCACGTCGGGAGCGCGAACGAGCGCCCGGGCATCACGGGGATCAGCCATCTCTTCGAGCACATGATGTTCAAGGGGACGAAGGCGATCGGGACGAAGGACGTCGCCCGCGACGCGAAGCTCATCGACGAGCAGGAGCGCGTCCGGGGCCTCATGCGCGCGCAGGACGCGGTTCTCAGGGCCGCCCTGCGCCGCGGGGAGATCGACGACATCACGAAGCCGGAGAACAAGACGGCCCGGTACCGCGAGCTCGACCGCGAGTTCGACGCGCTCGTGAAGGAGCAACGCGACCTCCTCGTCAAGAACGAGTTCGACCGGATCTACACGACGGCCGGAGCCTCGGGAATGAACGCCTCCACGAACACGGACGTCACGCAGTACTTCGTCACGGTGCCGAAGAACCGGCTCGAGCTCTGGTTCTGGATGGAGTCGGACCGGCTGAGCGCGCCGGTCTTCCGCGAGTTCTACTCCGAGCGGGACGTCGTCTTCGAGGAGCGCCGCATGAGGACCGAATCGACGCCCACGGGCAGCCTCGACGAGGCCTTCGAGGAGATGTTCTGGGACGGCCACCCGTACTCGTGGCCCGTCGTCGGGTGACGCCTCGGACATCCCGGCCATCACGAAGGCCGAGGCCGACGCGTACTACGCTCTCTTCTACGCGCCGAACAACGTCACGGCCGTCCTCGTGGGCGACTTCGATCCGAAGGAGGCCCTCGCGCTCGCCTCGAAGTACTTCGGCCGCATCCCGCGCGGCAAGAACCCGCCTCCGGAGATGACGCTCCTCGCGCCGAAGTGGGAGGCCGAGATGCGGATGAACGGCGAGGCCGACACGAATCCGCGCGTGGACGTCCTCTGGCACACCGTTCCGTTCCAGCACAGGGACTCCTACCCGCTGCAGGTCCTCTCCCAGATCCTGAACGGGCGTACGGGGCGCCTCTACAAGGCCCTCGTCGACGGGACGAGCCCCGTCGCGACGAGCGCACAGGCGAGCGCCTTCTCGCGGAAGTACGCGGGAGAGTTCGAGGTCGACGCCCAGGTGCGGGAGGGGCGGGAGCCCGCGGAAACCGAGCACGCGATCTACGCGGTGCTCGACACGCTGAAACAGGACGTCGTCCCGCCGGACGAGCTTCAGAAGGTCAAGAACAACGCGGCGGCGCAGGCCTTCCGCTCGATGCAGACGAACATGGGCATCCTCTACCAGCTCCTCGGCAACGACGGCCGCGGCGACTGGAGGGAGTTCCGGGACGGGCCGAAGAGGATCCAGGCCGTCACCGCCGAGGACGTGCGGCGGGTCGCCCGGACCTACCTCACGAAGGAGAACCGTGGCGTCGCGACGTACACGCGCAAGGGCGGCACGCCGCCGCGGCACCCCGGGCGCCGCGCGCCCGGGCCCGGGCCCGCCGCCCCGGCCGCGGAGGGAAAGTGATCATGGCAAGACTCGCGCGCCCCTTCTTCCTCGCGGCCGCGCTCGCCCTCGCCGCTCCCGCGCTCCACGCTTCGGACGCGATCCCCGCCCGTCCCGAGCAGATCGCCGTGAAACCGTTCGCCTGGGCGCCGCCCGCCGCGAAAGACCACCGCGTCGTCCTCCCGAGGTCCGGCGTCGTCTGCTATCTCGTCGAGAGCCACGACCTCCCGCTCGTGAACGTCCAGATCCTCCTCCGGGGTGGCACCTACCTGAATCCGCCCGGCAAGGAGGGGCTCGCCGAGACGACGGGCTGGCTCCTCGGGCGAGGCGGGACGAAGAAGAGGAAGGCCGAGGACCTCGAGGAGCGCCTCGCGTATCTCGCCGCGCTCCTCAACCCCGAACACCCCGCCGGCCGGCCGAGCAGCACGCAGGCCTCGGGCTATTTCGACGACCGCGGCATCGTGTCTCTCAACCTCCTCTCGAAGGACCTCGACGAGGGCCTCTCGATCCTCCGCGAGGTCCTCACGGAGCCCGCGTTCCAGGAGGACCGCCTCAGGCTCCGCAAGGAGCAGCTCGTCGCGGAGCTCAAGCGCCGCAACGACTCGTCCGCCGCGATCGAGGCGCGCGAGCGCTCCGTTCTCCTCACGGGGCCGGACTTCTACGTCAACCGCTGGGAGACGAAGGCCTCCCTCGACTCCCTCACGCAATCCGACCTCGTCGGGTTCCATCGGAGGTGGATGGTCCCGCGCAACATGATCGTCGCGGCCGCGGGCGACTTCCGGAAGGCCGAGATGGCCGCGAAGCTCGACGCGCTCCTCTCGGACTGGCCGTTCGCGGGTGAGGCCGCGCCGCCCGTCCCGAAGCCGTCGCACGCGCTTCCGCCCGGCACGTTTCTCGTCGACAAGGACGTGAACCAGGGACGCGTCTCGATCCTCCTTCCAGGCCTGATGAGGACGGATCCGGACTTCATCGCGGCCTCCGTCATGAACGACGTCCTCGGAGGTGGAGGCTTCACGAGCCGCATCACGAACCGCGTCCGCTCCGACGAGGGCCTCGCGTACTCGGCCGGCTCCGTCCTCGCGGGCGGCGTCTTCTATCCCGGCCGCTTCGGCGCCGCGTTCCAGTCGAAGGTCCGGACGTCCGCCTACGCCGCCGGAATCGTCCTCGAGGAGATGCGGAAGCTGCGCGACGGCGGGGTCACGGACGAGGAGCTCGAGACCGCGAAGCGCTCGTTCGTCGAGACGCTCCCGCGCCGCTTCGCGACGCCCGTGCAGGTCGCGGACGGCCTCGCGGACGAGGAGTTCACGGGCCGTTACGCGGCGGACCCCCGCTGGTGGGCCGCGTACCAGTCGAGGGTGGAGAACGTGACGAAGGCCGACGTCGCGCGCGTCGCGAAGCGACTCCTGACGCCCGGGTCCGCGACGATCCTCGTCGTCGGCCGCGAGGCGGACCTTCTGAATCCCGACCCGAAGCACCCCGTGCAGTTCCGGGATCTCACGGGCGGGAAGCTCGTCGTTCTCCCGCTCCGCGATCCCCTGACGATGCAGCCGGCCGCTTCCGTGAAGGGAGAGACGAAGTGATCCTCGCGCCCCTCGCCGCCGCCGCTCTCGCCGCCGCGCAGGCAACGGCTCCGCCGCCGACTTCCGGAACGGCTCAGCCGAAGAAGCCGCTGACCCTCGAGGTGGTCTCCCGGGCGCGGATGCCCGTCCCGTACGCCTGGCGCGACGCGACGCACGTCGTGTGGCCGGATTCCGCAGGCGGCCCCGACGCGCCCGCCGCCCTCTGGCAGGCCGACGCGGCGACCGGCAGGAAGGCGAAGCTCATGGACGCGCCCGCCGTGAAGGACCGCGCGGGTCGGGAGAAGAAGCTCGCCCTCCGCGGAGCCGTGTTCACGCCGAAGGGCGACGCGTTCGCGGTCCCGTTCGACGACGACCTCTGGCTCGTGACGCCGGGCGGCGAGCCGAGACGTGTCACGAACGACGCCGACGAAGAGACGGTTCCCGAATGGTCGCCCGACGGCACCCGTCTCGCCTACGTCAAGAAGCACGACCTCTTCGTCCTCGACGTCGCGACGGGCAAAGAGACGCGCCTCACGACGTCCGGCTCGGACGCGATCCTGAACGGCGTCCTCGACTGGGTCTACGGCGAGGAGCTCGCGGCCCGCGGTCACAACCGGTCGTTCTTCTGGTCGCCGGACTCGTCCGCGATCGCGTACCTGTCGCTCGATCAGACGCGCGTCCCGACGTACCCGATCGTCGACTACGTCCCGACGAACGGAAAGGTCGAGGCCGAGCGCTACCCGAAGGCGGGCGACCCGAACGCCGTCCCGTCCGTCCACGTGGTCAACCTCGCCGGGAAGGAGACGGCCGCCTTCACGTCCGTGCCGGACGACGCGTACGTCGCCCCCGTGATGTCCTGGACACCGGACGGCAAGGCGGTCTGCTTCACCGTTCTCGACAGGCCGCAGACGCGCCGGGACGTGCTCCTCCTCGCCCGGTCGGGCGGCGCGCCGAAGACGCTCGTCTCCGAGACCGACCCGGCCTGGATCAACGCGCTCGCGCCGGCGCACTTCCTCAAGGACGGCTCGTTCGTCCTTCTCTCCGAGAGAACCGGGCATTTCCACCTCGAGCGCCACGCGGCGGACGGCACCCTGAAGAACGCGATCACGAAGGGCGACTTCATGGTCGACGGCCCCTGGAGCGTCGACGAGAAGACGGGGACCGTCTTGTTCCGCGCGACGACGCCGGACCCGCGCGAGCGACAGGTCTTCGTCGCGAAGCTGGACGGGTCGTCGATGACCCGCGTCACAACCGAGCCCGGGGTCCACGCGCCCGTGTTCGCGCCGGACGCCGCGCACTTCGTCGACACCTGCTCGAGCGTCGAAGCGCCTCCCCGCACCGTCGTCCGCTCCGTCTCCGGCGCCGCCGTCACCGTCCTCGACGAGAAGGACCCCCTCGAGGGCTACGAGCTCGGGAGCGTGGAGCTCGGCTCGTTCGCGGGCGCGGACGGGACGGTTTTCTACACCCGGCTCGTGAAGCCCGCGGGCTTCGATCCCGCGCGGAAGTACCCGGTCGTCGTGTACGTCTATGGGGGTCCGCACACGCAGCTCGTCCAGAACGCGTGGCCACCCGCGCTCGACCGCTACCTCGCGTCGAAGGGATTCCTCGTGTGGTCGATGGACAACCGTGGTTCGTGGGGCCGCGGCCACGCGTTCGAGACGCCGATCCTGAGGAACATGGGCGCTCAGGAGCTCGCGGATCAGCTCGAGGGCGTCGCCGAGCTGAAGAAGAGGCCGTACGTGGACGGCGGGCGCATCGGGATCACGGGCTGGTCGTACGGCGGCTACATGACGCTCTTCGCGGCGACGCACGCGGGCGCGACGTTCAAGTGCGCGGCGGCCGGCGCGCCCGTCGTGGACTGGTCGCTCTACGACTCGATCTACACGGAGCGGTACATGAAGACGCCCAAGGAGAATCCGGGCGGCTACCGGTCGTCGTCGCCGCTTCTCGCCGCGAAGGAGCTCGGGACGAAGCTCCTCCTTTTCCACGGGACGTCCGACGACAACGTCCACATGCAGAACACGATCCGCTTCGTGGACGAGCTCATGAAGGCGCGGAAGGACTTCGTCTTCGTGCCGCTCCCGCGCCAGAAGCACGGGCCGCGCGGCGAGGCGCTCCTCTACAAGAACCAGCGCCTCGCCGAGTGGTTCGAGGAGAACCTCTAAGCGCCGGGCTCTCCGTCCGCCGTGACGGCCACGGACACGGGCACGGAGCCCCGCACGGCCTTCGAGACGATGCAGTATTTCTCGGCGAGCGACAGCGCCTTGTCGACGTCCGCGCGCCTCTCGGCGAGAAGCGCCTGCGGCACGAGGGCGGCGATGTCGATCCGCGTGATCCGGTAGCCGCCCGCCGGGTCCTTCGCCATCTCGCAGGTCGCGTCGATCCTCGGCTGGGGCACGGGGAGCTTGAGCTTCTCGAGGAAGATCGCCCACGTCTGGACGAAGCACGCCGCGACGCCGGCGAGGAGGAGCTCCTCCGGGTTCACGGCGCCCGCCATACCGCCGAGAGCGGACGCCCCCGCGTGGACCGTCGCGAACGAGCCGTCGGCGTTCGCGAGCCGGCCGACCTTTCCGGCCGGATCCCAGGAGGCCGAGATCGAGAACGTCGAGACGTCTTCCATCTGTTCCTTTCGCGGCGCTTCGCGCGCCCCCGCGTCTAGGGCCTCAGGACGAGGAGCCGCGGCTCCGTGAACTCTTCCATGGCGTAGGCCGGTCCCTCGCGCCCGATCCCGGATTCCTTCACACCGCCGTACGGCATCCGGTCGGCGCGCCACGTCGGGACGTCGTTCACGACGATCGCGCCGACCTCGAGAACGTCGAACGCGCGCTGGATGCGGCCAAGGTCCCTCGTGAAGATCCCGGCCTGCAGACCGTATTTCGAGTCGTTCACGCGCCGGAGCGCGTCGTCCCACGTGTCGTAGGCCGCGAGCGTCACGACGGGCGCGAAGACCTCCTGCGCCTCGACCTTCATCGACCGCGTCGTGTCGCCGAGAACGGTCGGGACGACGACCGAGCCGTCGCGCGTCGCTCCTGCGAGCACCCGCGCGCCGCCCGCGACGGCCTCCTCGATCCACCGCACGGCGCGGTCCGCCTCCTCGCGCGCGATCATCGGCCCGACGTCCGTCCTCTCGTCGAGCGGATCGCCCGCCGCGAGCGCCGCCGTCTTCGCGAGGAGCTTTTCCTCGAACGCGGCGAGGACGTCCCTCTGGACGAGGACGCGCTGGACCGAGATGCAGGACTGGCCCGCGTAGCCGAAGGCGCCCGCGGCCACGCGCGAGGCCGCGTCGTCCAGGTCGGCGTCGGAGTGGACGACGGCGGCCGCGTTGCCGCCGAGCTCGAGCGAGACGCGCTTCCTCGGCGCGATCTCGCGGAGCCGCCAGCCGACCGCTCCGGAACCCGTGAACGAGACGACGGGAAGGCGGGGATCCGTCACGAGGCCTTCGGCCTCGCGGCCGGACAGCGGCAGCACGGCGTAGGCGTCGGACGGCCACCCCGCGGCGCGCACGATCGCCTGCAGCGCGAAGGCGGAGAGCGGTGTCTGCGACGCCGGCTTCTGGACGACGGGCGCCCCGACCGCGATCGCGGGGGCGACCTTGTGCGCCGTGAGGTTCAGCGGAAAGTTGAACGGCGTGATCGCGAGGACGGGCCCGAGCGGCACGCGCCTCACGACGCCCCAGCGCGCGACCGACGCCGCGTTCACGTCGAGCGGGAGCATCTCGCCCCGCCACGCCTCGAGGGCGGCGGCCGCCGCCGAGAACGTCGCGGAGGATCGCTCGACCTCCGTCCGCGCCGCGCGCAGCGGCTTGCCGGCCTCCCGTGCGATCGTCTCCCCGAGCGGATCACGCTGCGCCTCGAGCGCGGCTGCGACGCGCCGCAGGATCGCGACGCGGGCGTATGTCGGGAGGGCCCTCGTCTCCTCGAAGACGGCGACCGCCCGGGAGACAGCCGCGTCCACCTCGGCGGGCGACGGACGCGGGAGACGCGCGACCTCCGCCCCGTCGAAAGGCGCCCGGACGACGAGCACGCTCACGACTTCTCCTCCTTGAGAGCGTCCGGGTTCCACACGTTCGGCGCCGTCCACGCGCGCGCCGAGAACAGCGCCTTGAGGGCGCGGCCGAGGAGCGGCGAGGGACGCCGGGCCTCGAACGCGTCGAGGACGCGCGCCACTTCCGGCGGCGCCGACGCGGGGCCCGCGAGCCGCGAAAGAGAGAGGAGGCCGGCGGGCGCCTCGTCCCGGGTCTTCTCCCACGGCTCGGCGAGAGCCGCCTCCTCGGCGGGCGTCAGCGGCGTGACCCCCGTGAGCGCGAGGCGGCCGCGGACGACCGCGAGGAGGAGCGGCAGGTCGCGCAGGACGGGAACGGCCGTTTCGAACCGGAACGTCGTGAAGGCCGCGCGGCCCCCGCCGGGGGCGTTCCCCGCCAGCGTCGCGGGTCGCGTCGCGTGGCCCGCGTTCGCGATCGCGCTCCACGCGGCCGCGACAGGCCAGAGCGGAAGGGAGAGCACGAGGGCCGCGAACCCGAGCGTGCGGCCGCCCGCGTGCGTCCCGGCTGCGGCCGGAAGGAGATCCGTCAGGAGGCTCGCCCGCCCCGACGCGGCGTCCACGACGAGGTTGCCCGAGACGACCGCGTCCGCGAGCACGACTCCGGGCGGGATCGCGGTCCGCGGGAGGACGCTCGTGTTCGCGAGCCGCGCCCCCGAAAGGACGGTGGCTTCCTCGCCCACCGTCGTCGCGCCGTCGAGCGTCGCGTCCGCGTCGACGTGGGCACGCTCCGCGAGCGCCCGGCGCCCGCCGGCGTGTTCGGCGTCCGCGCGTCGATAGGCACCGACGCCGTCGATCAGGGTGGCCGACGACGTGAGCGGCAGCGCGACGAAGTCCGGGTCGTGCGCCCATCCGGCTTCGGCGGGCTCCCGCGGGAAGTCCTTCTTCTTGAGGGCGCCCGGCAGGAGGCGCCACATGCCCGCGGGGCGGCCGCCGAGCGTGGCCTCGACGACGGGTCCGCGCGCGTCTTCGACCTTCGAAAGGAACTCCCCGATCGCCGCGTGGACGCCGACGTCTCCGCGCACGAGCACGGTCTCGCCGTCGAGCCGGTGCTCGAGGCGCCTGAGGACGTCCCCGATGCTCTCCCCGTCCTCGCGACGCACGACTTCGAGGGCGATCCCCCAGCGGATCCCCTTGCCGAAGCGGCGCTCGATCTCGGACGCGCGCGGACCGACGACGAGGAGCGCCGACCGGTGGCCGGCCGCGGCGAGCGCCTCGAGCGCGCGCTCGAGGAGGGGAATCCCCGCAAGCGGCAGGAGGGCGGGGACGACGCGAGGCGCGAGCGGCCCGAAGGCCGCGCCGTCCCGGTCGGCGAGAAGAACGGTCGTCATGGGGGGCCGATTATGGCCGGGCGGCCGCCGGAGCGGCAGCGGCGGCCTTCGGGACGAAGACGGAAAGCCCGGTCGTGCGCCCCGCGCGCGCGTCGACGTCCGCCGTCACGTCGCGCGCATGGGCGACGAGCCAGGCCTTCGCGTCGGGTGCGGGAGCCTCCGGCGGCCCCTCTCGCGCGCGCCAGGCCCAGCACCGCACGCCGGCGGCCTCGTCCTCCTCGAGGGACGCGGGCGTCTCCGATCCGTTCCAGGAGAGCCCGGTCCGGAACAGGTGAAACGCGATGGCATCGGGCTCGGGCGCGCGGAACGCGATCGCCCGCGGCGAGAGCGGCGCGACGGCCGGCTCGATCTGGGCGGCGACCTCGCGGGCCCCCGTCCGGTGGGTCAGGAGATCGTGCCGGATCCGACGCGCCGACTCGATGCCGCCGATTGCGAGCAGCCCCGCCATCGTGCCCGCCGCGACGCGCTGCGTCGTCAGAGACGTGCGCGCGCGAACCGACACGACGATCGCCGTCGCGCCGAGTCCGGTCAGCGTCGCGACGGCCGGCATGAGCGGAATCGAGGAGAGACGGTAACGCCCCGCGACCGCGACGACGACCACGAGCTCGACGAAGTACGCGCCCCAGAGCAGGCCGTGCGCGAGGCGTCGGTCCCCGCCCGTCGCGCCCGAGGCGATCTCGTCCTCGCCGACGTCGCGCCACAGGAACGCGATGCCGAGAAGCGTGACGGGCAGGAACCAGAAGACGGGCCTCAGGATCGACACGAGGTCCGCGGAGAACGCGGTGGGAAGAACGGCGGCGCGCGCGGCGGCCTCGGAGGCCCCGAACGCCGTCGCGAGCTGAAACGCGAACGATCGGGGCGCCAGGACGAGGACGGCGAGCAGGTACGATCCGCCTACCGCGACGAAGGCCGCGGCGAGAAACAGGAGCGAGCGCTTCGTCCGTCCGAGCCCGAAGAGACGCGGGCGCGCCGCGAGCGCGACGAGGAGCGGGAGAAGGAAGAGCCCGACCGCGTAGCCCTTGGCGAGAAAGCCGAGACCGAAGAAGGCGCCCGCGGCCGCCCCCTCCCACGGGATGTCCTCCTCGAAGGCGCGCAGGCCGAAGATGATCCCGGCCAGGCCGAGCGTCACGAGAGCCGGCTCGACCGTCGCGACGCGGGAAGCCGCGACGAGCGGGGGGAAGAGGGCCACGAACGCTCCCGAGAGATGGCCGGCGGGCTGCCCCCACCCGCGGCGCACGATCCGCTCGACGATGAACGCCGCGACGAGCCCGAGCACCGCCGACGGGAGCCGCACGGCCCACTCCTCGGCGCCGAACACACGCACCATCCCGGAGAGGAGCCACGGAAAGAGGATCGGCGTGCCCGACGGGTCGCCGAGCGGCGTCGTGGAGGGTGCGAGCACCTGCGCCCCGCCCTCGAGCACGTTTCGCGCTCCCACGGCCCAGCGGCCTTCGTCCGAGGCGAAGAGGTCGGGGCGTCCGAGAAGGACGAGCCGCAGCAGGGCCCCCGCCGCGAGCGCCGCCGCGAAGAGAAGGCGGCCGGACGCTTCGGGATCTTCGGACGGACGCCCGGCGGACACGAGCCGGAGTATACGGACGGCGTGTGAACGGCCCGGCACGCGGGTCCATACTCGGCCCCCGGATGTCCGAGCCAGACGGCCCGCCGCTCACGGTCACGCTGATCGCGCGCGACGAAGAGGACCGCCTTCCGGCGGCCCTCGAGGCCGCCGCGTTCGCCGACGAGATCGTGGTCGTCGTGGACGCCGCGACGGCCGACCGGACGGCGGAGATCGCCGAGGCCGCGGGCGCGCGCGTCCTCGTCCGCGCCTTCGACGGCTTCGGCGCGCAGAAGAACGCCGCCGCCGCCCTCGCCTCGAATCGCTGGGTGCTCTCCGTCGACGCCGACGAGATCGTCTCGCCGGCCCTCGCGCTCGAAATCCGCAGCCGGCTCGCGACGGTCGGGTCCGAGGAGGACCCGCCGGCCGCGTTCCGGATTCCGATCCGCCTCGAGTTCCTCGGACGCGCGCTCCGTTTCGGCCGCGACACCGTCGTCCGGCCTGCGCGACTCTACGACCGCGCGCGCGCGCGCTTCTCGTCGGACCCCGTTCACGAGCGGGTGCTCGCGAACGGCCCCGTCGAGGCTCTCGACGAGACGATCCTGCACCGCTCGTACCGCGATCTCGCCCACTACCTCGAAAAGCTCGATCGCTACACGACCCTCGCGGCAGAGGCGAAATTGTCGGCGCGCCGGGGGACGATGCCGTTCCTTCCCGTCCGGGTCGCCTGGGAGTTCCTGGACCGCGCATTCCTCAGGCTCGGGGTCCTCGACGGCACCGCCGGCCTCACGTTCGCGGCGCTCTCGGCCTCGAACACGCTCCTGAAGTACCTCAAGCTCCGCGAGCTCGAGCGGGCGGTCGCGCGCGGCGAGCGGCTGCTCCCTGCGGGAGCGCCGACCGAGGCGACGGCCGGCCCGCGCCCGAGGGCGACCCTGCGCGCGCGCCGATGACGGGCGTCCTCGCCTCCGCCCTCGCCGCGCTCGGCGCCGCCCTCTCCCTGCGGTTCACCTGGTGGCGCCCGAGACGGCCGGGCACGCCGATCCTCATGTACCACGAGATCGGACCGCACCTCCACGGCTCGCGCCTGAACCGCTGGCGCGTCCTCCCGGAGGACTTCGCGCGCCAGCTCGACGTTCTCGCGCGGCGCGGCATCCGCGGCGTCGCGTTGCGCGACGTCCTCGAGAGTCCCGTCTCGCCCCAGGCGCGCGCCGTCCTCACGTTCGACGACGGATACGCCGGCGTCCTTACCCGCGCGCTGCCGGTCCTGAAGGCGCACGGCTTCGGAGCCACGGTCTTCGTCGTCTCCGGCAGGCTCGGCGGCGTCAACGACTGGGACGGCGAGACGCCCGGCGACGCGCTCCTCGGCGCGGACGGCGTGCGCGCCCTCGCCGCGGCGGGGGTCGAGATCGGCTCGCACGGCGCGACGCACCGCGCGCTCCCGGGACTCCCGGACGCGGACCTCGTGGCCGAAGTCGCGGGGAGCAAGGCGGCGCTCGAGGCCGCCCTCGGCGCGCCGGTCGTGTCCTTCTGCTACCCGTACGGCGCGTTCGACGACAGGAGCGTCGCGGCCGTGCGTGCGGCGGGCTACCGCGCCGCGACGGTCATCCGCGGCGGTATCCCGCCCGACCTCTCCGACCCGTTTCGCCTGAAGCGCGTCGCCGTCCGCGGGACGAACACGCTGCTCGATTTCTCCCTCGCCCTCACCCGGGGCAGGTCCCGGCTCTAGGGCTCAGGCCCCTTCCCCCCAGGCGATCGCGCGCTGCCGGAGCGCGTCGCGAGAGGCCGTGTCGGGCAGGTCGAGGAGGACGGGGACGATCGGGAGATCGCCCGGGTCCCAGTCCACGAGCGCCGCCGCGGCCGGCGCGACGCGCTCGGCGAGGGGCCAGGAGCGCGCCGACTTGCGCGCGACCCGGCCGGCACCCGCGGCGTCCTCGATCTCCTCCTCCTCGCCGAAGAGCTCGGAGACCGCCGCGCCGCTCCGCCGGCGCGCGAGGACGATCGCGTACTCGGTCCAGTTCGGGAGCTCGGCGCCGAGGCGCTCCTCCTCGAAGAGACGCAGGACCTCCATGAAGCGGTCGCCGGCGCGCGCGACCTGCCGGCGGGCGTCGACGTTCTCCGGCCCCCCGGGCGCGTCGAGCGACGCGGCGGCGGCCCGGTGCCGGTCGACGAGGTCCCGAAAGCGCGTCCAGCTCATCCGGACGTGGAAGCCCGGCCGCCGCGGCCCGTCCGGCGATTCCGCGCCGAGCGCCCGAAGCTCCGCCTCGCGCGCCGAGACCCCCGGCGCCCAGCGGGCCGCCGAGATCAGGACGGACTCGCCGAGCGCGAGGTCCGCGCTCTGAACGAGCCGCAGCGCCTCGCGCGCCCGCGCCCCGGTCGCGGACCGGTCGACGAGCCGCTCCGCCGCGAGAAGCCCGGCGCCCGTCTTCGCGAGGAGACGCACGCCTTCGAAGCGGTCGGGACCGCCCCGGAAGACGTCCTCGAAGAGGGGGAGGAGATCCTCAGGTCCGTCCACGATCCGCCGCGCGCCGAGGAGCTCCATGTTCGCGAGCGTGGGTGGCAGGAGCGCGAGCGCGCGGCGCGCCACGGCTTCGACCTTCGCGTGAAGGCGGCGGGCGCGCGCGGCCTCGCCGGCCGCTTTCACGAGGCGGCGCGCGATCGCGGGGACCTCCCGAACGGGCGCGTCGAGAACGACGAGGATTTCGAAGGGGTCGGCCGGGTGGCCGCTCCCGTCCCGGCCGAGGAGCGTCGCCCCTTCGCCGCGGCCGAGCGCCCCGCCGAGCGCGGCGCCCGCCCACGCGTCGCCGGCGGCGTCCTTCAGCGCGGAGACGAGGGCCCTCAGGCCCGCCGCCGTGCGGGCCTCGGCACCCGCGTCGCGGGCGCGCGTGAAGGGGCGTGCGGCTTCCAGCGTCTCGCTCGTCACGAGCAACGGCAGGATAGCGGGTTCGAGGCGACAATGGGACCGTGAGCGCCCCCGCCGTCCTCCGCGCGACCCTCGAATACGACGGCGGGCGGTATCGTGGCTGGCAGTCGCAGGTGAACGCCAGGACCGTTCAGGGCACGCTCGCGGCCGCCTGCCGCGACGTGCTCGGCGAGGACGTCAAGGTGAACGGCGCGGGTCGCACGGACGCCGGCGTCCACGCGTTCGCACAGGTCGCGTCCCTCCACGGCTCGTTCCAGGCCCGCGCGCCGGAGCTCGGGAAGATCCGGCAGGCGCTCAACGACCGCCTTCCGCCGGACATCCACGTGCTGAACCTCGCGCCCGCGCCGCGCGCGTTCCACGCCCGGCACGACGCGACCGCGCGCGTCTACCGCTACCGCATCTCGCGGCGGCGCACCGCGTTCGGCAAGCGCTACGTCTGGTGGATCAAGGACCGGCTCGACGCGCGCGCGATGCAGGCCGCCGCCGACCTTCTTCCGGGCCGCCACGACTTCGGGAGCTTCTGCGAGAACGCCGAGGGCCACGACTCGACGCTCGTCGAGATCGCGTTCGCGCGTCTCGAGACGCCTCCCGAGGCGCCCGATCTCCTGCTCTTCCGCGTCGGCGCGTCGCACTTCCTCTGGAAGATGGTCCGCCGGCTCACGGGGACGCTCGTCGAGGTCGGCACGGGCCGGCTCGCGGTCTCGGACGTCAAGGCGATGCTCGCGACGCGGACGTCGAAGAGCGCCGCGTGGACGGCCCCGCCCTCGGGCCTTTTCATCGAGTCCGTCACGTATCCCGGGGATCCCCCGCCGCCTCCGATCGACCCCTTCCGCCCCGGCTTCTGAGGCATCATTCGCAGGTGAGACTCTCCCGGTTCCTCCTCGTTGCGGCCTTCTCCGCCCCTCTTTCCCTTCTCGCCGCGGACGCGGCGTTGCCCGCCGGCCACGTGCCCTTCAGCGAGGGACGGCCTTTCGCCGAGGTCCTGAGGCGCGCGAAGGCCGAGCACAAGCCCGTCATGCTCGACGTCGTCGCATCCTGGTGCGGGCCCTGCAAGATCATGGACCGAACGACGTTCGCGGACGCGGGAGTCGTCGCCTGGGCGAAGAAATCCGTCGTGCCCGCGCGCGTCGACGCCGAGAAGGGCGAGGGCCGGAAGATTTCCGCCCGCTACCAGGCGTTCTCGTTCCCGACGGTCCTGTTCCTGGATGGCGACGGAAACGAGATCGACCGTCTCGTCGGCGGATACCAGGCCGCCGACTTCATGCGCGGCGGCGACGCCATCCTCGAGTCGAAGACGCCGCTCCTCGAGGGCCTCGCGAACCTGAAGACGAAGTGGAACCGAGAGGACGCCCTTCGCCTCGGCAACGCGCTCGCCCTGAGGCGGGACCGCGTGCGCCTGAGGCCGATCGCCCTCAGGATCGTCTCCGAGGAAGGGGACCTGTCCCGTCCCGAGGTCTTCCAGCTCTTCGCGCAGCTCGTCGCGATCGAGACGCTCGACGACGACCACTCCCCCGAGACCGGCGACCTCATCGCGACGTTCCTGCCGCGGCTCGGAAACGATCCGCGGCGCGGATTCTTCGCCGCCGCGTACGTGACGGCGCTCGGGGAGCGGGGCGACGTCGCGACGGCGCGCACCGTGGCCGCCGAGACGCTCGCCGCCGTCGGCGAAAACGGCCCGTACGACGCCGACGTCCTCGCGGCGCTCGGCGGGGCCGAGAAGAAAGCGGGTCACGCCGCCGAGGCTCTCGCGGCGTACGAGCGCGCGAGCGCCGCGGCCCAGCGCAACGGGGCCGCTTCCGGCGTGCGGGTCGAGCGCGCGCTCGACCTCGCGGAGGCATACGCGGCAACGGGTCGCCCCGCCGAGGCGAAGAAGACCTTCGCGGCCGCGCTCACGACGGGCGGAGGCGCCCTGGACGCCGGCCTCGCGACGCGCGCGGCGCGTGCCGCGCTCGCGCTCAAGGACTCCGCCGAATCGCTCAAGCAGGCGCGGCGTGCCGTCGCGCTTTCCCAGGGCGAGGACGCCGCCGCGCAGGCGGCGCTCGCGCAGGCGCTCGGAGCGACGGGGGACGCCGCCGGCGCCGCCGCCGCGTGGAAGCGGGCCGCCGCGCTCGAGCCGCAGAACGCCGCCTACCGCGCGGCCGCCGACGCGGGCGTCCAGAAGAAGACCGCGAAGGCTTCCTGAGCCGGTCGGCCGCCGCGCATGCGCTCGCTCGCGGGAATCCTCCTCTCGCCGGTCGGGCTCGCACCCGTGACGGCGTCCGTCGAGGCCTTCCACGAAGCCGTCCGGACCGCGGCCGGGCGCTCCGGGCTCGTGGAGACGCTCGTTCACGACGGAGACCCCGCCGAACCCGCCCGCCTCGTGACCTTGTTCGCGTCCCCGGGGCGCCCCGAGACGCGCGCGACTCTCCTCTTCCTCCATGGCAAGGGCGGAGGCGCCGCCGAGTGGACGCGGGACGCCGTGCGCGCCCTGCGGCTCGGGTTCAACGTCCTCGTCCCTCACCTGCGCGGGCATCCGCCCTCCACGGGAGCTCGCATCACGTACGGGATCCGCGAGACGACCGACCTCCTCCTGCTTCTCGATCTCGCGGGCGCGCGCTTCGGCGTGACGGCCGCCCGCCTCGGAATCGACGGCTGCTCGCTCGGCTCCCTCCTCGCGCTGCAGCTCGCGGCCGCCCGGACGCCCGCCGCGCTCTGGCTCCAGTCGCCGTTCGGCGACCTGCGCGTCATGGCCGTCCACTACCTCCATCGTGCCACCGGGCTGCCGCGCGTCCTGCTCGAGGGGCCCGTCCGACTCCTCGTCCGCCGGGTCGAGAGGACGGAAGGCCTCGACCTCGCGCGCGCGGACCCCGTCGCCGCGGCGAGGCGCGTCACGTGTCCCGTGACCGTCGTCCACGGCGAGACGGACGCGCTCGTACCGATCCGCTTCTCGCCGCGGCTCTACGAGGCGCTCGCCGGGCCGAAGACGTTCTGGCGCGTGCCGGCCTGCGGGCACTGCCACCACGCGGACGAGCCGCAGGCCGTCGTGCCCGAGGAGTACGAGCGCAGGTGGACGGAGTTCTTTCTCCACCACGCGGCCTGAGCGCGGCCGGTTACCGGGCTTCGCCCTTCGGGATCTGCGAGAAGCCCGCCGCGAAGACTCCCGCGGAGGCGGCGAGCCGCACGAGGAGCGTGAGCGACGAGATGCCGTGGAGACGGCCCCAGGCGGCTCGCGCGGGATCCTGCTTCGGCACGAGCTCGATCGGTCCCATGCGGGCGCGACGCTCCATCATCTCGGGAGTCACGACGAAGAGCGACGCCGCCGCCGCGACGGCCGCGACCGCGAGGAAGCGGACCGCGTAGCCGCGCGCGCGCGCCGTCCAGGGCCGCGCACGGTTCCAGAGGACGAGGCCCGCCGCGAGGAGAAGCGCGGCGCCGAGCGAGACCGCGTCGAGGACGTCGAGGAGCGCCGCGTTCACGGCCCCGGCCGCGTGGCGGCTCGGCGACGTCTCGAGGACGACCCAGGCGCCGAAGGCCCCGAAGAAGGCGAGCGTCCCGCACCAGAGCGCCGCGACGAACAGAAACGTCCCGGCGAGAGCGCGCTCTCCCTTCGTCACGCCTTCAACCCTCCGCCACCCACTCCGGCTCGACGAGCCGCGGGAGGATCCCGGCCTCGTGGCCTCTCTTCAGGAAGAGACGGACGGCCTCGCGCCCCCTCGGCCCGTAGGACCGCGTCCAGTCGTTCACGTACATGCCGACGAACCGGTCCGCCTTCTCGCGCGGAAGCCCGCGGGCGAAGCGCATCGCGTCCGTGAGGGCGTCCTCGCGGTGGTCGAGGGCGTACGCGATCGACCGCCCGAGCGCCCGGGAGACGCGCGCGATGAGCTCCGGCCCGAGGTCGCGGCGGACGGCGTTGCCGCCGAGAGGGAGCGGGAGGCCCGTCTCCTCCTTCCACACGACGCCGAAGTCGGCGACGAGGCGGAACCCCTCGTCCTTCCACGTGAGCTGCCCCTCGTGGATCACGACGCCCGCGTCCACCTCTCCGGCGTTCACGGCGTCCCCGACGCGGTCGAACGCCATGACGACGGGCGTCGCCCCCTTCGCGTAGAGGGAGAGGCACATCGCGGCGGACGTGAGGGCGCCGGGAATCGCGACACGCCGGCCCGTGAGGTCCGCGAGCGTCTCCGGGCCGCCCGCGCGGCGCGCGACGACGCACGGCCCGTACCCGTCGCCGAACGAGGCGCCGTGCGGCAGGAGCACGTAGCGGTCCGCGAGGTACGCGTACGCATGGAACGAAACCGCCGTGATCGCGAGCTCGCCCGCGAGCGCGCGCCGGTTGAGCGTCTCGATGTCGGCGAGCGTGTGCGTGTACCTGACGCCCTCCGTGTCGACGGCGTTCGCGCGCAGTCCGTAGAACATGAACGCGTCGTCGGAGTCGGGCGAGTGAGCGAGCACGAGTGAGTCCGTCATGCGATGTCTCCGAATGTCTCCGTGCGCGATCCTAGCCCGGATGCGCGCGAGACCCCTCGACGGGTCGAGGACGTCAGGTGAAAGAAACTTCACGCGTCAAGAAAAAAATTCTTGATTCGCCATGTGAAGCCTCTATACAATTCTCGACAGGAAGAAAAAAGGGACGGCGCCGTGATCGAAGCTCACGATGCCGTCCCACGGGAACCAGGTTCTTTGAAACTTATCGACGTCAACGAGTGAATCGAGGCAGTCGACAGAATCCGGAAGCGCTAGTCCCCGTCCTTCGAGGGGCGGCCAAGCTAGCATGCAGCTTCCGGCACTGTCAACGAAACCTGCCAGTGAGGAGGTGACAGAAACCATGCCGGCCAAGAAGAAAGCTGCGAAGAAGTCGACCAAGAAGGGGAAGAAGGGGAAGAAGTAAGCCCTTTCATTCAACTCACTCAATCCAAGGTATTTCCGGGATTCGGGGGCTACACCAGCCCCCTTATTTTTTTGTCCGCCGGCCGATTCGGGATGGCGGATTTCCACAGAGAACCGCACGGGTTTTCCACCCCGGTATGTGAAGAGTCATATACTCGGGGCGTGTCCCTCCCCCACGTCCTCCTCGGTCTTCTCGCGCAGTCTCCGGCGAGCGGGTGGGACCTCAAGAGCCGCCTCGCCGGGGATCCCGCGCGTGGCTGGGACGCGGATCTCTCCCAGATCTATCCCGCGCTCCGCCGGTTGCTGCGCGCCGGCTTCGTCTCGCTCAAGCGTCGCCGGTCGCCCCAGGGTCCTCCCCGACGCGAGTACCGCGTGACGCCCACGGGCCGGCGCGAGCTCCGCGACTGGCTCGCCGAACCGTTTCACCTCCCCCGTCCGCACGACGCGACGCTCGCGCGTCTCGCGCTCCTCGAGCGGACCCTCCCCCCCGAACGCCTGCGCCGCCTGCAGGAGTACCGCCTTCTTCTCGCCGACGAGCTCAAGCGCGCCGCTGCCGGCACGACCGCCGCGCGGCGCCGCCGCCGGGTTCTCCTCGAGACGGAGCTCGCGTGGGCGGACGCGGAATCCGCGGCGCTCCTCGCGGGCCGCTCCCTCGCTCCGCCCGAGAGGGGGCGGTCGTGACCGCGGCCGACGCCCTTCGCGCGCTCGAGGGCGCGCGCACGGACCGGGGACCCGCCGCGGCCGTGCGGCGCCTCGAGGCGATGGACGTCCTGGCCGGCGTCCGTCTCCCCACCGCGAAGCAGGTCGAGCGTCTCCACGAGGCGCTGTGCTTCCTGCGCGCCTATCCGGACGACGCGGCCGTCCTCGCGCGCACGACGGCGCTCCTCGCGCGTTTCGCGCAGAGACCCGACCTGCGGCGGCACCGCGCGGCGCTCGAGGACAGCGGCATCGCGGGGACGCGCACCCGGTTCCCGTTCTTCGCCGGCACGGCGCGCTGGCTCGCCGCGCGTTGGGGCGACCGTCTTCGCGTGGACTGGAGGAGGCTCGGGAGTGGCGCCTCTCTCGAACGCCTCCTCCCGCTCGTGTCGCTCTGGGCCGAGACGCCGGCGCTCGACGAGCTCGACCTCGGGATCCGCGGCTGGGTGAATCGCCTGAAGGGCCCGCGGGAAACGGACGCCGCGTTCCTCGTTCGCCGCCTCGCGCGGCTCGGCCGCGGGACGTTCGAGCGGGAGGCGGCCTGGGAAGCGCTCGCCCTGCCGCTCGTCCTCGAGACCGGCGAAGACACGCCGGCCCGGACGAACGCCTGCGCGCGCACGGGACCCGTCGTCTTCCAGACGCGGCCCCTGGACCGCGGCCGCCCGGACGTGAGGAAGCGAGATCGCGCGGCCGCCGCTTTCCGTCGAGGCCGTCGCGCCCCGGGAGGCCGCCCGTTACCTCGACCTCGCGAAGGAGGCGATGGTCGCGCGCCAGCGGGATCTCGACGCGTTCCAGTGGGGCGACCCGAACGACGTCCGCCTCGTGACGTTCCCGGACGGCCTCGCGTTCGTCGCGATCGGCGTCGTCCCCGAACGCCGGCTCCTTCTCGAGTCGGTCTACGGGTTCCTGACGCTCAAGAACGGCGTCCCGATCGGCTACGTCCTCACGAGCGCTCTCTTCGGGTCGTCCGAGATCGCCTACAACGTGTTCGAGACGTTCCGCGGCGGCGAGTCGGGCCTCGTCTACGGCAAGGTCCTGTCGATGGCGCGCGCCCTGTTCGGGTCCGACGCGTTCACGATCTTCCCGTACCAGCTCGGCGGCTACGGGAACGCCGAGGCGCTCGAGTCCGGCGCCTGGTGGTTCTACCGCAAGCTCGGGTTCGGCCCGCGCGCCCCGCGCGCCGTCGCCCTCATGAAGGAGGAAGAGCGCCGGATGGCGGACGACCCCGAGCACCGCACGCCCGCCGCCGACCTCCGGACGCTCGCCTCGGAGAACGTCTACTGGTTCGCCGGCAGGCCCCGGAACGACGCGATCGGCCTCGTCGAGCTCCCGAACGTCGGCCTCCGGGTGACGGACGCCGTCGCGGCGCGCTTCGGCTCGGACCGCGAGCGGGCGGAGACCGTCCTGGCCCGCGAAGCGGCTCGGCTCCTCGGCGCGCGGACGGCCGCGTGGACGCCCGCGGAGCGCCTCGCGTTCCGCCGCTGGGCGCCGCTCGTCTCGATCCTGCCGGGCGCCCTGCACTGGACGTCGGGCGAGAAGAGCGCGCTCGTCGCCGTGATCCGCGCCAAGGGCGGGCGGCGCGAGTCGGACTTCGTCCGCCTCTTCGACGGGCATCGGAGGCTCCGGAAGGCGATCGTCGCGCTCGCGCGCGATCCGGGCTGAGCGGCCGGACCGCGCCGGCTCAGGCCGGCGAGAGGTTCGCGAATTTCGCGACGAACTTCTTGCGGCCGGCCCGGTCGAAGTAGACGACGACCTTCTCCGCGTCGCCGGAGCCTTCCACCGTCAGGACGACGCCGAGCCCGTATTCGGGGTGCATCACCTTCGACCCGCGCCGATAGCCGGAGGCGGTCGGCGGAGGCGGCGTGCGCTTCATCACCCCCCTGATGGGAGTGATGTTTCGCATCGGGGTACGTCCGAAGAGGGATTTCTTGGAAGGTAAAGAGGAAGAGTCGGAGGCTGGGGCTTCCTGGGATTCGTTTTCGTAGTCGGGAAACAGGGCCCCCCCCGCGGGCGCGCCACCGCGGCCGCCGAACGCTTGACCACCGAAGGACTGCCGTCCGCTGTAGCCCCTTCCCCACCTACCTTCTAGGAAATCCGAATCCCCGGTCCCCCTCCCCGGTCTTCCTCCGAAGCCAGACGTCAGATCTTCGTACGCGACGACCTCCCCCGGGATCGCGTCGACGAACGGAGACCGGTCGCGGCTCATCCACTCGCCGCGCACCATCCGGCGCCGCACCCACGAGATCGTGAGGCGCTCCTTGGCGCGCGTCATCCCGACGTAGGCGAGGCGCCGCTCCTCCTCGAACTGGTCGTCGTCGTCGCGTGAGGAGGCGTGCGGGAGCGAGCCGTCCTCGGCGCCCGCGAGGAAGACGTCGTCGAACTCGAGCCCCTTGGCCGCGTGGAGCGTGATGAGGAGGATGCCCTTCCGCTCGTCCGCCTCGTCCGCGTCGGCCCTCAGCGTCACGGCGTCGAGAAAGCCCGCGATCGTCGGGTCGTCGCCCTCGGCGCCCCACGACGTCGCCCGCTCGTGCTCGCGCGCGGCGGCGAGGAGCTCGTCGAGGTTCTCGCGGCGGGCCTCGTCCTGCGGGTCGAGCGTGTTCTCGTACAGCTTCGCGAGGCCGGTCTCCTCGAGCGCGAACGCCATCGCGGCTCCCGCCCCGCCGCCCTCCGCGGAGCCGAAGTCCGCGAGGCGCATCACGAGACCGCGGAACTCCGACAGCGCCTTCCTCGCCCTCTCCGTCAGGCCGGAAGGCAGCTCGTCGAGCGCCCCGAAGAGCGACGATCCCTTCTCGGCCGCGTGCGCCTCGATCGTCTCCAGCGTCGCGGCGCCCACGCCGCGCGCCGGAACGTTGACGACCCTCCGGAACGAGACGTCGTCCGCGGGGTTGCGCGCGAGGCGCAGGTACGCGAGGAGGTCCTTGATCTCGGCGCGCTCGTAGAACTTCGTCCCGCCGACGAGGATGTACGGCAGGTTCGCCCGGAGGAGCTCATCCTCGAACGGGCGGGACTGCGCGTTCGTCCGGAAGAGCACCGCGACCTCGCCCTGCGGCCGCGCGCGCCGCGCCGCGGCCACGCGCTGGACGATCTCCCGGGCCTCGTCGCGCTCCTCGTCGAAGGAGACGAGGCGCACCTTCTCGCCGCCCGGCTTCGTCGCCTTGAGCGTCTTGCCGAGCCGCCGCCGGTTCTCCGCGACGACCGCGCCGGCCGCCTTCAGGATCGGCGCCGTCGAGCGGTAGTTCCGCTCGAGCCTTACGGTCCTCGCGGACGGGAAGTCGCGCGCGAAATCGAGGATGTTCGCGACATCCGCGCCGCGCCAGCGGTAGATGGACTGGTCCTCGTCGCCGACGACGAAGAGGTTTCCCGCCTCGCCCGTGACGAGCCTCACGAGCTTCGCCTGGACGCGGTTCGTGTCCTGGTACTCGTCGACGAGGAGGTGGCGGATGGAGCGCCTCAGGAGGTCGCGCACCTTGTCGTGGGACGCGACGAGTCTCGCCGAAAGGACGAGGAGGTCGTCGAAATCGAGCGCGTGGGCGGCCTTCAGCGACTTCTCGTACGCGCGCGCGACGTCCGCGAGGCGCGAGCCGAGGAAGTCGCCGAAGCGGCGCGGGAATTCGTCGGGCGAGATCCCCTCGTTCTTCGCGGCGGAGATCTTCGACTGGATCTGGCGCGGGGTCGCGGACTTCTCGGGAACCGCGACGTCCTTCAGGACGCGCCTGACGACGGCGAGCTGGTCGTCCGCGTCGAAGACGACGAATCCGCGCGGCAGACCCGCCTCGTCCGCGAAGCGCCTGAGGAGGCGCACGCCCCACGCGTGGAACGTCCCGACGAAAGAGCGCGGGCGGTCCGTCCCGAGGAGCGCGCCGACGCGCTCTTTCATCTCGCCCGCCGCCTTGTTCGTGAACGTGACGGCGACGATCGCCTCCTGCGGGACGCCCCGCGCGACGAGCCACGCGAGGCGCCGCGTCAGGACGCGCGTCTTCCCGGAGCCGGCCCCCGCGAGGACGAGGAGCGGCCCCTCGCCGTGCGAGACGGCGGCGGCCTGTTCGGGATTGAGGCCTTCGAGGAGATCTTCCGGGCGGGCGACCAAGGGGCGCGATGGTAGCGCAGGCGCGAGTTCTCCGGCGCTGCGGCATGATCGGCCGTATATGTCGTTCGTCCTCGCGCTCGACCAGGGCACGACGAGCTCGCGCGCGCTCGTCTTCGACCACGCGGGCCGCGTCGTCGCGACGGCGCAGCAGGAATTCCGGCAGATCTTCCCGGAGCCCGGCTGGGTCGAGCACGACCCGACGGAGATCTGGGCGACGCAGTCCGGCGTCATGCACGAGGCGCTCGCAAAGGCCGGCCTCACCGGCCGCGACCTCGCGGCGATCGGGATCACGAACCAGCGCGAGACGACGCTCCTCTGGGAGCGCGCGACGGGCCGCCCGCTCGCGAACGCGATCGTCTGGCAGGACCGAAGGACCGCCTCGACATGCGACGCGCTGCGCGCCGCCAGCCACGAGGCGACGTTCACCGCGAAGACGGGCCTCGTCCTCGATCCGTACTTCTCCGGAACGAAGCTGAAGTGGCTCCTCGACAACGTCCCTCTCGCGCGGGCCCGCGCCGCGCGCGGCGAGCTCGCGTTCGGCACGGTCGACTCGTGGCTCCTCTGGCGCCTGACGGACGGCGCCGTGCACGTGACCGACTCCACGAACGCGAGCCGGACGCTCCTCTGCGACATCCACGCGGGCGCGTGGGACGACGAGCTACTCGCCCTCCTCGACGTCCCGCGCGAGGTTTTGCCGCGGATCGTGCCGTCCTCCGGGGTCGTCGCGTCTGCTTCCGTCGGCGGCGTCGCCGTCCCGATCGCAGGCGTCGCAGGCGATCAGCAGGCTGCTCTGTTCGGCCAGGCCTGCGACCGTTCCGGCCTCGCGAAGAACACGTACGGGACGGGGTGCTTCCTCCTCCAGAACACCGGAGCGACCGCGGTCGCCTCGAAGAACCGGCTCCTCACGACCGTCGCCTGGGACATCGGTGGCGCGCGCACGTACGCCCTCGAAGGCAGCGTCTTCGTCGCCGGCGCCGCGGTGCAGTGGCTGAGGGACGGGCTGAAGATCATCCGCGCGGCGGCGGACGTCGAGGCCCTCGCCGCGAGCGAGAGGGACAACGGCGGCGTCTACATGGTTCCGGCGTTCGCGGGGCTCGGCGCGCCCCACTGGGACCCCTACGCGCGCGGCGCGGTTCTCGGGCTGACCCGCGGCTCCACGGCCGGGCACCTCGCGCGGGCGGTTCTCGAGTCGATCGCGTACCAGAGCGCGGACGTCCTTTCCGCGATGGAGAGGGACGCCGGCGCGAAGCTGACCGAGCTGCGCGTGGACGGCGGCGCCTCGGCGAACGAGCTCCTCATGAAGTTCCAGGCGGATGTCCTCGGAGTTCCCGTCGTGCGGCCCGAGGTCCTCGAGACGACCGCCCTCGGCGCCGCGTATCTCGCCGGCCTCGCCGTCGGCTTCTGGAAGGACGCGTCCGAGCTCCGCGCGAACTGGAGGATCGGCCGCCGCTTCGAGCCGACGATGTCGCGCGACGAGGCGGCGGCACTCCGCGCGGGATGGGAAAAGGCCGTCGGTCGCGCGAAAGGCTGGGCCTGACGCGCGCGTTCCGGCGTTTCCTCAGAACCTCGGCTTCAGCGTGCTTCCCGGCCTCAGGCGCCCCGCTTCGTCGAGGTCCGCGAGGACGGCGGGGAGGAACGTGTCGAGCTTCCTCCGCCACCCCGGCTTCATGACCAGCCTCGAGAACAGGAGCCCGCTGACGCCCGAGAATCCCGAGTGCTCGACGGTGAGCCGAGTCCCGCCGGCGTGCGCCTCGATCCGGTACGCGACCTCGGTGGGCCGTCCCTTCCCGTCGTCGTCCCACGCGTAACGGAGGAGGGACGGCTCGCGCACCTCGAGAACCTCGCACGCGACGAACCCGCGCCACGCGGGGTTCGGCTTGCCGACGAGCCTGAACTTCGTGCCGACGACGGGCGCGTAGCCCTCGGGCCGCATCCCGAGGAGCGCCATCAGGGCGGGCTCGGTCAGGACGCGCCAGACCTTCGCCGGCGGGTGCGGATAGTCGCGGACGATGCGAAGGTCGCTCATCGAGGCTCCACGGTCGGTGAGGATTGTCGTCTGGTGGGCGCTTCTGGTGTCGGTCGTCATGGCGTTCGTCTCCTCTTCGTGGGGCGCGATGCGCGGTCCCTCGGCTCGTCGGGCAGGGCGTCGAGCACGCGGCCGAGGGCGTCCAGCTGCTTCTCGTGGAACGCACGCGTGCGGTCGATCCACGCCGCGACCTCATCGAGCGGGCCCGGCCGGAGGCTGTAGTGGCGGAACCGCCCGTCGGCGCGCTCGCCGACGAGCCCGGCGCTCCTCAGGACCGCGAGCTGCTGGCTCACCGCGGACTGCGTGACGTCGAGGGAGGCGACGAGGTCCGAGACGCTGCTCTCCCCGAGCGCGAGCGCGGAGAGGAGCGCGCGGCGCGTGGGACACGCGATCGCCTGGTAGACGCTCTCGTCGCTCGCGGCCCTCGCCATGCCGTCAATATAGTAGCGTTTTCTAATATGTCAAGGCGGTCGTCTCGGGGAGGCCGAAGCCCCCGTCTCCTTCGCGCGTGAACTCGCTTCGCTCAGACAGCACGCGCGTGCGTCGAGAGGGCTTCGGCCCTCCCCACGCTTTCACTCGACGGTGACGGACTTCGCGAGGTTGCGCGGCTGGTCGACGTCGCAGCCGCGGCGGCGCGCGACGTGGTACGCGAGGAGCTGGAGCGGGAGCACGGAGACGACGGGCTGGAGCGCCGGGTGGACCTTCGGCATCACGAGCGTCTCGTCCGCGAACATCGCGACGTCCGCGTCGCCGGGGTTCACGAGCGCGAACAGGATCCCCTCGCGCGCCTTGACCTCCCGGAGGTTCGACGCGACCTTCTCGTAGAGGCCGTCCTGCGGCGCGATCCCGACGATCGGCATCGCCTCGTCGATGAGCGCGATCGGCCCGTGCTTCATCTCCCCCGCCGGGTAGCCCTCCGCGTGGACGTACGAGATCTCCTTGAGCTTCAGGGCGCCCTCGAGCGCGATCGGGTAGTGCGCGCCGCGACCGAGGAAGAGCGCGTGGGAGACCCTCTCGAAGCGGGCCGACAGCTTCTCGATCGCGGGTTCGAGGCCGAGCGTCTCGCGGAGCGCCGCGGGGAGGCGCGCGAGCGCCGCGAGGAAATCCACGTCGACGGGCGTCTCCCCTCCCGTGCGCACGGCCCTCGCGTAGAGCGCGAAGAGGACGAGCGCGACGAGCTGCGTCGTGAACGCCTTCGTCGAGGCGACGCCGACCTCGGGCCCCGCGTGCGTCGCGAGGACGCCGTCCACGAGGCGCGCGATCGCCGAGCCCGGCACGTTCACGACGCCGACGGTCCGGCCGCCGAGCGCCTTCGCCTCCTTGAGGGCCGCGACCGTGTCGGCCGTCTCGCCCGACTGCGAGATCCCGAGGACGAGCGTGCGCGCGTCCACGAGAGGGGCGCGGTACCGGAACTCGGACGCGTAATCGACGTCCGTCGGGAGGCGCGCGATCTCCTCGAGGAGGAATTTCGCGACGAGTCCCGCGTGCCAGCTCGTCCCGCAGGCGACGATCTGGATGCGGTCGATCTCGCGAAGAAGCGCTCGCGGGACACCCATCTCCTCCTCGTTGAAGAAGCCCGTCTCGAGGGAGAGCTTCGCCCCGATCGTCTCGATCACGACCGTCGGCTGCTCGGCAATCTCCTTGGCCATGAAGTGCGGGTAGCCGCCTTTTTCGGCCGAGACGGCGTCCCACGGGACGGCGAGGGCCGGCCGCGCCCGGGGCGCGCCGTCGAAGCCGGTCACGGTGACACCCGCCGCCGTGACACGGGCGAGATCCCCGTCCTCGAGGAAGATCAGGTCGCGCGTGTGCGGAAGGAGCGCCGTCGCGTCGGACGCGACGAAGTTCTCGCCGTCTCCGAGGCCGAGGACGATCGGCGGACCCCACTTGAGCGCGTAGAGAACGCCGGGTTCGTCCGCCGAGAAGAGGACGAGGGCGTACATGCCCTTCAGGCTCGCGGCCGTCTCGCGCACGATCTCCGCGAATGGTTTGCCCGGTGCGGCGCGCCACGCCGCGGCGAGGGCGTGCGCGACGACCTCCGTGTCCGTCTCCGAAAGGAACGTCACTCCCTCGCGCTGCAGGCGCTGCTTGAGCGGCAGGAAGTTCTCGATGATCCCGTTGTGGATCACGACGATCCGGCCGCTCGCGTCGCGGTGCGGATGGGCGTTTTCCTCGGAAGGCCTCCCGTGCGTCGCCCAGCGCGTGTGCCCGACGCCGAAGTGCCCGGGCGGGGGCGCGCCCGCGATCTTCTCGGTGAGGTTCCCGAGCTTGCCTTCGCTGCGCGCGACGCGCACCTCGCCGTCGTCCCCGACGACCGCGATGCCGGCCGAGTCGTAGCCGCGATACTCGAGTCGCCTCAGGCCGTCGAGGAGGAGGGGCGTCGCCTCACGCTCTCCGACGTAACCCACGATCCCGCACACGGGCTCAGCTCTTCTTCTTGCGCACGCGGTACGCGGCGCCCAGACCCTCGCGGTTCTCCTGCGGCGCGCGTGCGACCGTGAGCGCGTCCCTCGGGACGTCCTTCGTGACGGTCGTGCCCGCTCCGATGATCGCGCCGTCGCCGACCGTCACGGGCGCGACGAGCTGCGTGTCCGAGCCCACGAAGACGTCCCGCCCGATCGTCGTCCTGTGCTTCGTGAAGCCGTCGTAGTTGCACGTGATGACGCCCGCACCGACGTTCGTGCGGGCGCCGATCTCCGTGTCGCCGAGGTAGGTCAGGTGGTTCGCCTTGACGCCCTCGTGAAGCTTCGCCTTCTTCGTCTCGACGAAGTTCCCCACGTGGACGCCCGCGGCGAGGTCCGTCCCCTCGCGCAGCCGCGCGAACGGTCCGACGACCGATCCGTCGCCGACGACGGCCGACTCGATCACGCAGTACGGCTTCACGACGACGTTCCGACCGAACACGGTGTCCCGGACGACGCAGCCCTGCCCGATCACGGTTCCGGCGCCGACGCGCGTCTCGCCGAGGAGCGTCGCGAACGGCTCGACCGTCGTGTCGGGGTCGAGGGCGACGGTTTCGTCGAGCGTGACGGTCTCGGGGCGGAGAATCGTCGTCCCGCCGCGCATCGCGGCGACGACGGCGCGCTCGCGCAGGAGGCGGTCCACCGCGGCGAGGTCCTCGCGGGAGTTCACGCCGAGGGCGGAAGAGGGATCGCCGGGGACGAGGACCACGCGCCGGCCGGCCTTACGCGCGAGGGACAGCACGTCGGTGAGATAAAACTCGTTCTGAAGATTCTTAGAAGTAAGAAGAGGGAGGGATTCCTCCAGGAACGCCGCGGTCGAACGCATATGTTCCCGGTGTTGATCTCCCGGATCCCCTTCTCTTTACTCGAAGAATCTTTCTCTTCTCTTATCCGAAGAAACTCTCTTCTTCCCCGTCCCGCACGATGCGCCCATAACCGGTGGGGTCCGCGAGCGTCGCGGTCAGGACCGCCACCGCGGCCTTCTCGTCCTTCTTCAGAGCGTCCATGAGGCCCTTCACCGCGGCCGCGTCGAGGAGCGGCACGTCCCCCGAAAGGACGACGACCGTCTTCGCGTTCCCCACGGCGCCCGACGCGAACGCGGCGCGGACCGCGTCGCCGGTCCCCCGAGGAGGATCCTGGACCGCAACCTTGACCACCGGGTAGTGCGCTCCGAGATACGCGCCGACCGTCTCTCTTCCTTTCGAAGGATCTCTCTCTTCCGAATTCTTCTTCGAAACGACGACGACGACCGAGGACGGATCGCCTGCGACCGCGAGCGCCGTGTCGAGGGCGCGGTCGAGGAGAGGCCGGCCCGCGGCCTCGTGGAGCAGCTTGGGCCGCGCCGACTTCATCCTCACGCCGCGGCCCGCAGCGAGGAGGACGACGACGGTCACGCGCCTCCCGCGACGAGCTCCGTGAACCCCTGCGTGCCGCGGAGGACCGACAGGTCCGCCTCGAGACGCGCCTGGATGCGATTGTGGTCGTCGGCCGCGATCGCCTTTCGGAGCGACTGGAGCGCCTGCTCGGCGTCCCCCGCGAGCGCGAAGCAGCAGGCCGCGAGGTAGTGGACGCGCCCGTCGCCGTCCTTCTTTCCGGCGCCCTTCCGGAGCAGCTCGAGCGCCTTCTCGACGTTGCCGCGGTTCTTCTCGAACACGGCAGCATGGTAGATCTCCTCGGGGCCGTCCATCGAGGAAGTCTTCGCCTTCTTCCCGTTGCGGCACGCCGTGAGGTACATGCGCGCGCGGTCGAGGAACTCCTTCTCGTCCGGATGCTTCTCGATGAGGTCTTCGAAACGGCGCGCCGCGTCGTCGAAGTGTCGCTTGTGGAAGAGCTCGATGGCCTTCTCGTACTCCTTGCGCGCCGCCGAGGACTCGCGGACGGCCTCCTTGAGGGAGGCGGGCGCCTTGCGCGCCTTGTCCGGCTCGGCCGCGGCGAGCTTGAGCTGACGGATCTTCCTCTCGAGGTCCTCGAGCGAAAGCCCGAGCTTTCGCGACAGGGTCTGCGAGTCCATCCGCCCGAAATTGGCCTTCAGCCACCGGGCGTCTTCGTCGGTCCACTTGCGGTTATTGGTCAAGGGCGCCTCCCGGGAAGCGGGCGGGAGCCCGCAAGGACGGTGGATTCTCGTTACGTGCCCCGGTTCCGTCAAGGACGCCGGGAATGCCGCCTCAAACGTAGGGCCGAGGCGTGAGCGCTGTCACGTGCGGGCCGGTGACCCTCGCGCCGCCGAAACGCGGTAGCCTGACCCCGTGTACGAGCCGCCCGTCTACTGTACGCAGTGCGCGCGCAAGCTCGAATCCAGGGAAATGGGGCCCGGGCGGAGCGTCCCGGTGTGTCCGGCCTGCGGCGCCGTGCACTGGATCGACCCGAAGGTGGCGGCGGGCATCCTGATCGTCCGCGACGAGCGCGTTCTCCTCGTCAAGCGGGCGATCGAGCCCGGCTACGGCAAGTGGACGTTTCCCGGCGGCCACGTGGACCGCGGCGAAACGGTCGAGGAGGCGGCCCTGCGCGAGACGCTCGAGGAGTGCGGGGCCGTCGCGGACCTCGGCGACCTCCTCGGCCTGTTCTCCTACCCGGGCCGGCCGGTCGTCGTGGCCGTGTACCGGGGCTCTCTCGCGTCCGGCAGCCGCGAGCCGCACGCCGGAGACGAGACGCTCGAGGTCGGCTGGTTCACGCCGGAGGAGGTCGGCGGGCTCGAGCTCGCCTTCCGGTCCGTCGCGGACTCGCTGACGAAACTCTTCGGGCGCCCGTACGTTGTCTGAAGGGAATGAAGCGGCGCCTTACCGGCATCCACGAAGGGGGGCGCCCTCGTACTCCCCACGGAGAGCCGTGAACGCCATGCGCCGCAACACCCGCTTCCTCCTGCCGCTTCTCGCCCTGCTGCTCCTCGCCGCCCTCGCGCACGCCGAGGAGCCGACGAAGGCCACCCCGCCCGTTCCCGCGGGCATGGCGAAGGCCACGTTCGCCGGCGGCTGCTTCTGGTGCATGCAGGGCCCATACGATTCGGTTCCCGGCGTCGTTTCGACGACCGTCGGATATACGGGCGGCTCCAAGGCGGGCCCGACGTACCACGAGGTGGGCGCGGGCGGGACGGGGCACCGCGAGGCGATCGAGGTCGTCTTCGACCCGAAGAAGGTCTCCTACGAGAAGCTCCTCGACGTCTTCTGGCACAACGTCGACCCGACGAATGCGGCAGGCCAGTTCTGCGACTTCGGCTCGCAGTACAAGACGGCGATCTTCTTCCACGACGAGGCGCAACGGGAGGCCGCCGAGGCCTCGAAGAAGGCGCTCGAGGCCTCGCACGTCCTGAAGGCTCCCATCGTCACGGAGATCGTGAAGGCCGGACCGTTCTGGAAGGCCGAGGAGTACCACCAGAGCTACTACAAGAAGAACCCGATCCGGTACCACTTCTACAGGTCAGGCTGCGGCCGCGACGAGCGCCTCAAGCAGCTCTGGGGGGACAAGGCCGGAGGCCACTGACCGGGACTTCGGATTCGGATCCGGACTCGAATTTGGATTCGAATTCGGATTCGGACTCGGATCTTCTTGGAAAGTGAATTGGGGCCGCGGCGTCGGGTGCCGCTGCGGCCACGGGCGCGCTCCGCCCCTTTTCACCCTTCCAAGAAAATCTTCCTCTTCTCTTCCTCTAATTTCCATTCCTCTCTACGAATCCAGCCTCGTCTTCGAGAAGAAGTACGCCCCGATCTTCGCGGGGACCCAGCGCGGGACGATCTTGCCGGACGCGATCCAGAGGCGGTCGAGCGGGTGCGTCACGACGAACGCCTTGCGCTTGCGCAGCGCCTCGAGGCCGATCCTGGCGACCGCCTCCGCCGTCATCTCGGGGAACGGCGTTGCCTCGGCGCCCTTCATCCGCGCGACCGCGTGGAAGTTCGTCTTCGTATAGCCCGGAACGAGGCACGTCACGGTCACGCCGTCCCTCCTGGCCTCTTCGTGGAGGGCGTGCGTGAAGTTCAGGACGAATGCCTTGCTCGCCCCGTAGACCGAGAAGTACGGCATCGGGTAGAAGGCCGCCGTCGAGGCGACGTTCAGGATCGCGCCCGCGCGGCGCACGCGCATCGCGACGAGGAAGCGGTGCGTGAGCTCCGCGGTCGCGACGACGTTCAGCTCGAGGAGGGCATGGACGCGCTCGAGCGGGAGGTCCACCTCGGGACCGTTCAGGCCGAAGCCCGCGTTGTTCACGAGGAGCGAGACTTCTCGCCCGGCGGCCTCCGTGGCGTTCCACAGGGCGTCGCGCCCCTCGGGCGTCCCGAGATCCGCGACGAGCACGTCGGCCGTTCCGCTCCGTCTCTCGTTCAAATCGGCCGCGAGCGCCTCGAGCGCCTCCTTCGAGCGCGCAACGAGAAGGACGTGGCGGCCTTCGAGCGCCAGCGCGCGCGCGAAGGCGGCCCCGATCCCCGAGGACGCGCCCGTGACGACGGCGAGACCCGCGTCCCGGCTCATCCGTGGGCCTTCGGGCGCCTGATCTCGGCGACGCGGTAGCCGAGGAGGCTCCGCATCGCGTGCGCGGGCGGGAGGCCGTCCCCTGGAGCGGGGGACGCCGGCTGCGGGAGCGCCGAGAGGACGAGCGGTGGCGAGGCGCCGTCGAGGATCGTGTACGCGGCGAACCAGTCGCGCGCGCCGACCGCGGGCACCGTGACGTCGCGCCCGTCGACGACGAGCCGGAACGAGGCGCGCGGGCCCGCCGTCCACAGGCCCGGCCGACTCGAGGGCGTGCGCGCGGCGAGATCGATCGCGCGCCGGAGGAAGGTGGCGCCGGGCTCGCGCAGCGCGGGCGTGGCCGCCGACAGCGGCACCGACGCGCGGCCACCGCCCTCGAGCTCGGCGCGCGCGTTCGGCGAGATCCACAGGGCCGTCGCCGCGGGCACCGTCGCGAAGCCCTCGGGCCAGAGGCCGGGCAGGAGGAGATCCGTCGCCGTCCCGAAGTTCGGGAAGAAGAGCGTCCCTCCGACCTCGCGCGTCTCGTAGGCGGCCGCGACGGTCGGCTCGGGCGTCGCGCCCCGGGCCGCGTTCGCGCGCGCGCGCACCCAGTCCTCACGCCGCCGGGCCGACTCGGGCTTCTCGACGCGCACCTGTCCGGTCCACTTCAGGCGGAGTCTTCCTCTTTCGACCTCCAGCACCTCCACCTCGCGTCGGGCGAGGTCGGGCACGTCCTCGCCGTCGACGCCGGGGAGGTTCGGAACGAGCGTCAGCGTGAGACCCGGCGCGATCGGGATCCCGCCCGCGAGAACCGGAGGCTCGAGCGCTGCCGCACTCGAAGCAGGCTCGTCGCGGGCCGGCCGTCCCCCGCACGCGGCGCCGGCCGTCACGACGGCCACGAGGAGGGCCGGGGCGGCACGTCGCGCGACGCGCATCGGCTCAGCGGTTCGCGATGTCGTTCAGGCGCTCGTCGAACGGGATCGGGTACGCCTCGATCGCCGTGATCTTGTCCGTCGGGGGGCGCCAGCGGTTGATCGAACCCACGAGACGCGGATCGCCGGACACGGTCGACGGCACCTCGCGCTCGAAGTCGCCGCGAAAGTCGAGGATGACGCGGGAGAAGCCGGCCTTGAGGGACGGGGCCTTCCAGTCGACGTTGCGCGGGTCGGCGACGAACGCCTTCGCGGCGGCCTCGAGGCGCTCGTCGAGGTCCGACGCATCCCAGGGATCCTTCGCGAGCGGCGGCCCGCCGCGGCGCGCCTTCACGAGCGCGAAGTGGATGCGCGCGTCCGTGAACCGCCGCCAGGCGAGCGACGAGATCTGGTTCAGGGAAAGGGCGCGGCCGCCGAGGACGTACTTCGTCGCGGAGTCGAACTGGTGCGCGATCTCCTTCAGGCTCTGCGGACGGTTGAACCGCAGGACGCCGCGGATCGCACACGCGTTGTAGGCGTTGATCCAGTACGCCATCCGGTCAGGCTCGGTCGGAAAGAGGTGCGGGTGCGACTCCGGCGAGATGCGTGCGACCTCCGCGAGGTACTCCTCGAGCGTGCCCTCCTCGAGGGAGGCCGCCGCGTAGTCGACGAGCCCGTCATGGACGACCTTCTCGAGGAAGCGGCCGAAGATCCCGTGCGGGAATTTCCCGGCCGACGGGACGTCGGACTGTGCCTTCACGGTCGGACGCACCGTCTCGCAGGACGCTCCCAGAAGCGCGAGGGAGAGCGTCGCGCAGGCGGCCACGGGCAGGAGACGCGCGTACGGCATCACGGCCTTCAGCCGATGAGGTCTTCCGTGCCGTCGACGCCGAGCACGTTGCCGCTCAGCCAGACCGTGTCGGGCTGCGAGAGCGCGACGATGACCTTCGCGACGTCGCCGGGCGTCGTGAGCCGCGTTGCCGGGTGGATCTCGAGGCAGCGCTGGATCATCTCGGCGTTCCCCGGGATCTTCCGGAGCGCCGGCGTGTCCGTGACGCCCGCGCGGATCGCGTTGACGGCGATCTTCCGCGTCACGAGCTCGACGGCGAGCTGCCGGCAGTGGCTCTCGAGGGCCGCCTTCGCGGCCGAGACCGCTCCATAGGACTTCCAGATCCGGTGCCCGCCGGCGGACGTCATCGCGAAGACGTGCCCGCCCTCGGCGAGGAGCCCCGCGGAGAGGAGGTCCTGCACCCAGTAAACGAGCGAGTGCGCCATGACGTCGAGCGTCATGTCCATCTGGGCGCGCGCGATCCGGTCCGCCGGCGCGTCCGCGAGGAACGGCTTGAGCGTCCCGAACGCGAGCGAGTGGAGGACGACGTCGATTCCCGCGCGGGCGCCGTCCGCGTCCAGGACCTTCGCCATCTCGGCGATCGCCTCCGCACGCCTCTCGTCGTCGGCCGCGTTCATGTTGAAGAAGACAGGCCTGCCCCCGGCTGCCGTGATCGCCGCCGTGATGCGGTCCACGTTCGGCTGCGTCGCCTTGCGGTCGAGATGGACGCCGAAGACGTTCCGGCCCGCCTGCGCAAGGGCGAGCGACGCGGCCTCGCCGAATCCGGACGAGGCCCCGAGAACCAGGGCCCAGGAGCGTTTTGAGGCCATGGGCCGGAATGCTAGCAGGCGACCCGATATCCTCGGCCCCGGAAGGCCGTCGTGACCGCTCGGACCGCCTCTCTCCTCCGCGCCCGTCTCCGCTCCGGGCCGCCGCTCGTCCTCGACGCGGCCCTCGGGACAGACCTGCTCGCGCGCGGCGCCCGCCTCCCGGCGCCCCTCTGGAGCGCGCAGGCCCTCCTCGACGCGCCGGATCTCGTCGCGGCGATCCACCGCGAGAACGCGGAAGCGGGGGCGGACGTCCTCACGATCGCGAGCTTCCGGCTGCATGGGAGGAACGTCAGAGAGTCTTCTTGCTCCCTCTCGCAGCGAGAGCTCATCGCCAGGGCTGTGGACGTGGCGCGACGGGCTGCGGAGGGAAGAGAAGAGGAAGAAGAGGAAGAGAAGATTTCTTCGAAGGGTGAAGAGGCCGCGGAGCAGAGGCGCCCGGCGGCGCTCATGGGCAGGGGCGGCGCACCGCTGGACGAGGGGCGTAGAGCCGCGAGCCAGAGCGGCGGCGCAACCCGACCTTCTAAGAAGATCTTCAGCGGCGTCTCAATAGCCGGTTCGCTGGCACCTCTCGAGGATTGCTACCGACCTGATCGAGTCCCCTCCGAAGCAGAAATCTCCTCCGAACACGCGGAGATGGCGGCGGCTCTCGCCGCCGCGGGCGTGGATCTCATCCTCGTCGAGACGATGAACACCGTCCGCGAAGCCGTGGCCGCCGCGCGCGCCGCGGCGGCCACGGGACTGCCGGTCGTCGTCTTGTGCGTGACGGATGGCAGCGGCCATTTGCTGTCCGGCGAGCCGATCGAGGCGTTCGCGCGTGCGCTTTTCGCGCTGCCCGTCCCGCCGGATGCGCTCGGGATCAACTGCGTCGCGGCCCGGGCCCTCTCGGGCGACCTCGCGCGCCTCGCATGCGCCGCGCCCGGCGTCCCGCTCGCCGCGTACGGCAACACGTACGGCGATCCGGTCTCCCCGGAGGACTACGCGGCGCTCGCGACGGAGTGGGTCGCGCTCGGCGCGCGGCTCGCCGGCGGTTGCTGCGGGACGACCGCCGCCCACACGCGTGCCGTGGCACTCGAGGTCAGGGGAAATACCCGCGGATCGTCTTCGCCCTCAGCTTCGGGTCCTTGAGCCTCACCTCGATCGCGCGGAACTGGTTCTCGCCCTTCTGGGAGTTCGTGAGGTACCTCAGGAAGTACTGCGAGCGCAGCTCCGTCTCGATCGTCCGGTAGACGTCGGGAAGCGCGGCAGCCTTGCCCACGAAGAACGCCTCGGCGCCCGTGTCGGCCGCGAGTTCGCGCATGCGCCCCTTGATTCCCGTCTCGAGGAAGGAGAGGTTGAGGCCGATGAAATAGATCGGGACGCCCGCCGTGCGCGCGTAGCGGCGCAGCGTCGGGTAGTCCGTCCAGGAGTGGTTGTCGTCGCCGTCCGTCAGGACGACGGCCGCCTTGCGGCCCGGCGTGGCGCGGAACTGGTAGAGCGCCATCACGACGGCATCGTAGAGGGCCGTCGCGCCGTCCGCGTGCGTCTCGGCGATCGCGCGCTCGAGATCGAGCGCGCCATGCGAGAGCGACGCGAGCAGCGTCGGGCGCTCGCGGAACTCGACGACGAACCCCTGGTCCTTCTCCTTCGAGACGAGCTTCTGGACGAACTCCGAGGCCGCCTGGTGGACGATCGGCATCGCGTCCTTCATCGATCCCGAGCCGTCGATCACGATCCCGAGCGACAGCGGGAGCGACTCGGCGAACTCGAAGCTCGTGAGCTCCTGCTTCACGGCGTCCTCGGTGACCGTGAAGTCCTCCTTCGTCAGGCCCTTCACGAGGTGCCCCTCGGCGTCGTAGACGGAGACGGGCAGCTCGACGAGATCGACCTCCATCCGGGACACGAACCGCGACTGGCCCTTGAGGAGCTTGAGGTCCGTGAACTCCTTGCCCGACTCGTCCGTCGCCGTCGCGCGCATGAGCGTCGCCTTCTGGATCTGCGCGGTCGGCACCATGGCGACGTACGGCGGACGGGTCCACTCCTTGACCTTGTGGTCGTCGAGCCAGAGCTCGAGCTTCGTCGCCGTGCCGCCCGCCATGGCCTGGACCGCGACCTTCACCTCGACCATGTCGCCCGTGGCCTTCTCCTTCGGCAGCTCGAGGAGGCGCACGGAAAGGCGGGCGTCCTTCTCGTTGATCGCCCACGCGTCCGCGTCCACGAAGTTCCCGTGCGCGTCGAACCCGACGGCCTTCAGCGTCTGCTTCTTCGGGACCTTTCCGAGGTCCAGCTCGACCTCGTACGGCGCGCGGTTCTTGACGAGGACCTTGCGGTCGTCGAGCCAGAACTCGACGCGGCTGACCGGCGGCTTCACTTCGCAGCCGATCCTCAGCAGCCCGACGGGGACCTCCGTCTGCGGCGCGACGATCTTCACGAGGTTGCCCGCATCCGGCGGCGCGACCTGCCGGTTCTCGGACTCGAGGACCACGGCCGCCGCGCTCGGGAGGCCGCCCGCATCCGTACCGGCGTCCTCGGCGCGGAACTCGGACGTCATCTCCGGAACGGAAATCGTCACGGCGCGCGTCGCGACGGCGCGGCCCAGGGCGCCCTCGAGCCGGAACTGCACCTCGAACGTCCCCGAAGGGAGAGGCCTCAGAAACGTGATCGAGACCGGCGCGCTCGCGTCCGCGCCGAGGTCGACGTCCGCGGGAATGCGGAACGCGTCGACGTTCCCGCCCTTCGTGTCGCTCACGACGCCGGAGAGCGTGAAGGAGACGACGCGCGGCGAGCTCGCGGGCCCCCTCAGGTCCGCGCGGCTCACGGAGAGGATGAACTTCACCGCCGTCTTCGTGCCCGTCCTGCCGAGGTACTGCTCGCGCACGTCGAGCGGAATGGACGTCCCGGGGGCGTCGATCCGGCTCTTCTGGGCGTCCGCGGGAGGCGCCGGCTGTCCGTGGGCCGCCCCGGAGAGGGCGAGGATCAGGCCCAGTGCGAGTCTCTTTCGCATTCCGCCATCGTATGCTGTCTTTCTCAAGCGACACATCCCCCGTTCGGAGGCGCCCGATGCAAATCTCCTTCCGCCCCTCCACCGCGCTCGCTCTCGCGGCCGCTCTCGCGTCCGCCCCGGCTGCCCGGTCCGCTCCGTCCGCCGCGGCCACCGACGCGCTGCTCGACGCGGACGCGGCGCGCTGGGAGGAGGTCTCGAGGAAGATCTGGGACTACGCCGAGACGGCTCTCAAGGAGACGAAGTCGTCCGCGCTCCTCGAGGAGATCCTCGAGAAGGAGGGCTTCACCGTGACGCGGGGCGTCGCCGGAATGCCGACCGCGTTCGTCGCGAGCGCGGGCGCGGGCGCGCCGGTCGTCGCGATCCTCGCCGAGTACGACGCGCTCCCGGGCCTCTCTCAGAAGGCAGGCGAGGCGCGGAAGGACCCCGCCGTCGCCGGCGCCCCCGGGCACGGCTGCGGCCACAACCTCCTCGGGACCGCCGCGGTCGCGGCGGCGGTCGCGGCGAATCACGCCCGCCTCTCGCGAAAGCTGCCCGGCACGATCCGCGTCTACGGAACGCCCGCCGAGGAGCAGATCCTCGGCAAGACGTTCATGCTCCGCGACGGGGTCTTCGCGGGCACGGACGTGGTCCTCGCGTGGCACCCCGAGTCCGAGAACTACCTCTACTCGGGCGGCCGGCTCGCGATCACGGCCCTCGACGTCGAGTTCTTCGGGAAGACGGCGCACGCGGCCGCAAATCCCTGGCTCGGACGCAGCTCTCTGGACGCCGTCGAGGTGTTCGAGCATGCGATGGCGCTCATGCGCGAGCACGTCCTGCCGACGGCGCGCCTCCATCGGGTCATCAAGGACGGCGGTCTCGCCGCGAACATCATCCCGGACTACGCCCGCGTCCAGTGGTTCGTCCGCGACGCGGACGGTGACCACGTGAACGAGATGGTCGGGCGGCTCCGGAAGGCCGCCGAGGGCGCCGGCCTCGCGACCGAGACGCGCGCGAAGGTCACGGTGCTCGCCTCGACGCGCGAGCCGATCTACAACGAGACGCTCTCGAGAGTCGTCCAGAGAAATCTCGAACGGATCGGCGCGCCGAAGTGGGACGCGGCCGACCAGGCCCTCGCGAAGTCGATCCAGAGGGAGGTCGGAATCCCGGAGAAGGGACTCGCGACCGACGTCCTCCCGTACGTCAAGGGGCGCGGGGTGAGCGCCTCGTCGGACACCGGGGAGGTGAGCGCGGCGTACCCGCTCATCGAGCTCGCGGTCGAGACCGCTCCCGTCGGGGCGCCCTGGCACCACTGGGACGTCGCCTCGTGCTCCGCGAGCCCGATCGGCGTCAAGGGGATGCTCGTCGCCGCGAAAGTCCTCGCCTCCTCGGCGACGGACCTCCTCGGCGACCCCGCCACGGTCGCGGCCGTGAAGGCCGAGTTCCAGAAGGCGACGGCCGGGAAGCCCTACGTGAGCCCGCTCGCGAAGGACGCGGTTCCGAAGACGTACTGAGCGGGTCAGGCCGCCGCGCGCGAGCGCTCAGGCCGCGACTCGCGAGCCCTCAGGCAGCGACACTTGCCGCGTGCGTCTCGAAGAACTCCTCGACGGCGTCGAGAAACGCCTGCGGGCTCTCGAGGCTGCCGATCCGCCGGCGCAGCTCCGACCCGTTCGGGAGGCCGTGCGTGTACCACGCCGTGAACGTCCGGAGCTTCGACATCATCGCCTTCGGCAGGTCTTCCTGGTCGCGCTGGATGAGGCGGAAGTGCTCGAGGATGACGTCACGCCGCTCCGCGAGCGTCGCCTCGCGCCAGGGCCGGCCGGCGAGGAGGTCGGCGGCCTGCTTGAAGATCCACGGGTTCTTCATCGTCGCGCGGCCGCACATCACGGCGTCGCAGCCGGTCTCGCGGAACATCGCGAGGACGTCGTCCGCCGAGGAGACGTCCCCGTTCCCGACGACCGGAATCGAGACGGCCTCCTTCAGGCGCGCGATCTTCGACCAGTCGGCGCGGCCCGTGTACATCTGCTTCGCGGTCCGTGCGTGAAGCGCGACGGCGGCGGCGCCCTCGCCCTCGCAGATGCGACCGAGCTCGAGGTAGTTCTCCGTCTCGTCGCTCAACCCGAGGCGGAACTTGACCGTGAGCGGCGTCGTCGGGAGCGCCCTGCGGCACGCCGCGACGATCGCGCGCGCCTTGACGAGGTCGCGCATGAGGCCCGCCCCCGCGCAGCCCTTGAGCACCTTGTTCGCGGGGCAGCCCATGTTGATGTCGCAGGCGTCGACCTGCATCTCCTCGACGCGGGCGGCCGCGATCGCCATCCGTTCGGCGTCGGCTCCATAGATCTGGACGGAGAGCGGCCGCTCGGCCGGATCGAAGCGCAGGAGGCGCTCCGTCCGCCGGTTCCCGCGCGTGAGGCCCTCGGACGACACGAACTCCATCGTCACGAGACCCACTCCCCCGATGCGGCGCAGGAGCAGGCGATACGTCATGTCCGTGATCCCCGCCATCGGAGCGAGGACGAGAGGCGGATCGACGGCGCAGGGCCGCACGCCCGTTTCGCCGCTCCCCGAGCGGCCGTAGACGAGGCTCATCCGGGGGATTTTACTGGCCGGTCGCCTTCCCCTGCGGCGCCGCGGGCGGGGCGGCGTTCGCCGGGGCCTCGAGGTCGAAGGCGCCCTGGACGAGCGTGAACGCTCCCGGCACGATCTTGTCGTCCTTCGTGATCCCGACGACCCAGGCGTGCCGGCCCGGCGTGACGTTCTCGAGCCAAACGGCGTCTTCCTTGTCGAGCGTGACTTCCTTCTCCGTGTCGATCTTGTAGCGGACGCGGCACGCGGCTTCGGAGGCGGTCTTGTCGGCGATCAGGCAACCCGTGACGAGGAAGTCGAGGAGGACCCGGCCGTTGTCGGCCTTGATCTTCCCGCGCGGCGAGTCGACGGTGAGGAGCGGCGCGCCGGGCGGGTTCACGTTCTTGCCGTCCTTCTCGCCGACGGAGAACGTGACCGTCGCGAACGCGCTGTCCTCCTTGATGGACTCGCCCCACGGGCGCATCGGGAACGCCCGCAGCAGATGCGTCCCTTTCGGAACCTTCTTGAAGAGCCACGGCTTGGCGACGTCGTAGTACGCGAAGACGGTCGGGAAGTTGTCGAGCATGAGCGCGACGTACTGGCCGCGTTTCGTCACCGGGTCCTGGAACGCCTCGTAGCCCGTCAGCTCGAGCTTGACCTCGACGGCCGCGCCGGTGCCGTCGGGCTGTCCAGCCGCCGGGGGCGGGATCGGGATCAGCTCGTCCGGCTTCGGCGAGGTGATCTTGAGCGTGACGGGGCCGGTCGGGCCCCGGCCGTCGGGAAAGCCGGGAATCGGCGACTTCGGATCCTTGGGCGTCTGGGCCGAGGCCGTGAAGGCCAGGACGAAGACGCCGAGCGCGACCGTGAGCGTTCTGGTGCAGTTCATCGAAGACACTCCTCGGATATTTCCTATTTGCCCCGGAGGGCGCGGAGCATAACAGCAAGAACTGAGCCCGTGTCTCAGGAGGGAGGGACGAACAGTTTCGGGGGAGCCCCGACGCGGACGTCGGTGAGGTTGATCACATTCTTCGTCCCCTTCCCGCCCGGGGACGGGATCTCCCGCTCCCAGCGCACGACGAGACGATCGAGGTCGGTCGCGACCCAGTAGGTCGTCGTCGGAGAGTTGAGGGCGGAAGGGTCGTCGTCGAACCGCCAGATGGCGCAGGCGTGTCCCGCAAAGACCTCGTCGCTCTCGCGGTGGTAAACGGCGACGTTGCGCCGGCTGGCCTCTTTCTTCTCGTCGAAGCCGGGCTCGAGCGGGATCCCCTGCGGCAACTCCCTCTCAGCCTCGGCGTACTCGACCGGCGCCGCGGAACGGCCACCGGCCGCGACCCGCCACGCCTTCCGCGCGGCCGTGTCCACGATGAGCGCCGGGCCGTCGCCGAGACCCTTCCTCCGGAGCGCTCCCCGAACGGCGATCTCGTACGAGTCCGTCTCGAGGCCGTCCGTCTTGAACGTGACCCGGGCGCGGTAGCCATGCGTGGCGACGCGTACGGGCCCGCCGACGAAGTCGACGCCGCAGCCGGCAAGGCCGGCGACGGACAGGAGGAGGACGGGAAGGACGAACGCGTGGGGGCGTCTCATTTACGCGGGGACCTCCGGGGCGGGGCCGCGCCGGCGACGGCGAGGCCGCGGAAGTGCTGGAGGATCGTGAGCGCGCGCAGGGTGACCCACCGCGAGGGATCGCCCGTGCGCTCCGGAACGAGGGGAAGGCGCTCGGGCCGGGGGCGCTCGAGCTTCCAGCGGGCTCGGTGGTCCGCGCGGGCGGCCATCGCCGCGAGCGCGCGCTCGACGTTCGGCTCGACGGGCCCGGAGGCGGCACGCACCGCCCGGAGCGCCGCGAGCATCTCGAAGAGGTCCGTCTCGTCCGCGCACGGATATCCCGCCTTCAGGATCTCCGGCGTGGCGCCCGCGGCGAGCGCCGCGGGGATCTCGGCCTCGACGAGGCGGGCATCGAGGAACGCGATCGCCGCCCGGATCGTCTCCGTCCGCGCCTCCTCGGGCAGTTCCCCGAGGAGGAGGAGGTCCTTCACGGCCCGGCCTCGCGCCGTCCGCGCGCGGCGGGCGATCTCCTCGGCTCCCCGCACGACGCGCGGGTCCCCGCCGCGCCCCGTCCGCGCGAGGACGCGGAGCGCGCAGGCGAAGAGCGGCGCGTCGAGGTCCTCGATGAGTCCGCGCTCGATCTCGACGAAGACCTTCTCCCAGCGGGCGAGAAGGACGTCGGCCGCGTGCCGGAGGACGGGCTGCATCTCGTCCGCGCCGAGCTCCGTCAGGAAGAGAGCGAGCCACATTCCGCCGTCGTACCGGCGCTCGAGCGGGACCTGCGGCGCCGGCACGAGGCGCGAGCGCGCGAGCGCGAGCAGGTCGCGCAGGAACGGGTCGCGCACGAGGGCCTGGCGCGCGCGGCGGAGCTCGGGGTCCCGGGCCGGCCGCGCGAGCAGGTCGCGCAGCGCCGCGACGCGGACGCCGGGATTTTCGCGCGACACGAGCCAGTCGATCGTCGCGAGCGGGACCGGAAACGGCCCCGCCGCCAGGGTACGCGGTGCGCGCGGCATGGAGCGCGAGGATAATGCAGCCGATGAACTTCTTCGCGAGCGGTGTCACGCGTGTCGTCGGACACCGCGGCTCCCCGACGAAGGCGCTCGAGAACACGTTCGAGAGCTTCGACCGCGCCGAGGCGGACGGGGCCGACGGGTTCGAGCTGGACGTCCGCCTCACGCAGGACGGCGAGGCCGTCGTCCAGCACGACGCCGAGATCGTCCTCGCCGGCCGCCGCGTTCCGCTCGCGACCGTCACGATCCCCGAGCTCACGGAGCTGCCGGTCGAGCGCGGCGGCTTCCGCGGCTTCGTCCCGACGCTGCGCGACGTGTTCCTCCGCTACGGGTCCGCCGGCCGCTACCTCGTCGAGCTCAAGCCGGGCCCCGCGCCGCGCACCGGGCTCCTCGAGTTCCGCGTCGCCGCGCTCCTCTCCCAGATGCACGTTCTGGACCGCGCCGTCGTCCTCTCCTTCTCGGCGGACATGCTGCGCCGCATCCGCGAGATCGAGCCGCGCGTCGCGACGTGCCTGAACTTCGACGCGACGGCCCGCCGCCCGGAGGGCGCTCTCTGGCCCGACCTCCCGAAGGGCTGCGGCGCGATCGGCCCGCAGGCGGGGCTCGTGACCGACGAGCTCTTCGCCCGAGCGAAGGCCGAAGGCCTCGCCGTCCACTGCTGGACCGTGAACGACGCCGAGTTCGCGAGACAGCTTGCACGGCTCGGGGCGGGGAGCGTTATCTCGGACGACGTCGCGCTCGTCGGCCCCGCGATCCGCGAGGTCACGGGAGCCCCGGCGCCCCTCGACCTTCTGAAGACCTGACGCGCCGCGGCGCAATGGTCGGGGCGGGCGGGATCGAACCGCCGACCTGCTGCTCCCAAAGCAGCTGCGCTGCCGCTGCGCTACGCCCCGATTCCGTTAGCATTCTCCGCGATGCCCGCGAAGAAGTCGAAGCCGACCCTCGTCCTCCTCCACGGGCTCGGCGGATGCGCGGCCGACTGGGCCGACGCCGGCGTCCCGCTCGCGAAGCGGTTCGCGATCCAGGCGATCGACCTGCCCGGCTCCTTCCGCGGCCCGCGGACCTCGGACGGTCTCGACCCCGGCTCGCTCGCCCGCTGGGTCCTCGGGACGCTCGGGCCGGACCCCGTCTGCATCGCCGGGCACTCCCTCGGCGGGCGCGTCGCCGGCGAGATGGCGGCTCTCGCGCCCGACCGCGTCGCGGCCGTCGCGCTCGTCTCCCCGCTCGGGGTCCGCGCGCTACGGCTTCACGGACACGCTGAAGTGGAAGGCGATGTCGCGCCGCGCCGTCCTCGAGAGCGTCCCGGAGCCCTCCCTGAGGAGAGCCGCCGCGTACGGCTTCGAGGGCGACGCGCCCGGCAAGGCCGCGTTCGTCACGCGCGCCGTCGAAGCGCAGACCGGCCCGTCGCGCAAGAACGTCGCGGCCGCGACGGAGAAGGCCGTCGACGGCGTCCTCGGCGCTCCGCCTCTCGCCGAGCGCCTCGTGGGCACGCGCATGCCGCTCCTCGTCGTCGCGGGCGCCCTCGACCCCCTCGTTCCGCCGAAGGACGCGAAGGAGATCCTGAGGGCGCGGCCGGACGCGACCTATCTCGAGCTCCCGCTCCGCGGGCACTACGCCCTTCTGGAGGACCCCGCGCGGCTCGCCGAGGCCCTGCGCGCGTTCTTCGCGCGGCCCTGAGGCGGCTCCGGGAGCCACGCGTCCGGCACGCGCCCGTCGAGAGCCGCGCGCTGCGCGTGGAAGAGCTCGACGAGGCCGCGGCGCGCGGCCGAGAGGAGCTCCCCGAGGAGCGCCTCGTCGAACGGCTCCTTCTCCGCGGTCCCCTGGATCTCGACGAAGCGCCCCGAGGATGTCCCGACGACGTTCAGGTCGACCTCCGCCGTCGAGTCCTCCGCGTAATCGAGGTCGAGGAGCACGGTCCGCGCTCCCGGCTCGGGGCCCGACGCGACGCCGAGCGACACGGCCGCGACGGCCTCGCGGAGCGGGTTCCCGCGGATCGCCTTCGCCCGGAAGAGCGTCCCGCACGCGAGCATGAGCGCGACGTACGCGCCCGTCACGGACGCGCAGCGGGTCCCGGCGTCTGCGACGAGAACGTCGCAGTCGAGCGTGATCGTGCGGTCCGCCAGGACCGAGCGGTCCGCGACGCCCCGCAGCGCGCGCCCGATGAGGCGCTGGATCTCGAGCGTGCGCCCCGCCTGCCTGCCGCGCGCCGCCTCGCGCGCCGTCCTTTCGTGCGTCGCCCGCGGGAGCATCCCGTACTCGGCGGTGATCCAGCCGAGCCCGGACTTCTGCAGGAACGGCGGGACCCGCGCCTCGACCGACGCGGTCACGTGGACCTGTGTCCGACCCTGCGTGATGACGCACGAGCCCTCCGCGTGGGGCACGACGTCGCAGGCGATCGTGACGGGACGGAGAGCGAGCGGCGCGCGGCCGCCCGCGCGGGCGAGCGTGTGGGGGTTCTTCACGGGGCGATTCTGCTCCCACGACTCCGCCGGAGCGCGTCAGGACGGCAGGTCGACGAGCGAGAGGTCCGCCGCGGCGCGGCCGAGGAAGCGGCCCGCGACGCGGCGCAGGCGATCCGAAGCGTCCGTCACGAGGATCCGCGTCTCGCCGGACTCCGTGACGGCGCGACGCGCCTCGCTCCCGAGCGCGCCCTCGAGCGCGTCCGCGGCGGCGTGTGCGGAGTCGACGAGCGCCGTCCCGGCCGGCAGCGCCCGCGCGATCGTCGCCGCGAGAAGCGGGTAGTGCGTGCAGCCGAGGACGACGACGCGGGCACCCGAGGCGCCCACGGCGCCGAGATAGTGCACGGCCGCGGCGCGGGCGACGTCGTTCTCCGTCCAGCCCTCCTCGGCGAGCGGCACGAAGAGCGGGCAGGCCGTGTGGAGGACCTCCCGGCCCGGGTCCAGCGCGCGGATCGCGCGCCCGTACGCGTCCGACGCGACCGTCGCCTCCGTCGCGAGCACCGCGATCGGCCCGCGCCCGGCGCCCGCGGCCTCGCGCCGGAGCGCCTCGGCGACCGCCGCGCCCGCCCCCGGCGCGACGACGCCGATCACGGGAACGGGCGACATCTCGACGATCGTGTCGAGAGCGAGCGCCGAAGCCGTGTTGCAGGCGACGACGACGGCCTTGACACCGTGATCGAGCAGAAAGCCGATCGCGCGTCGCGCGTAGCGGCGAACCGTCTCCGCCGACTTCGTCCCGTAGGGAAGCCGCGCCGTGTCGCCGAGGTACAGGAGCCGCTCGTGGGGGAGCCGGCGGGCGACGGCGTCGAGGACCGTGAGCCCGCCGACGCCCGAGTCGAAGAGGCCGATGGGCCGGTCGTCGCTCACGTCTTTTCCCCGCGCGGCCGTACGGGAGGCCGCTGTTTCGGCGTACGCGAAGGCGCGGGCACCGGCGCCGCCGTCGGCTCGGGAGTCGGGGCGGCCGTCGGCGCGGGAGGGCGCGCCGGACGCGGCGTCTCCTCGGCGACGCGCGTGAAGTCGGGCGCGATCGGGTGCCCGAGGTCCACGTGGCCCGCGAGCGTCTCGGCGGGCTCGCCTCCCACGACGAGGATCACGCGCGTCACGTCCGTCATGTTCCTGCCGACCGTCACGGCGAGCGCCTGGACGGCCGTGTCTTCCTCGTGGGACCCGGCCTGCCACTTCACGTAGACGGGCGGCGCCAGGACGGCGGGAACGGGCACCGGAGTCGCTCCGGGCGCCGCAGCGGGCCGCTCGGGCGGGGCCGGCACGCGCGGCGGGGCCAGGTCGAGCACCGCGACGCCGTCGCGCAGGAGGTACGCGCCGCGCAGTGTCCAGCCGTCCGGGAACGGCGGCATGAGGTCGGGGCTGCGCGGCCCCTCGACGACGGCCGCCGCCACCGAACGCAGGAACGCGACGTCGTCGGACGCCGCGGGGACGTCGCGCGACTCGGGACGAAGAACGCCGTCTCCGGCGATCGACTCGAAGAAGAGCGTCACGTTTCGGGCGGGAATCGGCGTGGGCGGGACGACGGCCGTCGGGCGCGGGGCGGGCGCGGCCACGACGCCCGGCTTCGGGGCGCGCAGGGAGCGCATCGCGAGGAACGCGGCGAGGAGCAGGGCGAGGATCGCGACGAGCGCGAGCGCGAAACGGCGGGCCACGGAGCCTCAGCTCTTGCCGGCTTTCGGCGCGTAGGGGACCGGGGCCACGCCGTCGGCTGTCCGGAAGTACGTCTCGAGGCTGCCCGCGAGCGTGTCGGCGACCTGCCGCCGGAACTCGTCGGACGTGAGCTTCCGCTCCTCGTCCGGGTTCGTGATGAACGACACCTCGACGAGGACGGCCGGCGCGTTCACGCCGACGAGGACGCGGAACGGCGCCTGCTTGACGCCCCGCGTCGTGATTCCGAGCAGCCGGTTGAAGTCGGCCTGCACGATCTCGGCGAGACGCGCCGACGCGGCGAGGTGCTGGTTCTGGGCGAGGTCCCACAGGATGAGGTCCAGGTCCCGGACCGCCGCGTTCTTGTCGGCGCTCGGTGTGCCCTCGGGGACGCGGTTCTCGCTCTCCGCGAGCGCCGCGGCCGCGCGGTCGGAGGCGTCGAGCGACAGGTAGTAGACCTCGGTCCCGTGGGCCGACGCGGCGCGCGAGGCGTTGCAGTGCAGCGAGAGAAAGACGTCCGCCTTCGCGGCGTTCGCGGCGGCGGCGCGGTCGTCGAGGCCGACGGTCGCGTCCGACGACCGCGTCAGGAGGACGCGGTATCCCCGGTGTTGCAGCGTCTCCTGGAGCGTCTTCGCGAGCGCGAGCGTCGCGTCCTTCTCGAGCGAGCCGCCCGGGCCCTTCGCGCCCTCCTCGGTGCCCCCGTGGCCCGGGTCGATCACGATCGTCTTCAGGGCCTTCGGCGCCGCGAGCGCGGGGACGGGCACCGGGGCCGCGGCGGCGGTCCCCGCGGGAGGCGAGACGTCGACGACGAGGCGCGGCGGAGTCCCGAGCGCGTAGACGTTCGCGGAGAGTCCCTTCTCGCGGAAGACGACCGTGACCTCCCCCCCGCGCACGAGAAGGCGCGCGACGCGCGGCGAGTCCAGAACCCGCTCGGGCGACGGCGACGTCACGCGGGCGCCCGGGAAGTGGAGGACGACCTGGTCCGGCGTCGTCTCGACGGCGTACGAGGGCGACTGCGAGAACCTCAGGACGACCTTCGTGAGCTCGCCGAGCTCCGCGACCGAGGCCTCGACGGCGACGTCGAGGACCTCGGATTTGCGCGCGGAGAGCGTGCGCGCCGCCTTGTCCCACACGAGCGACTGGCCCGTGAGCGGCCCGAAGACCCTCACGAAGAAGTCCGGCTCGGCCCACGCGCCGGCGGCTCCCGCCCGGACGGGCGCCGCGAGGGCGACGACGCGGGTGTCCACGACCGCGATCGGAGCGTCGACGCCGAAGACGGCCGTACGGCCCTTGATTCTCACCTCGTACGAGCGCGTCCTCTCGTCCCACGCGATGGTGCCCTCGAGGCCCGCGACGGCGTCGTTCACGAGGAGGAGCGTCTTGCCGTCGCGTTCCTCGGCGCGGAGCGGCGCGGGCGGCTTGCCGTCGCGTACGAGCGTCGCGTCCGCGGCCGGCACGGGCCCGGCTCCCGCCGCGGGGGAGGAGAGCGCCGCCGCGACGAGAAGGGCGAGAAGCCGGAGCGGCGCGCGCGTCACCCGTGAATTATGGCGACTCCGGCCCTTTTCCGCGCGGCGGCCGACCTGATATCCTCGTGGGTCACGGTCGGGGGCGTCCCGGTTTCGACGGGGCATTCAGCGATCGAGGAGCACGCCGAGCACGGCCGTTCGCTCGTAAAAACGACGGTCAAAAACTAGCTGCCAACAACAGCGAACTCGCTCTCGCGGCTTAATTAGCCACGGCGGGCGCCGGGGAGCCTGTCCGGGGCGCCTCGGCGCTTGACGCGAAATCCGGGCTGGGGCCGACCCCGCCGCCTGAAGGGTCGGACCGAGAGTTTCAGGATCGCTTCCGCGCCCGGTCGTCCGGACCTGAAGACGCGGCGGTTAAAAAAACAAGTCCGGACTGAGCGTGGAGAATCTCGACGTTCGGGCGCTTCGGACGGGGGTTCGACTCCCCCCGCCTCCACCACACTTCGAGGGGGGATCCGGAAACGGGTCCCCCCTCGGCCCCTTCTCACCGAGAACGTTCTGGCGACGATGCGGGCGCGCTCGGCAGCGCTCAGGCGTTCACGATGGCGCACGCGCGTTCGGCCGGGGGCATAGGCGCTGCAGACCCATGGTGCAAGCCGCTTCATTCTGGTGTATTCTGCTCGCATGGCAACACTGGAAAAGCCGGTCCGCCAGAGCGTCAGCCTTCCGCCTCGAGTCGCCCGCCGCGTGAAGGCCCTGGCGAAGACGAAGAAGACGAGTGCGAATCGCGTTGTCGTTGACCTCATCGAGGCTGGCCTTGAAGTCCGAGAGAGCGAGAAGAGGCTCTTCTTCGATCTGGCCGACCGGTTGGCGCGGTCATCCGACACGGCCGAACAGAAACGCCTCAAGGAAGACCTCGCCCGCATGACCTTCGGCGGCTGATGCCGAAAATCCAATGGGAGAACCTCCCCCCGGCGCTGCGGAACCATCTGTTCGACCGGCTGCGTGAGCGAAAGATCACCGTCGAAGATCTTTATCAATTGAAGGTCTGGCGGGAGTCCGAGCCCGATGCTCCCGACGGCCTCTGGTACAAAGATTTCGGTTCGTTCAAGGTTTGCGGCGAAGGCAAGTTCCCGAAGACTTTCCTGCTGTCCGGACAGCCTGCGAAGGGGCGAAGACTCTGAGAAGGGTTCCGATGGCAGCTTGGGCGAAAGCCCTGAGGCCAAGGAAGGGCTCGCCTGCGCTATGGTCGCCACCGCGCCCATGGAAGGAGCCCGCCACGCTTAACGGACCTGGCTCTGATACCAGCGCAGCGCCTTCTCGACCGCTTGTCGTCTATCCCGAGTTCCATCCCGATCCGACGACGGCTGAGCCCGAGACGGCGCAGCCTCGCGATCTCGATTGCAAGCCTCTGATAGAGGGGGGCTTCAGCCTCGGTCAACGAAAACGAGAGCGCGACCTCAGCCGCGGTTCGAATTCTTTCCGACCGCGTCCACCATATCGAGGGGGGATCCGCAAAACGGATCCCCCCTCGGCCCCCTTCTCGAGCCTCGCGGACCCGCCCGATATACCTTGACACGGTATACCTCCTGACGGTATAGTGCGTCCGATGGCGATTCGGGGCTTTGCCAGCGCCGTCGTGGAGACGTTCTTTGGACAGGGCCGGCTCGGCCCCGGTGTGAGGTGGTCTGGCGTGGCGAAAGTCGCGTCCCGCAAGCTCGACGTGCTGGACTATGCGGCTCAGCTATTGGACCTCGCCTCTCCTCCCGGGAATCGTCCCGAGCCTCTGAAAGGAGACCTGCTGGGTTTCCACAGCATCCGGATCAACGACCAATGGAGAGTCGTCTTCCGTTGGACCTCCTCCGGCCCGACGGATGTCGCAATCAAGGGCTACCACTGAGCGGAGGTATGGAAATGAGTGGCCGCACGCGCCGCCGCAAGCCGACATCCCCCGGAGAAATCCTCCGCGAGGAGTTCCTCGTCCCGCTCGGGCTGAGCCAGAGGCTTCTGGCCGATCACCTGGGGTGCGACGTCAAGGTCGTGAACCGCATCGTCAACGGCCGGTGCGCCGTGACGGCCGAGATGGCGCTGAGGCTCGGTGCGGCCTTTCGGACTTCACCTGACTTCTGGATGAACGCGCAGAAGGCTGTCGATCTCTACGAGGCCGCCGGGCACGTTCAGAGTCTGCCGAGACCTCTCCTGAAGGCCAGCTGACGTCGCGTCCAGGCGCGCGCTCGTGACTCGGAACGTTGCTCAAGAGAGCGTACGCCGGCGCAACGCCTTCTCGCCCGTCTTGTCATCGATCCCGAGCTCCATCCCGATCCTCCGACGGCTGAGCCCGAGACGGCGAAGCCTCGCGATTTCGGGGGCGGGGCGAAAACTCTGAGAGGGGTTCCAATGGCAGCTTGGGCGAAAGCCCTGAGGCCAAGGAAGGGCTCGCCTGCGCCATGGTCGCCACCGAGCCCCCGGGGAGAAGTTGAGCCCGCGACGGTGAAGCACGACTGAAACCGCGAATGGCGCCTCGCGTACTCAATGTAAGTGCGAGAGCAAGAAGCGCCGCCGCGAACCGGGACGAACCCGCCGCTTCCCGACCTGGACGTCTCGATCGACTGGCTGTACGCCGGCTCGATGGTCCAGATCTCGCGCTACCGGTGCCGGCCGACGGATCCCGCGCTCGGCCGCGAGCAGCGACAGCCGGTCCACGTGATCGGCTTCCCGTACCAGGGAGTCTTCGCGCTTCACAAGGGCCGCCGGCGCGACACGATCGAGCAAGGGACCGTTCTTTTCCTCAACGGCGGCGAGTCCTACCGCACGAGCCATCCCTGCGGAGCGGGCGACGACGGGAGCGCGATCGCCGTCCGCACGGACATTCTCCTCGAGGCGCTGTCGAGATTCGACCCGGCGGTCACGGAACGCCCGGAGGCGCCGTTCCTCGCCGCTTCCGGCCCGAGTTCCTCGCGCACCTACCTGCTCCAGCGACTCCTCTACCTCCGGGTCTCGAGGAGACGCGATTCGGACCGTCTCGACGTCGACGAGGCGGCGCTCGCTCTCGTCGCGGACGTCGCCGCCGCGGCCTGCCGGTGGGAGAAGAGCGCGCCCCCGCTTCGACCCCTGCGGGCTCGTCATCACAGCGCGGTTCACGCGGCGCGCGCCTTCCTCGCCCTCAAGCTCCAGGAGCCGATCTCACTCGCGGAGGTCGGTGACGCCGTCGGCTCTTCGCCGTTTCATCTGTGCCGGGTCTTCCGGGCCGTCACCGGAACGACGATCACGCGCTATCGCCACCGGCTTCGGCTGCGAGCGGCCCTGGAGCGTGTCGCGAGCCCCGACGCCGACCTGAGCGCGGTCGCGTTCGACCACGGCTACTCCAGCCACAGCCACTTCACCGCCGCGTTCCGGCGGGAATTCGACATGACGCCGGGAGCCTTCCGGCGCACGGCCCGGATGAAAGGGCTCGTCGCCGCCTCCGCACGACTCCGCTGAGCACGATCGTGACAGCGCGAGAGGGCCGCGAACCCTATCGTGCCGGAGCCGCCTCTCGCGGGGGAGGATCTCGCGTGCGCAAGACCATCCGGCTTCTGACCCTGGCCGTCTCGCCGATCCTGCTCGGTCACCCGGCCCTTGCCCAGGCGCCGCCTTCGGCCGCCCGGGGTCCCGAGCTGTCGTGGGGCCTGAAGGCCGGCGTCAATTTCGCGAACGCCCTGCTCGCCCCGGACCTTCCGCCGGGCTCCTCGAAATCCGACCGCACCGGCTTTCTCGGCGGCGGAGTCTTACAGGCCAGGTTCTCGGAGCTCTTCTCCGTACGGCTCGAGGCGTTCTACACGCAGAAGGGGTTCGAGGTCTCCTCGGCCGCGGGTCGGGCCACCTACCGGCTCGACTACGTGGAGCTGCCCCTCACGGCCGCCCTGACCTTCGGCTCCGGCCCTCTCCGGCCGTACGTCTTCGCCGGGCCGAACGTCGGGTTCCGCCTTTCGGCGAACGTGGAGACGGCGTCCGGGACCGCGGACTTCCAGGACCAGACGCGCGCGACGGACATCGCTCTGGACGCGGGCGCGGGCCTTCACTACCGGCTGAAGGGCGGAACCGGGCTCCTCCTCGAAGGCCGCTACTCGGTGGGCCTCGTGAACGTGTTCGAGACGGGACCCGCCGGAGGAACCGTCAACTCGCGCGACCTGAAGATCCTGGCGGGCGTGACGTTCGCCCTCCGCTAGCCGGTCGGCGGTTCCTCCGGCTCGGAAACGGGGGACCTGCCCGAAGCCGCTCGCGGTCGAGCCGCTTCCGAGGTTCGCCCGTCCCTTCTCCGGCCGATGCAGAATCGCGGGGTCGACGAGGGAGGTGAGTCCATGGCCACGCCGCTCCGGAGAAATGCCACGTTTACGCTCGTCCTGGCGTTCGCGGTCGCGCCGGCCCTCCGCGGCGCCATGCCGACGCTCGACCAGCTCCTGAGCCTCGAGTCGGTCTCGCGGCCGACGCCCTCGCCGGACGGCCGCTTCGTCTGCTACGACGTCACCGAGACGGACTGGAAGGAGAACGCGTACGTCTCCCATCTCTGGCTCGCCGACACGCAGACGGGCCGGTCGTTCCCGCTGACCCGCGGCCGCAAGTCGAGCGACGGCGCGCAGTGGTCGCCCGACGGCCGCTGGATCGCGTTCCTCACCGAACGCGAATCGAGCACGGTCGCACCGCTCGATGAGAAGACCGAGGCGAAAGAGGAGAAGAAGGCCGGGAAGAAGGACGGAAAGAAGGACGAGGCCAAGCCGGAGGCGCGGCAGATCTGGCTCATCTCGCCGACCGGCGGCGAGGCCTGGCAGCTCACCCGCCACGGCGCGAAGATCGACTCGTTCCGGTGGTCCCCGGACGGCACGCGCCTCGCGGTCGTCGCGCCCGCTCCGGAATCGAAAGCCGCGAAGGAGCGGAAGGAACGGTACAGCGAATACGAAGTCTTCGAGGAAGACTTCAGCCAGAACCACCTGTGGCTCGCCGACGTCGCGGGCGCCGAGAAGAGCGGACAGCCGGCGGAGCTCCGCCCGGTCGTGACGGACCCGGGCGCAAACGTCCGTGACGCGGCCTGGTCGCCCGACGGAATGCGCATCGCCTTCGGCGCGACGTCGAGGCCGCTTCTCTCCTTCGGCGGCACGTCGGACATCTACTTCGTGGACCTCGCCCACGGCAACGCCGTCCACAAGGTCGTCGCGCTCGACGGGCCGGACACGAGCCCGCGCTTCTCTCCCGACGGGACCCGGCTCGCGTTCGGGACCTCCCTCGCCCAGCCGTACTTCTTCTACGCAAACGACCACATCGCGAGCGTGAACGTCGAGGACGTCCTGAAGAAACCGGCCACGAAGCCCGAGGACGTCGTCGACCTCACTCCGAAGTTCGACGAGAACGCGTACCTGCTCGACTGGACGAAGGCCGGGATCCTCTTCCGCGCCCGACAGCGCGTCCACGCGGCCCTCTTCCGGCTGGACCCCGCCACGGCGTCGATCGCGCGCGTCACGCCGGAGAGCCTGTTTCTCGGAGACGCCGGCCTCTCGCGGGACGGCGCGGTCCTCGCGTTCACGGCGTCCGACGCGAAGAGCGTTCCGGAGGTCTTCGTCGCAAGGACGGCGGCGGACGGCTTCGCACCGAAGAAGCTCACGGACATGAACGCGCAGGTCGCGGGTTTCACGCTCGGCACCGTCGAGCTCGTCTCGTGGAAGAGCCGGGACGGCGCGACGATCGAGGGCGTCCTCCACAAGCCCGCCGACTACGACTCGTCGCGAAAGTACCCGCTTCTCGTCGTGATCCACGGCGGACCGACGGGCGTCTCGCGGCCGGTTCGCCCGGCCGCGAAGCGCACTACCCGATCGAGCAGTTCCTCGCGAAGGGAGCGCTCGTCCTCGAGCCGAACTACCGCGGCAGCGCCGGCTACGGCGGCGCGTTTCGTGCGCTCAACGTACGCAACCTCGGCATCGGCGACATGTGGGACGTCATGAGCGGGGTCGACGCGCTCATCGCGAAGGGAATCGTCGACGGCACGCGGATGGGATCGATGGGCTGGTCGCAGGGCGGCTACATCTCCTTTTTCCTCACGACCCACACCGACCGATTCAAGGCGATCTCCGTCGGGGCCGGCATCAGCGACTGGACGACGTACTACGTGAACACGGACATCACGCCGTTCACGCGCCAGTATCTCCACGCGACGCCCTGGGAGGACCCGCAGATCTACGCGAGCACCTCGCCGATCACGAACATCCGGAACGCGAAGACGCCCACGCTCATCCAGCACGGCGACAGCGACAAACGCGTGCCCCCGCCGAACTCGTTCGAGCTCTATCGAGGTCTCGTGGACGCCGGGGTCCCGGCCCGCCTCGTCCTCTACAAGGGCTTCTCTCACCCGATCACGAAGCCGAAGTCGAACCGCGCCGTTCTCCAGCACAACCTCGACTGGTTCGGCCACTACGTGTTCGGCGAGCCGATCCCCGCGACGTCCCCTCTGTACGGCAGCGGCGAGCGCCCCGGCGCCGACTGAGGGACGCTCAGCGACACGCCGTCACTTCTCGCGGCGCATCCTCGCGGTGCTCATCCCCGCCGGGCCGCCGAACGCGCCCTCGAAACGCTTGAGGACGCCGCGGAGCGTGATCCGCGTGGCCCGGGTCATCCCGGAGTCGATTCCCTCCGGGATCGCCGGCTCGACGGTCTTCCTCAGCTCCGCCTGGAGCGCCGCGCGCACGTCCTCGACGAACGCGGCCGGCGGCGAGAGGCCGGCGGCCACGGCGTTGCGCAGCCCGGCCGCCTTCGCGTAGATCGGGAGGTCTGCCATCCGGAGGACGTTCTCGGCCTCCGCCGCGGCGGCTTCCATCCGGGCGATCCGTTCGATGTCGGTTAGGCGTCGTCCGGCCAAGGTGTCCTCCGCGACCGCTCCGTCGCCACTCTACTCCTGCGGCGGCGGTAGAGTCGCCGTCGGGAGGCCTCCTCATGAGCTCTCGTTTCGCCGTCCCGTGGCTCGTCGCCGCGCTCGCCGCGTGGGCTCCGCCTGCCGCCGCCGCTCTTCCGCCCGGCGTCGACGACGCGTCGATCGCCGCCGCGGCGGCCGCGAGCTTCCCCGAGTATCTCGACCTCCTCGCGATCCCGAACGACTCCATCCGCCCGGCGGACGTCCGCCGGAACGCGGACTGGCTCGAGGCGGCATTCCGGAAGCGCGGATTCGCGACGCGGGCGCTCGAGAACGGCGGCCGCCCGCTCGTTTTCGCCGAGTACGGTGCGCCCCGCGCGCGGGAGAAGACCGTCCTCTTCTACATCCACTTCGACGGCCAGCCCGTCGTCCCGTCGCAGTGGGCGCAGAAGGACCCGTGGCAGCCCGTCGTGAAGCGCCTGGGCGCGGACGGGAAATGGAACGAGGTCGACCGCGCCGAGCTGCTGAAGCCCGACTTCGACCCCGAGTTGCGCGTCTTCGCGCGTTCGGCCTCGGACGACAAGGGGCCGATCGTCATGTTCCTCGCGGTCTTCGACCTCCTCCGCGGGAAGAAGATCGACCCCGCCGTCCACGTGAAGGTTCTCCTCGACAGCGAGGAGGAGGCCGGCTCTCCCGGAATCGCCGCGGCGGTCGCCGCGAACGCGGCGCTCCTTTCCTCGGACGCCGTCGTCCTCCTCGACGGACCGCTCCACGCGTCCGGCCGGCCAACGCTCTCGTTCGGCAACCGCGGCGTCGTCCCCGTCACCCTCACCGTCTTCGGACCGCGGGCGCCGCTCCACAGCGGGCATTTCGGCAACTGGGTGCCGAACCCCGCGTTCCGGCTCGCGCGCCTCCTCGCCACGATGAAGGACGACGACGGGCGCGTGATCGTGCCCGGCTGGTACGCGAAGACGCGCCTGACGGACGCCGACCGCGCGGTCCTCGCCGAGGTGCCCGACGACGAGGCCGCGCTGAAGGCGCGCACGGGCATCGCGCGGCCGGAGAGGGTCGGCGCGACGTACCAGGAGTCGCTCCAGTCCCCGTCCCTCAACGTGCGCGGCCTCGCCTCGGCGAGCGTCGGCGAGAAGGCCGCGAACGTCGTCCCGCGCGACGCCGTCGCCGAGCTCGACCTCAGGACGACGGTCGAGGCCGACCCGGAGTACCTGCTCGGCCTCCTGAAGCGGCACGTCGAGGCGCAGGGCTGGCACCTCGTCGCGCGGGAGCCCACGGACGAGGAGCGCGCGCGCTGGCCGAAGCTCGCGCGATTCGACGCGCATCTCCCCGAGGAAGCGGCGCGTCAGCCGTTCGACTCCGCCGTCGGCCGCTGGGCCTCCTCCGCGGTCGCGGCGGCGTTCCCCGCGTCTCCTCTCGTCCGCATCCGGATGATGGGCGGCACGCTCCCGACGCACGCGATCGTCGGGCCCCTGAAGGCGCCGTTCGTCCAGGTCCCCGTCGTGAATCCCGACAACAACCAGCACGCGTACGACGAGAACCTGCGCATGGGCCACTACCTCTCCGGCATGAGGACGCTCGCGGCGCTCCTGACGGCGCCGTACGCGCAGTGACGATTCGCCAACCCGACCGGAGTTCGCAAATGCCAGACTCCCACGTGCTCAAATGCCGCCTCGGGCCTCGCGCCTGGCCCGTCGCGGCCGTCCTTCTCCTCGTCCTCGGCGCCCCCATCGCTCGAGCGGGCGACACCGCGACTCGAGCGACGGCGAGAGCGCCGGTCAAAGCACGCGTCGTCAAGGTGCGCCCGAAGGCTCCCCCGTTTCCGGCCGACGTCAAAGCCCGCGGCGACCGCCTCTGGAACGCCGCGTCTCCCGCCGTCCGGGATTGGGTGAGCCAGGCCGCGCCCGGTATCGCGAAGGGGCCCGTTGAGCCCGAAGCTCTCGCCGAAGCGGCCGTCCGGTCCCGTTGGTCGCACGTGAGGGTCCACGGCACGTCCGAAGCCCTCGACTTTCTCCTCCTCTACCGGGCAGCCATCATCGTCACGAAGGACATCGATTCCATGTCGGGAATGGGTGAGATGGAATCGCTGCGTCTCCAGATGGCGATGGACCGCATGAGCAAGCTCATCGCGACGCTCTCGAACCTGCTCAGGAAGATCTCGGATGTTTCCGACGTCATCGTCCATGGGATGAAGTAGGAACGCGCTCGATCTGGTCCGGGATCGAAATCGGCACCGGACCCGGGACTACCCGCGGGCGAGCACGGTGAGGATGTTCAGGACCATCCCGGGGAGACGCCCGGGGCTGGATCCCAGAGATGCGAGGACGTCCCCGATCGTCGTCGCTCCCTCGAGCTCCGCCCATTTCGCGACGTCCTCCCTGCGCGGGCTGAGGTAGGCCATGCTCCACGAGGCGAAGGCGCGGGTGTCGACTTCCTGTTCGTAGAACACCTTGATCCCGCTGTGTCTCGGGTCCTTCTCGATCCGCTCCATGAGGTCGAGCACGTCCGCCTTCTCCCCCTCGAGGATCTGCAGGAAGGCGCCGTCCACGAAGATGAGCACGCCCGTGATCCCGTGCGCCGAATTGCGGATCCGCGACTCGGCGAGCATCGTTTCGAGCTCGGGGGGTGCGAGACCGGGCGCGGCCTCGGAGGAGTAGATCAGCCGGTAGGGCATGGCCGGCCTCCTGGAACGCGAGTCTATGCCCCGGACCCGCGCCGCGACCGGTCCGTCCGAGCCTCAGTACTTCGCGCCGGTGACGGTGTACGTCCCGTGGCGCCCGTGCGGCATGAAGAGGACCGCGTCGCCCCGATCAGGGAAAGGTTCGGTTCCGGCGCACGACCCACGTCGTCATGCAACGGCGATCCGTCACGACGGTCGTCTTCAGCGGGTCGAGGAGCGCGCCGCCGAGCTCCGCGGTGAGCGCCGTCAGCGTCCCCCCGTCGACGAGAAATCGCTCGCTTCCGTCGGGGAGCGCGAAACGGCCGCTTCCGAGCGGCGTGAAGCGCCCCTCCATCCCGATCGTCGAGGCCAGCCGGGCGAAAAAGACGCCGCCGGGTCTGAGGACCCGCCAGCAGCCACCGAGCATCGCGCGGAAGTGCGCCTCGTCGCGGGCGAAGTGAAGGACGGCGCTCGCGATCACGAAATCCGCGGACGCGTCCGGAAAGCCATGGGCCTCGAGCGGCTCGGCCCGGAAGTGGTCCGCGGGGAGCCGGGGCGCGAGCGCAGCGGCGAGCGCGCGGACGGCGTGGATCGCCTCGGGATCGGGGTCTACCGCGCGAACGTCGAAGCCCGCGCGCAGGAAGAAGACGAGGTTCCGCCCCGTGCCGCAGCCCGCGTCGAAAACGACGCTGCCGGCCGGGACCCTGCCGCGCTGGATCTGATCGAAGAGGTAGATGTCGATCGGCCCGACGAGGGCAACGAGGTCCGCCACGCGATCGGGCGAAGTGTCCACGCGGCGCAGTCTAGAGGCCGCGCCGAGCGGAGCGGGAGGTTTCAGTTCACCGTCTCGTCCGGCGGCTCGAGGTCCGCCGCGGCCGGCTCGTCCAACGCGTCCGCGAGCGCCACCCGTTTCCGCCGCCTGCGGAACGCGGCGAGAATCGCGAGGATCGAGATCCCGAACCACAGCGCCGCCGTGCTCGTCAGGACGGGCAGCCAGCGTTTCAGCGTCGCCTGCCGTTCCCAGAACGCCTCGCCCACGTCGATCAGGGACGCGCCCGTCGCCCCGCGGAACGCCTCGTCGAACGTGTCCCCGCGCGCGACGCGCGCGAGCACGATCCGCGGCATCGCCGGGCCGTCGCGCTCGATGAGGTCCTGGACGAGCGTGCCCGCGAGCGCGTAGCCGCGTTCGACTTCCCGGCGGTCTCCCCGGAAGAGGTCGTCGAGCTTCCAGAGCGGCACGCGCGGGCCCCACAGGAGGCCGAGCGCGAGCTCGGTCTGGTCGCGCAGGCGCCACGAGCGCGCCGCGAGCATCGCGAGGCCCTCGTCGAACCAGCGCGGGAGGGGCCTCCCGCCGCTCGCGCGGTGGATGAGGACGTGCGCGACCTCGTGCGCGAGCACCTCCTCGAGGCCGCCGTCCGGATACGACGGCGTGCGCTCGGCGAGGACGACGACGACGTTCGAGACGCCGTCCGTGTACCCCGTGACCCACGCCGGCACGTTGCGGGCGAGCGGCGAGGACTCCGGCGCGACGAGGACGTGGACGTCCGGCCCCGGCGAGTCGAGGCCCACGAGATCCATCACGCCCGCGACCCACGGCCGCGGCCCCGGAGCGAGCCGGTTCGCCGAAGGCGGCAGACCGGGCTGCGGCTCGAAGACGAGACGCGTCGGCTCGGCCGCCGAAAGAAACGGCGCGACGAGGAGCGCGGCGAGAGCGAGGCGCTTCCGGATGGAGGCGAGCCTACTGCGAGAGCGGGCTCGCGCGGCGCGCGCGGGGTCGAACGCGCCACGCCGGAGCGTGAAGAAAAAGGCGCCGGGGCGTTTCCGCACCGGCGCCGAACAGAAGACGGGTTGAGTCGTGACGCGTTAGTAACGGTTGCGGCCGCCGCCGCCGTAGCCACCGCCGCCGCCGCGGTTCTCCTGCGGCTTCGCCTCGTTCACCTTGAGCGCGCGGCCGTCCTGCTCGCGGCCGTTCAGGGCGCCCATCGCCTTCTTGGCGTCCTCGTCGGACATCTCGACGAAGCCGAAGCCCTTCGAGGAGCCGGTGTCGCGGTCCGAGATCACGCGGGCGGAGTCGACGTTGCCGAAGGGCTCGAACAGGGACTTGAGGGTGGAGTCATTGACGGAATAGGACAGGTTTCCAACGTAGAGCTTCATGGGGTTCCTTAAGGAAACGCACGGCCGAATGGACGCGCGCGATTGAAAGATGGTGGGGAGGTATCGGTTGAGGTCGACGGGGACCTTTCGGTTCTCGGTCCGCTCCGTCAATGGGAGGGAGGGCGAACGCGGAAGAGTATACCCCCTTTTCCCGGAAAGGCCGCCCGGCGCGGCTCAAGCCCCCTTGGTCTTGCAGAACGTGAGCCGGTAATAGTCGCGGTGGCGGTTTCGCCAGACGTCCAGCTCGTCGAACACGGTGAAGCCCGGGGCTTCCAGCGCGCCGTGCAGCTCCGCGTCCGAGAAGTACCGGTGAAGCCGGCCGTTCGCGTCGACGCGCGAGGCGAGCGCGTCGTTCTTGAACGTCGAGAGGACGTAGAACCCGCCGCCCGCGGCGAGCCGTGCGACGCGCTCGAGGTACGGCCGGGCGTGGTCCGGGTGCTGATGGTGGAAGCACCCGTTGTCGACGACGAGGTCGTACGCCCCGTCGTGCTCGAGCAGGCCCTCGCAGACGAAGCGGACGTTCGGCGCCGCTCGCCGAACGTCCTCCCAGCCCGGGTGCGGGTGGATGTCGAGACCGACGACGGTGTCGAACACCTCGGCGAAGTACGCGACGTCGCGCCCGGCGCCGCAGCCGACGTCGAGGACGCGCGTCTCCCGCGGCAGCTTGAGCCGGCCCTGCACGATCGGCGGGAGCACGCGCATCGCGAGGTCGTCCGTCCAGACGTCCGAGCTCTCCACGTAGTGTTTCCGGAACGCGTCCCGGAGGATCCCGACGTACCGGCCGGGATCGGCCTCCATCTCACATCCCATACGGATAGGTCTCGAGGTCGATCACGCCGCTCCCCCGGATCAGCGTGAAGGCCTGCGCGTAGACGCACAGGATCCTCAGGCTGTAGGCGATGCGTTCGCGCAGGGCCGCGTCGTCGTCGTTCGCGGGCTCTGGTCCGTTCAGGACGCGGGCCGCGCGCCGCACGACGACGTGGTCCGGAATGTAGACGACTTGCGTGTTCTTCCCGCCGAACGCGCGCAGCTCGGCCACCGGGTACGCGCCTCCGTTCGTCGCCGAGACGCCCACGATGAGGGCGGGTTTGTGGGCGAGCTCCCCGCGGCTCGCGAGAAGGAAGACGTTCATGAGGGCCGGAGGCGCCATGCCGCACCACTCCGGCGTCACGAAGACGAGGCCCTCGCTCCGCGTCAGCGACGCCGCGAGCTTCGCCCACCCGGCGTCCGGCGGCACCGCGTCGTCCCAGAACTCCTCCCGCCAGGCGGGCAGAGCCGTCTCGCAGAGGTCGTGGAGCTCGACCACACACTCGGGGTCGGTCCTCGCGAGCTCCGCGGCGACCCAGCGCGCGACCTTCGCCGTCTGGCTGTTCGTCCGCGTGCTGCCCGAAAGGACGGTGTACGTCCTCACCCGGCCACCTCGCGCGCCCCGTCAGCGGACATAGAACTCGCGGACCTTCTGCGGCACGCCGCCCACGACGCGGTAGGCGTTGACGAAGCCGCCGCGCCCGCCGACGAGGAGGATCGGGACGCCGTCCTCGGGCACGCGCGCCGCGAATGCCTTCGTGAAGTCCGGGAGGTTCTCCTTGAGGTCCACGATCTCGCCGGTTTCGTGCCGGTACGTCCCGACCTGGTAGCCGTACCCGCCGACGTGGAGAAACCCGTCGCACAGGACGCCGTTCTCTTTCGTCGAAACGAGGAAGTCTCCGTACGACCGTCTCACGGCGTAGGCCTCGAGGTCGAGCTCGAAGAAACCGTCGGGCCCGACGACGAAGATCTCGCCGTTCGAGAGCCGCCCGATGCGCTTGAGGCGGTACTTGAAGCCGCGGACGGCCCCGAGGATCTCGTGCGAGTCGGCCGCGTAGACGAGGACCTGCTGGCCGGCGTCGGCCGTCACGACGCGGCGCCCGTCGCCCGCGTAGACGCACGCGTAGGAGGGGCTCCCGACGGGAATCTCGTCGAGGACCTCTCCGCTTCGGGCGTCGAGCTCCCACGCGGAGCCCGCGTCCGAGGAGAAGAGGGCGCGGTCCCAGCCCGGACCCGCCGCGCAGCCTCGCGGGACGCCCGCGACGCGGCGCTGCCAGAGGATGCGCCCGTCACGGTCCGCCCTGAAGAGCCAGCCCTTGCGCGAGACGCCGATGAAAGAGCCGTCCGGGAACGGCCGGACGTCCTTCACGATGCCGAGGCCGAGCGCGTGGTGGGCGAGCTGCTCGATCCGCACGGACTCGAAGCGGCCCGGGCCGTAGCGCAGGAGCGCGACGCCGGCGTCCGTGCCCGCGTAAAGCAGCGACGCGTCCGAAGGGTGCGGCTCGAGGGTCCAGACGCAGCGGTTCGCGAAGCGCGTGCGCGCGAGCTCTCTCCCCTCGCGGTCCAGCTTGAGGATGTCCCCTGTCTGCAGGAGCGCGTAGATTTGGTCCTTCGAGGCGACGGTCGCCGAGATGATCTGGAAGTCGAGCGGGCCGATCACGCGCTCGAGCTTGAAGTCCCGCTCCGTGTTGTCGAAGACGCCGATCTTCCCGTTGAAGCCTCCCGCGAAGACGTATCGCCCCTCGGGCTCGGCCGCGATGAACTCGTTGTCCTCGTGCGAGAGCTTGAACTCGCGGAAGAGGGAACCGTCCTTCTCGAGCGTCGTGACGCCGGTCCTCACGCACCGGTCCTCGCCGAGGCCGCCGTCCTGCGTCGTCCAGAAGCGATCGTGCCGGCGGTCCCAGACGACGCCGTGCACGACGCCCGTGTCCACCCTGCGCTGGACGGGAAAGTCGTTCTTCTCGAGATCGCCGATGAAGAGGTTCCCGACGACGTCCGAGACCGCCTGCACGTCCGGCGCGTCGACGCAGATGCAGTCCACGTATGTCTTCGATGGCGACGGCCGGATGTCGAGGATCTCGAACGTCTCGGCGTCGAGGACGACGAACTGGTTGTACGCGTTCGGAGTGTAGAGGCGGCCGTTGAGGTACGCGATCGCGCGGTTCGGCGACGGCGACGGCTCCTCGTCCTCGAGGAGCCCCGCCCGGTCGCAGACGAGCCTCCCGTCCCAGAAGTCGAGCGGGAGGAGCGTCTCGAGGTCCCACTTGCCGATGGCGCCGAAGCGGTCCTTCGTGAAGACGTACTTCTCCGTCAGGCAGATCGCGTTCACGGGCCTGTCGTACGTCGGGACGGGCGAGGACTGCAGGAGGTTGAGGTCCGGATCGAACTTGTGCACGCGGCCCTTTACGTCCGAGCCGATGAGGACGTCGTGCGTCCGGGAGTAGACGACGCGCAGGAGGCGGTTCTGCATGTTCATGGCCAGGTCTCCGTCCGGCCCGCCGCGTCGACGCGGTGGACGCTCCCGTCGAACGCGCCCGCGAGCACGGCGTCCTTCCCGGGCGCCGCGCAGAGAGACGAGATGCCCGCGCACGTCGGTCGCGCGAGAGGCCCCCACGCCGCCGTCTCGAGGTCGAAGAGCGCCACGGTGCCGTCGTAGGCGCCCGTCGCCACGTGACGTCCGTCCGACGTCGCCGCGACGCACTTGACCGAGTGCGCGTGCGGCGTCGGAACGACCTCGGCGCGCTCCCCCGTCCACAGGCGCAGATTCCGGTCGCGGCTCACGGACGCGAAGCGACCGTCCCGGAGAGCGCAGACGGCGTTCGCAATCTTGTCGTGGGCGGCCGGCATTCGCCTCGACTCCGCGGCTTCCCCGAACGTGTGAAGCCCGGCGTCCCCGGCGGCGCTCACGCTGAAAACGCGGTCCCCGGAGGCCGCGACGCCCTTGACGGCCTGCTCGTGCAGGCGCCGCGTCTCGACGAGCCGGAGCGCGTCGCCGTCCTCCCTCAGCCGGAGGCCCTCGCCCGTGTACGTTCCGACGAGGAGGTCTCCGTCGGCGAGAGCCGCCGCGCAGTTCAGCGGCGAGAGGTGCCGGTGCAGGACCTCGCCCGTCTCGCAGTCGAACAGCGCGCCGAGGTGCCCGCCCGCGAGCACGCGGCCGCGCCACGTCGTCACGAAGTTGCACGGGCTGCCGAGACGCGCGAGCTCGGCGCCGTTGCGGAAGACGCGCCCGGCGTCGCCCACCGCGAACACGCAGCCGCCGGCCCCGTGCAAGGAGTTCAGCCCCGGCGTGGCGCGCACGCCGTCGAGGTCCCACGCCCCACTCGAGGGGTCGAGGACCGCGAAGGTCGTCCCGAACGTCCCGACGAGGACACGGCCGTCGTCCGCGAACGTCACGCTGCGCGCCCACGCGGCCTCCGGCAGGGTCGTCGTGAACGCGGGCTCGAGAGCGCCGCGCGTGATCCGCCACGTCCGAAGCGTCCGGTCGTAGCTGCTCGAGGCGAGCGTCCTGCCGCCGCGGTCGACGGCGAGGCGCTTGACGCCCGCCGCGTGCGCCTTCACGCGGCGCGTCGCGGCCGGGGTGATGACGACGATGTCGCCGCGGTCGTCGCCTGCGAAGAGCGTGCCGTCCTCCCCGACGACGACCGTGTCCGTCTCGGCCCCGAGGGCGACGGTCTTCCGAAGCGTGCCCGCTCCCGCGTCCCAGTACCGCACGGTCCCGTCGTCGCTGCTCGAGACGACGACGTCGCCCGCCGCGTCCCACGCCACGGAGATCACGTCGGCCGCGTGCCCCTCGAGACGCCGGAGGAGCGTCCCGTCCCTCGTGAAGACGCGGACGCGGTGGTCGCGCGAGGCCGTCGCGACGCGCGTCCCGGAGGGGTCGAAGACCGCCATCTCGACATCGTCCTCGTGGTCTCCGAGGACGGCGAGAAGCCTGAGTTCCGGCACGCTCCACACGCGCGCCGTGTAGTCGCTGCTCGCGCTCACGAGGAAGCGGCCGGTCGCGTCGAAGGCGCACTGGTTCGCGAGGTGGTCGTGCGCGGCGCGCGCGAGAGCGCGGCGGCCCTCCCACAGGATGACGAGGTTGTCGTACCCGGCCGTCGCGACTCTTCCACCCGGCCCGGCCGCGATGCCGCTGATCGGAGACCGGTGCTCGATCACGCCGGCGCCCCGCGAGCGTCCGCGACGAGTCGGAACCCGATGTAGCGGAAGCGGGCGCCCGGGTGCGGGCCGTGGCGGCGGGACGAGCGCGCGAGGTCGCCCCCGAGGGCAAAGCAGCCGCCGCGCACGATCGGGTAGTCGGCGCCCGCGAGGCGTGTGAGCTCGTCCTCGACGAACTCCCCGCCGGGATACGGCGCATACCGGCTGCTCGTCCATTCCTCGACGTTGCCCGCGAGCTCCCGGGCGCCGCACCACGAAGCTCCCTCCGGGTGCGCGTCGACCGGGTTCGTCGCGCCGATCCCGCGCTCGACCGTATTGCAGCGCGCTGGGTCGAACGCGTTTCCGAACGGGTAGCGCCGGCGCTCGGGCCCCGCGGCCATCCACTCCCATTCGGCTTCCGTCGGAAGGCGCCAGGGCACGCCGTCGCGAGCGGCGCGCCAGCGTGCGTACGCCTCGGCGCCTTCCAGGCCGACGCCCCACACGGGATGCGAATCCGGCCGGCCTTCCGCGAGCGACTCCGGCAGAACGCGGCCCGTCGCGAGGGTGAAGAGCCGGTACTCGGCGTTCGTCACCGGGTACTCCGACGCCACCAGCTCCGCGATCGCCACGTCATGCCGCGGAACCTCCTTCATGATCCAGGCGCGGAAGGGCCCCTCGTACGACGGGTCCACGAGGCGGCTGCTCCAGTACCGGACGCACTCCCCCACCTCTTCGAGGGTCGATCCCATCGACAGGGTGCCGGCTGGAACGCGGATCGTTCGAGTCCACGCGCCCTCCGACCCCGGGACCGGGCCTGCGTCCTGGGCGGCGCTCAGCCTTCCATCTGGATGACGCGCCGGATCTTCGGGACGTTGCCCTTGACCCACTGGATCTGCACGTCGCCGCCGAGCTGCTTGATCAGCGCCTCGGCCTGCAGGCGCTTCTGATCCTTCGCGTGCTCTTCCGGTGTCGAGGGCGGCGGCGAGATCTTCAAGGCGCTCTGCGCGGCCGGATTGAGCTTCACGTCGCTCGCGACGGCGTCCCCGATCGCGAGGCCGGCGACGCCCGCGACTCCCGCGGTGACGGCGGCGCGGATGAACCCGCGGCGGCTCGCGTCTTCGATTTCGCTGGTCTCGATCTCGGAGCTCACGTGTTCGGCGTCGGCCATGACGTCTCCTTCTTCGATGAGTCCACTGCTTGTTGCGGGTAGCGTAGGGGCCGCCGCGGAATCCTGTCAACGCCTTTCTGACATTGAGACGCGGTCGCCTCTTAACCGAGACGCTGGAGCAGCTTAGGCAGCGCCGTGACCGCATAAACGCACTGTTTCGAGGTGCCTCCGGGGATGACGGAGGAGGCCACGCTTCCGTACCATCCTCAGATGGCAGGAGTCACGAGGTCCGCCGTGCGGATCGGGGCGACCTCTGCGGCCGCGCTCCTCGGATTCACGTTCACCGGGGTTCTCGTGGTGAGGCAACCGGCATTCACGGCTGCCCCGCGCGTTCTCGAGAAACGCGCGGACGAATCTCGCCTCCGGAGCGACATCGCATTCCTGACGCAGGAGGCATCTCCGCGCGATTTCCGGCATCCCGGGAACCTGGAAGCCGCCGCGGTCCACATTCGGAGCGAGTTCTCGAAGGCCGGCGCGGTCGTGTCGGACCAGGCGTACTTCGCCCGAGGACAGCCTTTTCGAAACCTCCTTGCGCGTTTGGGTCCGGAGGGTCGCGGGGCTCTCGTCATCGGCGCTCACTACGACGCGTTTGGCGACACGAACGCGAATCCTGGCGCGGACGACAATGCGAGCGGGGTCGCGGCGCTCCTCGAGGTCGCTCGGCTTCTCGGCGGTCAGCCGCTGACGCGGCCGCTGGTTCTTGTCGCGTACTCGACGGAGGAGCCGCCTTTCTACCACTCCGAGGACATGGGCAGTGCCGTGCACGCCTCCTCGATCACGAAGGCCGGGCTCGCGCCGATCGGCATGGTGTCGCTCGAGATGATCGGCTTCTACGCCGCGACGCAGCCGTGGCCGAGCCGGCTGTTCACGCTTGCGTATCCCACGCACGGTGATTTCATCGCCGTCGTCGGTCGTTGGGCAGATCGCGCCCTCGCACGCGACGTGCGACGCGGCATCTCGGGGTCCTCGACCGTGCCCGCGTACAGCTACAGCGGGCCCGTCATCGCCGGGATCGAGGCCTCGGACCACAGCAGCTACTGGGCCGTCGGCACCAGCGCCGTGATGGTCACCGATACGGCGTTTCTCCGGAACCCGAACTACCACGCGCCGACCGACACCCTCGAGTCACTGGACCTCACACGAATGGCGCAAGTCGTCACCGGCGTCGCGAACGCCGCCGCGAACATCTGTGGCGTTCCGGCGCGTTGAGGGCGCCTTCGGGGAACCCAATTCCAATCCGAAGGGTCAGAGCGCGCAGGAGGCCCGCATGGACATCCTCGACTCGCTTCTCCAGCCGGACATGGTTTTCCTCGCCTGCGGCGCCGGGTGCCTCGGCCTCGGAGCGGCGCTCGTGCAGGCCGCCCGGAACGCGCCGGACGGCCTCGTCACGGCGAGGCGGCGTCTGCTCCTCGCGGCCGCAACGGCGTCGCTCGCGGCCGGGCCGATCCTCATCGTCCGCGGCTGGTAGCGCGGCCGCGCGAAACCGTCACGCGGCCGTCGGCTCGATGCGCAGGTAATGCCGGAACCAGTCGCGCGCGAGGCCCGCGGCTTCCGCGAGCGGGCCCGGCTCGGCGAAGAGGTGCGTCGCGCCGGCGACGACGAGGAGCGACTTCTCGACCGACATGTCCGCGAGCGCGACGGCGTTCCGGTCCATGACCTTCCAGTCCCTCTCGCCCACGAGGAGGAGGGTCGGCGCCTCGAGGCGACGCAGCGCGTCGCCCGCGAGCTCCGGCAGCCCACCGAGGGAGACGACCGCGCGCACGGCGAGCGGCCGCGACGCCGCGGCGACGAGAGCGGCCGCCGCCGCGGTGGACGCGCCGAAGTACGCGACGGGCAGGTGCGCCGTGCGCGGGTTGCTCCCGAGCGCGTCCGTGAGGTCCGCGAGCCGGCCCGCGAGCCGCGGGACGTCGAAGCGCGGCCCGGGCAGGCGCTCGTCGATCGCCTCCTCGGCGCCCGTGAGGAGGTTGCAGACGGCCGCCCCGATCCCGCCCTCCTTCATGAGCCTCGCGGCGGTAAGATTCGCGGCCCCGTGCCGCTTGTTCCGCGGCCCGTGGCAGAAGACGACGATCCCGTCGGCCTCGTCCGGGATTGCAAGTTCGGCCACGAGCCCGACGCCGCCGGACCGGATCGCGAGCACGTCGTCGAAACGGAGGGGGTCGTTTGTAACCTTTCTCGCCCACATCGGGTCCTCCCCGGCGGCATCGGCCCGCGGGACCGACACCGCAAGAACGGCGCCACGCGCGACTCGCGGAGACCGCAGTGGCTCCCGGAGACGCTCCTAGCGCGCGCCGGAGGACGCGTACGGCCCGTGGACGGACGTCACGGCGCCGCTCTCGCTCGTGTCGTCGAGGACGAAGACGCGATACGAGGCGCCTCCGGGCGCGACGCATCCCGTAGAGGTCCCCGCCCGTGTAGAGAGAGAACCCTCCGTACCGGATGCGCAGCGCGACGCTGCACGGGTTCTCGGCCGGCCGGTCCTCCTCGGGTACGCCGTCGAGCGGCGGAAAGCGCGAAGCCGTCGCGTCGCCCGTTCCGGTCCAGGCCTCGCCGTTCGCGGCGACGACGCGGACCTGGAGGCCCGGGACGCCGCCTGGAGCGTGCACCGGCACGATCTGGTCGGCGCGGCCGACGCGCGCGCGCTCACGGACGGCGCCTTTCCCGGCGGCCTCCTCGGCGGCCCGACGGTAGGCGTCGAAGATCGCGCTCTTCGGCGCCGCCGGCGCGCCATAGTCCGGAAAGCCGCGGTCGATCAGCCTGCGGATCGGAATGCCCTCGACGAGCTTCGCGAGGCCGCCGACGTGGTCGATGTGAAAATGCGAGACGACGAGGTAGGAGCCTTCCCCCGCGCCGGAAACTCATTCGCAGAAATCCGCGTACCTCCCGACACCGAGACAGGAGGCCCCGTGAAACGGTTCGGAGCCGGAGGCGCCGTGATCCCACTGCCGGGCGATTTCGTCCCGCGAACGGCGGGTCTCGTCCCCCACACCGTGGCGCCGCGTCCCCTCCCGCTTCTGCTCCTCCTCCTCCCTTTCGCCGCGGGTCCCTCGGTGGCGCAGCAACCCGCCGCCGCGCCCATGCCTTCGCCCGCGGCACCCGCGCCTTCACCCGCGGCGACAGCCCCGACCCTCGGCGCCGGCATCGCGGCCCTGCAAGCCGGCAGCTTCGCCGACGCGGTGAAGATCCTCGAAGCCGTCACGGCCGCGAGCCCGAAGAACGTCCTCGCGTGGCGTTTTCTCGGGACCGCGTACCAGAAGGCGAACGACCTCGACCGGGCCCAGGCCGCGTACGAGCGCGGACTCGCGCTCAAGCCCGACGCTCCCGTTCTCCTGTACAACCTCGGCACCGTCTTCGCGCTGCGCAAGGACGCGGACCACGCTTTCGAGTGGCTCGCGAAGGCGAAGGCCACGAAGGGCCTCGACATGGGCATCATGGAGACGGACCCGGACCTCGCGGCTCTGAAGAGCGACCCGCGCTACAAGGCGCTGCTTCCGAAGCCGGAGGACTTCGAGCACCCGTTCGTCGAAAACGTGAAGGTCGTCCGCGAGTGGGACGGAGAGGCCGCGGGCGACCAGTTCGGCTGGATCGCGCGCGACATGGGCGACGTCGACGGCGACGTCGTTCACGACGTCGTGACGTCCGCGCCGACGAAGACCGTCGGCGGCGCGAACGCGGGCCGCGTGTACGTCTACTCGACGAAGACGGGCAAGCTCCTCTGGAAGTTCGACGGCCAGCCCGGCGACCAGCTCGGCACGGGCGTCGAGTGCGCGGGCGACGTCGACGGCGACGGCGTGAAGGACGTCGTGGCCGGCGCGCCGTTCGGCGGGAAGGCGCTCGTCCTCTCGGGCAAGGACGGCCACGTGCTCTTCACGTTCACGGCCGAGAAGAAGGCGGACGCGTTCGGCCAGCATGTCGCGACGGCCGGCGACGTCGATCACGACGGCCGCGCGGACGTCATCATCGGCGCCCCCGCCAACGGCGCCGGCGGGGCCGGAGCGGGCCGCGCGTACGTCTACTCCGGCAAGGACGGGCATCTCCTCCTCACGCTGACCGGCGAGCGCGCCGGCGACGCGTTCGGGAGCACGGTCGCGGGCTGGTCGGACGGGAAGCGGTTCTTCCTCATGGTCGGCGCGCCCGGCGCCGGACCGCGCAAGACCGGCCGCGTCTACGTCTACGACCGCCTGTCCCCGAAGCCGAAGTTCGTCGTCGACTCGGACGAGACCGGCCGCGCGCTCGGCGCCATGTTCATCTCCGTTCCGGGAGACGTGGACGGCGACGGCGTGCCCGACGTCTACACCTCCGACTTCACGAACGCCGCGAAGGGCCCGAGCACGGGCCGTGTCTACGTCCACTCGGGCAAGGACGGCCGGCACCTCCTCACGCTCACGGGCGAGACGGCCGGCGAGGGGTTCGGCATCGGCCCCGCGGGCGCCGGCGACGTGGACGGCGACGGACACGAGGACCTCGTCGTGGGCGCCTGGCAGTACGCCGGAGCCGCCGCGTCGGGCGGCCGGGCGTACCTCTACTCGGGCAAGGACGGATCGCTCCTGAAGACGTACACGTGCCGGATCCCCGGCGACACGTTCGGATTCGACGCCGTCGGCCTCGGCGACGTGGACCGCGACGGCACGCTCGATCTCCTCGTGACGTCCGCCTGGAGCGGCGTCCACGGCTACCGCTCCGGACGGATGTTCGTGATCTCGAGCGGCGTCAGCCGGCCGCCGCCGCGGAAATGACGGCCGGCGGAGTCTTCCGCCTCAGGATCGCGGCGGACAGGAGCGTCATGACGAGGCCGACGGGAAGAACCTCGACGAACGTCATGCCGACGTTGAAGAACGGATTCCCGTAGAGCACCTTGAACCGCGCCATCTCCTGAGTCGCCTTCTCGATCGCCTGCCCTGTCGCGCCTTTGGCCCGCATTCTCTCGAGGGTTTGCGCCGCGTACCGGTCCGCGAAATCGGGCAGGAAGGCGTGATAGACGATCTCCCAGGTGGCCACGTAGCACGTGCTCGCGATCAGGCACACGAGAAGACCGATCTGGAACGCCTTGCCGAACGTGATCGTGCCCCCGCCCACGTTCTCGCGATAGGAGCGGATGGCGAAAAAGACGAGGAGAAACGCCAGGACCATGGCGGTGTAGCCGATGACCTCCGCGTAGTCGCTCATCTTTCCGTCCATGCACAGCGGCGCCATGGCCGCCATGAACGCCGCGAGGATCCCGCCCGAGATCAGGCCGAACGTCCAGACGATCTTCTTCATGTTCCGTCCTTTCGAACTCAAGCTAGGCCGCGCCGGCGTCCTTGTCGTCATCCCTTCGGGTGATTTCGGCTCGCACCCGTGAGAATCGTCCTTTCGTCGACCCGGGAATCATGGGATCAGGCCGAGCCGCCGGCCTTCCTGGACCGCCTGCGTCCTCCTGGAGACGTCCAGCTTCTCGAAGACGCGCGCCGAGTGCGTCTTCACCGTGTTCTCCGACACGAACAGCTTCTCGCCGATCTCCCGGTTGCTCAGCCCCGAGGCGATGAGGCCGAGGATCTCGAGCTCGCGCGGCGTCAGCCCGGCCTCGCGCAGCGCGGCGGTGTTCAGGACGAACGGGCCGCCCTCGCGGATCCGGACCTCCTTCACGACGACGACTTCCTTCGCCCGCGTCCACTTGAGGCCGAGATACGCCCCGACGGCCGTGAAGATCACGGCGACGAGGCCGCCGTAGACCTCCGTCGGGTACGCGCGCACGAAGTGCTGGTACTCGACGAGCTGGAGGGCCGCGATGAGGATCCCGCCGACGGCCGCAAGAAGGAGGATGCGCTTCAAGAGTTGAGAATCAGTCTAGCCCGACTTCCCCGCTGAGATGCCGCCGCGATAGTCTCGGCGCCATGCTCCATCGGCTCGGCCATCTTCTCGCCCTGGCGCTCCTTCTCGTCCCGACCGCCTCGCTCCGGGCCGCCGACACGTGCCGCCTGAAGGCGGTGCTCGCGGGCAAGCCGGTCACGATGGCGCACTGCGCCGCCGCCGTCTTCGAGGACGGCCCGAGCGTCACGCTGACCTTCTCGGACGCGCCGTTCACGCCGAAGGAGCTCGACGCGTTCCACGTGAGCTCGTACGCGACGGACAAGGACGAGGCGGGCAAGCCGCGCACGATGATGCACTTCGCGTTCTGCCCCGGCGGCGGAAAGCCCGAGGCGAGCGCGGCGGCCGTGAAGAGCGTCGAGACGGGCGTCAACCGAGCCGACTCTGTCATGGCGAGCCGGCAGTGGGTTTTCGAGCTTCCGAAGGACAAGGAGACCCTGAACGTCCGGAAGCTCGCGGGCCGCGTCGTCCCGGGCGGCAGGATCTCCGGCCGAATCACGGGCGGGAAGCTGAGCGACGAGCAGAAATATTCGTGGGACGCGACGTTCGACCTCGCGCTGCCCGCGAAGGCTGCCGCGGCCGGTCTGGGCTGCGGGCCCTGACGGCCGCGCCGACTGCGCGGCGGCGAGGCTTCCGCCGGCCGCTCCGACGCTAGAATGCGCTCACATGTCGGACAAAGCCTTCGCCGACGGCGCCTTCTTTCGTGCGCTCTTCCAGTCCTCCGCGGACGCGATCCTCGTCATCGACGGCTCCGGCACGATCGTCCTCGCGAACCCGGCCTGCGGCCCTCTTCTCGGCCACGACCCGGCCGCGCTCCGAGGCCGAAACGTGGAGACGCTCGTGCCCGCGCGTTTCGACGCGCACGAGAGCCTGCGCGCGGCCTACGCGGACCGGCCGGCCGCGCGTCCGATGGGGCGCGGGCTCCAGCTCTTCGCGCGCCACGCCGACGGGCGGGACGTCCCCGTCGACATCTCCCTGAGCCCATTCACCCTCCCGCGGGGCCGATTCGTCGCGTGCGCGATTCGCGACCAGCGCGGCCACGCGCGAAGCCCCGACACGTTCCGCGTCCAGGCCACCGCGCTGCGCTCCGCCGCGAACGGCGTCGTCATCACGGACCGCGGGGGCACGATCACGTGGGTCAATCCCGCCGCGAGCGCCATCACGGGCTACTCCTTCGACGAGCTCGTGGGCCAGCACACGCGCATCCTGAAGTCGGGCCGCCACGACCCGGGGTTCTACGCCGATCTCTGGCGGACGATCACGAACGGCGAGTCGTGGTCCGGCACGATCGTGAACCGGCGCAAGGACGGCATGGAGTACCAGGAAGAGCAGACGATCGCGCCCGTCCTCGACGAGAACGGCGGGATCACGCACTTCATCGCGATCAAGCAGGATGTCACGGAGCAGCGGCGCGTCCAGGACGAGCTCGCGCGCGCGCATCAGGAGCTCGCGGCGCGCGTGATCGAGATCGAGGACCTGAACGCCCGCCTCCGTGAGCAGGTCGTGCGCGACCCGCTCACGGGTCTCCACAACCGCCGCTACCTCGAGGAGACGATGAAGCGCGACATCTCGCGGGCGCGCAGGGCTCGCGAGTCGCTCGTCGTCGCCGTCATCGACGTCGACCATTTCAAACGCGTGAACGACGCCCACGGCCACGCGGTCGGCGATCGCGTCCTCCTCCAGCTCGCCCACGTCCTCCTCGGGGGCGTCCGTACGTCGGACCTCGTGTGCCGGATCGGCGGCGAGGAGTTCGTCGTCGTCATGCCGCGTGCCGAGATCCCGGGCGCCATGAAGCGCGCGGAGGCCTGGCGCAGCGAGTTCGCCGCCCGCGTGATCGAGGGCCGCGACCGCGGGCCCGTCCGCGCGACGATCTCGATCGGCGTCGCGAGGTTCCGCGACCCAGGGGAGACCTTCTCGGCCTGCCTCGGACGCGCGGACGAGGCGCTCTACGCCGCGAAGCGCGCCGGCCGGGACCGCGTTGTCCCGGCCGACGTCGATCCGCCGGGAACGCGCCACGTGAAGGAGGATCGACCGTGAACATCTCCCGCGTCAGGCCACGCATCGTGGCCCAGACCCACGTGGACAGCTGCTGGGCGGCGGTGCTCGAGAGCTGGTCGCTCGTCGACCACCGAATCCCGCGTCAGCACCAGCAGCAGCTGATCCACCGCTGGGGAGAGGGCGGGACCGGCGGCATCACGCCGCTCACGAAGATCCCGCTCATCGCATCGGCGCTCGGCCTCTTCTGGGGAGGATTCGCCCCGGACGCGCTCGTCGGTTACCTCGAGAATCACCTCCACACGAGCCACGTGTTCTGCGCGTACACCCGGGGCGCCTACACGCACGCGATCCTCATCTACCGGTTCAGCGATCGGAACAACGTGTCCTACATGGACCCCGACGGCGGTCACGACCGCTGGCACGACGTCGACTTCTTCCTGAGCCGGGGTCCCTACGTCCTCATGCGGCGTTGACCCCGCGCACCGCCGGGCCTAACGTCGGCGCGTGGAAACGCTGCCGCGGCGCGTCCTCGCCGCGCGGGTCATCGCGGTCCTCGCCGACGCGATCCAGCTCGGCCTGATGCCGCTCTTCGCGGGCGGTGCGCCCGAAGGCTTCGACGCCGTCCTCGACCTCGGCGTCGGCGCGGCGATGGTCGCGCTCCTCGGCTGGCACTGGGCGTTCCTGCCGGCTTTTGCGCTCGAGCTCGTGCCCGCCGTCGACCTCGCGCCGACGTGGACGATCGCGGTCTTCCTCGCGACGCGCCGGCTTGGCCGGCCCGAGGCCGAGCCCCCCGTGCAGGCCACGCGTGTCGAGCCGCCTCTCCTGCCACCACCGGGGCGTCGCTGAAATCTCGGCGGGCTCCGGCGAAGAAAAAGGCGCCGGAGCGTTTCCGCACCGGCGCCGAAAGAACAGAGCGAGCCGTCGATCAGTAGCGGCGGCCGCCGCCACCGAAGCCGCCGCCGCCCCGGTTTTCCTGGGGCTTGGCCTCGTTGACCTTCAGCGCCCGGCCGTCCTGCTCCTTGCCGTTGAGGGCGCTCATCGCCTTCTGCGCGTCGGCGTCGGACATTTCGACGAACCCGAAGCCCTTGGACTGGCCGCTGTCGCGGTCCGAGATCACGCGGGCGGATTCGATGTTGCCGAAGGGCTGAAAGAGCTCCTTCAGGACGGAGTCGTTGACGGAATAGGACAGGTTTCCAACGTAGAGCTTCATGAGATTCCTCTGTGAAACGCACGTCCGAAGGGACGGGCGACTGATAGATGGTGGGGAGGGGAAGGTTGGGGTCGCGGGGACCTTTCGGTACTCGGTCCGCTCCGCCGACGGGAAGGAGGTCGAACAACAGGAGCATACGCGCTTTCGCCGGGATATTCTTGGCGCCTGCCATGGGCGACAAACCGAAGACCGCGTTGGAGCTCGCGATGGAGCGACTGAAAGCCGAGGACGACGAGGCCGGCACGAAGGAAAAGGCCGTGCTGAGCCCGAAGCAGAAGGAAGCCATCGCCGAGGCCCGCCGGATCGCGTCGTCGCGCCTCGCCGAGCGCGAGATCCTGTTCCGCGACTCGATGAAGAAGACCCCTGACCCTGCCGAGCGCGAGAAGGCCGAGAGCGAGTACCAGGTCGACCGCCAGCGCATCCACGACGACTGCGCGCGGGCGATCGAGGCGATCAGGCGGGGGGAGGCCTAGGACTCGGGGTCGGCAGGACGACCCGGAGGGTTCGGGTCACGGGCGGCGCGGCGTTGAAGTTCCGGCTTCCGCCCTGTCCGGCCGTCACGGAACACTCGCCGGATTCGAGAACCCGCAGCGAGGGGCCGTCGATCTCGCACGGGCCCGAGACGCCGAAGACGACCGGCAGCCCCGAAGAGGCGTGGGCGTGGAGCCGCAACGCGTGGCGGCCGAAGTGGGGACTCGGAAGCTCGGCGAAGTCGATCGTCTGGTCCGCCCTGGCGATCGGAAACTGCAGGTCGACGATCCGCGCGGCGAGCGTATTCGCATCGCCCGGCTGGTGAGCCTCGAGCGCGCACCGGCCCGCCCCGGTGATGTGGACATACGACCCGTCGACCGTGCAATCCCCCGAGGCGAAGAAGATGACATCGAGACCCGAGGTCGCATGGACGTCGAGCTCGAAGTCGGGGTCGAGGTACGTCTTCGACTCCGGCGCGCTTCCGACGATCCGCTGGGGTGCCTTCGGGATCCGCGACCCGGCGTCCCTTGCGACGCGCCGATCCCCGTCCTCACGGATCCCGCCGGGCGACGCGCCGGCCGGAGCGGCGGGCGGCTCGTCCGGGGGCGCCTCCGCGTCCGCACGCGCGGCGAGCTGTCCCCGCGCGGCGCCGGCCGGGAACGCCTCCGTGTGCACGTCGACGTAGGACGTGCTTCCGGCCCACGCCCGCGGCGCGAGCGCGAGGCCGATTCCGGTGGCGAGAAGCAGTGTCCGGCTCTTCATGTCGCTCCTTTTACGTTACATCCCGAGCACCGGTTTGGCCGTCCGGCGGGCAGGGCGGCCGCGGCGGGACCTCCGCCTCCCTAAACTCCCGGCGTGCCCCCGCCGTCCGACCCCTCCGTCAAGCGACTTCTCCCGTGGATGGTCGCCGTCGCGTTCCTCATGGAGGCGCTCGACACGACGATCCTCAATACCGCGGTCCCGACGATCGCCGACGCGCTCGGGGTCGTGCCGCTCAGCATGAAGTCGGTCCTCTCGAGCTACACGCTCAGCCTCGCCGTCTTCATCCCCGTCAGCGGATGGATCGCGGACAGGTTCGGCACGCGCCGCGTCTTCGCGTCCGCGATCGCGATCTTCACGCTCGGCTCCCTCCTCTGCGGCCTCTCGACGAACATCCACGTCCTCGTCGCGTTCCGGATCCTGCAGGGCATGGGCGGCGCGCTCATGGTGCCCGTCGGCCGCCTCACGATCGTGCGCACGTTCGAGAGGTCCGACCTCGTGCGCGCGATGACGTTCGTGACGATCCCGGCGCTCATCGGGCCGATGCTCGGGCCCGTCGCCGGCGGCTTCATCGTCGGCTACTTCAACTGGCGGATCATCTTCTTCGTCAACATCCCGATCGGCCTCCTCGGCCTCGCCCTCGTCGTGCGCCGCTTCCCGGACTACCGCGCCGAGGGCGTTCCCCGGCTGGACGTCTTCGGAGGCGTCCTCTTCGGCTGCGGCATCGGCCTCCTCTCCTACATCCTCGAGGTCTTCGGCGAGCACACGCTCTCGACGGGCGCGGTCCTCGGCCTTTTCGCGCTCGCGCTCGCCCTCCTCGCCGCCTACTTCCGCCACGCGCTCGCAAACGCGTATCCGCTCCTCCGCCTCGCCCTCTTTCGCCTCAGGACGTTCCGGTCGGCCGTGATCGGGAGCTTCATCACGCGTCTCGGCGCGGGCGGGATTCCGTTTCTCCTCCCGCTCCTCTACCAGGTGGGGCTCGGGTTCACTCCCGTGCAGTCCGCCTTTCTCCTCATGCCGCAGTCCGCGGCCGCAATGGCGCTCAAGCCGTGGATGCCGCGCATCCTCGGGCGCCTCGGCTACCGCAACGTGCTCCTTTCGAACACGGTCCTCATGGGCGCGGCGATCGCGCTCTTCGCGACGATCGGCGCCGAGACGCCCGTCGCCGTCATCGTCGTTCTCGCGCTCCTGTTCGGCGGCGCCGCTTCGCTCCAGTACACGAGCATGGGCACGCTCGCGTTCGCCGAGATCACGGGGCCGGACGCGAGCATGGCGAGCACGATCGCGAGCACGCTTCAGCAAATGTCGCTGAGCTTCGGCGTCGCGGCCGCGTCGCTGGCGACGGCCATCTTCATCCCGGATCGGTTCCGCTCGAACCCGCGCGAGCTGCTCCACGGGATCCACAGCGCGCTCCTCGTCCTCGGCGCGATGACCGTCCTCTCGGCGGCCGTGTTCCACGAGCTGAAGCCGGGCGATGGCGCCAACGTGAGCCAGCACGGGGAGAAGACCGCGGGCGAGTAGGTCCCCGCGCCGACATCCCGGGCATCGTCGGGCACGAGACGCGTGCCCGCCGGGATCATCGTCATGTCGGACCCGGAGCAGAAGCACCCTTCCGCATGGCGGGTCAGTGGCTGCCCCACCAGGTGTTGTTGCCCTTGTTGAGTTCCGGCACCTGGTTCTGGGCGTCGGCGACGACGTGCAGGAACTGCGCGTACTGGTCCGCGAGCGGCGAACCGAAGGTGTGCGCCTGGCCCGGAGACAGCGCCGGAACGTTGTAATTCCACGTCTTCTGGCTCGACCCGCCCTGCGGATCGCACGGGTGGCTTTGCTGGTTGCTCGCGCACTCCACCCGTGCGGTCGACGCGCCCGCGGCGGCATTGCCTATGTTCTTGACCTTGAATTGGCCGTTCCAGTAGGTGACGACGAGATCGGCCACCGGCGGGAGAGCGGTCTGGACGGTCACCTCGTTGTTGTTCTCGTTCGACTCGAGGAGCGTGTGAGAGGGGTCCACGACCGCCTTGATCGCGCAGCCCAGCATAGGGGCCGGAATTTCGAACGAGTAGTGGAAGGCATAGTTCGGAGACGTCGTCACGACGAGCGCCTTGACCTTCCCCGACTTGATCAGCTTCCCGGAGCCGAGGCTCGCCTGGACGTCCGGCCTCGGGCACGGCGGCCTCACCCAGAACTGGATGTCCGTCTCCTTCGACTTGAGGTTTCCGACGTTCTCGATGACGAAGTCGAAGAGAAGTCCGTACCCGTTGTGCGGCTTGAAGGTGATCTTGAGGTCCGACCGATAGGGCACGGCCAGGACCGCGGGCGGAGGCATCGCCTTCGAGGAGGGCGGCGGCGCCTTCGCTTGTTCCGAGGCCGCGAGGCTCATGGAGGCAAGGCCGACGGCGGCGAGGATGCACGGGCTCTTCATGGCGGGCTCCCCTCCTTTCCGGACTCGGCGAAGCGGGGCGGGAAGGGACACGTGCCGCGGGCCGATTATCGGGGGTGCACTCCGCAGAGTCGCCTCTCACGGCGCTACCGCTCGCGTGCGCATACGCCCTCGTCGCGATCCAGCCGTCGCGGGACCTCGCGGTCGCGGTCCTCACTCGACGGTCGCGGCGCCGGGCACGCGCGGCGCGCCGCCGTTCTCGCCCCTCGTGTTCTTCGCTGCGCTTTCGAGGGCGCCGCCCCGCCGCCTCTCGCGCCGCAGTAGGCCTCTCGCGGCGGCGACGTCCCGTGGATGTCAGCGGGGCCACGTGTTGTTTTTCTCGTCCGACTCGTCGACCTGGTTCACCGTGTCCACCCGAATCGACAGCCATTTCACCTGGACCGGCGTCTGCATCTCGAACCTCTTACCCGGCTCGAGCCGCGGCACATCGAACGTCCACGTCCTCGAGGGGCCGTTGCCGCCGCACGGCCAGGCGTCGCCCGCACCGACATTCACCTTCTGGGCGTTGCAATAAGCCATGAGGACGCACGGCGGGGACGGAGCGTTTCCCTTGTTCGTGATGAGGATCGTGCCCCTCCACGCGTCCGGGCTGCTCTGGGTCACCCATGCCTCGAGGTCCGGCCGCGGCCGCGGCGCCGTCTGGACCGACGCCTCGTTGTTGTCCTCTCTCAGCTCGTCGATCACGTGGTTCGCGTCCACGACCGTCCGGAGCCGGCACCCGCGGTACCCCTCCGGCATCTGGACCGAGTAGTGGAACGCGTTGGACGGATGCGTCGTCACGGGGAGCGCCCGGAGCGGCTCGCTCTTGAAGAGCTTCCCCGGATCGACGCTCGCGGCCAGCATCGCTCCCGGACACGGCGGCCAGGCCCAGAAGTGAATCGTCGACTCCTTCGCCGGCAGGTTCCCCACGTTCTCGATCACGAAGTCGTATACCGGGCCGATGCCGTTGGTCGGAACCAGGGAGATGCGGAGGTCGGGTTTGAGCGTCGCCGCCAGCGCCGCCGGAGCGGCGACGGGCCTGGCCACCGGCGGCGGCGGCGCCTTGGGCTCGGACGCCCGGAGGCTCCCCGAGATCAGGGCCGCGGCGGCGAGGATACGAAGGCTCTTCATGTCGGAGATCCCCTCTCCCTGTTTCGACGAATCGAGGGCGGAAGGGACAGCTTTGTCTCCCTTTCGTGACCTTCGAAAGGACCGGGCCCGGCCTCCCGGTGGGCTTCACCGTGAAGGCCCCGCCCCGACGCACTTCGCCGCCGCCCAGGGGGCGATCGGCCCGCATCCCCGACTCAGCGCTTCAGGCCGTAACGCTCGCGGAGCGCGAGCTCCTCCTTCTCGAGCGCGTCCGCGCGCGTCCGCAGCGTCGTGGCGCGCGCGGAGACGTCCGCGAGCCTGGCCGCGGGCTCGGACGATTCCATCGCCACCTTCAGCGAGCGCAGGACGTCGATCGCGTCGTCGAGGCTCGCGACGGTCTCGCGGTGGTGGGTCGCGCAGGGCGGGGGCGGCGCGACGGCCGAGAGACCGGCCTTCGCCGCTTCCGCGTCGCGAATCATCCTGTCGAGACCCGACGTGTCGCCGTTCGCGAGCGCCGCCGCCATCTCGTTCGCGATGCCCTCCGCCTGGCCGTTCACGGCCCCCAGCTGGATGCGGTCGACCGCTTCGAAATACGCCGCGACGGACGCCCGCTCCGCCTCGAACCCGGTGCCGTTTCGATCGCCGCCGACAGGAGCCGGGGCCTCGCCCGCAGCGGCCCGCGCCGGAGCGTCCGGTCCCGGAGTCGGAGGCACGAACGGGGAGTCTGGCTGCGCGTCCGCCCGGTCGGCGGTCGTCCGGGGCGTCGGCGGCGCGGCTTGCCCTGCGCGCGGGGCGACGCGTTCGATCCTCGCCCGCGGCGCGGGGACGCCGCCGGATCCGGACTCGCGCCCGAGCACGAACGCGAGCGCGAGGAGGGACACGGCGGCCACCGCCCCGATCCCGATCAGGAGGCCCCTGTTCACGCTGACGTTTTCCACGGCTCCTCGAACGATCGTCCGGCTCTATTTTGCCGCGGCCTTCGTTTCCACGGGCTTCAGCCTCGCTCTAAACGCCGCCGCCAGCGCCGGCTTCTTCCAGTCCGTGTAGAGGCCGGCGAGCGCGTTGATCGTCCTCTGCGTGGCCGCGTTGTCCTCGCCGAGCGCCTTCACCTGGATGGCGAGCGCGCGCTTGAACGCGGCCTCGGACTCCGGGAACCTGGCGAGCTTGCGGTACGCCTGGCCCATGCCCGTGAGCGTCGTGCCGACGTCGAGATGCTCCGGCCCGAGCTTCCGCGACAAACGCTCGACCGCCTCGAGATAGCTCTTCACGGAGGCCTCGTAATTTCCGGCGCGCAGGTAGACGGTCCCGATGTTCGCGAGCGTCCGCGCGACGGGCTCCGAGTCGTCGCCGAGCGCCTTCCGGCGCATCGCGAGGACGACCTCGAGGTTCTTCGCGGTTTTGTCGAGCTGGCCTTGCCGGAAATACACGTTCCCGAGGTTCTCCCGGGCGCCTGCGACCTCCGGGTGATCCGGCCCGAGGAGCGCGACCTCCAGGTCGAGGACCTCGAGATACGTGCGTTCGGCGCCGGTGAGGTCACCCGTGTACATCTGGCCGAGAGCGAGGTCGCTCAGGGCCATCGCGACGTCGGGGTGGCGGTCGCCGACTCTCTTCTTCAGGAGTGCGAGACGTTCGCGCGCCAGCGCGAGAGCCTTCGGAAAATCCTCTTCCGCGATGGCCGCCGTGAACAGGAGGAGGAGCGCGTCGGCCTCGATTTTCGCCGCCTTCGGCTCTCCAGCGGCGCCGGGAGCGCGCACGATCCGGAGCATTTCGTCGGCGGTCGCCTTCGCGTCCTTGAGCTTCGCTTCTCCGATGAGCACGGTCCCGACGTCGTTCAGCGCCGCGGCGGCCTCGAGGCTCCCGGCGCCGTGAAGGCCGCGCACGATCTCGACCTCCTCGTGGGCGTACCTCCCGGCCTCGTCGAACTTCTTCCAGGTCGAATACATCTGCGCGAGGGCGGAGAGCGCCTCGGCGGCCTCGGCGCTCTTCGCCCCTGCGGCCTTCACGCGCAGGTCGAGCGACGCCTTCAGGGCCTTCTCCGCCTCGGGAAACTCGGCGAGGTTCGAGAACGTCGTGCCGATCGTCTGCAGCACCGACGCCTCGACGAGCGGCTGCGTCGCGAACGACGTCCTCGCCTTGTCCTGCGCCTGCTTGAGCGCGTCGAGGAGCGACACGTTGCGCGAGCCCTTCGACCACGGGTCGGCCGCGCCGAGCGCGTCGAGGAGGAACGAGTCGATCGCGCCCGCCTTCGCGGCCTCGGCCGCCGCGCGGTCGCGCTCTTTCCTCACGCGCCCGGCCTGCACGACCATCGTGACACCGAGCGCAACGAGAAGGACGGCGATCACCCCCGCCGCCGCCACCATGCCGCGGTGGCGCGCGACGAGCTTCTTCAGCTGGTACACCGTGCTCGGCGGGTGCGCGAGGATCGGCTGGTTCCCGAGGTACCGCTCCACGTCCTCGGCGAGCGCCGCGGCGCTCTGGTAGCGGCTGTCCGGCTCTTTCTCGAGCGCCTTGGCGAGGATCGTCCAGAGGTCCGCGTCCACGTCGAGGGGCCTCGGCGGCTCCTCGCAGATGTTCCGGATCGCCTGCACGACCGACATGCCGCGCGTCGGGTATGGGAGCGTCCCGGAGACGAGCTCGTACAGGATGACCGCGAGCGAGTAGACGTCGGTCCTGAGATCGATGTCGCGGCTGTCGCCGCGCGTCTGCTCCGGGCTCATGTACGGAAGCGTCCCCTGGATCGCGCCGACCTCGGTCATCACCGTGGCCGCCGCCACGTCCGCATCCGTGATGCGCGCGAGGCCGAAGTCCAGGATCTTCGGGCCCGCGTCCGTGACGACGACGTTCGAGGGCTTGAGGTCGCGGTGAATCACGCCGCGCTGATGCGCGTAGTTCACGGCCTGGCAGATCGTGACGAACAGGCGCAGGCGCTCGCGCGTCTCGGCGGGGCTCGGCGCGTCGCCGCCGAGGCGCTTCTTCGCCCACGCGGCGAGCGTCTCGCCGAGGACGAGCTCCATCGTGAAGAAGTGCTGTCCGTCGTCCGTGCGCCCCGCCTCGTAGAGCGCCGCGATGTTCGGGTGCGTGAGCCGGGCCAGCGTCTCGGTCTCGCGCCGGAACATCCTCAGGTACTGGTCGTCGACGAAGTGCCCGGCGCGGACGACCTTGAGCGCGACCCGCCGGTGCGGGCTCCGCTGCTCGGCCTCGTAGACGATTCCCATTCCGCCCTCGCCGAGCTTTCCGAGGATGCGGAACCCGCCGATCTCGCGCGGTAACGCGCCACCGCCCGCATCCGCCGGCGGACGCGACGGGTCGCGGTCGAGGGTCAGATCCCCGTCGGGCGGGAGGCCGCCGGGAGCGGACGTCGTCATGAGCGCCTGGAGTCTAGGCCGGTTCGCCGCGACGGTGGGCGGTCTGCGGCGAGCACCGTCGTCGCGATAGGATTCGGACATGAAGCTGCGGCTCGCGAAAGCCCTCGGCGTCTCCTTTCTCCTGCCCGCGCTCTCCATGCGCGCGACGACCATCCCGGCCGACCTTCAGGCCCGCGCCGACGCGACGTCGCGCACGGCATCGCCGGCGGTGCTCGCCTGGGTGCACGAGGAGGGCGCGCGCCTCGCGAAAGCCTCGGGCCCGATCGACGCCGCGGCTCTCCGGGCGACCGTCCGCGCGCACTTCGGCATCTCCCCTCCCCACGCGGGCACGGTCGAGAGGACGAAGGCCACGACCTGGGCCGCCCTCGGGAGCATGGAAGGCGCCGACATCGAGGCGCTCTGCTTCCTCGTCCTGATGGCCGCGTCCAGATCGGCGCAGGAAGACCTGAGGGCGATCATGAAAAGCATGAAGGCGATCAACAACGCGAAGGCGCTGGAGCGATCGCCTCTCCAGAATAGGCAGACGCTGGTCGTCCTCCAGCCCACGAAGACGCCCACGCCTGCCCCGGACCGCGTTGCCCAGCTCGTCGCCGCCGCACGAGGCGTCGAGGGCAAGCTCGGCCGTGCCGACCTCTCGCGCGTTGCCCTGCGCAGATGAACGTCCTCGACCGCCTGCGCCGCGTCTGTCTCGCCTTCCCCGGCGCCTACGAGAAAGTCGCGTGGTCGGCGAGGGTGCCTCCGCCCCCCGCTCGGTCCTGACTTTTCCCGGTCCCTACTTCGTCGAGGCGCGACGACGTTCCGGGAACTTCTCCGGCCTCCGCGGGGTCTCCCCGTCGATCCCGTGATGGAGGTGACGCGATGGACGACAGGCCTCGCTGCGAAATCAACGTCACGCCGCTCGTCGACGTGTGCCTCGTCATGCTCATTATCTTCATGGTCGTCACGCCGATGATCGTCGAGCGCGTGACGCTGCCCCGCACCACCCACCCGGACGAGGGCCGGAAGGACCGGTCGCGGCAGGTCAAGGTCGCGATCGGGGAGCGCGGGGACCTCTGGCTCGAGGACACCCTGATCGAGGAATCGCTCCTCGGCGACCGCCTGAAGGAGATCCGGGAGCGCACGCCCGCCAAGGAGCTCGTCCTCTTCGCGGACGGCCGCCTCCGGATGTCCGAGGTGCGCCGCGCGATGCGTGTCTCGGAAGGGGCCGGCTACCACGCCTTCGGCCTCGTGGTGCAGAAGGCCCCGGAGCGCTAGGACGCGGAGGCGCCCTCGGCGAAAATGGCCCGTTGCGTTCTCCTGCCGCGCTCCTTCTCCTTCTCCCCTTTCTCGCGGTCTCCTGCGCCGCGAAGGACAGGAGCCACGGGATGGCGCTCACGTCGCCGGCGTTCGCGCCGGGCGGCGCGATCCCGGAGCGCCACACGTGCGACGGCGAGAACCTCTCGCCGCCTCTCGCCGTCGCCGGCGCGCCCGGGGAGGCGGCGATGGAGGGCCACGTCCTCGCCGAGGCGCGCCTCTCGGCGACGTACCGCCGCGCGGCGCGTTAGGCGTCCCGCGCCGCGCCGCTCTCAGCTTCCCTGTCTCTCCTTCGAGTACTGCCAGAGCGCCTTGTCGAGCGTGCGCATCGAGACGCCCGCCTTCTCCGCGGCCCCGCGCAGGAACTCCGTGTACCGTGTCCACAGCCCGAACGAGTGGGAAGGCGACCCGTCGAGGCCCGAGGACCAGAGGGCGCGCACGTCGAGGATCGGGTACCGGCCGCGGTCGCAGAAGTGGAGGATGACGGACGCCGTGGGCCACTCGACGCCCTCGAGGAGCCGGAGCGCGTGGATCTTGAACCGCTCGTCCGTGGTCGCGAGCGCCGCACGCGTCACCTCCCGGACGAACTCCTCCTCGTTCCTCTCGCAGCGCGGCCGCGACCGCGCCGTCTTCCACTCGGCGATTCCGAGGAACTGTTCGCGCGTCAGGTAGCCCTGCCGGCGCACCGCGGGCGCGACCTCCGTCTCGATGAAGGACTCCGACGCGTCGGAGAACCGCGCCGCCCACCTCTCGACGGACGACACGGGAAACCGCAGGTGGAACTTCGGTTCGCGCACCCACGGCGATCTATTACGCCGCCCGGCTCCGCCGGAAGGGCCCTTCACCGGTAGTACCCGAAGACGTCGAGGATCAGGTGGACGGCGCCGCCGGCGTCGTTCGAGATCCCGACGCTCCCGTCCGGCGCGAGCCTCACCTGCGCGTTGTTCGCGCGCGTGGCGCCCTGCGCGAACGAGATCGTCGTCGCGGACGTCGGCACGCTGTCGCCCGGATAGAGGCGCAGAGAGCCCGCGCCGAGCGTCTGCGTCACCGTGACGTTCAGCGCGAGCGCCGTTGCGCCGGACGGAACGCCGCACGCGCCCGTGAGCGTGACGACGCGCTGGCCGAACGCCGCGAGCGCCGGCGCGCCGAGCGGGCCCGCCGGCCTGCGCGTGTCGAGGAGACGGCACGGCGGAAGCGTGTAGAAGCTCGACGCGACGGGGGTCGAGGCCGGGTTCAGGACGTCGCGGTAATAGCGCACGACCTGCCGCAGCGCCTCCGGAGGGTTCACGGGCTCGGGACGTCCCATCTGGTCGTGGCTCGAGAGGCCGTGGCACGACGTGCAGACGCGCACCTCGCCGGGCTGGAACGTCAGCCAGTAACGCTCGCGCACGACGGGCGTCCCGGCCGGGTCCGTCATCTGCCACGTGACGGCGCGGTGCGCGGGCACGAACGCCGCCATGGAGCCGTCGTTGCCGAGCCGCACGCTGCCGGTCGGCCCGCCGGGGTTCACGGGGTTCGTGCCGAGGGCCACGGCGTCGTGCATCACCTGCGCGAGGACGCGGCGCCCGGCCCGCGGGCTCGCCGTGCCCCCGACGCCGCGGATCTGGTCGGCCTGGAAGAGCTGCATGTGCGCGACGTCGTAGAGCTTGCCGCCCGTGGGCGCCGTCTGGTGGGACGTCCCGGCGATCCGGAGGTTGAACGGCTGCTGCCTGTCGAGCGCGTCGCGCGTCGTCACGTCGCGGCTCACGATCACGGCGAGGTTCCGCTGCGCGAGCCACGCCCTGAACGCGACGGGATCCACGTTTTCCTGCGTGAAGATCGCCGACTCAGGCCCGGGCAGCGTCGACGGCGGCGCCACGGGCTTCGCGCGCGCCTTCACCTCGACGGGATCGAGCTCCCAGAGCGTCGCGTTCGTGTACGTCACGCGAACGTCCGGATCCCAGTACGACGCGCTCTTCACGATCCCCGTCGTGAGCGTCTGGCTCGCCGTGAGCGTGCCGTCGCCGACCGGAGCGAGAGACTGGATCCGGAACGCGTACCGCGAGACCGGCGCCGCGCGCGTGCCCTCGTTCAGGTCGGCGCGCGTCTCGGACGTGTGGACGGCGAGAAGCATCCCGTCCGAGAGCGGGAGCGGATTTCGGTAGAAGCCCGAATGTCCCGGCGGCACCGGGTCCGTGTCGAGGCGCGGGCTCGACGTCGCGCGGTTCGTCACGTAGCCGACCGCGATCTGGTCCGGGTGCTGGCCGACCGGCAGGTCCATCCGCACGATCTGCCCGCCCGCGTGCGTCTGGAACTCCGGCGCGTCGATCCCGAAGAAGCGGCCGGGCGTCGTCGGGTCTTCCTTGATCTCGAGGAAGTTCTGGATGCCGTTCGCGTTGACGCGGCCGGACGTCGCCGAGATGAAGTCCACGACGTTGCCGTCGTCGTCGAAGACGCGGCTGAAGTAGTCGTGCAACTCGTGCCGCCCGATGTGGTTCAGCGTCTCCTCCTCCGTGCCGTCCTCGCGGACCTGCCACGGGAAGAAGTGGTTCAGGGAGTGCCCCACGAGGTTCGTCCCGGCGAGAAGGTCCGGCCTCGCCGCGCGCGGCTCGGGGTACACCTCGGCCCGCGTCGCGAGCTTCGCGGCCCCGGCCGACTCGTCGGCGTAGTTGAACGTGCCGTACGGGTTCGCCTGGTCGAAAGGGCCGGACGGGCCGTCGCCGTCGGCCTGCTGGTCGCGCTGCAGGTGGTCCCAGCGGGTGAAGACGACGCGCCCGAAGGAGTCGATCGTCGGCGAGAAAACGCCGCTCGGCGAGTGGTTCAGCATCCTGAGGTCGCCCGTCGCGGGGTTCAGGCTCCAGAGGCCCGTCACCGTCGGCGCCTCCTCGTACTCGTCCAGCTGCGGGTAGAGATGCGCGGCGCCGTTTCGCGGCCGGTCGGACGCAAAGAGGATCCGCTCGTCCGTGCCGTAGATCGGCGCGACGTTGTCGAAGCCGGCGGGCTGGTTCGGGACCTTCGTGATGACCGGCACCTCCGCCTCGCCGAGGCCCGTCACCTCGTAGAGCTGCCAGAACCACGTCCCCTGTGCGTACTGCGCGGAGGGTGCGCCGACGACCATCGAGAAGACGGCCTTCGTGCCGCTCCAGTGGACCGACGGCTCGCGCACCGCGATGCCCGCGCCGTCCTGCGAGCCCGCCTGCCCGTAGCCCGCGAGCTGCGTCAGGTTCTTCTTCGTCCCGTCCGGATACTGGATCCACAGGTCGCCGCCGCGCGGCGCGGCCTCGAGGCCGCCCGACGCGTTCCCGAACACCGACGCGACGGTGGTGAAGTCGCCCGGCACGGGCATCTGCGTCACGAAGAGAATCGGGTTCGGGATCGAGACCGCGAGCGGCGACCGCCGCGCCGGCCTCGCGCCGAGAAGGGCGCCCGCCGCGACGACGATTCCGGCGAGTGTTACGGCTCGTGCGGGAGCGGTGCGCATGGAGACTCCAAGTCTAGGAGACTGCGGTCCCGGATCGGGTATTCCTCGGCGGAGGACGGCTTTCGCAAGGAAGTGAGGCCGTCTCACCCTCGGGTCGTCCCGAGCCACGGGAACCGCCACGGGCCGTCCGCGTCGGGCGGAAGCTCCGGCACGATATTGACGCGCACCGGCCTCTTGTGGCGCGCGAGGCGCGCCGCGCACCAGTCGACGAGCGCGTCGGACGACACGTTGCTCCCCGCCACCGCGTACACGCGCGCCGACTCCTCGCCCGACTCCGGGTCCCATGCCGGGAACGCCGCGGCGTCCACGACCGCCGGATGCGCACGCAGCGCATGCTCGATCTCCTCGGGAGACACCTGGAATCCCTTGACCTTCACGAGCCGCTTCGTGCGGCCGACGACGGTCAGTCGCTTCGACGCGTCCTCGCGGACGAGATCGCCCGTGCGGAGCCAGCCGTCCTCCGTCAGCGTGGCCGCCGTCTTCTCGGGCCGCCCTCGGTATCCGATGAGCATCTGCGCGCCCTTCAGCCACAATTCGCCTTCCTCCCCCTCCTTCACGGGGTCGCCGGCCGCATCGACGACGCGCGTCGCCATGCCGGGGAGGGGCCGCCCGCTCGACGGCACGTCGGCGCGGTCGAGGTCCCAGTCGAGATGCGTCGCGCCCGCGCACTCGGCGAGACCATAGCCCTGCACGACGGTCATGCAGAGCCGCGCCGCGCACGCGCGCGATACGTGGGGTGCGAGCGGCGCGCCGCCGGAGATGAGAAGGCGCAGGGGTGCGAGCGCGCCCGCCGGCGCCGCGGCCTGGCTCAGCGCGTGCACGATCGACGGCACGACATTCGACACCGTCACGCCGAAGCGTTTCACGGCGGCCGCGAAGGACGCCGGGTCGAACCGCGCCGACGTCACCGCCGTGAGACCCCTGTGAAGCGACAGAGCGAGCGTCGCGACGAGCCCGTACAGGTCGTACGGCGAGATCGCCGAGTACACGACGTCGCTCTCGCGCCACGGCGCGACGGCGGCGAGCCCGAGGAGCGCGGCGGAAAGGCTCTCGTGCGTGTGCCGCGCGGGCCCGGGCAGGCCGCCGAGCCCCACGGACCATGCGAGAAGCGCGTCGCCTTTCTCCGTGGGGAGCCCGGGAGCGCCCGCGGATCTCGCGAGCGGCCGGAGACCGTACGCGTCGTCCAGGGCAATGACACGCACGAGGCCCGGAATCGGCGGAAAGCCCGCCGCCCTTCCGGCGAGCGCGTCGGCGACGACGAGGGTCGAGACGCCGCTCTCCCCGAGCTGGCGCGCGATCTCGTGCGGCAGAAACGCGGGGTTCACGGGCGCGACGGCCGCGCCCGCTGCGAGGATGCCGCAAACGGTCGGGAGATACTCCGGCGCGTTTCTCGCGAGAAGCGCCACGACGTCGCCGCCCCCGACGCCCGTCGCGCGGAGGCGTGCGGACAGGCCTTCGACCACCGGCCGAATCTCGTCGAAGCGAACCGTGCGCCCGGTCGCGGCGTCGATGAAGGCAGGCCGCGCGCCGCGTCCGGCGCACGCGGAGAGAAGGACCTCGTGGAAGAGGTCGGTCAGCCTGCGGTCCTGGCCCCGAGCTGCCGTTGCAGCGCGGCCTGATCCCACTCCGGCGCCGCGGAGACGATCTTGCCTTCCACGACCTTGAACTTCGTCAGGCCTTGAATCGTCGCCCGGCGTCCCGTCGCCGCCCGGCCGTCGAGCGCCCCGCGGTTCGTGCCCTGCGCTGTCCATCGCACATGGATTTCATCCCCCACCTTCTGCACCGAACCGACGTCGAATCGAAGGTCGGGAAACGCGCCCCGATAACGGTCGAGCTCCCTCGCGCACTGTTCACCAGTTCTGGAAACCGCCAGGAGGAAGTTCTTGTCGCCCTTGTTCCAGCCGGCCTCGTAGTACGAGCGGACTGTCTTCTCTTCGGAAGGCAGGAGGTGCGCCCGCGGCGCCGGAGCCTTCGACGTCACGGCGCCCAGCAGGATGCGGGCCGGCCCGAGGACAACGTTCCCGATGGCGACGAGACCGGCTTTCAGAATGGCGCGACGTCCGTCCATGGGTCACCTCCCGACCGCGGATCAGATTAGGACCGCTGAGACGCCGTGTCAAAACACCATGCGGCCCGCGGCGCGCCTCAGATGCCCCGTGTCGTCTCCCCGATCTCGACCCAGTCGAACCAGACCGGGTGATTCGCGCGGTACCACTCGAGCACCTTGCGGATCGTCTTCTGCTTGTCGCGCGGCACGACCTTCTCGTCGAGGCGGTTGAAGTGGATCCGGATCTTGTCGCCGTCGTGCTCGAGCGCCTGGGAGAACATCGTCTGCAGCTCGTTGCGGATGCGGCCCGAGTCGGAAATCTTCACGGGGCGCGTCGTGTGGTCCACGCCCGACATGAAGCGCACGAGCAGAGGGCTGAAGACGTGGCACGCCCTCTCGAGCGGCTCCATGAGCCGGAACGTAAACGTGATGCGGCTCGAGGCCTGGCGCGCGGCGAGCCGCGTCGTCACCCGGTAGACGTCGTCGGCCACGCGCGTGACGCCCGCCGTTCCCGTGTAGGGGTCGTCGCAGATGTAGCCCGTCGACGCGAGCACGCTCCAGTTCTTCTCGGGGACGAAGTCGTCGGGCCTGAGGACGGGCCGGCCCGTCGGCACGTTGCATTCCCGCGCCTCGCGGATCGCCTCCCCGTACTTGACGGCCCGGCCCGCCTCGGCGTTTCGCCCGCCCAGCGCCTCGCGCACTCTCTGCGGGAAGTCGGGCCTGTCGGGATCGAGCGCCATGAGCCGTCCCTCGGTGCCGCACGGGAGCTCGAAGCCCGGGGAGAAGAGCGCCATCGAAGCGTCGACGTCCAGCACCTCCGCGAGGCTCGCCGCCTGCATCGCCTCGGCCGTGGCGGCGTAGCCGTCGCAGAGAAAGACGTGCGTGTCTCCCGCCTCGTCCGCCCAGCTCCCGATCAGGAACGTCGGCGCGTACGTCCCCGAGTCCGTGAACACCTCGAAGCCCGACGGCGCCTTCCAGCCGTCCTCGACGAGGTGGACGCCGAGCGCGGTCCACTCCTCCCACAGCTTTCCGAGCCGCCCGAGCCGGTTCTGGCCCCTCAGCGTCCAGACGTGGATGTTTCCGCGCTTGACGCCGGGGTAGGCCGCCTCGATCGCCTGCGTCACCTGCGCGCGCGGCGTCCGGTAGTCGAGGAGCAGCGAGACCCGGTCGGCCGCCACGGCCACGCGCCCCGGCACGGTGAGGCAGCCCATGTACGACTCGTACGGGCGCGCGAGGACGAGCGGCGAGTTGAAGAGGTGGAACACCGCCATCGGGCCCGTCGACTTCCCCTCCGCAAAGCGCGCGGTGTTCTCGAGAGTGTCCACGGCGGCGCCCCAGATCGTGATGCCCCGCGCGTGGAGCCAGCCGTAGAACTGCTCGAACGTGTATCCGGGGTCGTTCAGCAGCCGGCGGACCCTCCGGTCCAGGACGCGCGCCACCTCGGGGCGGGCGTAGACGCGGCCGAAACCGAGCAGCGGGTTCGCGCCCATCTCCGGCGACTCTCCCGCCTTCGGCATCAGGCCCTCGCCGAGGGAGACCATGATCGCGTGGTTCTCGGGAAGCGTGCGCGTCAGGTGCCAGAGCCCCTCGCTCATCACGTAGGCGCTGATCGCGTCCGCCGATTTCTTCACCTGGTTCAGCGTCGCCTTGTCCTTGCCCGCGCCCCCGCCGAATCCGCCGAACAGGCGCGTCCCGAGCGCGGTGGCCGCGGACGTCATCGCGAGGCATCGGGCGATGCCGCGCGGCGTGAACGCGTGATCCGAGACGGGCTCCGGCTGCGAGCGCTCCAGCTCGACGTCCTCGAGCCACAGGTGGAAACGGAGCAGCACGGGCCGGGTGTCGAACGCCCACTGGGCGACCAGGTTGCGCTTGTCGATGGCTGTCATCTTCCCCTCGCGGGCGTCGTCGGTTGCTCCATACAGTATCGGCCGGGGCCGGGACCGGCAAGCTTCCGTTGGGCCGGGCCGGCGGGGCTCCTTTACGCGCGCGCGACCCGCGCGCTAGAGTCGCGACCCATTCTCACCTCGTGCAAGGAGGCCCCATGACCCGCCCGCTTCACGGTATCGCTCTCGGCGCCCTCGCGGCCGCTCTCGCGCTCGCGCCCTTCCCGTCGCGCGCCGACGAGATGAAGGCGCCGACGCACGGGGACTCGGAGAAGTACGACCTCGCGGGCGTGCCCGGCCGCGAGGTCCACACGGTGTGGGTGGACTTCGCGCCCGGCGCGGGCGAGCGCCCGCACATGCACAACGCCGAGATCTTCGGGTTCGTCGTCGAAGGGACGATGACGTTCCACGGCGAGGGCGCCGAGAAGAAGGTCGTCAAGGCGGGCGCCATGTTCCACGTCCTCCCGCGGCAGCTCCACTTCGCCGTGAACGAGTCGTCGGCGCCCGCGCGGCTCGCCGTCGTCTTCGTGGCGGAGAAGGGCAAGCCGCTGACGGAGAAGGTCGAGCAGCCCTAGGCCGCCGGGACCCGCGACCTCTCGAGCTCGGCGATGACCTGCGCGCCGAGGAGCAGCACGAGCGCGGCCGCCTCCAGCGTCAGGAGGACGCCGATCGTGCTCGCGAGAGAGCCGTAGACGACGTTCACCATCGAGAGCGTCGCGAAGTACCACCTCAGGACGCGGCGCACGACCTCCCACAGGACCGTCGCCGTGACGCCGCCCGCGAGCGCGTGCCGGAACGAGAGACGCCCGACGGGCATGACCATGTAGAGGGCCGTGAGGAGCAGCGCGAGGCCGGCGACGCCCAGGAACCACAGGATCGCGCGCGAGAGACCCGCGAGCGACCACGAACGGCCGAAGAGCGGGATCGTGTCGCGCCCGACGGTCTGGAGTGCGCCCGAGATGATGCTCACGAGCAGGAGTCCCGCGCCGAGCGCCATGATGAAGAGGTACGGGAGCGCCGCCGACCACAGGAAATGGCGGCGCCGGCTCACGAGGCGGTGGAAGAAGATCACCTCCATCGCACCCTCGAGAACCGAGAACGCGATGGAGCTGAAGAACAGGAGCGCGAGGCCGCCGACGCCCGCGATGACCTCCCGGTGCTCGAGGAGCGCCCGCACCTGGTCCATGACGGCCGCGGAGCGGCCCGGAAGGAGCAGCTCGGCGTAGACCGCGACCGTCGCGACGAGGCTCCCTTCGTCCGTGACGTTCGAGGCGAGGACGAGGAGCACCGCGAAGAGCGGAACGATGGAGAGAAGCGTGTTGTACGCAACCGCGCTCGCGAGGAGAAAGCCCTGGTTCTCGTGGAAATTCCGGAGGACGCGCCGGACGAAGCCGAGAACGGGGGCCGCCGGCTGCTCGAGGAACGCGGAAAACCTCACCGGCCGTACAGGGCCCGGAGCTCGTCCTTCGCCTTCATCGGCGTGCGCCGGCACCGCCGCGGTCGGGAGCTTTTCTTCACGACGCGCCTCCACCGCGGCGGCAGCAAGCGACGTACCAGAACGAGCACGACATGCCGCGCCACCGCGCCGCCGCCCAGGCGCGCGCGGACGGCGAGGCGCTATTTCACCTGCGTCGCCGGCGCCTGCTCGACGTGATTGGTTTCGAGGAGCTTCCTCGCCTTCACGATCTCCTGCTGCAGCTTCCTCAGGTCGTCCTCGACCCCCTGCGGAATCTCGGGGGGATGGGCCGCTGGGGCAAGAGACAGAGACCCCGGTTTGCCGGCCGCGCCCGCCCTGAGGGATTCGTTCCGGGCGACCTTGAGGTGCTCGAGATCCGTGATCTGACGCGCGACGTCCTTCTCGGCCTCCCGGAGGCTCGAGCGCATCGAGTGAAAATAGGTGTCGGCCAGCCTTTCATGCCCGCCTTTCGCCCTCTCCATGCGCGACTTGCCGTTCTCCACGATCGGTTTCAGCTTCAGAAGGGTCCTCTCGACCCCCTCGGCCCAGACCGCGGTTCGAGACCCCTTCGCGGCCGACTCCCGCACCTTCTGGACGGCCGGCAGGAGCAAACCGATGAGGACCGCGATGATGGCGATGACGACGAGAAGCTCGATCAAGGTGAATCCCGCTCGACGGCGACTAAGACTCGTTCTCATCACAACCTCCTGGAGATTCAGAGCGTATGGCCTTTTTCGTGCCTCCGCAAATCATATCGCCGGCAAGCCGGATCCGGCCGAGGCGCCCGGGCCGGGAGCGGCTTCGTCATCCAGCCCTTCGACGTCGCCTTCAAGCCCGCACCCTCTTCAGCCCGTGCAGAACGGCCCAGGCGGACTGATCCTCCTCCAGCGCGCCGAGCGTCTCGGCGAGCCTCTTCTCATGGCGGGCCACGCGCCGAGCGGCGCTTTCCGACGCGGCGGTGACGGGAAATCGAGTCGTCTTCCGCTTTGAGTGGTCATGAGCGTCCTTTCGGGAAGCGAAACGGCTTCGACCGCCCGGCCTCGATTCCCAGAAACGTGGAAAGCTGCGTCTCCAATGGGCCCGGTCTCGGCTCGACTTCCGTTCCGGCCTCGTCGATGAACCAGATCCGGAGGGAGCGCAGATCCCCGTCTTCGAGCCAATCTCGCCGGCCGTCATCCCATCCGATGAGCACCTCTGCAGGCGGAGCTGCCTTCACCTCCAGCACCGTCCCGCAGCGCGCCGGCCACTCGAGCGGGATCTGGATGACGCGGTCGCCTGGTCTTCGAGTGTCCATGGTGAAAAGGTGGTGCACCCGCACAGACATCGCGTGTCTGGATGCTCGGGCGCAACGCTCTCAGCTCGCCCGCGAGCAACTGATCGGACGACTCGCAGAAACCGGGAACGCACGCCACGTCGAACGGCTCGTCTTTCGCCGGGATCTCCTCGAGCTTCGAGGCCAGCTCCTTCTACTCCTCGGCGGGGATGCGGCTCCGAAACTCGCCCCACGTCTTCGAGTCGAGCGCCCGCGCGCGGCCGCACCGTGTCCGTGCGGGAGCGGGAAGAAGTACAAGGCCTGCTGCCTGGGTGCGGAGCGCTCGAATCCGGAGGAGAGCCTCTGGCGGACCTTGAACCGGATCGACGCGGACCTCGCCCGGACGCTTCTCGCTCATGTCGACCGTGCTCTCGCGGCCGGGGCGGTGCAAACGGCCGTCGCCGAGTTCTATGGCCCCCTCCTCACGGCGGCCGTTGCGGATGAGGCGCCGGTGCCCTCCCGCGTCACCAGCCCATGGACGTCCAGCCTCCCGCCTCCATCGCGATCTCCAGCCTCAGGCCGGCCCGCAGGAACGCGGCCTCGATCAGGCGGCGCGACGTCGAACCCGCCGGGGGGATCACGAACGCATGGCGAGCGAGGGGTTTCTAAGGTGACCACGCGGCACGATCAGCACTCGACCCGACGCGAACAGCGGCTCGAACCTCAAACCGTGCGGCAGCGCCTCCCGGGACCGAACCGCCAGGTCCAGCTCGCCCGCGAGCAACTGATCGAACGACTCCATGTCGCGCTGGTTTCGCACCTCGAGAGCCTGGGGGCGGGTACGCCTCGCAGGCGTGCTAGGTTTAGGTTCAGCCAATGAACCCCCGAAAGCTCCTCCAGAGGGCGCTGGCCTCTCCAAACAACTTCAGGTTCGCCGAGGCCCGGGCGCTCGCTGAGGCCTTCGGGTTCCGTCTCAGTCGCGTAAGTGGGAGCCACCACATCTTCGTGCAATCCCGCAGCTCCTGAATCTCCAGGAAGTTCACGGACAGGCCAAGCCTTATCAGATCAAGCAGTTGCTCCAACTCGTAGAGCGGCATAATCTAAAGCTCGCAGGCGACGAATGAAGGACTACCACATCAACATCTTCCAGAGCGACGAGGATGGCGGTTACATCGCCGATATCCCCGATCTGCCGCACTGCTCCGCCTTTGGAGAGACGCCTGAAAAGGCGCTCGAGGAAGTGTTGAAGGCGAAGGCCGCCTGGCTGGAGGCTGCCAAGGAGGCGGGAAAGCCGATCCCGCCCCCGTCGTTCAAGCCTGCCATCTATCAAGTCGCTTAGCCCCCCCACCCCACCCTCCTCCCCGCCTCCTCCGGCAACCGGGTCACGGCGGCCGTTGCGGATGAGGCGCCGGTGCCCTCCCGCGTCACCAGCCCATGGACATCCAGCCTCCCGCCTCCATCGCGATCTCCAGCCTCAGGCCGGCCCGCAGGAACGCGGCCTCGATCAGGCGGCGCGACGTCGAACCCGCCGGGGGGATCACGAACGCATGGCGAGCGAGGGGTTTCTAAGGTGACCCACGCGGCACGATCAGCATTCGATCCGACGCGAACAGCGGCTCGAACCTCAAACCGTGCGGCAGCGCCTCCCGGGACCGAACCGCCAGGTCCAGCTCGCACGCGAGCAACTGATCCCCAGCGACTACAATCTCCTTGAGGCGACCATGGGAATCGAAGAATTCCTCAGCGAGAACCGGCCTGCGATCCTCCGCGCGGCCAAGGCCCACGGAGCGGGCAACGTGCGCGTGTTTGGATCAGTCGCGCGCGGCGAAGCTTCGGCGGATAGCGACGTGGACCTGCTCGTCGATCTCGAGCCCGGCCGTAGCCTTCTCGATCACGCCGCCCTGGTGATAGAGCTCGAAGCCTTGCTCGGCCGCAGAGTCGACGTCGCCGTCGCCCGCGGGCTGCGGTCCCGAATCCGGGACCGAGTCCTGAAAGAGGCCGTTCCGCTTTGAAGCGGGACCGGCAACGCCTCGAAGACATCCTTGAGGCGATCGAGCGCATCGAGAAGTATGCGAGCGGCGGCCGGACTCCGTTTGACGGCGACGAGTTGGTCCAGACCTGGATCGTCCATCACCTTCAGATCATTGGCGAAGCTGTGCGTGGCCTTTCGGAGGGGATTCGCGCCGCGCACCCGGATGTCCCGTGGAGTCAGATAGCCGCCATGCGGAACATCCTCGTACACGACTACTTCGGCATTGACCTCGAGGAAGTCTGGGTCGCCGTTGCGCGGGACGTGCCTGCGTTGAAGGCCAAGGTAATCGAAATCCTCGGCAGCCCTGCCACACCGTAGACCGGGCCAAGAAAAGGCCCCGCCGCAGAGGTCGCCCTCGCCGTCGTAGAAGCCGGGGACGCACGTCACGTCGAACGGCTCGTCCTTCGCCGGGCTCTCCTCGGGTGGTGGCCAGATAGCCCCCTACCCCGCCCTCCTCCCCGCCTCCTCCAGCAACCGCCTCACGGCGGCCGTTGCGGATGAGGCGCCGGTGCCTTCCCGCGTCACCAGCTCATGGACATCCAGCCTCCCGCCTCCATCGCGATCTCCAGCCTCAGGCCGGCCCGCAGGAACGCGGCCTCGATCAGGCGGCGCGACGTCGAACCCGCCGGGGGAATCACGAACGCATGGCGAGAGAGGTCTCTGGGGTGACCACGCGGCACGATCAGCATTCGATCCGACGCGAACAGCGGCTCGAACCTCAAGCCGTGCGGCAGCGCCTCCCGGGACCGAACCGCCAGGTCCAGCTCGCCCGCGAGCAACTGATCGAACGACTCCATGTCGCGCTGGTTTCGCACCTCGAGAGCCAGGGATGGGTACGCCTCGCGAATCCTGCGTCAGGAGCAGCCGACTACTTCAGAGCCGCTTCGAGTTGCCTGATCAGCGCTGGGAGCCGGTTCTCCACCGTCTTGAGGACTATCTCGAGATCGATCGTCGAATAGCCGTGGATGATCTCGTTGCGCATCCCGACGATCCGGCTCCACGGAATCTCCGGGTATCGCGCCCGGACGCCGTCAGAGGTCTGTGCAGCCGCTTCTCCGATGATCTCGAACAGCCTCTCGAGTGCGAGCACCCGAAGGCGGTCTTCCTCGATTTGCTGCGAGGTCCGACCGCGGACGAGCTCGACCGCCTCACGGGCCGCGTCCAGCATGTGCTGAAGGCGAATCAGCTCGTCATGCCGCGTCATGGAGGCGGAAAGCTTCGGCGAGAACCCGGTCGCGGAAATACGGACTCAGAGAGTTCGGGGTCTTGAGGTCCACCCGGCGGCCGAAGATCGAAGAAAGCTCTTCTTTCATTCCGACCAGCTCGAAAAAGTCCGGCACGCCCCCGGGCTCGAACTCGGCCAGGACATCCACGTCGCTCTCGGGGCGAAAGTCGTCTCGAAGTACCGACCCGAACAGAGCCAGCCGCTGGATGTGGTGCTTCCGGCAGAAGCCCGCAACGGCCTCTCGAGGCGCCGTAATCCGTCCGCTTGAAAGCACTTGCGCGGGGCTCATACCAGCAGAATGTTACCCCCTACACCACCCTCCTCCCCGCCTCCTCCAGCAACCGCCTCACGGCGGCCGTTGCGGATGAGGCGCCGCCGGTGCCCTCCCGCGTCACCAGCCCATGGACAGCCAGCCTCCCGCCTCCATCGCGATCTCCAGCCTCAGGCCGGCCCGCAGGAACGCGGCCTCGATCAGGCGGCGCGACGTCGAACCCGCCGGGGGGATCACGAACGCATGGCGAGAGAGGTCTCTGAGCGTCGGACGCTTCTTCCCCGCCAGCTCGTGACCACGCGGCACGATCAGCATTCGATCCGACGCGAACAGCGGCTCGAACCTCAAGCCGTGCGGCAGCGCCTCCCGGGACCGAACCGCCAGGTCCAGCTCGCCCGCGAGCAACTGATCGAGCGACTCCATGTCGCGCTGGTTTCGCACCTCGAGAGCCAGAGACGGGTACGCCTCGCGAATCCGAATCCCCTCCCACCCGCACCGGCCCCCGGGGCACCTCCGGCTCTCCGGCGACGTCCTCCTTCAATCGCCGCGCGCCCTCCAGGATGCCCGCGGCCTTCGCGGCCAGCCTCGCTCCCGCCGCCGTCAGCCTCTTTCCCCGCTCGAGAGCCTTCACCGTCATCGTCACGGCCGGCTGTGATTTGTTCAGACGCGCGGCGGCCCCGCGCACAATGTGCTCGATGAAACCCGCCGCTTTCCCTGAAGAGGTCCTTCAGCTCCGGATTCGGATCCGCGACGTCGAGCGGCCGATCTATCGCGTCATTCACGTCACGAACACGCGCACGTTCCATCTCCTTCACGAGATCATCCAGTGGTCTTTCGGGTGGGAGCACAGCCACCTCTACGCGTTCGAGGTCGGGACGTCGCGAGTGACAGAACCCGACCCGGAATTCCCGGAGGACGTCCGTCCCCGTCACCCGCGCATGACGCGGCTCGGCGACCTCGTGACACGCGACGTCACGCGCTTCTCGTACACGTACGACTTCGGGGACGACTGGATCCACGACATCGCCGTCGAGAAGCGCTTCTCGCCCGACCCCGCCATCCGTTATCCGGTCTGTCTCGGAGGCGCCCGTGCCGCACCGCCCGAGGACTGCGGAGGCACCGGCGGCTACGTGGGGTTTCTCGAGGCCTGGCGCGACCCGGCGCACGAGGAGCACGACCGCGTGCGAACCTGGGCCGGCCCGCGGTACAACCCGGAACGTTTCGATCTGAACCTGGTCAACGAGATCCTCAAGCTGTTCCGGCCGCAGGCGCCGAAGGGGAAAAGGTAGAACGTCGTTGCGTCGTCCCTTTACCCGCCGACAGCGATCTCCAGTGCCCGGATCAACTTCGGCAGATCCTCGTTGACAGTCTGCCAGACGATGTCGAGGTCGACGTCCTCGTAGCCGTGGATCAGGCGGTTTCGGATCGCGATCGCGGCCGACCAGGGAATCTCAGGGTAGAGGTCGCGTGTCGCCTGCGGCACCTTGTTCGCCGCCTCGCCGACAATTTCGAGAAGCCTCGTGAGAATCAGCTGCAAGCCGCGGTCGGCGTGCAGGTCTGCTCTCGATCTCCCTTTCGCGAAGCCGACGGCCTCGCGCGAAGCGTCCAGCATGTGCCGGAGGCGCGCGTCCTCGTCATGCCGCGTCATGCAGCGGCACGGCCTCGGCCAATACCCGGGCCCGGAAGTACTTGCTCAGCGAGCCCGGCGTGTTCAGGTCCACCTTGCGGCCGACGATCTCCCCAAGCTCCTGCTCCATTCCGAAAAGCCCGAAGAACCCGGGAACGTGGGTGGGTTCGAACTCGACCAGGACGTCCACGTCGCTGTCACCTCGAAAGTCGTCTCGAAGCACCGACCCGAACAGAGCCAGCCGCCGGATGTGGTGCTTCCGGCAGAAGCCCGCAATGGCCTCCCGAGGCACCGTAATCCGTCCGCTTGAAAGCACTTGCGCGGGGCTCATACCTTCAGAATGTTACCCCCTACCCCACCCTCCTCCCCGCCTCCTCCAGCACCCTTCTCACGGCGGCCGTTGCGGATGAGGCGCCGGTGCCCTCCTGCGTCACCAGCCCATGGACAGCCGCCGGGGGGATCACGAACGCATGGCGAGCGAGGGGTTTCTGAGGTGACCACGCGGCACGATCAGCATTCGATCCGACGCGAACAGCGGCTCGAACCTCAAACCGTGCGGCAGCGCCTCCCGGGACCGAACCGCGAGGTCCAGCTCGCCCGCGAGCAGCTGATCGAACGACTCCATGTCGCGCTGGTTTCGCACCTCGAGAGCCAGGGACGGGTACGCCTCAGCTCCCGCCACCCGAGAACCGCGTGATCCTCACGGTGTCCTCCGACACGACGACGAAACTGCCGGGAATGTCCTTACCGTGCCCCTGAAGGAGCCTCTCCAGAACCGCCTTCTTGTTTGCCGGGCGCTCGAAGCCACCGCGCCACGTCAGGCCCCGTCGATTCGTCGACGAGAAAACGCACTTACTTCGCGTTGGCGAGGGGGGCGAAGGTGTTGTCGCCCACCGCTTCCGCAGCGAAGAGCAGGCAGGCCTGAACGTCTTCCTGGGTCAGCCCGCGATACTCGCTCAGCAGGTCCTCCACCGCGGATCCGTGGGCGAGACGGCCCAGGATGAAGGAGACGGTCAGGCGCGTGCCACGGACCACGGGTTGCCCCACCATGACCTTGGGGTCCAGCGTGATTCTGGCGAGCAGCGGGTCTCGGCTCACTCGAGCATTCTATCGTGGCGTAGGTGGGTCCCCCCCTACCCCACCCTCCTCCCCGCCTCCTCCAGCACCCTCCTCACGGCGGCCGTTGCGGATGAGGCGGCGGTGCCCTCCCGCGTCACCAGCCCATGGACATCCAGCCTCCCGCCTCCATCGCGATCTCCAGCCTCAGGCCGGCCCGCAGGAACGCGGCCTCGATCAGGCGGCGCGACGTCGAACCCGCCGGGGGGATCACGAACGCATGGCGAGCGAGGTCTCTGAGCGTCGGGCGCTTCTTCCCCGCCAGCTCGTGACCACGCGGCACGATCAGCATTCGATCCGACGCGAACAGCGGCTCGAACCTCAAACCGTGCGGCAGCGCCTCCCGGGACCGAACCGCCAGGTCCAGCTCGCCCGCGAGCAACTGATCGAACGACTCCATGTCGCGCTGGTTTCGCACCTCGAGAGCCAGGGACGGGTACGCCTCGCGAATCCGTCGAAGAAGCGGAAGCAGGAAGTAGACGATGGCGGCCTCGCCGGCCCCCACCCGCACCGGCCCCCGGGGCACCTCCGGCTCTCCGGCGACATCCTCCTTCAATCGCCGCGCGCCCTCCGGGATGCCCGCGGCCTTCGCGGCCAGCCTCGCTCCCGCCGCCGTCAGCCTCTTTCCGCGACCCTCCCGCGCGAAGAGGGACACACCCATCTCCCGCTCCAGAGCGCTGCACACACCCGCAGTGAGACTGGTCGGGTGACACTACATTCGTCTACGGTCTTCGGCTGATGGCTTGTTCCAACACGCGCCCCTGTGCGATGTGAGTGGGGTTGCTAAGAGAAAACCTCTCCTCCGTCGTGACCCAGGCTGTCCCGAAAGCAGCGAACTCAAGGCGTTTCAGGGCCAAACCGTTGGCCGCCAACGTCGCTTCTCTATTTCGTCTGGACAGATATGTGATCCAGCCCGCGTGGGGCCCGCCCTCAGGACCAGAAGGCCACAGCTTCATGTGTTCTCGTGATGCCACGACCGCCCAGTCCGGGTCGTAGGCGCGAACGACCACTTCGAGCATTTCTTCAAGTGCCTCGATGTTGAGAATGCGATCGGCGTCCGGGCCTTGATTCGGCAGGCTGATGAGAAGTGAGTTCAAGGCCGGCACGCCGCCGGACTCATCGAAGGAGCCACAGCGCGTGCTGATGCCCACCGCGGTCGTTCCCTCGCGGCCGCCGTTCCAAACTCCGATTCGCACGCCAAGCGCAGGGATGGGCGAGGCGCCGAGGTCGCGCCGATTCACTCCACGCATAGCGAGATCATTGATGTCCGCGGGCGAGAGATTCTTTGTTCGGTCTATTCCCGCAGAAGGCCCTTTTGCGAACCATCCAGCAAACACCGGGTCCAGGGACTTCAGCCCGGCGAGCAGTTGATTCAGCCTTTGTGCGCAGCCCTCCGGCATCTCCGACCGGCTCCCCCAGTAGGCGCCGACAACGAAGCTATCCGCCATCACGGCACTGGAGGTGTGAAGACAACATTGATCCGAGAAGAATAGCCCGCCTCACGCAACAACGTCGTGATGGCGTCGGCGGCCTCCCTTTCGGCGACATGCCATTCGATGGATGTCTTGCCAGCGGCCCGCACCTGTCGAGCCGCCTGGCTAAGCAGATCCTCGGCACCCTGAAAGAACTCCCGAAAGCGTCCGTCTTTCGTAAAGGTCGCATAGCCCGGGCCCTTCGCGTCGAGGAGCGTTCCGCCGCGAAATGCATCGAAATTCACTCCGTCCACCAGGTAGACCTCACCGGCGGCCCGGCCAGAGATCTGCGTTTGGTAGGCCGCAGCGCGTGCACTCATGGACTCGCTGGCTCTCACCCATTGCCCCGGCTCGAGTGCCTGAACCGGACCCACCGGACCAATCGGGGCCGAACCTCTGACACCGGCTGTGGCAACCCGAGGCCGCGGCCTGGCGAAGAGACGGGGCAGATAGACACCGGCCACGTCCTTTGCGAACTGGAACTCCGGTTCCTCCCATCGTCAACCCGAGGTCGGCGCCAAACGTCAGACAGCCCCTGCAGAGAACGCCTTTCTCCCACTTCACCGTCACCGCCAGCCCCAGCGGATCCACCACTTCGTGCGGCCTACCCGCTCCGAACAGGTACTGGTTCGGCCAGTCGATGTCCTCCAGCGGGTCCGGCGAGAGGAACGTCCCCGTCCGCGGGTCGTACCAGCGGTGGCGCATGTAGATCAGGCCGGTGACGGGGTCCGTCCAGTGCCCGTGCCACCCGAGCGCCTGCCCGCCCGGGAACGCCGGCCCTGCTGATGCCGCCTGTGCGCTCGCCTGCGCCACGGGCCGCTTCGGCTCGTGGCGCGTGTCGAACGGCCCGGACTTCGGCACGGTGAAGCTGAAGTCCTCGGCGTTCGTCAGCGGCTGTCCGCGCACGTCGCGGATCGCCTCCGTGACGCGCACGCGGTACGTCGAGCCGCGCTCCCATCCGCCCAGCGGCCGGAGTCCGATATCGTTAACCGAGCCGCCGTGCGCGCTCGGTGCGATCGTCGCGCTGCCCCGCGGCTCCTCTTCCCACCCGCTCGCGACCTGTTTCTCCACGACGATCCCGTCCGCGTACGTCGCCGGGTCGACCTCGGTCGTGAACTTCAATTTGAGGGTGTTGCGCGCCGGACCGGAGTCGTTCGGACGCGCGCGAGGCTCCCCGATCTCGACCGTCCACGTAGCGTTCGTGGGGTTGATCGGGCGCCCGCTGCGGTCCTTGACCGTGTCGCGCACCTTTACTGCGTCCTCCTTCAGCCACGTGACCCGGCGCTCGGGCACACGCACGCGACCGAGAAAGATCCCGCGATTTGTCGTGGCGGGGTCGACGTCGGCGGGAAGCCTGATGACGAGGTAACCCGCGATCGCCCCGGGACTTGTCTTCTGCCCGACCTCGAGGCCCGTCGCCGTCAGGAATGTGTGCGCGCCTTCCTTGAATTCGACCGTCCAGCGAGGCTCGGCCGCCCGGACGTCTACCGTGAGGAGAAGCGAAGCCAAGGCCGATATGAGCGACCGCTTCATCGATGTACCCCCGGTGGCGGGGCAAATCCTATCGCTTGAAATCAGGGCAAGTCCAGACCCTCGGCCGGAGAGCGATAATCGGCCAGCCATGCGTACCATAGCCCATCGGCCCCACCACCAAGCGCTCCGCGCCGAGGACGTCCTTACTGCCCTTGCGGGTGAGGTCGGTGCGCTAAAGGCCTTTGGCGTCCGGCGGCTTTCATTGTTCGGTTCGACCGTTCGAGGTGAGGCGCGGCCCGAGAGCGATCTCGACTTCCTCGTCGACTTCGACAGGAAGACGTTCCGGAACTACATGGGCCTCGCAGACTTCCTCGAGAAACTGCTCGGACACAAGGTGGACCTCGTGATCCGCGAGACGATCAGGCCCCTCGTTCGCGAGAGGGTCCTCGCAGAAGCCCAGGATGTCCCGGGACTTTAGGCTCTACCTGGAGGACATCCTCGAGGCCGCAACCCGCGTGCGGACCTACCTCGCGGGCGCGTCGCGGCAGACGCTCGATTCCGACGTGCGCACGCGCGACGCCGTCCTCCACAACCTCGGGGTCATCGGGGAAGCCATCAAGAAGCTCCCGGAGGCACTCACGGAGCGCCATCCCGCTGTCGACTGGCGTGGGTTTGCCCGAATGCGCGACGTCCTCGCGCACCAGTACTTCGTCGCCGATCTCGACATCGTCTGGCAGGCGGTTAACGAAGAGTTGCCGGGCCTCGAGGCAGCCGTCAAGGAACTCTTGTCCAAGGGTGGAGGCGGGTAAGACCATACCGCCCCCGTCCTTCAAGCCCGCCATCTATCAAGTCGCTTAGCTTCCCCCCTACCCCACCCTCCTCCCCGCCTCCTCCAGCACCCTCCTCACCGCGGCCGTTGCGGATGAGGCGCCGGTGCCCTCCCGCGTCACCAGCCCATGGACATCCGGAGGCAAGAGATGCCCCGCCGGAATCGCCACCAGTTTCCTGAGATCAGCAGCCTCCAGACAGAATCGAGGAACCACCGCCACGCCCACCCCTGCCCGCACCAGGCGCTGCACGATCTCCCAGCCTCCCGCTTCCATCGCGATCTCCAGCCTCAGGCCGGCCCGCAGGAACGCGGCCTCGATCAGGCGGCGCGACGTCGAACCCGCCGGGGGGATCACGAACGCATGGCGAGCGAGGTCTCTGAGCGTCGGGCGCTTCTTCCCCGCCAGCTCGTGACCACGCGGCACGATCAGCATTCGATCCGACGCGAACAGCGGCTCGAACCTCAAACCGTGCGGCAGCGCCTCCCGGGACCGAACCGCCAGGTCCAGCTCGCCCGCGAGCAACTGATCGAACGACTCCATGTCGCGCTGGTTTCGCACCTCGAGAGCCAGGGACGGGTACGCCTCGCGAATCCGAGTCCCCCTCCCCGGCCCCCACCCGCACGGGCCCCCGGGGCACCTCCGGCTCTCCGGCGACATCCTCCTTCAATCGCCGCGCGCCCTCCAGGATGCCCGCGGCCCTCGCGGCCAGCCTCGCTCCCGCCGCCGTCAGCCTCTTTCCGCGGCCCCCGCGCAAAGAGGGGCACACCCATCTCCCGCTCCAGAGCCTTCACCGTCATCGTCACGGCCGGCTGTGACTTGTTCAGACGCGGATCGTCTTCACGTCGGACAAGAACGGAAATCGGAGCGCAGCGCAACGAGTCCAGGCGTCGGCATAAGGCACGCGAAAACGTGCTGCGTGAGAACGTTTGGCTTCGTCACTTGGGCTCGGGTGACTTTGAGACTCCGAAACGCCGAAGAGCCCCTATGACCGCGTCCGACTCCACGTCAGTCATTTCCCTAACGCCCGACTTCGCAATCATCACGACCGGACTCGATGACGCGGAATACAGACGCGCCATTTCCTCGTAGCGGGCCCGGGACTCCAATCGGAGCTTCGGCTCCACCTCTGCCATTACCTCGATCAATGAGGACGGGGCTACCGCGAAGTTCGAGTCGTGGTGCGGCCAAGTCACGTCCCTCAGGCTGCCCCCGACGATTCCGAGGTCTTCAACGTAGGCTCTGCCGGCGTCGAGCTCCGACACAGTGCAGTCGACTAAGTTGCAGGACGAAACGTTGCCAGATAGCGTGAGCCCCTGAATATGAGTCTGCCGAAACATGAGGTCTCTCGCATCCACTCGGTCAAATTCGCATGACGCAAAGCCGGAATCAATGATCTGGGCCCCACCGAACGCCACCTCCGAGAACGTCGAGTGCTCAAACGTACAGCCTTTGATAAGCCCCATCAGGCGATGCCCGAATCTGACACGCTCAAATCGGCATCCCGTGAACGACGCTCGTTCGAGCCGCGCCCCGTCCAGCGTCACGCCCCGAAAGGCACAGCCTTCAAATGAGACATGGCCCCAGAGCCGTGGGCGGCCATGCACATCACCAAGGTCCACGTCGTCAAACAAGCGGTTTACGTTCAGCCGCCTGGTCCAACGAAACCTTCCGGGAAATCTGACCTGCTGCACGGCCGGCGTGCCATTCATCGCGATGGAGGCGCCGAGATCCGTCAGACCGTTCATTTCGTGAAGAGCGGATCTAGACTGAGCCACGCAGGCCTGCTGGGGGTCTGTAAATTCAGGGTTCCAGCCCCTTTACGAGCTCATCGTCCCACCCGTGGCCCGATCGAAGCCACGGAGTGTTTGGCAACGTCGGAAACCCGCTGCGGCAGCGCGCCTCGTGTCGTTCAAAGTCCACAGCGGCCTGAAACCTGCCCCGATAGAAGACGCCGGCTCGTTGGAGTTCGGGCGACCACACGACGAACGCTGACTCTCCGCCCTGAAGCTCATCAGCGGTGCCGCGATCGTATAGGTGCAGTGCGTCGAAGATCTCGGAGAAGTCCCGGTTCGTGATGTAGTGGTAGGCCGTGGATGCGTTGACGTCGATGACAAGGCCGTGGTCCGAGGCCTCGAGGGAGACTTCGTGGATTCCTTCTCCCGGCAGTTCCACACGGTGCGCGATGATCCTCGATGCCATCAATACGGTTCCGTAACGCCGGCGTCTTTCAGTCTCATGAGCCCATTGAGCAGGTCCCGGAACTTCCGACTCCGCTTAGGTGCGACGAGGATGACGTCGGGATAGCCGTCCCTCAGCATTCCCTGGATGTACGCCTCCCAGGAGGTGCCCGAGAGGTCGACCTGCCTCCACGTCCCCTGCATCGCCCTCTCTCGCGTCACCACAACCTGTGAATCAGGGTCTCGGATGACAAGCCTCGCGGGGATGCCCCTGAAGTCCGGTTCGTCTGTGAACTCCGCCTCGCGCAGGTCCAGGGCCCAATCGACAGCGGCGTAGTAGGCAGCGTTCGCTTCATCGAAGGCGCTCTGCTCGGCAGCCGTAGCGGTGCCCGTAGCGATGCGGTCACTCGTCATGATTCGCCCCATCCGGCCCCGAAGCGTGACGTGCTTGAAGACGGCCCCCCAAGTCTGCAAGAGGCCATGCGTGAGAAATCCGTCCACGAGCACATCCTCAAGGACGGCTGTATCGATCGCGCACCCTCGCTGTTCACACGAAATGACACGACAACGTCGAGCCGTCGACCTTCGACCGGGGTTTCTCGTGATCGAGATCGCCGAACTGATGAAGGAGCATCGCCGGAACTCGATGTCCTCGAAGAGCGAGTCCCCATCGTCGTAAAAGGAACGAAATTCGCGCCCTTCGAATACCCTCATTGTGGCGGGAATAGAGTAAAGCCCGCGGGCCTCTGGTAGGTGACTACATTCAATCCTAGTCCGTATCGGGGCCGAGCCAAGTGCGCCCGTACTTGTCCGGGTGTCGTCACCTCGAATTTCAGCCCATCGAAGGCGCCTCTTCCTATGAAATCTGGCCTGTTTGGTCCGCCCTGGTGTTCGAACATAGATCTGAGTGAGGGCTGCTCACGAACCTCTCCCGCCATTAGCCGTTCAACCGCGTTCCCCCACTCCATCCGCGCGATGCCGATGTTCTTCGTGGCGGCAGCGTACTCCGGGCGTGTCAGGACCGTTTCTGCGAGCGCCGGATTCGCAGCAAGCCGTGCGTTCTGGAAGGTGGCCAGGTTCTGCAACACCGCCTTTGGGTCGGGGGTGAAATGCGGGTTCAGCACCGGCAGAGACGGACGCATCGACTCCGCAATGGGGACTAAAGCGGCAGGCGAGGCAGCGGTGCGCATGCCAACCAGGCCCCTCGTCAGCGGCGCCAGCAGCGCTGCGTCGCCGGCAGCCTGAAGCAGGTCGGCTCCGACCTCGTTCGTCTCGCTCGTGACGGTCGCGCCTGGCGGCAGGGCGACCCTGGGATTGGTCAAAGCCTCGGCGTATCGATAGCCGAGTCGACCCTGCGCCTCGCCGAGTCGCAGAATCCCCGTGACCGGACTGAGCAGCAGACGATCGAGGGCCAGTGGAACCCCGGTTCGGTCTCTTCGCAGCTTCGCCGTCTCGACTAGGTAGTCGTCGATCCTGTCAGCGTAGTAACCGCAGGGGCGCCCTTCCTTGTCCAGACCTAGACACAGCCCCAGCGGATCCACCACCTCGTGCGGCCTGCCCGCGCCGAACAGGTACTGGTTCGGCGAGTCGATGTCTTCGAGCGGATCCGGCGACAGGAACGTCCCCGTCCGCGGGTCGTACCAGCGGTGGCGCATGTAGATGAGCCCGGTGACGGGGTCGGTCCAGTGCCCGTGCCAGCCCAGCGCCTGCCCGCCCGGGAACGCCGGCCCTGCAGAGGCCGCCTGTGCACTCGCCTGCGCCACCGGCCGCCGCGGCTCGTGACGCGTGTCGAACGGCCCGGACTTCGGCACAACAAAGCTGAAGTCTTCGGCGTTCGTCAGGGGGAGCCCACGAAGGTCGCGGATTGCCTCCGTGACGCGCACGCGGTACGTCGCCCCACGTTCCCACCCGCCGAGGGGCCGGAGACCGATCTCGTTGACCGACCCGCCGTGCTCCCGCGGCGCGATCGTCGCGCTGCCCCGCGGCTCCTCCTCCCAGCCTCCCGCGACCTGCTTCTCCACGACGATCCCGTCCGCGTACGTCGCCGGATCGACCTCGGTCGTGAACTTCAGCTTCAGCGTGTTACGAGCCGGGCCGCTTTCGTCCGGCCGTACACGCGGTTCCCCGATCTCGACCGTCCACGTGGCGTTCGTGGGATTGACCGGGCGCCCGTTGCGGTCCTTGACGGTGTCGCGGACCTTCACCGCCCACAACCCGGGCTCGAAGCCGGCGTTGGGAGTGACGGCGATGAGGTGCTGCGCGGGCAGCAGCGCACCGGCCGCAAACTCGTCCCCTTTCAGCCAAGTGACACGCCGCTCGGGCACACGCACGCGGCCGAGAAACACGCCGCGGTTCGTGGTGGCGGGGTCGACGTCGGCTGGCAGCTTGACGACGAGGTATCCCGCGATCGTCGCGCCCGGAGTTGTCTTCTGTCCGACCTCGAGGCCCGTCGCCGTGAGGAAGGTGCGCGCGCCTTCCTTGAATTCGACCGTCCAGCGGGGGTCGGCCGCCCGGACATCCACTGCGAGGAGAAGCGAAGCCAAGGCCGATATGAGCGACCGCGTCATCGATGTACCCCCGGTTGGCGAGGCAAATCCTATCGCCCGAAATCGGGGCAAGTCCAGCCCCTCCGGCGCCGGCTCGCGAGTCGCTCGGCGTGCTAGCGTTCTCCCGTGACTCGGCACAGCCGGCTTCTGGAGCAGATCCTGACCGGAGCCTCGGACGCAAACATCCGCTTCTCAGATCTCTGCGCTCTCCTCGAGGAACTCGGGTTCGAGAGTCGCACCCGAGGCAGCCATCACATCTTCACGAAGGACGGGGTCGTCGAGATCCTCAACATTCAGCCCAAGGGTTCGAAAGCTAAGCCTTATCAGGTCAAGCAGGTGCGATCGATTCTCGTCCGGTATAAACTTTCAGGTGCGCTATGAGCCCCAAGTACGAAGTCATCATCTACTGGAGCAAAGAGGACGAGGCGTTCGTCGCCGAGGTTCCCGAGCTGCCGGGCTGCATGGCCGATGGTGCGTCCTACGCCGAGGCTCTCGCGGCCGCCGAGGTAGTCATTCGCGAGTGGATCGAGACCGCAAAGTCGCTCGGGCGACCCATTCCCGAGGCCCGCGGCCGCCTCGCCTACGCCTAACAGCCACCCCTACCCCACCCTCCTCCCCGCCTCCTCCAGCACCCTCCTCACGGCGGCCGAGGAACCACCGCCACGCCCACCCCTGCCCGCACCAGGCGCTTCACGATCTCCAGCCTCCCGCCTCCATCGCGATCTCCAGCCTCAGGCCGGCCCGCAGGAACGCGGCCTCGATCAGGCGGCGCGACGTCGAACCCGCCGGGGGGATCACGAACCCATGGCGAGCGAGGTCTCTGAGGGTCGGGCGCTTCTTCCCCGCCAGCTCGTGACCACGCGGCACGATCAGCATTCGATCCGACGCGAACAGCGGCTCGAACCTCAAACCGTGCGGCAGCACCTCCGGGGACATATGTCAGTCTTGACATAGACCACTAATCACCCTAATCTCGTTCCGGGTGAAATGAAGCTCCCCGAGAAACCCCTCGCGTGGATGCACGGTGGAATCAAGTCTCCGCCCTTTTCGAAGGAGGGGCGGGTTCGTGCCGGATACCTCTTGAGGGGCCTTCAGCAGGGGGACGTGCTTTCGCTGCCGGATTCTCGACCGATGCCGGGGATCGGGAAGGGTTGCCACGAGCTCCGAGTGCCCGACGGGAACGTCGACTGGCGGATCTTCTATGCAGTTCGGCATGACGCGATCGTGGTACTGGGAGTCGAGAAGAAGGGCACTCAACGCACGCCGAAAGCCGTGATCGCCGCCTGCGCGCAGCGCCTCGCGGCATGGGACAGGGAGTAATCAGATGGACAAGACGAAGAAGGCTCGCCTCACGAAGAAGGGCTGGACATTCGGATCCGCCGAGACCTTCCTCGGCCTGACCCCCGAGGAATCGGCCTACATCGAGATCAAGCTCAGCCTCGCTCGCGAACTCAAGAAGGCGCGCTTGAAGAAGGGGCTGTCCCAGACGGCGCTCGCCTCGAAGCTGGGCTCGAGCCAGTCCCGAGTCGCGAAGATGGAGGCCGCTGACGCGCAGGTCAGCCTCGATCTCATCGTTCGGTCGCTTCTCGCCACCGGGAAACGGCCTCGAGAGATCGCCCGGGCCGTGGCCAGATAGCCCCGCCCCCCCTACCCCACCCTCCTCCCCGCCTCCTCTAGCAACCGCGTCACGGCGGCCGTTGCGGATGAGGCGCCGGTGCCCGCCCGCGTCACCAGCCCATAAGCATCCGGAGGGAAGAGATGCCCCGCCGGAATCGCCACCAGCTTCCTGAGATCAGCAGCCTCCAGACAGAATCGAGGAACCACCGCCACGCCCACCCCCGCCCGCACCAGGCGCTTCACGATCTCCCAGCCTCCCGCCTCCATCGCGATCTCCAGCCTCAGGCCGGCCCGCAGGAACGCGGCCTCGATCAGGCGGCGCGACGTCGAACCCGCCGGGGGGATCACGAACGCATGGCGAGCGAGGGGTTTCTAAGGTGACCACGCGGCACGATCAGCATTCGATCCGACGCGAACAGCGGCTCGAACCTCAAACCGTGCGGCAGCGCCTCCCGGGACCGAACCGCCAGGTCCAGCTCGCCCGCGAGCAACTGATCGAACGACTCCATGTCGCGCTGGTTTCGCACCTCGAGAGCCAGGGACGGGTACGCCGCTAGGTGCGAGGCTTTCGCGCCTCTTCATAGATCTCCGCGTTCAGCACGAGGTCCATCGCGACGATCTTCATGCCTGCCGACGTATCAAGGAGCGGCTCATGCGAGCGGAAGAACGCCTCGATGGCCCGCGGAATCTCCCGATAGGAAAGACGCCAAGCCGGCAGATAGTCGTTCACCTGAGGAAACGTCGTGAGGAGCGGCTCGATCTCGCCCCATGTGCACAGCACCTTGTCCTCTTGCGCCTTGAAGAACCTGCGAGGGGCTAGTTTTTCGCGAGGGGCAAGGATCAGGTCGACCCGCGGAATCAGGATAGGCATCGCATCGCCCCATACGATGCCCGACTGCAGCTGGCCGTCTTTCTGGAAGTGGAAGATCCGGGGCACGTATGTCTCCTCGCCGAGCGCCTCCGCGCGATTGGGGCGGGTGTAGTTCCAACGCCAGATCCGCTCCAGTACCGCGGTGGGCAGAAGGTGAGGTTTTTCGTCCTCGATTGACGCAGCAGCGGCGCGATATCCGACGACGTTTCCTGCGTTCCAGCCCGCCAAGAATCCTTCTGGCGTGTACTCCCCATCGCCCATCCCGCTGACCTGCGGGTCGGACACGAGCAGGTCGAAGAGCTTCACGAACAGCGTCAGCTCCGGCTCGGCCTCCAGCCCGAAGAAGTGCGGGCGGTAGTAGTTGATGTTGAAGGAAACGGGCGCCGCGTCAGGATCTGGCGGAGGTGCTTCCTCGTCGAACTGCTCGCCCGCCTCTTCCGCAGTTCCCCGTTCCTCAATCTCGAACGAGAAATAGACGCCCGTCGTTTCGTTCGAGTACCAGGCCTGCGTCTCGGAGCACTCATATCCGGGACGCGATTTGAAGAAGTCCAGGATCTCGCTGGCGGAGGCGTGAAGTGCGCCGGGACGAAACCGGAAGAAAAGGTCGTAGCTCATTGCCCAGGGTCAAGCTTACCGGCTAAGGCTCCTGATCAGATCGCTGCGAGCCGCTCGACCGTGTCCGGGTACTTCTTGACCAGGTTGATCAGAAGAGCCGCCTGCGCATTCGGCTTGGCGCGGCCCTGCTCCCAGTTCTCCAGAGTTCGCACGTTGGTCCGCAGATAGACGGCAAAGAGGGCGCGCGACAGGTTCAGGTGCTCGCGAACGCGAATCAACTCCTGTGGTGTCACCTTTGGCGCCGGCTTGTACTCGACCGTGTGAGATCGCAGCGTCCGCTTCCCCTCACGCGCTTCGGTGAGAGCGGCGACTCCCTCGCTCAGCTCGACGAACAGGTCGCGCTTGCCCGAACGCGCCCGCCTGCCTCCGCCTTCGATCTTCATGACGTTCTCCTTGCTTCCAGTTCCGCCTTGATCATTCTCTTCAGCGCTTCGCGCTGGGCCGCGGTCAAGTCCGACATCTCGTCCTTGGCGTAGATGGTGAAGAGCCAGAACTGCAGCCCGGCCTGCCACCAGTAATAGATCACCCTGAGCCCGCCTCGCTTCCTTTTCCCCGCCGCACATCGGCGAAGCGAAGTTTTCGCAGGCCTCCGGTCCCCGGGATCGGGTCGCCCGCCGACGGATCCTTCATGAGAAGGCTCTGGAGGCTCCGGAACGCCTCGTCATCGAGGTAATTCGTCCGATGTCGTTCGAAGGCGGGCAGCTCGACGAACACGCCTTTCACGCCTGAAAGTATACGCATTCTGCGTATACTCGCAAGTCATGTAAAGCCCCCCTACCCCACCCTCCTCCCCGCCTCCTCCAGCACCCGCGTCACGGCGGCCGTTGCGGATGAGGCGCCGGTGCCCTCCCGCGTCACCAGCCCATGGACATCCGGAGGGAAGAGATGCCCCGCCGGAATCGCCACCGCTCCTGAGATCAGGAGCCTCCAACAGAATCGAGGAACCACCGCCACGCCCACCCCTGCCCGCACCAGGCGCTTCACGATCTCCCAGCCTCCCGCCTCCATCGCGATCTCCAGCCTCAGGCCGGCCCGCAGGAACGCGGCCTCGATCAGGCGGCGCGACGTCGAACCCGCCGGGGGGATCACGAACGCATGGCGAGCGAGGTCTCTGAGCGTCGGGCGCTTCTTCCCCGCCAGCTCGTGACCACGCGGCACGATCAGCATTCGATCCGACGCGAACAGCGGCTCGAACCTCAAACCGTGCGGCAGCGCCTCCCGGGACCGAACCGCCAGGTCCAGCTCGCCCGCGAGCAACTGATCGAACGACTCCATGTCGCGCTGGTTTCGCACCTCGAGAGCCAGGGACGGGTACGCCTCGCGAATCCTTCGAAGAAGCGGAAGCAGGAAGTAGACGATGGCGGCCTCCCCGGCCCCCACCCGCACGGGCCCCCGGGGCACCTCCGGCTCTCCGGCGACATCCTCCTTCAATCGCCGCGCGCCCTCCAGGATGCCCGCGGCCTTCGCGGCCAGCCTCGCTCCCGCCGCCGTCAGCCTCTTTCCGCGGCCCTCCCGCGCAAAGAGGGGCACACCCATCTCCCGCTCCAGAGCCTTCACCGTCATCGTCACGGCCGGCTGTGACTTGTTCAGACGCGCGGCGGCCTATGCCTTCTGGCCCCAACCTCCGCCTCGGCCTTGCGGAGTGCACCCCCGCAGTTCACTCTACTTGCGCTCCCCGGTGAACTCGGTATCGTTAGATATAAGAGGGGCCCTGCATGAAACACTGGTGCCCGCCCTCAGGAGGACACGTCCTTCATCGCGAGCGCGCCGCATCGCGGAGCGCCAAGTGAAGACTTCGCCGGCACCCAATAGAGGCAAGCGACACCAACGCCTTCATGCCGAATCGCGAGGCTACACCACGACGGCTCACTTCATATCGTGCGATTCAGACAGTCATGTGACCATCGAGATCAGGACGGTCGACGCTGACACAACGGTTCTCTATGTTCCTGACGATCCTGAGTGGTATGGGATAAACCTCTCGACGGGCAAACGCAGCCACGACGGGTTCCTGATCAACGGAACACGGACTCGCGAGGGCTTCTTTGCGGGACAGGACGCTGATACTGGAGTAATCGCCCGATGGGCGCCCTTGGGAGACATCGCCATCGGGCTTTGGCGTGAAGGCAACGATGACTACCTGTTTTCATTCCCGATCCGGCGACAACAGGCATGATTCTTTCGCTGACCCCCGCGCCGAAGCAGCGGCGGCTCACCGGGGGGGCGAGCTCTCACATCCTGAGTGGCCCATCCTCGGGGAGCAGGTCGATTCTATTCTCCGGCGACTTCGTGATCGCCGTGAACCCACGCGTCGGTGAAGACCCACTTTGCGCCGCCCTTTTGCCCCTCGATCTGGAGGACGCCGTTCTCTCGGAGTGTGTCCAAGACCGAGTCAGCGGCTCTCCGCTGGCCAAGGGTCTTCTCCGCGTGTGCCTTCGTCACTTTCTTCGAGACAAACACAGTGTGGAGCACCTGCGCAATCTGCTTCTCCAGATCCTCGCGAGTACCTTGAGCCGGGTCGTGCAATCGGTAGGAGATATCGCGGATCTTCCGGAGGCCCGAGGACTTCGCTACCGCGAGTCGTCGTAGGGTGTCCTTCAGGGTCGTTACCGACTGGTATTCCGCCCGTTCCGCATAGCCGAGGTCGGCCCTCCCGAGCGGATTAGCTTCTCCGGTCTTCAGGATCGTCATGCACGTCTTATTCACTCCTAAGGCGAGACCGAGCTCGAGTGCGACATTCGGGTTCCCGCGCGAGATATCGAATACCGCAAGATCGGAGCGGAGGATTGCGCGCCAGATCTTTCGCATCATCTCGGCGGTCGTGATCTCGTCGAGAAAGTACCAGAACCGAAGCGGCAGTTCTGCCTGAAGCTCCTTGACCGCCTTCCGATAATCGTCCAAGGGGAGCGGCGGTTCGAACGGGTATCCGAGAAAGATGAAGTTCTCCCGAGGTTTGTTGTCCGGATACTTCTTCTCGTCCTCGAAGAAGTTAGCCACGAGGCCCCTCTTTCTTCGTCTTCTGGTGCTTCTGCCTCAGGGCGCCGCCTATCTTATGCCAGGGTCTTGGGCCCTCGTCGCGTAGAACTACGCTTCGTCGAGAGCGCACGTTTCAGAAAGCTCCTCGAGAAATTCCGCCTTCAGGTACCTGACGAGCGAGCCTGCCTCAAGGATCTTCGCTCGGAGGCTCTCGAATGATATATAGCGGCACACCTGAACGAGGGGCGGCGAGAGTCGGTGGAAGGTCGGCCGGTTGACCTCCGCGATCACCTTGTTGCGTCTCTCCGCAGGCGCGACCAAGAACAAAGGAATGTTGAGGTTGGGCTGCATTGCGAGGAGGTCCGCCATCCGCAAGAGCCCTGAGTAGATGGACGTCGTGCTTTCCACCTCAAAAGCCGCGACGATCGCGTTTCCCTTGAGCCAAAGAACGTCGATTAGCTCGATCGTCCTGTTGGTGGCTTCGTCGAACTGAACGGGCAGCTCCGTCTTAATTCTCGGCATCGCTCCGAGCTTCGCTCCGTTGGAGACTCTGCTGCGGTCGTTGCGGGCGACCCAGACATCGAGGGCCATATCGCTGCCAAGCCTCAGGAGCAGCGACTGTATTTCCGTGTGCGGCGTCGTTTCGGCCTCGACGGTCTCCTGTTCAGTGACCGTCGACTCGACTGTACCCGGAACAACCACGGCCCCGATCTTTGCGACGAAGCCTCGCGGCCGGCGCGCGAGCTTCGTCGGATCTACCTCCCGTTTGACCGGGTTCGATCGTGCCGCGTTCAGAGCTTGGACGACCGTGCGGCCATCCTCAATAGACCACTTTGTCGGCGAGCCGCGCAGGTGCCCGGTCCAAGCGTTTGAACTCCTGAGATTCTTGAAGATGGATAAGTGCTCGCGAAGATCCTGTATCGGAACAGCCGTCTCGGGGGTTAGCGTGATCGACGTCTTCACATGGAGCCGGCACGGGAACGACTCGTCCTTCCAGATTCCCGTCTCTTCCCGGAATGCTCCAGAGACGACTTCAAGGTAAGCCGCCTCGTACTCGGCCGGTGGGACGTAGCCGAGGGGTTCGAGCAGACTCGGTTGTTAAACCAGTCGACCCATTCCAGAACAGCAAATTCCACTTCGTCGATATTTCGCCAAGGGCCGCGGCGCCTGATGACCTCCGTCTTGAAGAGGCCGTTGATGGTCTCGGCCAGCGCGTTGTCGTACGAGTCGCCCACGCTCCCGACCGAGCGCTCGATTCCGGCTTCGGCGAGGCGCTCGGTGTAGCGGATCGACAGATACTGCACGCCGCGGTCGCTGTGGTGGACGAGCTCGTCCGTGCGCGGCCTCGTGTCAGCGCCTGCTCGAGGGCGTCGAGCGCCAGGTCGCTCCGAAGAGACCTCGACACCCGCCAGCCGACGATCCAGCGCGAGAAGACGTCGATGACGAATGCGACGTAGACGAAGCCGGCCCACGTCGCCACGTACGTCAGATCAGCGACCCAGAGCTGATTCGGACCGTCTGCCTGAAACTCCCGTTCGACGAGGTCCGGCGGATACGCAGCCGACCTGTCGGGGATCGTCGTGACCTGGAAGGCGCGGCCGCGAACCGCGCCACGCAGGCCTACGGAGCGCATCAGTCGCTCGATGGTGCATCGAGCCGCTCCGACGCCCTCGCGGCCGAGCTGCCGCCACACCTTGTCGGCGCCATACACCTTGAAGTTTTCGTCGAAAACACGCTGGATCTCGGGCGCGAGCTTCTCGTCGCGCTTCGCACGTGCCGGCCGCTTGTCCGGATCTCGCCGTCGAGCACGATGCTCGTCGTCAGTCGAAGGGGCGATCGGCAGCATCGCGCAGATCGGCTCGACCCCGTATTCATGGCAGTTCTCCTCGACGAAGCCCACCATCACTTCGCTCGGCGGTCGAGCTCCGCCTGCGCAAGATATGCCGACGCCTTTTTCAGAATCTCGTTGGCTCGGCGCAGCTCGCGGACCTCGCGCTCGAGCTCCTTGAGCCGCTCACGCTCTCCTGTCGTGAGCCCTGGCCGCGCGCCGCTGTCGCGCTCAGCCTGCCTCACCCACGACCTGAGGGACTCTGGCGCGCAGCCCATCTTGCCCGCGATCGAGCTGATCGTCGCCCACTGCGACCCGTGCGCCGCCTGCTGCTCGAACACCAGTCGGACAGCGCGCTCCTTAACCTCCGCCGGGTACCTCCCTCGTCTTCCCATGGCTCCATCCTCTCAAGTGTTGGAACAGCGATGAACCGGGACAGCCCGGTGAGGTAGCAGAGTAGAAAATCTCCCGGCTTGATCTTCTGAACGGTTGTCCACCGCCTCTCGCGGAACCCAGAGACCGCGGCGCCGGCGTCGAGGAATTCCTTCCACGTTGCTCCAGTGAAGAGATCAAGCCAGTACGTGGGCTGCCGCATCTCCACCTCGATCATTCCGCGTGTTGCCCCGGGGTGTTTCCTAGTCCTGTGCCAGGCCACCAAGGCTCTATCCAGCTGCCATTCAACGACTTGCGTCGCTGGCGAGGGACGTTTCGCCGAGAGTGTAGATCCTTGCCCCAAATCACCGGCTGAATCCCTCGCCCTCCAACCGGCTCAGAATCCCCAGAAGCTCGCCGCTTTGACGGGGGTTCGGGATACGCCCCGCACCACATACAAGGCTAAGGAGCCGGTCTTCTACTGGGCTGACCGAACTTTTCCCCCTAGCCCAGTCGCGTACCCGCCGCCAGTTTTCCGCGCCGTATTCAAGGACCGCCGTGGTCGCCTCCAGGCCTGCCGCAATGCGCGCTCCCTCCCGTCCCTCTCGAAGCCGCGCACGTTCCTCATCACCCTCAGCCAGTTCATCCTCGAAGCCCGCAACCACGTCAACGGGCACCGCGAGAGCGCGTTGCGTACATAGCTCTTTCTTGCACCACTCCGTGACGTTCTGTATGCCTGCCTCCGGGGCGACGATAACGTCAAACACCGCTTTTGCAATGGCGACTAGCTGTGCCTCAAAGGTCGGAGAGACTGCCTGGCCACGCCATATCGCGGGCACGTTTAGCGCGCTTCCGTCCATTTCCTCCTGAATCAGACGCGCCAGGCGGGCGAAGGCAAATGCAACGATGTTCGCGCGATATCCACCCCCGTACCACGGCTGCTTCGGCACAATCGCCTCAAGACGCCGCCAGACAATTGAATGCGCGACTACTGCACGAAAGTACTCATCGCTGAATTGATCTGACTTGCGGTCCCACTCTTCGGTCACGAACTCAGCGAACTTCCAGGAGAGTTCTTCTGGGCCCCCTTACTTACCTCATGTGGTAGCAGTCGCCACGCGTTCTCCACCTTCGCCAGATCCGTCTTCGTAATAACCTGAGTGCGAGGATGGTCCAATTCGAATCGCCGCCGCTGTGCCGCCGTCAAGCGGCTAACTCGGAGGCGTACTGCCCCTAGCCCGTTCGTAGAACCAGAACGTTTCAATCTGCGCTCCGGCCCTCGCAGGTGCACGCAACCGCCGGGATATCGACTCCAAGAGCCTGTGATAGTCATGGTTTGAGAAGAAATCAGCGTCCGACACTCGGTTCTGGGAGTTGGCGTACCGTGATATCCGCGGGATAATGGCGCCCGAGGTTTCGTTGTCGATGACGGAGAGTTTCATTTGAACAAACGTGCCATCCAGCGATGCGCCATCGCGACGGCGTGCGTTGGCTAGGGAGGCTGTTGTCTGCCCGCCATTGACTATCTGAAAGTCCTTTGCACCCTCGATTCTCAGCGCGCCGGACTCTTCGTTCAGCGTAAGGGCTGATGCAGTGCAGGCGATACCGTTGTTATAGGCAAAGAACATTCCGGGCTCCTTCAGAATCGTCGCCCGGATACCTTTATTGATCTTGCCCGTCGCGCTCAGGAACGAGCGAACATTGCCTTCCAGTAGTCGACTACCGTACTTATCGTAGATATCGGCTAGAGCGCGCCCAGGCAGGACGCACAGATAGGCGGCGTACTCCGTTGTTGCCATGCTCGCCTGGATTCCGGGAACGCCTCCCGGAACCGACTCTCTGAAGTCAACGTAGAGCTCATCCCGGCCGGTCTTGGAGAGGCGCAGGCGATGGAACCGTGACACGTCCCAGATGTGAAACTCGGCCCGCATTCCGGCGACTTCTGCCTCCGGCCAATCACGAACCCGCTCACTCAGTACCGAGTCGGTGACGAGGAAGAACCGGCACTTTGATACCCCCGTTGCCCTGCGCTGAATCTCACGGGCCAGATCGTAGGCTGGTGTGCTCTCTTCAAGCTGTGCGTGGTTCCGGCCGGAGAGTGAATCCTCGACGAAAGTCTGTGCACGTCCAAACATCCCACGAGCGGTAGTCTGGTTCAGGGTCGGAAGTTCCGGGCCACCCGAGAATTCCGCTATTACACAGCGGAGAGATTCGTCCGCGTCATCGAACGCGTAGCCATCGACGCCGGAGCTTCTGTGCCGCGAGCCCGTACCGCGGTAATAGCACGACGCAAAATCGAAGATCTCTTCGGCTTCTTCAAGCAGCTCGCCCGCACGCTCGACGAACGCCGTGTGCATGAAATTGCCGTCAGCGCTCGCTAGAGTTTTGACCTCGGCGAGCAGTTCGGCACGGAACGCGGAGAGTTCTTCGCTCATTCGCCCGTCCCGCCATAGCGAAACTGCTTCAGATCAGGTAGGTAGAGTGAATACTTGGCCTCGACGACGCCTTTACTAACAGCACTGCGCACCAGGCGGGGGAAGGCCTGTGCGACTTTGAAGACATAGCTGTCGAGAAGCCGAAAGTGAATCGTCTCGTATTCTTTGCGGGGCTCGTAACCAGCTAGTCGCAGCCTGCGCTCGAACTCCTCCGCTGCAGCGTCATCGCCTTCTATTGCCTTTCTCACCCCCGTAACTGCATCTGGGAGTGAGAACGTCCCCGTTCCTTGAGATTGAACGTGAGCTAGTTCATACACGACGAGGTATGGCTCTCCTTCGAGCTGCTCCAGGGAGCTGATCTGTACGGTCAAGCTGCCCGGAGATATCGTCTTGACCTCGGATAACTCTTCCGGAAGGTCGAAATCGCGTGCGGCATCGAGTGGCCCCACCCAACCTTCCACCGCGATTCGTGGGCCAAAACGCTGGATTGCCTTTTCCAGGAAGACCAGCTCCCCGGCCAGCCCCCTCTGCTCTGAATCGCTCAACAGCCCGCTGGAGCCTTTCTCTGTAAGCCTGCGCCATCGCTCCAGCCGAGTCAGGACGAACCTACCGGCATCTGTTCGGGGGCAGACCGCCCCCGGCTTCGATGATGTCATCGCAGAGGGTTGCAAACAGAGATCGCAGGTCGGGGCGCTGCAAGAGAATTGAAATGGCCCAACGAGCGTCCGCTCGCCGGTTGATCTGAACTGCAATTGACCCGAAGGTCGGCGCTGCTGGTGGCTCTTCTTCGACAACAGCCAGCAGTCCGAGCTGGCCACCCTCTGCTACCTCCGCATACAAATCCAACGGGTGGCTCGCGCTCACGCGGAGGTGCGCCGGGCACTCACCGGCCTGCAGGAGTTCCCGCCAAAGCGGTTCAATCCGGGTCGGCATCACTGGTCTCGATTTCGTCGTCCGCCTCGGCCTCGAAGAGACTTCGGTATTCGACCTTGTTGACCTGATAGGCGACGCGCTTGGCTACATCCTCGTCGTCGAACGGCGGGAAACTTAGGCCAAGTGCCACGACCGGCTCTTCTACGCCTAAGGAAAGTTCAACGCCATCCACCCGAGGCTTGATCACGTGCAGGAGCAGTAGAGGCCGCTTGCGTACGGTTCTATAGGCACGGTCAGGGACTTCCTTCTTGTCGGGGTTCGCCGCACGGAACTGGCGCTCGGTTGCCTCGGCCTCCTCTGGCGTTAGCCCTTGCCTCTCATCTCCACGTGAGCCTACGCGGGCATTCCTGCCCGACACGAGCATTGTGGTTGTATCGGAAGAGCCACGTTCCGTCTTCTCGGGCGATCTGCAGGTTCGAGCGTCGGAAGACTGATCTCATCCTCTTCGCCGGAAGGCATCGCAACGTCCCACTGCTGGAGCGTCGGATCGGTGGTTTCGCGGACGAACTTCGCGAGGCCCGAGCCAGCCCCCTCATCTTCGGGACTGAAGAACGTAAACGTCCGTGGATCGCTCTGAAAGGCGGCTAGGAACCTTCCGACTGCTTCTTTCGGCACGCCCCGCCAGATGTATGTCGTACCCCATTCCGATTGCGTAGCACTTAGGCCCGCCGCCCTTATTTCGCCGACTAGCCGCACGACGGCCCGGTAGTTCCGCCGGATTGTCGAGATATCTCGACTCAGGCGCGTCGTCTCCGGTGCCTCTCCGCTGAATGAAATCTGACGAATCACTTCCTTAGCAGCACGCATCTTGTTCCGGGCCGTGACAATCAACGCATCCGGATGTGACCTCACTTTTAAGCCAAAGTCCGCTGGCGTCAGGCCAAGGCCCTGCATCCTGCGCACCTCTTGGCGGAGTTCCTCTGAAGCAAGGGTGATGTGTCGATACCAGCCTTCAGCCTCCGTCGTCAGCCAGAGCCTGCAGAGGTCGGCGTAGTTGTCCCGATAGCCGAACCACCGGCCCATTTGAAGGAGGGTGTCGTACATCTGGGAATTCCTGAAGAAATAGCTAGTACAGAGCCCTTCCAACGTCAGACCCCTCGAGAGGCTGTTGCCGCCGACCGCGATGACCCGCAGGCCGGCATCAACGTGGCTCGCGTAGTCAAGAACAGACGCTCCCGTGCGCTGATTAACCGCCCTTACGACGATAGGTAGGGCACTCGCGGGCAGCTGCCGCGACACCTCGGGCCATCTACACCCTGCTTCCTTGAAGTCCGTTTCAAGCCGCTTCTTCAACCGCACAAGGGTTGGGTTCGCGAGGGCGCGGGAATCATCCAGCTGGCTGTAGTTCCGTACATCCTGCTGGAGCGCCTTCAGGCACTCGTCGACACGCTCTGCTGCTCCATCCTGTACTGCTGTAAATCGGCTGACATTGATCAGCATCGAGCGATGCGTCAGGCCCTCGCCACGAAGATCCCTTATGACATTCGCTAGGACAAACTGGTCGACCGCGTCCCGCAGGCTCTGAGGCAGTATGGCGACCGCGAGCGTTCCCTTGTGACCGCGTGGAAAGTAGTCGTCGGCGTCCTTAATCGGACATATAAGCCCATTTACGATCTCGTCTCCAAACAGTCTCGCGGGTCCGAGGTAGTTTGTGGGTGGTTCCAGCGCATAGATAAAGTCGCGCGGGAAGAGGTCCTGTCCACGCATTTCGTCGGCGGTGTCGGGATCGATGAAGATGTTGGCGAATGGAGTCGCCGTAAACCCCACATACGCCACTCGGCTGAAGAGTGAAATCAGCCCACGGATACTGTCGTTTATTGCTGTTGGCGTGTTGTCTGGGTCCGCTGTATTTACAGACGCATTGTCCGCTTCATCGTCAATCAAGAGCAGGGGCTCGTGGATCTGTCCAGCTGCATCCGCATTGTTTCCGCGCAGCCATCCCTCGAGGTTATCGAGTATCTTCTTGTTCTTCTTGACGACAACAAGGACGGGCTCGTTGATCGATGCCAGCGTAATTCCGAGCTGGGTCAGAAGGACGCGACTGAAATCGCGCGAGCGCGATGTAAACACTCCGGCAAAGCGCCGCTGGTCAAATTCGCCAGCTCCTACGACTCGTTTCGCCCTCGCAGTTGCGGACAGGATGTCTGAACTATCGCGCCCGACGAAGCCCTCGTCGAGTCGAAGCTGGGTCTGGCGCCGGAGACTCTCGAGAGTACCAGTAAGGAGAATGACGAGTCGATATCCTGCATCCGCGGCTTTGCAGCAGAGGGCTGTGTACGCCGCGGTTTTCCCTGACTGTACGTCGCCTATGACCAGCCCTCGTCGCTTCCATCCTGTTGCCCGTTTTGGATCTCCGGCGAGGTCGAGAATCTCGTCCGTTACCCTGTCCATCACCCCGATCACTGATGGCGACCAGTGCCTCTGGTGGAGCAGTTCGGAATAGCGTTTCCAGTAAACGGCTCGATCTCCGCGCGCCGCGCATTCAGCCATGGACGATGATCCTCTTCCTGGAGCGCCGCACCCATGTCCATGGTCACCGCTAGGCGTGCATGGAGCGTCCGGATGATTTCGGCGAATTCCTCGTCCGAGATCGGGTCGGTTGCGGGTGCGAGGACCGAGCGCATCTTCTGCGCCAAGTCGCGCAGCTCCTCTTCGCTGGGAACGTGCCCGCCGACACAGACCGCGACCGTGGTAGCGATTCTTTCTCCTCGTTGTGAGAGCACTAGCCGAGCATCTCCTTTACCCGCTCTGTTTCAGCCGGGTGCAGCGCGAATGGTTCGACAAGGTGGAGCTTCTGTATCAGGGTGATGGCTTCGGCAGAGTCTCGCCCAAGCACATCAAGGAGTTCATTGGCAATCTCCAGAAGATCTGCCTCGATCTTCTGCGGTTTCTCCGAATCAGCGAGTTTGCGGTCAGAAGCTAGATCCGCGTATACAGCGCCTACGGGATAGGTACGCTCGACAGCCTGAAGGCACCCCTCCAAGAGATCCCGCCGGTCCGCGGGCAGCGATGACCGAAGCGCCTCTACGACAGGGCTCTCTCTGTTGACCGAGTAACTAACGGCGCCGTCTCGGCCCTCAGAGCGCTCCCACAGTCGAATGATCCCGGGCTCCCTGACGGTACGACCTCGAAACGTATAGACGCGTCTACTCGAATCGACGATACGGGCAACGATGCGTTTCAGGCCATCCCGGACGGATTCCGGGGGGTAGGCGGCAGACTTCTTGATGTCAAGGGACCAGAGGCTGTCCAGTGTGCTAGGCACGTCGACCATGACTCTTGCGAGCTTGGCCATCTCCTCCTGGCGAGCTAACCGGAACCACGTGCCCCAGATGATCAGGCGGCGGTTCCGGTAGACGTAAAATCCCTGGCTGAGTCGAAGACCATCGAAGCCGCCAGCGATGTCCAGGTCGGCCTGCGTAAGCCGCGATGCGTGCGGCAGGATGTAGGCCTGCACCTCGATCCGTTGATCGCCAATCGGAATCGCTTCGCCAGGAAGCACCTGTGTACCGGTCCGAGAGCGCAGAAAGGGATCGCGACCCACTACTTCGAAATTGTTGATTCGGAGCTTGACTGTGTGTGGGCCAGACTCCAAGAACCGATGGAACACGAGTTCCACATGCCTTCGCGCGTTATCAATCTTCCCCTGGACCGCACGGTCGCTCGACGCCTCTCCAGCTACGACGCGATCCAGCCTCTGCCAGACGACAAGTGTCCCCTGGCCTAGCGTGACCAGCCGTGAGACTTCCGGGACAGTGGCCAAGTCACTTTCATCGAGTTCCTCGAGAGACCAGCTGCCCCTGCTTGCGACTGTATCGAGGTCCCATCTTGCTCCCGATGTACGGCCATCCTTCTTCGAGACAACCGTGAGACAACGACATTGTGAAAGAGATGCCGTCTTCATCCCCAGACCAAACCTTCCGAGGTCGACGCCTTCCCCGACGCCCCGCGGGTTGCGGCCGCCGTGACGCATTGCTGTGCGGAGCTCCTTGGCCGTCATTCCAAGGCCATCATCGAGTATTGCAACATATGGCTGACCAATTGAGTCGAAGAGGATGTCGATGGCGGTCGCGCCGGCGGCAAGACTGTTGTCGAGGATGTCGGCCACCGCGGCCTCGAACGAATATCCGATGGCACGCATTGATTCAAGCAATGTGGGCGCATCAGGAGGCAGCTCGACGAATCGCATGTGGCTCTCTTTCAGCGAATGCGCAGTTTCAATAGCCTTCCGGCCAGGTAGATTCGCAGGGAGTCAGGAGAAGTTCGCCGAACGGCACATTCCCAGACTGTGAGAACGTGCCAGCCCGAGGCCTCCAACCGCTGGCGGACCGCCCGATCCCGCCGCACGTTTTCGAGGAACTTCTTTGCCCAGAACGCCTTGTTGCTGCCTGGCGTATACGCGAGGCGGCAACCCTTATGGCGATGCCAAAAGCAGCCGTGCACGAAGACCGCGATACGGTGCCTCGTAAGCACGACGTCCGGTCGGCCAGGGAGTCTTCTAGAGATAAGTCGAAACCGAAAACCCAGCCGATGTAAAGCCGACCGCACCGCGACCTCCGGGCCCGAGTTGCGACTCCGGATTCGCGACATGTTCCAGCTGCGGCGTTCAGGGCTTAGCGAATCCATCTGCCTTTACCTGAGGATTCCATAGACGATTTCGGCTAAGGACCGGGCGAGAAGAGGCGGAACGGCGTTGCCGACCTGAACGTACTGGGAGGTCCTGCCTCCACTGAAGTAGTAGTTATCCGGGAACGTTTGCAGGCGGGCTGCTTCTCGCACGGTCAGACTTCGACATTGCGTCGGATCGAAGTGGATGAAGTAATGGCCATCCTTGGCTATGTGGCTCGTTACGGTCGTCGCCGGGCGCCCAGCAGACTGAACCCGAAAGCGGTCAGAAAACAGACTACCTGCAAGTGCCCGCTTCACATTCTTGTGTGCGGGCAGCAGACTTGGCGGGAAACTCGGAGAGACCGGGCGAATGGCCCCTAACCTCCGCGTAGCACGCACAGAAGAGATAGCGATATAGGTCTCCCGTCATGTGTGAACGCGCTGTGTGGTTCGCGATACCTCGGACGCGCGAATCCTGAGATACCAATCTGGCCATAGGCAATATGTGGCGCCGGCCAGGCCAAAAATTCCGCGCCATTCTCGGCCGACGGAATCGTTAACGTATCAAGCGCTGACAGGACTCTTTTAGCAACATCGCGGTCCCCGCTCGACCTCAGTTCCGCTACCCAACGAGCGGTTTTCGCGCTCTTCAGCGAATCCTTCCAGCGCATTCCTGTGTCAGTCCCACCCGAAATGCGACTTCGCAGCCTAGGAAGCCCAGAGAGAACACGCGAAACAGGTATTGATTCAACTTGCACGAGTGCCGCTGGCAAAGGGATCTCGCAGGTCATCCCGGACGCCCAGGATGATTACCCTGTGGCGGGCTTGCGGTATTCCGAAGTGTTCCGATCGGACAATGAAGTCGCTAGCCCGCCTAAAGAGTTCCGACCGGCAAGCCAGAGCTAGAAAAGGCGTAAAGGGTATATCGCACAGACCGCCGAGAAGTCGGCCGGCGTTCGCGCCGCAATGCCTTGGTAGGCGCAGCAAGATCTTCCCGTATCCTTTCAAAAAGAGCATTGCCTTCAAGATGTGCCGACAAGAGGCCCTTAACATTTTCCATCACGAAGACCGAGGGCGCGTGATCTGCCAGAACCTGCAGGTACTCCACGTAGAGTGTTTGTCGCTTGTCGAGTTCTGGGACGTAGCCCCTCGTGCCGCGGTTTCTGGATCTGCCGACCAAGGAGTAGGCCTGACAGGGGGGCCCACCGACGAGCACCCACGGCTCATTCCCCGAAACGGCTGCCGAGATCTGCCGTCCGAGTTCATGCCGACTCTCCACACCAAGCTCCGCTTTCCACGCCTCAGCCCTCGCCTTTGCCGCCTCCCGTGGAAACTCAGAGTAGAGTTGCTCCGTTCCGAGCTCACCCCTTAGAACTTGGAAATACGCCTCAGGGACATCTCCCTTCGAAAACGACCGGAAGAAACTCCTTAGCTCGAGCGTCGCGTGAGCATCCGCGTTCTTTTCTATTGAAAGCGCTACGCGAAATGGATGGCCAGCGGTGGAACCACTGAAAGCGGAGAATCCTTCGGCCAAGCCCCCGGGGCCCGCAAATAGATCCACGACTGGTATTCGACCCTTCTCTCCGGTGTGAGCAGCCTTCATCGCTGTCACCTAGCCCGCTTCCGTTCGGTAAAGCTGCACATCGCATTCGCCAGCCGCATCTGCCTCGGCGTCTTGCAGTCAGGCTCGAGCAGGCGCGGCGACGCCACGAGAATGCACGCACAGCGGGCCCTCGACGTCGCGACGTTCAAGCGGTTGAGATCGTAGAGGAATTCCATCCCTCGCGGCGCGTCTTCGGGCCGTGAAGTGGCCATCGAGTAGATGACGATGGCGCCTTCCTGCCCCTGGAACCTGTCCACCGTGCCGACGCGGATGCCCTTCGAGTTCGAGCGCGTCCTGCAGGCGGTTGACCTGCGCGTTGAAGGGGGCGACGACGAGGATGTCGTCGGGCGTGACCTGTTTCGTCTCGCCCTTCTGGTTCGTCCAGCGGCTGCCCTTCTTCAGGAGCGTCTCGACGATGGCCTCGACGGCTTTCACTTCCTCGGCGGAGGAGTTCGTGTTGCCGTCGTGCTCGACGGGCACGAACCACAGCCCCGCGCCCTCGTAGGGCGGCGCGCCGGAGAGCTTCTGCTTCTCCTGCTCGGGGCGCGATTCGAGGCGGCCTTCGTAGAACAGCTCGGACGTGAAGGCGCAGATGGCGGGCGGGAGGCGCCACGTCTTGTCGAGGAAGATGCCGCGGTCGTTCGGCATGGTCTTGCTGCCGGCGAGGAGGTGCTCGAGGGCCGAGGCGTCGACGCCTTCGGGGTGCGTGCCGCGCTGCGGCTGCTCGAGCTGCTGCGGGTCGCCGAGGAGGACGACGCTTTTCGCGGCCTGGGCCATGGCGAGGACGTTGGCGAGGGAGGCCTGGCCGGCCTCGTCCACGAAGAGGACGTCGACGGCGCCGGCGTACTCGTCGCGCGACCACATCCACGCCGTGCCGGCGCCGACCTGAGCGGAGCCGTCGTCGAGCGCGGCGAGGACGCCGGCGTTGTCGGTGACTTCGACGATGCCGGGGATGGGCGGGTCGGACTTCTCGGCGCCCGTCTTGATCTTCTGGACGCACGGGACGGAGACCTTCATCTCGCGGGCGGCTTCGAGGACGGCGTCGAGGAGGTTGCGGATGACCTTGTGGCTGACGGCGGTGATGCCGACCTTGAGGCCCGCGTCGACGCAGGCGACGATCATCCGCGCGCCGGTGTAGGTCTTCCCCGCTCCGGGCGGGCCCTGGATGGCGAGGAGCGAGCGGTCGAGGGAGAGGACGGTGCGCTTCGCGAATTCGACCGGATCTTCGCCCTTCGTCGGCCCGAACGCGCCCTTCTTCAGGCGCGGGGGATTGCCGAGGAGGAGGTCGCGGGCGGCGGACTTCGGGGTGAAGCCGTTCTTCGCGATGTCGGCGGCGAGGCTCATGAGGGAGGCGACGATTTCCTTCGAGGAGATGTAGGAATGGACGAATGCCCACGAAGGGTGCTCGTCGGCCTTCTTCTGCGTTTTCTTGATGTCGACGGTGCGCTTGTCGCGGTCGATGGCTTCGATGTGCCCGAGGGTTCCTTCGTCGCTGGTCTTCAGCGTGTCGTCTTCGCGGGCGTCGATGTCCTGCGAAGGAAACGTGTATCGGTCGATCGGGCACTTCTTCGTCCCTCCGACCCTCTTCAGGAATCTCATTCCCGCGATCACCTTGCGCTCGTCGAGGAGGTCGTCTTCGTCGGTGAGGTCGCGCAGCCGGTAGAACTCCCACCACGTGACCTTGTCTTCGCGGCGGTGGAACTCGAGCATGTGGGCGAGGAGCCAGCGGGCGTGCTGCTCGCTCGTGCGCTCGGTCTTCTCGTCGGGCACGCCCTTCAGGAGCGCGTCCATCGCGTCCTGGACGTCCTTGCTGCGCTGCTCCTGCTGCTCGCTCTCGTCGCCGTCCTTGCGCGGCGGCCGGGGGATGTCGGGCCGCAGGGTTTCGAGCCAGTCGCGCAGGCGCAGGGCCGAGACGCAGTCTTCCTCGTTGTAGAGGGCGACGAGGCGTTTGACCTCGGGGGTGAGGACGGTGAGGTCGCCCGTCTGGAGAGAGAACTCGACGGCCCGGCGGGCGGCGCCCGCGTCGCGCAGGTCGGCCTTGCGCGTGAAGCCGTAGAACTCCTCGAGCTTCTTGATGGAGTAGGACTCGACGCTGGCCCTCAGGCCCTGCTTGACGACGGCCAGGAGGTCGACGAACAGCTCGGCGCGCAGCATGCGGTCGAGCTCGCGGGCGCGCGTGGCGTGCCGGCCCATGAGCCTCTTGAACGCGGTGGGCTCGTAGGGCGCGTAGTGGTAGACGTGGAGCCCTGGGTTGGCTTTCCAGAGCTCGCCGATGCGGTCGAGGATCGTCTCGAAGACGGCTTTCTCTTCGGCGTCGGTGTGGGCCCAGAGGCTGAGGTGGGATGTCTCGCCCTTCGGGCCAGGACGGTCATGCCGAAGAGGTACTCGCGCGGGCCTTCGGCGGCGAAATGGTCGCCTTCGAGGTCGAGGAAGACGTCGCCGGGCGAGGGCTCGGGCAGGAGAGCGAGGCCGCGGCCGTCCTCGATGGGCAGCAGCTCGTGGATGGGCGCATGGGCGCGGCGCCCCGCGAGCTGGATGCGGGCCTGGCCCTGCGCCTTCTCGAGCGACTCCTTCGAGCACTTGGCCGGCTTGAAGGGGATGGGGAGGACGAGGTCGCCGAGGCGCTCGAGCGTCTTGACGTCGTTCGCCTCGAACTCGCGCCGGTTGAGGCGCGTGATGCCGGCGACGAGGGAGAGGTGGTCGTCGGCGTGCCGGCGCTCGTCGCACTGCTGGCCCCAGCGGCAGACGTCGCAGTAGTCGACGGGCTCGGGGTAGTTGGAGGAGAGGAGGGCCGTGGTGTCGCCTGCGGCCGCTTCCTCGAGGCGCCGCTTGACGAGGCGGTAGTAGGCGGCGAAGTCGGCGACGCGGTAGTGCTCCGCTCGAAGCGGGTGACGACGTGGAAGAACTCGGGCTGGATGCCTTGCACGGCGCCGAGGAGCTCGGAGTAGAAGGAGAGCTGGAGGATGGTCGAGCCGCGGGTCTCGCGCGAGAGCTTCGTGTCCGAGGCCTCGTACGACCACGCGCCGAGGGCGCTCGGCTTCTCCGACCTTCTGGAGGAAGTCGGGCCGGCCGAACCAGCCGTCGGCCGCGAGCGCGCCCTGTGCGATGGCGGGCTTCCCCGCCTTCATGGCTTCGATGGTGCGGCGACGGCGTCGGCGCCCTGGGACCGGTGAGGTCGAGGACGCGCGAGCCGCCCTTCTCGATCTTTCCCGTGTAGTCCTTCTCGTGGGCGAGACCGCGCTGGATGAGGAGGTCGAGGAAAGGGTCCGGGTACTTCGGCGGCTTCGCGCGCCTGCCGAACGCGACCTCGATGTCGAGGCCGGTGGAATGCCGGCACGCGAGGAAGCGACCGAGGTCGGTGGCGGCGAGGGTGAGGCGGCCGGAGGAGAGGTGCATTAGCGGTGCCCCTCGACCAAGTCAACGTCCGCTAGGAGAAGAGCCTCGTCGCCAGATCGAGACCAGACAGTCCCGCGGCAGCCTCATGCGGCGATGACGACGTCTTTGACGAAGTGCAACCGAATGAGCTTCGGAGCTGAGCCATCATCGAAATGGCAACGAACCGCGTCGCGCACGCGCTCCTGGAGCTCATCGAGGTCTTTCGCCTGCGTGAAGATCGCCGCCCCCACGGCCTTGGCCGTGTAGCCGCCTTCCAGCGCGTCCTCCACGAGGAAGATCACTTCGCTCATGACCTCGAATCGTAGGCCGGAACGAGGGCGCGGTCAAAGGAACCGGCCTCATGCCGCCCCGCTTGGCTTCGATCACCGAAGTCACGCTACTTCAACGCCGTATGTCACAGCTCCGCCTCGCCGATTTCCGATGTATTCCATTCCCTGCACACCGTTGAAGTTCGGCTTGTTGCGGTTCTTCAGCCGGGATCGCTCGGAATACCTTCCGATTCTCCGGATCCGAGAGCCAGCCGGTGTTATCGATTTCGAAAGCACCGAGAATCCTTGCGCTCGCCTTTGCCACCGCAATGAGGACATTGGGGGCGCCCTTTCCCGTGACCCATCCCTTCACCCGCGAAGGCCGAAATCGCCAGAATTTTCTCGCGCGCTCGGCCAGTTCCTCAGGCTTCCACGGCGAATTGGGTGCCGCGCGATGATCGTCCTCGAGAACGTCGGGGCAAAGCGTCACGACGATCTCTCGAGGAAGGGCGGCCTTCGTGACTCGGCCGTCTACAAACGGTATGGGGTATCTCGGAAAGAACCGCTTTTCATGAGACTTCTGAACATTGAGTAGCCGCGTTTTGGTTCCGACGCATCCGAGGATCCGAATCGCAGCCGCCTCAGCGATAAGAGCGTCCTTCTCCGAGGAAAACGGCGCGGACTCCCACTGCGTCGCATCACGCTGTCGCACGACGTGCTGGAAAGGCGCGCTGTGTTCATGATCGATTCGACCGTCCGCACCCTTTCCTACGTAGGCGAGGCGCGCCCTCTTGCTCATTACGAGATAAATCCTGGGCGTCCGCTTCATGCCCCGCCGTCCTTCCTCATCTGGCTGATCTCCTCCCTCATCTCCTCCACCAACTCCTTCGGCCCCAACGCCTTCCCGAACCTACCGAGCGACAGAGCCTTCAGGAACGGTGGTCGCGCCGCGGCTGGAGGCGGCATCCCCGCCAACACAAGACTGCGCGGCGCGAACAGTTAGAGAACCTCTACTTACCCCCCAAAGGGACAAAGCTGGTACTCGGGGTAGACGTAAGGTCTGGGTTTATCGTCGCCGCCGGCAGATCTCGACTAAGCTCCGCGGTAAACGCCTTAGCGGCACCCTCTAGCGATTGGCTTAGAGCCTCGGCAAATTGCGGGCCGAATTTAGTGCTATGGCTTTTGTAAGTGATTTTTCCGTCATACGTCTTGTGGAGTAGCTCTCGCCCCTGGTATCTAACACTAATAGAGAAGGACACGTTGCCCTCGTACTTGGAATACATATTGCAATAGACGGTAAGGACCTCTCCAGTAATTACGGAGTTCTCTGAGTACTTCGGTACAGAGTGTGCTCGAACGACCTTGAAGCCAGCACCCTGAAGCTCGAGCGTTACCGCGTTCACTACCCAATCAGCAACGTTACTCTTAGTAATTGCGTCCGCGGTATGGGCTCCAAACCCGTTGTGAATGGCTCCCACCGCGGCCTTCTCGGTACGTTGATCTAGGAAGTCGATGAGCATTACCGTAGGAAGCGGCTCCGCAGAGGCGCGCTGTGCGGACGCGCCCTTCGTATTCGGGGGATACGTTAGATTGAGGTCGCGGTTACCAAAGGCGCAGCCCGTAAACGGGACTGCAAGAAGGAGGGCGGCGAGTAACGACGGGCGTTTCATGAAGCGACCTTTCTTTAGGGAAGGCAAGACTGCAAATGCCGGTCAACGTTTGGCCGGCTCTTTCGAGATGAAGCCCCAGGCTGCATTGACGCGGCCACCGGCTCATCTCTGCCGAAAAGCTCAACATGGTTGCTCCGCCGATGTCTGGCTAGTTCCAGCCTGTCGGCGTGTATTTGTCCTGGTTAACCTCTGGAGATAGATCCGGTCCAGTTCCTCCACCTCGTTCCTCATCTCCTCCACCAGCTCCTTCGGCCCCAGCGCCTTCCCGAACCTCCCCAGCGACAGGACGAAGCGCTTGGCTTCGATGAGGGAGCCGGCCGGGAGGTCGAGGACGACGTCGCCGTTCTTCAGGGTCTCGAGCTTCTGCGCGGGGTGCCAGCGCACCTCGGTGATCCAGGGGGCGATCTCCTTCGCGACGCGCACCTTGAAGCGGAAGGGCTTGCCGCCGACGTAGAGGCCGATGGAGTCGCCGAAGTGCGTGGCGGCGTCGAAGTCCTTCGGCGGGGTGAAGTGGAAGTTCGTGTTCTTGGCTCCTTGGACACGCGACAGGTAGAAGGTCTTGATGACGCCGTCCTCGGGGTCGCGCGCGGCGAGGAACCAGTCCCAGTTCATGTGGGCGAGGACGAGCGGCTCGACGAGGCGGCGCGAGGAGAGGCCCGTGGGCTTTCGGTAGTCGATCTCGAGCTGGGTCTTCTCGCGCAGGGCGTTGGCGGTGGCGGCCCACACGTCGCGCGCGATGGCGCGCACGGGCTGCGGGTGGACCCAGAGCTTTTCCACGAGAGACGACGGCTGGACGCGGACCGATTCCGGCAGGAGGCGCGCGATGCGGTCGAAGGTGGCCCTGAGGTCCTTGAGGACGGGCGTGCCGTCGTAGATCTGGAAGACCTTCATGGCGACGCCGATGGCGAAGAGGTCGGCGCCGGAGACGTCGAGGAACGGGAAGCGCCAGCCGGGGTCCTCGTAGCGGAAGGAGCGCTTCCTGCGGTCGAAGACGACGGGGGCGTCGAAGTCGGCGCGGATCTGGTCGACGAAGCGCTGGACGGTCTTCGTGGACGTCTCCCAGCGCCCGGCGAGGGACTCGCACGTGACGGGGCGCCCGCGGCGCACGAGGTCGTCGAAGTCCAGGAGCCTACGGAAGTAGGGCCGGTCGTTGAAGGGCATGGGCGGGTCGGGAGCCTTGCAATTCCGCGTCCACCGCGTTTGGCGGGGCATCCGGACACGGCGTGTCCGGGAAGTGTCGGGAAAAATGCAAATGCATCAGTCGAAAAGTGGCGGAAAGCGCCGAATGCAAAGGTTGAGAAGGCGCTGGGACAGGCGATGTCCGGGGAGGGTTCGAGGAGCGGATGTGTCTGAGATGTGTCGGGGAGTGTCTGGGACAGGGGGGCAGCTGACAAGCAGCCACCGAGGTCGAGGCGGGCTACCGGACTTGCTCATGGTCTGCCGTCCGGCCCCGGCCGGCGGATCACCCTTCCTGTAAACTCATTCCGGCGGATTCGAGAAGAGCCGCAGGGAGAATCGCACGCGTGACAGTCGCCATAGACATCCCGGATGACCTCGTTCAGCGCCTTCGCGCGCAGTGGGGCGACGTCCCTCGAAAGGCCCTCGAGGCCGTTGCCGTGGAGGCCTACCGCGGCGGTGCTCTCACCGCGGCAGAGGTTCAGGAACTGCTGCGGCTGTCGACACGCTGGGACACGGAAGCCTTCTTGAAGCGGTCGATGGTCCATCTCGACTATACCCAGGAAGATTTGACCCGAGATCTTGAAGTGCTTCGACGCCTTCGGGCCTCGTGAAGGCCGTCTCGGATACATCTCCGCTCGGATACCTGATTCTGATAGGGCAGTCCGAGCTTCTGCCAAAGACGTTCTCGTCTATCTCGATTCCGGAGCAAGTTCGAGACGAACTCCTCGACAAGCGCGCCCCGGAGGCCATACGGAGGTGGATGTCGACGCCTCCTGACTGGCTGACGGTGGCGGAGGTGGACGACACGAACGCTCCGCCCGAGCTTGCTCGTCTCCACGTAGGCGAGCGCTCCGCGATCCTTCTTGCCGAGCGGTTGAACCCAGATGTCCTTCTCCTCGCTCCCGGCGGTCGCGTCGCTTCGCGGGCTTCACTTGAGCGGCACACTTGGCGTTCTTGTTGACGCGGGCCGCCGCAAGCTTGTCGACCTTCCTAAGGTGGTCGCGGATCTTCAGAAGACGAGTTTCCGCGCTCGGCCGGATTTACTGCGAAAGCTGTTGGAAGAGCCGTAACCGGAGGGCCGCCCAGGCTCAACGAGCTTGAGTCGGTGTCGACGTAGCCAAACGATTCCGGCCTTCAGGCGTGGGCCAGACGTTGCCCGCGTCTCGGTTTCACCTTCGCGTTCGTGATCTTCTCGAGCGATCTGCCGATATCCTGAACTGAGACCCCGGTCTTCACAAGCGCCTTCACCAGAAGATCGATCGAAACGGTCTTATCGGCCGCTTCCATCTTCGCGACTCGCGGTTGGCTGGACCGGACGATCTTCGCCACCTCGACCTGGCTCAGGCCCGCGCGCGCCCTCTGCGTACGGAGCCGCTTCGCGAGCGCCAGCTTCACTTCGATGACCGCCATGTCTTCGTCCGAGAGCCCGAGAAACTCCTGGACCGTAGACGTCTTCCAGCCGGCTTTCTCGAGCCGGGCGGACCTCCTGGCTTCCTTGCTCTCGCTCATTCTTCCTCCCGAATTAGTCGCCGATATTCGCGGACGCGCCTGCGACAGACTTCCTTTGCTTGTCTCGGGGTCTTCCTCGAGCCCTTTTCGAAGACTTCGAGGATCAGGATTGCATCTCGCTCGACCGCGTAGACGACTCTCCAGTCATGACTCTCGTCCTTGACTCTAAGCTCGTGACATCTGCTCTCGATCTCCGGCATCGGCCGCGATGCTGGCAGGGAAGCGCGATTCCCTCCTGTAGCTGCCGCAAAAGGAAGCCGACCTCCCTCCTGGCTTCGATGGACATCGGCGGCGTCTTGATTACGCCGTGGAGAATCCGAAGCGCCTTCGCCACGCAACGAGTATATCAGATCTGATATCGGTGGACCTGCGCGCATCGAGCTGATTGCGGCTAGGGTGGGAGCTAGAATGAACGTCGTAAGGAGAACCGCCGTGACGTTCGCTCGCATCACCGTCAATTCCGACCAGATGGGTGGAGTTCCGACCATCCGTGGCTTGCGGATCCCGGTAGCCACGGTCGTAGGGATGGTGGCGGACGGGATGACGACCGCCGAGATTCTCAAGGCGTTTCCGGATCTCGTCGAGGAAGATGTCCGTGAGGCCCTGCGGTATGCCGCCGAAGCGGTTCGGGAGCGCGAGCTCCCGCTGTCGGTCGGTGCGTGAAGTTTTTCGTCGATAACGCTCTCTCCCCCGCCGTTTCGGAGTTGCTGAGGGTCTACCGTATGAAGTTTGTCGTGACCGTCGACCGCGATGAGGACGGGTTCTTCGTCGCCGAGTGTCCGGCGATTCCCGGGTGTGTCAGCCAGGGCGTCACCGAGACGGAGGCCCTGAAGAACATCGAGAACGCCATCCGCGAGTGCCTCGAGGTCAGAACCGAGAAGGGAATGCCGCTGACCGTCGCCGTCCACCAGGTGGACATCTCCGTTTGACGGAGAAGCTGCCGCTCCTCTCGGGACGGAAGGTCGCGCAGTAACAGAGTCCGTCACTCCTCGGCAGGCTCGAGCCTCTGGCGAAACCAGATTGCGAGCGCTTCGGCGGACAGCTCGCCCCGGGCCACGGAGAACGTGATCTTCTCGAGGTCGGAGTCCTCCGCCCGGAGGCGGTAGCCGTTGACCTCCACCACGAGCTCGGCCGCCGCCGCGCCGACGCGCTTGTTCCCGTCCACGAAGCCGTGGTTCACGACGAGCGAGTGCATGAGCGCCGCCGCCTTCGCGGCGAGGTCGGGATAGAGATCCTCACCGTCGAACGTCATGCCCGGTCGCGCGGCGGCTGCCTCGAGGGCTCCGCGGTCCCGCAGGCCCCGGCGCCCGCCGAAGGCCTTCATCAACTCGCCGTGAAGGGCGACGAGCTGGCCCGCCGAGAGGGTGACGATCACTTCGCGAGGGCTCGGTAGACCGAAGCGCGCCTTTTCAGGAGAGAGGCGACGGTCCGACGGAATCGGGGCGTGACCTCGCCGTCCTCGTAGTGCGCGGTGCCGGCACGCACGATGACGGCGCCGCTGACGGGATGAACCGTGACGTCCACCTCCTGGCCTTTTTCGAGGCCGAAGGCGTGGACGACCTCCGCGGGGAGCGTCACGGCGAGAGAGCTGCCGGCCTGGACGAGCTTGCGCTTCATGTATGTATTAAATACTGACTCATGGCTAACACGCAAGTCGCGGTAAGCCTAGGTCGGCGGGGGCGGGACGACGATCTGGAACGTTTTCTTCACGGAGGGTGCCGCGTTGAAGTTCCTGTCGCCCGCCTGGTCCACGGTCACCGAGCACTCTCCCGAGTCGATGACGTGTATCGAGGAGGTAGCGGCCATCGTGCACACGCCCGAAGCGCTGAAGACGACCGGCAGGCCCGAGGAGGCGCGCGCGTAAAGCTGGAAGTCGACGTTGCCGTAGTACGGATTCGGGGGATCCGAAAAGTCGATCGTCTGGTCGGCCTTGGCGATCGGGAACTGTCCGTCGACGATGCGTGCCGCCAGGTAGTTCGAGTCGCCGGGCTGGTGCGCCGTCAGCGAGCAGCTGCCCGCTCCGGTGATGTGGATGTAAGGCCCGTTGACGGCGCAATCGCCCCAGGCGAAGAAGACGACGGAAAGCCCAGACGTCGCGGACATATCGAGCGGGAAGTCGGGATCGAGGTACGTCTTGAATTCCGGCGGGGCGCCGGCGATCCCCTGGCCCGCTTTCGCGATCGGAATCAGCTGGTCGACGTCCGGCGCCGCTTCGAATCGCGCGTCGCCGGGCTGGTGCGCGGTCACCCAGCACTTGCCGGCCGAGAGGATGTGGACGGTCGAGCCGTACACCGTGCAGTCGCCGGACCCGGTGAAGAAGACGCGGAGCCCCGAGCTCGCGGAGGCGTCCAGCCTGAAGTCACCGTCCCGGTAGACCCTGGACCTCGCGGGTAAGAAGTTGATGGTCTGGGCGCGTCTCGAGGCGGGCACGGGCGTCTGCGGCGGGTCCGGCATCGCCCCGAAGTGGTCTCCGACGTAGGTGTCGAGATTCGCGAAGGCGGCTTCGCCGAGGCGTGCCCGCAGGCGAACGACGTACGGTTCGGCGATGCGGCTTCTCTCGTCCCAAAGCCGACTTGCTTCCTGCCAGAGGCCACCATCCCTCGATGCCTGAAGCTTCGCTTCCAAAGGCGCGAGAGCCCGGTTGCAGTCGAACGCGACCTCTTTCAGGATCGTCCCTTCCCTTTCCGTGAGCCCCGCGGCTCGCGTTTCGCGCTGGCGCTTTTCAGCAGCGTTGGGGTCGAGGCCCGCTGCTTCGTCGTCGCCGGCGGCCTCGTCGAGGTCCGCGAGGCGGTTAAAGAAGAACGCGTAAGTCGACGCTGAGGGAGACCGGAATTGCGGACGAGACGCGTACGCCACCGACTCGGTCCCGCCTACGCCGGGACCCGGGAAGGCCCGCGAAATCCCCGGTCCAGGCGGGAGAGGGCGCTGCCCCATTGCCTGGACCTGCGCGAGCAACGGGGGCTGGGTAGGCTCCGTGTTCGGGTGCGCGGCGAGCTGCCCTCGAGCTCCCCCGGCCGGAAAGTTCGGGAGATGGACGTGCACGTAGTACTTCCCGGGATTCGCGGCCATGTCGACTGCGACCTTTTCGGAGACCGAGCCGACGTACCGGCGCGGCGAGCCGTCGCCCGATTCCCAGGGAAACTCCGTTACCAGCTTGCCGTCGACGCCCGCGGCTCCCTTGTGGATGTGTGCGGACATCCAGCCCCTGATCCCCTTCGGCGTCAGGGTCAGGGTGACTTTCGTCCCCTCGAGGACCACGACCGCATCGAAGCTGCCTTCGGAGATCCCGGGGCCGGGAACCTCGTTGGAGCCGACCAGGATCGCCTCGAACGTGTCTCCGGCCCAGGCCCGCGGCGCCAGCGCGAGGCCGATTGCGAAGGCGAGCCGGAGGGCCCACTTCATGTCGCAACGATGTTGCAACCCCGGTACCCGCTGCTGCGTCTCTACGATGGGACAGCGTTACGTCTCCCTTGTGAAACCCTCGGCCGACCTTGCGACGGATGGGGGCGCAGCGCGACCGTGAGGAGCTCTTTGCCTGTGGGCCTCGGAAGCCGTGTCACGCGACGGTGACGCGCTGAACCTTCGGGCCGCGATTCATGAGGGGAATTCTATCGACTATGCTGCCCCTCCGATGACGCTCCTCGACCGCGTCCGAAAAATCTGTCTCGCGCTGCCCGGCGCGTACGAGAAGGTCGCGTGGAGCGCGCCGACCTTTCGCGTCGGCGAGCGGCAGTTCGCGATGTTCGCGGACGACCACCACGGTGTCGGCTTCGCCGGGCTGTGGCTCAAGCTGCCGGAGGGCGCCCAGGAAGAGCTCGTCACGTCGAGCCCCGAGCACTTCTACGTGCCGCCCTATGTCGGCACGGCCGGCTGGGTCGGCATCCGCCTCGAGAGCGGGCTCGACTGGAAGGTCATCGCGGGCCTCGTGCTCGAGGGATACGCGGACGTCGCGGCACGCCAGTCTGCGAAGAAGATCGCGGCGAAAGGCGCGTCCGCGGCCCGCCCGACGAAGGCGAAGCCGCGGCCGCGCGCACGGGCGAAGGGCAGGCGTCGCTGAAACGGGCGTGCCGCCCGCACGCTCATTGCTTCGCCGCGCCTTTCTCGACCTCGAGCTCGTTGAACACGTACTCGTGCTGGGCGTCGCGGGCGACGAGCGCGCGCTTGCCGTCCTTGTCGGCGACGACGAACTCGAAGCCGGAGATCGACGGGTCGATCGTGATGAAGGAGACGGTCCCGTCGTCGTTCTTGCGGGAGGCCACGGTGCTGTACCACTCCCCGGCGTCGAAGACGACGGCGCCGCCAGGTCCCTTTTTCACGATCACCTCGCCGAGCGCGGCGTTGGCGTAGCGGGGCGCGAGCTTCGCGGCCTCGGCGGCGTCGGCCGGGACGACGAGGCGCTCGCGCTCCTTCGCGATGGCGGCTTTTCTCTGGACGGCGTTGACGCGGAGCAGCTCCTCGGCCTCGGGCTTTCCGTCGAAGAGCAGCTCGAGGAGCCGGCGCTGGAACGGGCCCAGGAGCGAGTACCCGGAATCCGAGTTCGTCAGAAGGACGGCGCCGACGCCGTGCTCGGGCAGCCAGATCATGTCGCTCTTGTAGCCGAAGAGGGAGCCTCCGTGGTGCACGACCGGGATCCCCCACCTCTTGTCGACGAAGAGGCCCATGCCGTACGTGACGTCGTCGCCGACGATGACGTGCGGCGCGCGGCGGGCCAGGAGGTTCTCCTCGGAGACGAGCCGCTTGCCGTTCGGCAGGAGGCCCTTCGCGAGCTCCATCTCCACGTACTTCGAAAGGTCGTGCGCGCTCGAGAAGGCGCCGCCCGCGGGGCGCACCGGGACGAGCGACTTGTTCGGGTCCATCCGCGCGCGCGCCGGGTTGCCGTCCACGTCTTCGCCGTGCGGCTGCGCGACGTCGCCTCTCAGGGCCCTCTTGAAGTCGAACGTCGTGTGCTTCATGCCGAGCGGGCCGAAGACCCTCTTCTGCATCGCCTTGTCGTACGCGGCACCGAGCTCCTTGCCGGGATACGCGATCGAGCCGCCGACGTATCCAGCCGCCGCCGCCATGAGGTTGCTGTACTGGAAGACCTCGCCGAACTTGCTCGTCGGCTGCATGGAGCCGAGCATCGCCGAGCGCCGACGCCGGCGTCGCGTTCGCGAACTCGAAGAGCCACTCGTAGTCCTGGCGCGGCATGCCGGTGCAGGCGCAGATGAGGTGCTCGACGAGGACGTGCTTCGTCGTCGCGGCGTCGCCGAGCTTGAACGCGGGGTAGGCCTCCGTGACGGGCTCGTCCCAGCGCAGCTTCTTCTCGTCGACGAGCTCCGCGAGGAGGAGCGTCGTGAGCGCCTTCGTGTTCGACGCGATCGCGAAGAGCGTGTTCGCGTTCACCGGGTCCGGCACCCCCAGATCCTTGACGCCGAGCCCGCCCTCGGTGACGACCTTCCCGCCGTCGATGAGGCTGAAGCCGACGCCGGGAACGTCGAAGAGCTTCATCCCCGTCGAGAGAAAGTCCTTCAGAGCCGCGATCATCTTCGCGTCGACCGGGTGCGCCTTCTTTCCCGCGAACGTCTCGCGCGCGTAGCCCTTCGGTCGCAGGCTGCTCACGATCAGCGAGACCGGTCCGCCGCGCTTTTCCATCGTCGCGTCGGCGGCGTCGACGAGCGTCACGGTCCAGACCTTGCCGGCGCGCCAGGCGAGGGCGAAGACGGTCAGCTTTTCGTTCGGCGAGGTCTCGTAGACGTAGCCGCGCCGTTCGTCCCAGCCGTCGCGCGCCGCCGCGGGCTGCGCGATCTTCAAGGGCCGCTTGAAGTCCGGCTGGAAGGCGGCCCAGCCCGCGGCGACCGCGGCGTCGGCGTCCTTCGCCTCGACGTCCACGATCGCGACGTGCATGTCGGGTTCCGGCGGCTCGAGGACGACCATCGGGCCCTTCGTCGTGATCGTCCAGCCGGCGGGCGCCTTGAAGTTGCGTGCCGCCGGGCGTCGTCTTCGGCGTGTCGGCGGCGACGCGCTCGGGAACGGGCGCGGGCGCCGCCGGCATCGGCTGAGGCGCCGCGGCTGCGGAAGCGGCGGCGACCGGGGAGCTCGAGCCGTTCTTCTCGATCGGCAGCTCGCTCTTCCGGCTCCACTCGTCCCACGAGCCGTCGTACAGGCGCGCCTTGTAGCCGAGGCGCTTGGCCGCGAAGTACACGACGCTGGCCTGCTGCCCGATGTGGCAATAGCTCACGACGGTGTCGCCCGGTTTGACGCCCGCGGCCGCCAGCAGCCTCGCCGTGTCGGCGGGGCTCTTCATCCGGTCGTCGTCGGTGACGAGGGTGTCGAACGGCAGGCTCTTCGCGCCTGGGATGTGGCCGGCGCGCGGCATCGCGCCCGCCTCGGTGCCGAGGAAGAACCTCGTGTTGCGCGCGTCGACGAGCGTGACGCCGGGCGTGCCGAGATTCGCCTTCACGTATTCGAGATCGACCACGAGCTCGGGATGCGGCCGGGCCGTGATCTTCCCGGGCTTCCTCTGGATGGCCGACGCGGGGTCGTTCACCGACGCGACGACCGTTCCGCCCTCGGCTTTCCACGCCGGCATGCCCCCGTCGAGAATGGAGGTCCTCGCGCCGAGGCCGGCCGCATCGAGGCTGAAGTAGACGCGCGTGGTCGGCGAGACCCAGTCCTTCGCGAAGTAGACGACGATGCGCGAGTCGTCGCCGATGCCGTAGCCCTCGAGCTTCGCGCGGAGCTGGTCGGGAGGAAGGAGCTGGAGGACGAGAGCGCCCTCGGAGCGCGGGAACGAGAGGTCCTGCGGGTTCACGGGGATCGCGCCGGGAATGTGCTCCTTCTCGAAGTCGGCGGGCACCCCGACGTGCAGGAGGACGAGGTTCTCCTCGCCCCGGTGCTCGGCGAGCCAGTCGGTCGACACGAGCATGTCGTTCGCGGGCGCGAGCGACGCGGCCGCGAGGAGGACGAGGCTGGCGAGGACTCTCTTCATGGAACTTCCCGTGGGGGTGCGGGAGTATTTCACGAGACGTACGGTTCGGTCACCACGTCCGTTTCAGGGGATGGGCCTCGGTGTTGAAGACGACGGTGCCGAAGTCGAGCGTCTCGTCGGGAGCGAAAAGAAGGTAGAGGTACTTGAGCGTTTCGGCGAGGAAGTAGCTGGGCATGAGGTCGCCCTTCTCCTTCGTGACGACGCTCTTCAGCGTCGTGTAGCCGCGCTCGGTGCGGCAGTGCTTCACGAGGCTTTCGAAGAACGTCCTGCCCATCTCGAGGTACCGCCGGTCCTTCGTGACGCGATGGAGGTGTACGCCGACTCGATGATCTCGGGCCGGAGCTGGTAGCCCGCGCCGAGGACCTTCATCGCCCGGTAGTCGAGGACCTCGGGCTCGATGCCGTGAAGGGTCCACATCCTGAAGCACGACTCCTGGAGGCGGCGGGCGCCTCCCGAGATCGCCGGACAGCGCGAGGACCCCGGGGAGGAACGCGTGGAGGGCCCCGAACTCGGACGCGGTCCGCCGGCCGGTCTCCATGTCGACCTGCCCGTACCACAGGCCCTTTCGCGTGTCGTCGGCGAGGCGGGTGTTCAGGGCGCGAACGCTGTCCCTCCACATCGTGTCGCATTCCTTGTCGCCGAAGAGACGCGCGCATTTGAGGAGGTACTCGTAGTACGAATCGATGCCGCCGCCCACGTGGCTCTGCCGGCTCTTCCACTCGCCCGTCTCGACGTCGATCTCCTCGCCGACGAGGCCGAGAGTCGAGCGCCGGCCGTAGAGCGTCACGAGCGCGTGTTTCGCCTTGTCGTAATAGACGGGCTTTCTCGTGAGCTTCGAGAGCGTGCCGAGCTCGAGGAGAAGCGTCCCGATCTCGGCGGGGTTGGAGACCCTGCCGCTCGCCTTTCCCGTCTTAGGTTCACGTTCACGTATGGCATGCCCGTCGGGGAGTCGAAGGCGGGCAGCAGCCGCCTGCCAAGGTCGTCCGCCAGCGCGAGGAGCCGCGCGTCACCCGTGAGCTGGTAGCTCGAAAGCAGCCCCCCGAGGAGCCGGATCGTGATCTCGAAGTTCTTGACGGAGATGTCGCGGTCGAAATCGAGCTTCGCGAGGACGAGGGCCTTCGCCTTGTCGGCCTCATCGGTGAGGCCCATGAGGAGGAGCGTGTCGAGCGCGTCGACGGGCGTCATGAAGAGCGACGGGCCGTACCAGTCGTGCGCTGTCCCGCTCAGGGGCTTGAGCTCGTCGTGGCCCCAGGCGTACGCCTCGTAGCCTTTCCACGCATGGAGCATCTCGGCCCGGACCCTCCGCGCCATCTCCGCGCGGTCGACGGGCGCAGGCAAGGTCCGTGCGCCGGCAACGGCGGCAAGCGAGAGAACGAGGGCGAACGCTCCGGCCTTCATACCCGAGGTCAGATTACATTCTTGGAAGGACCCCCGGAGATGTCATCAGGAATGCCCGATGACGTTGAGGGCAGCGTTATGATACTTTTACCGCCTAAAGTATCATTACCATGAGCGGGTCGTAACAAGGTATCGCAGGAATGAAAGCCTCCGATTTCTCGGCCGACAGCTGGGGCCGGCTCGTCCGCATCGCCGTTGGTTACGAAGCCTTCGTCCCGCGGCCGCTGCCGCCGCCACTCGCGCCCACGTGGGCGCTGAGCTCGGCCGTCTCGCGTGCCGACCGCGCGCTTGCCGAGCTGGCCGGCGCCGCGCGCACGTTGCCGAACCCGCAGCTCCTCGTGGCGCCCCTCGTCAGGCGCGAGGCCGTTCTTTCGAGCCAGATCGAGGGCACCCAGGCATCGCTTTCCGACCTGTTCTTCTTCGAGTCCGGTCCCGCGTTCGCGAAATCCTCGGACGCGACCCCGCCGGAAGACGTCCGTGAGGTCGCGAATTACGTGGCGGCGCTCGACGACGGGCTCGCGCGCCTCGAGACGCTCCCGGTGAGCCTCCGCCTCCTCCGGGAGCTTCACGCGCGCCTGATGAAGGGAATCGGCGGAGCCGGCGTGACGCCGGGCGAGTTTCGAAGGCGACAGAACTGGATCGGCCCGCCGGAATCGCCGCTCGACGATGCGGTCTTCGTGCCTCCGCCGGTCGCCGCGATGGAGCGATGCCTCCGCGACCTCGAGTCGTTCGTACACGCCTCGTCCGAGCTCCCGCCGCTCGTCCGCATCGCGCTCGTCCATTACCAGTTCGAGGCGATTCATCCGTTCATCGACGGGAACGGCCGCGTCGGACGGCTCCTGATCTCCCTTCTTCTCCAGAGCGAGGGGCTCCTGGCCCAGCCTCTCCTTTCTCTCAGCGCGTTCTTCGAGCGCCGGCGAAAGGACTACTACCGGCTGCTGCTCGACGTGAGCCGCAAGGGAGCCTGGACTCGCTGGATCGAGTTCTTCCTGACCGGCGTCGAGGAGCAATCGCACGACGCGATCCGGCGCGCGAAAGCGCTCCTCGACCTCCGCCAGCGCTATCGGGCGCAGTTCGAGTCCGCCCGGTCGTCGGCTCTGCTCCTGAAGCTCGTGGACGGTCTCCTCGAGGCACCTGTCCTGACGATCCCCCAGGCCGCGAAGCGGCTGAAGATCACGCACCGCGCCGCCACGCTGAACGTCATGAAGCTCGTTCAGTCCGGCGTCGTCGCGGAGGTCACGGGGCGGGGGCGCAACCGCGTCTTCGTGGCCCGCGGCATCCTCGGAGTTCTCGAGCAGTGACGAATCCCTGGGCCGATCTTTGGCTCCTCGACCCGGCGGTCGACTACCTGAACCACGGCTCGTTCGGGGCGTGCCCGAAGGCGATCCTCGCGAAGCAGTCGGAGCTCAGGAGCCGGCTCGAGAGGGAGCCGGTGGACTTCTTCATCCGCGAGCTTCCGGAGCTGGTCGCCGGCGCGCGCGGGGCGCTGGCGGCGTTCGTGGGTGCGGACGGCGAGGATCTCGCTTTCGTCCCGAACGCGACGGCGGGCGTCAACGCGGTCGTCCGCTCGCTCCCGTTCTCTCCCGGCGACGAGCTCCTCACGACGGACCACGCCTACGCCGCGTGCAGGAAGACGCTCGACTACGCGGCATCCCGGACGGGCGCGCGCGTCGTGGTGGCGGAGATTCCTTTTCCGCTGCGTTCCGAGGAGGAGGTCGTTTCCGGCGTTCTCTCGCGCGTCACGCCTCACACGCGCCTCGCGATGCTGGATCACGTCACAAGCCCGACGGCGCTCGTCTTCCCGATCGGGCGGCTCGTCGCCGAGCTCTCCGCGCGCGGCGTGGACACGCTCGTGGACGGCGCGCACGCGCTCGCGATGGTTCCGCTCGATCTCGGGCGCCTCGGCGCGGCGTACTACACGGCGAACGCCCACAAGTGGCTCTGCGCGCCGAAGGGCGCCGCGTTTCTGCACGTGCGCAAGGACCGGCAGAAGGGCCTGCATCCCGTCTCGATCAGCCACGGCTATGCCGGAGGCGAGACGCGTTTCAAGGACGAGTTCGACTGGACGGGCACGGCCGATCCCACGGCCGCTCTCTGCATCCCCGACTGCATCGCGTATCTCGGCGGCCTTCTGCCCGGCGGCTGGCCGGAGCTGATGGCGACGAACCATGCGCTCGCGCTGAAGGCGCGCGCGGCGATCTGCGCGACCCTCGGCATTCCGGCGCCCGCGCCCGAATCGATGCTCGGCTCGATGGCGTCGGTGCCGTTGCCCGTCTCCGGGCCGACGACTCCCGCCCGGAAGCTCGGGCGGGAGGCGCTCGCGGACTGGATGCGCGTGCGCGGCGCCGAGCCGTGGTTCTACGACTGGCCGGCCGGCCGCGGAAAGCTCGTGCGCGTCTCCGCGCAGCTCTACAACACCGAGGAGCAGTACGTCAGGCTCGCGGGTCTCCTCGTCGAGGCCCTGAAGTGAAGGCGGACTCCGAGAAGATCGACGCCAGGCTCGGGACGTTCGACACGGCGATGGTCGTCGTGAGCCTCGTCGTCGGCATCGGGATCTTCCGGACGCCCGCGATCGTGGCGCGCGCGACGGGAACCCAGGGCCTCTTCCTCCTCGCGTGGGGAATCGGCGGCCTCGTGAGCCTCGTCGGGGCGCTCGTGTTCGCGGAGATCGGCTCGAGGCATCCGCGCGCGGGCGGCTACTACCGCGTCGTCGCCGACTGCTACCACCCGGCGCTCGCGTTCAGCCTGAACTGGGCGCAGACGCTCATGCAGGGCGCGGGGGCGGCGGGAGTCGCGTTCATCGGGGCGGAATACCTCGTCGGACTGCTCCTTCCGCCGGTGCCGCGCGGCGGCAGGAGCGTGCTCTGGGTCTCGCTGGGGCTGATGCTCGCCCTCCTCGTCCTGAACGGCCTCGGGATCCGCGTGGGCGCGGGCACGCAGAACGTTCTCTCGATGCTGAAGATCGTGATGATCGTGGGACTGGCGGCCGTCGCTCTCGCCCTCGCTCCGAAGGCGGCCGGACAGGCAGTCGCTCCGTCCGCCGTTCCGGCCGGCCTCGCCGCCGCGCTGATCCCCGTCTTCTACGCGTACGGCGGGTACCACATGACGATGAACCTCGGCGCGGACGTGAAGGACGCGAGGCGGCGCTTTCCGATCGCCGTGACGGCGGGAATGCTCACCGTCGTCGGGCTCTACCTCGTCCTGAACTTCGCGTACGTCAGGTCTCTCGGGGCGGGCGGCGTCGCGGAGTCGAAGCTCGTCGCGGCCGCCCTCGCGCGGGTGAGCCTCGGGGGAGTCGGGGAAGCCGTGGTGTCGGCGCTGATCTTCCTCTCGGCGGCCGGCTTCGTGAACGCGACTGTCCTCCAGATGCCGCGGAGCTATTACGCGATGGCCGAGGACGGCGTTCTGCCGCGCGTCTTCCTGCGCGTCGCGCCACGGACGCAGGTGTCGATGGCCGGGCTCCTCCTCTTCGGCGCGACGATGCTCGTGCCTGCGTTCCTCCTCGGCTCTTTCGAGAAGCTCCTCAACTACGTGATCTTCACGGACATGCTGACGCTCGTCGTCGTCTCCTCGACTCTGTTCGTCCTGAGGAAACGCGGCGAGGGCGGCACCGGCACGTTCCGGATCCCGGGGTTCCCCGTCCTCCCCGCGCTCTACGTCCTCGCGCTCGCCGCCGTCGCGGCGCACGTGGCGATCACCGAGCCGCGCCTCGCGCTCGCTGGAACGGCGATCCTCGTGACGGGGTGGCCGCTGTTCGTCCTCGGGCGAAAACTGAGCCGGGCGTCCATCGCAGGCTGAAAGGTCTTCAGTTCAGCGCTCGCTTCGTCCAGGCGAGGCCGGACGCGCTCCTCTTCAGGACGTGGAGCGCGCCGCCGGAGACGACGGCTGCGGCGACGCCGTCCTCCAGCGCCGCCGCCACGAACATCGGCGCGGCGACGCGCGCGGCGCCCATCGCGACGTCCACGTCGAGAGCGGCCTGCACCTTCTCGGCGAGGCCCGCGTCGAAGAGCCGCACGACGGTGCGGATCTTCGGGTTGAGCTTCTCGGCGAGGAGCGCGACGCCGAGATTGACGGCGTCGTCACCGGTGACGGCGACGACGGCGCGCGCCGTGGCCACATGGGCCTGCTCGAGAATGCCGGCCTGGCGGGCGTCTCCCGTCACGACGGCGGTCCCCGGCGCGACGCCGCGGGCCGCTGCGGGGTCGAGCTCGACGCCGGCGGCGGGGACGTCCGCTCGCTGGAGCGCCGCGAGCGTGCGCGACCCGACGTTGCCGAGGCCGATCACGACGACGTGGCCTCCGGCCGGGATGCGGCCCCGGCCGAGGAGGCGCTCGAAGCGCTCGGTCACGACGAAGGCCGTGAGGATGGACGTGAGCGTCGCGAGCGTCGCAGAGCCGAGGACCATGAGGAAAGAGGTGTAGAGCTTCAGCGCCGGCGCGGCCTTGAGCGGCGTGATGTCGCCGTAGCCCACGGTCGTGACCGTCGTGACGACGAAGTAGAACGCGTCCACGAGGCCGAGGTCCATCGCCCACGAGAAGACGAAGACGGAGAGCGCCGTGAGCGCGACGAGCGCGGCGAAGACGTACCGCAGCCCGAGCGGTGCGCTCTTCCAGACGCGGAGAAGGCCTGAGGCGGGCCCGCGGCGGGCCGCGACCTGGGAGGCCTCGACGTGCAGCTCGAAACGCTTCTTCGCCTCGAGCTCCTCGAAGACGAGGAGGTCCTCGCCTTCCCGCACGACGACGTCGAGCTTGCCGTCGATCGTGAAGGACGCGAGGACCGACTCCCCGAGCGCCGCACCCGCGAACGCCGGCGCCGCGAGGGCCGAGACCGAGAGCGCGCGCCGGACGGCGCCGCTCGCCTCGAGCTGCTGCGCGAGATTCTGGTCGAAGAGGCGCGCGACGACGGGGAGGTCCGGGCGCACGCGCGACGCGTCGAGCGCGATCTCGAGGTTGACCGGGTCGTGGTCGGTCACGGCGAGGAGGGCGCGCGCCTGCATGAGACCCGACGCGCGCAGCAGGTCCGGGTCGCGCGCGTCGCCCGTGACGACCGTCGCCCCCGCGGCCTCGGCGATGCGGCGCCACTCGGGCCGTGTCTCCCGCGTGATGACGACGGCGCGCTCGCCGAGGCGGGCGAGGAGCTCGACGACCCGAATGCCGACGTGCCCGAGGCCGCAGACGAGGACGGGCGCGCCGGGCGCCGCCCCCGGCGGCGCGTTCGTGGAGGTGCCGCTCATGGAACGGCGGCCAGCTCGTCGACCGCGGCCGCGGCCTGCGCCGTCGGCGCCTCGTCCGCACCCTCGATGATTCCCCAGAGACGCACGAGCTTGTCTTCCAGCGAGCCGCGCTTCTTCTTCGCCTCCGCTTCCCGAGGGGCGGGCTCCGACGCGACGCGCTCGAGCGCCGCGCTCAACCGGTTGAGGAGGGCGAGCTGAGCGGCGAGGTCGGCCGGCGACATCCGGACCCGCGGATCCAGCTTCACGGTCAGGCTTCGCGTGAAGGACGTCCCGTCCACGGTCAGCTTCACGGTATACGCCCCGGGCAGAACGAACGGCCCGAGCGGCTCCTTCGGCGTGTCGCCCGGGATCGCGGAGATCGGGTACTCGTGCTGGTTCGTGCGCGGGGGCGGAAAGCGCAGGTCCCAGACGAAGCGGTGCATGCCGGGCGCCGCCGGCAGGATGCGCGGCGGCCGCACCCAGTACGGCGCGACGACGAGAGGGTCGACGAGCGGCTCGGGCGCATCGTCGCTCGAAAAGCGCCGGACGAGAGCGCCCTTGTCGTCCAGGATCTCGAGAGTCACGGGCGCCGCCGGCTTCACGGCGAGGACGTAGTCGAGGATCGCGCCGTCCGGCGGGTTCCGGCCCGCGGGCTCTTCCGGCGGAAGCGGCGTGTCGGTCCAGCGGCTCCGGCGCACGCGGATCGCGGTCTGGGGCGCGTAGAGAAACGGCGCGCTCGAGGCCGTTTTCGCGTCGAGCTGGCGGAGCGGCGTGACGTCGTCGAGGATCCAGAAGCTCCGCCCGTGCGTGCCGACGACGAGGTCGTCGCCGTGGACGACGAGGTCGCGGATGGACGTGGCCGGCATGTTGAGGCGCAGCGGCTGCCAGCTCTCGCCGTCGTCGAAGGAGACGTGGACCATGCGCTCCGTGCCCGCGTAGAGGAGCCCTTTCCGGACCGGATCCTCGCGCACGGCGTTGACGGGATCGTCGGGAAGGCCCTTCACGATCTCTTTCCACGTCTTTCCGCCGTCGTGCGTGCGCAGGACGTGGGGCTGCTGGTCGTCGAGGCGGATGCGGTTGATGGCGGCGTAGGCCGTGAGGTCGTCGAACGGCGAGGCGTCGATCAGCGACACCTTGCTCCAGGCCGTGAGGCCGGGCGGCGTGACGTTGACCCACGTCTTTCCCCCGTCCGCGGTGCGGTGGATGAGGCCGTCGTCCGTGCCCGCCCAGATCACGTTCACGTCTTTCTTCGCGGGCGCGACGGTGTAGATGACGCCGCGGCGCTTCTGCGTCGCCATCTCGGGCTTGCGGTAGACGCCGATCGACTCGGGCACGTCCGGCGCCTCGCGGGAGAGGTCGGGGCTGACGACGTCCCAGGTCTTCCCGCCGTTCCTGGTCCTGAAGAGGACGTTGCCCGCATAGAAGAGGATGTGCGGGTCCGCCGGCGAGAACAGGACGGGCGCCGTGCGCAGGAAGCGGTACGTGCCGCGGAGCGGCGCGGGCGAGACGTCCTGCACCTGGCCCGTGGAATGGCGGAAGCGCGTGAGCTTTCCGCCGTAGACGACGTCGGGGTCGAGCGGATCCGGCGCGACGTAGCCGTACTCCTCCGCGCCGACGGGGTGCCAGTCGCGATGGGTGATCGCCCCGTCGTCGCCCCGGCTCGCGATCGCGACGGAGCCGCTTTCCTGCTGCCCTCCGTACACCCAGTACGGAAAGCGGTCGTCCGTGGAGACGTGGTAGAGCTGCGCCGTCGGCTGGTTGTACCAGCTGCTCCACGTCGCGCCCGCGTTCACGGAGATCGTCGCGCCCTGATCGGCCGCGAGGAGGATGACGTCGGGATTCTCGGGGTGGATGAAGATCGTGTGGTAGTCGTCTCCGCCCGGCGCGCCCTTCACGGGGGCGAACGTCTTTCCGCCGTCGGTCGACCGGTACGTCGCGATGTTCGCGGCCCAGACTTCGTCGCGGTTCTTCGGGTGCGCGCGCAGCTCGGCGAAGTCGCTGCCGCGGCCCCAGACGCGCGACTCGCCGTTCGTGCGCGTGAAGCTCTCCCCGGCATCGTCGGACACGTAGATGCCCGCCTTCTCGGGCGTCGCGTCGACAGTGGCGTAGAGGCGTTTCGGATCCACGGGGGAGACGCAAACGCCGATGCGCCCGAGGCCGTCGGCGAACGTGGGCAAACCGTTCACGAGCTTCTTCCACGTGGTCCCGCCGTCCGTGCTCTTGAAGAGGCCGCTTTCGGGCCCCTGCCACTCGCCGTTCTCCCACGGGCCGAGCCGCGCGGCCCAGAGCACGGCATAGACGACGTCGGGATTCGACGGGTCGAGCGTCACGGCCGAGGCGCCCGTGTTCTCGTCCTTGTAGAGGACCTTCGTCCACGTCTTTCCGCCGTCGGTCGACCGGAAGACGCCGCGCTCGGCGTTCGCGCCGTACGGGTGGCCGAGGACCGCCGCGTAAACGCGGTCCGGGTCGCGCGGGTGGACGGCGAGGCCCGCGATCTGCTGGGCGTCGCGCAGGCCGAGGTGCGACCCAGGTCTTCCCCGCGTCCGTCGACTTGTAGATGCCGTCGCCGACGGAGAGGTCGGGGCGCTGCAGGCCTTCCCCGCTCCCGACGTAGAGCGTGTCGGGGCGCGACGGCGCGACGGCGAGGGCGCCGATCGAGCCCGTGGGCTGGTCGTCGAAGATCGGAGTCCAGACGCGTCCGGCGTCCGTCGTCTTCCAGACCCCGCCGTTGTTCGCGGCGGCGTAGAAGACGTTCGTGTTGCCGGGGATGCCGCTCGCGGCGACTGTGCGCCCTGCGCGAAACGGGCCGATCATCCGCCAGCGCATCTCCGAGAACAGAGTCTCGGAAAACGGCTGCGCGGCGGCGGCGCCGGCGAGAGCGAGAAGCGCGGCGAGAGGAAGGGGCGAGAGGGCACGGCGTCGAGACCGGTTCACGGACACCTCCGTTCGGAGCGGGGAGTCTAATCGGCGCCCTTTCATCTCCGGAATGGAGATGCATACCGCGGAAGGAAGCAGGCGGGACACGTCGCCGCGCGGCCGCAGGCCCGAGGCTCTCCGGCACCCGCCTTGATGAATACGCGGCGATGAGCCACAAGAAGGCACACGAAGTTCCGCTGCTATTCTCGTTTCCATTGGAATCCCGCACAGGGCGACGCAGGAAGTGGCTCCTCCCGCTTCTCCTTCCGCTCGCGCTCCGAGCCGAGGAGGCTCGCGTCGTCCCCGCGCAGATCGCGGCCGCGGGCCGCCAGGTGGCGGTCGTCACCATTCCCCGGTTCGGCCGTTGGGCTCTGACCGCGAAGAGCGACGAAGGCGTCGCGTTGACGGTCGTCGACCGGATGGCGGGTCCCGGCCCGCGTTTCGGGATGCCGGGGGAAGAGGACGGCCGCGCGGACGTCTTCCTCGACCGCGGACAGGTTCGCCTCGTCCTCAACGGCGACCCGAAGGCCAAGGGGCGGGCGAAGCTCGCGGTTCACGAGTTCGTCGAGAAAAACGGCGACACGCCGCCCCGACTCGTGGAGACGAAGCCCGTCGAGACGGCGCTGGCCGATTTCGAAAAGCGATCCTGGTGGATCTCGATCGACAAGCGACGGAAGGTCGCCTTCGAGGCGGCCGGCCGGAACCTCGCCGACCTCCGCCTCTGGAACGGCGGAAGCTGGCTCGTCGCCGCCGAGCCCGAGAGCGAGGTCACGATTCCGAGCGCCGGGCGCCCGCTTCGCGTGATGCGGCTCTGGGCCGCCCTCGAGCCCGGCCTGTACCTGCTTTCCGCCTACGGCTCTCCGGGCGAGCCCTGGGCGGAGGAAAGCGCCGAGCATCCGCTTTCTCTCGTGTGGGGGATTCCGCGATACGGCGTCGCGGGGCGCGGGCGACACGAGCTGGGCGCCTCGGGTATCGACCGCTTCCTCATCGCGGGCGCGGCGACGTTCGTGGGGCTCGAGGTCCCCGAGGCCCGGCCGATCTCGTTCAACGGCGCGCCATGGGATGACGCACAGCCTTTCCGCGAAGCGGCGGAGAGCGCGTCCATCGGCAAGAAGACGAATCCGCCCGCTGCATCTCTGAGCGTCGCCGGCCGGACCGACGGATTCACGCTCGTGACCGTCCGCGGCGACGCCGGACAGCCGTACGTTCTGACGCACTTCGAGATGCGCGACGAATACGCCGTGCGCGGGAGCGGCGACTGGTGGATCGGAAGCATCCCGTCCGCCGACTCGCGCGACGCCGTCGACGAGACCGGCGTGCTCGTGGAGAGCGGCCAACGCGTGCCGCTCAGGAGCGCGGAAGTCGAAGTCGCCCCGCGACGTCCGTGGGCCGGGCGCGGAAACCTCGACGGCCCGCTGTCGCTCTTCTTTCGGACCGCCTCGGCCGGGAAGTACGAGCTGGAGGCGGCCGGAGTCGACGCGAGAATGCAGATCCTCCCGGCTCTCGCGCGGCGGTCGAACGAGATCAAGCCGGTGGCCCTTCGCGGGAAGGGAACCGTCGATCTCGACGCGGGGCTCTGGGAGCTCACGGTCCACCCCGTCAAGAAGGGGATCGTCACTCTCTCGATCCGCGCAGCGGGCGAGGCCGCCCCGTCGCCGCACGCCCCTCGCGGCGGCGTCCTCTTTCCGAAGGTTTCTCTCTCGCAGACCGCGTGGTACACGCTCGTCGTCGGGAAACGCCCGGGCGTCGTCTCGGGTCTCGTCTTCCGGAAGCTGCCGCTCGACCTGACGGACCCGCTCGCCGTCGCCGCGCGCCCCGGCGAGACAGTGAGCGTTCCGTTCGTCACGGCCGAGGAATCGCTTCTCGTGGCGCAGACCGAGGACGGCACGCCGCTCGCGATCTCGCTCAACGGCGCGCCGGCCGTTCCGCGCCCGCGGGTTGCGCCCGGCGCCCACGAAGCGGCCGTGACGCTCTCTGGAGACGCGCCACGGGTCCTCTCGATCGCGGCGCAGACGCGGTCGCTCGCGAAGGACGCTCCGCTGCCGCCGCTTCCCGATCAGGCGATCGCCGCACTCCCGAAGTTCCCCGACCTCCTGCCCGAGACGCCGCGGACGCTCGACCTCGCGAAGGACGAAGCCGCGACCTTCGACGTGAAGGTGCCGGAGCCGGGCCTCTACAGGATCGAGACGACCGGCCTCCTCGCGACGAACGCGCTCCTGCGCACGCGCACCGTCACGAAGTTTCGCGAAGAAGCGGAGAACGGCGTCGGGCGAAACGCGCTCGTCGCCGACTACCTCAGGGAGGGCGACTACCAGGTGACCGTGCAGCCTCGCGGGCTCTCCGCCGGCCACGTCGGCGTCGTCCTCTCGAAGACGGCCGTCGTGAACGGCGGCGACGTCACCGACGGCGTCCCGGCGCGCCTTTCGCTCGGCGCCGGAGAAGCGGCGGAGCTCCGGCTCGACGTGCGCAAGGCCGGCACCTACCGGATTCGCGCGCTCGGGCTGAAAAGAAAATTTCCGGTTCGCCTCGAGGACAAGGACGGCTGGCCGCTCCTCAAGCCGGGCGTGGACGGCGACCTCCGCCGGACGCTCGCGAAGGGGACGTATCGCCTCGTGGTCCTTCCCTTCGCGGTCTCCGCGCGCGCGGTCGTCTCGCTCGACCGGCAGGCCGGCCCGCTTCGCTTTCGCGGGCATGGTCCGCACGCGCTCCCGCTCGGTGTGAGCGCCGCTGCGCTTTGGATGGAGCCGGCCGAGGGAGCCGATCGCATCCCCGACCGCTTCGGCTTCACGCTGCCCGCGCCCGCCGTTGTGAAAGTCGTCCTGACGGCCGGCATGCAGGGTCGCCTCCTGAGGGACAGCGCTGCCACCGTCGAAGTTTCGTCTGGCGCGGGCTTCCACGGATCACTCGCGCCTGGCTCGTACGTCCTGGAAGCGACCGCCGCGCGCCGCGACAGCCGCGTGGAGTACGCGGTCTCGGTGACACCCGAGCCGCTCGTCGCCGGTCTCTCCCGCGCCGTGACCGCCCCCGCGGAGATCCCGATTTCGATCGGAAGTCCCGGTCTCTACGAGCTCGCCTCGAGCGGGGTGGACGACGTTCGCGCACGCCTCCGCGACTCGGCCGGTAACGTCGTGGCCGAGAACGACGACCGGGCCGACGACTGGAACTTCGCGATCGCGCGCCCGCTCGCGCCGGGGCGTTACACGCTCCGCGTCGACCCGGCCGGAGCGCCGACGGCCCGAACGGCGATCGCGCTCCGGGAGCTCGTGCGGAGCGCGCTCCCCCTGGAGCCGCTTCCGATCGCGCGCGAGCTCGAGCCGGGGCGAGGCGTCCTCGAGATCCCGGTATCCGTCGCGGCGGGATCGCTCCTCTCGATCTCGGCCACCGCCTCCGAGAGCGTGGGACTCTCCGTCATGGCGGAGGACGGAGCGCTCCTGGCGCAGGAGACCGGGCGCGCCGCCCGCGTGTTCCTTCCGACCGGCGCGGCGCGCATGCTTCGCATCGGTCTCTTCTCGGCGGACGGGCGCGGCGGGTCCGTGAAGGTCGCGGCCTCCAGCGTGCCGCTCGTCGAGTGGAAAGAGCGCCAGCTCGAGAAAGGCGGCGCGCTCCCGAACGGCGCCGTCGCAGTCGCGCTCGAGCGCCCCGGCGTTTTCCGCCTCGAGACTTCCGGTTCTGCTCTGCGCGTCAGCACCGCTCCCGACGCGCCGGCCCTCCAGGTCGAGGGGCTCGTCGCGGGCGGAGGAAAGCGAATCGTCATCGTCTCCGAGGGCCCGGTGCGCGGTGCGCGCGTGAAGCTCGACGAGAAGGAGGTGACGCTCGACGCATCTGGGGCGCTCTGCGACCTCGCCGTCGCCAAGGGGCCGGTCCTCGTGCGAGCCCGGGCGGCAACGGGTCAGCCCGGCCTCCTTCTCACTCGCGGAGCCGCGACCGCAGGCGAGCGGACGGGGTTCGCCGCCGCGCTCGAGGCGCCGCCGGCCGTTTCCCTGGCCGCCGGCCCGGGCGAGCCCCTCTCGGACGTGGTCCTTTCGCGAATCGCCTTCGCGAACCCACGCACCGAGACTCCCGCGCGCCTCTCGTTCGACGGCGCCGTCGCCGGCCTCGCGGCGCGCGCCTTCGTCCTTCCCTCCGGCGTGAAGAGGCTCCGTGTCGCGCTCGGTGCGGGGCTCTTTGCTCTCGTCTCGAAGGGTCGCGACGGACTCGCGCTCCTCGGCACGACGGACGCTCCGGCCGACGAGACGCTCGAGACGGACGGCGAGAAGATCGCCCTCCTTTCGGCGTCTCTCTCCGAGACCCGGTTCGCGCTCGACGTCTTCGCGACGTCGGGGGCGCCGGCCGCGCTCGTCCCGCGCGCTCCTTTCGCCGCGTCTCTCCCCGACGGCGGGACGCTTCGGATCCCCGTTGCCGCTCCCCCTTCGGGGGAGACGCGCACCCTTCACGTGCGGGGCGCTTCGGGCCCGGTCACGCTCCTCTCTCCCGACGCGCGGAACCTCCGCGGCGCCGACCTCGTGGTCCCCGTGGAAGGCGGCACGCTCCTGCTGCCGCACGCTCCCGGTCTCGTTCTCGCCTGGGTCGACCGTCCGGGAAGCGAGGCCGCCGACCTCTTCGGCGACGGAGCGGGAACGCCGCCCGTCGCGCTCGCGCCGCCGGTCGCCGTGACGCTCTCGGGCGAGGTCGCGACTTTCACGGTCGCTTCGAGCGCGCCGTCACTTCTCTCGTTCCGTTCCGCGGGCCCCGCGCTTTCGCTCGTCACGCGCGACGGCGCCCCGCCCGAAGTGGCCATCCACCAAGGCGGCGTGAGGCTCGACCTCTACGCTTCTTCCGGCTCGGCGCGAATCCTCCTCAGGGCGCTCGGCTCCGGATCGCTCTCAGGCCGCGCCACGCTGACGGCAACGCCCGTCACGAAGATCGCCGAAGGACTTGGACCCGAGATCCTCCTCGGCGCGGGTCAGGCGCGGCTCTACGGATTCCACGTCGCGCGCTCAGGCGCCGTCGGCCTCGGAGTTCGCGCGAGCTCGGACCTCGTCACCGCGACGCTTCTATCGGCCGGCGGCGCCCGGCTGGGCGAGGGGCTGGTCCAGATGCCGGAGCTCGCCGTCGGCGACTATCTCGTTTCCGTCCGCGCCCCGGCCGACGCCGCGCCCGTGAGGATCCGTCCCGCGCTGGCAGGCGTGGACCCGCCCGGCACGGGTCCGCCTGCCGACGTGATCCGAACGTACGTCCTCGCGGAGCCGCCCGCCAGGAGTGCAAGCGCCGCACGGGTCGAGGAGAGCGACGAGGAGGCTGCCGCGTCGAAAGGCGAGGGCGAGCCCGACGCCGAGACGCCCGACGAAGAAAAAGGAAGCCCGCGATGAAACCCCTTCTGCTGACCTTCCTGCTCGCCCTCCCGATCGGCGCCGCCGAGACGGGACCGCGCGTCGTCCCCGACCGGCTCCTGCGCCGCTGGGACCCGGTGACCGTGTTCTTCGCATCGGACCTCGGCCCCGCGAAGGGGGGACCGGAAGACCGGCCCGAGCGCTTCGTGTCGATCGATCCCGCGCAACCCGGCGCGTACGGGTGGCTGGACGCCCGGACTCTCCAGTTCCGCCCCGCCGAGCCCTGGCCGGCGCTGACGCGCTTTCGCGTGACGCCGCTGGGAGGAAAGGCCGGAACGCTCGCCACGCTCCTCGAAGCGCCGGTGGCCACCGTGCCGAACGACGGCGCCGAGGGGCTGGAGCCCTTCGACGAGATCACGCTCACGTTCGGCGAGCCGCTCCCTCCCGCGATGCTCGCGAAGATGGTGACGCTCGAGCTGCGTCCGCTCCCCGGCGTCTCTCTAGGACGCCGCCTTCCGCCCGAGGAGATCAGGATCAAGGCGCTCGAGAGGACGAGTCGCGCCGACGCCCCTTCGTATTCCCTCTCCCTCGCGCACCCGGTTCCCGCCGGCACCCGCGCGGTGCTCACGCTCCGGCTCTCCGCGGACGAAGCCGCCGCCGGCGCCGCGAAGGAGCTTTCGTTCGCGACCGGTGAGCCGTTCCGCGTCCTCTCCTTCGGCTGTCGCGAGCGCCAGCTGCCCGTCACCCCGTCGGGGACGCTCTACGAGAAGGATCAGGCGATCAAGTGCGGCACCGAAAGCCCGGCGATCCTCGTCGAGTTCTCGAGCGCGCCGCGCCCGATCTCCCCGGTCGAGGCGCGCAACCTCGTCCGGTTCACGCCGTCCGTCGAAGACCTGAAGCTCCAGACCAGCGCGCGGACGCTCGAGATCCGGGGCGCCTTCCGGCGCGACACTCTCTACGCCGTCTCGATCCTTCCGGCGAAGCTCACGGATCAGCGCGGCCGCACGCTGGATGCGGCCGGCAGGAGCGAGGCCTTCGTCGTCTTCCCGCGGCGCGCGTCCTACGTGAAGTGGGGCGCCGGGCAGGGAATCGTGGAGCGGCTCGGCGCGCAAATGGTGCCCGTGGACGGGCGGGGCGCCGAAAAGCTCGACCTGAGGATCCAGAAGATCGACCCCCTCGACAGGAGCTTGTGGCCTTTCCCCGACCGCGCGATCACGACGGACGAGTCGACACGCCCGCCGGGACCGGGCGAGGAGCCCGGCGCGTGGAACGCACCCGAGCAAAACATCGCGCCCGAGGGCATCGCGCGACACGTGAAGCTCCTCGGCTCGCCGCCGGTCTCCGCCATCGTCCAGCTCCCGCTCAAGCGCGACGGCAATGCGGCGGCTTTCGGCCTCGACCTCGCACCGCACCTCGCGAAGATCTCCGGGCCGGGCGAGAGCGGTACTTACCTCGTCGGCCTTCGCGCGCTCGAAGGGGGAAGCCTGAGGAGCTGGATGCGCATCCAGGCGACGGACCTCGCGCTCACGGCCCTCGAGGAGCCGCAGGCGGTCCGCTTCACGGTGACGTCGCTCGCGACGGGCCTTCCGGTTCCGGGCGCGGCCGTGCGGCTGGAAGGAACTCATCGGATGCCCGGCAAGTCGGTCTGGGAAACCTTCGTGGAAGGGACGACCGGTCCCGACGGGACGTTCCGCTGGGACGCGCCCGGCCGCCCGAACGTCCACGAAAGCCGCACGACGAGGCGGATCGTCGTGACGAAGGGAAAGGACCTCCTCGTTCTCGACACGGCGCACCCGCCCGAGAGCTATGCCGACAACCAGTGGGCGAAGAGCCGCGACAACTGGCTCGACTGGGCGTTTCAGCCGCTCGAAGCGCGCGGCGCCCGGGCCGAGACACTTTGCCACCTCTTCACGGAGCGCCCCGTCTACCGCCCGGAGGACGAGGTGCATCTCAAGGGATATCTCCGCGAACGGGTGCGCGGGTTGCTGCACCCGCTTCCCGCCGAGGACGGGACGATCGTCGTCGAGGGACCGGGCGAGCTCGCCTGGCGTCTGCCGGTTTCGGTCTCCGAGAGCGGGAGCTTCTACCATCTCTTCAAGGAGAAGAACCTCCCGACCGGCATCTACAACGCGCATTACGAGGACAAGAAGAAGCGCCCGTTCGGGCACGTCAGCTTCCGGATGGAGGCTTACCGGATCCCGGAGTTCGAGGTCGACCTCCACGGCCCCGACCAGGCCGCGCTCGACAAGGAGTTCCAGGTCTCCCTCACCGCGACCTACTACGCCGGCGGGAAGGTGAGCTCTCGTCCCGTTCAATGGCGCGTGACGCAGTTTCCGCACGACTGGAGTCCCCCGCAGCGCGAGGGATTCCGCTTCTCGTCCGACGGGCGCTTCTCGCGCGCCGAGCGCTTCCGGTCGTCTCCCCGCCTGACGAAGGACGACACCACGAACGACGCCGGAGGCGCGACGCTCAAGCTCAACCCGGCCATCGAGCCGACGGCCCAGCCGCGCACGTACGTCGTGGAGGCCACCGTCACCGGAGCCGACGATCAGACGGTCACCTCCACGCGGCGCATCGCGGCGCTGCCGCCGTTCGTCCTCGGCCTCGACGTGCCGCGCTTCGTGGAGCACGCGCGGACGCTCTCACCGCGCGTCATCGCGGTCGGCCCCGACGGAAAGGAGATCGAAGGAAAGACGATCACGGTCCGGCTGCTTAAGCGGCAGTGGCACTCGGTTCTCCGCGCCAGCGATTTCTCCGACGGCATCGCCCGGTACCTGACCGACGTCGTCGACGAAAAAGTGAGCGAGCAGACGGTGAAGAGCCAGCTCACGCCGCTGACCGTCCCGCTCCCGATCTCGTCGTCGGGGGTTTACGTCGTGGAGCTCGAGGCGCGTGACCGGCTCGGGCGCGCGCAAATCGTCGCCATCGACCTCTACGCGGGCGGCGACGAGCCCGTGACGTGGGCCCGGCCCGTCACGAAGGTCTTCGCTGTCGCGACGGACAAGGCCAGGTACCAGCCCGGAGCGAAGGCCGCGATCGTCCTCCAGAGCCCGTTCCAGAAGGCACGCGCGCTTGCGATCGTGGAAGCGCCGGAGGGCAACCGGTACGAGTGGCTCGACGTTGAGAAGGGCGCCGGAACGTACCGTCTCGACGTCCTCCCGACGTTCGCCCCGCGCGTGCCGGTGCATTTCGTCCTGATGCGCGGCCGGATCGCCGGAGCCGGCCCGAGCTCCGGAAACGCCACGGATCTCGGGAAGCCCTCGACGATGGCGGCGACCGCCTGGCTCGAGGTGGAGCCCGTGGCCAACCGCGTCGCGGTGACCCTGGCGCACCCCGACGTTTCGATGCCGGGCCGGAAGGTGGACGTGACGATCACTCTCAAGGATCCGCAGGGCAAACCCCTTGCCGGCGAGGTCACTCTCTGGCTCGTGGATCAGGCCGTTCTCGCGCTCGGCAAGGAGCAGCGCCTGGACCCGCTGCCGGACTTCATCACACCGGTCCGCTCGCACCTCCTCGTGCGCGACACGCGCAACTCAGTCTTCGGGCTCCTGCCGTTCGCGGAGGCGCCCGGCGGGGACGGCGGGGCCGCGGGCGGGATCATCGACCGCGCCACAGTCCGCCGGAATTTCAAGACCGTTCCTTTCTACGACCCGGCGATCCTCGTCGGACCCGACGGAACGAAAACCGTCCAGGTGCAGCTCCCCGACAACCTGACGAACTTCAAGGTGCGCGCCAAGGTGATGAGCGGCCCGGACCGCTTTGGCTTCGGGACCGGGACGATCGCGGTCCGGCTGCCCGTGATCATCCAGCCCGCGCTTCCCCGCTTCGTTCGTGCCGGAGACGTCTTCACGGGGGCCGCCCTGGCCCGCATCGTGGAAGGGAAAGGCGGCCCGGCCGCCGCCCAGGTCAAGGTCCTGGGCGCCTCGCTCGAAGGTTCCGCCGCACGCGCGCTCGCCCTGGAGCCGAACAAGCCCGAGCGCATCGAGTTCGGGGTGAAAGTGCCCGCGAACGCGTCCGGTCACGTCACGTTCCGCGCCGGTGTCGAGAGGGCGAGCGACAAGGCGAGCGACGCCTTCGAGGTGAAGCTGCCGATCCACGCGGATCGCGATCCGGTCCTGAAGCGGATCCTCGCCGACCTCGCCCCGGGGGCGACGTTCACGGTCCCCGAGATCAAGGACCGGGTCCGGGCGGGGACGCTCCGGCGCTCGCTCCTCGTCTCGTCCGAACCTGCCGTCATCAAGATGGCGAATGGCCTCGATTTCTTCGACGAGTATCCCTACGGCTGCACGGAGCAGACGATGAGCGCCGCGCGCGCTCTCGCCGCGGCGCGGAAGCTGCGCGCCCTCCTCGGAAGGACGGGCGACGAGGAGCGGGCGACCCGCGCCTTCTCGACCGCGCAGAAGGCGATCGCAGACGCGATCGACCCGAACGGCTTCGTCGCCTTCTGGCCGGGATCGCCCGGATACGTCTCCCTCACCGCGTGGTCCGTCGATTTTCTGGTGGAGACGAAGGAGGCGGGCTTCGCGATCGACGACAAGCTCCTCGAGCGGCTCCTGACGTCGCTCGAGAAGGCGCTGAGATCCGACTACCCCCGCTTCGTCGGAGGCGAGTCGTTCCTCGAGAGGACGTGGGCGCTCTCCGCTCTCGCGCACGCCGGCCGCTTCGACGCGGCCTACGCCGCCGAGCTGGCGCGGAGACCCCAGTTCCTGAGGCTCGAAGGAAAAGCAGAGGTGCTCCTCGCTTTCTCACGCTCGAAGGAGGCCAGGAGCGAGACGGCTCTCGCCATCGGCAACACGCTCTGGGACGGCATCATCTGGCGGAGCCGCGAAGGAAAAGCGGTCTACGGCGGCCTCCAGGACGGCGACCGGCTCGGCGATCTCGTCCTCCTCTGCAGCGAGCCGCGGGCGCTCGCGGAGGTCCTGCGTGCTCTCCACCGCGTCGTCCCCGGGGACACGCGTCTCGGCGCGCTCGTCAACGCGCTCGTGACGATGGGGCGCGGCGACGGCTGGGGATCGACGAACGCAAACGCCGCGGCTCTCCTCGCGCTCTCGGACGTCCTGGGCTCCGGAAAGCCCGAGGCCTTCACGTGCATCGTGAAGGAGGGTGCCGAGGCCAAGCCGCTCGCCCCCGCGGCCGGGAGCGCGGTTGCCAGGCTCGCTTCGAGGGCGCCCGCCGAAACACCACTCGCCGTGACCTCGGCCTCGCGGCCGCTGGTCCTCGCCGCCGAGACGCGCTACGTCCTCGCCGAGGACGGGAGCCGCGCCGCGTCGGCGTCGAACGGCTTCGTCGTGACGCGCGAGCTCTTCCGGATCGTGGACGGCGCGCCCCCGGAGAGGATCGCCCTGGGTGAGCCGGGAATCACGGTGCCGCTCGCGATCGGCGCCATCGTGGAGGAGCACGTCCAGATCGTGAATCCCCAGGTACGGCATCACGTGGCGATCACGGCGCCGCTGGCGGCCGGACTCGAGCCCCTGAACCCGGCCCTCGCCACCGCGCCGCGTGAGGCCGCGCCGAGCAAGCCTCCCACGCTCGCCCCGACGTACGTCAGGTTCCTCGACGACGCCGTGGCCTATTTCTACGACACGCTCCCGGCGGGCACGTACGACTTCCGCTTCCGGACCCGCGCCGTGACGCCGGGCTCTTTCATCCAGCCTCCGGCCAAGAGCGAGCTGATGTACGACGCGGCCGTCCGCGGCAACTCGAACGGGGCGTTGGTCGAGGTCTCACGCACGAAGTGACATGACGATGCGCCTTTCCGGGTGGTCCCCGCCTCGCCGCCTCGCCCTCCTCGCGGCGGCGGCGCTCTGCCTCGCGGTTCTCGGGCCGGCCGTGTGGCGCGCGCGTTTCGTCTCTCCCGAGCCGACGCTCCTCCTGCGCGACCGGAACGATCGCTTCCTCGGCGAGGTCGCGTTCGCGGACAAGAGGCCGGAGTTCGGCTATTGGACGCTGCCGGAAGTTCCGGAGCGGGTCGTCGCCGCGACGATCGCCGTGGAGGATCGCCGGTTCGCGTCGCACGCGGGCGTCGACCCGTTCGCCGTCGCCCGTGCCGTCGTCCAGAACATCCGGCACCTCAAGCGCGTCTCGGGCGGCTCGACGCTCGCGATGCAGGTGGCTCGCCTGCAGCACCCGGGGCGGCGACACCTGCTGCGAAAAGCGCAGGAGGCGGTGACCGCGCTCCTCCTGACGGCGTGGTACGGACGCGCCGGCGTCCTGCGCCACTACCTCGAGATCGTCCCGTACGGAAACCGGATCCACGGCATCGCGTACGCCGCGAGACGCTACCTCGACAAGCCGGTGGAGGACCTCTCCTGGGCGGAGACGGCGTTCCTCACCGCCATCCCGCAATCGCCGCGAAAAATGAACCCGTTCGATCCCGAAGGGAGGCTTCGCGCGATCCGGCGCGGAAAACGGATCCTCGCGCTCCTTCACGCGCGGGGCGCGCTTTCCGCCGACGAGCTTTCTCTCGCCGCACGCGAGATCGAGAGACTTCACGTCCCACCACGCAGCGAGCGGCCGCCCGAAGCGATTCACGCCGTCCTGAGGTTCGCCTCGCTGGCACGAACGCCCGAGACGCGCCGCGCGCTTTCGGGACGGACCGTGGTCCGCCTGACGCTCGACCTGCCCCTTCAGCGGCGAGTCGTCCAGGCCGCGCGCTGGGCCGTCGCGGCCTGGGAGAAGCAGGGTGCGGGGAACGCCGCCGTGATCGTCGTGGACCGGAGACGGAACGAGGTCGTCGCGCGCGTCGGGTCGACGAGGTGGGCAGACGCCGAGCACGCGGGAGCGATCGACTTCGCACGCGTGCCGCGCTCGCCGGGGAGCGCGCTCAAGCCGTTCCTCTACGCGCTCGCGCTGGAGCGCGGCACGATCACCCCGGCCACGATCCTGCCCGACCTCGACCGGGGCGCCGGCGGCATCACGAACGCCGACGACCTCTTCCTCGGTCCGCTCCTTCCCCGCGTGGCGCTCGCGAACTCGCGCAACGTGCCGGCCGCCGACCTCCTCGACCGGATCGGGCTCGCCGAGGGATACGACTTCCTCCGCTCCCTCGAGCTGCACGACGGCAGCGTGCCGGTCCAACGCTACGGGCTCGGGCTCGCCATCGGCGGGATGCCCGTCACGCTCGAGGAGCTCGTCCGCGCGTACTCCGTCTTCACGAACGACGGCGTCCTCGTCGAGCCGCTCGCCTGGGAAGGGCAGCCGCGCCCTCGTCCCAGGAGGCTTGTTTCGGAGGAAACCGCGCGGGCCGTGACGCTTTACCTCGCCGACCCGATGGCGCGCCTGCCGAGCTTCCCGCGGATGGGCGTCACGGAGTATCCGTTCCCGGTCGCGGTGAAGACCGGCACCTCGTCGCGCTACCGCGACGCCTGGACCGTCGCCTACTCGTCGCGCTATCTCGTCGGCGTCTGGATCGGGCACCCCGACTTCAAGCCGATGAACAAGCTGAGCGGCTACCGCGCGGCGGCCGAGCTCGCGCAACGGGTAATGGTCGCGCTCCATGCCGACGAGACCGACGGCCTCGGGGACCTTTCCTTCCCCGCCCCGCGTGGGTTCGTGAGCGTCCGCCTCTGCGCGATGACGGGCCGCCTCGCGACCGAGGCGTGCGAGAAGATCGTCACGGAGTGGTTGCACCCCGGACACGAGCCGCTCGACCCGTGCACGTCGCACGTGCGTCTCGCGATCGATGCACGCTCGGGTCTCCTCGCCACGCGAGCCACGCCACGCCGCTTCCTGAGGTTGCGGACCTTCGTCGATCTCGGTCCGCGGTACGCGGCCTGGTCCGCGTCCGCGGGCCTCCCCCATCCTCCCGGTGGCTCTGCATCGGTTGAGCTGCTCGCCCCCCATGAGCCCCCGACGACGCTGCTCGCCGGCATCACCTCGAGAGTGAGAATCACCGCGCCGGAGAACGGGCTGCACGTGCTGCTCGACCCGGAGACTCCCGCCGCCGAAGCCACCGTGGCGCTGAAGGCGGTCGTCTCGCCCGCGGTGCGGGAGATCGTCTGGTGGGTGGACGGCTCCCCTTTCGCGACCGTGCCATGGCCCTACACCGCGCGCTGGAAGGTCACGCCCGGAGCGCACACGTTCGTCGCGCGCCTCCCGTTCGTGAAGCTCGCCTCGCCACCGGTCTCGATCCGGGTGGAGTGAATTCGGGCGCTCGCCCGCTGCTATCCTCGCCCCCCGTGGAATTCCGCACGATCATCGAGCCCTTCCGGATCAAGTCCGTCGAGACGATCAAGGCGACGACTCCCCACGAGCGGCGCAAGGCCATCGCCGAGGCGGGCTACAACGTCTTTCTCCTCCACGCGGCGGACGTCCTCATCGACCTCCTGACGGACTCCGGCACGGGCGCGATGTCGTCCGCGCAGTGGGGCGCGCTCATGCAGGGGGACGAGTCGTACGCCGGCAGCCGGTCCTATTTCCGGTTTCGCGACGCCGTGCAGGAGCTCACGCGCTTCAAGCACATCATCCCGACGCACCAGGGGCGCGCCGCCGAGCGCATCCTCTTCCACACGATCCTCCACGAGGGCGACGTCGTCCCGAACAACAACCACTTCGACACGACGCGCGCGAACGTGGAGGTCGAAGGGGCCGAGGCCCGCGACCTCGTCATCCCTCAGGGGCGCGTCCCGAGCCTTCTCCACCCCTTCAAGGGAAACATGGATCTCGTGCTCCTCGAGGAGGCGCTCGAGAAGGACGGGGATCGGATTCCGCTCGTCATGGTCACGATCACGAACAACTCCGGAGGCGGACAGCCCGTTTCGCTCGAGAACCTCCGCGGCGTCCGCGCCCTCTGCGACCGCTTTCACAAGCCCTTCTTCCTCGACGCCTGCCGCTTCGCCGAGAACGCGTACCTCGTCAAGCGTCGCGAGAAGGGACAGGAAAGCCGCACGCCGAAGGAGATCGCGCAGGAGATGTTCTCCCTCGCCGACGGCTGCACGATGTCGGCGAAAAAGGACGGGCTCGCGAACATCGGCGGCTTCCTCGCCATGAACGACGACGCGTGGGCCGAGAACGCGCGGAACCTCCTCATCCTCACGGAAGGGTTTCCGACGTACGGCGGCCTGGCCGGCTACGACCTCGAGGCGATCGCACGCGGCCTCGAGGAGGTCGTCGAGGAGCCGTACCTGCATTACCGCATCCGCTCGATCGAATACCTCGCCGAGAAGCTCGAGTCGGCGCAGGTCCCGATGATCCGGCCGCCGGGCGGACACGCCGTGTACCTCGACGCGCGCGGGCTGCTTCCGCACATCCCGCCGCTCCAGTACCCGGGCATCGCGCTCGTGAACGCGCTCTACGAGGTCGCGGGCGTGCGCGGCGTGGAGATCGGAACGGTCATGTTCGGGCTGAGGCCCGACGGCACCGAGCAGCCGGGGCCCATGGACCTCGTGCGCCTCGCGTTCCCGCGCCGCGTTTACACGCAGTCGCACGTGGATTACGTGGCCGAGGCCGTCCTCGAGGTCGCGAAGAACGCGTCCAAGCTCACGGGGTACCGCATCACGGAGGCTCCGCGCGTCCTCCGCCACTTCACGGCGCGCTTCGCGCCGCTGGCCGGCTGACGCCCTGAACGAAAAAACCCCCGGACCTTGCGGGTCCGGGGGCGACAGCCGCCGTGCGGCCGTTGGGAACGAGCGCTCGGCTCGTTCAGCTCTTCGGCGCTGCGGGCGCCTTGACCTTCGACCAGTCGACCTTCCCGTCCTTGCCCTTGGCGGCCTTCACGGTCTTCCCGAAGTCGTTCAGGTCGGCGGCTTCTTTCTTCGGGAGCTTCGCGACGTGGCAGGTGTTGCAGTTGGCCTTCGGGTCCTTCGCCTTGTATTCCTTCTGGATGTCCATGGTGGCGAGGGCTCCGCTGCCCAGGGCGATCGCGGCGAGAGTGGCGACGACGGCGGTGGTGGTTTTCTTCATTTTTCCTCCTGCCCGTACCCGGGCTCCGGCGCTTTTCGTTCAATCGAGGTGCCAAGCCGCGAGACAGCCGATCGCGTTGGCCTGCAAGCCGATGGCCCGAGGCGGAACCCGTCCGGACGCTCCCCGGAGACCACATGGGGTGAGCCGGCACACGAAACCGTGCAGCGGCCTCAATCCGGCAGCATGACGACCAGGTACTTGCTGCCCCTCCAGAAACGCGCCGCGTCGGTCACGGTCAGCGTGCTCGCCTTCGGGCCCGTCGCCACGAGCGTGTAGCTGTCCTTCGGGTGGTCCGAGAGGACCCGCGCCTTGGCGGGAGCCGCGCCCACCTGGAACTCCGAGTCCTTGCGCGTGTCGATCTGCTTGAACAGCGTTTCGTCGAACTGGCCCGTCCGCTGCCAGTTGCCGCCGAGACCCAGCACGGAGCCCTTCTTCTCGACGAGGCCGGCTTTCTTCAGCTCCTTCTGTGTCGCGATGAGGACATAGGCCGTCGACATCTGCGTTTCGCGGTCCGCGATGACGGCTTCCTTCTCCTTGACGACCGCTTCTTTCTCCTGCACGACTCCCCGAAGGTCTTCCGCCGTCTTCGTCAGCTCCTGCGTCTTCAGCTCGAGGGCGGCGATCGTGGCCTCCTTCTCCTCGAGGGAGCGGCGCAGCTCGCCGACGAGGCGCTCGAGCGTCGTGGCCTTCACGTCCGACGCTTTCTTCTGCTTCTGCAGGGCCTCGAGCTTCGCGAGGTTGGCCTTGACGACGTTGCGGATCTCCTCGATCTCCGTCTTCAGTTCCGCGCGCCTCTGAGCGGTGGCGGACTTGCCTTCCTGGGCGACGGCGATCGAGGTCTTGACGGCCTTGAGCTCCTTGACGCGCAGGTCCTCGAGGCTTCTCTGCACCTCGTCGAGGGTGGACTGCATCTCGGCCGTCGCGGCGCCGGCGGCGCCGAGCTCCCTCTGGGCGCGCTGCTTCTCTTCGTTGAGAGTCTTGTTCTCGGCCTTGACCTGGTCGAGATCTTTCTTCCACGCGCAGCTCGCGAGTGAGAGCGCAGCGAACACGAACGCGGGAATGCGGGCGAGCCGAAGAGCTTTATTCACGATTGATCCTCCTCCGCTTCGTCCAATCCTAGCGCGAGCCGGACCAAGCCGCCGCGGCCACCGCCTTGCCTGGCCTCGCGGTGGCGATGCGGTGCTTTTTCACGTGCCGAAGTGAACGTGGGCCGGAGACGGCTTTCCCAACGCGAACCCCTGACCGTATTCCACGCCGAGCTCCTGGAGAATCTTCACGGAATCCACGCTCTCCACGCACTCGGCGATCGTCTCTTTTCCCAGGGTGTGCGCCACCGTGTCGATCGCCCTCACGAGGGCACGGGCCGCGAGGTCGGTCTCCACGCCCCGGATGAAGGAGCCGTCGATCTTCACGTAGTCGGCCGGCAGGCTCTGCAGGTAAGAGAAAGACGAGAACCCGATCCCGAAATCGTCGAGCGCGAACCGGCACCCCCGGTCCTTCAGCCGGCGCATCCACTCGCGGGCGACGACGATGTCCCTCACCGCCGCCGTCTCGGTGATCTCGAAGGCCAGGCGTCCTGCCGGAAGTCCGGCCGACGTCACGCGCTCCTCGATGTGCGAGAGAAGAGACTCGTCTCCGAGGCTCGTGCCCGAGAGATTGACGAAGATCTCCGCCTCGGGATTCTTCACGAGAAGCTCGACGACGTGGTCCACGACCCAGCCGTCGACCTGGGGCATCAGGCCGAATCTCTCCGCGGCGGGGAGGAAGACGGCGGGCGCGATGAGGTCGTTCCCTTCCCTCAGCCGGAGGAGAGCCTCGAAATGGGCCGCCCGGCCCGACTTGAAATGGAAGATGGGCTGGTAGTGAAGGACGAAGCGGTCTTCCCGCAGCGCCTCCTTGATCCGCGACGCCCAGCGGCTCGCCTCGGAAAGCGGAGACGAACCGCCCGTCACGTTCTCGACGACCATCACGCGATTCCGGCCCTTCTCCTTGGCCGCATAGAGGGCCGAGTCGGCCAGGGCCATCAGAGACGGCGCGTCCGCAGACCCGTCCACCGGGACCACGCCGACGCTGATCCCGAGGTCGAAGGCCCGGTCGCCGACGAAGAACCGATGCTCGTCGACGCATCGGCGAAGGCGCTCCGCGGTGATTCGCGCTCCTTCCAGCGCCACTCCTTCGAGCAGGACGGCGAACTCGTCGCCTCCGAACCGGGCGACGTCGTCGCCGGGGCGCACGAGTCCCACGATGAGGCGGGCCACCTCGACGAGGACCCGGTCGCCGGCCGGGTGCCCGAGCGCGTCATTCACGATCTTGAAGTTGTCGAGATCGAGAAGGAGCAGAGTGGAGGGCGATCCCCGCTGGGCCCGGGACACCGTCCGCGCGAGCGTCTCTTCGAAGGCGTGCCGGTTGGAGAGGTCCGTGAGCGGATCGTGCAGCGCGAGGTGCCGGATCTTCTCCTCGTTCTGCCTGCGGGCCGTGACGTCCTGCTTGATCGAGATGAAATGGCGGATCTCCCCCTCCGCCGACCGGACCGGCGTGATGGTCTGCTCTTCGACGTAGACCACGCCGTCCTTGCGGCGGTTGTGAAGCTCGCCACGCCAGACGTTCCCCGCCGTGATCGTCTCCCAGAGCGTTTCGTAATAGTAGGAAGGCTGGATGTCCGACTTCAGGATCCGCGGGGTCTGCCCGACGACCTCTTCCCTCTGCCATCCCGTCAGGTCGGTGAACGCGGGATTGACCCACTCGATCACGCCCTCGCGGTCCGTGATGAGGACCGCATTCGCGGCGGCTTCGAGCGCAGCGGTCTGCAGGTCGATCCGCTCGTGCTGCCGCGCCTCGAAGAGGGCGAGGGCCGCCTGGTCGGCGAAGCGCGCGAGAAGCCGGATCGTCTCTTCGCCGTAGGCGTTCGGCCGGTCCGAATAGCTCGAAACGACGCCGAGCACGGACTCGTCGACGACGAGCGGGATCGAAAGAGCGGAGCCGAGCCGGAACTTCTCGACCCCGCCCAGCCAGGGCGCGACCCTCTCGTCCGCGGCCGTCGAGATCACCACGGGCCGGCCCGTGCGGATCGCCTCGCCGCTCGGGCCCTTCCCTTCGGGTGTGCCGTCCCACCTGAAGCGGTTCTGCCTCACGAAGTCTGCGGCCGGACCCGCCACGGCGCGCTGGGTGATGGTGCCGTCCGTCTCCCGGATGCCGATCCAAACGACGGCGAACTCGAACCGGCCCGCGACCTCGTCGCAGATGAACTGCAGGATCTGTTCGATCGGGTCGTGGCGGAGGATCTTCCTTCCCGTCTCGTGGAGGACCCCGAGGACGGCTTCGGCCCTTTTTCGGGCGGTCACGTCGCGCGACCCGAGGACGAAGGCCTGCGGCTTGCCGTCGGGACCGCGCAGGACGTTCGAAACCGTCTCGACCCAGATATACCTGCCGTCTCGGACCCGGTACCTGTATTCCGCCGAGCCCGATTTTCCGGTCGCCGCCCCGCGCGCCAGCTTCTCGCGGATCATCCGGTGGTCGTCGGGGTGGACGAGGTCGAGGGCGTTCGCGCCGAGGAGCTCTCCCGACGTCCATCCCGTGACGAGCTCGTGCGACGGGCTGACGAACTGGAAGTTTCCCTCGAGATCGACCTGGCTGATCACGTCGACCATGTTGTCGGTCAATCGCTTCAGATCCGCCTGGGCCGAGCCGAGAGCTTCCGCCGCGCGCGTTCCCTCCGTCACGTCCCTCACGACGGTCATCACGGCATCCGGCCCATAGGGAACCACGCGGGCTTCGAAGACCCGCAGGCCCGCCTGGACGTCGAGCGAATACTCGACCGTCTGCATCGTTCCGGTGAGGAGGCACGTGTCGATCTTCTCCAGCCACAGCTCCGCCACCGGAGCGGGCAGGAACTCCGGGATCGTGCGCCCGAGGAGGACTTCGCGCGGCAGGACCAGGTTCTCCGCCCGCGTGGCGTGGATCTCGCGGTAACGCCCCTCCCGGTCGAGAACCAGGACCAGATCGGGGAGAGCCGCGACGATGGCCCGCAGCTTCAGCTCGCTCTCCTTGAGCGCCTCCTCGGAACGTTTCCGCTCGATGGCCTGCGCGATCTGGGAGGAGACGTACACGAGGAGGTCGCGATCCTCCTCGGTGTAGCGGACCTTGCCCGTGTAGCTCTGCACCGCCAGGACGCCGATGGGCCGGTCGCGTCCGCGCAGCGGGACGCCGAGCCAGTCGACCGAGTCGGTTCCGATCTGCTCGACTTCGCCGGAGGCGACGAGCCCGAGGAAGACGTCGGGAGACGCGAGCAGCGGCCGGCCCGTCCGGAGCACGTACTCCGTCAGCCCCTTGCCGACGCGCTTCGGCGGAAACGGTTTGTCCACCAGGTCGACGAAGTAGGGGAAGCTCAGGACGTCGCGGTCCGGGTCGTGGAGAGCGATGTAGAAGTTGGCGGCCTCCATCAGGCCGCCCACGATCGCGTGGATCCTCGAGAAAAGCTCCTGGAGGCTCCCCGTCTCGGTGACGGCCTCGGCGATCCGGAAAGCCGCCGCTTGAACGAGCTCTCCCCGTTCGTGGACGCGGTTCTCGACGCTTCCGATCTCCGATCGCGTTTTCATGTCCCGCGCAGGATGATATGCGCCGGGCGGCAACGTCAAAAGCGGCGACGCCAGGTTTCGTCTGCTCGTTGCAAGGAGGTCGCCGTGGGAAAGGGATTTGTCCTGGGCTTTGTCGCTGCCGTCGCCACGGCGATTGCCGCCGGCTACTTCTTCGTGACGACCGGCGCCCTGCCGGCCGGACAGGACTCGAAGCCGAGCAGGCTGGAAAAGTGGGCCGCGAAGAGATCGCTGCAGGCGACGATGCGCCGAGAGGCCACGGCACTCAAGAGTCCCGTTCTGCCCACGGACGAAAGTCTCACCTCGGGCGTCGCGCTCTACCGCGCCAACTGTCAGGTGTGCCATGGAGGTGCCGATGGTGGAATGTCGTCGATCGCGAAAGGCTTGACGCCGAACCCGCCGCAGCTCGCGAAACACGGCGTCGAGGATGATCCCGTGGAAGTAACGTACTGGAAGGTCGCCCACGGCATTCGATTCACGGGGATGCCGGCCTACGGCGGGACTCTGTCTGATCGGGAGATGTGGGAGGTCGCGCTTTTTGCGAAGCACTTGGACACATTGCCGCCTGGAGCTCGCCGCGAATGGCTGGCGGTGAAGGCGGCACCCTGAAGGGGTCCAACTTCCCGTCCTCAGAGGACCATCGTCTCGTGGATCGCTTCGCCGCGCGCGAACCTTTCGATCGATAGCGCGCCGACGTCCACGCTTTCGCTCCGTCCCTTGACGATCATCTCGGCGACGGCCCGGCCCGCGGCCGGCGCGTGCATGATGCCGTGGCCGGAGAAGCCCGAGGCGACGAAGAAGCCGGGCAGGGAGGAAACGGCGCCGATGACCGCGTGGTGGTCGGGCGTCACCTCGTAGAGGCCGGCCCAGCTCCGCCTGAGGTCGAGGCCGGCCTCGGCGACTTCGGGGAAGCGCGCCTCCAGCGGTCCGGCGATGCGGAGCGGGAAGTCCGGATCGAAAGAGGTGTCGAAGCCGGCAGGTTCGTCGGGATTCGAGTACGCGATCAGGACGCGGTTCCCCTCGCGGCGGATCAGGACGCCGCTGTCCGCGTCGATCGTCATCGGAATCGTCTGCGGAAGCGAAGCGCAGGGGCCGGTGATGAGGATGTGGCGGCGGACGGGCACGACGGGAAGGTCGACGCCGAAGAGCGCGGCGACACCGCCGGAAAAGGGCCCCGCGGCGTCGACGACGACGGAGGCGTGGATCTCACCCGCCTCGGTGTGCAGAAGGAACCCGCCGGAGGAATCCCTCTCCGCGTGCGTCACCTCGGCTCCGTAGCGGGTCTTCACGCCGGCCCGCGTGGCTTCGCGGAGGAAGAAATTCGTCAGGCCGCCGGGATCGATGAACCCGTCGCGAGGGCCGAAGGTCCCGCCCACGATCGGCCCCGCTGCGTATGGAGCCCGCGCGCGGACGCCGGCGGCGTCGAGCACCTCGACGCCGACGCCGCGCGCCTTCTGGAATGCGGCGGCGGCTGACATCGCGGAGAGCTTCGCCGGATCGCCCGTGAGAAAGAGGTAGCCGGCCTTGCGGTAGAGGGGCGGTTCGCCGATCTCGTCCGCGAGCGCGTCGAGGATCGTCATCGACGCGAGGGACATCGCGATGTTGATCTCCGTCGTGAACTGCGCCCGGATGCCGCCGTTCGCCTTCGACGTCGAGCCCGCGCCCGGCAGGGGCTCCTTTTCGATCAGGCGGACGTCGGACCGGCCGAGGCGCGCGAGATGGAACGCGACGCTGCAGCCGATGACTCCCGCGCCGATGATCGCTACATCCGCGTGCTCTGCCATCCGGCCTCCTCAGTCTCGCTGGGGATGGTAAGCCGGCCCGATGATTCTGGGAGAAGATGAACCGGCGAGGTGGCCATGAGCTACGAGTTCCTGAAAACGAGCGTGGACGACCGCGTCGGCTGGCTCGAGTACCGGCGCCCGCCCCTCAACGCGATCGACTGGAAGATGCTTCGCGAAATCCCGCTGGCGCTTGACGAGCTCCTCCGGGATTCCGGCGTACGCGTCGTCGTGATCGCGAGTGCGCTCGAGAAGTTCTTCTCCACCGGGGCGGACCTCAAAGTCCTCGCGGCGATGCGGCCGGGCGAGATGCGAGAGTGGGTCGAGATCTGTCACCGTCTCGTCCGCCAGATCCGCGAGGCATCGAAGCCGCTCGTCGGCGCCATTCACGGGACGGCCGTCGGCGGCGGGCTCGAGATCGTGCTGAACTGCGACGTCCGCTTCGCCGCGAAGGATGCGCGCCTCGGGCAGCCGGAGATCAACATCGGCTTCATTCCCCCCGTGGGCACCACGCAATCCCTGTCCAGGCTTCTCGGGCGGCCTCGCGCCCTGCGGTTTCTCTACGAAGGGAGCCTCGTCACGGCCGAGGAGGCGCTCGCGATGGGGCTCGTGGACTTCGTCGTGCCTCCCGAGAAACTCCGCGAGGAAGCGCAGGCCTATGCCGCGGCCCTGGCCGCAAAGCCGGCGGCGGCACTCGCCGCCATTCGCCGCTGCATCACGCTGGGTCTCGATCTGCCCTATGACGACGCACTCGCCCTCGAGCTCGAGGCCGCGGTTCACCTCGCGGGCACGCCCGACTTCGCCGAAGGCCTCCACGCCTTCCTCGAGAAGCGCCCGCCTAAATGGGAGTAGGCACGCGCACGACCGGCGTCTTCTATCACCCGACCTTCTCGAGCGGGTCGGAGAAGACCCCCTTTGCTCGACCGCCTGGCATTCCGCCGGGGGCGTCGTCGCCGCCGGCGAGAAGATCGCAAGCGGGGAGATCACGATGTCCTTCATATCTGTTTCTGCGGCACGAACTACGAATCAGCCGACGGCACGAAGGTGGACGTGGCGTCGAGAGCCCTCGAACCCTGTGCTAGGCTCTTGAGAACGAATCGCAACGGCGGGAGAGCCCCATGCCCATGTTCATGAAGATCACCGACATCAAAGGCGAGGTGACGGAATCGGCTCACCGCGGGTGGATCGAGCTGAGCAGCGCACAGTTCGGAGTCGGGAGAAATATTTCCTCTCCAAGCGGCGGGTCCGCATCGAGAGAGGGCCCATCAAAGGTGAGCGAAATCGTCGTGACCAAGCCTCAGGACTGCTCATCGGTTCACCTCTTTAGTGAAGCGCTTACCGGAAAAGGGGGTACGGTGTTCATCGATTTCGTCAAAGACGGGGCGGTCTATCTCCGACTCACGATGTCGAACACGCTGATCGCCAGCTACAACATTTCCGGGAGCGGGCGTGACGCCATGGAGTCCCTCTCGCTCAACTTCACGAGCGTGGAATTCAAGAGCAACCCGGGCACGCCGCCGCCGTAAGGGCTACGGCGCCACCTCCGGGGCGGCGACGAGCGACCTCGAGAAATCTCCCCGACTCGATCTGCTTCTTCAGGATCAGAAGGTGGTTCTTCTTGAAGAGCCGAGCGAACTCGTCGGCGAACCCGGAGGAGAGCGTTCCAGAATAGGACGAGCCCGACGAAGGTATGTGGTCTCCTCGCCGATCGCTCATAGGGCCGGCTCAGGTTCGTCCGGTGCTCCTCGCGGAGTTCCGCCTCGTTCTCGAAGTCGATCGTGAACGCATTCGGCCCGGTCCGCGCGGCCTTCACGGCCGCAGTGTAGTGCAGCGACTTTGAAGTCAACTTGCAACATGAAGACGACGTTGGATACGCTCGGATCAAACCCAGTCGCTCCTTTTGCGGAGGGTCTCATGATCCTGTTCAGCCAATTGGTCCAGAACTTCCCGCACGAAGCCCACCCCTGCAGAACGGCGGCCGGCCAGCCGCGCTACGAGAACCAGTGCGCGATCCGGATGAGCATCGCACTCGTGGGAGTCGATCCGACTTTCCTGGCCGGATTCGGGCACAACGTATGTCCGCACGGCCACGTGCGCGGCGCCCCGGCTCTGGCCCGCTATCTCGACGACAGGCTGGGCGGATCGGAGCGGCCGAGTCATCGAGGAAACATCCAGGGTCAGGGGATCCTGTTCTATAAGAGGCCCGCAGGCGCCACGCCTCACATCGATCTCTGGACCACGAACATGTGCCTGCCGCGGTGGGATCCTGGAGTTGACAACACCATGAGCTGGACAACCCTGGACGCGACGGAGCTGTGGTTCTGGCGGCTGCCCCCGTAACGCCCGTACCATCGAGATCAATGGCCTGCCTTCGTTGATACGTATTGAACTACCCTGGCAGACCCGCCGCCCGAGCTCAGTCGGCTGTTCGAGAGGCTCCCGGAGGTTATGAAGGCGGCTTGATCGATACCGCGGCGGGACAGCCGGATCGCGCCCGAGGGTGGTGGGCTCGCGGCCGCCGGTGCGTTCTAGATCGTGATGACGATCTTTCCGCGGGCCCTCCCGCGCTCGAGCTCCGCGAAGGCTTCTCGCGATTCGGCCAGTGGATAGATACGGTGCAGGATCGGCTTCAAGCGGCCGGCATCGATCCAGCTCGCGAGCTCGGCGAGCTGCGCTCCGTCGGGCCGCATGAACAAGTAGATGAAGCGAGCGTTCGCATGTGACGCCGCACGCCGGCGCTTGAGAGTTGCGAGCCAGATTACGGGCCGCGCGAATGCCGGAAGCCGTTGCCTGGCGAAAGCGGCGTCGGGCATCCCGGCAATTCCGACGACAATGCCACCTCGCTTGACCGCGGCCAGCGAAGCGAGCTCCGATTCGGCACCGAGCGTGTCAAACACGGCGTCGACGCCGGTGGGTAACGGCTCGCGCTTGGTGTAATCGACGACGTCATCGGCGCCGAGCTGCTTGACGAAGTCGACGTTCTTTGCGCTGGTCGTCGTGGTGACGTGGAGTTGGAGGATCTTCCCGATCTGGATCGCCAGGCTGCCGACGCCGCCGGCGCCAGCGTGGATCAGCACGCGCTGCCCGGCGACCAGCCCGGCCGCCTCGCGCAACGCCTGCAGCGACGTCAACGCCGCGAGCGGGACCGCAGCTGCTTCCTCGAAGGAGGCTCGCGCCGGCTTGAACGCGACGACGTGATCGGCGGCGGCAACGCGCTCGGCGAGCCCGCCCATCCGATCTTCCTCGAGTCGTGCATAGACCTCATTGCCGGCCCGAAACTTCGTGACCGCGGCACCGACCCGATCGACGACGCCTGCGACGTCGCAGCCGAGCGCGATCGGTGGGCGCAGCCGCAGCACCAGCTTGACCTTGCCGTCGCGGATCCTGGAGTCGAGCGGGTTCAAGCTCGCTGCCTTGACCGCGATGAGGACGTCGCGCGGGCCGACCTCGGGCTCAGGCCGCTCGGCGATCGCGAGGACTTCGGGACCACCGTAACGCGCGGCGACCAACGCCTTCATGACGCGCACCATACGGCCGCCGCGCTCGCACTTGCGCAGAAAGCATGGCCTGCCCGGGGAGATTCGAACCGGGCGACGCTCGCTTCGCGAGCAATGGAATCGTCGCCCGGCTGCCGCTACTGACGTGAGGCGGGGGCTTCGCCCACGCACCCCCAATGTCGCCGGTTCTTACCGCTGAATATCTATGGCCTGCCCGGTCGGATTCGAACCGACGACCCTCGGCTTAGAAGGCCGATGCTCTGGTCCAGCTGAGCTACGGGCAGACGCGGTGCGGCCGCGGGCAGTTTAGCGCCACCGCTCGCGCGTCATAGACTGGCCTCGTTGCCTGCCGCGGACCTGCTCGTGTCGCCGAACCTGGGATTTCCAAAGGGATTTCTCTGGGGAGCCGCGACGTCGGCTTATCAGATCGAGGGCTCGCCTCTGGCCGACGGGGCCGGGCCGAGCAACTGGCACCGCTTCGCGCACACGCCGGGCACCGTGACGGGCGGCGAAAACGGCGACGTCGCGTGCGACCACTACCACCGTTTTCCCGAGGACGTCGCCCTCATGCAAAGCCTCTCGCTGAGCGCCTACCGCTTCAGCGTTTCCTGGAGCCGCGTCTTCCCCGAAGGCGTCGGGCGCGTAAACGAAAAGGGGCTGGACTTCTATCGGCGGCTCGTCGACGCTCTTTTGGACGCCGGGATCGAGCCGTTCGGGACGCTTTTTCACTGGGACCTGCCGGCGGCTCTCGACGACCGAGGCGGCTTTTTGAACCGCGACGTCGCCGGGTGGTTCGCGGAGTACGCGAGCGCCGTCTGCCGCGCGCTTCCGGGTGTGGGCTCGTGGGCGACATTGAACGAGCCGTGGGTCGTGATGGACGGCGGCTACGTGCACGGCATCCACGCGCCCGGACACCGCAGCCTCGCCGAGGCGCCGGTCGTCGCTCACAATCTCCTGCGCGCGCATGCGGCGGCCGTCACCGCCTGCCGCGCGGAAGGCGGGTTGCGCCTGGGCCTCGTCGTCAACCTCGAGCCGAAGTTCCCGGCGACGGACTCCCCCGCCGACGCCGCGGCCGTGGCGCGTGCCGACGCCTACATGAACCGGCAGTTCCTCGATCCGGTATTTCTCGGCCGCACGCCCGAAGAGCTGCCCGCGATCTTCGGAGAGGCGTGGCCCCGGCTGCCCGCCGCCGACTTCGATCTCATCCGGGCGCCGATCGACTTTCTCGGGATCAACTACTACACGCGGAGCGTCGTGAAGGACGATCCCGATGTCTTCACGCGGGCTTCGCGCGTCCGGCAGGACGGCGCTCTCCACACCGAGATGGACTGGGAGGTCTATGCACCGGGACTCCTCGGGATCCTCACGTGGGTGAAGTCCCGCTATGGAGACCTGCCCCTCTACGTCACCGAGAACGGCGCGGCCTTCCCCGACCCGCCCGTGGCGCCGCCCGGCCGCGTCGCGGACCCTCTCCGCGCGGCGTACCTGCGAGACCATCTCCGCGCGACGCGCGCGGCCATCGCGCGCGGCGTCGACGTCCGCGGCTATTTCGCATGGTCGCTCCTCGACAACTTCGAGTGGTCCTACGGCTTCTCGAAGCGCTTCGGGATCGTGCACGTCGACCACGCCACGCAGCGGCGAACCCCGAAGGCGAGCGCCCGCTTCTACGCGGACGTGATCCGGACCGCCGGCGCCGCGCTCGACGGATCAATGGCGAACGTCTAAGTCGCCCCGGATCACTTCGAACCTTTCGTCTTCAGTTCTTCGAGCTCCTTCTTCGTCGTCGCGATCCACTCCCGGAACGACTCCTGCCTTTGCGGGTCGGTCGTCCGCGTCGCGGCTTTCTCCAGGGCGTCCAGGTACGCGGTCTTCAGCGCCTGATCGGCCGGCACCGCGATGTCGGGGGTCACGCCCGTTCCCTCCCAGTTCGTCTTCGTGACGGGGTTGATCGCGCGGCCGCTCGGCACGAAGACGGCGAAGTGCTCGTTCAGCATCTCGAAAGTGCCCGGGTTCGCCCCGCCCCGCGTCGTCTCTCCGACGAGCGTGACCCTCTTGAGGCTCTTGAGGTCGTACGAGAACTCCTCGGCGCCCGAAAACGTGAAGTGGCTCGTCAACACGTAGACGTCCTTGCCGTCGAACCGCGAACCCGGGACGTACGGCAGCGTCCAGATCTGCTTCGTCCCGCTTTCGGTCCGGCTCGCGATGTCGTTGAGGTGAACCGGCTCCGGAAACAGGTAGCTCGCGAGAAACGCCACCATCATCGGGGTCCCGCCTCCGTTGCCGCGCAAATCGAAGATGAGTGCGTCGGTGTGGGACAGGAAAGCCATCGCCGCCGCCGCCGTCTCGCCGGCCATCGACGGGTCCATGAAGCGCTCGAACTCCAGGTAGCCGATGTTGCCGCGCAGGCGCTCGGCCTTGTGGAAGCCGAAGTTCACGAACGCCGCGTCCGCCCGCTTTCGGGCCCGTTCCGCGGGCGAATCCTCCTCGCCTGCCTTCGGCAGCGGCCGCGGGCGCACGGAGTAGACGAGCTTGAGGTGTTTGTCGCGGCTCGCCTCGACGAGGACGGCCGTGACCCTTTCGCAGAATGGCCTGGCGCTCGTGAACCCGCCGAACTCGCCGCGCGCGGCGCGTGCCCGGACTTCCTGCGCGACCCGCGCGCCCACGTCGGGCAGGACGTACAGCGCGGAGATCTTCTCGGCCACGCCCTCGAGGACGGCGTTCCGCGTCGCGGCGTCGATCGGCAGGTCGGGGTCGTCGCCGGCGCGCGCGACAGCCGGGAACGCGAGCGTGGAACAGATGAGAAGGGGCGCAAGAAGACGGAGCATTCGCATGGTTTCTCCAATTTGCTTCGGTGGTCTGGTGAGCTCGGGGACGACGGTCGCGGGTTGAACGGACGGCGGCGGGGTCAGATCTCCGGACGGCGCAGCGGGCTCCACAGGGCCGCCGGAAAAGCGAGACCCGCGAGGACCCAGATCGACATCCCTTGCGGCAACGGCCATCTCTCGACGACCGCGAGCGACACGCCGCCGAGCGTGAGCGCCAGGGTCGCGACCTGGAGCGCCAGGTCCAGCCGCCGACGGGCGGCGGCCTTCTCTTCCCGGCGTGCCAGCGACGCCTTGAAGACGAGAAGCCGCGCGCTCGGATACGCGTGCTCAGCATCTCCCTCTTCGGACGCGAGGTCGCGGAGCGAACGGACGACCTCGATCTCCGACGGGGAGAGGGACTCGAGCGATTCGCTCATCGGCCTCCCTCCGCCGGCCCCCGAACCGAAGGCCCGAGTCCCATGCGTTCGAGCGTCTCCACGAGCCGGCGCCGGGCGCGGAAAAGGAGGACGCGTACGCTCTTTTCCCCGAGCCCCAGGATTCCCGCGATCTCGCGGTGCCCGTACTCGTCGACGTGCGCGAGCCACACGAGGCTCCGCTCCTGCGCCGTGAGCGCGTCGAGGGCGCGGCCGACGTCGCGGCGGAGATCGAGGTCGTCGGCGACCCGCGCTTGGGTGGTGGCGGGACGGTCCGGAGCGGACTCGCGTCCGACGCGCCGCCCGCGGTCGTAGGCGACGCGCGTCGCGATCGTGAAGAGGTACGACTTCATGGCTCGCTCCTCCCGATTCACGGGCGGGTGGTTGAAGAAGCGGATGTAGGCGTCCTGCAGGACGTCGTCCGCGCCGAGAGCCCCCGTGAGACGGACGAGGTAAGACCGGAGAGCCTGCCGGGTCTCGCCGTAGAACGCTTCGAACTCATCTTCGTCCATGGGCGCCGGCGCAGGCGCCGTCAGCCCTTCCGATCGTCGTGGCGCGCGTCAAGCCCCTGCCTTCGCGCGAACGCGTATCCGATCGCCGCCGCCACGGCCTGGCCGATCCCGGCCGCGACGAAGAGCGTTCCCCACGACTCGAGGTCCCTGACCTTGTTCACGAAGTTGATGTCGGTGAGTCCGGCGAAGCGTCCGGCGTTCAGATGGATGGCGCACCCGAGGAGGACGCTCAGAACGCCCGCCTGCAGGAAGCGCATCGGATTCAGGAATGGGTGTGGCGGCTGCGGCGCGAGGCCCTGAAAAAGTTCTCGTCCCTTCTCGGTCTCGACGAATTCGAGAAACTCCCGCGCGTTCGCGAACTTGTCGACGAGCCGGTTCCGGAGCTCCAGATCGAGCTGGCTTCTCTGGGCAGCGAGCTGGGACCTCCGGAAGAAGAGCCACGCGAGAAACGCCGCGAAGGCGACGAGGCCGAGAAGCATCAGGGTCTCTTCGTGGAGCTCGTTCATTTGTGACTCCCTTCGAGGTTCCAGACGCCGCCACATGCGACGCTACCCCTGAGACGCTCCGGCTGCGGGAACGGTTAACAGGGCGCCGAGCCTACCGGACCGTCACCACGACGCGGCGCGCGCCACGGGGCCGTTCCGGCGGCGCGAGGACGTTCGTCGCGAGAAGGGCGCCGTCGACCGCGACCGACACGTCGGCGCCGGCGGCGGGTTCTCCCCTCGCGATCTCGATCTCGAGCGTCCCTCCGCGCCAGGGCCGGACCATCCGCGCGCGGCTCCACGACGGCGGGAGACACGGGTCGATCGCCAGGGAATCCCATCCGGGCCGCACGCCGAAGACCCATTCCGCCACGACGCGGTGAAGCCACGCGGCCGAGCCGGTGTACCACGTCCACCCGGCACGCCCGTGGTGAGGCGACGCGGGCCCGTCCACGTTGCCCGGCAGGACGTACGGCTCGGCGACGTAGCGTTCGGGGTCCTTGTTCCCCGGATGGATCGCGACGAGGAGCTTCTCGACGAGCGCGGCGTCCTTCGCCTTGGCCGCCGCGGCGATCGCCCACGTGGCTGCGTGTGTGTAGACGCCTCCGTTCTCGCGGAGTCCGGGCCCGTAACGCGTGATGTAGCCGATCCCGGGAACAGGCCGGTCGAATGCGGGCGCGAGCAGGAGCGAACCGGCCTCGGTCACGAGGTGCTTCTTCACCGCCGCGAGGCAGGCCGCCGCCCGGTCGGGCGGCGCGACGTCGCTCAGGATCGCCCACGTCTGCGCGTTGAGGAAGATCTTCCCCACGCGGTTCCTCGCGCTTCCGAGGACCGAGCCGTCGTCGAGAGTCCCCCGCGAATACCAGCTTCCGTCCCAACCGTGTTCGTTGAGGGCGGCGACGAGGGCGATCCGCCGCGCGGAGAAATCGTCCGCGAGCGCGGGCGCTCCCGTGCGACGGTGGATCTCGCTCCAGTCGGCGAGGAGGCCCGCGAGGAAGTGGCCGAGCCAGACCGACTCGCCCTTCTCGAGGAGGCCCATCGCGGAGAGGCCGTCGTTCCAGTCTCCGGCCCCGATGAGCGGGATGCCGCGAGGGCTCGTCCGCGTGAAGACCCGCTGGAACACGCGCGCAACGTGCTCTTTCAGGGCAAACGGGTCCCCGTCGTCGAGAAACGGCGCCTCGTCGTCGAGGATCGAGAAGTCGCCGGTCTCCTTCATGTAGCTCGCCGACACGAAAGCGAGCCAGAGGAGGTCGTCCGTCATCTTCGTGACGAGGCCCTGCTCGGTGAGCGGGTGCCACCAGTGGAAGACCGAGCCGTCCCGGAACTGGTGGCCCGCGTGGAGGCGGATCTGATCGCGGCACTTCGCGGGATCGATCGTCAGCCAGACCTGCGAGTCCTGGAGCTGGTCGCGGAAGCCGAAGGCGCCGCTCTGCTGGTAATAGCCGCAGCGACCCCAGAGCCTCGCCGCGATCGCCTGGTAACGAATCCAGTCGTTGGCAACGGCGTCGAACGTCGGGTCGGGCGTCTCCATGCGGTGCGCCGCGAGTCGAGTCCGCCAGCCGGCGGTCACGTCCTCGAGAGCGCGGCGGCTCTCCTCGTCCTTCACGAAGCGGGATCCGAGCGCGATCGCCTTTTCCTCCGAGTCGGAAGTCGCGAGCGCGAAGCCGATGGTCCGCGTCTCGCCGGGCGCGAGGGCGACCTCGACCTCGAGCGCCGCGATCGGGTCCTCGTGCCGCCCGAACGCCGGCGGCCCACCGTGTCCGAGCAGCGCCGCGGGAGCGCGGAGGCTGCCGTACCGGCCCTGGAACACCGCCTTGTCGCCGTGAGCCGAGACGACGGCTTCGGACGCCGAAAAGGCGCTGACGAAGGGAAAGCTCGTGTTCCAGTGTCCGAACCGCTCGGACGGCACCTCCCACATGTGGTTTCGCGCGACGATCGCGCGGCGGCCTTCGTCGAACCTCGTCTCGAGGAAGAGCTTCGTGAACTCGCGCCGCGGGGATGGCGCGACGCCGCAGCACCATTCGAGAGTACCCCAGAGCCGCAGGCGTCGCGGCCGGCCCGACACGTTCTTCAGGGACACGCGCCAGATCTCGGCCATCTCTTCCCCGTGGCAGAAGAGGGTCCAGCCCGCTTCGACGCCGGACCGCGTCGTCTCGAACGTCGTGTAGCCCAGGCCGTGCCGGCACGCGAAGGAATCGAAGGGCGCCCAGACCGGCGCGGGCGACAGGGACCAGAGCTCCCCGCCCTCCGTGTCCTTCACATAGAGGAACTTTCCAGACAGATCCTCGACGAGATCCTGCCGCCAGCGCGTCACGGCGCCGAGCTGCGAATTCTCGACGAACGAGAAACCGCTCCCCGTCTGGCTGACGACGAATCCGGCGTGCGGGTTCGCGACGACGTTGGCCCACGGGCGCGGCGTCCTCGGGTCGGTGATGACGTATTCCCGGCCGTCTTCCGAGAAGCGGCCGTACAGGCCGGCGCCGAGACGAGCCGCTTCCGTCATGGGTGGGCGAGGACCTCGGCGGGGACTTCGTCGACGAGGATTTCTCCGCGCCGGATTCCGGCCGGCCTTCCGTTCACGGTCGCGACTCGTGGAACGCCGGCGAGCGGCCACGCGAGCGCGAGGCCGCCGGCGGGAACGTGCACGCCGGCGATTCGCGCGCGAACTTCACCTCCCGACGCCGAGACGGAGAGGTTCAGCGGCCCGTAGATCGTCCGAAGCCCCTCCACGCCGGCGCCTCCCGGCGCGCGCACCCATTCCTCCGGCAGCCCCGCCCCGAGGAGAAGCGACGCGCCGCGCGTGTCACCGGCCTCGCGCTCGATCGCGAAGAAGTCGAGGAACGAACGGATGAAGTCCGTTCCGACCCACGTGTGCGGCATGTCGCCGATGAAGCGCGGCGCGCGCGGATCGCGGCCGACGAGTTCCGCCCACCCGTTCCAGGCGGCGGGCCGGCGGTCCTTCAGGAAAAACGCGAGCATCTCGTGGGCCTCGGCCACGCGGCCGAGCCTCACGAGCGCGCCGACCGTGCGCAGCTCGTACGGCGTGTAGGCGTCCCAGGTCCGCGTCCCGTCGCGCCGCTCGCGCGCCTCTCTGACGTAGCGGTCGAACGTGCGAAGAAGCTCGGCCCGGGGCAGCTTCTCCTGCAGGCCGCACGGCGCGAGAGCCGCCGTCGTCGAGGTCGGGTCGAAATCGTGCTTCTCGACCGAAGCCGGGAGGGTGTCGAGATTGTTTTCTTCGATCGTGCGCGCAATCGAAGCCAGGAGGTCCGCCTCGAACGCATCTCGAATCGCCGCGAAGCCGCGGGCCTCGTCCTCGTGCCCGAGCGCGACCGCCAGCTCCGCCGCGTCGGCGAGGCCCTTCCGCGCGAAGACGTCGTCCCAGTACGAGTGGACCGGCTTGTCGGAATACCCCTCGTGGCTGATCGACTCGGGGAGGAGCCCTCGGAACGCGCGTTTCTCCTGCGTCTCGTAGGCGCGCGTGAGACGCTGTTTCCTTAGCGCGTCGAGCGCGGCCACGGTCTTCTCGATTCGAGGCCACAGCGTGCCGAGCGTCGCGGCGTCTTTCGTGAAGCGGAAGTACTCGGCGGCGAGAAAGAGGAACTCGCCGTGGCTGTCGTTCTCCGGCACGGGATCGGCGCCGCGCGCGTCCACGCAGCACGGGATCCTGCCGTCTGGAAACTGCTTTTCCGCGAACGCGAGGACGAACTCGCGGACCTCGTTCGCGTGCCCGAGCCGGAGAAGCGCCGACGACGTCAGGGCGCCGTCGCGGATCCAGGAGCGCTCGTAGGCGCGCGAGCCGGGCTGGATCCACGGCCCGTCCCGGTTCACGAGGACGAACGCGAGGTTCGACTTCAAGGTCGCCACGAGAGATTCTGCGAAAGGGGGAATCCGAAAGCGCACGCGGTCCACGGCGTCTCCCCACCCTTCGGATGCGCGAGCGAGACGGTCGTCGAAGATTCTCTTAGAAAGGGTAAGAGGGACCGAGGCGCCCGCGTGCAGGGGCGCGTCGAGAACGACGGTTTGCTCGCCGCCGGAGGGGATCTCGAGGTTCCAGGCGAACGCGCCCGACGCGAGGCCGGTCTCGTCGCGGATCTCCGGTGCGGCCGGCACTCTTCCTTTCAGAAGAAAATCCAAAATCGGCCCCTCGTCGAACGTGGCGGCGCCGCTCGCATCGGGAGCGGGGAGCGCCGAGATCGTGCGCGTGCCGTTGACGGAAGCGGTCGCTCCGCTGAAGGAGAGCGACGCGATCCGCGCGACGCCGTGCGGCGCGTTCAGGAACTGCGTGGGCGGGTTCACGAGGAACGGCCTCACGGCGACGAAGAGCCGCGCGCGCGCCGTCCCCGCGCCGGCGTTCCGGACGCGGTAGCGCGCGCGGAGGACGGAACCCTCGGCCGGCCCGTCCACGAGCGCCGTGACGTCGAGTGCGAGCGTCCCCGCCTTCCACGTCACCGTCGGGATCGGGAGATCACCCCTCTCGAGCGACTGGGAGATCGCGGCGCCGGCCCACGTCACGAGCTTGCCGTCCGCGAAGAGGAAAGGCTCGAGCGAGAACGAGCCCTTCCCCGGCTCGAGCGCGCCGTCCTCGCCGACGAGGACCTCCTCGGTGTCGGCATCGACGCCGGCCACCGTCCAGTATGTCTGCTCGCCGAGAAAGGCGCGGGGATACAGGCCCCGCGGCGCCACGCGCGCGATCGCGGCGAAGAAGTCGTTGACGGTGGGCGCCCACTCGACCGGCTTCACGTCGATCCGCGGCAGGCCGTAGTCCCCCGCCGGCAGGACGAACCGGACGAGCCGCGCCTCCGTCTCGGGAAGATGGAGCCACGTCCGCCGCGCGCCACCGTGCGCGACGCGCCGGACGGTCGTCCACGTGTGGCCGTCTTCGGAGATCTCGACAGTGAACCGCGCAGGGACGGCCGGCCCAGTCCAGTCCACGACGAGGCCCGAGAGCTCCCGGAGACCTTGGAGATCGACGAGGATTCCTTCGGAAGTCCGCGCGACGCTCGGCTCCGGCAGAGCCGAGAGCTTCTCCCTCGCGGCGAGCACGGGCTCTTCCACCTCCAAGAATCCTCTTCCTCCCTCTCCCGCGGAGAGGACGATCTCGAGCGCCGCGGCGCGGCGGAGCTCTCCCCCTCCCGCCGGACCCCACGCGAAGGAAACCTGCCTCTTGCGGACCCGGATCTCCCGCCACTCACCGGGAGGCGCGAAGCGCTCGCGGCGCGCCCACCAGACGTTCTCGCCCGTCGCGTCCAGGAACTTGATCTCGAGCGTGTTCGGCGTCCCGGCGCCGCGTACGCGGAAGGAGAGCGTCCAGTCGTCCGGAAACACGAGCCCCCGGCCCCGTCGCACGCCCGCCCAGCCCGAGCCGCCGTGAAAGTCGTACGTCATTCGAATTCCCGGCTTACCGAGGGGCGAAAGCGAGACGTCGACGCCCGCGGCGGCGACCGGTTTCCACGCTTCGGCCGTGACGATGCTGGTGCCGGCGGCCCGGCCGCAAACCGCGCCGGTGACGAGCGCCCCGAGCAGGACAACCGCCCGTCTCATTCCTTGATCCCGCCGGCCGTGATGCCTTCGATGTACGCCCTCTGCAGCCCGAGGAACAGGAGGAGCACGGGGAGAACCGTCAGCACCGAGCCCGCCATCATGAGCTCCGTGTCCTGGGCATGCTCCCCCACGAGGTTCGCGAGCGCGACGGGTAGCGTGTACTTCGTGTCATCGGTCAGGACGACGAGAGGCCACAGGAAGTCGTTCCACGTTCCGAGGAACATGAAGACGCCGAGCGTCACGAGGACCGGCTTGAGGAGCGGCAGGACGAGGCGCCGGTAGATCTTCCACTCGCTCGCACCGTCGACGCGCGCCGCGTCGAGGAGCTCGTCCGGGATGGACCGCGCGAACTGCCGGACGAGAAAGATTCCGAAGATGCCGGCGGCGGTCGGAATCACGACGCCGGCGTACGTGTTCACGAGGCCCAGGGAGCGCATGAGAAGGAAGAGCGGGAGCATGGCGATCTGGACGGGGATGACCATGCCGAGGAGGAGGAGCCGGAACAGCCGGTCGCGCCCGGGAAAGCGGAGCTTCGCGAACGCGTAGCCGGCCATCGAGTTCAGGATCACCGAGCAGAACGTGACCGAGGACGCGAGGAGGAGGCTGCTTCCGAACGCGCGGCCGAGCGAGAGCCTCTGGAAGAGATCGCGGTAGTGCTCGAACGTGATCCGGCTCGGGATGAAGCCCGGCGGGAAGGAGCTCGCCTCGCCCGTGGGCATCACGGAGGCCGAGATCATCCAGAGGAGCGGGGCGAGCGTCAACGCCGCTCCGACCGTGAGAAGCGCGTTCACGGCGAGAGCGGCGCCGGGCCGCCTCACGACTCCCCTCCCTTCTGCAAGCGGAACTGGACGAGCGTCGCGACGAGGATGACGCCGAAGAGGACGAACGCGATCGCGGCTCCGCGCCCCATGTTCCAGAACCGGAAGCCTTCCTTGTACATGAGGAGCGCCATCGTGAGCGTCGCGTTGAGCGGCCCGCCCGACGTCATGACGTAAGGCTCGGCGAAGAGCTGGAAGTAATCGATCGTGCGCGTGAGGCCCACGAGCAGCATCGTCGGCGCCAGCAGCGGCAGCGTGATCCGCCGGAACTGCTGCCAGCGCCCGGCCCCGTCGAGGCGCGCCGCTTCGTAGAGGGACTCCGGGATGCCCTGCAGGCCCGCGACGAAGAGGATCGTCGAGAACCCGAAGTTCTTCCAGACGCCGAGGATCACGATCGCGACGAGCGCGAAGCGCGTGTCACCGAGCCAGTCGACGGCCGGGAGCCCGAGCAGCGTGAGCCCACGGTTCAGGAGGCCGAAGCGCGGGTGGTAGACGTACTTGAAGACGACCGCGACGGCGACGAGCGTCGTGACGACGGGCGCGAAGAACGTCGTCCGGAAAAAGCCCTTGAAGCGCGCGACGCGCGCGTTCACGAGGAGGGCCGCCGCGAGGGCGACGGCGACCGTGAGCGGGCTCGAGAGGAGGACGAAGACGAGCGTGTTCTTGAGCGCCGTCAGGAAGACCGGGTCCGTGACGAGCGCCCGGTAGTTCGCGAGGCCCGTAACGCGCGCGTTCGACGGGTCCGCGAGCGCGTAGAGATCGAAGTCCGTCGTCGAGAGGAGGAGGGACGCCGCGATCGGCAGGAAGAAGAAGACGACGATCACGAAGAGGCCCGGCGCGAGGAAGAAGAGAGCCGCGCGGACTTCTGCCGGTCTTCCGCCGCGGACCTCAACGCGCATGGGCCGCCTTCCTCTCGAGGACCCAGCGGCGCTTCGTGAGGAGCGCCGAGACGTCCTTGTCGAGTGACGCGAGCACCGCGTCCACGGTGGCAACGCCCCGGATCGCGGGCTCGAGGTGCTCGGCGACCTTCTGGGCTACCTGCTCCCATTCGGGAATCCGCGGCGTCGCCGCGACGTGATGGAGCTGCGCCTCGAACGCTCGGGCCTCGGCATCTCCGGAGAGGAGAGGGTCCGTCCACGCATCCCTTCGGGCCGGGAGATCTCCCGCGAGCGCGTAGAAACGCACCTGCTGCGCGGGCTCGGACAGGAACTCGATGAGCTTCCAGGCGTCGTCTCCCCGCTTCGAGGTGCGGAAGAGGACGAGGCTGGATCCGCCGGCGAGGGAGACGCCTGGGCCGGGACCCTCTGCCGCGGGCAGGGGTGCGGTCGTCCAGAGGTCCTTCATCGACGCGGGGAGGCGCCGCCGGAACTCCCCGAGGTTCCACGGGCCGGTGACGTACATCGCGAAGTCGCCCGCGGCGAACTCCTGATAGACGTTCGCGATCTGCGTGTTTGCGAGCGCCGGCGCGAGACCTTCGCGAAACAGGCTCACGTAAAAGGTCGCGGCCTCGCGGAACTCCCGCGTCCGGAACGCGGCGTCGCCGCCGTCCGCCGTGAGGAGCGACGCGCCCTTCTGGAGCCCGAAGATGACGGGCTGCGCCCATTCGTCCGTCGGCAGGAGGACCGCCCAGCGCCCCGGCCCGCCGTGCGCCTTCACCTTCCGCATCGCGTCGAGCCACTCGTCCCAGGTCTTCGGCGGCGCCGCGACGCCGGCGGCCTTCAGGAGGTCCTTGCGATAGAAGAGGACCCTCGTGTCGACGTACCACGGCACGCCGCAGAGGACCCCGTCGACGAGATTCGTGTCCCAGATCCCGGGAAAGTAGCTTTCGGGGGCGACGACGGAGGAGCGCGCGACGCGCGGGCCGAGGTCCTCGAGGGCCCCGAGCGTCCGGAACTCCGGAAGCCACGTGTTGCCGATCTGCGCGACGTCGGGAAGCGACTCGCCCACGAACGCCGTCAGGAGCTTCTCGTGCGCGGCCGTCCACGGGATCTGCTGGACCTCCACGCGGACGTCGGGGTACCGCTCGCGGAACGCGGGGAGGAGCTCCTTCACGACTTCGCCCTCGCGGCCGAGCCCCCAGAAGCGGACGGCGCGCGTTCCCGGCCCCCGGACGCACGCCGCCGCCGCGAGCAGGATCGCGAGGGCGGCGCCGGCGCGCTTCAGGGAATCGCGCGCTCGAGCCATCCGCCCGTGAATCCGGCGCGGACCAGGCCGCGCACGATTGCCGGGTTTTTACGCATCGTTTTCCACACGAGGCCGCTCCGGAGATTCTCGATCATCGCGAGGATCGGTCCCTGGTCGATCCCGAGCGCGTCCACGTCGAACCAGCCTTTCTGCGGCACGACGCGGCCGTGCTTGAGCGCCGCGGAGAACGTGAACGTCGGGTTGAACGCGTCGCGGAAGCCGTACGCGCCGTAGAGGTCGTCGCCCCAGCGCCCCACCATCGTCCGAAGCGCCTTCACGGACAGCTCCGGCGTGAACGGCAGCGAGCCCGCCGCCGCCGCCGGCGCGAGCGTGCCGTCGTCGCGCACGTCGCCGGCCCCGGCGCCGCGCGCCGCGTAGCTGAAGAAGCGCACGCGGCGCCCGTTCACGTCGAGCGTCACGTCCGCGGGGCCGTCGCACGCCGTGAGACCCCACACCTCGGGGCCGTAGCCCGCGAAGCCGCCGGGATTCGCGATCGCATACTCCCTCTGGGCGAGCGTCGCGCGCCGGGAGTTCTCGAAATAGTCGATTCCCTTTTCGCGCATATACGCGTCGCGAATACCCTCGAGATCGAGGAACACGTGCGAGTACTGGTGTCCGAAGAGGGGAGCGAAGTTGAGGAACGTCTGGCCTTGAAACGTGGCCCAGCGGTACGTCGACGTGTAGGCCGTCCACGCTTCCCCACCGACGGGATGCGTCGGCGATCCGAGAGCGAGTATGTGGACGATCATCGCCTCGTTGTAGCCGAGCCAGTCGTAGTCGAGAAAACCTTTCTCCGGCGCCCAACCCATGGAGATCCGCGGCGGGCGGGGCGAGGCCCACTCCCAGTCCGCCCGGCGGAAGAGCTCCTGGGCGAGAGCGCGCACCTCGGCCTCTGCGGGATCCTGTCCGTCGAAATAGGACTCGCAAAGGAGCGCGCCCGCGAGGCAGAGCGCCGTGTCGATCGTCGAGAGCTCGACCTTCTCGAAGCGCCGGCCCGTCTCCATGTCGAGGAAGTGATAGAGGAAGCCTCGAGTGCCCGCCACGCCGGCCGCGGCCTCTCCGACCGGCGCGTCTCGAAGGAAGCGCAGCGTCGTCAGCGTCCTCTCGCGCGCCGCCTCGCGCGTGACCCAGCCCCGCTCGACCCCGATCGGATACGCCGCGAGCCCGAAGCCGACGGCCGCCACGCTCGAGAAAGAGGGCGTCGGCTCGCGGTCGGGCACGAGGCCGTTCCTCGGATTCGTCTTTTCCCAGAACCAGCGGAACGTGCGCTGTTCGAGATCGTCGAGGAAGGCGACGTCTTCGGCCGAGAGGGCGGCCTTCTCCCGCGCGACGGCGACGGGCGCGAATTCGACCGACGGCGCGAGCGGGCGCGCACAGGCGGCCGCGAGAACAGCGGCGGAGAGCGCAGAGAGGACGGGGCGAGCGATCGAGGCTCGCCCCGTCCGGTTGGCGATGAGCGTAGGGCCGCCCGTGAGGGTCACATCGTCAGAACGCGAAGCGCGCGCCGAACTGCACGCGGCGCGGGTTGTAGGCGCTGTTCGGCTTGCCGAAGTTCGCGTTCACTTCGGGGAGTTTCGTGATGAAGTTGTCGTAACCCTGCTCGTTCGAAAAATTGAAGACGTTGATGACCTCGGCGATGAGGCCGACCGAATAGGAGCCGCCGAAGACGAAGTTCTTCTCGAGGCGCAGGTCGATGCTCTCCGTCCACTTCGGCGGGTCGCCTCCGCCGATGTTCTCGACGCAGACGTCGAAGCCCTTCGAGCAGTCGTTGACGAAGAAGGGGAACCCCGAGCCGAGCGTGATCAACGTTCCAAAGCGGAAGTCGAACGGCAGCCCGACGACGGCCGAGGCCGTGATCGTGTGCTTCTGGACGTTCGGGCTCCGCTGCTTGATGCCGTAGACCGGGTCGTGGTTGCCGAAGCTGAAGAGGTCGTTTCCCGTCTGCTTGGCAGAGCCGTAGACGTACGAGAAGGTCGCGGCCCACTTCGAGTCCGACCTCCAGGGCTTGTCGAGCTGGACCTGGGCAGAGTCGTACCACGATTCCTTTCCGCGGGAGAGGATCGAGAAGCCCTGCCCCGCCGCCGGACGCGCGCCGAAGTCGCAGCCCCCCGTGGAGTTCTTGATGCCGCACGTCCACGTGAGCTGGTCCTTGCTGTGGACGCCCATGTAGCCGACGGACGCGCTGAAGACGCCGAAGTTGTGGCGAAGACCGGCGCTCCACTGGTCGGAAGACGGCGGCTTCGTGTTGTTGTCCAGGAGGAAGACCTCGGGCGCCGGTGCGGTGCCGTTCGCGATCAGGTTGTTCAGGCCGGCGACGCTGAGAATCGCGGGGTCCCACTTGATCGCGGGGTTGCCGTCCTGCGGGCTGCCGTCCGCAGAGAAGAAGAAGTGGTAGGTGGGCCACTGAAGCCGGAACTTCTCGTCCAGGATGTCGTTGTAGAGCGTCCGGTCGTAGTACTTGCCGTATCCGGCGTACGCGATGGTCTTGCCGGCTCCCGTGACGTCGAAGGACAGGCCGATGCGCGGCTGAACGGCGCCGTAATACGTGTCGCGCTGAGTGCCGTCCGTGAAGTAGTTCGAGGGGTAGACGGACGAGAATCCGGCCCTCACGTTCGCGGGCGTCACGTAGTTGTTGTTCAGCATGTCGGTCTCGAAGTCCCACCTGAGGCCGATGTTCGCGGTCAGGCGCGGCGTGATACGCCAATCGTCCTGGACGTAGATGCCGAACTCCTTGTTGTTCGTCGAGAGGTCGGGGTTCCCGAAGCCGTAGAACGCCTCGAACGGCATGTCGCCCGGCGTGACGTTGAAGGTGGCCGGGCGGAAGTTGAAGACCGGAACGCCGTTCTGCTGCTTGATGACGTGGTACTGCAGGTAGTCGAACGTGATCCCGCCCTTGAGGGTGTGGTCGCCGGCTCCCTGGAAGCTCGTCAGCGTCAGGTCGTCGCGGACCGAGTACCGGCTCTGCGAAATGTCCTGGATCGTCTCCTTCGACCCGATCCGCATCAGGCCGAAGTAGTTCTGGCCGGGAAGACTCGAGTCCTCGGGGACCGGATTCCACCGGAACTTCTGCCAGCCGAGCGTCGCCTCGTTCAGGACCTTGCCGAAGATGCCGGTGTGCTTCAGGCGCGCGCTGCCGACGTCGTTCTTGACGTTCGTCGCGGCCTGATTGCTCGTCTGGCCGCCGAAGTCGCGGATGTCGGTCTCGTGTCTCCAGTCGCCGGAGAGATCGAGCGTCGAGCCCTCCGAGAGAATTGCCGAGAATTTGCCGAAGGCGACTGTCTCGCGAAAGTCGCTCGGGAAGTTCCCGACGTACTTCTGGAACGTGCTTCGGAAAGATTGCGGCCAGCCCGTGTCGCCGCCGAGCAGGACCGAGTTCTCCCGGTTCTGGTAGTTCCCTTCGTACGAAAAGAAGAAGAAGAGCTTGTCCTTCGAGATCGGACCGCCGAGAGAGAGGCCGGGCTGGTAGCGCGTGTACTCGGGCTTGGCGACCCCCTGGGCCTGCGTGAACTTGTCCTGGGCGACGAGGCTCTTGTTCTGGTAGTAGAAGAAGGCGTCCCCGTGGTAGTCGTTCGTCCCGGACTTCGTGACGGCCGAGATGATGACGCTCGAGGCCTTCTGGTACTCGGCTTTGTAGTTCTGCGTGATGACGCGGTACTCCTGAACGGCGTTCTGGGGGAAAGGATTGCCGCGGCTCGCGTCCTGTCCGACCGAGCCGCCCTGCGTCACGTCGTTCTTGAAGCTCGTGCCGTCGATGAAGACGTTCGTGTTCGACGCGCCCTGGGCGCCGTAGCTGATTTCCTGGCGCAGCTCGTTGTGCGAGACCTGCGCGCCCGGGGCGAGGACGACGAAGTTCAGGAAGTTGCGGTTGATCTGAGGGAGGCCCTCGATCTGCTGCTTCGAGACGTTCGTCGCGACCTCCGTCGACTTCACCTCGGGCGTCAGCTCGGCCGTGACCGAAACCGCTCCCGTGACCATCTTGCCCGGCTGCAGCTCGAAGTTCTGCTCGAACGTCTGGCCGACCTGGACCCGGATCGCCTGCGTCTGCTCCTGGTGCGCGGGCGTACCCGCCGTGAGGTTATACGGCCCGGGCGGCACGACGAGCTCGTAAGCGCCGTCCGTCCCCGTGACCGTGGCGCGCCGCAGCCCGTTCTCCGTGTTGACGGCCGCGACGGTCACGCCCGGGAGCGGGCCCTGCGCGTCGCGGATGACCCCCTGCAGGCGCGCCGTCGTGGTCTGCGCGAGGGCGGGCACGCACGCGCAGAGCGCACCCAGGAAAAGAAGACGTGTGAAGAGCTGTCTCATTGATCCTTCCTCCTTGTATGAAAGTGACGACTCGATGCCGAAGTCTTTGGCGAGCGGCTGCCGGACGAGCGCCGCGTGACGAGGCGGGTCGGCAGGGTTTCATGGCGGGGGACGTGGCGGCGCGGATCCTCGAGAGCGGTCAGCAGGCGCTCCATCGCGCGAGCGCCGAGGTCCGCGATCGAGACCGCGACGGAGGACAGGGGCGGCGTCATGAAGCGCGCGATCGGAATGTCGTCGAACCCGCCGACCGCGATGTCGGTTGGGACCCGGACCCCCAGCTCCTGGAAGGCGCTCAGGAGGCCGACCGCCATGGAATCGTTCGCCGCGAAGATCGCCGTGGGGACAGGCTTCATCCCGAGCACGAGGCGGGCCGCCCGGTAGCCGGACTCCTCGGTGAAGTCGCCCGCGACCTCGAGCTCGCGTCTGTCCTCCACGCCTCGGGCCCGGACGGCGCGCCGGTAGCCGCGAAGGCGCTCCCGCGCGTCCCAGTTGTCGGCGGGCCCCGTCACGTGCGCGATGCGGCGATGGCCGAGCGCGACGAGGTGCGTCACCATCGCGGCGGCGCCGCCTTCGTTGTCGATGTTGATCGAATCGAAGGCCGCCCCGTCCACGGCGCAGTTCAGGAGCATGACGGGCCAGCCTTCGGGGAGATTCGCGCTCAGGGTCGGCCCGGCGACGTTCGGAGACATGACCACGAGCCCGTCCACGCGGCCGCGCATCGCGCGGAGAGCCGCTTCGGCCTGGGCCCGGTCGCCGTGGGAGCCCGAGACGAGGAGCTGGTATCCGGCCGGGCGCGCCTCGCGGTCGATGCCGCGGATCGCCTCGGAGAAGAACTCGCCGAAGAGATCGGGCAGGAGAACGCCGATCGCGTTCGTCCGCCGGGTGATGAGGCTCCGGGCGCCGCCGTGAGGAACGTACCGCAGGCGGTCGGCCGCCGCCCGCACGGTGCGAGTCGTGTCCTCGCGCACCGGACCCTTTCCGTTCAAGACGCGGGAGACCGTCGCGACCGAAACGCCGGCGGCCCGTGCGACCTCGCGGATCGTCGCGGTCCTGGCATCCCTCTGCCGACGGCCGCTCCTGGGTCGTGGACGCCGGGTCCCGGAGGGAAGTCGCGAGTCTCGCATCGCGCCGATGTAAACGTTTACATTCTGTAAAAGCCGGGTGAATGATGTCAAGTGCGATTCCGGGCCTAACATCCCGCGAGGAGGCCCCGTGGAGGGAGTCCGTCTCGACAAGGTCGGCAAGTCCTACGGGACGACGCGAGTCCTCTCCGGGCTCGACCTGGACGTTCTCGCGGGCGAATTCCTCGTTCTCGTGGGCCCTTCGGGCTGCGGAAAGTCGACCGCGCTGCGCCTCATCGCGGGCCTCGATGAGCCCACCGAGGGCACGATCTCGATCGGGGGCCGCGTCGTGAACGGCGTCGCGCCGCGCGAAAGGGACATTGCGATGGTCTTCCAGAGCTATGCGTTGTATCCGCACATGACCGTCCGCGAGAACCTCTCGTTCGGCCTCGAGATGCGCAAGGTGCCGCGCCAGGAGGCGGAGGAGCGGCTCCGTGACGCGGCGGAGTACCTCGGCCTCTCGCCGTACCTCGACCGCACGCCCCGCCAGCTCTCCGGCGGGCAGCGCCAGCGCGTCGCGCTCGGCCGCGCCCTGGTCCGCAGGCCCGCGCTCTTCCTCTTCGACGAGCCGCTTTCGAACCTCGACGCCGCGCTCCGCGTTCAGATGCGGGCCGAGCTCGCGCGCCTTCAGGAGCGCTACGCGACGACGTCGATCTACGTCACGCACGATCAGGTCGAGGCGATGACCCTCGGCCACCGGATCGCCGTTCTCAACGACGGGCTTCTCCAGCAGGTCGGCGCGCCGCTCGACGTGTACCGGAACCCCCAGAACCTCTTCGTCGCGGGCTTCCTCGGCACCCCTCCGATCAACCGGCTGCCGGCCCGGGTCGAAGAGGGAGGGGCGGCCCTGTCGGGCGACGGGTTCGTCCTCCCGATCCCTCCTGCCCGGCGCGCGGCCACGGCGGGACGCGAAGGTCTGCGCGTGGTCGTGGGCATCCGGCCCGAGCACCTGTACGAGGAGCCCGGACCGGGGCGCGCGCCGCTGGACGTGCGTGTCGCGATGGTGGAGCCGCTCGGCCACGAAGTCATCGTCCACGGATTCGTCGGCGCTCCTCCCGGGACCGCCGTGGCGGCACGCGTGGCGCCGGCGCGCCCGCCCGAGTCCGGCGCCCGGCTCGCGCTTTACGCGGACGTGGCGGCCCTACACCTCTTCGACGCGGAGACGGGCCAGCGCCTCAGCCCGTGATGGAGATCGAGGTCCCGCCCCAGATGTCGAGGACCGCTCCCGAGATCGCGGCTGCCGCGGGGGACACCAGGAAGAGAGCGGCCTCGGCGACGTCGTGCGCGTCGAGCTTTTCCCGGAGAGGCGCCGCGCGGCGCCGGCCGGTCATCTCGAGGCTCTTGTTGTCCGTGGAGCCCGGACAGATCGCGTTGACGGTCACGCCCGCGCCGCGCAGCTCGGCGGCGAGCGCTTTCGTGAAGCCCACGAGCCCGAACTTCGCGGCACAGTGAGCCACGACGTTCGCCTCGCCGATCGTGCCGTGTATGGACGCGACGTTGATGATTCGCCCGCGCCCGCACGCGACGAGAGAGGGCAGGGCGGCGCGCACGAGCAGGTAGCTCGCCTTGAGGTTCGTGTCGAGGATGCGGTCCCACTCGCTCTCGTCGAGATCGCCGAGCGCCTTCCACACGAAGACGCCCGCGTTGTTCACGACGATGTCGAGGCGCCCCGTGGCCTCCCGCGTCCTCTCTATGAGCGCCTCGACCGCGGTCCGGGAGGTCACGTCCGTCGCGAGCGCGAGCGCCTTTCCCCCCGCGCTTTCGATCTCCCTCTTCGTGCGCTCGACCTGGTCGGCGGAGCGTGACGCGACGGCGACGGTGGCCCCGGCGCCCGCCAGAACGAGCGCGATCGCACGGCCGAGACCGCGCCCCCCGCCCGTCACGATGGCGGTCTCGCCTTCGAGAATCCGCGCGCGCATCCCTTCCAACCCGGGCATCCCGCAAGGTTAACAGGGGCGCTTTAGAATGGCCGCTTGACGCGACTAGGACTCCACGCCGCCGCCCTTCTCGTCGCGCTCATGCCCTTTCGGGCGCACGCGTCGGCCTCTCGCCTCGAAGAGCGAATGGTCGTGCCGGCCTTGCCGAAAGGGGTGCGTGTCGTCGTGATGACGCCGCCTTCCTACGCGTCCGATTCGGCGCGGCGATTCCCGGTCCTCTATTTCCTCCACGACGGCCGCGGCGACGAGAGCGTCTTCTTCGGCCAGGGACTCGCCGACGCGCTCGAGAAGGAAATGCGCGAGGGCCGTCTGCCCGAGATGCTCGTCGTGGTGCCGCGCGGCGTGGGGACCTGGTTCGTCGACGCGCAGGGGGGCGGCTCGCGCTATGCGACGTTCCTCACCAGGACGCTCGTGCCGTTCGTGGACGCGCGGTACCGTACGGTCGCGTCGCGCGGGTCCCGTCTCGTCGCCGGGATCTCGATGGGCGGATATGGAGCCCTGCGCTGGGCGTTCGCGGAGCCCGCTTTCTTCTGCGCGGCCGGCGGGCTGTCACCCGCGATCGAGCAGATGTGCTGGCCGGCGGTCCAGGCGATGCCCTTTTTCGTCCGGCCGTCGCTCGAGAAGGCGTTCGGGGTCGACCCGGTGAAGAACGTCCTGAGGCAGAACGATCTCTACGCCATGCTCCTGGACGACCCACAGCTCGCGGCGCGCGTTCCCTTCCTTCACGTCCGGTGCGGCACGGAGGACCGGTATCGCCTCGCGGAGATCGCATCCTTTCTCGACCGCTATCTCGAGGCGTTTTCCATTCCCCATTCCGTCGTCCTGGAAACCGGAGTGCACGACTGGCCGTACTGGAGACGAGTGTTTCCCGAATTCGTGCGCACGCTTTCCACGCATCTTTCTCCGCCGGAGGGGGCGCGATGAGCGCGACGAGCGCCGCGCCGGGCGCCGTCGCCCGGAACCGCCTCATCCTGTTCGACGTCGACGGCACGCTCCTCTCGACCGGGCCCGCCGCGCGCACGACGTTCGCGTCGGCGCTCGAGGAGGTCTACGGCACGAGCGGCGACGTCGACGGCTACGCCTTCGAAGGGCGCCTCGATCCCCTGATCGTGACCGACCTCATGCGAGGGGCGGGCCTCGCGGACGAGACGATCGCCGCACGGCGTGCCGACGCGCTCGCGCTCTACCTCGACCGGCTGGAAGCCGCCCTCGAGGAGCGCCCCCCCGTTCTCAAGCCGGGGGTCCTCGCCCTTCTCGACGCGCTCGAGAACGTCCCCGGCCTCGTTCTGGCGCTCCTGACCGGAAACGTGGAGCGCGGCGCGCGGCTCAAGCTCTCTTCCGCGGGCATCTGGCACCGTTTCACGTTCGGCGTGTGGGGCGACGACGGCGCGTGCCGCGATGACCTGGGTCCCGTCGCGCTCATGCGTGCCCGGCCCGTCACGGGCCTTTCCTTCACCGGGAGAGAGTGCGTCGTCGTGGGCGACTCACGACACGACGTCGCGTGCGGCCTCTCGCTCGGCGCCCGTGCCGTCGCCGTGGGCACGGGTCGCACCGCGCTGCCCGCCCTCCGCGCCGCCGGGGCGCACGCGCTCCTCGCGGACTTCTCCGACACCGCCCGGGCGCTCGAGGCGATCCTTGGCTGATTCGAGATTCTCACGCGGCTTCGATCTCCTGGCCCTCGCGGCCGCCGCCGTCTTCTCGGCCTGGCCTTCTCCTTCGGCGCGGGCGGCCGACGCGTCTCCGGCCGCCCGTCCTTCCGGCCCGCCGTTCGACCTCGCGGCTCCGACGCCGCACCGCCTGTCGTTCACGATCGACACGGCGCCCGCGCGCGACGTTCTCGCGCTTCTCTCCGGCGCTCCGGACGCGCCGGCGACGCTTCGGCACCTCAAGGCGTCGGCGAACGCCACGGCGGCGATCCGGGCCGAAGGGCTCTCGCCCGACGATTTCTACGGGCGTCTCGTCTCCACGATCGCCGGGACGCCGGACCCTCTCCTGACGACGTTCATTCCGAAGATCCCGTATTTCACGAGGGTCCTCGAGGCGATCGAGACGGACGGGACGCCGGGGGCCGTCCTGGAGGGTCGGCGCATCGCGTCGCTTCTGCCCACCGCGACTCCCGTGACGGCGTCCTTCGTCGTCGTGCCATTTTTCGGCGTCTCCGGCTTCGCCGAAGTCGCGACCGTCCGTGACGGAGACCGGCTCGTCCTCGCCGCGGACCTGCCGCGCCTCACGGGCGATCTCGCCTCGGCGCCGTTGCCGCGCGAAGTGGTCCTGAAGCTCCTGCGCGCGGCTTCCGCCGAAGGCTGGCGCTTCCTCTTCGACGAGCACGTGCGAAGGGCGCCGGCGTGGCCCGACGAGAAAGCGGCCGATTTCGACACCCTCCTCGCGCGGACGATCGCCGAGGGGCCTCCGACTCTCTTCCTCATCCCGGACGATTTCTTTCCGATCGTCCCCCTTCTGGAAGAGCCGATCGTGCGTGCCTTCGCGCGGTGGAATCGCGCGGCGGACGTGCTCCTCGAAGGGAAGAAGAAGGAGACCGAGCGCCAGGATCTCCTCCTGAACGCGGGCAAGGGCGACTTCTGGAGCCGGTACCCGGCCATCGTGGGCGTGCAGGTGACGGACGCGCTCCTGCGCCTGTCCGGACGCGAGAAGTATCTTTCGGCTCTCCAGGCCGGCCCCCGCGCCGTCGTGTCGCTCTACCTCGAGACCGTGAAGGGCAAGCGCATGCCCGAGCTCTCGAAGAGCGTGCAGAAGGCGCTCGAGGCGAAGAAGCCGTAGCGGACGCGGCTCAGCGCACGGGCAGCAGCGGGAACGCGGTCGCGAGCGGCGGAAGCTCGGGCGGATTCTCGCCCCACTCGCGCAGCTTCTGGTACGTGTAGAGGCCGTCGGCGTGGCCGTCCGCCCAGAAGATCTGAAGCGCATACCCGCCCACGGGGGTCGTGCCGCGCGCCTGGTACGACTCGGCGGTCAGCGGGCGCGGAGGCGGCTTCATGAGCCGTCCCAGCAGGTCGCGCTCACCCTGGCACTCCGCGCAGGGGCAGAGGCGGCGAAGGTCGGTGAGCTTGAGATACGACTCTTTCCCGTCGTTCCAGGCGATCGCGAGCTCGTCGCCGAGGACCTGAACGTTCTTCGGGACGGCCGCCACGCCGGGAATGGTAACGGAGTTCTTATTCGTACCGCAGGGCGTCGATCGGGTCCAGACGCGCGGCCTTCAAGGCCGGGTACATCCCGGAGACGAGGCCGATCGACACCGATACGCCGAGGCCGAGGAGGATGCTCCACAGCGGCGTCTCCGTGCGGAGGCTCGAGACGAGGCGCACGACGAGCGCCGTCAGGAGCCCGAGGCCGACGCCGATGACGCCCCCGAGGGCGGTCAGCGTCATCGCCTCGGTCAGGAACTGGAGCGAGATGTCGCGCCTGAGCGCGCCGAGCGCCTTGCGGAGGCCGATCTCCCTCGTCCGCTCCGTCACCGAGACGAGCATGATGTTCATCACGCCCACGCCCCCCACCACGAGCGCGATCGCCGCGATGAGCACCATGACGCCCGAGATCGCGTTCGTGACGGCCTGCATCTGCGCGAGCATCTTCTCGGCGGTGAAGATCGCGAAGTCGTTCGGCGCGTTGAACGGAACCTTGCGCCGCGTCCTGAGGACGCTCGTGCCTTCCTCGATCACGCGATCGACGAGCTCCGGCGATCGGGGGATCGTCGCGATGTGAATCGTGTCGTCGTGCGAGTTCTTCGTCTGCGGAAAATGCCGGTCGAACGTCGAGATCGGCATCAGGACGATGTTGTCGGGCTGGCCGCCGAAGCCCGAGGAGCCCTTCTTCTCGAACGTGCCGATGACCTGGAGACGCTTGCCGTTGACCGAGATGGACTGCCCGAGGGGGTCCCGGCCCTTGAAGAGGGCCTCCGAGACGTCCTGTCCGACGACGCACGTGTCCGTCGCGTGGAGGACGTCCATGTCGGAGATGTTGCGGCCGTCCCGGATCGACCAGTTGTTGCAGATCGCGTAGTTCTGATTGCCGCCCGTGATCGTCGGCGAGTTCGCCTCGTTGCCGTTTCCCTTCACCTGCGAGGCGGCCCACAAATAGCGCTCCGGCGAGACGGCGAGGATGGAGGGGCAGAGCTCCTGGAGCGCGTCGGCGTCCTCGATCGTGAGGTCCTTGCGCTTCCTCTCCTCCTCCGAGCGCCGGCCCGGCCCGAAGCGCGGCTCGAATTTCTGGAACTGCACGAGGGTCGTGCCGAAGGACGAGAACGCTTCGGTCTGCGAGCGGTCGAATCCCGTCACGAGGGCGACCATCCCGATCACGGTCCAGACGCCGATGACGATTCCGACCATCGTGAGAAAGGCGCGCAGCTTGTGTGCGCGGAGAGCCGTGAGCGCGAACCGCAGGTTCTCGGATATCACCCGGCGGAACGTCTCGAGGGCGTTCGTCATCGCCTACTCATAGCGGAGCGCTTCGATCGGCGTGAGACGGCTGGCTTTGATGGCCGGGAAGACGCCCGCGATGATGCCGGTCAGGGTCGCGAGAACGAGGCCCGACACGACGAGGCCCGGCGTCACGAGCGTCGGGAGCGGCGAGAACGCGTCCACCGCGAGCGCGATGACCCAGCCGAAGAACACGCCGAGGCACCCGCCGCCGAGCGCGAGGAGGCCGGCCTCGAGGAGAAACTGGAAGAGGACGTCCCTCCTGCGGGCTCCCACCGCGAGGCGCAGGCCGATCTCCTTCGTCCTTTCGATGACGGACACGAGCATGATGTTCGCGATCACGATCGCGCCGACGACGAGAGAGATCCCGCTGATGAAGACGAGGAGGGCGAAAGCGGCCGCCGTGATCGCCTTCCACACGACCTGAACCGCGTCCGCGTTCACGAAGACGACGGGATCCGGCGCGCTCGGCTCCGTGTGGCGGATCGCCCGGAAAATACTCCGGATCTCGTCCATCGACGCCGGCACGCCGGCCACGCCGCCTTTCGCCTGGATGTACATGCCGAGCTGGCGGTTCGAGCCCCAGACCTTGCAGAGGGTCTCGCGTGGGATGTACGCGACGTTGTCCTGACTCTGGCCGAGGACGGAGCCCTGCTTGGCGAGGAGACCGATGATCTCGAACGGCGTCCCGCCGATCGTGACCGTCCGGCCGATCGGGTCCACGCGCGGAAAGAGCTCCTCTCTCACGTCCGAGCCGATGACGGCGACGTAAGCCCGGTGCTCGTTCTCCATCTCGGTGAAGAAGCGCCCCGACTCCAGGTCGAGATTCCGGATCTCGCTCATGTTCGACGTCGTGCCCTGGATCGAGACATCCGAAAGGCGGTGGTTCGCCGACTTGACGAGCTGAAGAGTTCCCGACTGGGCGCCGATCTTCTCCGCGAGGCGCGCGAGCCGCACGACCTGCTCGTAGTCGGGCTTCTTGACGGGCTTCCTCTTGAGAGCTTCGAGGAAACCCTCGTGCGACGTGATGATTCCCCATCGGGTGACCACGTAGACATCGGGGTTCAGGGAGAAGATCTTCGTCGCGACGTAGTTGTTGAGGCCCGAGATGACGGCCACGACGGCGACGACCGTCATGACGCCGATGATGACGCCGAGGAGCGTGAGGAACGAGCGGAGCTTGTGCGCCGTCACCGCCTTCCAGGCAACGCGCAGGAGCTCCCCGATCAGCATGCCCGACCCTTCGTCCTCAGGACTTCTTCGCGGCTTCTGGACCCGCCGCCGAGTTGTCGACCTTGACGCGGTCCCCGATCTTCAGGGAGCGCAGCGCCTTGAACGGCCCCGTGACGATCTCCTCGCCGTCCGCGAGCCCTTCGAGCACCTCGGTCTGGAGGTCGGCGTTGATCCCTGTCTTGACCGGCCGGAAATCGACGGCGCCGTCCTTCTTCACGATGAAGACGCCTTCCACGTCCTTCTTCTTCTCGGCCGCGGCCGACGTCGGCGTCGGGACGGGCTTCGGCTTCTTGCCCTTCGGGCGCTCGAGCGACGCCGGGTCCGCCACGACGAGGGCGGGGATGGGAATCGCGAGCGCGGCGGCGCGCCGGTCGGTCTCGATCTTCCCGGAGACCGAGAAGCCGGGCCGGATGTTCTCGGGCGGCTTCTCGACCTGCACCTTCACCTTGAAGTTCACGGCGGACGAGTCCGTGCCGAGCGCGGACTTCGTGATCGGGCTCCCGCCGATCTCGGTCACGACGCCGTCGAATTTCCTGTCGGGATATGCGTCGAACGTCAGCTTCGCCTTCTGCCCGACCTTCACGTGCGGGATGTCGGTCTCGTCGATCTCCATCTCGCCCTCGACGACGGACATGTCCGACACGGTCAGGAGCACCGTCCCCGGGTTGTTCATCGTGCCCACGATCGCGTTCTCGCCCTGCTCGACGGGCTTCGCGGTGACGACGCCGTCGATGGGGGAGATGATCGTCGTCTTCCGGAGGCTGTCCTTGTTCGCGAGGAGGTTCGCACGCGCCTGCTCGATGCGGCGCTCGTCAGCCCGCTCGTTCGCGCGGGCCGAGTCGAGCGCGAGCTGGGCCTTCTGGAGGTTCTGCTCGGACTCGATCTTCGCGGCGAAATTCTTCTTCGTGCGGGCGAGGTCGCGCTCGGCCTGCTCGCGCGCGAACTTGTCCGCCTCCCGCTGCGCGAAGAGGGCCTCGAGGCCCGCCTGGGTCGCCTGAGCGCCGGCGTCGTACTGCACCTTGTCGATCTGGAGGAGGAGGTCGCCCTTCTTGACGTGCTCTCCTTCGACCACGGCGAGCGTCACGATCTGCCCCATGACCTGCGACGAGATGTCGACCTTCGTCTTGGCGCGCACGCGGCCGTTGCAGCTCACCGTGGCGACGAGCGGGGCCTTCGCGACTTTCGCCGTCGTGACGCGCACGAGGTTCTTGTCCCGGCTCTTCACCGAGGCGTAGGCGACGAAGCCGAGGACGAGAACCGCCCCCGCTCCGATCAAAACCTTGATCCGCGTGGTCATCGAACGACTCCCTTCTCCAGCAACGCCTTGACGCCTCCACCTGTTACGCGATTCGAGGGACGAAAGTTTCCGCCGCCGGGACGGCGAGCTGGCGGACAGGGGGGGATTCGAACCCCCGGTAAGGTTTTAAAGCCCTACGGCGGTTTAGCAAACCGCTGGTTTAAGCCACTCACCCACCTGTCCCCGTGAGCGCCGGGCCGCGAAGTCTAGCAGGGAGAGTGGATAATCGCCGATGGAGAATCGGCGATCCGCGCGGAGGAGTGGCCGAGTGGCTTAAGGCGGCGGTCTTGAAAACCGTTGTACCGCAAGGTACCGGGGGTTCGAATCCCTCCTCCTCCGCCAAGTACCGTCGAGGGCCTCGGGGATAGACTCGGGGCGTGGCTTCGAGCGAGGTCAAGCGGACTCACCGGCTACCCGACGACGCTCCGGACCCCGAGCAGATCCGGAGGTTCGCGGCGATGACGCCCGACGAAAGGTGGGCGGTCGCGCAGTCCCTCTATCGAACGGCCCGAGAGGTCAAACGCGCCGGCGTGCGAGCCGAGCATCCCGACTGGAGCGAGGAGCGCGTCCTCGAAGAAGTGCGCCGGCAGTTCCTGCGTGCCTGATCCGGATCTAATCGACCTTTTCGTCCTGCCGCTGAATCGGGCGGGGGGCCTCTACATGGTCACCGGCTCGGTCGCGAGCATGCTCTACGCCGAGCCACGTTTCACGGCGGACGTCGACGTGGTGGCGCGCGTGAACGCGCCTGAAGATCTTCGGGGCGCCTTTCGGCAACCGGACTACTACTGCCCACCCGTCGACGTCCTCGCCGTCGAGATCGCAAGGCCCCTGCACGGGCACGTGAATATTCTGCACACGCCGTCGGCGCTCAAGGCTGACGTGTACTTCGCGGGCGAGGATCCGTTGCATCAATGGGCTCTCGGCCTTCGCCGCCGCTTCGAGGTCGGCGGGCGCGAGATCTGGGTCGCACCGCCCGAATACGTCATTCTCAGAAAACTCCTCTTCTTCCAGGAAGGCGGCTCCTCGAAGCATGTGCGCGACGTCCGCGCGCTCCTCGCGGCACAGGGCGAGAAGCTGGATTTCACAACTCTCGAACGCCTCGCGGCAGAGCGCGGCGTGGGCGATCTTCTGACCGAGATCCGCGCCACCCCTCGCTGATTCACTGGGATCCCGATCCGGTCAGCTCTAGCGGATCTCCTTGAGGCCGCCGCAATAAGGCTGGAGGACCTTCGGGATCGCGATGGAGCCGTCGACCCTCTGGAAGTTCTCGAGGACCGCGACGAGCGTCCGGCCCACGGCGAGCCCCGAGCCGTTCAACGTGTGGACGAGCTCGTTCCGCGCTTTCCCGCCCGGCCCGTCCAGCTTCACCCGGATGCCGGCGCGCCGCGCCTGGAAGCCCTCGAAGTTGGAGCAGGAAGAGATCTCCTTGTAAGAGTTCTGGCCTGGGAGCCAGACCTCGAGGTCGTACGTCTTCGCCGCGGAAAAACCCAGGTCTCCACGGCACAGGAGGACGCGCCGGTACGGAAGCTCCAGCCGCTCGAGCACCGTCTCGGCGTCCCGCGTGAGCTTCTCGTGGGCTGCCCTGGAGTCTTCCGCGCGCGTGAGCTTGACGAGCTCGACCTTGTCGAACTGATGCTGCCGGATCATGCCGCGCGTGTCCTTCCCGGCCGCGCCCGCTTCCGCGCGAAAGCACGCGGTGTAGGCACAGAGGGAGACCGGCAGGGATTTCTCGGCGAGGATCTCGTCGCGGTAGAGGTTCGTGAGCTGGACCTCCGACGTGGAGCTCAGGTACCAGTCGGTTTCGCGGATCCGGAAGAGATCCTCCTCGAACTTGGGTAGCTGCCCCGTGCAGAAGAGGGAGCGCGCGTTGACGACCACCGGCGGCCAGATCTCCGTGTAGCCGTGCTCTCCCGTGTGGAGGTCGAGCATGAACTGGATGAGCGCCCGATTGAGGCGCGAGCCGGCTCCCCTGAGCACCGTGAAGCGCGAGCCCGTGATCTTCGCCGCGCGCTCGAAGTCCAGGATCCCAAGCGCCGGCCCGAGGTCCCAGTGCGCCAGCGGCGGAAAGTCGAACCGCGCCGGCTCGCCCCACCGCTTGATTTCGACGTTCTTCGTCTCGTCCGTGCCCTCGGGAACGTCGTCCTGCGGGACGTTCGGGAGCGTCGCTTCGATGGGAGCAAACCGCTCGTCCAGAGCTCGAAGATTTTCTTCGAAGGAGGAAATGCGGGAAGCGAGCTCCTTCGACAGGGCCTCCTCCTCGGAGGAATCCTCTTTCGCCCGGCGCTTCGCGCCGATTTTCTGCGAAAGGGAATTGCGCTCGGCGCGCGCCGCCTCCATGAGGGTGATTTGCTGCCTGCGCTCGGCATCGATTGCGAGCCACTGCTCCAGAGCGCCGGGCGGGAGATTCCGCCCACGGTACAACTCGGGCAGCCTCCCGAATTCCTTTCTAAGAAAATCCCTAGAGATCATCGATCCGGGATTCTAAGCGGCGCGGGGGTGGCATGCCCTGCGACGCACGCGCGTGCTGTCTGAGCGAAGCGAGTTCACGCGCGAAGGAACAGGGCATGCCGCCCCGCAAGCGCCGCTCTATCATCGTTCCGCTTGACCGTCCCGCGCGTTCTCGTCGCCATCGTGTCCTGGAACTCCGCCGCCCACCTGCGCGACGCGATCGCCTCCGTGCCCGAGGGCGTGCCCGTTCTCGTCGTGGACAACGCCTCGTCGGACGGCTCGGCCGATGTCGCCCGAAAGGCGGGCGCCCGCGTGATCGAAGCCGGCGCGAACCTCGGCTTCGGTCCCGCGTGCAACCGCGCCGCCCGCGAAGGCGGTCCGTCGGAGACGATCCTCTTCCTGAACCCCGACGCGGCCCTCGTGGACGGCGTGCGGACGCTCGCCGCGCTTCTCGCCGCGCTGGACGCGGACCCCGCCGTCGCGGCCGTGTCGCCGCGGCTCGAGGGCGACGGACAGGACCGTTTTCAGCTCCGCCGCCTCCCGTCGCTCCGGGCTGTCGTTCGGGAGGCCCTCCTCGTCGACCGTCTCTTTCCTCAGAACGCGGGCTTTCGCCGGGACCGCTATCTCGACGAGGATCGCCGCACGGCCTTCGACGTCGAGCAGCCCGCGGCCGCCGCCTTTCTCGTGAGGCGCACGGCCTTCGAGGCGATCGAAGGGTTCGATCCCGCCTTCGCGCCCGCGTGGTTCGAGGACGTGGATCTCTGCGCGCGCCTCCTGGAAGCGGGCTGGAGGATCCGGTACGTTCCGGAGGGCCGCGCCACCCACGTGGGCGGCGTGACGATGCAGGCGCTCTTCTATCGCGACTTCCGCCCCGTCTACGTCCGGAACATGTTCCGTTACCTGGCGCGCCATGCGTCACCGCCGGCCCGCGCGGCCGCGCGTGTCGCGACGATGGCGGGCGCGGTCCTCAGACTCGTGCTCCTTCCGTTCGTGAGGCCCGACCACCCGCGCAAGGACGCGGCGGGAGCTCACGTGCGCGTCGTTCGCGGTCTCCTCGGCTTCGGCTGGCGCTCGAGCCTGATCGAAGGCGGGCGGTCCTCGTGACGGCCCTCGACGCGCGGCGCGTTCTCGTCTCGATCGTGACGCACAACGAGTCGCGCGACGTCGAGCGCCTCATGCCTTCTCTCTTCGCGCAGACGTTCCGCGATTTCTCCATCGTGGCCGTGGACAACGCGTCCGAGGACGGAACGCGCTCCACGTTCGCCGCCTTCGAAAAGGTGACGCCCGTCCCCCTCCGGGTCGTCGCCTCGCGCGAGAACCTCGGTTACACGGGCGGTCATAACCTCGCGATCGGCAGGGCCGTGGAGGAGGGCAGCCCCTGGGTCCTCGTCCTCAACTCCGACGTGGTCCTCGCGCCCGATTTTCTCGAGCGCCTCCTCGCAGAAGCCGAACGGCCGGAAAGCGCGCGGGCCGGGTCCTTCACCGGGAAGATCCTGAGGGCCGAAGGAGCGGACCTCCTTCCCACGACCGTGCTCGACACGGTCGGGATCCGCATGGCGAAGAACGGCCGGCACTTCGACATCGGCGCGGGCTTCCCGGACGACGGCCGCTACGACCGGCCGGCGGAGGTTTTCGGCGTCTCGGGCTGCGTCGCGCTCTATCGGACGGCCGCGCTGGCCGACGTGAAGATCGCCACCGGCTTTTTCGACGACGACTTCTTCCTCTACCGCGAGGACGTGGACCTCGCCTGGCGGCTGCGCGGCCGCGGCTGGACCGCGCGCTGCGTCCCCGCCGCCCTCGCCTGGCACCGCCGGCGCAACCTGCCCGAGCGGCGGCGCGAGATGTCTCCGTCCGCGAACCTGCATTCCGTCAAGAACCGCTTCCTCCTCAGGATCAACAACGCCGGCAAATCGCACCTCCTGGCGACGTTCACGGGCACGTTCGTCCGCGACCTCGTCGTCGTCGCCGCCTGCCTCACGGTGGAACGGAGCTCTTTGCCGGCGCTCCGCTGGCTCGCGGAGAACCGCGCGCGCCTTCTCGCCAAGCGAGCCGCAATCCGCGCCGCGCGCACCGTGACCGACCGCGACCTCCTTCCCTGGTTCACGTCCGAAGAGGAGAAGGCGCGCCGCGCATGAGAATCGCCATCATAGGGACGCGCGGCGTTCCCGCCGCCTACGGCGGCTTCGAGACGCTCGCCGAGGAGCTCTCGGCCCGCCTCGCGGACCGAGGGCACGACGTGACGGTCTACGCGCGCCCGCACGGCGTCGGCTCCCTCGTCTCGGCCCATCGCGGGGCGCGGATCGTCCATCTTCCGACGCTCCGCCTGAAATACTTCGACACCGTCGTCCACTCGGCGCTCTCGGGGCTCCACGCCGCGGCGGAAGGGTACGACGCCGTTCTCGTCTGCAACGGGGCGAATGCCCTCCTCTGCCGGCTGCCCCGCCTCCTCGGGGCTCCTTCGCGGATCGTCCTGAACGTGGACGGGCTAGAGCGCAACCGCCGCAAGTGGAACCGGCTCGGCCGGGCCGTCCATGCGCTTTCGGAGCGGCTCTCCTGCGTGATGCCGGACGCCGTCGTGACGGATGCCCGCGCCATCCAGGCCTATTACCGCGAGCAATACGGAAAAGAGTCCGTCTTCATTCCGTACGGCTCCGACCTGCCCCCTCCCGTGTCTTCCACGACGCTCCAGCGTCTCGGGCTCGAACGCGGCGGCTACGTGCTCTACGTGTCCCGCTTCGAGCCGGAGAACAACGCGGACGCGGTCGTGCGCGCGTTCCGCGAAGTGCCGGGCGACACGAAGCTCGTCCTGGTGGGCCATGCGCCGTACGCGGACGACTTTCTCGTCCGCGTCCGCGCCGAGGCGTCGCGGGACCCGCGGGTTCTCCTTCCCGGGGCGCTCTACGGGGAGTCTTACCGCGAGCTCCTCGCGCATGCCGCGGTCTACGTGCACGCGACCGAAGTCGGGGGTACGCACCCGGCGCTCGTCGAGGCGATGGGCTTCGGCCGGCCGCTCGTCGTCCACGACACCCAGGAGAATCGCGAGGCGGCCGGGAAGGCCGCGCTCTACGTGGACGTGCGAAGCGCTCCCCACCTCGCCGCCGCCCTGGCGGCCCTCCTCTCGGATCCCTCGGCTCGCGAGTCTTCGGGCAAAGCGGCGCTCGAGCGCGCGCGCCGGGATTACCGGTGGGAGGCGGTGGCCGACGCCTACGAGACCCTCCTGACGCCTCCCTGAAACCCGGAAATCCCGGCCCTTGCTAGCATTCGGCAGGCGGGGCCCCCCGTCTCCGAATGCTGAAGCAGCAGGCCCGGACGATCGCCGCCCTTCTGTACGCGGCCGACCTGAGCGTCACCCTCGCGACGCTGCCCGTGGCTTATGTCGTTCGCAGCGAGCTCCTGCCCCACCTTTTCAGCCGGCTCACGCCGCTCTACGACTTCAACTTTTACCTCGTCCTCGCGGGGCCCATCGTGCTGATCTTTTCGGGCCTCCTCTTCCTCGAAGGGGCGTATCGCAGCCACCGCACGCTGCGCCTCAAGGACGAGGTCGCGCTCATGACGCGCACGTCCTTCTTCGGAAGCCTCCTCCTCGCCCTCGTCGTCTTCGGCCTTCGCTGGGACTTCATCTCGCGGCCGTTCCTCGCGATCTTTTTCGTCGTGAACGTCCTTTTCCTCGTGTCCGTGCGCGTCACGGTCCGTCTCGTCGCGCGTCGCGTGCGTTCGCTGGGCTTCAATTTCCGCACCGTCGTCCTCGTGGGCGACACGCCGCGGGCCGCCTCGATGGCGCGCCTCATTCGGGAGCACCCGTGGTGGGGGCTGAAGCTCCTCGGCCTCGTGCGCGAGAAGCCCGCCGAGGACGGCCAGACGACGACCGCGAACGGGGTGCCGCTTCTCGGCTCCCTCCAGGACTTTCCGAAGATCCTGACGGAGCTCACCGTGGACGAGGTCATCCTCGCGGTGGACCGCGGCGACCTGCCGAAGCTCGAGGACATCTTCCTTCTCTGCGAGGAGATGGGCGTCAAGACGCGGCTCGTCCTCGACTTCTTCCCCCACGTGCTCGCGCGCGTGGAGCTCGAGGAGCTCGAGGGGACGCCGCTCCTCACGTTCTCGACGACACCGGGCGAGGGCGTCGCGCTCCTCGTCAAACGCGCCGTCGACATCTCTTTGTCCGTCCTCATCGGCCTGGTCTCCGTCGTACCCGTCACGCTCGCGGCGCTCGCCATCAAGCTCACGTCGAAAGGGCCGGTGCTCTTCCGCCAGACGCGCTGCGGGCTGAACGGCCGGCCCTTCACGCTCGTCAAGCTCCGGACGATGGTCGAAGGGGCGGAGGAGCTGATGCCCGGCGTCGCGCACCTCAACGAGCACGAGGGCCCCGTCTTCAAGGCGGCGAACGATCCGCGCCTCACGGCGTTCGGCCGCCTCATCCGCCGCTTCTCGTTCGACGAGGTCCCGCAGCTCTGGAACGTCCTGCGCGGCGAAATGTCGCTCGTAGGGCCGCGCCCGCCGCTCCCCGAGGAAGTCGCGCGCTACGAGAGGTGGCAGCGCCGCCGGCTCTCGATGAAGCCGGGCGTCACGGGACTCTGGCAGGTGTCGGGACGGAACGAGATCGCCGAGTTCAACGAGTGGATGAACCTCGATCTCGCCTACATCGACAACTGGAGCCTCGGCCTCGACGCGAAGATCCTCCTGCGCACGATTCCAACCGTCCTGACGGGCCGCGGCGCGCGCTAAGCGAGCCGACGCTCGGAGGCGGGCGCGCACCGGAGCACCTTCGGGCCCGCGAGGACGCGGCGGATCTGCGCGAGGTGCCTCGCCTCGTGCTTTCCGATGAATCGGAACCACGTCACGCCGCTGAAGCGTCCGAGGAGGAAGTGCGGAAAGACCATCGCGGCGAAGCGTTCTTCGCCCATGCGCTCCGCGAGCGCGAAGAGGTCGCAGCGCGAGGTCCGGAGAGCCTCGAGGACTTCGGCCGGACTCACTTCCGCGCGGGGCCGCGGGCGGACGAGCTTCGGCGCCGTGAACCGGATCTGCCAGAAGAACGGCGAGATCGGCAGGCGGTACCACCACGCGACCCTGGGCACGCGCGTCGGCTCTCCCTTTTCGAACTTCCTCAGGGCCCTCACGAGCGATCCCTCCGCCGCCCGGAGGTGATCGAGAACCTCCGCGGCCGACCATCCGCCGCCGCGTGGCGGGCAGAGGAGCTCGGCGTCCGACTTTCCGGACACGGTCGCGTAGATCTCGGCCCTCACCGCCTCCATGCGATCCCGGGCCCGCCTCAGGTCGTCGACGCGGCTCATAATCCCCGGCATCCTGCTTTGGAATGGAGGCTCCGTCAAATGCGAACGAGGGATCTTCTGCTGGTTCTCGCCGCGCCGGTGTTCGCCGCCACGAGTCTCGTCGCCGCCGAGGCGCCCCTGGTCGTTCGGTGCGGGACCCTTCTGGATCCGGGGACGCGATCGTCGAAGGCGAACGTGGAGATTTTCTTGGAAGGAGGAAAGGTCGCGCGCCTCGCTCCATCGGGAGCTTCGCCCGCACCCACGCCCTCTTCACCTTCGAAGAAATCCCCCGACGGCGTCCCGGCGGGAGCGGAGGCTGCCGCGAAGACGGCCGCCGCCCTCGATCTCTCTTCCTATACCTGTCTCCCCGGCTTCATCGACGCGCACACGCATCTCCTCCTCCAGGGCGACGCGACGTCGACCGAGTACGACGAGCAGGTGCTCCTCGAATCGGGCCCGTATCGGGCCCTGCGCGCCGCCCGGGCCGCGGGCATCGCCCTCGACCACGGCTTCACGACGGTCCGCGACCTCGGGACCGAAGGCGCGGGCTTCGCGGACGTGGACCTCAAGCACGCGTTCGACCGAGGCATCCTCCCGGGACCACGCGTCTTCACGTCGGGTCCCGCGATGAGCGTCACGGGCGGCTATCCCCTCCTCGGCTACTCCTGGGAGCGAAAGATGCCCGACGGCGTCCTGAAGTGCGACGGGCCGGACGACTGCCGCAGGGCCGTGCGCTTCCAGGTCCAGAACGGCGTCGACTGGATCAAGGTCTACGCGGACCGCAGCTATTACCGGACGCCGGACGGTGCCTGGGCCGCGATCCCGAACTTCACGTCCGACGAGATGAAGGCCATCGTGGAGGAGGCCCACAAACTGAGGAAGAAGGTCGCCGCTCACTCCATGACGCCGTCCGGCCACCGTGTCGCGCTCGCGGCGGGCGTGGATTCCCTCGAGCACGGCGACGTGCTGGATGACGAGACCGTGAAGGCCATGGTCGCCCGGAAAGTCGCGTACTGCCCGACGATCACGGTCGCGGACTTCGTGAAGGGCCCGCGGTCGAAGACGAACCCCATCTGGGACCAGCTCTGGGCCGCCTCGCAGGATTCCTTCAAGCGCGCCTACAAAGCGGGCGCACCGATCGCTTTCGGGACGGACGCGGGCGGCTTCGACTGGGACAAGCGGAACCAGGCCGAGGAGTTCTCCTTCATGGTCGCGTGGGGCATGACGCCGTGGGACGCTCTCCGCACGGCGACCGTCGTCGCGGCCGATCTTCTCGGGCAAGCGGGCAACCTGGGCTGTCTCGCGCCCGGCTGTGCAGCCGACCTCGTGGCCGTGGCGGGCGATCCGCTGAAGGACATCAAGGCGACGGAAAAAGTAGTCGCGGTGGTTTCGCGCGGAAAGGTCGTCAAGAGGCCGGATTGACTCGGACCCTCTCGCGTCGTGCTGCGTTCTTGCTTGCCGCACCGTTGTTTTTCTTAGAAGGTGAATGTGCCCTCGCCCAGGAGTGGCACGTCTTCGCGTCCTACGGCCAGGCGTCCGCGCCTCGGTCGCAGGGCTTCGCGGAGGCGGCGACGCTTTCCGTGACGCGCGATTCTCCGCTCGGCTCCCGCTTCTCGCTGGGCATCGAATTCACGCCGCTCTTCGTCGTGAACCAGACGCGCGTGGATCTGCCGGGCCGCCCGCGCGAGGTCGCGTACGCCGTGGCCGCCGCGCCCGTTCTCTCCTGGACGTGGATGTCGAAGGATGCGCGTTTCGGTCTGAGGCTCGAAGGAGCCGTCGGGATCTTCTGGGGGTTCTCGCGGATTCCCGCCGAGGGCTCGCGGTTCAACTTCCTCGACGAGTTCGCCGGCCTCGTCCTCGTCCGGGCCGGACCCGATCGCGTCGTCTCTCTCGGCATCCGGCGCGTCCACGTCTCGAATCTCGGCCTCGCGGGATCGGACAACCCCGGACTGAGCTTCTACTCCGGCGTCGTCGGCGTTTCGTGGCTCGCACGCTGACGTATCCTTTCTTCAGTGCCCCTCGCTCCCGGAACGCGGCTCGGTCCGTTCGAGATCCTGGACCCTCTGCCTCGTCCTCGACGGCGTCCAGGGGTGCTTCGCCGGAGGAAAAGACGCGAATTCCCGGACGGACGCCTGCTCGTGCCCGGGATCGCGGGGGGAGTTCTGGGCCTTTCGTCCGCGCGAAGCCGGACCCTGAACCGGACTATTTCGGCCTGTACCCCTTCGCGCCTACCTTGCCGAGCGCGCCGATGGTCTCGAAGTACTTCGCGAAGGCGATCATGCCGCCCTCGGCCTGCTCCCAGTCGTAGTTCTCGTTCGGCGCGTGGTAGCCGTGCTCGGGGAGCGACAGGCCCAGGAAGAGCACGGGCGCCTTGAGGAGCTTTTCCATCGTGACGACGGCGCCGATCGAGCCGCCCTCGCGGACGAAGACCGGCTCCTTGCCGAACGCGAACTTCACCGAGCTCCGGACCGCGTCGGCGAGCGGACCCGTCGTGATGCCGCGATACGGGTCGAGACGGCCCTCCAGGAGGACCTTCACGTCGGGATTCTTCTTCTTCACGAACGCCGTGATGAGCTTCGTGATCTTCGCGCCCGTCTGGTTCGGGACGAGGCGGCAGGAGACCTTCACCTCGGCGCGCGGCGGAATGATCGTCTTCACGCCCGGACCCGTGTAGCCGCCCACGACCCCGTGGACCTCGAACGTGGGCCTCGCCCAGATGCGCTTCATGACGTCGAGCGCGTCGTTCGTGCGGATGGACTTGAAGAGGTGGTCCTTCTTGAATCCCGAAACCGTGAAGCCGGACCTGAGGAAATCCTCGAGCTCCTCCTTCGACGCCGCGGCGACGTCGTCGTAGAAGCCGGGAATCTTCACGCGTCCTGTTTTCGCGTCGAAACAGTCGGAGACGAGCTGCATGAGCTCGGCGAGCGGGTTGCGCGCCGCGCCGCCCGTCACGCCGGAGTGCTGGTCCGTCGTGCCCGTCTCGAGCGTGAAGAGCAGGCCCTGCAGGCCGCGCAGGCCCGCCGGCGCCGCGGGCTTGCCGCGGGCGATCCAGATCGTGTCGGAGACGATGATCGAGTCGGTCGCGAGCGCCTCCCGGGCGCCCGCGACGCCCTTCGCGAAGCTCGGCGAGCCGATCTCCTCCTCGAACTCCCAGAGGACCCTCACGTTCACTGGGACTCCCGCGTCCACGGCGGCCTTCACGCCGAAGAGCGCCGACAGCGCGGGCCCCTTGTCGTCCGTCGACCCCCGGCCGTAGTACCGGTCGCCTTTCTTCGTGAAGACGAACGGCTCCGTCTCCCAGGGCTCGGTCTCCCTGGAGGCCGGCTGAACGTCGAGGTGGTTGTAGACGGTGACCGTGGGACGGGAGGGGTCGTCGCCCCACGCGCCGCTGACGATCGGGTTGCCGCCCGACTCGTGGACGGAAGGCGTTCCCGAGAAGGCGCGGATGGTCTCTTCTGCCAGCTTCACGCCGTCCCGGATCGCGGCCTTCTTCTCGGGATCGACCGAGACCGTCGGGCAGTTGACGAAATCGCGGAGCAGATCCTCGAAGCGGGAGCGGTTCTCCCGGGCGAAGGCGGTGAGGGCGTCCTTGGTGAGCGCGGAAGTATTCATGTGTCGTCTCGTCAGTCCTTTCGCGGCGGGCCGCAAGCCTCGGAGTCTACCGGCCTCCCGGCCTGCCCGCGACTCTCAGCGCGGCGTGAAGTTCCGGCCGAACATCACGAGGTCCCGGAAGGACGACTCGTCGTCCGGCCCTTCCTCGAACGCGGCCTTGGAGGGCCACAGGAACGACCAGACCGCTCGTCCGCCGGCCTCGCGTTGCCCGTCCGCCACTCCGAAAAACGCTTCGAAGTTCTCGCCGAGGGCCTTCGAGAGGCCGGTGAAGACCTTGTCGTGAGGCGCCCCGACGGTGACGAGAGCGTTCTGGACCGCCCCGAGCCTCCGTTGCGCCAGGCCCATGTTGTACTCGTCCGAGCCGGCTCGATCCGTCCGGCCATACAGCTCGAGAACGCTGTTCGGCTTCTGCACCGCCGGAACGCTCATGGAGAGGAGGGTCATCTGGCGCGAGTTGAGGGAGAAGCTGTTGTTCGCGAAACCGATCACCGCGCACACGCACAGGCCGTCGGCATGGTGTCCCGTGTACGAGGCGATCATGTACTCCCTGAGCGACTGAAGGAGCTCGAATCTCATGTCGACCTCCGGGAAGGACAGGGGTCAGCCGGCTCCCGAGGGCCCCTCGGAGGGCGTGCCGGGCGGCCTGAGCCTTCTCTTGTGCTGGCGCTCCTCTTCTTCCTTGAAGAGGTACTTGATGGAACGCTTGGGGATGAGCAGGTTCGGCCCGTACTCGCGGTTCAGCTTGATGACGTCCTTGTCGTACCACTCGATCCATCCGCGCAGCTCCTCGCCGTCCACGAGGCGGACGACGATGGGCGTCTTGCTCTGCATCTGCTTGAGGTAGTAGTACGCCTCGGCGTTCGTCTGCTCCGGGGGGACGATTTTTCGCGACGAGGGGCCGCGCGACGGGACGCCCTGGTCGCGCAGGACCCGGGCCAAAGAGGGCCGGATGAGCTTCCGCGGGCCCAGCTCCGCCGCCCCCTCCGCGGGGGCGGAAGGCTCTTCCGGGGTCGGCGGCTTTTTCACCGAAGCCATGTCGAGGACTCCTCTGGGGGGACCCATGGGAAGGGGAACGAACTTGACAGGGAGTCTATTCCGCGCGCCGCCGGAAAAGCGAGGCCCGAAAAATCCTCAGGCGGCGGGCGGAGCCGAACGTGCCCGGTCGCCGCCGTGGCTCATCCGGCGGGCGGCCTCGATCCCGCCTTCCAGCTCGTACGCGACGCAGCATTTCAGGCGCCCGCACTGGCCGGTGAGCTTCGAGGGGTTCGGGGTCAGGCCCTGCATCTTCGCCATCTTGATGGCCACGGGATGGAAGCTCTTGAGCCATGTGGAGCAGCAGAGCGTCAGGCCGCACGAGCCGATCCCGCCGATCAGCTTCGTTTCGTCCCTGACCCCGATCGACTTCATCTCGACGCGGATCTCGAAGCGGTCCGAGATCCTTCGGGCGAGCTCCCGGGTCTCGGGCTTCTTCTCGGACGTGTAGAGCACCGTCATCCGCCGCCGGTCGAAGCCGACCGCGCACTTGACGACGTGGACGTCCAGCTTCAGCTCGGCGACGGCCGCATCGGTGAAGAGGCGGGCTGCATCCTGGAGCTCGACCCTCTCGACGTAATCGGCGTACTCCGAGTCGGAGGCGAGCCTCAGGAAGCGCTTCGCTTTCTTGGACGAGCACGCCTTCGCGAGGACCGGAGTCGTCGTCGTGACCTCCGCGAACTCGGGGCCGTTCTCGGCTTCCACGATGATGCGTTCCCCCGGCTTGACCGCGATCTCGCCCGTGAAGACGAGCGCCGTCTTCCCGTCCATCGCGTCGGCGAGGCGCACGCCCACGTAGTTTCCGCCGGGGTTCGTGGAAGTTCCGAGGGAGCAGCCGGTACAGCCCATAACCGGCCGATTGTGCCAGAAGGCTATTCGCGCGCGTACAGCGCGGCTCCGAGAAGGCCTGCATCGTCGCCCAGCGCGGCCGGCTCGATCCGGAGCTTTCCGAGTGCCTGGGTGTAGGCGAACGTGTCGGCCCACTTCCTCACGTCGGCGAGATACGAGTCTCCGACGTCCACCGCGACGCCGCCTCCGAGGACGAAGAGGTCGGGTGCGAAGACGTTGAAGACGTTCGCAACCACGACACCGACGGCTTTCGCGGAGCGGGCGAGCGCGCGGAGCGCGAGCGCGTCCCTCGCCTCGACGGCCTCGCGGAGCTGGGAGCCCTTGAGCCGCGCCCCCTCCTTGGAAACGGCCTTCTCGAGGCAGGTCTTCTCGCCCTGGCCGATCTTTCTCCGCAGCCACGCGGTGATTCCGACCTTCGCGGCGATGCTCTCCAGGGTCCCTTCGAAGGAACCCGGCTTCACGCGGCGGAAGTCGATGCGCGTCATCCCGATCTCGCCCGCGTTGCGGTTTTGCCCCTTGTGAATCTTCCCGCCGCGGATGACCGCTCCGCCGATGCCCGTGCCGACCCAGACGGCGACCATCGTCTCGGCGCCCCGGCCCGCACCGAGGCGCGCCTCGCCGAGCGCGGCGAGCCGCACGTCGTTCTCGAGGCGGCGGCGCGCCTTCGGGAACGCCCCGCGCATGGCCTCGAGAATCGGCCAGTTCGTCGCGGACAGGTTGCCGGCATGGAGGACGAGCCCCTTCTCGGCATCCACGGCGCCCGGCGAGGCGACCGCGAGCGCCGAGACGCTCTCGCGCGGCATGCCGGCCTCCTGGAGCGCGAGGTCCGCGGCCGCGACGAGCCCTTCGCCGATCGCCCCGACGCCGTCCGCGAAGGGGGTCTTGAGCTTGCCGCGCCCGACGATCTTCCCCGCGCCGTCCACCGCGCCCGCGAGGATCTTCGTCCCCCCGAGATCGATCCCGAGCGTGATCTCGCCGTGCGTTCGAGCGGCCATCTCCACCTCCGTTTTGCACCGGGAAGGATAGTCTTCGCGCATGAGCCTCCATCCGTGGCAGCGCTACCAGGCCCTCTCTCTCCACGTGCCGTCCCTCTCGCTCCTCGTCGACCTCTCGAAGACGTCGCTCCAGGACGACGCTCTCCATCGCGACCCGCTCGTGGATTCCGCGTTTCCCGCGGCGTTCGCCGCGATGGAGGCCCTCGAGGCCGGCGCGATCGCGAACCCCGACGAGGGAAGGCGCGTCGGCCACTACTGGCTGCGCGCGCCGGAGCGCGCCCCCGACGCGGAGACGAAAGAGGCGATCAAAGAGACGCTCGCGCGAATCGAGGCCTTCGCGGACGCCGTTCACGGCGGCTCCCCGAAGCCCCAGAAGGCGCCGCGGTTCACGAATCTCCTCGTCGTCGGCATCGGCGGCTCGGCTCTCGGGCCGCAATTCGTCGCGGACGCGCTCGGCTCGCCGCGCGACCCGATGCGGCCGTTCTTCTTCGACAACACCGATCCCGACGGCATGGCCCGCGAGCTGTCGCGCATCGCGTCGACCGAAGGGGGCCTGCCCGCGACGCTCACGGTCGTGATCTCGAAGTCGGGCGGAACGAAAGAGACGCGGAACGGGATGCTGGAGGCGGCGGACGCCTACCGCCGCGCGGGCCTCGACTTTCCGAGGCACGCGGCCGCCGTCACGGGCAAGGCGAGCGAGCTCGACGAGGTGGCCGCGCGCGGCGGCTGGCTGAACCGCTTCCCGATGTGGGACTGGGTGGGCGGACGCACGTCGGAGCTTTCCGCCGTCGGCCTCCTGCCCGCGGCGCTCCAGGGGCTCGACGTGGAGGGACTTCTCGCCGGCGCCGCCGCGTGCGACGAGGCGACGCGCGTCGGAGAGGTCTCGAAGAACCCCGCGGCGATGCTCGCGCTCGCGTGGTACCGGGAGACGGGGGAAAAGGGCTGAAGGACATGGTCGTCCTCCCCTACAAGGACCGGCTCCTCCTATTCTCGCGCTACCTCCAGCAGCTCGTCATGGAATCGCTCGGGAAGGAGAAAGACCTCGCCGGAAACGTCGTCCGGCAGGGCATCGCCGTCTACGGCAACAAGGGCTCGACGGACCAGCATGCTTACGTCCAGCAGCTCCGCGAGGGAGTCCCGAATTTCTTCGTGACGTTCGTCGAGGTCGCCTGCGACCGCGAGAACGCCGCCGTGTCTCTCGCCGTCGAGCCCGACGTGACCTCGGGCGATTACCTCCACGGTTTTCTCCTCGGAACGCGGAAGGCGCTTTACGAGAACGGACGGGGCTCGATCACGCTCACCCTTCCGGACGCTTCCGCGCGCTCCGTGGGAACTCTCATCGCGCTCTACGAACGGACGGTCGGCCTCTACGCGCAGCTCATCGGCATCAATGCGTATCACCAGCCCGGCGTCGAGGCCGGAAAGAAAGCCGCGGCACAGGTGCTCGCCCTGCAGGCGAGGCTTCTCGCGGACCTGCAGCGGGAGAAGGGAATCTTCCGGACGGCCGAGCGCATCGCGGCCTCTCTCGAAGCGCCGGAGGAGACCGAGACGGTTTTCAAGGTGCTCGAGCACCTCGCCGCGAATCCCGACCACGCCGTCGCGCGAAAGCCGGGCCCCACGCACTTCCTCGCGACGTACGGAATCAGATGATCCGGCCGGTTGTCAGGGCTTGAGGCTCGCGACGAGGGCGTCGAAGTCCTTTCCGGCGGCCGCCACGCTTCGCCGCGGGCCGGTGAGCTTGAAGAACACGGCTCCGTTCGGGCCCTCGGCGATCGCGCCGCGGAGCGCAAAGCCGCTCTTCGCCGCGGACGAGGCGCCCATCCCGGCGCCTGCGGAAAACGTTCCCGCCGCTTTCACGAGCGTGACGGGCAGCGAGCCGATCCGCGTGAGGCTGCGCGTCGGCCTCGGGTCGCCGGGAGATGCGGCGAACTGCGAGAACCAGCGCTCCACGTTCGCGTCGACGGTCCCGCCCTTTCCCGGCCCGAACCAGAAGACGGCCATCTCCGGCCTCTCGGCGTCGCCCGCAGACGCGGGGAGAAAGTACGTCGCGAGCCTCATCGCGGAGGAGGGTCCCGGCACCCAGGTCTTCGGCACGGCCCATGTCAGGCCGCCGCCCGATGTCACGGGATAGACGGGCGCCGGAGTCGAGGCCGCGGCGGAAGGCGCGGCGTGCGACGAGACGAGCTGGGCGAGAAGCGCGAGGACGGCGGGAACGTGCATGGGCGCGATCATATTTCGTCATACTGAGGGCATGGCGAGCCTTTCGGACCTGTCGCGCAAGAACCGGCTCTTCATGGCGATGTACCGGTACCGTGCGCTCGATCCCGTGCCGTTCACGAGGCTTGCGAAACCGCTTCACGAGGCGCGCGTCGCGCTCGTGACGACGGGGGGCGTTCACCTGCCGTCGCAGGTTCCGTTCGACACCGAAGAGTTGAAGGGCTGCGACGTGTCGTTCCGCGAGATCCCGGCGGACGCGGAGGTTGCGACGCTCGGAATCGCGCACAAATCCGACGCGTTCGACCAGAGCGGGTTTCGGGCGGACCGCAATCTCGGCTTTCCGCTCGAGAGGCTGCGCGAGATGGTGGCGAAGGGAGAGATCGGCTCGCTGAACGGCCGCGCCCTCTCCTTCATGGGCTCGATCACGGCGCCCGGGCGGCTCGTGAAGGAAACGGCGCCAGCGGCCGCCGCGCTCCTCGCGGCGGACGGCGTCGACGCGGCGTTCCTCGTCCCGCTTTGACCCATGTGCCACCAGACCGTCGGTCTGATCGCGGGCGAGCTCGAGAGGCGCGGCATCGCGACGACGTCCGTCACGATGCTCAAGGAGGTCACCGAGAAGGTGCGAACGCCTCGCGCTCTCGCGGTGCCTTACGCGCTCGGGTATCCGCTCGGGAAGCCGGGCGATGCCGCGCTGCAGACCCGGATCCTCGAGGCTGCCTTCGCGCTCCTCGACGCCCCGGGTCCACCGCCGGTTCTCGTCGATTTCATCTGAGCATGGAGCCGGAGCGCTCCACGAGGATCTCGAGGGCCTTCTTCCCGATGTCGCGCCGGAAATGGGCGCCTTCGAAACGGATCTTGCCCGCCGCTTCCTTCGCCCTCGCGAGCGCCTGCGAGAGGCCGCGCCCGCGGGCGCAGACGTCGAGAACGCGGCCGCCCGACGTCACCAGGCCGTCGTCGGGACCCCGGGCCGTCCCCGCATGGAAGACGAAGACGCCGTCCATCGCCTCGGCGTCCTCGATTCCGGAAATGGCGCGACCGCGCTCGAAGGGCCCGGGATAGCCCTCGGCCGTCATGACGAGGGCGGCGGTCGCCTCGCGCCGCCATCCGAGCTGCGCCCCTTCGTCGAATTTTCCGCGTGCCGATCCCAGGAGAAGCGGCAGCAGGTTGTCGTCCATGCGCAGGAGCACCGCCTGCGTCTCGGGATCTCCGAACCTCACGTTGTATTCGAGCACGTACGGGTTCAGTCCGGCCTCGAGGATGAGACCGACGAAGAGGACGCCGCGGAACGGGCGGCCCTCGTCGGCCATTCCCTTGAGCGTCGGCTGCACGATGAACGCGAGCACGTCGGACGCCGTGGACGCGTCGAGGAGCACCGAAGGACTGTGCGCGCCCATTCCGCCCGTGTTCGGACCGCGCTCGCCGTCGAAGATCTTCTTGTAGTCCATCGCGGTCGCGAGCGGCAGCGCGTGCTCCCCGTCGCAAAGGACCATGAAGCTCACCTCGTCTCCCGCGATGAACCGTTCCACGAGAACGCGGTCGCCAGCCGAGCCGAAGACGCGATCCTCGAAGAAGAGCTTCAGCGCGCGCTCAGCCTCCTCGGCCTCCTGCGCCACAACGACGCCCTTTCCGGCCGCGAGGCCGTCCGCCTTGAAGACGCACGGGAGGCCGTACGACTTGAGGGCGCGCTCCGCCTCGCCCCGCGTCTGGCACACCTCGGCGTCCGGCGTCGGGATGCCGTATTTCTTCATGAAGAGCTTCGAGAAGACCTTCGAGCCTTCGAGCTCCGCCGCGAGGCGGTTCGGGCCGAACGCGGTGAGGCCGCGGTTGGTGAGCTCGTCCACGAGGCCGAGCGTGAGCGGAAGCTCGGGTCCGACGACGGTCAGGTCGATCTTCATCGACTCGGCGAAGTCCGCCAGCTCGACGACGTTCTCGACCCCGATCGGAATGCACGTCGCCTTGTTCGCCATGCCCGGGTTGCCCGGCGCCGCGAAGACGTCCGTGACGCCCGGCGCCTGCGCGAGCTTCCACACGAGCGCGTGCTCGCGACCCCCGGAGCCGACGACGAGAATCCTCATCTGGTCAGGAATCGAGTTTACCCGACATTCCGGGGAGGCCCGCACGGCAGGCGTTCGCCTCCAGGCCCGCGCGCGTGAGCCATTCGGGCCGGAAATGCCGCTTAGCTCTTGACGGAAGCCCCGGACGGCCGCGGAAGAAAGCTGCCGGGCGAACGAAAAGGAGGACGACGATGACGACTCGCTCGAACCAGACTCGGATCTCGCTCGGGGGCCTGCGGTGGCTCGTGCCGCTGTCCCTTTCCCTGGCTCTCGCGGGCTCCGCCGTGGCGGCGGACCCGTGCAGCAGCAAGACGTACGAGCTCAACGTGCCGGATCCCGCCACCCTGCACCTGAAAGACGGAGAGCACACGATCGCGTCGGTGAACACCGACCAGGGGAAGTTCGAGGCGCGGGTCCGCGTGAAGGGGGGTGTCGTCTCCGACGACGGGTTCTGGGCCAACGGCAAGCGCCTGAAGGAGGGGAGAGAGTCCGACCTCAAGCCGGAGCTCCTCAAGTGCCTGAAAGCGCAAAAGGCGTCTCTCTCCTCGTCCGAGGGCTGGATCGCTTCGGCGGCCCAATTCGCTTCGAGCCTCGTCGAGCACTCGGCCGAGGCCAAGCTCTCCCATTGCCTTCTCAAGGTCACGGCGACCTGCTACCAGCACTCACCCGGACATTACTTCTGCGCGTACCGGGTCTGCTGCGGCTCGGTGTGCCACATCGAGTTCGACCCCCTGCCGAAGTGAGGCCCGTCCGGAGGAGTCGCCGCGCGTCCGGCTCCTCCGGATTTCTTGCGACCACACGCCCCCGCCGGGCGGGCCTGTCAAAGCTCCTTAGAAGTGTCCCCTCGTAGAGCTCGTTAGAAATGTCCCCTTTTGGTCGTCGTAGTCGTCGCGCGGTGGAAATGTGGAAAACGGGAGGCCGGCCTCATCGGAGGCCGGCGCGCTCCTTGCGCTCCCATGAAGCCTGGACGCTTGCGGCGGTTAATGGTGTTCTCCAGGGGTGAACATCAGAGGGCGCTTTGAAAGGGCGGCGTGTTGCCACGGAGGCCGGCTTGATCAGTGGCGCCGGCCGAGGCGGCCGGTTTTTGATTTCGTGAAACTCGAGGGCTCGATGGTAGTGAAGCAGCACCCGACTGCCATCAAGCCTGTGGCGAACCACGATCTTCTCGCGGCGGCGCGGCATCTGAGACTTGGGCCCGGTAATCTGGAACCAGCGGCCGTCCCAGGCGACCGTCCAGTCGTTCTGCACGGTGCGCTGCTCTTCGAAGACGAAAACATCCTCGAGCCGTAGGCGCTTGGGCACGGGTCGGTGGTAGTCGACTCGGCTAGCCGAGCTGTGCGCGAATCTCTGATTGATCGTCTCGAGGAATCCTCCTCTCAGAAGGGCGTTGGCCGCCTGGAGGTCCTTGATGCCATGCAGCCTGAACTCCTTGACGAGCCGGTCCTGAAGCACGCCGTGCCGCCGCTCGATCCTGCCCTTGGCCTGAGGGCTGGCTGCGGGAATGATCTGAATCGAGAGCTTGTGGCAGGCCTTGCCGAAGGCCGTCAGTGCAGGCCGGCCTAAGAGCTGCTCGTCTTTCGTCGGCTCGCGATCAGCCACGTAGAGATTCTTGTGGTCGGTGTAAAGCGCCTTGGGGATCCCGTAAAGCTCGATCCACCGCCACAGCACCCTCATCGCTCCTTCGGTGGTCTCCTGCTCGAAGAATTCGCCTCCCATCTTCGCCGTGGCGTCGTCGACGAGGTCGATCAGGCATGGCTTGTGGCCCGTCTCGAGCCAGTCGTGGAAGCTTCCGTCCATCTGAACGAGCTCGCCGAAGTGCTCCTTCGGCGGCCTCCACCTGCGGTGCGGCCCTCGTTTCCTTTTCTTCTTCCACAGCCCCTCTACCATCAGCCACCGCCGCAACGTCTCGTGAGAAACCCTCAGCCCCACCTCGAGAAGCTTCTCGGCCGCCAGTGTCGGCCCAAAACCTTCCAGCCGCGTCCGGCAGAGCTCGAGACTCTGCTGCTTGCTCTCAGGGTCCAACTTCCGATTCGACGGCCGTCCTCGCGAGCGATGCACCAGTCCCTTGGCGCCCTCGGCGCGGTATCTCTTCCAGATCCTCTTGCCCTGCCGCCCGCTCATCTGAAGCCGCTCGGCAGCCGCCACGACCGTCTGACGCCCGGCCTTCACCTGCTCGAGCTCCACCAGCCGCGCTCTCTCCTTCGTGCTCAGCCCCACGATCTCCTCCATCGCGCCCCCTTCTTTACGAGGGGACACTTCTATCGAGTTATCGAGGGGACACTTTCATGGAGCTACGACACCCCGCCGGGCGGGCCTTGACGGCCGCGCCCGGCGCGCCGTACTCTGACCGCGGCTCTTTGACCGGGTTTCATCCAGAGCGGCGGAGGGACGGGCCCTGCGATGCCGCGGCAACCGGTTCGGTGCGCCCCGAGGGGCGCCGGACGCCAGGTGCCAAATCCCGCTCCAGGCCGCATGACGCGGCCGGAGGAAGATGAGATCGAGGCCGAAAACGGCGCGGAGTCCCGACGCCCCTTCGTCCTCGAAGGGGCGTTTTCATGAAGCGAGACATCCGGGAGCGGCTCAAGGCCGAAGTCCTCCTCACCGACGGGGCGATGGGGACGTTGCTCGTGTCGCGCGGCGCGCCCGCGGAGGGGCCGCGCTCGCCGAACTCGGTCGCCGCGCCCGACCTCGTGCGCGAGATCCACGACGACTACGTGGCGGCCGGCGCGCAGGTCGTCTCCACGAACACCTGGGACGCGAACCGCGCGAAGCTCTCCCGGTTCGACTGGGCTGACTCGCTCGAGAAGATCAACCGTGCGGCCGTACGCCTCGCCCGCGCCGCTGCCGAGGGGGAATACGTGTACGTGGCGGGATCCGTCGGACCTCTCGGGCAGCTCGTGAAGCCCTACGGGCCGCTCACGCGTCCCCACGTGCGCGAGCTCTTCACGGAACAGATCCGGATCCTCCTCGAGGAGGGTGTGGACCTCCTCTCCTTCGAGACCTTCTCCTCGACGCTCGAGGTCACCGAGGCGCTGCGCGCCGCGCGCGCGCTGTCGAACGACGTTCCGATCGCCGCCTCGATGACGTTTCTCGCGGACGGCAAGACGAGCTTCGGCGAGGACGCGGCGGAAGCGCTCCAGGCGCTCGTGGCCGCGGGCGCCGACGTCGTCGGGATGAACTGCACGGTCGGCCCGCAGGAGGCCCTGGAGATCTTCACGCGCGTCGCCGGTTCCGTGGACGTGCCCCTTTCCGTGCGCCCGAACGCCGGATATCCCTGGGTCGTCTCGGGACGAACCGTGTATCCGGCCACGCCCGATTACTTCCGCCAGAGCGCGCGCGACCTCCTGCGTGCCGGTGCGGCGCTCGTCGGGGGCTGCTGCGGAACCGCGCCCGAGCACGTCGCCGCGATGGCGCGCGAGATCGCGGGGAAGGCGCGCGCGGCCCCGGTTCGCAGCCCGGCGGCTGCCGTCACCGTGACAGAGAGCCGCGCGACACGCCCGAAGGAGGCGGCGCTCGAGACGTCCGCCCTGAAACGCAAGCTCGCGGACGCGCACGCGCTCGTCGTGACCGCCGAGGTCGAGCCGCCGAAAGGCATCGACGCCTCGGCGGCCGTGGACGGGGCGCGCACGTTGAAGGCGATCGGCGTGGACGCGATCAACATAACGGACAACCCGATGGCGCGGCTGAGAATGTCGTCCATCGCCGTCGCGCATCTCATCCGCACCGAGACGGGTGCCGAGACGATCTTCCATTTCTCACCGCGCGACCGGAACGTGCTCGGCATCCAGTCGGACCTCCTCGGCGCGGCGGGCCTCGGCATCAAGGCTCTCCTCGTCGTGGGCGGCGATCCCCTGAAGATCGGCGACTATCCGCAGGGCAAGCCCGTGGGCGAGGTCGACACTCTCGGTCTCCTGCGCATCGTGAAGGGCCTGAACACCGGCACGGACCTCGCGGGCGGTGCGATCGGCTCGGCCACGTCGTTCGCAATCGCGTGCGCGGCGAATCCCGCGGCGAAAGATCTCGACGTCGAGATCTCGAAACTCTCGGCGAAGATCGAGGCGGGCGCCACGTTCGCGCAGACACAGCCCGTCTACGACGTGGCGGCCCTCGACCGCTTCTACGCGCGCGCCGAGGCGCACGCGATTCCCGTACTCGTCGGCCTCATCCCGCCGAAGAGCCTGAAGCAGGCCCTCTACCTCGCGAACGAGGTCCCCGGCATGGTCGTGCCCGAGGAGATCCTCACGCGGATGCGCCGCGCGGCCGAGAAGGGACCCGAGTTCGAGGAGGAGGAAGGCCTCGCGATCGCCGTCGAGCTCGCGCGCGCGATCGCGGAGCGCTCGCGCGGCCTCCACATCATGCCGATGGCGCGCTACGAAGCGGTGAAGCGGATCGTCGAGGCGCTCGGCGCAGAGGCGAGACGAGCGTGACGGCCGAGGCCCGCCTGCGCGCGATTCTCGCCGGCCGCATCGCGATCCTCGACGGCGCGATGGGGACGATGATCCAGCGGGAGAAGCTGGACGAAGAGGGATACCGCGGCACGCGCTTTTCGGACCATCCGAAGGATCTCAAGGGCGCGAACGACCTCCTCGTCCTCACGCAGCCGGCGATCGTCGAGGGGATCCACCGGCAGTACCTCGAGGCCGGGGCGGACCTCGTCGAGACGAACACGTTCAACGCGCAGGCGATCTCCCTCGCCGACTACGGCCTCGAGAGCCTCGCGTACGAGATGAACGTCGAGGCCGCGCGCGTCGCGCGAAAGGCCGTGGACGCGCACCGCGCGGCGACCGGGAAGGACGCGTTCGTGGCCGGCGCCGTCGGCCCCACGAACCGGACGCTCTCCCTCGCGGTGGACGTGAACGACCCGGGAAAGAGAACGCACGCTTTTGACCAGTTCGTCGCGGCCTATCGGGAACAGATTCGCGGCCTGATCGACGGCGGGGTCGACTTCCTGCTCCTCGAGACCGTCTTCGACACGCTCGTCCTCAAGGCCGCGCTCTTCGCCGCGCTCTCTCACTTCGAAGAGGAGGGGCGAAGCGTCCCGCTGATGGCCTCCGTCACGATCACGGACAAGTCGGGGCGGACTCTGTCGGGCCAGATGGTGGAGGCGTTCTGGAACTCCGTCTCGCACGCGCCGCTTTTTTCCGTGGGGATCAATTGCGCGCTCGGCGCGAAGGAAATGCGGCCCTACGTCGAGGAGCTGTCCCGGATCGCGCCCGTCTTCCTGAGCGCGTATCCGAACGCGGGGCTCCCGAACGCGTTCGGCGGCTTCGACGAGACGCCCGAGATCATGAGCGCGGACATCGGCGGCTTTGCCCGCGAGGGATGGGTGAACGTCGTGGGCGGCTGCTGCGGCACGACGCCCGCTCACATCCGCGCGATCGCCGACGCCGTGCGGGGGCTGCCTCCCCGGCGGATTCCCGTTCCCGAGCGCCGCACGCGCGTCTCGGGCCTCGAGCCGTACACGCTCCGTCCCGAGGAGACGTTCACGCTCGTGGGCGAGCGGACAAACGTCACCGGGTCGCCGAAATTCGCGAAGCTCGTCCTCGCGGGCGACTACGAGGGCGCCCTCTCCGTGGCGCGCCAGCAGGTCGACGGGGGCGCGAACCTCCTCGACGTGAACATGGACGAGGGAATGCTGGACGGCGTCGCCGCGATGAGGCGGTTCCTGAACCTCCTCTCCGCCGAGCCGGACATCGCAAAGCTGCCCATCATGCTCGACAGCTCGAAGTGGGAGGTCATCGAGGCGGGGCTGAAGTGCCTCCAGGGCAAGTCCGTCGTGAACTCGATCAGCCTGAAAGAGGGCGAGGAGCCGTTCCGCCGCCACGCGCGCCTCGTCCGACGCTACGGGGCGGCCGTGATCGTCATGGCCTTCGACGAGGAAGGGCAGGCGACGACCGTCGAGCGCAAGGTCGCGATCGCCGGGCGCGCCCACCGCATCCTCACGGAGGAGATCGGTTTTCCGCCCGAGGACATCGTCTTCGATCCGAACATCCTGACGGTCGCGACGGGCATCGAGGAGCACGATGCCTATGCCCTGAACTTCCTCGAGGCCACGAAGCGCATCAAGGCGACGCTGCCGCACGTGAAGGTGTCGGGAGGCGTCTCGAACATCTCCTTCTCGTTCCGCGGGAACAACACCGTCCGCGAAGCCATGCACGCCGCGTTCCTCTACCACGCGATCGCGGCCGGCCTCGACATGGGAATCGTCAACGCGGGCCAGCTCGCGGTCTACGAGGAGATCCCCAAGGACCTGCTCGCCCTCGTCGAGGACGTCCTCCTGAATCGCCGCAAGGACGCCACGGAGAGGCTGATCGCGTTCGCGGAGTCCGTGAAGAAGACGGGCAAGGCGGAGGTCGTGGCGGACGCGTGGCGAAGCGGCACGATCGAGGAGCGGCTTTCGCATTCGCTCGTCAAGGGCATCGTCGACTTCATCGACGCCGACGTCGAGGAGGCCCGGAAGAAATACGGCGCCCCGCTCGCCGTCATCGAAGGTCCCCTGATGGCGGGAATGAACGTCGTGGGCGACCTCTTCGGAGCGGGAAAGATGTTCCTGCCTCAGGTCGTCAAGAGCGCGCGCGTCATGAAGAAGGCCGTCGCGTATCTCCAGCCGTTCCTCGAGGCGGAAAAGCGAGCGGGCGCGTCATCCTCGGAGATCGTGGTCCTTCTCGCGACCGTGAAGGGCGACGTGCACGACATCGGCAAGAACATCGTCGGGGTCGTCCTCCAGTGCAACGGCTACAGGGTGATCGACCTCGGCGTCATGGTCGCGGCCGACCGCATTCTCAAGGCGGCGAAGGGGCACGGAGCCCGCATCGTGGGGCTCTCCGGCCTCATCACGCCATCGCTCGACGAGATGGTCCACGTCGCACGCGAGATGGAGCGCGAGGGGTTCACCGTCCCGCTCCTCATCGGCGGCGCCACGACGAGCCCCGTCCACACCGCGGTCAAGATCGCGCCCGCGTACGGGCCGCCCGTCGTTCACGTGCTCGACGCGTCGCGGGCGGTCGGCGTCGTGAGCGGCCTCCTCGGCGCCGAGGCGGCACCCTTTGCCGAGACGAACCGGAAGAAACAGAAGCTCCTGATCGAGGAGCACGAGAAGAGGTCGGCAAAACCGCTCCTGTCTCTCGCGGCCGCCCGGGCCCGCAAGCCGCGCTTCGACTGGGCGGGCGCCGAGATCCCCGCTCCGTCCTTCACGGGTGCCCGCGCCCTCGGAGACGTGCCGCTTTCGGACCTCGTGCCCTTCATCGACTGGTCGCCGTTCTTCCACGCGTGGGAGCTGAGGGGCCGCTATCCCCAGATTCTCGAAGACCCCGTCGTCGGCGAAAAAGCGAAAGAGCTCTTCTTGGATGCGAAGGCGCTCCTCGACCGCATCGTGAAGGACCGCCTCCTGACGGCACGTGGCGTCTACGGGTTCTTCCCCGCGCAGGCGGACGGCGACGACATCCGCCTCTTCGAAGATGCGGCGCGGGCGCGTCCCCTCGCGACGCTCCACACGCTGCGCCAGCAGATGGAGAAGCCCGAGGGGCATCCTCTCGAGGCGCTCGCGGACTTCGTGGCGCCGAAGGAGAGCGCGCGCGCGGACTTCGTCGGCGCCTTCGCCGTCACGGCCGGCATCGGCGTCGACGCGCTCTGCCGCGCCTTCGAGAAGGAGCACGACGACTACTCCTCGATCCTCGTCAAGGCGCTCGCGGACCGGCTCGCCGAGGCCTTCGCCGAGATGCTGCACCAGCGCGCGCGTCGGGACTGGAGCTACGGGCGGGACGAGAGCCTCACGTCCGAGGACCTACTCAAGGAGCGCTACCGCGGCATCCGCCCGGCACCGGGGTATCCGGCATGTCCCGACCACACGGAAAAGAGGACGCTCTTTTCCCTCCTCGACGTCGAAAAGAATGCCGGAATCTCGCTCACCGAGAACTGCGCCATGACGCCCGCGAGCTCGGTGAGCGGCTTCTACTTCGCGCACCCCGACGCGCACTACTTCGGCGTGGGCCGCCTCTCACGCGACCAGGTCGAGGACTACGCCGGGAGAAAGGGCTGGACGCTCGAGGAGGCCGAGCGCTGGCTTTCTCCGAACCTCGGGTACGAGCCGGCCAGGGCTTCTCAGGTCACCGCGGCCGCCGTCTTGCGGCCATAGCGCTGCGTCGCGTAGCCGGTGAGGAGCCCCACGACGAGGGTCGTCAGCGCCTTCCGAGCTCGTCCGCCGCAGCGCGCTGGAGGCGGCTCCAGGGATCGCCCTTGAACGGCCCGCGCTGGATCTTCACGGGTCCGCGCGGAGCCTCGCCGGCCTCGGCGGCCTGCCAGAGAAGAGCCATCGGCATGTAGACGTCGTCGCTGCCCGAAGGCGCGATCGGGTCGCGCAGCGCGCGGATTCCGGCCGCCGTCTCGAGGAGCCGGTTCTCGGAGGACGCGACGAGGGACGTGAGCCAGCACTTCACCGTGGGACGCGAGAGGTCGGTCTCGTAAAGGCGGAGCGAACGCCCGCTCACTTCCACGAGGAGCGGCTCGCTTCCGCGGCGCGTGACGGCCAGGCCGGGAGGCCCGCCGATCCAGGCCTGATAGGAGACGACGCCCGCTTCGGGAGCGGCTCGTCTCAAGAGGAGGCGGTCGCCACGAGGCATCTCGAGCGCGACGACGACCGTCCCCCCGCGCGCGGCCCGCACGGCCGAGACGACAGGCGCGCCGCCGTCCGTCACGCGGAGCATGTCGACCTCGACCTGCGCGCGCGCGCCCAGGGCCGGCAGGAGGGCGGCGAGAAGAGCGGCGAGGTCGAGGACACGGAGTTTCATGCGCGCCTCAGGAAAGCGGGACTCCGGGGAGCATCTCGGGCGGCTCGGTCACGACGCGCCACGCCCCCTCTGACGGGTTCAGGGGCGACGCCCCGGAGGGGCGGAACGTAAGGCCGCGCGCTTCGTGCGCGAATTCGCGTCCCGGGAAGAAGACGTCGAGGAGCTCGAGCGTTTCCACCGGAAGGCCCTGCGTCCGGGCGGCATAGAGGATCGGAATCGTGTTCGCGACGAGCTCCCGCGCGCGCGGCGAGAGAGCGGCATCGACCGCCTGCGCGATGCCCAGCCTCACGGTCGGCGCGGCGAGGTCGGCGATCGCGAACGACAGATCCGTGTTTCCCGTCCGGAGGAGGCCGTCCAGACCGGCGCACGCCGCCGCTGCTCCCGCGCGAGGGCCTGCCCGCGCGAACGTCTCGACGAATCCGCCGGAGACACCAATGCGGCCGCGCGGCCGGAGCGCCGCCGGATCGGCGGCCGCAGGCAGCTTCAGGATCCTCTCGAACACGAGACGCTCGCCGGACGCGTGCTCCACGAGGAGCATCTCGCGCTCCGGCCAGTACTCGAACGCGACGTCGCGCGTCCCGGGATCGAGAACGAGCCTCACCCAGCGGATGCGCGCGACGGGTCTCTTCTGGTCGCCGGCGTTCAGCACGTCGAGGGAGACGTCGCCCCTCACGTAGCCTTTCGCGGACAGGCCGGCGAAGAATCCCTGGGCGGCCGCGCTTTGGGCACACCCGAGAAGAAAGACGACCGCCAAAGCCGGCGCTCTCGCGCTTCGCCGCCGGGCCCTCACGGCCCGCATCCTACTCTCGGCTGTCCCGATCCCGCCGTTCGCCGGTGCCGGAAGTCGGTTCGCCGAATCGGGAGGGAAGAACCGGCTTCGAGGCCGTATCTTCCAATCGGGAGACTCGTCATGGAAGCAAGAATCGTCAAAGACACCAGCCCTCGCCACGACACCATGTCCCGGCTCGTCATCGGCCTCGCGCTCATCGCGGGCGGAATCCTCTTCACCCTCGACAACTTCGGCCTCGTGGACGTTTCAGAGCTCTGGAGGTTCTGGCCGCTCGTCCTCGTCGCCCTGGGCCTGGCGAAGTTCGCGAACCGCTCTTTCTTCGCCGGGACGATTCTCGTCGGCCTGGGCACGCTCTTCCTGCTGCGCACCTTCGGCCTCCTTCATTTTCACCTGCGCTATCTCTTTCCGCTCATCTTCGTGCTCATCGGCCTGAGGATCCTGTTCGCACATCGTCCGGGAGCGCGGACCTGGGACGCGTCGACGAATCCCGGCGGCACCCTGAACGAGTGGGCCGTCTTCGGCGGCGGCGAGCGCCGGTTCGTGGCGTCCAACTTCCAGGGAGGTCAGGCGAACGCGGTTTTCGGCGGCTTCAACATCGACCTCCGAGAATCGAAGATGGCGGGAGACCGCGCGACGATCGACGTCTTCTGCTTCTGCGGAGGCGGCGAGCTGCGCGTCCCCGGGGACTGGAACGTGATCCTGAAGGTCGTCCCGATCTTCGGGGGCACCGACGACAAGAGCCGCCACTTCGCGGCCGCGCCCGGCACTCCCCAAAAAGAGCTCCTCGTCACCGGCTTCATCCTCTTCGGCGGCCTCGGCATCAAGAACTAAGGGGCGCGCGTCGTGCACCCCTTCTTCACGCAGTCCGGGCGACTCGGCGTCTACCTCCTCGCGTGGATTCCCCTGGCCGCGATCCTTGGTGGCCTTCTCGTTCTGGCCGGCGGTCTTTCGCTCCTGGAGGCGGCGGCTCTTTCCCTCCCCCTCGCGCTCCTCTACGCGTTCCTGTGCCTGTCTTCCTGGTACCTCTGCCGCGCTTTTCCGGTCGACTCGGCCCGGCTCCTCGCGACTGCGTCGGCGCTCGCGGTCGCCTCCCTCGTCGCGGCCTCCTTGTGGCTTCTCTGCGGCACGACGCTCGCCTGGGCGCTCGCGCTCCTGCCCGCCTTCGAGACGCTCCCCGACCGCCTCGCGCGGGCAGGCCCGGTCGTCTTCCTCCTCGGTGTCCTTCTCTACCTCCTCGTCCTCGCGATGCACTACGTGCTCGACGCGGCGGAGAAAGTGCACGTCGAGGAGCGGCGCGCCGCGGACCTGAAGACCCTGGCCCGCGAGGCCGAGCTTCAGGCGCTCCGCGAGCGCCTGAACCCGCATTTCCTCTTCAACAGCCTGAACTCGATCGCCGCGCTCGTCGCCGAGCGCCCGGAGGAGGCGCGCTCGATGTGCGCGCTCCTCTCGGACTTCCTGAGGACGACGCTCGGCATGTCGGAACGCACCTCGATTTCCCTTCGCGAAGAGCTCGCGCTCGCGCACCGCTATCTTGCCGTCGAACGCGTGCGCTTCGGCGACCGGCTCACGGTGGCCGAGAACGTCGACGCGTCCACGCTCGACGTGGAGGTCCCCCCTCTTCTCCTGCAGCCTCTCTTCGAGAACGCGGTCAAGCACGGCATCGCGGCGCGCCTCGAGGGCGGCGTCCTGTCGCTCGTGACGAAGCGCTCGGGCGGCCGCATCTCCATCGTGGTCGAGAACCCCGCGGACGCCGGAGCGGAAAGGCCCGCGGGCACGGGGCTCGGCCTCGCGAACGTGAAGCGGCGCGTCGCCGCGTGCTGGGGCGACGCTGGATACGTCGGCTCCCGCCTTCACGACGGGCTCTTCCGGGTCGAGATCGAGGTTCCTGCCGAAGCTTGAAATCTCGTGCCAGTCGCTGGCACTTGTGATTCCCGGTACAGGCTCGATGTGCATCAGTCGTGCCGAGAGACGGCTTGACGAACGGCACCTCCGGAAGCACATTGGGATCGGTGGCTCACATGTCACGCAACGAAACGCCCTAGCAGGCTGCTGAAAAAGGGCTCCTGAAAATCGCGGCGAGGCATTGACTGCTGCGCGATGCGGCTGCACCTTGATGTGCATGCGTGGAGACAACGAAAAGCAGGTCGATCTTGTCGTGACGATGACGCCCGAGGAGCTCGTGCCGCGGGACCACCCGATCCGCAAGGTGAAGGCGCTTGCAGACGAAGCGCTCAGGCGTCTCGAGCCCAAGCTCGCCAGGCTGTACTCGGAGCGAGGGCGTCCATCGATTCCGCCCGAGATGCTTCTCAAGGCGCAGATCCTCATCGCGCTGTACAGCGTGAGAAGCGAGCGGCTCTTCTGCGAGCGGCTCGGGTACGACTTTCTCTTCCGCTGGTTCCTGGACATGCCGGGGCTTGCACCGGCCTTCGATCCGACGACCTTCTCGAAGAACCGCCAGAGACTGTTGGAGGCCGAGGTCTTCGAGGAGTTCTTCTCGGAAGTCGTCGCACAGGCCCGCAAGAAGTTTCTTCTCTCGGACGAGCACTTCACCGTGGACGGCACGCTGATCGAAGCGAACGCCTCCTTGAAGAGCTTCCAGCCCCGGAAGGACAAGGACGGTAAGGGCGGCGATGAGCCGCCAGCTCCTGGCGGCCGCAACGCCGATGTCGACTTTCGCGGCCAGAAGAGGCGCAACGACACGCACGCCTCGACGACCGATCCCGACGCCAAGCTCTACAAGAAGGGAGACGGCCAGCCTTCGCAGCTGTGCTACCTCGGCCACGTCTTGATGGAGAACAGAAACGGACTGTGCGTGAAGGCGCGCGTAACGACGGCCGACGGCTACGGGGAGAGGTCGGCCGCACTGGGCATGGTCGACGAGCTGGGCTCGGACAAGCGCATCACGCTGGCCGGCGACAAGGGCTACGACACGAGGGATTTCATCGAAAGGCTCCGAGAGAGAGGCGTCACGCCCCACGTGGCCCAGAACACCACCAACAGGCGCAGCGCCATCGACCGAAGGACGACGAGACACGCGGGCTACGCCGTGAGCCAGCGAATCAGGAAGCGCGTCGAAGAAATCTTCGGCTGGAGTAAGACCATCGGAGGCCTGGCCAAGACGCGCTTCCGAGGACTCGCCCGCGTGGCGGCTCACGTCCTCAGCGTGATGACGGCCTACAACCTCGTCCGAATGGCGCGAATGGAGTCCTCGACCGCCTGATTCCCCCTGAAGCGCCCCTCGGTGCGACCGAAGCGGGCCGAAAAAGGCGAGCAGCACGGACTCACTCTCTCGAAGCAATCCCCTCTTTCAGCTTGACGTGTCTTCTCCCGCTCAAGCTCCTTTGAAAAAGAGCCCTTTCTTCAGCAGCCTGCTAGGGCCTGACGGCTTCCCGCAAGGGCGTTTTCCATCCGTCGAAAAGGGAACGCGCGGCGCGGCTCCGCCCTCTGAGCGGCCCGTCACCCGCACGGTCCCGGAGGAAGCCCCGTGTTGAAGCTTCTGTGGCTCTTCGTGTCGGCTCATCTCGTCCTCAGTCTGCTCGTTCTCGCAGGCGCTCTCGGCGCGCTCGCGTTCACGCTCTTCCTGCGATACATCCCGAATAACCGGGTCGGAATCGTGGAGAAGCTCGTGAGCGGCAAGGGCTCCGTCAAGACCGGCCTCATCGCGCTGAGAGGCGAGGCCGGATACCAGCCGCACCTCCTGCGCGGCGGCTGGCACGTGCTGTCACGCCTCTCGCACCGCGTCCACCGCGTCCCGCTCGTGACCATCCCGCAGGGGAAGCTCGGCTACGTCTTCGCGCGCGACGGGGCGCCGCTTCTTCCGACGCAGACGCTCGCCGCCCTGGGAAAGGCTCCGGACTTCCAGGATGCGTCGGCGTTCCTTCTGGGCGGCGGGCAACGCGGCCCGCAGCGGATGGTCCTCCGCGAGGGCACGTGGGCGATCAACCTCGCGCTTTTCGCGGTCATCACGGAGTCGGGAGTTCTCCATCTGCCCCTCGACCGGCAGGACGAGGAGCTCCTCCGCCGCATGGCGCAGCTCATCGCCGAGCGCCAGGGCTTCACGCCCGTCGTCATCAAGGGCACGGACGACCTCGTCGGCATCGTCACGGTGCACGACGGCCCGTCGCTGCCGGAGGGGGAGATCATCGCGCCCGTCCTCGGCGACGACCCCGGAGAGGGCGCCACGTACCACAACAAGTTCCAGGACCCGGAGCGCTTCCTCGCCGCCGGCGGCCTGCGCGGCCGCCAGCTCCAGGTGCTCGTGGAGGGCACGTACATCCTGAACCGCCTCTTCGCGACGGTGGAGATGATCCCGAAGACCGTCGTCGAGGTCGGATCCGTCGGCGTCGTCGTGTCGTACACCGGCCGCGCGGGCGAGGACCTCTCGGGACCGGAGTACGCGCACGGCGAGACCGTGTCGGCCGGCTGCCGCGGCGTGTGGAGCATCCCCCTGGGCCCGGGCAAGTACGCGTTCAACACGTATGCCGGGCGCGTCGTCACCGTCCCGACGACGAACATCATCCTGAAGTGGATCAAGACCGAGACGGGCTCGCACCGCCTCGACGAGAACCTCTCGGAGATCGGGCTCATCACGAAGGACGCCTTCGAGCCGACGCTGCCGCTCTCCGTCGTCATCCACATCGACTACCGCAAGGCGCCGCTCGTCATCCAGCGCTTCGGCGACATCAAACGGCTCGTCGAGCAGACGCTCGACCCGATGGTCTCGGCGTACTTCAAGAACGTGGGCCAGACGCGCACGCTCCTCCAGCTCATCCAGGACCGCAGCGCGATCCAGGACGCGGCGTCGTTCGAGATGAAGGAGAAATTCCTGCGCTACAACCTCGAGCTCGAGGAAGTGCTCATCGGAACGCCGGGCGCAGCGCCGGGCAGCTCGATCGAGCAGATCCTGAACCAGCTGCGCGCGCGGCAGGTCGCAGAGGAGCAGGTCGAGACGTACACGCGCCAGCAGACGGCCGCCGTGAAGGAGAGGGAGCTGAGAGAGGCGGAGGCGCGCGCGAAGCAACAGTCGCTCCTCACGGAATCCGAGGTCTCGATCACCGTACAGGGCAACCAGGGCCGTGCGGAGTACCAGCGCTCGCTCCAGCAGGCCGCGCAGATCCAGGCGCTCGCGGACGCCGAAGGGAAGAAGGTCCGGCTCCTCGCGGACGCCGAGGCCGCGCGCATCCAGGCCGTCGGTCAGGCCGAAGCGGACCGGGCGGCTCGTGTGGGCGTCGCGCAGGCGATCGCCGCCGAGGAGCAGGTCCGCGCTTACGGCGGACCGCGCTACCAGGTCGCGCAGGCTGTGCTGTCGCGCTTCGCGGAGGCGATCGAGAAGTCGAAGGTCGACATCGTGCCGCGCGTCGTCGTGAGCGGCGGCGGCGCGGACGGCTCGCGGACGGGCAACGTCCTCGACGCGCTCCTCACGCTGTTCGTCGCGAACCAGGCCGACGGCGAGGGAGCCGGCGCTCCCGCGGGCCCGGAGGTCGAGGCCATGAAGAGGAAGGTTCGCTCGGCCATATTCGGCAAGACGGCCTGATCCTCGGGCGGGAGGTCCCGGATATATTCGTTCCGTGGCCTCCCGCCCGCTCGGCGCCGTGATCGTGGATGACGAGGAGCTCGCCCGCTCGCTCGTGCGCCAGCTCCTCGCCGCGCACGCGGACGTGACGATCCTCGCCGAGTGCGCGAATGGCTTCGAAGCCGTGAAAGCCGTCGCCGAGAAGAAGCCCGATCTCCTCTTTCTCGACGTCCAGATGCCCGAGCTCGACGGTTTCGAGGTCCTCGAGCTCATCGAGCGCGACGACGCGGGCCGGCCCGCCGTCATCTTCATCACGGCGTACGACCAGTACGCGCTGAAGGCGTTCGACGAGAACGCCGTGGACTACCTTCTCAAGCCTTTCGACCGTGCGCGATTCGAGACGGCGCTCGCGCGCGCCCGCGCGCGGCTCGCCTCCGGCGGCGCCCCGGGTGGCGACCGTTCCGTTCCCCGGGGCGCCCCTCTTTCCCGTGTCGTCGTGAAGGACGGTGTCACGGTCACGGTCCTTCCCGTTTCGAAGATCGATTACGTGAAAGCCGAGGACGACTACGTCCTCCTCCGCGCCGAGGGACGAAACCATCTCAAGAACCAGACGCTCGCGAGCCTCGAGGACGCACTCCCCAACGAGCGATTCGTGAGGATCCACCGGTCGTACCTCCTGAATCTCGATCGCCTCGCCCGGCTCGAGCCGTCCCGGACGGGCGCGCCGACGGCCGTGCTCCTGGACGGCACGCGGCTTCCCGTGAGCCGGACCGGAGCGCAGCGTCTCCACGACCGCCTCGGCTCCTGACTCTCGACCGTTCCGGCGGCGCCGCGCTAGAGTTCCCGAGTGAACTGGCCATTCGGCAAAGCGCGGAGCGCGAGGAAGGAGAAGGAGCCGCCCCCTCGCGCGAAGGACATTCCTTCCGACGACGAGCGCCGTGGCCCCGTGCCGCCTCCGGCGCCGACCGCGCACGCGCCGGGCATTTCGGTATACAGGTTCGAAGACTTGCCAGCTCAAAACCTGCTGCGTCTCGACGAGGGATACGGTGGATTTTTCTTGGAAGGGGAAGAGGGGGAAGGAGAACGTCGTTCAGGGGCGCTGCTCGTGCTCACGGGTGGCGGCGTGTTCGCCGCCGGCGACGTCCTCGTCTGGACGGCTGCCGCTCTCGCGGCCTTGGCGTCCCCCGGCGCCCCATCCCCCTCTCTTCCACTCGAAGAAATTTGCAGAACGTCTCCCAAAGGCGGACGCCACATCAGGAGGGACGACCTCGGCGGACGGGCGGTTCCGGGTATCACGGGCATGCGAACGCTCGCGCAGTTGCCCGAGGCGGGCCTGGCCGTTCTGCGCCTCGGTCCCCCGCCCACGGCGCGATGGGCGTTCCGCGGCGTTCGCGCGATCGCCGTCTTCTCCGGCAAGATCACTCTCGTGGACGGCGAAGAGGCGAAGCTCGTTCGCGCGGGCTCTCTCGCCGTCGTGACCGATCCCTCGGCCACGCTTTACCTCGAGGCCGGAAACGACGCGGCCCTCGCGGTCGCGCTCGCCGCTTCCGCCTTCGTCGCAGCCCTGAGTTGACGCGCCTCGGGGACTACAATGACCGTCCTCTTTTCGGAGGAGCCGATGCCCGAGACAAAGTCTGCCCCGCCGGGCCCCGGGTCCGACGGAACGCCTCCCCGCGAGATCTCGCCGACGATCAACCCCAAGGGGGAAATGCTGTGGGAGAGTTCACCGTCGCGCTACATCGCGAAAGTGAGCTTTTCGACCGGCAAGGAGGTCCTCCGGCCGATCGACCCGGACGACCTCCTCGTCCACGCGCACCGCGACAAGAATCCGATCGACGTCACGGCCCAATATCTCGCGAGCCGCCTGATCCAGTGGACCGGCAACGAGAACGCCGTGAAGGACGGCCTGAGAAAAGTGAACCTTCTCGGGATCAAGCTCGCCGAGGCCATCGGATCGGCCACGGGCAGCAAGGCCGTGGAAAAGAGCGCGAAGAACCTCATCGGGGTCACGGACCGGGACGTCTTCTTCAAGTTCCGTGAGGCGTCGCATCTTTCCGAGAAAGAGGTCAAGGCACGCATCGAGAAGCTCCAGAAGGAGGCCCGCGTCCTCCTGCGCGCGCGCGGACGAAGCCCGCGGCTGCAGGTGTTGCTGACGGGCGCGACCGGATTTCTCGGCAAGGAGTTCCTCGCCCAGGCCGCGGGAGACCGCCGCATCGAGCGCGTCGTGTCCGTCGTGCGGCCCGAGAAGGTTCGCGATCCGAAGACGAAGGCGGTCGTGAGAATCCTCTCGCCGGCGCAGCGTGGAGCCGTTCTCCTCCGGCGCCTCCATATCTCCGGCGCCAAGGCCAGGAAGTTCGTCTTCGTCGACGGCGACATCGAGAAGGCCGAACTCGGCATCGCGCCGAAGGAGCTCGCCCGTCTGAGAAAGACGCTCACGCACGTCGTGCACTGCGCCGCGAGCGTCTCCTTCGACGACTCTTACGAGAACTCCTTCCGCGCGAACGTGCAGGGCGCGCGCAACGCGCTCCAGTTCGCGCTCTCTCTCCAGCAGGCGAAGGGCTCGAAGTTCATCCAGCACATCGCGATCGAGACGTCCTACATTCACGGGCGGAAGAAGAAGACGACCGCCCAGGAGTCGGCGCTGGTTTTTCCGCGGAACTTCTACAACAACTTCTACGAGCTCACGAAGGCAATGGCGTCCCTGGAGACCGACTACACGCTCGTCGACAAGGGCCTCCGCGTGTCGCAGCTCCTGCCCTCGATCGTCATCGGCCACTCGAAGACCGGAAACAACCGCGGTGACACGAAAGTCGTGAACGCGCCCATCAACGCGTTCGGACGCTCCAAGGAGGCGATGGACGCGCTGCAGGCGGACGCGGTGGGCCGCGGCAAGGCCTGGCTCATCGGCGCGATCGCGTCGAGCTTTCCCGGCGACGCGTCGGCCGAGCTGAACCTCGTCCCCGTGGACAGGGTCGTCCAGGGCATCCTCGCGGCCCTCACGGTGCCGGCGTCGATCGGCGAGCGGATCCACCTCGCGACGGACAACCGCATCCGGTCCGAGGACATCGCCCGCATCACGCGCGAGGAGATCGGGATCAACGTGCGGCTCGCCGATCCCACGCTCTTCCGCAACATCACGCTGCCGATCGTGAAAACGGCGCTCGAGAGGGGCGGCGAGCCGAAGCTCGCGAACGCGCTCGAGAAGCTCGGCACGATCTTCGGCGGATACGGCGAGTGGGGCCAGCCGATCCACGACGTCGGCAACGACGTGAGGATCCTCGGCCTTCCCGTCCGTAGGCCGAACACGGAGCACGCTTTCCGCATGCTCTGCCGCCACAACAAGTACGTCCAGGAGTTCGGCAAGGTGCGCGACCTCGACGAGATCGCCCGCCGCGAGTTCCTTTGGGAGAAGGTGCTCGCCGCGATCGAGCACCACGAGGGCCGCCAGGTCGCGTCGCTTCCGCCCGAGGAGTTCCGCCGCCACCTCGTGCAGCGGCTCGACCTCAAGAGCTTCACGGAGAAGTAGCGCTGCTCAGCGTTCCAACCTCTTGAATGGGCTTTCAGCTCTCGCTCTCCGGCCCGATGATGTCGCCCGTGGCGCGCTGGCATTCAAGAAAGCCAGCTTCAATCCGAGCTTTCCCCCGGCAGAGGAGGACCCCGTCGCGAACGGCGTCACCTCGTGCCGGTGGATCATCGCGGCGTTCACGGGGAACTCTTTTTCAGGATACCAAACGACGAGATCAGCTAAACGACGAACGGAGCACGATTTTCGAGAGAAATCTCTAGACGGCTCTGTAGCGCGACGCGAGCAAGCCGGTCGCGAGGGAGAGGTCGAGGTCGGCGATGAGCAACCCCTCTTCGCCATACGGGAAGTGCGCGAGGAGGGTGCCGTCCGGATTCACGACGGCCGACGTCGTCGCCGAGCCGGCCGCCGCGTAGTTCACGGACGCGATGAAGCACGTGTTCTCTGCCGCGCGGCAGAGGAGCGCCTTCTCGTGGAACGTGTTCGCACTGTCCGCGAAGGTCCTCGGCGCGACGCCGCCCGGTCCGCCCAGCTCGAGATGCGGGTGGAAGACGACCTGCGCACCTTTCCGCGCCGCGAAGCGCACGGTCTCGGGGTATCGCCAACCCTCGTGACAGATCACGACGCCGAACGTGAGCTCTCCCGCGGTGAAGACGCGGCGCGAGGTGCCGGGCGTGTAGATGCCGTCCTCGGAGGGGTCGACCTGCACCTTGTCCTGATAGCCCAGACGCGTCCCGTCCTTCCCGACGACGAGCGCCGTCGCGAGGAGCGCGTCTCCGTCCAGCCGCTCCGTTCCGAGAACGACGGCCACGCGCGCCTTCGCGGCCGCGGCGGCCACACGCGTCGCCGCCCGCCCGAGGAAGGCGGCGTCGGGTGGAGGCGGGGACTTGCCGAGCCCGCGATAGCCCGGGACATAGCACTCGGGGAAGCAGACGACCGCCGCGCCGCGCTCCGACGCGCGTGCGATGGCCTCTTCGGCGAGCTCCACCGACTGCTCCGGCGTCGCCGGGTACCTCAGGTTCGCGAGCGCGATCCGGACGTTCGTCACGGCAGTGCGAGGAGATAGTCGGACATCGCCTGGAGCTCGGCGTCGGGCAGGAACCTGAACGGCGGCATCTTCGAGCCCGGCACGACCTTCTTCGGCTCCTTGAAGTGCTCGACGAGCCAGTCCTTGTCGCGCTTGCCGAGGAGATGCTGGAGCACGGGCCCCCGCCGGCCGCCTTCCCCGTAGAGCTGGTGACATTGCCGGCAGTCCTCGCGGTCGATCGCGGCGCCGCCGACGCGGATCGGCCCGGGCAGCGCGGAGAGCTTGACGCCGTCCCGCGAGACCGCCTCGAGGTACGTGAGGAGAGACGGCACGTCCTTGTCGGGGTTTTCTCCGTCCTCGTCGCCGGCGGCCGGCTTCGGACTCTTCGCCTTCACGTGCGCGACGAGCGCGTCGCCGCCCAGGACGTGTGCGCGCGCGGCGAGGCCGAGTGCGTTCGGAGGCGCGTTCGCCGCGGGCCGGCCGTCCACTCCATGACACGAGGCGCAGCCGCGCCTCTCGTAGGAGGCGAGGCCGCCGAGGAGGCGCGGGTCGGGCGGCCCCTCGGAGCCGGCCTCGAGACCCGAGCGCGGCGCCTTCGGCGCGTCGAGGGCTCCGAAGACGAGGAGCGAGAGAAGGCAGGCCGCGACGAGGCCCCCGAAGACGAGGACGGGCTTTCGGTCCGGGAAGCGACGTGAGGCGCCCCGGTCGAGCCACGGCACGAGCGCGAGGAGGAGGATCGAAAGGCCGGGCAGAACCGCGGTGCCGATCGGCTCCAGCGGGCCTTTGAAGATCTTCAGCAGCTGGAAGAGCGGCAGGAAGTACCACTCGGGGCGGGGCACGGTCGTCGTGTCGGTGGGATCGGCCAGCCTTTCGAGCGGGGCGGGATGCCGCGCCGCGAGCCAGAAGAGCGCGAGGACGACCGCGAGGATCACGACGCCGTCGCGGGCCGCCTGGTACGGGAAAAACGGCTCTCTCGGATCGGGCTCCGCGGCCGGTCCCGCGTGAGAGTGCTTGCGCAGCAGGAGGAGGTGGACGGCGATGAAAGCGAACGCGAGAACCGGAAGCAGGACGACGTGGAGCGCGTAGAAGCGCGTCAGCGTCGCCGCGCCCACCGCGGGTCCGCCGGCCATGAGGCGCGAGGCTGCCGGCCCGAGGACCGGAAGGGCCTCCGGCACCTTCGTCCCGACGACCGTCGCCCAGTACGCCTTCTGGTCCCACGGGAGGAGATAGCCCGTGAAGCCGAATCCGAGAACGAGGACCAGGAGCGCGAGGCCCACGAGCCAGTTCAGCTCGCGCGGCTTCCGATACGCTCCGTAGACGAACGTCCGCGCCATGTGAAGGACGGCGAAGACGACCATCGCCGAGGCGCCCCAGTGGTGAAGGCCGCGCACGAGCCCTCCCGCGAAGAGGCGCGTCTGGATCGCCTTCACGCTTTCCCAGGCGTGGTCCGGCGTGGGCGCGTACGCGAGTGCGAGCGCGAAGCCGGTCACGAACTGGACGAGGAACACGGCGAGCGCCGCGGAGCCCAGCGTGAAGAGCCACGCGCGCCGCACGCTCACGGGCTCGTCGGCGAACTTTCGCCAGAGCGAGGTGAGGCCACCTCGCGACTCGAGAAACTCCAGGAGCTTTTTCACGCGTCGAGAGCCGCCGCGTCGAGCTGCAGGCGTCCGCCCGACACGACGAGAGGCAGGCGCGTGAGCGGTTTCGGCGGAGGCCCGGCCAGCACCTCGCCGCCCGGCCCGTACACGCCGCCGTGGCAGGGGCAGAGGAAGGCCTTGCGCACCCGGTTCCACGACACGCCGCACCCGAGATGACTGCACGTCGTGCCGAGTGCGGCGAGGCCCGACGCCTCTTTCGGGTCCCTCACGATCGCGAAGCGCTCCTTCACGCGGCGCGTCATGTAGCCGTCCTGGACGGTCCTTTCGGCGACGACTTCTTCGGGCCCCGAGGTCCCGGCGCGGAGCGCCTCGAATGCCGTCACCGGGCCCAGGTCCAGAAACTCCTGCTCCTGCCGTCCTCGGCCGCGTAGCGGGCCCAGGGCGAACGCGAGCGCGGCGCCCGCGACCGAGGACGCGGCGGCGAGGGCCGTCCCGATCGCGGCGAGCGTGAAGGTCCGGCGCGTCACCATCATCTCATCCAGAAAAGAAGACTTCGTCTCGGCAAGGATATTCCGCCCGGCCGCCGTGACGACGCAAACCTGTGGCCTAGGTCACGCTACCTCAGCTTGTCCTTGACGATCTTGAACTGCGCGGTTCCCACCAGCGTCGGCTTATCTTTTCCCGCTTCGGCCAGAGACATCTCCAGTTCGTAGTCGCCAATCGGCCAGCCCTTCGAGTCGGCCTTGAAGGCGACGGCCGGCTTGTCCGGCGTGATCGGCGCTTCCTGGCGCGAGAGCGGCTTCCTGTCCGGAAGGAGGACCCACGCGGCCAAGACCTTCGAGCCCGGGGGAGCGTTCGGGATCTCGAACGAGGCGAAGATCGCCTCTCCCGGCTGGATGGTACGAGTCTCCGAGATGACGATGCCATCCGGACCGGCCGACAAGCCGAAGCGGAACTTCGTCATATAGATGCCTTTCGGCGCTTCCGGGGCCGGCGTCGAGGTTTCAAGGGTCGCCGCCGGCTTCCCGGCGGTCGCGGGACCGCCCTTACCGGGCGCCTCGGGGGATTTCCCGCAGGCCACGAAAAGAACACACAGAGCGACCGGAAAAAAGCGCCATCTCTTCGTCATCTTCGTAACTCCTCGCGAACTCCCGAAACGCGTCCCGAGCGGGCCTTTCCGCGTTTCCGGCCTCGTTTCCGAATGCAGACGCATGATACCAAGGGCACCGCCAAGACGCCGCCGGGCCGCCCGCGTGCATCGTCACCGGTATCCTATCGATCGGAGAGCACCCGATGCCTGCGGCCGCTCCGTACCGCCTCGAAACCTGCACGTGTCCGCTCTGCGGCGAGGCGCCTCCCGCCAGAACGCGCGCCGCGTTCGGGCCGTACCGTGTCGTGGACTGCCGCTCGTGCTCGATGCGCTATCTCACCCCGCGCGTCGCCGAGAGCGACGTCCCTCTCCTGTACGAATCCGACGACTACTGGGAAAAGGGCGGCTCCGAGGGCGGATACTCCTCTTATGCCTCCATGGAGCCGCTCCTCGTCCGCACGTTCGTCCGACGCCTCTCGCGGCTCCCTCCTCCCGCGCCCGGCGCTCGCCTCCTCGACGTGGGGTGCGGTCCCGGAGCCGGCCTCGAGGCGGCGCGCGCGCTCGGCTACGACGCGTCGGGGCTGGACGTCTCCGGGCCCGCGGTCGCGATCGCGTCTTCTCGCCATCCGGACCGCGTCCGCCTCGGAAAGCTGTCCGACCGCCTCTTTCCCCGAGGGACCTTCGACGTCATCACGCTCTTCGACGTCATCGAGCACGTCTACGACCCCCGCGCGCTCGCGGTGGACCTCGCGTGGCACCTCGCGCCGGAAGGGCGGGTTGTCGTCGCCACGCCGAACGTGAAGAGCCTTCTCGCGCGCGTGACGGGGCGCCGCTGGGTGTCCTACAAGATCCCCGAGCACGTCGCGTACTTCTCGCCGTCGACGCTCGCGGAGGCCCTCGCCCCGGAGTTCGAGATCGAGCACCTCTCCGCGTGCGGCCAGTACGTGTCCGGAGGTTTCCTTCTCTCGCGCATCGGCGACGCCCTTCCGTTCGGCGGAGGCCTCGTGCGCGCGTTTGCGCGCCTTCTCCCCCCGGGCCGCGCGGCCCTTTACGCGAATTCGGGCTCGATGCTCGTGACGGCGCGCCGGAGCTCCGCTCCGTGAGCGTCGAAGCTCCTCCCGATCTCTCCCTGGTCCTGCCCGTCTTCAACGCGGCGGATTTCGTCGAGCGGAGCCTCGCCGATGCGGACGAGTTCCTGGGCCGGGGCTCCCTCTCCTGGGAGATCGTCGCGGTCGACGACGGCAGCGCGGACGGCACCGCGGAACGCCTCGCCACGTCCCGGGCGCGGAGCCTCAGGGTCGTCTCTCTCCCGAGGAACCTCGGGAAGTTCGGCGCGCTGAAGGCGGGCATGCTCGCGAGCCGAGGCCGGTGCCGTGTCTTCACGGACGCCGACCTTCCCTTCGATCTCGACGCGGTTCCCTACATGGCCCGCCTCGTGAACGACCGCGGCTTCCACGTCGTCACCGGAGACCGCACGCTCCATGCGTCCGACTACAGGCCCCACGTGCCGTGGCACCGCGACACGGCCTCTCTCGCGTTCTCCTTTTTCGTGCGGATGCTCGTGACCGGCGGGCTCTTCGACACCCAGTGCGGTCTGAAGGCTTTCCGCGGCGACGTCGCGGAGGCGCTCTTCCCTCTCCTCAGGGAGAACGGCTTCGCGGGCGACGTGGAACTCCTCTACGTCGCGCTGAAGTACAACCTCGAGATCAAGCGCGTCCCGGTCCGCCTGCGCCGCTCCGGGCAAAGCACCGTGCACCTCGGTCTCCATTCCCTGGGCATGCTCCTGCGCATCGCGTCGCTTCGGCGCTCGTGGGAGTCGGGGCGCTATCGCTCCTCCGCGCTCGAGACGATCGCGGAACAGGCGTATTGGTGCGGGGCCGAAGCACCCGCGCCCTGAGCACCGCTTACCACCTCAGGAAAACGGCGTGGTCGACGAGCGGGGGGCGCCCGGGCGGTCCGAAGTCTTCAGGCTTCCTGGGCGGCGAAACGCCCGCGCCCCGAGGAGGACGGAGTGCGGACGGCGGCACGATGGTGGTCTGCCCGCCGGGCTCCGTCCAGGACCATTCGAGTCTCGCGGGCTCGACGGTCTGCCTGAAGGTGAGCTCGACGGCGTGCTCTCCTCTCGAGAGCTCGAGGTCCGCGACAATCGGCTCGTCGTGCGCCCCCTCGCTCTTGAGAATGGTCCGCCCGTCGATCTTGAGCTCGGCCGTTCCGTAGGCCAGAAGTCCCAACTTGTAGGTCCCCGGAACGGCAGGGACGAGCGATCCCCTCCACACGGCCTCGAAGGGCTCGCCGCCGAACTGAAACTCCTCGCAAAGGTTCCACGTCGCGAGCGTTCCGTCGAGCCGCTCGAGCCTCCTTCCACCGGGGAAGGTCACGACGCCGAAGAGCCCGCCCGGAGGTTCGGCGAGAGGTCTCAGGATCGCGGGCGGAATCGTCTGGAAGGCGGGCTCGGCTCCCGGGGCCAGGTACGGAGCCCAGAGAAGGCGCGCGGGAGGACGGCCCTCGCCCGCGGTGTCCAGCTCGACGAAGTGATCGCCGCGCGCGAGGCACAGGGAGACTTCCTTCACCGGCTCGCCCGCCGCCACCGACAGGACCTCCCGGCCGTCGATCGTGAGGCGGGCCGGTCCCGGGCCGAGGCGGAAGGCAGTGTTGGCGAAGCGAGGCACGCGCATCGCCGCGGTCCATCTCCCTCCCGAGCTTGAGCGCGGCGCGGGCGCGGGATCTCCGAGTGAGAGCACGTGGACGGGGCCTTCGGGGAGGTGCACGAGCGCTCCCTGCGTGGCCCGCCACGTGGAGAGGGGCACGCGATACACGTCGAAGATCCACTGGTCGGGCGGAGTCGAAACACGGCGCGTGCTCCCACCCGGATAGATGCCCTCGACGAAGTGCCGGTACACGTCCTGCCCGGGATAGAAAAGGAAGGCGAGATCGCGGTTCGCGGGGATCGTCAGGGGGAGGTGGAACCCGGGAGAGAGGATTCCCGCGCGATGGGAGTCGGGCGCGAGGTGATACACCCAGCCCGAGTTGACCATGTGGAACTGGTTGCCGAGGCTCACGACCCAGGCGTCGCGGCCTTCCTGCGCGACCGTGCCTCCCTCGATCCGCGGGTATGGCCACGCGTCACGCTTCGCGTAGTCTCCGAAGTAGAAGACGAGCTCTCGGGCCGCCAGCGCGAGCGCGGCCGCCGAAACGAGGGCGATCACGGCGGCACGGCCCCGGCGGTCCTGGAGAGGCGCCGCGAAGCGGCGCACCACCTCGTCCAGCACGAGCGCCGCGAAGATCGCGAGCACCGGTACCGCTGTCGCCATGCGTTGGAGGTTTGGCGTCTCTACGGTGACGATGACCCCCACGAATCCGGCCCAGAACCATGCCGAAAGGAGGGCGTGCCGTGGATCCCGGACGCGCCAGAGGCTCGCGAAGAGGCCGGTGATCGTCAGGGCCGCGAGCGCGGGAGGGAGGATCGGCTTTCCCGTCGGCCAGAAATAGTTGCCGTCCGGAAAGCGGTTGAAGATCCCGATCGACCGCTCGAGCTGCGCGAGGAGGAGACGGGGCGTCGACCAGTCGCGATGGACGTACGCCAGCCGCGTCAGGTTCGAGCTGACGAAGATGCTCGTCTCCCGGGCCCTCACGACGAACCAGTCCGGGTTGACGTACGCCCGGTAGAGAAACGGCGCGCCGATGACGAGCGCCGCGACCGCCGCGAGGAGCGCTCCCGAGAGGATCTTCGCGCGCGTGCCGCGCGGAGAGGTCACGAGGAGCGCGATCACGAAAAGGATCGCGAGGACGCTCCACAGGCGTCCCGTCGGATAGAAGTAGAGCGAAAAGCCTCCCGCGAGCCCCGAGAGGATCCAGGCCCACGCACGTCCTCCGCGCGCCGCTTCGAGGAACAGCAGCGCACTCGCGGTCCAGAGCGTGGCGGTGGGGCTCGCCTCCGTCGTCTCCCGCGAGAACTGCAGAGCCGGTCCGAAAGAAGCGACGAGGAGTCCGGCGAGAAGGCCGGCCCGACGCCCGAAGTGCTTGACCCCGAGCGCGAGGACGAGACCCACGGTGGCGATTCCACAGAGGGCGCCGAACGTCCGCGCCCCGGCAACGGTCGCTCCGGCCACGCGCATGACCGCCGCGAGGAGCCGGAAGTAGACGATGCTGATGTGGTACCAGCCGACGCCGAAGAGCGGCGTCACGTCGTGGCTCCGGAGGATCGAGAGCGACACCGCGGCCCGATCGCCCTCGTCCGCGTTAATCCCAAAGGGAATCCTGTCGAGCGCGGGAAGGCGCGTCGCAGCCGCGAGGCAGAGGATCAGGACGACCGCGAGCGCGAAGAGGCCTCGGCGGGTCCGGCTCTCGAGAGGAGGCGCGGCGTCCCAGCGCGGGGCGATGGCCGTGAGCTCGCCTCCGAGAAAGCCGGCCGCCGCCATCAGGAGGATCGCGGCGATCCACGGGCCCTCGGCGGCCACGTCGCGGCCGTGGGCGTAGAGCCTGAGGCACCACACGATCGACGCGATCGCGCCCAGAGAGACGGCGGCGAATGCGAGAAGAGCGCCCGTGCCTCTCCGGCGCGCCGTGGGAGCATTCCCGAGTGGCGCCGGCCGCGGCCAGGCGCCCCACGCGAAGAGACCCGACGCGAGGAGCTGCGCGCCGATGCCGGCCCACGGAGCCCGGCCCGTCCGGATCAGCTCCTCGCCTGCGAACGCGAAACCGAGCGCGAGGAGGGCGAGCGTCCGGAGCGGCGCCGCCGAGGACGTGCTCACGGCGCCTCGCCCGGCGTCAGGACGTGGATCGCGGAGTCGACCGCGTCGAGAACGTAAAGCTCGCGCGGCAGGTGCGAAAAGCGGTAGGGCCAGGCGAGGTCCTGGCGATGGAGGTCGCTCGTGGATCGCGCCGGCATCAGGCGGGTGCCCTGGAGATCCACGATGAGCGGCAATTCGGCGGGGTTGTACGGAACGAGGAGCCTCGACCCGTCGAGCGCGGCGCCGCGGAGATACTCGGAATGCGGCTCGCGCGCGAAGGCGAGCTGGAACCGGCTCTCTCTCTTCAACGTGATCGGGTTTTCGGTCAGGCGGAACACGTGCACGTTCCCCGCCTCCTCGACGACCGCGAGCCTTTCGTCCGCGAACGTCACGGCGATCGGCAGCTCGAACTGGCCGGTCGACTCTCCCTCGGACCCCCACGTACTTTCGACGCGCCCCGCCGGGTTCAGGATCTCGAGAAAGGTTCCGGTCAGAACGGCAAGCCGTCCGCCCGGGAGGCGCGCCGCGTGAGAGCCGCTGCGCCCGCCCGGAAGCTCCCAGTGCTCCCGGCGCACGAGGTCCTCGTCGAAGCGCTCGAAAGTCCGGAGCGAAAAAGCGATGCAACCACCGTCCGGCTCGACGAGAAGCGTCCCCGTGCTCGCGTCGAGCGGCAGGTCCGCGCGCACGCGCTTCGTCTCGGCACCGCCGCGCGAATATCGGCGGATTTCCCACGCCTGGTCGCGCAGGAAGAGCGCGTACAGCCGCCCTTCGCGGTCGACGCCGAAGTCCGAGATCCGATCCGCCGTGCGCAGGACGATACGCGCGCGGGACCAGCCCGCGAACGGGACCGGCTCGGTGCCCCGCGTCTCGGGAAAAAGGGCGAGGGCGGGTGTCGTCAGGGCGGGCGCGAAGGGTGTGTCGGTGCCCGAGGTCACGAGATACGGCCGCGCACTCGACGCGCAGGCCGTCGGGCCCGAGATCTCGAAGGGAAAGATGCCCGGAAGCAGGGGTCGCTCCTCTTCTCCGTTCCAACGCGAACCGAGCGCCGCGACCCGCGCGGCCGGGCAGGGCGGAGACAGAACGAGCCGGTACCATCCCGGCTTGGGCACCAGGAAGCCGCCGGAGACCCCGGTCGGAGACTCCTGGGGCGCCGTTGCGGCGCGGAGGGCTCCGGGATTCACCTCGAAGGCCATGAGCCGCTCTCCCATGGAGGGCCAGTCGCGTTCCAGGACGCGCGCTCCGCTGTCCACCGCGGGGAGAAGGGCCACGGCCTTTCGGGCGGACGGCGTGTCGCGAAAGAGATACGACACTCGCAAAGCGCGGTGAGCGCGCCGCCTCTTCTCGATCTCGGCGGGCGCGAGCGTCAGATCGTAGACCTCCTCGGTGAAGTCGCACCTCGGCGTCAGGAGCGAAAGGAGCTCGTCGCCGCGGTCGACGAACTGCAGACACGGCCCGGAGGGCGCGAGCAGCCGGTCGAGGAAGCCGAACTCGAGAGTCTTGCCAAACCGGTAGAAGAGGTTGTGGAGGACGACGTCGCTCTTTTCGACGAGCGGGCGTGCGAAGCGGATCTGCTCGTCCCGCACGAGCGGCGCGACCGGGAGGAGCAGATTCGACGCGAGGCCCGACGCCGCGACGCACGCGATCGCGAGACCCGCACCCACGCACGCGAAGTGGCCGGCGGCGCGGCCGCCGGCGTCGCGCGCGAGGCGGACCCAGGTCGTCACGGCGATCGCGGCGAGCAGGAGGATCGGGACGAAGATGACCGAGAGCCGCCGGGCGTCCGGCTCGTCCGAAAGGACGCCGGGCAGGAGGCCGAGACCGAGCCAGAAGAGAACGAGGGCGGCGCGTCGCTCCGCGATCTGGCCGAGGAGAGTGCCGAAGCCGACGGTCGCGAGGATCGTGAGCCCCACCGGGACCATCGGATCTTTTGCGGGCACGACGGTGTAGCGCTCGTACCAGTGGGTCGCGTATGCCTGGTGCGCCGTCAGGCTCGCGCCCACGCTCACGAGATTCCCCGCGACGCGCGATGCCTGCCCGCGCAGGACCTCCGCCGCCGAAGCGTTTGCGGGGAACCCGGCCCGCCAGGCCGGCTCGCCGCGCACCTGCGCCGGATCGACGAACCGTCTCGGGCCGCCGGCCGCGGCGACGGCGATCGAGACGCTGAAGCCCCAGACGAGGACGCCGAGGAGGAGAACGGGCACGGCGCGCAGCGCGCGGCGCGCGAAGCCCTTCACGAAGAGCGCGGCGTGGCCCGCGAGAAGAGCCGGGTAGACGAAGAAGACGTGGCCCGCCGTGTAGAAGAAGCGGCAGACCGGAGTCAGGCACGCCGCCAGGACGACCGGCGCCACTCCGAACCGCTCCACCATCGACAGGCCCACGTGGGCGAAGAGGAGGCCGAGCGGCGCGACGGGCGCGAACACGGAGACCTCGCTCCTCGACCAGAAGAGCTGCTCGGGGGCGCAGACGAAGAGGAGCGTCGCGCCGAAGGTCGCGAGAGGGCCTCCGCAAAGGCGTCGGACGAGACCCCAGAAGAGCGGCACGGCCGCGAGGCCCCAGACGAGGGCCGTGACGCGCGTCGCGTAGAGGGAGACGCCGAGCGCCCCGAACACGACCCGGTTCGTGGCCGGCGTCGCGAGGCCGTTGCTCGTTCCGACGAACTCGGTCGCCACGAACTGCTTCAGGCCGTGGGCCGTCCGGCTCTGCGTCTGGACGGAGATCATCTCCTCGTCGAAGATGGAGGGAAGCTGGTTGACGGCCCAGGCGCGCGCGAAGAGGGCGAGGACCACGAGCGCGAGGAGGCCGAGGGACTCGGTCCAGCCCGGAAGAGCCCATTCCCCGGAAGTCCGGGGGCGGGATTCCGCGCTCAGGGCGGGAAAGCCCGGCACCGAAGCGAGTGGTCGAACGTGCGCGGCGATACCCGCCGCCAGGACGGCGGCGGCGAAAAACGTCCAGCCCGCGATGCGCGCGCCTTCGAGAAGGAGGATCTCGCCCCAGGCGGCGGCGGCCAGGGCTCCGGACAGGAGCGCTGCCGGGATTCCGCGCCGGCCTCCGCGCGCGCACGCGGCCGCCGCGATCGTCACGAGAAGGAGCGTCGCGAAAAGCGCGCACCCGGAACGGTGCGCATACGCCCAGGGAAGAAGAACGGTCGCCGAGGCGCGAAAGCGAAACGCGAGGCCGTCGAGCGCGCCGAGGACGCGGTCGCCCCGGGCCGCTTCGCCGCGGCCCTGGAACGCCACGGCGCAAAGCAGCGCGAAAGAGGCGGCGAAGGCGGTGGCGAGCGGCAACGAATCGCGGAGCCTCGCCTTCTTCATGAGCTAGCGGACCGGCGGGGGAATCAGTTTTTCAGCGTCCAGAAAGTCCACCGTCTGCCTCGCGAGGACCTCGTAGCCCGCCGGCGTGTAGTGGCAGTGGTCGTAGAAGAGCCTCTCGTGCCTGGACTGCCAGGTCCTGCGCAGCTCGGGAACGGGGTCGTCGAACGGGACGTGGAGGCGCGCGCACATCTCCCGGCAGCTCTCCTGGGGCTCGAACCTCTCGACGGTCCCCAACACCTGGATGTGCACGGGAAACAGCAGGACGGCAAGGCGGGCGGACTCCCTGTTCACGTCGTCGCGAAGCGCAGCCGTGATCGGCTCGAGGACCTTCCAGGCCTTCGGGTTCCAGCCGAGGCCGAAGTCCATGTAGGCGTTGTAGATCTCGAAGTCGAACCCGACGCGCGTCCCGAACATGTCGCCGGACTTCAGATCCCGCCCCGCACGGAACGTCTCCTTCCAGCCGGGATCGATCGCCCCGGGGAGAGCGCTCTTGAAAAAGCGGGTGTCGAGGAGCTGGAAGCGGTCCGACAGGAAGGACAGGAATCGACTCTTTCCCCACACCCCCGGGAGCTTCTTCGCGAAGAAGAGGCTTCCCGACTGCGCGTCGTTGAGATACATCCCGACGAGGACGAGATCGGGCTTCACGCTCGGTCCGATCTCGCGGAAGAGAGAGAGCTCCTCGGCCGTGCCGGCTCCCGGCAGGCCCGCGTTGATGAAACGAACGATCTTCTTCCTGCCCTTGGTCAGCGCCTCCATCCGGCGCGTCCACGTCTCTTCCTCGAGGACGAAGTCGCCGAACGTGATCGAGTCCCCGAGGACGAGGACGCGAAACTCGTCGGAGGCCTTGGGCGGGAGCTCGGGGTATCTCAGGCCGAGCGAGTTGACGTCGATGACGACGTCGCGGCGGCTCAGGACGTGTTGATGAATCTCACCGTGCGTGTTCGGTCGCAGCCTCACGCCGTGGGGACCGCCGAAGAGGACGACGGAGTCGATCGACTTGTCCGCCTGCGTTTCGAGCCGCTCGAAGCCCTTCGGGGCTTCGTAGGCCTCCTTCTTCTGTTCGACCTCGACCGTCTGGGGCGGGGGAAGAAGGAGGCGCGCGCCGACCTCGCAGAGGGCGAGGGCCACGAGTGTCGAGCCGAGCAGGAGGGCGAGGTTGGCGGCGAGCGGGCGCCTGCTCGGCCCGAAATCCGTGTCGTACACTTCTTCCCGCTATCTTAAGCGAAATGATCCCGTCAGAGCCCGCGGGACCCGCCCCGTCGCCGCGAGCGTTCCGCACACCCCTGCTTCTTCTGGCCCTGTTCGCCTTCGTCATCCGCCTCGTCGGGCTGGACTTCGACCAGAACCACTTCTTCCACCCGGACGAGCGCGCCATCGGCGACGCGATCCTCAAGCTCTCGTTCCACCCGCTCCAGCTCAACCCGCACTTTTTCGCGTACGGCTCGCTGCCCTTCTATCTCACGAAGGCGGCGTCCGCGCTCCTCGTCGAGGTGACCGGCCGGGGGTGGTTCGCCTCCTACGACGGGGTCATCCACGTCGGCCGCTTCCTGTCGGCCCTCGCCGGGGCCCTGACCGTCCTTCTCGTCGCGGCCATCGGCCGACGCGTCTACGGCGAAAAGGCGGGCCTCCTCGCGGGCCTCCTTCTCGCGCTTTCCGTCCTCCACCTCCAGACGTCGCACTTCGCCGCCACGGACGTGACGCTGACGCTCTTCGTCCTCCTCGCGCTCGCCGCTTCGGTCCGCCTCGGGCTCAGGGGGCGCTCGCGCGACGCCCTTCTCGCCGGCGCGCTCACCGGTTTCGCGCTCGCGACGAAGGCGAGCGCGGCGCCGCTTTTCCTTCCGCTCGCCGTCGCCGTCTTTCTCGCGTGCCGGCCGGCGCGCGCCTGGGGCCGGGGGGCGTTTCTGCTCGCGATCGGCGGCGTCGCGGCCTTCGCCGCGTTCTTTCTCGGCGAGCCTTACGCGTTTCTCGACTTCCGCGAGTTCTGGCGCTCGGTGTCCGAGCAGGGCGCGATGGTCCGCCACGCCGGAATCGTGCCGTACACGAACCAGTACATCGGCGTCCCGAACTTCCTGTACGAGGCCCGGGAGATCGTGCTCTGGGGCCTCGGGCCGTTCCTCGGCCTCACCGCCCTCTGGGCGGCCGGACGGCGCCTCGGACGCTTCCGCGCCCTTTCGCCGGCCGAGTGGATCCTCGCCTCGTTCTTCGTGCCTTACGTCTTCCTGACGTGCACCTTCGAGGTCAAGTTCCTGCGGTACCTCCTCCCCGTTTATCCACTCCTCGCTCTCTGGGCGGCGGCCTGGCTCACCGAGAAGGCCGGGCAGGGACGCGCGGGACGCGCGCTGCGAGTCCTCGTCGTGGGCGGGACCGCCGCGTGGGCCCTCGCGTTCCTTTCGATCTACACGCGTCCGCACAGCTCCGTCACGGCGTCACTGTGGTTTCACGACCACGTCCGGGACGGCGCGCGGGTTCTCGAGCAGGACTGGGACGAAGGGTTCCCGTTCAGCCTTCCGGGCCGCCTCGCCGAGCGCTACAGGATCGTCACGTTCGGCTTCTACGAGCCCGACTCGCCCGAGAAGATGTCCAAGCTCGCGCGGGAGCTTGGCGAAGCGGACTGGCTGGTCCTCCAGACGAAGCGACTCTACGGCGCCGTCACGCGCGCACCCGAGAAGTTCCCTCTCACGAACCGCGCCTTCCGCCTCCTTTTTTCCGGCGACCTGGGCTACACGCTCCAACGGGAGGTCGCCTCGCGCCCGTCGCTCCTGGGGATCCGGATCCCCGACGAGCTCGCGGACGAGTCGTTCACCGTCTACGACCACCCGAAAGTCGTGTTCTTCGAGAACACGAAGCGCATGCCCGCCGAAGCGATCGAGAAAGCCTTCCTTTCCGCCACACCTTCGAAGACCCTCACGAGGAACGACCTTCTCCTCGCGCGTCCCGCGGTCTCGGCGCCGGCGATCGCGGAAAGCGCCGAAACGGGACGGGGCCTTCCGGGCCTGCGGTCTTCCCTCCTCGCGTTACTCCTTTTCGCGGCGTGGCTCGAGCTCACGGGCCTGGCCGGCGCGGGGATCCTGTCGGCTCTTCTTCCGGCGCGTCCGGGGCGGGAGGCTCTCGGTCGCGTCACTGGCGTCCTCCTCTTCGCGTTCGTGCCCTGGCTCCTCGTCGCGTGGCGCGTCGCCCCGTTCACGCGCGGACTTCTCGCCGTCACGACTCTCGCGCTCCTTTTCGCCGGCTTCTCCGGTCGCCGCCGGGCGCGCGAGGCCACGCCGACGCCCGAGCGCCGGAAGACGGCGCTCGTCTTCTGGGGCACGTTCCTGTTCTTCCTCGCCGTGCGCGCCCTGAACCCGGAGATCTTTTCGGGCGAGAAGCCGATGGACTTCTCGTTCCTGAACACGCTCCTGAGGTCCACGGAGCTTCCTCCGCCCGAGCCCTGGCTCGCCGGCACGCCGCTCTCGTACACGTATTTCGGCCATTTCCTGGCTGCGGCGGCGGGAAAGCTCCTCGGCATTCATCCGGGCATCCTCTTCAACCTCGCGATCGCGATGACGGCGGCGCTCTCGGCGTCCGCGATCCTCGCCGCCGGCGCCGCACTCGGGGGCCGCCTTCGCACCGGCGCGGTCGCCGTTCTCCTTGCGCTCTTTCTCGCGCCTCCGTCCGGACCGCGGACGGCGTTCGACTTCCATTTCCGCCAGGCCGGCCGCGCCCTCGACTGGCACTACTTCTGGGCCACGTCGCGCGTCATCGCGCCGAACGCCATCAACGAGTACCCGTTCTGGAGCTTCCTCTTCGCGGACCTGCACGCGCACGTCTTCGCGCTGCCCTTCACCGCGGCCTTCGTCGCGGCCCTTCTTCTCTTCGTCACACGCGACCGGCAGGCTCCTTTCGCTTCCCGTCATGCGATCGCGCTCGTCGGTCTTTCCGGTCTCCTCTTCGCCGCGCTCCAGATCACGAACGGCTGGTCGATTCCCGTCTACACGTGCCTTCTCCTCTTCCTGCCCGGAGTTCTCTGGCTCGGGACGCGTCCCGCCGGGTTCGCCGGCTCGGCCCAGGCACTCGTGGCCCGCGTCTTCCTGCCGGCGGCGGGAGTCGTCCTCCTGGGGGCGCTCCTCGCGCGTCCGTTCTGGGCGCGGTTCTCGCCCCCGCCGCGGAACTGGGGGCGCGAGGTCGGCCCCTGGGCGCAACCCTGGGATTTCTTCAACGTCTGGGCGTTCTTCGTGGCGCTCCTCGTCCCGTTCGCCTTCGTCGCTTGGAAGCAAAGCGCCGCCCCCGTCGGGAGAGCGGCGAAGGCGTTCCTCGTCCTCGCGGCGGTCGCCCTCCCGCTCTCCCTCGTGTCCTTGTCTCTCCATCCGCCACGGCTCGCCGAGACGCCGTCCTCGGGTTTCTTCACGGCGGTCGCCTTCCTCGTCACCCTCCTCGCGGCGCTCCGCCGGCCGACCGATGACCGCCTGCGTCCCGCTCTCGCGCTCACCGCGTTCGGCTTCGCGATCCTGACGGGCTGCGAGGTCATCTACGTGTGGGACCGGATGAACACGATCTTCAAGTTCCACTTCGAGACGTGGCTTCTCTTCTCCCTCGCGGGAGCTCTCGCCTGGGAGACGTTCCGGGCTTCGAAATCGATCGCCTGGCGCGCTGCGATCGTCCTCGCGGGCTTCGCTGCCCTGTACACGACCGTCACGGCGTTCGCGGGGTTCCTACGGCTCGACCGTGGCGGCTGGCCGCGCTTCACCCTGGACGGGACGGCCTATCTCGAGAAGCAGAACCCCTCCGACCGCGGGGCGATCGAGTGGATCAACGAGAACGTAAAGGGTCTGCCCGTGCTCCTCGAGGCGCAGGGCCCGTCGTACCAGGACTTCACCCGCCTCTCGATGAATACGGGGCTTCCCACCGTCCTGGGATGGGACTACCACGTGTTCCAGCGCGGCCACGCGCAGCCCGAGATCGACCGCCGCAAGGCGGACGTCACGGCGGCGTACACCCTCGCCGAGGAGGAAGCCGTGAGGCGGATCCTCCTGAGGTACCACGTGGCCCTCGTGGCCGTCGGGAACCTCGAACGCCGGATCTACGCCGGCGGAAATCTGGCGCGGTTCGAGTCGTGGACGGATCTCCTCACGCCCGTCTACCGGAATCCGGAGATGGTCCTCTTCGCGGTGAAGGGCGTCTTCGCGCCGGGCGTCGCGGCGGCGCCGGTGCGCGTGGAGGAGCTTCCCTCCGCGCCGCGAAAAGAGCAGGCGACTCCCTCGCCGCCGGCCGACGCCGCGGGCCGCGTGCGCCAGCCGCGCGGGGCGGCATCGGACGCTCGCGGGCGCGTCTGGGTCGCGGACTTCGGAAACCAGAGAGTGCAGCTCTTCGGACCGGACGGGGTCTTCCTCCTGGCGCTCGGAACGCGTGGCAGCGGGCCCGGACAATTCAACGATCCGTGCGGCGTGGCGGTGAGCCCGTCGGGTCTCGTCTTCGTGGCCGACACGTGGAACGGCCGCGTACAGGTCTTCGACGAGAAGGGCACCTGGCTGCGCGAATGGGCCGGCGGCTTCTTCGGACCGCGCGGGATCGCCGTGGACGCGGCCGGCTCGGTCTTCGTCGCGGACACGGGGAACGGGCGCGTCGTCCGCTTCGACGGCTTCGGACACAAAGAGGCCGAGTGGGGAACGACGGAGCCCGGCAAGCTCGCCGACCCGCAGGGAATCGCCGCCGGAAAGGACGGTAACGTCTACGTCGCCGACAACGGAAACGGCCGCATCGTGGTCTTCGACCGCAACGGGGGGTTCCTGCGCGCCTTCGACGTCCCCGGCTGGCGGCGCGAGGTCATGTCCGAGCCGTACCTCGCGGTCGATTCGAAGGGACTCCTGTGGGTCTCGGTGCCTCTCGCCGGCGAAATTCGCGCCTACACGAACGAAGGCCGGCTCGTCACGACGCTCAAGGGAAAGGACCAGCCGGAGGGCCAGAAGTTCGAGAAGCCCTCGGGCCTCGCGCTCCTTCCCAAGAGCCGCCTCTTCGTCGCGGACCTCGAGGGGCGGTTCGCGATCGTCGACCTGCCGAAGTGAAGCCCGAAAAGGGGGGGCCGGCCGCCGGGCCGGCCCCGTGTTCAGGAGGTCTCTTCGATCTCAGAAAGACACGCGGGCGCCGAGACGGAGCACCCGCGGGTTCTGCCACCCGATGTCCTTCGTGTACGTGGGATTCGAGGCGCACGCGGCGTTCGTCAGGCTCGCGTTCTGCGCCGTGCACCCGGGCTGGCCGATGCCGCTCCGCGGGTCGTTCGCGGCGGTCGCGCCGGTGTTGTTGAAGAGCTCCTCACGGCTCAGGACGCCCTGCCGGTCGAGGAGGTTGAAGATGTCGACGATGGGCGTGACGGAGACGTTGCCGAAGCGCAAGGCGTATTCGAGGTGCAGGTCGGCCTCGTAAGCCGCGGGAAGATCGCCCGCCGAGCCGCGCGGCACGAGGTAGCCCTCCTGGCTGTACCCGGCGTTGCACGCGACCGCGTCCGACGCACAGCCGCGGATCGAGTACGGGCGGCCCGTGTTGTAGAAGGCGTTCGCGCCCACCGTCAGGCCGAAGGGGAACGCGTAGTAGCCGGAAACCTTGAATTGATGCGTGCGGTCGTTGCGCAGCCGGCCGGAGGCGTTCGTGACGAGGCCGGGGTAGTCGAAGTCGGCGTTGATGTTCGGATCCGCCTGGCCGCCCTCACGTGTCTGCGAGAGGTTGCCCGAGTAATTCCCCTCGAGCTTCGAGTAGAGGTACGACGCGAGGAGGTAGAAGCTGTTCGAGAAGCGGTGCGTCGCGGTCACCTCGAGGCCGCGGAAATAACGGCGCGGCTGCGTGGAGTCGCACGGCGCCCCGGCGACGAGGTTGCCCGCCGCGTCCGTCTCGCCGTTCGGGTAGCACGTCGTGTCGAAAGGATCCTTGATCGTCCCGAGCGCGTCTCCCTGCCCGGGATTGATGAGAGCGCAGGTCGCGGGACTCGAGGGGTTGAAGTACTGCGCGATGTCGGGGTTGATCGCGAGATCGCAGCGGTCCTCGACGACGCGGCCGAGACCGCGGTAGATGCCCTTGATGCCGATCGCCCAGTTCTTGGCGATCTCGACTTCCACGCCGCCGATGATCTCGTCCTGGTACATGCCCTTGAGGTTGTTCTGGACGAGCTCGCCCCCCTGCACGATGGGAGCGCCGAGGAAGAGGTCGACCGGGTCCGCCGTCGGGCTCGAGTTGCGCGCGAAGATGATGAACTCGTTGCCGAGCGCGCGGGTCTGGATGTCCTGCGGAATGACCTCGTAGAAGCGGCCGTAGTTCGCGTAGAGCTTCGTCCTGCCGTTCCCGGCGAAGTCCCACACGATACCGAGGCGCGGCGACCACTCGTCGTCGATCTTCACGAGCGTCGTGCCCGTGAAGTCCTTGAGGCGCTGCTGCTCGTAGCGGACCCCGGCGTTGATCGTGAGGTTCTTGAGGACCTTGAAGGAGTCCTGCGCGAAGAGGCCGACGTTGTCGGTGATCGGGTTGTTGTCGACGGTCGGCGCGATCGCGTATCCGGTGCAGTTCGGGAAGGCCGCCGGACCGCTCGGGTCGAGGAGACCGAGGCAGTTCGCGCCGGAGAGGGGCGTCTTGGCGAAATAGCGGTGCTGGTAGTTGTTCAGCGCTCCAGCCGCCGTCAGCCGCGTCCGGATCCGGTCAGTCCCGCCGTACGATTCCGAAAAGTCCGAGTTCAGGTGCTCCCAGTCGAGGCCGGCCTTGAGCTCGTGCGGTCCCACGAACAGGGTCCCGGAGGCCCGGTACACGTAGCGCTGGAATTTCGAGTCTTCGAGAAAGACGGGGCCGGAGCCGGGGAGCGACTCCGTGGGGAAGCCCGCCTGCTGTTTCTCGAGGTACGGCACGCCGGAGAGCGGACTGGAGTCCTGCCTTTTCTCCGTGTGGTAGCCGACCTGCGCCTGCCCGAGGAACTTCGTGCCGAAGAGGCCGTCCCAGCGACCTGAGAAGTCGGAGCCGCCGACGTTCCGGTCGACGAGCCAGGCGCCGTCCGAGCCGATCATGACGGAGATCTGCGTCAGGTCGTAGCGCCCGCTGAACGTCCCGGGATCGCCGAAGATGGAAGCCGCGATGGTGTTCGACTCCCCGAGGCGGAACGTGAGCTTTCCCGAGTAGAGGTTGTTTCGGTACGTGTCGGTGTTCGAGGTCTGGACCTTCGTCTGGGCCGCGTCGCGAAGCACCGCGAGCGTGCGCGTGTAGTCCTGGTCCTGGTTCACGCGGTCGTAGGCTCCGAAGAACCAGAGCCGGTCCTTCACGAAGTAGCCGCCGAGATCCGCGCCGATGTCGAGGCGTTTCGGCGAGAAGAACTCACCCTGGTTCGCGGCGCTCCGGTCGGCCGTGCGCCTGTCGCTCGACGCGAGAGATCCGGAATCGTAGTAGCCGAAAGCGTCGCCCCGGAACTCGTTTCCGCCGGACTTCGTCACGACGTTGATCGTGCCTCCGAGAACGCGGCCGTACTCGGCTTCGTAGCCTCCGGTCTTGACCTCGACTTCCTGGATGAACTCGTTGTTGAGCTGCTTGGCCTGGGTTCCCGTCTTCACGCCCGTCGTGTTGACGCCGTCGATGATGTAGGCGTTCTCGAGGCCCGTGGCCCCGTACACGGTGACGTTCCCGGAGATGTCCGTCCCGGTCCCGGCGACCGTGCTCGCGATGGACGCGAAGTTCCGCCCGAGCGGCAGCCTCTGGATGGAGTCGAGGGACGCCGTCGTCCCGATCGTCGTCTTCGAGGTGTCGACCGCCGGCGCCTCCGAGGTCACGACGATCTCTTCCTTGACGGAGATGCTCATCGTGATCGGAATCGTGGTCGTCGCGCCGAGCGAGACCTTCAGCCCCGCGCGCTCCACCTTCGCGAAGCCCGACAGCTGCGCGGTGACGGAATAGACGCCCGGGGAGAGGACCGGAAAGCGGTACCGGCCAGCGGTGTCGGTCACGGCGGTTCTCGTGCCCTGGAGCTGCGGCGACTTGAGCTCCACCGAGACGCCGGGGAGCGGCGCCCCGTTCTGGTCGGCGACGGTGCCCTCGAGGTCGCCGGTGGTCTGCGCGACGGCCGAGAACGCCGCGCAGAACGCGATGACGAGGATCAGGAAAGGACATCGTGAATGGCGCATCGCACCCCTCCTCCCAAGGCGACCGAACCTCTGCAGGATTCGGGTCGTGTGGTGGAGAGTGCGTTCGCGGAACCCTACGAACACGGGTGTTGTGACGGGCGCTCCCCGGCCGGGGACGGAGGGCACCGGGCCGCTGACGGAGACCCTTCTCCTCCGGAAATCCGGACGCGTTTTCGTCAGCTCTTTCGATCGATGGAGGCGAGGATCGCCGCAGCCGAGGCGTCTTTCGGATTCTTCGCGAGCAGATCGCGGCAGATCCGCGCGGCTTCTTCGGCGCGTCCTTCGTCCACGTGAATCTGCGCGAGCTGGAGGGAGCGCCCGCGCGCGTCCGTGCTCGGATTGAGGAGCTGGTAGCGCTCGGAGAGGTAGGCCTCGGGGGTCCAGTGGTACTCCATGTAGCGTGCCGTACGGTCGGCGATCGCCCGACCGAGAAGGCGCGCGACGAGGTGGAGGGACCCGTCGATCCCCGCGGAGACTCCCGCCGTCGTGACGAACCGGTCGTTGTCGATGAAGCGGCGCCCGGCCTGGACGGTCGAGAGCGGCGCCGCCTTCTTCAGGTTCTCGAGGGCGCCGTACCACGTCGTGATCGCCTTTCCCTCCACGAGGGGAGTCTTCGCCAGGGCGAACACGCCCGTGCAGACGGTCAGCGTCACCTCAGCCTCGCCGAATCCCGACGCAGACTGGAAGACCTCCGTGGGGCCCGCGAAGTCCAGGATCTCGACGCCCTCGTAGAGGACGATCGCCACGTTGCGGGTGTAGCCGGCAGGGGCGCCGGCGGCGTCCGAAGCCCCGGCGACGAGAAACGCGGCCAGGAAAAAGCCGGCCAACCTCCGGCGATCGTTCATGTCGGACCTCCTTGTGTCGGAACGAGAGGCGTCAGGAGGCGAGCGTCCGGCCGCGCAGCTCGTCGAGCTTCTCGCGGTAGCTCGCGCTCATCGTGAGCTGGCGGTCGTCGCGGAGGATCACGATGTAGTCCCCGTGGAACCACGGCTGCAGCTCCTTGATGCGCTCGATGTTCACGATCGTGGAGCGGTGGATTCTCAGGAACCGCTCCGGGTCGAGGCGGCCTTCGAGCCCGTTCATCGTTTCTCGCAGGAGATGGGACTCGGCGCCAACGTGGAGCCTGACGTAGTTTCCGGAAGCCTCGACCCAGTCGATGTCCGCGGTCCTCAGGAAGAAGAGCCGTCCGCTCTCCTTGATCATGATGCGCTTCAGGTACCGCTGCTGCGGCGGGCGCATCTCCTCGAGGAGCGCAACGAGCTGCCCCGAGAGGTCGCTCGATTTCTCGCGCGTGATCTGCGCGCGGGCCTTCTCGAGCGCCTGGTGGAGCCGTTCGCGGCCGAACGGCTTCAGGACGTAGTCCACGGCTCGCACCTCGAACGCGCGCAGCGCGTACTGGTCGTACGCCGTGACGAAGATGACCGCCGGGATGCGATCGGCGCCGACGCTTTCGAGGATGTGAAACCCGTCGAGGTTCGGCACCTGGACGTCGAGGAAGACGAGATCGGGCTTGAGCTCCTCGATCGCGAGAACGGCCTGACAGCCGTCGCCGCACTCGCCCACGATCTCGATCTCCGGCTCCTCGGCCAGGAGGCTGCGCAGTCTTTCCCGCGCCAGAGGCTCGTCGTCCACGACGAGGGTCCGAATCGTGCCTTTCATCTCTCAGCGATACGCGGATTCCGGCTCGAGGTTTCGAAGTCGCCACCGGCGCGCGCGCTCCGGAATTCCGGATCGCGCTCCGGCTCGTCGCACGCACCCGAGCGGCAGCCGGCCCACCAATGCGCGTCCTCGACCGCCACGACCAGCCCGTCCGGGCCGGCTTTCCAGATTCCCGTGCGGGATACGGTGTAGACGGGGATGCCAAGGCGGCGTGCGGTCACGATGTCCTGCGGCGAGGGTTTCGGGTCCACCACGGCCGGATGTGTATGCACGATCGCGACCGCCTCGGCCGGGACCGGTCCCCTCCAGTGCGCCTGAAGGTGCTGGCGCCCGTCCGGCCAGGCCTGCCAGCGCACGTGACTTGCGTCCACGGAGAGAACCCACGCCGCGAGCTCGAGCGGCGGGCCGCCGAAGCCCGCCTTCGCCCAGAGGCGGTACGCGGGCATCCGAAGCGTGGTCTCGAGGAGATGCTCCGGGGACGCGTCAGACGCGGCGCGAACGTCTCCCGTCGCGAACTCCTCGTGCGGCTGGTTCACGGCCGGGGCGGAAAGCGCGAAGGAAAGGACGGAGGGGAGCGCGGCCAGAAGAAGTCGCCGAAGCGTTCGTCGCGTTGCCATCGCGACTCAATCTCGGCCCGGAACGCGCGCGCGTCGCGTCTCGCGGGACGGTCCGCCGATTCACGGGGACGATGAATCGCTTTCGGGGGACACGAGCGGCAGGGAGAGAGAGACGCGAAACCCTCCGCCGGGAGCGTTCCCGTATTCGAGGGAGTACGCGTCCCCGTAAAGGTGTCGCAGGCGCTCGCGCGTGTTCGTCAGGCCGATCCCCTCGATGACGCGCCCGGGCGGCGCCCCCGGACCATCGTCCGTCACCCGCAGGAGCAGACGTCCCTGGTCGTGCGTCGCGCTCACCTCGAGGCGTCCCGCGCGGCGGTCCTTCGCGATCCCGTGCCGGATGGCGTTCTCGACGAGAGGCTGCAGGAGGAGGTTTGGGACGCGCACGTCGAGGACTTCGGTCCGGATCCTGAAACGCGTGGAGAGGCGGTCCTGGAAGCGCGTCTTCTCGATCGCGAGGTAGCGCTCGAGGAACTCGAGCTCCTCGCGCAGCGTGACGTCGGGCCGGCCCGTGTTGTTCAGCGTCACGCGCAGAAACTCCGAGAGCTGCAGGATCATGCCCTCGGCCGCGTCGGGCTTCGTCTTCAACAGCGCCGCGATGGCGTTGAGCGTGTTGAACAGGAAGTGGGGCTGCAGCTGCATCTTGAGGGCGGAGAGCTCGGCCTGCGCGAGCTGCGTCTGGAGCCGGGACGCGGCGAGCTCGCGGTCGCGGTACTTCGCGTAGGTGTCGGTCCCCCAGGCGAGACCCACGAGCGCCCAGTACGTGAGGACGTTCGCGTGGAAGTTCAGCCGGAAGAACTGCGCGAGCGTCGTCCAGAAGGAGTCCGCGCGGCTCAGCGCCGCGCCGCCGAGGGCGTGCAGAACGGCGCCGGCGAGGAAGAGCTGCACGGCCGAGAGGATCATCGACGCGGCGAGGTGGATGAGGAGGGGTTTCTTCCAGCCCGTCCGCTCGATCGGGAAGCGTCGCGCGACGCCGAGAATCGCGGGCGTCACGAGCGCCCAGAGGTAGTAGAACGGCAGGTTGATGAGGAGCGCGCGCGAGAACGACATCTCGCGGCCGGACGCGATGGGGTAGAGGAAGTAGAGCTGGCTCGCGAAGAAGAAGCCGGCCACGGTCCATGCCGCGACGTTCGCCGAGGTCCTCGTCCAGAACGTCTTCACGAAGGGCTCATCGCCGATCTTCGGCTCTGGGAGTCCGGGCTGCGTCCACCGCGGGATGAGGGCCCTCATGAACGGGATGAAGACACGTTCCATCGGGCTGGATACGGCCGGGGCGGGGACGGGGTTGCCGGAAAAGGAAAAGGCCCCGGCACGGGCCGGGGCCTGGTCCTCGGAGCGGCGGCCGTCAGAAGCGGAGGCCGGCGGCGATCGTGAACGTCCGCGGGAGCTGGTAGTCGAGGTTGTTGCGCGCGTGTCCGAACGTCGGGCTGTAGTCCCAGTTCGTTCCCTGGACCGGCACGGTCGTGAACGGGTTGAACCTCTGGTAGGCGGATGAATTCACGGCCGTCCGCACCGCCGTCGAAACGCCGACGAGACCGTGGCGGTTCAGGGCGTTCAGAACCTGCGGCTGGACGAAGACCTCGACCAAGCCGGCGATCCGGGTCGTCAAGGTCAGGGCGAGGTCGGTCCGGTAGATCGTGTCCGTCCGGAACGCATCGCGGCCCGTGAAGTAGTAGTTCACCGAGGTCGGCGGGGTGATGTAGTTCGGAGCGCCCGTCACGTAGCTCCGCGAATCCACGAGCCCGACGGCTCCGTACGGGATGCCGCTGTCGACCGATTGGACGAGGGCGACGTTGAGCGACCCGAGGCGCGCCGGCAGGAGCGGCACGGTGTACGACGCGAAGAGCTTCACGCGGTGCCGTTCGTCCGTCGCGAGGGACCCGTAGGGGTTGTTCCAGGCCGGATCCTTGAACTCGGGGTACGCCTCGGTCGTGTTCGGCACGGGCCCGGAGGCCGCCGTCTCGCCGTTCAGGTTTCCGAGCGTGTGGGACCACGTCCAGTTTATTCCGCCGTTGAAGGATCCGCTGCGGTACGAGAGGCTCGTGTGAAGGCCTGTGTAGTTCCGCTTCACGCTGTTGGAGTTGTTGATGAAGCCGATGTCGAACTGATTGCCGAACTCGTCGGCGCCGGTCCCGGTCGAGCCGTTGATCACGTTGTTGTAGAAATCCCGGCCCTCGCGCCTCACGACGTCGACGCGATAGGCCAGGGACGAACCGACGTTCCCCGCCACCGTCGCCGCGTATTCGATCGTCGAGGGCGAGTCCAGCGAGCTCAGGATCTTCGTCGAGAGGCCGGGGACGCTCGCGTACGCGAGCGGCAGCTTGCAGGTCGAGAGGGTCGGGCAGCCCTGGGAGAAAAACCAGTCGAATACCTGCTGGAGGGCCTGCGCGCGCGTCACGAGGGGCGCGCCGGGAGCCGGGTTCACGTTGATCGGGGTCGCACCCGGGCCGTCGTAGTACCAGATGAAGAGCGCGGGCGAGCCGCCGTCGGACGAGGAGTCCACGAGGCTGTCCTGGATCGCGCCGACGTACTTCGCATAGCTCGCCCCCACGCGGAGCGTCCCCTTGCCCGAGACGTCCCACGCGGCCGCGAGCCGCGGGCTGAACGCGCTGTCGTCCGCGCGAACGACCCCGTTCGAGTCCTTGGCGTGGTTCTTGTCCCAGCGGACGCCGAGGTTCACCGAAAGCCGGTCGTTCAGTCGCCAGGAGTCGTTCACGAAGACGGAGTGCGTGAGCGCGTCCGTCCCCTTGCTCAGGTTGAAGATCGGCGTGTAGTAGACGTAGGAGTGCGAGTCGACGACCGGGAAGAGATCGTTGTTCGTGATGAGCGTGTTCGTCACGAAGAGACGGTAGTTGCTCCCGGACTGGTAGTTGTTCGCCTTCCTCTGGCCCGAGAAGTTGTCGTAGCCCGAGACGATGTTGTGGGAGCCGAGGGAGCCCGTGGAGAGGAACCACGTGCCCTTGACCAGGTAGTCCCGGTTGTCGCGGGACTCGGGATCGCAGACGCCGCAGAATGTCGGCGAGTTGTATCGCGCCCGGCTGCGCGAGAGGTCGCGGATGATCGTTCCCTTGATGAGGTCCGTGTACGGGGAGCCCGCGTTCTCGAACGTGAACTTCCGGCGCGAATAGAGGCCTTCGACGAAGAACGAGTTCGAGAGGACGCCGTTGTAGTTGACGGTCAGGATCTCCTGCGGAAGCTGGCGCGCCGGAACGAGGCTGTCGAGGTCGAGACAGCCCGTGGGGCAGAAGGACGAGTTCGTCTGCTCCTCGTCGACGTGAAGGTAGTTCCCCGAGATCGTGTGGTTCGCAACCGGCGTCAGCGTGAGCTTCCCCTGGTAGCGCTTCTCCGTGTCGCCGACCGGGTACGAGATGTTCGTGAAGGTCGTCTGGCCCGAAGCCGTCTGGTCGAAGTAGCGGCCGGAGCCGAAGAACCAGACGTGGTCTTTCCAGATCGGCCCGCCGAGGGTGGCTTCGTATTGCGGATTCAGCTTTTGCGGGGTCGCCTCGTTCGCGGGCGTCGTCGCGGACCAGGCCGCGTTCGTGAAGGTCGTCCGGAACGAGCCGCTGAAGCTGTTTCCTCCGGACTTCGTCACGGTGTTCACGACGCCGCCCGTGAAGCGTCCGAACTCGGCTGAGACGGTGGACGTCGACGTCGTCGTCTCGGCGATCGCGTCTTCGATGAAGAGGTTGTTCGGCGTGCCGCGGACGTTGTCCGTCACGACGGCGCCGTCCACCGTGAAGAGGTTGTCGAAGGACTGTCCGCCCGAGATCGTGACGACGGGCGCCACGCCGTTCCCGATGCGGTCGCTCGAGCCGGGGCCGTTCGTGTTCACGCCCGCCGAGAGCGCGACGGACGAAAGCAGCGAGCGCGTGACCGGCAGCGCGTCCGTGAGCTCTTTCGTGAACGTCTGGGCCGCCTGCGGCGTCGACGTCGAGACGGTCTCGGACTTCGCGACGACCGTGGCGGCGGCCTCGACGCCCGCGAGGCTCAGGACCGCGTCGAGCCGCGCCTCCTGCCCGACCGTCAGGGGCACCGTCCGCGCCTCGGTCTTGAAGCCCTGCAGCGTGAAGGTGACCGTGTACTCGCCCGGCGGCAGGCCCGGAAAGACGAAGTCGCCGTTCGCCGACGTCGGGGCCGCGCGGGTCCCTTGCAGGGCCGGGGACTTGATCGAGACGACGACACCGGGAAGGCCCTGCCCTTCGTTCGTCACGCGACCGCGCAGAGTCGCGTTCGTGACGCCCTGGGCGAAGGCCCCGAGCGCGCCGAGAAGGAGCAGAGAGAGAGAGAGAGGAACCAGGAATCGGCGCATCTATTCTTCCTCCTTGACACGCGCGTCTCGCTCCGCATGGCGGAACGGCCGCGGTGTGATCGGAAGAAGCTGCGGCCCAGCGAAGGAAAGCGCGACCGGTTCGGGACGGAGGTCTTTCGCGCGTGCCAAGAGCCGGGGAAGCCGGGATCGAGGGCTTCGGCGCGAGGGCGTTCCGGATTTCCGGAGCGTCAGCCGGCGGGCGCGCCGCGCCTGCGCGGCACTTCTTCCGTGACCGAGCGGCCGGAGCCGGCCGCGCCCGCGGTCCACTCCCAGCGCTCGTGAAGGCGGTACCGGCCGTCCGGCAGAACCTCCGTCCGCGCGCGGGCGCGGCCCGACCGGAAATCGCCGTTCTTGTTGAGGTGCTGATAGACCACGTCGAGCCGCCCGTCGCCGTCCACGCGGGCCAGGAGCGTTCCGTAGGTCACGTCTCCGCCTCGGTACGTAGCCCAGACGACGTTGCCTTTCTGCCGGTAGCGGAAGACCGTCTCGGAGGAGCACTCGCCGGCCTCCGAGTTCCTCACCGTCCGGAAGCGCCGTCGATCGAAGTCGATTTCGGCCCTCGCCATCCCGCCGGACAATAGAATGCCCAGAGGCGCGTCGAACGTCTCCTGGGACGAGCGCCGCTTTCGAAGGGACCAAAGCCGAAAAAATGAACGGCGAGATCCATACGGGCTTCGCGCCCGCAGGCTGGTTGCGCGGCCGCCATGCCCAGACGGTCTGGGGACGCTTCGCGCGCTCGAAGAGACAGGTGGCGATGCGCCGCGAGGCGCTGACCGCTCCGGACGGCGACACGCTCTTCCTCGATCACCTCGACGCCCCCGCCTCCGAAGACGCTCCCTTTCTCCTCGTGCTACACGGTCTCGAGGGCAGCTCGAACTCCGTCTACGCGCAGGGGCTCCTCGCTCTCGCGGCGCGCGCCGGGCTGCGTGCGGCCGTCCTCAACTTCCGCTTTTGCGCGCGCGACCCTCTCGACCTCGACCGCTGCATTCCGAACGAGCGACCGCGCCTCTACCATTCCGGCGAGACGTCCGACTTCGACTTCGTAGCCCGGACGCTGGCGGCGCGACACGGACAGCCGCTCCTGTGCGCGGGCGTCTCGCTCGGCGGAAACGTGCTCCTGAAATGGCTCGGCGAGAACCCCGGCAATCCCACCGTGGCCGCCGCGGCGACGCTCTCGGTGCCCTTCGACCTCGCGGCGGGCGACCGGTACATGACGCCTTTCCCGTCGAACCTCTACGTGCGCGTCTTCGTGAAGACTCTGACGGCGAAGGCCGAAAATCTCGTCGGGCGGTTTCCGGAGGCGGCCCTGCGGATCGACCTTCCGCGCGCGCGGCGCGCGTTCACGTTTCGCGAGTTCGACGACGCCGCCACGGCTCCTCTCCACGGCTTCACCTCGGCGGACGACTACTACGCGCGTTCCAGCTCGCTCCCTCTTCTCTCGCGGATCACGGTGCCGACGCTCTGCCTCTCGGCGCTCGACGATCCCTTCGTGCCCGCCGAAACGGTCGAGCGGGCGCGGAGCACGGCGTCGCCCGCCGTCGCGTTTCTCGTCACGGCCCAAGGCGGCCACGCCGGCTGGATCGCCGCGAACGGGCTGCGGCCCGTTTCCTGGGGCGAGGAGCGCGCCGTCGAGTTTCTCGCGCGCCACGCGGGCGGCGCGCGAGAAACCCGTCCCTCGTCCTAAAACCGCGCGCCGACCGAGACCAGGAAAAAGCGCGGCGTCTGGTAATCCGCGGCGTTCCGGGCCTTCCCGAAGCTCGAGCCGTAGTCCCAGTTCACGCCCCGGACGGGCTGCGTCGTGAACGGGTCGAAACGCGTGAAGCCCGCGGCGTTCGCGGCCGAGAGGACGGTCGTGTTGACGGCGACGGCTCCCTGGTTGTTGAAGACATTGAAAACCTGCGGGTGCACGAAGACTTCCACCGCGTCCGCGATGCGGAACCCGAAGTTCACGGAGAGGTCGGTGCGCGAGATGTTGTCCGTCCGGAAGGCGTCGCGCGCCGTGAAGTAATACGTCGACGTGCGCGGCGGCGTCTCGTAGCCGGGATTCGTCACGTAGGGCGAGACGACAGCGGCCCCGGCCGCGCCGTAGGGCGTCCCGGTGTCGTACGCCTGGACGACGCCCACGGAGAGCGTCCCCCACTTCGACGGAATCGGCACGGCATAGCTCGCGAACGCGCGGACGCGGTGGCGCTGATCGGTCGCGAGGTCGCCCCGGGGGAGGCCCCAGCTCGCCTGCGAGTATTCCGGATAGAAGTCGGGAAGGCCCCGGACCGCGCCCGACCCCGCGGTCTCGCCGTTGAAGTTCCCGAGCGTGTGGGACCACGTCCAGCTCGCGCCGAGCGACAACTGACGGAAGGGCTGGACCTGGACCTGCGTCTGCAGTGCCGTGTAGTTCCGCTCGAGGTCGTTCGTGTTCTGCGTCAGCTGGAGGTCGAAGACGTTGCCGAACTGGTCCGTCACCTGGCCCGTCCCCTGGTCCAGCCTGAGGCTGTAGAAGTCGTGGAACTCGCGGCGGACGGCGTCGATCCGGTACGAGGCGCGCGCGCCGAAGGCCCCCTGGATCCCGACGGAGTATTCGTTCGCGTGCGGCGAGTCGAGGCTCCCCCGGATCTGCTGGTTCACGCCGGGGACCTGCGCGCCACCGAGCGGCACCTCGCACGTCGTGAGGTTCGGGCAGCCCTGGCCCTGGAACCAGTTGAAGAGCTGGGTGAGCGCCTGCGCACGGGTCAGGAGCGTGCCGTTCGGATCCGCGTTGATCGGCGTGGCGCCCGGGCCGTCGTAGTACCAGTAGAGGATGAGGGGCGTTCCGGCCTGCGTGGCGGAGCTGACCTGCGTCTCCTGGATCGCTCCGACGTACTTCGCGTAGCTCGCCGCCACACGCAGCTTTCCGTCGCCCCGGGTGTCCCACGTCGCGCCGAGTCGCGGGCTGAAGGCGCTGTCCGAGGCGCGGGTCACGCCGGCGCCGTCCTTGGCCGCGTTCTTGTCCCAGCGCACGCCGAGATTGAAGGCGAGGCGGTCGCCCATCCGCCACGAGTCGTTGAGAAAGACGGAGTGCGTCCGGATGTCGCTCCCCGAGCTCTGCTGGGTGATCGGGAAGTAGACGATGTAGCTCGAGGAGTCGAAGACCGGAAAGAGATCGCCGTTTCGCGCGATGGCCGCCGTGGAGCCCACGACGTAGTTGCTGCCCGACTGGTAGTTGTTCAGGAGCTCCTTGCCCGTGAAGTTGTCGTAGCCGACGACGATGTTGTGGGACCCGAGCCCCGGCGTCGAGAGGAACCACGTGCCCTTCGCGAAGAAGTCCTGGTTGTCGCGCTTCTCGTTGCTGCAGACTCCGCAGAAGTAGGGCGAGTTGTAGTAACCGCCCGTCGACTCGTCGATCAGGACGGTGCCTTTCGCGAGGTCCGTGAAGAGCGAACCGTCGTTCTCGAACGTGAAGTGCCGCTGCGAGTACTGCCCTTCGAGAGAGAGGCTGCTCCCGACCAGGCCGCTGTAATTCAGGACGAGGAAGTCCTGCGGCAGGCTGCGGTTCTTGAGGCTGTCGAGGTCGAGGATCGGGTGGGAGGTGAAGTAGTCGTTCTTGAGGTCCTGCTGAATGGCAAGGTACGACGCCGTGAGCGTCTGGCTCGAGAACGGTGTCAGCGTGAGCTTTCCTTCGTACCTTTTCTCGTCGTTCTCCGTCGGATACGAGATGTTCGTGAACGCCGTCTGGTTGCTCCCTTTCTGGTCGTTCAGCCGGCCGGCTCCGAAGAACCAGACGCGGTCCTTCCAGATCGGGCCGCCGATCGTGGCCTCGTACGTCGGCACGACCGACTGGACGCGCTGCTCGTTCGCCGGCGTGATCGCGGACCAGGCGTCGTCGTTGAACGTCGTCCGGAAGGACCCGCTGAAGGCGTTGCCGCCCGACTTCGTGATCGTGTTCACGACGCCGCCCGTGAACCGGCCGAACTCCGCGGAGATGCCGGCCGACGAGATCGTCGTCTCCTGGATCGCGTCCTCGATGAAGAGGTTGTATGGCGTGCCGCGGATGTTGTCGTTGACGACGGCGCCGTTGACGGAGAACTGGTTGTCGAACGACTGGGCGCCGGAGATCGTGAACGCGGCGTTCGGCCCGTTCTGGTTTACCCCGGGAGAGAGAGCCAGCGCCGACAGGATCGTGCGCCCGGTGGGGAGCGTGTCGAGCTGCGCGCCCGTGAACGTCGTCGCCGCCTGGGAAGAGGTCGAGATCGTCTCCGCCTTCGCGACGACCTCGGCCTGGGCCGCGACGGCGTTGACGCTCAGCGACGCATCCAGTCTTTCCTTCTGTGCGCCCGCGAGGCGGACGGTGCGCGAGACGGGCTGGAACGACGACTGCTCGAACGTGACCGTGTAGTCGCCGGGCGGAAGGCTGTTGAACGCGTAGTCCCCGTTCGACGTCGTCACGGTGGAGCGGCTGCCCTGGAGCGCTGGAGATTTCACCGTCACGGCCACCCCCGGGAGCGACGTGTCGCCCGTCGTGACGTGCCCCGTGAGCGTCGCCGAGGGGAGGCCCTGGCCGGTGGCCACCCCCGCGCCGAGGAGGAGACCCAGCGCCGCACCCAACACCGTTCGACCGAGAGAATCGAGCTTTTCGCGAATCATGCGGACACCCCCGCCTCACGGTAGGGAGCGCCCCGGATCGACGAAACCGATTCGGGACGAAGGCGACGCCGCGGGGACGGAGGGCTCCGTGCGGAGGGCGGCTCCCCCGTCACGCCGCCGCGATACGATTTCCCGTCTCGTGACCGAGAAGACCGTTTTCGTGACCGGCGCGACCGGCTACCTGGGAGGGGCCCTGATTCCACGGCTCCTCGCGCGCGGCCACCGCGTTCTCGCTCTCGTCAGGCGCGGCTCGGAAGCGAGAGTCCCGACGGGGTCCGAGGCCGTGACGGGCGACGCCCTCGACGCGGAGACGTATCGCGCGCGCGTGCCGAAAGGAGCGACGTTCGTCCACCTCGTCGGCGTCGCGCATCCCTCGCCGAAAAAGGCGAAGGAGTTCCGCGACGTGGACCTCGCGTCGCTGAAGGCGGCGCTCTCGGCTGCCGTCCCCGCGGGCGTCGCGCACTTCGTCTACCTGAGCGTCGCGCACCCCGCTCCCGCGATGAAGGCGTACTGGGAGGCGCGCGCCGAGGGCGAGTCGCTTCTCCTCGCGACGGGCCTTCCCGCGACGATCCTGCGACCGTGGTACGTCCTCGGCCCCGGACACCGCTGGCCGTACCTCCTCCTGCCCCTCTATGCGATCGCGGAGCTCCTCCCCGCGACCCGGGAGGGCGCGCTCAGGCTCGGCCTCGTGACGCGCGCGCAGATGACGGCGGCTCTCGCTCAGGCGGTCGAGAATCCACCGGACGGCGTGCGTGTCGTGACGGTGCCCGGGATCCGGGCCGCCTGACGTGCAGGCCGCCGACCTCGGTCCCGTCCCCGACTCGGAGAAGTCCCAGTCCGGGCTGGATCTCTTCCTCATCTTCGCGGGCGCGAACATCGTCGCGACGACGCTTCAGACGGGAGCGAGCCTCGTGCCCGCCTTCTCGCTTCGGGACGCGCTCCTGCTCGTCGCGTTTGGGACCCTTCTCGGCTCCGCTCTCGTCGCGGCGCTCGCGCCTCTGGGCCCGCGGCTCGGGGTTCCGTCCGTCATCGCCTGCCGGGCCGCGCTCGGCCTTCGCGGCGCCGCGCTCGTTTCCTCGATCCTCTACGTCACGAACTTCGCGTGGATCGCCGTCAACAACGTGATCGCGGCGTCTGCAATCTCGCACGTCCTCGGCGGACCCCGTTCGGAGCTGGTGTGGGCTTTCTGTCTGGGCGTTCTCGCGACGGCGATCGTCGCGGGAGGTCCGCGCGCCGTCGGCCACGCGGACCGCGTCGCCGTGCCCCTCCTCCTCGTCGTCGGCGCGATTCTCACGTTCCGCTGCCTCGAGCTGCCGCACGGCGTCCTGTCCCGGGCGGGGGACGGGTCGATGACGGCCACGCGCGGGTTCGACGTCGTCGTGGGATATCAGGTCTCGTGGCTCCTCATGTTCGGCGACTACACCCGCTACACGCGTTCTGCGCGGACGGCCGCCGGGGCCGTCTTTCTCGGCCTCTCCGTCACGAGCCTCTGGTTCATGCCGCTCGGGCTCGCGTGCGCGCGGGCCGCGGGTTCCACCGACCCGGGGGCCATGCTCCAGGCCGTCGGCCTCAGCGGGGTCGGAGCGCTCCTTCTCGCCGTCGCGACGCTCACGACGAACTTCGTCAACATCTACATGTCCGCCCTCGCGTGGAAGAGCCTCTTTCCGGGAGCTCGCGACCGCGCCTCCGTCTGGGCGATCGGCCTCATCGGAGCCGCGTTGTCGCTCCTTCCCGGCTGGCTCAGGGGTTACGCGGATTTCATGCTCCTTCTCGGCGCCCTCCTCGTCCCGGTGGGGGGCGTCCTCCTCGCGCATTTCTTCCTGCTGGGGCGGCGGCCGGAGGTCCAGGACCTCTACGTTCCCGCCGGCGCGGCGACGCGGCACGGCGGTTTCGCCCTCGCGGGCATGTGCGGCTGGATCGCCGGCGTGGCGGCGTATTTCCTCGCCGCGCCCGTGGGAGGAACGCTCCCCGCGCTCGCCGCGGCGATCCTCGTCACGGCGCTCCTCGGCCGCTCGCGACGCCTGGCGTAGAGTTCCGCCATGCCCGTCAGCGAACGCGAAGCCCGCCAGGTCGCCGAGGACGCGCGTGAGACCACGTGGGAGAAGCCGGGCTTCCTGAAGGAGCTCTTCCTCGGGAGCCTCCGCCTCGACCTCGTGCCCGACTTTCCGCCCCGCGAGGAGCGGCCCGAGTTCCGGGTCTTCTACGAGAGGATGGAACGGTTCCTCCGCGACGAGGTCGACGGCGACGCGATCGATCGCGACGGCAAGATCCCGCAGAGCGTTCTCGACGGCCTGGCCGCGCTCGGCGCGTTCGGGATGAAGATCGAGACGGAATACGGCGGCCTCGGCTTCTCACAGCACGAGTACGGGACGATCATCAAGCTCGTCTCGAGCGTGGATGGCAACCTGATCGCGCTCCTGTCGGCGCACCAGTCCATCGGCGTCCCGCAGCCGCTCCGGCTCTTCGGAACCGAGGAGCAGAAGAGAAAGTGGCTGCCGCGCCTCGCGAAGGGCGCGGTCTCGGCGTTCGCGCTCACGGAGCCGCAGGTGGGCTCGGACCCGGCGAACCTCTCGACGACGGCGACGCGCACCCCCGAGGGCGATTACATTCTGAACGGCGACAAGCTCTGGACGACGAACGGCACGATCGCCGAGCTCTTCGTCGTGATGGCGCGCCACCCGGACACGAAGAAGATCTCGGCCTTCGTCGTCGAGAAGGACTTCCCGGGCGTCAAGGTCGTGACGCGCTGCCACTTCATGGGCCTCAAGGCCATCGAGAACGGCGTCGTGCGTTTCACGAACGTGAAGGTGCCGAAGGAGAACATCCTCTGGAGAGAGGGACGCGGCCTGAAGCTCGCGCTCGTGACGCTCAACACGGGCCGTCTCACGATTCCCGCCTCCTCCGTCGGCATGGCCAAGCGATGTCTCGAATTCTCGCGCGCATGGGCCGGAGAGCGCGTGCAGTGGGGCCAGCCGATCGGGCGGCACGACGCGATCGCGCAGCTCCTCGCGGAGATGGCCGCGACGACGTTCGCGATGGACGCCGTGGCTGAGATGAGCGCGGCCATGGCCGATTCGCACGACCGGGACCTCCGCCTCGAGGCGGCCGTCGCGAAGATGTGGAACTCGGAAGAGAGCTGGACGATCGTGGACCGGACTCTCCAGATCCGGGGCGGGCGCGGCTACGAGACGGCCGACTCGCTCCGAAACCGCGGAGAGGCGCCGATCCCGGTCGAGCGCATGCTCCGCGACGCGCGCATCAACCTCATCTTCGAGGGTTCGTCCGAGATCATGCGGCTTTTCATCGCGCGGGAGGCTCTCGACACGCACCTTCGGGTCGCGGGCGCCCTCGCCGATCCGAAAGCGACGGCGGGCGAGAAGGTCAAAGCGCTCCCGAAGATCGCCGCGTTTTACGCGGGCTGGTATCCCTCCCGCTGGCTCGGCTGGGGACGCTGGCCGCGCTTCGGCGCCTACGGCCCGCTCGCGACGCACGTCCGCTTCCTCGACCGGACTTCGCGGAAGCTCGCCCGCACGATCTTCCACCTCATGGCCGCGAACGGGCCGAAGCTCGAGAAGCGACAGGCGATCCTCTTCCGCGCGGTCGACGTCGGGGCCGAGCTCTTCGCCATGACCGCGGCGATCTCGCGGGCGCACCAGCTGCGCCGCGCGGGCGCGAAGGACGCCGCGTCGGCGGCCGAGCTCGCCGACCTGTTCTGCCGGGGCGCCCGCCGGAAGATCGCGGCGCGCTTCGGCGCAATCTCCTCGAACGACGACGTCGCGAAATACGCCGCCGCGCGCCGGCTCCTGGACGGAAGGTACGCCTGGCTCGAGACCGATCTCGTGTCCGGTCTCTTCCGGAAGCCGGACGGTTCGAAGGAGGCGATTGCGCGCGACGTGCCGGCCGGGGAGCTCGTCTCCTCGCGGTAACACGTGCCTTCGCCTGCGCGCCGCATCCTCCACCTCGACATGGACGCGTTCTACGCGTCCGTCGAGCAGCGCGACGATCCTTCCCTGCGCGGCAGGCCGGTCGCCGTGGGCGGCGACCCGAAAGGGCGCGGGGTCGTCGCCGCCGCGAGCTACGAAGCCCGCACGTTCGGCGTCCGCTCGGCCATGCCGATGGCGCGGGCCGTCCGCCTCTGCCCGGCGCTCGCCATCGTGCGTCCCGACTTCCGGCGCTACTCCGCCGTCTCGCGGCAGATCTTCGACCTCTACCGGGCCGTCACGCCGCTCGTCGAGCCGCTCTCTCTCGACGAGGCGTACCTCGACGTGACCGAGAACGCCTGGGACGAGCCGCTCGGCGTGAACGTGGCGCGGCGCCTCAAGGCGAGCGTCTACGACGCGACGTCTCTCACCGTTTCGGCCGGCGTCGCGCCGAACAAGTTCCTCGCGAAGATCGCCTCCGGCTGGAAGAAGCCCGACGGGCTCACGGTGATCGCGCCGGAGCGCGTCGAGCGCTTCCTCGAAAAGCTGCCGGTCGAGGCGCTCTGGGGAGTCGGGCCGAAGACGGCGGAAAAGCTCCTCGCGCTCGGTTGCGCGCGACTCGTCGACGTCAGGCGCGTGCCCGTGGATGCGCTCAAACGCGCCGTGGGAAGCTGGGCGGACTCCCTCGTCCGCCTCGCGTACGGAGACGACGACCGCCGTGTCGTGCCCGACCAGAAGGCGAAGTCCTGCAGCACGGAAGACACGTACGCCGAGGACCTCACGGAAATCGAGGTGATGAAGGAGGAAGTCGAGGCCATGGCGCGCCACGACGCCGTGTGGCTCGCGAAGCGGGGCCTCTATGCGCGGACGGTCGTCCTCAAGGTGCGCTACGGGGACTTCACGACCGTCACGAGGAGCGAGACGCGCCGGCCGACGCGCGACGCCGACGAGCTCGCGGCGCGGGCCGCCGCCCTGCTGGACCGCACCGAGGCCGCGGCGCGCCCCGTGCGGCTTCTCGGCGTCGGCGTCCACGGCCTCATGACGGCCGACGAGGTGCTCGCCGCGGCGCCTCCCGATCCGCAGCTTCCTCTCCTCACCGAGGAGTGAAGCTCAGCGGAACGTCTTCAGGATCGCATCCGCCGCCTCGCGCCCGATGCGGATCGCGTAATTCTGGCCGCGGTCCTCCGGGTAGGTCTGCGCCATGCACGCGGACCAGAGGCCGGGGATGGGCGTCTCGAGCGGCGGAAGGAGCTTCGAGTAATTCGGCACGATGATGGGCTGCGCGTATTCGGCGCGCCCGATCTGCTTCGCGAGGATCCAGCTCTCGTCGAACGCGGGATTCACGACCCTCAGCGCGGGGAGGTATTCGGCCCACAGCTCCTCGTCGCGCTTCTTCCACTTCGGGTCGTCCGGCAGGACGTAGTTGGAGAGGTACACGACGTGCCGTCCGCCGTAGTCCGAAGGTGACAGGAAGTTCGTGTGCTCGATGACGCCGCCGAACGGCATTGCCTCGTCCCCCACGTTGAGCCAGTAGTAAGGCGAGAGGGAACGGTCGAGCTCGAGGATCGGGCACAGGGCGTGGCAGTACGAGATCGCGTTCCACCGCTTGCGGGTCTCCTCGGGCAGCTCCGGCGCGAGCCTCAGGAGCTCGGGGATCGCGACGGTCGAAAGGACGAGGTCGAACGACTCCGTGCCGCCCGCGAACGTCACGTCGAAGCCCCCGGCCGAGCGCTTCACGATCCGGACCGGACGCGACGTGCGCACGTCGCCGCCGCGCTCCCTCACGCGCTGGAGGACGGCCGCGACGCCGCGTCCGAAGGAGCCCTTCAGATAGCCGAGGCGCTCGCCGAGACCACTCTCGTCGCGCGAGCGCGTGCGCAGGAAGATCTTTCCCCAGAGCCACACCAGCCCGACGTCCTCCGCGCGGCGGCCGTACTTCTGGCGGAGGAGCGGTCCCCACACGACGTCGAGCGCGCGGCCATAGCCGTTCTTCCGCATCCAGCCCATCGCCGTCTCGCCCTCGAGCCGCTTCCAGTCGGAGCTCTGACGAAGCTTCAGCGTCGAGAGGACGAACTGGAGCCTTCCGACCACTCCGAGCGGCCTGAACTTCAGGAGCGACGCCGGCGTCCCGAAGTCGTAGAGCTTCCCTCCCGAGAGGAAGCCCATGCGCGATTTCAGCCAGAGGAGATCCTGGTCGAGGCCGAACTCCTTTGCGAACGAGACGTAGTCGACGTCGCTCGTGAAGAGGTGGTGGTAGTACCTTTCGAGAGGCGTTCCGCCCACGGTCACGATGCCCACGAGGCCGCCGGCCTCGGGATATTTCTCGAAGACCGTGACGGCCACGCCGGCCCCGAGCAGGCGATCCGCCGCGACGAGGCCGGCGAGGCCGCCGCCGATCACGGCCACCCGGGGCGAATCGGCCACCATCGAGTCCAGTGTAAGCCGGGGCGCGGACGGGCGTTGTGCTACCTTGAAACCGTTCCGTGACGGTGCCGACGGCGCTTCTCTTCGCCTTCGTCCTCCTCCTGGCGGGTGCGTCGGGCGCCGCCGTGCTCGCCCGTCTCTTCCGCGGTGACGAGGCCGACCCGGATTCCCGCGCGGATGCCGCCCTCTCCTTCGCACTTCCCGTAGGTCTCGTTCTCGCGGCCACGCCCGGCTGGCTGCTGGCGTCGTTCTTCTACGTCCCGATCGCCCGGCTGGCGCTCCCGCTCGCGCTTTTGGCCCTCATCGGCGGCCTTCTCTGGGGCCTCGCCGACCTTCCCGGCGTCGTGCCACGGAGCTGGGCGCGCCTCGTACCCCTCGCTCTTTTTTTCGGAGTCTTCCTCTTCTTCATGTGGATCCGCTCGCCGATCGCCGAGATCCGCCAGACCGAGAAGCCCATGGACTTCGCTGTCCTGTCGGGCCTCATGAGGACTCCGCGGCTGCCCTTCGCCGACCCATGGCTCTCCGGTCAGCGTTTTCCCTACTATCACTTCGGGACGTACCTCTTCGCGCTCCCCGCGCGCGTGGCCCGCGTGCCGTCGGAGTACGCCTACAACGTCGTCGCCGCGCTCCTGCCGGCCCTCGCGGCGCTCGCGGCTTTTGGCGCGATCCGCGCGCGGCGCGGGGGCACCCTCCTCGCGGCCTTCGGCGGTCTGCTCATGGTGCTCGGCGGGACCTTCGACGGGGCCCGGCAGGTCCTTTCGGGAAAGCCTTTCGCCGAGCTCGATTGGTGGATATCTTCGCGGCGCGTCGACTGGGACTCCGTCAACCCCCGCACGATCACCGAGTGGCCGCTCTTCACGTTCCGGCTCGGGGACCTCCATCCCCACGCCGTCACGTTCCCGTTTCTCGTGGCGCTCCTCGGCCTATCGGGCCGGATCGCGCGCGTCTCGGGAACGGTGCTCGACGGCCTCCTCCTCGCGGCCGTCGTCTCGGCGAACCCCTGGGACCTTCCCGCCTGCCTCCTCATCCTGGGCGCCGGAAACCTCGCCGAGCGCGATTTCAAGCCCGCATTGATCCGGAGTCTCGCCACGCTCATTCCCGCGGGACTCTTCCTCCTGCCGTTCGCGCTCTCCCCGCGTCCCGCCTTCGGCGGCCTTTCGTGGTGGAAGGAGGGAACGGGAGCCGCCGACGCCTTTCTCCACTTCGGCGGCCTCGCCGTGATTCCGGCGCTCGCTCTGGGGATCGCTCTCGTGCGAAGCCAGACGCGCGCCGACCGGGCGCTCGTCGCGGCGTGCGCGTTTCCCGCGCTCGCTCTCGCGCTCGTCGTCTTCACGAAGAAGCCCGTCCTGTCGCTGGCGGCCGGGTTCGCGGCCGGTGTCGCCTGGCTCCTCCTTCGTGAGAGGGCGCCGGCGGAAGCGGAGCGGCCCGCCGGAGCGCTGAGGGCCGGCCTCCTCCTGGCGGCGGCGGGCGCGGTCCTCGCGGCCGTGCCCGACGTCGTCCTCGTCTCCGATTCCTACGGGGAGTCCTTGCGGCGCATGAACACGGTCTTCAAGTGTTTCATGGGGGCCTGGCCGCTCCTCGCCCTGGGCGGCGCGCTTCTCCTCCCGCTCGCGCTCGCGTCACGTCACGCGCGCGTCTTCATCCGCGTCGCCGTTCTCGCGGCGCTTGCCGCCGCTCTCGCGCATCCGCTCTCGGCGATCGTGACCCGCGCCACCTGGAGGGGACCGCTGGACGGCCTCGACGGCCTGCGCTGGATGGCCCGGGAAGCTCCGGCAGACCGCGAGGGCGTCCTCTGGCTGCGCGCGCACGCCGTGGAGGGCGCCGTGCTCGCAGAAGCGACCGGCAACGCGTACAGCGACTACGGGCGCATCGGCGCCGCCTCGGGACTTCCGACCGTCCTCGGATGGGAGAATCACGAGGGCCTCTGGCGCGGGCCCGGCTCGGTCGCCGAAACCTCGGCCCGCAAGAGCGATCTGAAGCTGATCTACACCTCCGAGGAATCCGGACGGGTCTTCAAGCTCCTGCACGAGTACGACGTCCGCTACGTCTTCATCGGCGCGCTCGAGAAGCGCGACTTCGGCCCGAACGCGTTCCCGATGCGCGCGAACTTCCGGCGCGTTTTCGCGAGCGGCGACTCCGCGATTTACGAGATCTTGAAATGAGCGCCGCCTCGCCTCCGTCGCTTTCCGAGACGTCCTTCTCGGCTTTCGAAAAAAAGGCCTGGATCGCGCTCCTCGCGCTCTCGGCCTTCCTCCATCTCGTTCAGCTCGGGAGCCACGCCTACCACCACGACGAGTCCATCCATGCCTGGGCTGCGATCCACCTCCTCAGGGACGGGACGTACAAGTACGACCCCGTCTACCACGGGCCCGTCCAGTACTACGCCGTCGCGATCGCGTTCAAGGCCGCTTCCGTCGTCGGAAACGTCGCGGGCGTTCTCTTCGGCATCCCGGCCGCGAAGGGGTGGGACGGGACGTCCGACTTCACGGGGCGCCTTCCGGCCGCCCTCGCCGGCATCGCCCTCTCGGCGATGGCGCTTCTCCTGAGGAGCCGCTTCGGCCGAGCGACGGCGTTCGCCGCCGGCGCGCTCGCGGCCTTCTCGCCGAACCTCCTCTACTACACCCGCTTTTGCCGCGACGACGTCTGGAGCCTCCTCGGGACGGCGGGCCTCTTCCTGTGGCTGGACCAGTATCTGCAGAAGGGACGCCTCCGCGACCTCTCGATCGCGGCTCTGTGGGCGTCCGTCGCGTTCGCCTCGAAGGAGAACTTCTACGTCCTCCTCGCGCTCATGGTGCCGTCCGTGGCGGCCGCCTGGATGGAGCCGGAGCGCGGCCCCGACGTCTTCAACCGGCTGCGCCGCCTCATCGACTTCCTCGAAGCGCACGCCGTGCCTCTCCTCGGGGCCCTCCTCCTCTTCTTCTGCGTGTCCGAAGTCCTCTACACGGTCTTCCTCGTCCATCCCGAGTCGGGCAATCCGGTTTTCGAGGCGATCTCCTACTGGTGGGGACAGCACAAGATGGAACGCGTCGGCGGCCCGAGGACGTTCTACCTGCCGCGCCTCGTGCAATACGAGTTCGCGATCATCCTGCCGGCGCTGTTTCTCATCGCCACGCGCTGGTCGCGCTTCACGGCGGCCGAGCGGTTCCTCGCGGGATGGGGCCTCTCGTCGATCGTGATGTACGCCTGGCTCGGCGAGAAGGCGGGCTGGCTCATCGTCCATCAGGTGCTTCCGTTCATCCCGCTCGCCGGCGCCGCGTGGGCGCTCCTCGCCGAGAAGAGCGCGCGCTGGCGGTTCGCCGGCGCGGCCGTGGCGGCCGCGTCGCTTCTCTGTGCGGTGACGTTCTCCTTCGTCTACCCCGTCCTCACGCCGAATTCGCGGAAGGCCGAATCCACGATCCAGGTTCAGACTTGTCCCGAGATGCTGGGCCTCGTGGACGAGATCCTCGCGTCGGCAAAGCGCGGCGAGACGCCGGCCGCCATCATCTCGGGCGAGGCGGGCTGGCCGATGAGCTGGTACGTGCGCAACGCGCCCGTGAACTGGCAGGCGCCCACGGGAGAGCTCCACCCGCCGATCGTCCTGTGCGACGAGACCGACGCCGACAAGCAAGCCGCCGTCCTCGGGCCTGCCTACAAGCGCGACCGCGTGCCGTTCCGGGCCTGGTGGATTCCCGACACCTCCCTCTTGCCGCTCCGGCCGAACCTCAGCCAGCTCCTTCTCTACGTCTTCACCCTCGAGACCTGGGAACGGGCCGACGGCAACAACCCGATCGGGGCGGTATGGGTAACCGTCTTCCGCCGGACCGAGGCGGTACCTCCGCCTTCCCCGCCGCCGGCCCCCGTGCCGGCAGCGGCTCCGCCCGGGGGCACAACGTGACCAGGCCCGAGATCTCCGTCGCACTGCCCGTCTTCAACGAGGCCGACAACCTCGACGAGCTGAACGAACGCCTCACGCGCGCCCTCGACGCGACGGGCCGAACCTGGGAGGTCGTGTACGTGGACGACGGCAGCGTGGACGCGTCTTTCGAGAAGATGGCGGCGTTCGCCCGGAGGGACCCGCGCCTCCGCGCCTTGCGCTTCTCGCGCAACTTCGGCCACCAGATGGCGCTCACCGCGGGCGTCGACGCGGCCCGCGGCCGGATCGTGGCCGTCATGGATGCGGACCTCCAGGACCCGCCGGAGCTCCTCTCCGAGATGCTGCTGAAGATCGACGAAGGCTACGAGGTCGTGTACGCGCAGCGGACGAAGCGTGAGGGCGAGAGCGCGTTCAAGCTCTGGACGGCCCACCTCTTCTACCGGCTCCTCGAGCGCTGGACGAACGTGGAGATCCCGGTGGACGTCGGGGATTTCCGGCTCATGGGGCCGCGCGCCGTCGCGGCGTTCCGGCGCCTGCGCGAGCGGCACCGCTTCATCCGCGGCATGACGGCGTGGGTCGGCTTCCGCCAGGTGGGCGTTCCGTACGTGCGGCCCGCGCGCACGCGCGGTGAGACGAAGTTCCCGCTGCGCAAGATGCTGCGCTTCGCGCTCGACGGGCTCACGTCCTTCAGCCACGTGCCGCTCCAGCTCGCGACGTGGCTCGGGTTCCTCGTGTCGGCGTTCGCGTTCCTCTACATCCTCGTCGTCCTCGCGCTCTGGATCCTCAAGATCAACGTGCCTGGATGGACGACGCTCATGGTCTTCGTCCTCCTCCTCGGCGGAGTCCAGCTCACGGTCATCGGCGTCCTCGGGGAGTACCTCGGCCGGATCTACGACGAGGTGAAGGGTCGGCCTCTGTATCTCGTCGCGGAGGAGGTCGGGGGCGACGCCGACGCTCCGCCCGCGGAGGCGCCTCCCACGTCTCTCTCTGCGCCCTGAAGCTCGGAACGAAGAGAAATAAGTGTCGGGGATGGCCTACGAAGCGCGCCGGAGCTTTCGTTCCTTTCGCCGCCCCCCGCGAGCTTCGAGAGATGCTTTCAGTGCGGTCTCCACGTCGACCGTCCGCTCGTTGGCCCTCGGGCCGGCCGTCCTGAGTAAAGACATCGCTGCGTGAGTCAAGAGCCCTGAGCGCGTTTCGCCGAGTGCCTCGGCCCGCGCATCGATCGCCTCCAGAATGGCTCCCGGGATCGTGACGTTCACGCGAACGGCCTTCGACGCACCGTTGGGGACGGAGACGAGGAACGGCACCGCGCCCTTGTTGTGCGGATCTCTCAGGATCGTCTCGAGGCGGGACGGCGCCGGGAGCTTTTCGCCCTCCTCGACCATCATGGCCACGTGCCCCGCGAGAGCCTCGTGCGCCATCGCGACGGCCTCGTCGAGCGTCCGACCGGCGCTGACGCATCCGGGAAAGTCGGGAAAGTCCACGCCGTAGTCGCTGCGCGGCTCCTTACGGATGAGTGCCACATACGCTGCCATGTTCGCCTCTCAGCTCAGATCGACGCCGCTCTGTTTCCCGATGCTCCTGAGCGTGCCTTTCGGTAGATCCCTTTTTGGATGCGGCACGGTCACGATGCCGGGCCGGGAAGGCTGTTTGAAATGCCAGTGACTCCCGCTCGTCCTCACATGCTTCCAACCGGCCGCCTCGATCTTCCTGATGACGACGCGGCTGTCCACGAGGGCCGAGCATACACACCAATACACACTGCTGCAACCGGCGGGTGAATCCGGCGTAATCTCTTCCCGGGATGAAGTCCGGGTACTTCCACCACGCGATCGGGGACCTTCGGAAACGGCTCACGGCCGCCGTGTCTCACGACGTCCTGAAGACGCTCCATCAGAAGAGCCCCGCGCGGCACTTCGCGGTCGCCTTCCGCCAGCTCGCCTTCTTCGCCGCCGCGTTCGCGCTCTCCTGGCACTTCGAGAGCCTCTTCGTGCGCGTGCCGTGCGCGCTCGTCCTCGGCTTCGTCATCTTCGACGGAACCGTCCTCCTTCACGAGGTCGTCCACAAGGCCGTCTTCGACGGCGACCGGCCGCGCGCCTATCGCCTCCTCGGCCTCGCCTATGCCCTTCCCTCCGGCATCTCCCCCGCGCAGTTCACGCGCTGGCACCTCGACCACCACGCCGAGCTCGGCTCGACGACGGAGGACCCGAAGCGCGCACACCTCTCGCCGAAGAAAAACGCGCGGTGGCTCAAGATTCTCTACGCGACCCCGGCGCTCTTCCCGATCTATTTCAGGGCCGCCGGAAAGGAGACCGCCACGTATCCCGAAACGCTCCGGCGGCGGATTCGCGGCGAGCGCCTCGCGGCCGTCGGCCTGCACCTCCTGGCCGCCTCGGCGATCGGCTTTTTCGGCGGGCCCTCGCGCCTCCTGTGGCTCTATGCCGTGCCGGTGTTCTTCGTCTTCCCGCCCGCGTTCGCGCTCAACCGGCTCGGGCAGCACTACGACATCGTGCCCCAGGAGCCCGCGAAATGGGGTACCCGGATGGCGCGCTCGCCGTTCTGGGAGTTCGTCTATCTCTGGTCGCACCTGCACCTCGAGCACCATTACTTCCCCGCGGTGCCCTTCTACCGCCTGCCCGGCCTGAGCGACGCGCTCGAGCCTTTTTTCAGGGAGGAAGGCATTCCGGCGCGCACGTATCGCGATCTCCTCAAGGGCTGGATCATCGAGAACCGCGCGCCGCACTCGGACTGGCACGTGCCTGCCCCCTCCGGGACCCCGGACGCCCCCGAGCCCGAAGCGCACCCCGCGGCATAGCGCGGCGTCTCGGGCGCGGCTTTTTCCGGTAATCTCCTCTCGATGGCGACGGAAATCGCGCCGCCGAAAGCGGACTCCTACGAGGGGCTTTCGCGCGACGAACTCATCCGGGTGTACCGGAACATGGTCACCTCCCGCCGGATCGACGACAAGGAGATCCAGCTCAAGCGCCAGAACAGGATCTTCTTCCAGATCAGCGGCGCCGGGCACGAAGCGATCCAGACGGCGATCGCGCTTCACATGCGGAAAGGCTCGGACTGGCTCTTCCCGTACTACCGCGACCGCGCGCTCTGCCTCGGCCTGGGCGTGACGCCTCGGGACATGTTCCTGCAGGCGTTCGGCGCGGCGGACGACCCGGCCTCCGCGGGGCGGCAGATGCCTTCTCACTGGGGCGCGGCCCCGTTGCGTATCTTCACGACCTCGTCGCCCACGAGCACCGAATGCCTGCCGGGGGTCGGCGCGGCGGAGGCCGGCCGATATCTCCAGCGCGAGGAGGCCACAACCCTCGCCGGCGCGATCGCGCACGCGGCTTCGGACGAAGTCGTCGTCATCACGATCGGAGAGGGCTCCACCTCGGAAGGCGAGTTCTGGGAGGCGCTGAACTCGGCATGCACCCTGAAGCTCCCCGTCGTCTTCGTCGTGGAGGACAACGGCTACGCGATCTCGGTGCCGGTCGAGGTGCAGACGCCCGGCGGCTCCATCTCGAAGCTCGTGCGGTCGTATCCGGGCCTCTTCGTCGCCGAGACGGACGGGTGCGATTTTCTGGCCTCCTACGACGCCATGCGTTACGCGTTCGCGTACGCGCGCGATCGGAAGGGGCCGTCTCTCGTCCATGCGCACGTCATCCGCCCCTACTCGCATTCCCTCTCCGACGACGAGAAGCTCTATCGTCCCGAGGCCGAGCGAAAGAAGGACCACGAACGCGACCCGCTGGAGCTCTTCGCGGCCTTTCTGGAGCAGGCGGGGCTCGCCACGGCCGAGGACCTCGCGAAGCTGCGCGAGGACGTTGCCGCCGAGGTGAACGCCGCGGCGGACGAGGCCGCCGGGCGGGCCCAGCCCGCGGCGGACGCGGTTTACGCCAACATCTATTCGCCCGACGTGGACCCGACATCCAAAGCCTTCGACACGGAAGACGCGCCCGCCTTCACGGGAGAGCCGACGACGATGGTGGACCTCGTCAATGCCGCCCTTCGCGACGAGATGGCGCGCGACCGACGCATCGCGATGTGGGGCGAGGACGTGGCCGACGCGACCCGCGCCGACGTCCTCGACGAGTGCAAGGGCAAGGGCGGCGTCTTCAAGGTGACGGCCGGCCTCCAGAAGGAATTCGGGGCGGCGCGTGTCTTCAATTCCCCGCTCGCCGAGGCGGGCATCGTCGGACGCGCGATCGGATGGGCCGCCCGCGGGCTGAAGCCCGTCGTCGAGATCCAGTTCTTCGACTACATCTGGCCCGCGATGCTCGAGATCCGCGACGAGCTCGCCACGACCCGCTGGCGCTCGGGCGGAGCGTTCCGCGCCGGTGTCGTCATCCGGGTGGCGATCGGCGGATACCTCACCGGCGGCGGGCCATACCACTCGCAGTCGGGAGAAGTGACCTTCACGCACATCCCGGGCCTCCGCGTCGTGATGCCGTCGAACGCCCTCGACGCGAACGGCCTCCTGAGGACCGCGATCCGCTGCGACGATCCCGTGCTCTTCCTCGAGCACAAGCACCTCTATCGCCAGACGCACAACAAGGGACGCTATCCGGGTCCGGATTTCATGATCCCGTTCGGCAAGGCGAAGACCGTGAGGCCCGGGTCGGACGTCACGGTCGTCACGTACGGCGCCACGGTCTTCCGGAGCGCGGTCGCGGCGGCCCGGCTCTCGGAGGAGGACGGCAAGGAGGCGGAGATCCTCGACTTGCGCTCCCTCGCGCCCTACGACTTCGCGGCCATCGCGGAAAGCGTGAAGCGGACGAACCGGCTCCTCGTCGTGCACGAGGACTGGCAGACGCACGGCTTCGGCGCCGAGATCGCCGCGCGCGCCGCCGACGAGCTCTTCGCCTGGCTCGACGCCCCCGTGCGCCGCGTCGCCGCAAAGGACGTGTTCTGCGGTTACGCGCCGCAGCTCGAGGACGCCACGCTCCCGCAGAGCGCGGACATCCTCGCGGCGCTCCGCGACCTCGTCGCGTACTAGGAAGAGAAGAGAAGAGAAGAGAAGATTTCTTAGATGAGTTCGCGGCGGTCGCTTCGCCTTGCCGTCCTGGGTGCAATAGCATTTTCGTTCTGTTTTCTCTTCGGGGCCGTCGCGGTGGATCCGCTGCCCGTCTACCGCTCGATCCAGGAGACGCGGCTGGCTTTCGCCGGCGCCAGGCGCGAGGTGTTCGCGGCCGACGATGGAACGACTCTGTCGGCGTTCGTCCTCGGGCCGCTTTCGGCCGAGCGGCCGGTCGTCTTGCTCCACGGCCTCGGCGCCGATGCGACGTACTGGGCGGATGCGGCGCGCTTTCTCGCCCGGCGCGGCCGCACCGTGATTCTGCCGGACGGGCCGGGATCGGGCCGGAGCGACCCGCCGCGGGACGCGGCGGGCTACGGGCTCGCGGGCCGCCTCGAGGCGCTCGATTCTCTCGCGCGCGCGCTGGCGCTCGAGAAATTCGATCTCGTCGGTCACTCCCTCGGCGGCTGGACGGCGGGGTGGTACGCGCTGAAATTTCCTCGGAAGACGGGCCACCTCGTCCTCGTGGACGCGGGTGGTCTCTCGATTCCCTCCGACGTCGACGCCGAGCGCGCACGCGTCCTGCCCCTGGACCGCGCGGGGGCCCGCCGCATCTTCGATCTCCTCTTCTTCCGGAAGCCCGCACCCTCTCTGGGCTTCGTTCTCGATGCTTTCGGCCGAAACTACGGCGGCGGAGCCGCAGCCGCCACGGTCGCGAGACTGAGCGAGGCCGACGGCCTCTACGAGCACCTCGGTGAGCTGCCGGCAGGAACGACTCTGATCTGGGGAGAGAGGGAGACGCTTTTTCCGCTCGGGATCGCCCGCGCGGCCGCCGCGCGGATGCGGGAGCCGCGACTCGTCGTCCTCCCGGGCGCGGGACATGATGGGCCGCTCGAGACGCCCGCCGCGTTCCACGAGGCGCTCGCCCTGGCCCTGGCGGTCTGATTCCTTACGGCGGATCCAGCTCTTCCATCGGCAGTGCGAACCCGCTCGGCGCCACGACACGGAGGCCCGCCGCGGGTCGCCGCCGGTCGGCGACGAGAAGATGCCATCCCTTCGCGAGACGCAGAACGACGTGTCCCCCGGCGTTCCCATGGAGAAGCACGCGCCCGTCGAGCGCAACCTGCATTCCGCCTTGTGTCGCGAGCACGTAGAGGCCGTCTTCGGGAGCGAAAAAGTTTCCTCCCGCGGCGGGCATCGGGACCGCGTCGCGGAGAGCCCGCTCGGCCGCGCGCAGAGCGGCCTCGCGTGGAATCCGATAGAGCACCCACGGCAACCCGCCTTCCCCGGGACTCGCGTGGGCGACGAGCGTTGCTCCCAGGCTCGCCATCGTCCCTCGGACCTCGGGAGCTCCGTCCGCCGCGAAGAGAACGTCCGCTTGAGGGACGCGGGTCCAGGCCGTCTCGATGCCCGCCGTTCCAATCCCAACGGCATGGCTCCCGCCGTCGCCCGGGCGGCCGAGAAGAACGTCGACGAAGTACACGTTCCGCGCGGCACGGACCGGGTGTACGAGGACCTCGGCTGGAGAGCGGTGCCGTTCGATTTCGATCGCCTCGGCGAGGCGCCGCTCCGAGACGCCGAAGCTGTTCTCGACATGCGCCCCCGTGACCCAGCGGACGAAACCCGTCACGTCGAGCAGGGCCGTCACGCCGACGAGGCCCAGAACGGCTGCCGTCCCCGCCCGCCGGTCGCGCGGCGGGAGCGTCTCCACGAGAGCGGCGGCTCCGAGCGCCGCGAGCGTGAGGACGAAGGGAGACGCGAGCGAGATCCGGCTCGCGTTCGCGCTTTCCGTGTCGCGCGCGAGGAGACCGCCCGCGAGAAAGACCGCGATCGGGAGGAGGCAGAGCCGCTCGACGCCGTGACGTGACACGCCGGCCGCGGCCCCGAGGACGAGGAGAGCGCCCACGCCCGCGAGGACGACCGGCCGGTCGGGATCGCCGTGTCGGGGAAGGACGTCCCCGCGCACGAAGAAGAGCGCCGCGTAGTCGCGCACGTTCGCGAAAAACGCCCGCTGCGCTTCCCCCGGGGGACGGGAAAGGATCGAGAGATCCCTCACGTGCGCCGTCAAGCGCTCAGGGTGCCGCGCGTACGTGACTGCCAGGGGCGCGATGATGGCGATTTCCGCGAGAAGTGCGACGAGCGCCAGGCGGCGGACGACGCGATGGCCCTTGACCCAGGCGACGACCAAGAGAGCCGCCGGCAGCACGAGGGAGAGTCGCGCCGAAGGATAGCCCGCCGCCCCGAGGCCGAACAGGGCTCCCGACGTGATCGCCCACGCCGGAGAGGAGCGCCTCCACGCTCTCAGACCTGCCGCCCCCGCCGCCGTCACGACCGCCGACGTGAGGACGACGTCGCTCGCCCACCTCGCCTGCGTCAGCATCCAGAGCGACGTCGCGAGGAGGACGGCCGCCGGCAGGAACGCGCGCGGCCTCTCGCTCGCGGCCTCTCTCGCGAGCGCGAGTGACGCGAGGAACAAGAGGACGCCGGAACCGAGCGCGATGAGGCGGACGGAGGCCATGCCCCCGCCGGCAAGCCGGTCGGCGGCCGCGAGGGGAAGCAGAAAGAGGTTGGTCGGGTAGTACCGCCAGCCGTTCGAGAAGAGAAAGTCCGTAGGCTGCATCGGCGTCGTGCCGAAGAGGGACCAAGAATCCGCGACGACCGCAAGGCGCGCGGCGCGCACGAAGTAGAGCTCGTCGATCCATGGCCCTCGGGGCCAGTCCCCCGCCTTGACGACGCGCAGGAAGACGCCGAGGGCGGCGAGAACGATGAGGATGACGGCGCGCGTTCTTTTTTCCGCGTCGTTCACTGCGGCCCCGACTCCTCGAACGTCGCCACGATCGGAACGCTCTCCGACTCCGTGAAACGCTCGTCGAAGACCTCGGCGAGGACGCGCCCGTCCATGTCGCGGGCGAGGGGCTCCCCGGCGAGGACGAGCAGAGTCGGCGCGAGATCGAGGACGGTCGCGGACGTGAGACGCACGCCCGACCGGACGCCGGCTCCCGCGAAAAGGACGAAGCCGTCCCGCGCGGCGTCGGGGCTCGCCGCGGGCCGCTGCCCGCGCAGGAAGAGCGAGATCGCCTCGAGCGTGGGCGGCGGCCCCCATCCCACGGGAGCGAAGAGGCAGATGGTGCGCTCCTTCCCTTCGCGCTCGAGAATCTCCCCGAGAAGGTCGTCGAGAAAACGGTAATAGGCGCGCAGCGCCGCGGCTCTGGCTTCGGCTTCCTTTTCCGGAAAGGAGAATCCCCAGTAGCGGGCGTTCTCCGCGGCGCCCGAGAGCGCCCCCGCCTCGGCGAGACCGGAAAGGACGAGCGCCGAAACGTTGAGCGGGCCCTGCGGCAGCGCGGCGAGAGCGGCCCCGGCCACCGACAGGTCGCGCGCCGCCCCGCGCAGCGGATCGAGCCGGGCCTCGTCTCCCTCGACGCCCCGCGGCACGAGCGACCGAGCGAGCGGTCGATCGAGCCCGCTGGGCGCCACGCGGAAAAGTCGGGCCCGCTGGGCGGCTTTCGGAGGACGCGCGGCAGCGGCGCTTGCGTCGCCGTCGAAAAAGGCGTCGCTCGCCCACAGGACGAGGCCCTCGCGCGCCGGAGACGACGCAGGCCAGTCGAGAACGGCCGCCTCGTGACCACGAGACGCGAGGATCTCCCAGAACGTCAGGCTGCGGCGGCCGGCCGAAGCATCGATGCCCGACCGTTCGCCTCCGGGAACCGGAGATCCGGGCAGAACGGGCAGGAGCCGAAGGGAGCCCGCGGGAGTCCTCCAGCGTCGCGAGGAGACGACACCATGCTTCAGCGGCTTCTTGCCGGTCGCCGCCGTCGTCCAGAGCGCGGCACGATCGTACGGAGCGAGCGCCGCGAGCGGCCCTGCGGCGCCTTCGCGCAGGAGCCGCGCGACGACCGGCATGGCACCCTCGGAGGCGTAGGTCGTGAGGAGACCCCAGGAGGCGCCCTCGAGCCCGACGACGAGAAGATTCCGCCGCGGGACGCGCAGCGTGTCCGGGGGCGTGACCTCGGACCGCCGTTCCGGGGCATGCCGGAGCGCGAGGGGCGGCAGGAGGAAGAGGACGATCGGGATCGAAAGGGTTCGTGCGGTCCCCCCGCCGCTCCTGGCGCCCGCGGCGAGAGCGCCGGCGGAGAGGAAGGCCGCCACCGCCGTCGCGACGAGGACGCGCCGACCTCCCGCGGGCACGAAGTCGTGGAGCGCCTGCCTTTGGAACTCGACGAAGACGCCGAACACCGCGAGGGCGCCCGCGCTCCAGGCCGCGCCGGCGCGAGAGGAACGCCGCGCGCGCGGCAGGAGAAGGACCGGCAAGGCGAGACAGGCCCCGCTCGAGGCGGCGACGAGAAGGAGTCGCGCCGCCGAGAGAGCGTCCGAAAGCTCCGGATTGAGGCCCAGCAGGAGATCGCCCGCTGCGAGGCCCGCGAGCGCACCCGCGAGAGGGAGGTGGTACACCGGTCGTCCCTCGCTCATAATCCGCGCCCGGCGAGTCTCGCCTCCTTCCTGATGCCCGTCAACGAATCGCTCCGCGTCCTCAAGACGATCCACTACGACGACCAGCACTATTCCCTGTTCCTCTCGGCCGGCTCGATCGGCGCGCGGACGCAACCGGGTCATTTCGCCATGATCCAGGCCGGCGAGGGCCTGCGCCCGTACCTCCGGCGCGCGTTCTCCATCGCCGACGTCACGAAGCTCGCGGGCGTGCCCGCGATGGAGTTCGTCGTCAAGATCGCGGGAGTCGGAACGGCCGCGCTCGCGCGTTTCGCCGAAGGGACGCCGCTTCCCGTCCTCGGTCCCCTGGGGGTGCCTTTCCCGATCGACGACCTTCAGCCCGCGGACCGCGTCGCGCTCGTCGCCGGCGGGATCGGTCTCGCCCCCCTCGTGCTTCTCGCGCGGACACTCGCGGCGCAGGGTATCGGGGCGGATCTCTTCTACGGCGGCCGGAACGAAAACGACGTCCTGAAACGCGGCGACTTCGAGCGTTTCCTGGGGCCTCACCGCTGCCGCTACGCCACGGACGACGGGTCGCTCGGACGGAAGGGGCGTGTGACCGAGCTGCTCCACCACGCACTCCAGGGGGGCGCGCGTTATCGCCGCGTCTATGCCTGCGGCCCCGTGCCCATGTTCCGCGCCCTCGCGCGGCTTCTCGACGAGACCAACCTCGAGGCTTCGTTCGCGATGGAATCCGAGATGGCCTGCGGTTTCGGCGTCTGCCTGGGCTGCGTGGTCCCGATGGCGGATGGCCGCTTCGCGACGATCTGCAAGGAAGGCCCCTGCGTACCTCCCACCGCGATCGATTGGACGCGACTGTGAACCCATGACCGTCGATCTCTCCACGGCCTTCGGCCGGCTGCGCCTCAAGAATCCGATCGCGACGGCGTCCGGCACGTTCGGCTACGGCCTCGAGTTCACCGACTATCTCGACCTCGCGTCGCTCGGCGCGATTTCCGTGAAGGGGCTCTCGCGGAGGGAATGCCTCGGCAACCCGCCCCCGAGGATCTGCGAGACGGATGCCGGAATGCTGAACGCGATCGGGCTGCAGAACGTGGGGATCGACGCGTTTCTCACCGAAAAGCTCCCCGAGCTCGCACGCCTCGGCGCGACCGTGATCGCGAACGTGTGGGGCGACACCGAGGAGGACTACGTCGCGGTCGTGGAGCGCATCGGCAACGAGCGGCGCGTGGCGGCGATCGAGGTGAATGTCTCATGTCCGAACGTCGTGCGGGGCGGCATGATCTTCGGGAACAATCCCGAGGCGCTCGCCGCCCTCGTGAAGAGGGTCCGTTCCGCGACGCGCCATCCGCTCGTCGTGAAGCTCTCGCCGAACGTGACCGACATCGTCGCGTCCGCCCGGGCGGCCGTGGATGCGGGGGCCGATGCGCTTTCCCTCATCAATACCGTCGTCGGGCTCGCGATCGACCTGGAACGCCGCGAGCCGAAGATCGGGTTCACGACTGGCGGTCTCTCGGGCCCGGCGATCCGGCCGATCGCGTTGCGCATGGTGTGGGAGGTCAGAACGGCCCTTCCCAAGATCCCGATTTTCGGGATGGGCGGGATCGAGACGGTCGAGAACGTCGTCGAGTTCCTCGTGGCGGGCGCGAATGCGGTCCAGATCGGAACCGCGAACTTCCGCGACCCCTCGCTCGCGGGCCGGCTCGTCGGGGAGCTCGCGCTCTGGTGCGAACGGCACCGCGTCGCGCGCGTGTCCGACCTCGTCGGCACGCTCCGGACGCGCCCGCGCCAGGACCACGCGTTCGCATGACGACCCGGATGCCCGACGCCCGGGCGTCTCTCGCCGTCGCGCTGGACCTGGACGCCCGCGACGAGATCCTCGCGGTCGCGAAGAAGCTCGCTCCCGAGGTCGGCTTCCTGAAGCTGGGCCTTCAGGCTTTCGTCTCGGAAGGACCCCGGATCGTTCGGGAGGTCGTCGCTCTCGGCGCTCCGGTCTTCCTCGACCTCAAGCTCCACGACATCCCGAACACCGTGTCCCGGGCGGCCGCCGCCGCCGCGAGGACAGGCGCCTCCCTCGTGAACTGCCATGCCCTCGGCGGGACGGAGATGATGAAGGCCTTCGGCGAGGGGGCCCGCGATGCCGCCGCGAAAGGGGCCTTCCCGGTGCCGAAGCTGGTCGCCGTGACGATCCTCACGTCTCTCGACGCGGCAGCGGTCAGGGCCGTCGGTCTCGAAGGCTCACCGCGCGCGTCCGCGCTTCGACTCGCGACGCTCGCGAGAGAATCGGGCCTGGACGGCGTCGTCTGCTCGGCCGAGGAGGTCGGAGAGATCCGCGCGGCGTGTGGGGAGGACTTCTTCCTCGTCGTGCCCGGCGTGAGGCCCCAGGCCACGGCTCCGGGCGATCAACGCCGTATCGCCACGCCTTCGGAATCGGTCCGCGCGGGTGCGGACCTTCTCGTCGTCGGGCGCCCGATCACCGGCGCGAAAGACCCCGCGGCGGCCGCGCGCGCGATCGTCGGGGAGATCACGCTAGCGCGCCGCGTGCTTCGCACGCGCCAGAGTAAGGCGCGCTAGCAGCTGCGAGCGAAGGGGGAAACACGGTCGTGTTTCCCCCTTGCCCCCTTCACCGCTCGAGGAAGGACCTCTCAGCCCGGAGTCGGCGTCGGAATGCCGCCGAACGGGGTCGCAGTCGGCGTGCCGGCAAAGGGCGTCGCCGTGGGGCTCGGCGGTACGGGCGTCACCGTCGGTGTTCCGGCCGGCGTCGGCGTCGGCGGAGCAACCGTGGGTGTGAACGTCGCGGGCGTCGATCCGAGCCCGGACGTCGGCGTCGCGGTGGGCGGCGTTCCGGTGAAGACCACGGTCGGAGTCGGCGTCGAGAAGGGCGGAGTTCCCGGCGGCGAGACGGAGACGGGAGGGGTGGTCGTGGACGTCGGGGTCGGGCTCGCCTGTCCGTTCGGTCCGGTCATGTCGTCCTTGGAAGGACAACCCCCGAGAAAGAAGCCGAGAGCCGCGGCCGAAAGACACACGAGAAGCCGGATCCCGGTGGTCCGCATCATTCGACTTCGATCTTCTCGAAGTGCGAGCGCTTCGCGCCGCCCCGGGCGGCGCGCTCGGCGAGCGCGATCTCCTCGTCGAGGAAGTCGCGCAGCGCCTTCATGAATTCGATGCCGGAGGTCGCGGCGCGAGAGAGCGTGCCGGCGTGCCCGCGCGAGAGACGGAGCGAGAATCGTCCGACCAGGTCCGCGGCGGGCTTGAAGATGCAGCCCTCTCCCGCGCAGGCGAGTCCGGGGATCGGGCCGCCTCTCTCTTTCGCGGCTCGCTCCGGCCCTTCGGCTGGTCCGGGTCCGAATCTTTCTTCGAAAGAGGACGGAAGGGGCTTCCGCCCGGCCGGCTTGCGGCGTGCGCGGCGGCGGGGTCTCGTGGCCGCGTCGGTGCGCTCAGAATCGGATTCGTCAGGCATGCCGCCCTCACTTTCCCTTCTAGGAAAAACTCCTCGCATCCTCCCTCGTGCCGAGAGCCTTTTCGAAGCGCACCGTGAGCTTGCCGTCCTCGACCTTCGCCCCGGAGGGCGAGAGGCCCGCGAGCATCCGCGGAACGGGGATGTGATGGCGGACGTTGCCGATGCGCACGACGAGGTCTCCGGACGCCATGGCGAGGTCCACTTCGCTCCGGTCGACGAACGGAAGGTCGAGCGTGAGCACGTATCTTCCGTTCCGCTTCGCGTAGCGATACGGGGGATCCGAGCGGAAGGCGGCGGCGGGGTCCTTCTCGCCCCACAGCTCTTTTCCGAGCTCGAGGAGGGCCGCCGAGCCGAGGACCTGATCGTCGCGGAGCGGCAGCGTGAACACCGGAACCGGATCGAAATAGCTCCGCGCCTCCTCGAGGAAGACGCCCTGGGTCTTCCTCCACTTGGAGAAGAAGGGGTCCAGGACGCCCTCCGGCAGGAGGCGGTTCACGATCACGGCATCGACCGTGAAGCCGTAGAGGCCGAAATACATGAAGGCCCGCTGCGTCTCCTTGATGACGATCTTCTCGGCGTTCGTCACGAGCCGCACGGTCGTCGTTCCGGGATCCTTGAGGAGAGCATCGACGCCCTCGAGCTTCTGCGCGAGAGACTGCACGTTCGCGAAATACCGGTCCGGCGGGAGCGGCAGGTCGCTCACCTTCTTCGCGACCGGCCTCGCGACCTTGAGGAGCGAGCGCTCGAGCCGGAAGAGCTTCTTCATGTACCACTCGAGGGTGGGCGGAAGCGACACGAACCGCAGCGACTCGCCCGTGGGAGCGCAGTCGAGGATCAGGACGTCGAAGGCCTTCTCGCGCGCGTACTGGTTCACGTAGAGCAGCGCCGAGACCTCCTCCATGCCCGGGAAGATCGCAAGCTCCTCGGCGAGAACCTCCTCGACGCCGGTGACGGCGAGGAGCGTCGTGATGTAGCCGGAAATGTCCTTCCAGTGGCGGCCGATCTCCTCGGTGACGTCGACCTCCTGGATCCACAGGTTGTCGGCCACGGCAACGGCCGCTCCGTGGGCGTGATCCGTGAGCGCGACGTCGCGGTCGAAGGCGTCCGCGAGGGAGTGCGCGGCGTCCACCGACATCACGAGCGTCTTGAGGCCGCGCGCCGCGAGCGTCAGGCCCGTCGCCGCGGCGACGGTCGTCTTGCCGACGCCGCCCTTGCCCGTGAAGAGGAGAACCCGCATCGCGGGGATGTTACGCGGAAGGGACGCTCCGATTCCCGGCTGCGAATGCGACCCACGCCAGGACGAGAGCGACATAGCCGTCGATCGCGTAATGCCAGCCGCTCACGACGGCCGTGAAGAAGGTGACCGCGGTCAGGACGGCGAAGATGAGGAAGACGGCGCGCGAACGCCGGCGAGCGAAGAGCATGAGAAACGCCTGGGCGCCGACGTGCAGGGACGGCATCGCGGCGACCCCGAGGTATGGGGCGAGATCCGACCCCTCGGGCCGCCGGTGGAAGGCGCGCACGCGCCCGTAGTGGGCGAACAGGAGGTCCATCGTCGCCGACTGCGACGGCATCGACGCGCGGATCTCGGTGTAGTCGTCCTTGAGGACGTAACACGGGCCGAGAGAAGGGACGGCGAGATAGAACCACGATCCCGAGATCCAGAGGAACGCGAAGCCCGCTGCAAAGCGCGCGCGATCCCGCATCGAGAGCGTCGCGCCGAACCATCCGAGACCCGCGATCACCGTGAAAATGAAAGTTCCGTAGGTCGCGTCGAGGGCCCGCCAGAGCACCGGATACGGCAAGAGTCCCTGAAAGAGGCGCCCGGGGTTGACCCCGAAGTGGAGCGCGGTCTCCACGCGGAACAAATCCGGATCGTAGAGAACGTCGGGACGGAGCAGGGGAACCGCGACCTTCAGCCAGCTGTAGGCATACGAGGTGAGCGCCACCGCCGCCAGAAAGCGGACGAGGTCGCCGAGGGACCGGAGCTTCAACATCGCACGGAGACGCGCGAGTCCGCGCCGCCATCCCCGGCGCGCCGCGAGGAGAGCGCGGAGGAGGATGCATCCAAGGAGGACGAGTGCCAGGAACGCGACGAACGGGCGCAAGTCGAGAAGCGTCCGGACGACGTCGAGGTTGATTCGGGCGCGCGTCCTCAGAAGAAGGATGACGACGACGACGTCGGCGAGAAGGAGAACCTCGTAGAGCCTCGGGCGTGCGCGCCGCCTCACCACCCGCGCGCCCTCTCGCGCTGGCGACGTTCCTTCTTCGTCGGGCGCGAGCCGCCCGACTCACGGGGCGCCAAGAGGCGCTCGAGACGGCGGGCTTCGAGGACCTCGGGCGGCAGCGGGGGCGTCGTCTCGTCGTAAAGCGCCCGTGCCGCCGCCCTCGGAACGTGCCTTTCCAGGAGCCCCTTGACGAGAAACGTCCGGTGGCCGCGCGGGAACGTGATCTTCAGCCGGTCGCCGGCGCGAACGAGCTTGTGCGCGGCGGCTGCGCGACCGTTCAGATCGACCTTGCCCCCAGCGCACGCGGCCGCGGCCCGGGAGCGGGTTGGAAAGAGGCATGAAACGTCCAGCCAGACATCGAGCCGGACCTCGGTGAGCGGCGGCGTGTCCTCGTCGCGGGGAGACATACGGCAAGACTGAAGCAGGATCAGAAGACCGGCTTCTCCACCTTCTTGTCGAACTTGTACACGTACTTGTACCCGAAGATGTCCGCCGTCTGCTCGTACTGGGCCGAGATGGTGATGTACTGGCCGCTGCGATCGATGCGAATCGCGTCGAGCTTCAGAGGCACTTTCGCATCCTGCGCCTTCAGGTAGATGTCCATCTTCAGCTTGTCGGGGCCTTTCAATCCGCCGAAGTTGGCCGCTTCGTTCATCGAGTCGAGAACCTCGTTTCCGTGAATGTGCAATGGAAGGATGCGCACGAGGGCGACGACGACGACGAACAGAACGCCTAGCCCGACGATGAGCCCGAGGGCCCCTTCCCCTCGCCGGCTGCCCGTGGCGGTTCTCCGCATCGTGTTCTCCTTCCGGCGCGGGCGCGGCCGCGCACTAGTGAATGGCGTGGAAGCTTCTCTTCCAGCGTGTCCGGGATAAAAAGTTTAGCGCGGTATCGAGGAAACGGCGTAACGCGGCTCCGCGGCCCGTGAAAGCGCGAGGTCCTTCGCGGACGGACCAGAGGACCGAGACGGCGCGCCCCTCGAGGTGCGCGTACGGGACCGGCCCCCAGAAGCGCGAATCCTGGGACTCGTCGCGGTTGTCGCCCATCGCGAAGAAATGCCCGGAGGCGACGTCGAGCGGCCCGAATCGGTCGCGCCGGAGGAGGGAAGGCGGCGCCCCCTCGCCATAGGTGGTCGCGTCCCGATGCACGGCGTAGGGCTCGACGCGTTCCAACCCGTTCACCCGCAGCGCCTTCCCCGCGACTTCGATCCGGTCGCCCGCCACCGCGACCGTCCGCTTGATCAGGTCCCGGCCGGGATCGGGCGGATACCGGAAGACGACGACGTCGCCCCGCGCGAGGTCCCGGTACGGCAGAACGCGGGCCCAAAACCCCCGATGCGGTCCGTACGCGAACTTGTTCACGAGCACATAGTCGCCCGTGAGGACCGTGTCCTCCATCGAAGAGCTCGGCACGTGGAAGATCTGGAAGACGAAACCCTTGAACACGAGGGCGAGCGCGGCGGCGACGAGGACGGCCTCGACGGTCTCGGTGAATCGCCTCGCGGGATTCGTCATTCGACCTTGAGGACCGCGAGGAAGGCTTCCTGGGGCAACTCGACGCGGCCGACCTTCTTCATGCGCCGCTTGCCTTCCTTCTGCTTCTCGAGCAGCTTTTTCTTGCGCGTGATGTCGCCGCCGTAGCATTTCGCGAGCACGTTCTTGCGCAGCGCCTTCACCGTCGAGCGCGCGAGGATCTTCGACCCGATCGCCGCCTGGATCACGACCTCGAACATCTGCTGCGGAATCATCTCCTTCATCTTGTCGACGAGCGCGCGGCCCTTCGCCGGCGCCTTGCTCCGGTGAACGATGAAGGCGAGCGCGTCGACGGGCTCGCCGTTGATGAGGATGTCGAGCTTCACGAGGTCCCCGGGCCGGTAATCGATGAGCTGGTAATCGAAGGAGGCGTAGCCCCTCGAGAGCGACTTGAGCTTGTCGTAGAAGTCGAGAATGACCTCGTTCAGGGGTAGCTCGTACTTGAGGACGGCGCGCTGCGTGCCCGCGTATCCGAGCGAGACCTGCGTGCCACGCCTTTCCTCGGCGAGGGCGAGGATTCCGCCGAGATACTCGTCCTTCGTGATGATGGTCGCGAGGATGTAGGGCTCCCGGATCTCGTCGATGAGCTGGACCTCGGGAAGCTTCACCGGATTCGAGATCTCGAGCTCCTGCCCGCGCGTCGTCGTCACCCTGTAGGGCACCGAGGGTGCCGTCGTGATGAGCGAGAGGTTGAACTCGCGCTCGAGGCGCTCCTGGACGATCTCCATGTGGAGGAGGCCGAGGTAGCCGCAGCGAAAGCCGAAGCCCAGAGCCGTCGAGGACTCGGGCTCGAAGGAGAAGGATGCGTCGTTGAGGCGGAGCTTCTCCATCGCGTCCCTCAGGTCCTCGTAGGCGTCGGTCTCCGTCGGAAAGATCGACGCGAACACCATCGGCTTGACGTCCAGGAAACCGGGAAGAGCCTCGGCGGTCGGCCGCTCGGCGTCCGTCACGGTGTCCCCGATCTTCGCGGCGTGGAGGTCCTTGATGCCCGCGATGACGTAGCCGACTTCGCCCACGGAAAGCTCCGGCACGACCTGCTGCTTCGGGTTGAAGATCCCGACCTCCTGGACCTCCCCTCCGAAACCCGTGCCCATCATGCGGATCCTCATGCCCGGCTTCAAAGTGCCCTCGCGGACGCGCACGAGGCAGGTGACGCCGCGGTAGAGGTCGAACCACGAGTCGAAGAGCAACGCCTTGAGCGGGGCCAGAGGATCTCCCGTCGGAGGGGGCACCAGGTGAACGATCTCCTCGAGCAGATCGCGCACGCCCGTTCCGACCTTGCCCGACGTCAGCACCGCATGCCGCGCGGGAATCCCGATGATCTCCTCGATCTGCTCGCGCGCCATCTCGGGGACGGCGGACGGCAGGTCGACTTTGTTGATGCACGGGACGATCGTGAGGTCGTTGTGGATCGCGAGGTAGGCGTTCGCGAGCGTCTGCGCTTCGACCCCCTGCGTCGCGTCCACGACGAGGACGGCCGCCTCGCACGCGGCGAGCGAGCGTGAGACCTCGTACGTGAAGTCCACGTGCCCGGGCGTGTCGATGAGGTTCAGGACGTAGTCCGTCCCGTCCTCGGCCCTGTATTTCAGCGTGACCGAGCGCGCCTTGATCGTGATGCCGCGCTCCTTCTCGATCGGGTTGTCGTCGAGGACCTGCTCCGTCATCTCGCGCGCGGTCAGGGCGCCCGTGATCTCGAGGATCCGGTCGGACAGCGTCGTCTTCCCGTGGTCGATGTGGGCGACGATCGAGAAATTGCGGATGTGGGAGGCGTCGTTCATCGGAGCCGCACGAGCGGACCGCTGATCTTACGGGAACGCACGGAGGAGCGCGGGGGCCCTCGCGGGACGATATGATGTCGAGGCTGAGGTTTCCACAGTGATCGGCCGGACAAAGTCCAACGCGGCCAGCCGGCTGAGGCTCTTCGCAGAACTCTCTCTGCTCGCTCTTTCACGCGCCCTTCCAACGGAAGCTCAGCCCGTGCGGTACCAGGCGGAGTACAAACAGGTGTATTTCGATGACGTCGAGACGGTCGCTCCGGCGCTTTCCGCGGGCTTCGTTTTGGACCGCGCCGGTACGATCACCTCAACCCCGGCCGAAGTGATCGCCGGGACTCATTCCATCAAGGGCACCTATTCCGCAACGGGCTCGTTCACTCCGTACCTCCGCACGCTCCCGAGCACCGTCGCGTTTGTATCCAACCAGACATACCGGGTGACATTCCGCTATCGAATCGTCACGGCCCCGGATCGCGGCTTCGAAATCCTCTTCTTCTCGCCGACCGCGGGTGCCGCAGGGAACTTTCTACCGTCTGTGACAATCACGGGGCCGGCCGGCGCCGAGGGCTCGGCGACTCTCACAAACACGTTGGGGCCGTACAGCGACTACGAAGCGCGGTGGAACGTGGTGGGCACGGGCGCGATTGCCATCGACGACATTCAAATCACCGCTGCCGCCACCGGGCAGATCGTGGCCTCGGAAAACGCGGAACGGCTAGCCCCGACTGTCGGTCCCGGCATTCAGTTGCTCAATGGCGCGTCTGTGGTCACGGATCCGGCACCGGTGATTGCGGGGAGGGCGTCACTTCGGCTGAGCGCGTTCGGGACCGCTGCCACCAGACCCACCGTAGTGGCGCTTTCAACGAGCACGACGTACATCGTCGAGTTTCAGTACCGCATCATCGCTCGGGGTGGCGGCGAAAATGTCCTTTACCTCTGGCTTCAACCGGCCGGCACCACGGACCAGCACTCGTCGGTTAGCCTAGCGCCCCTTCTGAAGAATGCGGCCGAAAGTGGAACTTTCTCGGCAGGCGCCGAGACGGCGGCGGCGAGCTCATATGTCTTGAATGTCTCCGCCACGGCCGATTCGGTGGTGCTGATTGATGGCATCACGATTCTTCAGAAGTCGGTCATTCCAACAGGCGTGCCGCCCGCACCCTGGGCCAAGCTGGATGGGTTACCGTATCCGCGTCTTGGAAAATACCAGTTGGGAACAAGCCTCTGGCAGGCTCAGGCGGGCGGCCTAGCCGAGGGACCGGCCTTTCGCGTTTCCGTCGAGGAGGTCGAGAGCACGCTCGCCTTCGCCGATGTGATTATCGGTCTTGAGCCCGTGACCCAGACGCGGTACCCGGATTCGGTCAGACGTCTGAGACGGCTGAACGAGAACGTCGTGATCCTGCCCTATCGGGTTGCGGAGGAGCAGGCCACCACTTTGCCGCCCCCCACGGACAGCGACGTCGATATCACGTTTCAGTTTCTGCAGGGCATCGCGGACGACTGGTATCTGAGAGACTCGAAGGGGGCTTACGTTCCGGAGCAGGACTATCCGTTCATCAGAATGATGAATACCTCGGCGTTCTGCCCAACGGTGAACGGCAACACCTACAACACCTACCTGCTCGACTGGCTGAACGAAGAGCTCTTTCCATCCGGGCTATGGGACGGTCTCTACTTCGATAACCTCTTCGGACGGATTAACCCTCACATCCTCGATCGGTATGATCCGGCGCTTTTCGACGTCGACTACAACCGGAACGGCCTGCGCGACGAGACTCCCGCGGCCGTCAGCGACCTCGCCAGAAGCGCGGCGGTCGGCATGCTCCAGCAGTTGCGGAGCAGGAACGGCGATTTGCAGCTCGTCATCGGCTCCCCACCGGAGCTGAGTCTGGCGCCGTATGTAAACGGCTTCTCGGTCGAGTGCGCGAATTACAGCTGGAATGGATCCTACTTGCCGAATCTGTCGCCGGCGGGCTGGAGGATGGCGCTGGACGTCTATCGGACAATGGAGGCGATCGCCCGCGTTCCGCGAATCAACCTGCTGGAGGGCTGCGGGCCTTATGCAACAGCCCCGGGCGGCGGCTACAGTGCTCCGACGAGCAGCGATATTCAGAATCACCGATTCACAATGGGCACGACGTTGCTGAACAATGGGTTCTACTGGTACGACCTGCACGGCTCATTGAGCGCACCACTGTGGTTTGACGAATACTCGGTAGATTCCAGTGGAGCCGCGGTGAAGGACAGGACAAAGAAGGGCTACCTCGGACAATCGCTATCTGACGCCCGGGAACTGACGGAGCCGGGTGTGTTGGTGTTTCAAGAGGATTTCGAGAGTGGTTCCCTTCCGGTCACCTTCACATCCAATCCGCCGGGTGCGGCGTCGGCTTCGCGCACCGCCAGCGAAGTGATCACCGGTAGCGGGAGCCTTGTCGTGAGCAATCCCGATCATTCGAAACAAGCCTCCGTCAGCGCCAACACCGACCCGGCTGCGGTTCGACTCCTCGCGTCGAACTCGTATCTCCTTACCTTCGACTGGCGCATCCTGGAGACCCTTGACGGGAGTCTTCGGGTTGACGCTTTCGGCAATGGCCATTCGCTCGACAGCTTCACCGCCCCCGGAATCGTCGCGGGTGACTCAGGGACAGCACATATCCCCCTTCTCGTCTCGGAAAATGTGCCATGGACGATCCGTTTCGCGGTCACCTCCGGCGGCGGCAAGGTCGCCATCGACAACGTGCGCGTCTATCGTGGCGGTGTCGGCCCGTGGCGGCGGGATTTCGAGAACGGGTTCGTCCTGGTGAATCCTCTCACGCAGGCGCACGCGTTCTCGGCCGCCGACCTGGCGGGGACCTTCAATCGCACGGGGGTTCGGAGAATCAAAGGCACCCAGGCTCCGGACGTCAACAACGGACAAGCCGTGACCGGCAACCTCACCCTGGAGCCTTTCGACGCGATCATCCTGTTAGCGGATCACCTCACCGCGACTGTCCACCACGCGGCCGCGAGCCCTGGCCCGGGAACACCCGTCAAAAAGCGGCATTGAGGGGACTATCGCCCGGTAGCCCGGTTGGATCCTTGGGCCAGTGGCCCTGCTCTTAGGACATGGTCTCGAGAGGCCAGCGGGAGCGGGCGACGGCCGCGAGCCCCTCGCCGAGGCGCCCGCTCTCGAGGCGTCTCAGGGCGGCGAACGCGATCATCACGGCATTGTCCCCCGTAAGCGTTCGCGGGGCGAGCCGGACGTCGACACCGCGCGTCTCACCCCACGCCGGAATGCGCTGCCTCACGAGCGTGTTCGCCGCGACTCCGCCCGAGATCGAGAGGACTCCGAAGCGCCCGGCGTCGTGGAGGCGCGAGAGGCGGTTCAGGAGCTGCGCGACGATCGCCTCTTCCACGTCGGCCATCAGATCGCAGAGGCCCTGCGGGGCCTCCTCCTCCAGGAGCGACGGGTCGCCCGGGAATCCGGCCGCGGGGGCTCGGCCCAGCTCGAGAAGCCGCTCGCGCGCGGCGGTCTTCAGGCCCGAGAAGCTGAAGTCCGGCGAGCCGTCCTTGAAGTGCGGAAGGGGAAAAGGGCGTGCCGCGCGGCCGCGCCGCGCGAGGCGGTCCACGGCGGGGCCGCCCGGATAGCCGAAGCCTGCCATCTTCGCGACCTTGTCGAAAGCCTCGCCGGCCGCGTCGTCGCGTGTCCGCGCGAGGCGCTTGATCTCGCCCGCCTCGAACCAGAAAACGTGCGTGTGGCCGCCCGAGACCACGAGCGCGGCGAACGTCTCCGGCACCGGAACGGCCGGCCCCGCCGCGCCGTCCAGAAACGGCGACAGCGCGTGCCCCTCGATGTGGTTCACGGGGATGAACGGCACCGAGAGCCCGAGCGCGAGGCCTTTTCCTTCCGACAGGCCGACGAGCAGCGCGCCCACGAGCCCGGGGCCGGCCGTCGCCGCGACGGCCGTCACGTCCCGAAGGCTCGCGCCGGCCTCGGCAAGCGCCGCGTCGAGAAGGGGAGGCAGGTTCTGAAGGTGCGCGCGTGCGGCGATCTCGGGCACGACGCCGCCGAACCGGCGATGCGCCTCCTCCTGCGACGACACCAGGGACGCGCGTGCGGCGCCCACGCCGTCCACCAGCGCGACGGCCGTCTCGTCACACGACGTCTCGAGGCCGAGAACGAGCGTCCCGTTCGGCTTCATCGGGAGAGGAATCGTCGAAGCGCATCTGCGTGCGGCGGCTCCGACACTCCCCGCTCCGTCACGATCGCGTCGACGAGAGCCGCGGGTGTGACGTCGAACGCGGGATAGAGCGCCGGCACGCCGTCGGGCGCGAGGGGCACCGAGCCTCCACCCGGGAGCGGCAGCGAGACCACTTCGCGGGACGCGCGCTCCTCGATCGGAATCGACGCGCCGTCCGCCGTCGCCGAATCGATCGTCGTCGTCGGAGCCGCGACGACGAACGGAACGCCGTGCGCCCGGCACGCGAGCGCGAGGCCGTACGTGCCGACCTTGTTGGCGACGTCACCGTTCGCGGCGATACGGTCGGCGCCCACCACGACGCCCTGCACGCGGCCGCGGGCGATCAGCGAGGCGGCCGCGACGTCGGGGAGGAGCGTCACGTCGAGCCCGTCGTGCTTGAGCTCCCACGCCGTGAGGCGCGCACCCTGCAGGAACGGGCGGGTCTCGTCCGCGAGGATCGCGATTGGGCCTTCGGCCGCCAGCACCCGCACGATGCCCAGCGCGGTGCCGATGCCCGCCGTCGCGAGCGCGCCCGCGTTGCAGTGCGTCAGGACCGCCGGAACGCCGGAGGCGCCCGCCCACCGGCCTTGAAGCCACGCGGCGCCGAGGCGGCCGATCGCGAGGCACGCGAGGCGGTCCTCCTCGGCGATCCGGTTCGCCTCCTCTTCGAGGAGAAGGATCCTCTCGCCGGGGTGACGCCCTGCGGAGGTTTCGACGACGGCGCGCATCCGGCCGACGGCCCACGCCAGGTTCACGGCGGTGGGTCGCGCCGCGACGAGTCTCTCGCCGCCGAGCTGGAGCGCCACGTCGAGGTCGTCGGGCACGCGCGCCGCCACCCGGCGCGCCTCGGCGCAGAGTCCGTAAGCGGCGGCGACTCCGATCAGAGGGGCTCCTCGCACGGCGAGGCTGCGAATGGCTTCGGCCGTCTGGGCCGCGCTCTCGCAGTCGAGAAAGGCCTCCTCGTGCGGCAGGCGGCGCTGGTCGAGAAGGCGCAACCGCCCGGCCGCGTACGTGTAGGGCGTCACCCGCGTTCCGGGCCCGGCTGCCAGAGTCATCGACGAGACTATAGAGGTCCCCGCGCATAAGATCGCGCGCGCGACTTTCCGACAGGAGAACGCCATGGCCGACCTTCCGCGCTCGATCCGCGATCTCGATCTCGAAGGGAAGAGAGTCTTCGTGCGCGTCGACTTCAACGTGCCGCTCAAGGACGGCGTCGTGCGCGACGACACGCGCGTGGTCGAGGCACTGCCCACGCTCCACCTCGCCCGCGAGCGGGGAGCCCGCCTCGTCCTCGCCTCCCACCTCGGCAAGGCCAAGGGGGCGCGCGATCCGAAGTACTCGCTCGCTCCCGTGGCACGCGCTCTGGAGGCGCGGCTCGGCGCCCCCGTCGCGTTCGCCGACGATTGCATCGGTGAGGAGGCGGAGAAAGCGGTCTCGGGGATCGCGCCCGGCGGGGCCGTCCTTCTCGAGAATCTGCGCTTTCACGCCGGCGAGGAAGCCAACGACCCGGGATTCTGCAGGCAGCTCGCGTCTCTCGCCGACGTCTACGTCAACGACGCGTTCGGCACGGCCCACCGCGCACACGCCTCGACGGCCGGCATGGCGGCGCTCTTTTCGCAGGACAGGCGCGGCATCGGCCTCCTCATGGAGAGGGAGCTGAAGGCGCTCGCGAAGGTCGTGACCTCGATCGAGCGGCCGTTCGCGGCGATCCTCGGCGGCGCGAAGATCCTCGGCAAGCTCGCCGCACTGAAGACGCTCGTCGAGAAGGCCGACGTCCTCCTCGTGGGAGGGGGCATGGCGAACCATTTCATCGCGGCGCTCTCCCTCCCCGTGGGCCGCTCGCTCCTCGAGAAGGAGGGCGTCCCGGTGGCACGGCAGATTCTCGACCGCTGCAAGGAGCGCGGAGTCTCGCTCGTCCTCCCCTCCGACTTCGTCGTGGCGCCCTCCCTCGAAAGAGCCGCCGAGGCGAAGACCGTAGCCATGAACGCGATCCCCGAAAACGCCGCCGCTTTCGACATCGGGGAAAAGACCGTCGAGATGTTCGGCCGCATGACGAAGGACGCGAAAACCATCTTCTGGAACGGGCCGATGGGCGTCTTCGAGACGACGCCGTTCGAGCAGGGCACCCTCGCCGTCGCGAAGATCCTCGCTGAATCCTCGGCGTTCACGGTCGTGGGCGGCGGCGAAAGCGTCGAAGCCGTGAAGGAGGCGGGCCTCTCCGCCCGGATGTCGCACGTGTCGACGGGAGGGGGAGCCTCGCTCGATCTCGTCGCCGGCATGGCGCTGCCCGGAGTGGAAGCCCTGCGGTGAGGGAGCGCCGGCGCCTTTTCGTCGCGAACTGGAAGATGACGCGCACGCCGTCGGCCGCCGCGCTGCTGGCGCGCGCGATCGCCGCTCTCGCGCGACCTGCCGACGTCGACGTCGCGATCGCCCCCTCGTTCCCGGCGCTCGATCGGGTTCGCGAGGCCCTCCTCGGAACCGGCATCGCGCTCGCGGCCCAGGACGTGTACCTCGAGCGTGAGGGCGCGTTCACGGGAGAGGTCTCCGCCGCGATGCTGAAGGACGCCGGCGTTTCGCTCGTGCTCGTGGGCCACAGCGAAAGGCGCCTCCTCAGGGGAGAGCGCGAGGCGGACTTCGCGCGCAAGATGGCCAGGCTTTCGGAGGAAGGGCTCGCCCCGCTCTACTGTGTCGGAGAGACGCGAAGAGAACGTGAGGAAGGGCGCACCCAGGACGTCCTTCGGGCCCAGCTCGCGGCGCTCGACGCGTTCGCCGCGCCTCCTCCCGGTCTCGCGCTCGCCTACGAGCCCGTCTGGGCCATCGGGACGGGACTTGCCGCGACGCCTGAAACGGCCGCCGCCGCCCATGCACACCTCCGCGGAGAGCTTGCCGCCCGCTTCGGCGAGCCGGCCGCCCGGACGACGCGGATTCTCTACGGAGGCTCCGTTTCGCCCGGGACCGCACGGGGACTCTTCGCGAAAGTCGAGGTGGACGGCGGCCTCGTCGGGGGCGCCTCCCTTTCGGCCTCCGACACCGCCTTGCTCCTTGCCGCCGCGGCCGCGCCGAGCGTCTGACCGGAGATTCCGCTATCATCTCCGGCCCCCCGGGCCCGTCCCCGGGGGTCCGGAGCATCACCGAAATGATCTACGTCCTCGTGCCCATTTACGTCATCGTCTGCGTCTTTTTGATCCTCGTCGTCCTTCTCCAGCAGGGAAAGGGGGCCGACGTGTCGGCCGCCTTCGGCGCATCCTCTTCCCAGACGACTTTCGGCGCGCGCGGCGCCACGACGCTCCTCGAGAAGATCACGACCTGGTCGTTCGTCGCGTTCTCCATCCTCGCGGTCGTGATCTCGCTGATCCAGGCCCGGCCGAGGTCGTCGGTCCTCGCGAAGGCGAAGGCCTCCGCCCCGGCCAAGGCCGCCGTCCCGGCGCCCGCCTCGGCCGGCGTTCCGGCCCCTCCGGCGGGCACGGCGCCTTCGGTCCCGGCTCCCGTGCCTCCTGCCACGAAATAGTTTTCGGTTAGAATCCCCGTCCCTCGCGGCACCGTGCCCTGGTGGCGGAATTGGTAGACGCGCACGTTTGAGGGGCGTGTGGAGCAATCCGTGCCAGTTCGAGTCTGGCCCAGGGCACCACTTCTTTTCGCCCGAGGGGAGCCGCAGGCGGCTACTTCTTCACCGCCGCGTCGGCCACGAAGAGGCGCACGTCTCCGTTCACGGTCTCGACCGCGAGGCTTTCCCGGCCGCCGTTGATCGCGCCGCGAGCCTCTTTCGGGCCCCACTTGCCCTCGACCGTGACTTCCGGAAACTGCGACTGGATGCGCCCATTCGTCGTCTGGAGCGTGCAGCGAATGGACGACTCGCGCGCACACGTGACGGTGACCGAGCCGTTGACGGTTTCGAGGCTCGCCTGGCGCATCGGGCCGGCGAACGAGACCTCGACCGAGCCGTTGACGGTGTTCACCTTCAGCGGCCCGTCGTGGCCGTCCACGCGGACTCCGCCGTTGACCGTCGACAGGACGAGGTCGCCCGCGCGGTTCGTGGCCGCGAGACGGCCGTTCACCGTCTCGGCTTCGAGCGCGAGCGCGGCGGGCAGCGTGATCTGGTACGAGACGTCCGCCGCGCTGGCGCGTCCGAAGAACGACCACTGGAAGAACCCCCCGCGCTTCGGGAGGATCGACTCCACCTCGATCAGGCTTCCGGACTTCGTCACCCGGATCTCGGTGTCCTTGAGGAGATCGGAGTCGGATGCCGACTTCACTTTCTTGACCGCCACGACGTGGAGCTGGTCGCCCCCCGACTCGATCTGGATCGGACCGTTCACGTTCTGGATCCTGACTTTGCGGATGCCCGCGAGGTCGTACTTCTTCTCGAACCGCTCCTGGGTCGCGTCCTCGGCCCTGAGGCCCGGAGCGAGGAGGATGCCCAGGGCGCAAAGGGCCGGGAAGAGCCGGGTCCTCCTCGCGGGGATGTTGGATCGATTCTCGGACATTCGGTGCTCCCACCCTAAAGAACGGCGGTGCCGGGTCGAAAGTTTCGCCCGGCGCTCTTCAGGTTTCGACGAGCAGCGTCCTCGCCAGCCGGTCGCCGGGCCGCCGCCCGTCCCGGCGACGCAGAAGTGACGCCAGCTCAACGAGATTCCACCCGGGAACGAGAAGGGGAAGGTTTCTGAGGACGGATTGGAGGCCGCCAGCCCTTTCCCCGCCCGGAAGGATGAGGCGCAACCCGAACAGCTTCTTGCCGGGGCTACCGCCGACGGCATCGCGGAAGAGGAAGAGGCCGAGCGCCAGCACCTGGGCCGCCCGGTAGCCGTCGTCGAGGCCTGCCGGCGCTTCTGGCGAGGACGCGTGGACGCAGAAGACGATCACCGACGCGAGGAGAAGCGGGAGGCCCGCCACGAGGATCAAGTCCACGCCGAACGCCGCGGCGCGTATCCAGAGCCTGTCTTTCGGGGGCGTGCCGAGGGGGACCGGCCCGGTTTCGAACGGCCTCTCGTACGATGTGCGCGCGTGATTCCCGGACGAGACGCCCTCGCCTTCCTCCGCCGATTCGTCCCAGCGCCGAAAGTGGAGCTTCACCTGCACCTCGAGGGAGCCGCCCGGGCGGCCGATCTCGTCGGCCTCTCGTCCCGCTCTTCGGATCCCATCTTCCCCGATCTCGCGTCCGTTCGCGCGCGGCGGCGCACCCTCTTATCGAAGGAGGCCTTCTTCGACTTTTACCGCGACGTCTGCCGGCTGCTTCGAAGCCCGGCGGACTACGCGCTCGTCGCGCGGGGGCTGGTGTCGCGCCTCGTCCGGGAGAACGTCCGGTGGGCCGAGGTCACGGTCTCGCCGGCCGTCGTGGAGAAGCTCGGCCTGGACTGGTTCGCCGTCGAAGCCGCGCTGGAGACCGTCTTTCTCGAGCACGAAGAAAAAGGCCGCGGCCGCATTCGGATCCTCCTCGATCTCGTGCGGCACTGGGGACCGGAGTCTGCCGCACGCGTCCTCGATCTGCACGCCGAGAGGCCATGGGCGCGTGTCGTGGGCTTCGGCCTCGGCGGGGACGAGACGGCCTGCCCCGCGCGCGACTTCCGGGACGTGTATCGGCGAGGGCGGAGAGCGGGTCTCTTCCCCGTCGTGCACGCGGGCGAATGGGCGGGGCCGGAGTCGGTCGCGGACGCCTTGCGCTTCCTTCAGCCCGTGCGGATCGCGCACGGCATCCGGGCGGTCGAGGACCCGGGCCTCGTGAAGGAGCTCGTGAAGGGAGGCATCGTATGCGACGTCTGCCCGACGTCGAACCTGAGGACAGGCGCCGTTTCGCGCGGCCGGGAGCACCCGCTCCGCCGGATGCTTCTCGCCGGAATGCGGGTGTCGCTCTCGACGGACGATCCCGGCCTTTTCGGAACGACGCTCGCCGGGGAGTACCGCCGCGCCGCGTCGTGGGGCGTCACGGGAAAAGAGCTCGCACGCTGCGCGGCCACCTCTCGTCAGGCTGCCGCGAGGACCCTCTCGTACAGCGCGAGATAGCGCGACACCATCGTGTGGGCGTCGAAGAGGCGGATCGCCCGTTCGCGGGAGGCGCGGGACATCGCCGCGTAGCGCGTGTCGTCCTGCAGGAGGTTCGCGCCGTCCTCGGCGAGGCCCCCGATGTCGCCCACCTCGCGAAGAAAGCCGGTCTCGCCGTGCACGATGACTTCGGGCAGACCGCCCACGGCATATCCGAGGACGGGGACCCCGCAGGCCTGCGCCTCGAGGGCCGAGAGCCCGAAGGACTCCGAGTTGGTCGGCAGGAGGTAGAGGTCCGCGGCAGGCATCACGGCCTCGAGCGCGGGCATGTTCCCGAGGAACGAGACGGAGGACGCGATGCCCTTCTCGCGGCAGAGCGCCTCGGCGGCCGGGCGATCGGGGCCGTCGCCGATCATGACGAGCGTCGCCGGGACGCGTTGCCGCAGGCGATCGAAGATCTCGACGACGTCCAGAACGCGCTTCACCGGCCGGAAATTCGAAACGTGCAGGAGGACCTTTCGTCCGGCGGGCACGAAGCGGCACGCCAGCTTCGACGATTCCGGAGTCCAGCGATCGGGGTCGATGAAGTTCGGCACGACCTCGATCTCCTTCTTCGGCTGGAAGACCTCGATCGTGACTTTCCGGAGATGCTCGGAAACGGCGGTGACGACGTCGGACTTCTCGATGCCGAAACGCGTGATCGGCAGATACGACCGGTCCTGCCCGACGATCGTCACGTCCGTGCCGTGCAGGGTCGTCACGAGGCCGAGCCGACGCGGGGCGAGCATCTCGCGCGCGAGATGAGCCGAGATCGCGTGCGGCAGGGCGTAGTGGGCATGGACGAGGTCGAGCCCCTCGTGAAGAGCGACGTCGACCAGCCGCGTTGCCAGCGCGAGGTCGTATGGCGCGTACTGGAAGAGCGGGTACGAGGGCACCGAGACCTCGTGGTACGTCACGCGGTCTGCGAAGACGTTCAGGCGCGACGGCAACGCGTAGCTGAGGAAGTGCACGTCGTGCCCGCGCCGCGCAAGCTCGTGCCCGAGCTCCGTCGCGACGACGCCGGAGCCGCCGAACGTGGGATAGCACGTGATGCCGATCTTCACGTTCTCCTCCCGCCCTCGTACCCGCGAAACGCGGCGACAGGGTCCGCGAGCGTCGGGGGCGCGTTCGAGACGAAGCCTTCCGCGTAGTCCACGTTCGCAATCCTCCCGAGCGCCCGCGCGCGCGCCTCGATCCCGTCGAAGAAGCCCTTCGAAGAGACATACGTCTCCGGCTCGCCGGAGTTCGGGTCGTGGAACTGGCTGCGATACGCGCGAACGGCGGCCAATTTCGTCGCGAACGTGGGCGAAACGTCCACCAGAAACGTCGGCATCACGAGAACGTACGTCGCATAGAACAGGACCTGGTCGGGGCGGTGCGGCGGGAGGCCGGCCTCGAGCTTCCCGAGGCCCGCGTACCAGGCCGCCTCCGGGACGAGGCGGCCCGCGCGCGCGTGATCCGGATGGCGATCCGTGGGAAGCGGCGCAAGGACGACGCGCGGCCGCGCCCGGCGGACGGCCTCGACGACCCGGAGCTCGGCCGCGCGGTCCGTCCTGAGGCCGCCGTCCCCGAGGTCGAGCGTCTCGCGGAAGCGCGCCCCGAGGATCCGCGCGGCCTCGGCGGCCTCCGCGGCCCGGACGTCCGCCGTCCCGCGCGTACCCATCTCGCCGCGCGTGAGGTCCACGATTCCGAAGCTCAGCCCGCGGGCCGAAAGGGACGCGAGCGTTCCGCCGCACCCGAGCTCGACATCGTCGGGATGCGGCGAGAAGGCGAGGACGTCGACTTCCTGAATGTTCACGTCTTCCTCCAGCCTCTTCGGCGGGGGGCCCGGGGGGCGCCCGAAGGCAAGCCCCCCGGCGAGCCGAGGACGTCGACGGGTGTGACCTTCACAGCGGAATCACCTGGAGACCCGGCTCGTTCCAGCGGAGCTCCCGGCGGAGCGCCCCCACGACCGCCTCGCGGCCGAACTTGAGGACGTAGGGCAGCACCGAGTACGCCCGCTCGGCGAGGACGCCGCCCGGCAGAATCTCCTCCGCGAGCCTCTTCACCTGCGCCGCCGTCCGCTCGTCCGCGCGTCCCGCCGCCGCTGCGGTCTTTTCGACGAGCTTCTCGAGAGCGAAGCTCGTCTTTTCGCGCGTCGTCCGGACCGCCTTCTGAAGGGAGGAGTCGATCGCACGGAGCGCCGGCTCTTCGGCGTCGATCGCGCGGATCGCATTCTCCCGGATCGCCGTGAGACGTTCCAGCAGCGGCTGCGCCTCTCCCGCACCCTTCTTGCGGAGCATCGCCTCTTCGCCCGCGAGGACGTCCTCGAGAGACAGACCGAGCTTCGAGAGAACGCGCGCCGTCGCGGCCGGCACCAGCGCCACCATGGGTCGCGGAACCGTCACGGGCGGGACGATTCCAGCCCACGAGAAGAGGGGCCAGGCCTGGGCCCAGTACGCGATCTCGGCCGGACCCAGGACCGTCGCGGCAACGGGGAAAAGAACGGAGGCGGCGAGCGGCCGCGTGAGCGCCGAGAAGGAAGGCAGCCAGGCGCCGCTCTCAAAGCGCTCGACGACTTCCTCGGCTTCGTACGACTCCTCGCCTCCCTTGAGAGAAATCTTCGAGCCCGTCTCGAGAAGCAGAAGCCGCTCGCGCCCGACGCGCGCGAAGAGCGGCAGGGCCGCGGGGTCGGACGTGACCTGAAGCGGATGGCCCGCGGCCTCGAGAGCCTCGTCGCGCTCCTTCAGGAGCTTCTTGACCGCGGCCCTCTCACGCACGAGTCGACAGGCGAGCGGCACGAGGGCCGGTTTGTCGGCGGGGTCGGCCGCGTCGACGATCGGGACCGTTCCGCCGAGGAGCCATCCGAGCGTCACCGAGAAAGCCTCGAAGAAAGTCCTCCCCGCGTGCGCGGCCGTCAGCGCGGCGAGCGCCTCTCCGTCCGGCGGAACGGCGAGAGAAGCCACGGCTTTCGCGACGAGTGCCCCGGTTTCGACACCGACCGGGAGCGTTCCGACGGGCGATTTGTTTTCCGTGAGGGAGGAGGCGTCGGGGCCGACATCCACCGTGCCGTCCGGACCGGGCAGGACGAGGCGCGTGACCTCCACGAGGTCGTGGTCCTCGGATGCGCACCAGAAGGCGGGCCGGGCGGCGGTCCCCGCGCCCTCGACGTGGGCGGCGAGCTTTTCCGCGGCGAGCGCCTTCACGAGAGTGAGGAGCGGACCGCCGAAGAGACCCGCCTGCTGCCCCGCGAACACCGCGGAAGCTTCGCCACACGCGAGCGCCGCGAGTCTCGGCTCGGTATCGCGCGCCACGACCCGCGGCTGGAACGCGGCGAGGACCGCGCGGGCTCTCTCCACGATCGTCTCGAGCTCCGGCCGGTCCGGGAGAAACGCCGAAACGTCCGGCGTACCCGTCGCGAGGCCGCGCGCGAGGGCGGGGATCCCCGGAAGGCGCGCGAGCGGAATCGTCGTCACCGCTCACTCTCGGCGCGGGCCTTCGCCGCGCCCTTCACGGCGAGAAGAATCAGGCGCGGCGACTTCCGCCGGTCGAACGGCGATCCGTCGAAGTTGCCGTAGGCCGCGCGCACCGTGAGAGAGGCCGCGCGGTGAAAGCCCCGGAGCTCGTACTCCGTGTAGGCCCGGGCGCGTTCCGAAAAGAGGCGCTTTTTTTCGCCCGAGCCCATCTCGATCTCCTTCTCCACGCGCCTGCTCGAGGGATCGTACCGTCGGCGGATGCTCACGCGCTCGCCCGCCACGGTCTTCACCTCGCGCACGACCAGAGTCGAGACGACGCGCTCGGCATTGAAGACGTCCGAGAGAAATGCGCCCCCGGGCGCCAGGACCCGCGCCACCTCGCGCACGAAACGTGCGTCCTCTGCGGGATCCTCGAAGGAGCCGAACGACGTGAAGAAGTTCACGGCCGCGCCGAACGTTCCCGCGCGGAAGGGAAGCTGCCGCATGTCGGCGCGCAGAAAGAGCGGGCGTCCCGGCCCCTCCCTCCTCTTTCGGGCCTGCGACAGGAGGCGCCCCTTGAGGTCGAGTCCGACGACCCCGCCGAGTCCCTCGTGAAGCGCGACGGCGTGCCGTCCCGTCCCGCAGGCCAGATCCAGAAAGCGCATGCGGCCGATGCGCGCGAACGGCGCGAGGAGCTCGCGGGCGAACGTCGCCTTCTGGCGCGCCTCGCGGTCGTCGCGCTCGGGATAGAGCGCGAGGTACTCCTCCCCGAACCACTGGGAGTACCAGGGATCGCGCTCGAGCATCATGCCGGCTCTCTCGCGTTCATCCGGGGACCGATGATAGGGGGAAAAAAGAGGGCTCCGTCATGCGGAGCCCTGGTAGGAGGCAGGAGGTGTTCGTTTCACCCGGCGCGCCCTTTCGGCGCTCACCGGGCCCTGCCTCCCACTGTCGCAAGCCCCGTGCCGGGGTTTGCGGCTCCCCATGGAGACGTCGTCGGCTGCGCCTTTCGCTCTCTTCCGACTCAGGCCGGCCGGAGCACCGAGAGGCGCGCTTCCGCGAAGCGGGCGTCCGCGTTCGCGGCGTCCAGCTCCTCGTCCCCCGCCGCATGCGCGCGCCGATTCTCCGCGTCCGCCTTGTCCTGAGACGCCTTCGCCGCGTCGATGCCTTCCGGCGCCGCCGCCTCGTCCGCGAGAATGCGCACCGCGTCGCCCGCGATCTCCACGAATCCCCCGCGGACGGCGAGTGTCTGGCGCCGGCCTCCGTCGCGATATCCGACGACCCCGATTCCGAGCAGCGCGATGAGCGGCGTGTGCCCGGGCAGGACGCCGAGCTCGCCGCGCCACGCCGGCAGTGTGACCTCGTCGCACGATACGTCCTGGAGCAGCGCGCGCTCCGGCGTCACGACCGTCAGCGTGAGCTTCCCCTCCAACGTCAGGCTCCCGCCTTCAGCTTCTCGGCCTTCTCCTGGGCTTCCTCGATCGCGCCCACGTTGAAGAAAGCCTGCTCGGGCAGCTCGTCGTGCTTGCCCTCGACGATCTCCTTGAAGGAGCGGATCGTGTCGGCGATCTTCACGTAGCGGCCCGCCACGCCCGTGAACTGCTCGGCGACGTGGAAGGGCTGTGACAGGAACCGCTGGATGCGCCGCGCGCGCGCCACGATGATCTTGTCGTCCTCGGAAAGCTCGTCGATCCCGAGGATCGCGATGATGTCCTGAAGGTCCTTGTACTTCTGGAGGACCTGCTGCACGGCGCGGGCGACGTTGTAGTGCTCCTCGCCGACGATCAGCGGAGAGAGGATCTTGGACGTCGAGGCGAGCGGGTCGACCGCGGGATAGATGCCGATCTCCGCGATCTGGCGCGAGAGGACGGACGTCGCGTCGAGATGCGCGAACGCGGTCGCGGGCGCGGGGTCGGTGAGGTCGTCGGCGGGCACGTAGATGGCCTGCACGGACGTGATCGAGCCCTTCTTCGTGGACGTGATGCGCTCCTGCAGCTCGCCCATCTCCGTCGCGAGGTTCGGCTGGTAGCCGACGGCCGACGGCATGCGGCCGAGGAGCGCCGAGACCTCCGAGCCCGCCTGCGTGAAGCGGAAGATGTTGTCGATGAAAAGGAGGACGTCCTTGCCCTCCTTGTCGCGGAAGTACTCGGCAGCCGTGAGGCCCGTGAGCCCGACGCGTAGCCGCGCGCCCGGAGGCTCCGTCATCTGGCCGTAGATGAGCGCGGCCTTGGATTTCTTCCAGTCCTTCGGGTCGATGATCCCGGACTCGGTGAACTCGAGCCAGAGATCGTTCCCCTCGCGCGTCCTCTCGCCGACACCCGCGAAGACCGAATAGCCGCCCGCGGCCTTCGCGACGTTGTGGATGAGCTCCATGATGAGGACGGTCTTCCCGACGCCCGCGCCGCCGAAGAGGCCCGTCTTGCCGCCGCGCGTGTACGGCTCGAGGAGGTCGATGACCTTGATGCCGGTCTCGAACAGCTCGACGGACGTGGACTGGTCCTCGTACGGCGGCGCTTCGCGGTGGATCGGCCACTTCTCGGCGGTGACGATCGGGCCCATCTCGTCCACGGGCTCGCCGATGACGTTCATGATGCGCCCGAGCGTCTCCGGCCCGACCGGGATCGTGATCGGCGCGCCGAGGTCGATCGCCTTCATGCCGCGCACGAGGCCGTCCGCGGGCTTCATCGAGATGCACCGCACGCGGTTCTCGCCGAGGTGCTGCGCGACCTCGGTGATGATGTCGATCTTCTCGGTCGAGAGCCCTTCCTCGTCGGTGATGTGGACGGCGTTGAGGATCGTCGGTAGCTTCCCGACCGGAAACTCCACGTCCACGACGGGACCGATGATCTGGACGACGCGACCTTCGTTTGCCATGCGTTACCCCTGATTCACCCGAGCGCGGCCGCGCCCGAGACGATCTCGATGAGCTCTTTCGTGATGCGCGCCTGGCGCGCGCGGTTGTAGATGAGCGTCAGGGAATCGATCATGTCGCCCGCGTTCTTGGAGGCGCTGTCCATCGCCGTCATCTGCGCCGCGAAAAACGCCGCCTGCGACTCGAGGACCACCCGGTACATCTGGAACTCGAGGAAGCGCGGCAGGAGGATCCCGAGGATCTCCTCGGGCGACGGCTCGTAGAGGTAGTCCACCCCGGCGGGCGCGGCCGCGGCGCTCTCGAGCCCGATCGGAAGGAGCTTCTTCGTCCTCACGACCTGCGAGATGGCGCTCCGGAACTCGTTCGAGACGACGTAGACGGCGTCGGCCTCGCCCGAGACGAACCGCGCCGCGAGGGACCTGGCGATCTCCGCGGCGGGCCCGGCGCCGACCCCGGCGAGCCCCGTCCGCGCCTCGAGGATCTCCACCGGCCGGCGCCGCCAGAAGTCGTTCGCCTTCTTGCCGAGCGTCACGAGGCGCACGTTCTCGACGCCGCGCCCTTTCGCTTCGCGCAGGAACGCTCCGACGGCCCGGTTCACGTTCGTGTTGAACCCGCCGGCGAGGCCCTTGTCGCCGCTCACGACGAGCAGGACGACGTTCTTCTCCTCGCGCGTCGCGAGGAGCGGATGGAGCGGCGCCCCGTCCTCCTTGGGCGGGATGCGCGACGCGACCGAACGCAGGATCGCCTCGAGCGTCGTCGCGTAGGGCCGCGACGCGATGGCGCGATCCTGCGACCTTCGCAGCTTCGACGCGGCGACCATCTTCACGGCCTTCGTGATCTGCTGCGTGTTCTTCACGCTCCGGATCCGCCGCCGGATGTCGATGAGGTTCGCCATCTTCGGATCGCCGCGCTGCCCTAGGCCTGCTTCGCCTCGGGTCGCGAGGACAGGTAGACCCTTTTTGCCTCTCCCATCGCCGACGAGAGCGCCGTCTCGATCTCCTTCGTGAGCTTCCCGGCCTCCCGGATCTCCTTGAGGAGCGGCGCGTGCTGCGTTCCCAGATATTCGTGGAGCGCCGTCTCGAAGGGCAGGACCGCCTCGACACGAAGATCGTCGAGGAAGCCCTTAGTGCCGGCGAAGACGGAGGCGATCTGGAGCGCGACGTCCATCGGGACGTACTGGTTCTGCTTGAGGATCTCGACGAGCCGTCGCCCGCGGTTGAGCTGCGCCTGCGTCGTCTTGTCGAGGTCGGAGCCGAACTGCGCGAACGCCGCGAGCTCGCGGTACTGCGCGAGGTCGAGGCGCAGCGTGCCCGCGATCGCGCGCATGACCCGGATCTGCGCGGACCCGCCGACGCGCGACACGGAGATGCCGACGTTCACGGCCGGACGCTGCCCGGAGAAGAAGAGATCGGACTCGAGGAAGATCTGGCCGTCCGTGATCGAAATGACGTTCGTCGGGATGTAGGCCGAGACGTCGCCCGCCTGCGTCTCGATGATCGGCAGCGCCGTCAGCGACCCGCCGCCCTTCTCCTTGTTCAGCTTCGACGCACGCTCGAGGAGACGGCTGTGCAGGTAGAAGACGTCTCCGGGATACGCCTCGCGACCCGGCGGGCGGCGCAGGAGAAGCGAGATCTCGCGATAGGACGCCGCCTGTTTCGAGAGGTCGTCGTAGATGACGAGCGCGTGCTTGCCGTTGTACATGAAGTACTCGCCCATCGCGCAGCCGGCGTACGCCGAGATGTACTGGAGCGGCGCCGGGTCGGAGGCCGCGGCGGCGACGACGATCGTGTGCTCCATGGCCCCGTACTTCTCGAGCGTCTGGACGACCTGGGCGATCGTGGAGTTCTTCTGGCCGATCGCGACGTACACGCAGATGACGCCGTTGCCCTTCTGGTTGATGATCGTGTCGAGCGCGATGGCGGTCTTCCCCGTCTGGCGGTCTCCGATGATCAGCTCGCGCTGCCCGCGGCCGATCGGAATCATCGAGTCGATGGCCTTGAGCCCCGTCTGCATCGGCTCCTTGACCGGCATGCGGTCGACGACGCCGGGCGCGAGCCGCTCGACCGGGTAGAACTCCTTCGAGGCGACCGGGCCCTTGCCGTCGATCGGCTGCCCGAGCGGATTCACGACGCGGCCCACGAGCGCCTCGCCGACGGGCACCGAGATGATGCGTTTCGTGCGCTTGACGGTGTCGCCTTCCTTGATGAGGCTCGTCTCGCCCATGAGCACGCAGCCGACGTGGCCTTCCTCGAGGTTCAGCGCGAGGCCGTAGACCCCGTTCGGGAACTCGAGGAGCTCGCCCGCCATGACCTTCTCGAGGCCGTAGGCGAGCGCGATGCCGTCGCCGACGGACACGACCGTTCCGACCTCGTCGACGTCCACGCCCTGCGTGATGCCGGCGAGCTGGGCCTTGATGAGCTGGGTGATTTCCTGAGCGCTGATTTCCGCCATGTGGTGCTTCTTTCTCCGTGGTGTCAGGCCGGGGCGAGGGCGTGCAGGGCGGCGCGGGCTTTTTCGAGCCGCCTCTCGAGGGAGGCGTCGAGCCGCGCGCTTCCCACCGAGACGACGAATCCGCCGAGAAGAGAGGGGTCGACCTTGGTCACGATGCGGACGCTCCGCTTCGTCCGGTCGGCGACGAGCGCGCGAAGGGCCTCGAGCACGGCGGCGTCGGCCGGTTTCGCCGTGACGATGCGGGCCTCGACGGCCTGAGTGTCCTTGTCGAGCCGCGCCCGAAAAGCGGCGAGAAGCTCATGAAGCGAGTGAAGCCGGCCGTTGCGAAGGAGGATCACGAGGAGACGGCCCGCGATCTCGGGGACCCCGACGCGCGCGGCCACCGCGCCCAGGATCTCCTCGCGTTTCTCGCGCTCGAGTCCGGGATTCGAAAGGACCTTTCCGAGCTCGGGGCTCGAGTCGTAGGCGTGTCGGAACGCCTCGAGAGCCGCGAGCTCCGCGGCCGGATCCTTCGCCACGGCGAAGAACGCGTCGACGTACGGGCGCGTGACGCGGGCGCTCATCCCGTTCTGCCTCCGCCCTGGGCCGCGCCCGTCAGGTGCGCGATGCCCTCGTGGAGCAGCCTCTTTTCGTCCTCGGCCGTGACGTTCTTCTGGAGAAGCTCGCGCGCGAGGTCGACGGAGAGGTCGCCGGCGAAAGCCGTCAGCTCGGCACGCGCGGCCCGGACGCGGTTTTCGAGATCGGCACGCGTCCTCGTCAGGATCTGATCGGCGTCCGCACGGCTCTTTTCGAGCAGCGCGGCGTGCTCGGCTTCCGCGTCGCGCCGGGCGGCCTCCCTGAGGTTCCGGAGCTCCGTCTCGATGCTCGCGAGGCGGGCCTCGAGCTCCTTCGAGAGCTGCTCGGCTCGCCGGCGATCCTCGTCGGCCTTCGCGAGCGCCTTTGCGAGCTCGGCCTTCCGGTTTCCGAAGAAGTCGGCCGCCGGCTTGCGCAGGAAGTACCAAAGCAGCCCGAGGAACAGGCCGAGGTTGAGAATCTGCCACACGAGGGTCGGGATACCGAGAAAGCCGCGAGCCGCCTCATGCCCTTCCTCGAGGAACCGGATCGCGATTCCGAGCGTCATGCGATCCTCCGGCCGAGCGCCCGCGACGCGATCTCCACGGCTGTGGCGCGGGCGTTCCTGGCGAGCTCCGACCGGGCGGCAGAGACGTCCTTTTCGAGCCCGGCCTGGGCTTCCAGAGCCGCCCGGCGGGCCTTTTCGCGCGCGGCCTCGAGGATCTCCTGGCGCTTGGCGTTCGCTTCGCCCCGCGCGGCCTGCCGGGCCGCCAGCGCCTCCCGCCGCGCCTGCGTGAGCCGCTCGTCGATTCCCGCCAGCGTCTCCTTTTCCTTCTCGAGCATCCCGGAAAGCGCCGCGGTCGACTCCTGGATTGCGCGCTCGCGCCCTTCCAGGATCCCGCCGAGGGGCTTGAGGATGAAGACCCTCAGGACGGCGTACGTCGCCCAGAAGATCGCCATCACGAGAAGCAGCGAGAGATCGGGTAACTGCATGTGCTCGGCGTCGCGTGCACCGGCCCGAAGCCGGACGTCGAACCACTCTACGACGCCGTGGATCCGGAACTGCGCAGGCCGCGGCGTTATCTCACAGCGCGCGGCGCGCGGTCAAACGAGAGCGGGCGTACCTGCGGTTGCGCCCCGATTTCACTCCTCTTCTCGGGCCTGCAGATGAGGAGGGCTTTTCTTGCTCATGTTCGGCGGCTGCGCATGCATCGCGTTCTGCCTGATTGGACGCGGGGGTCCGGGGGCGCCCGAAGGTAAGCCCCCGGAGTGCGCGCGCGAAGCGCGCCGCAGAGCGGTCTTCGACCCTTGACACCGGACATTCGAAGAACATCCGAAACAACAATTATCATATTAAGGGTAAATTTTGCAAATAACTATAAAAGAGAGGTTTAGGTTGTAGGCGTTGCCCGCGTTGCTGGCTCTTCGGGCCTCGGCGGGCCGCTTTCCACGGGGCCCTGGATCACAGCGCCCTCTTCCACGACGAGCGTCGGGGTCTTGATGTCGGCGAAGACGCGGGCGCCGGCGTGCAGCTCGACGCGCTCTTTGGCGTGCACGCTCCCCTTGATGGTGCCGGAGACCGCGAGGCGTCCCACGCGAATCTCGCCTTCGACGACGCCGCCCTCCCCGACGATGAGCTCCGCGTCCGACGTGATCGTGCCCTTGAACTGTCCGTCGATGCGAAAGACGTCGTCGAACGAAAGAGTTCCCTCCAGCCGCGCGCCGCGGTCGAGGAAACCGTTCAGCGAGCCGCCGCCTTTTCTTGCGCTCATTACTTGCGGCCTCCCAGGAGACGCTCGTAGAGCCCGATCAGCTCCTCTTCGGAGAAGAAGCGGATCCGGACCTCGCCTCCGCGCTTCTTCCTTCGGATCTCGACGCGCGTCCCGAGGACGCGTGCGAGGCGCAGTTCGGCGTCCCGCGTATCGGCGTCCACCACGCGGGATCGCCTTTTCTTCACACTCCCCTTCTGAAGCGCCGCCGCTCGCCCCTCGGTCGCGCGAACGGACAGCCCGCGGCGCACGACCTCCTTCGCGAGCAGCTCCTGATCCGCCGCGGACGGCAGCGCGAGGAGCGCGCGGGCGTGGCTCGCCGAAAGAGCTCCTTCCTCCAGAGCGGCGCGCACAGCCGCGGGGAGCTTGAGCAGCCGGAGGGCGTTCGCCACCGTCGCACGGTCCTTGCCGACGCGCTCGGCGACGTCCTCCTGCGTCAGCGAGAAGTCGTCCTTGAGGTGGCGGTACGCCTCCGCCTCCTCGAGAGGCGTGAGGTCCCGGCGCTGCACGTTCTCGACGAGCGCGAGCAGGAGGTGATCGCGGTCCGTGACGCCCTCGCGCACGACCACGGGCACCTCGGAAAGGCCCGCGAGCCGCGCGGCGCGGACGCGGCGCTCGCCCGCCAGGATCCGGAACCGCGCCCCCTCCTTCGTGACGAGGACGGGCTGGAGGATCCCGGTTCTCTTGATGGATCGCGAGAGCTCCTCGAGGCCGGCGTCGTCGAAGCGGCGGCGCGGCTGACGGCGGTTCGCGTCCAGGAGATCGATCGCGACGGCCCTCACGGCCGGGGCCGGCGCGTCCGCACGCGCCGAAGGGATGAGGGCCGAGAGGCCCTTGCCGAGCGCCGGTTTTCGGGAAGCGATCACCCCGGCGATCCTAGCAGCCGGCCGCGGAGGCTCCGCGGCCGTCCCGCCGCAGGAGCTCGCGCGCGATCCCGAGATAAGCCTCCGCGCCCTTCGACTTGACGTCGTAAAGGAGAATCGGCTTTCCGTGCGACGGCGCCTCGCCGAGGCGCACGCTTCGCGGGACGACGTGGTCGAAGACGGCGGCGCCGAAATGCCTCCGGATCTCCTCGAGGACCTGCCGCGAGAGGTTCGTCCTTTCATCCCACATCGTCGCGACGACCCCCGCGATCGAGAGCGGCGGGTTCAGGCTCTCCTTCACGCGCTCGATCGTCGCGAGGAGCTCGGACACGCCCTCCAGCGCGAAGTACTCGCACTGGATCGGCACGAGGACCCCGTCCGCCGCGACGAGCGCATTCACCGTCAGGAGGGACAGGGACGGCGGGCAGTCGATCAGGATGTACTCGAATCGCTCGCGAAGCGGGTCGATCTTCTCGGCGAGGCGCTTCTCGCGGCGCTCCTCGTGGACGAGCTCCACTTCGGCGCCCACGAGATGCCGGTTCGCCGGCGCGAGCGTCAGGTGCGGCAGGTCGGTCCCGCGCGCGATCTCCTCGAACGTCGCGCCTCCGCCCAGCCAGTCGTACGAGGTGTGCACCAGCGCGGATTTCTCGACGCCGAGGCCGGAGGTCGCGTTCCCCTGCGGATCGAAGTCCACGAGGAGGACCTCGCGCTCGAGGACCGCGAGGCAGGCCGCGAGACTGATGGCCGTCGTCGTCTTCCCGACGCCGCCCTTCTGGTTCGCGACGGCGAGGACACGGGCCGAGTGCGGCGAGTGTTTCACGTGAAACACTCGAGAAAAAGGAGGCCGCGGCGTTCCGCGGCAGGCGCGCGGTGGAAGGCCGAGCGGGCCGCGCCGCTCGCCCGCACTGCCTCGGCCGCGAGCGGCTCGCTCGTCCAGAGGAGAGCCCTCGCGCCCGGGGTGAGCAGGGGCTGCGCCGCGCGCACGAGCTTTCCTGCCGAGGCTACGGCGCGCGTTGTCAGCACCTCGTAACGCGGATTCTCGGCCACAGGAAAAGAGTCGGGGAATCTGGCGTTCACGACATGGCCGGTCAATGCGAGGCGCTCCAGCGCCTCTTCGAGGTACGCCGCTTTCTTGGAGGAGGCTTCCACGAGCGTCCCCTCGAGGTCCGGGCGCGTGACGAGGAGCGGAATGGCGGGGAAGCCGCCGCCCGAGCCGAGATCGAGAAGCTTCATCGATCGGCCCCGGGGGCGTTGCAGCAGCGCGAGGCCGAGAAGAGAATCGAAAAGATGCGTGCCCGCGAGGACGTCGCCTTCCGCGGAACGAGCCGAGACGAGGTTCATGACCGCGTTTTTCTCGAGGAGGAACGAAAGGTAACTCGCGAGCCGGCCGGCCTCGGAGAGGACCCGGACGCGCTCCTCTTCGGGAAGGCCCGCGGCGATTCGCCGGACTTTCTGCTCGAGGGTCACGCCGCGACTCCGCGCCCCGAGGAAAGGAGACGGGCGAGGAGCACGGTCACGGCGGCCGACGTGACGCCCGGCAGCCGCGAGGCCTGGCCGAGCGTGCGGGGCCGATGCCTCTCCAGCTTCTCGACCGCCTCTCTCGACAGGCCGGGAATCCCCCGGTAGACGAATTCGGCGGGAAAGACGCGTTCGAGGGCGCGCGCCACGCGGGCGACGGCCTCGCGCTCGCGCGAGACGAAGCCTTCGTAGCGGAAGTCCGAGACGATTCGTTCCCGCTCCTCTGCCTGGAGGGCGTCGAGGTCGGCGACGGTTTCCCGTTCGAGGATCTCCGAGAAGATCTCCCGAAGCACGTCGAGGTCGGCCTGCGGCCGGCGGAGAAGGCCCCCGAGCGTCGTCTCCTCGCTCAGGTCGACGCCCCGCTTCTCGAGGCGCTCCTTCGTGGCGCGATCCGGACGGACGCGCGCGGCGCCCAGGCTCGCGCGTGCGCGCGCGATCCGGGCTTCGGCCTCGAGGACGGGCCCCGCGTCTTCCTCCGTCACGAGCCCGTGCGCGAGCGCCGTCTCCGTGAGGCGCGCGTACGCCGTGTCGGCGCCGAGGAGGAGGCGGTACTCCGCCCGTGACGTCAGGAGCCGGTACGGCTCCTCGAGGCCGAGCGTGACCAGGTCGTCCAGCATCACGCCGATGTAGGCTTCGTGCCTTCCGAGCCGGAGCGGGGCCTCGCCGCCCGCCGTGCGGGCGGCATTTGCGCCCCCGACGAGCCCCTGGCCCGCGGCTTCCTCGTATCCGGACGTGCCGTTGATCTGCCCCGCGAGGAAGAGGCCCGGAAGGGCGCGCGTCTCGAGAGAGACGTCCAGCTGCTCCGGGAAAACCATGTCGTATTCGACGGCATAGGCCGGCCTGAGGAACTCGGCCCGCTCGAGGCCGGAAATCATTCTTACGATTGATTTCTGGATTTCCTCCGGCAGAGACATGGAAAGGCCGTTGAGATAGAGCCAGTTCGTCGAGAGCCCTTCCGGCTCGACGAAGATCTGGTGGCGGGGCTTGTCCGAAAAGCGCACGACCTTGTCCTCGATGGAAGGGCAATAGCGTGGCCCGCGGCCGACGATCCGGCCGGAGTAGAGCGGGGAGAGCGGAAGGCTTTTCCGGATGAGGTCGTGGACGGCCTCGTCGGTGTGCGTGAGCCAGCAATCGACCTGCCTCTGCCGGGGGAAGATCTCGCGCCGCGACCGGAACGAAAAGGCGATCGGCCGGGCGTCGCCCGGGGCGCGCGTCATCTTCGCGACGTCCACGGTCCCGGCGCGAACCCGCGGCGGAGTGCCGGTCTTCATCCGCCCGAGACGAAGCCCGAGCGCGCGGAGCGCATCGGACAGCGACCGCGCCGGCGGCTCGTTCCAGCGGCCGGCTTCCCGCGCGACGTCGCCCACGTGGATGAGTCCGCGCAGAAACGTCCCGGTCGTCACGACCGCCGCGCGGCACGCGAGAGACGCGCCGTCCTCGAGGGTCAGGCCGGCGAGGCGCCCGCCGCGCACCCGGAAGCCCGCGACCGTGCCCTCCCCCACGGAGAGGTTCGGCGCTCCGTCGAGAACCCGCGCCATCTCGGCGGCGTAGAGCGCCTTGTCGGACTGGCAGCGCAGGCCGCGCACGGCGGTTCCGCGCGAGGCATTGAGGACCTTGAACTGGATGGCCGTCCGATCCGCGACGAGTCCCATCGCGCCCCCGAGGGCGTCGATCTCGCGGACGACCTGTCCTTTCGCGAGGCCTCCGACCGCCGGATTGCAGCTCATGCGTCCGATGGTCGCGCGCTCGCGCGTGAGGAGAAGCGTCTTTCTTCCGAGGCGCGCGGAGGCGAGCGCGGCCTCGCAGCCCGCATGGCCCCCTCCGACCACCACGACGTCCCACCGCGACTCCATCCCCGCCACTCTACTTGCCCACGCAGAAGGTCGCGAAGATCCGGTCGAGGAGCTCTTCCGTGGCCGTCTCTCCGGTGATCGTCCCCAGTGCCGAAAGCGCCTCGCGCACGCGGACCGCGACGAGCTCCGGCGCGCCCCCCGCCTCCCGCGCGAGGGCCGCCGCCTCGCGCAGCGAAGACGCCGCGGACGAGAGGGACTCGCGGTGACGTTCGAGGACGAGGAGGTCGCCGTCCGCCTCGACGAGCCCGAGGTGCGCGGCGATCGCGGCACGCAGCGCGTCGATCCCTGCGCCTGTGACGGCGGAGACGAGGAGCCCGAAGGAAGAAGAAGAGGAAGAGAAAGAAAGATTTTCTTTGAAAGGAAATACGGGCCGGGGCGGCGCAGCAACTGCAGCCGGTTGCGCGCCGGCGCCTCTCACGCCTGAGGGCGACGGCCCTTGCCGCACGAGATCGGCCTTCGTCTTCACGAGGAGCATCCCTTCCCCTCTTCCCCTTCTAAGAAAATCTTCGTCCTCTTCGGACATTCCACGAATCGCGTCGACCACATACAGGACGAGGTCTGCCTTCTCTCCCGCCCGCTCCGCGACCGCGACGCCGATCTTCTCGACTTCGTCCTCGGTCGAGCGGAGTCCCGCCGTGTCGAGGAGCGTCACCGTCTCGCCCGAGAGCTCGCAGGTCTCCGAGATCGCGTCCCGTGTCGTGCCCGGCACGGCCGTGACGATGGCGCGGTCGCGCCCGACGAGAGCGTTGAAGAGCGTCGACTTCCCCGCGTTCGGCCGCCCGAGAATCGCAACCAGCTTCCTGCGGTCACGCGCTCCTCCGCGCGCGGCGGCCGCGACGAGCGCGTCACAGTCCGACGCGACAGCCTCGAGCGCCTCCGCGGCCGTTCTCAGGTCCTCCTCGGGAACGTCCTCCGCGAAATCCAGCGCGGCCTCGAGCCCCGAGAGGACGTCCAGAATCCTCTCGCGCGCCCGGGAGACGCGCCGCGACAGCTCTCCTTCCGCGAGCGAGAGCGCCCGGCGCGCCGTCCCCAGGCTCTCCGCCCGTGCGAGCGCCGCGAGCCCTTCGGCTTCGGCGAGATCGAGCTTGCCGTTCGCGAGGGCGCGCCGCGTGAACTCGCCGCGCGCGGCCGGCCTCGCCCCCGCCCCGCGCGCCGCCGCCAGCAGCCCCGCGAGGATCGCCGGCGAACCGTGGCAGAACAGCTCCACGACCTCCTCGCCCGTGACCGAGCGCGGCGCCGGAAAAAAGAGCACGAGGCCGCGATCCAGGAGGCGGCCGTCCTCGCCCACGAAACCGTGCAACGTCGCTTCGCGCGGCCGCGGCGTTTCCGCCAGGCCCGGCGCGAGCCGTCGCGCGACCGCAAGCGTCCGGCCCCGGGGACCCGTCAGCCGGACGACCGCGAGCGCCGAGACGCCGGGAGGAGTCGCGGCGGCGACGAGGACGTCTCCTCCGCGGTCCGGGTCGGCCACGAGGGGCGCCATGGACCTTTTCTCCGACGCGCGCGCGTCAGGGTGCCTTCGGCTTCATCGAGGCCGGGCCGAGGTCGGTGAATCGGTTCAGGAGCATCTGCTGCCCGATCGTGAGGATGTTCTGCATGAGCCAGTAGAGAACGAGACCCGAGGGGACGTCCTTGAAGAGGAAACCCATGACGAGCGGCATGATGTTCTGGACCTTCCGCATCGTGGGATCGCCGCCCGCGGGCGTCATCTGCTGCTGGATCCACATCGTCGCCGTCATGAGGATGGGCGTGACGTAGTAGGGATCCTTCGCCGAGAGGTCCGTGATCCACAGCATGAACGGGGCGTGACGCAGCTCGATCGAGTGCGCGAGCAGGTTGTAGAACGCGATGAGGATAGGCATCTGCAGGAGAAGCGGCAGGCAGCCCCCGGCGGGGTTGACGCCCTCCTGCTTGTAGAGGGCCATCATCTCCTCGTTCATCTTCGTCCGCGCCCCTGCGTCCTGCTTGATCTTCCCCGCCCACTTCGCGCGAATCGTCTCGACCTTCGGCTGCAGGACGCTCATCTTCTTCATCGAGACGAGCTGTTTGTGCGTGAGGGGATAGAGGAGGATCTTGATGATGACCGTGATGACGAGGATGGCGACGCCCCAGTTTCCGACGACCTTCTGGATCGCCTTGAGACCCCACAGGAGCGGCTTCACGACGATCGCGTACCAGCCGTAGTCGATGAGGCGGTCCATGCCGGGGCGCGTCTTCTCGAGGACGTCCAGCTCCTTCGGGCCCAGGAAGACGTCCGTCGCGAGCGCGTTCGGCGCGGACAGAACGACCTCGCTCTCCGCTTCCGCGGCGGCGGGCTTGCCAGCGGCCGCGGGCTTGCCTTCGGGCACGGCCGGCGCGGCGAGCGTCACCGGCCGCAGGGTCACGGCCGCGGCGGCGGACGGGAGAAAGGCCGTGAGAAAGTAGTTGTCCTCGATGCCCGCGGCGACCAGCCCCGCTCCTTTCGGCAGGGGCTCCTTGAGCGAGTCTTTCGCCTTTCGGTCCACGGAGCCCGCCGCGGAAAGCGTCACGGTCTCCCCCGGTTTGGAATAGCGGCTCGAAAGCTCCTCGGGAGACGGATTGCCGATTCCGGGCCCGAGGACGAGCCCGACCGGAGCGCCGGCCGCGCCCTCGCGCTCGACCTTCACGGCGACGACGTAGGAATCCCGGAACACGTACGAGCGGACGAGCCCTTCTCCGCTCGCCTCGCGGTATCGGAAGCGCACCGAGGTCACGCCGTTGCCGCTCTCTCTCTCGACGGTGAAATACGCTTTCCGGGCCCGTTCGAGAAACGGGTCGGCCGGATCGAGCGTGAGGGTCACTCCCGGGAACGGCGGCCCCTGCCGCACGAGATCGAGCGCCTTTCCGGCGCCGTCGCGATGATGCGTCAGGATGAAAGACTTCAGGGCGCCGCCCTCGTTCGACAGGCGTGCCGTGTAGAGCGGGCTGCGCACCTCGACCGGCTCCTCGGCGGCCGCTGCCACGGGTGCCACCTTCTCGCGAACCGCCGGCGGCGAAGGGGGCGAGGCGCTCCGCGTCGAGGGAACTGCGGCCCCCGTCGTCGCGGCTACCGCGGCCGCCGAGGGGGTCGTCGGTGCTGTCGCCGGCGCGGTCACCACCGGCCGGGCGGCGGGCGCGCTCGGCTTGGGCGGAGGAAACAGAATCGTCCAGCCGATCAGCACGGCGGCCGAGAGCGCAAAAGCGAGAACGAGGCGCTTCGTTTCCAAGAGATCTCCTCTGTTTCAGGGAACCGGATCGGGACCACCCGCATGGAACGGGTGGCAGCGGGCGAGGCGCCGTACGGCCAGGGCGAGACCCCGTAAGACGCCGTAGCGCGTCACCGCCTCGCGCGCGTACTCCGAACACGTGGGAACGAACCGGCACGCGGGCGGGAGCAGCGGCGACACGAAGCGCTTGTAGGCACCAAAAATCCCCGCGAGGGCGCGGGACGGCGAGATCGAGAGCGCCGTCATTTTCGAGCTTCCGGGGCGGCGCGTGAAAAGAGCGCCGTCACTTCCGCGGAGAGGGCCGCGTAGGAGGCGCGTGCCGCCCGCTCCGAGATGTTCACGACGAGATCCACGTCGGCGCCCTTCGCCGTCGCCGCCCAGAGTCGAAAGATCTCGCGGACGCGGCGCCGGGCGCGGTTTCGAACGACCGCGCCGCCCGCCTTGCGCGTCGCCGTGAGGCCGAGCCGGAGACCCCCCTGGACCCGGGGCCTTGCGAACACGACGACGAGTCGGCCAGGGTGCTTGACGCCACCCTCATAGGCGGCGCGAAAATCGCGTCGCGCTCCGATACGGCTCGACCGCGGAAACGCTTCGCCCTTCGGGCGGGGGGAGGCGAGGCTGGCCCGTGCGTGCATGGCTCCGGCCGGACGCCGCGTCCGCCTCTTCGCTGAGACGAGACGTGGATTCCCGGTTGCCTCCTCCGCTCAGGCGGAGAGGCGCTTGCGCCCTTTCGCCCGACGGCGGGCGAGGACGGCCCTGCCCGACTTGGTCCTCATCCGGACGAGGAACCCATGGGTCCTGTTCCGGTGACGGTTGTTGGGCTGGAACGTGCGTTTGCTCTTGGCCATGATGCTTGAAACCCTCCGACGGGGATGCGGATTCTCGGGGCTTCTCTCGGTCCTGTCAACCGAATGGTCTTTTCCCGCCGGATGCGCGCTGATACCATCCGCCTCCCCCGCAAAAACCCGTTTTGCACAGCGGTGGAGATCCTGTGGAAAAGCAGACGACCTGGGCCAAGATCCTCGAGCACCTGAAAACCCGCGTTGACGAGCGCGAGTTCGACTCGTGGTTCCGCGACTCGAGGCAAAAGTCCGAGTCGCCCGAGGCCATCTTCGTCCAGGTGCGCACCCCGCTTTTCGTGGACTACATCCCCGAGGCCTACGCCGTGCAGATCGCCGAAGCGGCCCGGCTCGCGGGCGCCGGCACCCGGGAAATCCGGTTCGGGGCGGACGGCGAGTACCGGTCCGCGGTCAATCCCCAGAAGGTTCCCGCCGAGCCCCGCCGCCGGGCGGGCGGCCTGAACCCCGCGTACACGTTCGAGCACTTCGTGACCGGCGAGTCGAACCGCCTGGCTCATGCCGCGGCCCTGCGCGTGGCGGACCAGACGTCCCGGCAGTACAACCCTCTTTTCATCTGCGGAGGAACGGGCCTGGGCAAGACCCACCTCATGCAGGCGATCGGACACCGCCGCCTTTCCCGCAGGCCGGGTGAAAAGGTCATCTACCTGACGTCGGAAAACTTCGTGAACGAGGTCGTGCTCGGCGTGAGGTTCAACAAGATGGAGAGCCTCAGGCAGCGCTTTCGGGCCGCCGACATCCTCCTCCTCGACGACGTCCAGTTCGTGGTCGGGAAAGAGGCCTCCGAAAACGAGCTCTTTCACACGTTCAACGCGCTCTACGACGAAGGTAACCAGATCGTCTTCTCCTCCGACGTTCCCCCGCGCGAGATCCCAGGGCTGACGGATCGCCTGAAGAGCCGGTTCGAGGGCGGCCTCATCGTGGACATCCAGCTTCCCGACTTCGAGACGAAAGTCGCGATCCTCAGGCAGAAGGCGGAGGCGAACCAGGTCGTCCTCGAGGACGACGTCGCCTTCTTTCTCGCCGGCAAGATCAAGTCCTCCATCCGCGAGCTGGAGGGATATTTCAACCGGGTCGTGGCCTTCGCGTCCCTGAAGGGGGAGGCGATCTCTCTCGACCTCGCCCGGGAAGCGCTGCGCGACGTCTTCCGCGCGGAAGAACACGCGACGACGCCCGCCGACATCCTGAAGCTCGTCGGCGCCCATTACGGCCTCAAGCCCGCCGAGCTCCGTGCCCGGACGAAGCGTGGCCCGATCGTGTTTGCGCGACAGGTGACGATGTACGTCCTGAAGGAAACCACAGGGCTCTCCCTGCCCGAGATCGGCCGCCTGTTTTCCGACAAGCACCACACGACGGCGCTTCACGCCATCCGGAAGATCGCGGCGCTTCGCGAGGAAGATCCCGAGCTGGACCGCCTTCTCGCGGGCTTCCTGGCGCAGTTTCGCTGAGCTTTTCCACTCATTTTTCCTCTGTCCACTCCCGTCGCGCCGGAGAGCGGCGGAGAAGTCCCGAGAAGGCGATTGAGGCGACCCACTTTACACAAAGGGACATCGAGAGATTCACAGGTAATATGGCACTATAAATCATTGAAATATAATAACTTAATGGACAATGCACTTTTTGGACCTGCCTACGTCTTCTGCTACTTTTGAGAACCTGTAAATGATAGGATTCAGGATCTAAGGAGACGTCGTGGAGCTGACACTTCCGGCCTCGACCCTGGCCCGAGAACTGAGCCTGATTCAGGGAGTCGTCGAGAAGCGGACGACGCATCAGATCCTCACGAACGTCCTGCTCGAGGCCAAGGGCGAGACGCTCACGCTCACGGCCACGGACCTCGATACGACGCTCGTGTCCGAGATCACTCCCGTGGCGTTGAAGAGCAGCGGGTCGGTCACGGCACCGGCGCGGCGCCTCTACGACGTGGTCCGCGAGCTGCCGCCGAACGCGGAAATAAAACTCAAGGTGCTCGAGAACAACCATGTCTCCCTCGAGTGCAAGGAGCCGAAGCTCAGGATCCGGCTGAACGGCCTTCCCGCGGGCGATTACCCGACCCGGCCGGAGCCCGCCGGAGGACCGACGCTCACCCTCACCTTCGGTGCGCTGCGCCGGATGGTCGACAAAGTACGGTTCGCCGTGTCCACCGAGGAGATGAGGCTCCAGCTCCAGGGGGCTCTTCTCAAGACGAAGGGCGGAATCGTCGAGATGGTCGCGACGGACGGCCATCGGCTGGCCCTCGTGGAGGTCGAGGGGGCGCAGGCCGAGGCCGGGTTCGAGCCGGTCCTCGTCTCGAAGAAGATCCTGGACGAGCTCGGCAAGCTCGACGCAGGCGACGACGCGTCCGTCACGATCGTTCGGGGCACCAACCACATCGGCTTTTCCGTCGGAAGCCGGAGACTTTTTTCGAAGCTCGACGAGCGACGCTTCCCGGACTACGAGAAGGTCATCAGCAAGGAGAACGACAAGAAAGCCGTCGCGCCCCGCGAGGAGCTGCTCGGAGCGGTCCGGAGAATCGCCCTTCTTTCGGGTGACCGGATGAAGGCGGTGAGCGTCGCCTTCCAGAAGGACGCCCTCGTCGTCTCGTCCGAGAGCCAGGAAGTCGGCGACGGATCCCAGGAAATCGCCATCGCATACGACCACGCGCCGGTCACCCTCCGTCTCAACGCGCGCTACCTCGAGCAATTCCTCGAAGCGGCCGAGACGAAGGACGTTCACCTCTTCGTGAAGGACGAGCAGGCGCAGTGCCAGGGCCGCCCGGCGGAACCCCTGGGGGGTATCCGAAGCTACCTCTACGTCGTGATGCCGATGAGGATGTAGTCGGCCGCGTGGAGATTCTTTCTCTCTCTACCGATGGGTTCCGGAACCTGGCAAACGGCCGGGTGGAGCTGCACCCGCGCGTGAACCTCATCGTCGGGGACAACGGCCAGGGAAAGACGAACCTCCTCGAAGCGCTCGCGCTCGTGTCGGGCCGGCCCTCGTTCCGGACCCACGACCTGCACGAGACTCGGCAGCACCTCGCGGCGCGGACGGTCGTCTCGGTCCGGCTCAAGGACGAGAGCGGCGACGCGCGAAACGCCACGACGCTCGGCTTCGTCCACGCGAACGGCGCGCGCGAGCAGTACCGCGACGGCAAGAGGGTCACGCGGCTGACCGCGGCCCGCAGCCTTCCGGCCGTGTTCCTGACGGCGCGCGACCTGTCGCGCCTCTCGGGGCCGCCGGCGGAGCGCCGGCGGGCGCTGGACCGGGCCGCGCTCGCGCAGAAGCCCGAGCACGCGCGGGCGCTGATGGCGTACGAGCGCGCCCGCGCGGCCAAGACGCGCCTCCTGTCCCTCGGCGCGCGGTTCGACGCCGACGAGCTCGCCGTCTACGAGGCCTCTCTCGCCGAGGCCGGCGGGCTCGTGGCCGTTGCACGCCGCGAGGCGCGGACGAGCCTGGAGCGGGAGATCGCCCGCCACGCGGACGACCTCGGGTCCCCGTTTCGGAACATTTCTCTCGAGCTCGTGAGCGACCTGCCGGCCAGCGGCGACGCGCGTGAGCTCGGCGTCGCCCTCGAAGCCCTCCTCCGCGCGAGGAAAGGCGAGGAGCGGCGCGCGCAGCGTTGTCTCGTCGGGCCGCACCGGGACGACGTCGTCCTTCGGGCCGACGGGGTCGTCGTGGCGAGCCGGGCATCCTCGGGCGAGACGCGGACGTTTCTCCTCGCGTGGACGCTCGCGGAGATGTCCCTGCTCGCCGGAGAGGGCCGAAAAGCGCCTTTCCTGGGGTTCGACGACTTCGACTCCGAATGGGACCCCCGTGTTCTCGGCGCGTTTGCCGAGGCGCTGCCGGAGGAAGGCCAGGTCTGCCTGACGTCGGCCCGACCCGAAGCCGTGCGCGGCCTGCCCCTGCCTTCGGGCTCGATCTACCGGATGGCAGCGGGAAGGCTCGCCCGCGAGGGGATCCTGGGGGCGGGCCGGAGCCCCGAAAACCGCGCGTTGGCGGGAGGACCACGGTGAGCGAGCGCCGTGATGGGCCGGCCCTGGCCGAGACGTTTCCGCTCCCGGTCACGCATGCGGGCGCCGAGGATTACGGCACGAGCTCGATCAAGCTCCTCAAGGGACTCGAGGCCGTGCGTAAGCGGCCCGGGATGTACATCGGAAACACGGACGACATCTCCGGCCTGCACCACATGGTCACCGAGCTCGTGGACAACGCGATCGACGAGGCCCAGGCGGGGTATTGCGACACGATTTCCGTCATCGTCCACGCCGACGACTCGGTCACCGTCGAGGACAACGGACGCGGGATCCCCGTCGGGCCGCATCCCGTACACGGGCGCGAGACGCTGGAAATCATCCTGACGGACCTCCATTCGGGCGGCAAGTTCGACGACAACGCCTACAAGGTCTCCGGCGGCCTCCACGGCGTCGGGCTGTCCGTCGTGAACGCGCTCGCGGGGTCGCTTGAGGTCGAGATCAAGAGGGAAGGCAAGGTCTTCCAGCAGAACTACGCCCGCGGCGTGCCGATCGAGCCGATCCGCGAGGTCGGCAAGACGGCCAAGACCGGCACGAAGATCACGTTCAATGCCGACCCCGACATCTTCTCGGTCAGGAGCTACAACTTCGACGTCCTCTCGCAGCGCCTGAGGGAGCTCGCGTTCCTGAACTCCGGCGTAGCGATCGACATCCTCGACGAGCGCGACGAGAAGGGCGAGAAGAAGCACCAGTTCCGATACGACGGCGGCATCCGCTCGTTCGTCGAGCACCTCAACAAGAACAAGCAGCCGCTTCACGAGTCCGTCATCACGTTCTCCGACGTGAAGGACCCGAGCGGCAACGCCGCCGTGGACGCCAAGAAGGAGCGGCTGGACGTCGCGCTCCAGTGGAACGAGGGCTACACGGAGCAGATCTTCTGCTTCACGAACACGATCGCGAACAAGGACGGCGGCACGCATCTCGAGGGCCTGAAGACGGCGCTCACCCGCGCGATCCAGAGGTACGCCGAAGGCGCCGGCCTCACGAAGAACCTCAAGGACACCACGCTTTCGGGCGACGACTGCCGCGAGGGGCTCACGGCGGTGGTCTCGCTCAAGATCCGCGACCCGAAATTCTCCTCGCAGACGAAGGAAAAGCTCGTTTCGCAGGAAGCGAAGACCTGGACCCAGACGGTCACGTACGAGAAGCTCTCGAGCTTCTTCGAGGAGAACCCGAAGGTCGCGCGCCGCATCGTCGAGAAGATCGTGGACGCGGCCCGGGCGCGCGAGGCGGCCCGCAAGGCGCGCGAGCTCGTGAGGAGGAAGGGCGCCTTGGACGGGGCGGGGCTCCCGGGAAAGCTGGCGGACTGCCAGGAAGGAGATCCGGCGCTCTCGGAGATCTTCATCGTGGAGGGCGACTCGGCCGGCGGCTCGGCCAAGCAGGGGCGCGACCGGCGCACGCAGGCGATCCTTCCGCTCAAGGGCAAGATCCTGAACGTCGAGAAGGCACGCTTCGACAAGATGCTCGCCTTCGCCGAGATCCGCTCCCTGATCCTCGCGCTGGGCGCGGGCATCGGCGAGGACTTCGATTCCGGAAAGATCCGGTACCACAAGATCGTCCTCATGACGGACGCCGACGTGGACGGCTCGCACATCCGCACGCTCCTCCTCACGTTCTTCTTCCGGCAGATGAAGTCCGCGATCGAGAAGGGCTACCTCTACATCGCGCAGCCGCCGCTCTTCCGCGCCGTCGAAGGGAAGAAGGAAGTCTTCCTGAAGGACGAGAAGGAATATGCCCGCTTCCTCCTCGCCCGGATCGGGGACGACCGCGCGCTCACCTCCGAGCCCTCCGAACGCACGCTCTCGGGGGGCGCGCTCATGTCGCTCGTGACGGGGATGCAGGACTGGCGGGCCCTCGTCTCGCGCCTCGCGGTCCGCGGCTTCCCGGAAGCGCTCGTGAGGACGCTCGTGAGGCAGAAGCTCACGGAGCCCGGCGCCCTGAAAGACCGCGCGCGCCTTGAGCGCGCCGCCTACGAGTTCGCCGCCGTCGTCGAGTCCTTCGCGATCGTGAAGGACGAGGAGCACGACGGCTTCGCCGTGCACGTGACGCAGGCCGTGAACGGGGTCACGAAGACGGGGATCGTGGACGCGGCCTTCCTCTCGGGATACGAGATGAAGCGGGCCGTCGAGCTCGCGGCGGCGCTCGACGGGTTCCTCGACGGCCCCTATCGCCTGAGGACGAACGGGAGCGGCGACGAAAGAGTCCTCACGACGCTCGGCGAAGCCGTCGACGCCGTCCTCGAGAGCGCGAAGAAGGGTCTCACGATCAACCGCTACAAGGGCCTCGGCGAGATGAACCCCGAGACGCTCTGGGAAACGACGATGAACCCGGCGACGCGCCGGCTCCTCCAGGTCCGCGTGGAGGACGCCGTCGAGGCGGATTCGATCTTCACGATCCTCATGGGCGACGCCGTCGAGCCGCGGCGGGAGTTCATCGAGACGAACGCGCTGAACGTCGCGAATCTGGATATTTGAGTTGTTTGTCGATGGCACATTCGAGGTTCTCGCGTGACTGACGACGCCTCGAAGCCCCCGGCGCCCCCCGCCCCGCCCGGGGTGGTAGGCGGGGGGGGCGGGGCGGGGGGGAGAAGATCCCCGTCTCCATCGAGGAGGAGATCCGGCGGAGCTATCTCGATTACGCGATGTCCGTCATCGTCGGGCGCGCGCTGCCCGACGTGCGCGACGGCCTCAAGCCCGTCCACCGCCGCGTGCTCTTCGGGATGTGGGAGCAGGCGAATCGCCACAACCGCCCCTACAAGAAGTCGGCGCGGCTCGTCGGCGACATCATGGGCAAGTACCATCCGCACGGCGACGCCGCGATCTACGACACGATCGTCCGGATGGCCCAGGACTTTTCCATGTCCGAGCCGCTCGTGGACGGCCAGGGCAACTTCGGGTCGGTGGACGGGGACTCGGCGGCGGCCATGCGCTACACCGAGATCCGGCTCACGCGCCTCGCCGAAGAGATGCTCGGCGAGGACATCGACAAGGAGACCGTCGACTGGACGCTGAACTACGACGGCTCGCTGCAGGAGCCCACCGTCCTGCCCCTGAAGTTCCCGAACCTCCTCGTGAACGGCTCCGAGGGCATCGCCGTGGGCATGGCGACGAAGATCGCGCCGCACAACCTCGCCGAGGCGTGCGCCGCCGCGATCGTGCTCCTGGACGACCCGAAGGCGGAGCTCGCGCGGCTCGTGGAGGTCTTGCCCGGCCCCGACTTTCCGACCGGCGGCATCATCCTGGGCCGGCAGGGCATCGTGGACGCCTACAAGACAGGCCGCGGCATCCTGCAGGTGCGCGGGCGCGCGGAGATCGAGAAGACGAAGAAAGGCGACCGCGAGTCCATCGTCGTCACGGAGCTCCCGTTCCAGGTCAACAAGGCGCGCCTCATCGAGCAGATCGCGGGCCTCGTCAACGACAAGAGGATCGAGGGCATCTCGGCGATCCGCGACGAGTCCGATCGGCACGGCATGCGGATGGTCGTGGACGTGAAGAGGGACGCCATCGCGCAGGTCGTCCTGAACCAGCTCCTCGCGATGACCCCGCTCCAGTCCTCGTTCGGAATCAACGCGCTCGCGATCGTGGACGGACAGCCGCGGGTGCTGCCGCTTCGGGACCTCTTCCGGCACTTCCTCGACCACCGCCGCCAGGTCGTCGTGCGCCGTACCCTCCACGACCTCAAGAAAGCCGAGGAGCGCGCGCATCTCCTTCTCGGCCTCGCGATCGCGCTCGCGAATCTCGACCTGGTCATCGCCATCATCCGGAAGAGCAAGGACCCCGAAGAGGCCAGGAGCCGGCTCACGCAGGAGATCTCGATCCGGAAGGCGACTCTCGAGGAGTTCCTCGGAGCCCTGAGCCTCGATGCCTCCGCCTCCGCAAAGAGCGGCGACGGGTTGCTCCGTCTCGACGCGACGCAGGCGCAGGCGATTCTCGACATGCGCCTCCAGCGCCTGACCGGTCTCGAGCGCGAGAAGATCGTGGCCGAGTTCCGCGAGGTCCTCGCGGCCATCGCCGACCTGAAGGACATCCTCGCGAAGAGCGAGCGCGTCTCGGCGATCATCCGTGCCGAGCTTTCGGAGATCAAACAGACGTTCGGCCGCCCGCGGAGGACCGAGATCGTGGCCGAGGCGGGCGATCTCGCCGCCGAGGATCTCATCGCCGAAGAGGAGGTCGTCCTCACGATCAGCCGCGGCGGCTACGCGAAGAGGACTCCGCTCTCGATCTACCGGGCGCAGAAGCGCGGCGGCAAGGGCCGGATGGGGGCGCAGACGAAGGAAGAGGACGTCGTCGAACACCTGTTCGTCGGCTCCACGCACGACTATCTCCTCGCGTTCACGAACAAGGGACGGGTCCACTGGGTGAAGCTCTACGACGTGCCCTCCGGCGGGCCCGCGACGCGCGGCAAAGCGCTCGTGAACCTCCTCGCGCTCGAGGAGGGGGAGCGCGTCGCGGCGATGGCGACGACGCGCACGTTCCCCGACGACCTGTATCTCCTCTTCGCGACGAAGCGGGGACTCGTCAAGAAGACCGTGCTCTCGGCTTACGGAAATCCGCGCGAGAAGGGCATCATCGCGATCAAGCTGGACGAGGACGACGAGCTGCTCTCGGCGCAGATCACGGACGGAAAGCGGCAGGTCTTCCTCGGCACGCGTCTCGGAATGGGGATCAAGTTCTCCGAGACGGACGCGCGGCCCATGGGACGCGACACGACGGGGGTCAAGGGAATCGAGCTGCGGGGAGACGACGTCGTCGTCGAGATGGACCTCGTCGAGGAGACAGGCACGCTCCTCGCGGTGACCGAGAAGGGCTTCGGCAAGAGGACCGACGTCGCCGAGTACCGGCACCAGGCGCGCGGCGGCTCCGGCGTCATCAACGTGAGGGTCACGGAGAAGAACGGCCCGGTCGTGGGAATCCTGTCCGTGACGGAGGGGGACCACCTGCTCGTCATCACCGAGCAGGGCATCCTCATCCGCCTCGCGGTCGCGGACGTGAGGGAAACGGGGCGCGCGGCGATGGGCGTCAAGCTCATCGACCTCGCCGAAGGCGACCGGGTCGTCGCCGTGGCGAAGCTGGCCGAGCGCGACGAGGAGTCCGAGAACGGCTCCGCCGGCCCGACGACGCCCGTTCCCGCCGCCTGACGAACCACCGACGGGAGACGAGTACACTCCGCGGTTCCATGCGCTTCTTTCTCGACACGGCCGATCCCGAAGAGGCCCGTCGCGTGCGCGACTGGGGCTTTCTGGACGGGATCCTCCTCCGGCCCGAGTCCGCCGAGATGAGCGGACGCGATGCGCGGCGGGTCCTGACCGATCTCGCGCAGGTCGGGGACGGGCCGGTGATCGCGACCCTCGCCGCGGGCGACCCGAAGGCGATGTACAAGGAGGCCCGCGAGCTCCACAAGCACGGGAAAAATGTCGTCCTCAGGGTGCCGATGACGCGCGAAGGGCTCCGGGTCGTGCGGCTCCTCGGCGACGAGCAGATCGCCACGGACGTGGGGCTCGTCTTCACGGCGACGCAGGCCCTCCTCGCCGCGCGGGCCGGCAGCGCGTACGTCAGCCCTTCCGTCGGCGAGCTCGACGACGCGGGGCAGATCGGCATGGACGTCGTCGAGTCCATCGTTCGCGTCTTCGACAACTACGGCCTCGAGACGCAGATCTGCGTGCAGGGCATCCAGAACCCGATCCACGTCCTCGACGCGGCGGCGCTGGGAGCGGATGTCGCGACCCTCCCGTTCCCCGTATTGGACCGGCTCTTCGAGCATCCGCTGACGGCGCGGGGCGTGGCGTCCCTGAGGAACCCGCAGTCCGACGGCCCAAGGCGGATCCATTGATCTCCCGCGCGCGCGCCGTGGACCTCTCGCACCGGATGATCGAGCGACTCTCGAAGACACCGGGCGTCGCGCTCCTGGCCGAGCGCGAGTTCCTGAGGAACCACATCCTTCAGGCGGTCCTCGCGTGGGACAAGGAAAACGAGCGCCTGTCGGCCGAGACCCAGAAGAAGCTCCTCGGGAAGTCGCGGCGCGTCGTCGAGGGCTCGCGCGAGTGGGACCTGCTCTTTGCCGAGGAGATGGAGCGCGCGTATGCCGCTCTCCTCTCCCGCGGCGAATGAGCGCGGTCGCCCCGGATTCCGTCTTGGTTGGTCTCGTATCGCGATGGGTTTGACCTTGGTCTAGGCCAAGGCCAACATTCCCGGCATGGCGAGGAACGTGCTCGACTCCGCCCCGCCCCTACGCGTCCCGCTCTACCGGACGATCGCGGACGCCATCATCCGCGACATCCGCCGCGGCCGGCATCTCGAGGGCGAGCGCCTGCCGGCGTCGCGCGATCTCGCGCGCGCCCTCGAGGTCAACCGCGCGACGGTGCACCAGGCCCTGCAGCTCCTCAAGCGCGAAGGCTGGATCGAGACGAACAAGGGCGCGGGGACGCGAGTCGCGCGCCGCTCCAGCGCGGGTCCCGTCCTCGGCCCCGCGCCCGCATGGGACCGCATCGCGTCGTCGCTTCTGACCCGCATCCTCTCCGAGCCTCCGGCCGTCGAGCCGGTCTCGGTGCCCTACGACCTTTCGCGACTGGCTCCGGACGAGCGGGATTTCCCGGCGGCGGCCTTCGCGGCGCTCCTCGCCGACGTGGCCCGCGACGGCTCACTCCTGGCATACGGCTCCCCGTTCGGCTACCGCCCGCTCCGCGAGACGCTCGCCGCGCGCCTCGCCAAGCGCGGCATCCCGGCCGACCCGGACGCGCTCCTCATCGTGAACGGAGCGCAGCAGGGGCTCGACCTCATCACGCGCGCCCTCGTGGACCCGGGCGACCCGGTTGTCGTCGAGACGCCGTCGTACGCGGGGGCGCTTTCACTCTTCCGGGCGCACCGGGCACGCCTCGTGGGAGTGCCGCTCGACGGCGCGGGTCCCGCGCTCGCCGCGTTCGAGCGCGCCCTCCAGGAGAAGCCGAAGTTCGCGTACACGATTCCGGATTTTCAGAATCCGACGGGTCTCCTGTCCTCATCCGCCCGGAGGGCGGAGATCGCCGAGCGCGCGGCCCAAGCGGGCGTCCTCCTCGTGGAGGATGCCTTCGACGCGGACCTCCTCGTCGAGGGGGCGCTGCCGCAGCCGCTCGCGGCGTTCGCGCCCGCGCACGTCGTCCACCTCGGGACGATCTCGAAGGCGCTCTTCCCCGGGGTGAGGGTCGGGTGGATCTCGGGTCCCAGGGAATTCGTCCACCGGCTCGCGGCGCTCAAACGCGTCGGAGAGCTGACCTCGCCGCCGGTTCTCCAGGCCGCCCTGAACCTCTTTCTCGTCAGAGGTGACTACGACCGGCATCTCGCGAAGACGCGGAGCCGCCTGAAAACCCGCCTCGCGCTCGCGCACCGCACGCTCGTGAACCGGTTTCCGATCGGGACGCGCGTCGAGAGGCCTTCCGGAGGCTACGTGCTCTGGGTCGAGCTTCCTCCCGGCGTGTCGGGCCGCGCTCTCGCCGCGGCGGCGCGCGAGAAAGGCGTCCTCCTCTCGGCGGGCGCCGAGTTCATGGCCGACCAGACCGACGTCAACGCGATCCGGATCTCGGTGGCGCGCGGGTCCGCCTCGGACCTCGAGAAAGCCCTCGAGATCGCCGGCGCCCAGGCGCGCGAGCTCGCCCGGCAGGCCGCGCGGCAGAAGAAGAGCCCCGCGCGCGACGTCCGCGAAGCGGCCCAGGCCGCGGAAGCAGCGCTCATTCAGATTTGAGGAAGAGGAAAAAAATGACACCAGTCAGCGGATTCCAGATTCCCTCGCCGTTCTCGTCCGACGAGTTCCGCGTGAAAGTCGGCCTCGCCGAGATGCTCAAGGGCGGCGTCATCATGGACGTCGTCGATGCCGACCAGGCGCGGATCGCCGAGGACGCCGGGGCCGCCGCCGTGATGGCGCTCGAGCGCGTCCCGGCCGACATCCGGCGCGACGGCGGCGTCGCGCGCATGTCTCCCGTCGCGAAGATCCGCGAGATCGAGGCCGCCGTGTCGATTCCCGTCATGGCGAAATGCCGAATCGGCCACCTCGCGGAAGCGAGGATCCTCGAGTCCCTCGAGGTGGATTTCGTCGACGAGTCCGAGGTGCTCACGCCGGCGGACGAGGAGAATCACGTCTACAAGCACGACTACAAGGTGCCGTTCGTGTGCGGCTGCCGAAATCTCGGCGAGGCCCTCCGGCGCATCGGCGAGGGCGCGGCCATGATCCGGACGAAGGGCGAGGCCGGCACGGGCGACATCGTCCACGCGGTGAAGCACCTCCGCGAGGTCACGCGGCAGATCAAGGCGCTCACGCTCCTGACGAAGGACGAGTGGATGGCCGCGGCGAAGAACCTCGGCGCTCCCTTCGAGCTCGTGGCCTGGGTCGCGACCTACGGGCGGCTTCCCGTCCCGAACTTCGCCGCCGGCGGCATCGCGACGCCCGCGGATGCGGCGCTCTGCCGCATGCTCGGCGCCGAGGCGGTATTCGTGGGCTCCGGCATCTTCAAGTCGTCCGATCCGGCGAAGCGCGCGCGCGCCATCGTCGAGGCGACGACGCATTTCCAGGATCCCGCGCGGATCGCGAAGGCATCCGAAGATCTCGGCGAAGGCATGAAGGGCATCGAGGCCGCGAAGCTCACCGAGGCCGATCTGCTCCAGACCCGCGGCTGGTAAGGTGATCGGAGTCCTGGCGCTCCAGGGCGATTTCGAGGCGCACGTCGACGCGCTCCGGCGGGCGGGCGTCGGCGCGCGGGAGGTCCGCGGGGCGGACGAGATCCTGGAATCCGAAGGCCTCGTTCTCCCCGGCGGCGAGTCGACGACGTTCCGAAAGCTCATGGAGGGGACGGGAATCGAAGAGGCGATCCTCACCGTCGCGCGCCGCGGCGACCCCGTCCTCGGCACGTGCGCGGGAGCGATCCTGCTCGCGCGCGACGTGGAGGGGCCGTCCTCGCAGGGACTGGGCCTCCTCCCGATGACGGTCGTGCGCAACGCCTATGGCCGGCAGCACGACTCGTCCATCGTGCGCCTCACGGACGTCGAGCCCTCGGCCCTCGGAAAAGAGCCGCTCGAAGCCGTCTTCATCCGCGCCCCGAGGATCTCCGCGGTCGATCCGTCCGTCGAAATCCTCGCCCGGCGCGACGGAGATCCCGTGCTCGTGCGCAAGGGCAACATCACCGCCGCGACGTTCCATCCGGAGCTGACGGACGATCGCCGGGTCCTCGGCCTCTTTCTGTCCGGCCGCACCGACGCGTGAGAAACTCGCCTCGTTGAGCGCGCACGCCCTGACGATCGACTCCCCCACCGACCTCCTCGTGGAGGACCGGGGCGGCGTGAGGATCCTCGCGATGGGCCGGGGGAAGGCGAACGCCATCTCGACGGAGTTCGCCGCCGCGATTCAGGAGGCCGCACTCAAGGCGCAGGACGATCCCTCCGTCCGCGGCGTGGTCCTGACCTCCCGCTCGCCGAAGATCTTCTGCGGCGGATTCGACCTGAGGCTGGCGCGGGCGAGCGCCGAGGAGTTCGCCCGCTTCGCCCGCGTCTTCGACGCGCTCTTTTTCGACCTGTTCCTCCTCGGCAAGCCCCTCGTCGCGGCGCTGACGGGGCACGCCGTCGCGGGCGGTGCTCTCCTCGCGGCCACGGCGGACTTTCGTTTCGCGGCCGAGGGACCGGGCACGATCGGCCTGCCGGGGGTGCGGCTCGGGATCCACCTGCCGCGCCACTGCATGGAAGCGATCCGCAGCACGGTCGGCGAGCAGACGCTCACGCGCTGGGCGCTGCGCGGAGACACGATGTCGTTCCGCGAGGCGCGCGAGTTCGGCGCAATCGACCGGATCGTTCCCCCGGACCGTCTTCTCGAGGAGGCCGTGACCTTCGTGGAGGAGCTCGGCGGCGCCTCCAGCGAGGTCTACACGGCCATCAAGCGCGACCTGAGGGGAGCGGCGTACGAGAGGGCGAAGAACGTGCTCCCCGAGGGACGGAAGGCCTTCGTGGACTCGTGGTTCTCCGAGACCGGGCAGCGCGGCCTCGCCTCCGTCCTCGCTCACCGTTCCTAAATCCGGATGCCACCATCCGGCGAGGGTGACGCGGCGCAGCTCGACGCGGTCCTCGAGGCGCTGTCCTTCGAGAGGCGGGGGAACGACGGGAGGGCGTTCGAGGACCTCTTCCTGCGCTTCACGCGCCGGGTCGCGTGCGAGACGCTCACGCGCCCGGCGGGAGACCCCGAAAGCTTCGACCCCGAGGCCTTCTTCGCGGAATGGGTCGAGGAGGAACGGGGCCTCGTCGGCGAAGAGCGCTCCCGCGCGTTCGTGTGGCTCGCGCGGGGGTTGGGCTTCGACGTCGCCCTCGCAGACGGCGCGTGCCGAAGGCCCTGGGAGCAGCATGAGCAGGACCCGCCCGAGCGTGGCGAGTCGCGCCTCGGCTCGGGAGAGGGTGATTTTTCTTTGAAGGTGAATGGGGGTGTGGCGCATCGAGCGGTCATCGCAACTCTCGAAGGGCGGCGCATCCTCGCGGACACCGCATTCCCACTCCCCGTTCTGATGCCGTTGGATCTGCCGGCCCAGGAGATCCCGACGGGATTTGGAAAACTGTCCGCAGCGGTCGCGCCGGATGGCTCGGTGCGCGTGACGTGCGACGCGCGCGGCGAGGTTTCGGAGCTGGTCAGACTCCCCCCGGCGCCGGCCTCAATACCTATTCCATTCGAAGAAGTTCGCAGACCGTCTCCCGATGCCGGCGCACACCACGAATCGAGAGGGAGCAAGAAACCCTTCGCCCTTCGCGTCCTCGACGACCGGGTTCTTTTCTGGGGAGCGGGGCGCATGACGATCCTGGACGCGTGGAGCCGGCTCGAGTACGCGCTTCCTGCTTCTTCGCGCGCCGCTCTCGAGAAGCTCTTCGCGCTCGAGCTCGGAGACGTCCCTTTACCGGAGGAATCGCAAGAGCCGCCGATTCCCGCGACGCTCTCCGTCTATCACGCGAGCCCCGTCTCCGCCGACGAGGCCCGCCGCCGGATCGCACGCGACATCCCGCCTCTCTCGCTCGTCGTCGGCCGCAAGGTCCTCGTGGAACAGGCCGGGGCGGGCTCGAGGATCACGATCGAATCGGCGCTCGCTCCCTCACTTCCCCAGGAAGGGCCTTCGGAAGCGGTCCGCAAGACGCTCGTTTTCCACCTCGTGTCGGAGATCTTCGCGCTGACGAGCGGCTAGAACGTCAGCTCGTCCCCGTCGGCGAGAAGAGAAACGCGCCCGTTCCCGAGCGCCGCGATTTCGGCGCGGAGGCGCTCGAGCGTCGGCGGCTTCATGTGGTAGAGGTAGATCGGGATGCCGGGCGGGAGCTTCTGGATCTCCCGCGAGAGCGTTGCGGGCGTCAGGTGTTTCGAAACGTCCGCGAGGTGCTGGAGGGTGTTCGGGAACGAGCACTCCACGAAGAGCCCCTTCACGTCCGAACGGGCCCGGGCGGCCTGCCACAGCGCTTCCGTCGGGCCGGTGTCGCCCGAGAAGACGACGCAGGCGCCGTCGTCCTCCAGGATGTAGCCGCAGGTGGGAACCACGTGCGAGACGGGAACGGCGGTCGCGACGAGGCCCGCGACCCGGCACGGGCTGCCCGTCGGGATCGCGCGAAACGAGACGGCAGGAACGGCGTCGTTCGGCAGACGCGAGAAGTCCGGCCAGAGGGCGTCGTTGAAGAGATGCGCCCTGAGCGCGGCGAGGACCTCCTCGGGAGCGACGATCTCGAGCGGCGAGCCGTTCCGCCCGAAGACGTTCTCGACGAGGAACGGGAGAGACGCGACGTGGTCCATGTGGGCGTGGGTCACGAGGACGGCACGGACGCCCGCCTGCTCGTCGAGCGAGAGCGCGTCGGTGAGAGAGCCCGCATCGAGACAGACCGTGCCGTTCACCAGGAACGACGTCTGACGATGGAGAGGCGAGGAGCCGCCGTGGGCCCCGAGGACACGGATACGCACGGCCGCGGATTATGCAGCCAGCGCGCCGCAGGCTCCGCCCGCGACCGGAGAAGGGCGCGCTGGCAGCTGCGAGAAATGGGGGAAACGCGGTCGCGTTTCCCCCCGGCCCCCTTCACCGCTCGAAAAACGCCCCTCGGATTTCCCCTTCAGAACGTCGTCCCGACGTAGAAAGTCGTCTGCAGGTCCGACTGCGACGAGCGGAAGTCCCACTGCTTCGAGAAGTCCACGTTCCACGGCAGGCCGAGGAAATAGACGCTGAAGCCGGCTCCGTAGGAGGCGTGCCCGTCCTTCAACCGCCCGTCCTGCCAGAACTGGAAGGACTGGTCGTTCAACCAGGCCCCGCCCACGTCCACGAAGATCCGGCCGCGAATCCCGCCGAACTGAAGGATCGGCGTCGCGAGCACGTCCACGAGCGGGAAGCGGAACTCCGTGTTCACGTAGAAGGTCTTGTTTCCGATGATGCTCCGGTAGTCGTAGCCGCGCAGCGTGTCGAGGCCGCCGAAGTAGAAGACCGTGGGGGCCGAGCCGTGCGACAGTCCACCGAAGGCGCGCACCGCGAAAAGCACGCGCCGCGAAAGCGGGAGGTAAATCCGCCCGTCGAGGAAGGCGTCCAGCGAGAGAGTCGACTCACCCGTCTTGAACGACGGCGTGTACTGCACGTTGAGGTCCAGCCTCTTTCCGCCCTGCGGCCCGAAGCTGGCGTAACGCGTCGTGTCGTACGAGAAGCCGACGCCGGCGGTCGGGACGTTGTCCGAGCGCGCCTCGAAGAAGAAGCTCTGCGTTCCGTCGAGGTTCGAGGCGACGAGCGGAATGTCGAGAGCGCGGCTCACGAACCCGATGTTCCCTTCCACGCGCGTGTAGCGCGAGGTGGGGTAGTAGCCGTTGAGCGACAGGCCCGTGTTGCGCGCGATGCGCTGGTCCCGCGCGAAATCGCCCGTCTGGTAGTTGTATGAATAGAAGTACTCCCGGTCGTCGTAGGCCTGGAGCCCCCATTGGAAGCGCTTGGCAATGTTGAAATAGCCGATGCGGAAGTTCGAGAACGTGGAAACCGAGTCGAACTGGAAGAACGCGCGCCGGTCGCCGAGGTAATCCGAGAAGGACAGGAGAACCTGCGACACGAAGGTCTGGTCGGAGTTGATACCGGCGAGGACCTGCGCGTTGTCGAGGAACATCTTGAATTTCGGGCGCGAGAGCTTCTCGGGATCGACCGCGACCTCGACAGCGGGCACGAAGCCGGCGGTCAGGCCCGCCTTGACGGGAGCAGGGGGCAGCGCGCGCTCGTCGAGCTTCTTGAAGGGCTTCTTCGCGTCGGCGGCGTAGAGCTGGAAGCGCAGGCCCTGGAACCCCGAGAACACGATCTTCTCCTGGCCGTCCGGGCCGACGAAGGCCGCGGGGCCGAGAGCGGCGCCGATCACGTCCGTGTACTGGAAGATCTCGCCGGTCGCCAGGTCCTGCCCGTAGATGTTGTAGATGCCGCCGCGCGAGGAGGTGAAGTAGATCCTCTTGCCGTCGGGCGAGAACGAGGGGTCCTCGTCGTTGCCGTCGCCCCACGTCACCTGCTCGGCCTTCGACGGGTCGTCGAGCGGGAAACGGACGATTTTCGAGAAGCCGGCGACGATCTTGGAGTGATAGACGAACTTGCCGTCCGGCGAGAAGACGGGCGCCTCGTCGTACTCCTTGTCGTTCGTGAGGTTCCGGACGGCCTTAGACTTGAGGTCGAGGAAGAAGATGTCGCGGCTGTTCCCCTCGATGCCCGAGAACACGATGGACTTGCCGTCGGGCGACCAGGACGGCGCGAGCGGCACGTCGGGCGCCACCGAGATGCGCTCGAGAAGGCCGCCCCCGCGCGCCGAGAAAATGAGGAGCTTGCGCCCGCGCTCCTGCCGGCCGAAGACCGCGATGCGGTCGCCGTCCGGGGCGAAGGAAAGGTCGCGCCCGCTCTCGGGGCCCGCCGTGAGGTACTGGCCGACGATGTACTCGTACTTCGTCGTCCTGCCGGCCGAGAGGTTCTTGTAGAGCTTGCGATCGCGCACGGACAGCAGCGCGATGTCCACGTCGCCCTTGTAGGTCGTGAGCGTCGCGACGAAATCTCCGGACGGCGACGGCGCCGCGCCGATCTCGAAGGACTCGCGCCCGAACTGGCCCACGCGGAAACGCTCGCCGTACTCCGAAGCCTCGCCTTTGACGGCGAGGAGCGGGAGGTACTTCCTTCTCAGGTACCGGCGGAACTTCAGGTCGAAGTCGTCCGGCTGGATCTCGAAAGCGCGCCGCAGGGCCACGGAGACGTCCCGGCCCAGGAACGACCGGTACTCGAAGAGGAAGTCGCGGACCGCGTCCTTTCCCCACTCGGCCTCCATGAAGTCGTAGACCGCGTGGCCATACCGGTAGGCCGGATAGCCTTCGATATTGACCTTCGTGATCGGCGGGATGAGGTCCTGGTTGACCGCGTCCCTCAGGAACATCCGGTCCTTGTCGTCCTCGTCGTTGCCGTAATAGGACGCCATGCCCTCCACGACCCAGGTCGGGACGTTCGACGTCAGCGCGCGTCCGAGCCGGCCGCCGAACAGGATCTCGTACTGGAAGACGTGCGTGAGCTCGTGCTGGATGAGCGCCTGGAGCTTCTCGTCGGGCAGGTCGATGGGCAGGACCATCCGGTTCCGCGCCGGCTCGGCGAAGGCGCCGACACCCTCGGGGATGAAGTTGAGCTCGATGTTGTTCTGCTCGAACTCGGCGTGGCTCGCGTAGTAGATGATCGGCACGCGCTTCGGGATCTGGTAGTTCAGGCGGCGCGAAAGCTCGTCGTAGGCGGACTCCGCCATCGAGACGACCTTCTGGAGGGTCTGACGCTCGCGCGAGTAGTGGAAGACGTCGAAGTGCGTGGACTGGTAGATGGACCAGTCGAACTGGTCGTAGACGATCTTGTTCTGACCGGCGGCGAAGAGAGGGGACGAGAGAGAGAAGATTCCTAGAAGGAGGAAGAGGGGGGCTCGGGGGGGGCGCACCCGGCGGTTAATCGAAGACATAACGGTTCGCCTCCCGCTCACGCACGACGAAGAGCCCGAGGAGCTGGTTCTCGAGGGAGAAGAGGTTCTCGAAGAGGCCCACGAGCTCGTCCACGCGCGCCTTGCTCTTTTCCTTCGTGTCCCGGAAGTTCTCCTGGAAGAGCTTCGAGCCCGTGTGTCCGTCGATCGCGACGACCGTCACGTCGAACGTGAATCCCGTGGACTCGACGAGCACCTGGCGGTAGTAGATCCGGCCGTCGATGGCGCTCCGGTACTCTTCGTTGCGGTAGCCCGATTTGTTCTCGACGCGGAAGTCCACGACGCCCGTCAGCAGGATGTCGGCTCCCGTCCGGCCGCCCACGCCGCGCCAGAAGTCCCCGGCTTCCCCGAGGTCCTTCAAGTTCTGCGTCGGGAGCCGCACGTCCTGGGGCATCGTCACGATCGTCATCTTCGTGCGTTTGCTCAGCTGCTTGCCGAGATAGCGCCGGAACTCGGCATCGAGGTCGAGGTCCTTGTAGCGAGGCGCGTCCTTCTTGTCGGAGAGCTTCGAGGCCACGAGAAAGGGCGCGAGCGAGATTCGCTCGCGCCCCGTCACCGCGAGCTTCGGCCTGAGAGGAAGCTTGAGCTTGACCTCCTTCGTTCCGCCCGCGCACGCCGAGGCGAGCACGGCCGCGGCGACGAGGGTCACGGACGCCGGGCGGCGCACCAAGCTCCTCATCGCGGCCCCGAAGGCGGCGCGGGAGGTCCGGGGGTCGGGGCTGGCGGCGGAGCCGGCGGGTTCTGCGCGGGCGGCGGAACGGGAGAGCCGGGCGACGCCTCGGACGGCACGGTGCCGACGGACGGAGGGATGCGCGGAGGCTCGGTCGAGCCGGGCTTTTCAGCCGCGGGGGCGGGCGCGGGCGAAGGCCGAACGGCAGGGCTGGAACTGGACGGCGCCGGAAGCGAAGACGCGCGCTGGACCGAGGTGTAGTACTCGGCGAAGCGCGCGTAGTTCCGCTTGATCTTCTGATCCTGTGGCGCGAGCTCGAGAGCCCTCTTGTAGGCGGCGAGGGCGCGCGATGTCTCGCCCACGCTTTCGTACGCCACGCCGAGATTGTTCTGGATCTCGGCGCTTTCCGGATGGAGGGCGGCCGCTTTTTCGTAGCGGAACAGGGCCTCTCGCCAGAAACCTTTCCGGGCCATCTGGCTTCCGTACGAGTTCTGATCCTTCCACACGCCACTGTCCTTGGACGACGAGCACGCCAGCACCCCGGCGGCGGCGACGGCCACGAGAAGCGCTGCGGCAGGTCGGAAGCGGCGCGTCACGGCGAGGTCGGGCATTATAGACATCGTCGAGATTTCTTCTCAGAGCAAGAGAGGTGCCGCATGAACGGTGCGGCGAGCGATGCCCGGACAGGACTCATCTGGGCCCGGAACGGGCGTGGAAGGGCGGCCCGCGCGCTCCGGACGCTCCTTCTGTCGGCCGGTTCGCCCGCGGCCGTGCGGGCGCTGTCCCCGGAAGTGGCCGCCCGGATCGCGGGCGAGGATCTCTCGACCGTGGCGCCGCTCCTCATGGACGACGGAAGAGTCATCCAAGAAGATGTGCGGCGGCTCACGGAATCCGGAGCACGCATCCTCTTTCTCACGGACCGGGAGTACCCCGCTCTTCTGCGCGAGATCCACGATCCGCCGCCGGTTCTTTTCGCCCGCGGGCTCGGGTATCCCGACGCGCCGGCCATCGCCGTCGTCGGGGCGCGCCGCGCTTCGCGGGCGGGGCTCGACGCGGCGCGCGTTCTCGGGGCCTCTTTGGCTCAAGCCGGCGTGACCGTCGTCTCCGGTTTCGCGCGGGGCGTGGATGCGGCCGCCCATCGTGCGGCCCTCGGGGCCGGCGGGAAGACAGTGGCGGTTTTCGGATGCGGCGTGGACGTCTGCTATCCGCCCGAGCAGAGAGTCCTTCTCGAGACTCTTCTTTCGTCCGGCTCCGCACTCTCGGAATTCCCGATGGGGACGCAGCCCGAGCCCTGGAACTTCCCGATCCGCAACCGCATCCTCGCGGGCCTCGCGCGCATCGTATGCGTCGTCGAAGCGGCCACGAAGAGCGGCTCCCTGATCACGGCGCGCTATGCGACGGGCTACGGCCGCGACGTGGCGGCCGTGCCGGGATCGATCCTCTCCCCGGGCGCGGCCGGGTCGAACGCCCTCCTCAAGGACGGCGCGATCCTCGTGCGGGACGTGGACGACCTCCTCGCGGAGCTCCCCGAGGAGGAAAGACGGCTCCTCAGGAGGCAGGTCGCCGCGCGCGAGGAGGCCCCGGTGCCGGTCCATCTCCCCCCGGACGCCGCGGCCGTCCTCGGGGCGCTCGACGCCGACGAGCCGAGGGACGCGGACGCCCTCCTTTCGGCGACCGGGCTTTCCGCCGCGCGCTTTTCGGCGGCCCTCGTGCACCTCGAGCTGGACGGTCTCGTGACGGTCCTGCCGGGGGCCCTCTTCGTCCGGCCGCGGGCACGGAGTTGACAGACGTGGCATCGTGACGGCGGTTCATGGCGAAATCTCTCGTCATCGTCGAGTCCCCCGCGAAAGCCGCGACCCTCGGAAAGTTCCTCGGCAGGGACTTCTCCGTGATGGCGTGCTACGGCCACGTTCGCGACCTTCAGAAGAAAGGCATCGCGGTGGACCGCGCGCACGGATACGACCCCTCTTACGAGATCCTCCCCGGCAAGGAGCGGACCGTCGCCGACCTGCGAAAAGCGGCCAGGGGCGCCGACACGATCTACCTCGCCGCCGACCCCGACCGCGAGGGAGAGGCGATCTGCTGGCATCTCCAGGAGATCCTGAAGCCGGGCCTCCCGAAGACAAAATTCCACCGGGCCGAGTTCCACGAGATCACGAAGGCGGCCGTGACCCGCGCGATCTCCAGCCCCGGCGTGATCGATCAGAACCGCGTCAACGCGCAGCAGGCCAGACGGATCATCGACCGCCTCGTGGGCTACGAGGTGTCGGACCTCCTCTGGTCGAAGGTCTGGCGCGGCCTCTCGGCGGGACGCGTTCAGACGGTCACGCTGCGCATCATCGTGGAGCGCGAGAGCGAGCGCGAGCGCTTCGTCCCCGTTCCCTATTTCTCGGTCCCCGTGACGCTGAAGAAAGGCGACGCGGGGTTCCCGGCCCGTCTCGCCGTGTGGAAGGGCGAGAAGCTGAAGTTCGACGGGACGGACCCGCGCCTCGCGACGCGAGAGCAGGCGGAGGAAGCGCGGACGCACGTGGAGGGCGCGGCGCTCACGGTCGTGAAAGTCGAGGCGAAGGAGCGCAAGGGAAGCGCCCCGCCCCCCTTCACGACGTCCAAGCTCCAGCAGGGCGCCGCGCGCGTTGGCTTCAGCGTGCGGCGGACGATGCAGATCGCGCAGCGCCTCTACGAGGGCAAGACGATCGGCGCAAGCGGCACGATCGGACTCATCACGTACATGCGTACGGACTCGACGCGCACCGCCGAGGAGGCGCTCGTCGCCGTCCGGGGGTTCATCGGCCGGACGTACGGAGCCGGCGCCCTTCCCGAGGAGGCGCGGCGCTTCCGCCAGAAAAAGGACGTCCAGGACGCGCACGAGGCGATCCGGCCGACCTCGCTCGACTTTCCGCCCGAGGCGGTCGCCCGGTATCTCGCGGCGGACGAGCTGAAGCTCTACCGGCTCATCTGGAACCGCTTCCTCGCGTCGCAGATGGCTCCTTCCGTGTCGGAGGTGACCTCGGTGGAGATCGAGGCCAGGAAGGGCGGCGAGACGGCGGGGCTTCGTGCTTCCGGCACCGTCCTCAAGGACCCCGGCTGGCTGCGCGTCTACGAGAAGGAAGCCGAGCCGGACGCGGAGGAAAGGGAGAAGACCGAGACGAACGGTGAGGTGGGAGACGAGGACGAGAAGGTGCGCCTGCCCGCCCTCGTCGAGGGCGACGCGCTGGACCTCGCCGCCGTCGCCGCCGAGGGACACGAGACGCAGCCGCCGCCGAGGTTCAACGAGGGTTCGCTCGTGAAGTTCCTCGAGGAGAACGGCATCGGCCGTCCCTCCACGTACGCCGAAATCATGCGCAAGATCGAGGACCGCGAGTACGTGAGGAAGAAAGACCGGCGTTTCACCCCGACGCCGCTCGGGCGGGTCATCGTCGACCTCATGCGCGAAGGCTTCGACGACTTCTTCCAGACCGAGTACACCGCGAAGATGGAAGAGGAGCTGGACGAGGTCGAGGAGGGGAAGCTCGACTGGAGGAAGGCCCTCGCGGAGTTCGACGGCAAGTTCGTCAAGGACCGCGACCGGGCGAAAAAGAAAATGGTCTCCCTCAAGGCGGGACTCCCGCTCGCCGACGTGAGGAAGCGCTTCATCGACTTCCGCCTCACGAACGATCCCGGCGACACGTGCCCGAAGAGCGGGCATCCCCTGAAGCTCCGGATGGGCAAGGCGGGCCTCTTCATCGCGTGCAGCGGATATCCCGAATGCGACTTCACGCAGAACATTCCCGAGGTCGAGGAAGACGAGATCGACGCGACGGAGCTCGAGGGCCAGACCTGCGAGGAATGCGGGAGCCCGATGAAGCTCCGCACCGGACGAAACGGGTCCGCGTTCCTCGGCTGCACGGCTTATCCCGTCTGCCGCAACACGGTCCCGGTGAAAGTCGCGGGCGGGAAGGCCGAAGCCAAGCCCGACGTCCCGACCGGCGAGACGTGCCCGAGCTGCGGCCACCCTCTCGTGACGCGCCACGGCCGCTTCGGCGATTACGTTTCGTGCTCGAACTATCCCGCCTGCCGCTTCAAGCCGCCCAAGCCCGTCACGCTCACGGGCGTGAAGTGCCCGACGTGCCAGACGGGCGACATCCTCGTCCGACGGGGACGCTTCGGGCCCTTCTACGGCTGCTCGAACTACCCCGCCTGCGAGAAGAACTTCCGGGCGCGGCCCGTCCCGAAGACGTGCCCGAACTGCAAGGCGCCGTACCTCCTCGTGCGCGACCGCAAAGCGGGCCCGTTCTACGTCTGCGAGACGGAGGGCTGCGGCCTCGACGTTCCGGCCGCCGACCTCGAGCTCTACCAGCCGGCGACGCGCATTCCGGAAGGGGCGCTCGAGGCGGCCATCGCCGAGGCGCGGGCCCCGGCCGTTGTCAAGGGCGCGAAGAAGCGTGTGCCGAAGGCGAAGGCGGTCGCATCCTCTGCGAGCGAGCCCCTCACGCCGCCCGCGGAGAGCCCGAAGGCCGCGCGGCCGAAACCCGCGCGCGCGAAGACGCGCTAGCGGCCGCCGGGAATTTCGAGGCCGCGGCACGCGTTCGGACGCGCATGCCCGAGCCGAGACCCGTTTCGCGCGTCGTCCCGGGCGTCGTCACGCTGGAGGGCGGAGGCTTTCAGGTTCGCCGCCCCTTCCCGACGCCGGCGCTCGCCGCGATCGACCCCTTCCTCCTCCTGGACGAGATGGGTCCGACGGATTACCCGCCCGGAAAGGCCGTCGGCGCGCCGGACCACCCGCATCGCGGCTTCGAGACCGTCACGTACCTCCTCGCGGGCGCGATGCGGCACCGCGACTCGCGCGGCCACGCCGGAGCTCTCGGGCCCGGCGACGTGCAATGGATGACGGCGGGCGACGGCGTCGTCCACTCCGAGCTGCCGGAACCCGAATTCCAGAAACACGGCGGCCTCATGCACGGCCTCCAGCTCTGGGTGAACCTGCCGAAGAAAGACAAGCGCATGCGCCCGCGCTACCAGGAGATCCCCGCCTCGCGCATTCCCGAGGCGAAGAGCGCGGACGGAAACGTGCGCGTGAAGGTGCTCGCGGGCGAGGCGCTCGGACAGAAGGCCGTCATCGAGACGCGGACTCCGATCCTGTACGTGCATTTCTCGCTCGAGGCGAGCGGCCGCGTGACGCAGGGCGTGCCGGAGGGGTTCAACGTCTTCGCGTACGTCCTTTCGGGCGAGGGCCGCTTCGGGAAGAGCGGCACGCGTGGCGCCGAAGGCGACTGCATGATCTTCGGGAAGGAAGCCGGCGACGTCGTGATCGAGGCCGCCACGAAGATGCAGGTTCTCGTGATCGGCGGACAGCCGTTGAACGAACCCGTGGTCCGCTACGGCCCCTTCGTCATGAACACGAAGGCCGAGATCGTCGAAGCCTTCGAGGACTTCGAGGCGGGGCGGATGGGCTCGATCGAGCCCGAGGTCGGCTAGCGCGCCGCGTGCTTCGCACGCGCCCGAGAAGGCGCGCTAGCAACTGCGAGCAATGGGGGAAACACGGTCGTGTTTCCCCCCGACCCCCTTCACCGCTCGACAGACGGCTCAGACGTCGATCTCTCCCCGCATCATGAGGACGGCGCTCCCTTCGACGCGGACGCTCGAGGGGCGGCCGCCCTCGAGGAGGACCGTCACGTCGAGCTCCGACGGCCGGCCCATCTCGATTCCCTGGTCGATCGTGAAGCGGCCGCGCCCCTCCCGGACGCCGCCCGGCACCGCGCCGTGGAGCGCGAGGTAGACGGCGACCGGCCCAGCGGCGGACCCCGTCGCGGGGTCCTCGGGCACCCCAGCGCCCGGCGCGAACATGCGCGCCCGCACGCGGACCTTCCCGCCGGCCTCGTCCAGGGCGAAGAAGAAGAGGCCGAGGACCGAGAGCTCTCTTTCGACGTGGTTGAGCATTCGGGTGTCGGCCAGGGCCGAGGACACGGCCTCGACGGACGAAAGCGGGACCATGAGGAACGTGTTCCCGGTCCCGACGGCCTGCGGCGGAAGCGACGGGTGCAGGGCGTCGAACGGCACGCCGAGCGCCGCCGCGATCTGTCCCTTCACGTCGTCGCCGGTCACGGGCGCCCTCCATTCCGGCCGCCCCTGCTCCATCCTCACGCGCGAGACGCGCCCGTCCTTCTTCAGAAGCTCGAGGCCGAGCGGGCCGAAGCCCACCTCGATCGTGACGGGGTGAACGCCGTCGGGCGCTTCGGCGGCGACCCTTCCGAGCGCCACCATGACGACGGCCGTCCCGACCGTCGGATGACCCGCGTACGGGATTTCCTTCACCGGCACGAAGGTGCGCTGGAGGTACGCGTGCGCGGGATCCTGCGGCGGCAGGACGAACGTGGACTCGGAGTAGTTGATCTCGCGCGCCAGGGCCTGCATCTTCTCGGTCGTGAGGCCGCGCGCCTCCGGCACGACGAGGAGCTGGTTGCCCGTGAACGGCCGGTCCGTGAAGACGTCGCAGGTGACGAACGAGACCTTCATGCCTCGGACGTTACCGCCCTCAGGCATGTCCGAAAACGGCAGAGGCCGACCATCGGGAACGCCCGGTCGAAGGCGCCGAGGACGGGGTACGGGCTCGCGGAGAAGAAGAGATCCTCGACCCGGAACCCCGCCGCCTCGACGAGGGAGACGACGCGCGCGGCGTCTCGGACGGCGATGTGGTCCTGCTGCTGGAGAAGGGGCACGGCCGCCTTGAGGCGTTCGGCCCAGTGCGTCGCATTCGGGGTGTAGATCGCGAGGCGGCCGCCGGGCTTGAGGACGGCTTTCGCGCTCGAAAGACACGGCACGAGCACGTCGTCGAGAACGTGTTCCACGAAGTCCGCGAGGAGGACGACGTCGAAGGTCCCGTCCGGGACGGCCGAAAGGTCGCGGGCGTCCATCTCCTCGAACGTCACGTTGTCGATCGCGAGGCCCGCGAGGCGCACGCGCGCCGCCTGGACCGCCACCTTCGCCGCGTCGATGCCGACGACCTGAGCGACGCGCGGCGCGAAGAAGAACGCCGTGTCACCCCGCGCCGAGCCGACCTCGAGAATGCGGGACGAGGGAGTCGGCCTGACGATCCGGAGGAGGGCCGCATCCCGCTCTTCGTACTTGCGCCGGTTCCTCAGGAACCACTGAGGCCGGTACATCCTCTCGTAGTACCCGCGTCCGTAGACCTCCGCGTTCGGCGCGAACCTTTCCGGCGGGTCGGTCACGGTTTTTTCGCCTGGAGCAGGATCCGGTAGCGGAACGTTTCTCCGACGAGCGGAAGGGGCGCGAGCGCGGCTTCGATCCACCGCACGCCGGGAAACGGCGAGACGGAATACGTGTCGAGGGAGATGCGAAATCCCGCGATGGCGGCGATGAACCAGTGGCTCTCGTGAAGGCCCTCGAAATACCCGCGGTCGTAGAGGTGGCCTTCGAACGTCACGCGCCGAGTCTAGCGGCGCGCCGCGTGGATGGCCCGGCCGAACAGACGCCCGTTCAGCGCACGGCGCCCTGGACGACGAGCTCCACGCGGCGGTTTTCGCTTCGGCCCGCGGGCGTCGCGTTGCTCGCGACGGGCTTCGTCGCCGCGTAGCCGTGCGTCTCGATGCGGTCCGGCGAGACGCCGTGGGCGACGAGGATCGCCTTGACCGATTCCGCCCTGAGCGCGGAGAGCTTCTCGTTCGTGGCGGCCGACCCGGTCGAGTCAGTGTGGCCCTCGAGGATGAGCTTGCGCTCCGGCGCTCCTGCGAGCGCTTCGCCGATCCGGGCCACGCGCTCGGCGGCGCCCTTCTTCACGTCGGCGCGGCCCGTGTCGAAATACACGCTGCCCGGGAGCGTGAGGACGATCCCCCGTGCCTCGACGCGGGCGGAACGCTCGATCGCCTGGAGCCGCGCCAGGAGGTCTCCCTGGGTCTTCTCGCGTGCGGCGATCCGCTCGGCCTCGCGGCGGGCTTGGTCGGCGCGCGCGCGTTCCGCTTCCGCCGCGCTCTGCGCCGCGGCGACCTGCTCCTGGGCGGCCCTTCGCGCGGCGTCGGCGGCCTTCTTCTGCTCCTCGATCTGGGCTTTCAGGGACTCCATCTGGGCCTGCTGCTGCTGCTCGGCCGCCTTCTGCCGTTCCGCCTCGAGCTGCGCCTGGAGAGCTCGTACGCGCTCGTCCGCCGCCTGCTGCTCCGCCTCGCGGGCCCGGGAGGCGACTTCCATACGCTCGCTCTCCGAGCGCGCCCGCGCCTCCGCCTCGAGGCGCGCCCTCTCGGCGTCCGACTGGGCGCGCGCCGCCAGCGCCTTGATCTCGGCGTCGCGGACCGCGACCTCGAGCTCGGCCCGGCGCCTCGTTCCGGCCTCCAGCGATACGCGCGCATTTCGCGCGATGGCCCGGTACTGCGCGTCGCGGGCCTCCGTCTCGGCGAGCCGGGCGTAATGCACGCACGCCTCGATGTTTCCCGAGGCCCGGAAGGTGTTCTCGGCGTTCGTGAGATGGGCCTGCGCGGCCGCGAGCAGGTCGGGGGCTCCCTCCTGGGCTCCGGCGCTCCTCGCGTCCTGGATCGCGAGACGCGCGTCGCGCAGCTCGGTGGGCTCGGGTCCCGTCGTCGCACAGCTCGCGAGCAGCAAGAGGGCGAGGGAGGCGACAAGGGCGGGGAGGGCGTGCGCGATTCGCGTGTGCCTCATGATCGTCCTCCTAGGGCCGCTGGGTCCGCGCGTTGAACTCGCGGATCCGCCGCTCGATGTCCTCGAGCTGGCGCTTCAGGGCGGCTTCCTGCTCCAGGATCTGAACCGACTTCGCCTGGCTCTCGGCGGCGCTCGCCGCGGACCGCGCCTCCTCGAGCCGCGCGCGCGCGGCCTCGTCGTGACCCTTCGCGCGCTCGCTCTGCGCGGCGGACAGGGCGTTCCGCGCCCGGTCCAGCAGGATCCTCGCGTGCTGGGTCGCGGTCGCGTTCTCGGCGGACCGGATCGAGAGCTCGACGTCGGTCACTTCCTGGTCCGCGATCCTCGTGCCCGACGCACAGCCCGCAATGGCCGCGACCGCGAGCCCGACGGCGGCAAGGTTCTCTTTCGTGCTCATGGAGCCACCTCACGAACTGAAGCGGCGACGTCGGAACGCCTTACACGCCGTCGCGTTGGGACCAAATAAAAGCAAAGGATGTGCCCTCCGGTCGACGGGAAGGGCCTCCGAGATCAGAATCGGCGCATGGAAGCTCCCCGGCCGGCCGTCACCGTGATCGGCGGCGGATTTGCGGGCGTCGAGTGCGCGCACCAGCTGCTGAGGCGCGGCCATCGGGTGCGCCTCGTCGAGATGCGGCCCGTGAGGAAGACCGACGCGCACGCGACGGATCGTCTCGCGGAGATGGTCTGCTCGAACTCTTTCCGGTCGGACAATCCCCTGAACGCCGTGGGGCTCCTGAAGCGCGAGATGGAGTCGATCGGCTCCCTCGTCCTCGAAGAGGCGCGGAAGGCGGCCGTGCCGGCGGGCGACGCGCTCGCCGTGGATCGCACGGCCTTCGCGGCAGCCGTCACGCGGCGCCTCGAGGGCGACCCGCTCCTCGAGCTCGTGCGCTCGGAAGCGGAGGCGCTCCCGGACCCAGGGCAAGGATTCGTCGTGATCGCGACGGGACCGCTCACCTCGCCGGCGCTCGAGAAGTCGCTCCTCGCCGCGCTCGGAGAGGAGCATCTCTACTTCTACGACGCGATGGCGCCCATCGTGGAGCTTCAGTCGCTCGACCTCTCGAAGCTCTACGCGCTCTCGCGCTGGGGGAAGGGGGGCGGCGACGACTACCTCAACGTCCCGCTTTCCAGGGTCCAGTACGAGGCCTTCGTGAGGGAGCTCCTCGCCGGCGAGAAGGTGCCGTTCCACGACTTCGAGAAGGCCGTCTATTTCGAAGGCTGCCTTCCGATCGAGGCCATGGCCGAGCGGGGGATCGAGACGCTGAGGCACGGCCCGATGAAGCCTTTCGGGCTGCGGGATCCGCGCACGGGCCAGGAGCCGTACGCCGCCGCGCAGCTTCGACAGGACGACCTCGCGCGCGAGCACTTCAACCTCGTGGGCTTCCAGACGAAGCTCCGGACACCCGAGCAGAAGCGCATCTTCCGGATGCTGCCGGGGCTCGAGAGCGCCGAGTTCGTGCGCTTCGGGATGCTCCATCGCAACACCTACATCAACGGGCCGGCACATCTCGACGCGCTGTTTCGCTGGAAGAAGGACCCTCGGGTCTTCTTCGCGGGCCAGCTCACGGGCGTCGAAGGCTATCTCGAGTCGGCGGCCACGGGACTCATGGTCGGCGCGACGCTCGCGCAGCTCCTCGAGGGCCGCGAGGTGCGGGCGCTGTCGTTCTCGACGGCGCTCGGGTCGCTCGCCAAGCACGTGTCAGCGCCGCGCGAGCAGGCGTTCACGCCCATGAACGTCACATTCGGCCTCATCGAGAGCGAAGCGGCGACGGATCTGCCCGTGACGCGGGACCGGGCGAAGCGCCGCGAGGAGATCGGCCGGCGGGCCCTCGCCGCCGTCGCGCGCTGGCGTGAGGAAGCGCTCCCCGAAGGGCCTCTAGAATCGTCCGTAAAGGAGATTCGCTTGAAGAAGAGCCTCATCGTGCTGTCGGCCGGCGCCCTGCTCCTCGCGGGCGGGTCCGCGCCGGCCGAAAGCGAACGGTCCGAGAACTTCCAGACGCATTGCTCGGTCTGCCACGGCGACACCGGCAGGGGCCAGACCGAAGAGGGCCGGAAGAAGAAAGCCCGGGACCTGACGAACGCGAAGTGGCAGGACACGATCGACGACGCGCGCATCGTGCGCTCGATCACGAAGGGGCATGACGAGATGCCGGCCTTCGGCAAGAAGCTCAGCGAAGCCGAGATCAAGGCGCTCGCGGCCGAGGTCCGGACCCTGGCGAAAAAGTCATCGTAAAGAGCGCCTCCTTCGCCTCGGAGATCGCGGCGTTCGACCGCCACCTGAGGGACGAGCGCCGCGTCTCTCCCCACACCCGGGCCGCGTACGGCGCCGACCTCGCGCGCTTCTCGGCGTTCCTTTCGGCGGCCTTCTGGAACACTCCCGAGGCCGCGTTCCGCGCCGCGGACGTGGACACGCTCGCGGTGCGGTCCTATCTCTCGCACCTCCGCTCCGAAGGGATCTCCAAGACGTCGATGGGGCGCCACCTCTCGGCGCTCCGCACGTTCTTCGCCTTCCTCAAGCGCGAGGGCCGCACGGATTCGAACCCGGCGAAGGCGGTGGGGACACCCCGGCGCGAGAAATCGCTCCCGCGGACTCTCTCCGTCGCCGAAGCGGGCGCGGTGGTCGAGGTGAAGGGACGCGAGGGGCCGCTCGGGGCCCGCGACCGCGCGCTCCTCGAGCTCCTCTACGCGACGGGGCTCCGCGTCTCCGAGCTCGTGGGACTGCGGCTCGAGGACGTCGATCTGCCCGCGCGGCAGGTGCGCACCGTCGGAAAGGGCCGGAAGGAGCGCGTGGTACCGTTCGGCCATCCCGCGGCGGCGGCGCTCCGCGCCTGGCTGAAGGAACGAACGGCCTTCGTGCCCGCCGCCCGGGACGCCGAGATCGTCTTCCTGAACGCGCGGGCGGGCCGCCTGACCGACCGGAGCGTGCGCCGCATTCTGGACCGGGCTCTCGCGTCGGCCGCCGTGCCCCGCCACGCGTCGCCGCACGCGCTGAGGCACTCGTTCGCGACTCATCTCCTCGCGGCCGGCGCCGACCTTCGCTCCATCCAGGAGCTCCTCGGCCACGCTTCGCTCTCCACGACGCAGCGCTACACACACCTCGACGCCGAGCGCCTCATCGAGGTCTACCGCAAGAGCCATCCGAAGGCGGAAGAGAGAGAGTGACGGGCTAGACTCTCGGGCATGGGCAGTCTGCGCTTCACACACACGACGATTCTCTGCGTGAGGAAGGACGGGATCGTCGCTCTCGGCGGTGACGGTCAGGTGACGATGGGGACGACCGTGATGAAGAGCGGCGCCTCGAAGGTGCGCCGCCTTCTGAACGGGAAGGTCCTCGCGGGCTTCGCCGGGTCGACGGCCGACGCCGTGACCCTCTTCACGCGGTTCGAGAAGAAGCTCGAGGAGTTCCACGGCCAGCTCGAGCGCGCGGCCGTGGAGCTCGCGACGGACTGGCGCACCGAGAAGATGCTGCGCCAGCTCGAGGCCCTCCTCGTGGTGGCCGACGAGAAGACCTCGCTCCTCCTCTCGGGAACCGGCGACGTCATCGCGCCCGACGAGGGCGTGATCGCCGTGGGCTCCGGCGGCCCGTACGCGGCGGCGGCCGCCCGCGCCCTGCTCCGCCATTCGGCCCTCGACGCCTCCGCGATCGTGAAGGAGTCCCTGTCGATCGCGGCGTCCATCGACATCTACACGAACGACGTGATCCGCGTCGAGACCCTTCCGTGACGCCGCACCTCCTCAAGGACCTCTCGCCGCGGAAGATCGTGGCCGAGCTCGACCGCCACGTCGTCGGCCAGACGAAGGCGAAGCGCGCGGTCGCCATCGCGCTCCGCGACCGGTGGCGGCGCCAGCGACTCAGCCCGGAGCTCCAGCGCGACACGATGCCGAAGAACATCCTAATGATCGGTCCCACCGGCGTGGGCAAGACGGAGATCGCGCGGCGCCTCGCGCGGCTGGTGGACGCGCCCTTCGTGAAGGTCGAGGCCTCCAAGTTCACCGAGGTCGGATACGTCGGGCGCGACGTCGACTCCATCGCGCGCGATCTCGTGGAGGCGGCGGTTCGCCTCGTGAAGGACGAGCGCCGCGCGCGCGTGCTGGACCGCGCGACCGCCGCCGCGGAGGAGCGGCTCGTGGATCTCCTCGTGACGGCCCTCGGCACCGACGCCACCGGAAGAGCGGTCCTCGCCGACGGGCAGGAACGGGTCCGCCGCGACCTCAAGGAGGGCAAGCACGAAGCGCGCGAGGTCGAGATCGAGGTGACCGACGAGAGGACGCCGCAGATCTCCGTCATGACGCCGCAGGGCCTCGAGGAGATGGGGATCGACCTCCCGGGCATGCTCCCGAACCTTTTCGGCTCGCAGAAGAAGAAGAAGGTGAAGCTCCCGGTGTCCGACGCGCGGCCCCTGCTCGTGGCACGCGAGGCCGACGCTCTCTCGGACGAGGCGACCGTGCCCGAGGAGGCCGTGCGGCGCGCGGAGGAGACGGGCATCGTCTTCCTGGACGAGATCGACAAGATCACGGGGCACGAGGGAGCCCGCGGCGGGCCCGACGTCTCGCGCGAAGGCGTCCAGCGGGACCTCCTCCCGCTCGTCGAGGGCACGACGGTCAAGACGAAGCACGGGACAGTGAAGACGGACCACGTCCTCTTCATCGCGGCCGGCGCTTTCCATGTCGCGAAGCCGTCGGACATGATTCCCGAGCTCCAGGGCCGCTTTCCGATCCGGGTCACTCTCGACTCTCTCACCGACGGGGATTTCCTGCGCATCCTCACCGAGCCCGAACACGCGCTTCCGAAGCAGTCCGCCGCGCTCCTCGGGGCGGACGGCATCGAGCTCGTTTTCGCGGACGAGGGCCTCGGGGAGATCGCGCGCGCCGCGGCCGAGGTGAACCGGAACCTCGAGAACATCGGCGCCCGGCGCCTTCACACGATCCTCGAGACGGTGCTCGAGGAGATCTCCTTCGCCGGGCCGGACGCCGCAGGCGCGCGGATCGTCGTGGACAAGCCGTACGTCGAGCGGGCGCTCCAGGGCCTCGTGCGCGACCGGGACCTTTCCCGCTTCGTGCTGTAGGTTTTTCAGAGGGAATTTTGGTTTCGGATTCGGATTTTCCTAGAAAGGGTAAGACGGCCGGGGCTCGGCGCGCGCTGGTGCCGCTCGAACCACGGCACCCATTCAAAGAAATCTCTCTTCTTTTTCTTCTGTCTTTTTCCGCTTTCGCGCTCCTCGCCGGCTGCGGGCGGAAGCTCGCGCCCGAGCCGCCCCTGCAGGTTCTCCCGGCGCGCATCGAGCCCGTGCGCCTCTCGCAGGAGGGCTCGGACGTCGTCCTGAGGTTCCCGTATCCGTCGAAGACGAACGCGGGCGAGACGCTCACGAATCTCACGGGCGTGACGGTGTACCGCGAGCTCCGGGGAGCGCGCGAGGGTGAAAGGCCGCCGGAGGCGGCGAAAGACGCGGCGGCCCGCGCGCTCGAGGAGAAGGGATTCCGCGCCCGCGCCGAGGCGATCCGGACCCTCACGCGCGCTGAGGTCGACGCGGCCACCGTAGGCCCGGACGTCGTCGTGAGGGACCCGCTCGTGCCGCTCTATCGCGAAGGTCGGGTCGGACGCGTGTTCCTCCGTTACGGGGTTTCCGCGACGCGCGACAAGAAGAAGGCCTCCGAGCTGTCGCCGCTCGTCGCCCTCCTGCCCCGCCTTCCGCCGGACCGGCCGTTTCGGGTCCTCCCGACCGTCGAGGAGGCGCGCGTGTGCCTCGACTGGAGCGCTCCCGTGGCCATGCTCGACGGCACGCGCCCCGCGAAGGTCGCGGGCTACGCGGTCTACCGGCGCGACGCCGGCGAGGAGGAATACGAAGACCGCCCGCTGGGCGTCGTCATCGGCACGACGACGTACGTCGACGCGTCGGCCCTGCCCGACCGGAAGTACGTCTACACCGTCCGCGCGGCGCCCGTCGCCGAGGTGCCCCTCATCCTCGGCCCGGCGTCCGACGAGGTGCCCGTGTCCACGGCGGACGTCTTTCCGCCGGACGCTCCGGACGGCGTTCTCGTCCTCGCCGAGGCGGGCGGCACGCGGCTCGTCTGGAACCCGAGCCTCGCGGGCGACCTCGCCTCCTACGGCGTCTATCGCCGGGAGAACGGCGCGTGGAAGAGGATCGCCGAGGACCTCAAGGACCCGGTCTTCTTCGACGCCGGCGTCTCGGCGAAGGAGTACGGGGTGACCGCCGTGGACAAGTCGGGCAACGAGAGCCCGATCGGGACGGCGAAATGACGGAGGCGGCCCGCGCGACGCTCGGCTCGCTGCCGCGCTCCTTCACGAAGATGAGCGGGGCGGGAAACGACTTCATGGTCTTCGGGGCGCGCGTCGAGAAGGGCCCGCGGGAGATCGAGGCGATCCGCAGGCTCTGCCGCCGCGGAACCGGTGTCGGTGCCGACGGAGTCCTCTTCGTCTTCCGGGAGCGCGAACGAGAAGCGTCCTCGAGGATCGTGGCCGATTACCTGAACGCGGACGGCTCGGTCGGCCGGTTCTGCGGAAACGGGACGCGGTGCGCGGCGCGGTTCGCCGTTCTGCGCGGCCTCTCCAGACCGTCTCTCGTCGTCGCCACGGGATGGGGCTCGGTGGGCGCGACCGTGCGAGCCGACGGGACCGTGGCGCTCACGCTGCCCGAGCCGGTCGCGGTGGGACGGATGGTGCCGTCGCTCGACGAGGCGGGCCGGACGCTCGAGCGCGATGCCTTCGCGCTCGTCGTGGGCGTCCCGCACGTCGTGGCGTACGTCAAGGCGGACGTCGACCTCGACGCTCTCGACCTCTCGGTCCTCGGGCCGCTCCATCGGCGCCATCCCGCGGTGCGCGAAGGCGCGAACGCGAATTTCGTCAAGGTGCTCTCCGGGTCGCGGATCGCCGTCAGAACCTGGGAGCGGGGTGTCGAGGCCGAGACGCTCGCGTGCGGCTCCGGCGCGGTCGCCTCGGCAGCCGTCACTAGCTTCCTCACCGGCTCTCTCCCGCCGGTCTCGGTCGCGACGCGCTCGGGCGAGACGCTCGAGGTGTCCTTCGTCCGGGACGGCGAGATGGCCCGCGACGTCATGCTCACGGGCGACGCGCGCGTCGTCTTCGAGGGCACGCTGGAAGAGGGGGTCTAGAGGCCCGTCCCTTGCTTCGAGCGTCCCAGGCCCGTTCGACCTGCCCCCTTGGCGCCAGGCGGCGTCCGTCGGGGCGCGCGCACGTATACTCTCGCAGTCCCAAAGGGGCGGTTCCCCGCCCGTTTTTTCGAAGGAGTCCCCGATGTCTCTCTCCAGAACCTCCCGAACGGCCGCCGCTCTCGTCGGCGCCCTCACGCTCGCCTTTGCCCCGGTCCTCCTCGCGCAGGCGCCGGCCGCGGCTCCGGTTCCTGCCAAGGCGGTCGACGCGGCCTCCGGGCCCAAGCTCGTCGTCCCCGAGGACAAAAAGGACGTCGGAACGGTCCCGAAAGGCGAGGCCATCAAGCACGTCTTCGTCCTGAAGAACACGGGGAAGGCCGACCTGCACGTCACCGACGTCAAGCCCTCCTGCGGCTGCACCGTGCCGGAGTTCGACAAGGTGATCAAGCCGGGCGGGGAGGGGAAGGTGACCCTCACGGTCGACACGAAGAACTTCTCGGGGCCCATCTCGAAGACCGCTCTTCTCATGACGGACGATCCGTCGATGCCGCAGATGACCCTCTTCCTCTCGGCGAACGTGAAACCCTTCGTCGAGGCGCTGCCTTACGGGTTCTTCCGCATCACGGCGCTCTCGGGTGAGCCAGCCTCGTCCGAGGTCGTGCTCGTCTCGGACGAGCCGGAGTTCAAGCCGACGAAGGTCGAGACCCCCAACTCCTTCCTCAAGGCCACGCTCTCACCCGTCCCCGAGAAAGAGCTGATCAAGGACAAGAACCCGAATCAGTGGAAAGTGGTCCTGACGGCCGCGCCCGACGCGCCGGAGGGGATCCTCGGCGGGACCGTCAAGGTCTCGACGGGCGTCAAGCGGCAGCCCGAGATGGAGATCTCAGTGTCGGGCTTCGTGAAGCCCGCCGTCTCGGTCACGCCCGTCTCGATCAACTTCGGGAACTTCGACCCCAAGGGCGACGCGGTGAAGCGGAACGTCATGATCGTCAACAACAACGCGCAGGCGGCGAATTTCGCGGTCACGAGAGTCGAGACGAACGTGCCCGGCATCTCCGCCGAGATCGTGCCCGTCGACAAGTCGCGCGTGCAGGTCGTGCTCACCGTCGACCAGAAGATCAAGAAGGGCGTCTTCGAGGGCGAGCTCCTCATCAAGACGACCGACAAGGCCAAGGGCGACGTGAAAGTGCCTCTCAAGGGCGTCATCCTCTAGCCAGCGCGCACTCGATTATTTGCGCCCGCGCGGAACGGCGGGCTCGGAGACCGGGACGTCGTGGAGCGGAGGGTCCTTCATGCGGGCCGCCTGTTCGGCGAGTATCTGGAACATGTTGAGCGAGGCCTGCCGCCTCTCGTGCTGGCGTCGCACGGCCGCGGGCGACAGGATCGCCGAGAACGGCGAGTCGGGGTCGTAATGCATCGCGAGATTGAGGTCCGTCGAGCCGTCGGCCAGCGTGTCGAGGACGAAGGTGAGGGAAAGCTTCTCGAGGCCCTTGTCGAGGAGGCCGGCATTGTCCGACTTCACGAGAAAGGAGAGCAGCTGGCCCGGGACGGCGGCGAGGACGACGAGCTCGAGATGCCGGGGCCCTTCGAGCGTCGTCGCGTCGAGGGTGAGCACCTCACCCTTTTCGGCCGTCGGACCCTTCTTGTAGCGCGCGCCGCGCGGCAGGAGGTTCGGCATGCCGGCGAAGAACCATTTCGCGGCGTACTCGGGCGCGACGAGGAGCCTCCAGACGATGGCGCGCGGCGCTCGGATCGACACGCAGTCGACGCCCTGGAACGTGGCGAGCGCCACGTCCGAGCGCGCGCGGACGCGCGCCGCCCAGGGGTCTTTCTGAGCGCGGGCGCGGCCGGACACGAAACACGCGGCGAGCAGAACCGCGAGAAGAATCGCGAGGAGAGAACCTCTCGAAGCCGCCATGAAGGGAGCATACAAGCTCGCGTTTCGCCCGGCGCATCGCGGCGCCCGGCCGCGTTTCGTCCGGCGATCGGTCTCTTGTAGGATGCGGGCGAATTCTTCGGAGGTGACAGAATGAAGTTGCTCCTCACGGTCACGGCGGGTCTCATCGCGACGTCGACCCTCCTGGGACAGCAACCCGGATCGAGCCCGACGCCTTCGGCCGGAACCCCGGCCGCGGATGCCTTTCCCGCCCCGACACCGACGCCGAGTCTCGTCGAAAACCTCATCAAGCTCTGGAAGGCGAACCTCTCGGAGGACTTCCTCAAAAAGTACATCTCGGGAGCTGACATCGCGAAGGACCTGTCAGCCGAGGACATCGTCAAGCTCAGGAACGCGGGAATTCCGGAAAGCCTCATCTCGGCCGTCTCGGAGCGCAAGCAGGTCGTCATCATGCCCTCGCCCGTCCCCGCCACCTCCCCCATCATGGTGCCCGCTCCGTCTCCCACGCCGGCCGCGTCCATGCGGTGGGACGGCCTCGCGCGGCGCAACAGCGGCATCGTCCTGTTCAAGAGCCGATGGGATCCCGGCGTCCTGGAGTTCAAGGAAGAGACTCTGCGCTGGACCGACGCGCGCGACGCGTCGAAGAACGTCCTCCTGACGGCGAGGCAGATGACGGAGCAGCAGCTCACCTGTCTCAAGAAAGCCGGCGGCAACGAGTGCTTCGAGTGGGTCGTCAAGACGAAGGGTCAGGAGTATCGGTTCCGCGACATCTCCTGGGCGCAGGGCGAGAACTCGAAAGTGCTGGAGCTCTTCGCGTACTTCAAGGCGCGCTACCCGAGCCTCGTCGCCTCGCAGGTTCCCGTGGACGAGAAATAGGGCCGGTCACTTCTTCGCCGGCTGGAACCTCAGGACGTCGAGCCAGTCGAACGCGGCCGAGAGCGTCCGCTCGTCCGTCGCGCCGCCCAGGCGGTCCTTCGGGGCCTCGGCGTACGCGAAGACGAACTTGAGCTCGTTCACGCCCCTTTTCCAGAGCGAGCGGGGAACGGCGACCGCGTAGACACGCGCCTCGCCGCCGAGCGTGAGCGCCTCCGTCTTCTGGTCGTTCACGAACAGCGTGAGCGTCTGGGGCGGCGCTCCCGGGAACTGGAAGGGCCAGCACCGGAAACGGACGAGGCGGTCGCCGTCGGCGCGGCTCACGATCGAGACGCGAGCTTCGCGGCCGCGCGCCCAGACGAAGGTGTCGCCGAGCTCGGTCTTCTCGAAGCCGTCCCACCCCGCGCCGAGGAGGCCCGTCGACGTCTCGGGGTCGAAATTGAGAGAGCGGGTCTCCTCGGGAGCCTTGCAGCTCGCCACGAGGAGGAATCCGACGAAGACGAGGGGAACCGCGAGGAACGTGGCGGGAATTCGCGGTCCCGTGCGTCTCATCGGGCGGGGCTTTCGCGCCTCACCTCGATGCCGGTGGCGACGAAGACCGCCCCCGTCTCGGCGACCCGGGCGCGCCCCTCGGCCGCGAGAGCGCCGCCCGCGAGATCCGGGGGAAGCTTGAACGATCCGTCCGAGACGATCGGCAGGACGGCATCCCCCTCTTTCAGAGCGGGCCGCCCCGCGCCCCCCGCGTTCGGGCCCTCGACGCGGACGGGTTTCTGGGCGAAGCGCGCGGGGTCCTTGACGACGGCGGCGACCGAGACCGGCGACAGGCCGCGGAGCGGCTTGCCGTAGAGGTCGGCGGCGGCGGCGGGAAACGCGGCGAGAGACAAGCCGCAGAGAATCAACGCCGTGGCGGCGGAGAGTCGCGAGAGCCTCATCAGAAGGCCAGGCCCTTGGTGCCGGTGAAGGGAAACGTTTCGCTCGCGGCAGGACACGTCGACGGGGATCCCGTGACCGGGCGTGTGTACACGATGTTGCCGTATATGGAACCGTCGAAGTAAGTCTTGATGATGCCGCTGAAGGTCGCGTTGTCCGACATGGACCCGATGAACGAGGTGCTGCCGTCGCTGTTCTTCGTGAACGTCGCGTTCGCTGGAGCGGTCCCGAAGCCCTGAACGAAAAAGAGAGTATCCGTTCCGCCGCATTTCTCGGCGGGAATCGTGACTCCTGCGCTGATGAAGTCGAACGCGCCGCCGGAAACCTCCGCGCGCCCCGAAAAGCCGCAGCAGTCGGTCAAGATGAGCCCGTACGCGCCGTTGTTCGCGACGGGCAGCTTCACGGGAGGGGCGTAGCTGATGGACCCGATCGCGTTGTCGATGATGGAGGCGCCGGTCGCCACCGGTCCGCCGCTCGTGACGGTCACGAGGGCGGTCAGGTTCGTGTCGCTCGCCGTCGGGACGTAGCCGAAGAAGCTCGAGATGTTGTTGATCTGGGTCTGCGCCAGCTTGCCGAGCGTGAGGTTCCTGGAGCCGAGCGACGTGCCGTCCCCTTTGCGGAGCGTCACCGTGACACCCGACGAGCCCGTCGCGTTCGTGGACAGCAGAAAGAGGTTCGTGCGGTACCCGCTCGCGAGGCTCGGGGACCCGGAGATGTACGGCACGTACGCCGTCTCGCCGAGGGCGACGACCTGGTCCTGGTTCTGGGAGGGGATCGCGAACCCGTTCGTGCCGGGAGTTCCGGCCTGATTCCGCGCGTTCACGACGAGCGTCTGCGAGAGGGCCCAGACGCCGGCGGCGGCGGGATTCAGGCCGCCCCCGGGGGCGTGCGACTCGATCCGGATGCCGCCGGCACCGGCGGTCGAGAACTTCGAGGCCAGGACGTCGTCCAGGGCGAGCGTGGAGTTCGCGGGCACGTTCACGGTCACCTTCGAGGCGCCGCTGTTGTCGCCGAGCGCGTTGTTCGAGGCGTCGAGCGGCGTCTGCGGGAGGAAGAACATGTCGACGTCGACCGCGGCCGCGCTCGGGTTCACGATACGGAGGGAGGTGACGTAGTCGTTACCTCCTCCGGACACCTTGGCCGAGGTGACGACCCATTGCGTGGAAGCGGGGGTGTCGGCGAGAAGGGCCGCCGGCAGGGCCAGCGTCGCGGCGAAAGCCAGGGGGGACAAACGCTTGAGGTGCATCGTGAATCTCCTCTTTCTGCGACGCGGCGCCCGGCAGACAGCCGTGAGACGCAAGAATGCGGCCTGAAGTTTAGCCCGCCCGCGTGGGAAGTGACGCCGCCCCTTTCCGGCTTTCAGAAGAAGACGCCGCCCCCCCCCGCGTAACGGCGGAGATCTCCTCGCCTGCTCTCGGCGAGAAGGACACGCGTCGAGACGGGCCGGAAGCCGAGGTGACGGGCCGCAGCGAGGAGCGCCCGCGCCTCGGCGGGAAGCGCGAGAGAGAAGCGCCCGCCGCCGGCGCGCGACGCGAGGAGGGGCAGGAAGTCGGCGGCACCCTCCGGAGTTCTCGCCGCGATGGGACCGAGAGCGACCCCCGCGGGTCCGGTCTGCCAGGCGCCGATGGCCACGGGCCGGCCGCTGCGGCGCCACGAAAAGACGCGACCCTCCTGCGCCCACCGCGCCCACTCGCGCGGGCGGGCAAAGCCGCGGGTCTCGCGGTCGAGCGTGGCGATCCAGCCGTAAAGAGAAGGTCCAGAAGGGACGGTATGGAGGGAGGCTCCGGAAGGGGCCGCCGCATCGGATGTTGTCGCCGTCAGGTCGAGAACGACCGAGCGGACGGAGAGGCCGGCGCGGAAAAAGAACGCGAGCGTGGACGGGTCCTCGGGCGCGAGCACGTCCAGGGCGCGGGCGCCGCGTGCGGCGCCATATGCACGCGCCGCCGCGAGGAGCGCGCTTCCGATCCCCTGCCCCCGCCATTCCGCCGTGACGGAGAGCGCGAGGAGGAGAAGCGCGTCCTCGCGGACGACGGCGAGAGCGGAGCCGACCGGACGGCCCTCTTGATCCACGGCCAGGAGCGACCCCTCCGGGTCCGTCTCACGCGCGTGCAGAAGATCGGCGTCGAGGGGAGCGCCGGGGCCGCCTTCCTTTCGCGCGGCCGCCCGGATCGAGACGGAAAAAACGTTTTTCGCCCCCACCCTTTCTGAACGCTAGCATGCGCGGCGTGCCGAGACGACACGTCGGCCGCCCTCGCGGCGGCGATCCCGTCGAAACGCGGCGCGTCCTGCTCGACGCCGCGGAAGAGTGTTTCGCGGTTGCGGGTTTCGCGGGCGCCACGACGCGCCAGATGGCCGCTCGGGCCGGCGTGAACGTCGCGACCCTCCATTACCACTTCGGAAGCAAGGAAAAGCTCTATCGTGCCGTCCTCGAACGCGCGATTCCGGACGTGGCGCTCCCGGGAAGCGGCGGGTCGCCGGGGGAGCGTCTGACGTCGGCCGTCCTCGCCCTCTGGGATGCCGGGCTCGCGCGGCCTTCTCTCGCGAGGCTGACGCTCTTCCAGAGGCTCGCCGGCCCCCTGACACCCGAGGACCCGCGCGCGAGGCTCCTCGCGAGGACGCTCGCGGAGCCGGGCGTCGTGAGCCCGTTGCCGCCGGCCGAGACGGCCCGCCTCATCCTCACGCTTCTCGACGCCGCGCTCTTCGCCGCGCTGAACACGAGCGCCGGAGAAGTTTCCTCACCGCCGTTGGCCTCCGACGCGTTGCGAGAGGGGATCGTCGCCGCGGCGCTGCGCGTGACCGGCCTCTAGGCCGTCGAAGCCCTGCGCAGGCCCAGGAGCAGGACAAGGGCGTTCATGCCCGTGCCCGCGAGGACGGGATCGATTCCGAACGGGTGGGCGAAGCGCTCGAGTATCGCGGTCGCGCCGCCCAGCAGCATCGCGGTCCCCGCGAAGCGCCGATCCACGCGGACTCCGGGCAGGAACGCGACGAGCGTGGGCAGGATGAGGCCGGAGGCGAAGAGCGTGTAGCCGAGGCGGAAAGTCTCGATGAGGTCGCGGAGCACGAGCGCGACGACGAGGCCGAGACCGCCGTACACGACGACGGCGAGGCGGGTGGCGAGCACTCCCGCCCTCGGCCCGAGGAGATCGTGCGTCGTGGCCGCGGCGGCCGACAGGAGAACGGAGTCCGCCGAAGACTGCATCGTCGCGACGAGGGCCACGAGGAGGAGCGGGGCGAGAGCCGTTCCCGCGAGGAGAAAGACCGTACGGGGAAAGAGCTCCTGGGGAGGACCGCCGACGCCGCGCGCGATCCCCGCGAGGGCGATCGCGACCGTCGCGAGGCCGAAGGCGAGCTTGGAAAATGCCGCACCGAGGGCCGCACGCCGTGCGCTGCGGGCGTCGCGCGCGGAGAGGAGCTTCGCCCAGACGTCGCTTCCGACGGCGTGCGGCAGGCCCACGAGGACGAGGAGAGCGCCCACGTCGCCCCACGAGAAGCGCGGGCCCGTCGGGAAGTGGAGGAGCTCCCCAGGCGGCTTCGACGCGGAGAGGGACGAGACGGCGAGCGGAAGCGCCACGGCGAGAAGGCCCGCCACCATGAGGCCGAACTGGAGCAGGTCCGTCCTCACGACGGCGCGCTGGCCCCCGAGAGCCGTGTACGCGACGAAAAGCGCGGCCGTGACGACGAGGACGCGCACGGGTTGCCAGGGCGTCGTCGCGACGACGACCGTCTGGGTCGCCTCGGTCAGGAGCGCGAACCAGACGATCTCCGCGAGGACGACGAGAACGGCGGCGATCTTGCGCACGCCCTCTCCGTACGTCCTTCCGACGACCTCGGCAATCGTCGTCGCGCCTGTCGCGCGAACGCGCGGCGCGAAGAAGAGGCCGAGGGCGAGGAGGCCGAGCGAACCCGCGAGGTCGAGCCAGAGAGCGGGGAGACCCACGCGTACGACGAGCGTCGCGAGGACGAGGGTCGTGGACCCGCCGATCACTGTGGAGGAGAGCGCCGCCCAGGACGTGAACGCCGAGAGGCCGCGGTCCGCGACGAGGAAGGAGGCCGTCGAGCGCGAGGCGGCTCTGGCCGCGAAAGAGCCGACGAGGAGGACGGCGGCGCCGTAGAGGACGAGGGCGAAGGCCACGCGTCAGCGCTTCAGGGCCTCAGTCGGCGAGGACGTCGCGCGCGAAGCCCGCGAGGAGGAGCGCCGCGTGCGGCAGCGCGCGCTCGTCGAAGTCGAAGTCGGGCGCGTGGTGCGGTCCGCGCGGAAAGCCGGCCGGCGCCGCGCCGACGAACGAGAAGGCGCCCGGGACCCTCTGGAGGAACTCGCTGAAGTCCTCTCCGCCCATCGTCCGGCAGGACGTCGTGACGCCCGCCGCCGACGCGCGCGGAAAGAGAGCTTCGGCGACGCGACGTGCGCGCTCGCCCTCCTTCGGGTGATTCACGACAGCGGGGTTGAGCTTCCGGTACACGGTCCTCGCCTCGCAGCCGAGAGCACGCGCGGCGTGCTCGGCGACTTCCTGGACGAGGGATGGCAGGCGCTCGGCGACTTCGGCGTCGAAGGACCGGCACGTGCCGCGGAGCACCACCGATTCGGGCAGGATGTTGAACGCCGACCCCCCGTGCATCGACGTTACCGAGACGACGGCCGGCAGGAGCGGCGAGAGACGCCGCGCCACGATCGTCTGGAGCGCGGTGACGACGTGAGCGGCCGCCACGACCGTGTCCCGCGTCTCGTGGGGCGAGGCCGCGTGGCCGCCGGGACTCGTCACGTCGATCGAGAATTCGTCCACGGCCGCCATCATGGCGTCGCGCGCGACGCCGACCTGTCCGAGCGGCAGCGCGGCCCAGAGGTGCACGCCGAAAACCGCGTCGGGTCGGGGGTCGTCGAGCACGCCGTCGGCGATCATGGCCTGCGCGCCGCCGGCGCCCTCTTCTCCCGGCTGGAACGCGAACACGACGCGCCCCCTGGCGGGCGGGTCGAGGACGAGGAGATCCGCCGCCGCGTCGAGCGCCGCCACGTGCCCGTCGTGACCGCAGGCGTGCATCTTTCCGTTCGTCGCCGCGAAGGCGAGCCCCGTCTTCTCCGCGAGGGGGAGGGCGTCCATGTCGGCCCGGAGGAGAACCGTCTTTCCGGGCCGGCCCGTGTCGAGGACGGCCTGGACGCCCGTCTTTCCGACGCCCGTACGCACGGCGAGAGAGCGCGCGCGCATGCGATCCGCGACGAGGCGGGCCGTCTCGATCTCCTCGAACGCCGTCTCCGGACGGGCATGGATCGCGCGGCGGAGACGGACGGCCTCGGCCTCGACCTCCGTGCTGCCTCTCGCGAGCGCCTTCACGCGGCGGATCATAGGGCCTGGGACGCGTTATCCTCACGCGATGGGCGAGACCCCGCGGAAGACGTTCACGTTCGAGGAGGCTCGCGCCCTCCTCCCCGAGGTGCGCGAAAGGACCCGGCGTGCGGTCGAGGCGCTCTCGGAGATGGAGATCCCGTCCGACGACGGGCCCGGCGGGACACGGACCGAGCGGGCCGTGGCCGAAACGCTCGCCGAATGGGCGAACGGGATCGAGGAGCTCGGGATCGAGGTCAAGGGGCCGTGGCTCGTGGATTTCGATTCGGGCGCGGGCTATTACTGCTGGAAGTGGCCCGAGGAGTCCCTCGAGTTCTTCCACGGCTACGAGGAAGGCTTCGCGGGACGGGTGAGGCTTCAGTAGAGTGTCAGGCAATCCCGAGGAGACGCTTTCCCTCGGGCGTCATCATCTCCGCGCTCCAGGGCGGATCCCAAACGACCATGACCTCCGCTTCGGCCACGCCGGGCACCGACGCGATCTTCGCCTGCGCGTCCGAGGCGATCGCGCCTCCCATGCCGCACCCGGGCGCCGTCAACGTCATCTTCACCTCGACGCGCTCTCCCGCGGCCGCGGCGGGAAGGATGCGAAGGTCGTAGACGAGCCCCAGGTCCACGATGTTCACGGGGATCTCCGGGTCGAACACGGTCTTGAGACAGTTCCACACCGCCTCTTCGTTCACGGGCCCGGGCGCGCGCGGGCGTGTCGCCGCATCGCCCGCGAGCGGCTCGAGGCCCAGGGCGTCGGCGTCCGACCCGGCGATCCGGAAGAGGCCGCCGAGCGCCGGCGCCTGCACCGTGAATGTCCCGCCCAGGGACTGCGTGAGATAGACGGACGTGCCCGCCTGAAGCGTGACGGGCTCTCCGCTCGGAATGCGAATCGCCACGCAGTCGCGCGCGAGCGTATGGACGGTCTGGGCGATCGGAGTCATGCGACGGGGTCCGCGTCGGGTTCGCGCGGCCCCCGGCCATTCTCTCTCAGGAGCCCTGTGGCGGAAAGAGAGAGCGCGGCGGCCTCGAGCGCTGCCGCGGCCCAATGCGGCGAGTCTGGCCCGATCCTCAGGTACAGGTTCTCGCTTCCGAAGGGCCCGAAGACGCGGCCCAGAGACCCCATCGACTGATACGCCCCCAGGATCTCTCCCTGTTCGCCCGCCTGGGAGCGCCGGCTGACGAGCGAGGAAAGGGTCGGCGTCGTGATCCCGATCCCGAGAGCGATCACGGCGATCACGAGGAGAAGGACGGGGACCGAGTGCACCGCCCTGAGGCCCAGGAACCCCGAGATCAGCAGCACGGCCCCGGCGATGACGAGCCGCGCTTCTCCGGCCCATCCGACGAGGCGGCGCACGAGAAGACCCTGCACGAGCGCCGAGCACACGCCGACGAAGACGAAGAACCACGCGACGGTGGATGCGCCGGCGCCGAGGCGCTCCGAGACGAACTGAGCGAACGTCGACTCGAAGGTCGCGAAGGCCGTCGTCGTGACGAGAGAGAGCAGCATGAGAGCGCCGATCTCCGGCCGGCGGAAGGCACGGGCGAGCGCCGAGAAGGAGAAGAAGGAGAAGCGCGAGGGTTTCCCGCCTTCGGGGCGGGTCTCGGGCAGCTTGAAGAAGGCCCAGACGAGCGCGGTGAACGAGAGCGAAGCCGCCGCGAGGCCCGGGGCGCTCTCGGAGAGACCGACCGTGAAACCCGCGATCGCGGGCCCGAAGATGAATCCGAGCCCGAAGGCCATCCCGACGAGGCCCATGCCGCGGGCGCGTTCCTGGGGGCTCGTCGTATCCGCGATGACGGCGTGGGCGGTGCCGATGTTTCCGCCGGTGGCCCCGTCGAGGAGGCGCGACGCGAAGAGCACCGGCAAGGAGCGCGCGAACGCGAAGAGCAGGTAACCGACGACGGTGCCCGCGAGGGAGAAGAGAAGAATCGGGCGCCGGCCGAAGCGGTCCGAAAGCCGCCCGAGAAGAGGCGCGCACAGAAACTGCATCGCCGAGTAACTCGACATGAGGAGCCCGAACGCGACCGGGGACGGGTGATATTTCTCGGCGTAGAGCGGCAACAGCGGGATCACGATCCCGAAGCCGAGGAGGTCGATGAAGACCGTCAGGAAGACGATCTTCAGAACGGAGCGCTGCTCGACGTCTTCCTCAGCTGAACGACTTGCCGCAGCCGCAGCTCCCGCCCGTCGCGTTCGGGTTCTCTACCGAGAAGCCGGCGCCGCGCATGTCCTCGATGAAGTCCACGGTGGAGCCGTGCAGCTTCAGCGCGCTCTGCGGGTCGACGATGACCTCGATGTCGCGCACGGAGAGAACGTGGTCGGTCGGGCGCTTCTCGTCGAACGTGAAGCCGTACTGGAAGCCCGAGCAGCCGCCGCCCTGGATGAAGACCCTGAGGGCTTTGCCTGCGGCGTCCGGCATTTTCGAGGCGAAATCCTTGACCTTGTCGACCGCCCGGTCGGTGACGTTGAGGATGAAGACGGACGGCGACGTGGCCTGTGTGGCCGCGGTCTCGGTGGCGCTGGACATGGAACCCTCCCGCGGCGAGACGCCGCTCGTTGAGAACGAATCTTGGGGTGCCGGACGTGGGAAGTCAAACGGGAAGGCCCTGCAATGGCCACGCGGCGAAGCAGGCCGCACCCCCACTATCTAGTGGCCCCGGGAAGAAAAAGCACTATCGGTAGCGTTTTTTCCCTTGAAAAAGGCGCGGGCGGGAATTACCTTGTGAGACAGCCCCATACGCCGGACGCAAGACCGAGCCGAGGCAGAGCCGAGAAAAGCCGAGAGCGCGGAACAAGCGAAAAAAGGCCAGGCTGCTGGCAGACGGGGTAGTTTCGTCTTCGCGGGAAGGAAGGCGGAAAAAGGGAGGTTTTCTCACCCATGAGCACCTCGAACGCACGAGAGACGCGCCCCGCGGCCGCCGGAATCTCCGGCGAGAAGGATGCGGCCCCACGCGCCCGGACCGGCCTGAACGGCCTCAGCTTCCGGCGAGTCTTCACGGACGGGGTCACGCCCCCGTTCGACGCGCTGGAGTGGGAGCTCCGCACGGCGGCCATCACGAACGAGAAGGGCGAGGTGTTCTTCGAGCAGAAGGACGTCGAGGTTCCGAAGACCTGGTCGATGACGGCGACGAACATCGTCGCGCAGAAATACTTTCACGGGAAGCCCGGGACGCCGCAGCGCGAGCGCTCGGTCAAGCAGCTCATCGGCCGCGTCGTGGACACGATCACTCTCTTCGGGCAGAAGAACGGGTACTTTCGTACCGCGGCGGACCGCGACACGTTCTCGGACGAGCTCGCCCACATCCTCGTGAACCAGGCCGCGAGCTTCAACTCCCCCGTCTGGTTCAACGTCGGCGTCGAAGAGAAGCCGCAAGCGTCGGCGTGCTTCATCAACTCGGTCGGGGACTCGATGTCCTCGATCCTCGACCTCGCCAAGACGGAAGGCATGCTCTTCAAGTTCGGTTCGGGCACGGGCTCGAACCTCTCGTCGTTGCGCTCCTCGACCGAGTCTCTCTCCTCCGGGGGCATCGCGTCCGGCCCCGTCTCCTTCATGAAGGGCTTCGACAGCTTCGCGGGAGCCATCAAGTCGGGCGGCAAGACGCGCAGGGCCGCGAAGATGGTCATCCTCAACGTGGACCATCCCGACGTCGAGGAATTCATCCTCTGCAAGGAGCGGGAAGAGAAAAAGGCCTGGGACCTCATCGACTCCGGGTGGGACGGCTCCTTCAACGGCGAGGTCTACGCGAACATCGCCTTCCAGAACGCGAACCACTCCGTGAGGGTCACGGACGCGTTCATGAACGCCGTCGAAGCGGGCGGCACGCACACGACGAAGGCGGTCACGACGGGCGAGCCCATGGGGACGTTCGACGCCAAAGAGCTGCTCATGAAGATGGCGGAGTCGGCGTGGGTCTGCGGCGACCCCGGCATGCAGTACGACACGCTCATCAACACGTGGAACCCGTGCAAGGCGACGCACCGGATCAACGCGTCGAACCCGTGCTCGGAATACATGTTCATCGACGACTCGGCGTGCAACCTCGCCTCGCTGAACCTCATGAAATTCGCGCGCGAGGACGGGGGCTTCGAGATCGAGAAGTTCCAGCACGCCGTGGACGTCGTGTTCGCGGCGCAGGAGATGCTCGTCTCGGAGGCCTCTTATCCGACGAGCGCGATCGAGAAGAACTCGCACGCGTTCCGCCCGATCGGCCTCGGCTACGCGAATCTCGGGGCGCTTCTCATGTTCAACGGCATTCCCTACGACAGCGACGAGGGTCGCCATTACGCGGCGGCCGTCACGAGCCTGATGCACGGGCAGGCCTACCTGACGTCGGCGAAGATCGCCGCCGAGATGGGGCCGTTCGACGCCTATCCGCCGAACCGCGACGCCTTCCTCGAGGTCATCTCCATGCATCGCGACGCCGCCTACGCCGTCGAGAAGAGCGGTGTGCCGAAGGACCTTCTCGAAGCGCAGCGCGCCGTGTGGGACCTGACGCTCGAGTCGGGGCGGCAGCACGGCTTCCGGAACGCCCAGGCCACGGTGCTCGCGCCCACGGGCACGATCGGCTTCATGATGGACTGCGACACCACCGGCGTGGAGCCCGACCTCGCGCTCGTCAAGTACAAGAAGCTCGTCGGCGGCGGAACGATCAAGATCGTCAACCAGACCGTCCCGCACGCGCTGACCCGCCTCGGCTACTCGGACGCCGAGATGCACGCGATCGTGACCTACATCGACGAGAAGGGCACGATCGAGGGAGCGCCGGCGCTCAAGAGCGAGCACCTGCCGGTCTTCGATTGCGCGTTCAAGGCGCTCGGGGGCACGCGCTCGATCGCCCCGATGGGCCACGTGAGGATGATGTCGGCGGTGCAGCCCTTCCTCTCGGGCGCGATCAGCAAGACCGTGAACATGCCGAACGACGCCACAGTCGAGGAGATCGCGGACGTCTACGTGCAGGGCTGGAAGATGGGGCTGAAAGCCATCGCGATTTACCGCGACGGCTGCAAGCGCACGCAACCCCTGAACACGGCCGCGAGCCGGAACGACGACGCCGTGAAGGGACATCGCGGGCTGAAGGCAAGCACGGCGGGAGCTCCGGCCGCTCCCGCCCCGGCGGCGACGCCCGACGGCACCCCGCACCGGCACAAGCTCCCCGACGAGCGCCGGGCGATCACGCACAAGTTCTCCGTCGGTGGGCACGAGGGCTACATCACCGTCGGGCTGTACGAAGACGGCACGCCGGGGGAGATCTTCCTCACGATGGCGAAGGAAGGCTCCACGATCTCCGGCCTCATGGACTCGTTCGCGACCGCCATCTCGCTGACGCTGCAGTACGGGGTCCCGCTGGAGGCGCTCGTCGAGAAGTTCAGCCACATGCGCTTCGAGCCGTCCGGATACACGAAGAACCCCGAGATCCCGATCGCGAAGAGCCTCGTCGACTACCTCTTCCGCTGGCTCGCCTCGAAGTTCCTGACGGCGGACCTCAAGGAGAAAGCGGGCGTGATCTCGCGCGAGGAGAGAGGCCCCGCGACGACGCCGGCCGACTTGAAGGGCCAGGCGACGCTGACGCCGGTCGCGGCGGAGGCGGCCGGCCCCGTCCTCGCGGCCGCCGCGGCGTTCCAGGCGCTCGCGAGCGCCAAGCCCCAGGCTCCGGAGGCGGCCGAGCCCCGGGCCATCGGATTCGCCGTTCCGGCTGCCGCGCACGCGAGCAGGCTCGCGTTCGAGAACAGCGCCGACGCCCCGAGCTGTCACGAGTGCGGCAGCCTCATGGTCCGCGGCGGCGCCTGCTACAAGTGCCTGAACTGCGGCGCGACGAGCGGCTGCAGCTGAGCTTTCCTAGCGCTTCCCGAAGAGACGATCGAAGGCCGACCGCGCCTGGTCCGGCGAGTCGGCGGATTTCGTTCCGGTGAGATCGAGCGACACGGTCGGCGCGTAGAACGTGCAGGTGTTCCCCTTCGATTTCGCCAGGACCGGAGCGGGAATGTCCTGCCGGCACTGCCAGTGCGCGGCGCCGTCGAAGAAGCGGCACTGCGCGCACGCGTGGAGCGCGGCGCCGCATTTCCGGCACACCGATTCGAGGCCGACCTCGGGATCGTTTTTCTCGCTGCACGTCTTGCAGCGGAACACCTCGTCCCGGTTGCGCTCGGCGCCGCGCCCCTTCGGCGCCCCTTCCATGCGTGCCGGCCGGCCGGAGGGGCCGGAAGAGCCGCGGCTCCCTGAACGATCGCTCTCGCGGTAGCCGCGCTGGCGGTATTTTTGTTCGGTCATCTGTGCGATTGTATCGGGACCGCCATGAGAACCATCCTTCACATCCTCATCACCGCCGCCGCCCTCTGGGCAGCCGCCACGTTCGTGCCGGGGATCCACGCAGGCGGAATCGGCTCGGTCCTCGCGCTGGCCCTCGTGTTCGGCCTCGTGAACGCCCTCGTAAGGCCGTTCCTGACGCTCGTGAGCTGCCCGATCATCCTGCTGACGCTGGGGTTGTTCACGTTCGTCCTGAACGCCCTCATGCTCATGTTCGCGGCCTGGGTGGGACGCGGCCTGGGAATCGATTTCAGCGTGGACGGCTTCGTTCCGGCCTTTCTCGGGGCGCTCCTCATCTCCGTGGTCTCGACCCTCCTCTCCTGGGTCCTGATTCCCAGAAAAGAGGGCTGAAAAGGCCCTCCGGGACCCCCGAGTAGTTCAAATAGGGGATTTACCCGCCGCCTGAGGCCCGGATGCTCAGGCTGGAGGAATCCCTGTTCGGCATCCCGTTCCACCGGCATCTCGGATTCAAGCTGACAGCGGCCGCGGCGGCGGTCTCCCTCGCCACGATCTCGCTGTTTGCGTTCCTCTCGATCCGCTCCCAGCGGGCGCATCTCATCAGCGAGGTCGTGCGGGGCGCCGCGCAGTTCTCGAGCACGATCGCGACGAGCACGCGGGATCTCATGCTCGAGGAAAAGCGGCACGACGTCTACCGGATCATGGAGTCGATCGGACGTCTCGAGGGCGTCGAGAAGGTGCGCGTCCTCAACAAGGAAGGCCGCGTCATGTTCTCGACGGACGCCCGCGACATCGGCGGCTCCGTCGACAAGGACGCCGAGGCGTGTACCGCGTGCCACGCCGCGGGCCAGCCGCTCGTGGCGCCGACGACGTCCGCCCGCAGCCGGCTCTTCACGACGGGCGACCACCGCGTGCTCGGCATGGTGACGCCGATCTACAACGAATCCGCCTGCGCGACAGCGTCCTGCCACGCGCATCCCAGGGAGAAGCGCGTCCTCGGCGTCGTGGACGTCGGCATCTCCCTGAAGGACATCGACGCGAGCCTGCACACCCAGTCCCTGCGGATGGCGGGCGGCGCCTTTCTCGCGGTGATCGCCCTGGCCGCCCTCGTCAACGGCGTCGCGCGCCGCATCGTGTTCCGGCCCGTCAAAGAGCTCGTGGAGGCCACGCAGCGGGTGGGCCACGGCGATCTGTCGGCGACGCTCGCGGTCCGTTCGTCGGACGAGCTCGGGATCCTCGCGAACTCCTTCAACGAGATGAACGCCTCCCTCGCGAAGACGCGCGTCGAGCTCGAGAACCTCACGAACGATCTCGAGCGCCAGGTCGAGGACCGGACCGCGGCGCTCAAGAGCGCGCAGGAGGTCCTCGCGCGGAGCGAAAAGCTCGCCTCGTTGGGCCAGCTCTCGGCTTCGATCGCGCACGAGATCAACAATCCCCTCGCCGGCATCCTGACCTTCGCGCGCCTCATGACGCGCATGCTCGAGAGCGGGCCGCCGGACGAGGCCACGCGCGCGGCCTGCCTGAAGAACCTGTCCCTCGTCCAGCGCGAGACCGAGCGCTGCACGGTCATCGTGCGCAACCTCCTCGATTTCGCCCGCGCCCGCCCCCTCGACCTGCGCATCATCGACCCGCTCCGCGCGCTCGACGAGGCGCTCTCCCTCGCGCAGCACAAGATGCAGCTCCAGGGCATCACGCTCGTCAAGAAGGTCGAAGGCACCGGCGCCGTGAGCGCCGACTTCGGACAGCTCAGGCAGGCGTTCATGAACATCCTGCTCAACGCGTGCGACGCGATGCCCCATGGCGGCACGCTCACCCTCGCCTCTCATTTCTATTCGGGCAGCCGCGAGGTCGAGGTCTCCGTCGCCGACACGGGTGCCGGCATCGCGCCCGAGCTCGTCTCGCGCATCTTCGACCCATTCTTCACGACCAAGGAGAAGGGAACCGGGCTCGGCCTGTCCGTCGTTTACGGCATCGTCGAGAAGCACGGCGGATCGATGCAGGTGGAGAGCCGCGTCGGACTCGGAACGACGATGACGATCCGCCTTCCGCTCGCCGAGGACGGCGCGGCATGCGCCGCGGCGACGTGAGCGAGGTCGCGCTGTGGTGGATCGGAGCTCCGGACGCCGACGAGAAGCTTCTGGAAAGCGTTCGCACGCACGTGGAGCAGGTCTTTCGCGCTCCGGCCCGGCTCGAGCTCTCCGCGACGGGGCCCGAAGACGCCTTCGACGCCCGGCGCAATCAGCACTCTTCCCATCGCACGCTCCTCTGGCTCGCTTCTCGGCGGCCGCGGAGCGCCGCGCGCATCCTCGGGCTCACCGACGCCGACCTCTTCATTCCGGTCCTGACGTTCGTGTTCGGCGAGGCCCAGCTCAAGGGCCGGGCAGCCGTCGTATCCACGGCGCGCCTGACCGGCGTCGGCCTTCCGGGCGAGTCCGCCCGGCTCGGGGTGCGCCTCAGGACCGAAGCCGTCCACGAGCTCGGACACACGTTCGGCCTCCTGCACTGCCGGAACCCCCGGTGCGCGATGGCGCGCTCCTCGACCCTGAAAGACGTGGACCAAAAACGGCCGGATCTCTGCGAGACGTGCCGGGCCCTCTTCCTCGAGAACGCCGACGAGATCGGAGACTTTCATGAGCAAGAAGAACACGCGGATCCTGCTGATCGATGACGAGGAGATCGTGCGCGAGTCACTCTCGGGCTGGCTCGAGAAGGACGGCTACACGATCGGGACCGCACCGGACGGGCTCGAAGGCCTCAAGGCCGTCGACGAAGCGCCCTGGTCGATCCTCCTCGTGGACCTGAAGATGCCGGGGATCGACGGCCTGGAGGTCCTCCGGCGCGTGAAGGCCAAGAACCCCGAGACAGCCGTCGTGATCATGACGGCCTACGCGACCGTGGACACCGCCGTGAACGCGATGAAGCTCGGCGCGTTCGACTACATCGTCAAGCCGTTCGACCCCGAGGAAGTCAGCCTCATGGTCGAGAAGATCGTCGCGCAGCAGGCGCTCCTCCGGGAGAACGTCATCCTGAGAAAGGCGCTCAAGCGCGAGTACCAGTTCCACGACCTCGTCACGAAGTCGGCGTCGATGCAGGGCACGCTCGAGCTCGCGCGCACCGCCGCGCAAAGCCCCTCGACGATCCTGATTCTCGGCGAAAGCGGCACAGGGAAAGAGCTTCTCGCCCGCGCCGTCCACGCCGAGAGCCCGCGCCACGACAAGCCTTTCGTCGCGATGTCGTGCGCCGCGCTCACCGAGACACTCCTCGAATCCGAGCTGTTCGGCTACGAGAAGGGTTCCTTCACGGGCGCCGCGGCGCGCCGTGAAGGCCGGTTCGTCGCCGCGAACGGAGGCACGCTCTTCCTCGACGAGATCGGCGACATCAGCCCGAAGCTGCAGCTCGACCTCCTGCGCGTCCTCGAGGTGCGGCGCGTCACGCGCGTGGGAGGGACGGATTCCATTCCGGTCGACGTCCGAATCATCGCAGCCACGAACCGCGACCTCCTGAAGGCCGTCGCCGACGGTCGCTTCCGCCAGGATCTCTTCTACCGGTTGAACGTCATCACGCTCACGCTCGCGCCGCTGCGCGACAGGAAGGAGGACATTCCGCCCCTCGTGGACCGCCTCCTCGAGCAGCTCGCCGTCGAGCTGAAGAAGCCCGTCGAGGGCGTTTCACCCGAGGCCATGGCGCTCCTGCTCGCTCATTCGTGGCCGGGGAACGTACGCGAGCTGCGCAACGTCCTCGAACGCGGCATCGTCGTCTCGCGCGGCCCGCTGCTCCTGCCTTCCGACCTCGGACTCACTCTGCGCGGCGAGGAGGTTCCGGCTCATCCCGCTTCGCTTGCGGAGATCGAAAGGCAGCACATCGCCGCCGTGCTCAAGAACACGGCAGGGAACGTGACGCAGGCCGCGCGCATCCTCGACATCGACCGCGTCACGCTCTACAACAAGATCCACAAACTCGGCTTGAAACGCGCCGAAGACGGAGTTTTCGAGCCCGCGACGGAGAGTTGAGAAAAACAACGCCCCGTTGAGGAACTCATCACCCGGGCCCTCCGGGCGCCCCCGTCGCGGTCGACGCAACGCTTTCCCTGACAACTAGTTGACACCCCCGCGTGGGTCCCCCGCCAGGGTGGCTCGGGCCTTGCGCTAGGACGGGTGTCGCCATGAGAGAAGCCCCGAACGCCCCAGACACCTGCCCGCTCCTGAAAGAAGTCGTGATGCTTTATTGCGACGCCTGCCCGACGAAAAAAATGCTGCCCCTCGACCACCTTGTGTCCGCCCGGCCCTGCCAGGCGGCGCGATACGTGGACTGCCCCCTGTATCAGGAGGCCGTGAGGCGGCTCGGGACGGACGTCACGTACACGGAGTCGCCCGCCGTGGCGGCGGAAGGCTCCGGGAGGGAGGTCTCATGATCGCCACGGTTCCCCTCGCGCTCCTGTTCGTTCTCCTCATGCTCCTCAACGACCGCGCCACGGCCCGCGCGGCCCGGGCCTGAGGGAGGCCGCGATGAATCTGAATCGCCGGACTCTCTTCAAGCTCGCAGCCGCGGCCGGCACGGCCGGGGTGGCCGGAGCGGCCGCGACGTCGCGTGCTTCCGTCGTGCCGGCGGCGAAGGGCGCCCGCGGCGTTCTCGTGGACACGACGCGCTGCGTCGGCTGCCGCGCCTGCGAGGCGGCTTGCGCCGAGGCGAACGTTCTCGCCGGCCCCGAAAAGCCCGGCGACGACACCGTGTTCGCGTCGAAGCGCGCGACGAGCCCGACGGCCTACACGGTCGTCCAGAAGGGCTCCCTGAAGAGCCCCGGCGGCGAAGACCGCTTCGCAAAAGCCCAGTGCATGCACTGCGTGCAGCCGGCCTGCGCGTCCGGCTGCGTCGTCCGGGCGCTCGAGAAGACCGCGGCCGGGCCGGTCGTCTACCACGCGGACCGCTGCCTCGGCTGCCGCTACTGCATGATCGCGTGCCCGTTCGGCGTCCCGAAGTACGAGTTTTCGAGCGCGACGCCGCTCGTCAAGAAGTGCACGTTCTGCGCGGAGCGCCAGGCCAAGGGCCTCGTGCCCGCGTGCACGGAGGTCTGCCCGTCGGGCGCGCTCCAGTTCGGCGCGCGCGCCGAGCTCCTCGAAGAGGCCAAGGCGCGCATCTACGCGAACCCGCAAAAGTACGTCCACAAGATCTACGGCGAGGACGAAGCGGGCGGCACGAGCTGGCTCTACATCTCCGACGTGCCGTTCGAGTCCTTGCACCTTCCCCAGGGCATCGAGAAGAAGTCCTATCCGGAGCTCGCCGACGGCGCGCTCTCGGCCGTGCCCTTCGTCATCACGCTCTGGCCGCCGCTCCTGATGGGCATGTACACCTTCAGCAAGCGTCGCGACGAGGTCGCGGCGAAAGAGGCCGAGGGAAGGCAGGAGGAACGTCATGTCTGAGCAAGCCCTGAAACCTGCGTTCTGGGGCGGCCCCTGGATGAGGGAGTACCTCTTTCTCGGGAAGACGTTCCGCGACTACGTCAAGAGCCTCGTGACGCCGGCGAACGCGCTCGCGGCGGTGATCCTCCTCGCGGGAATCCCCACGATGGCCTACCGGTTCTGGAAGGGGCTCGGCGCGGCCACGAACCTGTCGCAGACGAACCCGTGGGGCATCTGGGTCGCCTTCGACATCGTGTGCGGCGTCGCGCTCGCGGCAGGCGGCTACACGGTCGCCTGCGCGGTCTACATCTTCGGCCAGAAAGCGCTCAAGCCGATCCTCCGCCCCGCGATCCTGACCGGCTTCCTCGGCTACGCGCTCGTCGTCTTCGGGCTCGTCGTGGACCTCGGCCAGCCGTGGCGGCTGCCCTACCAGTTCTTCCTGACGCCAGGCACGACGGCCGTCATGTACGAGGTCGGCTGGTGCGTCATGTTGTACCTGATGGTGCTCGGGCTCGAGTTCCTTCCCGCGGTGCTCGAATGGCTCGGCCTCGTGAAGCTGCGCCGGCTCCTCGGCTCGCTCACGATCGGCATCATCGTCATCGGCGTCACGCTTTCGACGCTCCACCAGTCCTCGCTCGGCGCCTTCTTCCTCATGACGCCGGGTAAGCTCCACCCGCTCTGGTATTCGCCGTTCCTGCCGATCTTCTTCTTCGTCTCGAGTCTCGCGGCGGGCATCGGCATGGTGGTCGTGGAGAGCGCGCTCTCACACCGCGCGTTCCACGACCGGCTCGACCCCGCCGCGCCCGTGGATCTCGACCGCATCACGCTCTCTCTGTCCCGGGGCGGCGCGATCGTGCTCTTCGCCTACTTCTTCATCCGACTGCAGGGACTGGTCTCGGGCGGCCGGTTCGACCTCCTCGCGACCGGCTGGGGCGCCTGGTATCTCCTCGAGATCCTCGGCTTCGTCCTTCTGCCGTCGCTCGTCTTCGCATTCGCGGCGCGGAAGAAGAACGCGAAGCTGGCCCGGATCGCCGGAGTTCTCACGGTCCTCGGCGTGATCCTCAACCGCTTCAACGTCTCGCTCATCGCCTTCAACTGGAACGTCCCGGACCGGTATGTCCCGAGCGCCGGCGAGATCATCACGTCACTCACGATCGTCACGATCGGCGTCCTGATCTTCCGCTGGATCGTGAACCGCATGCCGGTGGTGCACGAGCATCCCGACTGGCGCGGCGCCCACTGAGAGGAGAGAAAGAGCCATGAACGAAACCGAACTCCTGAGCCCTTATGCGGCGAAGGCCCTCGAATACGTCCTCGCGATCTCGTATCTTCTCCTCTTCATCCCCTTCTGGCGCTTCGTCCAGGGGGAGGCGGTGCCGGAGCACGCCCTGGGCTTCGGCTGGTTCCAGGTGCCGAACGGCGTCCACCTTCACGTCGGCCACACGTGGGCGCGACCCGAAGGAGGAGCCGTGGAGGTCGGCCTCGACGACTTCGCGCACAAGCTCGTGGGCCCGCTCGAGACGGTGCGTTTCCCCGAGATCGGCGCGCCGGTGAGGCAGGGCCAGAAGGCCTTCACGATCGTGGCCGGCGGCCAGCCGCTCGACGTGCTCTCGCCGGTCGACGGCCACGTCGTCGCGCTGAACGAAGCCGTGCGCACGCATCCGGCGGAGGCGCAGCGCGATCCCTACGGAGCCGGCTGGCTCATGAAGGTCGAGCCGCGCTGGCTGACCGGCAACCTCAAGAACCTCTTCTCGGGCGACGCGGCCCGCCGCTTTCTCGACACCGCCGCCGCGAAGCTCGCCCAGCGCCTCACGCCGCAGCTCGGCGTCGTCCTGCAGGACGGCGGGACGCCGGTGCACGGCATCGCACGAGCGCTCGACGAGGACCACTGGGACGAGCTGGCCCGGCTGTTCCTCGAGGGAAAGTGAGTCCGCCATGAATCCGAAGAAACTCCTCGTGCTCGTCATGGCGCTCTCTCTGGCCGGGGCGGCTCTCGCGGGCAACCTCCCCCGCCTTCCGAAAGACCGCGCATTCCCGCAGGGAACGGACAGCCCGGGTGTCGTGACGTTCCGCCATGCGTCGCACGTCGACCAGACGAGGCCCGACTGCACCACCTGCCATCCCTCTCTGTTCCCGATCCTCCACCGTTCCGAGGCCCAGGCGCCGAAGCTCAAGCACAAGGACATGGAAAGGGGCTTCGCCTGCGGAAAGTGCCACGACGGCAAGAGCGCGCATGGATTCGACGATTGCGCCACCTGCCACGCCGTTCCGAAAGAAAGGTGAGCGTCATGGAAGCTCTCCTGACGATCCTCGAGGGAGCCGTCATCTTCGTCGCGGGCCTCCTCATCCGCGCCCTCCTTCTCTTCGCCTTCGTTGCCGCCGCCCTCGTGCCGATCCTCGCGGGGTGGGGTCTGTATCGCGCCGCCGCATGGATGTTCCGGCGCATCCGGGCGCGCCGCCTCGGCCTCGTCGACGTCGACGGCCTCGTTCTCGCGGAGCGGCGCCGCTACACGCCCGCGCACGCCTGGCTGGAAGAGACCGGAGGCCGCCTCCGAGTGGGACTCGACGGACTCGCGGGACATCTTCTCCACGGCGTCACCCGGGTCCAGCTTCCGCAGCCGGGCAGCATGCTGGCCGCCGGACGGCCGGCGGTGACGGTCGCGTGCGGGGCCCGAACGGCGGTCCTTCCTTCGCCGGTGACCGGCACGGTGGTCGCCGTGAACGCGTCGGTCATGCGGCACCCGTCCCTCGTCGAGTCCTCGCCCTACCAGAGAGGCTGGCTCTTCTCGGTGCGGCCGGCGTCGGACACGTACCAGAGCTTCCCGACCGGCGCGAAGGCCCGGGCCTGGTTCCACGCCGACGAGACGCGCCTCGCGCATTTCCTCGAAGGCGAGCTCGGCCTCGCCGCGGCGGACGGCGGCGAGCTCGTCCTGCCCCCTCCGGCGCTCCTGTCCGAGGATCAATGGCATCGCGCCGTATCCTCCTTCCTCGAGTCCTGAGCGCCCTCGTTCCGCGCCGTTTCCGCCAAGGCCGCCCTCCCGGGGCGGCCTTCTTCTGTCAAGATCGAGGCTCGGAAAAGGAGACCGTTCCATGCGTCGATCCGTTCTCGTCCTCTCGCTCGTCCTTTTCGCAGGCTGCGGAAAGAAACCCGCCGCACCGGCCGCCGGCGCCGCGGTCGTCCCCGAGTCTCCCCCCCACGGGGCCCCGCTCAAGGGATCGGCCGCGGCCGCAGTCGTCCCCAAGGCGCCGGAGGCTCCCACCGCCACGGTGTCGGGAATCGTCGAGGAGACGCTCGACGCCTCCGATTACACGTATCTGCGGCTGAAGACGGACGGCGGCGAGACCTGGGCGGCCGTGACGAAGACGTCTGTCAAGAAGGGCGAGCGAGTCACCGTCGTGAACGCGATGTCGATGGACGGGTTCGAGAGCAAGACGCTGAACCGGAAGTTCGAGCACATCGTCTTCGGCAACCTCGCCAGCGGCGCCGCCGCGGTCCCCGCGCCGGTTTCGGCGCACGGCACCGCCTCGGAAGCCCCGCTCAAGGCCCAGATGGCCGCACAGCACGAGGCGGTCGCGGGAGGCCCGCCGGAGGTGCGCGATGTCGTGGTCGCGAAAGCCGAAGGTAAGGATGCGCGCACCGTGGCGCAGGTCTTCGCGGAGCGGTTGTCCCTGAAGGGCAAGACCGTATTCGTGCGCGGCAAGGTCGTCAAGGCGAACTCCTCGATCATGGGCCGGAACTGGATTCACATTCGGGACGGGTCCGGGTCGCGGGACAAGAAGGACGACGACCTCACGGTGACGACCCAGGACGGCGTGGCCGTGGGCGACGTCGTCCTCGTGAAAGGCGTCGTTCACGTCGACCGCGATTTCGGTGCCGGCTATGCGTACCCGGTCGTCGTGGAGGACGCGAAGGTCACGCGCGAGCCGGCCTCGACGCGGGCGGACGCGACGCGCCGGTGACCCCGCTCGGGACGGAGCTCGCGGGCTATCAGGGGCAGCCCGGCTCCTTCTCGGCCCGCGCCGCGGCGCGCTGCGGCAAGCCCGTCGCGTTCCCCACGTTCGACCGCACGCTGCGCGCTCTCCTCGCCGGAGAGATCGCGTGCGCCGTGATGCCCGCCGTCAACAGGGTGGACGGGCCGATCCTGGAGTCGCTTGACGTGCTCGCCCGCTCGCTCAAGGAAGGGGAATCGGCGCTCGCCGTCGAGGCCGAGATCGAAGTTCCCGTGAGGCTCGTCCTCGCGGCGCCAGAGGGGCTTTCGGTCGAGAGCGTGCGCGAGGTTCATTCCCAGGCGGCGGCGCTCCGGCAGTGCCGCCGTCTCCTCGCGCGCCTCGACGCGATTCCGATCGAGACGAACGACACGGCATACGCCGCGTTTCGCGTGAAGGAAGAGGGAGGGGCCCGGGCGGCGGTCTGCTCGGAAGAGGCGGCGCTCGAGGCCGGCCTCCTCATCCTCGAGGAAGACGTCTCCGACGTCCGGCCGAACACGACGCGCTTCTGGCGGCTGGCCCGCGCGGGAGCGGCCGCGGAGGTCCCGCCGGAGAGCGACGCCCCGCCCGATGCCCCGGCCCCGCGCGTGGTTTTCTACGCGGGCGTCAAAGCGTCCTCCGCTCTCGCGGATGCCGGCGCGGAGATTCTCTCGCTGCCGGGAACCCCGGACGATCCCGTCCGGGGCTTCGCGGTCGTGCCGGAGAAGAGCGTCGTGCGGGCGGCGGCGGGAACGGGGAAGCTTGCGGCCAAGGAGCGCGTGATCTGGCTCGGGCCGGCCCCGGAGTACGTGCGCCCGCCCCGGATGCGCGACATCCCGAGAGTGACGGAGGTGCGCGAGCCGAGCGTCGTCGCCGTGGGGCCGTTCGTCGTCGGCGGAGGCCGCCGCGCCGTGATCGCGGGGCCTTGCGCCGTCGAATCGCCCGAGCAGGTCGCGCGCCTGGCGCGGGCGGTCGCGCGCGCGGGCGCGACGGCGCTCCGCGGCGGCGTCTTCAAGCCTCGCACCTCTCCCTACTCGTTCCAGGGACACGGCCTCGAGGCTCTCGGCTGGCTGAAGGAGGCGGGCGACGCCGCGGGTCTCCCGATCGTGACGGAGGTGATGGCGCCCGCGCAGGTCGTCCCGGTGGCCGAACGGGCCGACGTGCTCCAGATCGGCGCGCGGAACTGCCAGAACTACGATCTGCTCAAGGAGGCGGGCAAGAGCTCGCGCCCCGTCTTCCTGAAACGCGGCTTCGGAACGACCGTCGAGGAGTGGCTCTCCTCGGCCGAGTACCTCCTCGAGGCCGGATGCAAGGACGTGATCCTCTGCGAGCGGGGCATCCGCACGTTCGAGAAGGCGACGCGCGGGACGCTCGATCTCGGGGGCCTCCTCGCGGCCCGCAGCCTCACGCACCTCCCGCTCTTCGCGGACCCCTCGCATGCCGCCGGCCGGCGCGACCTCGTGCCCGGCCTCGCGCGCGCGGCGTGGGGCGCGGGCGTGGACGGACTCATGATCGAGGTCCACGACGCTCCCGAGTCCGCGCTCTCCGACGGGCCGCAGGCCCTCCTGCCCGAGGACCTCGAGGAGCTGCTCGACGAGTTCGGCATCCTGCCGGGCGCGAGCGGATCGGTGGAGAGGATCCGGCGCGCGATCGACGTCGTGGACGGCGGCATTGCGCGTCTCGCCGCGCAGAGACTCGAGCTCGCGCGCCGCGTCGGCGCCGTGAAGAAAGCCACCGGCCGCCCGATTCGCGACGAGGCGCGCGAGGCGAACGTGCGCGCGCGTTTCGCCGAGGCTCTCGGAGGAGAGAGCCCCGGCGCCACGCGGCTCGCGGACACGCTCATCGATCTCGCGCTCGAGGCCGAAAAGCCCGACGGCGACTAGGAAGCTCTTACTTCTTTTCGGCCGGCTTGGCCTCTCCCTTCGTTCCGGCCTCGGCCTTCTTCGCGGATGCGGCGGGCTTCGCCTCCGGCTTGGGCGTCCAGAACTCCGGGTCCCGGGCGACGAACTCCTTCGCGGGATAGCTCATCCCGGGGCTGAAGGCGAGGATGTTGCTCTCGACTGTCGCGTACCCGTCGGACGCCATCTTCGCGAGGGCCTTTTCGTTCTCGGGGCCCTCGGCCTCCCGGATCGCCCCGGCGCGCGTGATCGCGGTATCGATCTCGGACAGCGACTTCATCGGAATGAAGAGCATGAACGTCGGACCCGGCATTCCGCCTGCGACTTGGAAGACGGCCCACGGCGTGTCGATCTTCGCCTTCTCGTACGCGGTCTTCACGATCTTCACGGCGTCCTGGAAGTCGCTCTCGTGTCCCGGGCGCACCCGGAACGTGATGAGTCGGAAGTACCGCATCTTCGGAATCTCGACGGGCGATCCCGCGCTCAGATCCTCGCGCAGGACCGCGACGAGGCTCCGACCGTTCGTCAGCAGCTCTCCATCCTTCTCGATGAGCCTGTCGAGGTCCGCGGTGAGCGCCTTGTTCTTCTCGGTGTCGTTCCGATCCTTCTCCCACGCGGCGAAGGAGGGGTATCCGGTCAGGAACCAGGCCTCCGTCGGGCCCGTGACCGTCGTCAGGGCGATGTAATGCGTCGGCCAGTTTGCCCGGGCAAACGCCGCCACGAAGCCCTTCTCGACCTTGGCATGCACCGCGCCCTTTCCGGCCTTGACCTCCTCGCGATAGATCTGGAGGACTTTCGGCGGCCCGGGCGGGGCGGGACTCTCGGCGGCGCACAGCGGGAGCGCGACGAGGGACAACAGAAGCGTGCTCGTGAGGGATATTCTCTTCATCGGAACCCACCTCCTTCGGGGGCGTTTCGCTTCACTTTCTGGTCGGTTGCGGCAGGAGCGTACACCTACTCTCCGAGGATCTTGATGAGGACGCGTTTATCGCGGCGGCCGTCCCACTCGCCGTAGAAGATCCGTTCCCACGTCCCGAAGTCCAGCCGTCCCTTCGTGATGGCGACGACGACCTCGCGGCCCATGAGCTGCCTCTTGACGTGCGCGTCGGCATTGTCCTCGCCGGTATCGTTGTGTCGCCATTGGGAAACCGGGTCGTGCGGGACCAGCGTCTCGAAGAATCGCTCGTAATCACGGTGAAGTCCGGCCTCGTCGTCGTTGATGAAGACCGAGGCCGTGATGTGCATCGGGTTGACGAGACAGAGTCCCTCCACAACCCCGCTCTCCTCGACCGCGTCCTGGACCTCGTCGGTGATGTTCACGAAGCCGATCCTTCCGGGGAGGTGGAGCGTCAGGACCTTGCGATGCGTCTTCACCCGCGGTTCTCCACGGCCGGCGCGGCCTCGAGGGCTTTCATCCCGGCCACGGCGGCCTTGTGGACGTCGCTCGAAGGCGCTGCGCTCCTGAGGATTTCCTCGTAGAGCCGCCGCGCGTCCGAAAGACGTCCCGCGCTCCCGTAGAGCCCGGCGAGCCCGAGACGGGCCTGGTCCGCGTGAGGGGAGACCGGAGCCTTGAGGAGGATCTCCTCGTAAAGAGTCGTCGCGCGCAGGACGTTCCGGGTTCTCTCGGCTCCCCGCGCGAGCCGGAGAGTCGCGCGGACGCTCACGTCCGGATCGCCCGCGCGAGCCGCCTCGTCGAACGCGCGCTCGGCGGCTTCGTCCTGAGACTGTGCTTCGAGGAAGTCGCCCTTCTTGAGGAGGGCCTCGGGGCGCGCGGCCGGGATCTTGAGCAGCTCGTCCAGGGCTCTCGTTGCTCGCGCGCGGTCCTGCGTCCTCACGGCCAGATCGGCGATCGTCGAAAGGAGATCCGCGCGAGACGCCGCCGGTACCGTGGAGACGGACTCTTCGTAATACGCGAGAGCAGCCGGCGCCCCGCTCGCCTTTTCGAGGAGCGCTCCGCGCTCCAGCACGCGCTCGAGTGTGGCGTCGGCGCCCGGGCCCGGTCGGACCGGCACGACGGCGGCCGGCGCGACCGCGGTTGTGGGCGGGCGCTCTCCCGACGGAAGGCGCGGCGCCCGCTTCGCCCACCAGGCGCCGAGCGCGGCGAGCGTGGCGACGACGAGCGCCGCGGCCATCAGGCCGCGGCGGCTCGTCTCGTCGCGCGGGATGACCGGCACCGTGCGCGGCGTTCCGCCCGCGCCGAGCGGCACCGCACGCGTCGCGAAGCCGGGCGTCGGTTCACCACCCGAGAGAAGGGACGCGATCTGCCCCTGCGTGTACGGGTCGGGCGGCGCGAGGACCTGCAGCTTCCGGAAAAAGCGCATGAGGTTGAGGAAGTCGTGCTCGAGCCGGTACAGCTTCGCGAGCTGCAGGAGAAGGGCGAGGTTGTCGGGATCCTTCTTCAACGCCTCCTCGAGCTCGCGGATGCGCGCGTTGTCGAGGGGCTTCTCGCGCTGCCCGGCGCGCAACGCCGCTGTGCGCAGAAGCGTCTGCGCGGCCGGGTCGTCCGGAGTGCAGGCGACCGTACGGTATGCCGCCCAGAGAGCTTCCTCGGGGCGTGCGTTCGCGTCCTGCAGAAGGCGTTCCGCGACGGCGTTGGACTCCTTGGCGAGCCGCCGGTTGCGCTCGGCGACGAAGGCGGCGGGGTTCTCGAGGAACGTCCGGAAGAGGACTCCGGGCTTCGTGACGCTCTCTTTCGCGAAGAGAGTATCGAGCGCGTCGCACGCGGCGTTCGCGCTCGAGAAGCGCCGCGTACGGTCTTTCGCATGCAGTTTTCGGAGGAACGTGTCGACCGAAGGGGGAATCGACGGATCGAGAAGAGAGGGCAGGTCGGGCTCGGCGTCCGCGACGCGGCGAAGGGACGACGCGATGGAATCCGCCGTGAAGGGGTTGTACCCGCAGAGAAGCTCGTAGAGCACGGTTCCCATGGAAAAGAGGTCCGTCCTGACGTCCAGCTCCTCTCCGCGCGCCTGTTCGGGGGACATGTGGGCGGGCGTGCCGACGACGGTGCCCGTGTGCGTGAGCCGCGTGAGGTGCGCGGCGTGGCTGATGCCGAAGTCCCCGATCTTCACGCACCCTTCGTGCGTCCACATGATGTTCTGCGGCTTGATGTCCCGGTGAATGACGCCCTTCGCGTGAGCCGCCGCGAGCCCGGCGAGGGCCTCGCGCGTGACGAAAAGGGCGATCTCCCACGGGAAACGGCCGCACTGCTTGCGGAGGCCATTCAGCTCGCCGCCGTCGACGTATTCCATGACGATGTAGGCGAGATCCGGCGTCGGGCTGCAGTCCACGAGCTCGACGATGTTCGGGTGCTTCAGCGAGATCTGGATCCTGATCTCGTGGAAGAATCGGTCGAGGAAATCGGGATCCGTGGCGATGTGCGGCAGGATCTTCTTGAGCGCGACCGTCCGACCGGACCTCTCGTCCACCGCTTCGAGGATCTCGGCCATGCCACCGAGCGCGAGCCGGCGCACGATCCGGTACTGGTCGATGCGCTCGGACAGCCCCGGCGAACCCGCTTCGGAAGGCATGTTTGCGAATCTTACGCGCCGGCCGGAATGATCCGGGGAGGCGGTGCGATCCGGAATAGCTGCGAGGCGGTTCGCCTCATCCCGAGTTCCCGAAAGGAGGTTCCCGTGACCCGCCGCACGTCCGCCTCTGCCGCGCTCCTTCTCTGCGCGCTGTTTCCCCTCGCGCTCCAGGCCGCCCCGAGATTCTCCTACGAGGACTGGAACAAGGTCCTCGGGAAGTACGTCGATGGGCGCGGCTACGTCAATTACGACGCGCTCGCGGCAGACCGCCCGGACCTCGACCGTTTTCTCGCGTCCATCGAGAAGATCAGCCCGCGGTCGAATCCGGAGCTGTTTCCATCGAAGAGCGACCAGCTTGCCTACTGGCTGAACGCCTACAACGCCCAGGTCTTCAAGGGCGTCCTCGGGCGCGGGCCCGAGAAAGAGAGCGTCTGGAAGGGTGGCCTCTTTTCCGGGTACTCCTTTTTCGTGGGCATGGACATCGTCCTCGGCGGCGAGAAGCTGAACCTCAAGAAGCTCGAGGACAAGACCATCCGTGAAGGCTTCAAGGACCCCCGCGTCCACGCCGCTCTGAACTGCGCGTCGAAGGGCTGTCCGCGCCTGCCCCCGGTCGCCTTCGACCCCGGGAAGCTCGACGAGCAGCTCGACGATGGGATGAAAGGCTTCGTCGCCGAGAAGCGCAACGTGTCGATCGACGACGCGGCGAAAACGGTCACGCTCTCCAAGATCTTCGACTGGTTCTCGGGGGATTTCGTGGCGTACGAGAAAGCCCACGGGAATCCCGACGGGAACCAGATCGACTACGTGAACCGGTATCGCGGGAACCTTCCGAAGGTGCCGAAGGGCTATGCGATCAAGTTCTTCGAGTACGACAAGGGGGTCAATCGGCAATGAAGGGGGTGCGGGGGAAACTGCGGGGCAGTTTCCCCCGCATCAAGACGCATTCGCGAATAGGGATTCCCCCTTGGTCGCAGGGCTGGTATCTTTAGCAAGTGAATCAATACGCCGACGAACGCCGGGTTTTCGATGATTTCCTGCGCAAGAAGGGCCTGAAAGTCACGCGAGAGAGGACCGCCCTCTTCGACGAGATCTTCTCCGCCCATCGGCATTTCGACGCGGAGGATCTCGTCATTCGCATGCGCGACCGCGGAACGAAGGTCAGCCGCGCGACGATCTACCGGACTCTCGAGCTCCTTCACGGCTGCGGCCTCGTGGGCCGCGTGAGGCTGAACGAGGAGAAGTACCGTTACGAAAGACTCCGCAAGGGCGAGCACCACGACCACCTCGTGTGCTCGAGCTGCGGCAAGGTCATCGAGTTCATCGACGCGGCCATCGAGAAGCGCCAGGAGGCGGTCTGCCGGGAGCACGACTTCGTCGCGACGTCGCACTCCCATCAGATCCGCGGCCTCTGCGCGGCCTGCCGCAAGGCCGCCGCGAAGCCCGCCAAGGCTCCCGGCGTGGCCTGATCAGGGCCTCGGCTCGGAGACCGGGAGCGTAGCGACGGGCGGCGCGTTGTCGAGAGGAAGTCCGTAGAGAGACGCGTAGCTGCCCTGGTAGAACAGGACGCGCTTGACGTACTGGCGCGTCTCTCCGAACGGGATCGACTCCAGGAATTCGTCTTCCGGGACGAGGCCCGACGCCTTCTTCCACGCGCGCACGCGGCCCGGCCCCGCGTTGTACGCCGCGAGCGCCGCGGCGGTATCTCCGTGGAACGCGTCGAGGAGCTGCCTGAGGTAACGCGCGCCGAGGCGCAGGTTCGCGGACGGGTCGTTGAGGTCCGGCCGTCCCTTGCCGTTCTCCTTCCGGAAAAGCAGCCGGCCGGTCGCGGGCATGACCTGCATGAGCCCGAGGGCGCCGGAGCGGGACTTCGCGTTCTCGGTGAAGACGCTTTCCTGCCGGATGAGGCCGAAGAGGAGCGAGGCGGGCACTCCCGCCGCCCGAGCGGCCTCCGCGATCCGGTCGGCTTCCGCGAGCGGGTAGTACGCGCTTCGCGCGTCCGGTGGGACGGCGCCTTCCTCCGGGGTCCCCAGCTCGGGGTAGCGGCTTTTCAGGATGGCGGCCGCGCGCCGGTGATCGCCGCGGGCCGAAGCGGTTCGGCCCGAGAACAGGGGGTCGAGAGAGCCTTCGCTTTCGGCTGCGTCTTCGGCGAGACCGGGAAACCCGCAACGGAGCAGCTCCCGGGAAGGCGCGCCCGGAACGCCGGGCACCTCCGCCACTTCCAGGGGGACGGCGGGGGGCGCCACGGCGGGCAGCGTGACGCCGAGCGCGGCGGCCGCCCATCGCGCGTAGAGGTCGGGGACCGTTCCCGAGAGGAGTCCCGCATAGAGAGCCTTCGCGGTGGCCGCGTCGCCGCCGCGCTCGTGGGCGCGGGCGGACCAGTACGTCGCGCGCCGCTTCAGGAACACCGGCCGGTACGCGGTGATCTGCTCGTCGAGGAGGCGCGCGGCGACCGCGAAATCACCGGCCAGGTAATGCGTCCAGGCCTCGGCAAACCACTCCGCCGCACCCGCCTCGGTCGCGGGATCGAGGCGAACGAGAGGCGACAGGAGGAGGCGGGCCCCGTCGGCGTGGTTGGTCTTGAACGCGAGACGGACTCCGCTGTCCAGGAGCCGCCGACGGTCCTCTTCGGACAGCGGCTTCGCGAGCAACGCGTCGAGACGTGCGAGGTGTCGCGCCGCCGCGGCCTTCGCCTTCTCGGAGACCGGGGCGGGGGACTTCGAGGCGCGTACGGCTCGCGCGCGCCGACTGCGGCGAGTGGTCAAGGGGTCCGGCGTGCCGAGCAGGCTCGTCTCGACGAGCCACGACAGCGCGGAAAGATGAAGAGCGGCCCCTTCATCGGAGGGAACCGGCAGGCGGGCGAGAAGGCGCCTGGCGTCACGCGGACTGCCGGCGGCGAGCCAGGCATCGGCTGCCGATGGGATCGAAGCGGCGGGCGGAGCGGGACCGAGAGAGCGCAGAAGCGCGGACGCGGTCTTCGGATCGCGGGCGACGAGGGCCCGCGCCCTCTTCACGCGAACGTCCGCGTTCGCCGTGTTGACGGCCGCGTCGAAGGCGTCGCGGTCGGCGTCCTCGAAGAGGTCGGCGGCGCGGGTGGGTGCGTCGGGAAAAACCGTCGCGAGCGCGACGAGGCGCTGGCGGCCGGCGTCGCTGCCGAGAATCCGCGCTTCGGCGAGCGCGCGCGCGATGAAGGCTCGCGGTCGGGCGGGCGGCGGCCCCGGTCGCGCGAGGAGGGCGGCACGCACGGACGTCCTCTCCTCGGGGGTCGTCGCGAGACGGGCGGCCAGAGAGAGCGCGAGGTAGGCAAAAGGTTCGCCGGGCTCCTTCGCCTCGAACGCGAGGAGCGCGTTCACGCTCGTCGTCCTCGAGGCAAGGCCAGACGCGAGAGCGATCCACTCCGGCAGACCGGACAGACCGAGGGAAGACGAGTCGAGGCCCGCCACGAGCAGCGCCGCGGAGCCATCCTCCCTGAGGAGAGCGGCGGACGCGGCACGCAGCCTTTCGCGCAGGGCTTCCGGCTCGCGCGCGGCCTGGGAAACGCCGAAAGAGGCCGTCCCCTCAGCGCTCCCGGAGGCGAGCGCGACCGCGAGGAGGAGAGCCCCGAGAATCGGCGTCTCAGCTCACCGAGCCGAGCGCTTCGGCCCGCCCGTCGGCGAGGATGCGCACGAGCTCGTCGTGGAAGAAGTTGGTGTCCTGCCGGATGCTGGCCGGCGTGCGCTCGTCGTAAACCTGCCGGCTTCTTTCGATGTCGTCCTTCAGGCGCTCGTAGAGATCGCCGGCGGCGCGGCCATCCTCGACTTTCTTCTCGTTGTAGAGCTTGATCTCCGAAATGAGAAGACGTGCGAGGCGGCGCGCGTCGTCGAGAGCGCGCTGCGGACTGTCGGCGGCCCCCGCGGCGCGGCCGCGCGGGACGAAGCCCGAGATCGGCCGGGGAGCACTCGCCAGGTCGCGGGGCGGCATGACGGCGGACGTGACGCGGGAGGGCTTCTGCGCCGTCACCTCGCCCTCCCCCGGCGGCGGGACCCGTCCGGATGCGCGCAGAGCCTCGAACGCGCCGGTGAAGTCGCCCGTGGAGGCGTTCGCGAGCGGCGACGGCGGCGACCCCGCGACGGAGGGCGGCGCGGGAGGCGGCGGCGCGGGCGTGACGGCGGGCGCGGAGGAGAGCGACGGGAACGAGGGCGCCGGAGGGGGAGGCGCCGCGCCGATCGTCGGAATCGCGCTGGTCAACCCGGGGTCGGACGAGAAGGAACGGATCCCCTGGGGAATCCTCGTCTTGGCCGCTTCCTCGATCGCGCGCAGGGCTTCGCCGGCGTCTGTGGAGCGCGTGCGCATCGTCGACGGAGCCGGCGCGGGCGCCGGCCCGGGGGCGGGGGTCGGAGCGGGCGGAGCCGCGAAAGGAGTCGCGATCTCGAAGCCGGAAACCGCCATTCGCATCGTGGTGGCCGGCGGCTCGAAGCGCGGGATCGCTTCGCCGGTCGGCGTGAGAGAGGGAGACGGGATCTTCTTGCGCGCGGCGAGGAGATCCACGGCGAGTCCCGTCACGAACGTGAGGACCTCGACGGCGGCCTCGTTCAACCGCCCCTCCTCCCCTGGCAGCTCGTCCGCGCAGACGACGCCGGCGAGCCGGTCGCGGATCACCATGGGGACGAGGAGCGTGCGCGCAGGCGCCTGACCCGAAAGGGCGCGGCGAAGCGGCCCGGACTCGTCGGGCGGCTCGGCGAGCATCGAGCGCTGTGACTTGAGCAGAGCCGCGACGAAGGGATCGTCCTCGCCGCCGAGATCGAGAGCGCGGACGGCCTCGTCGCGTCCGCCGGACGCGTCGAAGCCGACGGACTTCCACCCGGTGAGCCGGTCGTTGCGCAACACGAGAAGGGCCACGCGCGAGGCGTGCGCGTTCACGCGCGTGAGAAAACGCGAGAGAACGTCGACCTGCGAGCGGGCCGATTCGATCGCCGCGAGCGAACCGCGCACGACGGTCCAGTCGGCCTGCGGCGCCCCCGGTGCCGCCGCGGGCACGGGCGGAGGCGGCGCGGGGATGACGTCCTCGAGCATGAGCGACACGAGGTTCTCGGGGAGGAGGGGCTTGGCGTGCGCGGGGATCTTGTCGGAGAGGGTCGAGAGAAGCGCCTCGATGTCCCGCCGCGCGTCCACGAGCGACGACTTCCACGTCGCGAGGTGGTCCTCGAGATGCGTCGACAGCGATTCGATCAAGCGGCGTGTCGCGGCTGGGTCGACCGGCATACGTCTCCTGACGGCGCCATCGCGGGGGCCTTCGGCGTCGTGTTCGCGGCATTATATTCGGACAGCGTCGCGGCACGGGGCCGGGAAGGGACACGTTGACCTCGGGCGCCGCCCCCTTTAGCATGTGGAGTTCGCCCACGCCCTCGGGAACGACCGTTCCACGGGCATTCGGGGCCGGAGAGGAGGGAGATCCGAAGTGCCGCTGATCCACGTCAAGGAAGACGAATCGTTCGAAAACGCCCTGCGCCGATTCAAGCGCAAGTGCGAGAAATCCGGAATCCTCTCCGAGCTCAAGAAGCGTCAGCACTACGAGAAGCCCTCGGCCAAGCGCAAACGCAAGGCGATCGCCGCCCGCAAGAAGATGCTCCGCAAGCTGGCGGAAGAGCGACGCACGGGGATGTAGATTCCCGTTCCGTGAGTCATTCCGAGCTCGACTGGCCCGGCGCGCTTAGGCTCGCCGGGCGTTTTTGTGCCACGGAGCGCGGCCGCGACCGGCTCCTGGGCGCCGCGCCGTCGCCGAACGCGTTCGAGGTCGTGCGGCGGCTCGGGGTCACGCGGGATCTCGTGAGCCGGCGCGCGCTCCGGCCGCCGGTGCCGCTCGGCGGGCTCGACGAGGGAGCGCCGCTCGTCTCGCGGCTCGGTCCCCAAGGCCGCGCGCTCGCGCCTGAAGACCTCCTCGACCTCTTCCTTCTCGTCGAGCGGGCGGAAGGTGCGCGCGCCGCCGTTCCCGTACCCGACCTCGAGCTCCCCCACCTCGGCGATCTCCTTTTTCCCCTCGCATCCTTCGAGGACCTCCTCTCGGAGCGCGAGCCCACGTTCGAGCCCGACGGGCGCGTCAAGGACACGGCGTCGGCGCGGCTCTACGCGATCCGCTCGTCGATCCAGCGCCTCCGCAAGGAGGTTGTCCGGAAGCTCGAGGAGGTTGCGCGGGCGCATCCGGACGCGCTCTCCGGCGGCTATGTCACCGAGAAGGGCGGGCGCTATTGCCTGCCCGTCCGCACGGATCGCCGCGAGCTCGTCGGAGGACTCCTTCACGAGCGGTCGGGCTCGGGGCAGACGATCTTCGTCGAGCCCCTCGACGTCGTCGACGACAACAACGCTCTCGCGGAGGCCGTCGAAGAGGAGCGCGAGGAAGTGCACCGCATCCTCGTCGCGCTCACGGCGCGGTTCTCGTCGCGGCGCGAGGAGCTCCTGGCTGCCGTCGACGTCCTCACCGAGCTGGACGCGTATCAGGCGCGCGCGGAATTCTCGTCCCGCGTCGCGGGCGTCTTCCCCGACTTCTCGGACCGCCTCGTCCTTCGGGCGGCGCGCCATCCCCTTCTCGACCGGCGCCTCGCGGACCTCCGTGCGGACGTCTTCGGCGAGCTCGAGGAACGCCACGCCGACGCGGTGCCTCTGGACCTGGAGCTGCCCGAGGGATCGCGCCTTCTCCTCCTCTCCGGACCGAACGCGGGCGGCAAGAGCGTCGCGATGAAGACGGTCGGCCTCTTCGCGCTCCTCGCGCAGTCGGGCTTCGCGATTCCGGCCGCGGCCGGCTCGACGCTTCCCGTCTTCGACAAGGTGCTCGTCGTCGCGGGAGACGCGCAGGATCTCCTCGGCGATCTCTCGTCGTTCGCGGCGGCGATGACGCGCACTGCGCGCGTCCTTTCCGAGGCGACCCCGAGGAGCCTCGTCCTCATCGACGAGCTCGGCAGCGGCACCGATCCCGACGAGGGCGCGGCGCTCGCGATCGCGGTTCTCGAGGAGGACCTCGCGCGCGGAGGCGTCGGCGTGGCGACGACGCACCTTTCCCTCGTGAAGGAGTGGGCGCAGGATCGCCCCTTTGTCCTCTCGGCGGCGATGGAGTTCGACGAGAAGGCTGGACGGCCCACGTTCCGCGTGCGTCCCGGGGCGAGCGGGCGGTCGCGCGCTCTCGCCGTCGCCGAGAAGGCGGGCCTTCCGGCGCGCGTCCTTTCCGCCGCGAAAAAGCGCCTCGGCGCGAAATGGGAGGCCGCCGACACGGCCCTCACGCGGCTCGAGGCCGAGACGCGCCGCGCCCGCGAAGAGGCGGACCGCGCGAAGCGGGCCGCCCAGGAGGCCGGGGCGCGCCTCCTGGAGCTCGAGAAAGAACGCGCCCGGCTCGCCGCGGAACGCGCGCGCGTGAAGGAGAAGGCGAGAGAGCAGATCGACCGGGCGCTCGCGATGCTGCGCGAGAAGACGCGCCAGGAGCTCGAACGCATGCGCGAGGACCTCAAGGCGGGCCGGTCGATCTCGAGGGGCGCGCTCATGACGGTCACGCAGTCGGCGCGCGAAGCCGCTCTCGCGCTCTTCGGAGGGGATGAGCCTCCTCGCGAATCCGGGCCCGTGTCCGTCGGCATGGAGGTCCGCGTCGCGAGTCTCGGGACCACCGGCCGGCTCCTCGCGCTGGACGCGGGCCGGGGCGAGGCTGAGGTCGAGGTCAAGGGCAAGCGCCTGAGGGTGGCGGCGGCTTCCCTGTCTCCGGCTCCATCGGGCCGGGCGGTATCGGTCCGCGCTCCCGTCCTCGCCGCGAGAGGGGCGGCGACTCCCCCGCCACAATCTTCAGGCGCCGTCGCGACCCAGGAAGTCGTCCTCGTCGGTCAGCGCGTCGACGAAGCCCTGCCAGTCGTCGAGAAGGCGATCAACGACGCTCTCCTTTCCGGCAAAGGCGCGCTCCGCCTCGTTCACGGACACGGCACCGGGCGCCTCGCCGCGGCCGTTCGCGAGTTTCTCCAAACCCATCCCGGGGTCGCGTCGTATCGCTGGGGCGACGCGCAGGAAGGCGGGCGGGCCGTCACGATCGCGAGGCTGGATGTCTGAGCCCGTCTACGACATCACGGACGACGTGAAGCGCGACGTCCTCGCGGCGACGGACCTCGTCCAGCTCGTCGGCGCCACGACGTCGCTGAAGAAGGCCGGCCGCTCGTGGAAAGGCCTGTGCCCGTTCCACGGCGAGAAGACGCCTTCCTTTCACGTACATCCCGACAAGGGCTTCTATTACTGCTTCGGATGCGGCGCCAAGGGCGACGCGATCACGTTCGTGAGGGAGACCGAGCGCCTCGAGTTCCCGGAGGCCGTCGCCTACCTCGCGCGCCTCGCCGGCATCACGCTCCCGATGCGCCGCGGCGGCACGCGCGCGGACCGCGGGAAGGAAACGCGCGTCGCGGAAGCGCTTTCGCTCTCGGCCGCTTTCTTCCGCGCGAACCTGGAGCGGCACGAGGCCGCCCGGGCGCTCCTCGAAAGACGCGGCCTCTCGCTGGACGATGCGCGCGCGTATGGTCTCGGTGCGGCCCTCGACGCGTGGGACGCGCTGAAAATCTCGCTCGCTCCGCGCGTCCAGGAAGACACGGCCCTCGAGGCGGGCCTTCTCCAGAAGAACCCGGAGACGGGCCGCGTGTACGACCGCTTCCGGAACCGCCTCACGATCGAGATCCGCGACGCGCGCGGCGAGCTCCTGGGCTTCGGGGCGCGCGCCTTCGGGGACGACCAGCCGAAGTACCTCAATTCGCCGGAGACGGCGCGGTTCTCAAAGGGCAAGCTCCTCTACGGCCTCGACCGCGCGAAAGAGGCGATCCGGAAGGAGGACACCGTCCTCCTGGTCGAGGGGTATTTCGACCGCATCGCGTGCGAGCGCGCGGGCGCTCCGAATGCCGTCGCCTCGATGGGAACGGCGCTCACGCCCGCTCAGGCCGACCTCCTCGCGCGACAGGCGGCGACGGTGATCGTCGCGTACGACGGCGACGCGCCAGGCCTCGCGGCCGCCTACAAGGCATTCCCGCTCCTCCTCGCACGCGGGGTGAACGTGAGGCATCTCGCCCTGCCGGATGGACACGACCCCGACTCGTACCTTTCCGCGCGCGGCGCGGAGGCGTTGAAAGCGGCCATTGCCGCGTGCCCTTCTCTCCTCGAAACCCTCCTGGAGAGGATTCCTCCCTCGGGCGCGCCGGACCCGACGGAGCGCGCCGCGAAACTGCGGGAAGCCGCCGATATCCTGTCGGCCGCTCCCGATCCTCTCCTTCGCCACGAACTCCTTTTCGGGCTCTCCCGGGCCAGCGCCGTCCCCCTTTTCCGTCCTCGTCCCGTCGGGGAAGAAAACGGCGCCCGCGCCGGTTAAGCCTTCTCCGGGGGCCGTGGAAAGCCGCCCTTTCCTGGACCTGCCGGAGGGGGAGGCACGTGTGCTCTCGGCACTTCTCACCGACTGGCCCGAGAGCGCGGCCCTGGCCGTCAGGCTCCCGCCGGAGATTTTCACGCATCCTATTGCAAAAGAGATACTTATTGCTCTCAAGGCTCGTGGGGAGGAACCCGCAACCCTTGATTTTTCCGAGTTTACGTCACATCTTGGAGCAGATGCGGGTCCCCTCGCCGCAGAGTTGCTGCTCCAGTCAGGCAATTCGAGGGCGGAAACCCCGGGCGAGAGCGGAGAAAAAAGCCGGGACACGAACGGGGACAAAAGCGAACAGAACAGCGGGCTCAGTCGTATTCATATCCCATTGCTGCAATTGAAGATACGGTTTCTGGAGGACTCGGCAAAAAACCTCCAGCCGGAGATCCAGACCGCCGCGGCGGCAGGAAACGTGGAAGGGCGCGAAGCGGCTTACCGCCGAAAACAGGCCCTCGTCGAGGAGATCCGGCGCCTGAAGGCGGAACTTAAGGCGGAAACCGCGAGTCGGATTTGAAGCGCCCCGGGGTCTCCCGGGCGCGCGTGGAAGTGAGAAGTCGGTGACGGTAGAAGAAAAGCACCCCGAAGTCAGAACGCTGATCAACCTCGGCAAGGAGCGGGGCTACCTGCTCTACGATGAGATCTACCAGGCCCTGCCCGAGGAGCTCGCGAACGCTCCGGACGAGCTGGATGAGATCTACATCCGGTTCGGGGACTACGGCATCGAAGTCGTGGACGTCCCCGAGAAGGCGACGAAGAAGGCCGGACCGGCCGCCGGCTCCGAGACGACGGTGCCGGACCCGGCGACCGTCGAGAAGACGAACGACCCGGTGCGCATGTACCTGCGCGAGATGGGCACGGTGAAGCTTCTCGACCGCGAAGGCGAGGTCTCGATCGCCCGTCGCATCGAGAACGGCGAAGCGAAGATCTACCGCGCGCTCTCGACGAACAAGGTCGTCCTCGGCGAGATCCTGAAGATCGTCGAGCAGGCGAAGAAGGACAAGAACGTCGCGCGCGGGTTCCTGGAATTCGCCGCAGCCGCCCTCGAGGAGGCCGACGAGATCGATCCGCGCACGGCGAACCGCATCGGATCGATCCAGAAACACTTCGAGAAGATCGCGAGACTCGACGGAGAGCTTCGGAAGCTCGCCGACCGCAAGAGGCCGGCGCTGAAGCCGAAGAAGCTCACCGTCAAGGCGCTCGTCCATGCGAAGGCGAAGGCGGCGGGGAAGCCCGTGCCGCCCACGAAGCCCGTCCCCGTCGTCGATCCGGCGATCGACCGGCGCATCTCCGAGATCGCGCGCCTCATCCACGCGATCGACTTCACGCCGGCGACGCTCCTGCGCATGGTCAACATGCTGAAGGACCTCGACCGGCAGTTCGCGATGCCCGAGGCCACGATCCGGCAGGACGTCGGGAACCTCAAGAAGGAGAAGAACGAGGTCCGGCGCGACTTCTACAAGCGGCGCGTCGGAAAGTACCGGCAAATGCTCAAGGAGCTCGAGGAGAAGTACCGGATCGACCACGACGAGATCAAGCGGACGATGAAGCTCATCCGCGAAGGCGAGGGCGAGGCCGACCAGGCCAAGCAGGAGCTCATCGTCGCGAACCTGCGCCTCGTCGTCTCCATCGCGAAGAAGTACACGAATCGCGGGCTCCAGTTCCTCGACCTCATCCAGGAGGGGAACATCGGCCTCATGAAGGCCGTCGAGAAGTTCGAGTACCGCCGCGGCTACAAGTTCTCGACGTACGCGACGTGGTGGATCCGCCAGGCCATCACGCGCGCGATCGCGGACCAGGCGCGCACGATCCGAATCCCGGTCCACATGATCGAGACGATCAACAAGCTCACACGCACGCAGCGCTCGCTCGTGCAGGAGCTCGGCCGCGAGCCGACCGCCGAGGAGATCGCCAAGCGGATGGACATGCCCGCGTCGAAGGTCCGCAAGATCATGAAGATCGCGCAGGAGCCGATCTCCCTCGAGACGCCCATCGGGGAGGAGGAGGATTCGCACCTCGGCGACTTCATCGAGGACCGCCAGGTCATCTCGCCGATCGACGCCGTGATCGTCGCGAACCTCAAGGACCAGACACGGAGGACGCTCAAGACGCTCACCCCGCGCGAGGAGCAGGTCCTGCGCATGCGCTTCGGAGTCGGCGACGGGTCGGAGCACACGCTCGAGGAAGTGGGGAAGAGCTTCAACGTGACGCGCGAGCGCATCCGGCAGATCGAGAGCAAGGCGCTCCGGAAGCTGCGGCACCCGTCGCGGGCGAAGAAGCTGCGGCCGTTCGTGGATGTCGGGCAGTAGCGTGCTATCATTGCCCTTCGGCCGTCGGGGTCCGTAGCTCAGCGGTCAGAGCCACCGGCTCATAACCGGCGGGTCCCTGGTTCGAATCCAGGCGGACCCACCGGACGGTTCCGACGGGACCGAGAGGGAGACAGACATCCGGGCGCGACGAAACATTTCCGATCCCACGGGCGCTTTCGAGTGCCGGGGATCCGTCCAACCGGGCGCCGTTGAGGCGCCCTTTTTCGTTTCTAGGGGGTTCAGATGATCGGAATGACGAGGTGAGCGCGACGATGACGAGTCCGCTCGACAGGCTCTTTCTGCTCCAGGAGGTTCTTCTCGAGGTTCACCAGAAAACCGAACGCCGGGACAAGACCCCGGACCACCTCGTCCACATCGAGGCGGCCTACCGGGACGCGCGACGCCAGCGGGAAGCCGCCGGGGCCGTCCTCTCGCAGGCCGAGGAGCGCAAGAAGACGCTTGACGGCGAAGTCCAGGATCTCAACGAGCACCTCAAGAAGTACCAGCAGCAGCTCCAGTCGGTGAAGACGAGCCGCGAATACAGCGCTTTGCTGAACGAGATCGACGGGATCAAGCGCGAGGTGAGGACCCGGGAGGACGAGCTCCTGTCCCTCGACGAGACGGTCGCCGGATCTTCGACGGAGCTGGATCGGCGTGACGAGGAGTTCCCCGCCGAAGAGGCGGGATACGAGGAGCAGATGAAGGAGTGGCGGGCGGAGCAGGCCGTCCTCGACGCCGAGATCGCCCGGGCGAACGCGCGGGCCAAGAGCCTGAGGGCCGAGCTCGAGCCGCGGCTCCTCAAGACGTTCGAGCAGATCCGGCACAAGCGCTCCGGTGTGGCGGTGGCCCGCGTCGACATGGTCGGGCCGCAGACGGCCGCCTGTTCGGCGTGCCACGTACGACTTCGCCCGCAGCTTCTCTCGGACCTCAGGCTTTCGAAAGAGACGGTCTTCTGCGAAAGCTGCAAGCGGATCCTCTACTGGATTCCGTGAAGGCCCAGGAGCGCCTCGTCCTGTACTTCGACGGGGCGTCGCGGGGGAATCCGGGACCCGCATCCTACGGGGTCTGGTCGCCCGCGGGACTCTCGGATTCGAGGAGGCTCGGCACGACGACGAACAACGTCGCCGAATGGCGCGGCTTTCTCGCGGCCCTCGACCTCGCTCTCGCCTCCGGCGCCCGCGACGTCGAGATCCGTGCCGACAGCCAGCTCGTCCTGAGGCAGTTCTCCGGTGAGTACCGGATGAAGGCGCCGCATCTCGCCTCCTTCCTGGAGGAGGCGCGTCGGAAGGCGCGCGGGATCGAGCGCCTCTGCATCGTCCACGTCCGGCGCGAGGAGAACAGCGAAGCGGACGCTCTCGCGAACCGCGCGCTCGACGCGACTCTCCCTTCGCGCTCGTGACGCGATGCCGGATCTGACGCGGGAGAAGGAGATCGCCGCGCGCGTCGCCGACGTCACGCGGCGCATCGCCGAGGCCGCCGCGCGGTGCGGCCGGGCGAAGGACTCCGTCCTCCTCGTCGCCGTCGGAAAGACGTATCCGCTCTCCGACCTCCTCGCGGCCCATGCGGCAGGCGTGCGCGCATTCGGCGAAAACCGCGTGCAGGAGGCGGAGGATAAATTTCCGCGCCTGCCGGCGGATGCAGCGGGCCACCTCATCGGGCCGATCCAGTCGAACAAGGCGAACCGGGCCGCGAAGATCGCCGCGATCGTCGAAACGGTCGACTCCGACGATCTCGCCCGGCGGCTCGACCGCGCAGCGCGAGCGGCGGGGAAGCGCCTTCCCGTCCTCGTTCAGGTCCGGCTGGGCGAAGAAACCACGAAGGCGGGCGTCGGGCCGGATGCGGCTGCGCAGCTCGTGGCGTCCGTGAAGGCGCTGCCGTCGCTCGACCTCAGAGGGCTCATGACGATCCCGCCCCCGGGAAGCTCGCGCGAGCACTTCGCGACCCTCCGGCGCCTCGGCGAAACGCTCGGCCTCGAGGAGCTCTCGATGGGGATGAGCGACGACTTCGAGGCCGCCATCGAGGAGGGTGCGACGCTCGTACGGGTCGGCAGCGCGATTTTCGGGGCGCGGGAAACGAAGAGAGGGATTTCTTAGAAGGGGAATAGGCGAGTCGGAGGGTTCCGGGTTCCTCTTGATAACCTGCGAGCGATGAGGCCGTCGTACCAGATGCGGTTCGTCACGCCGCCGGGCTGGCGTCGTATCCCGCCGGTCACCCGCGCGTTGCTCGTCCTCGTCGCGGCGGGCTATCTGCTGACCCTCGCGGCCCCCGGAGCGGCAATGTGGCTCGCCCTCGTGCCAGGAGCCGTTTTCGCGGGACAGGTCTGGCGGCTCGTCACGTACGCGTTCCTCGAGACGTCGATCGTGAGCGTCCTGTTCGACCTCCTCCTGGCCTGGAGCTTCGGCAGCGAGATCGAGCCGCGATGGGGCTCGAGGCGGTACGCGCTCTTCCTCCTGTGGGCGACCGCGGCAGCCGCGATGCTCGGGCTCTTCGTGGGAGGCGGCGCCGGGTTCACGCCGCCGCTCCTCGCCCTGATCTTCGCGTGGATGCTCGAGGGACCCTCTCAGAAGCTCACGTTCTTCGGCGTTCTTCCGATGACCCGTCTGGGCTTCGCAATCCTCGCGCTCGTCCTGGCCGTCTTCTCCGAACTGCAAGCAACGCGCTCGCCCCTGCGCCTTCTCTTCGTCCTCGGCGGCCTGCCGGTGGCGTGGCTCTTCGTCCGCGGCTTCAGGGGCGGAGGGCCGCGCTTCCCGCGAATGCGGAATCCGTTTCGTCGCCGGCGCTTCACGGTCGTCGACACGGGACGTGACTTTCGCGTGCATTGATTTGAGTCCAAAGGGTTTATAATCCTCCCATGAGACCCACAATCAGCGCGCTCGAGATCCGCAAGAGGCTCTTTCCGAAGCGCTTTCGCGGCTTCGACCCCGCAGACGTGACGCAGTTTCTCGAGGCTCTCGCCGAGGACCTCGAGGAGATGTCTCGCGAGCTGGACCAGCTCGAGCGCGAAAACGCGCGGCTTCGCGAGGAGAACACCAGGCACCGCGACACGGAAGCCACGTTGAAGGAGACGCTCCTTCTCGCCCAGCGCTCGGCCGACAGCCTGCGTGAGTCGAGCGAGAAGGACGCCGGCCGCATCGTGGGGGAGGCCGAGGCAAAAGCCGATCGGATGGTGCAGCAGTCGTTCGTGCGGATGGCCGAGACGGAGAAGAAGATCCGCGAGCTGCGCATGGAGAGGCGCAACTTCCAGCTGAAGCTCCAGAGCACGATCGACCTCTTCCAGCAGGTGTTGAACTTCGACAAGGAAGAGGACGAGCTCGAAAGCTCGATCTCCATCCATCGGCCGAAGAAGCGCGAGGGAGAGACGGCCTGAATCGGCTGTCCGTCCGGCATCTCGCCGAGCTGGCGACACCGGAGGGAGTTTCGGCCCGCGCCGGCGCCGCCCAGGGCGCCATCCGTCGCATCAGGGACGCGGCGCTCCTCGTGGAGAACGGCCTCGTCGCCTTCGCGGGCACGGATCTGGAGTTCGCGCGCCTCTACGGGGAGATTCCCGGAGCGGAGGAAACCGTTCTGGACGGCCGCCGCAGGACGGCCGTGCCCGGTTTCGTCGATGCGCACACACATCTGCCGTGGGAAGGGTTCCGCGAGGAAGAGTTCAACCGCCGCCTGAAAGGGGAGACGTACGCCCAGATCGCCGCCAAAGGCGGCGGCATCCTCGCGACCGTCTCGGCGACGCGTGCCGCCTCCGAGGAGACGCTCCGGAGGAACGTGCGTCGGCGCCTCGACCTCATGCTCGGGCACGGGACGACCTTCTGCGAGGCGAAGACGGGATACGGCCTCGACCTTCCGAACGAAGAAAAGCAGCTTCGCGCGTTGCTCTCGGGCGCGAAAGGCCATCCGGTCGGCGTCGCGGCCACGGCGCTGCCCGCCCACGAAGTTCCGCCGGAGCGCCGCTCATCGGACGCTCTCAAGCGCCGTTACGTCGAGGAATGCCGCGCCGAGATCCTCCCCGCCCTCGCGGAAGGGGGCGCGCGTTTCGTCGACGTCTTCTGCGAGGAGGGCGTCTTCTCCGTGGAAGAATCGCGTGCGATCCTCGAGGCCGGAAAGGCCCTGGGGCTCGGGGCGCGCGTCCATGCCGACGAGCTGACGCCTCTCGGCGGCGCTTCCCTCGCGGCCGAGGTCTCGGCGCTTTCCGCCGATCACCTCCTCTATGCGACGGACAGCGGCATCGACGCGATGGCCAGGGCCGGAGTCGTGGCGACCCTTCTCCCCGGCACGAGCGTCTTTCTGCGGATGAACCGCTACGCGCCGGCGCGCCGGATGATCGAGCGCGGCGTCGCGGTCGCGCTCGGGACGGACTGCAACCCGGGGTCCTCTTACACCGAGTCGCTGCCTGCCGTCGCGTTCCTCGCCTCCCTCGGCATGGGCCTCACCGTTGAGGAGACGCTCACGGCGATGACCCTAAACGCGGCCGCGTCGGTCGACGAGGCGAAGGTGCGAGGGTCCCTCGACGTGGGCAAGCGCGCCGACATCGTCCTTCTCGACGCTCCCTCTCTCGAGCACCTCGTCTATCACTGGGGCGTCAACCTCGTGTCGGACGTTTTCGTCGGGGGAGAGCACGTGGTCTCCCGCGGCGACCTGTTAGGCTCGCGCGCGTCATGACGGATCTCGTGACGCTCTCCGTCTCCGATTTCTCTTCGGCCCTCGCGTCCGACGCCCCGGCTCCGGGCGGGGGCTCTGCCGCGGCCGCGACCGGGGCCTCGGGCGCGGCTCTTCTCGCGATGGTCGTTCGCCTCACGCTCGGCAAGGAGAAATACCGCACCTCGTGGCTGGAGCTCGAACCCGTCGCCCCCCGGCTCGAGGAGGCCCGCGTCCGCCTCCTCGAGCTCGTCGACGCGGACACGAAGGCCTTCGACGCCGTCGTGGCCGCGAGGCGCCTTCCGAAGGACACGCCGGAGGCCGCGGCGGAAAGGACGCGCGCGGTCGACGAGGCGAACCTCCTCGCGACCACGGTGCCGATGCAGACGGCCTTCTTCGCGCACGAGGCCCTGAAGACCGCGCCCGTGGTGCTCGAAAAGGGCAACCCGAACGCGGCGTCCGACGCGTGGGTCGCGGCCCTCCTCCTCCACGGCGCGACGCTCGGCGCGCTCGCGAACGTCAGGATCAACCTGCCGGGCGTCTCCGCCCCGGACCTTTCGCGGGGATTCCGCGAGGATGCCGACGACCTCGAGAAAAGGGCCGCGGAGGCCCTCGAGAAGACGCGCTCTCTCGCGAAGGCCCGCCACCTGACCCTGTGAGGGTGCGGCGTCGCGCCGCGGCCTTCGCTGCGCTCCTTTTCGTCCTCTCCGGCCGGCTGTCGGCGGCGATCCTCGGATTCGACCGGCCCGCGGACGCCTTCGAGCGCGCTCCCGACGGCTTCCACCTCGCCGGAGAGCCTCCGCCTCCGCCGCTCGCGGCCGCGGCTTCCGTTCCGGCGCCGCCGCGACTCTTCGACCGCAAGACCTCGCTCGTGACGGCGGCGGTTCTCGTCGGCTTCCCGGTCGTCGGGTACTTCGCCTGGTGGCGCACGTCGTCCCGTTCGACTTTCGAAGTCGCGAACGAGCGCTGGTTCCAGCGCGACACATACGCCGGCGGGGCCGACAAGGCGTCGCACGTCTTCCTCGGCTACGTCTCGACTCTCGCGCTGCAGAACATCTACCGGTCCCTCGGCAAGACGCCCGCCCAGGCACGCGGCCTCGCCCTCGGCGTCATGGTGACGGCGGGCGCTCTCATCGAGATCGGCGACGGTTTCTCGCAGTACGGCTTCGCCTGGGAAGACATCGCCGCGAACGCGATCGGGGCGGCCCTCGCGACGGGTCTCGACGCGTGGAGCCTGGAGGACACGGTCGGCCTTCGTTTCGGTTACGTGAAGGCCCTGAAACCCGACCCGTGCTGCCGGTACGGCGGGTACGGCGATGACTACTCGAAGGAGATCTATTCGGCGGACCTCAAGCTCGCGGGCTTTCTGCCGCGTGTCGGCGCCGGGGCGGGGCCGGCCCGTTTCCTCCTGCTTTCACTGACTTACGGGACCAAGGGCTATCGCTATTCGGCGGCGCCGCTCCGCGAGCGGAACGTCGGCGTCGAGCTGGGCCTCAACCTGCGCGAGATCCTCCTCGCGGCGGGCGTGCCGGAAGCGAAATGGTGGGGGAAGGCCCTGCTCACGATCGGAACGTATTTCCGCGTGCCGTACACCTCCTTCGGCTGGCACTACGACCTGAACCACGGGACGTGGAGCGGGCCGGACACGGGGGATCGCTTCGATCCCGGGTCGATCATCTACGACTGATTGCCCTCAGCCGGCGCGGCGCTCTTCGAGCCAGTCCCGGAAGCGGTCGCGGGACCACGTGTTCACGACGCATTCCTTCGGTACCTGAGCGAGGCGCGCGACGGCGAGGCCGTAGTCGAGGAACGAGAGATGCGCGGCCGCGTGCGCGTCGCTCGAGATCGAAAAGAGACAACCCGCCTGGACCGCGATCCGCGCGAGCACGGGCGGCAGGTCGAGGCGTTCGGGGCATCCGTTCAGCTCGATGGCCACGCCGCATGCCGCGGCTGTCGCGAAGACCCGCGGCCAGTCGGCGCGCACGCCGCTGCGCATGTCGTAGAGGCGGCCCTTCGGGTGGCCCAGGACGGCGACGCCCGGAGTCTCGACGGCGCGCACGAGCCGCGCCGTCTGGTCCCGCGTGCTCCTCAGGTCCGTGTGCACGGAGGCGACGACGGCGTCGAGCTCCGGGACGCTCCGGGGCGTCACGTCGAGCGATCCGTCCTCGGCGATGTTCGCCTCGGCTCCGACGAACATCGCGAAGGTCCCGGCGCGGACGTTCAAGGCGTCCACCTCGCGCCGCTGGGCGCGGAAGTCCGCGGGAAAGAGCCCGCCCGCGACGGCGCAATCGCGCGCATGGTCCGTCAGGAGGGCATAGGTGTCGCCGCGCGCCTCGAGCGCGCGGTGGAGAGCCGCGAGCAGCATCCGGCCGTCCGAACGGTCCGTGTGGAGATGAGCGTCGCCGCGCAGATCCGCGTGAGAGATTCCCGTCGGCGCCGAGAGGATCCGTTCCACGTCCGCGCGCGAGAGAAAGTCCGCCTTGCGGTGCGCGCCGGGATCGGCGTGGTCGAGCATCGCGGCGAGGGCGTCGCCCACGTTCTCGTCCGAGCCGCATGCGAGGAACGCCGCGATCGCGTCGGCGGCCCGGGACGAAACGCCCGGCAGGGCGACGACCGCGACACGGCGCCCGAAGAGATCGACGCCGAGCTGGCGAAGCGTCCTGGCGGCGGCGCGGTATTCGGCGGCGCGTCGGCTCGCCGGCTCTTCCGCGGCCGCGAGCGCGAGAAGGGCGGACGCGAGCCGCCCGTTCGTCACCGGTGGCGCGGGAGGAGCGGGAGGGATCGACGAGGGAGACGGGAGAGCGGACATCGCGCCTCGTCCTCGATTGTACGGGTGAACCGGGCCGATAGACTCGGCGCGCGATGCGGCGCGAAGAAACTATCGAGAAAACGCTGGCTGCGGTTCTCGTCGCGCTAGCCTTCGCCGCGGCGCTTTCGTTTCGCGGGCAAGCGCTGGAGAGACAGTCGGTCTTTTCTCTCGGTTGGGACGCCGCGTTGCACGCGACCGAGGGTCTCGACCTCGTGGACGATCTGAGGCTCCTGCGTCCTTTCGACGCGCTGGGTCTCCTCCTCAGCCGGCACTGGTGGGGGCCGGCCTGGGCCTTCGCGAGCGCGCCCTTCCAGGCCGCCTTCGGGCCGTCGCTTCCCGCCGCGAGCCTGCCGAGCTTCGTGGCGTTCGTCCTCGCGCCCGCCGCGGGGTTTCTCCTCGTGCGCCGCCTGATTCCGGGCGGGCTCCTCGCGGCGGCCGCGACGGCTTTCCTCGTCGCGATTGTGTTCCTCGGATCTCCGATGCTCCTCGAGATCTCCGCATGGCCGATGCTCGAGAGCCTCGGAGGGTCGCTGACGCTCGTCGCGTGGCTCTGTTTTTCGCAGCGCCCTTCACGTCGCGCGCAGCGGGCCGCGTTCCTCGCCGGGACCGCGCTCTTTTTCCTGAAGTACCACTATGGATTCTTCGTGCTCGCGACGTTCCTCGCCGTCGTGCTCGCGGAGGAAAGTCCCGACGCGCGAAGACTCCTCGGTAAGACGGCGCGTGCCGTTTTCGCGCGCGGCGCGGGTGCGGGAATCCTCGGACTTGCGGCGGCTCTCGCGGCGATCCGGCTCTTTCTCGAAGCACGAGGGGGAGACACCCTCGCGTCGCGCGTGCCGAGCGTGTCGAACGTCCTCTGGGGGGCCTTCGTTCTCCTGATCCTCCTCGGCGCCGCGCGCCGGCGGGCCCTCTCGGACGCATGGATCGCCGCTTCCGGAACGTTCCGCGATCTCGTCGTCTTCGGCCTCCTGCCTCCGGCCGCGTGGTGTCTCGACCCCGCGAACGTGCGCGGCTGGTACCGGCAGATCTTCCAGCCGACCGACGCGCCCGAGCGGAACCCGCTCGCGAAGCTGGCGGCGTTCGGGAGCTTTCTCCGTGACGACTGGACGCTCGGCGCAGGCCCCGCCGCCTTCGTTCTTCTCGGACTCCTGCTCGCGCTCGTCCTCCCGCGCGACCGGACGCGCCGGGCGCTCGCGCTCTTCGCGATCTGGCCCGTCCTTCTCATGTCGCTGAACGACTATCCCGTGGAGGCACGCTACCTCGCGTGCCTCGTGCCGGCTCTTTTCGCGGCGGCGCTTGCCGGATTCGCGGCGGTCGCCGCGACTCTGGGCGAAAAGGCGCAGGGGGCGACGCTCGCCGCCGCCGCCCTGCTCTTGTTCCTGACGCTCGACGCCGGACACTGGCGAAAGGAGCGCGAGGCGCGCGCGGCCTACCGGTTTACGTATGGGCCTGCGGAGATCGCGGCCGTCAAGGCGGCGGTGGCCCAGGCGCCGCTGAGCGGGCCGATCCGCCTTCGGCTCCCGGCAGATCCCCCCGTGTGGCCCACGGTCCGCCTCGCGCTGCGGCTCGCCCGCCGCGACCTCGCGCCGCCCGACGTGGACGTCGGGGCCCGTTCGCGAGAGCCCGCCCCGAGTGTAGAGTGATCGCGCGCGCCGCCCGAGGCCGCTCCTCGATGACCGACCAGAATCCCCGCCCCACGATCGCCCTGATCGACGCCTCGAACTATCTCTACCGTGCGTTCTACGCGATCCGCGGGCTGACCGGGCCCGGAGGGCGGCCGACGAACGCGGTCTACGGGTTCCTCAACATGTGGCGGAAGTACGCGACGGACCGCAAGCCGGCGGCCGTCGCGGTCGCTTTCGACCGGTACGAGAAGACGTTCCGGGCGGAGATGGATGCGACGTACAAGGCCCAGCGGCAGGCCATGCCCGACGACCTCGTGCCGCAGATCGAGGATGCCAAGCGGCTCTGCCGCCTGCTCGGCCTCGCCGTCGTCGAAGAGGCGGGGTACGAAGCGGACGATCTCATCGGGTCGATCGCATGCGTTGCGAAGGAGGCCGGCTTCCACGCGGAAATCTGTTCGGCGGACAAGGATCTGTTCCAGCTCGTGAAGGACCCGGACGTCGCCGTCTACCACCCCGCGAAAGACGCCGTGCTCGACGAGAAGGGCGTGAAGGAGTTCTTCGGCGTGAAGCCGTCGCAGGTCGTCGACGTCCTCGCGCTCATGGGCGACTCGTCCGACAACATCCCCGGCGTCCGGGGGATCGGCGAGAAAACGGCGAAGGAGCTCATCTCGACGTTCGGCTCGCTCGAGGACGTCTACGCCCGGCTGGAAGAGGTGAAAGGCAAGCGCAAGGAGACCCTGGCGGGCGGTCGGGAGGACGCGTTCCGATCGAGAGCGCTCGCGACCGTGCGCTGCGATCGGCCCCTGCCCGCCGCTCCCGCGGAGCTTCTCGAGCACTTCCGCATCCGGCCGCTTACCGACGATGCGGTGAAAGAGCTCGCGGCGTTCTACGAGGAGCTGGGCTTCGCGAAGCTGAAGAAAGAGCTGCTCGAATCGGGAATTTCGTCGAAGGGCACCGCCGGGAAGGCGACAGCTGTCTCCGAGCCCGCGACCCTCTCGCTTTTCGAAGAATCTCCCTCTTCGAACGCATCTCAGGAGGACGTGCGGTGGATCGCGGACGCCGCCGGCCTCGCCGCGCCCGTCGAGGCCGCCGCGCGCGCCGGCCGCGCCGCGGTCCACGTGGAGTGCGGGCCCGGCTGTCCCTGGCCGGCGCCGCCGCTCGCGGCGGTCGTGGCCGTCCCCGGCGGCGAGACCGCCGCCTTCGCGATCGACGGCGCGGGCACGAAGGCGCTCGCGGAGATCTTTGCGCGCGTTCTCGTCGTGGCCCACGATTCCAAGCGCCTCTTTCTCGCGGCCGACGCGCTCGGCATTGCGCCTCCCGCGCGGGTCTCCGACTCCATGCTCGCGAGCTACGTGGTCTCGCCGGGCGTCCATGCGCACGACCTCGTCGGCGACGCGCGCGGCATCCTGAATCTCCCGCCGGAGGCGGTCCCGACGCTGAAGGAGCTCGCTTCGGGCGGCCCCGCGACTCTCGAGGTCCTCGCCTCCGAAGCCGGCCGGCGGTTCCTCGCTCCCCGTGCGCGCCTCCCGCTCGCGCTCATGGACGCGCTCCTTCCCCGCCTCGCCCCAGGTTCGCCTCTCGCCCGCGTCCTCGAGGAGCTCGAGCTGCCGCTCGTCCCCGTCCTCGCGCGCATGGAGATCGCGGGGGTCGCCGTGGACCGCGGCGTCCTCGCGGTGCTCTCGAAGGAGTTCGACGCGCGCCTCGCCGAGCTCGAACGGAAGATCCACGAGGCGGCGGGGGAGCCGTTCAACATCGGCTCGCCTCCGCAGCTCGGGCGAATCCTGTTCGAGAAGCTCGGCTACCCGGCCGTGAAGAAGACCGCCAAGACGAAATCCTGGGCGACGGGCTCGGACGTCCTCGAAGAGCTCGCCGCGCTGTCGTCGGGGCCGGTGCCGGGCCTCGTCCTCGAGTGGCGGGAGATCTCGAAGCTCAAAGGCACTTACGTGGACGCGCTCCCGGGCTCGATCGCGGGGGACGGGCGCATCCACACGCGGTACGACCAGGCCGTCGCCGCCACCGGGCGCCTCTCCTCGAACGCGCCGAACCTCCAGAACATCCCGATCCGCACGGAGGCGGGCCTCGCGATCCGCCGCGCCTTCGTCGCGGCTGAGGGATGCATCCTCGTCGCCGCCGATTACTCGCAGATCGAGCTGCGCCTTCTCGCCCATCTCGCGGGAGACGAGGCGCTGCTCGAAACGTTCCGGCGCGGCGAGGACGTGCACCGCGCGACGGCGGCGAGGATCTTCTCGGTCGCGCCGGAAGCGGTCACGGGGAATCAGAGGCGCAGCGCCAAGACGATCAACTTCGGCGTGCTCTACGGCATGGGTCCGTTCGCGCTCGCCGCGCAGCTCGGGGTCTCGCGGGGCGAGGCGAAGACGTTCATCACCGCCTACTTCGACCGGTTTCCGCGGATTCGCGCGTGCCTCGACGCGATCCTCGAGAAGGCGCGCGCGACCGGCGGCACCGAGACGATCTTCGGCCGCGTGAGACCCATCCCCGGCCTCCACGACCGCAACCACAACGTCCGCGCGAACGCGGAGCGCATGGCGATGAACGCGCCCTTCCAGGGCTCGGCGGCCGATCTCATCAAGAAGGCGATGATCAATTTGAGCGCGGCGCTCTCGCGCGAAATTCCCGAGGCGCGACTTCTCCTTCAGGTGCACGACGAGCTCGTCCTGGAATGCCCGGAAGCCCTGGCCGAAAGGACGGCGGCGCTCGCGAAGACGACGATGGAAGGCGCGGCGGAGCTCGGCGTGCCCCTCACGGTGGCCGTCGGCACGGGCCGAAACTGGGCGGAGACGAAGTGACGGGCTGCCCGACCTTGCGTGCCGCTAGAATCGCGGAGATGCGCCCCTTTTTCCTCGTCGTTTTCGCGATCCTCGCAGGTGCGGGGCTCGCGCGCGCGCAGGTGTCCGTGCCGGCACCGCTCCCCGCGGCCCGCCCCGTCGACGCGCTGCCCGATCCCATGCGTGTGACGGCCGCCGAGGTCGTGTACGCTCACCCGCTCTTCCGGCCGTTCGACGAGGCGCCGAAGCTCCTGGAGAGGGCGAATCCCCAGGACCTCGAGACGCGCCAACCGCTCGTTCTTTCCCTCCATCTCCTCGAGACGGGTCGCGTCGTGGAAGCCGTTCCCGTCGAGCCGCCGCTCAAGGGGCTCGCGGCGCCGCTCGCGGCGCTCGTTCCCCGCTGGCGGTTCACGCCCGCGAAGAAGGGCTCTCAGCCCGTTCAGACGTGGGCGACGTACTCGATCGACCTCGCGATCTCGCTCGAGAAGGGGATCTTCACGGGTTTCACGCTCGAGGCGCTGCGCAAGGGGGATCCGCTCGTTCCCACGGTCCGTGACACCTCCGGCGACGGGTGGATGGCGCTATATCCCCGCGACATCGAGCCCAAGGACCCCGTCGCCGTCTCGATCGAGGACGTGGACGTTCTGCCCTCGCCGGAGAAGACTCCCTGGAGCTTCGACGCGGCTCGCGTCAGGGCCCGCACCACGGTGCTCGTCGAGGTCTCGGAGCAGGGGGTCGTCAGCCGCTTCCTGCCCACCGGCGAGACGGAACCTCTCCTCGGGATCTGGATGAAGCGGTTCGCCTCCAAGTGGCGGTTCACGCCGGCGCGCTCGGGCGGCCGTCCGGTCTCGTGCTGGATGACGCTCGACGCGACGCTCGACTACACGCTCGATTCGGCGAAGAAAAAGAGCGAGCGCGTCGTCAAGAAGAACCTGCGCGCTTCGGCACGCTGACGGTCTCTTCGACCTTTCGGACGTCCCCCGATCTGCGGGTGAGCTTCTTCGCGTCGAAGTGCTCGAGGAGCGGGATGAGCGTCTTGCGCGTGAGCCCGAGGAGATCCCGGAAGCCGGCGACGCCAAGCGTCTGCCCCCGCACCGACTCGAGCTTCTTTTCCGCCGCGGCCGAGACGTCCCGGTGGACGACGAGGTCGGGCGAGAGGCGCACGAGGATTCCGGATTTCACGAGGTGCGACACGAGGCCGTCCACGACGGCCGCTTTCGTGCCGACGTTGGCCGCGAGATCCGAGAGCTTCGGGGGCTCGAAAGCCGCCGCGCGATAGGCAGCTTCGATCTTCGCGGCGAAGGACGCGGCGGCTCCCTCGAGATCGGCGGCCCTCGCGCCGGGCGGTGCGATGCGGTCGCCGTCGAGCGCGAGCTTTTTCGAAGCGGCGAGAACGGCGATCCAGCCGTCCACGGCGGCCGGAGAGAGTCCGCGGGCGAGGCGCTCCGCGAATTCGCCCTTGCCGAACGAAGCGGACGCGGTGCCGCTCTTCCGGCGCTCGGCGAACGCGGCCGTCACCCGCTCGCCGAGGGAGAACGCAACGCTCGCGTGGGCGTAGAGCGCGGGCGCGATGCGGAGAGCTTTTCCCGAGGAGGCGAGCGCATCGAGCAGGGCCGCCGCCGCGGAAGCGGCCACGCCGAGCCGAAGAGCGAGACGCGCCGCGGTGAGGCCTCCCGGGCCGGCTTCGAGGATGAAGAGCTCCGCGAGGTCCCTCTCGTCACCCTTCCCGAGGACCGAGAGCACGCGCTCGAGGTCCGCGCCGCTCCGGCGCCGAAGGCGCGGGCGCCCGGCGTCGAGCACGCGCCCGCCGCCGACCGTCGCGGCAGGCGAGGGACGGCGGAGAACGAACCGGTCGCCCGGGCGGGCGGGCAGCGGCGCGTCGAGAGTGATCTGCGCGAAGCCGGTCGAGCCGGGAGAGAACGCGCGGCCGCCCGGAGCCTCGACGCTTCCACCGAGGCGGTGGACACGCCCGGCGACGTCGGTCGTGCCGAGGTGGACGCGCAGCCGCGCGCCGTCCTCGATCGGAGAGACGGCGGACGGGAGCCACGTGATTTCGACCGTGAGGACGGAGGAAGGCTCGAGCCCCCCGCGCGCGACGAGGGCCTGGCCGCGGCGCAGCGTCGCGCGCTCGACGCCGGCGAGGTTCAGGCTCGTCCTCTCGCCCGCCTCGGCGTGCGCGCGCTCCTCGCCGTGCACTTCGAGCCGCCGCACCCTCACGTCGAGCCTTTCGGGAAAAAGCGTGAGCGAGTCCTCGGGGGCGAGGCGCCCCCCGTCGAGCGTGCCCGTCACGACGGGGCCGAAGCCCTTCATCGTGAAGGCGCGGTCGAGGAAGACCCGGGCCGTGCGGCGGCTCCGGTCCTCGCGCGCGAGATGTGCCGCGGCGATCGTCAGGTGACGGCGCAGGGCCTCGAGTCCCTCGCCGGTCACCGCGGACACGGCCTGGATCGGGGCGTTCGCGAGAAAGGAGCCCTTCACGAGGTCGCGGATCTCCTCCTCGACGAGCGCGCCGGTCTCCGCGTCGACGAGGTCGCTCTTCGTGCGGGTGACGACGCCGGACGTCACGCCCAGGAGCTTCAGGATGTCGAGGTGCTCGCGCGTCTGCGGCATGACGGAGTCGTCGGAGGCGACCGCGAGGAGGACGAGGTCCACGCCCTGCGCCCCCGCCACCATCGTGCGCACGAACTTCTCGTGCCCGGGCACGTCCACGAACGAGAACGTCGTCCCGTCCCACGTCGCGTGCGCGAACCCGAGGTCAATCGTGATCCCGCGCGCCTTCTCCTCGGGCAGGCGGTCGGGATCCGTCCCCGTGAGCGCCCGGACGAGCGCGCTCTTCCCGTGGTCGATGTGGCCGGCAGTGCCGACGAGGACGCGGCGCATCGGGAGGAATCTTTACACGGCATAACCCGTTCGGGCGTCGACGGAACACGTCGAGTTTCGCGATGAAGCGGTAACGTGAGGCCGTGGCGCCTTCAGCAGCGATGCCTCACGAATGATGGAATGCCCGTACAGGAGGCTGCGGCTCGCGATCTTCGCGGTTGCCTTTGCCGTCCGTGTGGGGGCGATCTCGGTGAACGGCCCCGGCGCCGTTTCGTTCGGGGATGAGCGGGACTATCTCGCGACGGCCAGTCATCTTTGCCGGGAGCACGAATATCCGGATCGCGGGACCCTTCCCTTCTTTCGCGCGCCGGCTCTTCCTTTCTTCATCGCGGCGACGACGCTCTGTCAGCCCGAGCGTGTCGTCGTAGTGAAAGTCGCGCTTGCCGCATGTGATTCGGGCACCGCGCTCGTCCTCGGCGAGATCGCCTGGCTGCTCTTCGCGTCCTCGGGGGCTGCAACCGTGTCAGCTCTCCTCGCGGCGCTGAATCCGTTCTTCATTCTCGGCGTCGGTGACGTCAGGACGGAACCCCTGTTCATGTTCTTCCTGACCCTCGGGACCTGGGGGTTCCTGAAAGCTCTTGGAGACGGCAACACCAGGAGCGCCCTGCTCGGCGGAGGCGCGTTCGCGCTCGCGGCACTGACGCGACCGGCTGGACTCGTGGCGATTGCGTTCGCCGGCTGCACGTTGCTCTTCGCGCGTGGAATCGGAAAGCCGCGGTGGGCCTCGGCGGGCACTCTCGTTCTCGGAGCTGCTGTCGTGTTGCTGCCGTGGATCGTGCGCAATGCCATGCGCTATCACGAGCTGATTTTCGTGAATGACGCAGCGGGCTTCAGCTTCTGGCGCGGCTCGCACCCGGAGATGGATCGCATCATGCGCATTCAGGACGCGGCCGACTATCGCCGCGCCGCACTCGCGTTCGAGACCGAATTGACACCCGCGGTCGCGCGCGCGATCGCGACGCCCGGCCGGTCACCGAGGGAACGAAGCCGCGCGTGGCTTTACGAGGGCCTCGCGAACATCGATCGGGATCCGGCCGAGGCGGTTGGATTCGCATGCCGGAAGGCCTGGCGGTTTTGGCGCCCGTGGCTCGACCCGCGAGAGTACGGAAGGGCGGCCGTCGCCGGCAGCGCGGGCCTCAACATTCTGCTTTACACCCTTGCCGCGCTCGGTCTCGTAGGGCACTGGAAGCGGGACCGGTTCGTCACGATCTGGGTCCTCGGCTACTTTCTCGTCATCTGGCTCGCCCACATCCCGCATCAGGTGGTGATGCGGTTCCGGATTCCCTTCACGGACCCGCTGATGATCGCGTTCGCGTCAGCCGCCCTGATCCACGTCACGAAACGGCCAAGGGCGTGAAGCAACCGGCGTGAGGCCTCAGTACTCCGGCCCCGTGTACGTCGTGGACTTCTCCTCGGGCAAGGGCTCGCCCGCAAGCTTCGCGCGTGCGTGCGCGGCGACGCGGAGGCCGTCCAGGGCGGCCGAGACGATGCCGCCCGCGAAGCCCGCGCCTTCGCCTGCGGGAAAGAGGCCGGGGACGGTCGGCGACTCGCACCATCCGTTCCGCTCGATGCGGACGGGCGAGGACGTGCGCGACTCCGGGGCGAGGAGCACGGCCTCGTCCGAGATGAAGCCCGGCATCCTCTCGTCGAAGGCGCGCAGGCCCTCGGCGAGGGCGTCGAGATAGGGGTCGGGCAGGATGCCGTCGAAGAGGCACGGCACGGCCGCGGGCCCGTATGTCGTCGCGAGAATGTCCCGCGGCGAGATGCGCGACGTGCGGCTCTTCAGGAAGTCCGTGACGCGGAGCGCCGGAGCGGCGTACGTTTCGCCGGCTGCCCTGTAGGCTGCCTCCTCGACACGGCGCTGGAGGTCGCGGCCGCGGAAGAGCGCCTCGCCGCCCAGCGCGTCGAAGTCCTCGTCGCGCGTCTGGACGACCAACCCTGCGTTCGCGTAGCCGGACGAGCGCTTGTAGCGCGACATGCCGTTCGTCACGACGCCCGAGGGCTCGGAGGAGCACGCGATGACCTCGCCGCCCGGACACATGCAGAAGGTGTAAATCCCGCGTCCGTTCGACGCGACGTGCGCCTGCTTGTAATCCGCGGGCATCACGCCGCAGGCCGACGAGATCTGCGCGTACTGGATGAGGTCCACGGCGTCCTGCGGGTGCTCGATGCGAAGGCCCATCGCGAAGTGCTTGCGCGTCATCGCGACGCCGCGGCAGAAAAGCATGTCCATCGTGTCGCGCGCGGAATGTCCGAGCGCGAGGATCGCGAGCTCCGCCGGAATCTCCTCTCCCGACGCCAGCGTCAGGGCCGTCAGCCGGTTGTCCGGGCCCTTCGTCGCGAAGTCCGTGACCTTCGCGCGATAGCGCAGCGTCGCGCCATGCTCGAGGAGGTGCTTGCGGATGTTGCGCAGGACGACGACGAGGCGGTCCGTGCCGATGTGTGGCTTGGCGTCCACGAGAATCGACGCAGGAGCCCCGAAGCGGTGCAGCGTCTCGAGGACGACCGCGATCCTGTCGTGACGCTTGCCGCAGGTCAGCTTGCCGTCGCTGAACGTGCCGGCGCCTCCCTCTCCGAACTGGACGTTCGACTCGGGATCGAAGACGCCGGACGTCCAGAACTTCTGCACCGTACGGTACCGGTCCTCGGCCGGGTCCCCGCGCTCGAGGACCGTGACCGGGATGCCGGCGTCCACGAGAGCGAGGGCCGCGAAGAGGCCGGCCGGCCCGGTGCCGACGACGGCCACCCGGGCCGCGCGCTCGGCGGGAGGGAGCAGCAGCTCCGGGGCGCGGGCCGCGGGCGCCTCGGACAGGCGCAGGGGAGCCGTCAGCCGCGGCGCGAGCGGCGCGTCCGACGAGAATTCCACCGTGAGGTCCCAGAAGAGCGCCGGTTTCTGCCTCGCGTCCAGGGAGCGACGGATGAGCACGAGATCGGAGAGGCTCTCGGGCGGGACGCCGAGGACACGCGCGACGAGGGGGATGTCCACGCTCTTCGGCGCGCGGGCGCGCACGCCGGAGAGCCGATAGCGGATGGGGCCGGGCACGGCCCGTATTGTGAGGCTATCCTTCAGCCCGGATGATCGCCCTCGTCCTCGCGGCCGGCTTCGGCACGCGTTTCCGCCCCGAAACAAGCGCAACGCCCAAACCTCTCCTCCCGCTCAAGGGCCGCCCGATCCTGTTTCACGTTTTCGATCACCTTCTCGGACAAGGGGCGGAGGCCTTCGTCGTGAACGCGCACCATCTCGCGGAGGAGCTGCGCGGCGCCGTCGGAGAGTCGTACGAGGGAATCCCCGTCGCATGGTCTTTCGAAGAGGAGATCCTGGGCACCGCCGGAGGCATTCGGCTCGCCCACGCGCGGTGCCTTCTGGGGACGGGGCCTTTCCTCGTCGCGAACGGCGACGTCGCGACGACGCTCCCGCTCGGACGCCTCCTCGCGGCTCGCCACGGGCCGGGCGTCCTCTCGGCGCTCGCCGTTCTCCCGAACGAGAGCCCCGGTGTCTCGACGCCGCTCTGGTCGGATCCGCGCGGGCGGCTCCTCGCCGTCGGAGGCGAACGTCCTTCCGGAGGGGAGGGGCCCTGGCTCTTCACGGGACTCCAGGCCGCGAACCCGCCCCTCGTCACGCGCATTCCCCCCGGCTTTGCCGAGCTCGCCAGGAACGTCCTCGCGCCTTCCGCGCGCGCCAGGGACGGCGCCTTCGCCCTGGTCCCGTACCGGACGCCCGACGACGGAGTCTGGTTCGATCTGGGGACGAAAGAGCGGCTCGCCGTCGCGGAAGCGGCGCTTCCCGCCGACTGAGACGGTCACCATCTCTTGATCCATTTGATGGACTTGCCGTGCCACGTGAAGATCTGGATCTTCGCGTTCGACGGGGTGACGCGTACGGCCGCCTGGCGGCCTTTCCTGTTCGAGAGGTAGACCGAGCCGGGCGAGGCCTTGCCGACAGGCGAGAACGTGCAGATGTCCGACTTTCCGAAGCGCAGGGGATCGGTCAGGCTGCCGATCGGAGCGCCGCCAGGGTCGAGGCCGTTGAAGCCGGGGACGAAGGAGAACGTGATGCCGGGATATTTCCCGCGCATCCAGTAGGGGCCCGCGACGAGGCGGTCGACGCCCTTGTTGATGTCGGCGGTCAGGACGCCGTTGCCGTTGCCGTCCTGATAGACGGACAGGACGAGATCTCCGCCGCTGTTCATCCACTTCACGCCCACGTCGACGCTCTGGAAAATGGCGCGGCCGCGGGCGGCGGTGAAGATGGCAGAGACCTCGCGGGCGGCGGCCTGAAGCCCCTCTTCGGCGAGGAAGTCCGTGAAGGGCGGGAGGCTCAGCGCGAAGAAGAGCCCGAGAATGGCGAGGACGAGGACGAGCTCGGTGAGGGAGGTGCCGCGCATGTTCGGCCTTCTCCGGGAAGAGGAGGGGCGGCCCGGCGGAAGCTCCGCGCGGGCCGCCCGCTCCGTCAGGCCTTCGCCTTTTGGGCTTTCGAGGCGGGGTTCCCTGACTTTTTCGCTTTGCTCGTGGCGCCGCGAGAACCCTTCGAGGACACCTTCTCGGCGAGCGTCGTGGGGCCGGACACGGCGAGATAGGGCTTCAGCGTGGAGAAGAACTTCTCCCCGACACCCTTGACCTCCATGAGGTCCTCGATGCGCCGGAACGGACCGTGCTCCTTGCGGTGCGCGACGATCCGGTCGGCGAGCTTCACGCCGACGCGCGGCAGACGCGCGAGCTCGGCGGACGTCGCCTGATTGATGTTGACCAGCTTGTGCGCGGCCGGAGGCTCGCCTTCGGCCAGGACCGGATGCGAGGCGATGCCGGACAGCGAGAGCCCGAGGACGGGCACGACGAGCGCGCGGACGATCGGACGGAGAGCCATTGGAAACTCCTTTTGGTTTCGTTTCGTTGTGGAAATTCAGGACATCGGGGTTCGGGTGTTCCTTCCGCTGATTCCCGGGCGCGCCCGGGTGCGCGTTCAGGGGTCTAGGTCATCCATCACCTCCGCCCCGCGCATCGCACGAGGCGTGCCTCGAGTGCGGCATGAGTCGCAAGTCGTTGGCGCCCCGGGGAATTCTTCTTAGAAGGAAGATTTGAGCGCCGCGGCTCGGCGTCAAGTTCTCCTGTCATGCGACCCGTCGGCCCAGGCCCTATTTCCTTCTGAGAAGATCTCTTCTCCCCTCCCGCACGAAATGGGGAGAAGGCGACAGGAAAAGCTGTCGCGTAGGACAATCGAGGAATGGCGGCGGCGGGAGGGAAGCGCGACCTGATCCTCGGCATCTCCGGGGCGAGCGGCACGCGCCTCGGACTGCGTGCGCTGAAGGTCTTTGCGGCCTCGCCCGACCTCACGCACCTTCACGTCGTCGTCTCGCCGCGCGCGCTTCTCGTGGCACGCACGGAGATCGACGCGGGGATCACGTCCGTCGAAGCGCTTCTCGATTCCGCGGACCTCCCCGAAGCGTCGCGCGCGAAGCTTGTCCTGCACGCCGAGAGCGCCGTGGACGCACCGATCTCCTCGGGCTCGTTCAAGACGCGCGGGATGGCCGTCCTGCCGTGCTCGGCGGGGACGCTCGCCGCGATCGCGCACGGCACGTCGCGTGGTCTCCTGCAGCGCGCGGCCGACGTCTGCCTGAAGGAGCGGCGCCGGCTCGTCCTCGGCCTTCGCGAGACGCCGCTGTCTCTCGTGCACGCCGAGAACATCGTGCGCGTCACGCGGGCGGGCGGCATCGTCGCGCCCGTCGTCCCGGCGTTCTACGCGGCGCGCGAGGCGGATGACCTCCTCGACGCCTACCTGCTGCGCGTCGCCGACCTCCTCGACGTCGGGATCGACACGGACGACTACCGCTGGACGGGCGGCACGTGAAGGGCGTCGGGAGGTTCTTTTCCCTCGTCACGTTCTCGCACACGGTCTTCGCGATGCCGTTCGCGCTGCTCGCGGCCGTGCTCGCCGCGCGCGGCGTGCCCGAGGTCCGGACGCTGGCGTTGATCGTCCTGGCCATGGCGGGCGCGCGCTCTTCGGCGATGGCCTTCAACCGGATCGTGGACCGGGACGTCGATGCGAGGAACCCCCGGACCGCCGCGCGCGAGATCCCGGCGGGCTCCGTCTCGGTGACGGCCGCCTCCGTCTTCTGCGCGCTCTCGGCCGCGGCGTTCCTCGTGGCCGCCTGGCTTCTGAATCCCCTGTGCTTCGCGCTCTCGCCGCTCGCGCTCGCGATCGTTCTCGGCTACTCGTTCACGAAACGCCTGAGCGCGCTCTCCCATCTCGTCCTCGGACTCGGCCTCGCGATCGCTCCTGTGGGCGCCTGGATCGCCGTGACGGGTCGGTTCGCGGCGACGCCTCTCGTGCTCGGTCTTTCCGTCCTCTTCTGGGTCGCGGGCTTCGACGTGATCTACAGCCTCCAGGACGAGGCGTTCGACCGCGAAAACGGCCTCTTCTCGCTGCCGGCGCGTTTCGGCGCCCGCCGTGCCCTCGACCTCTCGACGTTCTTCCACGCGGTCTCGCTCGCGCTCCTCTACGGCGCCTTCGTCCTGGCCAATGGCGGCCTCCTCTTCGGGCTCGGGGTTCTCCTCGCGGGCCTTTTTCTCGTTCGTCAGCACGCCCTCGTCTCGGAGAAGGACCTTTCGCGCGTGAACGGCGCGTTCTTCACGGCGAACGGCTGGCTGTCGGTCGCGGTCTTCGTCTGCGGCGCCGGCGACGTCTTCCTCAGGCGCTAAACTCGCGCTCTCGTGCCGGCGCCCACCCCGAAGGAATTCCCGCTTCGCCACATCGCGATCGAGGGCCCGATCGGCGTCGGAAAGACGTCGCTCGTGGGGCTCCTCGCGAAGCGTTTCAGCGGCACGCAGATCCTCGAGGACGTCACGAACCCGTTCCTCGCGGACTTCTACGCGGGAAAGAAGGGCGCGGCGTTCCAGACCCAGATCTACTTCCTGCTCTCCCGCTTTCGCCAGCAGCAGGAGATCGCCCAGATCGATCTCTTCCGGAACCTCGTGATCGCGGACTACACGTTCGCGAAGGACAAGATCTTCGCCTACCTGACGCTGAACGACGCCGAGATCGCGCTCTACGACAAGCTCTATGCCACGCTCGCCGCGAGCGTGCCGCGTCCCGACCTCGTCGTGCACCTCACGGCGAGCGTCGAGACCTGCCTCGGCCGCATCCGGAAGCGGGGGCGCGCCTTCGAGAAGACGATCGCGCCCGAGTACCTCAAGTCCCTCGTCGAGGCGTACAACTATTTCTTCTATCACTTCCGGGATTGCCCGCTGCTCGTCGTCGAGACGAACGAGATCGACTTCGTCGAGAGGAAGGGCGACCTCGAAGACCTCATCGCGCAGGTCACCCGCCCCTTCCGGGGCACCCAGATCTACGTGCCGCGCGGCTCGAAGAAGTGACGCCGTGGCGGCCCTGGAGGATCGCGAAAGCGATGGCCTCGCGATCTCCCCGGCGAACGCCGGGCTCTCGCCCGAGGAGCGGAAAGCCGCCCCCGCGCTGTTCCGCGCCCTCCTGGCGGCACAGCTCCTCCATGCGTTGGGCGAGCGGAAAGCGGGAAAGCTCCTCGCGGCGGCACGGGTGGCGCTCGAGATGGAGCCGCGCCTCAAGATCGAGGCGCTCGACCTGGTGGACGCCGCGACCTTTCTTCCCGTGAAGAAGGTGAAAGGACCCGCTTTGATCGTGGGGGCCGTCTGGGCGGGCGGAACCCGGCTGACCGACCACGTGCGGCTGGGATGAGAAACGGTCTCTTCAACTTTTCTCTTGCTTTTGTGGCGGTTCTTGTTTCTCATTGATGGATAACGCCAAGGAGAGTTCGCGGGCCATTCCCGATGTTTTCACCGGCAGAAAAGTCATGGCCGGTCTTGGTCAAGGAGGTTCCCCCTTATTTCCAACCCCCGGGGCCCCATCTGGGAAACGGCCCCACCGAAGCCTCCTGAAGTCCCGGAGCCGGTGAAGGTTTCCCTCACCCAAACCCGGCGGCCGCTGCTCCGCGTGGAGCCGCGCCCGCGATACCCAAACGGCTCTCCGATACGGAATCGGAGACCTTCCCTGGAGTTCTGATGTACACGGACAAGACCATCCCCTGTATCGACTGCAGCACACCCTTCATCTTCACGGCGAACGAGCAGGAGTTCTACGCGCAGAAGGGCTTCTCGAACGAGCCCAAGCGCTGCAAGAACTGCCGCGACAAGCGCAAGACCGGCGGTTTCGGCGACGGCGGCGCGCGGCAGCTCTACAACGTGACGTGCGACGCGTGCGGCAAGACGACGCAGGTGCCGTTCAACCCGACGAACGGCAAGCCCGTCTACTGCCGCGACTGCTACAGAGAGAGAAGGCCGGCCCGATAGGTGGGGGTAGCAGCGCGCGCGTCACGCGCGCTGCTAAAGTTCTCCGGCTCAAATGACCGTCCTCGCTGCGCGTCCGCTCGTCGTCGCCGATTCGGCGCTGGATCTCGTCGGCGGAACGCCGATGGTCCGGCTGTCGCGCTTTGCGGGGGGCGGCGCGGCCGAGATCCTCGCCAAGTGCGAGTTCCTGAACCCCGGCGGCTCGGTGAAGGACCGCATCGGCATCGGGATGATCCGCGACGCCGAGGAGAAGGGTCTCCTGAAACCGGGTGGAACGATCATCGAGCCGACGGCCGGGAACACGGGCATCGGCCTGGCGCTCGTGGGAGTCGCGCGCGGGTACCGCGTCATCCTCTGCGTGCCCGAGAGATTCTCGATCGAGAAGCAGAAGATCATGACCGCGCTCGGCGGCAGCGTCGTGCAGACGGCCGACGCGCTCGGCATGAAGGGCGCGATCGACAAGGCGCACGCGCTCGCGAAGGAGATCCCCGGCGCGTACGTGCCGCAGCAGTTTGCGAACCCCTCGAACCCGCGCGTGCACTACGAGACGACGGGCCCCGAGATCCTCGAGCAATGCGAGGGACGCCTCGACGCGATCGTCATCGGGGCGGGCTCGACGGGCACGTTCGTCGGGGTCGCGCGGTTTCTGGTCGAGCGCCTGCCCGCTCTCCTGAAAGTCGCCGTCGAGCCGCAGGGCTCGATCCTCGGAGGAGGAAAGCCGGGTCCTCACAAGGTGGAGGGGATCGGGGCGTCGTTTCTTCCCGAGATCTGGGACCCTTCGCTCGCGGACGAGATCATCACGATTGACGACGCCGAGGCCTTCGCGACAGTCCTCGAGATCGCGCGCACGGAGGGGCTCCTCGTGGGCGGATCCTCCGGCTGCAACGCCGCGGCCGCGCGGAGGATCGTGCGCCGCCTCGGTCCCGGCAAGCGCGTCGTGACGCTGCTGCCGGACGGCGCCGAGCGGTACGTGAGCAAGGGGATTCTCGGATGAAGACGAAGAGTGGCACCGAGATGCTCCGGAAGGCGCCCCGCAAGCCGCGCGTGCCCGGGTTCGCGACGACGTGCGTGCACGCCGGACAGGAACCCGAGCCGCTCACCGGAGCGGTGGCCGTTCCGATCTTCCAGACGTCCACGTTCGTCCAGGAGAGCTTCGGCAAGCCGCGCCAGGGCTACGAGTACGCGCGCACGAAGAACCCCACGCGTCTCGCCCTCGAAACCCAGCTCGCCGCGCTCGAGGGGGGAGCGGACGGCTCCGCGACGGCGCACGCGTTCGCGTCCGGGATGGCCGCCGAGACGTCCCTCATGCTCAGCTTCGTCCGGGCGGGCGACCACGTGCTCGTGAGCCGCAACACCTACGGCGGCACGTACCGGTTCTTCTCGAAGATCCTCGCGAACTTCGGCGTGACGTTCGACTATGTCGACACGACGGACCCCGGGATCGTGCGGGCGGCCGTGACGAAGGCGACGCGGATGCTCTTCGTCGAGACGCCCACGAACCCGACCATGGAGATCTCCGACCTCGCTGCCCTCGCCGCCGTCGCGCGCGACGAGGGACGGAGGATCGGCGCGAAGATCCGGGTCGTCGTCGACAACACGTTCGCCACGCCGTTCTTCCAGAAACCGCTCGCTCTCGGGTGTGACGTCGTCGTCCATTCCACGACGAAGTATCTGAACGGCCATTCGGATTCGGTGGGCGGCGCCGTGATCTGCGCGGACCCGAAGGACGGAGAGAAGATCGGCTTCACGCAGAACGCGGCAGGCGCGATCCTGTCGCCGTTCGACTCCTTTCTCGTCTCGCGGGGCATCAAGACGCTGCCCGTACGCATGCGCGCCCACGACGCGAACGGGCGCACCGTGGCCGCCTGGCTCGCCTCCCACGCGAAGGTCCGGAAAGTCTTCTACCCGGGCCTCGAGTCCCATCCCGGCCACTCCGTCGCGGCGCGCCAGATGTCGGGGTACGGCGGAATGATCTCTTTCGATCTCGGGTCCGTCGAGGCGGCGAAGAGCCTCCTCGACCGCGTCGTGATCTGCGCGCTCGGCGAGTCGCTCGGCGGCGTGGAGAGTCTCATCTCGCACCCGGCCTCGATGACACATGCGAGCGTCGAGCCCGACGAGCGCCTCCGGCGCGGCATCACGCCCGGCCTCGTGCGCGTCTCGGTCGGCATCGAGGACGTCGAGGACATCCTCCAGGATCTCGAGAACGCGCTCGCGGCGGTTTAGGCCGCGCGTTTGAGCAGGCGCGCGCCGCTCGCGGCGAGGAGGAGCGCGAGAGCCGCCTGACTCGGCGTGTTCAGCGCCGGCACGCCTGCCGGCGGAGCGGGGGCGCTCGCGTCGTCGTACGTGACGAAGAGGAGCGGCTGCAACGTGTCCTCGCGCGAGCCGAAGCGCTTGGCGGTGGGCGCGATCTGCGCCTCGTCCATGCGGAGCTGCCAGCCGAAATTCGTCGCGGGCTGGTCGAGCCAGCCCTGGACGTCGGAAACCAATTGGGAAGTCGTCGCGAAGTCGTAACTCTGGAGAGAGCTTCCGATGAGAGTCGTCGCGGTCGGGGCAGACGCCGCGTCGCCCCCGGGGTTGAGCCAGAGCGAGGCCGGATAGACGCGGCTCGTCCACGTGACGTCGCCCGGCGTCGCCGGGGCGCCCATCCCTCCCGGGACCCCGGCGTTCGAGGTGCCCTCGCCCCAGGGGGCCGACACGCGGAAGAGGGACGCGAAGACGAACCCCGAGTTCGAACGCGTCAGGCTCAAGCGCACCTTCACGGCCGAGACGACGATGCCCGAGGGAACGCCGTTGGCAACGTCGAAGCGGAGGAAGGCGCGGCGGATCTCGTCGTGATTGTTGCGCCCGGCGAAGAGGCCGGGGCTCTTCGCATCACTCGCGTCCACGTTTTCCTCGAAGATCGTGGCGTCGGCGACGGCACTCAGCACGACCGTGACGTCGACCGCGCCGGCCGGTGTTGCGAACAAGAAGCCCGCCGCAAGGCATCCCAGAAGACACGTCCCCGAGCGGACACGGGGACCGGACCGGGCGTCTCGCTCCATCCTGAGAACGGCAGGACGTGTCAATCGATGGTCGCTTCCCCCGGCTCGTCCTCGTCCTCCGACGGGGTCTCGACACCCGTGGAGCTCGCGGCGACCCAGGCTGCGAAGGCCTCGTCGGCGTGGCTCGCGGGAAACCCGAGGATTTCGGGAAGCTCGTAGGCGTTGAGCTCCCGAATGACCTGCCGTACGCGCTCGAAGTTCTCCGCGCGCGTCTTGGTCACGAGCAGGAACTCGCCCTCGTGCTGGACTTTTCCCTTCCAGCGGAAGACCGACCGCACGCCGGGGAGGATGTTCACGCACGCGGCGAGCTGGCTCTCGACGAGGCGCTGCGCGATCTCGAGCGCCTGCTCTTCCGTGCCCACCGACGTCACGACGAGAAATACGAGGGGATCGGCTCGTTCGGGGCTATTCACCACCGATCAAGGTACGGGACCCCGGACGCCGCGTCAAGCGGAGCTGGTGCCTGTTGGACTCGGCCTCAGCTCGCCTTTAGGAGAGGTCTCGGCAGGGCCTGGACCTGCCCGGCGGCCTCGTAGAGATCGACGGCCTTCTGCGCGTTCATCCAGAAGTCCGGCGAAGTCCGGAAGGCCGCGCCGAGCCTCAGCGCCATCTCCGCCGTCACGGCGCACCGGCCGTTGACGATGCGGTTCACGACCTTGACGTCGCATCCCAGGTGGACGGCTAGGGCCTTCTGGCTCAGCCGGAGCGGGACGAGAAACTCGTCGCGGAGAATCTCCCCGGGGGATGTCGGCTTGCGGCGTCGCGCGCGGTCACTCATCTTCACACCTCGGCTCTCAGTGGTAGTCCCTGACATCGACGTCCGTCGGGCCGGAGGAGGTCCAACGGAAGACGACTCTCCATTGGTCGTTGATCCGAATGCCATGAAAACCCGCCAGATCCCCTTTCAAGGGTTCGAGACGGTTCCCGGGAGGAGAGGCGAGGTCCGCCAGCTGGACTGCGTAGTCCAGCATGTCGAGCTTGCGGGCCGCGACCTTCGCCACGCCAGACCACCTCACGCCCGGGCCGAGTCGGCCCTGTCGAAAGAACCTCTCCACGACGACAGCGGCAAAGCCCCGGATCGCCATCCACGACGATATACCGTATCGCGGTATACCGTGTCAAGGTACATTCTGACCTCCTGGCTTGCGAAAGGCCGAGGGGGGACCCTTTTGCGGATCCCCCTCGAAATGGTGGAGGCGGGGGGAGTCGAACCCCCGTCCGAAGCGCCCGAACGTCGAGATTCTCCACGCTCAGTCCGGACTTGTTTTTTTAGCCGCCGCGTCTTCAGGTCCGGACGACCGGGCGCGACAGCGAACCTGAAACTCTCGGGACGCCTCTTCAGGTGGCGGAGGCGGCCCCAGCCCGGATTTCGCGTCAAACGCCGAGGCGCCCCGGACGGGCTCCCCGGCGCCCGTCACGGCTTAATTAGGCCGCGAGAGCGAGGTCGCTGTTGTTGGCAGCTGGTTGTTGACCGTCGTTTTTACGAGCGAACGGCCGTGCTCGGCGTGCTCCTCGATCGCTGAATGCCCCGTCGAAACCGGGACGCCCCCAATCGTGACGTTCGAGTCTAGCAGAAGCGCGGGGCATCTCTCCAGCCGGAGAATCGCCATAATCCCGGGGTGAATCGTCGCGCGCGCCTCTCTTCCTGCGCCACCCTGGCGGCGCTGTGCCTGTTCGCCGCCACAGCGCACGGCCAGGAGGCAACCGCGACTTTCACTCGTCCGGACAGGCCTCCGGCGAGCCTGCGCCTGGAAGAACGGGAGGGCCGGACGTACGTTTCCGTGAACGACGCCGTCGCCGCTCTCGAGGGGTCGATGACGTTCGACGAGAAGACCCGGTCCTACGAGGTCAAGCTGAAGGGGCACACGGCGGTCTTCGGCCTGGACGCGGCTCTCGCCGTCGTGGACACGAAGCTCGTCTCTCTGAGCCTGCCCGTGCGCGGCCACGGAGCTCTCGCCTGGGCGGATGCCGAGTTCTTCCAGAAAGTGATCGGGCCGATGACCGGCCTGACCCTCTCGTGGGATCGCGTCACGCGGACGTTGTCGGTCCGAAGGTCGGAGACGGCCGAGATCATGGTGGAGTCCTCGGTTGCCGATCTCGGCGAGACGACGAAGCTCGTGCTGCGCTTTTCGCAGACGCCGTCGTACGCCGTCGAGAAGAGTGCCGACGGGGTCGTCCTTCACGTCCCGAATGCGCACCTCGTGATGCAGCCCCCGGAGAGAGTCCTCGACTCGTCACGCATCGCGCGCCTCCTCGTCAGGGGCGGCGACATCACGATCGTGTTCCGGGAAAAAAGTCTCGTGCCGAACGTCTACGCGCTCGGGTCGCCGCCACGCCTCGTCGTGGACGTCGTGAAGGCGGGCTCCGCGGCCTCGGGCCCGCGCCCCGTGGCGCCGGCGCCGTCACAAGCTTCGAGGCCCAAGACCATCGTCCTGGATCCAGGACACGGCGGCGTCGAGGAAGGGGCGAAGGGCCCCGGCGGGCTCCTCGAGAAGGACGCCACGCTCGCGCTCGCCAAGACGATCCAGGAAACCCTCCAACGCCGCGGCTATCGCGTCGTCACGACGCGCCTTTCCGATGCCACGGTCGGCCTCGACGACCGCGCCTCTCAAGCGAACGCCGCGAAGGCGGACGTCTTCCTCTCGATTCACTGCAACGCGTCGCGTGCTGCGACGGCGCATGGAACCGAGGTCTATTACCTGTCGCTGGACGCTTCCGATCGAGCCGCGGCTCTCCTGGCCGAGAGCGAAAACGCGGCCATCGCCGCGACGCCCGATACGGCGGAGAAGAACGCCGCCGTGCGCGATCTCGACCTGATCCTCTGGGACCTCGCGCAGAACCAGCATCTCTCGGCTTCCGCACGGCTCGCGGAGATCGTGCAGGCCGACTTCAACCGGCTGCTCGGGATCACGACGCGTGGCGTGAAGCAGGCTCCGTTCCGCGTCCTCGTGGGCGTCAACGCTCCGGCGGTCCTCCTGGAGGTCGCGTTCATCACGAACCCGGAGGAGGAGGTCCGCATCGGGTCGGAGGAGTTCCGGCGCCAGGTGGCGGAAACCCTCGCGGGGAGCCTCGACACATATTTCCGCACCGCGGACTCCGTGGCTCCCGTGCCGTACGCACCCAAGACTCCCGGCAAGAGCTAGGCACGGCCGTCCCATGCCGCGCCGTCTCGCCCTCGCGCTCGTCGTCCTGCTCCTCCTGCTTCTCTCGGCCCTTCTCCTGGGGCGGCGCCTCAAGGCGCCTTCGCCGGCCGCGGCAGCCGTTCCCACGCTCAGGCCGACGGCGGTGATTCCGCCGACTCCCATCCCGGCCCGGCAGGTCTCGCTCTACTTCGAGTCCGCCGCCGACGATCGGCTGCACCCGGAAGCGCGGGACGTTCCCGCGGCGGTCGACGATGTGGCGCTCCTCCGGTCCGTCGCCGCTGCGGTCATGGACGGGCCGCGTCGTCAGGAGCTCGTGAGGCCGTTTCCCGAGGGGTGGTCTCTGCGCGGGGCTTATCTCCTGCGGGAGGGAATCGCCGTCATCGACCTTGCGCCGCCGCCTTCCTCGGCGCCGCGCGAGCCCGGAACGCCCGCCGGCCCGCGCTGGCAAGCCGGCTCTCACGAAGAGGACTCCGCGATCCAGGCGCTCGCCGTGACCCTCGCGAAGAACCTCCCGGCGGTGACGCGCGTCGTGCTGCTCGTCGCCGGAGAGGCCGCGGAAACTCTCGGCGGCCACGTGGACCTCCAGCATCCGATCGCCCCCGATCTCAGGCGGGCCGCCGAAGAGCCGGCGCTGCAGGCGCCGACGGCGACACCCTCTCCCGCCGTCTCGCCGTCGCCGGCCGCGCCATCGCCCAGCCCCTCAGCCGTTCCGCCCGTACCGCGTCGGCGTGCGCCGGCGGAACGAACATGAGCGACCCCAGGCCGATCGGTCTCTTCGATTCGGGGGTTGGCGGCCTCACGGTGCTCGAGGCCGTCGCGCGGCGGATGCCCCACGAGGACCTCCTCTATCTCGGCGACACCGCGCGGCTGCCGTATGGCACGAAGTCGCCCGAAACGGTCCGCCGCTACGCGCAGCGCGCAATCGGCTTCTTGCTGTCGCAGGACGTCAAGGCCGTGGTCGTGGCCTGCAACACGGCATCGGCCCTCGCGCTCGACGTCATCGAGGAAATGTCGACCGTGCCGGTCGTGGGAGTCGTCGCGCCCGGCGCCGGGGCCGCCGTCGCCGCGGCGCGTGCCTCCGATGTCGGCGGAGTCCGGGGACCGATCGCGGTTCTCGCGACCGAGGCGACCGTCGCCTCCGACGCCTACGGCCGCGCCATCCGTGCGCTCGATCCGGAGCGGAAGGTCGTGCACACGGCCTGCCCGCTCTTCGTGCCGCTCGCCGAGGAGGGCTGGACCGAAAACGAAGTCGCACGATCGGCGGCGGCGCGCTATCTCGCGGACGTGCCTGGCGCCGGCGCGCGGGTCGTCGTCCTCGGCTGCACGCACTATCCGCTCCTGACCCGAACGATCGCTCTTTCGCTGCCCGAGGGCACGATTCTCGTGAACTCCGCCGAGACGACGGCGCATGCCGTCGAGTCGGCGCTGCCCGCGGGCTCGCGCCGGGCCGAGTCCTCTCCCGGAACGACGCGCCTCCTCGTGACCGACGCGTCCGAGCGCCTGCGCCGCGTTGCGGGGCGGTTTCTGGGCCGTCCCGCGGCGGATCTGACGCTCGTGGATCTCCCTTAGCGAGCGGCCCGCCGTTGCGCCAGAATCCCGCGATGACTTCCGCCCATTCCGCCGATGGCCCCCCGCGCCCCGACGGACGGGGACCTCTCGACCTCCGGCCCGTGACGATCGTCTGTGATGCCGTTCCACACGCGGAAGGCTCCTGCCTCGTAACGCAGGGGCGCACGGAGGTCCTCGTGACGGCCTCGGTGGAGGCGAAGGTCCCGCCCTTTCTGCAGAAGACCGGACTCGGGTGGGTGACGGCGGAATACGGAATGCTGCCGCGGGCGACGCTCGAGAGGAGCCCACGCGAAGCGGCCCGCGGCAGGCAGTCCGGAAGGACGCTCGAGATCCAGCGCCTCATCGGCCGCGCTCTGCGCGGAATCGTGGACCGCTCCCGCCTCGCGGATCGCACGGTCACGCTCGACTGCGACGTGCTCGTCGCGGACGCCGGAACCCGCTGCGCGTCCGTCACGGGCGCGTACGTCGCCCTCGCTCTGGCGTGCGCGTCGCTCGCGAAGGCTGGCGACCTGCGGGCGAACCCCCTGCGCGAGGCCGTTGCCGCGATCTCTCTCGGCGTCGCGAGGGGGCGCATCCTCCTCGACCTCGACTACGAGGAGGATTCGGCGGTCGACGTCGATGTGAACGTCGTGGGAACGTCGCGCGGGCGGTTCGTCGAGATCCAGGGAACCGCCGAGCGCGAACCGTTCGACGAGGAACAGCTCGCGAGGCTCCTCGCGGCCTCACGCAAGGGGCTGGCGGCGCTCTTCGCGGCGCAGAGCGCCGCGCTCCACGGCCGGCTGCCGGAGGACTGGCTGGAGGCGCTCGCGCCGCCCGCGCGCTCTCAGGCGTCCGCGAAGAAATCGCGAAGCGTCGTCGCGAGGCGCGGAGGGTCCTCCAGAAGCGCGTAGTGCCCGATCCCGGGCAGCACGAGAAACGTCGCGTCCTTTCGCGTCGCCAGAATCGCGCGTATCTCGTCGGCAGGCGCGAGGGGGTCGCGCGCGCCCGTCACGAGGAGGAGAGGCATCGACGTTTTCGAGAGCCTCTCCGCGAGCGGCCGAGCCCCGAGGACGCCGTCCACGAGCTTCTCCATCGCGAGAACGACTTCCTCGCGCCGCGGCCCCGTCCGCGCGGCGAGTGTCCGTTCGACGAAGCCCGCGCGTCCGGCCCCGTCGACCGAGAACCCGTAGCCCGCGGCGTTCCTGAGGGAGCTCTCGGGCACGCTGTCGATGACCGCGCGCCGGGACATCGCGATCCACTTGAGGCGGTCGGTGAGGCCGTACGACGCGGAGCCCAGCGGGGAGACGAGGGCCAGCGCGCGAATGCGTTCCGGCGCGAGCGCGGCCACCTCGCCGGCCACGCGCCCGCCGAGGGAATGGCCCGCGAGAAGCACGGGCTCCTCCGGGATCTTGCCGAGGACCCAGCGCGCGAGGGCCTCCGGCTCGTAGCCCGTCGAAGGCCCGGGACCGATTGGCGAGCCCGGAAGGTCGAGGGCCTCCACCGTGAAGTCCTTCGCGAGGAGGGTCGCGACCTCTTTCCAGTCCTCCGAAGAACCGCCCAGGCCGTGGAGGAGGACGACGCTTGCCTTCGACTTCTTCGATGCCATCGCTCAGAATCCTACCGGACGGGGTGTAGCGCAGTGGTAGCGCACCTGCTTTGGGAGCAGGGGGTCGGCGGTTCGATCCCGCCCACCCCGACCAAGAGCTCCCGCCGGCTCACGATCGGACCACGGCGAGCGGAGGAAGCGCGCCGGTCACCTCGCGGATCGCGGGCCCCGTGACCGAGACGTCGTCCGAGATGACGCTCGCGGCGCCCAGGCGCGCGAGGTGCGCGGCGAGCGCGGGATCGTTCACGGTCCAGACGTGGACGGAGATCCCTTCGGCCTTCGCGCGTTCGAAGAGCGGGTCCGAAACGAGCATGACATTCGGGCCGATGGCGGAACAGCCCTTGGGAAGGTCGGGCCAGAGCCGCCCTTCGGGCCGGTGCGCCATGCCGTCGTAGTTGAGGCACGTCACGATCCTGGGCTCGATCTCGCGGATGCGGCGAAGCGAGTCGGGCGAGAAGGATAGGACGACGGCCCTTTCGAGCAGAGCGAGCTGCGACAGGAGAGCCGCGACCCGGAACTCGAGGAGCGAAGGGCGCGGCGACGGCCCGGACTTCAGCTCGACGAGATAGCGACCCGAAGAGCCGTATCGCAGGAAGACGTCGCGGAGCGTCGGGACGAACCCCTGAAGGTCGCCGCGTACGATCGGGTTCTCCTCGAGCTCGGGGATCGTCAGAGTCGCGAGCGGAACGCGCCGGCCCGAGAGAACGATCTCGGCGTCGTGGTGGACGACGGCCTCGCCGTCCAGCGTGAGCCTCACGTCGAGCTCGAAACCGTCGGCGCCTTCGGCCTCGGCGCGGTCGAAGCTGTCGAAGGTGTTTTCGAGCGCCTTCGTGGGAGAACCTCGGTGACCGACGACTCGCGTCGAGGAAGCCTCGAAGAAGTTCATGCGGGCTGGATTATCCTCGCAGTCGATGTCGCGATCCGCTCGAGGGCGGCCGGAGGGCGCCGTGCGCCGCCGGCGCGCGGCACGACCTCTTCCGGAAGGGCCGTTTGCCGTCCCCTTGTCGACGATCGACTGGCTCGTCTCGCGCGAAAGCCCCGCGGCCCGCTACGTGGCTCTTCGCGACCTGCTCGGCCGCCCCCCGAGAGATCCGGACCTGAAGAAGGCGAAGCAGGGATTCCCGCGCGAGCCGTTCGTGCGTGAGGTGCTCGCGCTCCTCCGAGCGAGACTCGCCCCGGGCGCGGGGGCCGCGGCGCTCGAGCGCCGCTACGACGGCGGCGTGTGGCTCGCGCTGTTCCTCACCGAGGTGGGTGCGGACGGCTCGCTCCCTCCGCTTCGCCACGCGGGAGACGTCCTCCTCGCCCGCTGGGAGAAGACGCTCGTCGCGATCGAACGCCGCGAGGAGACGGATCTCGACGCCACGCTCTTTCGCGCGGCGCTCCGCGTCCTTTCGCGAATCGGGTGGGAGCGCGACGCGCGGGTCCTGGAGGGCGCCGACGCCCTCGCCGCGCGAGCGCTCGGCGGGCGCGGACGAACGGAGAAGGACCTCCTGCTCTTCTCCTCGATTCCCGACGACGTGAAAAGCGATCGTGTCCTCGAGGCCGTCTCCTTCCTCACGGCCCGTCTTCTCGAGGCCGAGCTTCCGGCTGCGCTCGCTCCCGGCGCGCCGGCGTCGCTCCTCATGCCCGGCTTTCCGTGCGGCGACGAGACGGATCTCGTCGAGATGTTGTACGCGCTTTCCCTGGTGCTTCCCCCGGAGGCGCGGCGCGAGCCGATCCTCGCCCTCGCTCTCGCACAGCTCGCCTCGCGCGCCGACCACCGCGCGCGCTGGACGCTCGAACGCGCGTGTCCGGAACGGCTTCCGGTCGCGCTCGAGCGCACGGGCGAGCTCTCACGCTGGGTCACGCTTCGCTCGCTGGCCGCCCTCCAGCGCTTCCACGGCCTCGAGGTGCCGGGCGCGCCTCCCAGGAGACGCTCTTGAGGCGGCCTCCGCCCTTTTTTCCGGGGGTCCTCGTCGTGCTTCTTTCGGGCTGCGCCGCCGATCCTTTCGGCGCGCCTCCACGCACCAAGACGCACGGGTACCGCGCGCGCGTGACGCTGAAGACCGACGGCGTCGAGAAGGCCGCGTTCGACCTCGCTGTGCTGCGCGACCTCAGGCGCAAGGGACCCGCGGACGGCCCGGCGCTCGTCCTCGACCTGGCGGCCCGCAAGGCGTTTCGCCTCGATCCGGCCTCGAAGACGGCGCGGGACGTGCCGTTCGCGGAGGCGGCCGGCGAGCTTCCCGGCGGAATCCCGCTTGCCCCGGGATTCGACGAAAAAGCGGAGGCGGCGCGGCGAAACCTCACCATTTACCATCGTGAAGGAGACGAGGTGTTCGCAGGTCACGTGTGCGCGCTCTGGCGGTTCGACGACGATCCTGCGGTGCCCGGGTCACCGACGACGACATACTGGGTGACGGCGGACCTCGACGGCCTCGTGACGCGTTACGACCGCGAAACGAGCGAACCGAACGGGACGACGCGGAAATCGACCGTGACGTTGACGAACGTGCGAGTGGGGGCTGATCCCGGCCTGTTCACGGTTCCGAGCGGCTGGAAGCGGTTCTGAGGGGGCTTTCGAGCCGGCCCCGTTCTTGCTGGTATCCTCCCCGACCCGAGATGCCGTCAGGCAGACGGGACATCAGCTTGTAAGGAGTGCGCGTTCCGCCATGAATACAGCGAACCCGACTCTCTCACGCGTGGTCAAGATCCTCGCCCTGGGCCTCGCATTCGTCCTCGTCCGGCCTCTCTCGGCCCAGACGGCGACCCCGAAGGATCCGAAGTCGCCGTTGCAGGGCTTCGCGGACGGGCGCGGCCCGACCGGGCCGGTCACGCTCAAGATCGTGGCGCCCGCTCCGGATGAAGTCATCCCGGTGCCGCAGCCCGAGGCCGGTCAGCCCCCCGCAAAGGGAGCGCCGGTCACTCTCAAGGTGGAGCTCACGAACTTCGAGACGTTCCAGGACGAGGCGACGAAGAGCGGGCAGCACCTGGAGATCCTCGTCGACAACATCAGCGTCATGTTCCCCTGGCACGATGCGACGAAGCCGTACACGTTCAAGAGCCTCCCGAGGGGTACGCACACCGTGAGGATCTTCCCCGTCCGGCCGTGGGGCGAGGCCATCAAGGAGCCTTCGGCTCTCGCGATGGTCACGTTCCACGTCGGCGAAAAGGACGGCAAGAATACGGTCGAGCCGGGTACGCCGGTGCTCACGATCGTCTCTCCGCGCGGCAAGGTGAAAGGCGCGGCCGGGAAAGTCCTCCTCGACGTCCTCGTCACCGGCTGTCCCGTCGCCGAGCAGACCGTGCCCGACACATGTCGCCTGCGCTACAAGCTCGACACGCAGCCCGAGGTGACGCTCACGAAGGCGGACCCCGTTTGGATCGAGAACCTCGCTGAGGGGCGGCACGCGTACGTCGTCGGCCTCACGCGCGAGCAGAAGGTCGTGCCGGGCGCGTTCGCGCTCTACCAGGGCTCCTTCGAGGTCGAGGGCTCGGCGAACCCCGCAGCGCCGGGAGCGGCGCCGGCCGCGAAGGCCACGGGTCAGTAAACTTCCGGGTATGGCCCTCGTCTACGGCGGCGCCGGGACGCGTCCCTGTGCCGTCGATCCGCCGCTGATCCTCGCCCCGATGGCGGGAATCACGGACATGACCTACCGGCTCCTCCTCCGGCGCATCGGGGGGGTGGGCCTCGTGACCATGGAATTCGTCTCGTCCGAAGGTCTGACGCGCGGAAACCGCAAGACGGAGAGGCTGCTTCGTTTCGATCCCGCCGAGCGTCCGCTCTCCGTTCAGATTTACGGAGCGGACGCCGCCAGAATGGAGATCGCCGCCGAGCGCGTCGAGGAGATGGGCGTGGACGTCTGCGACATCAACATGGGGTGCCCCGCGAACAAGGTTCTGAAGGGCTGCGCGGGAGCGGGGCTCATGCGCGATCTCGGACGGGCGAAGGAAATCATCGGAGCCTGCCGGAAGTCGCTCCCCACGACGCCTCTCACGGTGAAATTCCGGCTCGGCGTGACGGACGACACGATCAACTACCTCGAGCTGGGCCGCATCTGCGAAGGCGAGGGTGTCTCGGCCGTCGCGCTCCACGCGCGGACGGCGAAACAGATGTACACGGGCCGCGCGGACTGGAGCCGCATCGCGCGCCTCAAGGAAGCCGTGAGGATTCCCGTGGTCGGAAACGGCGACGTCCAGACGCCCGAGGACGTCCTCGCGATGTTCAAGGAGACCGGCTGCGACGCCGTGATGTGCGGACGCGCGACGATGAAGAACCCGTGGATCTTCAGGCAGGCGGCCGAGCTTCTCGAGGGCCGACCCTATCGCCAGGCGACGCTCGAAGAGCGGCGGGACGTGATCCTCGACCACTTCCGACTCATCCAGAGAAACGACGCGGACGCGCCGAAGGCCGTCCTCGGGAAGCTCCGCACGTTTACGGGCTGGTACACGCACGGCCTGCCGAACGGGGGAGAGCTGCGCCGCCGCATCGCCTCGCTCGAGAGCCCGCAGGCGTTTCTCGATGCCGTCGAGGAGTTCTTCGCGACGCACGCCACACGCGCCGCGGCATAGCCGTGGCCGTGTATCGCCGCGCCTGAGCCGCGGAATTTGGGTGCGACTCGATCTCAAATCGCCCTATCATTCGCTGCGGCTATTCCGCCTGAAGGGAAAAGGCGCGTCCTGAATCGCGGCGCGTTTTCGGGCGGCTGACCGGCGCCAGCGAGGCCGAGGTGCAGGATCTCTTCGGGCGGGACGTATTTTGCGCGGGTGGCCGGGTCTTCCGGTGGGAGGACGTCGTCCTGGCTGCGGAGCTGCGGGGCGACTGGAAGGAGATCGAGGAGCGGGCTCTCGACAACCTCGCTCTTCTCGCCTTTGCGGACACGGCCGCGGAAGCCGTCATTCCTCAAGATGAGATCGACGGGGCCGCGGACGACTTCCGGTACGAGCGGGACCTCATCACCGCGGAGGAGCTGGAACGCTGGCTCGCGCGCTGGCGCCTCGACGCGGAGACCTGGCTCGACTGGATTCACGCCAGCCTCCTCCGCGACCGCCTTCCGGACTTCGTCCTTCCGGCCAAGCCCCAGGTGGATCCTCGCCAGGTCGAGCTGGCCGTCCTCGGCGAGGCCGTGTGTTCCGGAGAGCTGGAGCGTCTGGCGCGGCAGCTCGCGGGGCGGGCCGCGATCGGGGAAAGGGAGAAGGAACGGACGCAGGCTCCCGACGAAGAACCAGGCCCGACCGGGACGCTCGTCGAGCGGCGGGAGGTCTTCGCTCGCCTGGAGCTCTCGTACGAGCGGTTTCGCGATGAGGTGCTCACTCCCGATGCGCTGGCGGCGCGGGTCAAGGCGCACCTCACCGATTGGACCCGCATCGACTGCAGCGTCCTGAGGCTTCCCGGCGAGGACGCCGCGCGCGAGGCGGCGATGGCGGTGCGACAGGAGGGAGTCGCCCTCGAAAGGCTGGCGGAGGAAATCGGCGAAGCCACGGAGGAAGGCGTGGAGTTTCTCGACGAGGCTGAGCCTGAGGTCCGGGACGTCCTGCTCTCGGCGCGCCCGGGAGAGCTCGTCGGTCCGGTGAGCGTCGGCGACGAGTTCGTGCTCGTCTCGCTCCGCGCGAAGATTCCGCCGATGCCGGACGATCCCGAGGTAAAGGAAAAGGCGGAGTCCAGCCTCCTCGAAGGCCTCGTCGCGCGCGAGGTCGACAACAGGGTCACGTGGCTATGGAAGCCTTGAAGAGCAAGGCGAAGTCGTCCCTCCCGCCGGAGGTGGAGGCGGCGCGGGCCCTCCTCGACGACCTGCCGCTCCTGAAGTTCCTCTCGCCTGCGTCTCGCGCCGCGGTGACCGGGAAGTTCGTCCCCGTCTCCTTTCCCTTCGGCGCCGTCATCCTTCGCGAGGGCGATCCCGCGGACGCCTTCTTCGTCCTCGTGGCCGGGAAAGCCCGTGCGGTGAAGATGGGAGAGCGGGGCGAGGAGGTTTCGCTCGGCGTGCTTCGTCCCGGGGACAGCTTCGGCGAAATGGGTCTCCTGGACGACTCCGCCAGGCGGCAGGCCACGGTGCGCGCGTCGAGCGCCGCGACGGTCCTCCGGCTCGACCGAAGCGCCTTCGACGAGCTTCTCTCCGGCGATCCCGAGATCCGGACCTGCCTGGAGCTCCACAGCCGGTACCGGAGCCTCCAGAACCTCTTCCGTCTCTACACCCCGTTCTCCACGCTTCCGCCAGCGGTCCTCGCCGGGCTCCTCCACCGGTTCGAGACGATCGCCGTCGCCGCAGGGGAGACCGTGTTCCGACAGGGAGACGGGGAAGGACCTCTTTTCGTCGTCGAGGAAGGAAGGCTTCGCGCCTTCGCCGAGGAGGACGGGCACCTGCGAAACATCGCCTACCTCCGGAAAGGCGATGTCTTCGGCGAGATCTCGGCGTTCACGGGAGAACCGAGAAAGGCCACAGTCGAGGCCGTCACGCCCTGTCGGCTCCTGAGCCTGCACCCGACCGCCTTCCGGGCCGTCACCGAGGCGCATCCCGGGTTCCGCGCGGCCATCGGCCGGCGTATCGCCCAGTACGACTACCGAAAGGAGGCGACGGTTCCGCTCGACTTCGCCGACGAGCTCCTGCCCGCGGAGGCGGCGGTGGAGGAGGTGGGTCCGGACCAAGTCGACGAGGATGCCGGCGGCCGGGCGGACGAAGCAGCGGGCGAGGAGCCCGCCGCTCCCTTCGCGACGGAGGACGGTCGGTTCACCAAGAAGGCTCGGCGGATCCGCCGTTTCCGCTTCATCCGGCAGATCGACGAGATGGACTGCGGCGCGGCTTCCCTGGCGATGGTCTGTCGCCACTTCGGCCGCGCGGTGAGCCTGGCGCGGATCCGGCAGCTCCTCTTCACATCGACCGACGGCACGAGCCTCCGGGCGATCTGCCGCGGAGCCGAGGAGCTGGGACTCGCCGCGCGCTCCGTCAAGGCCTCGGCGCGGCACCTGGACCAGATGCCGCTCCCCGCCATCCTTCACTGGGGCGGCAACCACTGGGTCGTCCTTTACGACACGAACCCGGCGGACGTTCGCCTGGCCGACCCTGGGGTCGGGCTCCGGCTCCTGCCGCGCGCAGAGGTCGAGAAGGAGTGGACGGGTTACGCTGCCCTCTTCGACTACACGGAAGCGTTCGAGAAGGCTCCGGTGGGACGCTCGAGCTTCGCGTGGCTCACCCGCTTCTTTCGGCCGCACGCCGCTCTCCTCGCGAAGGCGGCCGCTCTGGCGTTGATCGTCAGCATCCTGCAGATGGTGCTGCCGGTCTTCAGCCAGGTGATCGTCGACCGGGTTCTCGTCGAGCGCGACGAGGGGTTGCTCCGGATTCTTCTCCTCGGGATGGGAGGCGTCCTCGTTTTCTCGACCCTGGCGATGGTGCTGCAGCGATACCTGTTGAGCTTCGCCGCAGTCCGGATCGACGCCGCGACGCTCGACTTCATCACCCGGCGCCTCCTGTCGCTTCCGATGTCCTACTTCTCGACGCGGAAGACGGGGGACATCCAGCGCCGTCTCATGGGCCTCCGTCAGGTGCGCGAGCTCCTGGTCCAGTACGGGGTCTCCTCCCTGACCGCCCTCTCCCAGCTCGCCGCAGTCGTGGTCCTGATGTTCGTCTACAGCCCCCTCCTCGCGGGAGTCTTCCTCGCGACCGTTCCCCTCTACGCCCTCCTGATGAGGTATTCGCGGCGGAAGCTCCGTCCCGTCTTCGACACGCTCGAGGAGGCGTTCGGAAAGTATTCGGCCCATCAGATCGACACCATCAAGGGGATCGAGACCGTCAAGTCGCTCGGAGCCGAAGGCTCACTCAGGCAGCTGATGCTGGAACGGTTCCTCGGCCTCGCCCGCAAGCAGTTTCGCGCCGACTTCACCGTGATGACCTACGAGGGCGCCGTCCAGGCCGTGAGCTTCCTCTCGGTCGCCCTCTTTCTGTGGGCGGGCGCGCTCCAGGTGATGCGCGGGTCGCTCACCATCGGCGGGCTAGTCGCGTTCAACGCGCTCGTGGCCCTCGCGAACGCGCCGATCGGGATCCTGCTCGCGACCTGGGACCACCTCCAGTACGGCACGGTCCTCCTCGACCGCCTGAACGACGTCTTCGAGCAGACCCCCGAGCAGGGCGACGACCGGTCCGCGCTCATTCCGGTCCGAACGCTCGCGGGAAAGGTCTCGCTCAGGAACGTCGGCTTCCAGTACGGCGGGCCCGAGTCGCCGAAGATCCTCGAGGGTCTCACCTTCGACGTGGAGCCCGGAAAGATGGTGGCGGTCGTCGGCCGAAGCGGCTCCGGCAAGACGACGCTCGCCAAGCTCCTCTCCGGCCTCCTGGAGGCGACCGAGGGATCGATCCTCTTCGACGGAGTGGACCTCGAAAAGCTGAACTACAGGGACCTCCGGCGGCGCGTCGGCTTCGTCCTCCAGGAGAACTACCTCTTCGACGAGACGATCGCGCGGAACATCGCCTTCGGCGACGCCGAGCCCGACATGGACCGGGTTCTCTGGGCTGCCCGCGTCGCGAGCGCCCACGAGTTCGTGGAGAGGTTTCCCCTGGGCTACGACACCCGGGTCGGCGAGTCGGGCCTCGCTCTTTCCGGCGGACAGAAGCAGCGCATCGCCATCGCGCGTGCCATCTACAACCGGCCCCCGGTGCTGATCTTCGACGAAGCGACCAGCTCACTGGACAGCGAGTCGGAACGGGCGGTCAAGGAGAACCTCGACCGCCTTCTGGAAGGCCGGACGTCATTCGTGATCGCGCACCGGCTCAGCACCATCCGCGACGCGGACGTCATCCTCGTGCTGGAGAAGGGGCGTCTGGTCGAGCAGGGGATCCACGACGAGCTGATGGACCGCCAGGGCCTCTACTACTACCTCTCGAGCCAGCAGCTGGGGATCTAGATGGACGAGACGCCGTTTCTCCCGAGCGACCCGCCGCCGTTCGCCGCGCGGAGCCTCGCCTGGATCCTGATCGCTCTCTTCGTGGCCGCGGCGATCGTCTCGGTGGCCGTCAAGGTCCCGGAGACGGTCGTTGCCCCGTTCGCGCTGGTGCCGGTGCGCGGCACCGACCCGGTCCGCGCTCCGCGCGGGGGAACCGTCACGGACGTGCTCGCCGTCGAGGGGCGCCCGGTGCTCAGGGGGGCGAGGCTCTTCGCCATCCGGTCACAGGAATTCGCCGACCGGGCGTCCGAGCGGAAGGCGCTCGAAGCCGGTCTCGGCGGCCTTGCCGAGAGCCTTTCCAATGCCCGGAGGAGATTCGAAAGCGAGGCGAGCGCGAGGCGCGAGGAGGCCCGGAGCCTCGCCGATCGCGCGGATTATCTCGATCGGATGCTGGCCCTGAAAAGGGAGCAGCTCGTCCTGACGAAGGAGCAGTCCGAGCGCGCGAAGAAGCTCGCCGACCAGGGGCTCGCGAGCCTGAACGAGCGCTCCGACGCCCAGATCCGGCACAGCCAGGCCGTGATGGAGCTCGAGCAGCTCCAGGCCGAGCGGGGCGCGACCGGAAGCGCCATCGAAAAGCTCCGCGACACCGAGGCGGCCAAAGGGATGGAATTCCACGAGGAGGAGCGGGTCCTCGCAGAGAAGATCGCGCAGGCGAGAATCAGGATCGGGGCGCTCAGCGGCGAGGCGCCCTCCGCAGGCGGAGACGGGCTTGGAAACGAGCTGGCCGTCAACTCTCCCTGCGACGGCACGGTTCTCGGGGTCACGGCGAGGCGGGCAGGAGCTGTGGTCCGTGACGGCGACGTCCTCGCGGAGGTCGCGTGCTCCGCCGAAACTCTTCAGGCCGAGCTGGCACTTCCGCAGGGCGGCCTCGCCCGGATTCGCCCCGGCCAGAACGTTCGTCTCCTCCTCGAGGCGTTCCCGTACCAGCGCTATGGCGTCCGCGGAGGGACAGTCCGGTGGGCCAGCCCCTCCGGCGTCGGGATCCGCGAGACGGCGACATTTCCCGTCCTCGTCGACCTGGACGAGCAAACCGTCGCGGCGGACGGAGAGCGCAAACCGCTCCTCGCGGGAATGCGCGGGATGGCGCGGATCGTCGTCGGCCGTCGGACTCTCGTCGAGTACGCTTTCGAGCCGCTCCGGCAGCTGAGGGAGAACATCCGGTGACCCGGGAGAGCTTCCCCGACGCGGCACGCCTCACGCTCGAGAGCTTCCGAACAGCCGACGCCGCGATGCGGCGGTGCCTCGACGTGGCGCGCGCCGCCTGCCGGACCGAGCTTCCGCTCCTCCTCCTCGGCGAGTCAGGCACCGGCAAGACGCTCCTCGCCCAGGCCATCCACAACTCCTCTCTCAGGGCGTCGGCCCCCTTCGTCTCTTTCAACGCCGCCGCCCTCTCCGACACGCTCCTCGACAGCCAGCTCTTCGGCCACGAGAAAGGCGCGTTCACGGACGCGAAGCGGCAGGTGCGCGGCAAGTTCGAGATCGCCGACGGCGGCACCCTCTTCATCGACGAGATCGCCGACATGAGCCCGCTCGCCCAGGCGAAGATCCTCAGGGCGGTCGAATACGGCGAATTCGAGAGGCTCGGCTCCGAGCGCCTGCGCACGGCGGACGTGCGGCTGATCTCGGCCACGCGCCACGCCCTCGCGCGGTTCGCGAACACCGAGCAGTTCCGGAGCGACCTCTTCTACAGGCTCGCGGGGCTCACGGTCACCCTTCCCCCGCTGCGCGAGAGGCCGAACGACCTGCGCGAGCTCGTCGCGGCCTCGATCCGCCGCGCCGCCCATGCGCAGGGACGGGCCATCTCCGGCCTCTCACAGAAGGCCGCGGATGCTCTCTTCTCGTACCACTGGCCCGGGAACCTGCGCGAGCTCGACCTCGTCATTCACGCCGCCATTGCGATGACCGAGGGCAGCGTGATCGAGGAACTCTCAGTCCCGATCCAAAACGACGGCGTCTCCGGAGCGCCGCCTTCCGCCGCGCGGCCGGCACCCGCAACCGACCTGAGTCTCCGAACCGTCGAGCAGAACCACATCCGCCGGGTCCTCCGGGAGCTCTCCGGCAACAAGACGAGAGCAGCCCGGGCCCTCGGCATCTCCCGCGCCCGACTCGAGAGGAAGCTCAGCGACACGAAGTGACCGGGCACGAGCGGCAGCGAGCGCGACGAGGCGACTCGGAACGGGTCACTCGAAACGATGCGACATCGCATTGAAACGAGACAGTCGAGCCCTGAAATGCGCCGCCATCGCGCGCCTGCGACTGCTTCTCAGTGATGGAATGGCCCTTGCTTCGCTCGGGCCCGTCACAAACCGCGAGAAAGGAGAACAGAGATGAAGAAGACTGCGAAGAAGAACCCCTCGAAGGCATCTAACAAGAAAGCGGTCAAGGACCTCGAGGTCAAGCCCGTCATGGGCGGGTCGGTCCGCGGAGGATTCCCCCCCGGTCCCCCAGATAGGCGGCCGAAATGAGGACGACGTGAACAAGACCACGAAGAAAAGCGCGTCGAAGGCAAAGAAAGCCGTCCGAAACCTCGAGGTCAGCCCGCCTAGGGCGGGACCGTCCGCGGGGGGAAAAAGCCGATAACCAAGATCCAGGAATGAAGCAGGGCATGAAGAGGTCCGTCGACATAGTGAGAGTCCGCTCGAGAAAGGAAGAACGTCATGAAGAAAACAACCAAGAGAACCGCGCCGAAGGCCGCTCACAAGAAGCCCGTCCGAAACCTCCGGGTCAAGCCCGCCAAGGGCGCGACGGTCCGTGGTGGAGAGGTGCGACACACGGATTGGATCGAAATTCAAAGCACTCAGTGGAGTCACGACACGCGGCTCAAGTCCTGATGATCGCCGGCTGCCCGAATGGCCGTCGCATGCTCGCGGCCGGCAAGTACGCGAGCGGCCTCGCTGTCTTCGAATCGGCCGTCCGGGCGAGTCCGGATTCTGCGGCCGCACGTTATTACCTCGCCCGGGCGACCTTCGCGCTCGGTGAGGTCGAGAGGGCGACCCGGCATCTTCGGGCGTCTCTCCGGATTCGTACGGACATCCGAGCCCAGCGGCTCCTCGCGACGATCGCCCCGTTCGACCCGCGCCTGGACCACGCGGCGATCCTGAAGGTCCGCCGCGCGCTGGGCGACGCGGTTCGCGCCCGAGCCGTCGCGCCCGCCAGGGCGATCGTCGTCGGCAGCCCGGTCAGGAAAGTACTAAAGATCGGCTACGTCTCGTCGTTTTTCCACGCAGACAACTGGATGAAGCCGGTGTGGGGGCTGATCGATCACCACGACCCCGGCAGGGTGGAGGTCCACCTTTTTTCCGACGCGTCGCGCCCTTCCGCCGTGCGCCGCCGGGCGCGTACGAGCGGGGCGCACGTCCACGACATCTCGCGCCTCGACAACGGCGCGGCCGCGTGCCGGATCGCCCGGGCGGGGCTCGACGTTCTCGTGGATCTCAACCAGTACAGTCGGGTGGGCCGGCTGCCGCTGTTCGCGACGAGGCTGGCTCCAGTCGTCGTGGCGTGGTTCAACATCTTCGGAACCTCCGGGTTGCCCGTGTTCGATGCGCTGATCGGCGATCGTTGGCTCATTCGTGACGGCGAGAAGCACTGGTATGGAGAGCAGGTCGTCGAGCTCCCGCTCTCGTCTCTGACGTTCGCGGTGAATTACCCGGTCCCCGATGTCGCGCCACCGCCGTCGCTCAAGAACGGCTTCGTCACGTTCGGCAGTCTCTCGTCGCTCTACAAGCTCAACGACGGCGTCGTCGCCGCGTGGGCCGAGATCCTGAGGCGATGCCCCGGAAGCCGCTTTCTCCTGGCCAACGCCGCTCTGGGAGACCCCGGCAATCGCAAGCACACACTCGCGCGATTCACGCGGCGCGGCATCGAGCCCGAGCGCGTGGCGATGCTCGGACCTGCGGAGCACTACGACTTCCTCCGAAACTACGACGCCATCGACCTCGCCCTCGACACGTTCCCGTACAACGGGGGCACGACGACCACGGAAGCCATCTGGCAGGGCGTTCCGGTCGTCGCGTTCTCGGGGGATCGGTGGATCTCGCGTACCAGCGCGTCGCTGCTGGAAAACGCCGGTCTCGGGAAGTTCGTCAGCCGGGACGTGCGCGGGTACGTCGAGACGGCCATTCGATGGGGATCGGCGGCAAAAGCGGAAAGACGCGAAGAGCTACGGCGCACGATGAGGAAGCGCCTGAAGGCCTCGCCCGTCACCGACTGCGCGAGGCTCGCGCGCTGCATCGAGGATGTCTATTTCCAGCTCTGGCGCGCGCGATCTCGCTCGGAGGCGCGAGGCAGCGGCGAGGAACGCGGTTGCTTTCCCGCACCGGTGGCGGCGTGATGAAGAAGGGCCGCCGCAAGACGAAGACGCCGCCCGGGTTCGTCGCCCTCAGGGACCTCGTCCCCCGAAACGACCCCAAGGGGGGGTCGGCGGGGAAGACGGTCTTCGGCGAACGTCCCCAGATCCTCGAGACAGAAGATAACCACCCCCTTAAAGATGTTCCGGCGGAACGAAGGCAGAAGCCGGGTCACGACCGAAGCAGGAAGAAAGGAGAACCGATATGAAAAAGACCACGAAGAAAAGCGCCGCGAAGGCCTCGCGCAAGAGGGCACTGAAGAACCTCGACGTCAAGCCCGCCAAGGGTGGGACGGTCCGTGGAGGGCATGGCCTCGGAGACATCATTCCCATCAAGGGAGAGCACATTAAGGAAGTGGTCATTGAGGTATGGCGGAAACACTAATTGCGTTTCATGTTCGGGTCACGACTGAAACAGGAAGGAAGGAGAAACGACATGAAGAAGACCACTAAAAAGACCCCCTCGAAGGCCAAGAAGGCGGCCAAGGACCTCGACGTCAAGCCAGGCAAGGGCGGAGCGGTTCGCGGAGGCGACCTTCTCATCACGAAGCATATCGACAAGGCCTCCCCCTAGATCTATTAGTGAGCAATGAGCAGGTGACACGCCCCAGGGCTCCCATGGTCCGGCTCCCTTTCATCGCCAGCGCTGCCGCCAAGGACCTGGCGCCGCTCCATGCGCGCTGGCTCGAAGCGGCTCTCGGAGGAAAAATCCCCTCCGAGCCCCACGCCACATGCGAGAGCTGCGTCATGCTCCCGGTGCCCGGCGGCGCGGACGGGGCCCGGGACGCGGTCTTCTTCAATCCCAAGACGAAGTGCTGCACCTACCTGCCGAGACTTCACAACTTTCTCGTCGGCGCGATCCTCGCAGACGAGGCGCCCGACATGGCCGAAGGACAGGCGCGCGTTCTGGAGAGGATCGGAAGAAAGGTCGGCGTGACGCCGCTCTCCGTTGGCGCCGGCGGAGCGTACGGCCTCATGTACGACCACGGTGACGGGGTCTTCGGCCACAGCGAGGCGATGCGCTGCCCCTACTACCTCGAAGACCGGATGGGCGGCGGCTGCGGGATCTGGCGTCACCGCAATTCCATCTGCATGACCTGGTTCTGCAAGCACGAGCGAGGGGCCACGGCGAAGCGGTTCTGGGACTCGGCCAACGAGCTGCTGATGGCCGTCGAGGAGAACCTCGCGATCCACTGCCTCGTCACCCTCGGTTTCGACGACGCGGCGCTCCGGACCAATTTCCCGTTCAAGGTTCCGAAGTCTCAGCGGACGGAAACCGTGAAGGGGGACGAGCTCGACGGCACGGTGAGCCCCGAGAGGTACAAGGCCCTCTGGGGAAGCTGGGCCGGACGCGAGAAGGAGCTCTACCTCCAAAGCGACGGGATCGTCCGGGACATGGAGTGGAAGGACGTCGAGAGGATCGGCGGCGCGACCGTCGCTCTCCTCACGCAGCTCGCACGCGCCGCGTACCGGGCGGTGACGAGTTCCGCTCTTCCGGAGCGCCTCGAGATCGGCAACCTCAACGTCATCGGCGTCGGGCATGGGACCGTGCGCCTGGCCACGTACAGCGCCTACGACCCGACCGATGCGCCCGCCGCGCTCCTCCCGGCGCTTCCCGCCTTCGACGGCTCGAAGGTGCGTGACGCCCTTCGGGCGATCGAGAAGGACCACGGGCTCGTCCTGAGCCTCGAGCTCGTCCGAAAGCTCGTCGACTACGGCGTTCTTCGCGCGGTGGACGCCCCCGAAGACGAGCACGTCTAACCAGAACTCGATGAGAAGGCAGAAGCCGGGTCACGACTGGAACAGGAAAAGAGGAGAAACGACATGATGAAGACCACGAAGAAAGGCGAAGGGAAGGGTACACACAGGAAGGCGGTCAAGGATCTCGAGGTCAGGCGCGACAAGAGCGGCGATGTTCGCGGAGGTCCCACCGCTGTGGAGCTCCAAGCTCTCGGGGTTCGCACGAGTCTTGCAGCGTCGATAAACACGAAGGTCAAGTGAATCCCGAGATGATGCACCTCCGACATGGGATGCTCGTCAAGCACTCGAAACAGGGTCACGAGCGAAACAGGAAGAAAGGAGAGACGACATGAAGAAGACCACGAAGAAAAGCGCCACGAAGGCTTCTCAGAAGAAGGCGGCCAAGAACCTCGAGGTCAAGCCCGCCAAGGGCGGGACCGTCCGCGGAGGCCTGGGGGGGAGATACTGGCCCAAATAGTCGACCGTCCCTCGAGCCCGTTCACGGCCGAAAAAGGAAGAAAGGAGAAACGACATGAAAAAGACCCCGAGGGAGACGGCCTCCAAGTCAAGGACTACCAAGGCGACGAAGAACCTCGGGGTCAAGCCCGCGAAGGGCGGGACAGTCCGTGGGGGCTACGGCCAAACCCAAATCGTTCTTCCTTTCGGGCGCGGATGACCGCGGCCAGGCCGTCGAGAGCTTCCGCGTGCCCGTCGACATCGAAGCCGGCATGACGAAGCCAAGGCGCCGCAGGAAGGAGCCGTCGCCGGGGTTCGTACCCCTCAGGGACCTCGTCCCCCGAAACGACCCCAAGGGGGGCGCTGCACAGAAGACGGTCTTTGGTGAACGTCCCCCGATCCCCAAGACAGAGGAAGAGCCGCCGTTCAAGGATGCTCCGGCCGAGCGAAGGCCGAAGCCAGGCCACGACCGACACAGGAAGAAAGGAGCGAGGACATGAAGAAGGTTGCGAAGAAGAACCCGAAGGCTTCGCGAAAGAAGACCGTCAAGGACCTCGAGGTCAAGCCGTCCAGGGGCGGGGCGGTCCGCGGCGGCATGGACAAACTGCCGGGGGGCTCCGGCGGCGGCGTCAAGAAGCTTTGATTCAAAGGAGTAGAGACATGAAAATCGCGAAGGAGAAACCTAAGGCTCAAAAGAGAATGGCCAAGAACCTCGACGTCAAGCCCGCCAAGGGCGGGAAGGTCCGCGGGGGGAGGGTCGACCACGGTGATCTTTCGATCCCCAAGCATATCGACAAGGCCTCCCCCTAGATCTATTAGTGAGCAATGACCAGGTGACACGCCCCAGGGCTCCCATGGTCCGGCTCCCTTTTATCGCCGACGCTCCCGCCAAGGGCCTGGCGCCGCTCCACGCGCGCTGGCTCGAGGCGGCGCTCGGGGGCAAGATCCCCTCCGAGCCGCACGCCACGTGCGAGAACTGCGCGATGCTGCCCGTGTCCGGCGGCGCGGACGGAGAGCGTGACGCGGTCTACTTCAACCCGAAGACGAAGTGCTGCACGTACCTGCCGAAGCTTCACAACTTTCTCGTCGGGGCGATCCTGGCGGACGGGTCACCCGACATGGCCGAAGGGCGGGCCCGCGTCGTGGAGAGGATCGGAAAGAAAGTCGGCGTGACGCCGCTCTGGGTCGGCGCCGGCGGGGCGTACAACCTCCTGTACGACCACGGGGACGGGGTCTTCGGCCACAGCGAGGCGATGCTCTGCCCCTATTACCTCGAAGACCGGATCGGCGGCGAATGCGGGATCTGGCGTCATCGCAATTCCGTCTGCATGACCTGGTTCTGCAAGCACGAGCGCGGGGACACGGCGAAGCGGTTCTGGGACTCGGCCAGGGAGCTGCTGACGGCCATCGAGGAAAACCTCGCGATCCACTGCCTCGTCACCCTCGGTTTCGACCACGCAGCGCTCCGCGTGAACTTTCCGCTCAAACTTCCGCCATCACAAAGGCGGACGGAAGCCGTCAAGGGCGACGAGATCGACGGCACCGTAAGCCCCGAGAGGTACAGGTCCCTCTGGGGAAGCTGGGCCGGACGCGAGCAGGAGCTCTACCGCGAATGCGACGCGATCGTCCGGAACCTGGAGTGGAAGGCCGTGGAGCGCATCGGAGGTGCGACCGTCGCTCTCCACGCGCAGCTCGCACGCGCTGCTTACGACGCGGTGACCAGCGACGCACTTCCGGAGCGCCTCGAGGTCGGCAACCTCAGCGTCATTGGCGTCGGACATGGGACCGTTCGCCTGGCCACCTACAGCGCCTACGACCCCATCGATGCCCCCGCCGTGCTCCTCCCGGCGCTTCCCGCCTTCGACGGCTCGAAGGTGCCCGACGCGCTCAGGGCGATCAAGAAGGACCACGGGCTCGTCCTGCGACGGCAGCTCGTCCGGAAGCTCGTCGACTACGGCGTGCTTCGCGCGGTGGACGCCCCCGGCGATCAGTAGATCTTCGGCACCGCGTCCTTCGCGAGCGGGCTGACGTAGGGCTTGCCGGCGGTCGCCTTCTGAAACTCGGCCTTCGCGGCGGCGACGGTCGCGGCATCGCCCAGGAGATCCGTCATCGTCGCGGCGAGGACCTTGGCCGCGACGAGCATGCCCTTTCGGCCGAGCGCGTGCCCCGAGCAGGACGTCACGGCCCAGTGGTGCCACGGCTGGCCCACGGCCCCCGTCGCGACCGCGAGCTCGGCGACCGGCAATGCCGCGCTCACCTCGCCCACGTCCGACGAAGCCCCGGACCCGTGCCCGGGACCATATGGGAGGACCGTGTCCGAAAGGCCGGCCTCGGGAATGCCGACCTCTTTCTGGACACCGCGCGCGAGCGCGACATCGGCGGCATCCCACTTCGGCGCCCCGACGAGGGCGAGATGTCTCTGGAGGACCTTCGAGAGCTCGGCGTTGAAGAGCGGCTCGCGCGTCGAGGCGAGAAGGCTCACCTTCGACGTCGTCTCGGTCGCGAGACCCGCGCCCTCGGCTGCCTTCTTCAGGCGCCCGACCATCTCGTTCACGCGTTCTCCGTTCTCGTCCCGCACGAACCACTGGACGCGGGCATAGTCCGGGATGATGTTCGCCGCGAGGCCGCCACTCTTGATCGCGCGATGGAGGCGCGCGGTCGGGAGCACGTGCTCCCGCATGAGCGCGAGGGCGTGGTCGAACAGCTCGACGGCGTCGAGCGCGCTCCGCCCGAGCCAGGGGTTCATCGCGGCATGCGCCGTCTTTCCGAAGAACTCCACGTCGAGTGCGGTGATCGCGAGATAAGGCTTCGTGCACACGTAGTTCGCGTCCGCTGGGTGCCAGGCGAGGACGGCATCGGTTCCCGCGAAAGAGCCGTCCCTGAGCATGAACGGCTTGCCGAGGAGCTGCTCTTCGGCCGGCGTGCCGAAGACGCGGATCGTGCCGGGAAGCTTCCCCGCGACGCGGGTGCGGTTCGCCGCGACGGCGGCCGCGACTGCCGCCGTGCCCAGGAGGTTGTGACCGCACCCGTGGCCGGGAGCTGGCGCGGAGGCGAGCGGCGACTTCTTCGGCGCGCCTGCCGTCTGTGAAAGGCCGGGCAGCGCGTCGTACTCGGCGAGGACCCCGATGACGGGCGCGCCAGCTCCCGCTGAAGCCACGAACGCCGTCGGCATTCCCGCGACGCCGCGCGTCACGCTGAAGCCTTCCTTTTCGAGAGTGTCGGCGAGGAGAGCGGACGACTTCGTCTCCTGGAGCGCCGTCTCGGAGAAGCCCCAGATCTTCTCGGCGATTTCGTTCCAGCGTGCGGACGTGGAGTCCAGCCAGGCGCTTGACGTGTCGGCCCCGGCCGGCGAGGCGGCGTTTCCCGGGGCCGGAACCGCAAGAAGAGCGAGGCCGAGAAGCGCCCCGGCGGTGCGGCGGAAGGGAACTTGCATTTAAACCTCCTGAACGGGGGATGTGTCGCTTGAGAAAGACAGCATACGATGGCCTCATGACGAAGCGGGTCCGCGCCTTCGCGCTCATCGGCCTCGCCGCCTTCCTCTCGGCTCCTCCTGCGCGGCCCCAATCGGGCCCTCCCGGAGGGGCCCAGAAGACCCAGCTCCAGGCACGGGGGATCTCGATCCCGATCGACGTGCGCGAACAGTATCTCGGGAAAACCGGGGGGAAGACGGCCGTCAAGTTCACGCTCTCGGTCAGCCGGGGGGATCTCCGCGGGGCGGGAAACGCGCAGCCGCGCGTGTATTCGTTCTTTCTGGCAGGAGACGTGACGGACGACAAGGGTCAGGCCGTCGAGAGCTTCCGGGTGCCCGTCGACATCGACCTTTCGTCGACGGACGTGACGAACGCGTCGAAGCCCGTGGCGATCTCCTTTCTTCGCGCTCTCGCCCCCGGCACGGTCAACATCCAGTTCCGGCTCGAGGGCGTCGCGGGAGTGCTCTTGGGCACGCGCGCGATCTCGCTCATGGTGCCCGCCATGTCGGCCGAGTTCCGTGCCGAGGACGCCGGGGCGGACGGTGGGCTGCCGACCGCCGCCGCCGTGATCCTCGAGAGCGAGAACCGTCCTCCTCTCGCGGCCGGCGCCTCGGGTTTCGTGAAGATCCTGGCGCCGGAGCAGGAGGTGCCCGTCGGCCTCCTGAGGATCGCGTGCGAGGTGAAGGAGCCCGTCAAGCGCGTGGAGTTCTACCTCGGGGAAAAGAAGATCCTCGTGAAGAACCGCGCACCCTATACCGTCGAGCTCGACCTCGGGAAGATCCCCAAGAAGCAGACGCTCAAGGTCCTCGGCTTCGACGTCCAGGGCAACTTCGTGGACGCCGACGCCTGGGCGATCAACGAGAAGGACTCGCGTCTCGCGGTCCGGATCCTCGAGCTGCCGAAACAGAAGGCCGCCGGGGACACCGTGGAGCTGAAAGTCGCCCTGCATTCCATCGCGGGCGGCGCCGCGAAGAAGCTTCAGCTCTGGCTGGATGACACGATGCTGAAGGAGTGGACCGAGCCGCCGTTCACGGTCACCGTGCCCGTGGCGAAGATCCAGAAGGCCACGCTCATGCGCGCGACCGCGACGGACGCCGACGGGAAAGAGTTCACCGATCTCAAGCTCCTGAAGGGCGAATCGCGCTTCATGACGAAGGTCGAGGTGAACCTCGTCGAGCTCCCGGTCTCGGTCTTCGACTCCGACGGCCGCCTCGTGAAGGGCCTCCCGCGCGAGGAGTTCACGGTGCTCGAGGACGGCGTGACGCAGGACCTCTCCAGCTTCGAGTTCGCCGAGTCTCTCCCCCTTTCCCTCGGGATCGTGATCGACGGATCGGGCTCGATGAAGGACGCCATGCCTCTCGTCCACCAGGCGGCCTCCGAATTCGCGCAGAAGCTGGTCTCGAAGGAAAAGGACCAGGGTTTCGTCATCGAGTTCCGCGAGCGTCCCGCTCTCCTCGCGTCCCTCACGCACAAGTCCACGGACCTCGAGCGCGCCATCGCCGAGACGCGCGCCTCCGGGGAGACCGCGCTCTACGACGCCGTCGTGATGGCGCTCTACCAGTTCCGCTCGCTGCCCGGGCGCAAGGCGATCGTCGTCCTCACGGACGGCGACGACAACCACTCCTGGACGGACTACGGAACGCTGCGCCGCTACGCGCGCTCCGCCGGCGTGCCGATCTACTTCATCGGCCTCAACCTCTCGGTCCTCGATTTCGGCATCAAGGCGAAGATGAGCGAGCTCGCCGTCGACACGGGAGCCGAGGCGTTCTTCATCGGCAAGGCGTCGGCTTTGGCGGAGGTCTACCGGAAGATCGAGACGGAGCTGCGCTCTCAGTATTTCCTGCGATATCTCACGAATTCCTCGAAGGGCGAGAACCAGTTCCGCGCGATCGAGGTGAAGCTCAGGAATCCGAAGCTGCGCGCGAAGACGATCCGCGGGTACTTCCCCTAGGGCTTTTTGCCCGGCCGCTCGTCGAGCAGGGACCGCAGCGCCCTCACGTGCGCGGCGTGCGTGCCGCAGCAGCCGCCGACGATTCGGGCGCCCGCCGCGAGCCAGCCGCGCGCGAGAGCGGCGTACTCGTACGGGTCGATGGGCTCGGTGAAGAGCCCGCGCGACTCGTCGAGCGCCCGCCCGGCATTGCCGTAGGTGACGAGAGGGACTCCGGGCGCCGCGGCTCCGAGGCGGGCGAGATCGGCGCCGATGCGGCGCGCGGGGACGCAATTGACACCGAGGGCGTCGGGGCTCGTCGAAAGCGAGAGAAGCGCCTGCGCCGCGTCGCCGATCGGTTCTCCCGACAGGAGCCGCCCCTCCCCGTCGGTGACCATCGATGCGAGGACGGGAAGACCCGTCGAGACGGCCGCGGCCGTCGCGGCCACGAGCTCGCGAATCGAGTTCATCGTCTCGACGAGGATGAGATCGACGCCCGCGGCGGCGAGAGCCGCCGCCATCTCGGAATGTTCGGAAGAGAGAATATTTTCTTGCTTCGGAACCCGATCGGGCCGGTAGCAGTCCTCCAGGGGGGCGAGAGACCCGGCTATCCAGACGCTGCTGAAGACCTTCTCAAAAGGGTGAGTTGCGGCGTCGCTCGAGAAGGCGGCTCGACGCCCCGGCTTCGCCTCGCTATTCACCTTCGAAGAGAATTCGGACCTTGCCCGATGCGCCAGAGCCACCGCTCTTGCGATGAGCTCCCCCTGCGAGAGGGAGCAAGAACTCTCTCTGATGTTCCTCGCGTGGAGGCGGAAGCTCGCGATGGTGAGGATCTCGGCGCCCGCCGCGACGTTCTCCCGGTGGACCTCTTCCACGAGCTCCGGGGCCTCGACGAGAGCCCGGGCGCTCCAGAGCGGAGGTGCCGTGTCGGCGCCGCGGCGGGAAAGTTCCGTGCCCATCGCCGCGTCGAGAACGATGGGCGTGTCGTGCGCAAGCCGCCGACGAAAGCTGTTCTCCATCACCGGCCAGATTAACTCGTGCTCGATGCTAGGATTCCTCGATGGCCGGCAACCGCAACTGGGCGCTCGTCCTCGGCGCGTCTTCCGGCTTCGGCGAAGCCTGCTCGCTCGCGCTCGCGAAGAGCGGGCGCAACGTCTTCGGGGTGCACCTCGACCGGCGGGCGACGCTTCCGAACGTGGAGCGCATCACCCAGGAGATCGAAGCCGCCGGATCCCGTGCGGTGTTCTTCAACATGAACGCCGCCGACGAGGAGAAGAGGGCGGAGGCTCTCGCCGAGATGGCGAAGGTCCTGGACGCGGAGGGCCGACGGGCCGGCATCGACGTGGTCATGCATTCCCTCGCGTTCGGCACGCTGAAGCCGTTCCTCGCCGCGGACGCCGGCGAGAGGATCTCGAAACCCCAGATGGAGATGACCGTCGACGTCATGGCCCACTCGCTCGTCTACTGGATGCAGGACCTCGTGGCGGGCTCCTTCCTGCCCGAGGGCGCGCACGCCTTCGCGATGACGTCGGCGGGCGGCCACCGCATCTGGAAGTCCTACGGCGCCGTCTCGGCCGCGAAGGCCGCTCTCGAAAGCCACTGCCGGCAGCTCGCCGTCGAGCTCGCGCCGCGGAAGATCGCCGTGAACGCGATTCGGGCGGGCGTGACGGACACCCCGGCGCTCCGGAAGATTCCCGGGAACGAACAGATGATCGAGCGTTGTCTCGCGATCCATCCGGCGGGCCGGCTCACGACCCCGAACGACGTCGCGAGCGTCCTCGTGGCCCTGTCGTCCCCCCAGACCGTGTGGCTCTCGGGGAACGTTCTGGGCGTCGACGGCGCGGAAGACGTCGTCGGCTGACCGCGCGATGACGCCCCTCGCTCTTCCCGCGCGCCTCCGCGCGACCGCCGTTCTCGCCGTTCTCGCGGTCGTCCTGCCGGGAGCCTCGTGCGAGGTCGTGAAGCCTTCGGTCAAGGCCGTCTCCGACGTCCCCTCCGCAGGGAAGTTTCCCCACGGGATCCTGGGCCGGCTTCTCGAGAAAGTCGTGACGAACGGCCTCGTGGACTATGCCGCCGTCTCGGTGGACGAGCCTCTTCTCGAGGAGTACCTCGCCGAGATCGCGCGCGTGTCGCCCGAGTCGCACCCGCATCTGTTTCCGACCGAGCCCGACCGCCTCGCCTACTGGATCAACGCGCACAATGCCTGCGCTCTGCGCGGCGTCCTGCGCTTCAACCGGCCGGGCAACCTGAAGGACATCGCCCATCGCTTCGACTCGGAAACCACCTACGTCGTCGGCGGGAAGAAGCTTTCGCTCAATGCCATGACCGCGCTCGCGTACAAGAGGTTCACGGACGCCCGGATCCACTTCGCCCTCGTGAAGGCGCGCCGGGGCGGGCCTCCGCTCGCGAAGGAGCCCTGGGACGCGGGCGACCTCGACGCGCGCCTCGACGTGGCGGGCCGCGAGTTCCTCGCCGATCCGCACAACGTGGACTGGAAGCCGCCGGCGCTCAAGGCGGGACTTTCGCGCATCCTTCTCGACTTCCGCACGGAGTTCGAGCGGGAAGTCCCCTCGACGGTGTCGGGAGACTCGCGGCTCATCTCGTCCCTGAACCGCTTTCGCGCCCAACGGGAGAAAATCAACGCCGTCGAGGTCTATGCGATCCCCTTCGACGAGCGCCTCAACGACGTGGCCAACCGGTAGCCCATGCCCCTTTCGCGTCTCGCCATTCCCGCTCTCCTCGCGGCGCTCCTGGTCTCCTGCGGCCGCGCCCCCCGGGAGCCGCAGGCCGCGCCGGCGTCCCCGGCGCTGCGGGGCGCGGGCCTCGTCGCGCTGCCTCTCTCGCCCGGGCTCGTCCTCGCCCTCGATCCCTACCTGCCCGGAGTCGACGACGAGGACGTGCCCGAGTCGGCGCGCCGTGAGGTGGAAGTTCTCGAGTTCGGAAAGGCCGGGCTCAGGCTGCGTTGGTCGGGCCGCGTGCGCACCGAGAAGCCGGACTCGGCCCGCCGCCGGGAGGAGTGGGTGCGGGCCCGCGCGAACGCGGCCCAGGGCGCGACGCCCATCGCGGCACCGCCCGCGGCGTACGAATCGCGGGAAGTGGGAGGAACCCTCTTCTTCCCGGACTTCGCGACCGCAACCGAGTTCCTCCTGCCGGGCCTCTGGCCCGAGGGCGTCGCGACGATCGCAGGCTCGTCCGCGCTCTGGATCTCGCCGAACGCCTTCGCCGAGCTCAAGGCCGCCGGGCGGGCGACCGTGCCCTTCTCGCTTTCGTCGAACCTCCTGCGAGATCCCGCCGCCTCCCTCTTGAAGCGCGCCTTCCAGATTTCGAACGAGGCGTCGGCTGGCCCGCCTCACCTCTGGACGCGCGGGACGGAGACGGACTTTTTGCTGCGCGTGGACGGAATGGAATCTCACGTCCGGGCGCTCGGCGCCCGTAACTGGTTCGGCGCGTACACCGTTCTCGAAGCGGAGGGGCCGCCGCTCGTCCTGTCCGTCCTGCCGAGCCCCGTCAAGTCGTCCGGCCTCGACCTCTTCGCTCCCTCGAGTGTCTTGCGCACTCTCCTCGGCTACCGCGTGTCGGAAGTGATCAGGGTGCCGCGGCAGGATTCGTGACGGGTCGCCAGCTCGCGGTCGTCACCGGAGCCTCCTCTGGAATCGGCGAGGCGCTGGCCCGTCGCCTGGCGGAAGAGGGCCGCGACCTCCTCCTCGTCGCCCGGTCGGGCGGACGGCTGGAGCGGCTCGCAGCAGAGCTCTCGCGGACGAACGGGATCGAGGCGGGGTTTCTCGCCGCCGACCTCGGGACGCCGGAAGGGCGCGAGGCCGTGTTCGCCGCCACGGAGGGGGCGGGCAAGGCCGTGTCGATTCTCGTGAACGGCGCCGGCTTCGGACTGAACGGCCCCGAGGCCGACCTTCCGCTCGAGCGCGTCCTCGAAATGCTCCAGCTCAACGTCGTGGCGACGGCGGAGCTCACGCACCGCTTCCTCGTCAAGATGCGCGCGCGTCGTGGCGGCGCCATTCTCAACCTCGCGTCGACGGCCGCGTTCCTGCCGATGCCCTACTTCGCCGCGTACGCCGCGAGCAAGGCCTTCGTCCTGTCCTTCACGCACGCCCTGCACGAGGAGGCGAAGAAGGACGGCGTGACCGTGACGTGTCTCTGCCCGGGCTACACGAAGACCAACTTTCATGCCGTCGCGGGCATGCGGGGAGCCGAAGCGACGCCGTTTCCGGAGATGGCGCCGGAGGCGGTCGCGAAGGTCGGTCTTTCGGCGCTACGAAAAAAGAAGGCTTTCGTCGTGACGCATCCTCTCGACCGGCTGTGGATCGCGTCGGGCCGCCTCGTGCCGCGCTCGGTGCCGGTGAAGCTCGCCAAGGCGGTCTTCTCGAGGACGCAGCTGCCCGGGAAATCCGAGAGCGGAAGTTGAGCTCATGACCGAAGAGCGGGACGAGCCCTGGGACGAGCACCACGTCGGGCCGGATGCGGTCCGGTCCTTCTACCAGGACCTTTTCCGGGCCCTTCCGGATCTTCAGATCGAGATCCGGAAGGAGCACGCGACGGGTGAAGCGGTCATCGTCGAGTGCCTGATTCGCGGCACGCACGGCGGCACGTGGCGTGATCTCCCGGCCACCGGCCGGCGCATCGAGTTCCCGCTCTGCGGCGTGTACACCTTCGACGACGAGGGGAAGCTCGCGGGAGAGAGGATCTACTACGACCGTGCGACCGTGCTCAGGCAATGCGGCGTCTTCCGGGAGCCGACAAGCCCGAGCGGCCGGCTCCTCCTGTTCCTGAACCACCCCCTGAACATCCTTTCGGCGTTGCTCAGGAAGACTCGGTGAGCTCTGTCAGAAACTTGGCGGTTCGTTCGTAGGCGGCGCCGAAGCGGCGCGTTCTCCAACCTTCGTCACCGAGAGAGGCCCAGCGTGAAATGCCCGAAGTGCGGCGCGGACCAACCCGACGGTCGGGACGAATGTCTTGCTTGCGGCATCATTTTCGGGCGGTATCAGCCTCGGCCACCTTCGGCCCATCCTTCAGCTACGGCGCCCTCGGCAATCCCTGCCGACTGGGATCTTGCGGGGTTCTGGGATCGTCTTTTCGCGGACATATGCGATGGCGCGATCCTCACCGCTCTCGCCTTCGCGGTTTACTTTGTTGTCGATCGCTCGATCCTGGACCATCAAGGCAGCTTCTTCGATAAACAGAGGGCACCCGGCGCCGCTGACATTTTTGCGTGGGCGTGGGTCCTCTGGAACTTCACGTACTTGGTCGGCGCTACGGGCCAGTCCTGGGGTCGCAAGGTCGTCGGTTTGAAGGTCGTCGGCACTGAGGGCGGCCCAATCGGTTTCTGGCGCGCATTCGGCCGTAACCTTTTCGCCGCGCTTATCTCGGCACCGATTTTCTACCTTGGTTTCCTCTGGGTCATCTGGGACGGCGAGAAACAAGCCTGGCACGACAAAGTCTTCCGGACATACGTACTCAGTCGCATTTCACGATAGGGGCTCAGTGTTTCGGGGCGGCGTCGCCCCAGAGCTGCTTCAGGCGCGCATCCCGCCCGCAGCCCGAGCGATAGAAGCTGTAGCGGATCGGGTTCTTCTTGTAGTAGCTCTGGTGGTAGCCCTCGGCCTTCCAGAACGTTCCCGCCTTCAGGATCTCGGTGACGATGGGACGCTTCAGGACGCCGGAGGCCTCGAGGGCCTTCTTGCTGGCCTCGGCCGCCTTCCGCTGCGCGTCGTCGGCGACGAAGATCGCGGTGCGGTACTGCGCGCCGTTGTCGCAGAACTGGCCGTTCGCGTTCGTCGGGTCGACGTTGTGCCAGAAGACGTCGAGGAGTTTCTCGTACGTGACCCTCTTCGGGTCGTAAACGATCTCGATGGCCTCGAAGTGTCCCGTGCCGCCGGCGGAGACCTCGTGGTACGTGGGATTCGCCTTCTCGCCGCCCGTGTATCCCACGGTGGCCGAGACGACGCCCGGAAGGTCGTCGTACGGCCTCTGCATGCACCAGAAGCAGCCGCCCGCGAAAGCGGCTTTCGCGAGCCCCGCCGGCGCGGGAGCCGTCGCGACGATGGGCTCGTCCGCCCTCGCGAAGAACGCGAAGAGGACGAGCGTGAAGAGCGGCACGAGGAAGCGAATGCTGCGGCGCATCTGGTTCATCTCCGGCGATTGTCCTACGGGACGACCGCGCCCCATGGATGATTCGAGACGCTCCGCTTGTTCCCCGGCGTGAGCGCGCTCACACCGCATACGTCCGGCCGAAGAGCCGCGAGAGCGCGTCGGCCACGGATCGAAACGCGAGCGGCAGGCCGGCCGCCTCCTCCGCGGTGAACCAGCCCACCTCCAGCGTCTCGTCGCCCGCGTGCGGCTCGCGGCTGCCGACGGCGAGCGAGCCCCGGTAAACCACGATGACGACGGGCCTTCCGGGATACGAGAAGGCTCCCAAGAGGTCTCCGAGGTCGGCCGTCGCGCCGCATTCTTCGAGCGTTTCGCGCAGAGCGGCCTCCTCGAGCGTCTCGCCGCGGTCCACGTGTCCCCCGGGAAACGTCCACCGGCCGAGCCCAGGCTCGATCGCGCGCTTGACGAGAAGGACGCGGTCCTCTCGCACGATGAGGATGCCGGCCGCGATCTTGGGGTCGATCCAGTGCACGGCGCCGCATTTGACGCAGACCGGGACCTTCTTGGCGGAAGGGCCCAGCGCCTGTTCCTCGAGCCGGGCGGCGCATTGCGTGCAGAAGATCGGAGCTTCGTACACGCCCTCAGGCTACCGCGATTTGGGACCCCGTTTGGAGGCCTCCTTGACGCGGAGCAGAGAGGTGAAGAGAATTCGCCGTTTGCTCCGAACACCCCTCGAGATCGGAGTCCAGCGGGAGGCCCGTCCAAAATGATGCTCAGGAAGTGGACCGACGACGACGCCCGCTGGCTGAAAGCGAATTTCGGCCGAATGGATTTGCAGACTCTTTCCAAGGAGCTCGGGCTGCCGCTCGAGGACCTGGAAAAGAAGATCCGGCAGATGAAGCTCGCCGGTCCCGAGCCGGACCGGTCCCGAAAGGCACCGGTTTCCCTCAAGGAGGCCGTGAAGGAATCCTCGGCGGCGCGCAAGGAATACGAGAAGGCCATCGAGCTTTTTCACAAGAGGCATTTCGACGAGGCCGCGCGTCGCTTCGAGGATCTGATTGAAAAGCATCCCGATGAAAAGGAATTTCTCGACCGCGCGCGCATGTACCTGGGCGCGTGCCGCAGCGGGCGGAGGTCGAAGGGTCCCACGGCCGCCGAGCCGGAGGAGCTCTACCACGCCGCCGTGTTCGAGAAGAATCGCGGAAACGTCGACAGGGCGCTCGAGCTGCTCCGCCGGAATCCGGGCCGACGTGACGGCGACGGCCGCGTGCACTACCTCACGGCCTGCTGCCTCGCGCTCCAGGGCGAGGTGGAGCAGGCCCTTCTGAGCCTGAGGAAGGCCATCGCGGCGGACGATCAGAACCGGATCCAGGCGCGACTCGAGGCCGACCTCGCCGCTCTCCGGGGAACCCAGGGATTCGCGGAGCTCGTCGCGGGAGGAGCGTGACCGTCGTCGTCCTCCTCGCTGCGGGCCGCGGCGTGAGGATGAGCTCCGAACGGCCGAAGGTCCTGCACGAGGCCGCGGGCCGATCGCTTCTCGACCGCGCGCTCGACACCGCTGTCTCCGTCGCGGGCGAGGCCGCAGCGGTGGTGGCGATCATTCCGAAGGAAGACTCTTCGAAGGGTAATGTGACGGTCGTCGCGCATCTGAAGGCGAAGCACGCGGGCGTCCGGATCGCCATCCAGGATCCGCCGCGGGGAACGGGCGATGCCGTCCGGGTCGCGGCTGCGGCCGGCGCCTTCGGGAAGGCGAAGACGGTCGTCGTCCTCTCGGGCGACGTCCCGCTCCTGACGGCCGACGCGGTGAAGAGCCTCGTCGACGCGCTGAACGAGGACAAGAAGGCGGCCGTCGCCGTCCTGACGGCCACGCTCGCGAACCCCACGGGCTATGGGCGGATCGTGCGGGACAGGAAGAAGAGATTTCTTCGGATAAGAGAGGAGAAGGATTCTTCTGCGAATGAGAAGAAGATCGCGGAGATCAACACCGGGACCTATGTGTTTGATCGAGCGTTCCTGGACAAATCCCTCCCTCTTCTCACTTCTAAGAATCTTCAATCCGAGTTCTATCTCACGGACGTCCTTTCCCTCGCGCTGAAGGCGAAGCGAAAGGTGGTCACCGTCTCCGGCGACCCCTCCTCCGCTCTCGGTGTCAACTCTCGCGAGGACCTCGCGACCGTCGAGCGGATCCTCCGGGACCGCAAGGCATCCGAGGCGATGCGCACCGGGACGACGATCCTGCGGCCCGAGACCGTAACGCTCGACGATACCGTCGTCCTCGAACCCGACACGGAGCTCGAGCCGTTCGTGACGCTCCTCGGGAAGACGCGCGTCGGCACCGGCACCGTGATCGGCCAGGGGACGGTCGTCAAGGACTCGGTCTTCGGGAAGAACGTGACGGTGAGGCCGTACTGCGTGATCGAATCGGCCGCCGTCGGCGACGGCGCCGTCGTGGGACCGTTCGCACGCCTGCGCGAAGGGACGGACCTCGCCGAGGGTGTTCACGTCGGGAACTTCGTGGAGACGAAGAAAGCCGTGCTGAGAAAAGGCGTCAAGGCGAACCACCTGACGTATCTCGGCGACACGGAGATCGGCGAGCGCACGAACGTGGGCGCGGGCGTGATCACCTGCAACTACGACGGCTTCGCGAAGAACCGCACGACGATCGGCAAGGACGTCTTCGTCGGCTCGGACGTGCAGCTCGTCGCTCCGGTCACGATCGGCGACGGCGCGATCGTCGCCGCGGGCACGACCGTGACGGTGGACGTCGAGAAGGACGCGCTCGCCCTCTCCCGCGTGCCGCAGAAGAACGTGCCCGAGGGCGGGGCGCGGTACCGCGAGAAGAAGAGCGGCGGGAAGAAGACCTGAGGTGTGCGGCATCGTCGGGTACGTCGGGAGCCGCGACGCGACGCCGGTTCTCCTCGACGGCCTGAAGCGCCTCGAGTACCGAGGCTACGACTCGGCGGGCATCGCGGTCCTCGGGAACGACGGCGTCGTGCGCGTCGCCCGTAGCGAGGGCAAGCTCGGCAACCTCACGGACAAGATCGCGCAGGATCCGCCGCCCGGCCGGTTCGGCGTCGGGCACACGCGCTGGGCCACGCACGGCCGCCCCTCCGAGGAGAACGCGCACCCGCATCGCGACGCTTCCGGCCGCGTCGTCGTCATTCACAACGGGATCATCGAGAATTTCCTGCCCTTGAAACAGCGGCTCCAGAAGGAGGGCGTTCGGTTCCTTTCGGAGACCGACACCGAGGTCGTCGCTCAGGCGCTCGGGGCGGCGCAGAAGGCCGACCCGACGACCCCTTTCGGCGAGATCGTCCGGAAGACGGCGGCTTCCTTCAAGGGCATGTTCGCGCTCGTCCTCTTCTCGGCGGACGAGCCGGGCGTCCTCTATGCCCTCAAATGGGGGCCGCCGATCGTCCTCGGGCTCGGAACGGGCGAGAATTTCGTCGCCTCGGACGCGACCGCGCTGCTCGCGTACACGCGCGACCTGATCTTCCTCGAGGACGGGGACCTCGCGCGCGTGACCGCATCCAGCGTGACCGTGACAGGGTTCGACGGGACGCCGCACGAGCGGCTCACCCAGCGCGTCCCGTGGGACGCCGTCTCGGCCGAGAAGGGCGGCTACCCGCACTACATGGCCAAGGAGATCGCCGAGCAGCCCACGGTCGTCGTCGAGACGATCGGCAACAAGCTCTCTTTGGAGACCGGCCTCTTCAACGAAGCGGAGATGGGCGTTTCGCGCGCGCTCCTCGCGCAGATCGACCGCGTGCAGATCGTGGCCTGCGGGACGAGCTGGCACGCGGGCCTCGTCGGAAAGTTCCTGCTGGAGGAAATCGCCCGTATTCCCGCCGACGTCGATTACGCTTCCGAGTTCCGTTACCGCTCGCCGCTCGTGGACCAGAAGACCCTCGTCCTCGGCATCTCGCAGTCCGGCGAGACGGCGGACACCGTGGCGGCGCTCAAGGAGGCCCGGCGCCTGGGAGCGCGCACGGTCGGCCTCGTGAACGTGCCGGGCTCGGCGATCGCGCGACTGGTGGACGGAGTGATCGCGACGCACGCGGGACCGGAGATCGGCGTCGCGTCTACGAAGGCTTTCACGACGCAGCTCGTCGCGCTCGCCCTCTTTGCGCACTACGTGAAAGGCGCGCGCACGACCGAGGAGGTCCCGGTCGACGGGGCATTTCTCGCTGGCCTGGCCCGACTCCCCGGCGTTCTCCACGAGGCGCTCGCCCTCGAGAGCGAGATCGAGAAGGTCGCCCGCCGTCTCGAAAAGGCGCGGGACGTCCTTTTCCTCGGGCGCGGCGCGCATTACCCGATCGCCCTGGAAGGGGCGCTCAAGCTGAAGGAGATCTCGTACCTTCACGCGGAGGGCTATCCCGGGGGCGAGATGAAGCACGGCCCGATCGCCCTCATCGACGACGCTCTTCCCGTCGTCGGCCTCGCGCCCGACGACGCGCTCTACGAGAAGATCGCCTCGAACCTGAGGGAAGCGAAGGCGCGGGACGGCATCGTCATCGCATTCGTCAACCCGGGGGACGCGGACGTGTCCACGTTCGCCGACGCCCTCCTGACGATGCCGAAGATCCATCCGGCGCTTCAGCCGATCGTGTCCGTCGTGCCCCTCCAGCTCCTCGCGTACCACGTCGCCCGCCGCCGCGGCTGTGACGTGGACCAGCCCCGCAACCTCGCGAAGTCGGTCACCGTGGAATGAGGTTCAGGCCCAGGCTTTCGCGCGGCTGACGGCCTTCTCCCATCCCGCGCGCAGCTCCGCGGCACGAGCGCGCGCCATCGTCGGCTCGAAGCGGCGGGCGACTCTCCAGTTCGCGCGGATCTCGTCCGTGTCCTTCCAGGTGCCGACGGCGAGCCCGGCGAGATACGCGGCGCCGAGGGCGGTCGTCTCGAGGACCTCGGGCCTCACGACGGGGACGCCGAGGAGATCGGACTGGAACTGCATCAGAAGATTGTTTTCGGTGGCGCCGCCGTCGACGCGGAGCTCCGTGAGCGCGAGGCCCGCGTCCTTCTCCATCGCGAGGAGGACGTCGGCGCTCTGGAAGGCGATCGACTCGAGGACCGCGCGCGCGAGATGGCCGGCCGTCGAGCCACGCGTGAGCCCGAAGACGGCGCCTCGCGCGTAGGCATCCCAGTGCGGCGCGCCGAGTCCCGCGAAGGCCGGCACCATGAAGACGCCGCCGTTGTCTTTCTCGCTCGCGGCGAGCGCCTCGACGTCGGCGGTTCTGGGGATGAGCTTCAGCCCGTCCCTCAACCACTGCACGGCGGCGCCGCCGATGAAGACGCTCCCCTCGAGGGCGAACGTGCGGCCCCTGCCGAGGTCCCACGCGACGGTCGTGAGCAGGCGGTTCTTCGAGGCGACGGCCTGCGCTCCCGTGTTGAGGAGGAGGAAACAGCCCGTCCCGTACGTGTTCTTCGCGAGGCCCGGCCGGTCGCAGGACTGTCCGAAGAGGGCCGCCTGCTGATCGCCGGCGATCCCCGCGATCGGGACTTTCACGCCGCCGAGAGCCGCCGTCGCGACGACACCCGAAGAAGGCACGACGCGCGGCAGCACCTCCTTGGGGATGTCGAGAAGGGCCAGGAGCTCGTCGTCCCAGGTTCCGGCATGGATGTCGTAGAGGAGCGTCCGGCTCGCATTCGAGGCGTCGGTCACGTGCACGGCTCCGTTCGTGAGCTTCCAGACGAGCCACGAGTCGACCGTGCCGAAAGCGAGCTCGCCCCGCGCGGCGCGCGCCCGCGCGAGAGGCACGTGGTCGAGGAGCCACTTCAGCTTCGTGCCGGAGAAATAAGGGTCGAGGACGAGGCCCGTCTTCGCGGCGAACGTCGCCTCGTGGCCGGCCGCGCGGAGCGCGTCGCAGTCGGCCGCGGTCCTCCGGTCCTGCCAGACGATCGCGTTCGCGAGGGGACGGGAGGTCGCGCGCTCCCAGAGGAGCGTCGTCTCGCGCTGGTTCGTGATGCCGATCGCCGCCACGTCGCGGCCCGTGAGGCCCGCCTTCGCGAGCGCCTCGTGCATCACGCCCGACTGCGTCGCCCAGATCTCCGTCGGGTCGTGCTCGACCCATCCGGGCTCGGGATAGATCTGCCGGAGCTCCTGCTGGGCCATCCCGCGCACGGCGCCGCGCTCGTCGAAGACGAGCGCGCGCGAGCTGGTCGTGCCCTGGTCGAGGGCGAGGACGAACGGCATCGGCGCGACATCATGCCGCACCGCGCGGCGGGCGCGTCAGCGTGGCAGGATCGTGCGCGGGTCGTTCGAGAGGTTGTCGATGACGGAGGCGTACGCCGCGACGAGGCCGCCGGGCGTGGGCGTCGAGACGGCGATCCGGCCGAGATCGAGCGTCGGAGCCCCGAGTGCGACGGCGACGTGGTTGATCTGCGTCATACCGAGCGGGGGGAGGTCGACGTCGCGCGTGCCGATCGGGGTCCCGTCGGCGTCGAAGAGCACGACGTGCGCGATAACCGGGAACGCGACCGCGTTCGTGAGGACGAGGTTCGTGCGGAAGGACGCGCTCTCGCGGATGGGCGCGAGCGTCCTTGGTGTCGCGCCGGCAAAGTCGGCGGATCCAAATGCCGGCAAGGCCTGACCAACGGTGCCGTCCGAGGAGGGCGTCGAGGTTTCGCTGACCACGACGGTGCCTGGCTCCGTCAGGATTTGGACCGCCCCATACGCGGCCGGTCCTGAGAAGAAGGTCGCGAGCACGTCGCGGATCGCGACGAGTCCGCCGGCCCTGACCAGGAGCGCTCGCTCCTCTCCCGAGGCGAGCCCAGGAGGGAGCGATGACCTCCCCGGCGACCAGGGTCCAAGCGCCGGCCGTGGGGAGGGGACCCGACAGGCTGCTTGAGGACGAGCCCAGCGGGGGGCGGATGAATCCACGGCAGGTCGGCGTCGGGTCGAACACGACCCCGATGAAGAGACCGACGAGGAGGCCTTCCAGCGAGTCGACGCGGACCTGAGCCCCGAACCCGTAGGCGAGATCGCCACGGACGGGGACGCACTGACTCAGTCCTACGACAGCGCTGCCTCCGTGGCCGAACGCGTTAATCGCGGCCGAATACGACCCTTCTCCAGCCGAGCCGGCCGAACTCGGATCCACACCCCCGAAAGCCGTCCCCGGTCGCGGGGCGATCGGTACGTCACGGTAGACCGTCCACCCCGATAGGCCCTGGTGAAAGCTGGAATTGGCGAGCAGGTTCTGCGCGTTCGCCGAGCTACCGAGGGAAACCGCGAGCAAACCCGATGTGGCGGCAAGAACGGTCGCTCTCATCGAGATCCCCCTAGAGCAATGGTCGGTTTGGCGAATACCTTTCGTACAATCGCGCTAGCGGCGCACGTCCGCGAACCGAGCGGGAGGGCCGATGAGGACGACCTTTCCCTCGATCACGCATCCATAGCCGTTGACCCTGAGGATGAGGTCGAGGGCCTGGTCCCACGGGACGTCCTTCAGGCTCACGGTCACGGTGCCGCGGACCTCGGGAGTGACGACGAAGTTGAGGCCGCTGAGCTCGGCGAAGCTTCGCAGGACGTCGGTGAGATCGGCGTCGCTGAGGTTCAGCGAGATCGGCTTGCCGGTCCAGCGCGGCGCGTCGGCGGGAGTCCGGAGGACCCGCACGGCCGGGACCAGCGTCGAGGCGGGCGTCGGCTTCGGGGGCGCCGGCTTCGCCGTGCCCGCGAGGACCGAGAGGAGAAGTACCGCGCCCGCCATGACGTCCTCGTTCCTTTCCATGTTAAGCCCACGCGCTGCGCTACCATCGCTCCCCTTGGTCGCCCGCCCGGAAGATCTTCTCGAAGGCCTCAATCCCGAACAGGCCGCCGCCGTGTCGCACGGCGAAGGGCCGCTCCTCGTCCTCGCGGGCGCGGGATCGGGGAAGACGCGCGTCCTGACGCGCCGGCTCGCCTGGGTCGTGGCGCACGGCGTGCCGCAGGAATCGGTCGTCGCCGTCACCTTCACGAACAAGGCCGCGGGCGAGATGAAAGACCGTGTCGCCGCGCTCCTGGGCACCGAGCGGCCGCGCTCTTTCGTGGGGACGTTCCACGCGTGGGGGGTGCGGCTCCTTCGGCGCTTCCCGGAGGAAGCGGGCGTGCCGAAGGGGTTCGTCGTCTTCGACTCGGACGACCAGCTCGCGGTCGTGAAGCGCGCGATGAAGGAGGTCGCGCTGCCCGAGAAGTCAGCCACGCCTCGGCAGATCCAGTCGCGCATCTCGCAGGCCAAGAACGAGGGGATCCAGCCGGAGGACTTCCCGCGCCGCTTCGGCGACTTCCTGGGCTCCCGCCTCGCGGACATCGCGCGTGCGTACGAGAGATCCCTGCGCGCGTCGAAGGCCCTCGACTTCGACGACCTCCTCGTCCTCTCGACCCGCCTCGTCGCGAAGCACGACGGCGTTCGCGAGCTCCTCCGGCGGAGCATCCGGCACCTGCTCGTGGATGAATACCAGGACACGAACCGCGTCCAGGCGAAGCTCGTGTGCCTCATCGCCGGCGAGACCGGGAACCTCTTCGTGGTGGGCGACGAGGACCAGTCGATCTATCGCTGGCGCGGCGCCGACGTGTCGAACATCCTGGAGTTCGCGCGCGAGTTCCCCACGGCGAGGACGGTCCGCCTCGAGCGCAACTACCGTTCGACGGCGCCGATCCTGAAGGCCGCGGGAGCCGTCGTCGCCGAGAACCGCCGCCGCCTCGGCAAGACGCTCAAGGCGACGAAGTCGGGCGGCGGGAACGTGCGCCTCGCCGTCTTCGACGAGGAGCGCGACGAGGCGCGCGAGGTCGTCTCCCGGATCGCGGCCGCGCGCCGCGCGAGACCTCTGGCCGAGGTCGCCGTCCTCTTCCGCACGAACGCGCAATCCCGGCCGTTCGAGGACGAGCTCCTGCGCTCGAACATGCCCTACATCCTCGTCGGCGGGACCAAGTTCTACGAGAGGGCCGAGATCAAGGACGCGCTCGCGTACCTGCGCCTCGCGAACAACCCGTCCGACGACGTGTCCTTCCGGAGGGTCGTGAACGTCCCGGCGCGCGGCGTGGGGGCGGCGACGCTGGAGGCCGTCGAGGCCGCGGCGTCCGAGCGCGGCGTCCCTCTTCTCGAGGTCCTCGACGCGCTCCCCGAAAGTCTCACGGAGCGCGCGAAGAAAGCGCTCGCCGAGTTTCGGGACCTCGTCGCGAAGCTGCGCGACTTCGGCTCGGCGGGGGAGAACGTCGCCGGCGCCGCGGTCGCGTTTGCGCTCGAGGAAACGGGCCTCCTGAAGCTCTACGAGAGCTCCCTGGATCCGCAGGACGAGGCGCGCCGCGAGAATCTGGACGAGCTCCTCGCCGCGGCCCGCGACCACGAGCGCACGACCTCCTTCGGCGGGGAAGGCGACGACCCTTCCGTCGCGGGGTTCCTCGACGCCGTGACGCTGCGCGCCGATGCGGACGAAGCCGACGAGAAGAAGGGCATCCTCCTCATCACGCTCCACGCGGCGAAGGGCCTCGAGTTCGACGAGGTGTTCCTCGCGGGGTTCGAAGAGGGCTCTCTTCCCCACGCCTCCTCGCGCGACGACGACGACCAGTTCGAGGAGGAGCGCCGACTCGCGTACGTCGGCATGACACGCGCGAAGGACCGCCTCACGCTCTCCTACGTCCTCCGTCGGATGGTCCGTGGCGAGTGGATGAGCCGCGAGCCGTCGCCTTTTCTTTCGGCGATCCCGGAGGCGGTGCTCGAGCGGGAAGATCTGACTTCTGGTTTCGGAAGGGGAAGGACGGGGGGAACGGGGGATTTCTTAGAAGGTGGAGAGAGAGGCGGCGCGCGTGAGCGGGGCTTCGGCCCGGGACGCGGCTTCGGCGGCGGGCGCGGCGGATCCCTGTTTCCCGACTACGAAAACGAATCCCAGGAGGTGGGGCGGAAATCTTCATCCCCCTCTTCGCGCTTCCCGGCGCGCAGCCTGACGCCCGTCAGACCCGTCATGCGGCGGACGCCGCCGCCTCCCACGGCCTCCGGCTTCCGGCGGGGCTCGAAGGTGCGCCATCCGGACTACGGTCCGGGCGTCGTCCTGACGATCGAGGGCTCCGGCGACGCCGAAAAGCTGACCGTCTACTTCGACCGTGCGGGCCGCAAGAAGTTCGTGGCGCGCTACGCGAACCTCTCGCCGGGCTGAGCGGTCAGGTCGGCTCGCCCTGCGCGAGCGACGTGATCGCCCGGCGCAGCTTCCGGTGGCGGTCGAAGAGGCGCACGAAGTCCGACTCGCGCCGGCCTCCCTTGGCTCTCACGACGGCGGCGAGGCCACGCTTTTCGGCCGCGGACCAGCGCGCCAGCCCCGGCAGGATCGTGACGAGGGGAGCCCAGCGCCGGAAGGCGAGCCGCTCGCCCGAGCTCCAGCCCGACAGGGACCGGAGGCCGAGGAGATCGCGCGCCTCGAGCGTCAGGACGGCCTCGGCGCGCTCGCGGTCCGAGCCGAAGCGCCGCGCCAGCATGTCCGTGACGGTGAGTCCCACGTTCGGCAGCTCGAGGAGACCGATCGCGTCGTCGCGCTCTTTCCCGAGGTGGAAATAGAGGTTCTCGGAGGCGAGGACCTTCAGTGTGGCGAGGGACGACCGGTGCTTCGGGTCCGCCTTCATCCGGACGAGCTCCTCGTTCATGAGAGCCACGACGTGAGGGGCCCTCGGCCGAAAGCCGAGCTTCTGGTAGAACCACCACGCGCCGGAAGAGAGCGCCTCCGGGTTGCCGTAGCCGCCGAGCTGGTACGGGAAGATCGTGAACACGTCCGGGCCGAAGAGGTGCCGGGTCAACGCGAGGACCTTTCCGTAGATGCGGCCCGACTCGCCGCCCCGGAACGTCTCGAAGACGTTGTACGCGATTTCCGAGGACCCGAAGAGCGCGCTCACGAGGACGTAGCCGACGGGGACGCCGTTCTTCAGCGTCAGGAAGCCGTAGACGGACTCGAGGAGGAGACGCCGCTCGGGCACCGCGCCGATCACGACGAACGTGAGGCCGTCCGGAAAGTGCGCGAGGCGGACGTCGCGGCGGTCGCCCCACTGGAAGACGTCGAGATCGCGCTCTCTCGTGACCATGGATTCGCGCGCGAGGTCCAGGAGGCGTCCGGCTTCGTCGCCGCGCGCGGGCACGACGCGCAGGGGCGGGACCGCGACTTCGCGCGCGACGTCCGGCCGGCCGCTGTCGAGCGGCGCGGTCTGGAAGCTGACGGCGGGGACGGGGATCGCGGCCTGGGTGCGCGAAGGGCCGTCCCTCCCGGGCGCGAGGACCAGCGGCAGCTCGAGCCCTTCGTAGGCCCACTCGTTCTCGAAGGCGTCGCGTCCGAGCGTCGCGAGCCGGCGGACGAGGAACACCGCGTCCGTCTCGAGAGGCCCCTTCAGGCGCTTCACCCAGCCGCGGACGCCGAGGTCCAGCTCGTCGAGTCCCGGAGTCTCGGCGAAGAGCGAGATGAGCGGGAACACGCCCTCGAGCGCGTCCGCGTTCGCGAACTTCTTCCAGTCGACCGTGAGGCGGTTCCCCCACCGCGCGGCGAGCCAGCGGGCCGTGCCGGCGTAGAAGGAAAAGCGGATGGCCGTGCCCGCGATCCCGGAGCTTTCGAGCACGCGGCGGGCGCGGCGAAGGTCGTGGCGCTGTGAAAAGCGCGCGAGCATCCCGACGACGTCTGTGAGGACCCCGGCGTCGTCGGGATAGGCGCGGAGGTAGCAGAGCGCTTCATGGAGGCGCGCCACGGGGCGCGCGCCGCGAAGGGACCGCCGCGCGAGGACCGCGAGGCAGGCTCTCTTCCGAAGAGCCGCGTCTTCGCCCGCGGCGGTCCGGAGTCTCTCGAGCGTGAGGAGCGCCTCGCGTGCGGTCATCGGATTCCCTTCGAGAGCGTACGCCCGGCCAGGATCGCGGCGGCTTCGCCGTCCGCCCAGGCGAGCTCCGCCTCGAGGAGCACCAGCCTTCTCCTTCGCGCGGCCGTGGTGCCGGGCGCGGCGCGTTCGAGCTCGTCGGCGAGAAGTCCGCGGTAGAGCTGGAGGGAGGCGAGCCGTGCCTCGGGGGCGCGCTTCTCGAGGAACGCGAGCCTCACGAGCGACGCGGCGTGGGCCTTGGGAAGTTCGAGCGGCTCGGCGAGCCACTCGCGGAACTCCCGGCGGCCGGCGGCAGTGAGACGGTACTCGCGCCTCGGCGGTCCCTTGGAGGAGCGCCGCCTCCGAAGCGCCACGAAGCCGCCGCGCAGGAGACGGCGGAGCGCGGGATAGACCTGCGCGAGGTCTGCGCTCCAGCCGAAAGAAGGCTCGGCGGCGAGCCGCGTTCCGAGGTCCCATCCGCTCGCCGGGCCACGTCCGAGGAGCCCGAGAAGGACGTGCGGAAGGGACATGAAACAAGTATATAAAAGTTTATATACCGGGGTGCATAAGGGTTGGAATCGCCTGTGGAAAACCTGTGCCCTGGCGGCGTGATCGGGAACGCGCGGGCAAAAAATAAGGGGGCTGGTCCAGCCCCCGAATCCCGGAAATACCTTGAATGGAACAGTTTGAAGGTGGGTACTTACTTCTTACCCTTTTTCCCCTTCTTGGTGCTCTTCTTGGCAGCCTTCTTCTTAGCCGGCATGTGGTCTGTCACCTCCTCCTGGCAGATTTGATTGACAGTCCCGAAAGCCGCGTGCTAGGTTGGCCGCCCCTCGAAGGACGGGGACCTCGCGTTTTCCGAATCTGTCGACTGCCGAAAAAACCAGAAAATTTTCGTCGCCGATCGATTTCAAAAGAGCTCGGGGTTTCCGTAAGGACGGTGAAGCGACTCGTGATCGCCTCGCCGTCCTTTTTTCTTCTTGAACGAATTGTAGAGAGTTTCGAGCACGAATCAAGAATTTTTTTCTTGACGTGCGAAGTTTTTTTCACCCGCCTTCCTTCGCGACGCCGCACGACCGGCGTCGCGCATCCGGGCTACGATCGCGTGACGTGGAGATTCGGAGACATCGCATGAACGAGACGCTCGTCCTCGCCCACTCGCCCGACTCGGATGACGCCTTCATGTTCTACGGGCTTCGCGAGAACGCAGTCGACACCGAAGGCGTCTCGTATCGGCACGAGCTCGCCGACATCGAGACGCTCAACACGCGCGCACTCTCGGGCGAGCTCGCGATCACGGCCGTGTCCTTTCACGCGTACGCCTTTCTCGCGGACCGCTACCTTCTCCTGCCGCACGGCGCGTCTTTCGGCGACGGGTACGGCCCGTGCGTGGTCGCCCGCGAGGCCGCCGACGCGCCGCGCACGCTCTCCGATCTCGCCGGAAGGCGTGTCGCGATCCCCGGTCGTCTCACGTCCGCGGCTCTCGCGCTCACGATTTACGCTCCTCTCTCGATTCCCGTCGTCACGCCCTTCGACCGGGTCGGCGAGGCCGTGACGCGCGGGGACGTGGACGCCGGCGTCGTCATTCACGAGGGCCAGCTCACGTGGAAGGACGAAGGCTTCCACCTCGTGGCGGACCTCGGCGTCGTCTGGAAAGCCGAGACCTCTCTCCCGCTGCCGCTCGGAGGCAACGCCGTGCGCAGGGACCTCGGGCCGGAGCTGATCGCCCGCGTGTCGCGCGCCCTCGGCCGGTCCATCACCTACGCTCTCGACCATCGCGAGGACGCCCTCACCGACGCGATGCGGTTCGCGCGCGGCCTTCCGCGCGAGAAGGCCGACCGCTTCGTCGCCATGTACGTGAACGAGTGGACGCGCTCCTATGGAGACAAAGGACGCGAAGCCGTGCGGCTTCTTCTCGAGCGCGGACACGCCGTGGGAGCTCTTCCCCGCCGCGTGACGCCCGAGTGGGTGGAAGAGAGCTGAGAGCCGCGGGATGAGGGCTCGCGGCCGGACGGTCCTCGCGGGGACGTGGCTCTTCGTCGCCGCGCTCTGGTGCGGCATGCTCGCCTTCTTCGGCGCCTTCGGGGCGCGCACCGTGCTTCTGACCGCTCCGAGCCGGCACGCCGCAGGCGCCGTGAATCGCGCGCTTCTCGACCGGCTGGACACCGTGTCGCTCGGCGCCGTCGTCCTCCTGCTCGCCGGCATCGTCTTCTGGAACCGCGAGCGGCCGTGGTCGCCCCGCGCGCGCGGGCTCGGGCTCCGCCTCCTCGCGATCGCGGCGGTCGCCGCGATCGCGTCGCTCTACGTCATCACTCCGGAAATGATGTCGCTCAGAGACCGGATGGGCGCCATCGATCTCGTCGCGAAGTCGGATCCTCTGAGGCAGGAATGGGGACGCCTCCACGGACTCTCGTCTCTCACGCTCGTCGTCCGGCTTCTCGCCGCGGTCGGGGCGTTCGCGGCCGGGTTCTCGCAGCTAGGCCCGCAGACCGCTTCGCGGTCTCACCCCGAACCCCCTTCACCGCTCGAGTAACGTCGGGCCGAGCCGCGGGAGGAAGAACTCCGTCCAGCGCCTCTCGTACTCGGCGCGCGCCACGGCCTGGGGCTCGTCCGCGTGGTGGCAGTGGCCGCAGCGGGGGACCCGCCAGTAGGACTTCTCGCCCGCGAGCGCCTCGTACAGGCGCGGCGAAAACCGGATCGGGACGAGGCCGTCGTTCTCGCCGTGAACGACGACGGTCGGGCACGTCACGCGCCGCGCGGCGCGCAACGGATCCACCTTCGAGAGGTCGATCCCCTCGGTGCGCGCGATCCTCCAGATGAGAACGCGCACGGGGACCGCGAAGAGGAAGGCGGGAAGAGCGGTGGCGCGATGAAGGTAGTGCGCTGCCATCGCGACCATGTCGTCGAACGGCGCCTGCAGCCACAGGGCCGCGGGCGGGGAAGCGGCCGCGAGGTGGACCGCGAGAACGGCGCCCATCGAGCAGCCGTCGATTCCCACGCGACTCCTCGCGATGCCGAAGCGCGTCCCGGCGCAGTCCAGGAGGCGAATCAGGTCGCCCGTCTCCAGGAGGCCGTACGTGATGCGCGTGCCGGTCGAGGGCGGATGCCCCCGAAGCTCGGGCACGAGGACGTTGAAGCCGAGGCCCAGCGCCCGAATGGAATCGGTCGTCCATTCGGCGCCGCACCCTCCCTTGCCGTGAAGGAAGAGGAGAGTGCCCCTCGCCCCGGGCCCGCCCCGCGTCGCGAAGAGAGCCGAGAGGCGTGCCGGCTCGCGCGGATCGCCCTCGTGCGTGAAGATCTCGACCGACCCCTCGGGCCCGGCGGCCTCCCGGACCGCCGCGTGGAAGGCCTCCACGGACGCGGTCGCGGGGACGAGGCCCACGGGGGAAAGCAGGATGCCCACGGGCGATCGCATGCGCGCGCGGGCGCCTTTCAGGAAGCCTTTGCGGACTTCTTCTTTGCGGGCCCGGGCGTCGTCGCGCGGTACTCGACGTTGCGAGGGTCGATCTCCGAGGCCTTTTTCAGGGCCGCCGCAGCGCCCGCACGGTCGCCGGTCGCGCTCAGCGCCGCCGCGAGCGCGGCCTGCGCGGCCGCGTCCTCGCCGTTCGAGAGCTCGACGGCGCGGCGCGCCTGCTTGAGGGCTTCGGGGAAGTCCTTCGCCGCGAGCGCGGCGCGCGCTGCCCGGGTGGAGAGCTGCGTGTCGAGCTGCCCGACCGCGATCGCGCCGAGGTAGGCCTTCTTCGCCTCGTCCAGCTTTCCGCTCGACGCGAGCGCTTCGGCGAGGTCGAGCTGCCTCTCGACGCGCGTCCCTCCGGCGGCGCCGTTCTTCTCGGCGAGCGATGCGGCGCGCTGAAACGCGGCGAGCGCCTGCGGCCCGTTGCCGGCCTGCCGCTCGGCAACGCCGAGCGCCGCGACGACGTCGACCACGAATGGCGAGGACTCGCCGAGCGCGTTGAGCGTCTCCTGGGCCACTGCGCGCGCCGACGTCACGTCGCCCCGCCTCCCGAGGCCGGCCACGAGCGCGGCCGCGAGGAAGGCGCGCCGCGGATCCGAGCCGAGCTTTGGAAGAAAGGTCGCGATGAGATCGGCCGTCTCGGCGTATTGGTCGCCCTGCAGGGTCTCGACGGCCACGAGCTGCAGGAAGAGCTGGAGGATTTCCGGCCGGCTCAGGTCGCCTTCGTCGCTCACGATCCGAAGGACGAGGGGCCTGAGTCGCGGGAGATCGCGCCGCGCCGTGAGCGCGCTCGCGATCGAGAGCGCCTCGTCGGGGTTCCAGGACGCCTTGAGCTTCGCGAGCCCCTGGAGGACCGGAGTCTTGCCGGCGAGGATGGCCTCCGACGCGCGCTGGAAATCGGCCGGCCCGAAGGCGCCGACGAGGCGATCGATCTCGTTTCCGTCCGCGTCCAGGAAAAGCACGGTGGGGTACGAAAAGGACTGATAGCGCGCCGCGATGCGGCGCCCTTCGCCCTTCTCCGCGTCGACGCGCGCGGGAACGACGTTCTTCTTCGACCAGGCCACGACGGCCGGGTCGGAGAAGGTCGTCTGATCCATGACCTTGCACGGGCCGCACCACGCCGCGACGACGTCGAGCATGACCGGCTTGGCTTCCGCCTTCGCGCGTCTCCGGACTTCGGCGAAGGGCTTTCCCTCGAGGAACGGAATGTGGACGCCGGAAGGAGCGCCCGCCTTCGCGGGCGCCGGGGGCTGCTGAGAAGGGGAAGAGGGCTGGGCCACGGCCCGGGCGGCCGGCGGAGCGGCAAGTGAGACGGCGACGGCCGCGATGAGATTTCGGAATCGCAAGTGGTTTCTTCCTCTCTTCCCTTTTCTAAGAAGATCCTCTTCTTTCTCTTCCCCTCTAACTCTTTCTCTTCTCTCGATTATTCCCTCAAAACCCGGGCCGGAAGGGGTCGATCGGAGGCGGAGGCGGGTCGCCCGCGTACGTGACGGATTCCAGGAAGAGGCCCGAAGGCGGGGCCGTCCACCCGGCCGGCTTGCCCGAGCGCTCCGCGAGGAGCGCGCGGACGTCCGCGACGCCGAGGTGTCCGCGCCCGGCCTCGAGCAGCGTCCCCGCGAGACGGCGCACCATCTTCCAGAGGAAGTGGGACGCGCCGATCCGGAAGAGGATGAGGTCCGGCGCCTCGCGGGGCGTCTCCACGCGCGCGAACGCGACTTCCACGAGCGTCGAGTCGTGGCCCTCGGCGTTTTCGCAAAAGCTTCCGAAATCGTGCCGGCCCACGAAGAGGTCCGCGGCCGCCTGCATGAGAGAGGCGTCGAGGCGGTCCTTCACCCAGTAGACGTATCGCTTGCCGAACGCGGTCCGACGCCGCGAGATCCGGTACCGGTAGATGCGCTCGCCGGCGGAATGGCGCGCGTGGAACGAGGACGGCGCGGCGTCGAGGCGCAGCACGTGGATGTCGGGCGGGAGAAGGTCGTTGAGGTCCTGGCGAAGCACCCCGAGATCGGCGCTCTTGACGCTCGCTCCGTGCAGCGAGGCGACCTGCGCGAACGCGTGGACGCCGGCGTCCGTGCGACCGGCGCCGTTGACCTTCACGTCCTGGCCGAGCGCTTCGCGGCAGGCGCGCACGAGCTCGCCCTGAACCGTCCGGGCGTTCACCTGGGCCTGCCAGCCGCGGTAGCGCCCGCCGTCGTATTCGAGGGTGGCGCGCAGGACGGAGCGGGGTGGCATTCGGCTATTCTCTCCGAACGTCGTGGCGACCGACACGGGCGAAGCTCTCCGGCCCCTGACGCGGGCGCGGGACGCCGGCGCCGAAGCGCGGGCGGCCGACGTGGTGCGCGCTCTCGTCTCGGCCCTGGCCGACGCCGCCGGCGATGCCTGGGCGGGCGCGGCGCTCGGCGGCGCGCTCGGGCTCGGCGAAGGCGCGACGGTTGTCGCCCGCGACGGGACGGGGCGTCCCGCCGATCCCTTCGAGCTTCTCGCCGTGCTCGATGCGCCCGTGAGGGAGGTGCCGGCGCTCTCCCGGCACCTCGCGCGGGCGGCCGCCGAGACGGCGAAGAGCCGCCGCGTGGAGGCGTCCGTGTCGGCGGTCGCGCGGCGGGGCCTGCGCTTTCTGCCGCCGACGTTCTGGAACATGGAGCTCGTCGCGGCCCGACGGGTCGTGGACGGCCCGCCCGGTCTCCTTCCACCCTACGACGAGGTGTTTCGCGGAGGTCCCGACCGCGCCGAAGGCGTGCGCGTTCTCGCCAAGACGGGCGCGCGCCTCCTCGAAGCCGAGCGCCTCGTCGATCGCTCCGTCTCGGGCGCCGGCGCACGCGAGGCTCTCCGGTCCGTCCGGGCGGCCGACCTCGCCCTCGGCGCCGTCGTGCTCCTTTCGGCCGGACACTGGACGCCGGGCGCGCTGCCGCGGGACGAAGCGATGCGCGCTCTCGGGGCCACCGGGCCCGAAGGCCCGCGCCGGACGGGCCTCCACGTGCAGATGAGCTGGACGCGCTTCCGCGATCTCGTGGAGCGGCATCACGCGGCCGCTCTCGCGCTCTCCGAGCCCGAAGGGGCGGACGCGCCCGACGCGCGACGGCAGGTGGCCCGTGCGGGAGACCGCTTCATGGAGATCCTGCGGCTCTTCGAGGAGGAGCGGCTCGGCGTGCCGCTGCCGAACTGGACGGAGTACGCGATCGCGCTCGCGCGCCGCCGAAGCGGCGCGGCCGTGTCCGAGCTCTTCGGCGAGGACGAGGACGTCGCGGCGGACGCGGCCGCCACGGCCCGCCTCGCGCGGAAGTCGGCGAAGAGCTGGCCGCTCGCCGAGCGCCTCGCGCCGGCCGTGGCCGCGCTCCTCGACTGGGATCCGGGCGACCTGCCGATCGTGCCGGTTCTCCTCGGGCTTCCGGACGTCGCGACGCGCGAGGCGCTTCGGCAGCGCGCGATCGCCTGGAGCGCGAACGTGTGAGGGGGCGGTGACTCAGGAAGTCACGCGGTCTTCCTCCCGGCCGCGCGCCGCGAACAGGACGATGAGGGCGAGGGCGGAATAAGCCGCGGCGAAGTGGTAAGGGACGTCGGACCCGGCGCGCCACGGCCAGAAGAGAGTGCCGGTCGGCGTCGAGGAATGGATCACGCCGAAGAGGCAGAGCAGAGATCCGGCGAAGAAAGCGAGCGCGCTCCGGAAGAAGCGGCGGTCGACGAGATCCGCGGTCGCGGCGCCCCAGATCACCGCGGTGATGACGAAGCCGTTTCCCAACAGCGTCAACGCGCGCAGCGTCTCGCCGGTCTCGCCGCCGGGTGAGGCGGCGCCCGGGGGCAGCAGCGCGCGCGCTTGGAGCGCTGCGACGAATGCGAGAGACGGCAGCGTGGCGATCGCGGCGGCGGCCGCGTGGCGCGACGGAGTCGCCGTGAACGCCTGCGCCAGAACCTCGATGCCGATGTAGATCAGGATCGGCGCGACGGCGGCGGCGGGGATCCAGTCGACGAGGAGCGGCAGATATCCGAGGATTCCGCCGAGCCCGACGAAGAGCCCGGTCGCGACGGCATAGCCCGCTCCCGCTCCCATCTTCTTGTAGGCCGGGTGCCCGATGTACGGCGTCGACTCGACGACGCCGCCGCAGAGCCCGGCCGCCACCGTGCAGAGTCCCTCGGTCGCGAGGATTGCGCGCGTGTCGTACTCGTCGCCCGCGGCGGCCGCGCTCTCCGTGTTGTCGATTCCGCCGACGATCGTCGAGAGCGCGAACGGGAGCGCGATCGGGAGGTACACCCATGCGAGAGACAGCCCGCCCAGGAACGCGAGGCTCGGCCAGGGGACGGAGAGGTGGAGCGGCGCGGGCGCGTGGACGACCGGCGCGAGGAGCGGACTGTGAAAGCCGGCGGCGGTGAGCGCCCACGAGACGGCGACGGCGGCGATCACCGAGATGAACGCTCCCGGCAGGCCTCCCGGCAGCCGCACCCGGCCGAAGAGCGTGACAAGGATGACGCCGAGCCCGACGAAGCCCACGATCGGATCGGCGAAGACCTTGAGGAGCGGAAGGAGCCCGATGAGCGCGATCCCCGCTCCGCCGATCGAGCCGAGCAGGGCCGCCCGCGGAAGGACGGAGCGGACGGCGTTGCCGAAGAACGAAAGGCCTGTCTTGAAGAGGCCGACGAGAACCGTCACGGCCATGCCCATCTTCCAGGAGAGGACCGCGTCGCCCGTCGCGAGATAGGCCGGCCCGAGGACGGCGAAGGACATTCCGAAGACGCTCGGGGCGTTGAGTCCCAGCGGCATCGCGGTCACGTCGTCGCGGCCGGTTCGGTGCGCGAGCCGGCGCGCGAGGTATGCGTAGACGAGATCCCCGAGGAGGACGCCGATCGCGGTGCCCGGCACCATGCGCTCGAGCACGATCTCCCGGGGAAAATGGAAGGCGCCGATCAGGATCGTCGCGAGGATGACGAGATTCGCCACGTTGTCGAACATGAGCGCGAAGAACGCGTTCAGGTCCCCGGCGCGGAAGAACGGTCGGCGTCCTGGCATGGCTCGAAAGTGCGCGGATGCTATGACGCGCGAGGCTTCGCCGCAGCCTACAGCCTCGACCTCCCGCGCGTGAGCGCGAGCGTGAAGTCGAGGCGCGTGTTCGTGCCGCGCACGGCGATGCGTTTCAGCCGGAAGGGATCGGACAGATCTATCGAAATGCCGCCGCGGATGACGGTGGCCGCGCGATATCCCGCCTTCCGCACGGCCTCGACGACGCGGTCGTCGAAGTCGCCGAAGGGATAGCAGAAGGACGTGACCGGGGCGCCGACGAGGCGTTCGAGCGTCTCGCGGCTCCCTTCGATCTCCCGGGAAAGCTCGCCGTCGGAGAGCCGGGTGAGGGCACGATGCGTGGCGCCGTGAGAGCCGATCTCGAGGCCTTTCGCGTGAAGCTCGCGGATCTCGTCCGCCGAGAGGAGCTCCTCTCCCTGGGTCTCTCTGTCCCAGTCGTTCGTCCCGCCGAGCTTGTCCGAGACCACGAAGACCGTCGCTTTGAATCCGCGCGCGAGGAGGGCGGGCAGCGCGCGCGTCACGATCCCACGGTAGCCGTCGTCGAACGTGAGGACGGCCCGCCGGCCGGCGGAGGAAGGCGCCTCGAGAAGCTCCCGGAGCGAGATCCCCCGGGTGCTGCGGCGCAGGAGAGCGTCGAGCTGCCAGGCGAAGTCCTCTTCCGTCACGCGCCACCTGTTCAGCGGCGAGCCGGAGCGGTGGTTTCCGACCTGGTGGTACATCAGAATCGGCGTCCCCGGGCGCTTCTTTCGCCACCAGGTGTAGCGGAGGGAGAAGCCCAGCCCCGCCGCGCCCAGGCCAGCCGCGAGGAGAGCGCCGCTCACGCCGCTGTCGCCGTCAGCGTGCCCTGAGGAGCGCGCGGATCCGGATCGTCGCGGTGTCCTCGATCCGCGCGTCCTCCGGAGGCAGGCGCTCGCCGAGCGCGATGGCCCGCTCGAGCTCGCGCAGCTTGAGATATTTCAGCAGGGTGTTCGTGGACGAGAGGGCCGCGAACGTGAGCCCGGCCGAGCCGTCGAGGAAGCCGAGACGCAGGAAAGCACGGTCGAAGAACTCCCAGAGGACGCGCGCGGGCAGGAAGCCGCCGCCCCCCTTCCCGGCGGCCCACTTCGCCTCGGCCGCCAGCGTCGTGTAACGGTCGAGCTTCTCGAGATAGTGGGCGAGGTCGCGGTAGGAGCGGTGAAGGACGGTCTCGTCGAGCGATTCGACCGGACCCGTGGCGAGGATCTTTTCGTGAATCGGATCGTCGGAGAATCGGGCCCGCATCCGGTCGTAGAGACGGGCGGGCCTCACGACCGTGTCGCGCCCGAAGAGAAGCTCGCGTCCGAGGAACTCGAGCCGGATGGGCACGCGGTAGGCGGCGGGCGGAGACGGATCCGAAGCGGCCGCGGCGAGAGCGGAGCGGATCTCGAGGGCGAGCTTCGGCGTGACGATCTCGTCGGCGTCGATCGAGAGGATCCAGCGGTTCGTCGCGAGCGCGGCCGCCGCGTTCTTCTGCCGGCCGAAGCCGTCGAACGGCCGCACGAGGACGCGGGCGCCCGACTGGCGGGCGACCTTCTCGGTGCGATCGGTCGACGCGGCGTCCACGACGACGATGCGCTCGTGGGCGAAGGCCACCGAGGCGAGAGCTTCCGGGAGGCGGTCTTCCTCGTCGCGGGCGATGAGCGTGACGCTGAGGCGAGGCTCTTCCGGGGCCGTCATCGTCTCCTCAGTATGAACCCGAGACCTCGTGCCCGGCGCCTCCGTATACTCCCCGGCCGTGACGTCCGGGCCATCTTCAGACGATCCGGAAGCGTCCGGGCGGATCCTCTTCGCGGCCGCGCTCGCGGCCGGCGCCCTGCTGAGGCTCGTGCTGCTCGGCCAGCCGGACCTCTTCGGCGCCGACGAGGGCCGCTGGGCCATCGGCGCGCAGAACCTCGTCGTGGGCGGAACGGGGCAGCTCCTCGGTCTCTCGGAGACTCCTCTGGGACCACCCGGAGGGACGCCGATCCTCTTTCCGTGGGTCCTCTCCGTGATGCTGCGCGTCTTCGGGCCGGAGGAATGGACGGTGAGGCTGCCGTCGGCGATCCTCGGTCTTCTGGGCGCGCTCCTCCTCGAGCGCGTGATCCGGCGCGGCTGGGGCCAGCCGGCCGGACATCTCGCGGGCGCGTTCGCGGCGCTGTTTCCTCCGCTCGTGGCCGCGTCGCGAGCCGCGACCGTGGAGCCCACGCTCGTGATGCTCGGCCTCGCCGGCATCATCTTCGGCCTCAGGGCCTTCGAGGAGGACATCCCCTTCGAGGGCGCGATCGCGGGCGCCTTCTTCGGCCTCGGCTTCCTCGCGAAGGGCTACGCCGTCGGCCTCTACCTCATCCCGCTCCTTCTCGCACTCGGCGCGCGGCCCCGCCTGTTCGGGCTGGGACGGACGAAGCGCGCGCTCGCGTTCCTCGCCTCCGCCTTCGTACTCGTGGGTTTCTCGCATCTCCTGGCCGTATTTCTCTTCCGGCGCGCGTCCTTCGGTTTCGAGCTCGCGACCGCGTTCGGCGCGTCCGAGGCCGCGTCGCGCGCGGCGGTGCTCCCGACGGCATTCGGCGTCGACGTCCTCACGCTCGTGCGGTCGCTCTTCTTCTTCCTGCCGCTGGCGGTCCTCGGGGTCGTCTTCCTCGGGCGTCCCGTGGGGGAGTCGGAGATCGCGTCGGGAGCGACGGGAGGCGATCGCCGTCTCGCGCACGGCGTCCTCTGGGGAGCCTACGTCGTGGAGCTCCTCATCCTCGTCGCGGTGGCGGGTCGGTACCGGCTCTCGTCGATCCCCGTGATGCCGGCCCTCGCCGCGTTCACGGGGCTGGGAGGGACGTGGCTGTTGCTCGCGGTGAAGAACAGGACCTCGCCTTTCGCGGGCCGCCTCACGAGGGGCGTCCTCGTCGCCCTCCTCGCATGGGGAGGGATCGAGGCCGCGCGCCAGATTCGTCATGATCTCCTCACGCACAGGACGGGTGCGCGCGAGCTCGCGGATCAGATCGCTCCCGCTCTGGCGCCCCTGCCGCCCGCGGTTCCGTCGTTTCGGGCGGCCGAGCCCGAAGGGCTGGAGTTTCGCCTCTTCAAGACGGGCCTCTCCTGGGACGGCGTGACTTCGGTCTCCGCGATCGAGGACGAGGCGCGCGCCGGCCGCGTGCGCTGCTGGGCCTACCGGACGAACGAGAGCGTTCCTCCTCCCGACGTCAGAGCGTGGCTCAAGGAGCACACGCGCGAGATCACGGCCGACGTGAACGCCCGCGCCGGCCGCGTCACCGGCCTCGCCGTCTTCGTCCCATAATCCCCTCCCGATGACGACTGTCCTCTTCGCCGACCGCGACGGCTCCTCTTTCGGCGCTCTCGGCGGGCGCACCGTCCCCGCGCTCCTGCCGCTCGGCGGGATCCCCGCGCTCGAGCACGCGCTCGAGGCGCTCGTCCGCGCCGGGCGGCGGTCGGCTCTCCTCGTCGTCGGCCCGCGGGCGGGGGAGATCGAGCGCCGCTTCGGCAAGGGCATCCGGTGGGGCATCGCGCTCGAGATCGTGCGACGCGAGGACGACGAGACTCCCGGCGACGTGCTGCGGCGTCTCGAGCCGCGGCTCGACGGCGAGACGGTCGTCGTGCGCGGCGACGTCGGTGCCCACGCCCTCATCGGCGAGTTCCTCGCCAGGGTGGACGACGTGCGCGGCCCCGTGGTCGCGGGGCTCCTCGGCGGCCGCCCCGCGGGACTCTGGCGGCTCCTGCCCGGAGCGCTCAAGAAAAAGGATTTTCCGAGAGAGCCTGGCTCGGCGGAGTGGGTGAAGGATCCTGATTTCGCGGCTCTCGCGCTCTCGGAGGGGCCGATCCTTCTCGCCGACGCCGCGTCGTACGACAAGGCCGACCGCACGGCCGCGGGCGCCGCTCCCGCGATCTCGGAACGCGCGACCGTCGAGGGGTCCGCGGCGCTCCTCGAAGGAACCACGGTGGCCGAGGAAGCCGTCGTCCTTTCCGGCGCGCGGCTTTCGGCGGTGAGCGTCCTGCCGCGCACGGCGATTCCGCCCGGCGTCGCCCTCGAGAGGGTCCTCGTCTCGGGCAACCTCGTCGTGGATGCGGCTTCGGACACGACGAGCTTCTTGACGGATCGGCTGCCTTCCGCCCCGAAGAAGCCGTCCTCGGCGTCGAGCCGGGGACTCGGGCTCGTCGCTCTCGCCCTCTCCCTTCCGCTCTGGCCCGTGGCCGCCGTCTGGAGCGCCATCGCGAACGCGGGCCATGCGACGCGTCCCGTCACGCTTCTCGGAAACGCGCGGGACGGTTCCCGCGCGCCGTTCACGACGTTCAAGTTCGAGACGGCCGTTCCCGTCCTTCGCGACCTGCCGCTCCTCTTCGCCGTCGTCTCCGGACGGCTTTCCCTCTCCGGCGTGACGCCGCTTTCGCCCGCGGAGGAAGCCGCGCTCGGGGAGCCCTGGGAGAGAGTCAGAAGCGAAGCGCCCGCCGGACTGCTCTCGCTCGCGCGTCTCGCGGCGCCGGCCTCCGCTCCGGCCGAGGTGGCGCGCGTCGTGGACGCTTTCTGGGCCCGGACGAGAAGCCCGCTGGTCGGGCGCGCCCTCTCCGCGCTCTTCTCGGCGCGGGCGTGGACGGCTCCAAAGGGCTGGAATCCGGACGCTCTCAAGGAGGAAAAGGAATGACCGTCGAAGAGCTCGTCGTCACTTCCCCGTTCGGCGGGGCGGAGCTCGCGCGGATCCCGTCGCCCTCCGCCGGAGACATCGAAGCCGCCGTCCGCGCCTCCGTCTCGGTCTTCGAGAAGACCCGCGTGATTCCGACCTTCACGCGCGTCGCGATCCTGAGAAAGGTCGCGTCCGAGCTCGAGCGGCGCCGGGACGAGCTGGCGCGGACGATCGCGGCCGAGGCCGGCAAGCCGATGAAAGCCGCGCGGACCGAAGCCGAACGCGCGGTCGCGACGTTCTCGGCGACGGCCGCGGCGCTCGAGGCCCAAAAAGGGGAGATGCTGCCGCTCGACGTGAACGCGGCTTCTCTCGGCCGCTGGGGGGTCGTGAAGCGCGTGCCGCTGGGACCCGTCCTCGCCATCACTCCCTTCAACTTCCCGCTGAACCTCACGTCGCACAAAGTCGCGCCGGCGATCGCCGTAGGCGCTCCGGTCGTCCAGAAGCCCGCCTCCAAGACGCCGCTCTCGGCGCTCCACCTGCGGGAGATCGTGCTCGAAGCCGGCTGGCCCAAGGACGCGTACGCCATCCTCCCGATCTCGGGCGCCGCGGCCGAATCGCTCGTTCTGGATCCACGCCTCCCCGTCGTCTCCTTCACGGGCTCGGGCGCCGTCGGCTGGCGCCTGAAATCCCTCGTGCCGAAAAAACGCGTCGCCCTCGAGCTGGGCGGAAACGCCGCCGTCGTCGTCCATTCGGACGCGGACCTCGACGACGCGGCGCGGCGCACGGCGTCGGGCGCGTTCTCGTACGCGGGCCAGTCCTGTATCTCGGTCCAGCGCGCGCTCGTCCACCGGCCCGCTCTCGAGGCCTTCCGCGAGAAGCTGCTCGCCGCGACGGCGTCGCTCGTCGTGGGCGACCCTCTCGACGAAAGGACGGACGTCGGTCCCATGATCGCGCCCTCGGAGGCCGCGCGCGTCGAGGCCTGGATCGCCGAGGCCGTGGCGGCCGGCGCCACGTCGCTCCGTGGAGGGACGCGCGTCGGAGACTGTCTCTCGCCCGTGATCCTCGCGAACACGACGCCCTCGATGAAGGTCGAGGCGCAGGAGGTCTTTGCCCCCGTCGTCACGCTCAACGCGTACGACGACTTCGAGGAGGCGCTCCGGCGCGTGAACGACTCGAGGTACGGGCTGCAGGCGGGCGTCTTCACGCGGGACCTCGCGCGCATCCAGCGCGCTTTCGACGTCCTCGAGGTGGGGGCGGTCCTCGCGAACGACGTCCCGACCTGGCGCGCGGACCGCATGCCGTACGGCGGCGTGAAGGAATCGGGCTCCGGGCGCGAAGGACCGGCCTACGCGATGGAGGAGTACACGGAGCCCCGGCTCCTCGTGATCCGGAGCTGAGAAGAAAGAGAGCACTTCATGTCCGAACAGGTTTTCACGATCGCCGCAACCTGGGATCCTTCCGGGAAGCGGGGGACGCTTGCGACTGAAGACAGCAGCCTGAACATCGCGCACGCCGGCGCCAGGTCCCTCGGCGGAGAGAACGGGGCGCCGAATCCCGAGGAGCTGCTCCTCGCGGCCGTCTCGGCGTGCTTCATCCAGACGTGGGCGATTTTTCTCGCGAAGCTCCAGGTCCCGATCGAGAAACCGGCCCTCGACGGCTCGTGCGAGCTCGACAAGGACCCGGCGGGGGGCTTCCGCGTCACGAAGATCGACCTTGCTGCGCACGTGCCGGCGGCGCTCTGGGAATCGCGGCGGGCGGACGTCGAGAAAACTCTCTCGCTCGCCGAGAAGTACTGCATCGTCTCCAAGGCGGTGAAAGCGTCGCTCGCGCTCACCGTGACGCCGAAGCCCGTCTGACCCGGATCTCCGCGCTCTCCGCGCCCGCGCGGCAGCGCGCTTGCAGAGGTGGGGAGGAAACGTCCCCTGGAGGTGGCCGATGAGGCCCGTTGGATCCGCATTTGCTCTCGTTCTCCTGGCCGCGACGGCCGCCGCCCAGGAGACTCCCGCTCCGCGCGTGACCGCGAAGGAGAGCGTTCTCGTCCGGACCGTGAAGGTGGTCCTCACGGACAAGTCGGGGAAGGCGCTCCGCGTCCAGCCCGTCCCCTCGGACTTCGAGGTCTTCGAGGACGGTCTCGCCACGACGCTCCTCGGAATCGATCCGGTCTTCGACCACGCCGGAGCGAGGCACGTTCCGCCGCCGGAGAAGCTCGAAGAGGCGGCGCGCGCGGCGGCGGCGCCGGCGCAGCCCGCGGCAACGCCGCTCAAGCGCCTGCCGCAGGTCTTCTACTTCGACACGGCCTTTCTCAAGCGCGATTCGGTGCTCGTCACGGTGCGCAGCCTGAAGGGACGTATCGACCGGTTCCTGAAGCTCGGACCCGTGGAGATCGTCGTCGCCGATCCCCAGCCCAAGGTCTTTCTCGCCGCGACGGACGACATCCCCACGGCTCAGGACGCGCTCGAGCGGCTCTCCGTCGGCGTCGTCGGCCGCGACATGGTCGTCCGCCTGAGAACCCAGGCCGCTCAGGGAGCGGGGGGCACGCCGAATTTCGGGAATGCGCTCTTGATGGACGAGGAGAAGCTCCTCCTGAGGACGACGCTCGGCCGCCTCGCCGGCTGGGCGAACACGCGCCAGGGCGCGCCCGGCGTCCTCTATCTCGTGAGCGACGGCTTCGACCTGGCGGCGGATTTCTACGGCGAGAGCCAGCGCGAGGACTTCGCGCGCGAAACAGCCGCGGTCGGCCCGGGAGGATTCGTGGAGATCACCCCCTCGGCGTTCCTCGGCCAGCTCCTGCCCACGTCCACGTCGCCGATGGTCGACACGATCTCGGCGCTCCTCGCGGCGCGGGGCTGGATCGTGATGCCGTTCTCCCTCCGGGGCTACACCTCGGCCTCCGCCCAGAGCATGAGCAGCGCCGACACCGTGGGCGGCTACACGCCCGGGACGCGGTACACGAGGCCTGGCCAGATGGTCATCGGGCGGGTCGCCCTCGAGCATCCGATGGATCCGATGGAAACGTATGCGGACGTGACCGGCGGCGAGGTCATCTCGAACGTCGGCAAGATCGAGAGCGCCCTGGACCGCCTCTCGGACCTTTGGGTCTTCACGTACCAGGTCGACCGGCCGCCGGACGGCAAGGTGCACCGCCTGAAGGTCAGGTCGCGGTCGAAGGACGTCGTCGTGCGGACCGCGCGCGTCGTGTCGGCCGGTACGCCCGCTGAGGTCGCGGGCACACGGGCGCTCGACGCGCTTCTCGCCCGGGGCTCCGGGGGAGACCTGCCGATCGCCTTGAAGATCGACACGGCCGACTCGAAGAAGAGCAAAAAGAGGCGCTCGGGGCGCCTGGAAGTGCGCGTGAAGCTCGGGGATCTGCCGCACGTTCTCGAGAAGATCGGCTCGGGCGAGATGCGCGTCACGGTCGCCGTGTGGGAGCCGAAGACGGTTCCGTTCGTCCATCACGACCAGAAGCCGCTCGAAAAATCGACGCTTCACGGGGACGTGTGGATCTACACGGCGCCGATCGATTGGCCGACCGCCGCGAAGAACTACTCGGTCTTCGTCGAGGAGCTGAAGACGGGGGCTTCGGGGTCCGCGATCGCGAGCTTCCCGGCCGACTGAGCCGAATCGGTCCGGACCCCCTTGGTCGATCCGGGGCGGGCGCATCGCGCTCTCTGCCCTAACCTCGGAGCGTGCCGCTCGCCGTCGTCGTCTGGTGCGTCCTCCGTGAACTACGGCCTCGTCTTCTGGGGCGAGCAGCGCACGTCGTCCGGCCTCGCGGCCGTGCTTCAGGCCACGATCCCGGCGTTCGGCCTCGCTCTCGCGCACTTTTTCGTCCCCTCCGACCGTATGACGCTGCCGAAGGTGCTCGGGGTCTGCTTCGGGATCGCGGGCGTGGAGGAGTGGACGGGCAGCGCCCAGACGCGTTCCGTCGGCGGGCTCGTGCGGAGGCTCGTTCCGGCCTTCTACATCGAGAACGAGCCCGATGCGGCCGAGGCGGTCTACAACTGGTTCCTGCCTTCGGCGGCAAGTCTCGCGGCGCTCCTCTCTTCGGTCGGATTCAGCGACGTCCGGCACGTCCCGATCTCCGTCGAAAGAAATCTCTTCGTGTGCACGCAGGCCGGGGACGCGTCCCACGATGCCCGCGCCGGAAGCTATCGGGCGCGGTTCGTCGCCCGGGAGAGCGTCGTATCGGTTTCCGAAGCGGGCGAGGTTCTTCTCGCGATTCGTGTCTGGAACGTGGGCACGGCGGCGTGGGAAGCCTCCGCGGGCCGGGAGGAAGAGCGCGGCGCGGTGCTCCTGGGCGTTCACCTCCTGGACGAAGCCGAGAACGTCCTGGAATGGGATTACCGGAGATACCGCGGCGCGCTCTCCGGAAGGGTCCGGCCCGGGGAGTGGATCGACATGGACGTCCGGCTCCCGGCTCCGCCGGCACGTACTTTCTCGAGCTCGATCTCGTCCGCGAGTTCGAAGGCTGGTTCGAGGACGTGGGAGGAGAGCCGCTCAGGGTCGGCCTCGTCGTCACCAGATCGTCACGATCCTCTTCCAGGAACGAATCCGATCATCCTTCGTGATAAGAGCTGCGTCGAGCTCGAGCGCCGTCGCGACGATGAGCCGATCGGCGGGATCACCCTGGAAGTCGCGGCCGAGAGCCGTTGAACGAACGGCGATCTCCGGGGAAAGTGGCACGAGTTGGATCCGGGGCGCCGCGAGAGCCTGCCTCATCCAGAGGCCGACGTCGCGGTCGAGCACGAGGCGCGATTTCGCGACCAGCATCGCGACCTCCCAAAGGGATATGGCGCTGACCACGAGCTCCTTCGCCTCTTCGATGGCACGGCGCGCGGGTGCGGAGAGTTTTCGCGGCGAGGCGATCCACCAGATCCAGGCATGGGTGTCGAGGACGATCACCGGTCGGCTTTCCAGCGCTCCTTGATCGGAGTCAGGAGATCGCGCTCCTTGAGAACGCTGCCCAGGAGGGGGCGGGGTGGCGAGGCCTTGACTGGCGAGACGCGGGCAACCGGCCGTCCGCGCTTCGTGACGACGACGCTACGGCCTGTTTCCGCGACCTCGTCCAGGAGTGCGAGGCATTTGGCCTTGAAGATTCCGGCTGGGATCTGGCGCGTCACTTCACTCATGGTCATGAGTTTATGGTCATACCCGTCAGGCGTCAACAACCGGCACGTCACTTTCTCATAGGTTCTTCTCGAACCACTCGACGAGGCGCTGGTTGCTGTAGAGAAGAGCCTCGCGCCGCGGGCCGTGCTGCTGGCGCGGCAAGGGCACGAAGACGAAGTCCTTGCGCGCCTTCATGAGCTCGTCCAGAAAGACGATGGAATTCTGCATGTGGACGTTGTTGTCCGCGGTCCCGTGGATGACGAGAAGCTTCGTCGAGAGATTCTTCGCGGCTTCGAGCGGCGAGGAGGTCTTGTAGCCTTCGGGATTGTCCTTCGGGCGCCTCATGTAGCGCTCGGTGTAGATCGAGTCGTAGAGCTTCCAGTCCGTCACGGGCGCGCCGGCGACCGCGCACTTGAACGTCCCGTTCGTGTGCGTGACGGCGTACAGCGTCAGGTAGCCGCCGTACGACCAGCCCCAGATTCCCAGGCGCGCCGCGTCGACGAACGGCTTTCTTTCGAGAACGGCGACGCCCTCGAGCTGGTCCTTCAGCTCCTGCGCGCCCATGTTTCCGAGCAGCGGCGTCTCGAACGCGTGCCCGCGGCCCCACGACCCCCGGTTGTCCATCGTCCACACGAGGAATCCCTTCGACGCGAGGTAATGGATGGCTCCCGAAACTGCGCCCCAGCGGTCCTGCACGAGCTGCGCATGCGGACCGCCGTAGACGAAGACGATCGCGGGATACCTCTTCGAGGAATCGAAAGGCACCGGCTTGACGAGCCGCGTGTAGAAGAGCGTCCCGTCGGAACCGCGGAAAGAGTCCATCTCGATGGAACCGAGGGTGTAGCCGGCCAGCCGGTCGGGCGCGTCGACGAGGACGGCCACGAGGGAACCGTCGGCCCTGCGCACGAACGTCTTCGGGGACGTCGTGACGTTCGAGTACGTGCTCACGAAGGACCCCCCGGAGGGAGCCGGAACGAGCGAATGTGTGCCGCGCTCCTGGGTGATGCGCTGGAAGCCGCTCCCGTCCAGCTTCACCCGGTACACGTGGCGTTCGCGAGGATCCTTCTCGGTCGCGACGAAAAAGACGAGCCCCGCCTTCTCGTCGACGCTCCACGGCCCGTCGATCATCCAGTCGCCCTTCGTGACGGCGTTGAGGAGCGTGCCGTCCGGCGAATGGCGATCGAGATGCTGGAAGCCCGTGCGCTCGGACCGGAACAGGAACGTTCCGTCGGCGAGGAATCGCGGCGGCTCGATCGCGTTGATCCAGGCCGGGTCGGTCTGGGTGAAAAGCCTCCTGGGAACGCCGCCCATGCGCGGCAGGAGGAAGACGTCGAGCGTCGTCTGCGCGCGGTTCAGGACGAGGAAGCAGGCCTCCTTGCCGTCGGAGGTCCAGGAGAGCTCCGGCGCCACGTAGACGTCGTCGGGCGCCGGCGCGTAAGAGCCGGTCTCCCTGCCGGTGAGGTCGACGACGTGCACCGACGGAATCGCGTTTTCGTCGCCCGCCTTCGGATAGCGCTGGGGGAGGACCTTGCCGTTCACGGGCGTGAAATCCACGACGGGAAACGCCGGCACGCGGTTCTCGTCGAGGCGGAGGTAGGCGATCGCGGAGGAGTCTGGCGCCCACGTGTACGCGCCCTTGGCGCCCCGCTGCGCGAGCTCCTCCTCGTAGACCCAGTCGAGCTTGCCGTTGAAGACGTGCTCGCCGCCCGTCGTCGTGAGGCGGGTCTCGATCCCGGTCGCGCGCTCGAGCGTGAAGAGGTCGGACTTCTTCACGTATGCCAGACGCGAGCCGTCCGGAGAGAACGTGGGAGCCTCCTCGTCGTCGGGATCATTCGTGAGACGTCTCGGCTCGCCGCCGGGAACGAGGAGCCACAGGTCGTGGTCGAAGGGGACGAGGAGAGCGTCTCCCTTCGGGCTCCACTTCCCGCCGCGAAGCGAGAGCTTCCGCTCCTTGCCCGCCCGATCCTTCACGAAGAGCGGCGCGAAGAGCTTCCGCCTCGTCCCACGGGCGGCGTCGAACTCCCAGAGCGTCGCGGAGGCCTCCGGTCCGGCGCCCTCGGAAACGAGCCAGGTCACGTGGCTCGCGTCGCGCCAGACGAAGCCGCCGGCGCCGGCCCCGTCGGGCGACGGCTCCGAGATCTTCTCGAGCGTGAGGGGTTTTGAAGCGTGTTCTTCGGCATCGCCGCCCCGGGAGCGAGCGACGGGCGCGGCGAGGAGAACGAGTGCGGCGGCCGCCGCGAGCGAGAGACGTCTCATGGAGTCCTCTCTTCGGAAATTCGGGGCGCGCCATCGTACGCGTAAAGGTCCGTTCCGGTTCTGGACCGGTCCGGCGTCGCGGGAGTGAGAGAATCGAAGACAGGTGGTTCCTTTTCGCCCCGGAGAAGAGTTGTCCCTGCCCGCCCTCGCGCGGACGCAGGGCTTCGACTCGGATGTGTTCACGGTGATGGACGTCATCCGGGGAGGAATGGGCGTTTGCGCGCGCGTGAGGCAGACGCCGTCGGGCCCCAGCTTCGCGCTGAAAGCGCTGCCGCGCGGCGGCAACAGCAAGGAGGACTTCGAGCGATTTCTGGCCGAGCTCCAGGTCTGGCTGACCCTCTCCGTCTGCGACGGCATCGTGGAGGCGCTGTGCGTCTTTCCGCTCGAGAAGATGCCGGTCGTCTGCTCGCGGTGGATGGCGGGCGGAAGCCTGAGATCGCAGATGCTCTCGAAGGATCCCGAGCTGTTCTACAGGACGCTCGTGCGCATCGCGGGCGCCCTGGAGTGGGCCGCCCTCGAGCATCGCATCGTGCACCGTGACCTCAAGCCGGAGAACATCCTCCTCGACGAGCTCGGGCGCGCCGCGGTCAGCGATTGGGGCATCTCGTCGCCTCTCGGCGACGGCGAGCTGGAGTCGACTCCCGACGGCGGACACCTGATCTTCGGCACGGCGGCTTACGCCTCGCCCGAGCAGCTCCTGGGCGGCGTCCCGCTCGACCTGAGGTCCGACATCTACAGCCTCGGCTGCCTCATGTACGAGTGGGAAACCGGCCGCATTCCGTTCTCCGGCACGTGGCACGAGATCCGCGAGGCAAAAATTCGCGGCGAGCCCCCGCGAATCGCGAGCGGGCTCTTTCGCAAGACCTCGTTCGGAGCCGAGGACGTCACCATGCGCTGCCTGCAGCGGGAGCGTCACGACCGGTTTTCCGACTGGAAAGCCTTCGTGAACGTCCTCACGATGGCCGCGGCCCGGCGCGGCATCACGGTGACGCCTTTCGTTCCGAAAATGCGCTATCAGGCGTCGTCGCGCAACGTCGGCGTGCTCCGGGCGCGCGTCGCCGGCGGCGCGGTCATCACGGGGCGGGGAGTGGAGGGGCGAGCCTCGGTCGACGTTCGCGGCGCCGCGCGCGACGTCGAGGAAGCGAAGAGGCTCGCGGGGAAAGGCGACTGGAAGGGCGCGGTCGATCTCCTCTCGCGCGTCGTCCTGCCCTCTGTCGTGCGCGAGCTTCCCGACGACCCCCTGCAGCAGACGGCCGTGCTCACGTTCGCGCAAGGGCTCCTCGAGCTCGGCCGCCCGGCGGAGGCCGCCACCGCCCTCGACGCTCTCTCCGGCGCGGTCGAAAAGCCGGTCGATCTGTTCATCTTCCTGGCACGGGCGCACCTCGCTCTCCGTCGCACGGCGCTCGCCGAGCGTGCCGCGCGAGCGGGGCTTGCCGCCCATGAAGGCAACCCGAAGCTCCTCGAATGTCTCCTCGAGGCGCAGCAGGTCCAGGGGCTCACTTCGGACGCGGTCGCCACCGCGCGGCAGCGGCTCGCCGTCTCGCGGGACGCCGGCTCTCTTTCGACGGTCGCCGAGCAGCTCGTCGAGCATGCCGCGCACGTCTCCGAGGCACGCCTTCCCGAGGGCTTCGCCTCCCTGCACGAGGCCGTCGCCCTTCTCTCGGAAGCGCGGGAACAGGCTCCTCTGGATCCCTCGTGGCGACTTCCGCTCGCGCGAGCCTTCGCGGCCCTCGAGCGCTGGCCGGAGGCACGCGCCGTCCTCGAGGGGCTCTCGGAGGCGCGCGACACGCGCCGCGCGCGGGAGTCCGCCGAGCTCCTTGCGAAGTGTCTCCTCTCCCTTCGCGAGTACGCGGCCTGTCTCGCGCAGTGCAACCGCTCGCTCGCCGTCTTCCCCGACAGCGTGGCGCTCGCGCGAAATCGCGCGCTCGCCTTCGCCGAAGGCTTCGTCCTCGGCGTCGAGATGGACGGGCGCCGTGTCGTGGACGACGCGGCGATGAGCTTCTTCGAGAAGATCATCGCGGACGCCGCGCACTGCGAGCCCGTCGATTTCCTGACGCTCGCGCGGTACCGCGAGTGGACCGGACGTGCCGACGAAGGGGTCGCCCTGCTCGCGAGAGGACGAAAGGCCTTTTCCGACTCGTGGGAAATGGCGACCGCGCACGCACGGCATCTCGAGCGCCAGGGCGCGTTCGAGGACGCCCTCGCCGCCGCGCAGGAAGCGACGCGCCTGGCGCCCTTCCGCCCGGAGAGCTGGGGCGCTCTCGCGGCGATCCGCGGCATCCTGGGGCCCAAGGAAGACGCGAGCGACGCGCGCCGGAAGGCGGGGCAGGCGGAGAGGCGGCTGAGGTCGCTGCGCGCGAATCCGCCGGAGACGAAAAAGGCCTGACGGGGCGATACTGGGAATGCATGCTTCCCGTCGAAAAACGTACTGCCACTGAGACTGATGTCGCGACAGACGTTCGACACACAGATGCTCTGCTGACGACGGGAGCCCTGCAGAGCGCGATTTTCAACAGCGCCAATTTCTCGAGCATCGCAACAGACGCGAAGGGCGTGATCCAGATCTTCAACGTCGGCGCCGAGCGGATGCTCGGCTACACGGCCGCGGAGGTGATGAACAAGATCACGCCGGCCGAGATTTCAGATCCGCAGGAAGTGATCGCCCGCGCCACCGCCTTGAGCCTCGAATTCGAGACCCCGATTGCGCCTGGGTTCGAAGCCCTGGTCTTCAAAGCCTCGCGTGGGATCGAGGACATCTACGAGCTGACCTACTTCCGCAAGGATGGCAGCCGGTTCCCGGCGGTGGTGTCCGTCACGGCGCTGCGCGACGCCCAGAACGCCATCATCGGCTATCTGTTGATCGGCACCGACAACACCGCCCGCAAGCGGGTCGAGGAAGAGCGCAAGCGGGCGGAGCAGGTCCTGGCCGAACGCAGCGCGCAGCTGGAAGAGGCCAACAAGGAGCTGGAAGCCTTCGCCTACTCCGTCTCCCACGATCTGCGCGCGCCGCTGCGGGCGATCGATGGGTTCAGCCAGATCCTTCTCGAGGATCACGGGGAGAGGCTCGGGGACTCGGGACGGGACGCGCTCGTGCGGGTTCGGGCGGGCGCCGGCCGGATGTCGCGCCTGATCGACGACCTGCTCAATCTCTCGCGGGTCACCCGGGCGGGCCTGCAACGGTCGCGGGTCGACCTGAGCGAGACGGCCCGCCGCGTGGTGGCCGAGCTGGCGCGCGCAGAGCCGGACCGGCACGTGGACACCCGGATCGAGGAGGGAGTCATCGTCGAGGGAGACCAGACGCTCCTGCAGCAGGTCCTGGAGAACCTGCTGGGCAACGCCTTCAAGTTCACATCGAAGCGGCCAGAGGCGCGTGTGGAGTTCGGCGTCGAACGGCAGAGCAGCGGACCGGTCTATTACGTCCGCGACAACGGCGCTGGCTTCGACATGGCCTACGGCGAAAAGCTCTTTGGCGCCTTTCAGAGGCTCCATTCCGAGGCCGAGTTCCCAGGCACGGGTATCGGCCTCGCCACGGTGCAGCGGATCGTTCGCCGGCACGGCGGACGCGTCTGGGCGGAAGGCGCGGTGGGCGGGGGGGCAACCTTCCGATTCACGCTGTGAGAGGGGAGACATGGCAGAAAAGACGATCCTGCTCGTGGAAGACAATCCGGACGACGTCGCCCTGACGCTTCGCGCGTTCGGGAAGAACAACATCGCCAACCGGATCGTGGTGGCGGCCGACGGCGTGGAAGCGCTGGATTACCTTTTCGGAACGGGACGCCATGCGGGACGGGACATGGCCGAGATGCCCACGATGGTCCTTCTCGACTTGAAGCTGCCGAAGATCGACGGCCTCGAGGTCCTGCGGCGGCTGCGCGCCGACGAAAGGACGAAGCTGCTGCCGGTCGTCGTTCTGACCTCCTCGAAGGAGGAGCAGGACCTGGTCAACAGTTACGCGCTCGGGGCCAACAGCTACGTGCGCAAGCCCGTGGACTTCAATCAGTTCATGGAGGCGGCGCGGCACATGGGCCTCTACTGGCTCGTTCTCAACGAGGCGCCTCCCGTTCGAAGAGGAGCCTGATGGCGGAAGCGCTCAAGGTCCTCATCGTCGAGGACTCGGAAGACGACGCGCGCCTCCTGGCGCGCGAGCTCGAGCGCGTCGGCTACGACGTGTCCTCGAAGCGTGTCGAGACGGCCGAGGCGATGAAGGCCGCGCTCGAAAAGGAGTCCTGGGACTTCGTCATCTCCGACTACAACTTGCCGGCTTTCAGCGCGCCGGCCGCTCTCGCGACGCTCCAGAGGTCCGGGCTCGACCTGCCTTTCATCATCGTCTCGGGGACTGTCGGAGAGGATGTCGCGGTCGAGGGGATGAGGGCGGGCGCGCAGGACTTCATTCTGAAAGGAAGCCTGACGCGCCTCGCTCCAGCGGTCGGGCGAGAGCTCGCGCAGGCCGCGCAGCGGCGGGGAAGACGAAAGGCCGAAGAGGGGATGCGGCGTAGCGAGGAGCGGTTTCGGCGGCTCTTCGATTCGCACACGATCGGGATCGTGATCGCGGATCTCGCCGGCCGCACGCTCGAGGCCAACGACGCCTACCTGGACATGCTGGGGTACACCCGAGAGGAGCTCCTTGCGGGAAGGATCAAGTGGGACGAGCTGACCCCGCCTGAGCATCTCGAGCGAGACAGGAAGGCGGTCGAAGAGCTGCAGCGAACGGGCGTCGCGTCTTCCTGGGAGAAGGAGCTCCTTCGAAAGGACGGGAAGCGCGTGCCGGTCCTGATCGGCGTCGCGATGCTGCCGGCCTCGGAAGGAGCCTGCATTGCCCACATCGTGGACCTTTCTTCGCAGAAGGTTCTCGAGGAGCGGCTTCGCCTCTCGCAGAAGATGGAGGCCGTCGGGCGGCTCGCGGGCGGCGTCGCGCACGACTTCAACAACCTCCTGACGGCGATCCTCGGATACGGAAGCCTTCTGTCCTCACGTTTGGCGCCCGGCGACCCCGGCCGCGAGGAGCTCGATGAAATGATCCGCGCTTCGGAGCGCGCGACCGCGCTGACTCAGCAGCTCCTCGCTTTCAGCCGCAAGCAGGTGCTCGAGCCGGTCGTTCTCGACGTCAACGAGCTGGTTCGTAACCTGGAGAAGATGCTGCGGCGCCTGATCGGAGAGGATTTGGAGCTGGCGACGAAGCTCGATGCGCTTGCGGGAAGGGTCCGTGCGGACTACGGGCAGCTCGAGCAGGTGATCATGAACCTGGTCCTCAACGCCCGCGATGCCATGCCGAACGGAGGCAGACTGACGATCGAAACGGCCAACGCCGATCTCGACGAGTTTTACGCTCAGCGCCACGTCACGGTCCAGCCGGGCCGCTACGTGATGGTGGCCGTGAGCGACACCGGCACGGGCATGAATGCCGAGACCCAGGCGCACATCTTCGAGCCCTTCTACACGACGAAGGAAAAGGGGAGGGGAACGGGGCTCGGACTCTCGACGGTGTACGGCATCGTCAAGCAGTCGGGCGGGAACATCTGGGTGTACAGCGAACCGGGAAAGGGAACGATCTTCAAGGTGTACCTTCCAAGGTTGGAAGAGGCCGCCGAGGTAGGCGTCCCGCGCGCGGCAGACTCCCCTTCCATTTCCGGAACCGGGACGATCCTGGTCGTGGAGGACGAGCCGGCGATCCGCGCTCTCGCGAAACGGGTTCTCGAGGGACGCGGCTACCGCGTGATCGACGCGGGCAGCGGGAAGGACGCACTGGAACGAGTCCGAGCGGAGGAGGGGCCGATCAACCTGCTCCTGACCGATCTCGTCATGCCCGACATGCCGGGAACGGAGCTCGCGTCCCGCGTGGAGGAGATGCGACCGGGCGTCCGAGTCCTGTTCATGTCCGGCTACACGGACGACGGCGTGGTCCGCAGCGGCCAGCTCGGGTCGGGGCATGCCTTTCTTCAGAAGCCGTTCACGCCCGGGATCCTCGCGAGCAAAGTCCGGGAGATCCTGTCCTAGGGATTCACGGCTTTCTTTCCCAACGCGCCGCTACGCGGAAAGAGAGTGCCCTGCGTCAGAGCGCGGGAATGCCGACGACCGGCTTCTCGTGCCGGTAGCCCCGCGGCACCTCGAAGAACGCCGGGTCCGCCGGAAGAGGACGGAATTCCCCGAAGACGACCTCGACTTCGTCGCGAACGGCGGTACCGCCCTCGGCCGTGCGGGTCGTACGCACGCGCAGGCGCACGGGCCTCCCTTCGCGGGAGGCAAGGAAGGCCGCGAGCGCGTCCTCGACCGGCGCGAGATGCTGCCCGAAGAGATTCGCGTGCAGCCGCCACGGCACGACGAGACCCGGCGCCTCCACCTCCGAGACGACGAGCTCGACGCTGAGGTCCGCGACGTACGCCTTCAGAAAGCGCGCCGCGGGGTTCTTCGCGCCTCCCGGCAGCGGCGTCGTGAGGCGGCAGGAGAGAAGCCGGGCGCGGCGCTTCAGGCCCGCGGCTCCGCCGGCAGCGTCCTCGGGAGGAGGGATCTCGCGCACCGTCAGCCGGGAGACTTCGGGCAGGGGGCCCGGCGAGGCCGGCGCCGCCGCCTCGGAACATTCCCAGAACGTCCGGCGCTGGACGTCGAACGAAAAACAACGGCTCGAGTCCGGCCACGTCGTCACGATCGCGACACCATCCGTTCTCCTCTCGATCCGGCGCCTCGGGCCGGAAACGGCGACGGAACCTTCCTGCTCGACAATCAGACGGTCGGACCGTACGGTATACGGGTAGGAATAACCGTCCGCGGCTTCAAGGCCTGCCGCCTGCACGGAGGCCGCGCCGATCCAGACGAGGCTCGCGAAAAAGGCGATCGGAACGCCACGAGTCAGATGAATCTCCGGATGTGCTCTTTCCAGAACGGCCAGTCGTGGCCGAAGACGCCGGGCCAGAACTCCGCCTGAACGCGCTGCCCCTGCCTTTCGAGGAGCGCCGCGAACTCCCGGTTCTGGCGCACGAGCGAATCGTTCTCGCCGGTCGCGACGACCCATTCGACCTCGCGAAGCTTCTCTTTCCAGGCTTCGTCCATGTTCGCGATGTAGGCCATCGGCGAGTGGTAGTAGCAGGTCTGGTCCCAGTAGCCGTCGAGGAACTGGAACACGTCGTAGAGGCCGGAGAAGCAGATCGCCTTCGTGACGACGCCGGGATACCGCGCCGCTACGTTCGCGGCGTGGTACGCCCCGAAGGACGCGCCGACGGTCACGATGTTCCCGCCGGTCCGCGCCGTGATGTACGGCAGCATCTCGTCTCGAAAGTAGCGGTCGTAGGCGTCGTGGCGACGCGCGCGCGCGGCGGGGGGGATCGTCTTGTTGTACCAGCTCTCGGCGTCCACGGAGTCGACGCAGACGAGCTGCAGCCATCCGGCGTCCACCTTGTCGGCGAGCGCCCCCGTGAGGCCGAAGTCCTCGTTCTGATAGAAGCGCCCCATCGACGTCGGGAAGAAGAGGACGGGCCGCCCGCGGTCGCCGAACCAGAGAAACTCCATCGGCCTCGAAAGCGCGGCGCTCTTCCAGGATCCGTACTCGCGTTTCATCGAGGGAGTCTAACCAAGTCCTTTGCGCTTCTCTTCGCCGCTCCGTTAGGATGCGCCCGCGGCGAGCGCCGCTCGGGGAGGAATCGGTGACGGAGGTGGCGAACAAGCGGATCGGGATTCTGTTCGGCATGGAGGACACGTTTCCCTGGGCCCTGATGAACGAGATCAACACGCTCGCGAAAAAGAGCGGAGAAGCGATCGAGTCCGGCCCCGTGAAGATTTCCCATCTGACGCAGGAGCAGTCCTTCGAGGATTCCGTCATCCTCGACCGCATCAGCCACGAAGTTCCCTTCTACCGGACGTTCCTGAAGTGCGCCGTCGCGCGCGGCGTCGACGTCGTGAACAACCCGATCTGGTGGTCGGCGGACGACAAGTTCTTCGACAACGTCGTCGCGCTCGCGGCCGGCGTCGCCGTGCCGAAGACGGTCCTCCTCCCGCACAAGCACCGCCCGCCGAACACGACCGAGAAGTCCTTCCGGAACCTGGAAATGGTGGACTGGGACCGTGTCTTCTCGTACCTCGGGTTCCCGATCTTCCTGAAGCCCGCGAACGGCGGAGGCTGGAAGGACGTCTACAAGTGCGACACGCCGGACGCGTTCTTCTCCGCGTACGAAGAGACCCGTGACCTCGAGATGATGGCGCAGGAGGCGATCGAGTTCACGGACTACTATCGCTGCTACGTCGTGGGGCGAAAGCGCGTGCGCATCATGGGATACGCCCCGAAGGAGCCGCACCACCTGCGCTACGAGGCGGCGCGGGGCCGGGCCGTCCCCGCGGCGATCGTCCAGCGCGTGACGGAGGGATCCATTGCCCTGTGCGAGGCCCTGGGCTACGACCTGAACACCGTGGAGTTCGCCGTGAGGGACGGCGTTCCCTATGCGATCGACTTCATGAACTGCGCGCCGGACGCCGACGTCGCCTCCGTGGGCCAGGAGAACTTCGACTGGATCGTCCGCGCGATGGCCGAGTTCCTCCTCGACCGCGTTCGTCAGCCGCGCCCCTTCGAGAGCCTCGGCACCTGGCCGAAGCTCCTGGGCATCGCGAAATGAGAGCCGCGGACCGCGCGGGCTGAGCCGTGGGAGCGCCGCGCCCGTCGTTCACCCTCGGGATCGAGGAGGAGTTCCAGATCATCGATCCCGGGACGCGCGCGCTCAAGGCCCACATCCAGGAGCTCTTCGCGGCCGGCGAGCTGCGCCTCAAGGACAAGATCAAGCGCGAATTCCACCAGTCCGTCGTCGAGGTGGGAACGGGAATCTGCAAGGACATCGCCGAGGCGCGTGCCGACGTGACGAACCTCAGGCGGGAGCTCGTGGCGCTCACGGGCTCGGCGGGCCTCGCGATCGGCGCCGCCGGAACGCATCCCTTCACGAACTGGTCGGAAGTGCCGATCACCGAGAACCCGCGCTACGAGAGGATCCTCTACGACCTCGGGGATGTCGCGCGCGGCAACCTGATCTTCGGGCTCCACGTGCATGTCGCCGTCGAGCACGACGAGACCCGGATCGCGCTGCAGAACGCAGTTCGGTACTTTCTTCCGCACGTCTTCGCGCTCTCGACGAACTCGCCGTTCTGGTCGGGACGCGACACGGGGTGGAAGAGCTTCCGCGCGAAGGTGTTCGAACGGTTCCCGCGCACGGGAATTCCGGACCAGTATTTCTCGTGGGCCGATTACATGAGCTACGTCGAGACGCTCGTGAAGACGAACTGCATCGACAACCCGAAGAAGATCTGGTGGGACGTGCGGCCGCACCCGTTCTTCCCGACCCTCGAGTACCGGATCTGCGACATCCCGATGCGCGTGGACGAGACGATCTGCCTGGCGGCGCTTTTCCAGGCGATCACCGTAAAGCTCTGGAAGCTCTACGACGGGAACCTGACCTTCCGGCTCTACCCGCGGGCCCTCATCAGCGAGAACAAGACACGCGCGGCGCGCTTCGGCATCGACGGCCCCCTGATCGACTTCGGGAAGAAAGAGGAGGTTCCGTTCGCGTCGCTCCTCGGGGAGCTTCTCGCGTTCGTGGACGACGTCCTGGACGACCTCGGGTCGCGGAAGGAGATCGAGTACGTCCACACGATCCTGGCGCGCCGCACGGGCGCGGACCGCCAGCGCGAGGTCTACGAGAAGACGCAGAGCCTGCCCGCGGTCGTGGACTACATCCTCCAGGAGACGCGCTACGGCCTCGACTGAGGGAGTCTTCACGGCGGAGGACGTCGCGCGCGCGACGGCTGCTTCCCGGGCCGACGCTTTTCCACCTGCGTTTTCGTCCGTTTCGATCGACACGCGCACGCTGCTTCCGGGCGCGCTCTACGTCGCGCTGAAGGGCGACCGGTTCGACGGGCACGCGTTTCTCGGCGAGGCGGCCGCCAAAGGCGCGGTCGCGGCGGTCGTGAGGAAGGGAACGCCGCGCGTTTGGGGACTTCCGCTCTTCGAGGTCGACGACACGCTCCGGGCGCTCGGGGCTCTCGCGGCTTTCCACCGAAGCCGGTTCTCGATTCCCGTCGCGGCGGTCGGCGGATCGGCCGGCAAGACCACCACGAAGGAGATGGTCGCGGCGATCCTCAGGACGCGCGGTCCCGCGCTCGCGACGGAAGGTAACTTCAACAACGAGATCGGAGTCCCGCTGACGCTTCTCTCCCTCCGAAGCGAGCATAAGGCCGCGGTCGTGGAGCTCGGCATGTCGACGCCGGGCGAGCTCCAGCGGATCACCGCGATGGCCCGCCCGGACGCCGGTGTCCTGACGCTCGTGGCGGCCGAGCACCTCGAGTTCCTGAAGGACCTCGACGGCGTCGCGGAAGCCGAGGGCGAGCTCTACCGCGGCCTCCTTCCGGGCTCCGTCGCGGTCGTGAACGCGGACGACGCGCGCTGCCTGACGCAGGCGGAGCGGGTGGCGAGCGGCGTGAAGAAGATCTTCTTTGGCAAGAGCGCCGTTGCGGACGTCCGTCTTGTGCGGGTAACGCCTCTCGGAATTCAAGGGCAGGAAATCTGCTTGGAAGGGGAAGAGTGGGACGGCCATCCGGGGCGTGGACGTCTCGGCGGCGACCTACAGCTCCGCAAGGTCACCGTCAGGCTGGGGTTCGTGGGGGAGCACAACGCCATGAATGCGGCAGCCGCGGCGGCCACGGCTCTCGCGCTCTCTTATACATTCGAGGAAATCTCCCGCGGGCTTGCCGCTGCGAAGCCTTATTCGCACCGCTCCCGCTTGGTGGCGGGCGCGGGCGGGATCACGATCCTCGACGATTGCTACAACGCCTCGCCTGCGTCCATGGAGGCTGCGCTCACGACCCTCGCGAGCCTGAGCGTGCCCGGGTCCGCCCGCGCGATCGCGGTGCTGGGCGACATGCTCGAGCTCGGAGCCTCCGAAGAGGAAGAGCATCGAAAGCTGGGACGGAAGGCCGCGGAATCCGTCGAGCTGGCGGCATTCTTCGGGCCGCGTTCCTCTCTTACTTTCAAGGAATTCTCTTCTTCTTCCTCTCATCCCTCGGCCCACTTCACCGAGATCGAGCCGCTCCTCGCCTGGCTTCGCCCAATCCTTCAGCCGGGCGACACCGTCCTCGTCAAGGGGAGTCGCGGGATGAAGCTCGAGCGCGTGGTCGACGCGCTCGCGGCGTCGGAGGAAAGTCACCCGTGAGATTGCGCACCGGAGCGCTGACCGCGCTACTTCTTGCCCGGTTCGCAAACGCCCAGACGATGTCGATCGAGGAGTTCTATTACAAGAACGCGCTCAGGATCCTTCCCTCGATCGACACCTCGGCTTTCCCGAAGTGAGGGCGCCGAACATCCGGCCGACTGCCAGCCATACGCGGTACCTCATTGCCGGACCCGGTCGATCAGGACGATGTCGGAGTTCTCCCGAACGCGGTCGAACACGATCTGGCGACCGTCGGGCGAAATGTCGAAGCTGTTGGGCTCGTATCCCGGCTTGAGGTTCGTGAGTCGACGCTCCTTTCCCGTCTCGAGGTCGACCAGCCAGAAGTCCTGGTGCCGGTACGGTCCCTTCAGGACGACGAGACGTCTGCTGTCGCCGAGGAAGCGGTATCGATCCGCCTCATGCCAAACGGTCAGCTCCGGAACGGGGTGTGGTGTCCCGGCCGCCGTCACGGCGCGAATGCGCCGGAGCGGCCCGGCAATCGATTCCGAATAGACGATGAAGCGGCCGTCCGGCGACCAGACCAGATTCCAGACGATTCCCGTGACGAGGCGCTGCACGGCTCCCCCGTCCACGGGCACCTTGAAGAGCCCGAAGCCCGTCTCGTCCGTCGCGGAGACCGCAATCGACTTCGAGTCGGCCGACCAGGTCGCGCCGTCATGGAGCTCGAGAGACGCTCCGAGGATTCGCGGGTTCGTGCCGTCCGCGGCAATGATCTGAAGCTGAGTGCGGCCGGCCCGTCGAACCGGAAAACAGATACTTGCGCCATCGGGGGAAACGGCGGGCGCCCCGCTTATCGAACCTCCGACCGGATTCCAAAGTTCCGAGACCTCCCGGCCGCTGCTCCTGAACAGGCGATCCGAGCCGCCCTTGTACGAAAGGAAGAGCAGAGAATCGTGGTCCCACCGCGGACGGATCGCCCGCACCGCGGACAGGGAAACACGTGTGGCGCTCGCCTCCTCGACGACCCCCTCGGTTACCGGAACGGTCCAGAGATTCCGATCCGGATTTGCCACTGCGGCGACGAGACGCATGCCGTCCGCGCTAACGGCGATCGAAAGGTACTCCTCGAGTCCGGAGCTGATGCGTCGCGTCACCCGGGACTCCACGTCGAGCGCGTAAAGGGCGGAACCCGAAGCCTCTTCGCCGATCGCGCAGTAGACGATCGTTCTGGCGTTTAGCGGCGCCGGATAACGCACCCGCGCACTGTGCTTCGTCATCCGCTCGGGCGGGCCCGTTGCGACGGGAAGGTGCCAGAGATCCATGTCCTCCCGCGGCAGGCCGCGCGAGAAGAAGAGCGAACGTCCGTCAGATCCCCACGCCGGGTCGTGCCAGTGAAGCCCCGGCTTGTCCTCGAACCGCCTGGCGATGCCGCCACCGGTCGCGTCAGCCAGGAAGACCGGATCCCCTTTCGTGGGCTCGTGGTAGACGAGGCGCTTCCCGTCGGGTGACCAGGCGACGGAAACCGCATTGGTGAGGAACGGGCGGGCCTCGCCTCCGAGCGTGGGGATGAGCCAGATGGTGTGCTCGGTCATGCCTTTGCCGGTGACGTGGACCCAAACCTGAGTGCCATCCGGGGTGAAGCCGATGTTGCGTGTGGAGGCGTTGTACAGCGATGGAAAGCGCCCACGCGTGAGATTCACGAATCCCGTGCCGCCAACCTGACCCACCCAGACATCGAACGGGCCATCACGGTCCGCGAGAAACGCCACGAGCTTGCCGTCCGCTGAGATCACCGCGTCCAGTTCTGAACCTTCGAAGTCCGTGAGTCGGGTGAAGCGGGCTCCCGCCAGGGGGTTTTCCCATGCAGCGCCAGCCCGGGGGAGTCGCCCGGCCGCCCAGCCGAGCGCGAGAAGAATCGCTGCCGCAAATCCCATGAGCGCGATGATCCGGCGGCGCGGCGCGGCGGCGGCGAAAGCGGGGGCCGACATGCCAGACACTTCCGTCAAGTGATCGCGAACGGTTCTCAGCTCTCTCGCCAGGTCCTGGGTGGAGGCGTAGCGGCCCGCCGGATCCTTGGCCAGGCACCGCTCGATGACCCAGCGCACAGGCGGGGGCGCGGCCGGGTTGATCTCGGCGACGGGTCTCGGCTCTTCGTTCAGAATCGCCGAAAGCGTTTCGACGGCGGTCTTTTTTTGAAACGCTCTCACGCCCGCGACCATCTCGTACAGGATCGATCCGAACGAGAACTGGTCCGAGCGAAAGTCCACGGCGCCGCCCCCGGCCTGTTCGGGCGACATGTAACCCGCGGTCCCGACGACGTGCCCGGCTTCCGTCAGGGCGGTCACCGTCGCGCCGGAGACCGGAGCGCCCCGTTCGAAGGGCAGCCTCTTCGCCAGACCAAAGTCGAGGATCTTCACGAAGCCGTCCTTCGAGACCATGATGTTCTCGGGCTTGAGGTCCCGATGGACGATCCCCGCCTCGTGCGCCTGCGCCAGGCCCGTCGAGACCTGGCAGGAGAGGTCGAGAAGGGTCTTCGGAGGAAGCGGACCCGCGGCGAGAAGCTCGCGCAGCGTCTTTCCCTCGACGAGCTCCATCGCGAGAAGGTGCCGGGCAGGGGAACCGGTGAAGCCGGGAACCTCTTCGAACGAATAGACGGCCGCGACGTTCGGGTGGCTGAGCGCGGCGAGCAGTTTCGCTTCCTGCTCGAAGCGCCTTCTCCTGTCCTTGTCATCGAAGAAGTCTTCCGGCAGGACCTTCAGCGCGACCTCCCTCTCGAGCCGCGAATCCTGCGCTCTGTAGACGTCTCCCATGCCGCCTGCGCCGAGGCGCGCGCGAATCTCGTAGTGGCCGAGTCGGGACCCCGTCAGGTCGCGGCCCGCAGCGGCGTGTGGTCCGCTCACCGGCTTCGCACCCCCTGCGTCGAGACGGCCCCAGCGTAGTACCGTAAGGTCATCTCCACGGTTCCGATGCGTAAGCGATCGCCGTCGGCAAGGGCGGCCGGCCGTGTGACCGCCTTACCCTTCCGGAACGTTCCGTTCTTGCTGCCGAGGTCCTCCAGCGTCGCCGAATCTCCCGACACGACGATGCGCGCATGGCGGCGCGACACGCTGCCCACGTCGAGCCAGACCGCGGCGTCGGGCTCTCTGCCCAGGATGTTCTCTCCTTCCCGAAGCGCGATCGCGCGGCCGCTCCAGGTCAGCTTGAATCCGGCTGGGCGGCCCGGCTCGCTCGGCACCGGCACCGCTTCGCCGCAGAACGCGTAGCCGAACCGCGGCACCGTCCGGATCACGCGGGGATTTCGGGCCTCGTCGCCGAGGCTCGCACGCAGCTCCGCGACGAGGTTCGGCAGGTTCGCGTCGGAAACGAACGTGTCCGGCCAGAGGACCTCGTGAAGCTGCTCCTTCGAGACGGCGTTGGGGCGCCTGCCGATGAGGAGGTCCAGGAGCTGAAAGGCTTTCGGAGAAATCGCCACGGGCCGACCGTCCCGAGAAACCTCCCGGGCTCCCGAATCGAAGAGGCAACGACCGATCGTCAGCCGCATCCGCGAACCCTTAGCGAAAAGGTAGCGAGAGCTTATCGCACTCCTGAGACATCTCGAGGAGGCGAACCCATTTTGAGAGCCACGGGAATGCGACGGAGTCTCAGGAACGGCGGTTAATCCACACGCGAAAGTGAAAGGACGGCAGTTATGAAGACTCGATCACATCTTGCGACCGGCATCGGCATGTCGCTCATCGTCGCCTGCATCGCGTCACGCGCCCACGCGGACGGCGGGGGACGCGATCGCGCCCAGATCGAGCCGACAGCCGGCACCTGGCGCACGTGGGTCATTTCCTCCGGCAAGGACTTTCGCGCCCCCGCGCCTCCGGGATTCGCGGAGACCCAAGCCGAACTGAACGCTCTCGGAAGCCTCGTCGGCCGCAACGATGCGCAGACCCTTCAGCGAATCGAGTTCTGGGACGCCGGGGCCCCGGCCTATCGCTGGATGGATATGCTCAACGCGCGCCTCCTCGCCGGAACGGCGACGACCGCTTACGCGCACCGCGTTTACACGTACCTGGCGCAGGCTATGTACGACGCGACGATCGCGACGTGGGAATCAAAGTACGTCTACAACCGTCGGCGGCCGAGCGAGGTCCGGCGCGGCCTGCCCACGGCCCTGTCGGTTCCGAACAGCCCGTCGTATCCGTCCGAGCACGCCGCGACGGCGCAGGCCGCGGCGTCCGTGCTCGCGTATTTCCTGCCCGCGGAGGCACAGTCTTTCCAGGCGATGGCCGAGGAGGCGGGTTGGTCCCGGGTCCTCGCCGGCCTTCAGTACCCCAGCGACTACACGGCCGGACTCGAGCTCGGCCGGAAAGTCGCCGAGCAGGTCATCGCGAAGGCGAAAGCGGATGGTTCGGATGCCGTCTGGACGGGCAGCGTGCCGACCGGACCCTGCAAGTGGACCGGCACGAATCCGGGCAACGTCACGGGCGGGACCTGGAGACCACTTCTGCTGACCTCTGCCAGCGAGTTCAGACCGGCGGCGCCGCCGGCGTGCGACACGCCCGAGGTGCTGGCCGACGTGGCGACGGTTCGAAACTTTCCGCGGACGTTCGTGAGCAATTACAAGGCCTATTACTGGCAGAGTCCGGAAGGCCTCAACAGCTGGCCCTACCGGTACGCCGACAAGTTCATGTTCGAGGACGGGCTGGACCGGAATCCGCCCCGCGCGGCGCGCGTGTACGCGCTCCTCGCCTCGACGCAGTACGACGCCTTCATCGCAAGCCAGGACGGGAAGTTTGCGTACTGGTACCCGCGGCCACATCAGCTCGATCCCGCGATCGTGCCGCTCTTCGCGGTTCCCAACTTCCCGTCCTATCCCTCGAACCACTCGACGTTCTCGGCGAGCCGGTCCGAGATCCTCGCGTACCTGTTCCCGACGCGTGCCGATTTCATCCGGGCCGTCGGCAAGGAGGGCGGCGACTCGAGAATCTGGGCCGGCATTCACTACCAGATGGACAACGTGGCAGGTGTGCAGCTCGGAAAATCCGTCGCGGGGGTGTTCATCTCCTGGGCGGAGATGGACGGCTCGCTGCTGATTCCGATCGGCACGGAGGCGGCGACGCTGACGGGCTCGATCGACATGCCGGCCGAGGGCGCCACTGTGACGGGAGACCTCACCGTGAAGGGCTGGGCGCGCGTTCCGGGGAGCGACCTCGGGGTGACCGTCCTCATCGACGGCGCTCCGCGATTCGCGATCAGCCAGTCGCGCGTCGCGCGCCCGGACGTCCAGGCGGCGCTCCCGTCACTCGGAGACTGCTCGACTGCGGGTTATGAGAGCTCCTTCGCTTTTCACCCGGGGGACAAGGGTGAGCACGAGCTCTCGGTCGTCTTCCAGGGCCCCGGCGGTCTCGTGCGTCATTACCCGTCGCGGAAGTTCACCTGGAAGGAGGGCCCGTAGAACGGTCAGGGCACCGGTACACGATGAGGCGACGGCCCCCCGGGCGATATGATTTCCGGTGGTCCGATGACGATTCCCGCGAGTACGCGACTTGGCCCGTACGAGGTGCTGAGCCCGCTTGGAGCGGGCGGGATGGGGGAGGTTTACCGTGCCAGGGACACGCGGCTTGAGCGCGAGGTCGCGATCAAGGTGCTGCCCGCCGCGCTGTCCTCCGATACGGCTCGCCTGAAACGCTTCGAGGCGGAGGCGCGACTGGCCTCCGCCTTGAACCATCCCAACATCGTGACGATCCACGAGGTCGGACAGAGCGATTCGACCTCTTTCATCGTCATGGAGCTGGTAGATGGAAATACGTTGCGGGAGTTGCTTTATGCCGACCCTCTTCCTCTGCGCAAGGTGCTCTCGATCGCCGCTCAGGTGGCCGACGGGCTCGCCAAGGCTCATGCGTCGGGCATCGTTCACCGGGACCTGAAGCCCGAAAACGTCATGGTCACGAGCGACGGCTTCGTCAAGATCCTCGATTTCGGCGTCGCGAAGTTGACGCATTCCGAGTCGGAAAGAGGGCAGACGGAGCCAGGCATCACAATTTCCGGCGCGACCGAGCCCGGTGTCGTCCTGGGGACCGTCGGCTACATGTCGCCCGAGCAGGCGGCCGGACAAGCGGTGGATTTCCGGTCCGATCAGTTCTCCTTTGGCTCGATCCTCTACGAGATGATGACTGGCAAACAGGCATTCGACCGGGCGACCAGGCCGGAAGTACTCGCGGCGATCATTCGGGAGCAGCCGGAGTCGATTGCGGCACTCAATTCCAAGGCCCCCTCTCAGTTGCGCTGGATCGTCGAGCGGTGCCTCGCCAAGGAGCCGCGGGGCCGCTATGCGGCGACGGAGGACCTCGCGCGAGATCTCGCAACCCTGCGGGAGCACGTCTCGGATCTCTCGGGCGAGGCCAGACACTCGCTCGAGACTCCGCGGCGCCGGGCACGATGGGGAGCGATCGGTCTGGCGGCTGCGCTGCTAGCAGCGCTGGGCGGAATCTATCTGCTCGGCCGGCGCGTCGAGCGGTCGAGCACCTCCCCGCCACGCTTCCGGCAGCTGACATTTCGCGGCGCCGGCATCTCGACGGCGCGGTTTGCGCCGGACGGGCAAACGGTGGTGTACGCCGCGCAGTGGGAGGGCAAGCCCCTCGAGCTCTTCACCGCGCGCCTCGACAGCCCAGAGACGCGTTCGCTCGGCCTTCGGGGGGCGGAGATTCTCTCCATCTCCTCCTCCGGCCAGATGGCGCTTCTTCTCGCGCCGCGGTTCTCCTTGTTTTTTCGCGCGCCACACTCGGACATTTCGGGTGCCAGCCCGAGTCAGGCCCGGGGGGTGCTCGCCGAGGCGCCGCTCGCCGGCGGCACCCCACGAGAGCTTCTCGAAGACGTGTACTTCGCAAACTGGAGCCCGGACGGCAAGTCACTCGCGGTCGTGCGCCAAGTCGGAGGCAAGAACCAGCTCGAGTTTCCGGTGGGCAAGGTGCTCTACGAAAGAACCCCTCTTTATCCCCGCATTTCGATCTCGCCGTCGGGTGATCGGGTTGCGTTCGTCTCCCGCCTCAACCTCTACGTGACGGAGCCCGGTGGCCAGGTCCGCGATCTGGGCGAGCGAGCCCTGGAGGTTGCGTGGAGCCGCGCGACGAATGAGATCTGGTTCAACTCCGTCGCGGGCGGGACCACCGAGCTGTTCGCCGTCGTTCCGGGCCGCCCGAAGAGGCGCGTGACGACGCTGCCGGGAGACTTCGTCCTCCACGACATCTCGTCGGATGGTCGTGTGCTCCTCGGTCGCATCTCCGAGAGCTCGGAGATCCTGGGGGACTTTCCGGGCGAGGCCCGCCCACGGAATCTCTCCCACCTCGACCGCCCGGTGGCCGTGGATCTGGCTCCGAGCGGCGACACTCTTCTCTTCAACGACATGGGGCAGGGCGGCCGGCGCGGGCTCTATCTGCGGCGGACCGACGGCGCGCCGCCGAAACGGCTGGGCGACGGCTATGCGTGGGCGCTTTCGCCGGACGGAAAGTTGGTGCTCGCCAGCGCCCGTCCGGACCCGCTGATTCTGCTCATTCCAACCGGTCCCGGACAGAAACGGCTCATCGAGACGCCTGGCCTCCTCCAGGGGGGACGGATGGGTTTCTTTCCGGACAGTCGAAGAATCTGGTTCATGGCGGAGGATTCCGCGCACGGACGGCGTGCATGGGTGCAGGATCTCTCCGGGGGGAAGCCCCGCGCGGTCACGCCCCTGGGGGTCGGAGGGACGCTGCTGTCGGGCGACGGACGCTTCTTCTGTGCGCAAGCGGCCGATGGCGACTGGACCCTCTATTCAACGGAGACGACGGAAACCCACAAGGTCGTCGGCCTCCTTCCCGGTGAGGAGCCGAATCAGTTTTCCGCGGACGGAAAGCTCCTCTACGTCCGCAGCGCGGACGAGCTGCGCGCCGGCGAGCCGGCGATCCCCACGCGTGTCCACCGCCTCGATCCACGCACCGGACGCCGGGAGCTCTGGAAGGAGATCCCGCCCGTCAATCCGTCGGGTGGCGGAGCCATCGGGGCGATCCTCTTCTCGGCGGACGGGAAGGCCTGCGTCTACACGCACCACCGCTATTCCTCCGAGCTCTTCCTCGTCGAGGGGTTGAAGTGAGGGCGCAGGCGGCTGCCGCGGCGCGGGGTCTAGAAATCGTACCGGCCCGAAAGCTGTAGCGTGCGCGGGGTCGTCGTGAAGGCGTCGAGTGCGCCGAAGGACGTCGATCCGCTGCCCGGATAAATCGTCAGGCTCGTCGAGCGGTTGCCCGTGTTCGTGAGGTTGAAAACGTCGAGGAACACCGCAAGCGTGCCGGGCCCCAGCCGAAAGCCCAGGCCGAAGCGCACGTCCACCGTGTAGAAGTCGGGCTGGCGGAACGAATTCCGTCCGACGACGACGCCGTCGATCGTGGCGCGGTCGAAAAAGGCCCCGTCTTTGTTGTCGTCCCTGCCCGTGTACGCGGTGTACGGGTGGCCGGTCTGGTAGACGAAGAGAACGGACGAGAACGCGTCGACTTTCCCGAACCGGCGCTCATACGAGGCGTTCGCCACGCCGCGCCACTCGATGTCGCGATCGGACGGGCCCCAGTTCAGCTCAGGGTTGTGGCGGTCCCAGAGCGTGACGCCGACGAAGTTGCGCTCGTTCGAGTCGGTGTCGTAATCGGACGCGCGCGTGACCGAGCCGAAGAAGCGGAAGCCATTCGAGAAATTCCTCCGGAAGGACAGCGTCAAGGACTTGAAATCCGAACGCGCGTCCGACGCGTAGACCGTGAGGCGCCCGTAGTTCGGGTTGACCGAGTTCTGCGCGGCGGAAATCGGCGAGGCGCCGTAGCAGGCCGAGCCGGAATTCGGGTCGAGCAGGGGGCAGTTCGCGGCCGGCGCGGCGAGGAGGTTCGGGTCGTCCAGGCGCTCGAGGTCGTAGCTCTTGGCCCAGATCCCTTCGAGGCCCCAGGCGATGCCGAAGAGCTCGCGCTCGGCGCCGACCGTAATCTTGTCGGTGTGCGGGTTCTTGAAATCCGGCGACATGCTGTAAACGCTCAGGGCCCCGATGGAGGTGCCGGGCGGCAGATTCCCGAGCTGCTGGACGGCGTTCGGGTTGAAGTCCGTTCCCCACCCGGGGGCGGGGAATCCGGTCGGCCCCGCGGTGTTGGCGTCCACGGCGTAGGTCGCCCCGGCAAGGCCGTTGTTCGAGTAGAGCTGGGCGAAGAGGACTGCCGGTGTGCGGCTCCAGTAGCGGCCGAGGGAGATGCGTACGACGCTCTTCGCGTCCCTCCCGGGCGACCACGCGAGCGACAGGCGCGGCGACCACTGGTTGTTTGCATCCGGAATCTGCGCGTCGGGCTGGACGTTCCTGGCGCCCGGCACGACGACCTTTCTCGCGTCTAGAACCGGATCGTCGGGATTGTCGAGGCGCTCGTACCTCAGGCCCGCCGTGATGGTCAGCGACGAGCTGACGTACCACTGGTCCTGAACGAAGAAGGCGAGTTCCCTCTGGCGGGCGTTGAACCGTCCGGCCTGGTCCACCGTGTTGCCTTTCAAGCCGAGGAACTCGACGTATTGGGTCCACTTGCCGGCGAGAAAGGCTTGCTTTGCAAGGTCCGCCGTCACGTAGCTGAAGCTGAAGCTGCCACGCCAGTAGGTCTTGAAGATCTGGTCCGCGCCGGTGTCGTTGTAGTCGCCACCCACCTTCATCATGTGAGCGCCGGCGAGAAAGGCCGCCGTGTCGCCGATGCTGATGCGGTCGTCCGTCGCCAGGGTCGGGAGGAGACTGACCTCGCCGAACGAGGCAAATGGGCCCCTGGGTCTTCCGAGCCGGATCTCCGGCAGGCCCAGGCCCTTGTCCCTGCGCGGGACATCGTTCCGGGCATACTGGAAGTTGAGGTCGTTGATGGTGCTTGGGTAATAGAGCGCGTTCCAGCTCGCCACGTACGAGCTCGACGTCAGCCCCTCGATACCGTTGTGGCTCGTGGACTGCGCCTGGCTGCTCGACGTGCCGTTCAGCCCGTCGTACGTCGCGTAGTTCGCCCGGGCGTAAACGCGGTGCCGGCTGCCGAGTTGCAGGTCGACACGGCCGAAAAACACCCTGCCGTTCTGCTCCTGGACGTAGCTCGTGTCCGTCTGTCCGAGCCTCGGATAGCGAGCGGCGATGTCCGGGTCGGTGATGAGGCTCGACGTGATCGGAATCGTCGTCGACTGTTTCTGCTGGTCCCACGCTCCGAAAAAGAACAGCTTGTTGCGAAGAACCGGCCCACCGATCGACGCGCCGACCTGCTGCGTCTGCTGGTCCTTTGGATCCGTGCCGTCTGCGAATCGGGCCGTGAGCGATTTTGGACGGCTGTAAGTGAATGCCGAGCCGTGTAGAGCGTTGCTCCCGCTCTTCGTGACGACGTTCACGAAGCCGCCGCCGGAGCGCCCGAACTCCACCGAGGCGCCGTTTCCGATCACCTGCAATTCACGGACGGACTCCTGCGACAAGGTGAACGGAGCCCGGCCTTCGGCGGAGCCGTCTCCGGACGAACCGCCGAAGAACGCGTCGTTGTAGTCGACGCCGTCGAGCGTGACGCTCGTGTTGATGCCGCGCTGGCCGGCGAGCTGGATGTTTCCCTTGACGGGGTCCTTCTGCGCGTTGGGCACGAGGAGGACGAGGTCCGAGAAGTTGCGCCCGTTGATGGGGAGGCTCCTGATCGCGTTGTTGTCGACCGTGGTTTGGCTGGCCGTCTGCGTCGTTTCGACTGTGCGAACCTCGTCGGTGATCGTGATGGCCGCGGAGCGGGGCGCGAGACCGAGGTTGAAGTCGACCGTGCGGGCCGAGCCGAGGGTGATCACGACGTCGGGCTCGCTTTGACTTCCGAAACCCGAAAGCGACGCCGTCACCGAATAGGTTCCGACGGGCATGCTCACGATGCGGTAGGTGCCGCGTGCATCGGTGAGACCCGTGAGCGTCAAGCCGGTCGCCTTGCTCTTCGCGGCGATCGTCGCGCCCGGCAAGGGCTGCCCATCGGGATCCACGACGGTTCCCACGATGCGCCCGGTCGTGACGTCCACCTGGGAGAGCGCGCTCCCACCGACGAGTCCAAGGACTACGCTCAGCAGGGAGACAATTGAGATCCTGGCCTTCATCGGCACCAGCGCTCGTCTCCGATCGTCGCACAATCCACAGGCAGGGGAGTGACGTTCTGACTATTTCTCGACCGCAGTGGCCGTCGAAGCCGTCTGCTTGAAGACGCGGAAGATCATCGAGGCCGGTCCGATCGTCATCTGATCCTCGTCGGCGAGCTCCCTGGAGTTTTCGATTCTCTTCCCGCGCAGGTACGTCCCGTTCTTGCTGCCGAGATCTTCCAGAACCGCCCCCGTCGCGTCGATGACGATTCGGGCATGCCGGCGCGACACGAGAGCATCGTCGATCCAGACGACGGCATCTTCGTCGCGTCCAAACAAGTTCTCGCCTGGGCCCAGCGCGATTTCGCGGTTTCCCCAGATGAGCCGGTAAACGAAGTTCTGGCCTTCGGCGACGGAAGCCCTTCCCCGATGTTCCTCGGCAGGTCCGCTGAAGGCATAGCCAAAGCGGTGAACGGTCCGCACGAAACGCGAGTCTCGAGCGCTGTCTTCGGTCGCCGACCGGACCTCGGCGAGAAGGCTCGTGAGCGTGCCCTCCGAAACGAACGTGCCGGGCCAGAGGCGCTCGTGGATCTCGCTCTTGGATACGGCCTTGGGACGGCTCTCCAGGAGCAGCTCCAGAAACTGAAAGGCCTTCGGCGAAAGGTGAACCGCCTCACCTCGAACGGAGAGCTGCCGCGTCTCGGAGTCGAGCACGCACTCCCCGAATTGAATCCTCAATCAGCGCTCCCGGAGAAACCCCGGAACTTCCCAGTGTTTCTCCAACGACTTCCCGACGTCGCGGCGACATCTTGATTATCACGCCGGGAGGGAAACCATGAAGAACGCCGCACACAGCCGAATCCGCCCTCTTCTTCCCCTCCTCATTCTCGTTGGCCTGGCCTTTCCCGCCTCGACGGTCGCGGCGGGCGTCGGGGTCTGGACGACCGGTGGGCCGTACGGCGGAGACATCACAGCCCTGGCCATCGATCCCGTGAACCCCGCCACGCTCTATGCCGGGGCGAATGGCGGCGGCGTCTTCAAGAGCACCGATGGCGGAGCCAGTTGGGCCGCCGTCAACAGCGGCCTGACCGGCGTGTCCGTTTACGCCCTGGCCATCAACCCACTAACTCCCGCCACGCTCTACGCCGGGGCGAATGACGGAGTCTTCAAGTCCACGGACTCCGGCGGCACCTGGGCCGCCGCCAGCGAGGGACTGCCGAGCGTGTACATCTCCGCCCTGGCCATTAACCCAGTGACTCCCGCCACGATCTACGCCGCGGGCGGCAGCGGGGTCTTCAAGTCCACCGACTCCGGCGGCACTTGGGCCGCCGCCAGCGAGGGACTGCCGAGCGTGGACGTCTATTCCCTGGCCATCGACCCCGCGACTCCCACAACGCTATACGCCGCGGGGAGTGGCGGAGTCTTCAGGTCCAGTGACTCCGGCGGCACCTGGGCCGACGCCAACGTGGGACTGCCGTACGACCCGTGGTGGTTCAACTCCGTCTCCACCCCGGTCATCGATCCCGCGACGCCGACAACGCTCTACGTCTTGACGAACAGCGGAGTCTTCAAGTCCATCAATTCCGGCCGCACGTGGGGAGCCGCCAACAGTGGACTGGTGAATTGGGCCAGCGCCCTGGCCATCGATCCGCGGACCCCCACAACGCTCTACGCCGCGGGCGGTGGCGAAATCTTCAAGTCCACCAACGCTGGCGGGACATGGGTCGCCGTCCATAGGGAAACGACGGACTTTTCGATCCGAACCCTGGCCATCAATCCCGTGGCGCCTGCCACGCTCTATGCCGCGGGCGATGGGGTTTTCAAGTCCACCGACTCAGGGAGCACGTGGGTCCGTGCCGACACGGGCCTGACAAACGTAGACGTCTTGGCCCTGGCGATTAACCCCACGACCCCCGCCACGCTCTACGCCGGGACGTACGGCGGCGGAGGAGTCCTCAAGTCCACCGACTCAGGCGGCACCTGGACCGCCGCCAACACGGGATTGTCGAATTCACCATACGTCCTCGCCATCAATCCGTCGAGCCCCACAACCCTCTATACCGGGACGAACGGCAGCGGACTCTTCAAGTCCACGGACTCCGGCGGTACGTGGGCGGCCGCCAGCACGGGATTGACAAACCTGAACGTGAGTGCCGTTGCCATCAACCCCACGACCCCCGCCACGCTCTACGCTGGCACGTTGGGCGGCGGCGTCTTCAAGAGCACTGACTCGGGGGCCAGTTGGACCGCCGCGAATACGGGCCTGACGAACGCGTACTTCAGCGCCTTGGCCATCGATCCCTCGTCCCCGGCTACCCTCTACGCCGGTACATACGGCCCCGGCGGAGTCTTCAAGTCCACCGACTCCGGGGCCAGCTGGGCTGCTTCGGGCCTGACGGGCCTGAACGTCTTCGCCTTGGCCATCGATCCTTCGACTAGCGCCACGCTTTACGCCGGGACATACAACGGCGGGGTCTTCAAGTCCGTCGATTCTGGCGACACATGGGCCGCCGCCAACACGGGGCTGACGGGCATGCACGTCACTGCCCTGGCCATCAATCCAGCAGCTCCGATAACGCTCTACGCCGCGATCTGGGGCGGCGGGGTCTTCAGGTCCACCAACTCCGGCAGTACGTGGGAGGCCGTTAATGCTGGTCTGCCGAACCTGAACATCAAAACTCTCGTCCTCGATCCCACAGGAGCGACGACCCTTTACGCCGGACTCTACGGCGGCAGCGTGTGGCAATTGACAGCTCCTACGAGCGGCACCATCGCGAACTTCTCGTTCACCCCTTCGTCCCCCTCAGCCGGCCAGACGATCCAGTTCACGGACACGTCGACCGGCGGGCCGACGTCGTGGTCGTGGGATTTCGGGGACGGGTTTAGCTCCCCTGCGCAGAGTCCGACCCACGCCTTTGCGACGGCGGGCGCGTTCCCGGTTACGCTTACCGCGAGCAACAGCGGCGGCTCGAATGCGACGACGAAGTCGATCACCGTGGCGTCCGCTGGGGCGAGTAGCTGTGTCGAGGACGCGGCCACAATGTGCCTCGCCGGGGGGCGCTACCGGATCCGCAGCCACTGGAGGAACCAGTACGCGGGCGGCGCCGTGTCGACCCTCTCAAAGGCGAAGCTGACCGACGTTATAGGCGCCTTCTGGATCGCGAACGCGAGCACGTACGAGTATCTGATCCGGATCAACACGGCGACGGATAACGGCCGGGCCTGGATCGCGATCCCGACGTTCACGGACGTGGAATTCTGGATCGACGTTACGGACACCGTCAGCGGACAGTCGAAGGAGTATCACAGCGCACCCGGAAACAAGACGCTGCTCTACGACCCGTACTTCTTCGTTTACCCGTGAGCGGGCAGGCCGTTCGGGCCCTGAGCCCGGCCCGGCACCTTCCCGAATCGAATCCGCATCAGCGCTCCCGGAAGAATCCCGGAACTTTCCATTGTTTCTCCAACGACTTCCCGACGTCGCGGCGACATCTTGATCATCACGTAGGAAGGGGACCATGAAGAACGCCACGCACAACCGCATCCGCCGTCTTCTTCCCCTCCTCATACTCGCAGGCCTGGCTTCTCCCGCATCGACAGTCTCGGCGGGCGTCGGAGCCTGGACAACCAACGGACCCTACGGCGGGGACATCAGAGCCCTGGCCATAAACCCCGCGAACCCGGCGACGCTCTACGCCGGCACAGGCGACGGCCGCGGCGTCCTCAAGAGCACCGACTCGGGCGGCACATGGGCTGCCGCCAACACCGGACTGACGAACGTGGGCGTCTACGCCCTGGCCATCGACCCCTCGAACCCAGCCACGGTGTACGCCGGTACTCAGGGCGGCGTCTTCAAGAGCACCAATGGCGGGGAGAGCTGGATAGCCATCAACACTGGCCTGACAGACACTTATGTCAACACCCTGGCCATTGAGCCTATGACTCCAGCTACGCTCTACGCCGGCACGCTCCTGGCGGGCGTCTTCAAGAGCACCAACGGCGGGGCGAGCTGGACAGCCATCAACACGGGCCTGACCAGCACCCTGGTCATCGCCCTGGCGGTTGACCCGTCGACGCCGACCACGCTTTACGCGAGCACGGCGAACGAGGGCGGCGGTGTCTTCAAGAGCACCAACGGCGGGGGGAGCTGGACCGCCATCAACACCGGCCTGACCAACGTCTCCGTCGACGCCCTGGTCATCGATCGCTCGACTCCCGCCACGCTCTACGCCGGTGCGTATAACGGTGCCTTCAAGAGCACCAACGGTGGGGAGAGCTGGACGGCCATCAACACGGGCCTGGCGAATCGGTACGTCTACGCCCTGGTCATCGACCCTTCTGCGCCGGCCACCCTCTACGCCGGAACCTATGGCGGCGGCGTCTTCAAGAGCACCAACGGCGGGGGGAGCTGGAGCCCCATCAACTCCGGCCTGACCGACAGCGGTGTCCAGGCCCTCGCCATTGATCCTTCGGGAGCCACCCTCTATGCCGGCACTCTCCTAGGAGTCTTCAAGAGCACCGACGGCGGGGAGAGCTGGACGGCCACCAACACGGGCATGAAGTCCTCTGTCACCGCCCTGGCCGTTGGTCCCTCGGCGCCGACCACCGTGTACGCCGGCAGTTACCCCAATGGCAGCGTCTTCAAGAGCACCGACGGCGGAGGGAGCTGGACGGCTATCCAAGCCCTCTACTCCAAGCTCCAGGCCCTGGCCGTCGATCCTTCGGCGCCGGACACCGTCTACGCCGGCACATCATCTGATTTCTATTATGAATACCCCGGGTTCTACAAAAGCACCGACGGCGGAGCTCACTGGTCGGGGAGCCTCGGGAGTTATGTCTTCGCACTGGGTTCCGTCTACGCGCTGGTGATTGATCCTTTGTCGCCGGCCACGCTCTATGCAGGGACTCGCAGCTATCGGGAGGGTGGCGGGGGCCTCTTCAAGAGCACCAACGGCGGGGGGAGCTGGAGCGCGATCAACACAGGTCTGCAACTTGCGCCCGACACTTACGTGACTTACGTGACGGCCCTGGCCATCGATCCCTCGACGCCTGCCACGCTCTACGCCGGCACGTCGAACGGCGGCGCCTTCAAGAGCACCAACGGTGGGGGGAGCTGGAGCGCCATCAACGCAGGCCTGACCGCCACCCGCGTTGAAAACCTGGTCATCGATCCTTCGAAGACGGCCACGCTCTATGCCGGGACTGACAGGGGCGTCTTCAAGAGCACTAACGGCGGGTCGACCTGGGCCGCCGCCAACACGGGGCTGACGAACCTGAGCGTCAACGCCCTGGCCATCGATCCGACGACGCCAGCCACGCTGTACGCCGGGACGAATGGCGGGGTCCTCAGGTCCACCGACTCCGGGGGCACCTGGGAGGCGATTAACACCGGCCTGCCGAGCCTGTACGTCAACGCTCTGGCCCTGGCCCCAACGGGGGCAACCGTGACCCTCTACGCCGGGCTCGAGGGCGGCGGCGTGTGGCAATTGACGGCTCCAGCAGCGAGCACGATCACCGCACTCCTCCCCACGAGCGCTCACTCCTCTGGCGTAAACGGCGCCTTCTACACGACGAACGTCGCGGTCGCGAACACCGGCGTCTCGGCGGCTTCCTTTACACTGAAGTTCCTCGGCAACAACCAGGACGGCTCGACCGGTCCCGAGCGGTCCTTCAACCTCGATCCGGGCAAGTCCACGACGTTCCTCGACGTCCTCGGCTCGGTCTTCAGCCAGACGAATAACTTCGGCGCCATCCGCATCACGTCGAATTCCTCGACGCTTGACATCGTCTCGGTGACTTCCACTCCCGGCTTCGGCGGAACTTTCGGTCAGGCGATTCCGACCATCCCTTTCACCGATCTCATTCCCGCCGGCTCCACACGATCGATCCTCTACATCCGCGAGGGCGACGGTTTCCGCTCCAACCTCATCCTCGCGAGCGGATCCTCCGTCACCACGGAAGTCGACGTCGCGCTCGTCTCGCCGGCGGGCGAGACCCTCGCGACGAAGACCTACCCCGTTCCGCCGAACGGCATGACCCAGATCAGCCGCGTCGTGAGGGACATGGGAGTCTCGGGTCCCGTCACCGGCGCACGTCTCGTTCTCTCCTCCTCGACTACGGGCGCCTCCTTCACCGCTCTCGCCTCCGTCATCGACGAGACGACGAATGATCCGACCGCGGTCCTCGCCCAACCCCTCGCCGTCTCCGGGTCCGCGCCGTACATCTGGCTTCTTCCCGCGAGCGCCCATTCGAGCGGCCTCAACCTCGCCTTCTATACGACGAAAGTCGCGGTCGCCAACGTCGGCGCCGCGCCCGCGAATTTCACGATGAAGTTCCTCGGCAACAACCAGGACGGCTCGAGCGGCCCCGAGAAGACCTTCAACCTCGAGTCCGGCAAGTCTGTCACCTACTTGGACGTTCTCGGCTCGGTCTTCAACCAGACCTCGAACTTCGGAGCTATCCGTATCTCGTCGGACACCCCTTCTCTCAACATCGTCTCCGTGACGTCCACGCCCGGGTTTGGCGGAACGTTGAGCCAGACCATTCCGGCCGTTTCTGCCTCGAACTTGATTCCCGCCGGCTCTTCAGGCTCGATCCTCTACATCCGCGAGGGCGACGGCTTCCGCTCCAATCTCATCCTCGCCAGCAACGCCGACGTTTCCACGACGGTCGACGCCGCTCTCGTATCTCCTGCCGGCGCGACCCTTGCCACGAGGAGCTACTCCGTTCCCCCGAACGGCATGACGCAGATCAATCGGGTCGTCCGCGACATGGGAGTCTCGGGCCTGGTCACCGGCGCCCGGCTCGTTCTCTCTTCATCCACGCCAGGAGCCGCTTTCACCGGCTTCGCCTCCGTCATCGACGAGACCACCAACGATCCCACCGCCGTCGAAGCGAAATAGAACCGCGTTCCACAGTCGGAAGATTGAGGTAGCAAAATGCGACACACAGACTCTCCACTGCGTTACACGGCAGCCTGCCTCCTCCTGGCGATCGGCACATCGTTCTCCACGGTCGCTCACGCCGGACAGGGCGTCTGGACGGGCGGCGGGCCATTCGACGGAAACATCACAGCTCTGGCCATCAACCCAGTGACTCCCGCCACGATCTACGCCGCGGGCGGCAGCGGGGTCATCAGGTCGACTGACGCCGGCGGCATTTGGACGGACGCCAGCACGGGACTCACGTCCGGGGCCGTCAGCGCCCTGGCCATCAATCCCTCGACCCCCGCTACGCTCTACGCTGCGACGATCGACGGGGTCTTCAAGTCCACCAACTCCGGCAGCACCTGGGCCGCCGCCAACACGGGACTCACGAACCTGCAGGTCCTGGCTCTGGCCATAAATCCCGTAGACCCCGCTACACTCTATGCCGGGATGGCTGGCGGGGTCTTCAAGTCCACTGACGCTGGTGGGACGTGGACCGCCGCCATGGCGGAAGTTACGAACCTGAACGTGCCAGCCCAGGCCATCAATCCTGCCAACCCCGCCACGATCTAGGCCTGGACATATGGCGGCGGGGTCCTCAGATCCACCGATTCCGGTACAACGAGATGCGCCGATCGTAGTAGCTCGGCTGATAACGCGGTGTCCGCCCACGTATGGTTTTAGATCCCGTCAATGACGTCGCCGCGCTCATGCGGCAATTCTTCGATCCCTCAGTTGACGTTGACCAAGCGAAGGAGAGGCAACCATGACAACCGTCGCCGATCATCTCAAGGCAGGTTACTCAGCCCTATCAGCGGACGAAGTCCTGCAGTTGCGCGTGTCAGCCCTCCTCGGCGTCAGCGACAGCGCCGCCAGCGCGCTCGGGAGAATTGGGGTTGAGACCATCTTCGACCTCGGGTCATCCTGGCTATTCGCGAACGCGGCCGCTTCGATCCAATCTGACACTGGCGAGACGGGCCTGTCGCGCAACCACCTCATCGAGGGACTTCCTGATGAAGAACGTGACAGCGCGTCCGTGTCGCTGTCGAGCTTGAGGGGCATGTCCAATGAAGACGCGGACGCCCTAAAGCAGGCGCTCGCGATTGAGAGCGTTCGCGAGTTTGCTCTTTGGCCGCCACGCCTCGTGGCAAAGCGCATGGTGAGCGACGCCAGCGGCGCTGGAGGCGATCCTGAAGAAGCGCATGCTGAGGCGTTGCGTCCGCGGTTGGGCGAATTTCCGACAGAGCGCGTCTACTACAACTCCCTGGTCATGCTGGCCGTCACCGAAGACACGGCCCTGCAGCCGCTTACGGGAGTCATCTCTCTTCAGCCTGCGGTAGACGATGCGGCCGGTTTCGGCAAGCCCGCAGTCGGCGCGCTCGTCACCCTTTCGCAGTCGTGGTACGCGAAAGGGATCACGCTGGGACACATGCTTCATTCGCTCGCGCTAGCGCCGGGCGAGGCTACGCGCATTGCCGTCGTCGATTGGTCCCGCAGAACCCGCACGAGTACCTCGGATACGATCGAAGAGACCGACCGGCTGGACAACGCCAGCGAACATTCGCGAGCGATCAGTGAGGTACAGAATGCCGTCGCCAGCGAGATGCAGGTCGGCGGCTCGATGAGCTCAGGCTGGTCGAAGTCCAGCAGCGTCGGCAGGTCCAGCGGGGTCAGCGCGGGAGGCGGCGTGGCCGGCGACTACATGGGCGTTACCGGTGTCTTTGGTATCGGCGCAGGTATGGCCAAGTCATCGCAGGAAGCGGAGACCGAGATGAGTGCCCTCAGTAGTTCTTGGTCGGTCGGCAACCGCTCGGTAACAGCTGAAATGTCTCAGCACGTAAACGACCGGACCGAGCAGCACTCAACGTCGGTCCGCAACAGGCGCGCATCGTCGGTCCGCGAAGTGTCCCAGTCCGAGCACGAGCAGGTCAGCACGCGCGTGGTCGCCAATTACAACCACATGCACGCGCTCACTGTGCAGTACTACGAGGTCGTGCAGATTTACCGAGTATTGGCGCAGCTGCATTCCGCGCAACGCGTGCTGTTCCTGCCGTTTGAACTACTGGACTTCAGTGGCGACGGAGCTTCCGACGTCGTGGCGCGCTTCCGCGGGCAGCTGCTCGCAGCCGCACTTACGCGACGAGTGGCCGCCTTGCTGCGGGACGATCGTGGCGAGGTGGAGGTCCGCGCAGCGGTCAGAATGCAACTGCCGACGCGTTTCAGCGACGTGGCGGCAGTTGGCGTCGCGGCCACGATGGCCCGTGTTACTTCCGCGGACGGAATCGCGACGCCAGCCTCGAGCGCACAGCCGTCGGCGAGTGCGCCCACTGTTCTGACGGCGCCCGCGCCGCTTGCCGTTCGTCGCATCACCAGTCCCGGCCCTTTGCTCGCTACGGTGCCGGGGGACGTGGAGTTGGTGGCCGTATCCTTCGATAGTGTGCGCGTTGACCGTGCCCGTTTCGACCAAGCAGGTGTGCCAGCTGACAGCAGCACATTCGCGGTTCCTGACACGACATTTCAGGTCGACCTGCCCGGCGGCCTGCCGCTGCGCAACGTCACGACCATTCAAGTCGCGAAGGTGGACGCCGATGCCGATTCCGGCACGATGACGCTTCACTATCGCACTACGACACAGCAGTTCGCGCTACCAATGCCGCTCGACCTCGCGCCAGATACCAGCATGCAGAAAGTCGCGTTTGTTACGGCGGATCCGTCGAATCGAAAAGCCGAGCTCATGGCGCATCTGCAAGCGAATCGTGCCTACTATTCTCAAGCTGTGCTGGCGAGACTGGACTCCGCTACGCTCGTAATGCTGCTTTCGCGTTTCACGTGGAAGGGCAGGCCGTTGGGTGACCAGGTGGAGCCGACTCCCGTGGCCGTAGCCGGCAACTACCTCGTGCTGCGCGCTCCCATCGAAGAGGACGAGGCCGCCGGCATCGACGACGTCGGCACGACATGGGGCGAGCTTTTGAATGAACGGGCGCTTACATCGGAACAACGCGACGATCGCCTTGTTCCGATCCCTACCGGCGGCGTGTTCGCCGAGGCGGTGCTGGGACGTTCCAACTCGGCAGAGAAACTGGACATTACGCGGTTCTGGAACTGGCAGGACTCGCCGATTCCGCTGCAGCCGACAGAGATCGCGGCGGTCAACATGGGCAGCCGAGCGATGGCCGAAGACCTGAGGCCTGGCCAGCTGGGTGCGCCGGTCCTCAACATACTCAATCCAACCACGATCCCGGACCCGGCGGGCCTCTCGGCGGTACTTGGCGCCGTGGCCAGCGCGAACATGTTCCGAGACATGAGCGGGTTGGCCGGTACTCAGGCGCTGTCGGAAGCGGTTTCCGCGGGCACCCTTAATGCGGCCACCGAAGCCGGCAAGCTCGCAGGCGCAAATCTGAAGACGGTGACGGACCAGGCGGTTGCAATGGGCAAGGAAGCCGCCGACATGTGGAAGACCATGCACGGAAAGGGTGGCGGTAGCGGTGCCGCCGGCAGTGGTTCGGGTTCGAACATCTCCGCCGACGGGGCGCGCATCAATCACGGACGGGACATGGATCAGCGCGGAGTACCCGACGGCGGAGGCGACGGCTTCAAAGTCACAGGATCGCAGAGTGAGTTTCAGGGAGCCGGAGGCGGAGGCGACGGCAGCGCAGGCGGAGGCACCGGGGGCGGAAACCCGGCCATCTCGCGAGAGCTTGCATTTGCGGACACGGCGGCGACGGGTGTGTCGCCGGCAATGCTGGCCGGAACGGCGAACGCACTTGGTGTTGGGGCACTCGGGGGACTCGCGTCGAATCTCACGGCGGCGTCTCCGAACGTGATGCAGCCGCTCGAAACCGTGATGCTCGCGTTCATCCGCGACGACGTGGAGGCTTCAGGCATGTCTTTGCAGGGTGTGACCCTGCACGCGATGCGCGACCATCCACTCGGCGCGCGATTTCGAGCAATCGGGCTCTTCGCATGGACCAACAGCTCGGCCGACATCTATGTCGATATTGAGGCCTACTTGCAGATGATCGCAGATCTACAGAAAGGCCCGTCGCGCAAGTCCGCCAAAGACGCAGTGTTGTACGCGCGAGGATCTTCAGCTGCCGTCGTGCGGCACGAGGTGGTTCACGTCGAGCAATTCCGGCAGACAGGTCCACCCGCGAGCTTCAAGCAGATGCTTACTTACGAACTGGCCGCATACGGATGCGCGACAACCGCTGAACCACAGTCCAGTCTCAAATGGTTGGCGGGGGCAGCAGAGACCTTCTTCCTCGGCAAACTCAAGTTGACACAAGCCGAGGCAACCGCGGTGATTGACTTCGTGGAGGAACAGTTCGAAAACAATTGCCGAGTATTGAATACATTGAACGCTTTGACAAACCCGGACTCGAGCAAACTCGATTTTAGCATCCAACAAGAAATGATCACAGCAAAGTTCCTTCCTGAAAAAGTGCGCGATCTTCAGATTCCCGGACGGTATCGAATCGAGGACCTCTACAAGATGTAGGAGCCGGAGAGGTTCAAATCGCGCGGTTCAACCACATGCGCCGCCCGTAGCATGGCGGGGCAACGCTGCGCGGTAGCTCTAACCCGATGCGCAGGCTTAATTAGGCGGTCTTGCCGTTCGGGCGCGGCATTGGGCGCCACAGGTGCGTGTGGTTCTTTCGCGGCTCATGGCGTTCATCGCAATTCTGATCATGACGGCAATGGTGATGGCATGAGGGCGTGAACGGTCGGGACCGCTGACAAAATAGTGCGGGGACATCGAGTGCCGTGGCATACAACGCGTATTCCCGGATCAGAATGATCAGGCATCCGGCAGTAGCATGGATGAAGGCGAGTGACTGGACGAGAAACGACCCCAACGTGAAGCCCGGGAACCCTTATCCGTTCCAGGGAGAAGAGAATCCGTTCAAGAGTCTCTTAGAAAGGTGGAGGACGGCCCCGGCGCGCCGCGAGGCCGCTCCGGAACCCGCGGTCCACCTCTCGCGCCGGGACGCCGCCTCTTCCACTCTCGAAGAATCTCCCTTCTCCGGGCCTTTCTTCTCCGGCACGACCTCCGTCGAGGCGGCGGACGCGGAGGGCTGGGTCGTCTCGGTCACGCCGTCGGGCGGCTGGCTGCCAAGCGTGATCGCGGGGAAGGCCGGTATCGGGATGAGCCAGCGCATGCAGAGCTTCGTCCTCGACCGCGCGGAGAATCCGTTCAACGTGCTCGAGCCCGGTAAGCGTCCGCGGGTCAGTACCTGGTATGCCATCAACGCGGGCCTGCCGAACCTGAACGTACCGGTTCTGGTCCTGGACCCCACTGAGGAGACGACCCTTTACGTCGGGCTGGAGGGCGGCGGCGTGTGGCAATTGTCGGCTCCACCGGGCGGCACCACCACCACCTTCCTCCTTTCCACGAGCGCCCATTCTCCGGGCGTCAACGGAGCCTTCTACACGACCAACATCGCGGTCGCAAACGTCGGCGCTGCGCCCGCTTCCTTCACGATGAAGTTCCTCGGCAACAACCAGGATGGCTCGGGCGGCCCCAAGAAGACCCTTCAACCTCGAGTCCGGCAAGTCTGTCACCTACTTCGACGTCCTCGGCTCGGTCTTCAACCAGACCTCCGCCTTCGGAGCCATCCGCATCACGTCGGACACGCCCTCTCTCAACATCGTCTCTGTGACGTCAACGCCCGGCTTCGGGGGAACCCTGAGCCAGACCATTCCGGCCGTCCGCGCCTCGGATCTGATTCCCGCCGGCTCGTCACGCTCGATCCTCGACATCCGCGAGGGCGAGGGCTTCCGCTCCAATCTCATCCTCGCCAGCAACGCTGACGTTTCCACTACGATGGATGCGATGCTCGTGTCTCCCGCCGGTGCGATGCTCGCTGCGAGGAGCTACTCCATTCCCCCGAGCGGAATGACACAGATCAATCGCTTCGTCCGCGACATGGGCGTTTCGGGCCTCATCACCGGCGCCCGGCTCGTCCTGTCCAGCTCCACCCCCGGCGCCGCTTTCACCGGCTTCGCCTCGGTCATCGACGAAGTCACCAACGACCCACTGCGATTGAGGCGAAGTAGCGTAACCCTCCCTGACTCCCTCACTTCCCCGCGAGGACGCGCTCCACGGCTTCGATCATCGGCGCGCTCTTGAGGCCCGCCTTCTTTCCTTCGGCGAGCGCCTCGTCGCGCGGCCTTCCGTTCAGACCTTCGACGACCGCGATCACGGCTCCCACCCGGTTCGAGCTCGAGCAATAGAGGAGGACGGGAGCGGCCTTCGGGTCGTCGAGGATCGCCGCGATCTTCTTCGCGTCGTTCGCACGGAACGTTTGGGGCGAAACCGGAACCGACACGAACCTCAGCCCCTGCTCTTCCACGGCCTTGCGGGCCGCTTCGACCCCCTCGGCCGGCTGCCGGAGATCGACAGCCGTGCGAAAACCCAGCTCCTTCAGCTTCGCGAGCGTCGCGGGCGAGGGCTTGCCGGAAGTCGCGAGCGACGCGCCGGACTTTCGGTAGTTCAGCGCCTCCTCCGGCTTCAGCGTCTCGGGAATCCCCCCGGCGGCGGCGAGGAAAGCGGAGCCGGCAGCGAATACGACGGTGAGCGCCCGAAGCGCGAATCGACGCATGACGGTCAGGGCACTTTCTGTGAGCGGACGGCCCTCTCCTGATCGGCGCGGAACTCGCGCAGCTTCGCGCGGAGCCTCGGATCGCCGATGGAGAGAATGGCAACGGCGAGGAGGGCGGCGTTCACGGCGCCGGCCTTTCCGATACCGAGCGTTCCGACGGGCACGCCGGCGGGCATCTGGACCGTCGAGAGGAGCGAGTCGAGGCCCTTCAAGGAAGCACTTTCCATCGGAACTCCCAGGACGGGCAGGACCGTGTGCGAGGCGAGGACCCCCGCGAGGTGCGCGGCACCGCCGGCGGCGGCGATGATGACGGCGAGGCCGCGCTTCTCGGCGCTCGTGGCCCACTCGGCGGTGAGCTTCGGGCTCCGGTGGGCCGACATGACCCGGCACTCGTGGGTGACGCCGAACCGCGTCAGCAGCTCGTCGGCGTGCTTCATCGTCTCCCAGTCGGAGGTCGACCCCATGACGACCCCGACGAGAGGCCGCTCGCCTTTCTTCATGGACGCGATCCTACCGTGAAGCTCAGGCGCTCCAGGCGCGGGCGGTCTCGGCGGCGAACGCGTCGAAGCGGCGCGGCGCGTGTCCGAGGAGGGACGTGAGGCGCGCGACGTCCTCGGGAGTCGCCTTGAGGCCCTTCTCCTGGAAGAACGCGTACATGAGCCGGAAGTCGAAGACCGCGAACGGGGGAAGGAACGCGAGCGACGCCTTCTCCCACGCGTCGAGGTCGTTTCCCCCGTAGGCGATCTTGCGGCCGAGGACGCCGCCCCACGTCGTCGCCGTGCCCGTCGCGGTCAGGAGCTCCGGACCGACGAGGTTGACCGTTTCGTTCTTCGCCGCGTCCGTCGTGAGCGCGAGTGCGGCGACCTCGGCGATGTCGCGGACGTCCACGCGCGAGAGGCCCGCGTCGCCGAACGGCTGCGGGTAGACGCCGTAGGAGAGCATGGCGTCCTTGTACCAGGTGTCGTTCTGGTAGAAGTTGTTCGGCCTCAGGATCGTGAAGGGGATCCCCGACGCCTTGATCGCCGTCTCGATCGGGAGCTTCGCCCCGAAGTGCGGGAGATGGGGCGCCTCGTCCACGCGGTGGACGGAGAGGAAGACGACCTTCTTCACCCCTGAGAGCCGGCAGCCGTTGACGGCCATGAGGCCTTCGTGGCACTCGCCCGCGCTCAGGGCCGTGAGCAGGAAGACACCGTCCATGCCGGCGAACGCCGACCGCACCGTGCCGGGGTCGAGGAGGTCACCGACGACCCGTCTCACGCCATCCGGGAGAGGCTTCTTCGGGTCGCGCGTGAGAACGGAGACCTCCGCGCCGCGGCGGAGGAGCTCCTGCACGACCTGACTGCCGACGGTGCCGGTGCCGCCTAAGACGAGAGCTTTCATCATCACCCCCCCATGTGCTTGATGATCGCATCTCCAAAGCCGCTGCACGACACCTCGGTGGCGCCCTCCATCTGGCGCGCGAAGTCGTACGTGACCGTCCGGGCCGCGATCGCCCCGTCCATGCCCTTCAGGACGAGGTCGGCGGCTTCGTTCCACCCCATGTAACGCAGCATCATCTCGCCCGACAGGATCACGGAGCCCGGGTTGACCTTGTCGAGGTTCGTGTACTTCGGCGCCGTGCCATGCGTGGCTTCGAAGATGGCATGGCCGGTCACGTAGTTGATGTTCCCGCCCGGCGCGATCCCGATGCCCCCGACCTGCGCGGCGAGAGCGTCCGAAAGGTAGTCGCCGTTGAGATTCAGCGTCGCGATGACGTCGAACTCGTCCGGACGCGTGAGGACCTGCTGGAGCGTGATGTCGGCGATCGCGTCCTTGATGAGGATCTTCCCGCTCGCGAGCGCGGCCTTCTGCTCGGCGTTCGCCGCGGCCTCGCCCTTGTCCTTCTTCGTCCTTTCCCACTGGTTCCACGTGTACGTCTGTCCGGCGAACTCGCTCTCGGCGAGGGCGTAGCCGTAGTTCCGGAACGCGCCTTCCGTGAACTTCATGATGTTGCCCTTGTGGACGAACGTGACGCTCTTGCTCTTGTGGGCGATCGCGTACTGGATCGCGGAGCGGACGAGACGCTCGCTGCCTTCCTTCGAGACGGGCTTCACGCCGAAGCCGGTCGTCTCGGGGAAGCGGAGCTTCTTGTATTGAGCCGGGAAGTTCTCCTTCAGGAACGCGGCGACTTTCTTCGCGTCGTCGGTTCCGGCGGCGAACTCGATGCCCGCGTAGATGTCCTCGGTGTTTTCCCGGAAGATGACCATGTTCACCTTCTCGGGGTGCTTGACGGGCGAAGGCACGCCCTGGAACCAGCGCACCGGGCGGAGGCACACATAGAGGTCCAGGAGCTGGCGCAGCGCGACGTTCAGCGAGCGGATGCCACCGCCGATGGGCGTCGTGAGCGGGCCCTTGATGCCGACGAGGTACTCGCGGAACGCCTCGATCGTCTCGTCCGGGAGCCAGGTCTTCAGGCTGTCGAAAGACTTCTGCCCCGCGTGGACTTCCATCCACTGGATCTGCCTTTTACCCGCGTACGCCTTCGCGACGGAGGCGTCGAGGACGCGCACGGCGGCGCGCCAGATGTCCGGGCCCGTCCCGTCACCCTCGATGAAGGGAATGATGGGCCGGTCGGGGACCTGGAGCTTCCCGCCCGAGATCGTGACTTTCGCTCCCGTCGCGGGCACCGTGGGCTTGGCAGTGGACATGGCAGTGGACATGGCTGACCTCCTCCGTGGGCGCGAATCATAGGGGAACGGAGGACCGAAGAACCGGTCCCTGATGCATCTGCACCGGTCTTTTGGCCGGGGTCCTGGAACCACCTTTTCCCTGGGCCCTCGTGTTTCCCCCGGGCCTAGGAGAAAGGAAGTTTCATGACGAAGCTCAAGACGGAAGTTCTCGACAAGAAGGCCGACCTCGCGGGTCCGGGCATCGGAAGCTACCAGGAGCTGGAGAAGGTCCTGCCGACGGACTACGAGCCGCTCCTCGACCCGAAAAAGACGCAGCTCGCGATCACGGCCGTGAAGAGGTACATCGAAGACGGCCTCTGCCGCGAGCTGAACCTCATGCGGGTCGAGGTGCCCCTCATCGTCGACGCCGAGAGCGGCGTGAACGACTACCTCGACCGCGACGGCTCGCGCGGGCCCGTGACGTTCCACATCGCGAACGACAACGAGAAGCACCCGATCGAGGGGCAGGTCGTCCAGGCCGCGACGAAATGGAAGAGGATCGCGCTGAAACAATTCGGGATGGACCCCGGCGAAGGGCTCGTGACCGACATGCGCGCGGTCCGCAAGGACTATTTCCTCGACCACGACCACAGCGCGTACGTCGACCAGTGGGACTGGGAGAAGGCCATCACGCCGGCGGAACGCAACCTCGACTTCCTCACGAAGACCGTCGAGGGCATCTGGAAGGTGATCGTGGGAGCCGAGAAGTTCGCGCTCGAGTCCTTTCCGGGCCTCAGGACGAGGAAGCTCCCCACCCTGCCCGAGAAGCTCGTGTTCCTTCACGCCGAGGAGATCCTCGACCGGTTCCCGGACCTGCCGCGCAAGGCGCGCGAGACGGCGATCCTCAAGGAGCATCCGGCCGTCTTCATCTACGGCATCGGCTGGACCCTCAAGGACGGCTACCCGCACGAGATGCGCGCGGCCGACTACGACGACTGGGTCACGCCAACGCATACGGCGGACGGCCGCGTCATGCACGGGCTGAACGGCGACATCCTCGTCTGGAACCCGATCACGAAGCGGCGGCACGAGCTCTCGTCCATGGGCATCCGCGTGAACGCCGAGACGCTGAAGCAGCAGCTCGAGCTCACGCACCAGCTCCACTTCCTGAAGTTCCCGTATCACCAGGGCATCGTAAACGGGACGCTCCCTCTCTCGATCGGCGGCGGCATCGGCCAGTCGCGCGTCCTGATGCTCCTTCTCCGGAAGGCGCACCTCGGCGAGGTCAGCGTCACGGTATGGCCCAAGGTCCTGAAGGAGATGTGCGCGAAGCGCAACATCCACGTCATCGAATAGCGGCTCGGCCCCTCCTGCCGAGACGGCCGAGATACGCGAGGGAAAGGAGAGCGAGGGCCGAGAGCGCCGCGCCGAACATCAGGGAGCGGGGGCGGTAACGCACGCTCACGACCGACGATCCGGCGGGAACCGGAACGGCCATGAACGGGCCGTTGGCGCGATAGACCTGCGCCGGCCGGCCGCCGACGTCGGCGGTCCAGCCGGGGTCGAAGGCATCGGCGAGGACGAGCCAGCCTCCGGTCTCGCTCTCGACCCTCGTCTCGATCGCGCCTGAACGGCGCGAGAGAACCACGACGCGCCCGGTCCCTCCGTCTTCGAGCGGCAGTTTCGGCGCGTCCACGAAGAGCTCCCGGCTCGCCCTCCTGTCACGGGCTCCGAGGAGCTTTTCGTACGCTTCGAAGCCCGGATCGGCGGTGGCGCGCCCGAGGAACCGCGCGCGCGGAAGCACGTCCGTGAGCTCGTAGGCCCGCCCGTCGGGCTGGTCGTAGACGAGCGTGAACCGGAAGCCCGTCCGCCTCTCGAATTCCGGAGTGTCCATCCGTGGATTCTGTGGGTCGTCCAGCCAGTACTTGAGAGCCGCGAGCTCGGCCACGCGAGGATTCGTGAGCTTCCGTGGATCGACGGGGCTGAACAACAGCGTGGCGTCGTAGCCTCCGAGCTTCCGGAGAAAGACCGCCTGCTCGCGCGAGTCGATCGCGTCGTAGGACATGACACTAGGGATGTCATACGGGAGATTCAGGTTCGGCGGCATGAGCCGGCCGGTCGGCACGACCCTCGAACGGCCGGCGTCCCGTCGCAAAAAATCGGTCAGACCGGTCGGAAAGAACGAGAGGCCGCGGTTCACGACGCCGTAGTAACCGAACGAGGCATGCCAGAGATCGAACGAGAGGAGAGTGAGGATCGCAGGCGTGAGAAGGGCTCTCGCACGGAGCGAGAGGAGAGCGAGAAGGAGAGGCCCGCAGAGGAAGAATAGAGCGAGGCGCGTTTCCGGAACCGCGGTCGCCTGGAGGAGCCGACCGGGCACGGCACGCCCGAGGATCAGGACTCCCGCTCCGGCGGCGGCTGCGAGAAGTGCCGGAACGGCGAAGAGACGCCAGACGATGCGTCGTTCTCGCGCCCTCACGAGCGCCAGGAGCCGGTCCCACCCGAATGCCCCCAGCGTCACGACTGCGAGCGCCGCGATATGGAGGGACCGATGCGTATTCGTTCGGTCGAGCGGCGGCAGCGCTCCGAGGAAAGAGACGGGCGGAACGCCGTAAGCCAGCCCCGCCGGAATCAAGCCGAAGACGAGGATGGGCAGGGTTCGGCGCAGGCGAATCGTCACGACGGCGATCCCCGCCAGGCACAGCATCGAGGCCCCCGCAAAGGCCGCCCCGTCTAGAAACCCGGTGCGCCACTTCATGCCATCCATCGGGCGGCCGTAGAAGAGCGGGACGATCCACGTCACGAGCCAGGACTTCGCGAGGACAAGGGGCGCGTGCTTCTGCTCCAGGAGAACGCGGCTCCTGCCGAAATACTCGAGGAAGGGCACGAGCTGAATTGCGGCGGCGAGCGTGCCGAGCAGCCCTCCGAGAGCGAAGAAGGCGCCGGAACGCACGATTCTCTCCCGGGGCGACGTCGGCAACGAGAACGCCCAGACGAAAAGAGCGGCGAGGAGGTCGAGAAACGCCGACTCCGGATGGCCGCCGAGGTGCATCGCGAAGAGCGTGAGGGCAAGGCCGCACGCCGAGCCCGGGCTGGGCGCCCGCGCCAATCGGACGGCCCACAGCAGAAAGAGCGGCAGGAGCATGTTGACGTTCGCGTGCGGCCACGCGAGCCACGTCACGAAAGGAAGGGAGTACGCGAACGCAAAACCGCCGAGCGTCGAAGCGCCTCGGGAGCGGCCGAGGGAACGCAGCCAGAGAAACGCGGCCGCTCCCGCGACGACGAGGCGGCTCGCGAGGACGAGCGTCCACGCCCAGGGGCCGAGCACGGCCAGGAACGTCAGGGGGAAGAACGACGCGGTGAGGGGATTCCCGGCGAACGGCAGGCCGAGTCCCGAATCCGGATTCCACAGCGGCCAGTGGCCCGAGAGGATCTCCTCGCCCCACCTCAGAAACCACGGATAGAACTGAAGGATGACGTCCGGCAGCTCCGCATTGTGGTCGACCTGATTCTGCAAATAGGCGCCCCAGGGATAGAACGAGTGGAGGAGCTCGGCCGGCACCACGATGCCGCGGACCAGGATCGCCGGCGAAAAGAAAAGCGCGACGCCCGCGACGTGAAGAACGAGGAAGACGACGAGCGGATGCCTTCGGGCGAAAGCCTTCATGCCCGCCGCTCCTCGAGGCGGGGGACCTGGATGCGGCTCTCGGGCGGGTACGGAAAAACGTCCACGATCTCGCCGGCGCGCTCCTGTCTCTGGGCCTCGAGCCAGAACCGCACGTCGAGGAGGTCCGCATGGCGTTCGAGGAAGGCTTCGCGGGCCGGGCCGCGGAGCCCCATGAACGTGAAGAACTCCTCGGGAAAGACGTCGCCGGGCCCGACCCAGAACGAGGGCTCGGCGTTCGAGCTCTCCTCGTCCACTCCGGCAGGAAGCTCCCGGAAGTTCACGTCGGTCAGGAAGCAGATCTCGTCGTAGTCGTAGAAGACGACGCGGCCGTGCCGCGTCAGCCCGAAGTTCTTGGGAAGGAGGTCGCCCGGGAAGATGTTCGACTTCGCGAGGTCGCGAATGGCTTCTCCGAAGTCGACCGCGGCCGCGCGGGCCCGCCCGGCGTCGGCATCGCGAAGGAAGATGTCGAGCGGCGTCAGCCTTCTCTCCGTGAAGACGTGATGGAGCACGACCTCCAAGCCGCGCCTCTCGACAGTTTTAGCGGCGCAGGCGAGAAGCTTCTCGAGGAGGCGCGCGTCGAAGCGCGAAATCGGAAAGGAAAGGTGCTCGAACTCCTGCACGTCCGCGAGGCGTCCCGCGCGCGTGTGGTGAAAGACGAGCCGGTATTTGTCGAGCACGTCGCGCCGCTCCGTCGTCTTCGGCGGGGAGAACGAATCGCGGATGACCTTGAAGACCACGTCATAGGAGGGAAGGGTGAAGACGATCATGACCATTCCCGCCGCGCCCGGAGCCTCGACGAAGCGGTCGTCGGACGACGCGAGGTGACGGAGGAGGTCGCGGTAGAGCTCGGTCTTTCCGTGCTTGTTGAATCCCAGCGCGGTGTAGAGCTCGCCGACGGGCTTCTTGGGCATGAGGGCTTTCAGGAACGCGACGAGCGCCGCGGGCCTCGGGCACTCCACGTGGAAGTACGAGCGGGTGAAGCTGAAAACGATCGAAGCCTCGTCCTCGTCGGCGAGGACGGCGTCCACCGTGACCCGCCCGTCGCGGTTCAAGAGGGCGACGACGAGCGGACGAGTCCTCTCCCCGCGCCGCAGGCGTCCGATGAGGTAGGCCCCCTTGCTGCGGAAGAAGACGGGCCGAAGCATCTCGAGGGAATCGAAAGCGGGATCGCCCCACGCCCGGGTGAGCGACGCGTCGAGCTTCGCGGCGCCGAGAGCGGCGTCGCGCGCGAGGTCCTCCCAGCCGGCGTCGAGTGGCACCGACGAGAGCGCCCTTTCGAGGATGGCCCGGGTCCCGGCGCCTCCCTCGAAGGACGCGAGGATCGCGGCTGCGGCCTCGAGCGGAAGATCCGGAGGTACGGACGACACGAATTCGGCACGCGCATCGGCGCCTACGGTATGAAAAATGCGGCGGGAAGCCGAGTTGAAGAAAGTCTCGGCGAGCTCGAGATCCGGCCGGTTCTCGGCGAGACGCGCGAAGAGAGACTTCATCTTCGTCCACAGAGCGACGTCCGAAACCCCTTCGCCGAAGAGGGATTCGAGGTCGCGGATCGCGGGATCGAGCCTCTCGCGATACAGCTGGAGACGTTCCAGGGCGTCGGCCCGGATCCCGTGCCAGTCGCGCTCCGAGAAACGCTTGGGAGCCCGGCGCGTGATCTCGGCGAACGCGCGCGTGTATTCCTCGTAGGCGCGAAGCAGCCACGCCGCGCCGGTCCCGGCGCGCTCGGGGCTCACGGCGGGACCGCTGCTTCGAGAAGCGCCCTGAGGCGCGGGACGTCCGCGTCGAAATCGGTGTACTCGTCGGGGGCGTCGTCGAGCAGGAAGTGGTGCCTCTGCCCGAGGCTGGAGGTCTGGGTGATGAAGTGCGTGTTCGGGACGGCGTTCGGATAGAGGACGACGACCGGGATGCGATCGGAGAACAACAGCCATCCCAGGCCGGCCCCGTAGGCTCCCGCGACGATTTCCGCGGTCCGAAACGTCTCGACCTGGTCGCGTGCGGACATCCCGGCGAGGCGCACCGACCGGAAGCCCAGTGGCGCGATGGCCTCCATCACTTCGCTTTCGTTCCGGACCCGCCGGTGCCGGTCGCCTTCGCGCGATACCCAGATCCGCCCGCGCAGCCCCTTCGTCCCGCGCAGGCCGAGCCCGCGGAAAACGCGGTCGCGGATGACGCTCGCGTACTCGGGCGGGAGGAACCCGTTCGAATGGCCCGAGAGAAAGGAAGCGAGGATCACGCGGTCGGCCCGCACCCACGTCCGCTTCGGCAGGACGAGCACGGAGAAACTCGAAGGGAGGAGCGCCGCGAGGATTTCCCGCTGCGCCGCATGAAGAGTGTCTGGCAGGACGAGAGTGACGGGTTCCCTGGCCGGCATCTCCTTCGCGAGGGAGACGAGCCGGGGGAGCGAGTCGATGAGCCAGTGCCAGAGGTTGTCGCCGAAGACGTTGAGGATCGTCGCAACGGAGCCGCGGATCCGGACCGGCCTGAGCGGCCGAAGTCCCTGGTAGACGCTCGAATAGGGGAGGCGATACGCGAGGACGGATTCCTCCACGATCGTGCCGCCCCCGGTGAGGACGATGCCGGTCCCGACGTGGACTTGGCCCGAGGGAACGTCGCAGACGAAGACATCCGGCCGTTCGAACGTGCCCGACGAATAGTATTTGCAGAGGCCCAGAAAGGGCTCTTCCCGCGGATCGGCGAACGAAACGGTTCCCCCCGGAATCAGGACGCGGAGATTTTCGACTCCGCTGCCAAGGAGATCCCGGGCATGCTCCACGTCCGCGATGCGGAATCGCCTCAGACCTACGCGATCGAGCGCGGGCGCCGCCCGCAGCAGCCGCCGCTTGACGCTGTAGAGCCTGTCGACGGCGGCCCGGCGAAAGCGCGCGGCCGGGGACATCAGCCCCTCTTCTTCACGCACGGCATGATAGTCGAAGGTGAGATGCATTCGCGTCGAGCGGGACGCGCGCTTCGGGGACTGTTAACCTTCCAAGCCCATGCTCAGCGCCGCGATCGTCGGCCTTCCGAACGTCGGGAAGTCGACGCTCTTCAACGCCCTCACGCGGACTGGCGACGCGCGCGTCGCGAGCTACCCGTTTTGCACGATCGAGAAGAACGTCGGCCCCGCGACGATACCTCTCACGCCGTTCGCGCCGTCCTCCGACGGCGCCCCCGCTGCCCTCGAGCTCGTCGACCTCGCGGGCCTCGTGAGGGGCGCGAGCAAGGGCGAAGGGCTCGGCAACAAGTTTCTCGCCCGCGCCCGCGAGGTGGACGCGATCCTCCACGTCGTGCGTTGCTTCGAGAACGAGGCCATCGTCCACGTCTCCGACACGCTCGATCCGCTGGCCGACATCGAGACCATCACGGCGGAGCTCATCCTCGCGGACCTCGAGTCGCTGACGAAAAAGCCCACCCTTTTCGTGTGCAACGTCGCCGAAGGCGACCTCGCGCGCGCGGACGACCTCCCCCTCGTGAAGAAGGTCCGCGACATCTCCCGGCGCCGGGGTTCGGAGACCGCCGTGATCTCGGCCCGGCTCGAGGCCGACCTCGCCCTGCTCCCGGACGCGAAGGCCCGGGAGTACTTCGCGTCGCGCGGTTTGGGAGAGCCGCGCGCCGGCAAGCTCCTCCTTTCCGCGTACGCGCTCGCCAGGGCGGGCGCGGCTCGCCACCTAAGTTAAATTCAATTTGACTTTCATTTAAATAACATCATACTCAAGGTTGAGTTTAAGAATGTGGAGCGACCACCTCGCCGACGAGGACTTGGCCTTTCTGAAGCGCTTTCTCCTCGCTTCGGGCTCGCTGAAGGAATTGGCCATGGCCTACGACATCAGCTATCCGACCGTGCGCCTGAGGCTCGACCGCCTCATCGAGAAGATCAAGATTCTCGACGATCAGGAGATCCGGAGCGACTTCGAGCGCGTCCTGAGAGCGGCCTTTGCCGAAGGAAAGATCGAGCTCGACACGCTGAAGCTCCTCCTGAAGGAGCATCGGAAGGAAATGGAGGGGCGCCGTGAAAAGACTCGTCGCGTTCTTTAGCTTCCTTTGTCTCGCGACGAGCGCGAGCGCCGAGAGACTCGTCCGGGAAATCTCCTGGACGGCCCTGAAAGCCGAAGGGACGCTCGCGGGAGGCGAGGTCGTGCCCCGCGGCGCCGGCTCGCCGTTCGAAACGCTCCGGGTGGCGAACCCGGACGGCATGCCGCGCACGATTTCGCTTTTCGTGATCGACGGAGCGGGCGTGAAGTCTTCCCGATACCTGTTCCGCGGAGAGGTACGGGGGGAGGGAATCGAGGGCCAGGCGTACCTCGAGATGTGGAGCTTCTTCGCCGGCGGCGGAAGGTACTTTTCCCGGACGCTCGCTCAGGCCGGACCCATGGCGGCCCTCGGCGGCACATTCCGCTTTCGCCCTTTCCTCCTCCCGTTCACGGCAGAGCCGGGGATGGCCCCCGAGAAGCTCGCCGTGAACGTCGCCTTCCCCGGCCGGGGAGCCGTGTCCCTGGGAAAGGTGAGCCTCGTAGAGCTCGAGCCCGGCGATGAGTTCTTCGTCGCCCCGGGTTCCTGGCTCACGCCTCGCCAAATCTCCCTCTTCGGAGGGATCGGAGGCTCGATCCTGGGCCTTCTCGGGGCCGTCGTCGGCATCTTCGCGTCGCGGGGTCAGGCGCGCGGGCTCGTCCTCGCGCTTCTCAAGGGGATGTTCGCGCTCGGCGTCGTCGCCCTCCTGGCCGCCGTCGCCGGCTGGTGGCGCGCGCAGCCGTCCGAGCTGCTCTTCACGTTCCTCCTCTTCGGAGTCGTCTGCACCGTCGTGCCGGCGGGACTCTTCGGGAAGGTGAGGCGGGACTACGAGGAGAAGGAGTTCCGCCGGATGAGAGCGTTCGACGCGCGCTGAAGCCGGCCAGGTCTAAACTCCGCGCCCATGCATCCGGGGTTTCGCGCGGCGTTCAACGCGGCCTTCACGCCCGCGCTCGCCTCCGCCTACGCGCGGGATCTGGTAGGTCGAGCCGGCGTCGAGCCGGGTTTCCGGCTCGCGGAGACGCCGGTCTTCCTGACCACGGATCTCGCCGCCGCGCTCCAGGACGGCGCGCGCGCGATCGTCGCGCAGCTCTCGAGGCCGGAAGCGATCGTGCGCATGAAACAGGCGATCCCGGCCCGCTGGGCGGCGCCGGGAATGGACGCGTTGCCCTCGCTCGCGCAGGTGGACTTCGCGATCGTGAAGGGACAGGACGGGCGCCTCGTTCCCCGTCTCATCGAGCTGCAGGGCTTCCCGTCGCTCTCCGCGTTCGAGGTCCTGCAGTCGGACGCGTGGAACGAGGCTCTCGCGGGAGTGGCCGGCCTCCCGAAGGCGACGTGGAGACCGTACTTCTCGGGCCTTTCGCGGGACGGGTTCGTCGCCCTCCTCAGGCGCACGATCGTCGGTGACGAGGACCCGGCGGAAGTCGTGCTCCTCGATCTCGATCCCGAGGAGCAGAAGACGGCGATCGATTTCTCCGCGACGAAACGGCTCGTCGGCGTCGACGCCGTTGACCCGCGGAGCCTCGTCACGGAAGGAAGGCGCCTCTTCCGCGTGAAAGACGGGCGCCGCGTTCCCGTCAAGAGGATCTACAACCGCGTCGTCTTCGACGAGCTCATCAAGAAGGACCTCGAGCTGCCTTTCGACTTTCGCGACGACCTCGACGTCCGCTGGGTCCCGCATCCGAACTGGTACTGGACGTGGTCGAAATACTCGCTCCCGCTCCTCGCGCACGAGACGGTGCCGAAGGCCACGTACCTCTCGGAGCTCGACGCCGTTCCGAAGGACCTCACGGAACGTTACGTCCTGAAGCCGCTTTTCTCCTTCGCGGGAGGCGGCGTGAACGTGGACCCGACTCCGGAGGATCTCGCGCGAATTCCCGAGAGCGAGCGCGGCTCGTGGTGCCTGCAGGAGAAGATCGCGTACGACCCCTGCCTCGTCGCCAAAGACGGCGGCGGGGTGAAGGTCGAGATCCGAATGATGTTCTTCCGCCCCGACGGCGACGAGGCACCCACGCTGTCCCTCAACCTGTGCCGGCTCTCGCGCGGCAAGATGCTCGGCGTGGACTTCAACAAGGACTTCACGTGGGTGGGGTCCTCGGTGGCCCTCCAGCCCGCCTGACCCGCGTCAAAGCGCTCCTGGCCCGGCCGACGCCGAACGGCGCGGGAGGCTGGAACCGGAGCGGCCTTCGGGAAGGCGGCACGTGACGACCGTGCCCCCGCCGGGGCGCCTGGCCACGACGAGCTCCCCTCCGTGCGCGGCGAGGATCTCGGCGACGAGGGGGAGGCCGAGACCGCGACCTCCGCGGTCCGCCGAGGAGAGCGGGAGCGCGGCGCGCCGCATCGAATCCTCGTCCATACCCGTGCCGCGGTCCGAGATGCGCAGGAAGCACCCGCCAGAGGGCGCGGGTTCGACGGCGACGCAGGTTTCCTCCGGCGGGCTTCCGGCTTCGCCGGCGTTCTTCAAGAGGTTGAGCAGCACCTGTTGCATCTGGGCGGGGTCGAAGTACGCGGCCGGCGGATCGGGAGTCCCCTCGACGCGGAACGGAACCGCGCGGCTCACGGACTCGAGAAACGGCGCCCATGCGATCTCCTCCCGGCGAGGCACCGGCAGGCGCGCGAGCGCGGCGTAGCCCTCGAGGAAGCGCGACAGGTGACGGACGCGCTCGTCGATCGTCGCGAGGATGTTTTCGAGGCGCTCCGCGTGCCGGGGGGTCCGCGCGGCGACGCGGGCGGAATGGACGAGCGAGCTGACGGGGGCGAGAGAGTTGTTGACCTCGTGGCTGACGACGCGGATGACCTTCTTCCAGGCCGAGAGCTCCTGGCGCCGCACGTCGGGCGTGAGGACCTCGACGACGGCCAGCCGGTGACGCTGTGTGTTCAGGTGAAACGACCGGAAGACGAGCCGGAACGTCTCGTCTTCGCCCGCGGGCGTGAGCGCCGTAACCGTCGCGTCGTCCCCCGCGAGAAGGGCTGCCTTGAGCGCCGGAGCCGGAGCGTCGAGGTCGTCGAGCGTGAGGCCTTCGAGGCGTCCCTTCCTTCCGAAAAGCCGCCGCGCGGCCGCATTCGCGTACGCCACGCGGTCGAGCGGGTTGAAAAGGACGAGCGCCATCGGCGCGCCCTGGAGGAGCGAGTCGAGTAGGAGCTCTCTCTCGTAGATCTCGTTGCGCTTGTCGCGCAGGACGTCGCCCATCCGGTTGTAGAGCGCCACGAGATCCCCGATCTCGTCGTCGTTCTCTCCCGCGAGCCGGAACCCGAAGTCGTTTTCCTGGAACCCGCGCACTCCGTCCGCGACCCCTTTCACGGCGGACGCGATGGGCCGCCACGCCCACGCGATCCCCGAGACGGCGCCGGCGATCCCCGCGGCGGAGGCGAGCGAGGCCGCGAGCGGAAGGGAGAGGTCGATCACGACGAGGAGCGACGTGAGTCCCACGGAGCCGAGGACGGCGAGAGCGGCCGCGAGCGCGAACCGGCCCTCGAGGCTGGAGCGTCGGCGCACCGCCCTCAGTCCTTCGGCCGGCGTTCCAGCGTGATCCCGAGCTTCTCCATCTTCCGGTAAAGGGCCTGCCGCGAGAGCCCGAGCTCCTCCGCGGCCTGAGACACGCGGCCCTCGTGTCTCACGAGGAGCGCCTCGAGCGCGGCCTTCTCGGCGCCTTCACTCTCTCCGAGGTCACGCCGCGGCCCCGTGCCGGACCCCGCCGCGGCTTCGCCGAACCCGAGCGACGCGGGATCGAGGATTTCCCCGGGCTCGACGAGGAGGGCGCGCCGGATGCGGTTCTCGAGCTCGCGCACGTTGCCGGGCCACGCGTGCGAAAGGAGCGCGCGCTGCGCGGCGGGGGAGAGCGCGGGCACGGCACGTGAGGAGCCGCTCGAGAGCGCGAGGAATGCGCTCGCGAGCGGGAGGATGTCGTCGGGTCTGTCCTTGAGGGCGGGAACATGGAGCTCCACGACGTTCAGGCGGAAGTAAAGGTCCTCGCGGAAGCGTCCTTCCCGGATCGCCAGGGACAGGTCCGTGTTCGTCGCGCCGATCACGCGCACGTCGACACGGCGGGTCTGATTCGATCCGAGCCGCTCGAACTCACCGCTCTGGAGAACGCGGAGGAGCTTCACCTGGCCCTCGGGGGGCAGCGCGCCGATCTCGTCGAGAAAGAGCGTTCCTCCCTGCGCGGCTTCGAAGCGGCCCGGACGGCTCCGGCTCGCGCCGGTGTAAGCGCCCGCGTCGGCACCGAAGAGCTCGCTCTCGATGAGCTCGTGTGGAAGCGCCGCGATGTTGACCTTGACGAATGGTCCTTCGCGTCTCCGCGAGTTCGCCTGCACGATCTCGGCGAGCCGCTCCTTGCCGGCGCCGTTCGGTCCCGTCACGAGGACCGGGACGTCCGCCGCGGCGATCTTCACGGCGAGAGAGACGACGCGGTGCATCGCGTCGCTCTCGTAGACGAGGCCGCGGAGGTCGTAGCGCGCGAGGAGCTCGGCCCGGGAGGTCGAGCGCTCGATCCTCCTCCGCGCGCTTTCGGCCTCGAGCGCGCGCAGCCTCAGGAGGTTCCTCAGAGAGGAGATGAGCTTCGCGTCGTCCCAGGGCTTGCCGAAATAATCCGTCGCCCCCTCCCGGACGAGCGCGACCGCGGTTTCGAGAGACGCCCAGGCCGTCATGAGGAGGACGGGGAGCTCGGAGTCGGCCTTGCGGAGAGCCCGGAAGAGCGTGGCGCCCTCGTCGCCCGACGTCGCGCCGGGCCGGAAGTTCATGTCCTGCAGGACGACGCCGACTTCTCCGGCCGCCACGGCGGCGAGGGCCTCCGCGGGCGTCTTCGCGGACCGGCAGGGAATGTCGTGGAGCTCCAGGAGGACCTCCAGCGCCTGGGCGACCGCCTCGTCGTCCTCGACGATCAGGACGCTGGACACGCGCTCTTTCCGCGCGACAGGGCTCCGCCGGGCCGACATCCTCCCTGAAGACGTACGGCAGGACCCGAAAGTTCCGCAGCCGGACGAACTTTCACACGTTGCGCGTGGCGACGGCCGGAGCCACCCGCGCTCCCTTGAGGGCGGGGAAGAACGTCGCGAGGAGGCCGGCGGCCCAGAGGAGCAGGACGCCCGCGGCGACGAGGGAGAGGTCCAGGCGTTTGCCGAACCCCTTCTCGACGAGGAAGACGTTCAGACCGACGGCGAGGAGCACCCCGAGCGAGAGGCCGAGCGTCGTCACGAGCCAGTTCTCGAGAAGGAAATAGCGCAGGATGTCGGACCTCTGGGCCCCGAGCGCCCGGCGGGTCCCGATCTGGCGGGTCCTTTCGGCGACGGAGAAGGACGTCAGGCCGATGATCCCGAGAGACGTGACGAAGAGCAGGAGGAAGATGACCGCCGAGAGGACACGCAGGACGAGCTTCTGTCCCGTCTGGAACCGGTCCTTGATGTCCGGCAGGGCCCGGACCGTCACGTTGCGGCCGGCGTTCGCCGCGACGAGCGACTTCTCTATCGACGCCTTGACGGAGTCGAGCGCTCCCGGCTGCGCCCGCACGAGAAAGGCCGCCCCGCCCTGATAGGACGCCGAGGAGCTCGCGAAGAACACGGCGTAATCGTGGATCGGCCAGTCGTACGGGTTGTAGAAACGGTCGATCACGCCGACGACGTGGTACTGGTCGCCGTCGGTGTCTTCGAGCCGCTTGCCGAGCGGGGAGCCGGGACCGAACGCCAGCTTCGCGAACCCCTGGCTGATCACGACGTCCTGCGAGATCTTCTCCTTCGGCGTCCCGTCCGCGCCCAGAGGACGCTCTTTCGCGAGAAGAGCGGCGATCCGCAGCGACTCGGCCGGCGCCTCGTCCGGACGGAACCCGCGGCCTTCGACGACCGAGGAGCCGAGCGTCGTGAACGTTCCCTCGTCCGCGTTGTAGATCTGCGTTCTCAGCCACGGAGCCTGCCCGCCTGCGAGCCTCATCTCCGTCGAGCTTCCGCCTCCCTGCCAGGGCAAGAAGCGCGTGTTCGAGACGGCCTTGACGCCGGGCAGCCGCCTCAGCACGTCGAGGTCCTGCTGCACGGAGTTCGCGACGTAGCCGGTCTCCTTGAACTCCGCCGCGAACGGCTGCGTCCGCACCGAGAGGATGTGCTCGTCGTCGAAGCCGGACTCTTTTCCGAGCTCGGCCCTCGCGTCCCGGATGAGGCTCACGCAGTTGGTCACGATCGCGAGCGTCAGGGCGATCTCGAGGACGATGAGCCCGTAGCGCACCTTGTTGCGCGACATCGAACGGAGGATCGGGCCGAATTCCATGGGGGACTCCTCAGGAAAGGTTGAGGTGGACCGCGGGAGGGAGCTGGCACGTGCGCCAGGCCGGATAGACGCCGGCGATGAACCCCGCGGCGAGCGAGAGGACGAGCGAGAGACCCACCATGTTGACGTCGAGATGGAAGAAGTCGGGCCGCGCGCCCTGCACCTTCATGACCGTGTTCAGGGCCGCGAGCGTGCCGATCGAGAGCGCGAGGCCGATGAAGCCTCCCACGAGGGCGACGAGCTCGCACTCGACGAGGTGCTGCACGAAGATGTCGAAGCGGCTCGCGCCGAGCGCGCGCCTGACGCCGACTTCCGAGGCGCGGGCGAGGAACTTCCCGAGCAACAGCCCCACGAGGTTCAGCGCGCAGACCGCGAGGAAGAGGAGCGCGACGATGAAGAGCGTGTTCGCTTCCTTCGGCACGATCTGGAAGTCGTCCATGAGCGCGCGGACGTTCGTGACGTGGTTGTTCAAAGGCCTCAGGAAGCGCCCGTGTCTCTTCTGGTCGAGCGCGTAGGCGTCCAGGAACGCGTGGTAGGCGGACACCGCCGCGGCGTCTTTGAGCTCGACCCACATCTGGATCCAGCACGTCTCCGAGACGAGCAGCCCCTCGAAGCCCGGCGTCACGGGAGACGGGCCCCAGCCGTCGGAATTGCCGTTCGTCCGGAGCTTCATCGCAATCAGGTGTGCGAACGGAATGAAGATGTTCTCGGGCGGGCCGAGGACGTTCTGCGTCGGGTCGTAGAACTTGATGTTCGGAGTCCAGGGAGCGAGGACGCCGACGACCCGAAAATCGCGATCCTCGAGGCGCACGGTCTTCCCGACGCTGTTCCCGCCGCCGAAGAGCTTCTCGTTCATCTCCTTCGAGATCACGGCGACCGGCTCGGCGTTTGCGTCGGCTTGGGCGTCCCACGCCGAGCCGTACTGGAACGGCGCGAGGAACATCGGGAAGAAATCCGCGAAGCAGAGCCGGGTCATCTCCTTGAAGGGACGTCCGGCCTTCGGATCGGGAAAGACGTAGAGCGCCGTCTTGAACATCCCCGACTGCCGGACCGGGATCTTCGACTTCATGATCTCGACCATGTCGCGATAGGCAATCTGCGTCGGAACGGCCGGGCCGTTGCGGGCCGGGTATTCCTTCTGGGGATCCCAGGAGTCCAGCCGCACGTAGTGGAGGACGCGGCTCTTCGCGGGAATGGGATCGCGCGCGAACGCGTGCCGCGCGGCCGCGAAGGTCGTCGAGAGCGCAATGCCGAGCGCGATGCCCGTGACGATGAGCGCCGAGAGCGTCCGGTTGCGCTTCATGCTCTTGTACGCAATGTGGAGGTTGTGGAGCAGCATCGCGTCCTCCTCAGGCAAGCGCCGACGCGAGGCTGGCGGAGACGGACCTCACGCGCACGTCTCCGGCGGCGGGAGCCTCGAGGTCGATCACCTTCCCGTCCAGGAGGTGGATCTCGCGCGAGGCGCGCGCCGCGCACTCGGGCGCGTGCGTGACCATGACGATCGTCGTGCCGCTCGCGTTGATCTTCTCGAGGAGGTCCATGACCTCGCGCGACATCATCGTGTCGAGGTTGCCCGTCGGCTCGTCGGCGAGGATGAGCTTCGGATCTCCCGCGAGGACGCGCGCGACCGCGACGCGCTGCTGCTGGCCGCCGGAAAGCTGGGACGGCAGGTGATGGAGGCGCGAGGAGAGGCCGACGAGCTCGACGGCCCGCTCGATGCGCTCCTTTCGCTCGCTTGACGGAAGCCGCCGGTACCTCAGCGGGACGTCGACGTTGTCGAAGACGTCCAGGTCCGGAATCAGGTTGAAGCTCTGGAAGACGAACCCGATCTTGTGGTTGCGGATGCGCGACATCTCCCGGTCCTTGAGCCGGCTCACGTCCTCGCCGTCGAGCGTGTAGGTGCCCGCGTCGAACGTGTCGAGGAGCCCGGCGATGTTCAGGAACGTCGTCTTCCCGGAGCCCGACCGCCCCATCACGGCCACGAACTCGCCGGACGCGACGTCCAGAGAGAATTCGTGGAGGGCGTGCGTCTCGACGAGATCGGTCCGGTAGACCTTCTGGATTCCACGCATCGACAACATGAGATTTCTCCTTGGTGGTGGGACGCTCAGCGCACGAGAACGTTCTTCGCGGGGCCGAACTCGGTGGTGTCGGACAGGATGACGCGCTCGCCCTCGGCGAGGCCGCGGGCGACCTCGACTTCCGCAACGCTCACGGCGCCGGTCTGGATCTCGCGGCGCGTCGCGACGCCGGACGCATCCACGACCCAGGCGGCGCGGCCGCCGCCGCTTTCGAGGAACGGCCCGCGCGGGAGCTTGAGGACGCCCTTACGCGTCTCGAAGAGCAGCCGGACGCTGACCCGCTGGCTCTGCCTCAGGCCCGACGGAGACTCGCCCGCGAAGACGACGATGCCCTTCACCTGGCTGTCCTTCACCTCGGGCGAGATCGTCGTGAGCTTCCCGGGGTATTCCCTGCCCTCGTAGAAGATGCGCGCCTCGGCGCCCGGCGCGAGGTCGGCGCCGTAGTTTTCCGGCACGGTGATCTCGACCTCGTACGTCGCGAGGTTCACGAGCATGAGGACGGGGGTCGCCGCCGGAACCGAATCGCGGTCCTGAACGGCGACGGAGGCGACCATGCCGTCGAACGGAGCCGCGATCGTGAGCTCCGAGACCTGCCGTTGCAGCTCGCCCACGACGGAGGCCTCACGGCGCTCGAGCGCCTCCTTGTCCCGGATGTCGAACTCGGCCGTCTCCTTGTCGAGGAGCGCCGCGCCCTTCGCGTTCCGGAGCTCGTACTGGGCGATCTTCAGGTCGTCCTTCGCCTTCTCGTAGTCCGTCTTGTTGAGGAGGCCTTCCTTGAACGTGCGGTCGGCGCGGTCCATGAGCCGTTCGGCGGCGCTGAGCTTCACCTCGAGGACGTCGATGTCCTGCGCGCTCTTCGCGGCGGACTGGCGCGCGAGGATTCGCTGGCGCCCGAGGGCCGACTGCATCGAAAGGAGCGTCGACCTCTCCTGCATGAGGCGGCTCATGAGCTCGGGGCTCTCGATCCGCGCGAGGAGCTGCCCTTTCTTCACGGTGTCTCCGGCCTTCACGCTCAAGGAGACGATTCCCTGGGCCGGGGCGAAGAGCGTCGGATGGAGCGCAGCCACGACCTTCCCCTGCGCGGAGGCGTCCCGCACGAGATCCCCGCGCTCCACCGTGCCGATGCGGAGGGAGGCGAGCGAGACGGTTCTCTCCGCCTTCGTCCAGCGGCGCAGTGTCGGAATCGCAGCGAGGGAGAGCAGCACGACACCCGCGCCCGCGGCGATCCAGACGCGAGGGACTCTCGAGAGGCGCTTCGGTCGCTCGAGAACCTTGTCCATCGGGGAGATGCTCTCGATCATCGGCGGGAAGAGAGCAACCCCGGGGCCAGCCCCGCTCGCGATTCGACACGCAGTTTTGCAGGAGCTTTCGGGAGCCGGGCAGCGAAGCGGGTGACAGGTGTCCGCCGATCCGCGGACATCTGTCCGGCCCGCAACTAGAATCGGGCCGGGAGGGCGAGATGGCCTTTGCGATTCCAGTCGGTACGTCCTTCGTGCGGCGCGACGTCGTCACGAAGGAGCAGACGGTCGGGCACTTCGTCCCGGGGATGCCGGAGGTCTACGGCACCCTGATGCTCATCCTTCACATGGAGACGGCCGCCGCCGACGCGATCCAGCCGTTTCTGCCGGAGGGCTGGGTCTCGGTGGGCATCGAGGTGAACGTGACGCACCTCGCGGCGACGCCGGTCGGCGCGACGGTGACGTCGAAGGCGGTCGTCACCGCGGTCGGCGAGAAGGACGTGACCTTCGCGGTCGAGGCGCACGACGGCGTGGACCTCATCGGCTCGGGCACGCACCGCCGCGCACCCGTCGAGGTCGCGCGCCTGATGAAGCGCGTCTCGGCGAAGGTCGCGAAGGGCTAGACGACCGCCAGCCCCGCACCCCAGTGAAGGCCCGCGCCGAGCGCGGTGAAGGCGAGGAGATCGCCGCGCTTCACCTTGCCCGCCATCTTCGCCTCGTGGAACGCGATCGGGAGCGTTCCGGCCGTCGTGTTGCCGTACTTCTCGATGTTGTTGAACACCTTCTCGTCCGGAAGGCCCAGGACCTTCTGCGCCGCCTCGCAGATGCGCAGGTTCGCCTGGTGCATGAGAAGGAGGTCGAGCTCTTCGAGCGTTCTTCCATTGCCGGCGAGAACTTCCTGCACGGCGGCAGGCATGAGGCTCGCCGCGAGCTTGAACACCTGGCGCCCTTCCACGATCGGAATCGTGCCGAGATTCTCGAACATCTCGGGCGTGAAGTAGGGGCGCGACTTGCATCCGCCGCCGGGCACGTAGAGCTTGTCCCAGTGCTCGCCGTCCGTGTACATCGCGAACCCGAGGATCCCGCGCCCGTCACCGGTCGTGTTCGCCTCGAGGACCATCGCGCCGGCGCCGTCGCCGAAGAGCACGGCCCGGTCGCGCATCCCGGTGGCGCGCTCGAACCAGTGCGGGTCACACGGCCCCGGAGACTTTCCGAGCATGACGTCCCAGACGTGCTCGGGCCACGGCATGAGGCCGCTGTGCACCTCGGCGCCCACGAGGAGAATGCGGTCGTACATACCCGAGCGAATGAACGCGTCGGCGGTCTGCAAGCCCGAAAGAAAGCCCGTGCACTGCATCCGGATGTCGAGCGCGTGCGTCGTCTTCATGCCGAGCCGGCGGGCGAGGAGCCCACCGTTTCCGGGGAAGTAGTGGTCGGGCGTCATGGTGGCGAAAATCACGAAGTCGATGTCGGAGGCCTCGACGCCGGCATCGCGGAGGGCGGCCTCGGAAGCCGTCGCGCCGATCTCGGACGAGCCGATGCCCGGCTCGACGAAGCGACGCTCGCGGATTCCTGTGCGCGGCACGACCCACTCGTCGTTCGTGTCCATGATCCGGCCCATCATCTCGTTCGTGACGACCCGGGGAGGCACGTAGAAGCCGGAGCCTCGGATGACGGTCGTGCGCTCTTTTTTCGCCGGAGGTGTCAGGTTTTTCACCGGCGGAGTCTAGCGGAAATCATGCGCGTAAACGCGGCTCAGGAGCGCGGGCGCGGCGGAATCGGACAGTCGAGATGCCCCTCGCAGAGCGCGCGCATCGCGTCGTTCGCGGAGTTGAAGGCCGAGATGATCGAGCCGCCCGTCTTCCCCGCGGTCAGATCGCCCACGAGGAACAGGCCGGGTATCGACGTTTCGTAGCCCTCGCGCAGGACGGGCGTCTGCCCGTCGAAATCGATGCCGATCGTCTTGAGGAAGTTCTCGGGCGTAGTGCCGCCGAGCGCGAGGACGACGTGGTCGAACGTCTCGGGCTTCGGCTTGCCCTCGGTGAAGTGGACGCGGGGCCGACCCTTGTCGCTCTCGACGTGCGCGACGTTCGTGCCGGGGAGGACGAGCACGCGGCCCTGCTCCTCGAGGGCCAGGAGCGAAGAGCGGTTGATGTCGTTCATGCGATGGAACGAGGAACCTCGGTACGACAGGACGACCCGGCACTCCTCCTGGACGAGGTACTGCGCGTACTCGGAAGCCGAATCGCCGCCTCCCACGATGAGCGTGTCGACCCTGCGGAGCTGTACGGACGTGATGTCGTACGTGATCTTCGCCCTGAGGGGAGACGGGATCGGCCAGTCGGGTTTCCGCGGCCGGCCGAGGATGCCGATCGCGACCGCGCAGGTCCGGGCTCGATAGGTCGCCGCCGAAGTCTCCACCAGGAAGAAACCGTCGCGCGGGCGGATGGCGCCGACCGCTTCGCCGTATCGCACGACGAGGCCGTTGTCCTGGATCGCGCGATCGAGATACGTGAGCGTCTCGCCCTTGCTCGCGTCCGTTAGGCAGAGGACTCCCGTGCAGACCGCCGGAAGGCCCTTGTAGTTCGCCGTGACCAGCTTCGACTCGGGATAGAACTTCCGGATCGAGAACGAGTGGGCTTCGCCCCTCTCGAGGATGAGGACGCGGGCGGGGGAGATCCCGGCCGCGACGGCTTCGGCGCCGAGGGCGATGCCGGCCGGGCCGGCGCCCACGATCACGAGGTCGAGGAGGTCGTCTTCGCTCACGAGCCGGGCGGCGCGAGCCGCACCACGGTCGCGCCCCACCCGCCGCGCTCGGGCGTCGCGTCCTCGAACGACGTGACGAAAGAGGAACGCTCGAGCGTCTTTCTCACGATCGCGCGCTGAACGCCGACTCCGCGTCCGTGGATCAGGCGGATTTCGCTGAACCCCTTCGCTGCGGCCGCCGCGACGTATTCCGACACGACCGAGGCCGTTTCGTTCGGACGGAAAGGATGGAGGTCGAGGACGTCCTCGATGGGGATCGCGATGGGGCCGTTCTCGCCGTCCGTCTGCACGGCGGGAGTGTAAGGAATTAGAATGCCTTCGTCTTCAGGAGGAAAACCCATTATGCGCCGTGTCTCGAGTCTTCTCTTCGTCCTGTTCGCCGTCCTTCTCGCGGGCGCGCCCGCCGCGCAGGCCGCGGGAGGCGCGAAGCCCCGCGTGGCCGTTCTGGAGTTCGTGGACAAGTCGACCCACTATTACAGCTGGTACCACGTGGGCCGCGCCGCGCAGGACATGATGGTCACCGCGCTCGTCAAGGGCGACGCGTTCCGCGTCATCGATCGCGAGCGTCTCCAGTCACTGATGCAGGAGAAGAACCTCTCCCTCTCCGGCGACGTCGATCCCAAGACCGCCGTGAAGGTCGGCAAGCTGCTGGGCGTCGAGTACCTCATCGTGGGCGCCGTCACGGAATTCGGCGTGACGAACTCGGGGGCGAACGTCCCCGGCTACGGCGGCCTGCCGTCGTTCAGCATGAAGACGCAGCGGATGGACGCGGCCATCGACGCGCGGGCGATCAACACCTCCACGGGCGAGATCGTGTGGGCCGACACGGCGAAGGACTCGTCCTCCGACAAGAGCGTCTACGTCGCGGGTGCGGGCGGCGGCAGCAACGACGGCCAGAAGCTGGACAAGATCCTCCGGCCCGTCGTCCAAAAGCTCGCCACCTCGGTTTCGGCGAAGAAGCTTGAGACAGGCGGCCTGGGCGGGACGGCGGACGCCTCGGGCCTCGTCGGCAAGATCGCGAAGGCCGACGGCGGCACGCTTTACGTGAACGCCGGCTCGGAAGCGGGCGTCAAGGAAGGCGACGAGTTCAACGTCTATCGCGTCGGCGAGCAGATTAAGGACCCGGACACGGGCGAGGTCCTCGGCGCGAACGAAGTGAAGGTCGGCCGCGTGAGGATCTCGAGCGTCAAGGGCCCGCGTCTCTCGATCGCGGTCTCCGTCTCCGGGTCGGGTTACCGGGCAGGCGATACGCTCCGGAACTAGCCCGCCGCCTACTTCAACGCGTCTTTCAGGAACGCGATCGTCCGGGGCCACGCGGTGCGCGTGGCCTTCAGGTTCGCGCCCTCCTTGCCGGACTGCTGGCGGAGGAACCCGTGGCCCGCGCCGTCGTGGACGTGCGGCTCGTACGTCTTGCCCGCCTTTTTCATCGCGGCTTCGGTCGGGGCCACTGTGGCCGTGACGCGCGCGTCGTCGCCGCCGTAATTCCCGAGGACGGGGGCCGTGATGGCGGCGAGCGCCTCGTCCGCCGGCGCGGTGCCGTAGTACACGACGGCCGCGTTCAGAAGCGGCTGCGCGGCCGCGAAGGCGAAGCTCGCGGTGCCTCCCCAGCAGAAGCCGATCGTCGCGCTCTTCCCGTTCGACGAAGGCACCTTGACCGCCCACTCGCGCACCGTGTTCAGGCGCGCGGTCGTCTCCTCCGGCGTGAGAGCCCGAACGAGCTTGACGACGTCGTCGCGGCCCGCCGCGGATTCCGTCCCGCCGCCGCCGGGACCCTTGCCGGACAGAAGGTCGGGCGCGACGGCGATGAAGCCGTCCTTCGCGAGCTGGTCCGCGACGGCGCGGATCCAGTCGGACAGGCCGAAGATCTCATGGATGACGAGGACGACGCCTGCTTTGTCCTTCCGCTCCGGGTAGACGACCCACGTCCTGATCGGCGCACCGCCCGCAGGCATCTTGACGTCGATCCATTCGCCATGGCGCGGCGACTTCTCGAGGGCCGCCTTCGCCTGCTCCTCGGCGGGCGGAATCTCCTGCGCGGCGGCGTGAAGACCGAGAACGAGAAGCGGGACGGCGAGAAATCGGGCGTGGCGCATGTCTCCTCCTAACGACCTTCGGCGAGCGCGCGCGCTTCCCTCACGCGCGGGGAGCGCGGGGCTCTCTCCTGTGCTTTGTCCAGCTCGGAGCGGAGCTCGCCTCGCGCGTCGCCGAACGCAAGGCCCATCACCCATTCCGCATCCGGGCCGGGGTTCGGCCCCAGCGCGCGGACCTCGTCGTCGACGAAGCGCATCACGCGGGTGTCGGCCGCGGGCCCCGCGTTCTCGAGCGCGCGAAGCAGGAGCTGCCAGGCCTCGGCCGTGCGCCCGTCGGCGTACGCCACCCCGGCCCGCGTGTAGGCGTCGAGAAAACGCGCTTCGCCCGTCGGCCGCCGGGAGAGCACCTCGCGCGAGGTCCCCATAGCGGTGACGAAGTCTTCGCGCGTGAGACGGCTTCGCCCCTTCGTGTCCAGAGCCTCCCAGGCGGCGGAAAGATGCGTGTCGCCGGAAGACGCGGCGCCGGAGAGAAGAGGGGGAAAAGATTTTTGCTTCGGAAGGGAACGCAGGGCGGCGCCGGAGCGTTTCGAGCCGCCGGTGTCGGCGTCTTTTTCTTCGAAGGGTGACTGGAGTCGTGGCTCGTTCGCGGCCGAAGCGGTGCCCGCGGCCGGACCTTCGTTCACCTTCGAAGGAACGCCGGACGGTGCGACTGCGGTGGCGCCCGTCGAAGCGGATGCCTGGCCGAGAGCCGGGGTCTTTTTCTCATTCAAAGAAATCCCCTGCTCCTTCTCCCGGGGCGAAGCCGGGCGCAGGAGCAGATAGATTCCCCCTCCCGCACTGAGAAGCAAAAGCGCGGCGAGGGCGACCTTCACGCCGCGCGACGAGTCCGAGGGCGCTTCCGGCGCCACCTTCGGCGGCTTCGATTCCGAGGCCGGCGCCGCGAGCGCCTGTGCGTCGATCGCCGGCGCCGAGATGACGGTCCGGACCTGCGATTCGACGTCCATGTTCTGCGGCACGGTCATGGCGGTGCCCGTGACGCCCAGCGCCGTTGCGAGCGCCGCGACGAACGCGCCGCAGGAAGAGAAACGGTCGGCGGGCTCCTTCGAGAGGCCGCGAGCGAGCACCGCGTCTACCGCGGGGGACGTGCCGGGCAGGATCGACGAGAGAGGCGGCGGAGGCGCCGTGACGTGCTGGTGAAGGACCGCGAGAGGCGACTGCGCCGAGAACGGCACGCGGCCCGCGAGGAGCTCGAACGCGATCACCGCGAGCGCGTACTGGTCCGCGCGGCCGCTGAGAGTCGCGCCGGTCGCCTGCTCGGGAGCCATGTAGAGCGGCGTCCCGAGAACGGTGCCCGTCGCGGTCAGTCCCGAGGAGACCTCGGCGCTGCGCGCGAGGCCGAAGTCGGCGAGGAGCGGCCGTCCCTGCGAGTCGATCAGGACGTTCCCCGGCTTGACGTCGCGGTGGAGGATGCCCTTGGCGTGCGCGTGGTCGAGGGCCGAGGCGATCGCCGAGAGCCAGGCGATCGTGAGAGCGGGCGGAACGGGCCCCGCGACGCGGCCCTTGAGGGATCCGCCCGCCACGAGCGGCATGACGAGGTAGGACAGCTCCTCCCCGTCGATCGTCGCGCTGCCGTAATCGAAGACCGGCAGCACGTTCGGATGCTCGAGGCCGGCCACGAGACGCGCTTCCCTCAGGAAGCGCTCGCGAAACGTTGACTCCTGGGCGACGGGCCCGAGAATGACCTTCACGGCGACGGTGCGCTTCAAGGTCTCGTCCTCGGCCTTCCAGACTTCGGACATTCCACCCACGCCTGCCCTTTCGAGGAGGCGGTAACGCCCGAGGATGGTGCCGGTCGTAATCGGCATGGCTGGCCTCGGGAAGAATACCGGAGGACCGCGGCTGCCGCGGGAGGCGAGAATCCACCCGTGACCGGCACGGATCTTCCGACGCTCCACCCGCGGGTGCGTGGAAAGAACCGCTACGTCTACGCCGTGCGCGCGCGCCGATCGCACGGAATGTCGATCGGCATCAACCTCGACCCGCAGAAGACGTGCAACTTCGACTGCGTCTACTGCGAGGTCATCGACCGCCGCGAGATCGCGAAGGGGACCGGGCGGCCCACGATCGTGATCGACGACGTGGCGCGCGAGCTCGCGGAAGAGCTGGCGTCCCGTGCGCCGGCGGCCGGGCCGTTCCCGGCCGATCCGGTGCGCGACATCGCCTTCGCGGGCGACGGCGAGCCGTCCACGTTTCGCGGCTTCCTCCCGCTGGCGCGGACTCTTTTCGACGTGCGCGACGCCGCCGGGTTCCGGGACGTTCCGTTCGTCCTCATCACGAACGGATCTGGCCTCGCGCGCGACGAGATGCGCGAGGCGCACGACCTCTTCGCGTCGCGGGGAGGCGCGTTCTGGATCAAGCTCGACGCGGGCACGGAAGGCTTCTACAAAGCGATCGCAAGGACCGCGATCCCTTTCGAGAGGATCCTCGCGAATCTCACGGCGGCTGCGAGACGCCATCCCGTCGTCGTGCAGTCGATGTTTCTGCGCCTCCGCGGCGAGGCGCCGCCACGAGACGAGATCACTGCCTGGGCGGGCCGCCTCGCGAAGGTCGTGGACGCGGGCGGCCGCCTCTCGCTCGTCCAGGTCTACACGGTCGCGCGCGAGACGATGGAGCCGGGAGTGAACCCGCTGACGAAGGGGGAGCTGGAGGACATCGCGGGAGCGGCCCGGGCGGCCGTTCCCGGCGTCCCCGTCGAGACGTTCGTCTAGCGGGGTGTGACCAGATCGCACACCCCGGGCGTCTTCCCTACGATGCACGCGATGGCCGGACATTTGGAGGAGAGGCTCCCCGTCCGCGACGCCTCCTGGGGGGAGGCGCTGCGCACGCCCTTCGATGCCCTCGCCGGGGGCGATTCCGGCGCGCTGGAAGCGATCTGGGATTTGTCGTCGCAGCGTCTTTACGGCCTCGCACTCTGGCGAACGGGATGCGAGGAGGACGCGCGCGACGTCGTCCAGGAGGTCTTCGTGCGTCTCGCCTCCCGACGCCGCGCTCTGAGCGGCGTCGAGGCGCCGCACATCTGGCTCCTCGCGGTGACCCACAACGCGGCGGTGGACGCGGTGCGGCGAAGGACTCGGCGTCGAACGGAGCCGCTCGAAAGCGCCGCCCACGTCGCGGCGCCCGGCTCCAGTCCGGAAAGCACGGCCGCGGCCTCCAACATCTCACGCGTCCTCGCTCAGCTCCCGCCAGCCCAACGCGAGGCGGTTCTTCTTCACCACGTCGCCGGCTGCTCGTTCCGCGAGATCGGGGCGATCACCGGCGTCGCCGCCTTCACCGCGGCGAGCCGATGCCGGCTCGCCCTGGCCCGGCTGCGCCGACTGATGGGAAATTCCCGATGACCGACGACCCACTGCTTCGCGGGCTCGAGCCGCCTGCCGTTCCCGCGCGTCTCAAAGAGGACGCTCTCGCGGCCGGGCGGGCCGCCTTCGCGGCAGCGCCGCCGCCGGATGTCTGGACGCGGCTGCTTTCGAGCCGTGTCGCGCGCCTCGCGTGGGCCGCCTCCGTCGCCGGGCTCGGGGTTGCGCACGCGCTTCTCCCGCGGCACGGCCAGGTTGAAGCTCCGGTCGCGTCCGCTCCGGTCATGCGGCCCGACCCCGAGCTCGCCTCGACCACCCGCCTTCCCCGCATCGACGAACACGCGCTTCCCGCGCTCGAAGGAGACCGCTCATGAACCGCTCGCGCACCCGGGTCCTCGCCGCCCTTGCCGTCGTCGTCGTTCTCGCCGCCGCTCTCGGAATCCGCTGGGCGGGACTCGGCTCCCCGGCATCGCCGGGGCGGCCGCAGCTCGCCCGCTTCGACAAGCCGGCGCCGCCCGCTCGCGTCGCCCTCCCGATCCGCGTCGACGTCCCGAAGGTGCCTTGCTGGTCCTGCCCCGCGAGCGAAAAGTGGCCGGTGAAATTCCAGTCGGACCTCGACCTACTCGCGCCTCTCGGCGACGGTCCCGCGAACGCCGCGCTCTGGCTGAAGGACTTCGCGAAGCCGCAGGGGGCACGGCTCGGGGAGGCTGAGGCGGCGATGAAGCGCCGCATCGCCGGGCCGGGCGACCTCGGGCTGGTTCTGCCTCCCGACGACTCTCTCCTGAAGGAGGCCGAGGCGTGGGCCGACCAGGCGACGATGCGCTTCTATCCGGACGTCTGGGCCGCCGAAGGGGCTTCGACGCCGATCCCCAATCTCCTCGTCGCGCTGTCCTTCGCGAGATCCTGGGTCGCCAGCGCGGCCTCGAATCCCGACGCCCCGGCGGCGCTCGAGGACTGCCGCCGCGCGATCCGGTGGGGACGGCTCCTCCGGCAGGAGGACGCGACGCTCATCCAGGATCTCGTCGGCCTCGCGTCCATCCGGATCGGCGCCGAAGAGCTCTACGCGCTCGCCGCACGCCGCGGCGACCAGCCGCTCATGCTCGCGGCCGCGATCGTGCAAGGCGAGGCGGCGCCGCAGAGACTGCGCACAGCGGAGCTCGTGACTCGCGTCGCCGTCCAGGTTTCGGCGAAGGAGGCAGTCACCGACCGGAAAGTCGACGACGTGATCGTCGTTGCGAAGAGCTCACCTGACGGCCGCTTCCGCAACGAGGCGATCGTCATGCTCGGACACGTGCGCCTCATGGGCACGGCCGCCCAGCGCGAAAAGGCCGAAAAGACCCTCGTCGAGTTGAAGGCGTCGTCCGATGTCTTCGTCGCGGGCAATGCGCGATGGGCGCTGGACCTTCGCCGCGAAGATCTCAAGGACCTCGACCTCTAGCAGGCTGCTGAAGAAAGGGCTCTTTTTCAAAGGAGCTTGAGCGGGAGAAGACACGTCAAGCTGAAAGAGGGGATTGCTTCGAGAGAGTGAGTCCGTGCTGCTCGCCTTTTTCGGCCCGCTTCGGTCGCACCGAGGGGCGCTTCAGGGGGAATCAGGCGGTCGAGGACTCCATTCGCGCCATTCGGACGAGGTTGTAGGCCGTCATCACGCTGAGGACGTGAGCCGCCACGCGGGCGAGTCCTCGGAAGCGCGTCTTGGCCAGGCCTCCGATGGTCTTACTCCAGCCGAAGATTTCTTCGACGCGCTTCCTGATTCGCTGGCTCACGGCGTAGCCCGCGTGTCTCGTCGTCCTTCGGTCGATGGCGCTGCGCCTGTTGGTGGTGTTCTGGGCCACGTGGGGCGTGACGCCTCTCTCTCGGAGCCTTTCGATGAAATCCCTCGTGTCGTAGCCCTTGTCGCCGGCCAGCGTGATGCGCTTGTCCGAGCCCAGCTCGTCGACCATGCCCAGTGCGGCCGACCTCTCCCCGTAGCCGTCGGCCGTCGTTACGCGCGCCTTCACGCACAGTCCGTTTCTGTTCTCCATCAAGACGTGGCCGAGGTAGCACAGCTGCGAAGGCTGGCCGTCTCCCTTCTTGTAGAGCTTGGCGTCGGGATCGGTCGTCGAGGCGTGCGTGTCGTTGCGCCTCTTCTGGCCGCGAAAGTCGACATCGGCGTTGCGGCCGCCAGGAGCTGGCGGCTCATCGCCGCCCTTACCGTCCTTGTCCTTCCGGGGCTGGAAGCTCTTCAAGGAGGCGTTCGCTTCGATCAGCGTGCCGTCCACGGTGAAGTGCTCGTCCGAGAGAAGAAACTTCTTGCGGGCCTGTGCGACGACTTCCGAGAAGAACTCCTCGAAGACCTCGGCCTCCAACAGTCTCTGGCGGTTCTTCGAGAAGGTCGTCGGATCGAAGGCCGGTGCAAGCCCCGGCATGTCCAGGAACCAGCGGAAGAGAAAGTCGTACCCGAGCCGCTCGCAGAAGAGCCGCTCGCTTCTCACGCTGTACAGCGCGATGAGGATCTGCGCCTTGAGAAGCATCTCGGGCGGAATCGATGGACGCCCTCGCTCCGAGTACAGCCTGGCGAGCTTGGGCTCGAGACGCCTGAGCGCTTCGTCTGCAAGCGCCTTCACCTTGCGGATCGGGTGGTCCCGCGGCACGAGCTCCTCGGGCGTCATCGTCACGACAAGATCGACCTGCTTTTCGTTGTCTCCACGCATGCACATCAAGGTGCAGCCGCATCGCGCAGCAGTCAATGCCTCGCCGCGATTTTCAGGAGCCCTTTTTCAGCAGCCTGCTAGACGACGTCTAGCCGGTCGCGGCCGAGTCCTCGGCCGGAGCGTGGTACAGGACCACGGAAGAGGGTCCGGTGTGAATCGCCTGCTCGAGGGCCTCGTTCGCGCGCAGGACGAGCGTCGCTCCGTCGAAGGCGTCGTCGGGGTAGACCGCGACGCCGGCGCTGAGGCCGAGACGGATTCCCGCGGAGACGAGGCGTTCGTCCATTCCCTGCTGGAAATTCTTCTGGACGGAGTGGAGGGCGCGGTGCGCCTGGACCTTACCCGCCTCGAAGATGAGGATGTAGAACCGGTCGTCCTCGTCCCGGGCGACGAAATTGACGGCGCGCGTCGCGCGCACGAGCTTGGCGGCGAGCTTCGGCAACAGGGAATCCCCGGATCCGGCGCCGAGCTTTCCGATCGCCTCCTTGAGTCCGTCCATGCGCAGGTGCGCCACGGCAATGGACTGGCCGTTGCGCTCGGCGCGACGCAGCTCGGATTCGAGCCTCTTCGCGAGGGACGAACGGTTGTAGAGGCCGGATTGGCTGTCGCGCTCTGTCTGCTGCTCGATGAGCTTCATGAGGCGCGCGTTGTGAAGCGCGACCGCCGCTGCGTCCGCGAGGAGATCGAGCCGTTCCTTGAGGTCCACCGGCCAGTCTTCGCTTCCGCGCCGCGCGCCGACGGAGAGGACGCCGATGAGCTCGTCGTGGTACGTGAGAGGCACCGCAGCGGCACGGATGAGGGGCGCGCTCGCGCCCCCGGGATTGCCCGGAAAGAACGTGGAACCCTCGCCGGGGCCGGCGATACAGAGCGTCTTGTCGAGGAACGTGCGGACGATCGGGTGGCCCGTTTGCTCGAAGGCGACTCCGCGTCCGACCTCGTCGCCGACGTCGGCGCCCCAGCGGGTGGAGATCTTCGCGGACTTCGAGGCCGGATCCGCGTCCCAGAACTGCGCGGCATCGGCCTTCAGGAGCGTGACGGACTGCTCGCAGAGCGTCTGCTTGATGCGCTCGACGTCGAACGTCGTCGAGAGCGAGCGGCCGACTTCGCGCAGCCGGTCGAGGAAGAGGTACGACTCCCGTTCCTGCTGGAGGAGGCGGGCCGACGTGATCGCGAGCGAAACCTCGACGCCAAGGGCCTCGAACGAGCGCAGCACCTCGGCGGAGAGAGCTTCGGCATGCGCGCCCGTCACGGCGGCGAGGACGCCCGCGGGAGCGCCGCGGTACGCGAGGGGCACGGCGAGGAGCCCCAGGGGAGCCGGGAGCTGCGCGACGGCCGCTCCCGTCGGCAGGAGGGAAGCGCCGTGCGGATCCGACCCGATGTCGGCCAGGAGAAGGTGCGAGCCTTCCGTCGCGAGATGCCCGAGAAGGGCGTTCGGAATCTCCACGGCGGCGGAATTGCCGCGGCCCTTCACGTAAGCGGCCTGGGTTCCGGGCAGCTCGCCGGCCGGGAGGAGCCTCAGCGCGCAGACGTCGAAGTCGAACTGCGAGCCGAGCTCGGCGACGGTGCGAGACGCGATCGCGGAGACGTCGGTGAGGCCGGACAGCGCCGTGTGAAGGCGGCCCACGAACGCGTTGCGCTCGCCGTGCCGGCGCTCGGCATCGAGGAGCCGGGCCTTGTCCAGGGCGCCGGCCGCCAGCTTCGCGAGCTCCTGCGCGAGCCGGAGCTCCTGCGGCGTGAGGGCGAAGCCTCCGCGGCGCGACATCGTGAGGAAACCGAAGACGAGATCGCCGGCGTGGAGCGGCAGGCACATGCGGAGGCGGCGCGGAGGATTCGAGCCGGGCTGGTCCTCGAACGCGGGGCCGTGGGCCGACAGGCTGCGGCCCAGGAGCTCGTCCGCGTCGAGCGGGCGCCGGGCCGACAGGGGCCGCTCGCCGCTCGTCGAGCCGCCCTGCGTGAGGATCTCCGTGACCTCTTTCGACTCCGGATGGAATCGATACGCCGTGACGCGGTCGAACTCGAGCTCGCGCGAGAGCGAGGCTACGGTGAGCCGGATGACCTCGTCGGGGTTGAGGGAAAGGAAGGCTCCGGACGCGAGCTCGAAGAGCGCGACGGCCTCCTCGCGCCTCTTCATCAACGTGCCGAGCGTGCGCTCGCGTTCGAGCACGTGACCGACCGTGCGCGCGAAGATGCGCACCCCTTCCTCTGCCTCGGCTTCTCCCGCGGCCATCGTCTCCAGCACGACGCCGAAGACGGCCTGGACCTGGTCCTTCACCTTCACGGGGGCCCCGTAGAACGAGAGTCCGCCCTCGCTGATCTTCTTCGGACGGCCCTGCGTGAGCACGTCGCCGAGGTGCTGGTTGAGGCGCGTCTCCGCGGCCGCGGCGACGCTGGACCTGCCGGCGCGCGTCATGGGGGGCACTCCGACGCCGGGAAGGAGCGCCACGACCGGCGCGTCGAAGAAGTGGAGCGCGGCGGTCAGGATTCCGCCGAGCGCTTCGTCGAGGAGCAGACCCTCCTTCAGGGCGCCGTCGAACGCCTTGAGGAGCGGAAGGCCTGGAAACCGGGAGAAGGAAGCCATGGGATCCACCGCCATAATAGCGCCCGCTGGAGGTGTCTGATGCCCCCGGACATTGCGGAGACGGACGCTCTCGCCGAGTCTCTCGCGTCTCTCGTGCCCGCGCTCGAGTCGTTCACCCGGTTCGAGGGCGCGGATCCGGCGGCGCGGCGCTCCCTTTGGCGCGCCGCCCTGGACGAGCCGCTGCCCGAGACCGGCGCGGGACGCGAGGCGGTCCTCGAAGTGCTGCGCGCCCACGTCGTCCCGAACGGACTGAGGATCGGCGCTCCTGGGTTCACGGGATGGGTCACGACGATGCCGACGACGGTGCCGGCCGTCGCCCAGCTCGCGGGCGCGATCTCGGCGGCACAGCGCTGGTGGGCGACGCCGGGCAACTTCCTCGAGGTCCTCGCGCTGCGCTGGCTCCAGCGCCTCGTCGGACTTCCCGATCACTTCGAGGGCGGTTTCACGAGCGGCGGCGCGACGGCCAACCTCATCGGCCTCGCGGCCGCGCGCCAGGAGGCGGGCGAGAGGCGCGGCTTCGATCCGAGCCTCGACGGCCTCCAGCGCCTCGTCGAGCCTCGGGTTTACGCGTCGACCGAGGTGCATCACGTCGTCCACCGCGCCTGCGGGGTTCTCGGGCTGGGCCGCCGCGCGCTGCGGATGATTCCCGTCGACGCGAAGAGGATGCCCGACCTCTCCGCGCTCGAGCGTCTCCTCGACGAGGACATTGCGGCCGGGCGGACGCCCGTCGCCGTCGTCGCGTCCGCGGGCGACGTGAATACCGGCGCCGTGGAACCGATCGACGCGATGCGTGAGATCGCGCACGCGCGGGGCGTGTGGCTGCACGTGGACGGTGCCTACGGTGGTTTCGGCGTCCTCGATCCGCGCGTCAAGCCCCTCTACGGAGACCTCACCAGGATCGACTCGTTCGCGGTCGACCCGCACAAGTGGATGGCGGTTCCCGTCGGCTGCGGCGCCGGGTTCGTTCGCGACGGCGGCTTCCTCGCGCGCGCCCTCACCCTCGAGCCGGCCGCATACGTGGAGATGGCACCGACCGGCACGGGCGACCTCGGCTCGCCTTTCGACGAGCGCGGCGAGGGAAACCCCGACTTCTCCGTGGACCACTCGGCGCCTGCGCGCGGCCTCACGGTCTGGGCCGCGCTGAAGGAGATGGGCGCTTCCGGCATGCGCGCGCGCGTCATCCGCCACCACGACTGCGCGCGCCGCGTCGCCGCGCGCGTGAGGGAGCATCCCGAGCTCGAGCTCCTCGCCGAGCCGATCCTCTCGATCTGCTGCTTCCGCGTGAAGCCGAAGAACGTCTCGGACGAGGCCGCGCTCGACGCGTTGAACGAGAAGGTCCTCCTCGGAGTGCGCGCGCGCGGCCGCGCGATCCCGTCCCACACGCGCGTGAACGGCCGCTTCGCGATCCGGCCGTGCTTCATCAACCCCCGCTCGACGCTCGCCGACGCGGACGCTACGGTAGACGAGGTGCTCGCGGTGGCGAAGGAGATCGGCGGCCTGAACTGAAGTCGTAAGGAGCAGTCATGCAGCTCGGAATGATCGGACTCGGACGGATGGGCGGGAACATGGTGCGACGGCTCCAGCGCGGTGGGCACGCGTGCGTCGTGTACGACCGCTCGCGCGCCGCCGTCGACGCGCTCGCGAAGGAGGGCGCGGCGGGCGCGGGCTCCCTCGCGGAGTTCGTGAAGAAGCTGGAAAGGCCGCGCGCCATCTGCCTCATGGTCCCCGCCGCCTTCGTGGAAGCGTCGATCGCGGAGCTCGAACCCCTCCTCGAGAAGGACGACACGATCATCGACGGCGGCAACTCCCATTACCACGACGACATCGCGCGCGCGAAAAGGCTGAAGGAGCGCGGCCTTCACTACATCGACATGGGAACGTCCGGCGGCGTCTGGGGTCTCGAGCGCGGCTATTGCCTGATGATCGGCGGGGAGACCGAGGTCGTGAAGCGGCTCGAACCGCTCTTTGCGACGCTCGCGCCGGGGCCCGGGACGATCGAGCGGACTCCGGGACGGGAGAAGCTCGGCGGCACAGCCGAGCACGGCTACCTGCATTGCGGCGCTTCGGGCGCGGGACATTTCGTCAAGATGGTCCACAACGGCATCGAGTACGGGCTCATGGCCGCGTACGCCGAGGGCCTGAACATCCTCAGGAACGCGAACGTCGGCAAGGGGACGCACGAAAAAGACGCGGAAACGACCCCGCTGCGCAACCCCGAGCACTACCAGTACGAACTCGACCTCGCCGACATCACGGAGCTGTGGCGTCGCGGCAGCGTCGTGTCCTCCTGGCTCCTGGATCTCACGGCCGCGGCGCTCGCGGGCGACCACGACCTGGAGAAGTTCGGCGGCGAGGTCTCCGACTCGGGCGAAGGCCGCTGGACGCTCGCGGCCGCGAACGACGAGGGTGTGCCCGCGCACGTTCTCACCGCGTCCCTCTTCGAGCGTTTCGCCTCGCGGGGAGCCGACCTCTTCCAGAACAAGGTGCTGTCGGCGATGCGCTACGGCTTCGGAGGCCACCTCGAGAAGAAGTGACCGCGGCTACTCGCTTTCCAGCAGCCTCCGCGCGGCCGCGAGCTCGGCCTTCTTCACCCGGTCCACCTTCGGGTACCTGAGGTCGAGCGCTTCCATCGCGTCGATGATCGCCGCGCCCACGACGAGTCGGGTGAACCACTTGTTGTCCGCGGGCACGACGTACCACGGGGCGTCGGGAGTCGCCGTCGCCCGGATCGCATCCTCGTACGCCTGCATGTACTCCTTCCAGTGCGCGCGTTCCTTCGCATCGGTCTCCGAGTACTTCCAGTTCTTGTCGGGCTCGTCGAGACGCTCGAGAAAGCGCCTCTTCTGCTCCTTGCGCGACACGTTCAGGAAGAACTTCAGGATGACGGTCCCGTTCCGCGCGAGATGGCGCTCGAGGTCGGCGATGCTCTCGTAGCGCTCACTCCAGAGCTCCTTCGTCACGAGGCGCGGTGCGAGCTTCTGCCTCTCGAGAAGATCGGGATGGACGCGCACGACGAGGACCTCTTCGTAGTACGAGCGATTGAAGATTCCGATCCGGCCGCGTTCCGGAAGGCTCTTCGTCGTGCGCCACAGAAAGTCGTGGTCGAGATCCTCGGCCGACGGCACCTTGAACGAATAGACCTCGCAGCCCTGCGGATTCACGCCCGACATGACGTGCTTGATCGTGCCGTCCTTGCCCGCGGCATCCATGGCCTGGAAGATCAGGAGGATCGCCCAGCGGTCCTGCGCGTACAGCCTGTCCTGCAGGACCGCGAGGCGCGCGATGTCCCTCTGAAGGAGAGCGCGGGCATTCTGCTTGTTCGCGTGGAGTGAGCCCGTGTCCCCCGGGGAATGGTCCTTCAGCCGGAACTTCGTCCCCTTCGTGACCCGGTACCGGCGGAGGAACTTCCCGCCCCTAGCGTCCACGAGCCGGGTTCCATGCCTTGGTCCAGAAAACCTGGACGACCATGAGGAGCATGCCGAGATCACGCAGGATGTCGAGGCGCATCGCGGCGAGGCGCTCGTCGACGGTCCTGTTCGCCGCCGTCACGTCGAAGCAGCCGCAGTCGATCGCGTTGCCGCGCGCGAGGTTTACCGCGATCGCGACGACGAAGACGAGGAGAAGCGCCGCGACGAGGCCGGCCGACGCGCGCGTCCAGACCCCGAGGATGAGCCCGAGGCCGGCGAGGAGCTCGAGCCAGGGCATCGCGAGCGCCATGAGATTCACGAACGCGCCCGGCACGAGCCGGTAGTTGTAGATCATGTGGGCGAAGGACGGCGGGTCGACGAGCTTCGGCAGCGCCGCGGCGATGAAGAAGACGCCGAGCGCGATCTGCACGCGGACCGTGAGCCAGGGCGAGGCGAGCGCTTCCTTCGGCGTCACGACTCGGGGCCTGTCGCGCTCTTGCCCTTGCGGGAGACCCAGTCGGGCCAGCCGTCGCGATACACGAGGAGGTTGTTGAAGCCCGCGCCGAAGAGCTTCTGGGCGAGCATGTGCGAGTCCTCGCAGTCGCCGCCGGAGCAATAGAGGACGACCGGGATCGCGCCGTCGCGGCCCTCGCCGACGAGAGCGGTCACGCGGGAATCGACGTCGCTCTCCCAGACGGCGACGCTGCGCGCGCCGGCGATGTGTCCTGCCTCGTAGTCCTTCGTGCGGCGCGCGTCCACCACGAGCGCGCCGTGCGCGACGAGCCACGCGGCGTCGTCGCCGGAGATCTCGACGTAGGGCTTGTTGTGAGGCGGAAAGCGTTTGACGAGGTCGGCGGGGGAGGAAGAAGAAGAAGAAGAAGAGGAAGAGATCTTTGCTTCGGACCCTTGCGGAGGGGCGGTGGCCTTCGGGGCGGACACAGTGGCTGGGCCAGGGCGCTTTTCCTCGAAGGGTAATTTGGCCGATCCTCGTGCGCCGGCGCTGCTCGCGAGGGGCGCCGAGGCGGCGGCTCCCGCCCCATTACCTTTCGAAGAACCTTCGGACGGTGCCTCTGCACCGGAGCCAGCAGGAGCGGGAGAGCCGGGTGGATCAGCGAGGGAAGCGGAAGAATTCCCGGTCTTTTCCCCGGTCTTCTTCTCCGGGACCTTCAGCGCGTTCGGGTAATTTCCGACGAGCGCGAGCTTGCGCTCGCGCGACGCGAGCGCGTTCGCGACGAGGGCGCAGAGGACCGCGAGAAGGACGAGCGTGGCGGCTTCGAGGAAATGACGGCGGAGGTTCACGGGGGCATTCTAAGCAAGGGTTTGGCCGCGAAAGCTCTGCCACCGTGGCACGGGGCTAGAATCTCCGGACTCGATCGGGCCTGTCTCGCAGCAGGAAGGACACGATGGCTGAAAAAAGCACCCTCTCGATCACCGACAACCGTACCGGGAAGGCGTACGAGGTGCCCGTCGAGAACGGGACGATTCGCGCCATGGACCTGCGCAAGATCAAGGTCGACGAGAAGGACTTCGGCCTCATGACCTACGACCCCGCGTTCACGAACACGGCGTCGTGCAAGTCCGCGATCACGTTCATCGATGGCGACAAGGGAATCCTCGAATACCGGGGATACCCGATCGAGGAGCTGGCCGAGAAATCGACCTTCCTCGAGGTCGCCTGGCTCCTCCTCAAGGGAGAGCTGCCGACGGCGGGCGAGCTGAAGGAGTTCACGAACCACGTCACGATGCACACGTACCTCCACGAGAACGTGAAGAAGCTCATGGAGGGCTTCCGGCACGACGCGCACCCGATGGGCATGCTGCTCTCGACGGTCGGCGCGCTGTCGACGTTCTACCCGGACGCGAAGCAGATCTTCGACGTGACGTCGCGCGACCATCACATCGTCCGGCTCATCTCGAAGATGCCCACGATCGCGGCCTTCGTGTACCGGCATTCCATCGGTTTCCCGTACGTCTACCCGGACAACGAGCTTTCCTACACGGGCAATTTCCTGTCGATGATGAAGAAGATGGCCGAGCCGCGGTACGTCCCGAACCCGGTCCTCGAGAGGGCGCTCGACGTCCTCTTCATCCTTCACGCCGACCACGAGCAGAACTGCTCGACGAACGCGATGCGCTCGGTCGGCTCGGCGCAGACCGACCCGTACTCGTCCGTCGCGGCCGCCACGGGGGCGCTCTACGGGCCGCTGCACGGCGGCGCGAACGAAGCCGTCCTCCGGATGCTTCACGAGCTCGGCGACGTCAAGAACGTCCCGGCCTTCGTGAAGGACGTCAAGGAGGGTCATGGGGAGAAGCGCCTCATGGGCTTCGGCCACCGCGTCTACAAGAACTACGACCCGCGCGCGACGGTCATCAAGAAGCTCGCCGAGCAGGTGTTCGAGGTGACGGGCAAGAACCCCCTCCTCGCCATCGCGCTCGAGCTCGAGCGCATCGCGCTGCAGGACGACTATTTCGTCAAGAGGAAGCTCTATCCGAACGTGGACTTCTACTCGGGCCTCATCTACGAGGCGATGGGTTTCCACACGGCGTTCTTCACGGTGCTCTTCGCGATCCCGCGCACGGCCGGATGGCTCGCGCAGTGGCAGGAGATGCTGGGCGACAGCGAGCAGAAGATCGCGCGGCCGCGGCAGGTCTTCACGGGAAACGCGCGGCGGAACTACGTCCCCATGGAGAAGCGCTAGCGGTCCTGAGGCCGGCTCACCAGGTCGTGTAAGGCCTCTTCACGAGGTTCACGTTGTAATAGCGGGTGACGCCCGAGACTTCCCGGCCGACCCAGGGCGGGAGAACGGGCTCTTCGTCGGCGCTCTCGAGCTCCACCTCGGCCACGACGAGGCCGGCATTCGCGCCGTGGAACTCGTCCACTTCCCACGTGTGAGAGCCGAAAGGAATCCGATAGCGCGTCTTCTCGACGAGAGGTTTCCTGCAGAGGTCGAGGAGGGCCTTCGCGTCCCGGACCGGAATCGCGTACTCGAACTCGGCGCGCGAAAGGCCCCGGGTCCTGCCCTTGACCGTCAGGAAACCGCGCTTCCCGGCGACCCTCACGCGAACCGTCCGGCCCGGGACCGCCGAGAGATATCCCTGGCGCGTAGGCACTCCCTTGGTGCGGCTTTTCCACGCCGTGCCCGTCACGAGGAACTTCCTCTCGATCTCGAGCCCCATGCGCGCGCCTTTCGGGCGGAGTCTAGGCCCTCACGCCTTCGCGCAGTGCGGGCAGACCCCCCGCAGGGTGACGGTGTAGTCCTCCACGATGTGGCCCTCCGCGAGGCGCGCGCGCGGCGCTTCGCGAAACGTCTCGAACGGCACATCCTCGACCCCGCCGCAAGCCCGGCAGATGAAGTGGTGGTGGCGCTCGAGGTTCGCGTCGTAGCGGGCAACCGCGTCGTCGAGGACGAGCTCCTCGATGAGGCCGCTCTCCTTCAGCGAATGCAGGACGTTGTAGACCGACGCTCTCGACGCGGTCGGCACCGCGCGATTGACCGCGGCCCCGACCTCTTCCGCCGTCGGATGTCGCGGCGTCGTGAGCAGGTACTCGAGCACGGCCACGCGCTGCTGCGTGACCCGGAGGCCCTTCTCTCTGAGGCGGCCGGAAAGCATGGTCCGTGTGTCCACTACGATCTTAGATTAAGTCTAGACTGCATTCGGAGCAAGGGCGGAAGGGAATAATTCCTTCGACCCGGCGCATCTCCCTGCGAAAGAATGACCTGATGGGACTCTTCTCGCTCCGTCCCGCGCCGATCGACCGGGTTCGGGAGGATTTCGACCGCGAGGCGTGGCCTCACTTCCGGGAGATCTATCGCGCCGCGCTCCGCCTGACACGGCGCCCTCAGGAAGCCGAGGACCTCGCACAGGAGGTTTTTCTCCAGGCCTGGAAGTCTTTCGAGCGGTTCGAGCGCGGCACGAACTGCCGCGCGTGGCTGTACCGGATCCTCTGGAACGTGAACCAGCAGAGGGCGCGGAAAAAGGTCCCGGTCCCTCTCGGCGCGGAAGGCGAGTCGCGCATCGCCGAGACACTCGCGGCCGAGGAGCCGACGCCGACGGAGATCCGGGACGAGGAGATCACCTCCGCTCTCGAGGCGCTCTCTTCCGAGCACCGGCAAATCCTCCTCCTGTCCGACGTCGAGGAGTTCACGTACAAGGAGATTTCGACGATCCTGCGCGTGCCGATCGGCACCGTCATGTCCCGCCTCTCCCGGGCCCGGAGCGCGCTTCGCGAGAAGGTGCGCGGGACCGCGGCCGCCGCGCCTTTCGCGGTCCGTCCCGCCGCCGAAGGAGGAACCCCGTGACCGCTCCGCTCCAGCTCCGCGATTACGCCTGCGCCAAGGTGCGCCGGCGACTGGATTCCTATCTCGCCGGAGAGCTTTCCGTCGATCTTTCCCACGAGATCCTGGAGCACCTCGAACGGTGCCCGCAGTGCCGCGCCGAGTCGGACGCCCGCGAGAAGCTCCGCGCGGCGTTTCGACGCGTCGCCGGCGCGACGCCCGGACCCCGCGACGGATTCGAGGACGAAGTCCATGCCCGCCTCCTGAAGACGCCCATCCAGCGCCCGATGAGAGGGCTTCTCCTCGCGGCATCGCTCATCCTCGGAGCGGGAGTGACGGGATGGCTCGTCCTTTCGCGAGCGGCGGGACCGGAGGCCTCGCGCGCCGTAAACGAAGTCGCCCTGCTCGACGCCGCCGCCGCCGACTTCGCCGCGCTGAACCACAAGAACTGCGCGCGAGCCCAGAAGTGGCCGCATGAAGCGGCCTCGGCCGAGGCGTTCACGAAGAACCTCGATCCGCATCTCGCCGCCGCTGCGCGCGCCGCGGCCGTGCGCCTTCCCGGCTACGTCCCGGTCTCGGCCCACGAGTGCGCTCCCGCGGGCGAGAAGATCTTCCACATCATCCTCAGGCGGCCGTCGGACGCGAGTCCGGATGGCCTCGTGTCGGTCGTCGTGACGCGCCCCGGCTCCGCCCTCTCGGCGGGCGCCGCGGCCAGTCTCGGTGTCGCGCAGCGGCTCGGCTATTCGGTGGCGGGGGCGCGGGCCCCGGACGGGAGGCTCATCCTCGTCGTGTCGAGCGCGGGAGAGAAAGAGACTCTCGAGATGGAGCGCGCCGTGCTGCCCGTCCTCGTCACGGCGATCGCCTTGAACTGATGAACTGAGGGCGATCAGTTCGGCGTGGCGCCGCGGACGTCCGTGATGAAGGGGCGGCCGATGCGCGACCAGCGAGGGCCCTTGAAGAACTGCTGGTTCCAGCTCCACATGATGCCGACCGCCCGGCCGAGAAGGTCCCGGACGGGACGCGTGCCGAAGAAGCGCGCGTCACGGCTCTCGTCGCGATTGTCTCCCATGAGGAAGACCTCGCCCTCGGGCACCGTGATCGGGCCGAACGTGCGGAACGCCGGGCGTTCGGGCAGGACCCGGACGGGGTGCGTGCGGCCCCCGAGGTTCTCGTTGCCGAGGAGAATCGGCTCGCCGTCCTCGTTCTTCTGCTCGGGCAAAAAGTCGACGGGCTGGATCTTCCCGTTCACGTAGAGCGTCTCGTTCCGGAGCTCGACGACGTCTCCCGGCAGGCCGACGAGGCGCTTGACGAACGGCACGCTCCCGCCGTCGGGGTTGCGGATGACGACGACGTCTCCGCGCTTCGGCGCCCCGGTCTGGAAGAGGCGGACCTTCGAGAAGGGAATCCGGAATTGGTATGCGGACTTCCAGACGAAGACGCGGTCGCCCTCGAGGATCGTGGGCTTCATGGACCCCGTCGGAACGACGTACCAGTCGGCCAGAACGGAGCGTCCCGTCAGGATGATGGCGGCCATCAGAACGAGCTGGCGGACGTCCTTGAGGAGCGCGGCGCGCTTTTCCGGCGTGAGGCCCATGATCATGCCGATCTTCGCACAAAACGTGCCGCTCCTTTCCCTCGCGTTATCCTCGTCACATGGCCCGCACCACGGATCGCCACGCGGCCTCGGGGGTGTCGGATCCGCTGCCGAAGCTCGAGACCTGGCCGTCCCAGTACCCGTCCGACTACGAGATCGTCATCACGATCCCCGAGTTCACGTCGATCTGCCCGAAGACCGGCCTTCCCGACTTCGCCACGCTCTCGGTGACGTACGTTCCCGAACGCCGGTGCGTGGAGCTGAAGTCCTTGAAGGAATACGTGAACGCTTACCGGAGCCTCGGCATCTTCAACGAGAACGTCGTGAACCGGGTCCTCGAGGATCTCGTTCGCGCGCTCCGGCCGCGCCGGATGTCCGTGCGGGGCGCCTTCACGCCACGCGGCGGCATTCAGACGACGGTGGAGGCCCGCTTCCCGCGCGCCCGGATAAACGCGGACCGCGGGACGGGCGGGTCGGAGGCCGATGGCGCTACTTCGGCGCGGGCTTCACGGCGGCGCTCCCCGGCCGGGTCGTCCCGTCGGTCAGGAGACGGCGGTAGACCGAGAGCGCGTTGATCGCGTTCAGCTCGCGCGGGCAGTAATCGGCCAGCTTCTCGCCGGCCAGCTCGCCGGTGACCCGGGCCTCGGGAGCGTTCTGCTTCTTCTTCTCCACGAGGAACGCGAGCATAGAGGTGAGATACCGGCGGGTCTTTTCGATATCGGAGGCGGGGCTCGTCGAGGGGTTGAGGCGTGTCGCAACGAGCACAGCAGGCTTGAGCGCGTCGATGCGCTCGAGCGCTTCCAGCCAACCCTTGATGTCGCTGTCGGGGTCCGAAAGCATCGGGCAGCGATCCGTCGTGACGAGATCGCCGACGTACGCGGTACGTGTCGTGAACTCGAAGACGTAGAGATCGAACGCCGTATGCGCATTCCCCGAAGGAATGCCGATTTCGAAGCCTTCCTTGCCGGCCACGAACGCGATACGGTCCAAGACGCCTACCATCGCCGGCGCCTTCGACTTCATCCCGTGCATCGTCTTGCCGACGAGGTCCGTCGCGCGCCCGTTTACGAACACCGTGGCGTCCGGTCCGACGAACGAGAGGAACCCGTTATTGGAATCCTGGTGGAGGTGCGTCAAAGCTATCCACTTCACCGGTTTGTTCTTCGTGGTCCGCGCGATTTCCGACTTGAGATTTTTCGCGTCCGTGACACTCCCGCCGGTGTCAACGACAAAGACTCCATCACCTGTGTCGATCCAGGAACAGGCCGTGTCGCCGAACCGTCCGTACCAGACGTTTGGAAAGGGCTGCGCCACCTCGAAGGGAGCTAATTCGGGAGCCTTCTTTTTCGGCGGCTCCGCCGCGAAGGCGGCACCGGCGGCCAGGACGACGGCGAAGGCGGCGAGGGACGAGGAAAAAATTCGGTTCATTGAGTCTCCTGTCATTGGGGACGGTCGGGACCGCTGGCCGACACCGCCGGTCCGGGATGATCGTGAAATGAGGCCAGGGCGGCGGCGAGCGTCCCGTCGCGGAACGACGCGAGGGCGGACTCCCTCTCGCGCGCGAAGGCTTCGTCCAGGCGCTGGAGACGATCCCGCGAGGCGAAGGCGCTCTTGGCCGCGGCGAGGGAGGCGATCGGCCTCTCGGCGTACTGTGCCGCCCTCTGGAGAGCGGAAGGCAGCGCCGGGCCGTCCTCGGCGACGAGGTCCACGAGCCCGAGCTCTTTCGCGCGCATGGCCGACAGGGTCTCGCACGAGAACGCGACGTCGGCGGCGACCGAGGGCCCCGCGAGAAGCGGAAGAAGAACGCTCGCGCCTCCCTCGAACGCGGGGAAAAAGGGCGAGAGGCCGAAGGCCGCCTCGTGCGGCGGGCCGCCGCGCGCGATCCGCTGATCGCACGCGAGGGCGAGCGAGAAACCGGCGCCGATCGCCGGGCCGTCGATGGCCGCGAGGATCGGCCGGGACGCGGACGCAAGAGTGCGCGCGGCACGCGCGATCGCGTCGAGATGCGAGGCAAATCCCTCCTCGTCGCGGAGCGCCACGAGAGCCGAAAGGAGATCCGGATCCAATCCGCGGGAGAAGGTGTCCCCGAGGCCGGTGAGGACGATGGCCGGAACCGTGGGGTCTTCCGCGAGCGTCACGATGGTGTCCGCGAGCATCCCGGCCATGTCCCCCGCGAAGGCGTTCCCCGCCGCCGGCCTCGCGAGCTTGACGACGGCCAGAGCCCCTTCCAGAGAGACGAAGACGAGCGGCTCGCCCGCGCGGGAGGTCGCGCGCGCCCGCGCGCGGCACGCGCCGAGGAAGGCCTCGAAGAGCGCTTTCTCCTTTCGCTCTCCGACGAGGTTCTCGGGATGCCACTGCACGGCCGCGCAAAACCCGCCGCCAGTCCGCTCGAACGCCTCGACGAGATCGTCCGGCGAGGCCGCCAGAGGCAGGAGGCCCGGCGCGAGATCCTTGACGCCCTGATGGTGGCGCGAGTTCACGCTCGCGCCGTCGAGCGCGACGACGGCCGCCGCGAAGCGCGAGGAGGAAGCCCCCGGCCGCGCACGCACGATGTGCGCGGGATGGTCCTTTTTGAGACGCGAGACCTCGTCCTTCTCGTGCGAGAGTCCCCGCGCCCTCTGCGAAGGCAGGTCCTGCCAAAGCGTCCCTCCGAGCGCGACGTTCAGGGTCTGCAGGCCGCGGCAGATGCCGAAGACGGGCGCACCGAGCCTCTCGGCGGCGGAAAAGAGCGCGAGGTCGAGCGCGTCGCGCTCGGGATGGAGCTCGAGAGTCGGCGTGGCGGGCGTCTCGCCGTAGAGCGGCGGCGCCAGATCGGGGCCTCCCGCGAGTAGCAACCCGTCGAACGCGCCGGGCTCCGGGTCGCCCGGCGTGACGACGACGACTTCCTCGGGCAGCGCTCCGGCCGCGAGCAGGGCGCCGCGATACGTCGCGTTTGGCTGGTTCGCGTCGGACGCGATGACGATCTTCATGGGTCTGAAAGAGGCTTTCCGGAAGGGTGACGCCGCGTGGAAGGCGGGCCGGGCGATTATAGAGACGACATGGGAGTCGTGCCGGGGGTCGTCGTGACGGGTATGGGGGCCGAAAGCGCTCTCGGGCGCGGCGTCCACGCGCTCTGGGAGGGCGCGCTCTGCGGCCGGTCGGCGATCCGGCCCGTCACGCGGTTCGACACGCGTCGATTTCACGCGAGTCAGGCGGCCCTGATCGAGCGCGGGCGCGAGCCGGAAGGCGTGGAGCCGGAGACGCTCTTCGCGCGCGATGCCGCGGACGAGGCGATCGCGTCGTACCCGGAGTTCGGCGGCCGTGAAGCCGGGATTGCCGTCGGGACGACGCTCGCCGGAAACGGCGCCCTCACCGCGTGGCTCCTCTCGCGCGGGGGCGGCCCGGGCGCGCTCTCGCGAGGGTGTCCGGGCGCTCTCTCCCGTGACCTCGCCGAACGCTACGGCGCTCGCGGCCCGGTTGCGACCGTTTCCGTGGCCTGTGCTTCCGGCGCGGCGGCGGTCGGGCTCGCCGCGGAGTGGATCCGCGAGGGGCGCGCGGAGTCGGTTCTCGCCGGCGGCGCCGACGCCGTCTCTCCTTTCGTCTTTTCGGGCTTCGACGCGCTGCGCGCGCTCAGCAACTCGGTGGCGCGGCCGTTCGACGTCTCGCGCGACGGCCTCACGCTGGGCGAGGGGGCGGGTTTTCTTTTGCTCGAGAGGGAAGACGTGGCGCGTCGGCGCGGAGCCCCGATCCTCGCGCGGATCACGGGCTACGGCTCGGCTTCGGACGCGCACCACATGACGCGCCCGGATCCGGAGGGGCGTGGGCTGAGGGAAGCCGTCGAGATCGCGCTCCATCGTGCGGGCCGCCCCGCATCCGACGTGGACTTCGTGAGCGCCCACGGCACGGGGACGACTTTCAACGACGCGATGGAGGAGGCCGCTCTGGCGCATGTCCTCGGCGCGAAAGCACGGTTGGTGCCGGTGAACGGAATCAAGGGCGCGATCGGGCACACGCTCGGCGCCGCGGGGGCGATCGAGGCCGTCCTGTCCGTCCTCGTCCTCGTCCGGCAGTGCGTGCCGCCCACGGCCGGGCACGCGAAATCGCGGCCGGATTCGCCGTTGAGGGTCGTCTCGGGCGCACCGCTTTCCCCCGAGAGCCCGATCGCCGTCGCACTGTCGACCTCGTCCGCGTTCGGAGGCACGAACGCGGCCCTCGTCCTGGAGAGCGCATGATGCCGGTCTTCCTCGTCTCGGCGGCGGTCGCCCTCGAAGGCGAGTCCGAGACGCGCGTGGACGCGAACCGCCTGCGCCGGATGGATCGCTTCGGGCGGGCGGGCTTTCTCGCCGGAACGCGCGCTTTCGCAAATCTGGGGATTCCCCGTCCTCAGAGGCCCGACCCGCGCACGGGCGTCGTCATCGGCACACGGTACGGCTGCCGCCCGGCGATCAACGATCACGCAAGACGTCTCGCCTCGGCCTCGCGCGTCGAGGACCTCGCCCCTTCGGTCTTCGCGGCGACTGTGCACAACAGCGTGAACGGCGAGCTCGCCATGGAGCTCGGCCTCGGCGGCGTTTCGGAGACGATTGTCTCGGGATGCACGGCCGGCCTCGAAGCTCTGATTCTCGGCGCTTGCCGCGTCGCTTCGGGCGACGCGGATCGTGTCGTCGTCGTCGCGGCCGAAGGCGTCGACGCCGCGATGCGTGAGGCGTGGGAAGAGGAAAGACTTGCTTTCGGAGAGAGGGCGGCGGACGTCGAGCTCGTAGAAACGGGCGCGGCGGTGCTGCTCGAGGCACGGGAACACGGGATTCGCTTTGTCGAAGGGTGTCTTTTCTTCGAGCCGGATGCGCGGCGGGCGGAGGCGCGTTTCTTCGAATGGATGAAAGAAGTCGAAGCGCGGGCGGGTGAGGGTGCTCGCCCTGCTGCCGTGTCGCTTTGCGTGCCGGACCATGAAGATTTCTTAGAAGGGTATGAGGAGAAAAAGCCTCGGATCGAGCGCTTTGGCGCGGCGGGGCTGTTCGAGATTGCCTGTGACGTCGCTCGAATCGCGCGGACGGAGCCATCGCCCCATTCACCTTCTAAGCAAATCCACCTTTACGTCACGCGAGACATGGCAGGCGCGGTGGCGGCGGTCGCCCTCGAATTCTTCTCCTCCTAGAGATCCTCCTCTTCTCCGAACTATGGATTTCTCTTTTCCCCGAGCAGCTCGTCGGGCTGCGGCACGGTGGGAATCGGCTCTTTGGGCAAGGGAGCGGAGTCGCCCGCCGCGCATGCCTCGCGCCACCGCTCCACGGCGGCGCGCAGCGGGGCGGGACCGGGATCATGTGCGAGGGCCTGGTCGAGAAGCTGCCGCGCCCGCGCGCGGTTTCCGAGCCGTGCCTCGAGCTCGCCGAGCTTCGCCGCGGCTTCCGCGAACTCCGGGGCCAGCTCGTGCGCCCGCCGGACCTCGCGCGCCGCCGCCTCGAGCCAGCCCTTCCTGCGGTCGCGCTCGAGCCGGCGCGCGGAGACGAGCGCCTCGCGCGCACGCGCGTAGCGGGCGAACCCTCCGTCCGTGAGCCAGGGATCCGCAGGGACCGGCTCGGCCGCTCTCGGGGGCGGACCGGTCATGCTCGCGAGAACAGCCTCGAGGTCCACGGGCAGGTAGGGTCCGAGCGTATTCGGCGCGGCGGCCACCCACGCACGCCGGTGCGTGAGGTCGAAGACGATGGAGTGTGCGGCGATCGAAGCGTCGATGGCGTTGCGGTTGCCGGGGCCGAGGTCTCTTCCGTCCGCGGCGCGCCGGTCCCGCAGGATGGCGATCGCGGACGGCACGTCCAGGGTTCCGCCGGTCCTCTCGAGCAGGACGTCGAGGCGGGCGCGCCTTTTCCGGGACGTCGATCCGGCCGGCAGGACGCGCGCGAAACGTCGTACGGCGGGATTCTCGGCCTCGTTCGTCACGCCGAGCGAGCCGCCCGAGGCCTCGCGGACCGCGAACGCGGAGGGACTCTTCTCGACGACCGCGAGCCTGCCGGCGCGCGCGTCGCCGAGGAGGATCAGGTCGGACACGAAAACCTTCGCGGCGCGCAGGCGAGTCACGGCGCCGTCGAACGTGCTCTCGTTTCGCAGCACGTCCGCGAGGAGGAGCGTCATGGGCATCCCGGAGGTCGCGGTTTCGCCGCCCGAGATCGCCTGGATGGCGAGGCCGACACCCTCTCGGTTGAAGCCGGAGGTGACGCCGAGCATGCCGGAGAACCCGACGGAAAGGTAGGGGATCTTCCCTTCCGGGTGGGCGACCGACACGAGCTTCTGGCGGTCGAAGATGTCGCCGCCCTCGAAGTCGAAGTTGCGCGCGAGAAGAAGCGATCCGCCTTTTCCCTTCGCGAGGAAGCCCGTACACGCCGCGGCGAGAGCCGGCGCGTCCACGAAGCGCTGCGAGACGTCGTGCAACGCGTGCATGTCGAGCAGCCGGCGATACGCGTTCCAGCCCGAGGTCGGCGGCACCCTTTCGTAGCCGTCCGCGAGGCCCGCGATGGAGACGAGGAGATCTTCCGGGATCTGATCGGGCAGAGAGCGCAGGCGGAATGCGGAGAGCTGCCGGATGAGCGATCGCTTGAAGCCCCCGGGGACGAGCGCCGTGAAGAGCCGCTCGAGATGCGACTCCTGGGCACGGATCCACGGGCGTGTGAGAACGCCGAACGAGAACCCGAGATCGTAGGGGGCGCCTTCGAAGCGCCCGACGAGAATCCCCGAAGCGGTGCCTTCGGCCCCTTCTTCGGCCACCCATGAGCTGCCGAGCCGGCGCACGCCGCCGACGACGTCCGGCGTGACGTCGACCGTCGTGGCCCGGGGCGCCGTTTCGGGCCGCCGCGGCGCGCAGCCGGGCAGCAGTATCGCGGCCGCGAGAAGCGCCCGCAGGCGTCTCACGGGGTGTCGTTCCAGAAACGCGTGAATTGGTACCACTGGACAGGGTTCGCGCGGATCGTTCGCTCCATCGTCGCGACGAAAAGCGCGAGCGCGGCGGTCAAGGCTGCCTCACCCTCGTCGCCGCGTTCCTTCGGGACGCGGATCGCCTCCTCGACGATCGTGCGATACCGCCCGTCGTCCTCCTGCAGGACGAAGACGGGGAAGATCGGCGCGCCCGAGACCTGGGCGAGGCGGAACGGCCCGACGGGAAAAGAAGCCGTCTTTCCGAAGAAGGGCATGTCGCGGCCGGTGCCGGACATGTCCCGGTCTCCCTGCATGGCAACGAAGCCGTTCGACCGGAGCGCCCTCAGGATCGGGAGTGACGCGAACGGGGAAGACGTCACGGGAATCCCGATCACGCCCAGCGAGCGCCGGGCGCTCTCCCGGTGTGATTCGACGACCCGCGAAGGATCCGGGGCATACACGGCATACGTCGTGAGGCCCATCTCACGCAGGAACAGCCCGCCGAGCTCGAAGTTGCCGACGTGCGCCGTGAGCAGAATGGCGCCGGTACCCTCACGATGCGCGGCGGCGAGCTGTTCGTCGCCGATCCGTTTCGCCAGGAGCTCCGCGGGAGGAATGTCGCTCCGCCCGGAATAGCGGAGAAGATCGATCCAGAGCCGCGAATGCCTGGAAAGCATGGTGCGCGCGGTCTTCTCGACGCGGGGGTCCGTGGCCGCGACGCCCATCACCTGAGCGACGTTGCTACAGATGGCCGCGTGGACGTGCCGGCGCCTCCAGAGGACCTGCTCCACCGTGACCGACGCGAGGCGCGCCACCCAGACGGGCGGTACCGTCCGCGCGATCCAGCGGAAGAACGGGAACCAGAGGCCGAACGTGGCGTTCGCCAGGCCGGAGACGGTCGTCTCTTCGGCGGCGTTTTCCGAGGAGCCCTTCGTCACGACGTGAGAATGCCACGCGGCCCGGGGCGCTAACATCTCCACAAATGCGCAAACCCGTCGTCCTCATCACGGGAGCCAGCGGAGAAATCGGCCACGGATTGATCGCGCGCCTCGCCGCGGACGGCTCGCGGCCCATCCTGACGCTCGACCTCAAGCCGCTCGACGCCGAGCAGGGTCGCCTCGTCGCGCGCGAGTTCATCGGCTCCATCCTCGACCGGACCGTCCTCGAGCGGATCCTCTCCGAGTTCGAGATCGACCTCATCTTCCACCTCGCGGCTCTTCTCTCCACCCGCGGCGAGTTCACTCCCGTGACGGCACACCAGGTGAACGTGGAGGGGACGCTCGCCCTCCTCGAGTTCGCGCAGAACGAGCGGCAGTCTCACGGGCGGCCCGTGACGTTCCTCTACCCGTCCTCGATCGCGGCATACGGCCTTCCCGACCTCGCGACGAAGTCGCGCGCCGGCAGAGTGAAGGAGGACGACTTCAACCAGCCGACGACGATGTACGGCTGCAACAAGCTTTACGCCGAGCACCTGGGCCGGTACTACTCGAGGCATTACAAGCAGCTCTCGTCCGAGATCGTCAGCGGGCGCGTCGATTTCCGGTGCGTGCGTTTCCCCGGCCTCATCTCGGCGGTGACGATGCCTTCGGGCGGCACCTCCGACTACGCTCCGGAGATGATCCACGAAGCCGCGCAGGGGAATCCCTACGCGTGCTTCGTCCGCGAGGACACGCGCATCCCGTTCATGGCGATGCCGGACGCCGTCGAGGCCCTTCTCAAGCTCGCGGGCACGGCTTCGGGCGCTCTCACCCGGCAGGTCTACAACGTGGGAGCGTTCCACCCGTCGGCCGGCGAGATCCGGGACCTCGTCGTCGAGGCTTTTCCCGGAACGCGCATCACGTTCGAGCCGGACCTCAAGCGCCAGGGAATCGTGGACACCTGGCCCGCGGACGTGGACGATTCGGCGGCGGCGCGGGACTGGGGATTCTCGCCTCGCTTCGACCTGAAGCGCGCGTTCGTGGACTACCTGATACCGACGATCCGGAACCAGTACAAGAGAGTCGTCTAGTCGCCTGCCTCGTCGTCGCGGTGGAAGGCGCCGGCCCCGGCGAGGACGGGATCGAGCTCGAAGGGCTTCACCCACTTCTCGACGGCGGCCTTCGTCCCCGGGACGCGGAGCTTCTCGAAGAGGAAGGCGAACTTCTCCTCGAGGCGCTTTCCGATCTCCGCACGCACGGACTCGGGCAGGTCCCACGCGGCCTTCTTGAACGGCCCGATCGCCTTCTTGCGCGACCGGTAGAGAAACTGCTCGTCGGTGTCCTTCGGCTTTCTCTCGTCGGCGGCGTTCGTGTGCACCCAGGCGTACATCTCGTCGCGAAGCTCCGCGGGCAGGCCTTCGTAGGTCATGTTCTGGAACTCGGTCGCGAGGTGCACTTCCGAGGCCCCGTGCTCGGGAAACTGGTGGAAGTTCCCGGGCGCGACCGTCGACGCGCCGTGCTGGACCGCGCCGGAGAGGCCGTACTCGGCGCGCGCGACCTTCGAGATGGCCTCCATCGCGTCGAAGTGGATCTCGACCTTCGCCACGGTGCCGTCCGGAAGGGGAGTGCCCCCGTGGGACGTGCCCGTGTTGATCGAGATCTTCGAGACGCCCTTCATTCCGGGAGGCAGCGCCGCGCGATAGCCGTTCATGAAAGCGCGGAACTCCTCGGGCGTGGACACGTCCTTGCCCACCTCGCCAATCTCTCCTCCGATCGAGATCGTGACGCCCTTCGGCTCGCGCGCGCGGATGAAGCGCGTGAAGTGCGCGGCATTCTCGAAGTTCTGCTTCTGCTGGAGGGCCTCGGTCGCTTTCGACATGTCGACGAGAGTCGACGTGTCGATGTCGATGTTCAGAAAGCCCGCCGGGATCGCCTCCTCGATGAGGGCCTCGATGGCCCGCCGTTCGGCGCCGGGATCCGCGGCGAACTTCTTCGCGTTCATCTGGAAATGGTCGCCCTGGATGAAGACCGGGCCTCGATGCCCTTCCTTGACCGCGGCGGCCAGGACGACGGCTGCGTACTCGCCGGGCCGCTGGTCCGTGTAGCCCATCTCGCTGCGGGCGATCTCGAGGATGAACGCGCCCACGTCGTACGCCTTCGCCGCGCGAAAAACGGCGCGCGCGGCGTCGTACGTGAGCATGCGGAGGTTCATCGCCGGCGTCGTGAAACCGCCCGCCTCGCCGCGCCCCATCGCGACGTAGAGGTCCTGGATGGACGCGGGCAGGATGCCGAGGGCCGAGGCGGCCTTCCGGATCGAAAGACGCGCCTCGTCACGCCGGGCGGCGTCGGGCTCGAAGACGGCGCTTCTCACGAGCGTGTCGATCGTGCGGCTCCGAAAGCCGGCGGGATCCCTCTTCACCTCTGCGAGTATGTTCTCGACGGACATGCGTGCCTCCCGGCGATGAGATTCTATTTCGATCCTGGACGCTTTCCGGCGAGGTGGGGAATCACCCACGAGAAGTCCTCAGCGCCGAATCCCGCGGCCGCGGCGCCGCGGAGGTCTGCGTAGGCGCCGGCGACGACCGGCAGATCCTCTCCGGCCGCTTCCAGGGCGAGACGCAGGTCCTTTTCCATCAGCGCGAGGCCGAACTGCGGCGGCCTTCCGCCGCCTTCGAGGAACGCCACCTTTCGCTGGACGTACGCCGACGTGGTTGGAGCCGCGAGGAGCCATGCCATGACGCGCTCTTCCGGCAACCCCAGCTTCGTGGCGAGGCGGACGGCTTCGCCGAAGGTCGCGAGCCCCACGCCGAACGTCAGGTTGTTCACGAGCTTCATCGCGGATCCCTGCCCCACGGCGCCGAAGTGAAGAGTCTCCGTGCTCACGGCGGCGAGCACTTCTTTCGCCCTCGTGAGGACCGCTTCGTCGCCCCCCGCGAGAAGCTTCAGCGTGCCGTCGTTCGCGGGCTTGACGCTTCCCGCGACGGGAACGTCGCAGAAATCCGCGCCCTTCTCCTTCGCGCGTGCGGCCGCGCGCCGTGACGCCGCGGGCGTCACCGTGGAGAAATCGAGCCAGATCTTTCCGGGGGCGAGGCCGGCGACGAGGCCCTCCGGCCCGTCCGCCACGGCCTCGAGCGCCGCGGGGTCGGAGAGCATCGTGCAGACGACGTCCGCCGACGCGGCGGCCTCGCGCGGGGTCGAGGCAACGAAGGCGCCGAGCGCCTCCAACGGCGCCGCGCGCGCGGCACTTCGGTTCCAGACGGTCAGGGAAAAGCCGGTTTCGAGGATCCGGCGCGCCATGGGAGCTCCCATCGCGCCGAGGCCGAGGAATGCGACGCGTGTCATCGGTGCATCTTAAGATCCCTCCATGGAACGCCGGGAACTCTCCGCCCCGGAGCTCGCCGCTCTTTCCGCGATCGTGGGCGCCGGGTACCTCCTCGTGGCGAGGGACGACCTGCAGCCGTATTCGCACGACTGGACGGAGGACTTCGTCTTCTATCCCGCGGCGGCCGCGAAGCCGAGGACCACCGACGAGGTTTCGCGCCTTCTCGCGTTCTGCAACGAGCGCCGCATTCCGGTCACGCCCCAGGGCGGGCGCACCTGCCTGACGGGCGGGGCGCTGCCGCTGGCGGGCGGGCTCGCGCTCTCCCTCGAGCGCATGAACTCCATCCTCGAGATCGATACCGACAACTTCGTGGCCATCGCCGAGGCGGGCGTCGTGACGCAGACGCTCCACGAGGCCGTCGAGGCGGTGGGGTTGTATTACCCGCCCGACCCGGCCTCGCGCGGCTCCTGCATGATCGGCGGCAACATCGCCGAGAACGCAGGCGGGCCGCACGCGGCCAAGTACGGCGTCACGGGCCGCTGGGTGATGGGCGTCGAGGCGGTCTTCGCGGACGGGGGCGTCGCCGTCACGGGCGGCAAGACGCGCAAGGACGTGGCGGGCTACGACCTCACGTCGCTCCTTCTCGGGAGCGAAGGCACGCTCGGCGTCGTCACGAAGGCCTGGCTGCGCCTCATCCCGAAGCCGCCGTTCTGGGCGACTCTCGTCGCGCCGTTCCCGACGCTGGAGGACGCGGCGCGCTGCATGCTCGAGCTGCACCGGCGCGGGCTCATCCTTTCCGCGTGCGAGTTCGTGGACAAGCCGTCCATCGATCTCTCGTCGAAGAAGAAAGGCGTGGGCGTGCCCTTCCCCGAGTCCGAGGCGCGCCTCCTCCTGGAGTTCGACGGCCCGTCCGAGGCGGAGGTGGAGCGGGACGTGACGCTCGCGGGCGAGATCGCCCTCGAGTGCGCCGCGCTGGACGTCGTCCTCGCGACGGACGAGGCGAAGCGGCGCGTCCTCTGGGACGTGCGCCGCGGCATCGCCGAGGCGGTCCACGAGGTGGGCGTCTCGGCCGAGCTCGACCTCGCCGTGCCGCGCACCGAGCTCGTTCCGCTCGTGGCGGCGATCCGCCGCATCTCGGGAGCGTCGGGGCTCAAGTCCCTCGCGTTCGGGCACGCGGCGGACGGCAACCTGCACGTCCACCTCTGGCGCGAGGGAAAGGACCCCGTGAAGAGGTCTCTCTTCGAAAAGACGGCGACCGAGATCTACGCCGAAACGGTTCGCCTCGGCGGGACAGTGACGGGTGAGCACGGCGTCGGCATTACGTCGAAGGATGTCCTTCCCCTGTACCGCCCGCCCGCCTTTCTCTCAGCGATGCGCGCGATCAAACAGGCCCTCGACCCGAACGGCATCCTGAATCCGGGGAAGATGCTCCCCGCGCCGTGACGAGCGCGCCCGCGGGGCGTGCCGCACAAGACCCACCCGGCCGTTACCGGGTCCTCGCGCTCCTGTCTCTCGCCGAGCTCCTCGGGATGTCGCTGTGGTTCTCGGCTTCCGCGGTCGCGCCGTTCCTCAAGGCCGAGTGGCGCCTGTCCGACGCCTCCGCGACGTGGCTGACGCTCTCCGTCCAGCTCGGCTTCGTGGCCGGGACGCTCGCGAGCGCCGTCCTGAACCTGCCGGACGTGTGGGCGCCGCAGCGGCTCGTGATCGGGACGACTCTTCTCGGAGCCGCGGCGAACGCGTCGCTCGCGCTCTTCTCGCACGGGCCCGGCTCGGCGCTCGTCCTGCGCTTCCTGACGGGCTTCTGCCTCGCGGGTGTCTATCCGCCGGGCATGAAGATCCTCGCGTCGTGGTTTCGCGCGAGGCGCGGCCTCGCGCTGGGCGTCCTCATCGGAGCGCTCACCCTCGGCAAGGCGGCGCCGTACCTCGTGAACGCGGTCTTCGGCTCGGCGTGGCGAAGGAGCCTGCTCGCGGCCTCGGTCCTCGCTCTCGTGGGAGCCATCCTCGTCGTCCTCTTCGTACGGGAAGGTCCGTTCGCCCCCGCTCCCGCGCTCTTCGACGTAACGCAGGTGACGAAGGTCTTCGCGAACCGGGGCGTTCGGCTCGCGAGCTTCGGCTACTTCGGCCACATGTGGGAGCTCTATGCGATGTGGACGTGGATTCCCGTGATGCTCCGCTCGAGCTTCGCGCTCCGGGGGCTGCCGCCGGCGGCCGCCGAAGCGGCCTCTTTCTTCGTGATCGGATGCGGCGGGGCGGGGTGCGTTTTCGCGGGGCTCGCGGCGGATCGCAAGGGCCGTACCCTGGTGACGTCCCTGGCGATGGCCGTGAGCGGCACGTGCTGTGTCGTGATCGGGCTCTTCTACGGCGGAGAGCCGCTCCTCCTTCTCGCCGTCGCGGCCGTCTGGGGAGCCTCGGTCGTCGCGGATTCCGCGCAGTTTTCCGCGGCCGTGACCGAGCTGGCGGATCCGGTCTTCGTGGGGACGGCGCTCACGCTCCAGACTTCGCTCGGCTTCTTCCTGACGGCCCTTTCGATCGACCTCGTGCCGGCGTTCCTTCCCTCGCTCGGCTGGCGGTGGGTCTTCGTCCTCCTCGCGCCCGGGCCCGCTCTCGGCGTTCTCGCGATGCTCCGCCTGCGGGCGCTGCCGGAGGCCGTGAAGATCGCGCAGGGACGGCGCTGAGGCCGGGTTCCGGCGGCTGCCTCCGCTACACTCGCGCCATGCCCGTCGCCGATTTCGAGCCCGTGATCGGGCTCGAGGTGCACTGCCAGCTCAAGACGAAGAGCAAGGCGTTCTGTCCCTGTCCTGTCGTGTTCGGCGCGCCTCCGAACACTGCCGTCTGCCCCGTGTGCCTCGGCTATCCGGGCGTCCTTCCGGCCGTGAATCGCGAGATGGTGACGCTCGCGATGCGGGTCGCGCTGGCCACCGGCTGCTCGATCGCGGAGAAGTCCATCTTCGCGCGGAAGAACTACTTCTACCCGGACCTGCCGAAGGGCTACCAGATCTCGCAGTACGACAGGCCCCTGGCCACGCGTGGGGCGGTCAGCCTCGCGACCGACGGCGCGCCGAAGGAGATCCGTCTGAACCGCGTTCACCTCGAGGAGGACGCCGGCAAATTGATGCACGACTTCCCGTGGCAGGACCTGCCCAGGGGCGTGTCGCTCGTCGACCTGAACCGCGCCGGCACGCCGCTCGTCGAGATCGTGTCCGAGCCGGATCTCTCCTCGGCCGGGGAGGCGTACGAATACCTCGTCCTGCTCCGCCGGCTCGTGCGCTGGGTCGACGCGTCCGACGGCAACATGGAGGAAGGCTCGCTCAGGTGCGACGCGAACGTCTCGGTGCGCAAGAAGGGCGCGGCACAGCTCGGCACGAAGGTGGAGATCAAGAACCTCAACTCCTTCCAACACGTGAAGAGAGCGATCGAGTACGAAGTCGAGCGGCAGGTCGAGGCCCTCGAGGGCGGGCGGGCCCTCGTGCAGGAAACGCGCCTCTACGAGCCCGCGACGGGCGAGACGAAGGCCATGCGCAACAAGGAAGAGTCGATGGACTATCGGTACTTCCCCGACCCCGACCTCGGAGCTCTCGTCGTCGACGAAGCGTGGAAGGCGGAGGTGTTCGCGGCGATGCCGGAGCTACCGCAGGCGCGGGCCTTGCGCCTCGCGAGCACGTTCGGCCTTCCGGCCGCCGATGCGGACGTCGTGTGTCTGTCGCGCCCGCTCGCGGATTTCTACGAGGCCGCCGTCGCGGCATACCCGAAGAATCCGAGAGCGCTCGCGAACTGGCTCCTCTCCGAGCTCCTCGCACGGATGCCCGACGCGGACCGACAGGCGGGGCGCATGCCCGTCGCGCCCGAAACGCTCGGGGCACTGGTCCGGCGGATCGACGACGGCACGATCTCGGGAAAAATCGCGAAAGAGCTCCTCCCCGATCTCATCACGACCGGCCGGCCGGTCGACGAGCTCGTGAAGGAGAAGGGGCTCGTCCAGATCAACGACGAGGGCCCGATCCGGGACGCCGTCGCGGCCGTCCTCACGGGCCATCCCGCGCAGGTCGCGACGTATCGGGGCGGCAAGGCGGCTTCGTTCGGCTGGTTCGTCGGCCAGGTCATGAGAGCCACGGGCGGCAAGGCCAATCCGGAGGTCGTGAACCGCCTTCTCCGGGAAGAGCTGGACCGCCGGTGAAATGATCACTTCGTGATCGAGTTCTATCGCGTCGCCAAGGAGTATCAGGGCCGCCGGGTCCTCCGCGACGTGACGTTCAAGACGAAGAAGGGCGAGTTCCTGTTCCTGACGGGTCCGTCGGGCGCCGGGAAGTCGACGCTCTTGAAGCTCATCTTCCACGCCGAGAAGCCCACGGAAGGCCAGATCATCGTGAACGGGATGAACGTGAGCGGCATGCCCGCCTCGCGCGTCCCGGCCCTGCGCCGCTCGATGGGGATCGTCTTTCAGGACTACAAGCTCCTGCCCGCGAGGAACGTCCTCGACAACGTGACGTACGTTCAGAAGTTTCTCGGCGTCCCCGCCGCGGAAAGGCGGCGCCGCGCCTACCAGACGCTCCGCCTCGTGGAGCTCCACCATCGCCTCGCCGCGCTTCCAGAGGAGCTCTCCGGAGGGGAGCAGCAGCGCGTCGCCCTCGCGCGCGCGCTCGTGAACGAGCCCGTCCTTCTCGTCGCGGACGAGCCCACCGGGAACCTCGACCACCGCCTCGCCGGCGAGGTCATGAAGCTGCTGCAGGACGTCGCGGTGCGCGGAACGACCGTGCTCGTCGCCACGCACGACCAGGAGCTCGTGAAGGCCGCGGGCCGCCGCTGCCTGACGCTCGATCGGGGGCGCGTCGTGGAAGGGCTCGTCGAGGCGGCCCTCCCGCCGCAGGCTTTCACGAAACGGCCCGAGCCGGAGCGCGAGGAGCCCGCCCCGTGAACCGCTCGGCAGCGTTCGCCGCGCTCGTTTCGGAGGCGCTCGAAGGCCTCGGCCGGGCCCGGCGCATGACGAGCCTGTCCGTGGTCCTCATCGCGATCTCGATCGGCCTCGTCGGCGCGTTTTTCCTCGTGGCCGAGAACCTGAAGAGCCTCGTCGAGACGGTGCGCGACGAGTCGACGGTGACCGTCTTCCTGAAATCCTCGGCGACGGAAGCCGACACGGCCGATCTCGAGCGCCTCGCGAAAGAGACCCGTCTCGTCGCGCGGATGCGGCGCGTCTCGCCCGACGAGGCGCGCGCCCGCTTCTCGACGTGGTGGAAATCCCTCGGTCCGGCAGCGCGTTCCCTGCCGGGAAATCCGTTTCCGGCCTCTCTCGAGATGGAGCTCGAGCCCTCGGCGGTCATTTCCGACGCCCTTCCGCCTTTCCTCAAGCTCCTCGCCTCCCATCGCGCCGCGGAGGAGGTCCAGTTCGACGTGGAGTGGATCCGCCGCCTGCGCGGGGCCGTCTCCCTCGCGCGCCTCACGGGCCTCGTCCTCGCGGTCTTCCTGACGCTCGGGGCGGCGTTCACGATCGCGAACGTGGTGCGGCTCACGATCCTCCTCCACCGCGACGAGATCGAGATCCTGCGCCTCGTGGGCGCGCCGGAATTCCTGATCCGCGGCCCCTATCTGCTCGGAGGCCTCGTCCAGGGCTTTCTCGGCGCGCTGTTGGCCCTCGGGCTCCTGTGGGTCGTCACGCGCGCCGTCCTTGGCTGGGTCGCCGCGACGAAGAACGCGCTCCTCGGGGTTTTCGCCGTGCGCTTCCTCCCGATGTCGGCATGCCTCCTTCTCGTCGGGTTCGGCCTCGCGGCCGGGCTGCTCGGGGGATTGCTCGCCGTGCGGCGCGGGAACCTCGCCGGCTGACGGCGTTTGATGAAACGCATCGTCATCCTCGGTGTGCTGGCCCTCGCCGTCGTCGCGGCTCTCCTTCTCGTCGCCGCCCCGCCAGCGGGCGCGTAAGATTCTCTCGTCGAGCGCGGGACGAGCGAGGTGAGCCATGATGGACGTCGGCGACATCGCCCCGGATTTTTCCCTTCCAGCCGTCACGAGCGACGCGCACCGGCGAGAGGGCGACGTCGACGGTCCGGCCGGTCGGACGATCACCCTTTCCCAGTATCGGGGGAGCATCGATGTCTTGCTGCTGTTCTACCCGCTCGACTGGTCGCCCGTGTGCTCTGCCGAGCACGCCAAATGCGTGGCGATGTTCCCGACATACGCCACCCGCGTCCAGGTTCTCGGCATCTCCGTCGACTCGATCTGGAGCCACCGTGCCTTTGCAAACGCCTACCACATTGGGTACCCGCTCCTTTCCGATTTCCAGCCGCGTGGGGCGGTCGCCCAACAGTACGGCGTGTACCTCCCGGAGTTCGGGTTCGCCGCGCGAACGGCGTTCCTGCTCGACAAGGAGGGTCGCGTCCGGCTCGTCGAAAAAGCCGCTGTCCCCGAGGAGCGGAGGCTCGAGGCGATTCTGAAAGGCGCCCCGTCTCCATAGAGCGGTTCCGGCGTCGAGCTGCCCGTGTTTCGATGAAGGAGCACCGGCCGGAGAGCGCGTAAGATTCTCTCGATGTGCGCTGGGCGGACGCTGCGGCCGGACTCCGTGGAGCATGCGCTGAGGCTCAGCGCCGAGCTGGACGTGCGTTTTCACGAGCTGAAGGGAGACGCCGTGGTTACCAGCAAAGATCGAGCCTTTCGTGAGCTCTTTCGGATCCTCGAGGCGAGCGGACTCGAATACGCGATGATCGGCGGGGTCGCGGTGCAGCTGTGGCGCAGCGAGCCGCGGACGACGCTCGACATCGACGTCGCCGTGAAGAGCTACGAGAGCGTCCCTCGGGCCGCACTCGAAGGGTCCGGCTTTCGGATGCTCGCCCGGCATTCACACTCCGAGAACTGGACGGGACCGGTCTGGCGAACGAGCTCTGCTCAAACGGACCCTCTAGGCAGGAGCACATCAGCCGCGGCCCCCCGTTGCGGGGGTTTCGCTCCGCTCGAGCCAGCTTGGTCCTACGCCCCGCGATGGCCGGCGAGGAGAGCCTCGGGCTCTTCGGGCGGGGCGGGATCGGGAGTCCGGTCGCCGAGCAGCGCGGCCCACGGCGCGAAACGCTCGAAGCGCTCGGTCACTACCTTGATCATCGCCGTCAGAGGAACGGCGAGAATCGCGCCCGGCACGCCCCAGAGAATTCCCCAGAAGAGAAAAGCGAACAGGACCGCGAGCGGGTGGAGCCGGACGCGGCTGCCGACGATGAAGGGCGTCAGCACGTTGCCCTCGAGGAACTGGACGACGGAATAGAAGACGAGGACTTTCACGGGCAGCGCCGCGTCGTTCGAAGCGAGAAGAGCGACGAGGAAAGCGGGCGTCGTCGAGAAGATGACGCCGACGTACGGAACGAGAACGCACACGCCCGCCAGCGGGCCGAGGATGTAGCCGTACGGCACACGGAGGACGAGGAGTCCCGCCGTCGTGATGCAGGCCGTGATCAGGACGACGAAGAGCTCGCCGAGAACGTAGCCGGAAAGGACGCGCGCGACCCCGACGGCGAAGTCCTGCGCGGCGCGGCCGCCCTTGATGCGAAGAATCTTCACGACAGCCCCGCCGTACCTCTCGCGATCCTTGAGCATGAAGAACGAGAGCATCGGGACCGCGGCCGTGTAGAGGAGCAGGGAGACGATCGTCTTGACCTGGAGCGCGACTTTCGACAGCGAGTCGAACGCGTCCGACTCGAGCCGCACGGAGCGGGTCGTCCGGTCGCCTTCGGGGAGGAGCGAGCGCGTGCGCTCCTCGATCTGCGCGAACAGGCCCTGGGCTTTCGAGGTGAAGGCCCGGATCCGCGTCTCGTAGAGGGGCAGGTCCCGCGCGAAGGCCTCGATCTGGGACATGGCGTTGACGACGAAGAAAATGACGAGCGCCGAGAGGAACAGGATGACGGTGAGGACGGCGAGAGAGCGCGGGAAGCGGATCTTCTCGAGGAGGGTCACGAACGGCTGGAGCGCGAAGGACAGGAAGAGGGCGAAGAAGAACATGACGAACAGGACCTTGCCCGCCCACAGCATGCCCACGAGAGCGGCGGTCGCGAGGACGACGAGCGCCCGCGAACGGAACACGCCGCCTTGAGCGGGGTTCGTCCCGGTGGAGAACGTTCCAGTCGAAAACACTCCGCCCGAGCTCGAATCCACGGCGGCGTCAGTCTAACGCCGCCGCGGGCGAGCTCGTCGAATCAGGGGAACGTGACGGTGACGACGGCGCGCCGGTTGCGCGTGGCGTCGGGCGAATCGCCGTCCCCCTTGACCTCGCTCGTGATGCGCGACCCGTCGATGCCGTGACGCTTCATGAGGTAGTCGCGGGCCGCTTCGGCACGGGCCCGGGCGAGCGCAGCGTGATCCCCGCCCTTCTCCTTCGGGTCGGTGGAGGCCGAGATCGTGCACGTGGCGGCGAGGTTGTTCTTCAGGCGGAGGGCGACGCCGTCCAGGATGGCCTTGGCGATGTTCGTGAGCCGGCTCTTGGCGGCGTCGAAGAGGATCTCGTCGGTCGTCGAGGTGGAGGGCCGGGCGACGGGCGGGGTTCCCGGCTCGCCCGGAGCGGGAACGGGTTCCGGGGCGGGCGGCGGAGGCACGGGTTCGGTCGGGGGCGGAGGAACAGGCTCGGCTTCGCGGGGCAGGGCCGCGCGGGGCCTGACCACGACGGGAGCGGGGGGCAGGTAGGCGACCTGGACGAGGCCGCCGATGTTCGAGGGGGTGCTTCCGTATCTCGTCCAGCGGTCGATGTTCACGCGCACGGCGCCGGAGGCCGTGAAGCCGGAGTCTCCGAACGAGAAGCGTCCCCCGAGCGTCACCTCGGAGAAGTCTGGCGGCTGCGTATCGCCGCCGTCGTAGTGAACGCGGTTGATCTCGCCGATCGCCTTGAAGAAGTTCGGCACCACGGGCACGGCGACGCCGACGGCGTTCACCCACGTGTTCGACAGGTCGTAGCCGACCGGCCCCGTGTTCTGGAACGACGTGGGCGTGCCGATGTCGCCGTTGAGCTGATAGGCCGTCTGAAAAGTCACCCAGCCGACGTTGAACGACAGGCCGAAGTCGTAGTCCGCGCGGGAGGAGCCGATCGCGTTGACGTCGTTCGACGACTGAGTCGGAATCGAAATGCCGCCGAAGAGCGCGACGAGAACCGGATCCTTGGAATTGAGGCGGATCTTCGTTCCGATTCGGACCTTGTCCGTCTCGCTGTGCGTGAAGCCGCCGAAGCGGTAGCGCCCGTTCACGATCCCCTGCCAGGTGAAATTGGAGGCGTGGTAACGGTTGGCGCCCGCGCTGATCGACGCCTCCCAGTTCGGCAGAAGGCCGTAGCCGACGGAGATTCCGAAGCGCTGCAGGTCGTAGCGGAGAGGATCGTCCAGGAACGGGGACGAGTTGGGGACGGACGCCGCGGTCCGGTCCCACAGGCCCCAGGACAGCCCGAGAGAGAAGCGCCCCTGAGGCAGCATGTCGGCGTTCATGACCTGGAAGAGACCCGTCTCGCCCGTGACCGTGGGGGCTACCTGTGCCGCGAGAGGAGCCGCGAAGACCACGCACGCCATCGCGCCGAGGAGGAGTCGGGTCCGCATCCGTCGCATCGAATCTCCTTTGGTCCGCTCTGGCCGCAGGGCTCGTTCTTGGCCAGCGCGGGAAAGTGCCTCGAGTCGTTGTTCAAAAAGACAGGAATCGCTGCCAGATTCTAGCCCGTCCCCCGCCCGCAAGCAAACGAAGTCAAGGAGTTACGTTCAAAGCAGCGGGTTCATCTTCTCCCGGAACCCACGTGCGGCGGCTGGACCCCTGAGCTTTTCGACCATCTCCTCGAGCGTTCGGATCAGGTCGCGGACGACGTCGAGTCCGCGGCCCCGGTCGAGCTCCAGGAGAGCGATTCGGTAGGGACGGTCGATCGTCGAGTCCCCCGGCGCGGCCGCCGCCGCTTCGGCTTCCTGCTTCACTTTCGTGCAGAGGATCTGAAGGCTTCGTTTCTCGTCGCCCTTCGACAGAGCCTGAAAAGCGCCGCTGTGCGTCGAGACGTTCGGGATCGACTGGCCCGTGGGGGCCGGAATCGCCTGAAGGGGCGCGGGAGCCGGGGCCTGGGGCGCGGACTTCGGCCCCCGCGTCTTGCCGATCTCGACGAGCTCGGCCGTGACGAGGCCGTAAAGCGTCTTGGCGACGTCGAATGCCGAGGTCCGGAGGGCCCGCGCGATCTCCTCGATCGAACGGTTCCCGTCCGTTTTCGTCACGACCCTCCATTCGAGCGGCGTGAGCGTCACGGGGCCGTTCGCGCCCTCGCGGGCCACGAGGACGGGAACCGAATCGGTCCCGGGGATCTTTTTCGAGAGGATCTTCCACTCGTCGCTCCGGCGGGCCGCTTCGAGAAGGAGGTTCGTGTTCGAACGGCTGATCGTCCGAGCTTCGCTCTCGACGCCCGGCGAGAACTGGAAGGACCCCTGGCTCCACAGCGCGAGCGCATAGATCGCGTCTTCGCCCTCGACTTCGCCGAGCTTGGCGTGCGTGATCTGACCGTTCTGGAGATAGACGTAGCCCTTCTCGGAGGCACGCGTCATCGAGAACATGCCCGTCTTTCCGGAGACGGCCACGAGCTGGACGATATCGGAGAGCGGGAGCTCATTGAGGGAGCCTTGAAACGACATCGGACGCTTTCACGATAGCAGCCCGTGCCGGATCCGCTCAACAGGAGGCTCACCCGGCCGGTCGTCTCCTGACTTCTCCCGACAGATGGGCGGGCGCGGGGGAGGCCGGCGCGAAGCTCGCGCCGCGCCTCGCGGCGACGAAGCCGTGAGCGAGAGCGGCGGCCGCGGCGTCGGCGGCGTCGAGGGCAAGGCGCTTTCCGAGGAGAGCGCCGACCATACGGCGCACCTGCTCCTTCTCGGCGCCGCCGGACCCTGCGACGGAGCGCTTGATCTCGGCGGGCGTCACCTCAGCGGTCGGGATGCCGGCCTGGGCGAGGGCGAGAAGAAGAACGCCGCGCGCCTCGCCGAGGGCGATGAGGCTCTGGGGATTCACGCCGGAGAAGACGCGCTCCACGGCGGCCGCGTCCGGGCGGTCTGCCGCGATCACTTTCGCGAGGGCGGCGTGGAGGTACGAGAGGCGCTCGGCGAACGTGCCGATCCGAGGCGGTCGGATGACCCCGGCATCGACGAGGGCGGGCGCGGGAGTGAAGTCGACGACGGCCCAGCCCGCCGCCCGGCTTCCGGGGTCGACCCCGAGGATTTTCATCGCGTTCTTCGGGATCTACTCCGCCAGGTACTTCTCGTCGATGTCGCCGTTCGACCAGACTTTCTGGACGTCGTCGTTGTCTTCGATCATTTCGAGGAGCTTCAGGAGCGCGGGGGCCTTTTCACCGACTTCGATCGTGTTCTGCGGAACCATCTGAACCTCCGCCGTCTGGATCGGAAGGTGCTTGCCCTCGACGACGGCCTTCACGGATTCGAACGTCGCAGGGTCCGTGACGATCTCGAAGACGTCCGCATCCTCCGCCTTGAAATCCTCGGCGCCCGACTCGAGCGCGAGCTCCATGAGGACGTCTTCCTTCGCCGCGCCCTTCTCGACGGCGATGACCCCTTTTTTCGAGAACTGGAATGCCACGGCGCCGGCCGCGGCCAGGTTTCCGCCGTACTTCGTGAGCAGGTGGCGGATCTCGGCGGTCGTGCGGTTCTTGTTGTCCGTCATCGCTTCGATGAGGATCGCGGCGCCGCCCGGCCCGTAGCCTTCGTAGGTGACTTCCTCGTACGTCACGCCTTCGAGCTCGCCGGTGCCGCGCTTGATCGCTCTGTCGATGTTGTCCGACGGCATCGACGCCTTTTTCGCTGCGAGGACCGCCGAGCGGAGACGCGGATTCGACTCGATGATGCCGCCCCCGACCTTGGCGGACATCGTGATTTCCTTGATCAGCTTCGTGAAGAGGTTCCCACGCTTCGCATCGGCGGCACCCTTCTTGTGCTTGATCGTGCTCCACTTACTGTGACCGGACATGGCTCACCTCTGGGGTCTTCGGGCCGCGAAGTCTAGCAGGGATGTGCTTCCAGGCGGCCGTCCCGTCCGCTCTCCATCAGTCGTGCGACGAGGCGCCGGCCCGGGGCGTTCTCGCCCGCGGCAAGGCGAAGTCCCACGTCGAGATAGTGATCGGTGAGACCCCGGTTTCCACGCAGCGTGACGACGTCCGCCGTCGTCCCGGAGGCGCGGCGAGCGAAGGCCCGGGCCTTGTCATCGCCGAGCTGGCGCAGCGCACGCGTCCGCTGGGTGACGACCCGTGGCGGCAGGGGATTCGCCTCGTGCCAGGCCGCGGCGTCGGTGTGAGAGCGCGGGGAGAACGGGAAGACGTGGAGCGAGGCGAAGGGAAGCTCTTCCACGAAGCGCAGCGTCTCTTCGAACTCCGCGTCCGTCTCGCCGGGAAAGCCGGCGATGAGGTCCGTCGCGAGGTGGAGCCGCGCGTTCGAACGCACCGCGCGCGAGACGAGCGCGCGGTAGCGCGCCGGCACGATGCCGCGGCGCATCCGCTTGAGGACACCGAACGAGCCCGACTGCAGCGGCAGATGGAGGTGGGGGACGACGACTCGCGACGTCGCGACGAGGTCGACGAGGGCTTCGCCCGCTTCCATGGGCTCGAGCGAGGAAAGCCGGATGCGGCACGCGGGCGGATCCTCGTCGAGCCGCCGGAGAAGATCGACGAGCGCGGTCCCGCGGTCGTGGCCGAACGCGGCGAGGTGGATGCCCGCCAGGACGACCTCGGGGACGCCGGCATCGCCGAGGCGGCGGACGGCGTCGGCGACGTCCTCGATCCGGGCACTGCGCTCCTCCCCGCGCAGGGAAGGCACGACGCAGAAGGCGCAGCGCCGTTCGCAACCGTCCTGAATCTTGAGGAACGCGCGCGTTCGGTCCGGATCGAGAAGTGCCTCCGGCGGTCGGTCCTGTGCGGGCATCGCAAAGAGCGCGGCGCGGGCCGACGCGCCGGTCGTGACGATCCGCTCGGGCAGAAGGCCGGCCTCGTGGGCGTCGAGGATCTCGGACAGCGCGTCCCGCGCGGCGAGAGAGACGACGAGGTCCACTTCCGGCATCCGTGAGAGCGATTCGCCGCCCTTCTCGGCGAAGCACCCGGAGACGACGAGCGTCGCGCCGGGATTCTCCCGCCTGAGACGCCGGACGAGACGCCGGCCGTCGCGCTCGGCGCGGTCGGTGACCGCACAGCCGTGGACGAGGACCACGTCGGCGCCGGCGGCTCCTCCCGCCTGGACGTCGTCGCCGGAAGCTCCGGCGAGACGCGCGGCCTGAGCAGCGTCGATCCGGCTGACCTTGCAGCCGAGCGGCGCGCTGAAGACACGTCGTACGCCGCCGCGTTCGCTCCGGTTCGTTGACACCGCCGTCACCCGGACGATAATAGATTCTTCCGAAAGGAGTTGTACACGCGTGCGGAGGCCTCGCCGCCGCTCTCGAGTCCGGCATGAAATTCCTCCTGATCGAATACGAGCCTCGTTATCTCGAGAGGATTCGCCAATACCTGGCGAGTCAGTCGCAGACCGTCGAGCTCGTGATCGCACGCGATGGCGAGGAGGGGCTCGAGCTGTACCGGAAATCGCGCCCGGACCTCGTGCTCATCTCCTCCGTGCTCCCGAAGATCCGTACGCCCGACGTCATCAAGGGCATGCAGTCGACGGGCCCGACCCCGCCGATCCTCCTCATGATGTCCGGCTACAAGGGACGCAACAAGCGCGCGGACGCCCAGCGCGTGGGCGCGACGAGCATTCTCGAGAAGCCGTTCTCCGAGGACGTCTTCCAGGCGGAGATCGCGATGGCGCTGGGCCTGAGGCCCGGAATCGAAATGCCGCCGTCCCCGGGACCTCCGAGCGATCCGGGAACACCCCTCCTCTCGGCTGACGACATCTTTTCGGACGTCCTGACGGGGCTCGGCGAAGCCCCGCCGCCGCCGAAATTCGTTTCCCGCGAGGTCCCGGCCGCGGTCGACAAGCGGCTCCACGACACGCTTTCGGGTCTGCTGCCGCCGAAGAAGACGGTGAGCGGGCCCTCCCCGCCTTTTCCCGCGGTCGAACCGGCGGGAAGGCCCGTGGAGCGGACGGCGCGCGTTAACGTCGCCGAGGCGATGGCGAGCCTCGCCGCGCGCGCGCAGCCCGCGACCCGCTCCGGGGAGGCGCCCGCCCGAAAGGTCTCCTCCGTCGACAAGCTTCTCAGCGACACGCTCTCGGGACTGATGCCCCCGCCGAAGACGACCGCCGCGGCGCCGCCTGCGCGCCCGAGGGAAATTTCCCGCGAAGTCTCGGGCGAGAAGGTCCGGACCAAGGTGGCGCCGATCCCGCCTCCCATTCCGCCCGCTCCTCCGCCGCTGAAGCGGCCGGTCGAAGCGACGCGTCCGGTCCCGATCGCGCGTCCCGCCTCTTCGCCGGGCGCCTTCGGGCGCTACCAGCTCCTCGAGAAGATCGGCGCCGGCGGCATGGCCGAGGTCTACAAGGCGCGGATGAGGGGCGAGCAGGGCTTCGAGAAGATCGTCGCGATCAAGCGCATCGTGCCGCACATGGCGACGAACGCCGATTTCGTCACGATGTTCGTCGACGAGGCGAAGCTCGCGGCCCAGCTCAACCACAACAACATCACGCACATCTACGACCTCGGGAAAGTCGACGCCTGGCACTACATCGCCATGGAGTACGTCGAGGGGAAGGACCTGCGCACGCTCCTGAAGCTCGGAAGGGAGAGGGGCTTTCCGCTGCCGGCCGAGCTCGCGCTTTTCATCGCCGCGAAAATCGCGAACGCCCTCGATTACGCGCATCGCCGGCCGGCTCCCGACGGCAGCGAGCTCAACCTCGTGCACCGCGACGTCTCGCCGCAGAACATCCTCATCAGCGACGAAGGCGACATCAAGCTCTGCGACTTCGGCATCGCGAAGGCTGCGAGCAAGGTCTCGACGACGATGTCGGGCGCGCTCAAGGGGAAGCTGCAGTACATGTCGCCCGAGCAGGCCTGGGGCAAAAGACTCGACCGCCGGAGCGACATCTTCTCCCTCGGCTCTGTGCTCTACGAGATGTTGACGGGCGTGCCGCTCTTCGAGGGGGACACCGACATGTCCGTTCTCGAGAGCGTCCGTGAAGGCGAGGTCGCGCCGCCCACGTCGCGCGGTGCCGAGGTCCCCAAGCGCGTCGATCAGATCGTTCTGAAGGCGCTCGCGAAGAACCCCCAGGAGCGATATCAGAACGCGTCGGAGTTCGAGAAGGACCTTCACGCGGTGCTTTACACGTATCAGCCCTCTCCCGGCCCCGCCGACCTCGCGATCTACATGCACCGCCTTCTCGAGGCGCACCAGGCGTCCGACGACGAGATCGATGCCGCTTTCGACGCGGCCCGTGACATGCCACACCCAGTCCCGCCGCCGGCTCCCGCCCCCGACGCTCTTCCGAAGAAAGGCAAGGGCCTCGTCATCGCGAAGGCTTCCGGCGAGGTCACGCGCCCGTCCTTTCCGGCACCCGCGCCGCCTCCGGCGCCGCCGGCACGCCGCGCCCTCGGTGAAACCGCGTCCGCGCTCCCGACGGCGGGGGAGTCGAAGAAGAGCCGCGCGGGCCTCGTCGCCGGAATCGGCATCGTGGCGGCAGTCCTCGTTCTCGGCGCGCTCTTCGTGACGAAGGACCGCTGGATGGGCACGAAGCCACCCGCCGCGGCGCCCACGCCAAAGACGGAGGCGCCCGCGGCGACCGTGTCTCCCGCTGCTCCCCTGGCTCCCTCGGCCGCTCTTCCCCAGCCCGAGCCGGCGAAGATCCTCGACCCGAAGGCGGTCGAGGCGGAGGCGCGGCGTCTCGCGGCAGAACGCGAGAAGGCGGCACGCGATGCAGCGGCCAAGCAGCTCGCGGCCGGGAAGCCCGCGACCGCTCCCGCGCAACCCCCGGGCGCGCTCGGACTCGTGCCCGTCCAGCCCGCGGAGCCTCCGCGCGCGTCGGACGCCGGCACCGCGTCGGTCCCGGTGCCGAAGAACGTCGAGCCTTCCACCGTGACGGTCGTGCGCGCCCCGGAGTCGCGGCCGTCCGAGGCCGCTCCCGAAGCGGCCCCGAAACCCACCCCGGCTCCGCCCGTCGAGGCCTCCGTTCCCGAAAGGACGCCCGTGGTCCCGTCCGCGTCGAGCGCTCCGGTCGCCGAAGGCGACCTCGTCGGGCCCGGCGACGGGGTCTTGGAGCCGAAGCTCGTGCGGCTCGGCAGCATGGGCAATCTCCCGCCCCAGGCCCGGCAGATCAAGCGTGCGGCCGACGGCTCCATCGGGACGCCCTTCCTCATGGCCCTCGTGGACGAACGCGGGAAAATCGTGGAGGTCCGGATCCTCAGGCCTTCGAGCTACCGGTTCGTCGACGAGGCCGCCGTGCGCTCGCTGAAGGGTGCGACAATCCAGCCCGCGACGAAGGATGGCGTGAAGGTGAAGATGTGGAAGACCTTCCCCATCGAAGTAAAGCCCTGATCCCGTCGAAAGGGATTTTCGAGGAGAACGCATGAGCCTTTCCGACGAACAGAGAAAGTTCTACGAGAACACGCTCAAGGTGACGAAGGTCGAGATCGACCAGCTCGAGTCGGAGATCCAGGCCGAGCTCGCGAAGGTCAAGGAACGGCTCGCGGACCTCCAGAACGCGCAAAAGGCCGCGCGCCAGATGTACGGCGCGGCATGCCTCAGGCTCGGAATCACGAACGACCTCGAGGAAGCCGAGGAACCCTGAGCCGCGTCTTCGGTCTTCTCCCTCTCGGGCTCGCGCTTCTCGCTTCTCCGGTCCCGACCCGTCCCCCGGCCCATCCCCTTCGCGTCGTCGCGCTGGCGCCTTCCGCGGCCGAGATTCTCTTTGCGCTCGGGGCCGCGCCGCGCGTCGTGGGCGTTCCCGATTTCGCGGACGATCTTCCCGAGGCGAGAGGAAAAGCGCGCGTCGGAGGATTCACGCCGGATCTCGAGCGCGTCGTCGCTCTGGCTCCGGACCTCGTCGTCGTCTCGAGAGACGGCACCGACCGCGCGGCGTACGAGAAGCTCGAAGCGCTGGGGCTGACCGTCGTCGTGACGAGCGGAACGACGCTCGGCGGCGTTCTCGAAGACTTGAGCCGCGTCGGGCACGCGCTCGGTGAGGACGAGCGCGCCTCCGCTCTCGTTCAGTCCCTCACGAGACGCATCGCCGCCGCGGAGGCTCTCGGCCGCGCCCATCCGCGCGCGCGGGCGCTCGTCCTCATCTGGCCCGATCCGCCCGTGGCGGCCGGCGCGGGCACGTTCGTCGGCGACGTCGTCCGGCGGGCGGGGTTCACGAACGTCGTGCCGGAATCCGCCGGCGAATGGCCGCGCGTCTCCTTCGAGACGCTCGCGGCGTGGAATCCGGACTTCGTCATTCGCCCCGAGACTCCCGAGAATGCGCAGGCGTTCGCGCGCGCGTTCTCGGATGGGCGCTGGCGACTCGTCAAGGCCGTGAGCACCGGCCGTATCGTGGTTTTGCCCGGCAGCCTTCTGGAGCGGCCGGGCCCGCGTCTCGTCGAGGCGCTCGAGCGCCTCGCGGCGGTCCACGTGCCGTGACGTCCCGCCGTCCGGCGCTCGTCTGGGGGATCGCTCTCCTCGGCGTGCTCGCCGCAGCGCTGGGCGCGTCCCTCCTTTTCGGAAGCGTCCCGCTCGAGCCCGGCGCCGTGCTCCACGCGCTTCTCGGAGAAGGCGACGCGCAGACGATCTCCATCGTGCGCGACCTCCGGCTTCCGCGGGCGCTTCTCGCCGTGCTCGTGGGCGGCTCTCTCGCGCTTTCCGGCGCAGCCCTGCAGGCTCTCCTCGGAAACCCGCTCGCGGACCCTTACCTCCTCGGCGTCTCCGGCGGCGCCGCCTGCGGAACGCTCGTGGGATCCCTTCTCGGTCTCGGCGTCTCGGCGGGAGCGCACTCCGGCGTCCTCGGCTCCCTCGCGTTGCCGCTCGCCGCGTTCCTCGGCGCCCTCGCGGCGGTTCTCGTCGTGGGGCTCGGCGCCTCCTCGGGAGGCCGGCTGGATCGCGGGCGCCTCCTGCTTTCGGGCGTCGTCGTGAACGCGCTCGCCTCGGCAGTCCTGCTGTTCCTGCTCTCCTTCGGCGACGCGTCGCGCTCGCGGACGTTCGTCTTCTGGATGCTCGGCTCGCTCGCGGGGGCCTCTCCGGGCGCGGTCCTCGCGCTGTCGGTCTACGCGGCCGTCGGCCTCGCGCTTCTCCTGCCGCTCGCCCGCGCTTTCGACGCTCTCACCCTGGGCGAGGAGACCGCCGCGACTCTCGGAATTCGCGTCGAGACGGCCAAGCGGACGGCGTATCTGGCCGCATCGCTTCTCGCCGCGGCGGCCGTGGCCTACGCGGGAATCATCGGGTTCGTAGGCCTTCTCGTTCCGCACGCGGTGCGCCGCGTCACACGCTCGCACCGCGGGCTGCTTCTCCTCTCCTTCCTGGGGGGCGCGCTCCTCCTGGTCCTTTCGGACGTCGCCGCGCGGTCGCTCTTCGCTCCTGCGGAAATCTCCGTGGGCGCCATCACGGCCCTTCTGGGGGCTCCGGCATTTCTCCTCCTCCTGAGGGCGCGGCCGTGAGTGCGCCGCTCGCCGTGGAAGCGCTGGCCGCGGGATACGGAAACCTCGACATCCTCGCGGACGTGACGTGGGCGTTCGAGGCCGGAAGGGTCACGGCCCTCCTCGGCGAAAACGGCGCGGGCAAGTCGACGCTCCTGAAGGCGCTCTCGGGGATCCTGCCCGCGCGGCGCGGAATCGTCCGTCTCGGCGGGCGCCCTCTCCCGGACGTTTCGCGCCGCGAGGCGGCGCGCGCGCTCGGCTACCTTCCGCAGGGATACGAGCCCCTTTTCCCGATTCGCGCGCGCGATCTCGTCCTCCTGGGCCGAACGCCCTGGCGGACGTCGTTCGGCGCGCCTTCGGCACGGGACCACACGGCGGTCGAGGCCTCGCTCGCCGCGATGGACGCCCTCGCGCTCGCCGAGACCGATCTGGGCGCGATGAGCGGCGGCGAGCGCCAGCGCGTCCTTCTCGCGCGCGTCCTGGCGGGCGAGCCCGAGGTCCTGCTCCTCGACGAGCCGTCCGCGAACCTCGATCCGCGCCACCGATTCCTCGTGATCGATGCGATGCGGCGCCATGCGGAACGCGGGGGCACGGTCCTCTTCTCCACGCACGAGCTCGACGTCGCCTCGTCGGGCGCCGACGACGCGCTGCTCCTTTCTTCAGGGCGCGTCCTCGCGGCCGGCCCGCTCGTCGAAACGCTCACCGAGCCGCTGCTGTCGGCTCTCTTCGGAGTCGAGGCGTGCATCACTCCCGGCGCGGGCGGACGGCCGATCGTTTCTCTCGGCCCCGCGCGGGCGCGCTAAGATCCCCGATTCCTGGCCATGTGGTTCCGAAAGGACAAAATTCCGCGCGCTCCACGCGACCCGAAGACGAGCTCTTCGCTGGGAGAGGGCCTGTTCCTGAAATGCGACGGGTGCCGCGAGGCGCTCTACGTGAAGGAGGTGGAGCGAAACCTCCGCGTGTGCCCGAAGTGCGGATTTCATTTCCGGATGCCGGCGGCCGAGCGCATGCGGCTCCTCCTGGGGGACACGGGCGGACAGGCCCTCTTCGGCGACGTCCGGCCGACCGATCCGCTCAAGTTCAAGGACAGCAAGCGCTATCGCGACCGCCTGAAGGAGTCCGAGGCGAAAACGGGGCGGCCGGACGCGATCCTCACGGAAAAGGGCATGATCGAGGACGTTCCGGCGATCGTCGCGATCCTCGATTATGCCTTCATGGGCGGCTCGATGGGCTCGGCCGTGGGAGAGGTCCTGACGCGCGCGGTCGAGCAGGCGCTCACGGAGCGCGTCGCGCTCGTGATCGTGACGGCGTCGGGCGGAGCGCGCATGCAGGAGGGGATCCTCTCGCTGATGCAGATGGGAAAGGTTTCGGCGGCGCTCGCGCGCCTCGGCGCCGCGCGCGTGCCGTACGTCGCGGTCCTCACGGACCCGACGACGGGCGGCGTCACAGCCTCCTTTGCGATGCTCGGGGACGTCACGCTCGCCGAGCCGAAGTCGCTCATCGGCTTCGCGGGTCCCCGCGTCATCGAGCAGACGATCCGCCAGACGCTTCCGGAAGGTTTCCAGCGGGCCGAGTTCCTGCAGGACCACGGCTTCGTGGACATCGTCGTGCAGCGCGCCGACATGCGCGCGACGGTCGCGCGCGTGCTGCGGCTGCTCCAGACCGGTTGATGGTCCGGCCCGGGAAACGCAGTTTTCGGATTTTCCTAGAGGGTGAATAGCGGACGTGGCTTGAGCGCGCTCGACGCTGTTTCCGGTCTGGCGTGGCTGGAGGCCTTGGGCCCGCAGAAAATTCGCCCGGGCCTGAGCCGGACACGTGCCCTCCTGGCCTCTCTAGGAAACCCCCAATCCTCCTTTTCTTCGATCCTCATCGGAGGGACGAACGGCAAGGGGTCGACCGCCGCGACGATCTCCGCGATCCTCACCGCCGCGGGCGTCCCTTGCGGGCTCTACACCTCGCCGCACCTCATCTCCGTGACGGAGCGTGTGCGGCTCCGGGACCGCGACGTCTCGACCGCTGCGCTCGATGAAGTCCTCCTGCTCGTTTCCCCCGTCGGGGCGCCCGGCCTCCGCGGACCGTCGTACTTCGAGGCCCTCACGGTCGCGGCCTTCGAGCTGTTTCGGCGCGCACGTGTCGCGGTCGCGATCGTGGAAGTCGGGATCGGGGGACGCCTCGATGCGACGAACGTCCTTTCCCCCGAGATCTCGATCGTGACGAACGTCGCGGCGGACCACCTCGACGTGCTCGGCCCCGCGCTCGAGGACGTCGCGCGCGAGAAGGCGGGGATCTTCCGGAAGGGCCAGCCGGTCCTCGTCGGGGCTTCGGGCACCGCCGGCGGTCCGCGCGCGGCGCTTCACGCCGAGGCGCGGCGGATCGGGGCACGCCTCCTGGAGATCCCGCCGGCCGAGGACGTACCCTTCTCGCTGCCCGGAGCGCACCAGAGACAGAACCTCGCCCTCGCGCTCGCCGCCGCACGCGCCATCGTTCCGCTCGACGAGGCGACGGTCGCGCGCGGCCTCGCCGCCGTTCGGTGGCCCGGGCGCCTGCAGAAGCTCGAATGCCCTGGAGCGAGGCCGCTCCTTCTCGACGGCGCGCACAACCCGCCGGGAGCTTCCGCTCTCGCGGAACATCTCGACGCGACGGGCCTGGCGGGCCGGATCGATCTTCTCTTCGGCGGCCTTGCGGACAAGGATCTTCCCGGAGTTTTCGCGCCGCTCGCCGCGCGCGCGCGGCGGATCGTCCTCGTAGCACCCGAGTCGCCACGGGCCGAGAAGCCCGAGGCGCTGCGCGCGCGTCTGGGGCGTCCGGATCTCGAGACCGCCTCATCCGTGGCCGAAGGCCTCCTGCGGCTCGAGGAGACGATCGGGGACGGCCCGGTTCTCGTGGCGGGTTCGCTCTATCTCGTCGGCGAAGTGCTGCGGCTAAGATCGAGAACGTGACCGCTCCTCCTCCCGTCGCGGCTCTCGTTCCCACGCTCACGAAGAGGGACCTCGAGGCCCAGGAAGACGCGCGGCTCGCGATCTACGCCTCGCGTGCCTCGCGCGCCGTGCGGCGGTATCCGGTCGCCGAGGAGGGGAAGGCGTACGACTACCGGACGGAGTACCAGCGCGACCGCGATCGCATCATCCACTCGCGCTCCTTTCGAAGGCTCAAGCACAAGACGCAGGTATTCATCCCGTTCGAGGGCGATCACTACCGCACGCGACTCACGCACACGCTCGAGGTCACCCAGATCGCGCGCACGATGGCCCGGGCGCTCGCGCTGAACGAAGACCTCGCCGAGGCGTGCGCGCTCGGCCACGACCTCGGCCACACGCCGTTCGGGCATTCGGGCGAAAAGGTGCTGAACCGCATCCTCACCGGGGGCGAGCCTTCGATCCCGATCGACCCGAAGGTCGCCGCTCACGTGGGAGCGTTCAAGCACAACTACCAGTCCGTGCGCGTCGTCGACGTGCTCGAGAAGCGCTACGAGCACCCGGGCCTCAACCTCACGAACGACACGCGCGAGGGCATCCTCAAGCACACGACGTGGCGCCGCGACTTCCCGTTTCCCGACGTCGATGCCGAGGGGCTGAACCTCTCGTCCGGCGGGCACCTCGAGTGCCAGGCCGTGGGATGGGCCGACGAGTTCGCGCAGCAGGCGCACGACCTCGAGGACGGCCTCAAGCTCGTGGACTTCGACAAGGTGCTCGCGCTCTCCGTGTCGCGCGCGGTCGTGGAGGCGCTCGGCCCCGCCTACACGGCGACGAAGGACAACACGGTGCGGCAGGCGATGCTCATCCGCGGCATGATCCACCTCCTCGTCACGGACCTCATCACGGCCTCGCGCGCCTCGATCGGAAAGTGGCTCGAGGCGAGGAAAATCGCGACGTCCGACGAGTTCTACGCTCAGCGGCGCAAGCTTCCGGCTTCGCTCGTCGCCCCTTCGAAAACGGGCGACCGCTTCTACCAGGAGCTCAAGGAGTTCATCTACCAGAACGTCATCCACAGCTACCGCGTCGCGCGGCACGACGGGCGGGCACAGCTCGTCGTCACGACGTTGTTCTCGGCCTGGTACAAGAACCCGCGCCTCCTGCCCGACTACGTGCTCCTGCGCTACCGCGACCTCGCGGGCGTCCCGTACCTGCGCGACATCCCGCTCAAGCGCCTCGACGCGGAGATCGCCTCGAACTACACGAAGAAGCCTCTCTTCCTGCGCGCGATCGCGGACCACCTGGCCGGGATGACGGACAGCTACGCACTCGCCGAGTACGACTCGATGGTGTCGGCCTATCCGCGTCACGCACCGGAAGGTCCCTGACGCGCGAGGCCCGCCGCCGCGATACGATCCAGAGCTCTGGAGGAGCCATGTCGACGACCGCCAGCCGCGCCACGCTCATCAACCGGTCTCTCGCCGAAACCGATCCCGAGATCGCCGGCATCATCGCCGCGGAGCTCAATCGGCAGCGCGAAGGGATCGAGCTCATCGCCTCCGAGAACTTCACGTCGCGCGCCGTCCTCGAGGCCGTCGGCTCGGTCCTCACGAACAAGTACGCCGAGGGCTATCCGGGAAGGCGCTATTACGGCGGCTGCGAGTTCGTGGACCAGTCCGAGTCCCTCGTCATCTCGCGCGCCAAGGCGCTTTTCTCTCCGGGCAATCCCGACGCGGTCCACGTGAACGCCCAGCCGCACGCCGGCGCCCAGGCGAACACGGCCGTTTACATGGCCTGCCTGAAACCCGGCGACACGCTCCTCGGCATGTCGCTCGCCCACGGCGGCCATCTCACGCACGGACACCCCCTCAACGTCTCCGGAAAGCTCTACCGCGTCGTGGCCTACGGCGTCAGGAAGGACACGGAGGTCATCGACTTCGACGAGCTTCGCGACATCGCCGAGCGCGAGAAGCCGAAGCTCATCGTGGCGGGCGCCTCGGCGTACCCGCGCACGCTCGACTTCCCGAAATTCCGCGAGATCGCCGATGCCGTCGGCGCGCTCCTCATGGTCGACATGGCGCACATCGCGGGCCTCGTGGCGACGGGCCTGCACCCTTCGCCCGTCGGCCACGCGCACTTCGTGACGACGACGACGCACAAGACTCTGCGCGGGCCGCGCGCGGGCCTCATCCTCTGCGTGCCCGAGTGGGCGAAGGAGGTCGACAGGGCCGTTTTTCCGGGCCAGCAGGGAGGCCCGCTCGAGCACGTCATCGCGGCCAAGGCGGTCGCGCTGAAGGAAGCGATGGAGCCGGACTTCGCGAGGTACCAGAAGCAGGTCCTCGAGAACACGCGCGTTCTCTCGGAAGCCGTGGCCGCGAAGGGCTTCCGGATCGTCTCGGGCGGGACCGACAACCACCTCTTTCTCGTCGACGTCGGCAAGAAGGGGCTCACGGGTAAGGTCTGCGAGAAGGCTCTCGACGCCGCCGGGATCACCGTGAACAAGAACACCATTCCCTTCGACCCGAATCCGCCTCTCGTCACGTCGGGCCTGCGCATCGGAACCCCGGCCGTCACGACGCGCGGCATGGGCGCGGCCGAGATGAAGACGATCGCCGGCTGGATCGGCGAAGTCCTCGACGCACCGGAGGACGCCGGCATCCGGGCGCGCGTCAAGGGCAAGGTCAAGGAGCTGACGGCGGCGTTCCCGCTCTACTAGCCGCTCTATCGGTTGGGCAGGACTCTGATCTCGCGGAGAGCAAGCAGCCGCTCGTCAGCGGTGACAAGGGTGAGGTCGTAAACCCGTGCTGTCGCAGCGAGGAAACGGTCGGCAGGGTCTTCTGTCGAAAGGGACAGCCGGCGGCTCTCGAATGCGACATCGTGCGTCAGCGGGGCCTCGTGATACTTCTGTTCGGCGAGGGCAGTCTCGAGGAATCGGGAGGCATCTTGCCGGAATCTCACGCGGCCGCTCGCGGCTAGAAGCAGCGCCTCCCAAATCGAAATGGGAGAAAGCCAGATCTCGTTTCTCATCGAGACGAGCTCACGTGCGATGCGCGCACCCACCTTCTTCGGAAAGAGAAGCGTCCAGATCCAGATGTGCGTGTCGAGGAGGAGCTTCACTTTCGAAGAACTTCCCACGCCTCCGGAGGCAGAACAGGTCCGATGATGTCGCCGAGGATCTCGGCCTGGCCCGCGTAGGCGCCGAGGACGCGCTTCTTCGGACGAGTCGACGTCGGCGGCACCACGCGCGCCACGGGCTTGCCGAAGCGCGTCACGGTGACGGGTCGGCCCGTGCGCCGCACGTCCTCGAGAACGGCGAGGCAGGTGGCCTTGAATTTTGAGATGGCGAGGGTGGGCTCAGTGGACATGGCCGAATCGTACCATGGTCATTGACCATGGTCTATTGCCCCTGGCTCTCCGCACCCGGAGGAATGCCGGCGCGCAGCCGCAGCCGGATGCGAAAGAGCTCCATGTACGCCTGTGCGCCGCCGAAAAGCGTCACGCGCGAGTCCGGAGAGTTGAACCAGAGGACGGGGACCTCCGCAATCGTGTAACCGAGGCCGCGGGAAAGGGCGAGCGCCTCGACGTCGTAAGCGAAGCGATCCACTTTCGCCCGCGAAAAGATCTCGCGGGCCGCGTCGCGCGAAAAGAGCTTGAAGCCGCACTGCGTGTCGTGGATGCCGGGCACGAGCAGCAGACGCACGATCCTGTTGAAGAGCTTGCCCATGGCGATCCGGCCGATCGACTGGCGCTCCTTCACGAGGGATTCGTCCACGGCGCGCGAGCCGATCGCGACCGGCGCTTTGGCCGACGCGAGCTTCTCCCACTCGTAGATGGGCGTCGAAAAGTCCGCGTCCGACACGAGGATGAGGCGGCCCGCGGCCTCGAGGCAGCCGGTGCGGACCGCGAAGCCCTTGCCGCGGTTCTTCGGCAGGCGCAGGACGCGCAGGTCGAGGCCGTGGCGGCGGCCCGCGTCCTCGGCGCGCGAGGCCGTCGCATCGGACGAGCCGTCGTCCACGACGAGCACCTCGACACGGGGAGCCGAGGGCCTGGCGGCGAGATAGGCCGAAACCGCCCCGAGAGAGGCAGGCAGCCGCTCCTCCTCGTTGAATGCGGGGATGACGATCGACAGGTCGATGCCGCGCGTCGATTCCGTCCGGGCGGGGGCGGGCTGGGTCCCGAGCGCGGGGATCTCGCGCGTCGGCGTCACGACGGCCTCGCCTCGTAGACGAACTGGTATCCGAAAAGCGTGGGGAGAACGCGTGTCGCGAAGAGCGCGGCCACGCGCACGAGGCCCGCCAGAGGCGGCCGGGCGAGCGCGGGGAAGGCGAGCTCGATCGGCATCGCGGTCGCGTCGACCGAAAGGACGTGAAACCCGTTCTGCTCGAGGAGCGCGCGGCCCGTGGCTCGTGTGAAGAACCGCAGATGCGTACGGTCGAGGATGCCGCGGGGTCCGTAGGGGAAGCGGCCGAAGAGAAGGCCGAGCCGCACGGTGACGTTCGCGACGTTCGGGAGAGAGAGCAGGAGGATTCCGTCCGCCTTCAGGAGGGGTTTCAGAGAATCCAGGAGCACGCCGGGGCGCGGCAGATGCTCCAGCACGTCTCCCGCCACGATCACGTCGAACCGCTCTTTCCACGGCCCCGAGATTCCCTCGAGGAGATCCCCCGTCACGGGATCGTCGAAAAACGGAGCGCCCTCCTTCGCCGCCTCGGGGTCGAGCTCGACGCCGGCCAGATACCGGCAGACCGGACGGATGCGCCTCGCGAGCAGTCCCGCACCGAACCCGAGGTCGAGAACGGCGAGGTCCTTCCCGCGCGCGAGGACCTTCTCGAGGAGGAGCACGTGCGAGGATCCCGGGATCTCCTTCCACGGGTAGCGCTGGGCCTCGAGGGACGCGGTGTACTTCAGAGCGGCGCCCTCTGCGCGATCGGAATCCGGCGGCCGCTGCCGAACGCTTTCGCGGAGACCTTCAGGCCGGGCGCCATCTGCCAGCGCTTGTACTCGGCCCGGTCCACCTGGCGCGCGATCTTCTTCACGAGTGTGAGCGGAGCGTGCGCGCGTCGCGCGACGGCCTCGACGGAAAGGTTTCGCTCCACGAGACCTTCGAGAATCGCGTCGAGAAGCGGATAGGGCGGAAGAGAATCCTGGTCGCACTGATTGGGCCGCAGCTCGGCGGAAGCCGCCTTCACGAGCGAGGCCTCCGGGATGAGAGCGCCTTTCGTGCGGGCGTTGAGGTGCCGCGCGAGCGCATAAACCCGCATCTTCGGCAGGTCGGAGATCGGCGCGAGACCGCCGCACATGTCGCCGTAGAGCGTGCAGTACCCCACGGCGAGCTCGCTCTTGTTGCCGGTCGTGAGGACCAGGGGCCCTTTCTTGTTCGAGACGGCCATCACGAGGAGGCCGCGGAGGCGCGACTGGATGTTCTCCTCGGTGACGTCCTCCTCGAGTCCCTGGAACAGCCCGGCGAGCGTCCGGCGCGCTTCGTCGAAGAGCGCGTCGATCCGCAGGATGTCGAAACGGATGCCGAGGTTCTGGGCGAGGGCGCGCGCGTCCGCGATCGACCCCTCGGACGAATATGGCGACGGCATCCCCAGGCCCGTGACGTTCTCCTTTCCGAGGGCCTCGACCGCGAGCGCCGCGACGAGCGCGGAATCGATTCCTCCCGAAAGGCCGAGAATCGCGGTCGAAAAGCCGCACTTCTTCGCGTAATCCCGGATACCGAGGACGAGCGCGCGCCGGAGCGACTCGAGAGGGTCTCCGCCGGCGTCATCGGTGTCCTCGGGTGCCCGGCTTTCCGAAGGCGCGACGACACGCGCGAGTCCCCGCTTCTCGCGCAGGACGTCCACGACCAGGAAGTCCTCCTCGAACTTCGCGGCACGCGCGATGACGTTGCCGCGGCCGTCGATCACCATCGAGTCGCCGTCGAAGACGAGCTCGTCGTTTCCGCCCACGAGATTGAGAGACACCACCGGGATGCGCCCGTCGCGCGCGTAGCGGGCCAGCATCCGTCGCCTCAGCCGGGGCTTCCCTTCCGAGAACGGCGACGCGTTGATCGCGACCACGAGCGTCGCGCCCCGCCTCACGAGGGCCTCGCCGGGGTCCTCGTGATAAAGGCGCCTCTGTCGCCAGAAGTCCTTGTCGTTCCACAGATCCTCGCAGACGGGAAGGCCGACCCGCTCTCCGCGGAACGGGACGATGACGCATCCGTCGCCCGGTTCGAACCAGCGGCCTTCGTCGAAGACGTCGTACGTGGGAAGGAGCGTCTTCCTGGCGAGGACCTTCGCGCGGCCGCCCTCGAGCAGGGCCGAAACGTTGTGGAACGGCTTTCCGACGCGGTTCCGGTTCGGGACGAACGTTCCGACGAGAAGCGCGGTGCGGCGCGCGCGCCGCGCGAGGGACGAGAGAGCGCGCGCGGCCTCGCGCACGAACGACGGCCGCTCGAGAAGGTCCAGGGGCGGATAGCCGCAAATCGCGAGCTCGGGAAACACGGCCAGGTCGGCGCGCGCCTTCTCGGCACGGGTCAGGGCCTCGAGGATGCGGGACGTGTTGCCCGCGATGTCGCCGACCGTCGTGTCGATCTGGCAAAGCGCGAGGCGCACGGGTCTCCTTACGAGAGGCCGGAGGGCTCGGCGGCCTCCACGGGCTCGATCGTCGTTCGCGAGACGAGGTCCGCGAGCGTTCGGCCGCGGCGGTCGAAGGCGGCGACGAGCAGGGGCACGCCCGCGAGCGCGAAGGTCACGAGAAAGCCCACGAAGCGCAGCAGCGCGGCCGAGAGCGTGGGGGAGCCGCCGTCCTCGGCGCAGATCCTCAGGTCGGCGAGGGCCATGCCGGGTGTCGTGCCCCAGACGAACGGCGCGAGGACGAGGAGGACGAGGGCGGCGAGCAGGAGGAACGCGGCGAGGGGAAGGAAGGCCGGGGGCGGAAAGCGCAGGTCGAGGAGGAGCGCGCCGGCGGCGAGCTCGACCGCGCCGACGAGGGCGAGGATGAGGAGGTCGGCGAGACCGGCCGCCACGCGCCGCGCGAACGCCACCGCCCGCGGCGCCTCGGGTTCCGTTTCTTCGGGCTCGGGCGCGGAAAACATCGGCGCACCGGCCGTGGATCGTTCCGGAGGCGACGGCGCCGATTTCGAAGGGGGCGGCTCCCGGGAGGGCTCCGGCGCGGCATCGTCCTCCCTGGGTCCGAGGGGTTTCTCGGCGGCATCGGGGAAGAGCTCGAGAGTCGAGCGCGACGAGGATCGCCGTCGCGGCGGATCCGGAAGGAGCGGATGTTCGGCGAGCGGGTCGCGCGGGGGCTCGGACATGGCGGGTCCGGCCTCAGGGCCTGAGGGTCAGATGCTTGATGAGGATGCGGGAGAGCAGGTCGTTCGCGCCTTTCGGGTATTTGCGCGCAAAGCGCAGAAGCCGCTGCGCTTCGGCGTCTCCCGGTCTGAGGTCCGTGGCCTCCTTGACGGCGATCGTGGCCTTCGCCATGTTCCCGGCCTGCAGGCTCTGCACCGCGGAGTTGTAATACGCGTTGACGAGGTACTCCTCGACGTCCTGATTCTTCGCGTCGCCCTTGCGAAGGTCCCAGAGAAGCTTGATCGCGCTCTCGTAGTCGCCCTCGTTGTACGACTTCGAGGCGTTCCTCAGCGCCTCGACCTGCTCGTGAGCGCGCTGCGCCGCGGCCGCCGCCTCGGAGTCCTGCGGACGGGCTTTCACGACCGGATCCAGGTTCTTCAGCGCGTCGATGTACCGGCTCGAGGACATCGCGGTGAGGCCGGCGATGCGCATCTCATCGAGCTGCGCGGAGCTCGGAGCGGCGGGCCCTGGCGTCGGAGCCGCCGAAGATTTCATCTTCTCGATGCGCACGAGCGCCTCGTTGTGCCTCGGGTCCGTCTCGGGCAGCTTCGCGAGGACGGCGATCGCCTCGTCGATCTTTCCGGCCTCGAAGAGGGCCTGGGCTTTCGGGAACGGATCCTCGGAAGGCGTCGTGCGCCCGCCAGGCAGGACCTTCGTGCCGGGCCCGCCCGCGGTCGCGGGCCGGGCGGCCGACTTGCCGCGCAGGAAAAAGTACGCGCCGCCCGCGACCAGGGCGAGGACGACGGCGGCCGCCGCGAGGAGGACGCGCACGTCGATCCGGCCCTTGGCGCCCGGCCGGGGGACCTTCTGGGAGCTGGCCATGCCGGACTCGAGGCCGGAGCCGCTCGCGTCCCCTTTGAGCGAACGACCGATGCCGGAGTCGTCTGCGAACGAGGGAGGTGCCGGCGCCTCGATCTCGTGCTTCATGAAGTCGGAATCGCCCTCGCTGGCCGAGACGGGGGCTTGGCTTTGCGACGACGAGGACGCCAGGGCCGCCTCGATCTGGTTGAGGTAGCCGCGTGCCGTGGCATCGTGCTCGGAGACGGCGAGCACGTCGAGGAACTTGTTGCGCGCGCCTGCGAGGTCGCCGTTTTCGTACTGGGTCACGCCCTCGGTCAGGAGGATGTCGATCTTGCGCGCCGATTCCGCCTGCGACTCGCGTGCCGCGTCGATCCGGCGGCTCGCCTCCTCGTTCGAGAGGTCGATGAGGAAGACCCGGGACCAGAGGTCGATCGCCTCCTGCGCGTTGCCGCGCGAGAGCGCCTCGTCACCCTGCTTGAGAAACTGCGTGATGCGCGGATCGGCCTGGACGCCGGACACGGGGCGCGGGGGAGCCGCGGCAGGCGCGGGCTGCCCGAGCGGCGGCCCCGAGGACGGAGAGTCGAGCGGCGGCGCCGACTCCGGCGGCGGAATCGTCCCGACCGCGCCCGGCCCCCCGCCAGGCATGCTCAGGCGCAGGTCGTCGAGGCCGCCGAACGGGTCGGCGGCGGGCGGCGGCGCGAGCGAGGGTCCGGCGCGCGGAGCCTCCCCACCCCCCTCGTCCCCGAAAACGAGGTCGTCCAGGCCGGTCGCGGACACCGCCGAGGGAGGAACGGGAGAGGCAGGGCCGCCCGGGAACGCCTCCGGCAGCTCGTGAGCGGACTCCGGCAGCGCCTCGCCCGCGCTTTCGGGGCCGAGGTAGTCGGCGAATCGTCCGACGTCGACCTTCGAGCCCGGAGCGACGCCCCGCAAGACCTCGAGCAGACTGCGGGCCGGGGCGAAGCGGGCGTCCATCTTGAGAAGGAAGTCGCACCCGAGGAGCGCCTCCTCGTTCTTGCCTTCCTGCGCGAGCACGAGCGTGTGCCGAAACGTCTGGAGGACCTTCTCCCGCGCCTCGGGGGCGAGGGCGGGGCTTCCGGCATAGGAGCTCATTGGATTGAATGCTAGCAAGAACAGCGCGGCGTGGCGTGGCGTCGGATACGATCGCCCGCCGGAGGCGCGATGGCCGCATTGATCGAGTGCATTCCGAACGTGAGCGAGGGGCGCCGGCCGGACGTCGTGTCGGCCCTGGCGAATGCCGCCGTGAACGCGGCCGAGGGAGTCGTCCTCCTCGACAGGACCTCCGACGCCGACCACAACCGCTCGGTCCTGACGTTCCTCGGAGACGGGGATGCCCTCGTGACGGCGATGACGGCCCTCGTGGGCGCCGCGCTCGAGGCGATCGATCTCAGGACGCACCAAGGCGCCCACCCGCGCGTCGGAGCCGTGGACGTGATCCCGTTCGTCCCCCTGCGGGGCGCAACGGCAGCCGACTGCGTGGTCCTTGCGAAGACGCTCGGAAAAGGTCTCGCCGACCGTTACGGCCTGCCGGTCTACCTGTACGAGGACGCCGCGACATCGGCGGAACGGCAGAACCTCGCGAACATCCGCAAGGGAGAGTTCGAGGGCCTCCCGGCGAAGATGACGGATCCGGCCTGGATCCCCGACTTCGGCCCCCCGGTCCCCCACCCCACGGGCGGCGCGACCGTCGTGGGGGCGCGTGCGCCGCTCGTCGCGTACAACATCAACCTGGGAACGCCGGACCTCGCGATCGCCGACCGCATCGCGAAGGCCATCCGGCACCTCTCGGGCGGGTTTCGCTTCGTGAAGGCGATGGGCGTGAAGCTCGACGCGCGCGGGCAGGTCCAGGTTTCGATCAACATGACTAACTTCGAGAAGACGCCGCTCCACCGCGTCTTCGAGACCGTGAAATCCGAAGCCTCCCGCCACGGCGTCGCCGTCGTGGGCTCGGAGATCGTGGGCCTCGTCCCGCAGGCCGCGCTCCTGGCGGCGGCGGAACACTACCTGAGGCTCGAGGCCGACCCGGGCCCGCAGGTTCTCGAGAACAAGCTGCTCGAAAGGCTCTCGTGAAAGGCGCGCGTCTCGTCCCCGTGGCGTCTTTCCTCGGCGTCGCGGCCCTCGCTCTCTCCGCGGCCGGCCCCGGGGCGGATTCCGATCTGAGGGGAACGCTCGAGCGCCTCGTGCGCGCGGCCCAGGCGACGAACGGCGCGTACGACACGGTCCGCAGCCTCACCGATACCGTCGGTCCGCGGCTGGCCGGGTCGCCGGGCGACGCGCGTGCGGTCGCGTGGGCCGAGGCCACGCTCAAGGCGCAGGGATTCTCGAACGTCCATGCCGAACCCGTCACCGTGACGCACTGGGAGCGCGGGGAGGAGAGCGGGGAGATCGTCTCTCCCGCTCCGTTCCGGCTGTCGCTCTGCGCGCTCGGCGGCAGCGTCGGAACGCCCGCGGGCGGGATCGAGGCCGATCTCGTCGAGGCCCAGTCCCTCGAGGGCGTGGACGCGCTCAAGGAGAAGGCGAAAGGCAAGATCGTCTTCGTCTGGAAAGTCATGGAGCGCCGGTCCGACGGATCCGGCTACGGCGCGACGGTTCCCATCCGCGGGGGCGCCGCATCGCGCGCCGCGAAGCTGGGCGCCGTGGGCGCCCTCATTCGTTCCGTGGGCACGTCGAACGCCCGACTTCCGCACACGGGCTCGGTCCGTTACGAGGAGGGGGTCCCGAAGATCCCGGCCGCGGCCCTCGCGAATCCCGACGCGGACCTCGTCCACCGTCTCCTGGCCGACGGCAAGACCGTCCGCGTCCGCTTCGCGCTCTCGGCCCGTACGCTCCCGGACGCGCTCTCGGCGAACGTCGTCGGCGAGATCCCGGGTCGCGAGAAGCCGAATGAGATCGTCGTCCTCGGCGGGCACCTCGATTCGTGGGACCTCGGGCAGGGGGCCGTGGACGATGCGGCGGGCCTCGGCATCGCGATCGAGGCGGCACGCCTCGTCGGGCGGCTCCCGAGACGGCCGCGCCGCACGCTTCGCGTCGTCGCATTTGCGAACGAGGAGAACGGGCTCGCGGGCGGGCGTGCCTACGCGAAGGCCCATGCGGCCGAGCTGGCGGCGCACGTCGCCGCGATCGAAACCGACAGCGGCGCGGGTCGCGTGTCCGGATTCGGCTGGACGGCGGGCCCCTCCGCGGAGCCAATTCTCGCGAACGTCGCGGAGATCCTGAAGCCCTTCGGCGTCGGGAACGTGAAGAAGGGCGGCGGAGGCGCGGACGTGGGCACGCTCCGCGCCGCCGGCGTGCCGCTCTTCTCGCCGATCCAGGACACCTCGCGATATTTCGACATCCATCATTCGGCCGACGACACGTTCGACAAGATCGACCGCGAGGAGCTGAACTCCGGAGTCGCGACGATCGCCGCTCTCGCCTTCGCGCTGGCCGAATCCGAGGCGCCTCTCGAGCGCATCCCCGAGGCCGAGCGCGCCACGCCGCGGCGCGAGCGCTGAGACAAGAGGCCGAGACGTAGATGATGTATATAATACAGAATTCAGGAGAGGAACCATGTCGGTTCGCCTGAACATCACGATGGACGAAGCGCTCTACAAGAGGCTGAAAAAAGAGCTGCCTCCGAAGCGAATCAGCGCTTTCATCGAGGCGGCGGTCCGCTCCCGGATCCATCCGGATCAGGCGAAACTGGATGCCGCCTACAAGGCGGCCGCGCGCGAGCCATGGCGCCGGAGGCTTACTTCCGAATGGTCCACGACCGAGGCCGAGGATTGGCCGGCGTGAAACGCGCGCCGCGTCGCGGCGACGTCTATTGGGTCGCCCTCGACCCTACGCTCGGGACGGAGATCCGGAAGACGCGACCGGCGGTCGTCATTTCGAACGACTCCTGCAACCGGTACGGATCCCGCGTCGTCGTGCTCCCGATCACGAGCAATGTCGAGTCACTCTTTCCCGGGGAGGCTCGGATCGAGGTTCGCGGGGCCCCTGCCCGGGTCCTCGGCGATCAGATCCGATCGATTGACAAGGCGCGCCTCCGTTCGAGGATCGGAAGCCTGACGAGAGAAGAACTGGCAAGCGTGGAGAACGCCGTTCAGATCACGCTCGATTTGTTCCCGACCTGACGCCTACTCCCCGTCCAGCCCGAGCGCCTTCATCTTGCGGTGGAGCGTCGTGCGGTCGAGGCCGAGGCGCTCGGCTGCGCGCGACACGTTTCCCTTCATTTCCGCGAGGACGCGCGAGAGGTAGCGTTTCTCGAACGCCTCGCGCGCGTCGGCGAGCGTCGCGTACGCGGGGAGCTCGTCGGACACCGGGCGGGAGGTGCCGCGTCCCGCGGCCGGCCCATCCTCGGGCGGGAGATCCACGGCCCGGATTGTCGGGCCCGTCGACATGAGGAGGACCCGTTCGACGAGGTTCTGCAGCTCGCGCACGTTGCCCGGCCATTGCCTCTTCGCGAGGGCCTCGAGCGCGTCCTTCTCGAACGCCTTCGGGCGCCGTCCGCGTTTGCGCGCGAGGCTCTCGGCGAAATGCGCCACGAGGAGAGGGATGTCCTCGGGCCGCTCGGACAGCGGCGCCACGCGGAGCGGGACGACGGCCAGCCGGAAATACAGGTCCTCGCGGAAGGTTCCCGCCCGGATCATCGCGGGCAGGTCCCGGTTCGTGGCGGCGACGATGCGGACGTCCGTCTCCATCGTCTTGGCGCCGCCGACGCGCGTGATGCGCCCGTCCTGGATGGCGCGCAGGATCTTGGCCTGCGTGCGCGGAGACATGTCCCCGATCTCGTCGAGGAACAGCGTCCCGCCATCGGCTTGCTCCCACTTTCCCTTGCGATCGTCGATCGCCCCCGTGAACGAGCCCTTCACGTGCCCGAACAGCTCGCTTTCGATGAGCTCCTCCGGAATCGCGGCGCCGTTGACCTCGATGAACGGGCCCTGAGACCGGGGCGACGCGCGGTGGAGTGCGCGCGCGACGAGCTCCTTGCCCACGCCGCTCTCTCCCACGATGAGGACGCGCGCCTCCGAAGCCCCGGCGCGCCGGATCTCGTCGAGAAGTCGCAGCATCGCCGGGCTCGTGCCGAGGAGCGTCTCTTTGGCCGCATCCTCGTCCGTGCGGCTCATGAGCTCGCGCTTGAGGTCGTCGCGTTCGCGCGCGAGGCGGTATCTCTCGAGCGCCTTGGAGAGCGTCAGAAGGACGCGCTCGAGCGACAGCGGTTTCTCGAGGAAGTCGTCGGCGCCGCGCTTGACGGCCTGAACCGCCGTCTCCACGGTGCCGTGCCCGGAGATCATGACGATCGGCATCGCGAGGCCGGCGGCCCGCATCCGGTCGAGCACGGCGAGGCCGTCGAGATCCGGCAGCCAGACGTCGAGAAAAACGGCGTCGGGGCGCTGGCCCTCGTCGCCGAAAGCGCGCTGGAGCGCTTCCTGACCGAGACCGACGGCATCCACGGTATAGCCCTCGTCGACGAGGATCTGCGAGAGAGTCTTGCGGATTCCCGGCTCGTCGTCGCAGACGAGGATGCGCGGGCCGTCCGTCATGGGGCGCTCACCCGCACGCGGGCCTCACGCGGCCGGCCATTCGAGGAGGAAGCGGCATCCGTGGGGGACATTCTCCTCCACGCGGACGCGCCCCGCGTGCTCGGCGGCGATGCGCGCGACGATCGCGAGGCCGAGGCCCGAGCCCCGCGCCTTCGTCGAATAGGCGGGGTCGAAGACGCGCTCGCGCTCCGCCTCGGGGATGCCGGCCCCGTCGTCCTCGACGGCGAGCCGCGCGCGTCCCGCCTCCACGCCCGCCACGATCCTCACGTGACCGCCGCCCGGAGTCGCCGCCACGGCGTTGTCCACGAGGTTGATGAGCGCACGTTTCACCTGCTCGGCATCGGCTTTGACGAGCGGAAGGGATTCCGGAACGTCGGCCGAGACCGTCACGCCCCTCTTCACGTTCGAATACAGGTTCGTGACCTGCTGGACGACCGCGCCGAGGTCCGTCGGGGCGAGATCCGCGGCCGGCAGTCGGGCGAAACGACCGAACGTGTCGACGAGCGAGGCGAGCGTCGTGACCTCCTCGATGATCGTGGAAGCGCCCTCGCGCACGACGGAGGCGAGACCTTCGGGCTCGTCGTTCATGCCGAGAGCGCGCCGTCGCATGCGCTCGGCCGCGAGGCGGATCGGCGTCAGGGGATTCTTGATCTCGTGCGCCATGCGTCGCGCGGCTTCCTCCCACGCCGCGGCGCGCTCGGCCGCGACGAGGGCGGTCGTGTCCTCGAGCGTCACGACCCACGCGCCCGCGTCGGTGGCCCCGGCGGGAATGCGGGTCACGCGGGCCTCGAGAACGCGGGAGCCGATCTTCAGCGTCGCCTCCCGCGGGGCGGCCGCCGCGCGCGCGCGTCCGAGGAATTCGGCCAGCGGGGCGAGGGCTTCGGAGGCGAGAAGGTCCTGCGCGCGGGGGAAATGGGCGTCTTCGTCGCGTCCGAGCAGGCGCCGCGCGGTCTCGTTGAGGAAGTACAGCGTATCGTCGTCACCGAACGCGACGACGCCGGCGTCGAGCCGCGCGAGGATCGTACGCACGCGGCGGCGCTCCTCGTCGACGCGCTCGTTCGTCGCGCCGAGCTCCGCGTTCGCGGCGACGAGCTCGGTCCGGCTCTTGCGCAGCTCGGACGTCATCGCGTTGAAGGCGCGCGAAAGCGCGGAGATCTCGTCGCCTCCTTCCACCTCGACGAGAGCGTCGAAGTCGCCCGCGCCCACGCGCCGGGCCGAAGCCGCGAGCGCCGCGATGGGACGCGTCACACGCCGCGCGAGGAGGAGACCGACCCACACGGCCGCGAGGAGAACGAGGAACGCGAGGAGGAGGAAGAAAAGCACCTGAACGGCCTCGAGCTGGGCGCGCTCGGCCTTCAACATCGCGTACGCCGACGTCGCGCGCGAGAGCTGGCGGAGGGGCTCGGCTTCGGCGGGCGGGTCGAACGTGCCGACGACGAGGAAGCCGGAAGGCAGGGAGACCACCGTGCGTCCCGCCTGCCCGCCGTCGCGCGTCTGCTCGATCCGGCGCGAGAGGCCGCGGTCCTTCGCGTCCGCGAGCCATTCGGCGCCCGGCTCGTTCATGTCGCGCAGAGGCCACCTCGGGGCGCTGACGGCCGCCGCCGGCCGGCCGGGCCGTCTCCATTCGATGAGGTCGACCCCCGACTCCTCGCGCGCGGCCGACAGGAGGGCGACGAGGCCGTTCTCGGAGGTCGCGGCGAGCCGGCGCTCGAGGCGCTCCGCGGTGCGGCGCTCCAGAGCTGCCGTGCGCGCGCGAAAAAGGTCGGCGACCTCGCGCCCCGCACGCACCGTCTCGTCGACCGGCGGCGCGAACCAGCGCTCGACGCTCTTCTGCAGGAGGCCGGTGGTCGGCAGAACGAGGAGAGTGATCGGCAGAAGCGCGAGGCCGACGTACGAGGCGACGACACGCACACGAAAGCGCGATCCGAAGACGCCGCGGCGGGACTCGACGACGAGCTTCGCCGCGCTCCTCACGAGCACGAAGACGAGCGCGAGGATGAGGACCACGACGATGTAGAAGAGGACGAAGAGAAGCACGCGATTCGTGGCGGCGATCGGCGCGAGGTTTCGCGTGCGGAGGACGAGCGCGTAACCGCCGGCCAGAGCCGCGCCGAGGGCGAGCGCGATCGCGACGAGGATGCGGTTGTCCCGCGCCCAGCGCCTCGCCGGCGGAACCGGCGGGGACGAGTCGTTCAGCGCGCGCCGGTCGCCGTCCACACGAAGATCCCCGACCGCACCCAGGAGGTCTCGGCGCTCGTGGGCACCACGCCCAGGGCCACGCCGCTGCCGTAGAGACAGCGCACGCGGACCAGCAGCTTCTTGCCGAGCAGGTGGTCGCCCATCGTGAAGAACGCCAGGCCCGGCACTTTCGCGAGCGCGGACGCGGCCTCCTCGCGCGTCGGCACGACTCTCGTGTCGATGAGACGCGCGTCGAGGCGGCGCTCGACGGCGTAGTCCGACGAGACGGGCCGGAACGTGGCCGTCACGGCATAGCGCCTCTCGTCCTTGAGGCCGTCGAACCAGAGGTTGCGGAACGAAAAGAGGCGCAGCTCCCACGTGACGGTCGTCGGGAGTCCCGAGGCGAGGCGCTGCAGGACGTACTCGGGGAGAGCGGGCGAAAGGCGCGTGTCGACGTGGAGATCACGCCCCGTGACCCAGGTCGAGACGCCCGGGATCACGGGGCCCTGGTCGGAGACGATCGCCCGGGCCGGGCCCGCTCCGGCGAGAAACGCGGCCAGGAGAGCTGCGGCGGTCGGGATGCGCACCCCCCGACTTTAGCGGGTCGGCGGGATTCGGTCAGTTTCGAGAGTTGCGAGCCGCGGCGCGCTCGGGCGTCCCGAATGCCGCGCGGCTCTCCTCGCGCAGAAGGCTCGCAAGCGCCGCATGCATCCTGTGGCCGGCCTTGTGCGCGACCACGTGACCGAGAAGCGGACGCCCGACGAGCGCGAGGTCGCCGAGCAGGTCGAGGGCCTTGTGCCGCACGAACTCGTCCGCGAAGCGCAGCTCGCCGTTCTCGACGCGGTCGTTGCCCACCACGATGCAGTTGTCCTCCCGGGCTCCGCGGGCGAGTCCGTGCGCCTTGAGCATCTCGTATTCGGCGAGAAACCCGAACGTGCGAGCGGGCGCGATGTGCGCGGCGTACGACTCGGGCGTGAGAACCACGGTCATGGACTGCCGCCCGACGGCCGGGTTCGGGAAATCGATCGTGTAGGTCACGCGCAGGTCCCGAGCGGGGCGAATCTCGACCTTCCGGGCGCCGTCGGAAACGGCGAGGACGCGCGAGGGAACGAACGGGGCGGCGCGCGCGTTCAGCGCGACCAGGCCGGCGGTTTGGAAAGCGTCGAGCCAGGGGAGCGCGCTGCCGTCGAGGATGGGCACCTCGGGACCGTCGAGCTCCACGAGGACGTTGTCGAGGCCCGCGCCCAGGGCCGCGGACAGGAAGTGCTCGACGGTCGCGACCTCGCGGCCGCGCTCGCCGAGCGACGTCGCGTGATCGAAGCGTCCCGCCGCCTCGGCGACGGCCGGAACGAACGCGTCGACGTCCGAACGGTAGAAGACGATCCCGTGGTCCGCGCGCGCCGGATGCAGCACTACCCGGACGTGCCGGCCCGTGTGCAGGCCGATGCCGGCCAGCCGGACGCGCCGGACCAGTGTGCTCTGCGCGCGCATTCGAAGCAGGATTTGCACGGCGGATGCCACGGCACAACCGCCCTTTTCCTCGGGATTTCGATCGTCGCGGCCTCGCCCGGAGACGCCGTGTGTGGCGGAAACCCCTCACCTGCGGCTTTTCCGTCACACTGCCGGCGCGGGAGCGCTTCGTGCAAAATGACGGCTGATATCCTCGTAGCGTCCGGGAGGCTGCCGTGCTCGCGCCCTCTGAGGAGAAGTACTATCAGGACTTTCTCGCCGTGCTCGGCCAGAAATGGCGGCCGGCCAAGGCGGCGTTCTACACGCTCGATCCGGCGAGCGGCACGTTCCGGCTGAAGGCTCAGTTCGGCTTCGGCCGCACGGACCACCTCGCCGAACGGCTCGGCCGCAACGACACGCTCGTGAACCACATCTACGAGCACCGCGAGCCCACGTTCGTCAACAACGTGAATCTCGCGGGAAAGCTGACGGACGTGATGGTGCAGGCGACGTCCACGCGCATGCTTCTCGCGCCTCTCTATCTCGACGGACGGATCATGGGACTCGTCGACGTGCGCGAAAAGGCCGGCCGTCAGGGCTTTTCCCAGGACGACGTGCTCGAGATCTCCGACCTTCTGCGCCGCTTCGCGATCGAGCTGCGCCGCATCGCGGACGCGCGCGGGGCAGGGAACGTGATCTTCGCCGAGCCGCCCCCGCAGATCGAGCGTTCGCTCGACCGAATGACCGCCGTAACAGGGCCCGCGCCCGAGCGCACGTCGGGATTTTCGACGGCGCAGCTCTCGACGTCGGGCATCTTCCGGAGGCCCGCCACCATTGCGACCGAGCCAGACACCGACGCCGCGGGGCCGCTCCCGAGCGCGATCGCGCGCGCGAACCGTCTCGTCGAGGAGACGCTCTCGCGCAGCGCTCCCGGGAAGGTCGCCGCGGCGTCGGGCGGCGGCCTCACGCCGCGCGAGGCCGAGTTCATCGCGCTCTACCTCCCGACCTGTCTGAGCTACGAAGAGGTCGAAGTCGCGGCCGTCTCGTCCTTCGTTCCCGGCGGCGCGACCGTCACGATCGCGGCGCGGCGTCCGCTCGACGCGGACATCGCGCCCGCGCTCCTCGAGAACCTCGAGAAGATCTTCGCCAAGACGGCGGTCCCGTTCTCGTTCATCTCCGATCCGTCCTGGCGGCCTCTCGACACGCCTCACGGGGGCGCGCCCGCCGTGCGCCGGGCCGAGATCGTCTCCATCCAGTCGAGCGTTCTCGACAGCTCGGCCGAGGGCGTCGTCCTGTTCTCTCTCCTTTTCCGCCACGGCCCGAACCCGGAAGTGCGCGAGGCGCTGCGTGCCGCGCACGTCGTCCTGAGAAACGTCCTCGCGGGCAACCGCAGCGAAGCGCGGTTCCGCGAGGCGTACCGGGGGCTCGTCAACAAGCTCCTCGAGCCGGGCCTCGTGAAACGCACGGCCCTCAAGACGCATTGCTTCAACGTCGGCCGCCTGGCCCGCAAGCTCGCCGCCCAGCTCGGCGTGACGCCGATGGAAGTCGAGCAGATCACGGTGGCCGGCATCCTCCACGACATCGGGATGCGCGAGCTCAACTACGACACCATCTACTCCAAGCGCACGCTGACCGACGAGGAGCTGGCTCTCGTGCGCCAGCACCCGCGCGTGGGGGCGTTCCTCGTCGAGGACATTCCATGGCCGTACCCGATCGCCCCGCTCATCCGGCACCACCACGAAAGGTGGGACGGCGGAGGCTATCCCGACGGGCTGAAGGGCGAGGAGATTCCCCTCGGCGCGCGCCTCATTCACCTGTGCGAAGCGTTCGACGCCATGACGTCGCCGACGTCGTACCGCGCCGTCCTGTCGGACTACCAGGCGATCGACATCCTCGATTCGAAGGCGGGCACGCAGTTCGATCCCGAGCTCACGCCCGAGTTCAAGCGGATGGTCGCGGACGCGTCGGACTGACCACGAGACCGCCGTGAAGTCCCGGATCGAGAGGCAGGGCGAGAAGGCGGCCGCGCGCGCCGCCCAGAAGAACGCCGGCAACCGGCCGATCGCCTCGAACCGGCGCGCCTTTCACGAGTACAACATCGAGGAGAAGCTCGAGGCCGGCGTCGCGCTGACGGGAACCGAGGTGAAATCGCTCCGAGAAGGGAGGGCCAGCCTGCAGGACGGCTACGTGGCGGTGGCCGGAGGCGAAGCCTGGCTCTGGAACGTCCACATCCCCCCGTACGGCGCGGGCAGCTACAACAACGTGGACTCGAAGCGAAACCGCAAGCTCCTCCTGCACAAGCGCGAGATCGTCCGTCTCGCCTCGAAGATCCAGAGATCGGGCGCCACGTGCGTGCCGCTCAACCTCTACTTCAAGGGACCGAGGGTCAAGGTCGAGATCGCGCTCGTGACCGGCAAGAAGCTGCACGACAAGCGCGAGACGATCCGCCGCCGCGAAGCCGATCGCGAAGCGCGTGCAGAGATGAAGTCCGCGCGGCGGCGCTGACGAAAACTGCGGGTGTCCCCCGCATGACCACCAATTTTTGACACCGTCCCTCCGCGGACAACCCCTGCGAATCTTGAAGAACAATCTCGCCTCGGGCTGCACCGGAGAAGTAAGATCAACGAAACGTTAGGGTTCCGCACTTCATAGCGAAGAATCCTATTTGGGGCACGGGGCAGGGGTTGCGGCAAGGACTGTGAATAAGAGAATGACTTCACTTTGGCGTATGGGAAGACGTGTCGTCATTTGGGCGGGCCTGACGGTCGCCGCCTTCGTCTTTTCCGATCCTGCCGGCGCGGCGGGCGCCCGGGGAAATCCCATTCGGGCCGGAGGCCCCGGCCAGATCGTCGACCTGCCGGCCGACCGCGGACTCGCCGAGCTCTTCTCCGTCGACGAGAAAGTCGCGCCCGCGCTCCTCGCGCTGGCACCCGAAGAGGGACGCGAGATCGACGCGTTCCCGACCGCGCCGGGCGTACGCCGGAGGGTCCATCTCGTCCGCCACGAGATCTACGCCGAGGGCGCGCGCATCTATCGGGTCGAGGGTCCGTTCCGGACCGAAGTGCCGCGCTCGAAGCTCGTCTTCTTCTGGGGATCGGATCTGGAGGGCGCCGGCAACCGCCTCTTCGTCGCGCTCGATCCCGCCACCCGTACGTTCTCCGGCCTCGTCCACGGGCCGGAGGGAACGCACGAGATCGCGCGGGACGTCGCGGACTCGAGAGAGCGGCATCTCCTGGCACGGCCGCGCGTCCCGGAAGGAGCCGCGTGGAGATGCGGCCAGGAGGACTCCGTCGAGACCGCGGTTTCGTGGGAGCCCGCTCCGACAAGGAGCGCCGAGGCTCTCCCGCCGCGCCGCTCGAACGCCCTGTCCACTCTCCACAGCGGGGTCCTCGCGGTCGACACCGACAACGAGTACATGGCGTACTGGTCGAACAACACGACGAACGCGACGAACTACATCGCGCAGCTCATCGCGTCGGTCAACGTGATGTACGAGCGGGACCTGAATTTGCGCCTGCTCCAGGGCACGACGTTCCTCCGCGTCTCGACGGTCGCGGATCCCTACAACGTGAACGACAATGGGAACGCCGACGGGCCGGAGCTCACCGAGTTCACGAATTATTGGAACGCGACCTATTCGAACGCGACGTATCCGCGTTCCGTCGCCGCGATGTTGTCCGGGAAGCAACCGGGCACCAACTCCGCCTCCGGCATCGCCTGGCTTGCGAGCTCGGTCTGCGGAGATTCCTACGACTACAGCTTCTGCCAGCTCTTCAAGACGCCGTACCTTCTCGGCGACACCCTCATCGTCGGACACGAGACCGGCCACAACCTCGGCTCGCCGCACACGCACTGCTACGCCGCCCCGGCGCCCGATCATTGTTACAACGGGCAGTCCTGTTACACGGGCCCGACTTCCTGCCCGGCTCCGTTGATGATCAACGGCTACAGCGCAGCGGGCACGATCATGAGCTACTGCCACATCGGGCCCTGCAACTCCGGGACGACGTACGCGTTCCATCCGGAGACGATCTCGCGGTACGTGGGCTCGACGCTCGACACGGGCGCCTCAGCCGGCTGCCTCGCCGTCGTGGGCGGCGGGGGCGGCGGATTGCCGCCGCCGCCCGTCTCGGCCGCGACGACGTTCCATCCGCTCACGCCCTGCCGGCTCCTCGACACGCGCAACGCGGCCGGGCCTCTCGGCGGCCCCGCCATCAGCGGCGCCGGGCAGCGGACGTTCATCGTGCCCGGCAACTGCGGCGTTCCCTCCGGAGCCGTCGCGGTCTCCGCGAACGTCACCGTCGTGAATCCCGCGGCGCAGGGGGGCCTCCTCGTCTTTCCCGGCGGGATGTCAGCCCCCACGGCTTCCTCGATCAGCTTCCGCGCGGGCCGGACGCGCGCGAACTCGGTACAGATCTACCTCGCGCTCGACGGCGCCATCGTGGCGCGGAACAATTCCGGCGGCGCGCTCGACTTCGTGGCCGACGTGAATGGCTATTACCAGTAGCGGAGGCCGCGCCCTGTGGTCCCGGCTGGCGCTGGTGGCCGTTCTCCTGACGGGCTTGCCCGCGGCAGCCGAACACGTCGTGGACGACAGGCCCTTCCGCGCCCTCGACGGTCCGCTCGTCTCGGGGGCGCACATCACGATGGAGCCGCTGTCGCTGGACGACGGAACGGCGATCGTCCTCGAGCTCACCCGCGTGGAGCCTTTCACCGAGGATGCGCAGATCGTCGTGCATGGGCCGAACGGCGACTCGCGCGCGCCGCTTCCGCCGGACCGCTGGTTTACGGGGGGCGTCTCGGACGTACCGGAGTCCTTCGTCATGCTCGCGCGCGGCCGCTCGACGCGCGGCTTCATCGTCACCGGCGGGCGGGTCGCGACGATCGGTCCCGAGAAGAACGTCTACGGCGACGGCCCGCACGGGAGGACGCTCGTCTCGTCGTTCGACCCCGAAGGGGACATGCCCCCGGAAACGCGGTGGTTCACGTGCGGCACGGAATCGCTGCCGGTGCCCCCGGAGCCCCCCGCGCCGGCTCTCGCAGGCCGCCGGGCTCTTTCGACCGTGATGTATCACGCGGGGATCGCGATCGAGACGGACTACGAGCTCTACACGAAGAAGGGATCTTCCGTCACCGCGGTGGCGCAGTACGCAGGCGACCTCTTCGCGGCGATCTCGGCGATCTACCAGCGCGACATCCTCGTGACGCTCCAGGTGAACTACCTCTCGGTCTGGACGACGCCGGGCGACCCCTGGGTCGCGACGACCTCGAGCGCTGCGCTCAGCGAGTTCGTTTCGTACTGGAACACGAACCGCAATGCAGTTCCGCGCTCCCTGGCCCACATGCTCTCGGGCAGAAATCTCGGCGGGGGCATCGCGTACCTCAATGCGGTCTGCAGCAGCTTTGGCTACGCCGTGAGCGGCAGCCTCAGCGGGACAGCGCCCGCGAACATCACGACGACGTACTGGGACTTCATGTGCGCGTCCCACGAGACCGGGCACAACTTCGGTTCGCCGCACACCCACTGCTACTCGCCCGTCGTCGACAGCTGTTGCACGTGCTCGACGGAATCGCAGTGCCCGGGCGGCACCGGCGCCGGCCCCGTCCCCCCCGAGAAGGGGACGATCATGAGCTACTGCCACCTGAGGCCGGGCGGCTACTCGAACGTCAAGATGTACCTCGGAGTGCCCAGCGAGACGAGCGCCGCCGTCCTCTCTCGCATGCGGACTTACGTCGAGAGCAGGGCCACGTGCTTCGGAACCGTGGCGGGGCCGGTCGTCTCGGGAATCTCGCCGTCCTCCGGGCCGACCGCGGGCGGAACGCCCGTCACGATTACGGGCTCGGGCTTCACGTCGCCCGCCACGGTCAGAATCAAGGGGGTCCTCGCGACCTCCGTCGTCGTCGTGAATGCGAACACGCTCACGGCCGTGACCCCCGCCGGGACGGCCGGTTCCGTCGACGTCTCGGTCGTCGTTTCCGGAAACCAGGGCGGGACGCTCGTCGGCGGATACGCATATTCGGACGGAGGCAGCCCGACCCCGACGCCGACTCCCACGCACACCCCAACGCCGACCCCGACGCCGACGCGGACTCCCACGCACACCCCAACGCCGACCCTGACGCCGACGCGGACGCCCACGACGTCGCTTCCGACGCTCACGCCCACGCGGACTCCCACGCGGACTCCTACGCACACCCCGACGCCGACCCTGACGCCCACGACGTCGCTTCCGACGCCCACGCCCACGCGGACGCCCACGCTCACGCCGACGCGGACGCCGACGTTCACTTCGACGCCCACTTTCACGCCGACGATGACACGGACGCCGACGATCACGCCGACGCCTCCTCCCGGGTCGACGCCGACCAGGACACCCACCTCGACGCCGACGCGCACGCCGACGCGCACGCCGACGGTGACGCCCACGCCCACGCGAACTCCCACGGCCACGGCTCCGACCCTCTCGAGCGGACGGCTCTTTCCGCTCACGCCGTGCCGCGTCCTGGACACGCGCGGCGCGAGCGGCCCGCTCGGCGGACCGCCGATCGGAGGAAGCTCTCAGCGCACGTTCACTCTTCCGCCGGCCTGCGGAATCCCGTCGGACGCCAAGGTGGTCTCGGCGAACGTGACGGTCGTGAACCCGGGAGCCCAGGGAGATATCGTCATCTATCCCGCGACGCTCGCCACTGCGCCGAACGCGTCCACGATCAGCTTCCGGGCGGGAAAAACGCGTGCGAACAACTGCCAGCTTCTCCTCGCCTCGGACGGCACGGGCCGGATCGTCGTGAAGAACAACGCGGCCGCAACTCTCAACCTCGTCGTCGATGTCCATGGCTATTTCCGGTAGCCGACCGCTCGTTGCGCTCGTCGTCACGTTTCTCGCCGCAGCCGGCGCGGCGCTCGGCCAGGTGCAGGGCGGGCCGCTGCCGGGACCGCTGCCGCTTCTTCCCGCGGACAGCTGGTGGAACGCCGACGTGACCTCGGCACCCGTGGACACAAACAGCGCGACGTACATCACGTGGATCGGCGGAACGAAGGGGATGCATCCGGATTTCGGCGGAGACGCGGGGGCGACGGCGATCTACGGCATGCCGTACATCGTCGTGCCCGGCACGCAGCCGCTCGAGTCCGTGGCGTTCGACTACGCGACGGAGAGCGACACGGGCGCGTCCGGCCGGCCTTCAGGCTATCCGATCCCCGTCGAAGCGAAAACGCAGCCGCACTGGATCGAAGGCGGCTATCCCGGCAACTGCGATTCTTCGTACCCGACGTCCCCGTGCCGGGGCGACAAGCACATGCTGATCGTCGACTCGGGTCACCGCTTCCTCTTCGAGACCTGGAATACGCGCTGTCTGCCCGCAGGCTCCGCCTCGTGCACGTGGCGCGCGGGCTCGGGCGCCGTCTTCTCCCTCGACAGCAACGCGCGGCGGCCTCAGGGGTGGACGAGCGCCGACGCCGCCGGCCTCGCGATCCTGCCCGGCCTCGTGCGTTACGACGAGGCCACCGCGGCGGGTCCCATCCAGCACGCGTTTCGCGTCACGCTGCGCGACTCGAACGGCTACGTCTTTCCGGCGTCGCACGTCGCGGGCTCGAACCCGAACGCGCCTCCTCTGGGCACGCGCCTGCGCCTCAAAGCGGGCAAGGACCTCTCGACGTTCCCCGCGATCGCCCAGAAGATGTTCCAGGCGATGAAGACGTACGGCCTCATCGTCGCGGACAATGGAACGGACCTCTACGTGCAGGGCACTTACGACACGCGCTGGAACAACGGCGTCCTGAATCCCGCCTTCTCCGGGATCCACGCGAGCGATTTCGAGGTGCTCCAGCTCGGCTGGCAGCCTGCAGCACCCCCCGTCACGTCGATGCTGCACGCCGTCATTCCCTGCCGGCTCGTCGACACGCGCAGGCCCACCGGGCCGCTCGGCGGCCCCGCGCTCGCCGCGAACGCGACGCGCACGTTCACGCTCACGGGGGCCTGCGGCGTGCCGGCCGCGGCGACGTCCGTCGCGCTCAACGTGACGGTCGTCACGCCGCAGGCGACCGGCGACCTCGTAATCTATCCCGCGGGGACGGGCATCCCGAACGCCTCGTCGATCAGCTTTCGCGCGAGCCGGACGCGGGCGAACAACGCCTACGTCCTCCTCGCCCGCGACGGCACGGGGCGTGCAACGGTGAAGAACAACGCCGCGGGCACGCTCGATCTCGTGATCGACGTGACGGGGTACTTCGAATGAAGTCGAAAAACGTCGCGCTTGCCGCCTTCGCCCTCGCAATTCTCGCGAGGTCGCCGGAGGTGAGCGCTGCCGCATGTGTCCCGGTCGGGCAGCCCTGCCCGCCCCCCGGCTCCGCGAAGGCCGGCTTCCCGAAGACCGTGCCGGGGCCCGGAGCAAGCCAGCTCGGGGCCGCGCACGGCAAGCCCGTGATCGCGGACCTCGCCCTCACGCCGGGACACAAGTCCGTCGTGTTCGGCAACGCCGGCGGCCAGCTCTGGGTCGTGAAATACGACGGCACGGTTCCGGCGGGCATGCCGCTCGTGTTGCCGGCAGACGTGTACTCGACGCCCGCCGTCGGCGACCTCGACGGGGACGGGCTGCCGGACATCGTCGTCGGCTACGGCTCGACCTTCGACACCTCGAAGCCCGGCGGGTTCCGCGCGTACAAGAATCACGGTCCCGCGGCGAGCCCCGTCTTCACGCAGCTCTGGGATCGCGCCACGCTCGACACCGAGCCGCCGGCGGGGTTGACCGACCCCGTCATGTCGAGCCCCGCGATCGGCGACGTGGACGGCGACGGCATCGTGGAAGTCGCGATCGGGGGCCTGGACTACAGGATCTATCTCGTCGACGGGCGCAACGGGTTCGACAAGCCGGGTTGGCCCTACGCGAACACGGACACGATCTTTTCGTCTCCCGCCCTCTTCGACCTCGACGGCGACGGCAAGCTCGAGATCGTCATCGGAGCCGACTACTCGATCGGCACCGGCGGCCGGGTGCACGCCTTCCGGCCGGACGGTACGGAGCTTCCGGGGTTTCCGATCCCCATGGACCAGGCGATTTCCAGCTCGCCGGCGATCGGCGACATCGACGGCGACGGCAAGCCGGAGATCGTGATCGGCACGGCCAACTACTTCGCCGGGCGCGCGCACAAGGTGTACGCGTTCCACTGCGACGGCTCGCCCGTGCTCAACTGGCCCGTGAGCGTGGACGGGCAGGTCGTGAACGCGCCCGCGCTCGGCGATCTCGACGGTGACGGCATTCCCGACGTCGTCGCGTGCGACGACAACTCCGGTCCGAGCGCGACGTTCCACGTCTACGCGTTCAAGGGTACGGGTGCGCTCCTCTGGAGCCGGCAACCGAAGGATTATTCGTTCAACTTGACTCACGCGACCACGAACGCCGGCGATCCCGTCATCGCGGACATCCTCAACGGCCCTGAGCCCGAGGTCCTCGTCCCGACGAACGGCGAGATCTGCGTCTTCTCGAACACGGGCGTCCAGCTCACGGACGACGGCAGTCATCCTGCGGGAGGCTTCTCTTCAATGTCGCGGGCGCCGTCGGAGGCGTCGCGGTGGATGACTTCGAGTCGGACGGCGCGGCCGTCGAGGTCGCCGCGATCGCGGGAACGCCGTTCCCGTCGTACCCGAATTCTCTCGTCTACGTCTGGAACCCGAAGGCCACCGGCGTCCTGCCGTGGGGTCAGTTCCGCCACGACGCACGCCATTCGGGCGTCGTGCCCGGCACGCCTACCTGCGCGCCGCGCGCCCCGTCGCGACCAAGTTCCATTCGCTCACGCCCTGTCGCGTCATCGACACGCGAAATCCCGTGAACCCGCTCGGGGCCCCCGCCCTGCAGCCGCTGGGCTCGCCCGTCAACCCGCGTCGCTTTAACGTCGGGAGTGTCTGCGGGATCCCTGCGAGCGGCATCTCGCTCTCGGCGAACCTCACGGTGACGAACGTGGGGGCCCCGGGGGAGCTCGTCCTGTACCCGTCCGATGTCTCTCTCGCCGAACACCAGCTCCATCAGCTTCCGGCCCTCAAGACCCGGGCGAACAATGCCCTCGTCTACCTCTCGGCGACGACCACAACCTTCTCTGTTTTCAACAATTCCGCCGCTCCAGTGGACTTTCATCCTTGACGTGAACGGATATTTCCAGTGAGATCTTTACACTTCCTTCTGAAACTACTTGAGATAGAATCTCGCTACTAACCGTCCTATAGGAGGCTTGCCATGAGGATACTCGTCGTCTTGTGCGTGCGCTTTCCTCGCCTTGCCCTTTCTCGCCGCCGGAGCGTGGTCACTGCCGGCGAACGCGCAGGGCCTTCAGTTCTTCGCGGTCACGCCGTGCCGCGCGGCGGACACACGCAGCGGGTTCGGCGGCCCGATGACCCAGGGCACCCTGCGGACCTTCACGCTCAAGGGAGTCTGCGGTGTTCCGGGGACCGCGAAGGCCGTGTCCCTGAATGCCACGGTCGTGTCTCCGCAGGCCGATGGCCACATGGTCCTCTGGCCGACGGGCGGCTCCGTTCCCTTGGTCTCGACGCTGAACTTCGTCGCCTTCGAGCCGGCGATCGCGAATGGAGCGATCATTCCCGTTGCCGTGTCGACCCCGGATCTTTCGGCGACTTACGGCACCTGCTGCGGCGGTGCGGTCACCACGAACCTGATCCTCGACATCACCGGCTACTTCCAGTAAGAGTCAGCGACGCCGCTCCCTCGGGTTAGAGTTCAAGACCTGAAAGCGCGGCTTCCGGAAACCTTCCCGTTCGCTCTCCTGGCGGCCCTCGCGGCCGCCTTGTGCGTTTTCCTGATCGGGACCGCGCGCATCCCGTGGGGCGCGGATCAGGCCGTGGTGTCGCTCATGGCGACACACATCCTGGACGGACGGAGCCACCCTCTCGTTTTCTGGGGCACGAACTACGGCGGCACGATCGAGCCACACCTCGTCGCCGCCTCGTTCGCGCTCTTCGGCGCGACCCCTGGCGTCTTCCGGGCGACGATGGCTTTTCTTTACGCGATCTATCTCGCAGGCGCCGGCGCTCTCGTGTGGCGCTTCTTCGGCCGGCGGCCTGCGATGGCGGCCTGCGCATGGCTCGCGTTGCCGCCGTTCTTTCTCCCGTACAAGGGACTCACGTCCGACGGGCTCTACGAGATGGTCGCCCTGCTGGGTCTCGCGACTCTGTTTCTGGCGCTCCTCGCCGACGACCGCCTCGCGGCGGACCGGCCCGCCGTGATCGTTCTCGCCGGCCTCGGGCTTGCCGCCGGCCTCGGGCTCTGGGTCACTCCCCTGACGCTTCCGGTGGCGGTGGCGGCGGCCGTCTGGCTTCTCGCCGACGGCGTGCGGCGGGTTCCGGCGCGCGGATGGGCGGCCTGGGCGTGCGGCGGGCTCCTCGGCGCGGCGCCGTGGATCGTCTGGAACGTGCGCCACGGATGGGCCAGTCTGAAGGCCCGCGAGCTGGCCCCGGCGGCGGGCCGGGGACTCCTCGCGAACGTTTCTCGTTTCCTGACGGAGACGCTCCCCGTCTTCCTCGGCGCGGCGCGGCCCAACTTCTCGGACGATCCACACTCCTCCTTTCCGTTCGCCCGCGTGATCGTGCCGTTTCTCGTCCTCGCCCTCGTGCTGCCGGCCGTCGTGGCGGCGCGGCGGGACCGCCGCGTGCGCCTTCTCGTCCTCGTCTTCGCCGTCCTTTCCGTGAGCGCCGCCACCTCGGGACGGCTTGCTCCTTCGGAGCCGCGATTCCTGGTCGCGGGTTATGTCCCGCTCGCGGCGCTGCTCGGGGTCTCGTTCGCGAGACTCGAAGGGCGGAACGCGCGCCTCCTGTTTGGCGCGGGTCTCGGGGTGCTCCTCGCCTCGAACGTCTCGAGCGCGTTCCACGCGCACCGACATCTCCAGGACACCGACGACTCGCAGGTCACGGGCCCGCTCGGACCTCTGATCGCCAAGCTCGGCTCGATGGGAATCGCGCGAGTGTGGACGAGTTATTGGGCGGCCTATCGGATCACGTTCGAGTCCGGCGAGAAGATCGTGGCTGCGCCGATTCCGCGCGAGGACTCGGACCGCTACGCGCCGATCCAGCAAGCGGTTCGCACGGCTCCCGACCCGGCCGTCGTCCTTCTCCCTCCGCGGGACGACTGCTTCCGGCGCTATCTCGCGGAGAGCGGCGAGCCGTTCGCCGAGGCCCGCTCGGACTCCTTCACGATCTTCCACGCCCTGTCGGCGCCGGTCCGGGATCTCGTCCGGGCCGCCGGCGCCCTCCCGATGCCTGCTCGCGCGTACCGACCCATGTGGAGCGCGGTGTCCCTGCCGACGCGGATAGGGCCCGCCGAGGAAGTCCAGGCCCGTGCGCGCGTCACGAACGAGGGCCCCTGCACCTGGATGAACAACGTGCGGCTCGTGGCCACGTGGAACGGCGCATCGCGCGCGGAACAGATCATCGTCGCGCCGGACCGGCGCGTGCCGCCCGGCGGGGGAGCGGATCTCGCCTTCACGTTGCGCGCGCCGGAGGCGCCCGGAGACTACGTTCTCAGCCTCGACCTCGAGCAGGCCGGGATCGCCCGCTTCTCGGCGAAGGGCGGCGCCACGATGGACACACGCGTCACCGTTGCACGCTAACTCGCGGGAAAAAGCCCCTCCGTCCGGATGTGCCGGCGGAAAGCGGTCGACCCTACCAGTAATGCGGCTTGTTCAAGCGGTAGTAGTCGAGAGTCCTCTTCAGGCCCTCGGGCAGCGTCGTCCGGGGACGCCACTCGAGGATCCTTCCGATCTTCCTGATGTCGGAGTAGAAGTCGCCGGGCTCCTGCGCCCGGCGCTCGGCGGAGAAGGGCGCGAACTCCCAGCGCGAGCCCGTGAGCGACGAGAGCGTCTCGGCGACCTCGCGGAAGGTCGTTGGCTCGCCGCCGCCGACGTTCAGGGCTTCGCCGACCGCCGCTTCCTCGCCCGCCGCGAGGAGGATGGCCTCGACGCAGTCGTCGACATAGAGGAAGTCGCGCAGGATCGTCCCTTCGCCGAAGACGGGAATGACGGATCCGTCGAGCGCGAGGCGCACGAACCAGTTCACGACGCCGTAGCGCGAGTGGCGCATCTGGGCCCGCGGCCCGTAGACGTTCGAGAGGCGCAGCATCGTCCCCTTGATCCGGTGAACGCGGCCGTACATCTCGACGATCTTGGCCGCGGCGAGGTTCGCGATCTCATGGAGGCCGAGCGGGTTCGTGGGTGCGTCCTCGGCCACGGGCAGCGAGTCCGCGCTGCCGTATTCGCCGCGCGTCCCCGTGTAGACGCTGCGTACGACGCGGGCCATGGCCTCGGCGTCGCGGATGTCCGCCACGTCGACGGCGACGCGGTCCTTGACGGGCTCGAGGCGGGTCTCGTCACTTCTTCACGAACGCAATTCGGAACACCTCGACCGAGAGGTCTCTCCCGTCGCCGGACCCGTGAAGGACGTCGGCGGGGCGCCACGTCGAGCGCGACGCGAGGATGACGCGCACGGGCGTGTCTCGCCGCCGCGCGAAGACGTCCTCCGGGACCGTGAGGTCGTAGGCGCGCCACGCGGATCCCTCGAGCCGGACGGCACCGAGCGGGACGGGCTCGCCGCCTTCCGCGTCCTCGAGGGCGACGTCGAGCACTGGGACGGCCGCTGGCGGCCGCGCCGCCGAGAGGGCGTCGACCGGGCAAGCGAGCTCGACCCGGAGCGTCGGCGCCGAAAGGACGGAACGGACGACGCCGCGGCCCCCCATCCAGCGCGACGGTTGGCTCCAGGCGTAGAAGCCGGAAAGGACGTCCGCCTCCTGCGCGGAGATCACGAAATCCACGACGCCCGTGCGGTGGAGGTCGCGAATCTCGCCGTTCTCGACGGCGAACCACGGCTCGGCGCCGATCGAGCGCGCCCACTCGTCGAAGACACGGTTCAGGAAGAACGCGTCCCGGGAGCCGACCGGGCCGCGCGCAAGGCGGAGGCGCGGCGTCGGTCGGCGGTTCGAGATCGTGAGGAGGAATCGGGTCGAGATTCTCCCGTTGTGAACGTCCGGGAAGAAGAGGTTCGTGTCGGGCACTTCGAGGGGAGGTACGTCCGGCGGGAGAGCGCGCGCGGCGTCGCCGAGCATCCCCGCGAGCCGCGTCAGCGTAGCGAAGCGCTCCGCGTGCACGGCGTACACGTCCCAGGGAACCCGGTACAGCATCGCCCGGCGGTGGAGGAGGGCCTCGAGGCCGGCGACGGCGAGCGCGAGCCCGAGAAGCGCGCTCCGGAAACGGCGGTCTGCGCCGAGCCGCTCTCGGAATGCGGCGACGGCCGTGCTCGCGAGGAGCGCGGCCGGGACGAGCAGCGGGAAGAAGTAGCGGTCTGCGTCGAAGAGCTCCTCGTAGGGATAGTTCCAACGCGCGATCGCGACGAGGGCGAGAAACCCGAGCCCTGCGGGGAGAGTCGCGAGGGCCGCGGCGGCGCCGCGGCGCGTGGCGGGCGTCAGGAGGACGAGGAAAGCGGCCGCCGCCGCGAGCACGACGACGATGCCGAACGCCACTTCCATCTTCGGGAACCACTCGACGACCCCAAGGGGCCGGAGCACGCTCGGCCCCGGAAACAGGTAGCGGAACGGAGAGGCGCACGCGAGAAAGACGAAACGTTTGAGGGCGGCGACGGGCTCGGTGTGGAGCGCGACGCCGGTCAGCCGCGTGAACGCGAGACGAGTCGCGAGGAGCGCGAGCGCCGCGAGAAGGGCGAGGAAGACTTCGAGCCGGCCGAAGAGGCGGCGGTCACCGGCGCGCCGCCTTTCGGCCATCGAGAGAAAGAACGGCGCGGACAGGAGCGGGACGAGCGCGTTGTCGCAGGCGAGAGCGAAGACGCAACCGGCGGCGGCGAGGAGAGAGGCGCGAGTCCGGCCGAGCGTGTCGGCGTGGACGACCGCGGCGAGGCCTCCCGTAACGCCCGCAATCCCGATCGGGACGCAGCCCCCGCTCGGGAACCAAAGCCACATCGAGGAGAAGCCGCACGGAAGAACATAGAGGAATCCCGCGGCGAGGCCTGCCGCGTCGTCGCGGAGGAGCCGGCGAGCCGTGAGAGCCACGAAGAGCGCCGAGAGGAGGTGCGACGCGAAGACGAGGAGGCGCAGCGGCGTGGCATTCGTCCCGAAGAGGGTCGCGGACGCGGCCAGGAGGAGCCGCAGAACCGGGACGAAGTGCTCGCCCTGCGGCCGGAAGAGGACGCCCCAGAATGGCGCCCGGCCGGCGAGGACGTCCGAGGCGTGGTTCAGGTAGTCGATGTCGTCGTATGCGTAGGAATTGCCGAATGTCGGCGCGTAGAGCCACAGCCCCAGAAGAGCGGTCGAGACGAAGGCGAGCGCGACGAACCGACGGTTCGTCATGGAGCCCACCGGAAGCGCGAGAGCGCCTCGCGAGGCGAGTCCGGATCGTGCGGAACGAGGATGTACGTCCCCGGCGCCGCCTCGAGCGTCTCGCCTTCGGCGCGGGCGCGGCGCGCGAGCAGCTCGAGCTCGTTCGGCCACCAGGAGGCGAGCGCCCACGCGGAAGGCCCCTCAGGGAGGCGTTCCTCGTATTGATACCAGTCCGCCCCGGCGCTGGTCGGAACGCCGAGGATCCGTTCGTGCGAAAGGAAGTTGATCGGGTAGACGGTCCAGTACGCGCCGAGAACGGAGGTGACGTGGCGATTCTCGAGAAACGAGACGAACCGCCCGTCGGCCGCGGCACCTGCCTCGAGGTGCCGGCGGAGCGCGCGCCCGGGCAGGAGCGCGCAGGAGGACAGGTCGAAGAGCGCGACGGCCAGTCCGAGCGCGAGCGCGAGCGGGAACGAGCGGAGCGACAACCGAGCGAGGAGGAGCCCGAGGCAGGCCGAGAGGAGCGGGAGCACGAAGAGAAGGTAACGCGTGGTGGGACCCGGCGTGCGGCCGGCCTCCGAAAAGACGAAGAAGGCCACCGCGAGAGTGCCCGCGAATCCGAGGGGCCCGAGCCCCTGGGCGATCGTCCGCCCGCGGCGGAGGGCCTCCGGCGGGCGCCGGAACGCCAGGAGGACCGCGGCGACGTTCAGCGCGAAGATCACGGCCGCCGCGGCGCCGCGCCAGCCGGCGAGCGGCGTCCCGCCCGACTCGACGTCGCCCGTGACGACGAGCTCCGGCAGCTGGACGAGCGCGAAACGCTTCAGGTTCGAGGCGAGATCCCCGGAGCCTGCGACCGGCCGGGTCGCGAAGTTCGACCGGAAGGATCCCAACGGATGCACGACGTTGTAGGCGATCCAGGGAGCCGCGCCCAGAACGAAGCCGGCCGCGGCGAGGCCCAGCGCGCGCGCCGCGCCGGCCTGTCCCCGGCGCGACCGCCAGACGAGGAAGATACCCGGCAAGATGCAGGCGAGCGACTGCAGCGAGTTCCAGAACGCGAGTCCTGCGGCGACGCCGAAGACGGCAGGGAGCATGGAAGACTCCGGATGCTCGCGGCACTCGGCGGCCGCCCAGAGCGCGGCGAGCCCGAGGAGGACCGTCTCCGGATAGCCGTTCGGCATGTACGTCCAGAAGAGGAACGACGCCGGCGGAAATGCGAAGAGGAGAAGCGCAAAGCAGGCGGCCTGCCGCCCGACGAGCCGCCTCGCGAGAAAGAAGAACGCGAAGAGCATGAGCACACCCGAGAGCAAGGGGGCGACCGAGACCGTGGCGCGCGACGCGCCGAACACGGCGAAGACCGCGGCGTGCAGGTAGCTCTCGAGCGCCCCGATCCTCACGCCCGAATAAAAGACCGGAAGCTGTCCTTCCGCGATGCGGAAAGCGCGCATTCCCGTCAGGAGAGAGTCCGCATCGGCAGCGTAACGGTGCACGGGATACGTGTATGCCGTGCGGAGCGCGACGCCTCCCGCGAGAGCCGCGAGCGCGAAGAGGCTCCAGGCGTCCCAGCGCGACCGCAGGAGCGCGAGGTAGCTCCGGCTCGTCCTCAGGATGTGCATCTTCGAGACGCCGTGGACTCGGACCGTGAAGCGAATCGGCACCTCGACGATCGAGAACCCCATGCGGCTCGCGTCGATGAGCAGCTCGGGAAGGAACGCGAAATTGTCGTTGCGGAAGGACAGGCTCCGAAGGACCTTCCCGCGGTAGAGCCGGAACCCCGACGTCTTGTCGCGCGTCTTCAGGCTCCACAGCAAGCGCATCACGGCGTTCATCGAGCCGCTCAGCGCCCTCTTCCAGAGCGGCATGCCTGTCACGGAGCTGCCGCGGACGAAGCGCGAGCCTACGACTATGTCCGCACCGGAAGCCTTTCGGGCCGCGAGCAGCAACGGGATCTCCTCGGGCTGGTGATTGAGGTCCGCGTCCATCGTCACGACGACGTCCGCGTCGGCGCGCGCCGCGGCGAAACCCCGGCGGAAAGCGGCGCCGAGGCCCGAGGGCACCGCTCGGTAGAGGATCTTGATGCGGGGGACTTCCCGGGCGATCGCCTCGAGCGCCTCGCGCGTTCCGTCCGTCCCCTCGACGACGTACAGAAGCTCCCAGTCGACCGCGAGCGAGTCGAGTGTCTTCCGGAGTCGCTCCGTCAGCGGGATCACGTTCTCGCGCTCGTTGTAGGCGGCGATGACGACGGACAGCTTCATCCCGGTTTGCGGGCCACGACGACGAGATGGATGAAGAGGTCCCGGGCCCCGAATGACAGCGTGACGGGCTCGAGGCCCGTCCCCTCGAGCATCGCGGCCGCGTGCGCTCGCGAGCGAAGTCGATTGACCTCGTCCGGGAAGAAGCGGAACGGCGCGCCCGGCCGGGACCGGAGCGCCTCGATGGGCGCGAGCAGGAGGCGCGATGACCCGAATTCCGGCGGCCAGAAGAGGAGCGCGACGCCTCGGGGCACGAGGACGCGCGCAAACTCGCGAAGAAGGGCCCGCCCTTCCTCCGGTGTGAAGTGCTCCATGACGCCGAGGTTCCAGAGCCCGTTCACGGATCCGTCGCGGAACGGCAGCCGGAACAAGTCGCCCTGAAGAAGCCCGCGAAAGACCGGAATGCGGCGCGCAGCGCGAACCGCGAGCCGCGAGATGTCCATCGCGACGAGCGTCCGCCCCGATGGGTCGATCCGGGACGAGGACTCGGCGGTCCCGCACCCCGCCTCCACGAACACGCCGTCCTTCTCAAAGTGCTCGTCCGTGTAGGCGCGGACGGCCCGGCTCAGGAGCGCGGTGCGGACGAGTGAGGCGAGGCGTCCGAAGAGCGAGCGTTGTTCCGAGAGCGCCGCCCAGTGGCGGTCCCAGACGCGTGCGTCGTCGCGCGCGGCGCCCGACGATGACTTCATCACGCCAGAAGCTGGCGGTAGAGCGCCACGAGGCGCGGCGTCACCGCCTCCAGCGAGAAGAGGGCTGCGCGCCGGAGTCCCTCGGCCGAAAGTCGCGCGCGCTCGGCGTCGTCGGTCGCGAGACGCCTCAACGCCGAGGCGAGGGCTTCCGCGTCGAGCGGGTCTTCTATCAGCATGCCCGCTTCGCCGACGACCTCGGGCAGAGACGAGACGCGGGCCGCGACGACCGGAGTGCCGCAAGCCATCGCCTCCAGCACCGGCAGCCCGAACCCCTCCCAGATGGACGGGTATACGAACGCGCGCGCCGCGCAGTAGAGAGCGGCCAGGTCCTTCTCGGCCACATAGCCGACATGGTGGACGCAGGGGCCGGCCTTGCGAATCTCATCCTTCAGCTCCGCGTTATGCCAGCCCTTGGCCCCCGCGACGACGAGCGGCAGGCCGATGTCTCGACGCGAGATCGCCTTCAGCAGCGTGCCGAGGTTCTTGCGCGGCTCGAGCGAACCTACGAAAGAAAGAAGTCGCTTGGTAGCCGATATTCGCCGCGGACTCTCGCGATCTCCTCCGCCGGGCGTGGGTGGAAGACCCGGAGGTCGACCGCGTTGGGGATCACGACGACGCGTTCAGGCGTGATCTGAAGGCGCGCGAGCAGATCCTCCCTGGTCGCCTCGGAGACGGCCACGAAGAACGCGCCCCTGGTGCGCGCCTTCTCGAGGTTCCTCCGGCAGAACTCGATGTTCTCCCTCGTGTGGAGCTCGGGGTGCGAGAGAAATGACAGGTCGTGGACGGTCGCCACGAGCGGCACGCCGTCAGCCTCCGGCACCATCCAGGCGGTGCTGTGCAGAAGACGCACTCCCGGCACTCGTCCGTGCGCATATGCCGGAAGAGCCCCGCGGTAGACGTCGAGATTGCGGCCCGCCGGCGCGTCGTAATGGAAATCGCGGTCGTAGGCGGGGTGGACGTAGCTGCCGAGCCCGGGGAGAAGAAGGAACCGGAGGTCCTCGGGCCCGTGGCGTCCAAGCCCGGTCACCAGGTTCTGGGTGTAACGCCCGATGCCGCTGATCTCCTCGCCGATGGCGCGGCTGACGTCCACGGCCACCACCGGCCGCCCGTCGAAGATCGGCTCGGCACGTTGCGGGCGGGAGCCCCGCCTTTCCTCACCGACCTCGAGGAGGCGGGCGCGGATCCGCCCGGCCGCGCACTCGACGCTCCACTGGCTTTCGACCTCCATCGCGGCGCGCCGCCCCTTCGCCCCCGCTTCCTCCCGATGCTCGTAGACATGTCTCAAGAGGGTTCTGAGATGCTCGGGGTCGGGGGCGGCCCACGAGAAGCCCTCGTAATAGGGGCAGGACGCCTCGGCCTTCACCGTGCCGCGCGCCGCGAGCGGGTAAGAGACGCCCTCGTGCACGAAGTCGCGATGAGCTCCCCAGTCGGTCGCGATCGACGGCAGGCCACAGGCCATTGCCTCCATGAGCGGCAAGTCCCACCCCTCGCCGCGGCTCGCGGAGACGTAGCAGTCGGCCGAGCGGTAGAGAGCGCCGAGCTCGTGGTACGGAAGCTCCTTGTTGTGGAGGAACGCGATCTGCCCTCCGTTCGAGCTCAGCGAAAGAGCCTCGATTTGCCGACGAACGTCGGTGGTCTTGTTGACGTTGATGATCTTGCAGACGAGGACGACCGGCTCGTCGCTCCGGAACGCCTGGTTGAACGTCTTCAGGAGGAGACCCGGCGCCTTTCGTTCCCCCCACTCGAGGACCGAAAGGAAGACGAAGAGCCCGTGCGGATTCGGGAAGCCCCGGATGCCGGGGTGAAAGTGGTCGAGATCAACTCCGAGCGGCATCACGTGCACCGGTCGCTTCAGCCCGCAGAGGACGTAGGCGTCGCGGTTCGCGGTGGACGGAACCCACACCTCGTCCATCCGGTTCCCGAGCCTGACCCACTCCTCCGGAAAACCGTCCACCTCGAGCATCGTGTAACCGACCTTGTAGCGGCCGCGGTTCTTGTCGAAGACGTCGGCCACGGCGTAAACGACCGAAACCTCCGGCCGGCGCCGCCTTCGACCCGCGAGGACGTTCAGGTAGTAGTCACCGGTATTCGGGGGCTCGAGGGCGGGATGGGGTGTGCCCGGCCCGTAGACGTATTCGTAGCTGACCTTCACTCCGTCGCAGTCGAGCCTCTTGAGGAGCGCGCGCGCGCTCATCGCGTAGCCGGTGGGAAAGTTGAGGATCGACTGCCAGTGCATCTCCAGGTCGTAGCGCGACTCCAGCTTCTCCTTCCAGAGCTTGCGGAAAGTGGCCCGGCTGGTCTCGAAGAGCTGGTTGAAGGACTCCGGCGCGTCGCTGGTCGAGCCATGCTGGACGTGGGTGATCGTGACGCCGCCACAGCAGATGGTCTTGAAGCCGGCCTCCGCGGCGCGCAGGCAGTAGTCGGTATCCTCGAAGTACGAGGTGAAGGCTTCCGAGAGGCCGCCCAGCGCCCTCAGAACCTCGCGCCGGATGTACGCCACGGCGAAGACGATTCCCTGGACCTCTCGCGTTCGGGAGTACTGGTTGACGTCAGTCTCGAGGGAGCCGATCTGCTGGCCCCAGAACGTCTCGGGCAGGATGAACGTGCCGGCGTGGAGAAGCTTCCCGCCAGGAAAGACCAGGCGGCAGCCGACGATCCCGACGTCGGGCTCTCCGTATGCCGCGCGCTTCAGCGCCTCGAGCCACCCGGGCTGGTGGATCTCGAGGTCGTTGTTCAGGAGGACGACATCGCTCTCAGGGTCGGCCGCCGCGATCCCGGCGTTGTTTCCCCGCACGAATCCGAGGTTCCTGTGGAGGGTCACGACCCTCAGCCAGGGGTACGACTTCAGCCGCTCGGGCGTGGCGTCGCTCGAGCCGTTGTCCACGGCCAGCACGTCGACGTCGGCGAGCTCGGTTGTTTCCCTCAGAGTCTCGAGACACCTCTGCGTCAGCTCCCAGCGGTTCCAGCAGAGGACGACGATGGTGACGCGCCGCGGTGTCACGCACGCTCCCGCCGCGGCAGCCGCTTCCAGAGAAGCGCCATCTCGGTCGCGACGTCGGCGCGCGTCAGCTCGGTCGTCTCATGCCAGTTTTCGAGCGCGAGAGGCGGCTCGGCGGCAGCGTCCGAGCCGCGTGCCAAAGCGAGCGCGGCCTCGAGAGGGAGCACCGCTTCGAGCGCCACGAGGCGCGCCGAGAGCGCCCGCACGAGGGCGCGCAGCTCCTCGGCCTCCTTCCGCAGCTCGAGCTCGGCGCCCTCGCTCACCAGCGCCGGCCCACGAGACCCCGGAACGACTGGATGATCCGCCATGGGAGCGAGTACCTGACGGCCGCGACGTAAGCCTCGGCTTCCTCGGTGCGGTTCTTTAGTGCGACGCGGCCGGCCTCGAGCTCCGCGACCCTGTACGTCAGGCGACGAACCTCGTCCTCGAGCCGGGTGAGGGCCGCGAGGGCGAGCTCTTTCTCGTGCCGAGCCTCCTCGACGCGAGCCGAAACCCAAGCGTCGTCGGGGACCCGCACGGACATCGCGAGAGTATAGATGGAGCGGACGCATCCGCCGCCCACGTCGTGCTACGCGCCGATCTCCCGCAGACGCTCCTCGATCCGGCGCGCAGCCGCCTCCCATGTCCAGCGTGAAGCCGCCTCCTCGGTCGCGCAGGCGCCGCGGCGCCGCGCCTCCTCCGGATGCGAGCGAACCTCGCGAAGGAGCTCGACGAGCTGGTCGGGATCGGGATCGGCCCACCGGAGGCCTTCGTAATACGGGCACTTCGCCTCGGCCTTCACGAGGCCGCGTGATCGCAGCGGGTAGCCGACGCGTTCGGTCAGGAACTCCGTCGGCCCGCTCCAGGCCGTTGCGATCACCGGCACGCCACATGCCATCGCCTCCAGGATCGGCATCCCCCATCCCTCGCCACGCGTGGGGAGGACGAAGCAATCCGCGCTCCGGTAGAGCTTCCCGAGGTCGGGCCGCCTGATGTGCGTGTTGTACAGAAGAGCGATCGGAGGCGACTCTTCCGGGAGACGCATCGCTTCGATCTGCTCGGCCACGTCGACGTGGCCATCGAAGTTGTTGACGCGCAGGACGAGGAGGACGTCGTCTTTCCGGGTGAAGGCGCGGCAGAAGGATCTCAGGAGGAGATCGGGCGCTTTTCTCTCGCCCCATTCGAAGACCGAGAGAAACGTGAAGCGGCCGTCGGGACGGGCGGGCAGACCATCGGAGTGGAAGATTCGCGGGTCGTATCCGAGCGGCATCACCTTGATCGGGCGTTTCACCCCGCTCTCCGCGAACCGCTCACGTCCCCAGTGTGTCGGCACCCAGATCTCGTCCATGCGGTTGCAGGCCAAGACCCAATCCGCCGGCAGGCCGTCGACCTCCAGCATCGTGTATCCGATCTTCGTGTGGGGATGGTCCAGGTAGAAGAGATCTGCCTGCTCGTAGCTGATCTGAGGGGCGTCGATGAAGGGAGGGCGGTCGGCGACCCTGCGCAGTCTCTCGTTCGCGATCCGCCGCTGTCGGGGCCAGGGAGTGTTGCGGAAAGTGAGGTCCACTCCACGCTCGAGCAGCGCGAGCGCGAGCTCCTCCGAGTGGATCGCGTAGCCGATCGGCAGGCCCCAGCGGGACTGCCAGACAGCGCGGAGAGGACCGTTCACGGGGCGGGCAGCGCTCCCTGCGAGCCCTTCCCGGCGCGTTCGGACTCGAGCGCCGCGATGCGCCTGCGGAGCGCCCCCTGCTCGGCGAGGAGGGCCTCGACGACGCGCGACGTGGCATGCCGGTACTGGTGGACTCTGCCCCACTGGGGAAGTCCATACCACCAGAGAAGGCGCTGGATCTGACGCCGGAAAGCGACGATGAGCGGGGCGAAAAACGGGCGCTTGGACTCGAGCACCTCGTCCGGATCCACATCCCATTCTTCGCGTACGATTCTCAGGCTCTCCGCCAGCGCCGGATCTCCGACGTCACCCTCGGTCAGCTGGTGCTCAATGGCTTCGAGCACATGATCGGCGCGGTCATCGTCCGTGCGGATCCAGTAGACGGTCACGAAGCGAGTGTAAACCCCGCAAGTGGCGGTTCGCGCGGGCACACGCCCTAAGATGGTCGGCGTGAGCTCGGCGCCCCCCGTCTACGACACCGCCCGGCGCGGCTTCCTGTTCATCGAGGAGGCGAAGGCCCTCTGGGAGTATCGGCACCTCGTGGGCGAGCTCGTCCAACGCGACCTGAAGGTGCGCTACAAGCGGTCGGTACTCGGCGTCGCGTGGAGCATGCTGAGCCCGCTCCTCTCCATGGTGGCGCTCACCATCGCGTTCTCGGCTCTTCTCAAGCAGCAGATCGCGAACTATCCCGCGTACTTCCTCGCGGGATCCGTCTTCTGGACGTTCTTCGCCCAGGCCACCTCGCACGCGGCCTCGCTCACGTCGGACGCGTCCGAGATCGCGCGACGCGTCTACGTCCCGCGCTCGGTCTTCGTGGCCGCGGCGGTGGGCGGGGCGCTCGTGAACCTCCTCTACACCCTCGTGCCGCTCTTCCTCATCATCGCGGCCACGGGCCATCCGATCCACGCGACCTGGCTCTTCCTGCCCGTTTCGATCGTGGCCGGCATCCTCTTCACGTCGGGGGTCGGCCTCGTGATTTTCACGATGGCCTCGCGCTTCGTGGACGTGAAAGAGACGTACCTCGTCCTCCTCTCGACGTGGTTCTTCCTGACCCCCATCGTCTACACCCCGGCGATCCTCTCGCCGAAATACCGGCTCGTCGTCCGCCTCAACCCGATGACGTATCTCGTCGAGATGTTCCGCGCGCCCATCTACGACGGCTGGCTGCCCGGGCCGAATACCCTCGCCTTCTCGCTCCTTGCGGGCGTCCTTTCGCTCGTCTTCGGATGGCTCTTCTACGCCTGGAAGATCGAGGACTATGGCACCCGTCACTGATGCGGCTGCCGTCGCCGCCGCGCTGGCGACGGAGCCGGCGGTGTTCCTCGACCACGTTACCTTGCGCTACCGCATCCCGCGCGAGGTCGTCGTCACCTTCAAGGAATACGCGCTCCGGAAGCTCCGGGGCCGCATGGAGCACAACACTCTCGTGGCGCTGCGCGACGTCAACATGACGGTCGCCCGGGGCGAGCGCATCGGCGTCATCGGAGCGAACGGCGCGGGCAAGAGCAGCCTCTTCCGCCTCGTCGCGCGCGTGCTCCGGCCGACGGAAGGCCGCCTCGTCGTGCGCGGGCGCGTCGCGCCTCTCCTCGAGCTGGGCCTCGGCTTCCACGGCGAGCTCACGGGCCGCGAGAACGTCGTCCTCCAGGGCGCGCTCATGGGCTTCTCGCGGGAGCAGATGCTCGAGCGGATGGAGAGGATCGCGGGCTTTGCCGAGCTCGAGGAGTTCCTCGACGCTCCGATCAGGACCTATTCCACGGGCATGGCCGCGCGCCTCGCCTTCTCCGTCGCGACGGACGTCGACCCCGACATCCTCCTGGTGGACGAAGCCCTCGCCGTGGGAGACGAGCGCTTCCGCGCGAAGTGCCGCGACCGAATGGCTTCGCTGCGCGAGGACGGGCGCACGTTTCTCCTCGTCTCGCACAACCTCCCGGACGTCGTCGAGTCCTGCCAACGCGCGATCTGGATCTCCGAGGGCCAGGTCGTCCAGGACGGCCCGGCCGAGTCGGTCTGCGCCGCGTACCACGCGTGGGCGCAGGGGGGAAGCCCGGCGTAAGCTGGGGAGGATGTCGGGATCCCGACCGGCCGACACTTCCCGGAGCGCCTGGGAGCTCACTCGCGCGGCTCACGAAGCGCTGGGCCCGGAAGGCCGTCTCCGGGCGGCCTTCGAGGCCTCGGAGTTCGTGCGATCCGTCGCCCGCGAAGGCATTCAAGCCCGTCACCCGGGCTATAACGACCTCGAGGTCGACCGCGCTCTCTTCCGGCAAATCTACGGCGAGGAGCTCTTCCGGAAAGCCTTCCCCGGCGTCGACGAAAGACCGTGATCGCGCCGGCGGCATTTCTCGAGCTTCTCGCCGCGAAGCTCCGCAGCGCCGGCGTGCCGTGGATGCTGACCGGCTCGGCGGCATCGTCTTACTACGGCGAGCCTCGGGCCACGAACGACCTCGACATCGTCGTGGATCCGACGCCCGACCAGATAGAGGCCTTCGCCGAATCTCTTTCCGGCACCTTCTACGTCAGCCGCGATGAGGTGCGAGAGGCGCTCGCGGCGCGAGGCATGTTCAACGTCATCGACCCTCGATCCGGTTGGAAGGCAGACATCATTTTCGTCGGCCATCGCGAGTTCGACCGGACCGAATTCGAGCGTCGGCGCCCGGCGCGACTCTTCGGGCTCGACGTCCACGTGATTTCGCCGGAAGGCTCCATCCTGTCGAAGCTGGATTGGTCCCGGCGCGGAGGTTCCGACCGCCAGCTCCGCGATGCGGCGGCCGTCCTTGCCGCCAACCGCAAGTCGCTCGACCTCGATTACCTCCGCCGGCAGTCACACGAGCTTGGTGTGGGAGACCTTCTGGAGAAGATCCTCGCCTTGACTTAGTCCATCACTTAGTCCACACTCCCGGCCGTGGCGAAAGTCGTGAACGTCCACGAGGCGAAGACCCATTTCTCGAAGCTCCTCGTCCGCTTGAGCCAGGGGGAGGAGATCGTGATCGGAAAGGCGGGCCGCCCTGTTGCGCGCCTCGTGCCGTTTTCGGAAAACGCCGCACGCCGGGAACCCGGAAGCGCGCGCGGCCGGTTCACCATTGAGAAGAACTTCGACGCCCCGCTCCCGGCCAGGCTCCGACGCTCCTTCGGGTCGTGAGGCTGCTTCTCGACACGCACGCGTTCCTCTGGTGGATCGGCGACGATCCGAGACTGCCGCCGAAAGCGCGGAAACTGATCTCCGGAGGGCGCAACGAGGTCTTCCTGAGCGCCGCGAGCGCCTGGGAGCTCGCGATCAAGACGAGCATCGGCCGGCTGCGGCTGGCAGAGAACCTCGAAGAATTCGTGACCGAGCACCTCGCGGTCAACGGATTTCAGGTTCTTCCGGTTCACCTCCGCCACGCGCTGCGCGTCTCGACGTTGCCCGATCATCACGGTGATCCGTTCGACAGGATCCTCGTCGCCCAGGCCCAGGCCGAGGATCTCGTTCTCGTGAGCGGCGACGAGCAGATCGCCCGATATGCCGTCCGCGTGGTGTGGTGAGACGCGTGAACGAGCGGTGCCGGCGTAAGCTAGATCCATGAGGCCCGTTCCCGACGCTCCGCCTCTCTCCCCGGACGAGGTAGACCGCCTCGTCGAGGAGCTGAAGAAAGACGTCGACCGCACGCTCATCCGCGAGAACTTCAAGCTGACCGTCGAGGAGAGGCTGGTCAAGCTGATGAGGCTGCAGGAGTTCGCGGAGGAGCTCAGGCGGGCCGGCCGCGCCACCTTTGGCGGATGACAGACTTCCCGGGACTCCTGCGGGCGCTTCAGAAAGACAAGGTCCGGTTCATCGTTATTGGCAGTGTCGCGTCGAGGTCGCCGGAGGCGGAACGTACGAGAACCTCGCCCCCGGCTCGGCTCGCTGGTCAGATGCTCGCGACAGCTGGCGAACGAAGCGCTTCGCGAATGGCGGAAGAGACCTGCAGAGGAAGGAAGAGACGCGCGGGGTACAAGTAGTCCTCACCCGAGTCGTCGATGACTCGGATGAACTTGCTTCGCGCCGCCGAGGCGTCGGGAAGAACCCGATAGATGCGCCGAGATTGAAGGTCGTGGCTCGAGCCCGGACTCACGCACACGACGAAGCGCGGATGGACCGTACCTCTAGTCGAGGAAGCGCTTGATCTTGACGTACCTGCGGCCGATGCCGTGCGCTTCGTCGCGGCCTCGTTCGGACGCGCCTTGACGTTCGACGATAAGCTCGCACACCGCGCCGCGCTCGAGGGGGCGGCCGGCCGGCCTGTCGACCTTGTCGATCTCGACGCCGCGGACCCGATCGTCCGGATGCAGGTCCTCAAGACCGGGCGCCCCTTCCTCGTGACGGACTCCCACGCCCTGCAGGAGTTCGCCATGTATACCCTCGCCATCTACTTCGACTGGAAGATCAGTCGCCGGCCCGTCGAGGAAACCATGCAGGCCGCCGCCGCCGGATGAGCGTGCGCGCCGACGAGGACATTGTCCTCGCGAAAGTCAGCGCCATCCGAAAGTGCGTCGCCGCAATCGCGAGCCTCGAGCGCGATCTACCCGAGCCCGAGCGCGAGTGGATCAGATAAACGAACTGATGGAGAAGTACGGCGATCTGCCGATGGACCTTGCCGACGCCGCCCTGGTTCGCGTCGCCGAGCGCGACGGGCTTCGAACCGTCTTCACCGTCGACCGCCGCGACTTCACCATCTATCGCCTGAAGGGCGGGCGGAGGCTCGTTATCCTTCCCTGACGCCTTCGGTCGAATCGGCGTCGAGGCGGTGGCCCCACGCGGCGACCAGGAGGCCGTTCCGCTTCATGAAGTGGTCTGAGGACCAGATCCTCCTCAGAGATATGGTCGATCACGCTCGGTCAGCTCAGCGGACTGATGCTCCTTCGCCACGTTGAGTGCTAGCATGATTTTGTGGAAAGTCCCCTCGGCCTCTCCTTCGATCGGCCGGCCCTGCGCGGTCTCTGCCGCCGTTACGACGTCCGTCGACTCGCCGTGTTCGGGTCGGCACTCTGTGGCGCGCTGGGGCGAGAGAGCGATCTCGACATCCTTGTCGAGTTCGAGCCCGGGATCGCCGTCGGTCTTCGATTCATCACACTCCAGGCTGAGCTGTCGAATCTGTTCGGCCGAAGGGTCGATCTGGTAACGGCCGGCTTCCTCAGCCCACACTTCCGGCCACGGGTCGTTCAGGAGGCCGTTCCGCTTTATGAAGCGGCCTGAGGACGAGATTCTCCTCAAGGACATGGTCGATCACGCGAGACGGGCCATCGCCGCCGTCGCCGGCAGGCGCCGCGAGGACCTCGAAGTCGACCATGTTCTTGCCGCGGCCCTCGAACGATTCATCGAAGTCGTTGGTGAAGCGGCCTCCAAGGTATCTCCGGCCGCGCGGGAGATTCTTCCGGGGGTTCCCTGGTTCGAGATCATAGGAATGCGGAATCGCCTGGTTCACGGCTACGCTTCGGTCGATCACGACATTGTCTGGACCGTCGTAACGTCTGACCTGCCCTCTCTGGTCCGCGAAATCGAGCGGGTTGGGGCTTAGCGCTGCTGCGCCCACCCATCCGCCGACGACCGCCACCACCAGGCCTGTACGAGCAGCTTCGCCGCTGTTCGCGAGGCTCTCGAAACGGTGTGGCGCGTCCTGGCCGAGGCATTACGGTGCCTACGGGGCTAGCTGCGCTGACCTACTGCCAGTAACCCGTCACGTCGACGATGAGGTGCACGGTCCCGGAAGCGAACCCAGAGACGACCGTCACGCTGCCGGCGGGCGTTCCGAAGAGGCCGAGGACGGCGTTGTCGGCGCGCGTCGCGCCCGCGTGGAACGGTAACGTGTCGAGTGACGGCGTCGTTCCGGCGGGACCGATCCGCACGGCCCCCGCGACGCTCGAGCCCGTCACCGTCACGTTCGCGGCCACGGCAACGGCGGCCGGGGGAACGCCGCACGCGCCCGCGATCGGAAAGCGTGCGCGTGCCGTTCGCCTGGAGGGCCGGCCCGCCCGTGGGCCCCGTGGCGCCGCGCGTGTCGATTGCGCGGCACGGCGTCAGCGCCCGGAACGTCGCGGCGGGCGGCGGCGGCGCGCGAAGTCGATCCGGCGCACCTGTCCGCCGGCGGCGTACGTCGTGTAGTAGAGCGAGGTCCCGATGGGTGACGGGCCGAAGAGCAGCTCGACGACGGTCGAGGCCCCGAGCCCCGTCGCGAAATCGGCGGCCGTCGACGGGGCGCCGGGCGTGAGGCGCGCGATGGCGCCGCAGTTGAAGTCCGCGAAGAGGTACGTCCCGTCGTAAGCGGACGGCCAGATCCCCGCGGGCACCCAGGCCCCTCCCGTGATCGACCCGCAGCCCGTCGTGGACGTGCCCGGGATCGTGCCGTGAAGGTACTCGAAGAACGGGTCGATCATGTTCGGGGGCGTCGGGCTGCAATGGTTCGTGGTGAGCGCCGTGTGCGCGCCCTCGCGGCACGGCCAGCCGTAGTCGCCGCCCGCCTGCGAGAGATCGATCTCCTCGTAAGCGCCCTGCCCGACGTCGTTCACGAAGAGCGCGCTGTCGGTCGGGCGGAACGCGAACCGGAACGGGTTGCGGAGGCCCCAGAGGAAGGTCTCCTGGCAGATCGTGCCCGGCGCCGACGGACCCGTGTTGCATCGCGCCGTACCCGCGCCCAGAAACGGATTCGTGGGCGGGCACGGAGCCGTCCCGCGCGATGCGGAGGATCTTTCCGTTCAGGATGTTCCGGTCGCGCGACGCGTCGTTCGCGCCCGCGCAGCCGCTGTCGCCCGCGTAGTCGCACCCGCCGTCGCCGATGCCCGCGTAGAGAAAGCCGTCGGGCCCGACCCGCAGCTGCCCGCCGTTGTGGTTCCCCGCGAAGTTCAGGACGTTGTCCAGGAGAACGAGCTCCGTCGCCGGATTGATCACGTTCGCGGTGGGAACGTCCAGCGTGAAGCGCGAGATCCTTTCCACGGGGCTCGTCGTGTTGAGCGTCGGACAGCCCGCCGCGTTCTTGTTGAACGTGTAGAAGAGGTAGACGAAATGGTTCGTCGCGAACTGCGGGTCCACCGCGACGCCGAGGAGCCCGCGCTCGCCGTTCGAGCAGACCGCCGACCCGAGGGACAGGGCGGGCGTCGCCGAGGAGCACGCCGCCCTGCACGACCCGCAGCGTTCCGCCCTGCGTCGTGATCAGGAGCCGTCCGTCGGGCGTGAAGGCGAGGGCCGTCGGCGCGCTCACCGTGGCGACGAGGGCATCGCCGAAGCCGGGCGGAAGTGTGATGGCCTGGACGGACCATGTGACCGCGACTCCGAGGAGGCTCGGCAGGATCCAACGAGTCAAACGACTGTCAGGACGCATGAAGTGCTCCTAAGAAGTGTAGAGAGCCCACGGGCG
>CAVRAY010000001.1:907500-3878252 GCA_963719225.1 Thermoanaerobaculia bacterium | reverse complement strand
GCGAGAGCCAGCACGAGGGCGGTGACGAAGGGAGCCGCGGCGGCCGCGAGGAGGAGCCAGAACGAGGGATCCTCAAAGCGGCCGAGTCCCGCCGGAAGCCGCGCGCCGAGGCTGGGGATTGCTCGCCGGACACGGCCCGTTGCGAGCGCGAAGACGAAGCCGCCGGTTCCGAGACCGCCGCCGACGATCATGGCGAGCGTGGAGAATCGTCGGGCCGCCCCGGCGGGAAGACGAAAGGCGGCCCCCGAGGCGACGACGGTCAAGACGGCGAGGGCCGGAACGGCGAAAAAGACGAAGTCGTCCCAAACGCCGATTCCGACGAGGCTGACAGCGGCGAAAAGAGCCCGGCCAAGAGCCGACTCGCGGTGCGATCGCCAGCACTCCGCGCGACGAGGCACGCCGCGAGGAAGCTGGCCGATCCCGATCGCGAGCGAGTAGTTCGAGCAGCTCGCGACGACGCCGACGGAATAGGGGACCAGCGCGACGAGGCCGTAGAGAATTTGAACGAACGGGACCGAGGCCGGAGGCGCGAGGAGGAAGAGCCCTCCGCCAGAAGAAAAGGACAGCGACGACGACGGCCGAGAGACGACGTACGCCTCGAGCCGGTCGAGGACGCTCATGTGTTCGAGCCAGAGGGCCCGAATGAGCCGGAAGGTTGTAATAGAGAGGCGCGCGTGCGCCGGGCGTCGAGGACTCCGGCGTCGAGGTACTTCGAGACCGCCTCGTCGGGCCTCGCGTCGAGCGGCGGTGCGACGTCAAGCACCACGCGGGCGCGCGTCCCGAAGACGGGGGTCGTCAGAGGAAACGGGAACGTCGGGATAGCGCACGCAGCTGTCGTAGCCGATCGCGTCGTAGACGGTCGCGAGAGACTTCGGGTAAGCCCACGGGCCGCCGAAGAGCGCCGGGTTCAACATGACCGCTTCCACGGTTCCGACGTGAGTTGACGGCGTCCGCTCCTTGGAAGGGCGGCGAGCAGCACGACGTGGAGCAGCGTGACGGCTGGGACGAGGCGCGGCGATCGCGCGCGCGTAGCGCTTTTCCCAGAGCCACCACCAGCCCGTGAAAAGAAGCCCGAGCGCGACGACTGCCGTCACCTGCAGCACCCGGCTGCACGAGATGAAAAAGAAGAACCGCGCGAACGTTTCGCCTGCCGGGACCGGCTGCTTCGAGCAGGAACCGGTAACGGACGATCGTGCGTGAAGGCCGCGCGAGCGGTGAGTCCGGTCGCCGAATGCGGAATGCGGAAAAGTGCGCGGTGCCGGGCTGGTTCTGCTCTGCGAACCCGAATAGGCCTGGAAGTACACCGTAAATCTGGACGTCGATCTGCACGCCCGATGTGGGGAAGGGGCCGATGTCCACCCACTCGCGGTCGGCGACGATCTGGAGCCGCTCCCGTCCTCGCAGGACGTCCCACAACGAGACGTCGTTGTTCGGGTGGCCGCTCCGTACCACGAGGAGGCGGGTGCGGCCGTTCGAGGCGAGTTGGATCTGGAGGTGCGAGCCGTCCGGGACGCTCCATGGCTTGTCCTCGGGCCACCTGAACGATAGGTCATAGACATGTCCGAAGCTCGCGGTGGGATGCAGGAGGTCGACCTCGCGCTTGCCGGATGAAAGCGAGGGATGTGGCAAGTTCTCCGCGACGATCTTCTTCGCGTGCCAGCCGTTCCAGACGAGGTGCGCGAAGCAGGCCAGGAGGATCCCGGCCAGGACGAGCGAGCGAAGCAGAAAGCGCCGGAGCACGAGCGTAAAGAAGTGTACGTGAGGGCGGTGCCTTGCAAAGAGACAGCAGGCAAGCGTCGAGAGGATAATCGGAAGATGGTGGCCGGCATTCCCGAGATCGAGCATTTACTGGGGCGGCTGCTGGGCGCATGCCAGAGCTTCTATGGTGATCGCCTCGTCTCGCTCGTCGTCTTCGGATCGGTAGGTCGGGGAACGCCGAGGCCCGACTCGGACATCGACCTTCTCGTCGTGGCCGACCCGCTTCCGGACGGACGAATCCCGCGCGTGCGGGAATTCGACGCGATCGAGCGATCGGTCGTCTCTGAGGGGCCGGCGAACTCTGCGCACAGGTTGTCGCCGATTTTCAAAACGCCCACCGAGGTGCGGCGGGGAAGCCCCCTATTCCTCGACATGCTCGACGACGGCCGGCTTCTGTACGACCGTGGCGGCTTCTTCGCGAGCGAGCTGGCGGCTTTGAAGGAACGCCTCGACAAACTGGGCTCGAAGCGTATCTGGAAAGACGACGCCTGGTACTGGGATCTGAAGCCCGACTTCAAGCCGGGCGACGAGATCGTGCTGTTTTGACGGCAACGTCTCTCGCACAGAGCTATCTCCTGAAGGCCCTTGTTCGGCTCGAAGTTCTCGAGCTCTTTCTTTCGAGGGGAGCCTTTTCGGATGTGGTGCGCGAGGCGCAGGAGGCCGTCGAGCTGATGCTCAAGGCCATCCTCCGGCAGGTCGGCGTCGAGCCACCGAAGTGGCACGACGTGGGAGATCTCCTCATCGCCAGCGAGAGCCGTCTTCCCGAGCACGTACGTCCTCACGTGCGGCGCCTGGCGTCGATCTCGTCGTGGCTTCGAAAGGAGCGGGAGCTCGCGTTCTACGGCGAGGCCGATTTCCTTCCGACCGAGCAGTACACGCGGGAGCAGGCCGCGCAGGCCCTATCCGATGCCCGGTTCTGCGCCGAGATGGCGCGCCAAGTGATTCCGTTAGAGCGGAGCGACCGCTGAAACTCTACGCGGAAACGCTACACGAGGTGGGACTTCAACGCGCCGGCGACCTTCCGTCGATCGGCGGGAGCCAGCGATCCGATGCGTCGTAGGAGCAGCCTGTTATCGAGCGTGAAGACCTTCATCCTCACGATGCAAGGGAGCGGAAGTCCGGCCGGTTCGAGCCCCTGGATGTCGACGTCTCCCGGCCACGCCCGATGGGCGTGGGTCGTGATCATGGCGAGCACGGTGTAACCCGCCGAATTGAACGCTCGGCGGCTCAGGACGAGCGCCGGCCGGCGCTTGCTGCCCGGCCGCTCGCTGAACGGAAACGGGACGACGGTGACGTCCCACGGCTCACAGATCACGGAAGGCCTTGTCGTCGTCGATCGAGCCCCACTCTTCGAGGGTTTCTGAAACCGCCGAGTGGTAGGCAGCATCGAACGGCTCGGCGCGCCTGAGGATCGCCTTGTCGTCCTTGACGTCGTAGGCGACGAGATCTCCGGCCTCGAGATGAAGCGCCGCCCGAATTTCGCGGGGGATGGTGACCTGACCCTTGCTGGAAAGTCGGCTGGTTTTTTTCATTCTTTACTCTTTACGTAAAGAATACTCGCGTCGAAGCGGACGGTCAAGTGGCCGTACTAGCCGAATGTAGCCACGTGAGGCTACAATCGATGTATGAAAGTCGTCGGAATCCGCGAATTCAAGGACCGTCTGAGCGAGTACGTCCGAATGGCTCGGCGCGGGGAGGACATTCTTCTCACCGAGCGAGGCGAGGTCGTGGCGGAGCTGCGAGGCGCGGACAAGATCCGCCCTGCGGCCCATTCAAATCCGATCGTCGCGGACCTTCATAGGCGAGGCCTTCTGGTCCATGCCGGCCTCAACGATCCGGCCGTCTACCCGAAGTTTCCGCGGCTCATTCGAGGACGTTCGGCCCTGGATCTCTTGGACGAGGACAGGGGTGACCGCTGAACCTCTACGCGGAAACCAGTGCGGTGGTCGCGTGGTGGTTGGGTGAGGCCAGGGCATCTGATGTCGGTAACCCTCTTGCGGCAGCCGAAGTCGTGGTGACCTCGGAGCTGACGCTCGTCGAGTGTGAACGCGTCCTCGCGCGAGCTTTTTCGCTGAAGGAAATCGGGGAAGCCGCGGTGTCGGACCGGCAAGGTTGGCTACGGTCCGCTGTTTCGAGGTGGAGCGTGATCCGGCTGGACTCCGAAATCCTCGACAGGGCGAAGAGGACGTTCCCCAGCGAGCCATTGCGCACGCTGGACGCACTGCATCTGGCAAGCGCCCTCTCGGCGCGGTCCTCGGCTCCTGGCCTGGTTTTCCTCACTCTCGACGAGCGCCTGAGGAAGAACGCGAAGTTGCTGGGGTTCGGCCTTCTGCCCGCTGCTCGTCGGGGCTTCAGAGCCTGACGATTCGTCGAGGAGGCTCAATCCCCAAGCGATCCCAGCAGCTCGTTGTGGTGTCAGGAGTTTCATTGCGCCAGTCGGCGAAGGAAATCGCCCGGCGTGAGAATCACGAAGCTCAATCCTGCCTCGAGCACTGCGCGGGTCATGAAGTGCTTTCGGTCGAGAGTGAGCAGGAAGTCGACGCCCGCCCTCGAAGCAGCGGCGAGCACGTGGGCGTCCTTCGCGTGGATTATTCCTGTCTGCGCTTCGATCTCCCTCGAAGTTGGATCGGGAACGACCTCGAGGTCGAGAAGGCCCAGGGCCTCGTAGAAGCGGAGGAGCGGGGCTTCCCCCATCTTGTTCCGGATGTTTCGCTCCGCCTCGAGAAGCACGACCCGACTCGCGACGGCGTGAGTCAACCCCCGGTGGCAGGTTTCGACGACCAGAGCCGAGGCGCCTGTTGAGGAACCCGCCGCGGCAACGAGGATACTGGCGTCGAAGAACAGCCGAGGCGGCGTCGTCACTCCCGCTTGCCCAGAAGACGTCTCACCTTCTTTGCGGTTCGGGCGTCAAGACGGTCCTCCTTCAGGAATCGCTTGATCTCGTCCTCGCCGTAATCGCGGAGCGCCTGATCGCGGACGTCCGCCTGGAGAGGCAGGATCTTGATCTCTTGCCCCGTAAGGGTGACCTTCAGAATCGTGTTCTCGCCGATCCTGAGCCGGCGCCGGAACGCGGCTGGCAGCGTGATCTGCCCTCGCGCCCGCGGACGAAGGAGTCTGGTCAGCGATTCGGTTTCAGTCATTTGAGCCCTGTTTCCGGCTTTGGCCGAATTTCCAAATTTCAGTATATCGCACATCTGCTGCGCTTTCACTCCCCGATCGAGCCCAGCAGCTCGTGGTACGCGCCGGCCACGTCGATCGCCGCGTACGCAGCCGCGCGGGCGCGGCCGATCCGGGCGAGCCTGTCGCGGGTCTCGTCCTCCCGCCAGAGACGCAGCATCGTGGCCGCGAGCCCGTGTTCGTCGTCGGCGTCGAAGAAGAGCGCGGCGTCGCGCGCGAGCTCGAGGAGTGCCGGGAGATCCGAGCACGCCACCGGCGTCCCGAGCGCCATGGCCTCGAGCACCGGCAGACCGAACCCTTCGAAGAGCGACGGGAAGACGAGGAACTGTGCCCCTTCGAGGAGCGCCGTGGTCTCGGCATCCTCGAGGTAGGGAAGGAGACGGACGTTCGACTCGAGTCCGAGCGATTCGATCCGGCCGCGCAGCTTCTCGCGGTTCTCGTCGAGCGCGCCGCAGAGGACGAGGAGGAACTCCGGCTCCTCGCGCACGATGCGCGCTGTCGCCGAGAGAAGCCGCTCGTGGTTCTTGTGCGGCCAGAAGTTCGCCGGATACACGGCGAACTCCGCACGGTGAAGGTCGAGGTCGTCGAGGCGATTCAACGCCGCGCGCGGATCGAGAGCCGCTCGAAGCCCTCTCGCGATCGGGGGCAGCACCGTGAGGCGACCCCTCTTCACGTGAACGCGCTCGACGGCCATCGCTTTCGTGGCTTCGGAGATCGCCACGACGCGGTCCGCGCGCCTGAGGTCGCCGCGGAACTCGATGCGACGACGCCTCTCGTCGGCGTCGAAGAACTGCGGGTAGACGAGGTCCTGGAAATCGTAGGCGACGACGACGTGGGGAAGGGCCGTCTCGTGAAAGGCCGCCGTCCCGAGCGGGCTGAAGAGCACGTCCGCGCCGAGGCGTTTCAGCGACGTCCGATCGGGCGCCGCCAGTTCGAGAAGCGGCTGGAAGAATCCGTGCAGGCGCCGGCGCGTGCGGAGGATCTTGCGCGGCTCCTCGACGTCGAGGCCGCGGCCGAGGCGGTGCCGGACGGCGCCCTTCGCGAGGAGCGGGGAGACCGTGGCCTCGGCTTCCGGCTTCACGAGCAGGTGGTATTCGTGAGCACCCGCCCGGGCGAGGAGAACGGAAAGGAGGTCCAGCGTGAAAAGGCGGGCCCCGCCATTGCCGCCGTCCGGCGACAGGGGCGCGAGGTCGACGAAGACCCGCAGCCTTCGTCCCTTTGACATCCTTCTACTTTCCCACAAACTGGAGCGCATGGCGCGCATCCTCATCACGGGCATCACGGGCCAGGACGGCTCGTATCTCGCGGAATCGCACCTCGCGAGCGGCGACGAAGTGGACGGGCTCGTCCGGCAGTCGAGCCTCCTGCAGCGGACGCGAATCGATTCCGTGCCGGCTCTCGTAGAGGCACGATCCAAGGGCCGCCTGAAGCTGCATTACGCCGACCTGTCGGACACGAGCAGCCTCGTCTCCGTGTTGCGAAGCGTGAAGCCGGACGTGATCTACCACCTGGCGGGGCAGAGCCACGTCAAGATCTCCTTCGACCTGCCCGAATACACGGCGGATTCGACGGGCCTCGGGACGCTGCGCCTCCTCGAGTCCATGCGCCACGTGGTGCCGGACGCGCGCCTCTTTCTCGCGGCCACCAGCGAGATCTTCGGCGAGGCGAAAGAATCGCCGCAGAACGAAACGACGCCGATGAACCCCGTCAATCCGTACGCGGCGGCGAAGGTCTATGCCCTGAACCTCGTCCGCATCTACCGGAAGGCCTACGGCGTCTTCGCGTGCGCGGGAATCCTCTTCAACCACGAGAGCCCGCGCCGCGGCGAGAACTACGTGACGAGGAAGATCGCGCGCGGCGCCGCACGCATCGCGCGAGGACTCCAGAACGAGCTTCACCTCGGCAACCTCACGCCGAAGCGCGACTGGAGCTATGCCGTGGACATCGTGGACGGCATGCGCCGGATCGCCTCGGCTCCGAAGCCCGACGATTTCGTTCTCGCCTCGGGCATCCCGCATTCGGTCGGAGAGTTCTGCGAGACGGCATTCCGCGTCGTGGGGCTCGACTACCGCAAGCACGTCGTCCTCGACCCCGAGTACGTGCGCCTCGTGGACATCACGCAGACCTGCGGCGATGCCTCGAAGGCGCGCCGCGAGCTGGGATGGGCGCCAAAGACGGGGTTCGACGAACTCGTGCGGCTCATCGTCGAGGCCGAGCTTGCCGACCTCGACGCGCACGGGGACGCCGCCTGAGGCCGCCGGCCGTCCTCATCCCCGCCTTCCGGCGGGTCGACGCCTCGCGGCGGGCGATCGCATCCCTGAGAGCCGCGGGCGCGGAACGCATCGTCTTCGTGGACGACGAGGGGACGGCGGAAGGAAGCGCGCTCCAGAACGAGTTTCCGGGGCTCGACGTGATCCGGACGGAAAAGCCAGCCTGGTGGACAGGCGGGATCGTCCTCGGGATCGAAAGGGCGCGAGCGGCCGGCGAGGACGCGGTTCTTTTCTTCAACCAGGACGTGACGTGCGCACCGGACTATTTCGCGCATCTCCTCGCGACGGTCGAGAAGAACCCCGGCGCTCTCGTGGGCAGCACGATCTGCTACGCGCAGGAACCGGCACGCGTCTGGTCGGCGGGCGGTGCCGTGGAGTGGTGGGGCCGCGGCATCCGCGTGCTGCACCACGGCGCGTCCAGCGAGTCTCTGCCGAAGGAGCCGTTTCCCGCAGACTGGCTCTTCGGGATGGGGACGTACGTGCCGGTCGAAGTCTTCGACCGCATCGGCCTGCCGGACGCGGCGCGCTTTCCGATGGCGTGGGGCGACCTCGATTTCTCGCTGCGCGCCGGGCGCGCGGGGATTCCGGTCGTCGTCGCGCCCGCGGCACGGCTCTTTCACGAAGTGGGCGACTACGACGCGCGCGTCGCGGGCGCGCCGAGCGCTGAGGCATTACGCCGGCTGGCTGGCGGATCGACAAGCACAACCTCTCTCTCTCGGCGCACGCGGAAATCTGGAAGAGGCACGGCCCGAGGCTCCTCTGGCCGCTCTCGCTGGCGATGCGAACCCTGGTTCTTCTGTCATCAACTTCGTTCGCATTCGCCTTCTCTTCCCCTCTTCCCCTTCTAAGAAATCCTCTTCGGACGACTCCCGATGAACTTCGGCCTCCCGAAGATCTCGCTCGTTACTCCTTCCCTCAACCAGGGGAAGTTCATCCGCGCGACGATCGAAAGCGTCCTTTCGCAGGGCTACCCGGATCTCGACTATCGCGTGCAGGACGGCGGCTCGACGGACGGGACGCTCGAGGTGCTACGCGAATTCGAGGACCGCGTACCGTTCGTCTCGGAGAAGGACCGCGGGCAGGCGGACGCGATCAACCGAGGCCTGTCGAACTCGACCGGCGAAATCCTCGGCTACCTGAACAGCGACGACGTGCTGCGGCCCGGGCGCCTCGACGGCAGTGGGCGAGACTTTCGCCTCCGATCCGGAGCTGATGTTCGTGTGGGGCCGCGCGAGCTACATCGACGAGGCCGGGAACACTGTCTCGCCCTACTTGGCGAGACCTGATGCCATCGAGCGCATCGCGGACGCCTGCTTCGTCGCACAGCCCGCGGCGTTCTTCCGGCGGAAGGTCTGGGAAGAGATCGGCCCGTTCGACGAGTCGCTCCATCACACGTTGGACTACGACTACTGGCTGCGCCTCGCCGCGCGGTACCCGCAGTCGAAGATGCGCTTTCTCGACCGCGAGCTGGCCGGCTGCCGGATGCACGCGGAGGCGAAGACCGTGGCGGGATGGACACGGGCGCTGGACGAGATCTTCGCGCTCGTGAAGCAACGCACCGGCTACGTGTCCCTCTGGTGGTGCGTCGCGAAGTGGGACCATCTCACGGACGGGCGAAGCCAGGCCACGGATCCGCATCCCGTCCCGTGGCGGGCCTATCCGCCTGCGGTCCTGGAATTTCTGCGACGGAATCCGATGAGGCTGTGGGCAAGGGGACTGAAGGGCAGCTTGAGAGGCTTGACGAGCAGGCTGAGCCAGCGTTGACGGCGCGCGTTCAGCCGAACAGCACGTCCAGTAGCTGCCCTCGATCGAGCTCGGCGTGGTTCGCAACCTCGTCGAGGATGGCCGCGAGCGTGCCGACCTTCAAGGGCGAATGCACGGGAACGGTAATGTGGTGGACGGCGCCGCGTTTTCTTCGAAGTGACACCGTACCGCGTCTCGTACCCGTTCGTGCAACTGCTCGAGATCGTCTGCTTCCGTGACGATGCTTTCGCCGACGGCCCGCGCGACGTACCCCCCCTCGGGGGCATCCTGGACGACGAAGAGGATCTCGGCGGGGCTCATCGGGCACAGCATAACGGGCCCGCCGGCCAGGGGGAAATCCCTTCTCTTGACGAAGCCACTCAAGGTCCATAATCCCCGGCCCCGATGGACTCGATCGTCATACGCGGAGCCCGCGAGCACAATCTCAAGAACCTCTCCCTGACGATTCCGCGCAACGCGCTCGTCGTCCTGACGGGCGTATCGGGCTCGGGGAAGTCCTCGCTCGCGTTCGACACGCTGTTCGCGGAAGGGCAGCGGCGGTACGTGGAGTCGCTCTCGGCCTACGCGCGGCAGTTCCTCGAGCAGATGGAGAAGCCGGACGTGGACTCGATCGAGGGGCTCTCGCCCGCGATCTCCATCGAGCAGAAGACGACGTCGAAGAACCCGCGTTCGACGGTCGGGACGGTCACGGAGATCTACGACTACCTCCGTCTCCTCTACGCGTCCATCGGAAAGCCGCACTGCCCGACCTGCGGGCGCGAGATCGCGGCCCAGACGATCCAGCAGATGACGGACCGCATCCTCGCGATGCCCGAGGACACGCGCTTTCTCGTCCTCGCGCCGTTCGTGCGCGGCAAGAAGGGCGAGTACAGGAAGCAGATGGAGGAGATGGTCAAGCAGGGCTTCCTCCGCGCGCGCGTGAACGGGAAGATGGTGGAGCTCGAGAGCCCGCCGGACCTCGACAAGCAGAAGAAGCACACGATCGAGGTCGTCGTGGACCGGCTCGTCGTCAAGCGCGACGACGAGGCGCGCCGCCGTCTCGCGGACTCCCTCGAGACCGCGACGCGCGTGGGAAAAGGGCTCGTGACGATCGCGACGCTCGGGCCGAAGCCGGATTCGCCCACGACCGACGAGACGCTCTCGACGAGCTACGCCTGCCCCGACTGCGGCACGTCGCTCACCGAGATCACGCCGCGCCTCTTCTCGTTCAACTCGCCGTTCGGCGCGTGCCCTTCGTGCAGCGGCCTCGGAACGGTTCAGAAAGTCGACCCCGAGCGGCTCGTTCCCGACCCGTCGAAGTCCATCCGCGAAGGCGCGATCGCGCTCTACAAGGCAGGGCTCGGCGAACTGGCGGCTGCGCCAGATCGAGCACCTCGCGAAGGTGATGAAGTTCTCCCTCGACGTGCCGTTCCGGAAGCTTCCCAAGGACGTCGCAGAACGTGATCCTCCACGGCTCGGGGGAGCGCGAGATCAAGTGGAAGTGGAAGTCCGAGAAGGGCGAGTACAACTGGTCGTCGGCCTTCAAGGGCCTCGTGCCGCTCCTCGAGGGCAAGTACAAGGAGGTCGAGAGCGAGGAGGCCCGCGCCAGAGCTCGAGGCCTACATGTCGGCCTCGCCCTGCCCGGCGTGCAAGGGCCGACGGCTGAAGCCCGAGGCGCTCTCCGTTCTCGTGGACGGCCGCCCCATCGACACGCTCACGGCGCTGACGCTCGAGGACGCGAAGGCGTTCTTCGACTCCCTGAAGCCGTCGCCCCGCGAGACTGGAGATCGCGGGCAAGATCCTGAAGGAGATCGGGGACCGCCTCGGGTTCCTGAACGACGTCGGGATCGGCTATCTCTCGCTCGCCGCAGCGTCCGCGACGCTCTCGGGCGGCGAGGCGCAGCGCATCCGCCTCGCGACGCAGATCGGCTCGAAGCTCATGGGCGTCCTCTACGTCCTCGACGAGCCGTCCATCGGCCTCCACGCGAAGGACAACCGCAAGCTCATCGACACGCTCGTCGCGATGCGCGATCTCGGAAACACGGTCGTGGTCGTGGAGCACGACGAGGAGACGATCCGCCTCGCGGACCGCGTCGTGGACCTCGGGCCGGGCGCCGGCATCCACGGCGGGGAGATCGTGGGGGAAGGGCACGCGGACGAGCTCGTGAAGTTCCCGCGCTCGCTCACGGGGAAGTACCTCTCCGGCGAGCTCTCGATCGAGATCCCCGCGCGGCGGCGGGCCGGCACGGGAAAGACCCTGACCGTGGCCGGCGCCACGGAGAACAACCTCAAGAACATCACCGTCAAGTTCCCTCTCGGTATCTTCACGGCGGTGACCGGCGTCTCCGGCTCGGGAAAGTCGACGCTCGTGAACGACATCCTCTACCGGGCCGCGGCGCGCACGTTCTACGAGTCGACCGAGAAGCCGGGCGCGCACCGCAGGATCGACGGGCTCGAGCATCTCGACAAGGTCATCGACATCGACCAGTCGCCGATCGGGCGCACGCCCCGGAGCAACCCGGCCACGTACACGAACGTCTTCAACCCGATCCGCGAGCTGATGGCGCAGGTGCCGGACGCGCGGATGCGCGGCTACGGCCCGGGGCGCTTCTCGTTCAACGTGAAGGGCGGCCGCTGCGAGAACTGCGGCGGCGGCGGGCAGATCGCGATCGAGATGCACTTCCTGCCCGACATCTACGTCACGTGCGACGTGTGCGGCGGCAAGCGCTACAACCGCGAGACGCTCGAGGTGCGCTTCAAGGGCCTGAACATCGCCGACATCCTCGCGCTCACGGCCGAGCAGGCGGCCGAGGTCTTCGCGAACGTGCCCGCGATCCGGACGATCATGGACACCCTCAACGACGTGGGCCTCGGATACATCCGGCTCGGCCAGAGCGCGACGACGCTCTCGGGCGGCGAGGCCCAGCGCGTCAAGCTCGCGCGCGAGCTGGCGCGCCGCGCGACCGGCCGCACGCTCTACATCCTCGACGAGCCCACGACGGGCCTCCACTTCGACGACGTGAAGAAGCTCCTCAAAGTGCTGCACGCCCTCGTGGACCGCGGCAACACCGTGGTCGTCATCGAGCACAACCTCGACGTCGTGAAGACCGCGGACCACGTGATCGACCTCGGGCCGGAAGGCGGGGCGCGGGGAGGCGATCTCATCGCGGCCGGAACGCCGGAGGAGCTCGCGGGAATCGCCGGGTCCGTCACCGGGCGTTTCCTGGCCCCGCGTCTTTCCCGCCGGGAGAGAGCCTCGATCCGCTAGAATTTCCGACCACCGTGATCACGGGCTTCAACACGGACGTGAAGCACGAAACAAGGGTGTTCCACGTGCAGACGGAGGATCGCGGCCTCGCGAATCCCGTGGTGGAGTCGCTCGTCTACGTGGGCGGCGAGATCCTGATGTCGAAGAAGAGCCCCTACCGGGACCTCATCAGCGGCGACCACGTGGACGAGAAGGCGCTGCGCGAGATGATGGACCTGCAGCACCGCCGCGTGATCGAGGCCGTCCGCCGCGGCCGGCTCGACAAGGGGAAGATCGGCGAGGCGCCCTCCGACTGGGCGGACGACACGCTTCCCTCCACGGAGAAGATCTCCCCGGCGGCGCTCGCGGCCGTGAGCGCGATCCTCGCGGCGCCGCGGGAACCGCTTCCGGGCGATCGACCGGCGGCCGGGAAGCCCACGCGGGTCGTGACGAGCACGGCGAGCCCCGTGTTCGTGCCGGCCCCCCCGTCGGCCCCAGCGGCACCCCCTGCCGCCGCCGCAGCGCCTCCCGCCGTCGCGGCGTCCGCGAGCGCCGCGCACGGCGCGATTCCCGAGCGCCGGGCGGCGGTGCCGTCCACGCGTGCCCCGGCGGCTCCGCCTCCCGCGAAGGCTGCGGCGCCCGCGGCCCCTCCGAAGCCGAAGTCCGGCGCCGCGCTGAGGTCCCTCGATCAGGTCATCGTCGACTATCTCGCTTCGGAGGCCGCCTCGGAGCACCTCGAGATCGCGCTGACGGCGGACGGCGAGCTCATCTCCGGCGAAACCGTGTCGATCACGGTGAAGGCTTCGACGTCGCTCACCGAGAAGCCGCTCGCGGGCGCGCACGTGTCCATGCGTGTCGTCTCCACCGTCCGGCCGCCGCAGATCCTCTTCCGCGGCGTCACGGGAGCGGACGGCATGGTGAAGTCCGTCTGCGTCCTTCCCGACATCGGAACCGGGAACGCGGCGCTGATCATCGCGGCCTCCTCCGGCCTCGGCAACAACGAGATCAAGCAGCTCATCCGGAAGAAGCCGCGTTAGAGAGCCGGATGGGAGAAATCGCGTAGGAGGGGCGCTTGGGCATGTGATGGAATGGTGGAGTTTGCATCGCGCGGAGCTGGCGGAGAATTGGCGGCTGGCGCAGGAGGGCCGCCAGCCCAAGGCGATCGAGCCGTTGGAGTAGGTCGATGGTTGATGTCGTAGAAGCCCGTTACATCCGGAATCACACGGTCTGGCTGAGATTCGAGGACGGAGTCGAAGGCGAGGTCGACCTTTCAGCGGACCTGCGCGGGCCGGTATTCGAGCCCCTCCGCGATCCAGCGTACTTCCGCCGCTTCGTTGTCGCGCCGGACCTGGGGACAATCTCGTGGCCAAACGGCGCCGATTTCGCGCCTGAGTTCCTTTACGACAAACTCCGCGTGCCTGCCTGAAATCCACGTAACGTCTTAGGTCGCTTGAAGGTCCCGCCCGGAGAAGGTATATTGCGCGGCCGCTTCGGTGCGCACCCGGAGCCGCACGGGCCGCTAGCTCAATTGGCAGAGCAACAGACTCTTAATCTGTGGGTTGTGGGTTCAAGTCCCTCGCGGCTCACCATGAATTCTTCGAAGCCGGTCGCACGCGCGGCCGGCTTTTTTTCGGGTTGAAGTAAGAGACGGAAGACGAAGAGAGGATTCTTAGAATGAGTAAGAAGAGAGAAGAAGGCATTCTCGCGGCCGCGCGCCGCGCCGTCCGTTTCGCGCGCTGCGCCGGCGCCGTGGCGCTCTTCACCTTTCTAGGAATCTCTTTCTTCTCCTCGCCCGCTTCCGCCGCCCCGCCCTCCGGGCGCCCGATGTCGCTCGACGACCTCCTCACGGCCGTGCGCGTGACGGACCCCCAGGTCTCGCCGGACGGGCGGATGGTTGCGTACGTGCGAACGACGACGGACCTCGCCGCCGGCAAGCGCGATGCGGACGTGTGGCTCGTGCCCGCCGACGGCTCCGCGCCGCCCCGCCCGCTCACGCGAAACGAGAAGACGGACGACACCCCCCGCTTCTCGCCGGACGGAAAGACGCTCGCGTTCATCTCCACCCGGAGCGGCGGCGTGCGGCAGGTATACCTTCTCGATCTCGCCGGCGGCGAGCCCCGCAAGCTGACGGACCTCGCGAAGGGCGTGCAGGATCCGCTCGTCTTCTCGCCGGACGGAAAGAAGCTGGCTTTCGTCTCCGACGTGTTTCCCGATTGCGCCGACGAAGCCTGCAACCGGAAGCGGCACGAAGAGGCCGAGAAAAGCCCCGTCAAGGTCCATCACCTCACGCGCCTGATGTACCGCCACTGGGACGAGTGGCGGGAGAACGTGCGGCACCACGTCCTGGTGGCCGACGTCGCCACGGGCGCCGTGACGGACGTGACGCCGGGCGATTTCGACTCGCCCCCGCACCAGTACGAGGAGGGCGCCCTCGCCTTCTCGCCGGACGGGAAGGAGATCGCGTTCGTCTCGAACCGCGACGGAAACGACCGGGAGGCCTTCACGACGAACAAGGACGTCTTTCTCGTGCCCGTGGCGGGAGGCGCCGCCGAAAAGCTCACGGTCCAGAACGCCGCGGCGGACTTCAATCCCGTCTTCACGCCCGACGGCGCGTCGATCCTCGTGCGCGCGCAGAGGCGGCCGACGTTCGAGGCGGACCGCTGGTACCTCGACCTCTACGACCGGAAGACGAAGGTGAAGCGGACGCTGTTCGAAGAACCGGATCTTTCTGTTTCGGATTTCTGCCTGTCACGCGACGGCAAGACTGTCTACTTCACCGCAGAGAGAGAGGGAAGAAAAGATCTCTTCGAAGTGTCCCTCTCGGGGGGCACGCCCCGTGAGCTGAGGAAGGGCGGCGCGATCGGTTCGCTGCGGGCGGGAAACGGATTCCTCGTGTTCACCGAGGCCTCGCTCACCGCTCCGCCGGAAATCTTCTCTTTACCGCTCGAAGAAAAACCGCCGTCTCCCGGCGCGAAAAGCCAGCAGGCGAAAGCTTCGCGGGTTCGCGCGCTGACCGACGAAAACCGATCCTGGCGGAAGGACGTCTCTTTCAGCCAGCCGGAGAGTCTCTCCGCGACCGGCGCCGCGGGCGCGCGCGTGCAGTACTGGCTCATCAAGCCTCCGGCGTTCGACGCGTCGAAGAAATATCCCGTCGTCTTTCTCATCCACGGCGGCCCGCAGGGCGCGTGGGAGGACGGCTGGTCGTTCCGCTGGTGCCCGAGCCTCTGGGCCGCCCAGGGCTGGGTCGTCGTGGCGCCGAACCCCCGCGGGTCGACGGGCTTCGGCCAGAAGTTCGTGGACGAGATTTCCGGCGACTGGGGCGGAAAGGTCATGGTCGACCTCGACGCGGTCTTCGACGCCGTCGTGAAGCTGCCGTTCGTGGACGCGGCGCGGCAGGGGATCGCGGGTGCGAGCTACGGGGGCTACGCGGTGGACTGGATCCTCGGCCACACGGGCCGCTTCAAGGCGGCGGTGACGCACGACGGCGTCTTCAACCTGGAGTCCATGACCACGGTGACCGAGGAGCTGTGGTTCACGGACTGGGATTTCGGCGGTGCCCCGTGGACGGCGAAGGCGAAGGAGCAGTTCGCGAAGTGGTCGCCGCACCATTTCGCCGACAGGATCACGACTCCCACGCTCGTCATCACGAACGAAAAGGACTTCCGCGTGCCCGTCGACCAGGGCCTGCAGCTCTTCACGGCGCTGCGACGCAAGGGAGTGCCGTCCGAGGCGCTCGTCTTCCCCGACGAAGGCCACTTCGTGCTGAAACCGCTGAACAGCAAGCGCTGGCACGAAGCCGTTTTCGGCTGGATGAAGAAATACCTGGAAAAATGAGCTAAGTTGGCGGCCCCGCGGGGGTGGCGGAATCGGCAGACGCGCGGGACTTAGGATCCCGTGGGGCAACCCGTGAGGGTTCGAGTCCCTCCTCCCGCACCAGAACGCCTTTCAGCAGCACGACAAGGACACACGATGATCACCTCGTACGTCGACGAATCTCCCACGAAGAAAACCTTCACCTTCGAGGTCCCCGCGGACGACGTCCGGAAGGCCACGGACCGCACGGTGAAGGCGTTTGCGAAGCAGGTCCGCCTTCCGGGCTTCCGGCCCGGCAAGGTGCCGCCCGAGATGATCAAGAAGCGGTTCGCCGAGGAGGTGAAGGGCGAGGTCCTGGAGCACCTCATCCAGGCCACGGTCGGAGAGGCGTTGAAGGAGAAGAACCTCGTGCCTCTCGGGCAGCCGAAGATCGGAGACCTGAAGTTCGCGTTCGAGGAGCCGCTTTCCTTCCGTGTCGACCTCGAGGTACGCCCCTCGCTGGAGCCGAAGGACTACCGCGGCCTGAAGGTGCCGGCGGGGAACGTCGTTCCGACCGAAGCGGAGATCGACGGGCTCATCGGGCGCATCCGCGAGGGGCACGCGACGTTCGACCCGATCGAGGGCCGGCCCGCGAAGGACGGCGACTTCGCGCTCGTGGACATCAAGGGCTCGTTTCCGAAAGGGGACGGAAAGGACTTCGAGGCCGAAAAGACCATGGTCGAGATCGGCGGCGAGCACACGATGCCTGAGCTGTCCGCGCACGTGCGCAATGCCGAGCCGGGGGTCACCGTGACGTTCCAGAAGGACTGGCCGGCGGACGTGCCGGACCAGAACTTCGCCGGGAAGACCGTCCTCTACACGGTGCACCTCGTGGCCCTCAAGGCACGCGTCCTGCCCGCGCTCGACGACGAGCTCGCGCGGCTCGCGCTGACGCCGCGCGACGGCGAAGCTCCGGAGAGCGCGGACCTCGCGATGCTGCGCGAGAAGGTCGCCGAGTCGCTCGCGCGGGAGAAAGAGCAGGCGGTGCGGGAGACGCGGCGCCGCGCCGTCCTCGACGGCCTCCTCGCCCTCCACGAAGTCCCGGCCCCCGAGACGATGGTCGAGTCCGAGGTCGATTCCGCCCTGAAGGACTACGCCCGGCACCTGACGCGCGAGGGCGTCGACCTGAAGGAGGCGCAGGTGGACTGGAACAACCTGCGCAAGGAAGCCCGGCCGTCGGCCGAGCGCCGCGTGAAGGAATACCTGATTCTCGACGCGATCGCCGACAAGGAGAGCGTCGCGGTGACGGACACCGAGCTCGACGCGGAGCTGAAGCGCCGCGCGCAGGGGATGGGCCTGTCGTTCGGCGACCTCAAGAGCGCGCTCGTGAAGGCGGAGCGCCTCGAAGGGGTCCGCGAGGAGCTCAGGATCGAACGCGTCCTCGACTTTCTCCTGGCCGAGGCCGCCGTCGCGAGCTGAGGGGGGAACCTGTCTGGGTACACTAGGGAAGCGGAGGCGATCCCCATGCTGATTCCGATGGTCATCGAGCAGACGAACCGGGGCGAGCGCGCGTACGACATCTACTCGCGCCTGCTCAAGGACAACGTCATCTTCCTGGGCTCGGGAATCAACGACGACGTCGCGAACCTCATCATCGCGCAGATGCTCTTCCTCGAGGCCGAGAACCCCGAGAAGGACATCACGCTCTACATCAACTCGCCGGGCGGCTCCGTCTCGGCCGGCCTGGCGATCTACGACACGATGCAGTACGTCAAGCCCGACGTCGCGACGTACTGCCTCGGGCAGGCCGCCTCGATGGGAGCCATGCTCCTCGCCGGCGGCGCGAAGGGCAAGCGCGCCGCGCTCCCGAACGCGCGCATCCTGATCCACCAGCCCCACGGCGGCGCCGAAGGGCAGGCCTCGGACATCGAGATCCAGGCCCGCGAGATGCTGCGCACGAAGCAGCGCCTGAACGAGATCCTCGCCCACCACACGGGCCAGCCCGTCGAGAAGATCTCGCGCGACACGGACCGGGACAACATCTTCGAGCCCGACGGCGCGAAGGAATACGGGCTCATCGACCTCGTCATCCGCCGCCGCGACGACGCCAAGACCGCGGCCTAACGGATTTGACTTTGCGCCATATGGGTAGACGAAGAGAGCGCGGGAGACTCGAACCGGCGGAATCCAACCGTATTCTTCGTGTTTCACCCTTGTTTCCGGAGGCCATCAAGCTCTTCGAGGGCGATGGCGTTGCGGCGCGACGATGGATGCTGCAGAAGCAGAAAGCGCTCGGAGAGAAAACGCCTCTCGAGCTCCTCGCGACGGAGCTCGGAGCGCGGGAGGTCGAAGCCCTCATCGGTCGGCTCGAGCACGGCGTTTTTTCTTGACGATCGCTCGCGATCCTGGAGACTTCCTCCTCAACCCGGCGCATCCGGAGTTCTCGAAGCTCGTGATCGGCGAGCCGGACGACCATCCCATGGATCCCCGGTTCGGCGTTCACCCGCGCTCTCGCTAACGGAACAGCCAGGAGACGAAGACGCGCCCCTGGATCGCGGCGACGGCGATCGAGTCGTGCGCGTCGTAGGTCGAGATCCTCTTCCCCCACGTCCAGGAGCCGCCCATCGAGAAGCCGCCGCCGAGGGGAACGCGCGCTTCCGCCCGGAACGACTGGAGGCTGCTGTTCCGGGCGATGCCGCTCGAGGTGTGGGTCCAGAACACCGAGTACGTCAGGGTCAGGAGGTCGAGCTCTTCGCGCCTCAGGCGGACCGCGGTGAAGACGGCGGCGCCCGGCCCGTAGTCGTACTTGCGGCCGACGAGGTCCTTGCTGGCGTCCGGGTAGTCGTTCTGGAGCGCGATGACAGGCGCTCCCGCCCCGACGAGCTCGGCCCGAAGCTCGATCCCCTTCCCGAGCGGGCGCAGCGAGAGGAGCCCGAACCGGAAGGTCTGCGAGCTGAAGACCCGCGTGTCGTTGTTCGTGTAGTCGAAGTCCATGAAGAAGCCGAGGACATGCCGGCCGCCCGGCGAGCCGGGGTCGAGGTCCCATCCGCCCAGGAGGCCCCGGAGCTCGACGTGCGTGAGCACGGCCGAGCTCGGCATCGACACGTCGAGCGAGGCTTCGAAAGAGTCGAAGGGCCTGGAGACCGCGCGCCCAAATGGGTCGCCGTAACGGAGGTTGAGCGTCAGCAGCGCCTGATCGGGGTCCGCGCGGCGGCTCGAGACGAAATGGCGCCAGCCGAGGTCCGCCTCGGCGACGAAACACGACGGGACGAGGTAATCGCCGCGGCTGGAGCGGACCGCCCAGAGGTCTCCCGTCGTGAGGCGCGTGACGAGCTGGGTCGGGTTCAACAGCGCGGCCGCCGTCTCGCGCAGGACGCGCGGCCCGCCGCGCGCGCGGTCGTCGAGAAGCATCTGCGAGAGCCGGTACGTCGCCTCGCCCGACACCATGCCGCCGAGCGTCGTGTTCACGAGGTCGTTCAGGGAAGGCTTCTGCGTCTCGAACACCATCTCCCAGACGTAGCTTCCCGCGAGGACGAAGGGAGCCGACTCCCAGAACGAGTAGCCGTTCGTGCGCGGGGCGTTGAAGAAGAGGGCCCCCGACACCGTGTGCCCGAGCTGGTTCGTCGTGAACTTGTCGCCGTCGAACGTGAGCCCGCTCTGGAGGTTGTCGCGAATGGAGATCCACGAGATGAGCGCGTAGTCCTCGTGGTTGAGGTACCGGTTCTGGGTGTACGGGATGATCTCGAGGGACAGGATCTCGGCCGAGGCGAGCCAGAAGCGCTTGCCCGGCTTCGGCGCGACGGGCGGAGACGGCGCCGACGAGGCGGAGGGTTCCTCGGGGAAGAGGTGGAAGCGGCCGGTGGGGGATTCCCGGGGCTCGTCCGCGTGCGAGATCCCGGCCCACGCCGCCAGGAAGAGCCCCGCGGCGCGCAGCGGAAACGTCTTCACGCGACGTGAGATAATAGGGTAAGTTCTGCAGGCGCCCGCCCGGGAATGTCCCGAGTCTCCGGCTTGTTCGGGGTATCGGGGCGGCGCTAAGATGGGCTCTGGAGTCCGAAAGGGCGGGTCAATTCCGGTATGACGAAGAAAACGGGCACGGGCGACGTTTTGCGGTGCAGCTTCTGCAACAAGTCCCAGCGGGACGTCAAGAAGCTCATCGCCGGGCCGACCGTCTACATCTGTGACGAGTGCGTCGACATCTGCCTCGACATCATCGCCGAGGACCGGGTGCTCGACCAGGCGAAGCCCGAGACGAAGCTCCCGAAGCCGCGCGAGATCAAGGAATTCCTCGACGAGTACGTCGTCGGGCAGGAGACGGCCAAGCGCAAGCTGGCCGTCGCCGTCTACAACCACTACAAGCGGATCGATTACTTCGAGAAGAACCGCAAGCTCGACGTCGAGCTCCAGAAATCGAACATCCTCCTGATCGGCCCGACGGGCACCGGCAAGACGCTGCTCGCCCAGACCCTCGCGAGAATGCTCTCGGTTCCCTTCACGATCGCCGACGCGACGACCCTCACCGAAGCCGGCTACGTCGGCGAGGACGTCGAGAACATCATCCTGAAGCTCTACCAGGCCGCCGGCCAGGACAAGGAGAAGACGGAGCGCGGCATCGTCTACATCGACGAGATCGACAAGATCGCGCGGAAGGGCGAGAACCCGTCCATTACGCGCGACGTCTCGGGCGAAGGCGTCCAGCAGGCGCTCCTGAAGATCCTCGAGGGCACGGTCACGAACGTTCCGCCGCAGGGCGGCCGCAAGCACCCGCACCAGGAATTCATCCAGATCGACACGACGAACATCCTGTTCATCTGCGGCGGTGCCTTCGTGGGCCTCGAGGACATCATCGGCAGGCGGCTCACGGAGAGGTCCATGGGCTTCGGCGCGAAGATCATCTCCAAGAAGGAGAAGCGCGCCGGCGACATCCTCGAGAAGGCGCACCCGGAGGACATGATCAAGTTCGGGATGATCCCGGAGTTCATCGGGCGCGTCCCCGTCGTCGCCACCCTGCACGACCTCGACCGCTCGGCCCTCGTCTCCATCCTCAAGGAGCCGAAGAACTCCCTCATCAAGCAGTACCAGGCGCTTCTCGACTTCGAGAACGTGCAGCTGCGCTTCACGGAAGACGCGATGGAGCAGATCGCCGACGAGGCGATCGTCCGCAACGTCGGGGCCCGAGGCCTGAAGATCATCCTCGAGGAGCTCATGCTGGACGTCATGTACCGCGTGCCTTCGGAGGAGGAGATCGAGGAGTGCGTCATCACGAAGGACGTCGTCCTCCGCCGCGCCGCTCCCATCCTGTCGCTCCGGAAAGCGGGCTGAGCTTGGATTCGGTGACGTCCCGATGAGCGAGCCCACCTCGATCGAGCCCTTCGTGCCCCCCGAGCGGACCCTGCCTCTCGTGCCCCTCCGCGACATGGTCGTCTTCCCGCGGATGATGGCGCCCTTCGTCGTGGGGCGCGCGTCGTCCATCGCGGCGCTCGAGTCCGCGCTCGCGTCGTCCGAGAAGAGGATCTTCCTGGCCTCGCAGAAGGACCCCAAGGTGGACGAGCCCGCGGCGGGCGACATCAACGAGACGGGCGTCATCGCGTCCGTGGTGCAGTCGCTGAAGCTTCCGAACGGCCACATCAAAGTGATGGTCGAGGGCGTCGTGCGCGGCCGCATCCGCGCCTTCACGTCCGGCGTCGGCCATCTCGCCGTGACCGTCGAGCGGCTCGAGCCGAAGCCCCTCGGGACGTCGTCGGCCGAGCTCGCGCCGTACCTGTCGAAGGTCCTCTCGGTGTTCGAGCAGTACGCGAAGCTTTCGCACAACCTCGCGTTCGAAGGGCTCCTCTCGTCGCTCAAGATGGACGATCCGGAGGCCTTTGCCGACATGCTCGCCGGGCACCTGCCGACGTCGATCGCCACGGCCGAGAAGCAGGCGCTCCTCGAGACCGTGAACCCCCTCGAGCGCCTTCAGAAGCTGCAGGACCTGCTGGAGATCGAGATCGAGAAGATCAACATCGATCGCCGGATCAACAACAAGGTCAAGAAGCAGATGGAGCGCGCGCAGAAGGAGTACTACCTCAACGAGAAGATCAAGGCGATTCACCAGGAGCTCGGCCGCAAGGACGACAAGTCCGACGAGCTCGAGGAGCTGAAGGTCAAGATCGAGAAGGCCGGGATGCCGAAGGAGACGAAGGAGAAGGCGCTCGCCGAGATGAAGCGTCTCGAGGCCATGCCGAACGTCTCCGCCGAGGCGACCGTCTCGCGCAACTACATCGACTGGCTCGTGAACGTGCCCTGGAAGAAGGCCACGCGCGAGATGAGGGACATCAAGCGCGCCGAGAAGATCCTGAACGAGGACCACTTCGGCCTCGAGAAGGTGAAGGAGCGCATCCTCGAGTTCCTCGCCGTCCGGCAGCTCGTCACGGAGACGAAGGGCTCCATCCTGTGCTTCGCGGGCCCGCCGGGCGTCGGCAAGACCTCGCTCGCGAAGTCCATCGCGAAGTCGCTGAACCGCAAGTTCGTGCGCCTGTCGCTCGGCGGCGTGCGCGACGAGGCCGAGGTCCGCGGCCACCGGCGCACGTACATCGGGGCGTTCCCGGGCCAGATCATCCAGCTCATGAAGAAGGCGGGCACGGTGAATCCCGTGTTCCTGCTCGACGAGGTCGACAAGATGTCGATGGACTTCCGGGGCGACCCGTCGGCGGCGCTCCTCGAGGTCCTGGACCCGGAGCAGAACCACGCCTTCGTCGACCACTACCTCGACACGGAGTACGACCTGTCGAAGGTGATGTTCATCGCGACGGCGAACGTCGTGCACCCGATCCCGCCCGCCCTCAAGGACCGGATGGAGATCATTCCGCTCTCGGGGTACACGCCGAACGAGAAGGTCGCGATCGCGAAGCAGTTCCTCGTGCCGAAGCAGATCAAGGAGAACGGCCTCAAAGCCTCGCAGGCGACGTTCGAGGACGGGGCTCTGTACGGCCTCATCGAGAAGTACACGCGCGAGGCGGGCGTCCGCAACCTGGAGCGCGAGATCGCTTCCGTGTGCCGAAAGATCGCCCGCAAGATCATCGGCAAGGATGCCGAGACACCCCTGAACGTGACGGCCGAGAACCTCGCGTCGTACCTCGGGAAGCCGAAGTTCCGTTTGAACAAGAAGGGCGATACCGCGGAGATCGGCCTCGCGACCGGCCTCGCCTGGACGGAGTCGGGGGGCGACGTCCTCCACATCGAGACGACGCTCATGCGCGGCAAGGGCAATCTCGTCCTGACGGGGCAGCTCGGGGACGTCATGCAGGAAAGTGCGCGCGCCGCGCTGTCGTACGTGAGGACCCGCGCGGAGCTGTACGGCGCCGACGCCGACTTCTACGAAAAGAAGGACATCCACGTTCACATCCCCGAAGGCGCGATTCCGAAGGACGGGCCGTCGGCTGGCATCACGATGGCGACGTCCATCCTCTCGGCCGTCACGAGGATCCCGATCCGCAAGGACCTCGCGATGACGGGCGAGATCACGCTGCGCGGCAAGGTCCTTCCGGTGGGCGGCATCAAGGAAAAGCTCCTCGCGGCCTACCGCGCCGGCATCACGACGATCCTCCTGCCGAAGGAGAACGAGAAGGACCTCGACGACCTGCCGGAGGAGATCCGCACGGTCATGGAGTTCCATCTCGTCGAAGACGTGGACGAAGTCGTGCGCCTCACGCTCGAGGGCGCGCCTTCACCCGTGGCCCCGAAGGCGCTCGCCCCCGAGGCCGGAACCGCGCCTCCGACGGCACACTAAGTCTGATAAACTTCCCGGCGAGGGCGGTTTCCCGCTCTTTATCCTTCTAAGAAAATCTTCTCTTTCCCCTCCCAGGGGATTTCGACCTCTCCCATGACGACGACTTTGTCTCCCACGAGATCAGGCGCCGGGCTCCGGTCCGGCAGCGTGCGAGGTCCGCTCGCCGCCGGCGCCGAAGTGCGTCTCGTTCTTCCCGCTTATCGGGCGGGCGAGCGCCCGAAGGGTGACCCCGTCCCCGCTCTGGCGGTCCTCGGCCGCTCGAACGTGGGGAAGTCCAGCCTCTTGAACTCCCTGCTTGGCACGAAGGTCGCACGGGTCTCGCAGACGCCGGGCCGCACGCAGGCGCTCTTCTGGTATCGCGTGGGAGAGAGATTCGACGTCGTGGATTGTCCCGGATACGGATACGCCAAAACGGCGAAAGAGAAGAGAGAGAGCTTCGAAGGGCTGATCGAAGACCTTCTCCTGGGCTCGCCGCAGGGCGCCCCGGCGAGTGCCGCGCTTCTCCTCGTCGACGGCCGCCTCGACCCGCAACCGAGCGATCTCTCCATGGCGCTCTTCCTCAGAAACTCCCGCGTTCCCACGATCGTGGCCGCTACGAAATGGGATGCGGTGAAACCGTCCGAGCGCGTTCGGCGGCAGCGCACGCTCGCGGCCGCGTATCGCGACGAATCCCGCCCCCTCCTGCCCGTCTCGGCCGAGACGGGCGAAAACCTCCCCGAGCTCGCGCGGCTCCTCACCGCGGCGCTCTCTTCCCCCTTCCCGAAGGAGTGATCATGCCTCGACGCAAAGTTCCCGGCGCCGACTACGCGATCCGTGAGATCGATCCCCGCGATCTTCCCGCAGACGTCGAAGAAGCGTCCGGCGCCGTTCTCTCGGCCGCCGAGCCGGTGCTCGACATCAGGACGCTGCACAACCAGTCGATGCCGCAGCTCGTCAAGATCGCGCAGGACCTCGAGGTCGAGGGCGCGCCTTCCATGCGCAAGCAGGAGCTGATCTTCAAGATCCTGCAGACGCAGACGGAACGCCTCGGCCTCATCTTCTCGGAGGGCGTCCTCGAAGTTCTGCCGGACGGCTTCGGCTTCCTCCGCGCCCCCGAGTACAACTACCTCGCGGGTCCCGACGACATTTACGTCTCGCCGTCGCAGATCCGGAAGTTCGGCCTGCGCACGGGCGACACGATCTCCGGCCAGATCCGGCCGCCGAAGGAAGGCGAGCGTTACTTCGCGCTCATCAAGGTCGAAGCGGTCAACTTCGAGCATCCCGACGTCGCGCGCGAGAAGATTCTCTTCGACAACCTCACGCCGCTCTACCCGCAGGAGCGCATCCACCTCGAGACGCCGAACCTTTCGTCGCGGGTCCTCGACCTCATCGCGCCCGTGGGCAAGGGCCAGCGCGGCCTCATCGTGGCGCCGCCGCGCACCGGCAAGACGATGCTCCTGCAGGCGCTGGCGAACTCCGTCACGACGAACCACCCCGAGATCACGCTCATCGTCCTCCTCATCGACGAGCGGCCCGAGGAAGTCACGGACATGCAGCGCTCCGTGAAGGGCGAGGTCATCTCCTCGACCTTCGACGAGCCCGCGACGCGCCACGTGCAGGTCGCCGAGATGGTCATCGAGAAGGCGAAGCGGCTCGTCGAGCACAAGCGCGACGTCGTGATCCTCCTCGACTCGATCACGCGCCTCGCGCGCGCCTACAACACGACGTGTCCGCCCTCGGGCAAGGTCCTGTCGGGCGGCGTGGACGCGAACGCGCTCCAGAAGCCGAAGCGGTTCTTCGGGGCGGCGCGCAACATCGAGGAGGGCGGGTCGCTCACGATCATGGCGACGGCCCTCATCGACACGGGCTCGCGCATGGACGACGTGATCTTCGAGGAGTTCAAGGGGACGGGCAACATGGAGGTCCATCTCGACCGCAAGCTCGTCGACCGCCGCGTCTTCCCGGCCATCGACCTCAACCGCTCCGGCACGCGCAAGGAAGAGCTGCTCCTCGACAAGGCGGAGCTCAACCGCGTGTGGATCCTCCGCAAGGTCCTCAACCCGCTCTCGACGGTGGAGGCCATGGAGCTCCTCATCGAGCGCCTCGACAAGACGAAGAACAACGCGGAATTCCTGGGCTCGATGTCGGCGGGCTGAGCGCCGCATCCGCTCACACCATCACGGATCGCGTTCTGAGGACGGCGGCGACGAGCCGCCCGTCGCCCTCGGCGGTGACGCGCGCGCGGGCCTCCTCGGCGGGGAGCGCGTTGTAGAGGAGCCGCCACGCGGTCTCTCCGTCCATCGTGACGCGGGCAGAAGGAGCCGAGGGTTCCCCTTCGAAGAGCCGCCAGCCGGCGGGTTCGCGGACGGCCGACCACGCGCCTCCGGCCTCGCCGGCGATGGAGACGCTCACCGCCGTGCCCTCGGGAGCCGCCTCGCCCTCGAGGGCCCGCGGCAGGGCGTGCATCGAGAAGGCGAGTACAGGGTGCAGAAGGCGGCGCTCGTCGAGCGGCGCTGCTCCCACCGCGAGGCGGATCTGCGCCTGGTGATGCCATTTCTCCGTGTACTCGCGACCGAGGTCGAACCAGTTCGTCGATTCGGCCTGACCCGCCCAGAGGACGCTGAACGGCGCGGGCGCGTCGGGATCGAGCGTCGCGACGACGGCCGCCAGCTCGCGGCCTGAATACGTCAGGAGCTCGAGGAGGACGCGCGGTGAGAGCCGCCGTGCCGCCTGCACCCATCCCGCGTTGAGGCCGTTGAGGAGCCTCACGAGGTCATCCCATCCCGTGACCGTCGTCTCGACCGGCAAGGCCCAGCCGTCCCGTTGCCACGAGATCCGCCTGAGATCGGTGTCGAGGAGGTGCGCCGCCACGTCGCGCACGCGCCACGTTCCGGCGACGGTGGGGCGCTCCCAATCGGCGGCCGAAAGTCCGGACAGGAGCTTCACGAGCTCCTCGTGAAGCGGCAGGAAGAGCGGTACGACGTCCACGCGTCCGGGCTCGCGCATCGCGGCGAGCCTACCGCACGGGCGGCATGAGGTTCGCGGTCACGCGCCGATCATCGAGCGTTCCTATACTGGCTCCATGTGGGAGCGGACGTTTCTGCGCGACCTCGCGGTCGTCCTGGCGGCGTCGTTTCCCGTCCTGTTCGTCTGCCGCCGACTGAAGCTCCCGCAGGTCGTCGGCTTCCTCGTCACCGGAATCGCCATCGGGCCGCACGCGCTCGGCTGGGTCCGCGACGCGGACCGCGTCGAGTCGATCGCCGAGTTCGGGGTCGCGCTCATCCTTCTCTTCGTCGGGCTCGAGTTCCCGATCCGGCGCCTGAAGGCGCTCGGCCGAACGTCCCTCGTCGGCGGAACGCTTCAGATGGCTCTGACGGCCGTTGCCGGAGCCGCTCTCGCCCGGTTCGCCGGGAGCCCCACCAACGAAGCGGTGTTTCTCGGCCTCCTCGTGTCGGTTTCGTCCACCGCGGTCGTACTTCCGATCCTCAAGCAGCGCGACGAGCTCGCGGCGCCCTACGGCCGGCGCTTTCTCGCCGTCGCGCTGTTCCAGGACCTCGCCGTGATCCCGATCGTTCTCTTCCTTCCGGCGCTCGGCTCCGGGAGCGGGCCGGGCCTCGTCGCCGTCGCGAGCCGCGTCGCGATTGCGATCGCGAGCGTGGCGATCCTCGTCGCCCTGGCGCGCCGCGCGGCGCCGGGTCTCCTCGACGGCGTCGCTCGCATGGGAAGCCGCGAGATCTTCACGGGGGCGGTCGTCGTCTTCGTCCTCGCGATGATCGCGGCGGGCGAGAAGGCGGGCGTCTCGGCGGCGATGGGTGCGTTCGCCGCAGGGATCGTGCTCGGCGAAAGCGACCACGTCCACGAGGTCGCGGCGACTCTGGCACCGCTCCACGACCTGCTTTCGAGCCTCTTCTTCGTCTCGATCGGGATGCTCCTCGAGCCCGGTTTTCTCGCGACGCATCCCGTCGAGGTCGCCGGCGTCGTCGTCGCTCTCGTCGCCGTCAAGACGGCGGCGGCTTTCGGGGCGCTGCGCGCCGCGGGCACGGTTCCCCGGACGGCGCTGCGCGCGGCGCTCGCCCTCGCGAACGTCGGGGAGTTCTCCTTCGTCCTCGCGACGACGGGAATCTCGCTTGCCCTCCTCACGGGCGAGGCGCGGCAGGTCGTCCTCGCCGCGACGGTCGGAACGCTCGCTCTGGCTCCCTTCCTCGTCGCGGCCGGTCCTGCCCTCGCGTTGAAGCTGCCCGAGGCCGTCGAGGATCCCGGTGAAACCTCGGAGGCACCGCTCTCGCGGCACATCGTGGTCGTGGGTGCCGGACTGAACGGCACGAACGTGGCCCGCGTCCTCCTCGAGACGGGGATCCCGCACGTCCTCGTGGACATCGACCCGGAGCGCGTGGCGGCGGCGCGTCACGAGGGCCTGCACGTCCTCCGCGCCGACGCGACGGGCCCGGAGGGCCTGCACGCCGCCGGGGTCGAGCGGGCGCTCGGAGTCGTCGTGACGATCCCCGACCCCGATGCCTGCCGGCGCGTCGTACGCCTCGCCCGAACGAAAAACGCGGACGTGCGGGTTCTCGTGAGGACGCGCTACGTGAAGGAGGTCGAGACTCTGCGCGCGCTCGGAGCCGACGAGGTCATTCCGGAGGAGTTCGAGACATCGATCGAGCTCGTCGCGCGCGTCCTGCGCCTCCTCCACGTGCCCGGAAACATCGTGGCGACGCAGATCCGCATCCTGCGCGACGAGGCGTACCGGCGGCTGCGCGATCCGCAATCGAAGGCGGAGAGCGGCCGGCGACTCTCGGCCCTCGTCGCGGCGGGGACGAGCGAGCTCTTTCTCGTGATGCCCGACACGGCCGCGGACGGCCGCACCCTCTCCGAGCTCGACCTCGCGGCCGCGCACGTCGCGGTGCCGGCCGTCCTGCGCGACGGCATCCCGCACGCGCCTCCGCCCGAGTCCCTCCGCCTCGCCACGGGGGACACGCTCGTCCTCGTGGGCGCGCACGAAGACCTCGTGCGCGTCCTGGTGCGTCTCGAGGCACGGGCGGCACAGCCGGCAGCGGGCTGAGCGCGTGACTGGGCGCACGGCTCGAGATAAGGTATTGTCTTTATATGAAAATGAATACCAAATCGAGCATCACGCTGCCGCCGGACGAGCTGAAGCTCGTCATTCGGCTGAAGGCCAGGTTGAAGGCCAAGAGCAAGGTGGAGGTGGTGCGGCGCGGCCTGCGGCTTCTGCAGGAAGCCACAGACCGGGAAAGCCTTCGAGAGGCTTACCGCCGGGCCTCGCTCGACACTCGCTCGTCTCTCAAGAATGAGCTCAAAGAGCTGGATCCGCTCGCTTCCGAAGGCCTCGGCGAGTGGTGAGGATCCGGCGCGGCTTTCTCTATCTCGCCGATCTCAGCCCGCGTCTCGGCACGGAGCCCGGGAAGGTCCGGCCAGTCCTCGTGATCCAGACCGATCTCCTGAACGAATCGGGACATCCGTCCGCGTGGGTTCTGCCTTGTACGACTCGGCTCTCCGGAGAGAACCTTCTTCGCGTCCCGCTGCCACGGTACATCGCCGGGAACCGGGAAGACTGCGAAATCATGGTCGACCAGAGTCGGGCCATCGACAACCGGCGTTTCGTTCGCGCTCTCAAGGCATTGCCGAGCGCTCTCCTGCGTGAGGTCGAGGAGAAACTCCGCCGGCTGGCCGACCTGCCGGGTTGACTCCCGGCCGTTTCGGGCACACATTGTTTCCTGCCTGGGGGTGGCCCGAGAGGGCCTGAGATCACACCCCGGAACCTGATCCGGCTCGAACCGGCGTAGGGAAAGGCAGAAAGAGCGCAGATGTTCTCGAAAGCCCTCCGGACTCTTTCACTCCTGGCCTTCGTCTGGGCGGCGACCGCCGCGAACGCGCAGGAAGCCGCCTCCACGCCAACTCCGACCCCGACGCCGACTCCCACGCCGACTCCGACTGGTACTCCCACGACGGCTCCTCGCGTCTCGGAGAACGTGGTCGTGAAGGCGCTTCGTGCGGACGACGTCACACCCGTCACGAAAACGGATTTCGGCCGGCCCGAGCTCACCGCGAAGAGCTGGGGACAGGAGATGCCTCTTCTGCTCCAGGAGTCGCCCTCCGTCACGGCGTACTCCGAGACGGGCTCGGGCCAGGGGTATGCCTACCTGTCGCTGCGGGGCATCTCCCAGACTCGCGTGAACATGACGTTCGACGGCGTGCCGCTGAACGAGCCCGAGGATTCGGCCGTCTACACGACCGATTTCGCGAACCTCGCGGGCAACGTCGCGAGCGTGCAGATCCAGCGCGGCGTCGGGACGTCCACCGTGGGCGCCGCCTCCTTCGCGGGCTCCGTCAACTTCGAGAGCCTCGACGCCACCCGCTCGCCGTCACTCGATCTGCAGCTCGGCGCGGGCTCCTTCGGCACGGCGCGCGCGAGCGCGAACTGGAACAGCGGAACGTTCGGCGGCGGCTGGCGGCTGTCGCTGCGCCCGTCGTGGCAGACGACGGACGGGTTCCGCGAAAGCTCGAGCGTCAACCAGGACAGCCTCTTCTTCTCGGCCGCGCGAGACTTCGAGACGTCGACGCTGCGATTCTCGGGTTTCGCCGGCGAAGAGCGCATTCACGAGGCGTTTCTCGCCGTCGAGAAGGACGTCCTCGAGAAAGACCTCACGTTCAATCCGCTGGCGCCCGAGGAGAAGGACCACTTCTACGAATACCTCGTCACCGGACAATGGACGAAGGCCCTCGGTCCCGATGCGAGCCTGTCCCTGCAGGGATACGTCGTTGGCGCGGGCGGGTGGTACCGCCTCTTCGCGGACGCCGATCGCGCGGACCTCAAGGAGTACGGGTTGTCCTGGCTCTTCGGCGGAGGTCTCGCCACGTACTCGCGCAATTTCGGGACCGTCGACCTGACCGCGGGCGCGCACGCGTACGGCTACGGCTCGACGCACACGCAGGACGACGTGGACGGTCCGCGCAACTACCTGAATCACGGATACAAGAACGAGGTCAGCGGGTTCGTGAAGCTCCTCGGCAACTACGGAGGTTGGCATCCGTTTCTCGACGCACAGGTGCGATACGCCCACCTCTCCTACGCGGGCGACGTCGGGGAGGCCGGCCGCGGCTGGACGTTCTTCAACCCGAAGGCGGGGTTGCGCCTCGACTTCGCGGATCACGCGAGCGCCTACGTGTCGATCGGCCGCACCGAGCGCGAGCCCGCGCGCTCGGACATCCTCTTCGGCGAGGACAACGCCTCGGCGCTTCCGGACTTCGGCGCCGTCAGGCCCGAAAGCGTCTGGGACGTCGAGCTCGGCGCCGAGTGGCGGGCGAAGGACCTCGTCCTCAGGGCGAACCTCTACGACATGGAGTTCCGCGACGAGATCGCGCTCACGGGCGAGCTATCGCCGATCGGGCTGCCGCTCAGGCGGAACGTGGAGAAGAGCTTCCGCCGAGGGCTCGAGCTGGACGCCGCGTGGCAGGCGCTGCCCGCGCTGAGGGTCACGGCCGCGTTGAACCTGAACCGCAGCCGGATCAGCGAGTGGACACAGTTCTACGACGTGTACGACGCGGACGGAAACTTCACGGGCTCGACGCCGCGGACGTTCCACGACGTCACGCCCGTCGGGACGCCGCCGTTCGTCGCGACGGCCAGCGTCGAAACCACCGCTCTCAGGGACGTGACGGCCGGCCTCACGGGCCGCTACGTCGCGGCCTCGTGGCTCGACAACACGAACACGGAAGGCCTCGAGGCGCCGCGCTTCTTCCAGCTCGACGCCACGTTCCGGTTCGACCTCTCGCGTCTCGTCCCGGCCGGCCGGCCCCGGCTCTCGGTGCGCGTCAACAACCTCCTCGACAACCGGCGCATCTTCCCGAGCGGGTACTCGTACCTCTACGTGACGCGCGACGCGGGACAGGACGCGGTCTCGGGGATTCCGTACTACTACGCCGCGGCGACCCGCAGCGTGTCCGTGACGCTCGACCTGGGCCTCTGGTGAGCCTTCTCGAGGTCGCGGGAGCCGTGACGGGCGCGCTCGGCGTCTTCCTGACGGCGCGGGAGAACGTGTGGTGCTGGCCCGTGAGCCTCGTGAACGTCGCGATTTACGCGGTCGTCTTTCGCGAGGCGAAACTGTACGCGGACATGGGACTTCAGGGGGTCTATTTCGCCCTTTGCCTGTACGGGTGGTGGGCGTGGCTGAAGGGCGGGGCGGCGCACGGCCGGCTCGTCGTGACGCGGGCGCCTCGTCACGTCCTCGCCGTTTCCATGACGGCGGGAATCCTCTTCGCCGCGGCGCTCGGGATCTTCCTCCGCTCGAAGACCGACGCGGCGCTCCCCTTCTGGGACGCGGGGACGACCGGATTCAGCCTCGTCGCCCAGTTCCTCCAGACGCGCAAGTGGATCGAGAACTGGGTGATCTGGATCGCGGTGGACTCCGTCTACGTCGGGATCTACGTCGTGAAACACCTGTACCTGACGGCCGGTCTCTATGCGCTGTTTCTCGTCCTCGCGGCAATCGGCCTGGCTTCCTGGCGGCGAAGCCTCGCCGGAGGGGATGCCGCGGCGTGAGCGTCCTGAAGATCGTCGTGACCGGCGGAGAGTGCACGGGCAAGACGACTCTCGCGCGGGTGCTCGCCGAGCGCCACGACTCGGCCTGGGTTCCTGAAGCCGCGCGCGAGGCCGCTCTCGCGAAATCGGGGCTGCTCGGACCCGAAGACGTCGCGCCGATTGCACGCGCGCACGTCGCCGCGGCGGATGCGGCGCTCGAAGAGGCGGTTCGGCGCGAGAGGCCCGCCGTGTTCTTCGACCAGGATCTGCTGTCGACCGTCGTCTACGCGCGTCACTACTACGGGGAGTGCCCGCCGTGGATCGAGCGGCTCGCGACGGAGAGGCTTGGCGATCTCTACGTTCTCTGTCCTCCGGATCTGCCGTGGATTCCCGATCCCGCGCGCGACCGGGGCGACCGGCGCGAGGAGGTGCACGCGCTCTTCGCGGCCGCTGTCGCCGACGCCGGCGCCCGCGTCGTCGAAGTCTCGGGCCGGGGAAAAGAGCGCGAGACACGGGCCGAAGCTGCGGTCGCGAAGCTTCTCGCTCCGCGCGCCTGAGAAACGTCAGCGGCGGCGGACCCCGAGAAGAGACAGCAGAAAAGACCCGAAGAGGGCCTGCGCTCCGAGAACGAGGAGCAGGATCCCGGGGATCATCCAGCGCATCGTCTGCGTGTAAGGCAGGTCGTGAAACCCGGCGCCGGCCCAGTGGCGCACGACGCGTCCCACGAGGACGACGCCCCCGAGGAGGCAGGCGGTCCCGAAGGCGAGACCCGTCTCCAGCGTGACCCAGCGGTCGAACAGGCGGTCGAGAAGCGGATCCCTGGGGAGCAGGCCTTCCGTGATGCCGAAGATCTTCGCGCACACCCCGGAAAAGATCGCCGCCGCCCCGACGAGGATCATCGCGGCTCCGGCGAGCATCGTGTGAACGTCGAGCGTTGCCGCGCCGAGCGTGCGCGGCCCCGGCAGCAGCCACAGGATGAGGGCGGTGCCGGCGAGGGCGAGCCCGAGGCCGGGGAAGAGGAAGAGCCACCGGGGCGAGTAGAGGAGAAGGAAACGCAGGTGACGCCAGCCGTCGCGCCACGTCCTGAGGTGCGGCGGCCGCGACCTTCCGTCCCTGCGGAGGCGCACGGGAATCTCGGAGATCACGAGGCCGAAGAGCGCCGCCTTGACGACCATCTCGCTCGCGTACTCCATCCCGGTCGTCTTCAGGTCGAGGCCCAGAAGCGCGTCGCGGCGGAAAGCGCGCAGGCCGCAATGAAAGTCGGACACGTCGACGCGGAAGAAGAGCCGGCCGAGGCCCGTGAGGACAGGGTTTCCGAGCCATTGGTGGAGGGGCGGCATCGCGCCCCTCTCGATCGCGCCGCGAAACCGCGAGCCCATGACGAGATCCGCTCCGGCGTCCAAAGCCTTGACGAAGTCCGGCACCGCTCCGAAGTCGTACGAGTGATCCGCGTCGCCCATGACGACGTACCGGCCGCGCGCGGCGGCGAAGCCGCCCGCGAGCGCCGCGCCATATCCGCGGGCGTCGACGAGGACGACGCGCGCCCCCGCGCGTTCGGCGAGCTCGCGCGAGCCATCCGTCGAACCGTTGTCGGCCACGACGACCTCGCCGTCGAGCCCCGCGTTGGCGAGGGCTTCGAGCGCCTCGGCGACGCATCGCGCGACGGTCTCGGCCTCGTTCAGGCAGGGCATCACCACGGAAACGGCGAGGAGGGCGTGGGGAGGCACGGCTCATTGTCGCCGAGTCGGCCCCCGGGAAAGCCGACGTGGTGTATTTTTAAGAGGGGAATGACCGCCGTGCTGCGCGCCTCGCTCGTGGATTACGTGAACGCCTGGCCGCTGACCTGGGGCCTCCTGCGGGGCGCGGTGGAAGGAATCGAGGCGCTGACGGACATCCCGTCGGCCTGCGCCGACCGACTCGCACGCGGAGAGGTCGAGGCCGGGCTCGTGCCGTCGATCGAGGCCGCGCGCATCCCCGGCATCCGGATCGTGCGCGGCGTGGGGATCGCATCGCGCGAGCGGGTGCGAAGCGTCATCCTCGTCAGCCGAGGGCCGCTCGAGGCCGTGAAGACGGTGGCCCTCGACGCCGCGTCCCGCTCGTCCGCCGCGATGGCGCGAATCCTGTTCCGCGATCTCCTCGGGATGAAACCCGCCTTCCACACGGCCGCGCCCGATCTCGACGAGATGCTCGCGCACCACGACGCGGCCCTTCTCATCGGTGATCCGGCGCTGAAGGTGGATCTCGCCGGCCTCCACGTGCTCGACCTCGCGGAAGGCTGGCGGCAGCTCACGGGCCTGCCGTTCGTGTTCGCGGTCTGGGCGGTGCGTCCCTCGGTGCCGCCCGAGCCGTTCCTGTGGTCGCGCGAATACGCGAAGACGCACCTGGCGGAGATCGTCGCCGTGGCCTCCCAGCGCACCGGGCTCGAGCAGGCGGCGCTGCTCGAGTACCTCGACGGGAACCTCCATCACGACCTCGAGCTGGAGGACGAAAAGGGCCTCGCCGAGTTCTACCGCCGTGCGCACGTACACGGCCTCCTTCCGTCGCCCGACCTGCCGCCCTTCGCGGGCGTGCCGCTCGTACCCCGCCGGGAAGGCTGACGTGTCCACGATGTCCGTCGTTCCGGCCGCCCCGGCGGCGGTCCTGCCGAACGCGCCCGTGCCCGGCCTCGGCGGCTCCCGCCACGTCGCGGCGGCGCTCGCGCGCGCCCTCGACGGCGCGCGCCTCACGTTCGACGACGGTCTCACGCTCTTCTCGGAAGCGACGGTGCTCGAGGCCGGTGCGGCGGCGGATGCCGTGCGTCGCAGGAAGCACCCTGTCGATCGCGTCACGTACCAGGTCGACCGGAACATCAACTACACGAACGTCTGCATCTACCGCTGCGCGTTTTGCGCGTTCTACCGGCCCGCGGGCGACGCCGAGGGCTACGTCCTGCCTTTCGAGGAGATCGGCCGGAAGGTCGAGGAGACGATCGCGCTCGGCGGCACGGGCATCCTCCTGCAGGGCGGAATCCACGCCGAGCTGCCGTTCTCGTTCTACGAGGAGATGCTCTCCTTCCTGAGAGCGAAATACCCGCAGGTGCACCGGCACGCGTTCTCGGCTCCAGAGATCCACTTTCTCGCGAAGAAGGAGAAGACGACGATCGCCGACGTCCTCCAACGCCTCCAGAAGGCCGGGCTCCAGTCCGTTCCCGGAGGCGGAGCCGAGATTCTCGAGGACGACGTGCGCAAGCGCATCTGGGCGCTCACGAAAGCCCCCACGCTCAAGTGGGCGGAAGTGCACCGCGAAGCCCACCGCCTCGGCCTGCCGACGACCGCCACGATGATGTTCGGCGTGGGTGAGACGCACAAGCAGCGCCTCCGTCATCTGGACGTCGTGCGGCGCGTGCAGGACGCGTCGCTCGCCGAGGGCGTCGAGAGCTTCACGGCCTTCATCCCATGGACGTTCCAGGAGGAGAACACGGCGATGGACGGCAAGGTCGAGACGGCGAGCGGCATCGACTATCTGCGCACGCTCGCGATCGCGCGCCTCTACCTCGACAACGTGCCGCACGTGCAGGGGTCGTGGCTCACGCAGGGCGCGAAGATCGGCAGCGTCGCGATGTCGTTCGGAGCGGACGACCTCGGCTCGATCATGATCGAGGAGAACGTCGTCGCCGCGGCGGGCTCGCACAACAGGATGGGCGAAGAGGGGATGCTCGCGCTCATCCGCGACGCGGGCTTCACGCCGGTCAAGCGCGGCTCGGTCTACGAGCGCTGCCGCGAGGCCTGCTGCAAGGACCTACGGTCCCTGGCCTGAGCCGGAGGGCACGCCGGGCTTATTCTTCGCGGCAGTGGCGCCGTGACGCTGTCCTCGGGAACCCACCTCGGCCCTTACGAAATCCTCTCGCCGCTCGGCGCTGGCGGGATGGGAGAGGTGTACCGGGCCAGGGATGCGCGGCTCGCAAGAGACGTCGCGGTCAAGGTACTGCCCGAAGATTTCTTAGAGGGTGAAGAGAGGAAACAGCGGTTCGAGAGGGAAGCTCGGCTCCTCGCAGCGCTCAATCATCCCGGAATTGCGGCCATCTACTCATTCGAAGAATTCCCTTCTTCCTCTTCTTCTTCCTCGTCCTCGCCGCGTCACGTCCTCGTCATGGAGCTCGTCGAGGGCAAGACCCTGAGGGCGCATCTGGCCGAGGGGGCGCTGCCGATGAAGAAGCTCCTCGGGATCGCGGCGCAGGTGGCCGACGGCCTCGCGAAAGCGCACGGGGCGGGGATCGTCCACAGAGATCTTAAGCCGGAGAACGTGATGGTCACGAACGACGGCTTCGCGAAAATCCTGGATTTCGGCCTCGCAAAGGTGACGAAGCCGGCGAGCTCCGCTGGCGAGACGGCGGCTTCCACGGTCTCGAAGATGACGGAACCCGGGATCGTGATGGGAACGGTCGCCTACATGTCGCCCGAGCAGGCTCTCGGCAGGCCCGTCGATTTTCGTTCGGACCAGTTCTCCTTCGGCTCCGTCCTCTACGAGATGGTGACGGGGAGAAAGGCATTTGCCCGGGCAAGCGGCCCGGAGACGATGACGGCCGTCATCCGGGAGGAGCCGGAGCTGATCGGCAACCGCGCGCCGGAGACCCCGGTCGCGCTCCGGTGGGTCATCGAGAGGTGTCTCGCGAAAGAACCGGACGAGCGCTACGCGTCGACCAGAGACCTCGCCCGGGATCTCGCGCGGCTGAGGGACGGGACCCCGGAGGCGATGGGCCCCGCCGTCGACCTCCCCTCGGTAGCCGTGCTGCCCTTCATGAACATGAGCGCCGATCCCGAGAACGAGTTTTTCGCCGACGGGATCACAGAGGACGTGATCGCACACCTGGCCAGGATCAGGACCCTGCGCGTCACGTCGCGCACGTCGGTCATGGCGTTCAAGAAGCATCAGCAGAGTCTGCGCGAGATCGGAACGGCGCTCGGGGTGGGCATGCTCGTCGAAGGGAGCGTACGCAGGTCACGCAATCGCGTGCGCATCGTGGCGCAGCTTGTCGACTCGCGCACAGACCAGCATCTCTGGGCCGAGACCTACGACCGCGACCTCGACGACATCTTCGCCATCCAGACCGACGTCGCGCTGCAGATCGCCGGTGCGCTGCGCGCCGAGCTAACCCTCGAGGAGCGCGCGCGGATCGGGCGGCGCCCGACGCGCGATCTCGAGGCCTATCAGCTCTTCCTGCAGGGACGGCACCACTTCCTGCAGTTCACCAAGGCGGGGTTCACCCAGAGTCTCGCCCTTTTCGAGCAGGCCGTCGCACGCGACCCTCTCTTCGCGCTAGCCTACGCCGGGATAGCGCAGGCGAACGCCGAGAGCGTCCTCGGTGGAATCAGCGGCCTGGTGCCCTTGGAGGCGTTCGCCCGCGCGCGGCAGGCGCTGGACCGTGCGCTTTCGCTCGACGAGGATCTTGCCGAGGCACACGGCATCGCGGGCCTGCTCCGTTTCGCGCGCGATTTCGACTGGAAGGGCGCCGAAGAGGAGTTCCGGCTGGCACTCAAGCTCAGCCCGGGCAGCGCGGACATCTACTTGCAGCTCGGCAGGCTCTGCTCCTCGCAAGGCCGCTTCGACGAGTCGCTCACGCTGATGCGGCGGGCGCGGGAGCTCGACCCGCTGGCGATACGCAGCGACTTTGCGAACGAACTGATGCGGGCCGGACAGACGCGGGAGGCGCTCGCCGAGGCTCAGCGCGCCCTGGCGCTCGATCCTTCCTATCCGCGTCTTCACACGCTCTCCGGCTGGGCCTGCATGGCGCTCGGGAGAACCGCCGAGGGCCTCGCCGCGCTTGAGCGCGCTGTCGAGCTCTTGCCGGAGAGCACCCTGTTCCTGGCCCAGCTGGGCCAGGCGCTCGGCATGGCGGGACACGAGGCGAGGGCGAGGGCGATCCTCGCCGAGCTCCAGGCCATGGCCGAAACGCAATACGTTCCCGCCTATCAACTGGCCCATGTCCATACTGGCCTCGGCGAGAAGGAGGCCGCACTCGACTGTCTGGAGCGCGCACTCGGGGAGCGGTCGGGATCCATCTTTGGCATCAAGGGCTCGTTCCTTTTCGCCAGCCTGCGCGACCACCCGCGCTTCCAGGCGTTGCTGCGCAGGATGAATCTCTGATGAACCCTGCCGCACTTCCTGCGTAAGACGAAGGCAGGAGGTCGCCCCATGCGTTTACACGCGCGGGCATCTTTCGCGGCGGCCGCCGTCCTCGCTTCGCTCGCACACGGTCCCGCCTCCGCCCAGGACACGGCGGTCGCCTTTCAGGCGGTCGAGTGGTCTTCGGACGGCAAGCGCCTCCTCGTCTCCGCGATCGAGCGAAAGCCCGACTGGTCCGACTACGACCCGGAGAAATGGAGGCTCGTCGTCGTCGAGCTCGAGACGGGAGCGCTCCGCAAGGTCGAGACGAGCTCGCCGTTCGGCTGCTTCTCGCCAGACGGGAAGAAGGTCGCGTACGGCAAGTTCTGGGGCGGTGACTGGGAGGCCTACGTGCTGGACCTCGCCACGGGTGATCGGGTGAACGTGAGCCGCAACCCGGCGAAGGACGGCGCCCCCGCGTGGTCGCCGGACGGCAAGCGCCTCGCCTTCACCTCCGAGCGCGACGGGGCGCAGGAACTCTGGACCGCCGCGCCGGACGGGTCGGGGGCGAAGCGGCTCACGAAGAGCGACGGAGCCAGGCCGTTCAACCCGTCGTGGTCCGCTGACGGCAGGGAAGTCCTCTATTACCTCGAGAAGGGCGACAACAAGGATCAGATCTGGATCATCGGAGCGGACGGCACGGGAGCCACGAACGTGACGCGCGACGAGGAGCACAACATCTTCCCGGGGTGGGGTCCGAAGGGGATTCTCGTCTTCTCCGTGAAAGGCAAGATCGTCACGATGCCGCGTGCGGGCGGTCCCAAGACGGAGATCACGGGCACGTCGGGCTCGTGGGCCCGCATCTCGCCGGACGGGACGCGGATCGCGTGGATCGACAACAAGAACGGGCCGGCTGTGTGGGTCGCCCGCTTCGCCGGCGATCACGTCGAGGACGCGAAGAAGCCGTTCGAGCCGGCGACCCTGAAGGGGAAATAGCCCTCACGCGAGATCGAAGACCAGAAACTCCGCTTCGCCCTTCGGCGTCTCGAACGCGAAGGCCGTTTCGTCCGAGGCCGCGAGGCCGTCGCCGGCCGAGAGCGCGTGCCCGTTGACGTCCACCGTCCCGCGCAGCGCCTGCGCCCAGAGGTGCCGCCCCTTCGCGAGAACGAACGACGTCTCGGTCCGCGGCTCCAGGACGGACGCGTAGATTCGGGCCTCCTGGCGGAGCGCGAGCGAGCCGTCCGCGCCGTCCGGTGAGGCGACGAGGCGCAGGCGGCCTGTCTTGTCGGCCTTTTCGACGCGGATCTGCCCGTACCGCGGCGCGTATCCGGCGCGATCCGGGACGATCCAGATCTGGACGAAGTGGACAGGGTCGGTTGCGCTCGCGTTGAACTCGCTGTGGCGCACGCCCGTGCCCGCGCTCATGTACTGGACATCGCCGGGCACGATCGCCGAGCCGTTCCCCATGCTGTCCTCGTGGGCGAGCGCGCCTTCGAGAACGTACGACACGATCTCCATGTCCCGGTGGCCGTGCGTGCCGAAACCCATACCGGGTTGGACGGTGTCGTCGTTGAGGACGCGCAGGGCGCGGAAGCCCATGTGCCGTTCGTCGTGGTAATCGGCGAAGGAGAACGAGTGCCAGGTATCGAGCCAGCCGTGGTTGGCATGGCCGCGCTCTTTGGCAGGACGGATCGTGATCATCGGGGGCGGCCTAGAGCTTTTCCGAGATGCTCTTCGCCTGCAGGAAAAGCCCGAGGTAGTCCCGCCCGCCGGCCTTGCTGTCCGTGCCGGACATGTCGAAGCCGCCGAACGGATGAACGCCGACGAGGGCGCCCGTGCACTTCCTGTTGATGTAGAGGTTCCCGCAGTGAAGGCGCCTCTTGGCCTCCGCGATGCGGAAGCGGTCGCGGCCGAAGTAAGAGCCCGTGAGGCCGTACTCCGACGCGTTCGCGAGCGCGATCCCCGTCTCGAAATCCTTCGCCTCGGTGATGGCGAGAACGGGACCGAAAATCTCCTCGCGGAAGATGCGCGCCGACGGCTTGACGTCGTAGAAGACCGTGGGGGCGACGAAGTTGCCGACCTTCCCGTTCCACGTCCCGCCCGTTCCGAGCCGGGCCTCGCGCTTCCCGACTTTGATGTAGTCCGTGACCGTCTTGAGCTGGCGCTCGGACGCGACCGGCCCGAGATAGTTCATGTGGTCGCGCGTCGGCCCCTGCTTGAGCTTCGCCGTCTTCGCGATCACGGCGTCGACGAAGCGTCTGTAGATCCGGCGGTGGACGATCGCGCGCGAGCACGCGGAGCACTTCTGGCCCTGGAAGCCGAACGCCGAGGCGACGACCTGCGCGACGGCGAACTCGAAGTCCGCGTCTTCGTCGACGACGATGAAGTCCTTGCCGCCCATCTCGAGGACGACGCGTTTGATCCATCGCTGGCGCTTCGCGATCGCGGCCGCTTTCTGGTTGATGCCGAGACCGACGGCCTTCGACCCCGTGAACGAGATGAAACGCGTCGCGGGATCCTCGACCAGAAGATCGCCGACCTCGCTTCCCGGTCCGGGGAGGTAGTTCAGGACGCCGTCCGGTACGCCCGCCTCCTCCAGAACCTGAAAGACCTTCCAGCCGATGAGCGGCGTGTCGGACGCGGGCTTGAGGACTACCGCGTTGCCCGTGACCACGGCCGCGGACGCCATGCCCGTGAGAATCGCATTTGGGAAATTCCAGGGAGGGATGACGGCGCCGGCGCCGAGAGGAAGGTAGCGCGTCTCGGGAAACTCGCCGCGATAAGGGGTCACGGGAATCTCGCCGCCCCAGCGCAGCATCTCGCGGGCGTAGAACTCGAGGAAGTCGATCGCTTCCGCGGTCTCGACGTCGGCTTCCGGCCAGGACTTGCCGATCTCGAGCACCATCGTGGCGGAGAAATCGTGCTTTCTCTCGCGCATGCGCGCCGCGGCGCGCAGGAGTACGGAGGCCCGCTCGCGCGGCGCGACGTCGCCCCACGCCTTCTGGGACTTGACGGCGACCTCGAGAGCCTTCGCCGCGGTCTTCCGGTCCGCGAGGTGATGGCGCGAAAGGACGTCGACACGGTCGGCCGGATTTCGGTTCTCGAGGAGGTGACCGGTCCTGAGGCGGCGGCCGCCGACCACGAGGGGAACCTCGACGCCTCTCAGTCGCTCGACGCGTGCGAGGGCGGACTCGAAGGCCGAACGGGCCTCGGCCTGCGAGAAATCGGTGAAAGGTTCGTTGCGGAATTCTTCGAGCATAAGAAGCGTATTCTATCGTTACATCCGGCGCTCCTGGAATCCCCAAACGTTGATCTCTTGGTCTGTCTTGTGAGAGAGTTGTGGCAAGGGGAGGAACTTCCGGATGGACAAGACTGTAGCGGGTATTCGTACGTTCGTGACGGATACGCTCAAGAAAAACAAGACGCTCACGGAGCGGGAAGTGAAGGCGGCGATCGGCAAGGCGTTCAAGCTGAATCCCAAGACGATCAGCGCGGGCGTCATCCGCGATGTGCGCAAGCGGCTTGGAATCGACCGTCCGGGCGCCATTGCGTACGCGAAGGCGATGCTGAAGAAGGACCCCGTGCTCGAGGCCAAGAAAGTCATCGAAACCGTGGGCGGAAAGTTCGGAATCCGGCTCGGACCGCCGGACGTCTCGCGCCTGCGCCCCGCCGGCTCGAAGCGGCAGCGCGCGGTTCGCGGCACGAGGACGCCCGCGGCGGCGACCTCCGTGCGACGCGGACGGCCGGGCCGTCCTCCGAAAGCCTCGCGTTCCGGCGGCGCGATCTCCGTCACGTATCAGGGCAGCGGGAGGCCCGAGGATCTCGCCGCGTTCTTCCGGTCGCTCGCGAGGGATTGAAGAGAAAACTCGAAGATTCTTAGAAGGGTGAGTGGCGCTGGAGCGTTTCGGAAATCCGAGAGACAGAATGGCTGGGGGGCAGGGATTTGAACCCCGATAGCCAGATCCAGAGTCTGGAGTCCTACCGTTGGACGACCCCCCAGCGAGGAGAGCGGCGGATTATGAGCGGGCGGCGCGGCCGTGGTCAAACGGCGCGCCGCTCAGGCGATCGTCCGGTCCCCTCCGAGCCTTCTCAGAATCTTTTCTCCAAATGCCACCGCGAGCGCGACGCCGGCCGTGTCGGCGAGGACGTCGCCGATCTCGACGTCGCGGCCGGACGTGAACGACTGGTGGATCTCGTCGGAGCAGCCCCAGATGCAGGCTGCGAGAATCAGGAAGACGGCCGTCTTTCCGCGACTCCACCCTTCGCCGACGCGCGCGGCCCGGACGGCGAGAAGGCCGGTGAGGAAGAAATAGACGGCGTGCTCGGCCTTGTCCTTCTCCCAGAACCAGGGCCCGAGATCGGGCAGACCGCTCGGCGGCTGCGACGAGAGGAAGAACTCGTACCCGAGGAGAAGCGCCACGGGCGCCCAGAGAAGGAGCCGTCTCCGGGCCGTCACGCGCCGCCGCGGCCTACGTCGCCGGCGTCAGGACGGTGCAGACCGACGCGCAGATCGGACCGCCGATGTTGAACGTGGCCGCGGCGCGGGGGTTTGGGACTTGCAGCTCCTTGGGCACCTTTCCGAGGAGCTGCCACGAGGACCAGCCGACCATCGCGATGCCCGTCGCGCCGATCGGATGTCCCTTCGCAATGAGCCCGCCCGACGTGTTGATGCCGCACGCGCCGTCCGGCCGGGCCTTGCCCTCGACCCAGTAGCGCGCTCCCTTTCCGGCGGGCGCCTTGCCGATGACTTCGGTTCCGATCGCTCCCATGACGGTGAAGCAGTCGTGCACCTCGGCCACGTTGACGTCGTCCGGGCGGACGCCCGCACGCGCGTAGGCCTTCGCCATGGCGGCGCGCGCGCCGCAGGGGTGCAGCACGTCGCGGCCCGCCTTTTGGAGCGGATCCGTTGCCTGGGCGAAGCCGGCGAGTCTCACCGTATCGGCCTTCGCGACACCCAGCTTCGCGAGCCCCTCTTCCGTCGCGAGGATGATCCCCGCGTAGCCGTCCGTGATCTGCGAGCAATCGTAGGTCTTCAGCGGAAGCCCGTCCACCACGTAGCGGTTGATGCCCTCGATGGCCACGGCCTTCTCGAGCGTCACGTCGTTTCGCTGCATCTGCGCAAAGGGATTGTGGCGGGCGTTTGCGTACTCCTGGACGGCGATCGCCGCGAGGTCGGCCTCGGTGGCGCCGTGCTCCTTCATGTACGCGTCCATCACCTCGGCGAAGAGGTGCGGGAAGACGAAGACCTTCCCGTCGCGCTCGTTCGGGTGCGAGAAATAGCCGAGCACCTTTCCGATGAGCTTGCCGTCCATCTTCCCTTCGGCGTCGCGCATCTTCTCGTAGCCGACGGCGATGCCGGTGTCGCCTTCGCCGAGGAGGAGCTTCTGCGCGACCGAGACGACCGCCTGCCCGCCGGACGCGCAGGCGTTCTCGACGGCCTCGATCGGCTTGGCGCCCATCCCCGGAACCATCGCGACGAGACCGGCGAGGAGGCCCTGCTCGTTCAGCGAGAAGTTGCACGTGGCGCCGATGGAAGCGACGTCGAGCGCGGACGCGGGAACTCCGATCGAGGAGGAGGTCTCTTCGACGGCCCGGGTGACGATCTCGGGGACGGTCATCCCCATCAGCTTCCCGAACTTCGACTGGTGGTAGGCGGCGATGTAGAGGGGCTTGCTCATCCAGGGGGCCTCCACGGCTGATTCTAGATTCATCGAAGACGAGGCGCTCACCCGCCGCTGCGCCCCTTCTTCTCGATCTTGCCCCACGTGTCGCGCAGGGAGACGGACCGGTTGACAACGAGGCCCGACGGACGGCTGTCCGGATCGACGGTGAAATATCCGACGCGCTCGAACTGGAAGAAGTCGCCCGCTTTCGCAGACGCAAGGGAAGGCTCGACGCGGCAACCGGTCTTCACGACGAGGGAGTCGGAGCTGAGGTTCGCGAGGAAGTCCTTCCCCTCGGGCGCGTCATCCGGGTTCGGCGACGAGAAGAGCCGGCCGTAGAGGCGCACCTCAGCGGGAAGGGCGTGTGCCGCCGCGACCCAATGAATGGTCCCCTTCACTTTCCGTCCCGCGGGCGCGTCGCCGCCCCGCGTCGCGGGGTCGTACGTACACCTCAGCTCCGTGATCACGCCGGTCGCGGGGTCCTTCACGACCTCGTCGCACCGGATGATGTAGCCCCAGCGCAGGCGCACTTCCTGCCCCGGGGAGAGCCGGTGGTACTTCGGAGGCGGCACTTCCCGGAAGTCGTCTCGGTCGATGAGAAGCTCGCGCGAGAAAGGCACCTTGCGCGTTCCCTGCGTCGCGTCCTCGGGGTTGTTGACGGCGTCCAGCTCCTCGACCTGGCCCTCCGGGTAGTTCGTGAGGACGACCCGCACCGGATTGAGGACGGCCATGACGCGCGGCGCGCGGCGGTTCAGATCCTCTCTCAGGCAGTGCTCGAGCAGCTCGACCTCGACCACGCTGTCGCGTTTGGCGAGGCCGATCCGGTTGCAGAAATCGCGCAGGGCCTCGGGCGTGAAGCCGCGACGCCTGAGGCCCGCGATCGTGGGCATCCGCGGGTCGTCCCAGCCCGTCACGTGGCCGCCCGTCACGAGATGGAGGAGCTTTCGCTTCGAGAGGAGCGTATACGTGAGGTTGAGACGGGCGAACTCGATCTGGCGCGGGCGGTCCGGAAGGTCCAGCGCTTCGAGACACCAGTCGTAGAGCGGCCGGTGGTCCTCGAACTCCAGGGTGCACAGCGAGTGCGTGATGCCCTCGATCCAGTCGGAGAGCGCGTGCGCGTAGTCGTACATCGGATAGATGCACCACGTCTCGCCCGTGCGGTGATGCGCGGTCTTGCGGATGCGGAAGAGCGCCGGATCGCGCAGGTTGATGTTGGGCGAAGCCATGTCGATCTTCGCGCGCAAGGTGCGGGTGCCGTCCGGGAAATCCCCGGCGCGCATGCGCCGGAAGAGGTCCAGGTTCTCCTCGACCGAGCGATCGCGCCACGGGCTGTTCCGGCCCGGCTCCGTGAGCGTGCCGCGGTACGCGCGGACCTCCTCGGCCGAGAGGTCGCACACGTACGCCTTGCCCGAGCGAATCAGAGCCTCGCCGAAGTCGTAGAGCTTTTCGAAGTAGTCCGACGCGTAGAAGAGGCGGTCCTGCCAGTCGAATCCGAGCCAGTGCACGTCCTGCTGGATCGAGTCCACGTACTCGGTTTCTTCCTTCAAGGGATTCGTATCGTCGAAGCGGAGGTTGCACTTCCCTCCGTATTCGATCGCGACGCCGAAGTTCAGGCAGATCGACTTGGCATGGCCGATGTGAAGGTAGCCGTTCGGCTCGGGGGGGAAACGCGTCGCCACGCGGCCGCCGTGCTTTCCCGTGCGCTTGTCCTCGTCGAGGATCTCGCGGATGAAGTCCTTTCCGGGAATCGGGGGCGCGGCTTTGGAGGCGTCGTCCATGGTCTCCTCAGTGCGCGGCCGGCTGTCTCGCGAGGAGATCCGCGAAAGCCAGAAGGCGCCGCCGGGACGTCCCCCGGCCCAGAACCTCGATGAGCTCGAAGAGCGGGGGAGACGCGAGAACGCCGGTGAGGGCGAGGCGGGCAGGCTGCGCGAGGTCGCCCAGCTTGAGGCCTTTCTCGGCTGCGAGCGCCCGGGCGGCCTCCTCGAGCGCCCCGCGCGTGAACGGCTCGATCGCCGAAAGCCTCTCGGCGAGCTCGCGCACGAGAGGCGCGGCTTCCGGTTTCCCGAACTTCTTCATGCCGGCCGCGTCGAAATTCTTCGGGTCGCTGCCGTAGATCGCGAGGGCGTGCGCGAGCTCTGTGAGCGTACGCGCCCGGGAGCGATGGAGCGCGATCGCCCGGCCGAGGAGCACGGGGTCGAGGTCGGGAATCCCGAACGGCGTCAGCATCCCGACGAGCTCCGCCTCCGGGATCTCCTGGAGGTACTGCCCGTTCAGCCAGGCGAGCTTCTCGTGGTCGAAGCGCGAAGGGGAAGGTCCGATGCGCTCGAGCGAAAACAGCGCGACCATCTCGGCCAGGGTCATCCGTTCCCGGTCCTCGCCCGGCGACCAGCCCAGGAGAGCGAGGAAGTTGTCGAGCGCGGCCGGCAGGTAGCCCTGCGCCTCGAACTCCTCCACGCCCGCCCCGCCGTGCCTCTTGCTCAGCTTCTTGCCGTCGGTGCCGAGGATCATCCCGAGGTGCGCGAAGACGGGCTCGGGGGCCGAGAGCGCGCGGAACAGCGCCACGTGCTTCGGCGCGTTCGGGAGATGGTCGACGCCGCGGATCACGTGCGTGATCCCCATCGCGACATCGTCCACGCAGACCGTGAAGTGGTAGAGCGGATGCCCGTCCGAACGTACGAGGACGAAATCGTCCAGCGCGCCCGCGGGAAACTCCGTCCGTCCCTGCACGACGTCATCCACGACGAGAGGCCCGTCGGGAACGCGCAGCCGTACGACGAATTTCTCGCCGGAGGCGGCGCGACGGTCGGACTCATCCTTCGGGATCGCGCGCGCCTTCCCGTCGTATCGAAACGCGCTGCCGGCGGCCTCCGCGGCCTTCTTCATCGCCTCGAGCTCCTCGGGCGTCTCGAAGGCGCGATACGCCTTCCCTTTCGCGAGGAGACGATCCGCGGCTTCGCGGTAGAGGGAGCCGCGCTCGCTCTGGAAGAACGGGCCCTCGTCCCAGTCGAGGCCGAGCCAGCGCATGGCATGGAGGATCTGGTCCGTGAGCTCGCGGCGGCTCCTTTCGATGTCCGTGTCCTCGATGCGGAGAAGGAACGTCCCCCCGTGGCGGCGCGCGAAAAGCCAGTTGTAGAGAGCCGTGCGCGCCCCTCCGACGTGCAGGGAACCCGTCGGGGAAGGCGCGAAGCGCACGCGGGGAGCCGTCATCGGGCGGCGAGGATAACAGCCACGGTCTGGGGCATGATGCGCGGCTCATGACCGGACCGACCGGCGTTTCCGTGCCCCGCGACGAGGCTCTGAAAGCCGATCTCGTGCTCGTCCTCGTGACGGCGATCTGGGGCTCGACCTTCATCGTGAACCGGCTCGCCCTCGAGACGGCGCCGCCTCTCGTCTTCGTCCTCGTGAGGTTCACGCTAGCGGGCCTCGTCCTTTACGTCTTCGCGCGCGGCCGTCCCGTCACGCCGAACCTCGCGCGAGACAGCGCGGTCATCGGGATCCTCCTCGCGATCGGAATCGGAAGCCAGATCTCCGGCCAGCTCTTCACGACGGCGAGCAAGGCCGCGTTCGTCACGGGGCTTTCGGTTCCTTTGACCCCCGTCGCGGGCTATCTCATGACGAGGAAGAAGCCCTCGCGGGAGAACCTGGCCGGGCTCGTCCTGGCAGCCGCCGGATTCGCGGTGCTGACGTGGCCGGAGGGCGCCGCCGGGTGGAACAAGGGAGACCTCCTGATCGTCGGGACCGCCGTATCCTACGCGATCCTCATCGTCATCATGGCGGAGACCGCTCCCAACCACGACGTGCGCTGGTATTCCTTCGGACAGATCGCGGCGGCGGCGGTCGCCGTGGGCGTGGCGCGGCTCGCGCTCGCGCCGTTTCTCTCGGGAGGGGGAACATTCGCCGTGGCGGAGAGCCGCTCCCTTGCGTGGACGCCGCGAATCACGGCCGCAATCCTGTGGATGGCGCTCGTCGCGACCGTCGTCACGTTCCTCGCGCAGACGTGGGCGCAGCAGCGCATGCCCGCAACGCACGCCGCGATCCTCTTCGCGCTCGAGCCGGTCTTCACCGCCCTTTTCGCGGCGCTGTTCCTCGGCGAGCGCATGACCGGCCGCGATTGGACGGGCGCCGCCTTCGTCCTTCTCGGCATCGTGGTGTCGGAGCTGAAGTTCTCTACTCCAGCCCGAACGTGACGTTGTAGAGGTACGGCTCGCGCCAGACGGAGAGGACGAGGCTCGAGCGCGAGAAGCCGCCTTCGACGGACTTCGCGAGCTCCTCGACGGTCTTCACCTTGCGGTTGTTCACGGCGAGAAGGAGGTCACCCCGGTCGAGACCCTTGTCGTCGGCGGGGGAGTTGCGCGTCACGGAGACGACCATGGGCCCGTTGCGCGTTTCGCGCACCCCGAGGCCGAGCTCGCGGCGCAGGATCTCGAGGCCGAGGTCGTCGGGCGTGCGCTCGGTCGTGAGGCGAACCGTCCGGTCCTGGCCGTCGCGCCGGAAGGCGACCGTGAGCGTCCGGCCCGTTCCGGCGGAGGTGAGGGCCGTGTCGAAGTCCTCGCGCCCCTCGATCGGGCGGCCGTCGATCGAGACGACGACGTCGCCGGGCTCGAGACCTGCGCGCGCCGCCGGGGAGTTGGGATACACCGACCGCACGCGCAGCCCCTGCCCGCGAGACTGCGAGCGCGGATTTCCGAGGCCGACGGTCGTTCCTCTCAGGCCCAGCCAGACGGACTTGACCTCTCCGTAATGGAGCAGCTCGTCGACGACGCGGCGCGCCCGATCGATCGGGATCGCGAAACCGATCGTGTTCGCGCCGCCCACGATCGCCGTGTTGATGCCGATGAGCTCCCCGAGGACGTTCACGAGCGCGCCCCCGGAATTCCCGGGGTTGATTGCCGCGTCGGTCTGCAGGAAGTCCGAATAGTTGCGGCCCGACTCGCCCTTCACGGTGCGGTGCACCGCGGAGACGATTCCCGTCGTGACCGTGTTCGAGAGGCCGAAGGGATTCCCGATCGCGATCACGGTCTCCCCGATCATCAGGTCCGACGTCGTCCCGATCCGCGCGGACCTCAGGTTCTTCGGATCCACGGTCAGGACGGCGAGATCGTTGTCCGCGTCCGCGCCCTCCAGCTTCGCCTCGAGCTCCCGGCCGTCGGCGGTCGTGACCCAGATCCTCGAAGCTCCCGAGATGACGTGGTCGTTCGTCACGACGACGCCCGAGGAATCGAGGATCACGCCGGACCCCAGAGACTCGGTCCTGTAGCCCTGAGGGCGCGCGTCGAAGCCCAGAAAGGCGTCGAGCGAGGTCCGGCGCTGCTGGACGAGACGCTCCGCGGAGATGTTGACGACGGCCGGCCCGATCTTCTCGACCGCCTCGACGATCGCCGTGCGGCGTTCGGCCCGCGCGCCCGGGGCCGCGGTCCCCGGAGGCGGAACGGAATGCTGCGCGAGAGCCACTCGTGAAACGAGTGCGACGGTGAGAAGGAGGGCGAAGCTTGACATTTCTTTTCGGGCTCGCATGATTGTTACTCGATAAAGTCGAAGGGGTTTTTAGCCATTCTAAACACGCGGCAGAAGAAAGCAGTCCAGGCCCTCGTCGAGCTCGTCTACCGCGCGGGCCCGGACGTGACGTCTGCTCAGCTCGCGGTCTGGCTCGAGCTCTCGCGGGATTCCGTGCACCAGCTTCTCCTGCCGCTCGTGAGGAGCGGCTGGGTCGCGGCCGGCCGCGGCAGAAACGGTGGATACCGGCCGACGCCGCTCGCTCCCGCGGTGACGACGCTCTCGGTCGTCTCGCTCTACTCCCGCGAGGGACGCGAGCCGGGTCCCGACCAGTCCGCGATGCCGGGTGCCATCCAGAGGCTCGACCGTGAGCTCTCGGAGACTCACCGGAGATTTCTCTCGGGGATCACGATCGCGAATCTCGTCGCCGAGGTAAAGGCCGAGCGCGAGGAGCTGACGTACTCGATCTGAAGAGGAAGTCACGGGCACCTTCTCCGCCTGAGCTGTAGCAAGTCACGCGCCGGCCAATCCGGCGCGCTCCGAGGGGGAATCATCATGAGAATTGCCGCCGACATCACGAAGCTGATCGGGAACACCCCCCTCGTGAGGATCAACCGGCTGACGGCCGGCGTCGCGGAGGGCGCGACGGTTGCGGCGAAGCTCGAGTTCTTCAACCCCGCCCATTCCGTCAAGGACCGCATCGGCGTTTCCATGATCGACGCGCTCGAAAAGGCGGGGAAGATCGCGCCCGGCCGGACCGTGCTCATCGAGCCCACGTCGGGGAACACCGGGATCGGCCTGGCCTTCGTCGCGGCGGCCAGAGGCTACCGCCTCATCCTCACGATGCCCGAGACCATGTCCGTGGAGCGGCGCAAGGTCCTCAAGCTTCTCGGCGCGGAAGTCGTCCTGACGCCGGGGCCCATGGGAATGAAGGGCGCGATCGCGAAGGCGCAGGACCTTCTCGCCGAGTACGGGCCGAACGGCGTCCAGCCGCAGCAATTCGAGAATCCGGCGAATCCGGCCATTCACGAAGCCACGACGGGCCCCGAACTCTGGAACGACACGGACGGCAAGATGGACATCTTCGTGGCGGGCGTGGGCACGGGCGGCACGATCACCGGCGTCGGGCGATTCTGGAAACCGAAGAAGCCCTCGCTGAGGATCATCGCCGTCGAGCCGGCGAGCTCGGCCGTGATCTCCGGCGGCGCGCCGGGTCCGCACAAGATCCAGGGGCTCGGAGCCGGCTTCATTCCGAAGAACCTCGATCCGGCGTACGTGGACGACACGTTCCAGGTCTCGAACGAGGAGTCGTTCGCGATGGCACGGCGACTCGCGAAGGAGGAAGGAATCCTCGGCGGGATCTCTTCCGGCGCCGCGGCGCACGCGGCCGTCGAGATCGCGAAGCGCCCCGAAAGCGCCGGCAAGCTCATCGTGTTCGTGGTTCCCGACACCTCGGAGCGCTACATCTCGACGGACCTCTTCCGGGAGGAAGACGTGACGGCGGGGGCGATGGCGATCTAGCGCGCGCGACGGCTCAGACCCGGTCGCCGAGCTCGGTGACGCGGTCCTCCGGCTGCAGCGCGGCGATGTAGCGATCCGGTGCGTGCTGCTTTGTGTTAGGACTTTTCATCCGGTCTCTCGCGAGTGCCGAATCAGTGTACGTGAGCAAGCATGCCTGCCCCGCGCGCGAGTTGACATCGTGGTCTCAGGAACTCAGCGTGCGGGCCCGCCGGGCGATCGCGTGGAGTCCGCCGCGCCCCTCTTGCGGATCACGCTGAGCTCGCCGTCCGATTCGAGATACCCCCGCTTGACCTCCGCCGGGCTCTCGATTCCCTTCTCGCGGAGAAGGGACCTGAGATCGCCAATCCCGAGCATCTCCTTCCGCAGGTTCTTCTGGAGGACTTGGCCGTCCCTGATTACGAGGAGGGGCGCCGGCTCGAGGAGCTTCTTCAGTCCCCGAAAGCGGTGGGTGGCCCAGTCGAGCGCGAAGTTCCAGAACGCGAGTGTCGATACGAGAACGAGGCCATCCGTCACGGACTTGTATTCGTTCGCCATTGCGTTCTGCGAGGCGTCGGCGACGAGCACGACGAGGAGGAGATCGGGGGTGCCGATCGCTCCAGCCTCGCGACGGAGGAGCCGGAAGAGAGCGACGAGGAAAAGGTAGACGAGAGTTCCCCGGAGCACGATTTCCAGAACGTGAACGCTCGGGACGAACAACGCGTGCCAGTCGATGGCGATCCCAAAATACATGCGAAGACCCCCGCCTCGCGCCGGCAATGCAAGGACCGTTCCCGTCGCCGGACGGCTCAGACCAGATCGCCGAGCTCGGTGACGCGGTCCTCCGGCTGCAGCGCGGCGATGTAGCGATCCGGTGCGTGCGCCCGGGCCGAGGAGAGCCCGCGGGGCACCTTTCCTCCCGCGAGGGCGAGGAGCGCGCGCGGCAGGCTCGTCAGCTGCGCGACCGGAGCGGAAGGCTCCGTCCAGCCCCCGTCCCCGAAGCGCCATTCCCGGCCGAAGTGGGCGAGGCGGCACCACGACGCGGGCGGAAGCGCGGGCACCGGGTCGCCCGGGAGGGTGTGGCGATGGAGGCGCCTGCCGAGCTCCTTCGCGGCGGCCGGAAGCGGCGCGCCCGTCGTCAGCGGCTGGCCGAACGTGTAGACGGCGCGGAGCCGCTCCGCGATCGCGCGGCACTCCGGGGTCTGGGCGATCGAAAGCGCGAAGAGGACCGCCATCGCCCCACCGAGGCTATGCCCGGTGACGTAGAGCGCGTCCATCGGGTGATCCACGCGGGCGGCAGGATCGAAGAGCGAGCGGCCCTCGAGCGCCGCGCCGAGCTCCTGGAGGACGGCCCAGCGCGTCGCGCGCACGTTGCGGTGGAACCCCGCCGGGACGCGGAGCCGCTCGCCCCCGACCGCCATCGCGGCGGCACCGACGTCCGCGTCGCCGAGCCAATTCCCCAGGTTCGACGGCTCCGTGCCGCGGTAGCCGAGGATCACGACGCGCCCGCACCGGCTCTGGAGAAGATAGGCGGTCGAGAAGACGAGCATCGCGTCGACGACCTGCGTCAGCCGCACGCCCGCGCACTCGTCGAGCCCCACCCGGCTCGCGATCGTCGCGACCGTGTCGAGGTCCGCGTACGCGTAGCCCGCGCAGCAGCCGAGGGCGTGGGCGAGGACCTCGTCGCGCGGCGCTTCCGGCAACGCATGTGCGGCGAGGAGGCGCTCGACGAGGCCTTCGTGGACGGGGAACGGCGCCAGACGCGCCGGCCCGCGGGTTCTCTCGATTCTCATGTCTCCCCTCCTCAGACCGACAGCATTCCCGGCCAGCGGAGCATCCACGTCCGCCGCCGCGCCGCCTCGCGCCAGCGTGGATCTTCGGGCACGATCCGCTCGGAGCCGCGGGCGATCTCCTCGAGACGCGCCTCGAGACGACCCGCGACCGTCTCGTCCTCGACGACGAGCAGGAGCTCGTCCTCCCAGTAGGCGGCCGTGACGTCGAGGTTGGCGCTCCCGACGGAGCAGACGCGGCCGTCCACGCTCACGACCTTGGCGTGCACGTGCGGGTGCACGGTGCCGAGCCCCGCGGCCCAGCCCGGGCGCTCGCGGACCCCGAGCCGGTACACCTCGGCCCCGGCCGCGACGAGGGCGTCGAGGCGCGAGTCCACGAGCTCGCTCGCGGCCTGCCGCGCCGTGCTCCAGGGCCCGTGGAAAGGGGTCTCCTCGTGCGTCGGTGTCGTGTGGCCGACGATCGCGCGCACCGTGACGCCCCGGGCGATCGCGCGGAGGAGCGCGTGCTGAATCTCGAGGACGAGCGGGAAGCCGTTCACGGTCCAGACGTGCGAGCGGGCGGCGTCGATGAGCGCGAGGTAGGTTTCGAGCGTCGCCGCGTCGCGAAGACCGTGGTGCACGACGACCCGCGCCGCCGCGCCCCCCGCCGGTTCCTGCGGCGCCACGTCGAACGGCGAGCCCCCGGCGGCGGTCCACGCGTCGAGGAACGAGCGCTCGAGCGCCTCGACCGCCGGTCCTTCCACCCGGGCCCCGGCGTCGAGCCACGGCACCTCGCGCCAGAGCGAGGCGGGCCCGAGCGCCACCTCGTCGAAGCCCGCGTAGTACTCGTGAGAGAGGTTCCGTCCGCCGACGAGAGCGAGGCGGCTGTCCACGACGACGACCTTCCGGTGGTCGCGCTGCTTCAGGTCCTCGATCGACGGCGCGCCGGTGACGGGGCGCGTCAGACGCACCTCCACGCCTGGCCGGGCGCCGAGGCGCGTCAGGAGAGGGTTCGTCAGACCGAAGGAGCCGTGGAGGCCGTGCAGCGAGTCGACGACGACCCGCACCGTGACGCCCCGCGCCGCCGCCGCGGCGAGCGCGGACTCCACCGGGCCGCCGACGTCGTCGTCCATCGCCATGTAGACCTGGAAGTGGATGCGGCGCGTGGCGCGCGCGAGTGCGTCGAGGAGCCATCCCCGAGCCGTCGGGTTGTCGAGCTCGAACTCGACGCGGTTGCCCGGGATCGCCAAGGAGCCCGTCGCGGCATCGAGCCGCGACGCGAGCGCCTGTGTCCGGGCGGGAGGGTCGAAGGAGAGCGGCAACGCCGCGGCCACCTCGTCGGCCCGGAGGGCGGCGAATCCGGTCGTGCGGGGCGTGTGAAGGCCCCCGTGAACCACCGAGGCGACCGGGAACCCGGCGCCGCGCATCCGGGCCGCGACGCGAGCGAGCCGCACCGGATCCGCCTCCCCGGGCACGTCGAGCGCCGCGCCCTCGTCGAGAACGGCGCTCGCGTCGGCGACGACCTCGGCGAGGCCGAACGACGCGAGCCTCGCGCGAATCGACTTACAGCTTCGGACCGGGCGCAGGCGCACGGCGAGGAGATCGGGTCCGCCGGGGCCGCCGATCCGCGCGAGGCGCGCGAGGCCGTCGTCCGCCAGCTCCGCGTCGAAGAGTCCGAGCGGCCCGGGGCCGGGCCGGATCACCCCGATGCGCTGCTCTACGGCCGCGACGGGGTCGGAGCCCGGGGCTTCCGCTGTCCGGAACAGGCCGAACGAATCCGCGCCGTCGGCGGGGAGCTCCGCGAATCCGTCAAGGCTCCCGGCTCTGCCGGCCGTTCGGCCGCGTGCCACGAACGCGATCTCCTGATCCGGGATCGGATCGAGCCTTCCCGCGCCCGCGTCGTGCGTGATCCGGATTCGGACCGGCTCGCCGAGATCGACGGCGTCCGCCACATCGATCCTTCGCCTGAAGGTCTGCGGCGCCATGAGAGGAGGGAGCACGAGGACGGGCGCCCGCCGCGACGAGACCGCAAGGAGTGCGCCCGGAAAACGCGGCAGCACGAGGAGGTCCGGCGCCGGGAGGCGCGCCGCGCCGGGCGATGCGAACTCGACGCGGGCCGCGATCCCGGCCACAGCGAGCGCCTCGATGAGACGGGCGTCGGGGATGCGCGGTCCGAGAATCGTGCATCGGACGTCAGTGCTCCCGTGATCGCGTAGGAAGGCGGCGACCGCGCCTCGTGCCCGCGAGCCGAACGCCGCGCACACGATCTCGCGCATCGGCCCCTCGGCTGCGGGCGCGTCGCCGATCCAGAGGACCGGGAGCGTCAGACGCTTGCGGAGCCCGGCGACGAGCGGAATCGCGTTCGCGGGAAGTCCCGCGGCGGCGACGAGATCGATCCCGGCGGCTTTCGAGAGCGCGGCGAGCGCGTCGGTGCCGAGCTCCTCGGCGAGCATCACCTCGGCGCGGAGCGAAAGGCGGGCCGTAGCCGCGCGCAGCGCGGCGAGCGACGCCGCGGCGTTCCGGTCCCCGGGCGCGTCGTGAGACAGCATCGTGATGTCGCGGCCGGGGGCGCGCGCCACCACGACGAGCCGCTCGGCCTCTGGGGCGAGCCGCCGGATCGCCGCGGTGGCGGGCGCCACGTCGCCCCCGAGCTCGACGATCAGGAGGACGCGGCGGTAGCTCACGAGGCGATCCTCCCGGGCATCGCCACGCGGGAGAAGCCCTTCCCCGACGCGTCGAGGGCGTACGACTCGACGCCCGCCACCGCCCCGTCCCTCGCGATCTCGTAGAGGTTGAAACCGGCCCGGATCCGCGGATCGGGGTGGTCGAGCGCGGCGCCGCTCGCGGAGACGACGTCGAGAGTCCCCGTCGAGGTCCGGAGCGCGACGTGCGACCTCGCGTGGACGTGCCCGAAGAGGATCAGCCCGCGCGGGAGGCGATCCAGGGCGGTCCGGAGCCGATCCGCGTCGATCAGGCCGTCGCGCAGCCGGGCGACGATGCTCCGCGCGTCCACCGGGGGATGGTGGAGGAGGAGAACGGGTGTGCGTGACGCGACCTCGGGGAGCGCGAGGAGACTCTCGAGCGCGGCGAGCTGCTCGCGGCCGAGGACGCCGCCCGACACGAACGGCGGGCGCGGGACGGCGCTCGAAAGGCCGATGATCGCCGCCGGCCCACGCAGCCTCACGAACGGGTAGTCGCCGGCCGGCAGCGGGACCGCAAGAGCGGCACGCTCGCCGGTGACGAACGGAGCAAAGTGATGCGGGAACCGGCGCTCGCGTCCGACAGCCGGCAGGTAGATGTCGTGGTTCCCCGGCACGACCGACACCTCGACCCGGCGGGCGACGTCGTCGAGCAGGCGGCGCGCCTCGAGATACTCGCTTTCGTGCGCCATGTTCGTGACGTCGCCCGTCACGACGACGTGGTCGGAGCGCGCGGCGGCCTCCTCGAGCACGGCCAGCAGGTACTCGCGCCGGTGGACGCGCCCGCGCCGGAGGACGACGTTCGCCCATCCCGAGATCCGCTTGTTGAAGAGCATGCGGCGCCACTCGGCGCCGAGGCGGGACAGAACGTGGACGTCAGAGACGTGGGCGATGCGCAGCATGTGCTTATTCCCGACCGTCCAGAACCTCGCGAACCTTCTGCGACAGGGAACGCGGCGTGAAGGGCTTCTGCAGGAACGCCGTGCCGGCGGCCAATACGCCGTGGTGCACGATGACGTTGTCGGTGTAACCCGACATGAAGAGTACCTTTACGAGGGGCCGGAGGGCGGTCGCGCTCCAGGCGAGCTCTCTCCCGCTCATATCCGGCATCACGACGTCCGTGAGAATCAGATGGATCTCGCCGGCATGCTCCTCGCAGACGCGGATCGCCTCGCGGGCGCCGGCGGCGGAGAGGACCGTGTAGCCCTGGGCTTCCAGAGCGCGGCACGTCAGGCGCCGGATCGCCTCGTCGTCCTCGACGACGAGGACCGTTTCGGTCCCGCCGGACAGAGCCGCGTGTACCGACGACCCGCGGTCCATTTCCGGGGCGTCCTCCACTCGAGGGAGGTAGATCTTGAACGTGGTGCCCACACCGGGTTCGCTGTACACCGTCACGTGGCCCCCGCTCTGCTTCACGACTCCATATGCCGTCGAGAGACCGAGTCCGGTCCCCTTTCCGGCTTCCTTCGTGGTGAAGAACGGCTCGAAGACGTGACTCAGCGTCTCCGCGTCCATGCCGCTCCCGGTGTCGCTGACGGCGAGCACGACGTAGCGGCCGGGAGGGACGTCGAAATGGAAGGCCGAGTACGCCTCGTCGAGCTCGACCTCCGAAGTCTCGATGGTCAGCTTCCCGCCTTTCGGCATCGCGTCGCGGGAATTGACGACCAGGTTGAGCAGCACCTGCTCGATCTGCCCGGTGTCGGCTTTCACGGAGCCGAGGGGCTCTTCCAGCGCCATGACGAGGTCGATGTCCTCGCCGATGAGCCGTCTCAGCATCCCGTGTGTGTGAGTCACGACCCGGTTCAGGTCGATGACGCGAAGCGCGAGCACCTGCTTTCGGCTGAAGGCGAGGAGCTGCTTCGTCAGGTCGGCGGCGCGTTGAGCGGCCTTGTCGATTTCGGACAGCTCCAGCCGCGTCGGGTCCTCCGGCTTCAGCCGTGCGGCGGCGAGCTCCGTATGACCCAGGATGACCGTCAGCAGGTTGTTGAAGTCGTGGGCGATGCCGCCGGCAAGCCGGCCTACGGACTCCATCTTCTGCGCCTGCAGGAGCTGCTCCTTCAGGCGGTTCCGGTCGTTCGCGGCCTGCCTCTGCTCGGTGACGTCTTCGTACATTCCGAGAACGCCGAAGACCGCGTCGCCTTCGCTCCGGAGCGGGATCTTGCTCGTCCGGAGCCAGATCGTCCGCCCGTCCGGAAACGTCATCGGCTCCTCGATGTCGATCTTCGGGGTGTTCGACTCCATGACGAGGCGGTCGTCCGCGACGTAGAGGTGCGCGGTGGCCTTCCAGGCGAGCTCGAAGTCGGTCTTGCCGACGATGAGCGCGGGGTCGTCCAGACCGGCGTCGCGCGCGAACGACCGATTGCAGCCGAGGTACCGGGAATCCCGGTCCTTCCAGAAGACGCGCTGCGGAATGGAGTCGATGACGAGCTGGAGAAGCCGCGCCGAACGAGCCGGCCCGCCTGAAGATCGCTCGTGCTCAGCGCCGTTGGTCATTGCGAGCCTTTCTATCCTCCGAGATGGAACCGGCCCGCTGCGATCGCGACGCAGACGAGCGAGAGCACCAGGGCCGGGGCGGAGCTTTCGCGAAGACGCCGGTGGGTCTGGATGGCGCCGAGCATCAGCACGGCCAGGCACACCCCTGCGATCGGCGTGAGCACGGGCGCGATGTGCAGCGCCGCCGGGAGCACGAGCCCGACCGCGCCCGCCACCTCGGCGAGACCGAGCAGTTTGATGCGGCCGGGCGGCCACGTCGCGGCCCAGTGCATCTTCCCGGCGAGCTTCTCCTTCGGCGTCACCAGTTTGAGAGTGCCCGTGATGAGGAAGACGAGCGCGGCGAATCCCTGTGCGATCCAGAGTGCGGTGGCCATGACGAACTTACCCTTTCTTCGAGGTGCGGAAGCTCGTGCTTCCTCGCAGCAATGCGGCTGCGTCCGCGAGAGCACGGCAGCGGCTCTCGCGGACGCACGCCCGAGATCATCACGCGACCTTCGGGACCTGCTCGAAATCGTGCACCCCTTTGAGCACGGCGCCGGAGATCACGACCCGCGAGATGCCGTTGAACAGAACCGCCACGCCGACCATCGTCCCGATCGTCCAGACGGCGCTGTTGGGCCACGAGCCGAGGATCAGAACGCCGAGCAACCCGCTCGCGATCGCGCTGGTCACGAACCAGCCGCGACCTCCTCCGACCGGGACCGAGAACGCGAGGACGATCTCGATGAACGCGTCCGCGACCAGCATGATCCCGACGGCCGCGGTCAGCGTGAGCACGCCCGCGGGCAGGAACGCGACGAGCGCGATGCCGCCGATGCCGTAGAGGATGCCGAGGAGGAGCTTCAGGAAGAAGTTCCCCACCGACTGCGAGCTGAACGCGAAGACAACCTGCGCGGCGCCGGCGAGGATGAGGGACCACCCGAAGAACAGCGTGGAGACGGTGGCGGTCGCCATCGGGTAGAGGATCATGGCGACGCCGATCGCGGCCGTGAGGATGCCCATGAAGAGGCTCCAGCCGGCCTGCTTCGAAACCTGGTGAGAGAGAGGCGAGGTCATTGTCAGTTTCTCCTTATGCGTCTTGAGTTCGTTCAGACCGGGGTGTTCGCGAGCTGCTTGAGCGCGCCCGCGGCGACTTTCGCGTTCTGCTTGAGGACGTCCTTCTTCGCCTTCTGGCGAGCTTCGAAGGCTTCACGCCGCTGGATCGTCTTCTTCTGCTGCGCGTCGATCTTCGTCTCGAGCTCGGCGATCTTCTTTTGAAGCTTTGCCTTACGGTCGGCATGGGCCTTCGAGATCTCGCTCTTGAGCTGCTCGAGATCAGCCTTCATCGCGGCGCTCTCCTGTTCGTTCATGGTGTTTTCCACCTCCCAGAGAGTGCGGCGCAGCACGGTCCCGCCGAGCGCCTCCATCCGCGTGTCGACAGGCGTCGTCCACTCTTCCTCCACCTCCGCGACGACCGCGACCTTGTTCGGCGTGAGCGACTTCGAGACGTCGTCGAGGAAGTCCTCGCCGACGCGGGCGTTGTCGACGTCGTAGAGCGCACCGAGCGCGAGGCCCGATGCGGCACCGAAGGCCAGCCCCACCGGCCCACCCAGCACCCCGATCAGACTGCCCACGGCCGTCCCCGTGAGCGTGCCGATCGGCCCGGAGTCTTCGAGCTGCTTGACGCTGACAGTGCCGTCCGCATGCTTGACGACCACCGCGCCCGCGTAAATGCTGAAGCTACTTTCGCGCTCCAGCTGTTTGAGGGCCGACTCGCCCTCGAAGGCCTTCTTCTCATTGTCAAAAACCACGACCAGCATCCGTTCCATTTCCGTTTCTCCTTTTGGGTTCGTCGGTAGAGAGCGCGTCACTCGGAATCCCCGAGCCTCGCGCTCTCCAGGAGGACCCACGCGCGGACGTAGGGCGGAAGGTTGCGGAGCTCGAGGCCTCCCCGCTCGACCGCCGCCAGGAAGCGGACCGCGTCGAGATCGACGAGATCCACCTCTTGGAGGTCGAGGGCGACGGGGTTCGGCATCTCCGCGATCAGGGCCTTCAGCTCTTGGACGTCCGGCGAGGCGATCCTCCCGACGAGCTTGAGAAGCGTCGGCGAGTCGTTCGGGGCGGGCTCAATCCTCAGAACCATCGATTGCCTCTAGCGCAACCGCGGTGCCAGCGTGAAGCTGTTGACGCCGAATCACTTGAGCGCAGCGCCCGATGGCGAACCTCGGCAATTGGCGGGTTTCGACACCGCCATTCGCCCGAGCCCCCGGCCTATCCGGCCTTGAATCGATGCTTGTCGATGTGCAGCGAACGGATCTTCGATTCGAGCGTGGACCGGGGGATGCCGAGCTCGGCCGCTGCGCCGTCCAGGCCGGAGACGCGGCCACGCGACCGCGCGAGGGCGCTCTCGATCCACTCCTTCTCTTCGCGGCTGCTCAACCGGCCGAGCGGGCGCGCGCCGCCCGCAGTTCGCGCAGCCGGCCGGGTGAACCACGTCTCGTCGACGGCCAGCGTGCCCTCGCTCAGGATCACCGCCCGCTGGATGACGTTCTGCAATTCGCGAACGTTTCCCGGCCAGTCGTAGGACCGGAGCAGATCCATGGCTTTCCGGCTCACCTCCGTGATCCGCTTCCCCACCTTCGCCGCGTAACGCTGTGTGAGGTACTCGACGAGGAGCGGGATGTCCTCGGCGCGGTCCCTCAGCGGCGGCACGTGGATCGGAAAGACGTTGAGCCTGTAGTAGAGGTCGCTCCGGAACGCGCCGTCCGCGATGGCCTTGTCGAGGTCGCGGTTCGTCGCCGCGATGACGCGGACGTCAACCGGGATGGACTGGCTGCCGCCGACGCGCTCGAAGGCGCGCTCCTGCAGGACGCGGAGCAGGGCGATCTGCGTCTCCTGCGGGAGCTCCCCCGCCTCGTCGAGAAAGATGGTCCCCCCGTCGGCCAGCTCGAAGCGGCCGAGGTGGCGCTGCGCCGCGCCCGTGAACGCCCCTTTCTCGTAGCCGAAAAGCTCCGAGGTGATCAGGGTCGGCGGAACAGCGCCGCAGTTGACGGACACGAACGGCCGCGAGGCCCGGGGCGACCGCCGGTGAATGGCGCGCGCGACCAGCTCCTTCCCGGTGCCGGTCTCACCGGTGATGAGGACGGTCGAATCGGTGCTCGCCACCTTGCTCACGAGCACGAGCACCCGCCGCAGCGGCCCCGAAGAGCCGACGATCTCCTCGAACATCGAGGTCTGGCTGACCTCGTCGCGGAGGGCCAAGTTCTCTTTCTGGAGCTGATCCTTGAGCTTCTGCAGCTCCTGTTCCGCGCGTTTGCGGACATCGATGTCCGTGAGCGTGCCGTACCACCGGAGGATCGCCCCCTTGTCGTCCCGAAGCGGGGCGGAACGGGTCAGGAACCATCGATAGTTCCCATCCGCGCCGCGGATCCGCATTTCCTGATCGGGGGCACGCCCCGCGGCCATGGCGTCCCGCCAGTCCTGCACGACGCGTTCGCGGTCCTCCGGATGGAGCACCTTCGCCCACTCCCACATGAGGGTCTCGTCCCTGCGAAGACCCGTCTGCGCGAACAGGCGGCCGGTAATGAAGTCGATCGCGCCATCCGGCCGGGCGGTCCAGACGAAGGCAGGGATCGTCTCGAGGATCGTCCGCAGCTCGCGCTCCGTCTTCTCGGGGGGATCCTGGTCCGTAGGCTTCATCTCCTTCAGGAGGTCCTTGGTGGACGGGAAGTCTACGTCCGGGAGATGTTCAGCAGCAGGGGGAAAACCGGACCCCGGTTTTCCCCCTGACCCCCTTTCGGGGTTACCTCTTCTGGGCCTCGAGGGCCGGCTTCACCGGCGTGATCTTGATCTGCTTCGGCTTCGTCTCCTCGCGCTTCGGCAGCTCGACGGTGAGAACGCCGTTGTCGAACGCCGCCGAGATGTGCTCGTTGTCGACGTTCGACGGGATCGTGAAGGAGCGGACGAACTTCCCGTAGCTCCGCTCGACGCGGTGATAGTTCTCGTCGCCGTTGTCCTTCTCGAACTTGCGCTCGCCCTCGAGGGAGAGGACGCCGTCCTCGAACCGGACCAGGATCTGGTTCTCCTTGAAGCCGGGAAGCTCCGCTTTCAGGATCGTCTTGTCCTTCGTCTCCATGATGTCGACGGGCGGGGCCCAGGTCCCGGTGAAGAGCTCTTCCTCGTTCCGGTTCGGGCGCGTGAGCGTCGAGTCGAAGGCCTGGTTCAGGCGGTTCTGAAGACTCGCGAGCTCACGAAAGGGATCGTTCCAACGGATCAGGTTCATTTCTCTTTCCTCCTTGGTCATCGGGCCTTCGCGGCAGCCCGTTCGGCCGGCTCGGTCCGGAACTCGAGCGCCGAGCCCCCCGGAGCGAGCGCGAGGGTCACCGCGGAGCCCTCGTGGATGTCGCCCGCGAGGAGCTTCAGCGCCAACGGGTCCTGAACGAGCTTCTGGATGTTTCGTTTGAGAGGGCGGGCGCCGTAGAGCGGGTCGAACGCCTCGCGCGCGAGCCACGTCTTCACGGGGTCCGTCCAGGCGAGCTTCACGCCGCGCGCCGCCACGAGCTCGGCGACGTGCCGGAGCTGCAGGCCGACGATCTGCTCGATGTCGGCGAGCTCCAGGCGCCGGAACACGACGATGTCGTCGATCCGGTTCAGGAACTCGGGCCGGAAGTGGTTGCGCAGCTCGGCCTCGACGCGCGTCTTGAGCGCCTTCTCGTCGACGCCCTGCATCTCCTGGATGATCGGGCTCGCCACGTTCGACGTCATGACGATGACGACGTTCTTGAAGTCCACGGCGCGGCCCTTGCCGTCCGTGAGGCGCCCGTCGTCGAGCACCTGCAGAAGGACGGACCAGACGTCGGGATGGGCCTTCTCGATCTCGTCGAAGAGGACCACGGAATAGGGCCGGCGGCGAACGGCTTCCGTGAGCTGGCCGCCCTCGTCGTGGCCGATGTAGCCGGGAGGCGCCCCGATCATCCGGGAGACCGTGTGCTTCTCCTGATACTCGGACATGTCGAGGCGCACCATCGCGTGCTCGTCGTCGAAGAGGAATTCCGCGAGCGCCCGGGCGAGCTCCGTCTTTCCGACGCCCGTGGGGCCGAGGAAGAGGAACGAGCCGATGGGCCGCTTCGGATCCTTCATGCCGGCGCGGGCCCGGCGGACGGCCGCGGATACGGCCTGCACGGCCTCGTCCTGGCCGATGACGCGCAGCTTCAGCCGCTCGTCCATCTTCAGGAGCTTCTGCGTCTCGCCCTCGACCATCTTGGAGACGGGCACGCCGGTCCACTTCGAGACGATCGAAGCGATGTCTTCCTCTTCGACCTGCTCGCGCAGGATGGCGCCGTTCTTCTGGAGATCGGCGAGGCGGGCGGACGCCGTCTCGAGGTCCTTCTGGAGCTTCGTGAGCGTGCCGTAGCGCAGCTCGGCGGCCTTGTTCAGGTCGCCCTGGCGCTCCGCCCCCTCGGCCGCGACCTTCGTCTCGTCGACCTTCTTCTTGAGGTCACGGATGACGGTAATGGCGTCCTTCTCGGACTTCCAGCGCGCCTTCATCCCGGCCGAGCGCTCCTTCAGCTCCGCGAGCGTGCGCTCGAGGCTCTTGAGCCGCTCCTTCGCGGCCTTCGCGTCGTCCTTCTGGAGGGCTTTCTTCTCGATCTCGCCCTGAAGGATGCGCCGCTCGACCTCGTCGATCTCCGTCGGCATGGAGTCGATCTCCATCTTGAGCTTGCTCGCCGCCTCGTCGATGAGGTCGATGGCCTTGTCGGGCAGGAAGCGGTCGGCGATGTACCGGTCGGAGAGCGTCGCCGCGGCGACGAGCGCCGCGTCGGTGATCTTCACGCCGTGGTGGACTTCGTAGCGCTCCGCGAGCCCGCGGAGAATCGCGATCGTGTCCTCGACGGATGGCTCTCCGACGAGCACGGGCTGGAAGCGCCGCTCGAGAGCGGGATCCTTTTCGATGTGCTTGCGGTACTCGCCGATCGTCGTCGCGCCGATCGCGCGCAGGTCTCCGCGCGCGAGCGCGGGCTTCAGCATGTTGCCGGCGTCCATCGCGCCCTCGGCGGCGCCTGCGCCGACGAGCGTGTGCAGCTCGTCGATGAAGAGGATGACCTTGCCGTCCGACTCCTCGACTTCCTTGAGGACCGCCTTGAGGCGCTCCTCGAACTCGCCGCGGAACTTCGCGCCGGCGATCATCGCGCCGAGGTCGAGCGAGACGACGCGCTTGTTCTTCAACGTCTCCGGAACGTCGCCGGAGGCGATCCGGCGGGCGAGCCCCTCGACGATCGCGGTCTTGCCGACGCCGGGATCGCCGATGAGGACGGGGTTGTTCTTCGTGCGCCGCGTCAGGACCTGCATCACGCGGCGGATCTCCTCGTCGCGCCCGATGACCGGGTCGAGCTTGCCCTTGCGGGCGAGCTCGGTGAGGTCCTTCGCGTAGCGCTTCAGGGCCTGGTACTTCTCCTCGGCGTCGGGGTCCGCCACGCGGCTGCCGCCGCGCACGTCCTTGAGAGCGGCGAGAAGCGAGGCTTCCGAAAGCCCCCGCGCGAGCAGGGCCTTCGCGGCCTGAGACTTGCCGTCGCGCAGGAGGGCGAGAAACAGGTGCTCGCTCGCGATGTAATCGTCCTTGAACTCTCCCGCGATCTTCTCGGCGAGATCGATCAGCTTCACGAGAGCTGGCGAGAAGCGCGGCTCGGCCCCTTCGCCCTGCACCCGCGGGCGCTTCGCGAGCTCCTTCTCGACGTCCTGGAGAGCCAGTCCGGGCGCAACCCCGACCCTATCGAGGAGCGCCGGGACGACTCCTTCGTCCTGAAGGAGCAGAGCCTGCGTCAGGTGCTCGGGCGTGGCTTCGGGATGCCCCTCGTTACGGGCGGCCTGGGCCGTTTTTTGAAGGGCTTCCTGGGCCTTGTGGGTAAAGCGCTCGATGTTCATCGAGCCAAATATAGAATCTGCCTAAGGTCTTGTCAAGTAATAGTTGATAACCGTATATATAGATTTTAATAGTTATCATAATTTATTAGATTAAAATGCTTTAACCCCTGCCTCTGCGAATCCCTTCGCTCGGAGCAGGCACGAGTCGCAGCTTCCGCATGGACGTCCGCCCTTCGTGGGGTCGTAGCAGGAGGTCGTGAGGGTCGTGTCGAGCCCGAGCGCGAGCGCGAGGCGGACGATGTCCGCCTTCGACATGCGAAGAAGGGGCGCCCGGATCGCAAAGCTGCCGCCTTCGTCGCCTGCCTTCGTTCCGAGCTTCGCGACTCGCTCGAACGCCCTGAGAAATTCCGGGCGGCAGTCGGGATAGCCGGAGTAATCGAGGGCATTCGCGCCGATGACGATCTCCGTCGCGCCGGTCGACTCGGCGACGCCGAGGGCGAAGGCCAGAAAAAGGATGTTGCGCGCGGGGACGTACGTGATCGGGATGCGGGCCTTTCCCAGCGATCTCTTCGGAACGCGAATCGAGCGGTCGGTCAGCGCGGATCCGCCGAGCGCGCCGAGAGACGGAATCGCGATCACGCGGTGCGAGGCGACCCGGTACTTCCGCGCGAGCGCGCGCGCCGCGCGGAGCTCGACGCGGTGTCGCTGGCCGTAATCGAAAGAAAGAGCGTGGACGGTCCATCCCCAGCGGGAGACGAGAGCGAGACACGTGGCGGAATCGAGACCGCCCGAGAGCAACAACACGGCCGTCCGAGCGCCACGCGAAGGAGCTGGGGGAATCGGCGCTGAAGAAAAAGACTTTCTTAGAAGGTGAATATGCCGCCGGCCGTCGCCGGGGCGCGATGTTTCGCGCGAGGCGCCAGCCCTCTTACCCATTCTAAGAAATCTCCTTCTTAGTCTTCCTTTTCATCTTCCAGGTACGTCCCCCCAAAGCAGCTTGTGGACCTGCAGATTCAGCCGTAGCTTCCTCTTCGAGTCGCGCACCCATTCGGCGACCTGGGGCGCGATCGCGCTCGTCGCCCCCTCGAAGACCGGCGAGATGAGAACGGTGTGCCTCTCGTCGAGCTGGTGCGCTTCGACGAAAGCGATCGCCCAATCGAAATCTTCGCGGTCATTGACGACGAACTTGATCTCGTCTCTCGGGCCGAGGAGATTCAGGTTGCCGAAGTCGTTGCGCGACTGCATGCCCGAGCCGGGGCACTTCACGTCGACGATCTTGAGGACGCGCGGATCCACGCGGGCGAGCGGGAGGTGACCACCCGTCTCGACGAGGACGGCGTAGCCCAGATCGCAGAGGGTCGTCGAGAGCGGATAGAACCCGTCCTGCTCCAGGGGCTCTCCCCCCGTCAGCTCCACGAGACGAACACCGAGGCGCTCGACCTCCGCGAGGATCTCGTCCAGACGCATCTGCTTTCCGCCGTGGAACGCGTAGGCGCTGTCGCACCAGACGCAGCGCAGTCCGCAGCCGGTCAGGCGCACGAACGTGCACGGAAGGCCCGCGAACGTGGACTCTCCCTGAAGGCTGCGGAAGATCTCGGTGACGGTCAGCGTCGGGCCGGGGGAGGGCATCGAGGAGACCGACGATAGCGCGGAGGCCGCGTCGGGGGCGGCCATAATCGCCGCCGTGAGGCTGAAGCTCGAGCTGGCGTACCTGGGGACGTTCTTCGAAGGGTGGCAGGTGCAGGCGCCCCGCGCGGGCGGGGCCGCGGTTCGCACGGTCCAGGGCGTTCTGGAAGATTCTTTGAAAGGAATATTTGGAGGCGAGATTCGGGTCCATGGAGCGGGGCGAACGGATTCCGGCGTGCACGCAGACGCCCAGGTCGCCCACATTGATGTGCCCGAGGGAGCGCCCCTCATACCTTCTAAGAAAATCCCCGGTGCCCTGAACTCAAAGCTCCCATGGGACGCTCGAGTCCTTTCCGTCTCGGAAGCAGCTCCCGACTTCCACGCCCGGCGCTCCGCGATCGGCAAGGTCTACGTGTATCGCCTGAGGCGCGGCGAATTCCTACATCCGCATCGCGGCCTCGTCGAGGCTCTCGCCTCCGAGCCCCTCGACGTCGCGGCGATGCGCACCGCCGCGGCAATGCTCGTCGGTCGGCGCGACTTCGCGCCCTTCTCCCTGACGGGGTCCGACCCGGGCACGACCGTGCGGACGCTCGCGCGCCTGGACGTTCAGGAGGAAGGCTCGCTTCTTCTCGTCACCGCTGCCGGGGACGGCTTCCTGCGCGGCATGGTGCGCCGGCTCGTGGGAACCCTCCGGGATGCCGGGCGGGGCCGCATTCGTCCCGAGGAGGCGCTCTCGAAGCCGGGCCCGACCGCCGAAGCGCGAGGCCTGACGCTCGAGAGCGTTCTCTATCCGCCGGAGACGCTCCCCGGGACGTCCCCCGCCACCGCGGGCGCGCCTGTTTCATCGGGATAGAATGCACGCTCGGGGGCGTGTTTCGGCCCCGACGCCAATGATCGACAAAGATACCGTTGCCGCGCCGGGCACGCCCGACCGGACGCTTCTCGATGCTCTCGACCTCGGCCGTCTGCCGCGGCACGTGGCCGTCATCATGGACGGCAACGGGCGGTGGGCGGGGCAGCGCCGCCTCCCGCGGGTCGAAGGCCATCGCGCGGGAATCGACTCCGTGCGGGCCACCGTCGAGACGGCCGCGCGCCTGGAGCTCACGGCCCTGACGCTCTACGCGTTCTCCGTGGAGAACTGGAAGCGCCCCCATCTCGAGGTCGCGACGCTCATGGCGCTCCTCAAGGAGTACCTGAGGCGCGAGCTGAAGACGCTCCTCGACAACGACATCGTCTTCCGCGTCGTGGGACGCATGGACGGCCTCGACTCCTCCGTCCAGCGCGAGCTCGAGCGCGCGCTCGCCGCGACGTCGCACGGGAAGGGGATGATCTTCAACATCGCCCTCAACTACTCGGGGCGTGCCGAGCTCGCCGACGCCATGCGCGCTCTCGCGAAGAAAGTGAAGGCCGGCCTCCTGCGTCCCGAGGACATCGACGAGGCCGCGATCGAATCCGAGCTCTATACGGCCGGGCTGCCCGACCCGGACCTCCTCATCCGGACGAGCGGCGAGATGCGCATCTCGAACTACCTCCTCTGGCAGATCGCCTACGCCGAGATCTACGTGACGCCCGTGCTCTGGCCCGACTTCAGGGCCGGCCATTTCCTCGAGGCCCTCGCGGAGTTCCAGAAGCGCGAGCGCCGGTACGGCGGCGTCTCCGAGAAGGAGGAAAGGCGGGGCGAGGTCGCGGCGCCGGCGGCGCATCCAGCAGCCGCGTCGCGATGAGATTTCAGCGGGAGATCACGGCCGCGGTCCTCATCCCCGCGGTCCTCGCGGTTCTCGTGGCGGCTCCGCTCTGGGCCTGGGCGCTGCTCGTTGCCGTGGCGGCGACGCTCGCCCTCCTCGAGTTCTACCGTCTCATCGAGGCCGCGGGGTGGATCGTGCCGAAGGCCGCGGGCGTCGGGCTCTTCCTCGCTCTCCTCGCAGCGACCTACCTGGCGTCGCTGCTCATGCTCGTCGTTCTCGCGGGTGTCGCGCTCCTCGCGCTGCCGACGCTCGTCATGTTCGCGTCACCGCGCGAGGCGGCGCTGCTGGCGTCGTCCGCCTCGTCCGTCTTCGCGACTCTCTACGTCGCGCTCGGGGCGGGCGCGATGGTGGGACTGAGGGCCCTCGGCTGGAAGCCGGTGCTCTTCGTCCTCGCGACGGTCTGGGCGAGCGACTCGGCGGCGTACTACGTGGGACGGAAATGGGGCCGACGAAAGCTCGCGCCCGTCGTGAGCCCCAAGAAGACGGTCGAGGGCCTCTTCGGGCAGCTCGCGGGGGGCGCTCTCTTCGGTCTCGCCGCCGCCCTCGTCCTCGGGAACGGCGGCTTCGCGGTTTTCGGGGCGGCGGCGGGCTTCCTCATCGCGGGCCTCGCCGTCATCGGGGACCTCGTCGAGTCCACGTTCAAGAGAAGCTGCGCCGTCAAGGACTCGGGCGGGATCCTGCCCGGCCACGGGGGACTCCTCGACCGGCTCGATTCCCTTCTCTACGTCTCGCCGGCCGTGCTCCTTCTCCTGACGTTCCTGCCGGAGTCCCTGCCCCGATGAGGAAGCGCATCGCCCTCCTCGGCGCGACGGGTTCGATCGGCGATTCGGCTCTGTCCGTCGTCGGTCAGTTCCCCGACCGCTTCGAGATCGTGTCGATGTCCGCCGGCTCGAACCTGGCGAAGCTCCTGCCGGCGATCGCCGCGCACGGCCCGAAAGTCGTCTCGGTGGCGACGCGCGAGGATGCCGCGCGGCTGAGGCAGGAATTCCCCGGAATTTCCGTGGGCTTCGGGCCGCAGGGCCTCGTGGACGTCGCGACCATTCCGGAGGCGGATGTCGTGCTCGGCGGCATCGTGGGATCGATCGGCCTCGCCCCGGCGTACGAGGCTGCCAAGCTCGGCAAGACGCTCGCGCTCGCGAACAAGGAGACCCTCGTCGTGGCGGGCGAGCCGCTCATGGCGGCGGCGCGCGCCTCCGGCGCCATGATCCTCCCCGTCGATTCCGAGCACTGCGCGCTTCACCAGGCGCTCCGCGCGGGCTCCTCGGGGGAAGTGAAGCGGCTCGTCCTGACGGCGTCGGGCGGTCCGTTCCGCACCCGCGACTTCGCCACGTTCGGCGCGATCACCGTGGACGACGCGCTCCAGCATCCGACCTGGAGGATGGGCCCGAAGATCACGATCGACTCGGCCACGATGATGAACAAGGGGCTCGAAATCATCGAGGCCCGCTGGCTCTTCGGCGTTCCGGGCAAGAAGATCGACGTCGTCATTCATCCGCAATCCATCGTGCATTCGATGGTCGAGTTCGTCGACGGTTCGGTCGTCGCGCAGATGTCGCCGAACGACATGCGCTTTCCGATCCTCTACGCGCTCACGTATCCCGATCGTGTTCCGACTCCGATCAAGGGTCTGGACCTCCTGGCGCTCGGCAAGCTCGAGTTCTTCCCGCTCGACCCGACGCGCTACCCGGCCGTCGGGCTCGCGACCGCCGCGCTGGAGACGGGCGGCTCGGCTCCGGCGGTGCTGAACGCCGCGAACGAGGTCGCCGTTCAGGCGTTCCTCGAAAGGCGCATTCCCTATCCCGCGATCGTCGAAATGGTCGCCCGGATCCTGGGCCGACACCGCGTCACGCGCATCACGTCCGTCGCGGATGCGCTCGAGGCCGACGCGTGGGCGCGGCGCGAGGCCGCCGCCCTTCTTCCCCTGCTCGAAACCAGCCCGCGTGCGGCAACCGCCCGCGCTTACCCCTCTTAAGACCCCGAGGCCGCATGACCATTCCGACCAACATCCTCGCCTTGATCTTCGTGCTCTCGTTCCTGATCGTGTTCCACGAGGGGGGACATTTCCTCGTCGCGAAGCTCTTCAAGTTTCCGGTCGAGATCTTCTCCCTCGGATTCGGAAAGAGGCTCTTCGGCTGGAAGAAGAAGGAGACCGATTACCGGGTCTCGCTCATCCCGCTCGGCGGCTACGTGAAGGTCGTCGGGCTCGGCCCGGACGAGAGCGACGTCGTGCAGGGCACGGCCGAAGCGGCCGTGACGCAGCCGGGCACGCGCCTCCAGCGCCTCCTCATCCTCTTCGCCGGCCCCGGCGTGAACCTCGTCCTCGCGTTCCTCCTGACGGCTCTCGCGTTCCTCATCGGCGTCGAGGTCGCGAAATACAAGAGCGAATCCCCCGTCGTGAAGGTCGTCGACCACGGGAGCCCGGCCGAGAAGGCGGGCATCCGGGAGGGCGACCGCATCGCGACGATCTCGGGCAAGCCGGTGAACTCGTGGGAAGAGGTCGAGCTCGAGACCGGCCTCGCCCCGCGCGAAGAGCTCACGGTCGTCGTCGAGCGTAACGGCAGGCCGGTCACCCTTCTTCTCACGCCCGAGCCGCGCTCGAAATACGACATCGGCTACACCGGTCTGAATCCCGACATTCCGGCCATCGTCGCCCGGGTCGTGCCCGGGTACCCCGGCGCGAAAGCGGGCCTCCAGGTCGGCGACCGCATCGTCTCCGTCGGCGGCAAGCCTGTCGTCCTCTATTTCGAGGTCGTGCGCTTCATCCGGGAGGCGGCGTCCGCGTTCGACAAGGACGGCCCGAAGCCCATCGAGATGGTCGTGTCGCGGAACGGCGTGACGAAGACGCTGAACGTGGTGCCCGTGAAGGAAGGCGAGAACTGGCGCATCGGCTTTACGCCGAAGGAGGAGACGGTTCTCCGCCGGTTTTCGCTCGGCGAGGCGTTCGCGGCCTCCTGGCGCGAGAACGTCCGGCAGGTCCAGGTCACGGGTCAGATCGTCGGCCGGCTCTTCCGCGGCACCGGCTCCATGCGTCAATTCTCGGGTCCGATCGACATCGCGAAATTCTCCGGCGAGGCGGCGCGCGCGGGCCCGTCCGCGCTCGTCCTCCTCATGGGCATCCTGTCGCTCCAGCTCGGGATCCTGAATCTCCTGCCGATCCCGCTCCTCGACGGCGGCCAGATCTTCGTCACGCTCCTGGAGGCCGTCGCGCGGCGGGACTTCTCGCTCAAGGTGAAGGAGCGGCTCCTGCAGGCCGGCTTCGTCTTCCTCGTCCTCGTCATGGTGACCGTCCTCTACTTCGACGTCCTGAAGAACGTCAGCTTCTGATGGCCTCTGGAGCGATCCGCCCGATCCGCTCCCGCCATGCGACCGTCGGCGTGCGGGTGGGGAAGGTGCTGGTCGGGGGTGGCGCGCCCATCGTCGTCCAGTCCATGTCGAACACGGACACGGCCGACGTCGACGCGACCGTCCAGCAGGCGCTGGAGCTCGCGGACGCGGGCTCCGAGCTCGTGCGCGTCACGGTCAACGTCGACGAAGCCGCGCGGGCCGTGCCCGAGATCAGGAAGCGGCTCCTCGATGCGGGCTGCGACGTGCCCCTCATCGGGGACTTCCATTACAACGGACACACCCTCCTCGTGAAATACCCGGAGATGGCGAAAGCGCTCGACAAGTACCGGATAAACCCGGGGAACGTGGGCACGGGGAAAAGGCGCGACGAGCAGTTCGCGACGATCTGCTCCGTGGCGCGCGACCTCGGGCGGCCCGTGCGCATCGGCGTGAACGGGGGCTCCCTGAACCAGGAGCTCGTCATGCGGAAGATGCAGGAGAACACGGACCGGGATCTCGGCCGCTCGTCCGAGGAGATCGTCAACGAATGCATGGTCCTCTCGGCTCTCGAGTCCACCGAGCTCGCGCTCGAGACGGGCATGAAGAAGGACCAGATCATCATCTCGTGCAAGGTCTCGCGGCCGAACGACCTCATCGCCGTCTACCGCGACCTCGCGGCGAGGACCGACCAGCCGCTGCACCTCGGCCTCACGGAAGCGGGTATGGGGACGAAAGGCCTCGTGTGGTCGTCGGCTGCGATGGGCGTCCTCCTGAACGAGGGAATCGGCGACACGATCCGCGTCTCGCTCACGCCGCGCCCGGGCGGCGACCGGCGAGAGGAGGTCTACGCCGCGTGCGAGCTCCTCCAGTCGCTCGGCCTTCGCAGCTTCGCGCCGTCCGTCACGGCCTGTCCCGGCTGCGGCCGCACGACGTCCACGGGATTTCAGGAGCTGGCTGAGAGGATCCAGAGTTACGTTCGCGAGCAGATGCCCGCCTGGAAAACCCGTTACGAAGGCGTCGAGACGATGACGCTCGCGGTCATGGGCTGCATCGTGAACGGCCCGGGCGAGTCGAAGGCCGCGAACATCGGCATTTCGCTCCCTGGCACGGGTGAGGCGCCGAGCTGCCCCGTCTACATCGACGGCCAGAAGTTCACGACGCTCAAGGGCACGCACGAAGAGCTGTCGGAGGCGTTTCGGAAGCTCGTCGACGACTACGTCGAGACGAAGTACGCGAAGAAGGACGGGGCATAGCCTCGCGGCACGTTCCAGGCCGACCGTTCAGGAGCCTGGCGTAGACTTTCAAGATGTCGGCCACCCCGGACCTGATCGCCGATTTCCATGCGCTCGAGGCGATCGTCGAGGCGCAGCCCGAAGGGGCTCAGGCCGAGATCGCGCACGGGATCTACCTCATATCCCCGCGGCCGAAGCTGGCGCACGGCGCGGCGCAGGTGAAGCTCGCGAAGCTGCTCGATCAGACGTTCGGTACGCGGACAGAAGGGATTTCAGCACCCGACTGGCTCTTCGCCGTCGAGCCCGAGGTGCGCTCCGAGATCGCGTTCTCACGCGTCATCCCCGATCTTGCCGGCTGGAGGAAGAGCGCGAGCGGATGGCCGGACGCGAACGAGAATCCCGTCACGCTCGTACCGGACTGGGTCGCCGAGATTCTCTCGCCCTCGACCGAGAGCTTCGACCGTGGCCCGAAAAAGGACGCCTACGGCCTGATGGGGGTGGGCTGGCTCTGGCTCGTCGATCCGGAGCGCCGGACCGTCGAGGCATTTCTCAACATCAAAGGGCGCATGACGACCGGTCCGCGCTCGAAGGCAGGCGAGGGCTTCATGGCACCGCCGTTCGAGGCTCTCGCGCTGCGCCCCGAAGACCTTTTTCTCTAGGGACTTCCTCTCTCAGCTCCCCGGCCGCCCCTTCCTTTCGAAGCGCGCCTTGAGCCTCCTCGAGAGCGCGATCTGCTTGGCGTAGTTGAGCGAGTAGACGGCGATCGGGGCGCCCGCCACGTTGAACGGCACCGAGGCGAGGGCGAGGAGGAAGTGGCGCGCCTTCTCGGTCGGCGTGTAAGCGGGGTTCTTGAAGTCGACGACCGTACGGTAGTACTTGCCGAGGAGCTCGTAGACGTCGCCGAGGACTTTCGTGAAGCCCATCTCGACTCCCCAGGAAAGGCACTCGCCGGCGCGGACCGAGGAAAGGAACTCCCGCCACGTCGCCCCCGGCGCCATCGTGAAGACGGAGGCGACGGGCGGGTACGTGTGAGCGTCGGATCCGCCGACGAGCGCGAGCGAGCCCCGCTTCTCCTTCGCCGCGGTGAGGAGATCCTCGACGAGCGCGTTGTGCTGGTAGGCCATCGAGCCGTTCTTCACCTCGAAGACGTCGAAGAGCTCGAGCATGGTGGTGAAGAAGTCCTCGGGGGCCTGCCGCATGCGGTACGACTGGAAGAGATGGTTCGCGGAGTAGAGCAGTCCCTCGCTCCTCAGGTACTCCACGAGGTCGAAGATGTTTCGCCGCTTTCGATCGACGACCTTCCACTGGCTGAGCGAGAGATCGAAGACGTTCACGTGAATGCGGTGGCCCGTCCGGGGGAAGAACGTCTCGATCTCCGCCGAGACGAAGAAATCCGCGTAGTCCGGATGACGGTCCTGGAACTTGAGGCAGCCGTCCACGGTGTCGTGGTCCGTGAACGTCACGAAGTCCATCCCGCGACTCTTCGAGAGGCGGTAGGTCTCGTCGGGGTCGTTGTACGAGTCGCGCGTGTTCGCCGCCCGGAAATACTTGAAGACGGAAGCGTTCGTGTGAAGGTGGAGGTCGGCCCGCGCGAGGGGCAAGGCCGGCGGGAGCTCGCCCGCGGCGGAGCCGGGGGCGGAGGAGGGGATGTCCGCCATGGGAGGGGCAGTCTCCCGGTCCGGGGGGAACGAGTCAAGGGTGTCGGCCGGCCTGCTAAAGTCGATTCGCCATGGGAGGCGTGTTCGGAAGAGTGATCTACGCAATGTTGCTGGCCGGTGTGCTCGCCACGGCGACCTGGGTTTCCTTCACGCGGTTCGTGGCGGGAAAGTCGCTCAAGGTCCCGAATTTCACGAACCTGACCGCCGAGGAAGCGGCGACCCTCGCGGCCGAACGCGGCCTGGAGGTGAAGGTGGATCCCGCGCAGGAAGGCTTCGACGACGCCGTCGCCGCGCATCGCGTGCGCAGCCAGCTGCCGGCCGCGAACACCGCGGTCAAGGGCGGCCAGACGATCCGCCTCGCTCTTTCGCTCGGTCCCCGCGCCGTCCGGATGCCCGACCTGACGGGCCTTTCCGCGCGCGCCGCCGCGCTCACCATCGCCAAGGCGGGACTCAAGGAGGCCGCGGTCGCGTCCCTCCGGATTCCGGGACCTCCCGGGGTCGTCGCCCAGGGAATCGCACCGGGATCGATCACGCCGCCCGACTCGCCCGTGGATCTCCTCGTGAATCGCGGCGTGCCGGACGTCGCCTGGGTCATGCCCGATCTCATCGGCCGCGACTTCGAGCGCGTGCGGATCGCCTTCGAAGAGCGGGGGTTCCGCATCGGCGGCGTCAAGAGCCAGTCCTACGAGGGGGCGATCACGGGGACGATCCTCAGGCAGTTTCCGCTGGCGGGCTCGCCGGTCACGCGGCGCGACTCCCTCTCCTTCGTGATCGCCTCTCCCGAGGGAGGCTCGTGAGCGTCGCCCTCGCGCCCTCGCTGCTTTCCGCGGATTTTTCGCGGCTCGGCGAGGCCGCACGCGCGTGCGAGGACGGCGGCGCGGACTGGATTCACTTCGACGTCATGGACGGGCACTTCGTTCCGAATCTCACGGTCGGGCCGATCGTCCTCAACGCCCTCCGCAAGGTGACGCGCGTGCCCTTCGACGTCCATCTCATGATCGAGGAACCGCTGTCGACGCTCGATCAGTACCTCGACGCGGGCGCAGCCCGCGTGGCGATACACGTCGAGGCCGAGCCGCACCTCCACAGGTTCGCCCAGCAGGTGCGCGGGCGCGGCGCCAGCCCGGGCGTCGCGATCAACCCGGGCACCGCGCTCGCTGCGCTCGACGAGGCGCTTCTCTTCGTCGACTTCGTCCTCGTGATGACGGTCAATCCTGGCTGGGGAGGCCAGGCCTTCATCGAGGGCTCGCTCGAGCGGGTCGCGCGGCTTTCGGAGACGATCCGGAGCTCCGGTTCGCGTGCGTCGATCGCCGTGGACGGGGGAGTCGGTCCCGGGAACATCGGCGATCTCGTCCGTGCCGGAGCGAGCCATTTCGTCGCGGGCTCCTCCGTTTTTTCGACCGGCGACGTGGCGGGGTCGATCAAACGGCTCCGGGAGGCCGCCGGATCGGCCGGCACGTTGCGTGCTTGAAAGACCGGGGAAGTCCGTGCATTCTCCGGTGTCCATGTCACGACGAACGCCTCCCCGTCTCCTCGCCGCCGCGACGCTCGGCGCGGTGCTCGCGGCCCTGTCGGGCTGCGGCGCGTCGAACGACACCGCGAAGCTGACACGCGAGCTCCTGACGATGCCGAAGGAGGAGGCGTACGCGCGCGGGGAAGGCCTCGTGAAAAAAAAGAAGTACGAGACGGGCCGCCAGTACCTCCGCTTCGTGGCCGAGAACTACGCGAACGACCCGATTGGCCGGCAGGCTGCTCTCCGTCTCGCCGACTCCTTCTTCGACGAAAAGACACAGCTCGGATATCTCGAGGCGGGCGTGAGGTACAAGGACTTCCGGAACCGCTATCCCTCGCACCCGAAGTCCGACTACGCGCTGTTCCGGCTCGCGCAGTGCTCGGACCGCCAGGCGGAGCGCCCGGATCGCGAGCAGGGGAATACGCGCCTTGCCGCGACCGCCTATCGCGAGCTCGCCATCAATTACCCGGATTCCCCTTATGCCACGGAGTCGCGCGCGCGCCTCGGCGTCATGCGGGGACTCCTCGCCGAGCACGAATACCTCGTGGGGCACTTCTACCTGAGGCGCAGGGCGTGGAAGGCGGCGAAGGGCCGGATGGACATGATCCTGGCCGCGTATCCGGAGTACGCCGGCCTCGACAAGGTCCTCTACGAGGCCGGCCTTCTCGAGAAGAGAATGGGCAACAAGGACGAAGCGCGAACGCTGTGGGAGCGCCTCGCGCGCGACTATCCCGCAAGTCCTCTCGTGAAGAAGGTGCCCGCGCCTCCGGCCGTGGCGGCCTCGCCGGTTCGGGCCGCGGGCGGCTGAGACAGGCGCGAAAAGGGCCTGATTTGACGCAACCGCTTTCGATGCGGTAACTTAGGGCGCTTCTTCGTCACGTTCTCGCTCGGCTCTGCCGTCCCTTGGGCACCGTTTTCGAGCAGGAGGTCGTCATGCGTCATCCCCTGGCTGCTCTCTCGGCGGGCATCCTCCTCGCCGCTTTGCCCGCTCTCCAGGCGGCGGACGAGCCGCGTCCCCCGCTGGTACAGGTGCCGTCCGCGCCCAGCGGATCGCGGCTCGAGACGGTCGTTCGAGTGCCGCAGACCCTCTCGGGTCCGATTCCGATCGGCGTCGAGGCCGACGTGTATTGCTCGGGCTATCTCGGAGATCCGGGCGAGATATTTCCGGGGGCGATCGTGAGCGCCGAGAAGGAGAAGAACCAGTCCTTCTTCATGCTGGGCGACATCGTCTACATCGACATCGGGCAGAGTGACGGCGTCCAGGCGGGAATGGAGTTCACGGTCGTACGGCCCCAGCACCTCGTCAACAGCTGGGGCTCGGACGTCGACGTCGTCGGCCGACTCTACCTGACACCCGCCCGGGTGCGCGTGATCTGCGCCCAGGAGCGATCCTCGATCGCCGAGATCTCCTTTGGGTGCGCCGATACGCAGCTGGGCGACTTCATCGTCCCCTTCGAGCCCGTTCCGGTGCCTCTCGTCCGCAGGACGCAGCCCTCGACGATCTGTGACGTGCCGAACGGAAAACTGATCGGCCACATCGTCGAGAACCGGGGCGGAGTGACTCCGGTCGGAACCGACTCGGTCGTCTTCCTGGACCTCGGTGGAACGGACGGTCTGAATCCCGGCGATTTCCTCACCGTCTACCGTCCGTCCACGAGAGCGGCAGGAGTGCGGACGGTCCTCGGCGAGGCGTCGATCCTCACGACGAGAGCCCGGACCTCGGTCGCCATCGTGACTCTGATGTCGGACACCATCTACATCGGCGACGCCGTCGAGCTCAAGTAAGAGAAACGCTCCTCAAAAAACTGTTGCGGGATGAAGATCCCGTGATAGTTTTCTCTCCCCCAATCGGCGAGCTTTTCGTGCGGTGTGTGGGAGGAGACGTGTCTGTGACGATCGACGGGCAGCTGCAGCGGATCATCGACGAGCTGGTTTCGAAGGGCATTCCTCTCGAGGCGGCGAAGAAGGAATTCGAGAAGAAATACGTGGCCGCGGCCGTCACGCGCGCCTCCGGGAACATGGGCCGGGCGGCGCGATCTCTCGGCATTCACCGCAACACGCTGCGGGCCAAGATCTCGCTCCTGAAGGTCAAGCCGCCGCTCAGGGGCCGCGACAACAGTTAGGCCGGCCTCATTTCCCCATGTGCCATGGCCTCGAGGCGCGCGACGCGCTCCTCGGTGGGCGGGTGGGTCGAGAACAGCCGCGCGAGGCCTCCCGGGAACGGGTTCACGATAAACAGATGCGAGGTCGCCGGAGACGCCTCGAGCTCGGTGCGGTGGGCGGAAGCTTCGAGCTTCCGGAGCGCCGAAGCGAGCTCCAGCGGCCGGCCGCACAGGTGCGCGCCCGTCTCGTCGGCCCGGAACTCGGCCTGGCGCGAGATCATCGCCTGGACGATCGCCGCCGCGATCGGGGCGAGGAGGATCGCGAGGAGCCCCGCGAGAGGGTTCGCGCCGCCTTCCTCCCGGTCATCGCGCCGCATTCCGCCCCACATGGCCATCTGGGAAAGATACGTGAGGGCGCCCGCGAGCGTCGCCGCGATCGCGCCGAGGAGGATGTCGCGGTTCAGGACATGTCCGAGCTCGTGACCGAGGACTCCCTTAAGCTCGTCCCTGTCCACGAGCTCGAGAAGGCCTTCCGTCGCCGCGACGACCGCGTGACCGGGATCGCGCCCCGTCGCGAAGGCGTTCGGCGCCTTGTCGGGAATGATCGCCACGCGCGGCATCGGGATGCCCGCTTTCGCCGCGAGCGAACGCACGACGGCATGGAGCTCGGGGGCCTCGGACTCGTCGACGAGGCGAGCGCCGGTCGAGGCGAGGACCATCCGGTCCGAGAAGAAGTATGAGACGAGATTCATGCCCCCTGCCAGGACGAGAGCGAAAACCGCGCCTCGCGGGCCGCCCACGAGCTGGCCGACGCCCACGAGCAGGACGGTCATGAACGTCATGAGGAAGACGATCTTGAGCGTGTTCATGCGCGGGCCCCGCGGTCCGTCCGTTCCGGATCCGTGCCGGCGAGCCGACCTTACTTGGGCTTTTCGGTCCCGTCGTTCTTGGGGGCGTTCTTCGAATCGCCGGACTGGCCCTCGCGCATCGAGTCCTTGAAGTTCTTGATGCCTTCGCCGAGGCCCTTGCCGAGCTGCGGGATCTTGCCGGCCCCGAAGATGAGGACGACGATCACGAGGATGACGAGAAGTTCGGGAAGTCCAAGATTCGGCACAGGGTCCTCCTGCCTAAGGGGCATCATACGCCCGCACCGGAGCTCACAGATACGCGAGGAGGGGAGCGAAGGGGCCGTCGGGAGCCGTGTGCCGGCGGATGACGCGCCGCGCCGCCTCGCGGTGCGGGCGATAGAACGGCCTGCCCATGAGCATCATCTTCTCGAACGTTCCGAGAACTTTCCATGCGCGCTGAAGCAGGACGGGCTCCGAATACGAAGCACCGTCGCACTCCACGGCTTCGGCTGCCCTTTCGAACCGCAGCGAGACCGGGTCGTAGTCCGGCGGACCGAGGCGGAGGTCCTGAAAGTCGATCGCGGCGAGAAGCCCGTCGGGCCCGCGCATGAGGTTGTTCGCATGGTAGTCGCGGTGCGTCGGAACGGGATCTCCGGTGGCGCCGGGATCGGCCGCCGCCCGGGCGAGGCCCAGCGCGAGCTGCCGCCAGCCGGTGGCGCGCGACGCCTCGAGCGGCTCGCGGCCTCCCCTCTCGAGCGCCCAGTGCCGGGTGTGGTCGAGCTCGGCGGCGAAAAACTCGGCATCGAAGGCGGAATTGCGGGTGGCGGCCTCCCGTGAGACCGAGCGGACCGCAAGGAGCAGGTCCTCGGCCTCGTCGAGGAGACGGGAGCGATCCTCGAGGGGCGCTTCCGCGAGGTCGATCGCGAGGTCCCGATCTCCCAGGTCCTCGATCAGAGCGATGCCGAGATCGGGAGCGTCCGCATGAAGCGCGGGAACGCGCACGCCGGCGGCAGCGAGCGCCGCGCCGATCGAAGCCCAGTTCGCCTGCGCGGTCGACGCCGGCTGAGGGTAGAGGACGAGAAGAGTCGACGCGCGGCCGGTCGCCTGCCGGAAATAGCGGCGTGCGCCGATATCGCCGGCGAGGGGCACGGGCGCCGGAGCACCGGTGAGGCCGAAACGCTGACGGGCGCGCTCGAGCCGCCGGGCGGCCTCGAGCTCCGAAAGGTCCGTCACCCCTTTTTCGCCGGAGCCGGCGCCGCGGCGGGAGCGGCGTTTTCCTCCACGAGGTCGACTTTCACGAGCTTCTGAAACGCGCGGGGCTTGCCGAGGTTGGCGTTCGCGGGATCCGGATTCGAGTCGGCCACGATGCGATCCACGACGTCCATTCCCTTCACGACCTCGCCGAACGCCGTGTACTGGTGGTCGAGCGAGGGGTAGTCCTTGAGGACGATGAAGAACTGGGAAGAGGCCGAATCGGGCGCCGAGGACCGGGCCATCGAGACGATGCCGCGTTTGTGGGCGGTTTCGTTGAACTCGGGCTTCAGCGTGACCGGATTTCCCTTCGCGTCCGTCTTGCCGGCATTTCCCCAGACGAACGCGTTCTTCGGATCCTTCGTCAGGGGATCGCCGCCCTGCAGGACGAAGCCCGGGATGACGCGGTGGAAGAGCGTGCCGTCATAGAAGCCCGAGGCGGCGAGGTCGATGAAGTTCTTGACGTGGTTCGGGGCGCGGTCGAAAAAGAAGCGGATGGTCACGTCCCCGCGCTCGGTGTGGAGGACGGCCAGCGTATGAGAGTAGTCGTGGACCACCGCCCTGGCCGGAGGCTTTTTCTTCGGCTTCGGTTTCGCAGCCGCGGCGAGGCTCGAGGAAGAGGCAAAGGCGAGGAGGGCCGCGAGTGTCGCGCAGGCCGCCCGGGAAGCCTTTCGGATCGACATTTATTGTCTCCTCCTTGGAGCGTCCGGACCTTGTCAGGGGCACCGGCCGCGCCGATGATAGACCCCGGATGTTGGCCGAGACGTTCCTGAAGCTGGTCGAGAAGGCCACGACGGATCTCGACGTCGACCTGATCCGCCGTGACGTTCGCGCGCTTGCCGCAAGGTACCCGGGATGGACGACGCGGGAACTGGGCGAGCGCCTCGTCTCGAGGGCAGCCCGCCGGGCCGCCGTCGTCGGCGGCGTCGCGGGGCTGCCGCCCGGGTGGGCGGCGCTCGCGACCGCCGCGCCCGAGCTGGCGGCGCTCCTCGTCCTGCAGAGCCGTCTCATCGTGTCCCTTCACGTCCTTTACGGCGCCCCCATGGAGCCGAAGGAGCGCGCGCTCGAGGTGCTCGCTGGGCTTGCCGCCGGCGCGGGCATCAACGTGGGGCGCCGCCTGACGACCCGGGTCGCCGAGGAAGTCGCGGAGCGACTCCTCGCGCGTTTCGTGGGGCGCGAGGTCTCGCATCTCGTTCCCCTCCTCGGCGCCGCCGCCGGAGCGGCTCTCAATTACGGGGCCGTTCGCGCGGTCGGGAAGGCCGCGCTCTGGCGCGTCGAGCGCCTTTACGGGCCCCCCGAACTACCTGGAAAGGGACTCATTCTCGACACGGAGGGCCGGGTGTCGTAAGGTCGCGTGGTAAAGTTCCGGCTTCATACAGCCGTCGCGACGAGAGCCATACCGGGAGGGCGGCGCGACGATCCAATCCGGGGAGGAGATCGATGCGCGAGCTGTTCTACGAGGCGGTCCGGTCGACGGCGAACGTCGCCTGGAACGCTTTCCAGGCCGTGAACCGCCGCATTCCCGCGCGCGCGTTTCATCCGGCGTGGGCTCCGGAGCCGCTCCCGAAGAGTCACCAGCGCACGAAACCTCCGCTCGGTTATCCGCGCCGCACGGACTCGCTCTGTCCGACGTGCACGCGCGAGGTCCGGGACGCGATCGTGGGAGGAACGCGCGAGCTGCGCGAGCTCGTCGACGGGCGCCCGGGGGAGATTCCCGCGGACATCGTCCTGCGCGGGAACGAGATCTGGATGGTCAAGACGTGCCCGAAGCACGGCACGTTCGAGGACCTCATGGCGAGCGACGCCCGCTTCTTCGGCCGGCTCGAGGAAAATTTCTTCGGGCGCGACGTGAAGATCGCGAAGGACGCCCTTCACGACCACGGCTCGGCGTCGATCAAGTACGGCCGTGGCGCCGTCCTCACGGTCGACCTCACGAACCGCTGCAACATGATGTGCAATCCGTGCTTCATGGACGCGAACCAGGTCGGCTACGTCCACGAGCTCTCCTTCGCGGACATCAAGGAGATCCTCGACAACGCGGTCTCCATCAAGCCTCGGCGCCAGCTTTCCGTTCAGTACTCGGGCGGAGAGCCCACGATCTCGCCCTTCTTCCTCGAAGCGACCCGCTACGCGAAGGAGATCGGCTACTTCTCGGTCCAATGCGCGACGAACGGGATCCGCTTCGCCCAGGAACCCGGGTTCGCGAAAGCCGCGTACGACGCCGGGCTGAGGCTCGCGTACCTGCAGTTCGACGGGGTCGGCAACGAGCACAACACGCACCGGGGCGTGGGCAACCTGTACGACGTCAAGCTGCAGGCGCTCGACAACCTCCACGCCGCCGGCGTCGACGTCACCCTCGTGACGACGCTCGTGAACTCCGTCAACAACGACCAGGTGGGCGACATCGTCCGATTCGCGATCCGGAACATCGACAAGATCAACGCCGTCTCTTTCCAGCCCGTCTCCTTCACGGGACGCGACGAGGAGATCGACGACGATACCCGCAAGCGGCAGCGCTACACGCTCGCCCACCTCGCGCACGACGTGAAGGACCAGGCCGGTATCGGCGAGCCGATGCGGGACTGGTTTCCTCTCTCCGCGTCGGGCCCCTTCTCCGATCTCAAGGACCTGCTCGGCGGCCTCGAGGCGCAGTGGGGCTCGCTCAAGTGCGGCTGTCACCCGAATTGCGGCATCGCGACGATGATGCTCGTCCATCCCGAGTCGGGCGACGCCGTGCCGATCACGCAGATCCTCGACGCGGACCGTCTCCTGCGCGACCTCACGGTCGTGACGGACTCAGCGCGCGGCCGTGTTCTCACGGTGATCCAGACCGCGCTCTCCCTCGCGCGCAACATCCGCCCGGAGGGGGTCCCGAAGAACCTCGGAGTCTGGGAGACGCTCAAGGTCATGGACGGGCACACGGGGCGGGGGATGGGGATCGCGAAGAAGGCCCGATATCCGTGGCGCGTCCTTCTCGTGGCCGGCATGTGGTTTCAGGACCTCTTCAACTACGACTTCCGCCGCACGGAGATGTGCATCATTCCGTACGGGACCCAGCTCGGCGAGATCTCCTTCTGCGCGTACAACACGGGGGCCGGTTGGCGGAAAATCGTCGAGGAGATGTTCCAAAGCGCGACGCTGGCCGAGTGGTACAAGGAGAAGGGCCGCCACCCGGTCTATGCACACGGCAAGCGCGTTCCTCTTCCGTCCTACGCGCCCGCGCCGAAGCCCTCCACGTTGCCCGTCTTCGAGCCTTCCGTCGAGCCCCTCGGGGTTCCGGTTGCCGCGCGCTCCGCGACGCCCACGCTCGCGGTCCTGCCGTCCTTCAGCGCCGCGTCGGGGAAATAACGCGCTCGCCGAGCGCCACGAGAGCGTTCGCGGCCTCCTCGGGGTTCTCGAGCGGCACGAGGTGCCCGGCTAAGGGCACCGTCACGAAGCTCAACCACGAGGCGCGTCCCGCGACGGCCGTCATTGCTTCGGCATCCGACGCCGGCGCGATGGCGTCCTCGTCGCCGACGACGACGAGAAGAGGTTTCTCCCAGCCGGACAGGACCTCGAAGCCTTCGTCGCGCACGGCGAGGCCCGCGAGGTCCGCCATCGCGGTCTCGGGCGGCGTGTCGAGGATCATCGCGCGCGCCGTTTCTTCGGCAGGAGCCCCCTTCGAGCTCCTCGCCAGCAGCTTCGGGAGCATCGCGGAGAGTGCCGCCTCGATGCCGTCCTTCCGGATCGCCTCGATGGCTTCCTTGCGCTTCGCGCGCCCCGCGTCATCGTCCGCGGAAGCCTTCGTATCGAAGAGAGCGAGACCCCGGAGGCGATTGCCTTCCCGTGCCCCGTGCCTCCTGACGAACTCGAAGGCCACGTAGCCGCCCATCGAGAGGCCCGCGAGGACGAACGGCTCGCCTTCGGGCAACGCGCGCGAGATCTCGTCGGCCATGTCGTCGGCGAGAAGCGACATCGCGTGCACCGACGTGGCGCGGCGGAGGGAGCTCCCGCGCCCGCGGAAGTCGGGTGCGAAAACGGATTTGAACGGGCCGAGATCCCCCGCCGCCGCGCGCGCGGCGAGGGAGTCCCATAAGCGGTGGTCGAGGGGATAGCCGTGAAACGCGACGAGATGCATCGATGCGACTCCTATGGGGCGCGCACGACGCGCCACGATTCCCGACCTGCGGCGTGGGCAATGACGTCCGTTTGAGTCGTGACGAAGGAGTAGAGCTTCGTCCGGCGGAGAGGCGCCTCTTCGGGTGTCGGCTCGCGGAACAGGATGAGAAGGCCGGGCCGCTCGCGGAGCGTCTTGACGACGCGCTCGTCGAGGCGATCCTTGTTGAGGTAATACCAAAAGGACGGGTTGACGTAGAGCCGGCCGGGGGCGAGCGTCCCCGTGAGCGGATAGAGCGTCTGGCGTCCGCCGAAGACGAGCAGCTCGCCTCCCGCGGGAACGCGAGCGTGTACGTCCGCCGCGGAGAGACGCGTCGTCTCGTCGTCCCAGAAGCGGAGCGGCCCGCGCCGGGCGTCGACGAGAAGGGATCCGGCACCGAAGAGCGTGACGCCGAGGAAGGCCACGAGGGCCGCCATCCCGAGAACCGCGGCGTACTGGAGTGTCCGTGGAGCCGTCCTGCCGCGCGTGCGCCGCAAGGCCGCTCGAGCGACGAGAAGGGCACGCGCCCCGGCGAGCGCCGCGAGTCCGGTCATCGCGGCAAGGTGCAGAAGCCCCCAGCGGGGCCACGTCATTCCGAGGCATGCCAGGGCGACGAATGCCGTCGGCGAGCGAAAGCGAGACGCCTTCCCCGCACGCCGCAAGAGAGCGAGCGCGGGGAAGGGGAGGAAGAGCACGATGGCCTCGTGCAGGTCTGCCGCGTCGGCTGGCATGGCGATCTCGCGCGAATGTCCCGAGAAGAGCGGCAGGACGAGCGTCCATCGCATGTGAGCCAGCGTTCGAAAGCACGCGGCCCAAGAGAGCGCGAAGACGGCATAGGGGGACGCGACGGCGCCGGCGAAGATCGCAAGGTCCCTTCCGCGGATCCGGCGCGTGAGAAGCCACGCGAATGCGCCGAGCGCGGCCCATGCCGAAGTCTGCTTGACGAGGATCGCCGCGCCCAAGACGAGGCCCGCGAGGGCGATGGCGCGAGGCGCGCGTGTTCGTTCATACCGCTCGAGAAGAAGAACGCCACCCAGGAGAAAAGGGGTCAGGAATGGCTCCGGCCAGACGGCGGGACCTTCGGTGTAGACGGAGAGAAGGAGGAGGAGCGGCAGACCCGCGAAGAAGCCGGCGAGGAGTCCCGCCCGGGAAACGCGGTGGGGCCGTGCCGCCGTGACGATGAGCGCCGCCGCCGCCGCGAGCGCCACGGCGGGGAGCGCGCGGAGGACGGCTGCCTTGAAGCCGAAGGAGGAGCCCGCCAGCGCCGTCAGGAGAATGAGCGCGGGCGTGTGCGGGAAGAGGATCTGGTCGTAGAGCCTCAGGCCGCGGGTCACGAACCACGCGGGTGTGACGATCTCCGGCCATGCCGTTACCGCGACGAAGAAAGGCAGCGCTCCGGCCAGAAGCGCCGCGAACGCGGCGGACGAGGCGGCCACGTGCGACGACTTCAAGTGGGCCTGAAAGTCACGCTGTTCCTCGCGCCTTCCCAGACGGTGACTTCCTCCAGTCGCACGCCGTCCTTCAGGAAGCCGGCGTTCGCGATCTCGTCCGCGACCCAGAGCGCGACGTTTTCCGCGCTCGCGTTCTTCGCGTCGAACGGCGGCACCGTGTTGAGGTCGCGGTTGTGAAGGCGCGCGGCGAGGTCCTTCACGAAGGCCTCCGTGGGGACGAAATCGACGGAGAGGTCGTACCGCCCGAGACGCTCGACGGAGAGGGCGACTTCGATCTTCCAGGAGTGGCCGTGCGCCCCCTCGGGGCCTCCGACGTAGTCCACGAGATGGTGCGCGGCCTCGAACGTCGCGTGGCAGCGGACGGTCCAGAGCATGCGGGGCAGTCTACGACTGAAGGACGGTCTCGAGGCGCGTGACGCGCACGGCGTGCTGGCCCTCGGGCGGGACGCCGTATTCCCTCTCGAGGAACTTCTTCGGCGTCGTGGCCGTCTGCCCCATGAGCGAGAGGCGCTCCTCCCGCGACTCCCCGTTCGGGAGCGTGAAGCGGTACACGGCCTCCGTCGCGGCGCGGCCGAGGGACTTCGCACCCTTCGGGAGCTCGGCGCAGGACGTGATCACGAGGCCCGCCGGCAGCCGGTCGTTCACGGCGGCGACGTGCGCGTCCGTGAGGGCGTCGAGGACGTCCACGTCGAAGAGCTCGTGCCGCGACTCGTGGCCGAGGGGCAGCGCCGGGCCCATCGACAGGCGCAGGTGCGGGTTGTAGCCCTCCGTGTAGCGCACGGGCGCCCCCGACGCGCGCAGCGCGCGCTCGAGAACGTCCATCGTGTTGCGGTGCGAGAGGTACCGCGCGTCGCCGAGCTTCTCGAAGGAGAGGCGATACGTGCGGGCCGAGGCGGGCACGGAGGCCGCAGCGCCGCCACCCACCGCGCGGCGCTCGCGCAGCGGTAGAAGGTCCGGCTGGGCCTTCATGCGGTACGCCGCGCCCTTGGCTTTCTCGGTATAGGCGGAGGGAAGAGGGAAAGAGGAAGGCAAAGAGGAAGAGGTAGAAGGAAGAAGATCTTCTTCGAATGGTCGAGCGGCCGATGCGCCCGCAGACAGCGCGGGCGCGACGGGCAGCGCTCCGCCGCCGCGGCTGCCCTCTTCACCTTCTAAGAAATCCGAATCCGAATCCCTGGGCGGCGCGCTCGTCGCGCCGCTCCCTTCCGAAGCAAAATCGAAATCTCTCGGCAACGGATTGGCAAGCACCGTGTCCTCGCCGTTGCCGGGGACGCCGCAGGCGTAGCAGTGGCCCCACTTGCAGTCGTCGGTATCCATCTCCTTGAGCGCCTTCTTCCACTCGACGACGAGGAAGGGCTTGCGGATGGAGGCGTCCACGACGTCCCAGGGGAGCGTTTCCTTCAGGTCCTTGTGCCTCAGGTGCCGGCTCTTCGGGACACCCGCGGCCTCGAGCGCCTCCGTCCAGCGCTCCCACGAGAAGTGCTCGCTCCACGCGTCGAAGCGGCCGCCCCTCCTCCACACCTCGAGGATCGCGGCGCCCATGCGCCGGTCGCCGAGCGAGAGCATGGTTTCGATCTCGGCCTCCCGCGGCTCGTGCCACGTCATCTTCGCGCCCTTGACGGAGCGGAAGCGGTCCTTGAGGTACGCGATCTTCCTCTCGAGGCTCTCGACCCCGTCGAAGCCGAACCACTGGAACGGCGTGAAGCTCTTCGGGACGAAGCAGCCGACAGAGACGTTCACGTTCGGCCGGATGCCGTGCCGGCGCGCCTGCGCGAGGATGTCCCTCACGAGCGTCACGAGCTCGTCGAGGTCCGGCTCGGTCTCCGTCGGGAGGCCGATCATCGTGTAGACCTTGATCATGTCCCAGCCGCGCCCGAAGGCGACGTCCGCGGCCTTGACCATGTCCGCGTTCGTGAACGTCTTGTTGATGACGCGGCGGAGGCGGTCCGAGCCCGTCTCGGGCGCGAACGTGAAGCCGGACTTGCGCACCTCGGAGACGGCGTCCGCGAGCGCGACGGAGAACGCCTCGGCGCGGAGGGACGGGAGCGAGATCGAGACCTTCGTCTTCGCGAGCTCGGGCGCGAGGCACGCGACGAGCGGCTCGATCTGCGAATAGTCCGCCGAGGAGAGCGACAGGAGGCCGACCTCGCTCCAGCCCGCCTCGTCGATGAATGCCTTCGTCGCCTGCGCGACGTCGGCGGGGTCCAGCTCGCGTACGGGGCGGTACCAGTAGCCGGCCTGGCAGAAGCGGCAGCCCTGCGTGCAGCCGCGCATGATCTCGAGTCCGAGGCGGTCCTGGACGATGTCGACGGACGGGACCATGGGCTTTGCCGGATAGACGTCCGCCGAGAGCCTCTCGACCCAGACGCGCTTGACCTCCGCGGGAACGCCCGGCGCGTTCGGAACGTACGAGGCGACGCGGTCCTCGTCGTACCTCACGTCGTAGAGAGACGGGACGTAGATTCCCGGACAGGCGGCGAACGCGAGGAGGCGCTCCTTTCGCGGCAGGCCCTTCGTCTTCGCGACGGCCTCGAGGAAGACGGGCAGCGCCTCCTCGGCGTCGCCGATCAGGAAGACGTCGAAGAAGTCCGCGAGAGGCTCGGGATTCGCGACGCACGGCCCGCCCCCGATCACGACGGGGTCCGCGTCGGCGCGCTCCGACGCGAGAACGGGGATCCCGGCGACGTCGAGCATGTTCGGGACGTTCGTGTAGTTCATCTCGCTCTGGAGCGAGAAGCCGACGACGTCGAAGTCGCGCACGGGCGCGAAGGACTCGACCGAGAAGAGGGAAATCCTCTCGCGCCGCAGGACCGTCTCGAAGTCGGTCCACGGCGCGTACGTCCGCTCGCAGGCCCACGCGGCACGGCGGTTCACGATCTCGTAGAGGATCTTCGTGCCCGTGTGGCTCATCCCGATCTCGTAGGCGTCGGGAAACGCGAGACACACCGTGACATCCATGGCGGGGAGGTCCTTGCGCACGACGTTCCGCTCCAAGCCGAGGTAGCGCCCGGGGCGCTCGACGGCGAGGAGGAACGGCTCGAAACGGGGGCGGACGGAGGCGTAACGGAAGGGGGCTTTCACGGACCAGCGAGTTTAGCGTGCCGGTGAGACGCCGTCTCGTTTTCTCCGCCGCGGCGGTTTGGCGAGCGAGCGCTCTATAATTGTGTAAATGCTTCCTCATCCGGTGCGGGGTATCGCGGGACGCGTGTGCCTTGGGGTGGCGGCGCTCCTCGTTTGCGCGTTTTCCGCGGCCCGCGCCGCAGCGCAGGTGGCGGCGGATTACGCCGTGCAGGTCACGGCGACCGTCCAGACCGCGCCGCCGCAGATCGCGCTTTCGTGGGGCTCGTATTCCGGGGCGACGCAGTATGTCGTCTCCCGTAAGACGTGGACCGCCACGACGTGGGGCACGGCGATTGCCACCCTGGCGGGATCCGCGACCGGGTTCACCGATACGAACGTCACGGCCGGCACGTCGTACGAATACCGGGTCACGAGGCAGGCGAGCGTTTCCGGGTACGGCTATGTCGCGTCGGGCATTTCGCTGCCGCTCGTCGAGGATCGCGGGACGGTGATCCTCGTCGTCGACTCGACCTACGCGAGCGATCTCGCCGCCGAGCTGGACCTGCTGCAGCAGGACGTCGTCGGCGACGGCTGGTCGGTGATTCGCCACGACGTGTTGCGAACGGCAAGCGTGCCTTCGGTGAAGGCTCTGATCAAGGCGGATTACCTGGCCGCTCCGACGCGCGTGAAGACCGTCTTTCTCTTCGGCCACGTTCCGGTCCCTTACTCGGGGCAACTCGCGCCGGACGGGCATCCAGATCACATCGGGGCGTGGCCCGCCGACCTCTACTACGGCGACATGGACGGCGTCTGGACCGACACCGTCAATTACGGTGGAACCGGACGACAAAGCAACGTGCCAGGCGACGGCAAGTTCGACCAGACTTCCGCTCCCGGCCTCGTGGAGCTCGCCGTCGGCCGCGTCGATCTCGCCAACATGCCGGCCTTCGGGCCGAAGACCGAACGCGATCTCCTCGGCCAGTACCTCGACAAGGACCACGCCTTCCGCCACGCGGTCTGGACGTTGCCCGCCCGGGGTCTCATCGACGACAACTTCGGCGCGTTCGGAGGGGAGGCCTTCGCCTCGACCGGCTGGAGGGCCTTCTCCGCGTTCTTCGGGCGTCCCAACGTCTTCGCCCTGGACTGGTTCACGACGCTGGCGAACAACGGGTACCTGTGGGCCTACGGCTGCGGAGGCGGGAACTACACCGGAGCGAGCGGGGTCGGCTCCACGTCCAACTTCGTCTCGACCGATACGAAGGTCGCCTTCACGTTTCTCTTCGGCAGCTATTTCGGCGATTGGGACGTCTCGAACAATTTCCTGAGGGCGCCGCTCGCGACGAGGACCTACGGTCTCACGTGTGCGTGGGCGGGGCGGCCGGCGTGGTACGTCCACCACATGGCCATGGGAGAGACGATCGGATACGGGGCACGCGTCTCGCAGAACAGCTCGGGGGCGCAGGTCCACATCGCCCTGATGGGGGATCCGACACTGCGGCTCACGCCGGTCGCACCCGTCTCGAACCTGACAGTGAATCCCGGCTTCCACACGGCCGCGCTGGCCTGGACGGCCTCCCCGGAAGCGGTCGACGGCTATCACGTCTATCGCTCCCCGAATCCGGGAGGGCCCTTCTCGCGTGTCACCTCCTCGCCGCTCGGAAGCACGTCCTTCACGGATTCCGGCGTGCCCGGCGGCCCCTGGACGTACATGGTGCGTGCCGTGAAGCTGGAGACGAGCGCGAGCGGCTCGTACGGAAACGCGAGCCAGGGCGTGTTCGCGTCGACCACCGTGCTGGGGTCCTCGACGACCGGTTTCTTCCAGATCACGCCCTGCCGGGTCCTCGACACGCGCAAGACGAACGGACCGCTCGGCGGACCTCGCCTCGCCGCTTCGTCCATCCGGCGTTTCGTGGCGACGGGCTCGTGCGGCATTCCGGCAGGAGCGCAGGCGATCTCGGCGAACGTCACCGTCACGAACGCGACGGTCGACGGCCGGCTCGTCGTGTATCCCGGCGATCTCACGGCGCCGCCCCTCGTCGAGACGGTGGTCTTTCGCGCTGGCAGGACGCGTGCGAACAACACCATGCTGGGGTTGGCGCGCGACGGCACCGGTTCGTTCAACGCGCAGAACGCGACGGCGGGCCCCCTCGACCTCATCGTCGACGTCACCGGGTACTTCCAGTAGGTGGGAGATCGATGACAACCTTCGCGCTCGCAGCTTTGGAACGGATCGTCTTCTCGGCGAGTACTTCATCGTGGCCGACGAGGCGCGCTGAGGACGCTCTAGCAGGCTGCTGAAGAAAGGGCTCTTTTTCAAAGGAGCTTGAGCGGGAGAAGACACGTCAAGCTGAAAGAGGGGATTGCTTCGAGAGAGTGAGTCCGTGCTGCTCGCCTTTTTCGGCCCGCTTCGGTCGCACCGAGGGGCGCTTCAGGGGGAATCAGGCGGTCGAGGACTCCATTCGCGCCATTCGGACGAGGTTGTAGGCCGTCATCACGCTGAGGACGTGAGCCGCCACGCGGGCGAGTCCTCGGAAGCGCGTCTTGGCCAGGCCTCCGATGGTCTTACTCCAGCCGAAGATTTCTTCGACGCGCTTCCTGATTCGCTGGCTCACGGCGTAGCCCGCGTGTCTCGTCGTCCTTCGGTCGATGGCGCTGCGCCTGTTGGTGGTGTTCTGGGCCACGTGGGGCGTGACGCCTCTCTCTCGGAGCCTTTCGATGAAATCCCTCGTGTCGTAGCCCTTGTCGCCGGCCAGCGTGATGCGCTTGTCCGAGCCCAGCTCGTCGACCATGCCCAGTGCGGCCGACCTCTCCCCGTAGCCGTCGGCCGTCGTTACGCGCGCCTTCACGCACAGTCCGTTTCTGTTCTCCATCAAGACGTGGCCGAGGTAGCACAGCTGCGAAGGCTGGCCGTCTCCCTTCTTGTAGAGCTTGGCGTCGGGATCGGTCGTCGAGGCGTGCGTGTCGTTGCGCCTCTTCTGGCCGCGAAAGTCGACATCGGCGTTGCGGCCGCCAGGAGCTGGCGGCTCATCGCCGCCCTTACCGTCCTTGTCCTTCCGGGGCTGGAAGCTCTTCAAGGAGGCGTTCGCTTCGATCAGCGTGCCGTCCACGGTGAAGTGCTCGTCCGAGAGAAGAAACTTCTTGCGGGCCTGTGCGACGACTTCCGAGAAGAACTCCTCGAAGACCTCGGCCTCCAACAGTCTCTGGCGGTTCTTCGAGAAGGTCGTCGGATCGAAGGCCGGTGCAAGCCCCGGCATGTCCAGGAACCAGCGGAAGAGAAAGTCGTACCCGAGCCGCTCGCAGAAGAGCCGCTCGCTTCTCACGCTGTACAGCGCGATGAGGATCTGCGCCTTGAGAAGCATCTCGGGCGGAATCGATGGACGCCCTCGCTCCGAGTACAGCCTGGCGAGCTTGGGCTCGAGACGCCTGAGCGCTTCGTCTGCAAGCGCCTTCACCTTGCGGATCGGGTGGTCCCGCGGCACGAGCTCCTCGGGCGTCATCGTCACGACAAGATCGACCTGCTTTTCGTTGTCTCCACGCATGCACACCAAGGTGCAGCCGCATCGCGCAGCAGTCAATGCCTCGCCGCGATTTTCAGGAGCCCTTTTTCAGCAGCCTGCTAGGGCGAACCGGGCGTCCAGATAGCCCCCTCGGGGCCCCACACGATCATCCTGTCGCCGGTCCAGATGGCGGTCTGTCCCCCGAGGCACCACCAGGCCGGAGCTCCCCTCTCGCGGAGCGGAGCCCACGTCGAGCGGGAGGGTGAATAGCGCGCGCTTCCTCCTCCCCAGACCACCATCTCCGAGCCGGTCCAGACCGTCTGGAATCCGGTGATCAACCCGGTACTCGGACACCACTCGAGCGCGGGCGGCTGGGGAAGAGGTTCCCACGTGTCCGACGTCGGATCGTACGAAGCAGCGGGCGTCGGGCCGAAAAAGCTCCACACGATCAATCGGGAGCCGGTCCACACGGCACGAGGATTCGGCGTCGCGGAGGGCGCGTGAACGGAGGACATCGCGCTCCACGAATCCCGGACCGGATCGTATCTCCAGCCCGTCGGGACGTCGTGGAACGAGTCGGTTTCGGTCGCGTCGAAGCCGCCCCAGATCAGCATCTCCGATCCCGTCCAGACGGCCGCGTGGTTCGCGCGTCCCAGTGGCCCCGGAAACGTCGCGAGCGGCGACCAGAGGCCCGTCGCCGGATCGTAGGCGCCGCCGTCTGCGTAGATTCGTTCCCCGTCGTCGTGCCCTCCCCAGGCGATCATCTTCGAACCGGTCCAGACTGCGGAGTGCCGGTAGCGCCCTTCGAGAAAAGTGGGCGTCGCGAGGGGCGACCACGAATCCGTCGCCGGGTCATAGCGTCCGCCCGTGTTCTCCTTTCCGGTGGTGAATCCTCCCCAGACGAGCATTTCCGATCCGGTCCAGACCGCCGTCGCCCCGGAACGCCCCGAGGGAGCGCCGGCGAGGGACATGGGCGTCCACGAGTCTCCCTCGGGATAGTAGAGGCCCCCGCCGTTCGAGCGGGTGCCGAACGAAAAGCCGCCCCAGACGATCATCCGCGATCCCGTCCACACCGCGACATGGTCGACGCTCGGCGCCGGCGCCCCCGCCATCGAGATGGGGCGCCAGAAATCGGGGCGGACGGCCGGGGAGGGATGGGAGAGCGCGGGAAGGTGCGTGGGCGCGGTCGAAGAGCCGACCAGCGCGAGCGCGCAACCGAGAGCGGCGGCAAAAGGCTGGAGCAGCGTCATCGTCTTTTGCGGAAGTGGCAGCGACGCGAGAGACCTTTCAGGTTCGCGGTCGCCGCGTAGCGCTCACGCGCTTTTCGCGACGCCCACGGGGCAAGAGACGCCCGTTCCCCCCATGCCGCAATAGCCGTCGGGATTCTTCGCGAGGTACTGCTGGTGGTAGTCCTCGGCGTACGTGAACTCCGGGGCCGGCAGGATCTCGGTCGTGATCGCGCCGAAGCCCTTTTCCGTGAGCTTCTTCTGATACGCGACCCTCGAGGCTTCGGCGGCTGCGTGTTGCGCGTCGTCGAAGGTGTAGATCCCCGATCGGTACTGCGTGCCGACGTCGTTGCCCTGTCGCATGCCCTGCGTCGGATCGTGGTTTTCCCAGAACGTCCTGAGGAGATCGTCGTACGAGACCACCGCGGGATCGAAGACGACGAGCACGACCTCGCTGTGACCCGTCGACCCCGTGCACACCTGGCGGTACGTGGGATTCGGCGTCATGCCCCCGGCGTAGCCGACCGCCGTCGTGAAGACGCCGCTCTTTTGCCAGAATTTCTTCTCGGCGCCCCAGAAGCAACCCATCCCGAAGAGCGCGCGTTGCATCCCCTCGGGGAAGGGAGGCGCGAGCGGATGGCCGTTGACGAAATGAGCCTCAGACACGGGCGACGGATTCTGCTCCTCGTCGGGCCAGAAGAAAAGCGGTTCGTGAGGGGAAACCGAACACCCGTCCTGCACGATTGACTCGCCGCCAACAGCGGCCTAGATTGCCGCCCAGATGGCTTTGGACGAAAAGGTTCGCGCGTACCTCCGTGAGCTCGGCGCCGCGCTCAACGAGTCGGTGTCGTCCTCGGAGAAAGTGCACGAGATCCTCGCGAAGGTGAAGGCCGAGGGCTACGGCGTCTATCTCGTCCTCGACGCCACCGTCGCGCTGGAAAAGCGCGGAAGGCGCTCGTCGGCGGCGCTTCCCTCGATTCGGCGCGGCGCGCTCCAGGCGCCTCGAGCCTCCGCGGACCTCGAGGGCGGCACGGTCGAAACGGCCGTGTTCCAGATCAACGTCAAGGATCTGAGCTTCCTGCGGTCGGTCGGCATCGATCCCACGCGGCCGATCCGCGCGCGGCGCCGCCCCGCGGCGACCGTCACTCTCCGCTCCACCGTCGCGAAGCGCGGCTGATCGACGCGTCGGGCGACGCGTCTGTCACAGGGACGTGCAGGATCTCCTCGGCCTCCCACCCCTGGACGTCGCGCGCGCGATCCGGGACGTGGCGCCGGAGCCGTTTCGCGCCGCTCAGGTCTCACAGTGGATTTACGCGCGGCGCGCCGTCGACTTCGCCGAGATGACGAACCTCCCGAAGGCGATGCGCGAGGCGCTCGCAACACGCTTCGCCATCGGCGTCCCGAGGATCCTCTCGCGGATCCCCGCTCCCGACGGAACGGAGAAATTCCTCTTCGAGCTCGCCGACGGCGCACGCATCGAAGCCGTCTACATCGTGGAGTCGAAGAAGACGCCTTCGTGGACGGACCCCGAAACGCCCGGGGCATCCCGCCTCACGATCTGCCTCTCCTCGCAAGCGGGCTGCGCGCTCGACTGCGCGTTCTGCGTCACGGGACGGATGGGCGCAGGGCGCAATCTGATGGCCGGAGAGATCGTCGGGCAATACCTCGCGATCGCGCGCGCGAAGGCTTTCGGCCCTCACGCGGCGAACGTCGTCTTCATGGGAATGGGCGAGCCGCTGCTGAACGTCCCCCAGTTGACGCGTGCGCTCGATCTCCTCGAAGGCGAAGTCTCGCCGAAGCGCACGACGGTCTCCACGGCGGGATTCGTGCCGGGCATCGAGAGCCTCGCGGGCCGGCCGCGACGCCCGAACCTCGCCGTCTCGCTCTCGGGAGCGGACGATGCGACGCGCACGGAGCTCATGCCGATCAACCGCACGTACCCTCTCGCCGAGCTCTTCGCGGCGCTGAAGAGGTGGCCGCTCGAGCGGGGGCGGAAGATCACGTTCGAATACGTCCTCATCGAGGGAGTCAACGATTCGCCCGCGGACGCGGTGAAGCTCGCGGCGCTCGTGCGGCCGCTGCCGGCCAAGGTGAATCTGATCCCGCTGAACGAATCGAAAGAATGGCTCCCCGCCCTGAAGCGGCCCTCGGATGCCGCCGTGAACACGTTCGCGAAGGCGGTCGCCGGCGGGGGAGTTCCGGTGACGGTGCGCTGGTCGAAGGGCCTGCAAGCCGACGCGGCCTGCGGCCAGCTCAAGGGGCGTGACGAGCCCCGGCGCACACGATCCCGGTGAGGATGCGTCCCGCCCCGGGGCCGTCGCGCCGCCAGGAAGGAAGATCGGGTGTCGACGCGGTGCAAGGGGCCGGCGTGGGCATCCGGTCGGCGGGCACGCCGCGCGCGCGCAGCGCCGCCGCGTTGAACGCGGCGACGTCGACGAAAGCCCGGTCCCCGCGTCCAGCGTGCGTCGACGCCGCCGGCACGTCGATACCGCGGTAGGAGTCGCGGAGCGCCGCCAGGACCTCGGGTCCGACTTCGTACCGGTCGCGTGAGATCGACGGGCCGAAAGCGGCCCGAAGGTTCTCCGGACTCACGCCGCGTGCGATCAGTGCGTCGAGCGCGGCGTCGAGCACACGCACGGCGGTGCCTCTCCAGCCGGCGTGGATGGCGGCGATCCAGCCCGTCTCGGGGTCGGCGAGGACGACGGGAACGCAGTCCGCGGAGGCGACGAGGAGGAGAACGTTCGGCTGGCAAGTGAGAAGGCCGTCGCCTTCGCCGAGGAGGGTGTACCCGCGCTTTCGCGCGGGTGCTTCGAAGGTAAGAATGCTGCGGCCGTGGACCTGCGTGAGGGCCACCACTTCGGCGTCCGGCGCACCGACCCCTTCTGTGAGGGCCCGGCCGGCGGCGTCGGGTGAGAAGGAACGCGCGGTCAGGGCTCCGCGCGTGAATCCGGCCGCGAACCCTGGGATGCCGGCGAGCGAAAGCGGCGTGACCGCGCCGGCCGAGGGGGCGCCGGCCGAAATCGCGCCAGCCGAGATCGTGCGCTTCGACGGCGTCTCTTCCATATTCTCATTCTAAGAAATCTTCCTCTTTGTCTTTCTCTTCTCTTTCTCTTCCCCCTCTAGAATCCTCGCGTCTTGAACAACACCACCATGAGGTCGTTACGCCTCCCGCGCGGGCTGCGCTCGCCCTTCGCGATCCAGCGCTTCCTGGACGACCTCCTCTACAACAAGGAAAAGGGCGGCGAGACGGCACGGTCGCCGCGCCGTGTCCTCGAGGCACGCGAAGCGCATTGCTTCGAAGGCGCTCTCTTCGCGGCCGCGGCCCTGCGGCGGCTCGGGCATCCGCCTCTCGTCGTCCAGCTGCGCGCGGTGCGCGACGACGACCACGTGCTGGCCGTCTTCCGCGAGAGGCGGTCCGCCGGCTGCTGGGGCGCGATCGCGAAGTCGAACTACTCGGGATTGCGCTTCCGGTCCCCCGTCTACCGATCCCTCCGGGAGCTCGTGATGAGCTACTTCGATGCCTATTACAACCTGGAGGGCGAGAAGAGCCTGCGGGCCTTCGAGCAGCCCGTCGACCTTTCGCGCTTCGACCGACGCGGCTGGGAGACGGCCGGGGAGGACCTCTGGGACGTGAGCACGTATCTCGCGACGCGGCGCTTCACGCCGCTTCTCATGCGCGCGCAGGTGCGCGCCCTCACCCCGATGGACCGGCGCCTTTACGACGCCGGCCTCGTCGGGCGAGTGCATTGACCGTTCGTCAGAACCGACGCGCGAAGCGCAAAGGCTTTCGACAGCTCGTAGCGGCCGGTGACCTTGACGTCGGTGGAGTTTCCGAAGTCGCTGAGGTGCTCGAAGCGGCCGGCCACGCCGGAAGCCCGGGAAGACCTGGAAGCCGTTGGGGTAGATCTGGGGCCAGTTCTGGGCCTGGAGAGCAGGGCGGAAGTTGCCTGCCGTGTCGGAGTAGCGGTAGCTGCCGCCGCCGAAGAGGTACGCGCTCGTCGTGCCGTCGCGGAACTGAGCGCAATCTGGACCTAAGGGCGGGGTTGGTCAATAGGCGCGAGGGCGTTCGCGTAGTAGCGCAGGAGAGGCAGCTCGCTGGGAACCACCTGGAAAAGTCCGTTCTCTCGGGTCACGAGGTGACGCTGAAGCAGGGTCCTGAGCCCGAACGTGACGGCGTAGTCCTGATCGCCGCGCGGGACGTAGACGTGCGCGCCCGCCTCCTCCAGCTTTCGCCAGCGGGCGAGGACTTCGGCCTTGAGCTCGATCTCGCTCTGGGCGCGGCCGGGATCCGCCGTGAAGACCGCAGAGACCAGGGAAACGGGCAGGACGGGAATGATGCGCGCGATCCGCGCCATCAATTCCGCCGCGAGCTCCTGAACGGCGGCGAAGCGCTCGTCGCGGGAGGCGCGCGGAAGGTCGAAAGATTTCGACGCGAGCCAGGCTTTCGTCGAAACGGGAGTTCCAAAGCTGACGCAGGCGTAGCCGAAGCGGTGCCAGTCGTTCATCACGAGCAGGCGGAGGTTCTTCCCGACGAAGCGCAACGTTCCCCCGATCGTCTGGAGCGCCGTCGCCCGGCCCTGGGCGGGCGAACGGTCCAGGAGAAGGGTGCGGTCCTCGAGGACGCGGTCGTAATTGACGCCGACCGGGACGAAGACGAGGTCCCGGGTCCCGGTCGGATCGAAGCCGCGGATCATGTAATCGAGGAGGCCGAGCTTCGGCGGGCGGAGCGCGCCGTCGCGCGAGAGCCCGCCTTCCGGATACACGGCCTGCGGAACGCCGTGCGCGGTCGCCATCGCGACATAGCGCTCGAGGACGCGCCGGTAGAGGGGATCGTTCGCGTCGCGTCGAACGAAGTAGGCGCCGGTGGCGCGCACGAGGCTCTGGACCGGCCAGATCCGCGCCCACTCCCCGACCGCATAGCTCAGGGCCGTACGCTCGGCCGCGAGATACGAGAGGAGGATGTAATCCATGTTGCTTCGGTGGTTCATGACGAAGACCACCGCCGAACCGTCGGGAATCGCCGCGAGGCCCGCGTCGTCGGCCGAGCCGATGCGCACGCGATAGAGCGTCCGCGCGAGCGCCCGGGCCGCCGCATACCCCGCGCGGAAATAGATCCAGGCGTTGAAGGCGGGGACGATCTCCGTCGCGTCACGGGCGACGCGTTTCTGCACGACCTCTCGCGGCGTGCCCGTCTCGCGGGCATAGGCCTCGGCGGCCTCGAGAACCTTCGGGTCGAAGCGAAGCTGGTCCACGAGGACCTCGCGCTTCGTGAGCTTGAAGGAAGGAATGCGCAGCGGGAGGCGCGTGTTCAGGTCGTCGATGACGCGGTTCGCGCGGCGGCGCAGAACCGCGCGGAGAGCGGGCCTCAGGAGCCGGTCGAGGACCGCCCAGGCCGCGAGGGCGGCGAGGAGAACGACGACCCAAACCGGAAGGGAGACCGTGGCCTGCATGTTTCGGGAAGGGGCGATTGTGTCAGAGGGCCCGAGTCGCGGTCTAATCGGGTCATGAGGACGCGTGCGGGTGCCTGCGGGCTTGCGGTCGCCATGACGCTCACGGCCCGCGCCCAGATCGTTCCGCCCGCTCCAGTGCACGGCGATGCCATCCTCCGCGATTTCGTGTTCGCGAGAGGCGACTCCCTTCCGGAGCTGAAGATGCATTACGTCACGCTGGGCCGGAAGCTCGACGACGGCCGTGGTCGCACGACGAACGCCGTTCTCGTGCTGCACGGAACCGGCGGCTCCTCGGCCCAGTTTCTCGCTCCGAGATTCGCCGGTGTCCTCTTCGGGCCGGGACAGCCGCTCGACGCGTCCCGTAACTTCATCGTCATTCCGGACAGCGTGGGCCACGGCGCTTCCTCGAAACCGAGCGACGGACTGAAGGCGAGATTCCCGCGGTACTCGTACGACGACATGGTAAAGGCCCAGCACCGGCTGCTGACGGAGAGTCTTGGCGTGTCCCACCTGCGCCTCGTGATCGGCACCTCGATGGGCGGAATGCAGACCTGGCTCTGGGGCGAGACATATCCCGACTTCATGGACGCTCTGATGCCGCTCGCGAGCCTCCCGAACGCCATCGCCGGCCGAAACCGGATGTGGCGAAAGATGGCGATGGACCTGATCCGCGAGGATCCCGACTGGAAGGGCGGCGCCTACACGGCACAGCCCCGCGGCCTCAAGGGCGCGCTCGCGCTCATGCTCGTTCTCTCGGGAAGCCCCCACGAGTGGATGCGGCAGGCCCCCGACCGTGTCAGCGCCGACGCGGCCGTCGAGGCGTATCTGGCGGATCGCCTTTCGAGAACCGATGCGAACGACCTCCTGTTCGCTCTCGATGCGTCGCGCGACTACGACCCGTCACCGCGCCTCGAGAAGATCCAGGCGCCGCTTCTCGCGCTCAACTTCGCCGACGACGCGATCAACCCTCCCGAGCTCGGCCTCCTCGAAAAAGGAGTCGCGCGTGTGAAGAACGCCCAGGCCGTCGTCTTTCCACTGTCGGAAAAGACCCACGGCCACCAGACGCACACCTGGGCGGATTTGTGGAAGACGTATCTCAATGAGCTCCTCGTCAGGTCGAAGAGATGAAGGAAGGAGAATCGATGGGAGAGACCGCTCTGCGCGTAAAGATCGTCCGCTACCTCGAAACGAGCGTGGAAGGAGACCTCCTTCGAAGCGTCGGGATGATCGCCGAGGCGGTCCGGGCGGACCGGGACCGCGTTCAGGAGCTCGTTCGCGAGCTCGTGAAAAAGGGCGAGGTCTTCGAACCGATCCCGCGGCGCTATCTTCGGCGCGAGCGCCGCCTGAGTTCGTCCATCGGTACGCACGCTCCGGAACGGCGCCGCGCGCGAAGACCGTGACGCCGAAGTCACCCGGGCTCATCCTCCCGCCGCCGCGAAGACGGCGCTGATCAGTTGTAGATCACGCGTTCGTGGGACCAGTGCCCTGGCACGTAGCGCCAGCCGCCCCTCACTTTCTGGTAACGGGGCGCGACCCAGTGGACGTGACGCCGCGGAGGCTCGATCCAGCGGCCTTCATTCCAGGTCCACTCCGTGCCCGTGGGATGCCAGTACCCGCCCACCCAGACGTGGTGCGGGCCCGGTCGCGCGACGCGGACCTCGTGGCGGAGTGCCGGTCTCGGGACGCCGATGATGCGGACGTGCAGGTCGCCCGGAGCCGGCAATCCCGGCGGAGGAGGAGGCACGGGTTGAGCGGCAGCGGGGCCTGCAAGGGGAGCTCCAGCCGCGAGTACGGCGATGGCGGTTGAAAGAAGGAAATTCCTGGTATTTCGCATGTGCAGAATCACGCAAAGCGCGGGCCAAGAGCTCGAGCGTGAATCGTCAGGGCTTTGGCGAGGCGGGCGATTCCCTCCCGGAAGGTCTGCGGTGCGGGCAGGAGACTCACGACGAGAAATGACTCGAAGGGAAACTCGAAGAAATAGCCGGGCTGCACGAGAACGTCGTGCGTTTCGAGGAGGTCGAGGACGAGCTCCTCCTCGGGGCGGAGGGCGGGCACGCGCAGGCACGCCGTCCACCCCGCCGGAACGGGGAGAACGGTCACGGGCCCACCTTCGGGGAAGGTCGCCCTCAGCGTCCGCTCGTTGTGGAGAACGCGCGCCCAGATGGCGTCGGCCGTGCCGCGCGCGTGCCCGAGGAGCTTCGGAAGCGCGAGCTGCACGGGCGTCGAGACGGAGAGGTACGCATCCGCGATCCACTCGAGTCGCTCGAGCGCGTCGTCGAGAAGACCGGCGGGACCGTTCGCGAAGATCCACCCGAGCTTGAGCTGCGGGAGGGCCGCCGACTTGGAAAGCCCTCCGAGCGAGAAGACGAGCGCTCCGTCCGCGCCCGCCGCCGCAGCCGCGATCCGGACGTCCCCGGGCCGGTCCGAATAGCGGAAATCGACGAAGACCTCGTCCGAGATCACGACGAACCGGCGCTCTTTCGCGAGCGCGAAGAGCGCGACGAGCTCCGGTCCCGCCAGAGACGTTCCGGTGGGGTTGTTCGGGTTCACGAGGACCACGGCCGCGACGCGGCGGCCGGCGGCTTCGACGCGCTGCACTTCCGCCTCGACGGCGGCCGCATGAAACGCGAAGCCGTCCTCCGACGCGAGCGCGTAGCGCTGGAGCGTGAGGCACTCCAGCTCCGTGAGGGCGTCGAGAAGGGGATACGAGGGAGCGGGCACGAGGACGACGTCGCCCGGATCCCCGACGAGCTTGAAGAGCCAGCCGTAAGCTTCGCTCGAAGACGCCGCCAGGACGATCTGGCCCGGAGGCACGAGCACCCCGTGCACCGCCGCGTAATAGTTGCTCACGGCCATTCGCGCCGAGAGGATCCCTCTCGGATCGGGCGTGTAGACGAGACCCCTCGCGTCGGCGAGGGCGGCGAGGACGCGCGCGTCGCGGCCGGAGGCGGCGCCGTCGAACGCGTCGGCCTCGCCGGAGCGAAGAGCGACGGAGGTCGGGTTCGTCACCGTGAGGTCGAGGAACTCCCGCGTGCGGGCCGCGACCGCCCGTGACAGGCGGTTCGGCTCGTGGGACGCGGGCGTCCGGCGCGAGAACACGGAGCAGGTCCTCTCTACTTTCCCGACACGAGGTCTTCGGGCTTCCAGGGCGAGGCGGCGCCGCCGAGGAAGCGGTGAAACCAGTCCAGGTGCGCCGCGTAGTAAAGGCCCATCTCGAACGCGCTCGGCCAGTGGCCGGCCTTCTCGAAGACGATGAGACGCGACGGGATGCCCCGCCTCTGGAGGTCTGTGAAGAACTCGAGCGACTGCGTGTAGGGCACCCGGAAGTCCTTCTCGCCCGTGATGACGAGGCAGGGCGTCCGGAACGCCGGCACGTATTCCGACGGGCTCTGGCCCTTGTAGAGAGCGGCGTTCTCCCACGGTGCGCCCTTGAGGTCCCACGCCGGAAACCAGACCTCTTCCGTCGACGAGTGCATCGCGCGGAGGTCGTAGACGCCCATCATCGCGGCGAGCGCCTTGAACCGCGTGGTGTGCCCCTCGAGCCACATCATTGCGTAGCCGCCCCATGACCAGCCCATCGCGCCCATGCGGTTCTTGTCGACGTACGGCAGCTTTTCGAGCGCATCGGCGACCTTCTCGATGTCGATCATGACCTTGCCGTTCCAGTCGCCGGAGATGGCGGATGTGTACGCCTGCCCGAATCCCGTCGAGCCGTGCGGATTCGGGAAAGCCACGACGTATCCGGCCCCCGGGTACACCTGCCAGTCCCCGCGGTACGCATCCGTCCACTGCTGCTGAGGCCCGCCGTGGATGTTCAGGATGAGCGGGTACTTTTTCGCCGGATCGAAGCCGTGGGGCTTCACGAGGAAGACCTGAACGGGTTTGCCGTCGGCGCCCGCGACGGTCATCTCCTCGCCCGGGCGGAAGTCCACTTCCTCCTCGAGGGAGGCGTTGTGCGTCGTGAGCTTTTTTCCCGCCTCGTCCGCTCCCTTTCCGAGTGAAAGCCGATACAGCTCGAGCGGGCTTCCGATCCGCCGGCGCGCCACGGCCGCCCATGTCCCGTCCGGGGCGATCGCCGCGGCATCGAGCGTGCCGACCGAGGAGACCGCGCGGATCGCACCGGTCGCAACTTCCACCTCGTAGAGCGGCGTACGGCCTTTCACGTCGGCCGTGAAGAAGATCCGCGAGCCGTCCCTGGAAAACAGAAAGTCCCGAAGCGTGTCGTCGAAGGACGGAGTCAGGTCGCGAAGGGCCCCCGATTTCCGGTCGAGGAGCATCAGCCTCAGGCGGTCGGCTTCGTAGCGCGGCGTCGTCTGCCTCAGGAACGCGAGAAAGCGGCCGTCCGGCGAATACCGTGGCGAGCCGTCGTAGCCCGAATTCGTCGCCGTGAGGTTCTTCGGCGGCCCGGGCGCTCCGGCGGCGCCGGCGACCGGGACCGTGAAGATGTCGGCGTTCGTCGAAAGAGCGGGGTCGGCGTCGCGGTTCGAGGAGAACGCGAGCTCGATTCCCTCGGGGGAGAGGTCGAACCCGTGACCGCCGCCGAGCATGAAGACAGGTGATTCGAAATCGCCGGGCGTGAGGTCGCGCAGGGCCTTCTGCGGGTCCGCCTCGCGAAGGTCGAGAACGAGGACGTGCGCGCGCTTGCCCTCCCTCCATTCCGTCCAGTGCCGGAAGAGGAGCGTGTCGGACAGATGCGCCTTCAGCTTGTTCTTCTCGCGGGCCTCGGTGCCCTTGCGGTTGCATGTGGCATCCGCCCCGCACGCGGGAAAGACGTCCGCGGAAAAGACGAGGAGCCGTCCGTCGTTCGAGAACGCGGGATTCGTGACACTGCCGGGGAAGGACGTCTTCTGCTCGGGCTCGCCGCCTTCGAGAGGCAGGAAGTAGACCTGCGGGTCGCCGGCGCGCGTCGAGACGAACGCGAGCGTCCGACCGTCGGGCGAGAAGAAGGGATGCTCGTCGAGCGCGCTCGGGAACGTGAGAGGGCGGGCATTCTTCCCGTCGGCGTCGATGCGCCAAAGGGCGACGGTCTTCTTCTTCGTGGCCCAGTCGTTCGTGGCCACGCTGTAAACGACGGTCTTGCCGTCCGGGGAGATCGCCGGCTCGCCGACGCTCTTGACGCGATAGAGGTCCTCGAGCGTGAACGCGCGGCGGGACTCCGCCGCGGGCGCGGCGGACGCGAGAAAGAGAAGGAGCAGGGAAGCGCGGAAGCGAGTGGTCATCCCGGGAGTCTATCGGGGACTCGCTGTGCTCCCGCGCCGTCGGCTCGCTCAGCTCGTGAGGCCGTCCTTCTTCCGCAGGATCTCGTTCAGGAACCAGCGGTTCTTCTGGTGGGTCTGGACGAGGCGCGTGTAGAGGTCGGCCGTGCCGATGTCGCCGGCCTCGGTCGCGACCTGGGTGTCCACGTGCATCTCCTCGATCACGAGGTCGAGCGTGGCACGCGCCTCCGCGATCATCTCGTCGAGGGAAAGCCTGCCTTTCGAGGCCTTCACGCTCGAATTCGGAAGATAGTCGGCCGGGTCGCCCAGCGGCGCGCCGCCGATCATGATGGCGCGCTCGGCGAACTCGTCGATCGTGGCGTACACCTGCGCCGCCTGCTCGTCGAGCAGCAGGTGGATGTCGCGGAAGAGCGGCCCGTAGCTCAGCCAGTGATACTTCTTGTAGTTGAGGTAAGCGACGAGCGCGTTCGCCTGCTGCCTTTGAAGACTCGCGACGACTCCCGCGACGTCCTTCGTGCCTTTTTTGTTCTTGCCTTTCTTGGCCATGGAAACCCTCCTTGGACATAATCTAGACTAAGTCTAAACTAAGTGCAAGGGAGTTTATCGCGGGATTCCAAAGCGCTCCCGCTCCGCGGGGTCAGATCCGTCTACTGAAGAACCTCACGAGCGCGACGAGGACGACGGCTCCAACGAGGCGGATGAGGAATTCGCCCAGCAGACCGCCTCCCGCGACGAAACGGCCGAGCAGAAAACCTCCGATCCAGCCTCCAGCGATTCCCAACAGGATGTCCGCGAGAAGACCATAGCCACCGCCCTTCATGATCTGTCCGGTCGCCCAACCCGCGAGCGCACACAGGGCGAGTTCCACGATCAGCCACATGGGTGTCCTCCCGTGGGCGGAATCCTATCCCTGCTTCCTGCTACATTCCCGCCCTCATGGCCGAGCAATACATCTTCACGATGCAGAACCTGAGGAAAGTCGTCCCGCCGCAGCGGGAAATCCTCCGGGGCATCTATCTCTCGTTCTTTCCGGGGGCCAAGATCGGCGTCCTCGGGCTCAATGGCGCCGGCAAGTCGACGATGTTGCGCATCATGGCGGGCCTCGACAAGGAATTCACGGGAGAGGCCACCCCGGCCGAAGGGACGCGCATCGGCCATCTCTCGCAGGATCCCCAGCTCGACCCGAAGAAGACCGTGCTCCAGAACGTGGAGGACGGCGTCAAGACCGTGAAGGAACTGCTCGCGCGCTTCGACGCGCTCGGCGAGAAGATGGGCGAGAGTCTTCCCGAGGCCGAGATGGACAAGGTCATGGCCGAGTACGGGAAGGTGCAGGACGCCATCGAGGCCGCCAACGGCTGGGAGCTGGATCGGACGCTCGAGAGCGCGATGGATGCGCTGCGCTGTCCGCCGCCCGACGCCGACGTGACGAAGATCTCCGGCGGCGAGAGGCGGCGCGTCGCGCTGTGCCGGCTGCTCCTCGAGCGGAACGACATGCTCCTTCTCGACGAGCCCACGAATCACCTCGATGCCGAGTCGGTCGCGTGGCTGGAGCAGTTCCTCAAGGACTTCCCCGGCACGGTCGTGGCCGTCACGCACGACCGCTATTTCCTCGACAACGTCGCGGGATGGATCCTCGAGCTCGACCGCGGAGCGGGTATCCCCTGGAAGGGAAACTACTCTTCGTGGCTCGAGCAGAAGGAGGCCCGCCTCGAGATCGAGGAGAAGACGGAGAGCGCGCGCCAGAGGACGCTCAAGCGCGAGCTCGAGTGGGTGCGCATGTCTCCCCGTGCCCGCCAGGCGAAGAGCAAGGCACGCCTTCTGGCGTACGAGCAGCTCGTCAGCGAGAGCGGCGTCGAAGCCCGCGGCGAGACGAACGAAATCTACATTCCCCCGGGGCCGCGCCTCGGAGACGTCGTCGTGCGGGCCGAAGGCGTGAAGAAGTCCTTCGGCGACACGCTGCTCTTCGAGGACCTCGCCTTCGACCTGCCCAAGGGCGGCATCGTCGGGATCATCGGCCCGAACGGCGCGGGAAAGACGACGCTCTTCAAGATGATCATGGGGCTCGAGAAGGTGGATTCGGGAAAGCTCCACGTAGGCGAGACGGTCGTCCCGAGCTACGTCGACCAGAACCGCGAGAAGCCCGACGCGAAGAGGACCGTGCACGACGAGCTTTCGCAGGGGCAGGACATCGTTCTTCTCGGCAAGCGCGAGATGCCGAGCCGCGCCTTCTGCGCGATGTACAACTTCAAGGGCGCCGATCAGCAGAAGCTCGTCGCGAATCTCTCGGGCGGGGAGATGAACCGCCTTCACCTGGCGCGGACGCTCAAGAGGGGAGGGAACCTCCTGCTCCTCGACGAGCCCACGAACGACCTCGACGTCGACACCCTGCGCGCCCTCGAGGAAGCCCTCCTCGCTTTCGGCGGATGCGCGGTCGTGATCAGCCACGACCGCTGGTTTCTCGACCGCGTCGCGACGCACATGCTCGCGTTCGAGGGCGACAGCAAGGTCGTCTGGTACGAGGGCAACTATCAGGACTACGAAGCCGACCGGCACAAGAGGCTCGGCGCCGAGGCCGACCGCCCGCACCGGATCAAGTACCGGAAACTGACGAAATGACGCTCAGGGCGCGAGCGCCATGACCGCGAACGTCGCGCCCTCGCGGTCCCTCAGGAAGGCGGAGCGGCCAACCTTCTCGACGTCGACCGGCTCCCGGCAGAGACGCGCCCCCAGCGTCAACGCCTTCGAAACGGCGGCGTCGCAATCGGCCACGCGGAAATACACGTCCCACGCGGGCTCGGCAGGAGCTCGATCCTTGTCGATCTCCATCATTCCGCCCGCGGGCCGCGGACCCTTCCACAGCTCCGTGTAGGCCCGTGCGCCCGTCTCCTGCTTCTTCAGCGCCCACCCGAAGAGGCTCGCGTAGAAGTGGCCCGCGGCGACCGTGTCGGTCGTCGCGAGCTCGGTCCAGCACAGGGAGCCGATCTCTCCGACGATCTGCGCCCCCGGATGCGCGCGCGCCTCCCAGAGGCACAGCGTCGCGCCCTGAGGGTCCTTCGCGATCACCATGCGTCCGTTCTTCCCGACGTCGAAGGGCGCTCCGAAGATCGTTCCGCCGAGAACCTTCACGCGCAAGGCGCTCTCGTCCGCGCTCGCGACGGCCGCGTACGAATTCCAGTGGGGGGAAACGCCGTTCGTCGTCTGCGAGCGCGCGAGAGAGTAGAGCGCGGCCACGTCTCTGCCGGCCAGCCGCGCGATCGAATACGTCGGCTCGGACTCCGCGGACCGGTCGTCGAACGTCCACCCGAAGAGGCTGCCGTACAGCATCTTGGCGGAGGCGGCGTCCGTCGTGGCGAGCTCCGGCCAGCAAAAAGTGCCTGGCTCGTGCCGCACGATCTCGCGCATCGGTCACCTCCGCGGGATGCGTGATCATACGGGTCCCGGAACGTCGTGGGCGAGTCAGGGACCGGAGGCCGCCCGAAGCTGACGGAAGAACGCCTTGACGAGTGCGGACGCGACGTGGGACCGGTAGGCCGCGGTCGAGCGGATGTCGTCGATGGGGGAGATATCTCGCCGTGTCGCGGCATCCAGCTCCTCGTCGGAGACCGAAGCGAGGCTCGGCGCGAGGGCGAGCGCACGCACCGTCGGGAGAGAGGCCGTGACGGGCGCCACCGACGCCATTCCCAACCCGGCGCGGACCCCGCGGCCCCGCTCGACCTCCGCGACCGCCGCCAGCGCGACCTTCGAAATCGCCTGGGCCGCGCGGGTTCCTACCTTTCGCCAGGCCTGGTGAGCGCCGGTTCGCGGGAGGACGAACTCCACGCGGACGATGATCTCGTCCTCGGCCCGCCGCGTCGTGCGATAGCCCGTGAAGAACTGCGTCACGGGCACCCGCCGCTCGCCGTGAAGGCTCGCGAGGACGACTTCGGCATCGAGGGCCATGAGGGCTGCGGCGCCGTCGGCCGCGGGAGACGCCGTCGCGAGGTTGCCTCCCAGCGTCCCCCGCGACTGGATCTGGATCGCGCCCACCTCGCGCGCCATGGCCGTCAGGACCGGCACGCGCCTCAGGAGCACGGGATGGCTTCGGATCTCCAGAAACGTGGCGGCGGCCCCGATGGCGGCGCGCTCTTTCGCGACCTGGATGCTGCGCAGCTCGGGGAGGCGCGAGACGTCGAGAACGAGCGGGAGGTCGTCCGGGTTCTCCGGCGGCGCGAGGCCCCGCTCCACGATCCAGTCCGTTCCCCCGGCGAGGAGAACGGTCTTCTCTTTTCGCCCCGCGCGGGCCGAGAGCGTCCGGCAGAGCTCGGCGAGAGTGGCCGGGCGTTCGAACGGGTAGAGGGCGATCTCAGCCGGATTCACGCGAGGTCCGCTCCTTGGCGGCGTGCCGGATCGACTCGACGATCCGCTGGTAGCCGGTGCAGCGGCACACGTTGCCCGCGATGCTCTCCCGGATCTCGCCCTCTCCGGGCTGCGGGTTCGCCGTGAGGAGCGCGTGCGCCGCCATGAGAAAGCCGGGCGTGCAGATGCCGCATTGGGCGCCGCCCTCTTTCACGAACGCCTCCTGGAGGTCGGAGAGCCCGTCCCTGATCCCGAGCCCTTCGACCGTCAGCACCGTGCGTCCGTCGCACTGGCCGGCCACGACGAGGCACGCGTTCACGGGGATCCCGTCGAGCAGGACCGTGCACGAGCCGCACTCGCCTTCCCCGCAGCCTTCCTTCGTTCCCGTGAGGCCGAGAGGCCCGCGCAGGAGGTCGACGAGACGCGCGAGAGGAGGCGCGTCGACCGCGCGTTTCTTCCCGTTGAGAACGAACGCGATCCTCACGTCCCCGCCCGACGGGCCGCGAAGAGGTCCTCCGGCAGGAGCGGCAGGTCGTCGTGGACGATTCCGGTCGCGTGCTCGATCGCGGCCGCGATCGCGGGCGCGCCGCCGTCCATGGGCAGCTCGCCGATTCCCTTGGCGCCGCCGCCCGGCCCCTTCGAGTACGAATCCTCCACGAGGATGGTCGTGAACCTCGGAGCGTCCAGGCTCGTGGGCACGATGTAGTTCGCCATGCGGGAGTTCAGGATCCTGCCGTCCTTGAAGACGAGCTTCTCGTTCAGCGCCCATCCGATGGCCTGGAGCGTCCCCCCTTCGATCTGTCCCTTGCACAGGAGCGGGTGGATGGCCTTCCCCACGTCCTGGACGGCCCAGAAGCCGAGAACCGTCGTCTCGAACGTGTCGAGATCGACCTCGACCTCGGCGATGTCGCAGCCCCAGGCAAAGACGGGGTAGGCGTCGCCGTGGTACGTCTCGTCGTCCCAGACGAGGTCCTTTGGAGTCTCGTACGTCTTCTGGGAGACGACCGGTTCCTTGGCGATGAGCCGGAGCGCCGCTTCGTCGAAGGAGCCTCCACGTTTCTGGCGCTCGTACTCGATGCGCGCGAAGAGCTCGCGCGCCGCGCGCTCGACGATCGAGCCGACGATCATCACGGTGCGCGACGCGACGGTGGGGCCCGAGTCGGGGACCAGGGAGGTGGACGGCTGGGCGAACTCCACGCGGTCCATGGAGACCCAGAGCGCCTCGGCCGCGATCTGGCGGAAGACGGTCTCGGTGCCCTGCCCGATCTCCGTGGATGCCGTGCGGATCCGGAAGATCGGCTTTTTCCCCGACGGATTCCGGAGCATGTCGATCGCCACCTGGCCTTTCAGCCTGCGTTCCCCCGAACCCGTGAAGCCGGCTCCGTGCAGGAAGACGCTCGCGCCGATGCCGCGGGACTTCCGCGGAGTGGATCCGCCCGGCGCGTTCCGGCGCAGGAGCGCGGAGACGGGACGCGCGGGCGCGCCGCTCCCGAGCGCCGAACGTTTCTTCTCCCAGCCGCTCGCTTTGCGCGCCTCTTCGATGCAGCGCTGCACGCCGACCGACTCCTTCAGGAACTGGCCCGTCGGCGTCGTGTCGCCCACCCGAAGGAGATTCTTCTCGCGCAGCTCGAGCGGATCGGCGGACAGCTCGCGCGCGATGCGGTCCATGTGCCGCTCGATGGCCCAGATCGTCTGCGGGGCTCCAAAGCCGCGGAAGGCGCCGTTCGGGGGCGTATTCGTCGCGACCGCGACGGCCTCGATCGCGACGTGCTCCCACCGATAGGCGCCGGCGGCGTGGAGGGCGGCGCGCGAAAGAACGACCGGAGTGAGCGTGACGTACGCGCCGCCGTCCATGACGATCTTGATCCAGACCGCCGACAGGTTGCCCTCGCGGTCGCAGCCGGACTCGATCGTCACGTCGCAGGGATGGCGCTTCGTCGTCGCCTCGACGTCCTCCTGACGGTTGTAGATCATCTTCACGGGCCGGCCGCTCTTCTTCGCAAGGAGGAGGGCATGGAGAGCGAGGAGAGTGGGGTACTCCTCCTTCCCGCCGAATCCGCCGCCCGTCACGGCTTGCGTCACGTCGACGTGCGCGTCGTCGAGGCTGAAGGTGCGCTTGACGCCCTTGTGGACGTAGAACGGGCACTGGAGCGAGCCCACCAGATGAGCACCGCCTGCGTCCCAGAACGCGAGCATGCCCTGAGGCTCGATGTAGAGCTGCTCCTGATGGTGCGTCCGATACCGTCCCGTCAGGCGGACGGGGCTCGAGGGAATCGCCCGGGCCGCATCGCCTTTCGAGATCCGATACGTCGCGAAGACGTTGTCCGGCCCGTGGATCTGGACCTTCCGCGCGAGCGATTCGGCGACCGTCAGGACGGGAGGCAGCGCCTCGATCTCCGGCGTCAGGGCGCGCAGGGCGCGGGCGACGCGGATGGGATCCTCGGCGGCCACGAGCGCGATCGGCTCGTACGCGTGGCGCACCTCGTCCGACGCGAGAACGGGCTGGTCCTCCTCGATGAGGGCGACGACGTTCACCGGCACGTCTTCGGCGGTCACGACCGTGACACCGGACCAGTCGAACGCGGGATCCCGTCGAATCCCTCGCAGACGACCGCGCGCCACGGGACTTCTCAGAGTCGCGCCGAAGAGAAGGCCCGGCCGCGTCAGATCGTCGACGTAACGGGCCGTCCCGGCGACCTTGGCCGGCCCATCCGCCCGCGGGACGCTGCGGCCGACGAGTGCCACGCGTCAGTCTCCCACGGCGTCCCGAAGAGCGGCGTCGACCTCGGGGAAGCGAAACGTGAAGCCGGCCTCCTGCGCTTTTTTCGGCAGGACGCGCTGGCCGTCGAGCACGACCGTCGACATCTCGCCGAGGAGGATGTGGACCGCCGGCGCGGGGACCTTGAGCAGGCTCGGCCGGTGCAACGCGCGGCCGAGAGCCGCGGCGAAGTCCTTCATCGTGACGGGATTCGGAGCCGTGCCGTCGAGAGGGCCCGCTATCTGGGAGTTCTCGAGCGCGAAGACGTAGAGGGCGACGAGATCGTCCAGATGGATCCAGGACATCCACTGGCCGCCCTCTCCGATCGGGCCGCCGAGAAACGCCTTGAAGGGCGGGAGCATCTTCGCGAGAGCGCCGCCCCGGCCGAGCACGACTCCGGTCCGTATCATCGCCACGCGCGCGCCCAGCGGCTCGGCCTCCCTCGCAGCCGCCTCCCACGCGAGGCACGTCGTCGCGAGAAAGTCGCTGCCGGGGGAGGACTCCTCCGAGAGGGTCTCGTCCCCCCGAGGCCCGTAGATGCCGACCGCCGAGGCGTTAACGAGGACGGACGGCTTCAGAATCGCCTTCTCGATCGCCCCGCAGAGCTTCGCGGTGGCGTCGAGCCGGCTCGTCCGGATCCTCTCCTTCGCGGCCTTCGTCCAGCGCTGCGCGATGGTTTCGCCGGCGAGATTCACGATTCCCCCGGCGCCGTCGATCCACGGCTCCCAGGCGGCGCCTTTTGCCCACGACACGACGTGGACCTTCGGGTGGACGTGGTCTCGCGACCGGGACGCGTCACGCGTGAGAAGGACGACGTCATGCCCTCGCGCGAGCAGGCTCTCCCAGAGCTTCGAACCGATGAACCCGGTCCCACCCGCCACGACCACGCGCATTCCGACTCCTTGTCCTTGCATCGTACCGAAAACCCGGCGCCGTATAGTCCGCAAGGTCATGAAGGCTCGTTCGCCGGCCTGCGCCGTCCTCGCCGTTTCGCTTCTTCCCGGAGCGGCCCGCGCGGAGATCACGGCGTCCGCATACGAGGTGGACGCGCGAGACCTCGTCCGGCGCGTCGTGAGGAGCCAGCGCCGGGTCGAGGCCGCGTTCGACGGCGCCACGTTCGACCAGCGCGAGGTGAAGATCGAGTGGGGCCCGGACGGCCGGGCGAAGGAAATCGCCTCGCGCCTCTTCTACGTGCTGTCGGGAAACGGGGGCGAGGAGGGGTCGCGCGAGCTCGTCGAGGTCGACGGGCGCCCCGCGACCGAGGCCGAGAAGCGCAAGGCCGCCGAGGAAGACGAGAAGAGCCGGAAGAAACGCCTCGAGCAAAAAGCCGCTGCGGAAGCGCGCCGCGTCGAGCAGGTTTCCGGCGACGAGGAGGATCCCCTCGTCGGCAAGAGGCGCCTCTCGGAGCTCATCGGCCGCTTCGACATCCGCGTCGTCGGCGAGGAAATCGTGGAGGGGCGGCCCGCGTACGTCCTCGACTTTTCGCCGGACCCCTCGGCGCCGGCGGCGAAGACCCTCGGAGACCGCGCGCTGAACGCGCTCGCGGGTCGTGCCGTCATCGACGCCGTCGACTTTCAGGTCCGTTCCGTCGTCGCGCACCTCACGAAACCCGTGAAGGTGGCAGGCGGTCTCGCCGCGAACGTGAAGACCGCGGAAATCGCGTACACGGGCCAGCCCCTCGGAGGAAACATGTGGTTTCCCTGCGTCGTCGAGCTCCGGCTCAGGGGGAAGACGGCGCTCTTCTTCCGCCTCGACACCTCCTTCCGATTCGAGTTCGGGAATCTCAAACGGTTCCGCGTGGAAACGGAAAGCGACGTTCACCCCGCCGGGAACCCCGGGAGCGCTCCATGACGCCGTCTCGCCGCCGCGCCGTTCTGTTCGGAGCTCTCGCCCTCCTCGCCGCCGGCTTCGCGTGGGCCTACTGGCTCTCTCTCGTGCCCGCGACCCATCCGGACCACGACCACGGGATCCTGAACCTCGACGCCGGGGGCCGCCTGAACGTCACGACCCGGGAGGGAAAGACGCGCAACCTCGTCGGCAGGCCGGGGAAGGCGCTCGTCGTCCATTTCTTCTCGACCTCGACGCCGGGAGCCGCCGAAGAGCTGGCGGGCATCTTCCGCACGCAGGAAGAGATGAAGGCGGATCCCGGCGTGGAATTCGTCCTCATCGCGCACGACCCCGACTTCGCGACCGTGGACGCGTGGCTGAAGCAGAAGGGGCTCGTCGCGCCCCAGCCGGCGGCGCTCGTCCTCGACCCCAAGGGCGACACGACGCAGAAGCTGAACTCCAAGCGGCCCCTGGAGACGATGTTCTTCACCGCCGAGGGCAAGCTCTCCTCTCAGGCGCGCGGCGCGCTCGAGTGGCCTGACGGGGCCCTCGGCCACCTCGCGCGTGCGAAGGGCGGAGAGGCGATCGAGTAGAGGTCTACTTCTTCGGGGGAGCGGCCGCCGCCGGCGGAGGGGGGTCGGCCGAGGCGTGGTCGGAGACGTATTTCCAGGCGCCGTCTTTTTGCTCGGCGACGGCGCACCACGTCCCGACTTCAGTCGTCGGCGCGCCGCCCGCCTTCGGCACGGTCGTCACCTTCCAGTGGCCCCAGCCCGTCGAGAGGTGGCCGGCCGACCGGTAGTGATTATCCATGACGGCGGCGTCCGTCACCTTGACGTCCTTCAGCCACCCCGCGTAGGCATCCGCGATCGCCTTCTTGCCCTTGATCGCACCGGAGCCGGGTAGGACCATGACGGCGTCGTCCGCGTAGAGAGCGGCGCATGCGGCGGCGTCGTTGGCGAGCATTGCCTTGACCCACGCGCTGTCCAGGGTCATCAGGCCGTGCTGGGGCGCCGGGTCCGCGGCAAGGACGGCGCCGGCCGAAAGGGCGAGGCATACGAGGAGACAGCCCACGAGGGTCTTCTTCATCGAACTCTCCTATTTCCGATCTTGTGGCTGAGATCTTATCTCAGGCGCCACGTGGGCTTCGCCGCGGGTGATCAGAACGACCGCGGCCACGATGACGGCCGCTGCGACGAGCATCCGCAGCGTCACCGCTTCGTCGGCCAGCGCCCAGCCGAGAAAGACCGCCACCACCGGGTTCACGAACGCGTACGTCGAGACGCGCGAGGGGTCGGCCACGCGGAGGAGCCAGACGTAGATCGTGTAGCCGATGAGAGAGCCGAAGATCATGAGGTAGAGAACGGCCGCCAGAGAGCGCGCCGAGACCTGCGCGAACGAGAACCGGCCCCACTCGCCCGTTGCCGCCGACGCCGCGAGAAGCAAGACTCCGCCCGCGAGCATCTGGAGCGCCGTCGCCTGGAGCGGCGACGCGGCCGGCGCGAAGCGCCGGGAGAGAAGGGAACCGAGAGCCCATGCGAACGCGGCGAACAGCACGGCCCCGGCTCCGAGAAGGTCGATGCTCTGGCCGCCCAGCCGCGCGGGGCCGAGGAGAAGCGCGACACCCGACAACCCGAGGACGGTGCCGAAGAGAGCGCGGCCTCCCGGCGCATGCCGCTCGGGCGGAGCCGCCCTGAGGAGCACGATGAAGAGGGGCTCGGTGGCGACGAGAAGGGCCGCGAGGCCGGAGGAGATTCGCTGCTCGGACCACACGACGCCGCCGTTTCCACAGAGGAGGAGCAGGGCGCCGCACGTGAAGGCGGGGACGAAGTCCCGGGCCTCGATGCCGGGAGCTCCCCGCACCTTCGCGAAGGCGAGGAGGATGGCGCCTGCGCAGCCGTAACGGAGGCCCGACATCACGAACGGCGGAATCGTCTCCAGCCCGAACCGGATCGCGAGATACGTCGAGCCCCAGACGACGTAGAGGACGAGGAGGCCGAGAAGGACGCCGCGCTTCACGGCGCGATCATCGCCTCCCAGACGGCACGCGACATCTTCCGCGCAGCCTCAATGGCCTTCCGCCGTCCTTTTTCGTTCGCCCCGAAGTCGTTCGCGAGGAGGACGAGCACGTATTCACGTCCGTCGGGAAGGCGGACGACGGCCGCGTCGTGCTGGGAGGTGGACATGTTGCCCGTCTTGTGGCCCACCACCGCGCCGGACTGCGGATGAAGGCCCGCCGGGATTTCGTCGTGGAACGTCTGGCCGGTGAGGATCTCCCACGCCTTCGCTCTCGCCGCCGCCGAGAGCTTCGGCGACCTCACCGCGGCTTCCATCACGGTCCCCATGCCCGCCGCGTCCGTTTCGTTGTTGAGCCCCTTTTCGAACGCCTTCGAATCCTCGACGCAGCGCCGCACCTTCACCGTGGGCGCGCCGAGCGCGTCCGTGAACACCTGGACGTTCCGAGGCCCGACGAGCGTAAGCACCACGTTCGTCGCGAGGTTGGAGGAGCGGACGATCATTTCCGTGACGAGGAAGTCGAGCGTGGCTTTTCCGCCGAGCTTCTTCATCGTCGGCGCGTCGTTCTCCTCGAGCTCGATCGAGAACGGCGAGCCGTCGACGAGGCTCTTGAACTCGTTCTTGACCGGCACTTCGTCCGAGAGCGAGAGCGTCCCCTCGTCCACACGTCGGAGCACCTCGAGCATCACGGGTGTCTTCATCGTGGACGCGGCGTGCATGACCAGAGAGGGATTCTTCGAAAGGGAAAGACCGCTGGCGAGGTCCTTGAACCAAATGCCGAAGCGCGCCCCGCTGGCGCCGGCGATTCCGTCGAGCGTGCTCCGCAGGGCTCGCACCTTCGCGTCCGTGAGCCCCGTCCACTCTTCCCCTTTCGAAGAAATCTTGTTTTCTCTCTTCAATCTTCGGGCATAGCGGAAGAGCGGCTTGAGAAACGGGCTGTCGTACGGAGTGATCTGGACGCCGGGCACGTTGTGACGCGTCGACTGCAGCACCGTCCCATCGCCGACCCAGATCGCCTCGTGGTCGAGCTTGTCTTCCGTGCCGAAGAACAGGAGGTCGCCCGGCTGGAGCTTCTCGAACGCGACTGGGACGAGCTGGGGGTCCTGAAAGGCCTGCTCGAAGCTGTTTCTCTTCAGCAGAACGCCGTGCTCCCTGAAGATCCTCTGCACGAGGCCCGAGCAGTCGAAGCCGAGCGGCGTCGTGCCTCCCCACGTGTACGGCGCGCCGAGGAAGCGCCTGCCGAACGCGAGCCAGTCGGAAGGGAATTTGAGAGGAAGAGAAGAGGAAGAGAAAGAGGAAGATTCTTCGAAGGGTAAGAGGGCGACGTCTGGTCGCGCGATGAATCCGATGCGCCCGTCTGGCAGGACGATGCGAACCCACGAATAGACCGTCGCCTCCTTCTCTTCACCTTCCAAGAAATCCGAAAAAACCATCGTTGCGCCAATCGGAGCCGTGAGGAGCGGCTTCTGCGCGGTGAACGAGGGAGTCGCGTAGACGTGGGCGAAGTTCGACGTCACGCGCGCGACTTTCGCGCCCGCCCGCGCCGCGCCTTCGCCGCGACGCAGCGCACGCTCGGGAATCCAGGCGACCTCGCCCGCGGCCGTCCGCACTTTCGCGAAGCCCGGGGCGTCCTCGAGGATCTCGACGCGCTCCCCGAGGATGACCTGGTCGTCGACGGGGGAGGTCTCGTCGGGTCGCATGAAAAGGTCCTGGACGGCCGTGACGACGGCTGCCTTGGGCGGCGAAGGTGAGACGGGAGAAGACGCGGAGAGAAGATTTTCTTCGAAGGAGAGAAGGGCGAGGAGGGCGGCGGCCAGGAGACCTCGCCCCGCGGGCGGACGGCGGAGGCCGGCGCCCCGGCTCGCGGTCATCATCGTTCGTTCGCGCATCGCTCGATTCTCACACCATAATCCGGGACATGAACGAGACTCTTTCCCGCCGCACGCTCATCCTCTCGTCGGCCGCCGCGGCAGCTGCGACCGCGCTGCCCGAAGCGCTCTTCGCCGAGGCGTCTTCTGGTTCGTCGCCGTCCCCGGTATCCCTCTCCTATGCTCCGCTCCCGCTCAAGCTCGCGCACACGTGGACGATCGCGCGCGGCTCGTCCGACGAGAAGAAGAACGGCCTGCTCACGCTGAGCGCCGAGGGTGTGACCGGCTATGGCGAGGCTGCCGCGAACAAGCGCTGGAACCAGAGCTTCGAGACGTCGGAGGCGGCGTTCGCCCGCGTGAAAGGGGCCGTCGCCGGCCTCTCCCCCTGGGAGCACCTCACGTGGCTCGAGCGCGCCGAGAAGGAAGCGGGGCCGGACACCGAAGTCGTGGCCGCGCTGGACCTCGCGCTCTGGGACTGGAAGGGCAAGAGGCTGAACCGCCCCGTGCACGAGCTCCTGGGAGTCCCGACGGGCCGCATGCCCGTGACCACGTTCTCGATCGGCATCGATACCGCCGAGGTGATGAAGCAGAAGGTCCGCGAAGCCTCGGCGTTTCCGAAGCTGAAGATCAAGCTCGGGCTTCCGAGCGACGAGGAGAACATCGCGGCGATCCGTTCGGTCACCGACAAACCCATCACCGTGGACGCGAACGAAGGCTGGACGAGCGTGGACGTGACGAAGAAGAAGCTCGCCTGGCTGAACACGGTGAAGCCGGTCTACCTCGAGCAGCCCATGCCGGCGGCGATGGACGGCGAGATGGCGAAACTCAAGGGCCTCGCGACGTTTCCGATCCTGGGAGACGAAGGCGTCCTCCACGCCTCGGACATTCCCGCGAAGGCGGGCCTCTTCGACGGCGTCGTCCTGAAGCTCGCGAAGTCGGGAGGCATCACGCGCGTCTACGAGATGACGGCCGTGGCGCGCGCCCTGGGCCTCAAGCTGATGCTCGGCTGCATGATCGAATCGTCGCTCGGCATCGCGGCGGGCGTCGCCGTGGGCCCGCTCTTCGACTGGCTCGACATCGACGGAAATCTCCTTCTCGCGAAGGATCCCTTCAAGGGTCTTTCGATCGTGAACGGCCGCTGGTCTCTGCCCGACGCGCCCGGCCTGGGCGTCGTGATGTCTGCGGGCTAGCGTCGCGCTCAGTTCCTCGGCGCGAGAAACAGCTTCGGCCGCTCGCCCGAGCGCGTGAGGCCGCGCGCCCGCAGGAGGTTGTGGTCCGCCCGCGCGATCGTCTTCTCGAGCGACTCGCCGTTCTCCCGGGCGGCCCATCCGAGCGAGAAAGGCACGAGAAGCTCGCGGTCGGCCAGGAACACGAGTCGCTGGCTCGTGTTCTCGGTGGCCGCGGCATCCACGCCGTCGAGGAGCAGCAGGAACTCGTCGCCCCCCATCCGGACCGTGGATTCTTCGGCGCGCGTCGTGCGCATCAGAAAGCGCGCGACCCGGTTCAGGACGGCATCGCCCGCCTCGTGTCCGAATTCGTCGTTGTACTGCTTGAAATGGTCGATGTCGACCATGATGCAGCCCCAGCTGCCGCCGGAGTCGGCATGGCGTGCGGCGAACTCGGCGAGAAAGCGCCGGTTCCAGCAGCCCGTCAGGGGGTCGCGCAGGCTCTGGTCGAGAAGGCGTTCTTCGAGGCGCTTGCGATCCGTGATGTCGATCAGGATGCCCTGGTAGTAGATCTCTCCTGTCTCGTGGTCGGCGCAGCGGTACGCCGTGTCGATGACGGTCCGGATCTCGCCGTCCCGGCTCCGGATCTCGAGCTCGAAATCGCGGACGGCACCGTCACGCTCGAGAACCAGGAGCTCGGCCTCCCGGCGCGATGCCTCCACGATGTAATCGCCGCTCGTCATCCCCTGGGCGTCCTCGAGCGACGCGGCGCCGAGCATCGCGAGGAAGGCCGGGTTGCCGTCCAGGATCCGCCCGGCCCCGTCCGTGACGTAGATCCCCTCGTGGAGATCGCGCACGAATCGTCGCAACGCCTCGGCGTCGTCGAGACGGGAGAACCGGCTGGGCATGGTCGGTGAATCCTATAACGAACCGTTCCCGCCCCCGTCAAGGAGCGGACCGAACCGCCTGTTCGTTCAGTTTCTGCGCGAGAGCGAGTCCGCGTCTCACCACCTCGTTCCACGGGAAGAGCGCGCCCGGGTCGTTCTTTCGATCGGGCGCGATGTGCTGATGCCCGGCGATCCACGGGGCGTCGATCTGGAACATCGCGGTGAGAACTCCGACGAGCCGGACGACCGTTTCGACCTCGGCCGGCGTGAAGGGATACCGGTTTCCGTCACCCGTGATCTCGACACCGACGGTGGTTCGGTTCAAGGCCATGCGCCCGTGGAGGAGCGAAGCTCCCGCGTGCCACGCGCGATGCTCGAGGGAGACGAACTGGAAGAGGCGGCCGTCACGGCCGACGAGGAAATGCGACGAGACCTTGCTCTCGGGCTTCTGAAAGAGCGCGATGCATTCCTCGTCCGTGTCCTGCGACGTGTGATGGAGGACGAGGGCCGAGATCGGCTCGATCTTGAACGGCTCATACCCTTCCCACCAGGAGTTGGGCATCGGGATGAGACAGGCGTCCGCCTCGTCTCCACCGGCGGCGCGCCAGAGATCCCAGAAACGGCGATCCGTGTCGCGGAAGACCCGGTCGAGGTGGAGGGCGTCGGGGTCCAGGCGGGCCTCGGCGAGCGTTCTCTCCGCTCGCGGAACCGGAGGCCTGAGAACCAGGGGAAGGGGAGGCTCCACCCCCCCTCTCGAGATCGGGCAGCGAAGAGGACCACTCGTTCACGACTGCCGCGGCGATTTCGCCCATCGCGCGAATCGCGCGGGCCCTCGAGCCCGCCGAGTCGGGAAGAGGATCCGTGAACGCGACGAGGACGAAGCGACCCTTCTTGGTCGTGAGGATGCCCGAATCGTTCCGCACGCTCCCGTAGCTGCCCGTCTTGCCGGCCCATGACGTCCCGGACTCGTCGAGGAGCAGCCGGGGGAGGCGGTCGCGCATGTGCTGCGTCGCGAGCAGCTTCGCGAGGAGACGGTCGCTCGCGGGATCGAGGAGCGTGCGCGTCGCGACGCGCCGGTAGAACTCCGCCGTGTCGCGAGGCGTCATGACGCCGAGGGGCGGCCATTTCCGGGGCTCCTGCCCCTTGCTCGGGATGCGGCCCACGAGACGGATGCCGTCGAGTCCGAGCGCCGCCATGCGCGCGTTCACCGCCTCCGCGCCGAAGAGATCGATGAAACGGTCGGCCGCCGTGTTGTCGGAGATCGCGATCATGAGCTGAAGCAGGTCCCGATTCGTGGGGGTGAGGCCCGGGTCGAACTCGTCGAGCATTCCCGAGCCCGCGGCCACGCTTTTCGCGTTCAGCTTCCAGCGGTCGGTCAGGTCGAAGCGTCCTTCGTGCTCGAGGGCGACCGCCTCGGTCAGAAGGGCGAGCTTGATGACGCTCGCGGCCTCGAACTCCTCCGCGGCGTTCAGCTCGAGTCGTCGTCCGCTCTCGACGTGAAGCGCCACGATTCCCATTCGCGCCCCGGTGCCCGCCGCCAGCTTCGCGACGCGGCGGGCGAGCGACGCGGCGGGAGGCGTCGTGTGAAGCGATGGGGGGATGGTGGTACACGAAGAGAGGAGAAGAAGAGGGAGAAGAAAGAAGAGAGATTTTTCTAATAGGGCTGTTCCGAAGGCGGCGCGCACCTTGCCTTGGCGGCGCATCGGGTGGTGGCGCTTTTCTTCGAAGGGTGAGTGGGCCGATCGCATCGGGCAAGGACCGCGCCGTTCCGGGGCGCTGGCCCATTCACCTTCTAAGAAAAACATCCTCACACGAACCCCACTGTAGGTCGTCGCGCTCCGTTCTAACATGCCTCCATCACGAGCCAGCAAAATCTCGCGTCTCCTCCCCCTGCGCCCGCCTCCGGCGGGCGCGGCGGGCGCCTCGCGGCCCTCGACCTGTTTCGCGGCCTGACGGTCGTGGGGATGATCTTCGTCAACAACCCCGGGGACTGGGCGCATCTCTACTGGCCGTTCGACCACGCCGAGTGGAACGGGTGGACGCCGACCGACCTGATCTTCCCGTGGTTCCTGTTCATCGTCGGCGTCGCGGGAGTGTTCTCGCTCGAAAAGCGCATGGCTCAGGGCGCGGACCGCCTCGACCTCGCGCGCCATGCCTTCCGCCGCGGCATGACGATCGTCCTCGTGGGCTGGTTGATGGCGTTCTATCCGTTCGTTCCGTTTTTCGAGCGCCTCGGGCGTCTCCGGATCCCAGGCGTCCTTCCGCGCATCGGCGTCGTCTTCGTCCTCGGGACGTGGATCGTGCTCGCCGTTTGGCGCCGCCGCGTCCTCGGCGTGGGGGCGGCGGTCTTCCTCCTTCTCGCCGTCCACACGCTCATCCTCCTCGGAACCGGATACGACCTCACGCCGCAGGGGAACGTGCAGCGCGCCGTGGACCTCGCGGTGCTGAAGGGCCACCTCTGGAAGAACGCGCAGGGTTGGGATCCCGAGGGGATCGTCTCGACGCTCACCGCGATCGCGACGATGCTCACGGGCACGCTCACGGGCTTTTTCCTGAAAGGCTCCGCGACGGTCCGGGAGAAGGTCGTCCGCCTCCTCGCCTGGGGAGCGGTCGCGACCGCGGCGGGCCTCCTCCTCGGGCGCACTCTTCCGATCAACAAGAACCTCTGGACCTCTTCGTACGTGGTCTTCACGTCCGGCGCCGCGCTCGTGGCGCTCGCGATCTGCCTCTTTTTCGTCGACGTCCTGGGATGGAAGAAGCCGTTCGCGTTCTTCGTCACGTTCGGAACGAACCCGCTCCTCGTGTTCTTCCTTTCCGGCCTTCTCGCGAAGACGTTCGGCCTCGTCAAGTGGAAGGACGCGGCCGGCAAGGTCGTCACGCTCCATGCATGGCTCTATCGCGGCGGGTTCTCGTGGATCGCGGACCCGACTCTGCGCTCGCACGCCTTCGCGCTCGTGACGATCCTGTTCTGGTACGTCGCTCTTCTCGGCTTCGAGAAGAAGGGCTGGTACTGGAAGGTGTAAGGGCTTTCAACGGCCTTCGGGCATGAGAACGGGGATCATCTCCAGGCGGTGTCGCCGGTAGAGCCTGAAGTCGCGGTCGAGCGTCAGCACGAGGGAGTCCGGCCGGGTCTCGGAAAGCCTGACAAGACAAGCATCGGCCAGCGACATCGGAACGCTCGCGTAGCGGTCGATCAGCCGGCGAACGGCCCCCGCCTCCTCGTTCAGTCGGAAAATCGGGGAAACGAACCCCTTCTCGACGAGTCCGAGCACGGCCTCCGCCCCGCGCTTCACGTGCCGGACGAGAAAGCACGCCTCCGTGAGCACCGCCTCGCAGGTCAGGAGAGGCGAGTCGATCCGCTCGAAAACTCGGCGGCTCCACTCGTTGAAGGGCTCTCGGCGGTCGATGAATGCGACGAGAGGACCCGTATCCAGGAGGACCGAAAGCCTCACCGCCCGAAGCCTTCGAACCGCTTCGGGTTGGTCATCAAATCGCCGGGACCTTCGACGATGCCGGCGAAGCGGCGGGCGCGCTCGAGATAGAACCTCGTCGGGAAGCGGCGCGAGGTCGAGAGGAGGGCTTCGATCGCCTCTCGCACCAGCTCACTCTTCGTCGCCTTCGCTCTCCGGGCCGCCCGCTTCAGCTCCCGATCCATCTCGGGAGGTATCTTCAAGGAGATCGTGTTCATGGTAATACCTCAAAGGACGAGGATAATACCATTCTCGGCACGTCGCTGGCCATCCGGTGCGCCACGTCTTTTGGAACGCCGATCGACGCCAGACGCGCCACGCATTCGTCGAGGAGGCAGGTCGAGCCCGCGAGCGCGCCGGCGGCGTTGCGTGCCGTGCCGTCCGCCACGGTGAGCGTCTCTCCCCAGACGCCGTAGGTTCCGTCTCCGAGGCCCGCGGCCGGCATCGCGTCGCTGATGAGGGCGACGCGGCTCTCCCCCTTGACCTTCAGGACGAGGCGCAGCATCTCCGGCGCGAGATGGTGGAGGTCGGCGACGACGTCCACGGTGACGCGGTCCGTGGCGAGCCCCCAGCCGATGGGCCCGACGTCCCGGTGGTGGAGCGGCTTCATCGCGTTGCCGAAATGCGTCATGTGAGACGCCCCCGCTTCGAGCGCCTCGTCGAGCGTGGAGGCGTCCGCTTCCGTGTGCCCGATGGAGACGAGAAAGCCCCTTCTCTTGAACGCGTTGACGATCCCGATCCCGCCGGGAATTTCCGGCGCGAGCGTCGTCATCGAGCGCCCGGGCAGATCGCCGAGCGCCTCGAAGAACGCATCGAGCGTCCTCGGATCTCTGCCATCGAGAAAGGAAGAGGGGTGGAGTGCGCCGCAGCGCGCGGCCGAGACGAACGGCCCTTCGAAATGGATCCCGAGGGGCAACGCCCCGCGGTCGTCCCCTTCGCGGCGCGAGCGCATCCACGCCGAGAGGCGCGCGACCGTCGCGGCCATTTCGCCGAGCGGCTGCGGGACGAGCGTGGGCAGAAAGCCCGAGATTCCGCGGGCGGACAATCCCAGCGCGAGACGATCGAGATCGGCGGCGGAAGCGGTCAGGACGTCCACGCCGAAAGCGCCGTGGATGTGGAGGTCCAGAAGACCTTTTGCTCCCTCGCTCACTCGAGGCCTTCCTCGGGCGGCGAGGTCAGAGCAGCCGCAACGTTGTTTTTCTGCTTAGAAAGGTGAAGAGCGGCGGCCGGAGCATCGAGTTTCCATTTCGCCGCGACGAGTGCAGAAGGCATATGCCAATTAACCCTTCTAAGAAAATCTTCCGCTCCTTCCGCTCCTATTCCCGCAATTTCAGCCACGATTCTCGCGGCGCGCTTCCGGAGCTTCTCGTTCGTAGGCTTCATCGCGACCATCTCGTCGCGGTAGACGAGGCCGCGCCTGGCCATGACCGCGGTGGAGAGCATGTTGAGGGTGATCTTCTGCGCGGTTCCTGCCTTCAGCCGGCTGGATTCGGCGAGCACCTCCGGACCGGTGTCGAGGACGATCGCGATGTCCGCGAGCTTTTCGAGAGGTGCCTGAGGGCGGCACACGACCGCGACCGTCAGGGCGCCGGCGCGTTTCGCCTCTTCGAGGGCGCCTCTCACGTAGGGCGTCGATCCGCTCGCGGAAACGCCCACGACGGCGTCCTTCCCGCCGAGTCCCGCCGCGACGAGATCGCGAGCGCCCGCGGCGACGTCGTCCTCCGCCCCCTCCTTCGCCTCGAACATGGACCCGCGGCCGCCCGCGAGGAGCGCGACGACGAGCGAGGGTTCGGTCCCGAACGTGGGCGGGAGCTCCGCGGCGTCGAGCGCCCCGAGCCTGCCGCTCGTGCCGGAGCCCGTATAGAACCAGCGCCCGCCCTCCTCGAGCCGCGAGGCGATCGCGTCGGCCGCGCGGGCGATCGCGGGGAGCGCCGCGCCCACGGCGTTCCAGAGCACGCGGTCGGCCTCGTGAAGCCGCACGAGGAGGTCGAGCGTCTCGCTCATGTCTGTCCGGAGAGCGCGAGGCGGATCGCGCCGAGCTCCGGCGGAAAAGCGGGCGGTCCGACGGTCGCGCCTTTCGCCACGGCCGCGATCGCGGCGCGAAGCGGTTCGAGGAGCGGAGAGCCTTGGGAAAGGACCCCGCCGATCGTCGCGACGGGAAACGTCTCCGACTCGAGGCCGAGCTTGCGCACGACCGTCACGACGTCGAGGGCCAGTTCGCGGGCGGCGTCTTCGAGGATTCGCCGCGCTTCGGCGTCGCCGTCCTTCGCCGCGGCCAGCACGAGCGGGTAATACGCGGCGACGTCGGCCGCGCCGCTCTCCGAGTGGTACACGTGCTCGAGGAGATCCGTGACCGAGCGGACGTCCTCGGTCGCGAAGAGACGCGCCTTGATCGCCGTCTTCGGCCCGCGGCCGTCGATCTCGCGCACGACCGCGCTCAGGCCTCTCCGCGCGATCGCGTAGCCCGAGCCTTCGTCGCCGATCACGGGACCATAGCCACCCGCCCGCGCGATGGCGCCGTTCCTTCCCTGGCCGAACGCGATGGCGCCCGTTCCGGCGATGAGGACGACGGCCGGAGCGTCGAGCGCTTCGCGCGACGCTCCGGCCAGCGCGACGCGCGCGTCGCTCGTCAGGAGGACGCGCCCCCTTCCGAAAGCGCCCTCCAGGGCGGTGAGAAGCGAGCGGCGGTCGTGAATGGAATCGATGCCGGCGAGCCCGATCGCGACCCGGGTCGCTTCGCGGTCGCCGGCGCCCGCCGCGGCGAGCGCGTCCGACGCCGCTTCCCGAACCGTCTCGAGGACGCGCGGAAGAGGCCGCGTCGCGGCGTTCGCCGGGCCCGCGGCTCCCCGGCCGAGCGGCACGAGGTCGGCTCCTGCCACGACGGCGCGCGTACGGGTTCCGCCGCCGTCGATTCCAATGAAGAACGGCTCCATGGAGTCAGCTTAACAAGCCCGCCAGATTCACCCGCATCAGTTCCGATCCGTGCCGAAGGGGGCTAAATTTTCCCCATGACGTTCGATCAGGACTGGAAAAGCCGTTACTCCCGCAAGATCGCCACGGCCGAAGATGCCGTGCGCGCCATCCTTCCCGGCCGCCGCATCCTCATCAGCTCCGGCGCCGGCGAGCCGGGGCGCCTCGTCGAGGCACTCGTCACGCACGCCACGCAGCTGAGAGGCAACGAGATCGTTCACCTCATGACGCTCGGGGCGGCGCCTTACGTCGCCCCCGGACTCGAAGACCGCTTCCGGCACATGGCGTTCTTCATCGGCTCGAACGTACGGCAGGCCGTCCAGGAGGGACGGGCCGACTTCCTCCCGGTCTTCCTGTCGGAGATCCCGCTCCTGATCACGAGCGGGCGGATCGGGGTCCACGCGGCGCTCATTCAGGTCAGCCTCCCGGACCAGCACGGCTTCGTGAGCCTCGGCGTCTCGGTGGACATCGTCCGAAGCGCCGTCGACTCCGCCGACCTCGTCCTCGCCGAGGTGAATCCCCAGATGCCCCGGACGCTCGGCGACTCCTTCCTTCACGTGGACCGCATCGCGCACCTCATTCCCGTCGACGATCCGCTGCCCGAGCTGACGGTCGAGCCTCTCGACGAGGTCTGCCGGCAGATCGGGCACCACGCGGCGGGGCTCGTGCCGAACGGAGCGACGCTCCAGATGGGCATCGGGCGCATCCCGGACGCGGTCATGAGCGGGCTCTGGGAGCGCAGCGACCTCGGCATCCACACGGAAATGCTGTCCGACGGCGTCATGGCGCTCGCGAAAGCGGGCGTCATCACCGGCCGCAAGAAGACCCTCCTCCCCGGGAAGATCGTCACGTCGTTCGTCATGGGGACGCGCGCGCTCTACGACTGGGTGGACGACAACGCCTCCGTCGAGATGCGCCCCTCGAGCTTCACGAACGACACGTTCCAGATCGCGCGAAACGACCAGATGGTCGCGCTGAACTCGGCCCTCGCCGTGGACCTGACCGGCCAGGTCGCGGCCGACACGATCGGAGGGCGCTTCTTCTCGGGCATCGGCGGTCAGGTGGACTTCATCCGCGGCGCCGCGCGCAGCAAGGGCGGCAAACCCATCATCGCGCTCCCCTCGACCGCGAAGAACGGCCAGATCAGCCGGATCGTCCCAGCCCTCGAGGAGGGCGCAGGCATCGTGACGAGCCGCGGAGACATTCACTACGTCGTCACGGAGTACGGCGTCGCGGACCTGTGGGGCAAGAACATTCGGCAAAGGTCGATGGCGCTCATCGACATCGCGCATCCCGATTTCCGCCCCGACCTGCTCGCGGCCGCGAAAGCCCGGAAGTACGTCTTCCCGGGGTAGCGCACGGCGCGTCAGTCCCGCGCTAACCTCCGTCGCGTGCGACGGCCGCTCTTCCTGCTCCTTCTCGCCGCTCTCGCTCTGAAGGTCGCCGTCCTCGCGCGCTTCGACGCCCACCCGCTCCTCCAGCCCGCGGGTGACATCGACAGCGGCGTCTACGCGCGTCTCGCGGCGGACGTCGCGGGCGGCGATCTTCTGCTGCGCGGCCCGGGCTCCGTCCCGTTCTTCGTCTCGCCTCTTTACATCTACTTCCTCGCGGCGATCCACGCTTTTTCGGCCGGTTCCTTCCTCGCGGCCAAGCTCGTCCAGATCGCGCTCGGCACGGCCGCGGTCGCGCTCGTCTTCCTCACTGCGAGGCGACTCTTTGGCGAACGCGCGGCGCTCGCGGCCGGCATCCTCTACGCACTGACGGGCGTCGTGACGTTCCACGAGGTCTTGATTCTTCAAGCTGCTTTGGATCCCTTTCTGACGGCTCTGGGCCTTTTCCTGCTTGCAGATGCGCTCACCCAAGGTCGTATTTCTTTGAAGGTGAATGAGAAGGAGGCAGCGGGGGTCGGCGGCGCGCGTCGGAGAGCGGCGGGCGTTGGACGCTGGCTGGCCGCCGGTGCCGCCTTCGGGCTGCTTTCGCTGAACCGGCCCAACGCTCTTCTGTGCGTCCCCGTCATCGCCGGCACGCTTATCGTCGCTTCCCTCGTCGCGCGGCGCCGGCCCGAGACGCGGTCCTCTTCCTCTCTTCCACTCGAAGAAACCTCTCTTCGAACCTTTCGATTCGCAGCAGCATTTCTCGCGGGAACGGGACTCCTCGTCGCGATTTCCCTCGCGCGCAATCGGATCGTCTCGGGCGAGCCGGTTCTCATCTCCTCGCACGGCGGGTTGAACTTCCTGATCGGGAACGGACCGGGCGCGAACGGCGTCTATCGCGCGCTCCCGGGGATCACGCCCGACATCGGCGGACAGGCCCGGGATGCCAGGCGCGTCGCCGAGGCGGCCGAGGGCCGCGCGCTTTCGACGCGCGAGGTCTCGGCTCATTTCGCGAACGAGGCGTTCCGGTGGATGGTCGAGAATCCCACCGCCGCCGGTTCCCTCTTTCTAAGAAAAATTCGTCTTCTGCTCTCGCGCGACGAGGCGCCTCTCAACTTCAGCTTCCCGTGGTACCGCGAACGGAGCGGCGCCTTGAAGCTGCTCTTCGTGGGGCCCGGCCTCCTCGTGCCGCTCGCGGGCACGGGTTTCGTTCTCGCGCTGCTCGCGTCGGCAGGCGCGGCCCGTCGCGCGCTTCTCGTCTGGGCTTCCTTCGTACCGGCCTACGTTCTTTCCGTGGCGGCTTTCTTCGTCGCGACGCGGTATCGGCTCCCGCTCCTCGTGGCGCTCGCGGTTCTCGGCGGAGCGGGGGTCGTCGCGGCGTGGGACGCCTTTCGGGAGCGCGAGGTTTGGCGCCTGTTCGCGGCGGCAGCGGTCGCGCTCCCTCTCGCCGCACTTTCAATCCTGCCCACGGGCCTCTACGACGGCAGCGCCGACGAGGACATGCACTGGGCCCTGTATCTCATCGAGAAGGGCGATGCGGCCGAAGCCGCGCGCACGGCCGAGGCTGCGGCATCGCGGCATCCCGATCCGGGGCTGATGTGGCTGCGGGTCGGGCGGGCGTGGGCTGCCGCGGGGCGAATGGACGACGCGATCACCGCACTCGAGAAGGCGCATGCGACGACGCCGCATCCTCCGGAAACGGAGCGTGCCCTCGCGGCGGCGCACGAGAGCCGCGGCGTGGACCGAGTCCTCGCGAACGACGCGCTCGGCGCGTTGCCCGATCTCGAGGCCGCCGTCGCGCTGTCGCCGGAGGATCCCGGGATGCTCTTGAATCTCGCCGCGGCTCTCGCGGAAAAAGGCGATCGCGCCCGCGCGCGAATGCTCGCCGAGCGCGCGCTCGCGCTGAGACCGGGCTACGACAAGGCCGAGGCGCTGCTCCGCGCCCTGAAATGAAAAGGCCCGGCGTTTCCACCGGGCCGCACGATCCGAAAAGGCGTGAAGCTTAGAAGTTGACGTACGCGGTCAGCACGAACCGCCGCGGCGAGGCCCATGAGGTGGGCGTGCCGAACAGGGGGTTCGGCTGGCTGGTCCCCTGGGGGCTGATCGATGTTGAGGTGGACGTGCCGTCCACGTACGGGTCGGTGTACTGGAGCCGGTTCACATTCAAGACGGTTTGCGTATTGAAGAGGTTTTGGACACGTCCTTCGAGCCTCACCGAATAGCCGCCGCCGAACGCGAACGTGTAGGCGCCGAGGAGGTCGAAGTTCGTCCAGGTCGGGAGGCGGCGGGACCCGGCCGGTTCGAGATACCGCCCCGACTCGTACTGGCTCGGCGTGTAACCCTGAGCCTGCCAGGGCGTGCCGCTCTGGATCCGCAAGAAGCCGCCGATCGAGAATCCCAGCGGAAGGTCGTAGCTCGCCAGCAGCTTGAACATGTGCGTCCGGTCCTGCAGGAGGGAGCCGGTCCTCAGGGAGGCGGGGTCGTCCGTGTAGAGGCCCGGCTCGTCCTCGACGGCGGACGAGTTGTTGTACTGGCTCAGGGAAAAGTCGTCGTCGAAGTTGCCATAGAGGTGGCTGTACGTGTAGTTCGCGTTCAGGTACCAGCCGTGCGAGTAGCGCTTCGTGATGTCGATCGTGGCCCCGCTGTAGATGCGCCTCGCGTTGTTGAAATTGTTGAGCTGGAAGCTGCCGAAGTAGACGTTCGCATCGTAGAGGTTCGCACCACGCGGCGTGTCCTCGAGTGGGTGCTTGAGCGCCTTGTACTGGTAGAAGACGTCCACGGTGAACTCCCGGCTAACCGGCGCCGCGTAGCCGAAAACCCACTCCTGATAGGACGGCGCCGTCAGGCCCGCCGGGATGAAGTGGCCCCCGCTGGAGCCGCGAATCTGCTGGCGGAGAAACGCGCCCGTCGTTCGGCTGAAGAAGGACTGATCTTCACGGACCCGGAAAGGCGCCTGCGAGCGAATGGCCGACTTCGCGTCAATGCCCTGGTAGATCCCCCAGCTCCCGTAGAACTTGTCTCCGTTCATGAGGTTCGCGTTGTACGCGAGGCCGATGCGCGGCTGCACCTCGTCGGTCCAGCCGAAACTCATAAAATTGTATCGGACGTCCGAGGTGCTAGGTGTGGTGCTCGAGCATGTGGTGCCCGCGGCGCAGGTCTGGGAGAAGTCCTCCCTGTTGAGGAGGACGCCGGCAGTGACGGAAAGCTGGCCCGCGGTCAGGTTGTCCTGAAGAAAAAGGGAATAGGTCCGCGCCGCACCCAGCTGCTTGGGGGTGCCCACGTAGTACCGGGCCCGGACTTCCGTCGCCGACGAGTAAATCAGCGTTCCCCATCCATTTGATGGCCGTTGGAACGTGAAATCGATGAACTCGGCGGCGCCGCCGATCTTGATCTGGTTCTGTGTGTTGCCGATGTCGAGGAAGTGGCTTGCCGTGAGCTTCACCTCGTCTCGCTTGTACGTCTCGCCGCTCAGCTGGTACGGATAAACGCCGACGTTGCCGCCGTTCCGGGCCGGGTCGAAGAAAGCGCCGTACTTCCCGAGGTTGTTCGGGTCGATCGTGAGCGGCCTGTCGTTGAGGATCGTCTGCGCCCCGTACGCGTCGTTCTCGGTCGCGTGCACGTACTTGGCTTCGAGGACGGTGTCCTTCGAGGCAATGTAGTCGACGCTCGCGTTCCAGACGTAATTCGCGACGTCGTTCCCGTTCGCGGCGGAGGGGAGGTCGTAGACGCGGTCGAATTGGTTGTCCGACTTGTTCGGCAGGCCTCGGAAACCCGCGTTCAATTGGAGGGTCTGGCCGACGAGGCCCGTGAGCTTTCCGAAGTAGTCCCAAGCCGTCGCCGTGCCGTCGGGCTGCGTCGTCGTGACGCCGTTCAGCGTTGCCGAGGCGCCGCTCGTCGTCGTCTTGACATACCGGCCCGAGGCGTAGCCGAAGAGCGTGTCCTTCATGATCGGAAAGCCGACGCCGGCGGCGCCGTTCCAGGTGTCGGTATCCCGCAGGACGACCCCCTGGTTGTTCTGGGCGGCGAGAGACTTCGGGTCGATGGAGCCACGAACGGTTCCTCTGATCTCGTTCGTCCCGGATTTCGTCACGGCGTTCACGATGACGCCCGACGTGCGGCCGAACTCGGCGGTGATGGACGCGCGCTTGATGTTGACGTCGACGATGTCGAGCTCGTTCGTGTCGATGCCGATGTATCCGTATCCCGGGTTCGTAATGTTGACGCCGTCGATCAGGTACTTGTTCTCTTCACGGGTTCCGCCGCCGACGGCGACCGCGCCGGTCCCGGTATCCGCCGAGGCGCCGGGGATGAGGCTGATGAGCCCCGAGTAGTTGCGGGCGATCGGGAGCTGGCGGATCTCGGCCGCTACGAAGTTCGAATTGACCTCGGTCGACTTCTTATCGACCTCGGCATTGACGGCCGTGACGGTTACCTGGGCGGCAGCCGTCTGGACGAGGACGAGCTCGATCTGATAATCGGTGTCGGCCGAGACATTCGTCTTCTTCGCGGCCTTTCCGAGCCCCTGGAGCTGAGCCTCGACCGTGTAGGAGCCCGGAAGCAGTTTCGGAAAGGCGTAACTCCCGTTGGCCCGGCTGACGGTCGTGTAACCCGCGGGCATTTGAGGTCCGAAGACCTTCACCGTTGCGCCGGGAACTGCAAGGCCGTTGCCGTCTCGCACGACGCCCGAGATCGATCCTGTCTCGCCCGCCCACACTGTTGTGGCCGTGACGACGAGCACAAGCGAAAGAACGAAACGAAAGATGAACCTCATGCCTGGACCTCCTCCTCCTCCGAGTCGAAATGCGGTGCGAACTGGTCGCAGTTTTTATCACGAAAGGGCGCTCGCGATCGAGTGATCAGCGGGCATCCAATTCCTTGGAGGAGGGAGGTCCCCTCGGCCGGGCATGACGTGCTACGCTGGACGCATGAAACGCACGAATCTTGTGCTTGATGAGCATCTCCTCGAGGAGGCAACCCGCCTCGCGGGGGAGCGGACCTACTCGCGGACCGTGGGGCGGGCGCTCGAGGATCTCGTGAGGCGTATCAAAGCAGGCCGGATCCTCGACCTCGCCGGATCGGGTCTCTGGGAAGGGACTTTGAGCGAAATGCGGGGAGACACGTCACGCCGAAGGATTCCCCGACGGATCCCTCGTGGTTCTCGTTGACACGTCCGTCTGGATCGAGCTCTTCCGGAAGAAAGCGCCGCTGCGCCTGGAGACGTTCGTCGACCTCGAGGACGTCGTCACCTGCCTTCCCGTGATCCAGGAGGTGCTCCAGGGGTTCCGTGACGAGTCGGCGTTTCGCGCGGCCCGCGAGGCGATGCTCGCGTTCCCCGTCCTCGAGGCGCCCCTTTCGCTCCCGATCTTCGAAGGAGCGATCCGGCTCTACCGCTCCGCCCGCCGCTCCGGCCTGACCGTGCGGTCGGGCGTGGACTGTCTCATCGCCGCCTGCGCGCTGAACAACGGCGTGGAGGTCCTTCACCGGGACCGCGACTTCGACGTCCTCTCCCGCGTGTCGGCTCTGAAGTCACGCAACACGTCGCGGCGCGGGTGACGTGCACCTTTCGCCGGCGCTTCTCTACCTCCACGGCCTCGCGTCCTCGCCGAGAGGCCGCAAGAGGGAGATCCTCGAGAAGCGCTTCGCAGGGGAAGGCTGGAAGGTCGTCGCTCCCGACCTGAACGTCCCCTCGTTCCGCGAGCTCTCCTTCGCCGAGATGTGCGCCGAGGCGTTCGTGAGCTGCGCGGAGACGAAGCCGCGGAATGTCGTCGGCAGCTCGCTCGGGGCTCTCGTCGCGCTCGCCCTCGCCGACATGCTGGGGAAGGGCGGCCCGCCGCTCGTTCTCCTCGCGCCCGCGCTCGGCTTCGGCGAGCGGTGGAAATCGAAGCTGCCGGAAAGCGACGTGCTCGAGCTCCTCCACCACGGCGAAGGCCGGCCGCTCCCCATACACCGCGCCTTCTTCGAGGAGATGGCGAAGGTTCACGTGGACGAGAATCCGCCGCCCGTCCCCGTTTCGGTCGTGATGGGAACGCACGACGACTCCGTTCCTTTCGATCAGGTCGAGGAGGCCTGGACGCGCTGGGGTGCTTCCGGCCACCTCGCTCCCGGCTCTCGCTTTCACCGCGTCGAGGGCGGCGACCACGGCCTCATCGACTACGGCGACGAGATCGAGAGTGCCGTGCGCGAAAGGCTCGCGGGTTAGGTCGCGCGGGTGGTGCGTCCCACTGTCAGGTAATAGACGGGGATTCCCGCCGCCACGACGCCGAGGACGGCGAGGGTGCTCCAGCGGCTTTCGGGCTGGATGATCGCGTTCGCGAGGAGATAGAGGACGGACGAAAGAAAGAGGACCGGCACGAGCGGGAAGAGCGGCGCCCGGAAGGACGGGGCATAGCCGGGCACGCGCCTGAGCCGGAACACGGACGCGACCGCGAGCGCGTAGAAGGGCAGGAACGCGGTCACGAACGCGTCGGCGAGCTGCTCGAAGGTGCGGGACAGGACGAACACGATGCCGAGCGCGGCCGTCATCGAGATCGACACCCACGGCGTGCCCCAGCGCGGGTGCACGGAGGCGATGGGCCGGAAGAAGAGGCGGTCGTTCGCCATCGCGAAGAAGATGCGGGGGCTCGTGAAGAGCACCGTGTTGAGCGTCCCGAACGTGGAGATCATCACGGTGACGGACACGAACGCGACACCGATCGGCCCGAGGACCGCCTGCGCGACGTCGGCCGCGACGAGCTTGGAGACGCGGATCCGGTCGATCGGAAGGACCGCGAGGTATGCGAGGTTCGCGAGGAGATAGATCGCGACGACGGCGAGCGTTCCCCCGATCAGCGCGCGCGGGAGGTTCTTCGCCGGATCCTTGACCTCGCCCGCGTTGTAGGCGAGGTCGGCCCAGCCGTCGAAGGCCCACAGCGTCGAGACGAGCGCGAGGCCGAACGCGGCGAGCGTGAAGCTGCCCTCGGGTACCGCCGGCGTGAAGCGTCCGCCCGTCGCCGGAAGACCGAGGCCGAACGCGACGAGGACGATGAAGACGAGCCCGCCGTACTTCGCGAGGACGGTCACGTTGCTGACCATCGCCGCGAGCGAGACGCCGCGGATGTTGAAGAAAGCCGTGAGGGCGATCGCGAACGCCGCGAACCACCGCACGGTCCAGAGGTTCGCGGGGTTCTGGGGATCGATACCGACGACGCGGAAGAAATACTCCGAGAACACGATCGAGATCGCCCCGAGCGAGGCGGCCCGGATCATCGAGAACTGTCCCCATCCGAAGAGGAAGCCCGCGAGGCGGCCCCAGCCGTCGCGGCAGAAGACGTACATACCGCCCGTCTGGGGCAGCGCGCTCGCGACTTCCGCGAGCGTCAGAGCGCCGCAGATCGCGAAGAGCCCGCCTGCCGCCCACACGCACAGCATGGGAAGCGGCCCGGGGAGCTTAGCGGCGATGCCGGCCGGCGAGCGGAAGATTCCGGAGCCGATCGTGGAGCCGATGACGACGGCGACGGCGCTCCAGAGGCCGAGGGTGCGCCGAAGCTCGTGCGGCGCTCCCGGGGCGGACGCGGCATCCGGCATCGGGAGATGGTACAGGACGCCGAGCCATAGAATTCGTCGGCCATGAAGATGTCCATCGTTCTCACGGCTCTCGCAGCATCCCTCGCCTGCGGTCTCGGAGCCGGGCCGGCGCCCCGCGAGCGGGGCGTGCGCTTTCCGGCCGGAAAGGGGCCGGGCAGTCTGGCCCTCGCAGACCTGAACGGAGACGGGCGGCCCGATCTCGTCGTCGCGAACATCGAGAGCGGCGACGCAACCGTTCTCCTCGGCGACGGGAAGGGCGGCTTCGTCGCCGCGCCCGGCTCGCCTTTTCCCGCCGGGAAATCCCCGAACGACATCGCGATCGCGGATTTCGACGGCGACGGCAAGCTCGATCTCGCGTTCCCGAACCACGAGACTTCTCACGTCACGATCCTCCTCGGAGACGGCCGCGGGCGATTCAAACCGGCCTCGGCGTCGCCGGTCGCGGTCCGGAGCAAGCCGCATCCGCACGGAATCGCCGCCGCGGACTTCGATGGGGACTCTCACGTCGACTTTGCCGTCGAGAGCTGGGCGAGCGATCAGGTCGAAGTGGTCTTCGGGACAGGAGGGGGAAGGTTCCGAACGCGGAGCCAGCTTTTCAGCGTAGGCCACATGCCCTATCAGAGGCTCCGGGCAGGCGACGTGAACGGCGACGGAGCGCCCGACATCGTCACGACGAACTTCGAGGGAGGGAACGTGACCGTCCTTCTCGGAGACGGCAAGGGCGGGTTCCACGAGGCGCCCGGCTCGCCGTTTCGGGCGGGCGACGCGCCGTTCTCGCTCGCCCTCGCCGACATCGACCGGGACGGCCACCTCGACCTCGTCGTCTCGAACTTCTCCGGACGCGCCGGTGACACGAGCCACGATGCCGTCAACGTGCTCCTCGGGGACGGGAGAGGCGGGTTCCGTCCGATGAAGGGTCCGCCGTTCGCGACGGGCGTGAACCCGATCCGGGTGGCCGTCGGTGACGTGAACGGCGACGGCTGGCCCGACGTCGCGACCGCGAACATGAGAGGCGGCGACGTGACGGTCCTTCTCGGCGATGGGCACGGATCGTTGCTTTCGGGCGTGAGCAGGCCCGTTGGGAAAGAGCCGTCTGGCGTCGCCGTGGGAGACGTGGACGGCGACGGCCGCGCAGAGATCTTCGTCGCGAACCACGGCAGCGGCGACGTGACGATGCTCCGCTTCCGCTGAGCGCGAACGCGCTGCTTGACCGGAAGCCCTTTTCGCCGCACCCTCTGGCCGCTCGCATGGCCACCACATATACAGCCCGTGACATCACGGTTCTCGAGGGGCTCGAGCCGGTCCGCAAGCGCCCGGGCATGTACATCGGCGGCGTCGACGCGCGCGGCCTCCATCATCTCGTCAACGAGATCGTGGACAACGCGATCGACGAGGTCATCAACGGCTATGCGACGCGCCTCGAGGTGACGCTCTTTGAAGGGGGCCGGGAGATCGAGGTCGCGGACAACGGGCGAGGCATCCCGGTCGACGTGCACCCGAAGTACAAGAAAAGCGCGCTCGAGCTGATCCTCACGACCCTTCACTCAGGCGGCAAGTTCGACCAGGAAAACTACGTTCACTCGGGCGGACTCCACGGCGTGGGGTTGTCCGTCGTGTGCGCGCTTTCGTCGGACATGACGGTGACGGTCAAACGGGACGGCCACGAATGGAGGCAGACCTACGTCCGCGGAAAGGCGACCTCGAAAGTGACGAAGATCTCGGCCGCCGAGAAGGTGCGCGGGTCGGGGACGACGGTGCGCTTCCGGCCCGACCCGGACATCTTCGGCAAGCTCGCGTTCGACGCGCGGGAGATCCACGAGCGCCTCGAGGCCAAGACGTACCTCCATCGCGGCCTTCGCGTCGTGTTCATCGACGAAACCGAGAAACCGGCGCGGCGCGAAGAGCTCACGCACGAAGGCGGCCTCTCGGACTGGCTCACGCACGTCGTGGAGGAGCGCGGAAAGCCCGCGACGGGAGGCGTATTCAACCTCGCTCGCGAAGGCGAGCCCCGGCTCGAGCTCGCCCTCGTGTGGACGGAGGCGACGGAGGAGCACGTGCGCTCCTACGTCAACGGCATCTCGACTCCGTCGGGCGGCACGCACGAGAACGGGCTGCGTTCGGGCATCACGAAGGCCGTTCGCAACTTCCTCGAGACGCACGAGCTGCTTCCGAAGGGCGTCGCCGTCTCGGCCGAGGACATCCGCGAGGGCCTCGTCGTCCTCCTGTCCGCATACGTCCTCGAGCCTCAGTTCCAGGGCCAGACGAAGGACCGACTCAACAACCCCGAGGTCGCGGCGCAGGTGGACGGAGCCGTGCGCCCGGCGCTCGAGAAATGGTTGAACGAGAACCCCACGTTCGCCGAGCAGATCGTGGGGCGCATCGTCCTCGCGTCTCGCGCGCGCGAAGCAAGCCGCGCGGCGGCCCGGGAAGTCACACGCAAGACGGCCGTGTCGCATCGGCTGAACCTCCCCGGCAAGCTCGCGGACTGCTCGTCAACCGATCCCTCTCTCTCCGAGCTCTTCATCGTCGAGGGCGACTCGGCAGGCGGCTCGGCGAAACAGGGCCGGGACCGACAGACGCAGGCGATCCTCCCGCTGCGCGGCAAGGTGCTCAACGCCGAGCAGGCGAACGCCGCGAAAGTCACCGGCAACCGAGAGCTCTCGGACATCGTCTCGGCGCTCGGCTGCGGCGTCGGCGCGAGCTTCGACCTCGCGAAGCTCCGCTACGGGAAGATCTTCCTCCTGATGGACGCCGACGCGGACGGCCACCACATCTCGACTCTTCTCCTCACTTTCTTCTGGCGGCACCTGCCGAAGCTCGTCCAGGGGGGCTTCGTCTACCTCGCGCAGCCGCCGCTCTACCGCATCGACGCCGCGAAGGAGACCCACTGGGCGCTCGACGAGAAGGAGCGCGACGCGATCCTCTCGAGGCTTCCGAAGAACGTGAAGCCCGAGATCATGCGCTTCAAGGGGCTCGGCGAGATGATGCCCGAACAGCTCAAGCAGACGACGCTCGACCCGCGCCGCCGCCGCGCCCTCAAGGTGACGGTGCCGAGCGCACTCGAGGCCGAACGCGTGCTCTCCGAGCTCATGGGCAAGGATGCGGCGGCGCGTTACCGCTTCATCACCGAACGCGCGCGAGAGGCGGATGAACTCGACGTCTAGCAGGCTGCTGAAAAAGGGCTCCTGAAAATCGCGGCGAGGCATTGACTGCTGCGCGATGCGGCTGCACCTTGGTGTGCATGCGTGGAGACAACGAAAAGCAGGTCGATCTTGTCGTGACGATGACGCCCGAGGAGCTCGTGCCGCGGGACCACCCGATCCGCAAGGTGAAGGCGCTTGCAGACGAAGCGCTCAGGCGTCTCGAGCCCAAGCTCGCCAGGCTGTACTCGGAGCGAGGGCGTCCATCGATTCCGCCCGAGATGCTTCTCAAGGCGCAGATCCTCATCGCGCTGTACAGCGTGAGAAGCGAGCGGCTCTTCTGCGAGCGGCTCGGGTACGACTTTCTCTTCCGCTGGTTCCTGGACATGCCGGGGCTTGCACCGGCCTTCGATCCGACGACCTTCTCGAAGAACCGCCAGAGACTGTTGGAGGCCGAGGTCTTCGAGGAGTTCTTCTCGGAAGTCGTCGCACAGGCCCGCAAGAAGTTTCTTCTCTCGGACGAGCACTTCACCGTGGACGGCACGCTGATCGAAGCGAACGCCTCCTTGAAGAGCTTCCAGCCCCGGAAGGACAAGGACGGTAAGGGCGGCGATGAGCCGCCAGCTCCTGGCGGCCGCAACGCCGATGTCGACTTTCGCGGCCAGAAGAGGCGCAACGACACGCACGCCTCGACGACCGATCCCGACGCCAAGCTCTACAAGAAGGGAGACGGCCAGCCTTCGCAGCTGTGCTACCTCGGCCACGTCTTGATGGAGAACAGAAACGGACTGTGCGTGAAGGCGCGCGTAACGACGGCCGACGGCTACGGGGAGAGGTCGGCCGCACTGGGCATGGTCGACGAGCTGGGCTCGGACAAGCGCATCACGCTGGCCGGCGACAAGGGCTACGACACGAGGGATTTCATCGAAAGGCTCCGAGAGAGAGGCGTCACGCCCCACGTGGCCCAGAACACCACCAACAGGCGCAGCGCCATCGACCGAAGGACGACGAGACACGCGGGCTACGCCGTGAGCCAGCGAATCAGGAAGCGCGTCGAAGAAATCTTCGGCTGGAGTAAGACCATCGGAGGCCTGGCCAAGACGCGCTTCCGAGGACTCGCCCGCGTGGCGGCTCACGTCCTCAGCGTGATGACGGCCTACAACCTCGTCCGAATGGCGCGAATGGAGTCCTCGACCGCCTGATTCCCCCTGAAGCGCCCCTCGGTGCGACCGAAGCGGGCCGAAAAAGGCGAGCAGCACGGACTCACTCTCTCGAAGCAATCCCCTCTTTCAGCTTGACGTGTCTTCTCCCGCTCAAGCTCCTTTGAAAAAGAGCCCTTTCTTCAGCAGCCTGCTAGGGAGGCTACGCCGCGGCGATTCAGCTCCGGCGTTTCGAACGGTCGACGCCGAGCGCGCGGCTCACGGCCGCGAGAGCGCCGAGAAGCAGCGTGACTTCACGGGAAGTCGGCATTCCGCGGCGCAGGTAAGACTCGAGCTCCGCCACGACCTCCTTCGAGTGGCCCCGGCCCGGGTAACCCGCCGAAGAGAGAGTCTCTTTGAAAGAGGCCAGGAGGCGGCGGATTTCCTTTGCGGTTGCCACCTCTCTCTTCGCACCGGTGGTTCCGCGCCTTCGGCGCGGTGCTTCGAAAGGGAATAAAGACGCGAGAGTGATCGCCACTGACTGTGCCAGGTTGAGCGTTGGAAACTCGTCGCGTGTTTCGATCCGGAGGCGCGCGTCGCAGAGCCGCAGCTCCTCCGTCGTGAGCCCGCCGCGCTCGGGCCCGAACACGAGCGCGACGCGCCGGCCGCGGCGAAGAGAGGAGGAGACTTCTTCGAAAGTCGTGGGAGGCGGCAGCCCGCGCGGGACCCGGCCGCGCAGCGACGAAAGGGCGACCAGGGTGTCTCGAGAGGCGAGCAGGTCGCCCCACGCCGGGACGACATTCACCCTTCTAAGAAAATCTTCCGCGCCGGACGCGAAAGCCACGGCATCGGGATGATCGAGACGGGTGCGCGGTCGGAGCAAAGAAATCTCTGCTCCAAAGTTCTTCGCGGCCCGCGCCGCCGCCCCGAGATTGCCGGGGTTGTGCGTCCTCACGAGAACGACGCGGAGGGGCATGACGCATCCTGGTCCAGAATGGCGCGCATGTCGAAACAGAGATCCGAGGGCGAGCAAAAGGCCGTCGAAACGATCCTGTGGGCGCTCGGCCATCGCCTGGCGCGCCTGAGGGACGAATACACGATGAAGGTCCAGCGCGGCGAGGAGCCCGAGGGCGTGACGAAGGGCTTCGAGATGGCGCTTCGCGAGATCAACGACATGCTCCCGCGCCGCAAGCGCTTCAAGGGCTAGGAGCGCTCCGGGCGTCAGGCGGGCGCACGCGCCGGCAAGACGAGCGAAGCGGCGGCTTTCGCCCTCGGCCTGAGCGTCCCGACGAGGACGTGAGCCCACAGGAGCAGCCCCACCGTCGCGAACACGCCCGTCGTGCCGACGAGCCGGTAGAGAGGCAGGCCGCCCCAGCCGATCGCGACCGGGATCTGCAGCGCGCGGACGAAGGCCGCGGCGCCCACGAAGGCGAGCGCGAGACGCGCCTGCCGGGGACGCACGAGCGCCTTCCCCGTGAAGGCCGGGACCACGCGCAGGCTCATGCCGACGACGAGAAGGGTGAGGAACCCGATCGTGTAGACGTGCCGCGCGCCGTCCCACACGAATTTGTGCACTGACACCCCGGAGAGCTCGCCGATCCCGGCCGCGACGGAGATCGCCGCGAAGAGCCCGAGAAAGGCGAACGGCGCGCGCAAGGAGAGCGCTCCGGGAGCCTTGGAGAACGGCGCGAAGATCCGGGCTGCCGCGAGAAAGAGGACCACCGCCGACGCCAGGAAAAGCGTTCCTCCGAGCACGAGGCCGCGCGACACCTGAGGCGTCAGGCCGGGGATCCACGCGGCCGCGAGGAGCAGGACGCCCGTCGCCTGGAGACCGGCGACGGGACGCGCGCTCTTCGGCGTGGGCCGGGGAAGCCCGAGGAATGCCGGCACCATTCTCGAGCCGAACCCGAGCACGAACGAGAGGACGAGTCCGTAGAGAGCGACTGCATAGAAGGGCTCGACGAGAGCGCCCGGCATTTCGGCTTCCGCATGGCCCGCGAGGAAGATCGACTGCGCGCCGGAGAGTACGGCGGCGAGCGCGGCCCAGAAGGATCCGAGCAGGACATGGAACGAGAGCGGGTCGCCGAAGGAGCGGCGCACGGCGAGGACCGGCAGCGCCCACGCGAGGAACGCGAAGACTCCGGCAAGCTCGAATGCACCCGAGAGAAGCGAAAGGAATCGACCGCCCGCCCAGGGCGCGAGCGGCTGGCCGAACGCGCGCAGCAGGGCGCCGCCGCCGAGGCCCAGAAGCACGGCCAGAAGCACCCTTCGGGATGGCGGGGCGGCTCCCAGGATGCGCGGCAGGGCGTGGAGCGCGACGCCGAGGATGAAGAGGCCGGCGAACCCGAGGAGCTGGACGTGCGCGTGGAGCTGGAGATGGGACGGCAGGACCGTGCCCGTGGCGAAGGCCATCTGCCAGATCGCCCAGCCGCCCGTCGAGACCCCCAATGTGACAGCGAGGGCGAGGGCGGTCAGCACGAAGAAGGGGAGGAGGTTACGGGGAGGTGCGGCCGGGGCGTTCGACCCGCAGGCGCTGCAGCAGGGAGCGGTCTGGATGGAAGCCATGTCTCTCTCCGCGGCCAAATTAGCCCTGACGGCGCCCGACCGGTATGACGGGCGTCATCCCGCTCCCTGAAGTCCCTGCATCATGGCCGCTCCGGCCCCGGCACCACATGCTCCCGGTGGGAGGACGACTTTGTTCAAACCCGTGGAGCTCGAAATCGAGCTCTTCTGCTGGGGCCTGCGTGTCGACCCGTCCTTCGACGTGAATGCCGACGGCCGGCGCATCTCGCGAACGCGTGCTGGCCTCGGCTCGGGCCTGGAGCTGATCCTTCCGTCGCCGCGCAAGAAGATCTGGGTGAACGTGCCCGTCGTCGAGCCCTTCGCGGCGAGGTCTCCCTTCCTGCTGATGAAGACGACGCGCGGCTACATCCTGTGCGACGCGCGTCAGGGCGACCACTATCCCGTCGAGATCCCCGAGGAGCCCGTCTGGTATTCGCGGAAGACGTCGAGCGGCGTCGAGATGAGCCGCGTCGGCGTCCTGCAGGGCACGTACCTCGGAATCTACGTCTCGAACGCCTGCCTGTACTGGAACCTGCCGTCGTCGCCGGCGTGCGCCTTCTGCACGACCGGCCGCAACGTGGGCACGGCCGAGGAATCGAAGAAGAAGGTGGACGACGTGATCGAGGTCGCGAAGGCCGCGCGCGACGAATCCGGCTCCATCTTCACGCACCTGAACACGGGGTATCACTTCGAGGATCGCGACGACCTCGAGCTGGTTCACGGCCTCAGGCAGTGCGAGCCCTTCGTGAAGCGGCTCCGCGCCGAGGTGGGCGGCTTCATCGGCGTCCAGGCCGTTCCCGTGCCGCGCCGCAAGTTCAACGAGTACGACGACCTGATCGCCGCCGGAACGGATCACTTCTCGTTCTGCTACGAATTCGAGGACCCCGCGACGTTCGCGAAGCTCTGCCCCGGGAAGGAGATGACGCTCGGCCAGAACGCGTTCTTCGAGGCGATGGAGTACACGGCGAAGAAGCTCGGGCCGGGAAAAGTCTCGGGTGAGATCATCGCGGGGCTCGAGCCTCTCGAGGCCACGCTGCGGGGCATCGACCGCATCGTGAATGCGGGAGCCTTTCCCACCGTCTGCATCTTCCGTCCCACGGTCGGGAGCGCGCTCGAGAACGAGCCTCCGCCGAAGCCGCAGGAGATGCGCGAGGTCTTCGCGTATCTCTGGAAAGCGGTCCAGCGCGCCGGACTCCCCGTGGGAATCCTCCCGGGAATCCAGGTGTCGCTCGTCGTCCAGCCCGAAGAAGCGGCCGACCTCGTGCCGCCGACGTTCTCCTCGCGTCTCTACGAGACGAAGCTCGCGGCGCTGCGCACGCTCGCGAAGCCGTATGTCGCGTGGAAGCTCCGCCCGAAGAGCGGTCCGGTACGGGTGGCGACCGCCTAGTCCTCGGTCAGCGCGTCGAGCGCGCCGAGATCTGGAACCGTGAACCCATCCGGCTGGGTGATCACGACGTTCTCCTTTCCCCAGCGGCTCATGACGCGGATCGCGGTCTCGACGGTCGTCGCGGTCAGGTCCGCGATCTCCTGGCGGGAAAGCGCGAGGGGGATGGTCGCGCTGGCGCCCTCGCGCCTCCCGACACGCCGCGCGAGCATGAGGAAGAGCCGCGCGATCCGCTTCTCGACCGGGCCGGTCAGGTCCGCGAGGCGGCGCGAGATCTCGAACTGCCGGAGCATGAGGCCCTGCAGGAGGCGCCGCGTCATCTCGGGGTGCGCGTCGATGGTCGCGAAGAAATCCCGCTCGGGCACGCGCAGGATCGTGGAAGGCTCGAGCGCGACGGCCGACGCCGGGAAGCGCTTGCCTTCGAAGAGCGCGACGGCTCCGATGGGCTCGCCCGCGCCGAAGAGGCCGAGGATCACGTCGCGGTCCGGACCCGCCTTGACGACCTTCACGCGGCCGATCGCCACGAAGCACAGGTCCGCCGCCTCGTCCCCTTCGCGAAAGACCTCTTCTCCCTTTTCGTATGCGACGGCCCGGCAAACGGGGCCGAGGAGCTTTCGCTCCTCCTCGTTGAGGCACCGGAAGAGCGGAACGGCGTCGAAGTGGGGAAGCGCGGGCCCGGACACGGGCAGAGCATAGAACGCGACAGTCGCCCACGAGGCGCGCGCCGCGGCTGCGAGCGCGTCGTCATGCCTTCTCATGGAGCGGTCGCCCGCTGGGGAGGCGTGAAGCTCCGGGGCGGCCGCGCCGGGCCGCCTACGGACCACCAGTCCACGCGCCGTGTCGCGAGCATGAGCGCGGCGAGAAGGATGAAGAGCGCGATCGATCCGAGAAGGAGCGCACAGTCTTCGAGTCGAAGGAGGACGAAAAGGTAGCCGTAGAGCGCCGCGAGCGCTCCCGCCATGACGAGCGCACGCGCCTTCACGACGAGCACCCACGCGCAATAGGCGCTCACGAGTGCGGTCGTTGCCGACGCCGCGGCGAGATAGGCCACGCCGAATCCGACGTGCTCGGAGAGGGAGACGAGGAGCAGATAGAAGAGGACGAGCGCGAAGCCGACGAAGAGGTACTGGAGAGGGTGGAGGCGCAGCCCCCCGAACGTCTCGAAAAGCGCAAAGGCGAGAAACGTGAGCCCCACGAAGAGGATCGCGTACTTCAGAGACCTCGTCGCCTGCTGATACGCGTCGGCGGGAAGGAAGAGACGCACGCCGAACGCGGATTTCGCGACGGCATCGCCTGGAAAGCCGCGGTCACTCCGCCAGCGCTGCGGGTAGCTCCGTCCGAACGACGACACTTTCCACGCCGCGTCGAAGCCTTCGGCGGTCACCGCCCGCCGGTCGGGAAGAAACGCGCCGAAGAAGCTCGGGGACGGCCACGGAGACCTCAGCACGGCGTCCGTCGAGGCCCCGAGCGGCGTCATGGCGAGCGCTTCCGTGCCCTGAAGGCTCACCGTGAACGCGAACTCGTGCGGAAGGGCCGAGGATCCCTCGAGAGAAGGAAGCGGCGCGTGGATGCCGGAGGGCGCGAGGCACGCGGCGCCGGGGCCGGGGCGAAAGGGCGTCGGGTCCCCGTCCCAGAGGAGCCGGACCTCTTCGCGGATACCCCGCGTATCCGAGAGCCCCACGGACAGAAAGGCGTCCTTCCAGTGGATGTCCTCGGCCGGGATCCCGAGCGGACCGAGGTCCGGGGCCGGCATCGTCCCGCTCACGGCGAGCTCGGTGCGGTACACGACGACTTCGAAGATGCCGCGCCAGCGACGCTCGGGAACGAGGCGTCCTTCGATCTTCAGGGTGTCCGGAAGGAAAATCGCCTGCTCGACGTCCACGCGCGAGCGCTCACGGACGACGCCGCCATGAGGTGCTCCCGGCGATACCGCCGGATCGACCCAGGTTTCTTTCCTCTCGACCTGGAACGGCACGACGATGACGGGTCCGACGAGCGTCTGGGCGGCGCCCCACGTCGAAGCCACCTCCGCGATCGCCGCCGCGCGGCGGGCGGCGCGCTCGTCGATGACGCCGCGGATCATCTGGAGCGGCACGAGGAGGAGGACGACGAGGGAGAGGACGACGAAAGAGCGGGCGAGGAGCGGATATCGCATGTCTACTTTGCGTCGCAAAGTACATTCCAGGCCCGCCCTGCGGGCCTGGAGGAAAGATCCGCTCTCGAAGCTCTCCGGATCGGAGAAAGGCGCTCAGGACGGAGATCGAGGATCTACTGGACTCTCCCGCTGTCGTAGACGATCGTCCAGAAGCGCAACCGGGCCGGCTCGCTCGTGTGGGTGTCGATCTCCTCGAACGCCACGTTCTGGACTTGCTCCTGCTGGACGGCTGGAAACGACGCCATGGCCTGTGCCCAGGTTTCCCAGTCCGAGTCGGACAGGTCATAGGCGCCGCTCACGGAATCCACGACGTCGGCGGCGCTCGACGGGCGTGCCGTGACGGCCGTGAACAGCCCTTCGAACTGTCCCACGCCCAGGAGAGCCCGCGCCGCCGCGAGGCTGCTCGTGATCTCGCGGATCCTCGCGAGCGACCGCCGGCAGCAGGCGGCCGGCTGGAAGGTCAGCGTCGTCGGGCGAACGGGCGCCCTCGGGGCATCCACCATGACCCACGTGTCCCAATGCGACACCTGGATGGAAATGCGGGCGCCCTCCCGGCTGGCGATGCCGCGCACGTCGAACCAGTTGTGGCGTGCCGCGTCTTCGAGGCGGAAGAAGTAGCCGTTCACCGGTGAAACGTGGACGCGGAACGTCAGCTCCCCGCCCGGGTTGGGCATCGCCAGCTCGACCTCTTCGCCCCGGGCGCTTCCCCATCTGGACCATGTCCTCCTGACGTACGGCGCGAGTCCCGCCCGGGCGGCCTCCGCGTACGTCATTCGGACGTAGCACATCACGAGAAAGGCCAGCCAGCGGCACACGGCCTCGTCCTCGGTCAGGCTGGAAAGGGACGGCGACGTCTGGCCCGCGTTGGCGGCCAGGAGGCTGTTCAGAAATTCTTCGTGAGTCATGCCCGCTCCTCCGCTGACGATCAATATAGTGCTAATGGATCGGGTCGCGACGTGCCCGCGGGATGTATCTTCCGGGGTGCGGAGCGTCGTGCATGCGAAGCTTCGCGAGGTGCGAGATGACCCGTGAGCAGATCGCTCTCGTCAGGAGGAGCTTCGACCGTCTGCGACCGATCCCCCGTGGGGCCGGCAAGGATTTCTACGAGACTCTGTTCGCGCTCGATCCCTCTCTGAGGAGTCTCTTCTCCTCGGACGTCGAGAACCAGGGGGCGATGTTCGTGGTGGCTCTCGGCCTCGCGCTGAAGGGTCTCGATGACGACGGCGCCGTGGACGAGTCGCTCAGAGAGCTCGGACGCCGCCACGTGCTCTACGGGGCGAAGGACGTCCATTTCGACACGTTCCGCGAGGCTCTCCTGTGCATGTTCGCGCAGCGCCTCGGCCCCGACTTCACGCCCGAGACGGCGGAGGCCTGGCGCGCCGCGTTCGATCGCATCAGCGCGGTCATGAAAGCGGCGGCGAAAGAAGCGCGGACGTAGCCTCGCTCACGCCGCGACCCCCTCGACCGTGAAGCGTAAGAATTCTCCTGGCGAAAGCGGGAATGCGAACCTATCTTGAGTCCGAATCTCAGGAGGTCCTATGAAGTCGGTGGTGAGGCTTCTCACGGTTTTTTGCTTCCTCGCGCTTCCCGCCTTTGCCGAAATGCCGCGGGACACGCAGGGGCCAGGCCCGAGCGAGGGTCAGCCCTTCGTCTTCCAGGGCACGAGCTGGGTGGATCAACGGGCCTTCATCGAGAGCGGACGGCGCTGCGGCACCCGCAACGTGGACGTCGAAGAGCAGGAGTTCATCGAAGTCGAGGCCCGGCAGCTACTCGCCGAGCGAGGAGGACGGCGATCCCTCGCCACCGGCATCCAGATCCCGGTGTACGTTCACGTCATCAGGGGTGGGAGCGGAACCCAGAATGGGGACGTCCCGGACTCTCAGATCGCCGAACAGATCAACGTCCTGAACGCCGCCTACCTTCCGTCGGGCGTCTCGTTCACCCTCGTCTCCACGGACCGGACGACGAACGCGACCTGGTACACCATGACTCCCGGCTCGACGGCCGAACGGCAGGCGAAGAGAGCGCTGCGGCAGGGCACGGCGGACGATCTCAACATCTACACCGCGAACATCGGAGACAACCTCCTGGGCTGGGCGACGTTCCCGTCCGATTACCGGCATGCTCCGTCGAACGACGGAGTCGTCATTCTCTTCTCGTCGCTCCCGGGCGGTTCGGCGTCTCCGTACGACCAGGGCGACACTGCGACGCACGAGGTGGGCCACTGGATGGGCCTGTACCACACGTTCCAGGGCGGGTGTAACGGCAAGGGCGACTACGTGGACGACACCAACGCCGAGAGATCGCCCGCCTTCGGCTGTCCGGTTGGCCGCGATTCCTGCACGAACCGGAAGGCTCCGGGCGAGGACCCGATCACGAACTTCATGGACTACACCGATGACGCCTGCATGGACAACTTCACGGTGGATCAGTCCTCGCGTATGAGCGAGCAGTTCACGGCCTACCGCCTGAACAAGTAGCGTGCCGCCGCGGGGGAGATTTCCTAGTCTCCCCCCGGACCTCCCTCGAGCCCGTACTTCTCGATGCGCGAGTAGAGCTGCGCGCGCGTCAGGCCGAGGAGCTTCGCGGCCTTGCTCTTGTTGAAACGCGCTTTCTTCAGAGCCTCTTTCACGAAGTCGCGCTCGAGCGATTCGAGGTCGAGGCCCTCCGGTGGAAGAAAAGCTGCGGCCGCGCCCGGCGCCGCGGCGCGGGGGAGGGAATCCTGGCGCGTCACGGAGATCGGGAGATGCGCTGCCGTGATCAGGCCGCCCTCCACGAGGATCGCCGCGCGCTCGAGCGCGTTCCGGAGCTCCCGGACGTTGCCGGGCCACGGGTAAGCGAGCAGGAGCTCTTTCGCCTCGCGCGAGACGCCAGGCACGGGCCGGCCGACCGCCGGGCCGAGCTCGGCGAGGAACATCTCGGTGAGCGGCAAAATGTCCTCCGGCCGTTCGCGCAGGGGTGGAAGGTGAATCCCGAAGACGGAGAGCCTGTAGAAGAGGTCCTCCCGGAACTCGCCCTTCTCGATCGCGCGGGCGAGATCCCGGTTCGTGGCGGCGATGACGCGCGCGTCGGTCTTGAGGACCTTCGTCCCTCCGAGCCGCTGGAACTCGCGCTCCTCGAGAACGCGCAGGAGCTTCGCCTGCACGGCCGGGCTCATTTCGCCCGCCTCGTCGAGGAAGAGCGTGCCGCCGGCGGCCTGCTCGAGACGGCCGGGCTTTCCGCCCGTCGCGCCCGTGAATGCGCCCTTCTCGTAGCCGAAGAGCTCCGACTCGAGGAGCTGATCCGGCAACGCGGCCCCGTTGAGTGCGATGAACGGGCCGGCCGCGCGCGCCGAGCTCCGGTGGATCGCGCGGGCGACGACTTCCTTGCCGGTGCCGGATTCGCCGGTCAGGAGGACGGTCGTCTCGAGGGGCGCGACCTTGCCGGCCTGGACGAGGACGTCGTGCCAGCCCTTCGACGTTCCCACGATCCGGTCGAATCCGCCGCGCGATGCGAGCTCCACGGAAAGGACGGCCACCCTCTTCTCGAGCGTGTCCGCTTCCGCGCGAGCGTCGGCCGCTCGGCGTGCCTCCTCCGCGAGGCGCTGGTGGGAGAGCGCGAGGGCGACCTGGTCGGCGACGTGCCGGGCGAAGGGGATGTCGTCCTCGCCGTACGTGTTCGGCGTGCGCGAGATGAAGAGCAGGCCACCGGCGAACTGCCAATGGCCTTCGAAGAAGATGGGCACGCGCAGAATGGAGCGCGCCCCATCCGCAGTGAGGTGCCGACATTTGTCGGATGCGGGGTCCAGCTCGGCGAGCACGTCACGGACGATCTCGGTCGACCAGTCTTCGCGCGCCCGGTCGGCAGGCGTCAGCCGGATCGGCTCCCTGATCTCCGGGAAGCCGGTGCCCGAGATCGCGTAAACGCGCACGGCCGCGCGATCCTCGGTGAGAAGGCCGAGCGCCATGCGGTCGTGCGGGACGACGGGCCGGACGATCTCCGAGATCCGGTCGAAGACGTCGCGCACGTCGAGCGCCTTTGCGAGCGCCGGCGCGAGAGCCTGCAGCGCTTCGTACTTCCGGCGCCGGTCCTTTTCGTCCGAGGCGAGGCGCTCGTGCTCGAACGCCATCGCGATGACGTCCGCGATCGGCCGTACGAGGACCTCGTCTACCTCGGTATAGGCCCCCGGCTTGAGGCTCAGAAGCGACAGGTAGCCGTCGCGCGACGTGCCGGTGAGCGGCACGCGAAGCATCGACCGGATCTTCGCGTCCTTGAGGTCCTGGTCTCGAGGGAAGGACGTGTCGAAGAAGGAATGGAGGTCGTCCGTGCGTCCCGCGCGCGTCAACAAGGCCCAGAGCGCAGGCGAATAATCCTTTCGCGGGACGAAGCGCGCGTATGCGCGACGCTCCTCGTCGTTCAGCGTCGGGCCTGCGATCGTGTAGAGGGAGAATCCCGTTCCTCCCTCGTTATAGGTCAGGGTCATCGCGTCGAAGGCGAGAACCCGCGCCGCCGCCGCCGAGATGCGCTGGAAGACGACGTCGAGCTCGAGCGTCTCCGACGCGACGCGGGCGATCTCCGAAAGCACCGGGACGAGGGCGGCCGTTCCCGACTCCATGGGGCGGTCATTCTAGGCCTCGCGGTCGACTACACTTCGAAGATGCCGGTCCCGCGGGCTGTACAGGATCTCGCCGAAGGCGTCCTCGAGGGGCGCGTGCCCGCGGTCGCGCGCGCGATCACGTGGGCCGAAGCCGGAGATCCCCGTTTTCGCGAGCTCCTCGCTCTCGTCTTTCCGAAAACGGGCGGCGCACGCGTGACGGGGCTGACCGGCTCTCCTGGGGCCGGCAAGTCCACGCTGACGGCTGCGCTCGCGCGCAAGGCCCGCGCCCTCGGACGAAAGGTCGGCATCGTCGCGGTGGACCCGTCGTCGCCGTTCTCGGGCGGGGCGATCCTGGGCGACCGCATCCGGATGCAGGGCCTCTACACGGATCCCGGCGTCCTCATCCGGTCGATGGCGACGCGCGGCCATCTCGGCGGCCTCGCGCGCGCGTCGGCCGATGCCGTGGACGTTCTCGACGCCGCGGGCTACGACGAGATCCTCGTCGAGACGGTGGGCGTCGGTCAGGACGAGGTCGAGGTCTTCCGGCTCGCCCAGACCTGCGTCGTCGTCCTGACACCCGGCATGGGGGACGACATCCAGGCGATCAAGGCGGGCCTCATGGAGGTCGCGGACCTCTTCGTCGTGAACAAGGCCGACCGCGACGGAGCGGACCGCGTCGTCCAGGAGATCCTGCAGATGCTCGAGCTCGGCGAGCACGGGGCCTGGGTGCCGCCGGTCGTGAAGACGGTCGCCACGACCGGCGCGGGACTCGACGAGCTGGCCGCGAAGCTCGCGGAGCACCGCGCCTTCCTCGACGGGCCGCAGGGCGCCGCGCGGCGCGTCGAGCGGACGAAGATGCGAATCGAGGGGTTGATCAAAGAAGATTTTCTTAGAAGGGTAGAGAGGCTCAGGGGAGACCGTGGAGCGCTCGAGGCTGCTGCGGAGCGCGTGGAGGCGCGGGCGGAAGATCCGTTGAGCGCCGCGCGCAGCCTACTCGACCGCCTCGAAAGCGGCGCCGCCGACGCCCCTCCTCACCCCTCTTCACCTTCTCAGAAATCTTCATCCCCGGTCCCTTCTCTCGTCTCCCGCATCTCCCACCTCGGCATCTCCGTTCCGTCGCTCGAGAAAGGCGGAGCGTTCTGGGACCTCCTCGGCCTCGTCGAGGAGCATCGGGAGGAGGTCGCGTCTCAAGAGGTCGTGACGTCGTTCCGCGCGGTCGGGGAGTCGCACCTCGAGCTCCTCGAGTCGACGTCGCCCGAAGGGCCGGTCGCGAGGGCGCTCGCGACGCGCGGACCGGGAATCCACCATCTGTGCCTCGAGGTGACGGACGTGCGCTCGGTCCTCGCGCGGCTCAAGACCGCGGGCGTGAGGCTCGTGAACGAGGAGCCCTTCGACGGCGCGCACGATTGTCTCGTGGCGTTCGTCCATCCGTCCGCGACGGGCGGCATTCTCCTCGAGCTGTCGGAGAAGAGGACGAAAACGGTCTGAGGAGCCTCAGTTCGGGCGCGAGGTGGCGGGCGGGGCGGCGTGCGCCACCTGCGGACCGAGGAAGCTCCGCACGTCCGAGCCCACGATCTCGAAGAACCGCTCGGCGTAGCTCGCGACGCTCCCCACGCGCGCGTCCTCGAACAGCTTCTCGATCCGGTGAAGCGGGACGAAGAGCGTCGCGACCCCCAGCTCGGCGTCGGAACCGGGCCTCTGCTGTCGGGCCCAGTCGTCGAACAGGTCGAGCTCGAGACCTCGCAGCGTCAGGCCCGCGGGGCCGAGCGCCAGAAGCACGCCCCAGTACTTCTCCTTGGGCTGGACGAGGTGGACGAGGACGAGCGTGCCGGCGTCCATCGGAATTTCAGAAGATCACGCGCGTCACGAAATATTTCGAGGGCGAGATGCGCCCGTTGAGAAGAGCGTCCGCGTCGTCGGGCGAGACCTCGAAGTGCGCGGCCGTCTCTCCGGCGGCCGTCGCGAGGAGGACTTCCACCTTTTCGAGGGGCTTGCCCGCGGCGCGTGCTTCCTTCAGGCCTCGCGCCGACGCCATGAGGGCGAGGAAGACCTGCTGCTCGTTGTCCGTGACGGCCTGGACGCGCAGGGCTGAGGGAAGGTTCCCGAGCTTGACGCCCTTCACGTTGCTTCCGTCGAGAGCGCGCATGAAGGCGTCGCTGATCACGGGGTCGAGGACGACGGGCGGCGGCTCGATCGCCTTGCCGGCCGCGGCGCGCGGCGCGCGCGTCTCCCGTTCGGACACGACGCCGGTTCGAGGCTCCGGGCGCTCGGCATCCAGCGGCCGGCCATGCTTCCTGATGTATTCCGAGAGGGAGGGCTTCTTCGCTTCCGGAGCGGGCAGAGAGGACCGTTGCCCGCCCGGATCGTCGAGGACATAGGCGCCGCCGAAACCCTCGCGGTTCGCCTTCTCGCTGCGCTCCTGATCCCATTCGTCGAACGCGATCGTCTGGGACGTGCCGAGGGGCGTCATGTAGATGACGCGCCGCCCCTGGACGACCGGCTTGTCCCGCGCTTCGATCCGATGGCCGTCCTTCGTGTAGATCACGTACGTTGCCTCGGCGGGAATGGCCCAGAACGCCGCGACGACGAGAGCCGCGGCCGGGAGGAGGGAAATGCGCGCGCGTGGGGACATCGGTGCCTCCGGGAGCCGCCATGGAAGGAGACGCGGCGGGATGAAGTATAAACGTCGCCGGAAGAGAGGACCCTCCGCGTGCTGATCGTCATGGACCGGAGCGCCACGGGCGAAGACGTCGGACGCGTCGTCGCCGCCGCGGAACGCCTCGGGCTCAAAGCTCATCCGATCCCGGGCGCGCAGCGCACGGCGGTGGGGATCACGGGCAACAAGGGCACCGTGGGGCCGGCCGCGTTCGAGAGCCTGCCGGGCGTTCTCGAGGTCATCCGGGTTTCGCACCCGTACAAGCTCGTCTCGCGCGAGTTCCATCCCGAGGACACCATCGTCTCCATCGGGGGCGTCCCCGTCGGTGGAACCCACGTCGTCGTCATCGCGGGTCCCTGCGCCGTCGAGAGCCGCGAGCAGACCCTCACGATCGCACGCGAGGTGAAGGCGCGCGGCGCCGACCTCCTGCGAGGCGGCGCCTACAAGCCCAGGACCTCTCCGTACGCTTTTCAGGGTCTCGCCGAAGAGGGCCTGAAGATCCTCGCGGAAGCACGCGAGGCGACGGGCCTTCCCGTCGTCACCGAGGTGCTCGACACCGAGACGGTCGACCTCGTGGCCTCGTACGCCGACTGCCTCCAGGTCGGCGCGCGCAACATGCAGAATTTCGAGCTCCTGAAGAAGGCGGGCCGCACCGGGAAACCCGTGCTTCTGAAACGCGGAATGTCAGCCACGCTCGAGGAGTTCCTGCTGGCGGCCGAGTACGTCCTCTCCGAGGGCAACCCCAACGTCGTCCTGTGCGAGCGAGGCATCCGCACGTTCTCCGATTTCACGCGCAACACGCTCGACCTCTCGGTCGTGCCGGCCGTCGAGCGTCTCTCGCATCTGCCGATCGTCGTGGACCCGTCCCATGGAACGGGGCGCCGCGACAAGGTCGTGCCCATGTCGCGCGCGTCGATCGCGGCCGGCGCCGACGGCATCGCGGTCGAGGTTCACCACAAGCCGGCCGAAGCTCTGTCGGACGGTCCGCAGGCGCTCACGCCCGACATGTTCAGTGAGCTCATGGACCAGATCCGTCCCATCGCGTCGGCGGTCGGGAGGACCGCGTGAGCCGCGCGGTCCTCGTCCTCGAGGACGGCCGGACCTTTTCGGGCCGCGCCGCCGGGTCGGCGGGAACGACCTTCGGCGAGGTCGTCTTCAACACGGGGATGTCGGGGTACCAGGAAACGCTGACCGACCCGTCCTATCGCGGGCAGATCGTCGTCATGACGGCCGCGCACATCGGCAACTACGGGCTCAACGACGAGGACGTCGAGTCGTCGCGGATCCAGGTCGCCGGCTTCGCCGCGCGGCATTTCCCGGAGCACTTCTCGAACGCCCGGGGCAAGGAGCCGATCGGCCAGGGTCTCCTCGAGGGCGGCATCGTGGGAATCGACGAGCTCGACGCCCGGGCTCTCGTGCGGCACCTCAGGAGCCGGGGCGTCATGCGCGGCGCGATCTCCACCGAAACCGCCTCGGATGCCGACGCCCAGGCGCTCGTCGAACGGGTGAGGGAGCAGCCCACGATGGCGGGAGCCGCCCTCGCGCTCACCGTCGGAACCACGGCACGCTACGGTTTTCCCCTGCCCGCGGGCGTCCCGCGAAAAGGACGCGTGGCGGCCATCGACTACGGCATCAAGAGAAACATCCTGAGGATGCTCGCCGCGCGGGGCCTCGAGCCCACGGTCTTTCCCGCGGCGGCGACCGCCGGGGAGATGCTCGCCGGCGGGTTCGACGGGTACTTTCTTTCGAACGGGCCCGGCGATCCCGACGCGCTGCCGTCGTGCGTCGCGGAAGTGAAGCGCCTCGTCGAGTCCGGCAAGCCCGTGTTCGGAATCTGTCTCGGGCAGCAGCTCCTGGGCCTTGCGCTCGGCGGCACGACGTACAAGCTCAAGTTCGGCCACCGGGGCGCGAACCATCCCGTCAAGAACCTCCAGACCGGGCGCGTCGCGATCACCTCCCAGAACCACGGCTTCTCGGTCGCGGCCGATTCGCTGCCGCCCAACGTCGAGCTCACGCACGTGAACCTCAATGACGGCACGTGCGAGGGCTTCCGGACGACGGATCGTCCCGTCTTCGCCGTTCAGTACCACCCGGAATCCGCCCCCGGACCGCACGACTCCGACGCCCTGTTCGACGAGTTCGTGAGCCTCGTGACGCGCGGTGAAGGGGAATGACGTGTTCGAGGCAAAGGAGCACCAGATGAGTTCAGGAGTTCGTGTGTTTTTCGCTGGATTCGTTCTCGCATCCGTCGCGATCCTGGCGTCAGGGGCCGCCGCCGCCGACGGAAAGGCGGAGGGCAAGCTCACCGTCAACGGCAAGACGACGGACGTGAAGTACGCCTATGCGTTCGCGGCACCGGGTTTCTTCGACAAGACGAAGGAAGACGTCACCGTGATCGTCAGTGACGTGCCGCTCGACGCGAAAGCGCTCGAGGACGAGTTCGAGCGGATCAAGATGGCCGACGCGGGCAAGCTCCACGCGTTCGAGATCACCTTCGGCGCGGATGCGAAGCCCATCTCGACGTCTTTCCGGCACGACGGCTTCATGAAGGCCAGCCCGAGCGGCCTGTCCAGCGATGACGTCTTCGACAAGAAAACGTTCGATGGAAAGACCATCGACGGCCGATACAGGAGCGCGAAACCGCACGAGTTCTTCGGAAACACGTATGCCTTCGACGTGGCGTTCAAGGCCGACATCACGCGCAAGGCCAAGCCCGTGCCGCCGTCTGCGGCGGAGACGTCGGCCGCACAGAAGAGCCCGCAGGCGAAGGTCTACGCGGACTTCCTTCAGGCCATCCAGAAAGAGGACCTCGGTGCGATGAAAAAATTTATGACGAAGGATCAGGCGACGAGCCTCGACAGCCCGGACGCGAAGAAGATGGTCGGCATGATCAAGTTGATGTCTGCGACGGACATCAAAGTCCTGAAGGTCGCCGAGAAGGGCGACACGGCGGAGCTGACCGTCAACGGCAAGCAGGACGGCAAGGTCGCGAACGGCACGGTCCACATGGTCAAGGAAGGCGGCGCGTGGAAGGTGCAGCGGGAGGAGTGGAAGAACTAGGCCGCGTGCACGTTTCCGCATTCCTCGCAAAGCGGTTCCTCTTCGGCAGCCGGCGCGGGCTGCCGAAGACGGTCTCGCTCCTCGCTCTCTTCGGAGTCGCCCTGGGAGCCGCGTCGCTCGTGGTCGCCATGGGCCTCATGTCCGGTTACCGCCACGATCTTGCCGAGAAGCTCGCCGGCACGAGCGCGGAGGTGATCGCCGTGCCGGAACCGGGCGCGAACGTCGAGGCGCAGCGCGCGCAGTTGCGGTCCCTCCCGAACGTGACGGCGGTGGCGCGCACGGCATTCGCGCCGGCCCTTCTCCTGTCCTCACGGACGCCGGAGGGCGTCGACGCTCTCGTGAAGGCGCTCGAGGTGCCCGAGGGCCTCGCGACGACGCGACTCCTGGGCGCGGTGCCGGGCCTTGCGAACGCTTTCGCCCAGCTCGAGGCGAAGGGGAAAACCCCCGTTCTCCTCGGAGTGGGGCTCGCGAGGAAGCTCGGGGTTTCCGCGGGCGGTGCGCTGGCCCTCGAGACCTCCTCCGCCGCGCTCGCGGCCGGTCTTGCCGTGCCGGCGCGGACTCCGCTTTCCGTGGCCGCCGTCGTGGAGACCGGGTTCTCCGAGGTGGACGACGGGTGGGCCGTCGTGCCGCTCCCGGTCTTCGAACGGCTCGCGCCCCCGGGCGCGCGTCAGGGCGTCTGGGAGATGAAGCTCGTCCGTCCTTCCCTCTCTTCGGAAACCGTGGCCGCGGCGCGGAAGCTCCTGGGCGAGAACGCCACCGTGCTCGATTGGAAGATCCTGAACCGCGATCTCTTCGAGGCGCTCGCGGTCCAGCAGACGCTGCTGTTCGTCGTCCTCACGCTCATCGTGGCCGTGGCGGCCGGCACCGTGGTCTCTTCGCTCGTCGTCCTTCTCGCGGAGAAGACGCGGGAAGTCGGCGTCCTTGCGGCGCTCGGCGCGCCGCCCGCCCTGGTGGCGCGCGCCTTTCGGCTTTCGGGCATGCTGCTCGGCGGCACGGGGCTCGCGCTCGGCGTCGCCTTCGGAACCCTCGTGTGCGCGCTCCTCACGGGTTTCCGCGTCGTGCGCTTTCCGCCCGAGATCGCGAAAGTGTATTACCTCTCGTGGATGCCGTTCCGGCCCGAGCCCCTGCACGTTCTCGGGATCCTCGCGATCGGTCTCCTGCTCGTCCTGGGCGCTTCCGCGCTCCCCGCGCGCCGCGCCGCGAGGATGAATCCGGCGGACGCGCTGCGGTACGAGTGAGGTTGACAAGGATTCCGTCCTTGCTAGAGTAAGGATATGTCGAAGGTCACGAGCAAGCTCCAAGTCACCGTTCCGAAGGCCATTGCGGATCAGTACGGAATTCGCCCCGGCGATGAAATCAGCTGGAAGCCTGCAGGCGATGCCGTCCGGGTCGAAGTCGCGGGGCGGGAGACGCGTCCGAAGCTCAGCGTCGAAGAACGGCTCTCCCTGTTCGACGCCTCGACGGCCCGACAGCAAAAACGAAATCTGAGCTGGAAAGGCCGCCGTCCGCCGAAGGACCGCGGATGGACGCGTGAGGATCTCTATACTCGTGGCCTTCCTCGTTGACACGAACGTCCTCGTCTATCGGTTCGATCCGCGCGAGCCCCGTAAGCGCACGATCGCGACGGGGATTCTGCGAAAAGGAGTCGCAGAAGACGAAGTTCGTCTGTCGCATCAGGCCATCGTGGAGTTCGTTTCGGCGGTCACACGTCCTATCCGATTTGGAGCCGCCTTGCTGTCACAAGACGATGCGCGGCGCGAAGCGGAGGAGCTCCTGAGTCAGTTCGTCGTTCTATATCCCGATGACGCCCTGGTCCGCACCGCCCTTCGCGGGATGGGGGCCTATCGGCTTTCCTGGTATGACGCGCACATGTGGGCCTACGCAGAGACGAATGGACTCGAGCAGATCATCTCGGAAGATTTTCAGCACGGGCGGCTCTATGGGTCCGTCCTCGCCGTAAACCCGTTTCTCGCCGGCGGCGAGTGAAGCTCCTCCTTCTTTCCGCCTCGGCCGGAGCCGGCCACACGCACGCCGCTCAGGCGCTCGAGGAGACGGCGCAGCTTCGCTTCCCGGACGTCGCCGTGAAACACGTCGACGTCCTCGACTTCGTGGGGCCTGTGTACCGGAAAACCTACGCAGGCGGCTATCTCGCGATGGTGGACCGTGCGCCGGAGCTCTGGGGATACCTCTACGAGACGAGCGACCGCGTGCCCCGCGAAGGTCTTCGCCGAAAGCTCGTGCGCGCGTTCGACCACGTGGAGTTCGCGCGCTTCCGGTCCTTCGTCGCGGACTTCGCTCCGGACGTCGTCCTCGCCACCCATTTCCTTTCCGCGCAGGTCTTCACGCCGGGAGAGCGCCGCAAGATCCGGTTCCGCTTCGGCCTCGTCGTGACCGATTTCGACGTCCACGCCTTCTGGGTGCAGCCGCACGTGGACGTGATGTTCGTGGCGACGGAGGAGCTGCGCGCGATCCTGGCCGGGCGGGGCGTCGACGAGAAGAAAATCGCGGTGACGGGAATTCCGGTCACGCCCGCGTTCGCCGCCAGGCACGACCGGCGGCGCCTCCGCGCGGGCTTCGGAATCGCGGAGGGGATCCCCGCCGTCCTCGTGATGGGTGGCGGCTCGGGCGTGGGCTCGATGCGGGGAGCGGTCGAGGCGGCGCTCGGCGCGGGACGCGCTCACGTGCTCGCGGTCGCGGGCCGCAACGGCGCACTGGAGAAGAAGCTCCGCGAGATCGCCGTGCCGAAAGGATCGGCTCTCTCGGTCTTCGGGTTCGTCACGAACATGCACGACCTGATGGCGGCCGCGGACGTCGCGGTCACGAAATCGGGCGGCCTCACGACGGCCGAATGTCTCGCCTCTTCTCTTCCGATGGTGATCCGCGATCCGATTCCCGGCCAGGAGGAAAGGAACTCGGATTTCGTTCTCGAGGCAGGGGCCGGTGTGAAGGCGCACGGCTCCGACTCGCTGCGTTTCAAGCTGAAATCCCTGCTTTCGGATTCGGCGCGTCTCGGGCGAATGAAGGCAGCTGCCCGTGCTGCGGGAAAGCCGCGCGCCGCCGAAGAAACGCTTTCCCGCATGCTGCGCCGCTGAGCGCCGATTCCGCACGCGTCGCGCGCAGGCAGTAGACTTCGCGCCGTGAAAATTGGCCTCGAATTTCGGTCGGCGATCGTCCGCGGGCGGCGGTAGGGATGGCCGCCGCCGGACGAGTGGTCGTGGGCGCGGACCACGGCGGCTTCGCCCTGAAGGAAGCGATCAAACGGCATTTGAAGTCGCGGGGCGTGGACGTTCTCGACGTCGGGACGAGCTCGACCGAACCCGTCGACTATCCCGTCTTCGCGCGCGCCGCCGCCGAAGCCGTCGTCTCCGGCCGCGCCGAACGCGGCATCGTCGTCGACGGCGCGGGCATCGGCTCGGCCATGGCCGCGAACAAGGTCGCGGGAGTCCGCGCCGGCATGGCCTTCGACCTCGCGACGGCGAAGAACGCCCGCGAGCACAACGACGCGAACGTCCTGACGCTCGGCGCCGGGTACCTCGCCGAGGACCTCGCTCTCCAGATCGTGGACGTCTTCCTGTCGACCGAGTGCACCGCGGAGCGGCACAGGCGCCGAGTCGCTATGATCGACGCCATCGATGCCAGCCGTGGGAACGCGCCGGGGGGTCCACAACGTCCGGCGACTTCGAGGAGCTCTGGGCCCATGACCTCACCTTCCTTCGATTCGCTCGTCGACCGGATCACGCAGATCCTGGCGGCGAATCCCTCGCTCCTCGTTCCGCCCACGTGCGCGGGGTGCGCGGGATGCGCGGCCGCCGGAGCCACCGAGTGTCCGGCGGGCGGGCACTGCGCGACGCGCTGTCCCGACACGGTCCGTTCGATGATCGCGTGCGTCGGACCGGATTGCCGGGTGTCGGCCGCTCCCGGCATCGGCGAGGTGCCCAAGGACCTCGCGAAATTCATCGACCACACGCTCCTGAAGGCCGACGCCACGTACGCGGACATCGACAAGCTCTGTGACGAGGCCGCCCAGTTCGGCTTCGCGTCGGTGTGCGTCAACCCCGTCTTCGTCAAGCGCTGCGCCGCCCGCCTGGCCGGCAGCTCATCGGTCGTGTGCACCGTCGTCGGATTCCCGCTCGGGGCCATTCCGAAGGAAATGAAGGCTCTCGAGGCGCGGCGGGCCGTCCGCGAGGGCGCGAGCGAGATCGACATGGTCATCGCGATCGGAGCGCTGAAGTCGGGAGACCTGCGCACCGTCGAGGAGGACATCCGCGCCGTGGCGGAGGCCGCTCACGACGGCGGCGCGATCCTCAAGGTGATCCTGGAAACGTCGCTCCTGACGGACGAAGAGAAAGTGGCCGGCTGCGTGGCCGCCCGAAAGGCGCGCGCGGAATTCGTGAAGACCTCGACGGGCTTTTCCACGGGCGGCGCCACGGCGCGCGACGTGGAGCTCATGGCGCAGGCCGTCGACCGGAAGCTCGGCGTGAAGGCGTCGGGAGGAATCCGGTCCGCCGAGGACGCTCAGAAGCTGATCGCGGCCGGCGCCACCCGCATCGGGGCATCGGTCGGCGTGAAGATCGTCAAGGAAGCGCGAGGACTCACCGCGTCCTCCAAAGAGGCTAAGGGCGCGTACTGATGGCGGACCTTCGGAGCTTCGTGACGCTCGACGCTCTGCAGCCGCAGGTCGCGGCGTACATCGGAACGATCGCCCGCGGCTTCCTTCCGGTCGCCTTCGAGGCATCCCTCATCGTCGAGATCTCCCCGGGCATCGAGATCAACCGCGTGACCGACATCGCCGTCAAGGCGACCGACGTGCGCCCCGGCATGCAGGTCGTCGAGCGGCTCTACGGGATGCTCGAGGTCCACAGCGCGTCGCAGGCGGAGGTCCGGCAGGCCGGCGCCGCGATCCTCGCCGCGCTTTCCCTGAACGAGACCGACCGGATCAAGCCGCGCGTCCTCTCCTCGCAGGTCATCCGCCGCGTCGACGCGCTCCAGGCGCAGCTCATCAACCGCGATCGCCAGGGAATGATGCTCGTCGCCGGCGAGTCGCTCTACATCCTGGAGGTCGAGCCGGCGGGCTACGCGGGCTTCGCCGCGAACGAGGCGGAGAAAGCGGCGGAGATCAACGTCGTGGACGTGAGGATGACGGGCGCCTTCGGACGCGTCTACCTCGGCGGCGAGCAGCGCGACATCGACGTGGGGTCCGTCGCGGCGATCCGGGCGATCGAGTCGCTCACCGGGCGCGAAGCGCAGAAGGGCCGGAGGGACTGAGAGCGTGATCGACCTCAGGAGCTACGTCTTCCTCGACTCGCTCCAGGAGCAGCACGCGGCCTTCATCGGAACGGTCGCGAAGGGCTTCTTGCCCGTCGGCGGACAGGCGTCCCTCTTCATCGAGGTCTCCCCCGGGATCGCGATCAACCGGCTCACGGACATCGCGGTCAAGGGAACTTCGGTCACGCCCGGCATGCAGATCGTGGAGAGGCTTTACGGCCTCCTGGAAATCCATCACGACGACCAGGCCGAGGTGCGCCGCGCGGGCGAGGCGATTCTCGGCGAGATCGGCAAGACCGAAGGCGACCGGATCAAGCCGGAGATCCTCTCCTCGACCGTGATCCGGGGCCTCGACGACCGGCAGACGCAGCTCATCAACCGGACACGCCATGGGCACATGATCGTGGCGGGGCAGTCGCTCTACATCCTGGAATGCCAGCCGGCCGCGAACGCCGCGCTGGCGGCGAACGAGGCGGAGAAAGCCGCGCACATCAAGGTCCTCGAGATCGTCACGTTCGGCTCGTTCGGCAGGGTCTACCTGGCCGGAGCCGACCGCGACATCGACGTGGCTCTGCCCGCGGCCGAGCGGGCGGTCCAGGGCCTTTCCGGAAGAGCGGCAAAGTCGTAGAACACGGCATGACGAGAGAGAAGCAACCCGGAGGCGGGGAGAGAAGGAAACAGGGAGGGTCCAGATGGCCGAAGCACTGGGAATGATCGAGTGCCGCTCGTTCGCGGCAATGGTGGAGGCGGCCGACGCGATGGTGAAGGCCGCGAAGGTCGAGCTCGTGAGCTACGAGAAGACGGGGGGAGGCTACGTCACCGCCATCATCCGCGGCGACGTGGCGGCGGTGAAAGCGGCCGTCGACGCCGGGCAGAACGGAGCGGCCCGCATCGGCGAGATCGTGACGACTCATATCATCGCCCGCCCGCACGTGAACGTCGATCTCGTCCTTCCGCTCGGCCGCACGGCCGAGGCCGGGAAGGAGACCGGCGCGCACGGAAAGAAGTAAGCGGCGCCACGGTGCAAGGGAGGCGGTGAGGCCATGCTCCTGGCAAAGGTCGTCGGAACCGTAGTGGCGTCGCGGAAGGACCCGAAGATCGAGGGGCTCAAGTTCCTCCTGCTCCGGCAGGTGAACCCCGAGAACCTCAAGGAGGGTGGATTCGTGGTCGCCAACGACGCCGTCGGCTGCGGCCTCGGGGAGTACGTCCTCTACGCGTCCGGCTCCTCGGCGCGCCAGACCGAGGTCACGAAGGACCGCCCCTGCGACGCGGTCGTCATGGCGATCGTGGACACGTGGGAGATCGGCGGCGAGACGCTCTTCGAGAAGAACTCGTCCGAGCACGGCTACGGCGATGAGCGCGTCTAGCCCCGACCAGATCCGGCGCCTCGCGGAGCTGATCGCCCGCGAGCTTGCGGCGGAAGGGAACGCGGGACCCCTGCCGCCCCCGGCGGCGCAGAGCCGGGCGCCGCAACTCTCGCAGCAGATCGGCGGATCGTCGAGTCTCGGAGGCGGTGTCTTCTCGAAGCTCGACGACGCGGTCGCGGCGGCCTCGGCGGCGTTCCGAGGGCTCGACGCGCTCGGTCTGGAGAAGAGGCACGCGATCATCGAGTCGATGCGCGAGGCGATGCGCCAGAACGCCCGCTCCCTCGCGGCGCTGGCCGTGGAGGAGACCGGCCTCGGCCGCGTCGAGGACAAGGTCCAGAAGAACAGCCTCGTCACGAACAAGACGCCGGGCCCCGAGGAGCTCTTCCCCCAGGCCACCTCCGGAGATCACGGCCTCGCCCTCATCGAGCCGGCTCCGTTCGGCGTCATCGGGGCGATCACGCCCGTCACGAACCCTTCTTCAACGATCATCTGCAACTCCATCGGCATGATCGCCGCGGGGAACGCCGTCGTGTTCAACCCGCACCCCTCGGCGAAAAGGGTGTCCCAGGAGACGGTCCGGCTCCTCGACGCCGCGATCACGCGCGCGGGCGGACCGCCGAACACGGTCGCGTGTACGGCCGAGCCGACGATTCAGTCCGCCGGCGAGCTGATGAAGCATCCCCGGATCCGCCTCCTCGTCGTGACGGGCGGCGGCGCCGTCGTGGCCGCCGCGATGAACTCCGGCAAGAGGGCCATCTCCGCCGGGCCCGGCAACCCGCCCGCCATCGTCGACGAGACGGCCGACATCGAGATGGCCGGACGCAACGTCGTCTTCGGACACTCGTTCGACAACAACGTCATCTGCACGGACGAGAAGGAAGTCATCGCCGTCGATTCCATCGCCGACGCGCTGAAGGGGGCGATGAAGAAAGCCGGAGCCTTCGAGCTTCCCGCCCGCGACCTTTCGCGCCTCGAGAACCTGATCTTCGAGAAAGGGGCGGGGCCGCGCGGGCACGCCGTGGTCAACAAGAAGTACATCGGCAAGGACGCGTCGGTGATCCTCAGGGAGCTCGGGATCACGGCGGGACCCGAGGTGCGCACGGTTCTCGTGGAGGTGCCGAACGAGCATCCCCTCATCTGGACCGAGCAGATGATGCCGGTGCTGCCGCTCACCCGCGTCAGGAACGTGAACGACGCGATCGATCTCGCCGTCGCGGCCGAGGGAGCGAACTATCACACGGCCACGATGCACTCCCACGACATCGCGGCCCTTTCGACGATGGCCCGCCGGTGCAACTGCTCGATCTTCGTGAAGAACGGCTCGAACCTGGCCGGCCTCGGGTACGGGGGCGAGGGCTACACCTCGTTCACGATCGCATCGCCGACGGGCGAAGGGATGACGAGCCCGCGCTCGTTCTCCCGCTGGCGCCGCTGCACCCTCGTCGACCACTTCCGGATCGTGTGACGTGCCGGTGAAAGGCGAAGCTCCCGGCCCCGCGCTCGCGATGCTCCTTCTCGAGGAGGTTCCGCCGGGCCTGTGGGTTCTCGACGCGCTCGCGAAGGAAGCGGACGTGGACGTGCTTCAGGCGGGCACGATCCACGGTGGCCGCTATCTGATCCTTTTCTCCGGCGAGGTCGGGCCCGTGGAGCGCTCGTGGCGCCGGGCGCTCGACGTCGCGGGCTCGCACGCCGTCGACGAGGTGTTCCTTCCGAACGCCGAGGCCCGGCTCGCGCCCGCGATCGGAACGGGTGCGATCCGCTGGCCCGCCCCGGGCGACACCCTCGGCGTCCTTCAGGCCGCGACGCCTCCGGCTCTCGTTCGCGCCGTCGACGCCGCGCTCAAGGGAGCGCTCGTGGACCTCGTGGAGCTGCGCCTCGGGGACGGGCTGGGCGGAAAAGCGATCGCGAGCCTCTGGGGCGAGACGCACGACGTGGCGGCCGCGATCTCCCTCGCGCGGATCTCGTTCGAGAAGGCCGCTACGCAAGGCACCTCGACGGCCGTCATCCCGCGAGCCGACGCTGCCGTGCGGGAAACGCTCGGCTCACCGAGCCGTTTCTTCAAGGAGTTTCGCGGATGAGGCTCGGAAGGGTCATCGGCACGCTCGTCGCGACGGTGAAACCCGACGCGATGAAGGGGCTGAAGCTCCTGATCGTCCGGCCGCTCACGGCGGACCTCCTCGACGACGGCGACCCGTTCGTCGCCACGGATGCCTCGGCGCAGGCCTCCTCCGGCGACCTCGTCACGTGGGAGGCGGCCCGCGAGGCGGCGCTCCTCCACGAACCGTGGTTCATCCCCGTGGATCACGCCGTCGTCGGAATCGTCGACCAACACTTTCTGGAGAAACCGGAGCCGGCGCGATGAACCGGAGAGCCGAGCCACAGGCGAGGATCGCAGGTACGTGCGGCGGCCGAGCCGAAAGGCGAGGGCGCTGATGATCCTCGGCCGCGTCCTCGGAACGGTCGTCAGCACGGTCCAGCACCCTTATTACAGCGGGAGAAAACAGCTCCTCGTGGGAGCCGTCCTGCCGGACGGAACGCTCGACGGCACCCGCTACATCCTCGCGCTCGACATGGTGGGCGCCGGAGTGGGGGAGACGGTCCTCGTGGAGGACGAAGGGAATTCCGCGCGCCAGATCCTCGCGGACCCGAGGGCGCCCGTGAGATCGCTCATCGTGGCGATCGTGGACAAAGTGGACGTGCCGGCGCCCTCCGACGTCTGAGGATCAGGCGGAGAGGGCCAGCCGCGCGGCTGCCCGGACGAGCCCTCGATCTAGCGTCCAGAGCGACGCGTGGCTGAGCGCCGCGGAAGCGAGGAGGTGGGCGTCGACCCATCCGACACCGCTGCCCGTGAGTCCGTGTCGTTCGACGAACTCGAGGGCCTCGTCATGTTGCGCCGCGTTGGCCTGCGGCAGCTCCGAGAGAAGCCCGAGGATCTCCGTGCGCCGCCGGAGGTGGCCGAGCGCCAACTCCCCGACGACGAACGGATGAAGAAGGACGAGCCCACCTTCGAGGAGCGCGGAAAGGCGGGCGTTCTTGCGTCTCAAGTGATCGATCCAGACGGACGTGTCGACGAGGATCAACGACTCGTCCTCGGCCTCCGGGCGGGAGCGGGGCGTCGCCGCAGCGGGAGCCGGGCGCCTTTCTCGGAGCCTCCGAGCGCCGAGAGGCGCAGGGCGCTCTCGCGAGCGATGAGCGCCTCGAGACCGGCGTGGACCATCGCAGTCTTCTCCTTCAGGCCGGTCAGGCTTCTGGCCTTCTCGATCAGCGAATCATCGAGGATCAGCGTCGTTCGCATATGCAGAAGTATGGTGATTCAATATGCATCAGTCAAGCGGAGACGCGCAACCTACTTCCACGCGCGCGCTTCCACGACGACTAGTCGCAATGGCCCTTCTCGATCGCCCGGGTCATGCGCTTTCGGAGCTCGTCGAAGTCGTCGCAGGGGGCGTCGGTGTTTTGAGACACCTTTTCGGACCTGCGAAGACTGTAGATGTAGCAATAACCCGTGGTCCAGTGCTCGACGAGACGGCAGCGGCCGACGTCCATCGGATGACGGTCGAGCTTGTGAGGATCCTGCCGGAAATCCGGAATCGAGATCCTCGGGGGGTCTCCGGGTCGACGCGGGGGGACTCCTCCGCGCGCTGTCCCGCCGGGGGCGTTGAGACCTTGGGCAGGGGCACCGGCGAAGCTGCCGGCTCCACGCTCGACGGGCCCTCGAAGTTCTGGACTCGACAGGCGAACTCCTTGCGGAGGCCGCCGTACGACGCCGCGAGCTTGAACGTGCCCTCTCGTCGGGACGTGATCGAGCAGGCGTGACCGTCGGCCTTGAAGCGAAACCACTCGGAAGGGTCCGTCGTCACCCGAATGTCCGCTCCTCTGCACAGGTCGAAGATCGTCCCGTCCGGTTGCTCGGCGACGAACTGCACCCACACGCGACCTGGATGGTCGGGATCGAAAGCGATGGTCGAGCATTCGTCCGGGTCGATCTGGGCGCCGGACGACGTGATGTGGAGATCGATCGGGGCCATGAGGGATTTCGCCTTGAACGTGAAAGTGCCGACAACTCTGCCGCCCAGGAGAGCCGAGACCTTGGCACGGCCTACGAAGTCGGGCGGGACCTGGACCTCGAAGCGCGCGCGGGGGCATTTCGGAACGGCATTGCGAACGTTTCCGTCCTCCCATGGCGGCAAAGCGCCGGCCTCCAGGCGTATGACGGCGGTTCCCTTCATGCCCGGCGCGCACGTCATTTCGAGGGCGATCGTCTCGCCCGGCCGGTACACCGCCTTCGGGTTGACGGCGCTGAGACGAACGACACTTTCTCCTCGCGCGGTACCGGCGAGAAGAAGTGCAACGAGGCCGAAGCGTCCCGCAACCGAAAGGGTCGTCACGTCTCGCGATTCTATCTGCCGGCATTTCGCCGGCGCCGACACCTTCCGAAGTGCGAGATGATCGGATGGATCTGAACGAGGAGGACGTCATGCCGCTTGCCATCTCACGCCGTACGTTTGCCGGAACGCTCGGCGCCGCCGCCGGAGCGGCCCTCCTGGACTCGCCGCTCGTGTGCCGCACGGCCGAGGCCGCGACCTCGCGTCGGCCGCGTCCTCTGGACGCCGTTCTCCTGAACTCCAACGAAAACCCGTATGGGCCGTCCTCGAAAGCGCTCGAAGCCGCGGCGAAGGCCGCCCCGAACCGGTATCCCGACGGGCTCGAGGACGAGGTCCGCGCGGCGATCGCGAAACACCACGGAGTTGCGACGGACAACGTCGTCCTCGGCTGCGGCTCCTCCGAGATCCTCCGCATGGCGGACATGGCCTTCACCGGCCCGGGCCGGCGGGTCATCGCGGCCGAGCCGACCTTCGAGGCGGTCCTCATGTTCGCGAAGGTGCTCCACGCGGACGGCGTCAAGGTTCCCCTCACGGCCGACTTCCGGCACGACCTGCCGCGGATGGCCGAGACCTGCGACGCGTCGACCGGTCTCGTCTACGTGTGCAACCCGAACAACCCGACCGGGACGCTCGTCTCGGGCGACGAGATGGCAGCCTTCGTGGCGCGTGTGCCGGCGGCCACGACGATCCTCGTCGACGAGGCCTACCACCACTTCGTGGAAGACCCGCGCTACAGAAGCTCGTGCGAGCTGATCGCGGCGCACCCGAACGTCGTCGTGGCTCGCACGTTTTCGAAGATCTACGGGATGGCCGGGCTGCGCCTCGGATACGCGGTCGGCGCCGCGCCGAAGATCAAGACGATGGAACCCTTCGCCTCGTGGAGCAACACGAACTCGGCAGTTCTCGCCGCGGCCCTCGAATGCCTCGCCGATCCGCAGCTCGTGCCCCGCCAGAGGAAGGCCCTGAACGACACGCGCCGGTGGCTCGTCGCCGAGCTCGCGAAGCAGGGTCGTCGCACGATGCCATCCGAGACGAACTTCGTCATGATCGACGTCGGCGGAGACGTGGCGCCCGTCATCGAGGCGTTCCGGTCGAAGAGAATCCTGGTCGGGCGGAAGTTCCCGTCGCTCCCGAACTGGCTGCGGGTCAGCGTCGGAACGCGGCCGCAGACGCAGGTGTTCGTCTCCGCGCTCGGCGAGGTCGTCCCCGTCAAGGCGGCGGCTGCCTGACCGTCAGGCCGACCGGCTCATTTCAGCCCGTCGACGAGGAATAGGTCCGACAGGATTCGGTGGTAGCTGTAGGCGTACGACGAGACGTCCGGCGTGAGCACGACCGAAACGATCTCCACGACGCCGGCGGCGTCGGGCGGCATCAGCTCCTGGGAGGGATGCTTCTCGCCCGTTCCGAGGTCGAGGCGGATGACGTGGGCGGGTAGCTCGCCGCGGCGGTAGGCGAAGAGAGACTTGCCGTCGGGTGAGAACCGGATGGGGCGGTCCTCCGCGACGAGGCCGGGAACGAATTCGGGATCTCCGCCCTCGATCGGAAATCCGTAGAAGAGCCCGTCCGGACCCTGCGCTGCGACGGCGCTCGCGTCCGGAGAAACGGGAAAGAAGCCCATCCCGATGCCCTCGGGTGTGATCGGCCGGGAGGCTCGCGCTCGAGGCCCTGCACGAAGACGCGAAGGCCCTCGCCGGGCGCGTTCGCCGCCACGAGAATTCGCTTGCCGTCCGGGAGCCACCACGCCCGGTGGACGCGCAGCTCGTCCTTCGGAAGCTCCCGGGGCTCGCCGGCTTTCGTCGGCAGGAGCGTGATCCGCCGGCCCTCGGGCGCCATGCTCTGCGACGCAACCCACCGGCCGTCCGGCGAGAAGTTCCCGGCCCAGCCTTCGCCGAGGTGCACGGCGGGCGTGCCGTCCGTGCGGCGCACGTAGACCGCGTGGCGCGCGCCGCCGCCTTCCCCGCTCTCGTCGAAAAGAATCAGCTTCCCGTCCGGTGAGATGTCGCGCACGAGCGACCAATCGAGGAGGGAGAGATCCCGGTCGCGGTCCGTGCCGGGCGGACGCCCGATGATCCCGACCTTCCCGTTGTCGCTCGTCAGGAGGATGCGGCCGTCGGCGGACGCATCCTGGATCGTCAGCTCGCCGGGCGTGCGGACGAGGAGCCGCTCCTTTCCCTCGAGAGTGACTGACCAGATCGATCGCGCGACGCCGACACGCGTCGCCGTGAACGAGATCTCCTTTCCGTCGCCCGACCACACGAGTCCGTACGCGGTGATCCAGTCTTTCGAGAGCACCGTGCTTTTGCCGGCGCGGTCCACCACGACGACGGAGCCCTCGTCGTCGCCGAGGGTCGGGTGGTCGAGGAACGCGACGAGGTCGCCCTTCGGCGAGACACGCGGATGGCTGACCCAGCCGCCGGTCTCGTAAAGCACCTTGCCGATCGGATATTCGAGCCGCGTCTTGCCCGCTACGGAGCGCACGACGGCGAGATGCGTGCCTTCGGGTCCCCAATCCGCCCAGTGCACGTTTTCGAGAAGCTCGCGCGGGGCCCCGCCAGAAAGCGGAACCTGCGCCAGAGTGCCGCTCCAGATGAACCGGCCCGCCCAGTGGCGCTCGAGGGAAATCGCGAGCTGGCCCGTGCGCGAGATCGCCAGGATCTCGGCGTCCGGCAGCATGAGCGGGCTCGACTCGGGGCTCTCGGGGCGCGTCGAGAAAAGCCGGCAGGGCTCGCCTTCCCACGCCGCGCCGTAGATCACCGTGCGCCCATCCGGGGCGAAGCGCGCGGAGAGAATCGTTCCCCGCCGGAAGCTGAGTCGCTGAAACGTGGGAAGCTCGCCTGCCGGCGCCTCGACCGTATCGGCCGCGGCGATCTCGCCGGAGACGGTCTCCGACAGCCGGTCGCGGAGCGTGGCGAGGTCCCGCGCGAGGTCACGCGTGGAGGCATAGCGGCCGTCCGCGTCTTTCGCGAGACAGCGCTCCACGATCCAGCGAAGCGGCGCCGGAAGACGCGCGTTCAGCTTCGCGAGCGGCTCGGGTTCTTCCCGGATGACGGCCACGAGTGTCTCCGCCGCGCTGTCACGCTGAAAGGCGCGCCGTCCCGTCGCGAGCTCGTAGAGCATCGTTCCGAGAGAGAACTGGTCCGACCGGAAGTCCGCCGGCTTGCCGCTCGCCTGCTCCGGGGACATGTATCCGACCGTGCCCATGACCATGCCCGGGACCGTTCCGGACGCCGTCGCGGCAACCGAGAGATTGTCCGACGGCTTCTCGACCGCCTTCGCGAGACCGAAGTCGAGGATCTTCACCCAGCCCTCGCGGGACACCATGACGTTCTCGGGCTTCAGGTCGCGGTGGACGATTCCGGCCGCGTGCGCCTTCGCGAGCCCGTCGGCGATCTGCGCCCCGATCTCGAGAAGCTTCTTCGTGGGAAGCGGTTCCGGCGGAAATGCGTGGCGCAGAGTCTCGCCCTCGACAAGCTCCATCACGATGACGTGGCGGGCCGAGGAGGCTGGAGAGCCGGGGGAGCCCGAAGAATCGGGGATTTCTTCGAATGAATAGATGGCGGCGATTCCGGGATGATTGAGGGTCGCAAGGAGGCGCGCCTCTTTCTCGAACCGCTGTCTCCTATCTTCATCTTCCAGGAAATCCTCCGGCAGTACCTTCAAGGCGACCGTTCGTCCGAGCCGCGTGTCCTTTGCGCGATACACCTCTCCCATCCCGCCCGCGCCGAGGGCAGAAAGCACCTCATAGGGCCCTAGACGTGATCCCGCCGCGATCGCCAGAGGGCGAAGTCTAGCGCCGCCGGCGGGTGCCGCGTGAGCATCGGCTTAGAATCTCCGCTTGGGGTTTCGTTCGGATGCAACCGGAACGGAGGAAGGCCAGGAGCCCGAGGACTCCTCGAGCGCCGGCATTCCCCTCTGTGTCGACCTCGACGGGACCCTGATCCGGAGCGATCTCCTTTACGAGGGTCTCGCGCGCCTTTCGAAAGGAGGCTTCGTCCCTCTCGTCCAGGCGCCTTTCTGGCTCTCGCGAGGGAGGGCGGGCTTCAAGAGGGAAGTCGCCCGACGCGTCGTCCTCGAGGCTTCCTCTCTGCCTTACAACGAGCGCCTCGTCGAATTCCTGCGCACCGAGAAGAGCCGTGGACGGCGTCTCGTCCTCGTCACCGCTTCCGACGTCCGGTGGGCCGAGCAGGTGGCCGCGCACCTCGAGCTCTTCGACGAGGTGATGGGGAGCGATGGGACGACGAACCTCGAGGGGGAGACGAAGGCTCGGGCGCTCGTGGAGCGTTTCGGCGATCGGGGATTCGACTACGCGGGGAACGGGCCGGCCGATCTTCCCGTCTGGAAGAAGGCGCGGCGCGCCATCGCCGTGAACGCTTCTTCCGGCATCGAAAGCGGCTTGCGGCGGGATGGAAACCTGGCCGAGTCTTTCCCGTCGGCTCCGCTGACCGTGGCGACGGTCGTCGAAGCGATCCGGATGCGCCAGTGGGTGAAGAATCTGCTCGTCTTCATCCCGATCATCACTGCTCACAAGGCCCAGGACACGACCGTCCTCATGGCAGGGGCCCTGGCGTTCTTCGCGATCTCGCTCTGCGCGTCGGGCATCTACCTGATCAACGACCTTCTGGACCTCGATTCCGACCGCAAGCACCCGAGAAAGCACGGCCGGCCGATCGCGACCGGCAGCCTGCCGATCCCGTACGCCTTCGTCCTGTCGCTGGTCCTGATTGCGGCGGGTTTCGCGATCTCGCTGCGCCTTCCGCCCGACGCGGCGAAGCTCATCGGCGTCTACCTCGTCGTGACGACGGCCTACTCCGTGTCTTTGAAGAGGTTGGTTCTCCTCGACGTTTTCACGTTGTCGTTCCTTTACACCCTGCGCGTCCTGCTCGGCGGCGCCGCCACGGGGCTCCTCCTCTCGCCGTGGTTCCTCGCGTTCTCGGTCTTCACGTTCCTGAGCCTCGCGTTCTGCAAGAGAGCCTCCGAGCTCGTCCGGCTGAAGCGATCCGAGGCGATCGAGGCCCACGGACGCGCGTATTTCACGTGGGATCACCTCGTCGTGCAGACGAGCGGCATCACGAGCGGCTACCTGGCCGCCATCGTCCTCGCCCTCTACCTCCAGAGCGATACCGTGAGGCGCTTCTACGCGAGCCCGGCATGGCTCTGGCTCCTCGTCCCGGTCTTCCTCTACTGGATCAGCCGGATCTGGGTTCTCGTCAACCGGGGAGAGATGGACGAGGATCCCGTGCTCTTCGCGACGCGGGACCGCGTCACGTACCTGACCGCGCTCCTCAGCGCGGCGGTTTTCCTGCTCGCGACGTATGGCCCCTTCCACCTGCCCGGCGTCCAGCCGTGAAGCAAGGTCGCAGTGTGGTGTCTGAGTGAAGCCTCTCTTCTTCTTCGACCTGGACGACACGCTCGTCGACCACCACGCCGCCGAGGAGGACGCGCATCGCGAAACGCATGCGTCGCACGCATCGCTCTTTTCGGGCATCGCCTTCGACGACTGGCTCGCCGCGTATCGCCGGAACAACCTGCGTCTCTGGCACGAATACGGGAAGGGCGAGATCGACAGGCCGACGCTCGCGACGCGGCGCTTCGCGCTGCCGCTCGCCGACCTCGGCCTCGACGTCGAGGGAGGCGCGTCCGTGAGCTCCTTCTACATCGATGCCTACAACCGCCACTGGCGGCTGATCGAGGGCGCGGAGGACGTTCTCCAACACGCCGCGGAGCTTGGCATCGTGGGCATCCTCTCGAACGGCTTCCGCCAGACACAGCGAGCCAAGATCGCGCGCTTCGGCCTCGACCGCTGGGTGCAGCACGTGATCCTGTCCGAGGACGTCGGCGCCATGAAGCCGTCCCGCGCAATTTTCGACGCCGCCTGGCAAGCCGCCGGCGGCCAGGCGGGGCGGCGCGTTTACGTGGGGGACTCTTTCGCAACCGACGTCGTGGGCGCGAAGGAGGCGGGGTGGTTCCCGATCTTCTTCGACCGCCACGGCCACGGAGCGCCCGAGCCGGTGGTCTTCGTGACCCGGCTCGCCGACCTCAAGCCGCTCTTCTAGGCGCGCCCGTCAGCGGCTGCTCTTGCCGGGACCCGAAGGCGGCGTCATCGCGGAAGGAAGCGTCTTCTTCATCGCGGCGAGGACGGGCTCGTTCCCCGCGGGCGGCTGGAAGCCGTGGTGCGTGAGGATGTGCCAGAGCCGCCCGACGACGGCCTCGGACTGCAGCGGCTTGGCGATGACGTCGGTCGCTCCCGTCTGGATCGCGAACGCGAAGTGGCTTCGATCGAGTCGCGCCGTGGTCAGGACGACGGGCAGCGCGATCGTCGCGGCCTGCGCCTTGATCACGCGCGTGACGTCGAAGCCGTCCATCCCCGGAAGCGCGATGTCCATGAGGACGAGATCGACGGTGTCCTTGAGCAGCCGCTCGAGAGCCTCGGGCCCGTCCTTGGCCTCCAACGTGCGGCATCCATGACGGCCGAGCACGTCGGCGAGACGCTTGCGCTCCTTGGCGTCGCCCTCGACGAGGAGGATGACGGGCGGGCGGTTCTTCGCTTCGACGGGGGTCGCGCCCGAGGTGGCCGGTAGGCCGGACGCCGGCGCCGCGGGCGTCGGCATCGCCCCGATCTCGGGTGGCCCTCCGCGGGCCGCGGACGACTCGATCGACATTCCCGGAGCGCTCGGGAAAGAGACCGCCGGGATGGCCGGGTGCGGCGCCGACACGACCGAAACGGTGCCGGACTCGTAAGGGCGAAGCATCGCGAGCTCGGCTTCGAGATCGGCGGCCGAGGCGAATCGAGACGAGGGCTCCTTCGCGAGGGCCCGGTAGGTGATGGCGATGAGCTCGGGCGCGACGTAGGTCGCCTTGCGCAGGTCGTCCGGCGGCGGCTCCGAGACGTGCTTCATCGCGATCACGAGCGGCGACTCGCCGTCGTAAGGGACCTTGCCCGTGAGGATCTCGTACGCCATCACGCCGATGGAGTAGACGTCGCTGCGCGCGTCCGTCGGCCGTCCGAGCGCCTGCTCGGGCGACATGTAGTGGGGGGTCCCCACCATCACGCTGTCGAGCGTGAGCTGCTCGGTCGTCTTTCCGCGCGCGAGCCCGAAGTCGAGGATCGCGACGGCGCCGTTGTCCTCGACCATGACGTTCTGCGACTTGAGGTCGCGATGGATGATGCCGAGCTTGTGCGCCGCCTCCGTCCCGAGGGCGATCTGCCGGAGGATCGAGATCGCGCGTGCCTGAGGCAGCTTCCCCTCGAGCTGGATGATCGTCCTCAGGTCCTTGCCCGGAACGTATTCCATCGTGATGTAGGGAAAGTCGTTGCTCATTCCGAAGTCGTGGATGCGCGCCACGTTCGGGTGCTTGATCTTCCGGTTGAGATTGATCTCGCGCTTGAACCGGAGGAGGAGCTGCTGGTCGTCCGTCTCCCAGTCGGGAGACAGGACCTTGATGGCGACGACGTCGTCGAGATCCAGATCCTGCGCCTTGAAGACGATTCCCATGCCGCCGCGACCGACGGTTTCCTGCCATCGGTAGCGCGTCAGTCCCTCGAAGAAGCGTTGGCGGAGGCGTTCCAGATTCATGCGTTCGCGCCGGAAAGGCGGTTAGATGCGTAGGGTACAACTTCGAGAGCCGCTTCGCGTGTCCTGGGTAATCTTCTTCCCGCCGACTGCGTCCGATTCTCAACCGGGGAGGCTCCGACGATGCAGTCCGCCCGATTTCACATTCTTGCCGCGGCCGCCCTGACGGTCCTTCCGGCGGCCGGGCCACGTCTGAAGGCGGCCGACCAGGGAGAGTCCGCCTCTAACATTCAGAGCCGGAGCGACTTGGCGGCCGGCTCGGGACGCATCGCCGCAATCGCCGATTGCGCCCTCGTCCCCTCTCATTTCGATCCAGACGGGCATGGACGCCGCGCCGGCGTGTCCCGCATCACACAGGCATTCGCGGCGTCTCATGCGGCGTCCGGCGCGGTGGCGGCCCCGCTGACGGGTGTGGCTCTTCATATCCGTCGGGTGAACTACATCGACGACGAGGTGTTCGGCGCGATGGCCGCCGCGAATGTCACGCCCGCGCCGCTCGCGTCGGACGCGGAGTTCCTCCGGCGTGTCACGCTCGATCTCACGGGGCGCATTCCCGACGCGGCCACCGTGACGCTCTTCCTGAGCGACCCGACGGCGGACAAGCGCAGCCGGATGGTCGACGCGCTCCTCGCTTCCGACGCGTTCGTGGACCGCTGGGCGTTCTTCTATGACGAGCTGTTCCGGAACACGTCGAACGCCGACAGCGGGCAGCTCTACTTCACGGGCCGCAACGCGTACCACGCCTATTTCGTCGACGCGGTTCGCTCACACAAACCATACGACCAGATGGCCCGCGAGCTCCTCTCCGGCGCGGGTGTCAACACGACGAACGCTCCGGCGAACTTCTCCGTCCGGAACATCCAGACCAACGGACCCGCGCAGGACACCTACGACAATCAGGCCGCGACGACCGGCACGGCCCTTCTGGGCGAAACGGCCGTCTTCTGCACGTCGTGCCACAACGGGACGGGCCATCTCGACCAGATCAACCTCTGGGGGTCCACCGTGAGGCGGCAGGATTTCTGGGGATTGGCCGCGTTCTTCGCGAAAGTCCGCATGCCGCGGACCGGCACGCAGGCCGCCGACTACTATTACACCGTCATCGACGACCCGAGCCTGCCCGATTACCGGCTGAACACGACCACGGGCAACAAGACGGACCGGACGGCGGCGTACTACACGACCATCCCCGCCGGCCTCACGAACATCACGCCGACGTACCTCAAGACGCCCACGAACCCGCAGGGTGGCGCGCCGCTTCCGGGCGAGGGATATCGCGCGGCGGTCGGCCGCATCGTCACGGCGGACCCCCAGTTCGCCCGGGCCGGCGTGAACTATCTCTGGAAGGAGATGTTCACGCTCGGCATCGTGGAGCCCGCCGACAACTTCGACCTTTTCCGCCAGGACCCGGGAAACCCGCCTCCGGGGACCTGGACGATCCAGCCCACGCATCCCAACCTCCTCGTGAGGCTCGCGCAGGACTTCGCCGCGCACGGGTACGACATCCGTTACGCCCTCTCCCTGATGGCGAAATCGAGCGCGTACCAGCTTTCGTCCTTCTATCCGGGCACGTGGAGCGACGCGCACGCGCCGTACTTCGCGCGGCACTTCACGCGCCGTCTGCGGTCGGAGGAGATCTTCGACGCGATCACGAAGGCGACGGGTGTCCCGGCCAGCCTGGGCGTCACCGGATCGAGTCCGGTCGTGTGGGCGGGCCAGCTCCCCGACGTGAACGAGCCGCGCGGTCAGCAGGCCGCCTTCCTCAATACGTTCATGAGGGGCGACCGGGACAGCGAGGCGCGGTCGAACGAGTTCTCCATCTCCCAGGCGCTCTCGCTCCTGAACGACGTCACGGTGACGAGCCGGGTGAGGAGCTCCGCATCCGGCTCGGCGGTGAGCAAGCTCATTGCGGCGAACGCTACGCCCGCCGAGATCGTGACCTCGCTCTACCTCTCGTCGCTCAGCCGGCTCCCCACGTCGGCGGAGCTCACGGCGGCCCTCACGATGTTCTCGAACCTCGGAGCCGGTCAGACCCGGACGACCGTCGCCGAGGACCTCCAGCTCGCGCTGCTCAACAAGATCGACTTCTTCAACAACTATTGAGGCCCGCGATGAAATCGACGCTTCCCGTCCTCTCGTCCGGCTCCTCCGCCCTCGAAGGCCCCGGCCTCTCGAGACGGGCGTTTCTCGAGCTCGGAGCCTCGGGGCTCGTGGCGTCGTGGTTCCTGAAGTCGCCGGCCTCCGCCTGGGCCGCGACGGCCACCGGAGTCGCTCCGAAGGGCACGGCGAAGAACGTCATCCTCGTCTTCCTGCCGGGCGCACCGAGCCAGATCGACACGTGGGATCTGAAGGAAGGCTCCTGGACTCCCTCCGACTTCGCCCCGACGAGCTTCGGGGCGGGCCTGCGGTTTCCCGCGGGCCTCCTGCCCCAGATGGCGAACCGCCTCGGCGACGTCGCGATCGTGCGATCCCTGAAAGCCTCGGCCCTCGTGCACGGGCTGGGACAGACCTGGCTCCAGATCGCGCGCAATCCGACCGGCGCGACGGGCGCCATCGCTCCCCACCTCGGCGCCATCGCGGCCCTGGAGCTCGAGGCGCAACGGCAGCCCACCGACGTGCTTCCCTCCTTCATCGCGCTCAACACGGGATCGATCGTCGGGGCGGGTTATTTCCCGTCGGTTTACTCCCCATTCTCCGTGCGGCCTTCAGCGACGGGCCTGACGAGCCTCACCCACCCCGACGGCTCGGCCCGCTTCGCCCTGCGCTGGAGCGACCTGCAGAACCTGGACGCCACGCTTCGGAACGGGGAGCCGCTGGGCAAGGACGCTGCCGACGCGGTGGGTTTCTATAACCAGGCCAAGACGATGATGGACAGTCCCGACGTCAACGCGCTCTTCTCGTATTCCACGTCCGACAGCCAGCGCTACGGCGCGGCGGCCTTCGGCAACTCCTGCCTCGTGGCCAAGCAGGTCCTCGCCGGCAGGCGCGGCGCGCGTTTCGTCCAGGTGACGCTGACCGGCTGGGACATGCACAGCAACATCTACTCGAAGACGGGCACGAGCCTCTATTCGCTGTGCCCGCAGCTCGATACCGCCCTCGCCGCGCTGCTTTCCGACCTCAAGGCCGTGCCGGGCTCGGCACCGGGCAAGACGCTCTTCGACGAGACTCTGGTCGTCGTGGCCGGCGAGTTCGGGCGGACGGTCGCGAATCTGAACGGTCAGGCGGGACGCGACCACTACGCCGTGAACAGCGCCGTTTTCGCGGGCGGCGGGGTCAAGGGCGGGCAGGTCCTGGGCGCGACCGATTCTTCGGGGGCGACCGTTTCGGACTCGGGAGTGTCGGGCCGGACGGAGCTCCGTGTCGAGGACGTCGCGTGCACGGTCTACTCCGCGCTCGGGATCGACTGGACGACGACGCGCCACGACGATCCTCTCAATCGCGGGTTCGAGTACGTGCCGTCCGCGAAGGACGGTGTTTACGCGCCGATCGACCGGCTCTTCGGCTGAGCGCTCGCAAGAACCGTACGATAGAATTTTCTGCAAATGAAAGAGGAGCGGAAGGGCATCGCGTGGAAGCGAGGGTGCGCGCCGCGCTCATGATCGCACCCGCCCCGATGCTCGCGACGCACGTGGAGGCTCCGTTCTCACGCGCAGGTTGGGAGTTCGAGCCGAAGTACGACGGCTGGCGCGTCCTCGCGAGCCGCCGGGCAGGGCGGGTGACGCTCTCTTCGCGCAACGGCCTGGACCTCACCGCCGGCGAGCCGGGCGTCGTCGCGGCGCTCGCGTCGCTTCGAGACGGCGACTTCGTCGTGGACGGCGAGCTCGTCGTGTTCGGAAAGGACGGAGTTCCGCGGTTCTCGCTTCTCCAGAAAAGGGCTGAGCCGGGTGCGTTGCCGCCGAGCCTGATTCTGTTCGACTGTCTCGAGAAGGACGGAGTCGACCTCGTCCGACGTCCGCTCGCCGAGAGGCGCGCCGCTCTCGAATCGCTCCTCGGGCGACGGCCGAAAAAACCGCTCGTTCTTTCGGAGCGCCTCGGCGCGGACGGCGCGAAGGCGTTCGCGCGCGCCCGCGCCGAAGGCTGGGAGGGCATCATCGGGAAGGATCTCGCTTCGCGCTACGAGGCGGGACGCCGGTCCCTGCGCTGGCTGAAGATCAAGTCGCGAAGGGAATCGGAGTTCGTGATCGGCGGGTTCACGCTGCCGCGCGGGACCCGGCTGCATTTCGGGGCGCTCCTCGTCGGGCTCTACGAGGGGAAGGCGCTCCGGTTCTGTGGCGCGGTGGGGACGGGCTTTTCGGACGAGGTCCTCCTCGGCCTCCTCGAGAAGCTCCAGCCGCTCCAGAGAGACGCGTGCCCCTTCGCGACGGTTTCGCGCGAGGTGAAAGACGCGAGCTGGGTCGCGCCGAAGCTCGTCGCGCAGGTCGCTTTCGCGGAGTGGACGGCCGACGAGAAGCTGCGGCAGCCCGCGTTCCTCGGGCTCAGAAACGACAAGAAGCCTACCGAGTGCCGATGGGAGGAGCGGGAAGAATGAGCCCCGCGCCTACGGCGCGATGACGATCTTGCCGGTCATCCCGTCGTGGAGGGCCTGCGTCGGCGCGCACATCGTCTGCGTGCACGTGTAGACCCAGCCGCCCGTCGGCTGGTTGTTGAGCGAGAACGCAGTCGGCGTGAAGGTCACCGTGCAGGCGTGGCTCGGAATGAGGTTGTCGAGCGACTGGCCGTCGTCGCACAGCGTGACCCCGAAAACGCCCAAGCCCCCGAGACCGTGGTGCTTGTTCTCGGACTGCGGCGTCGTCCAGGTGATCCGGCACGGGACGTTGACCCGGCAGGTGACGGAGTTTGGCGTGAAGGTCCAGTGCGTGTCGTTGTTCGTCGTCGCGCTCACCGTGAACGTAATCGGCAGGACCGTCCCCACGACGACGTCCTTCGTGGCCGCCGACGTGCCGAAGGCGTTCGAAACGAAATGAGAGGTCCGGTAGGTTCCCGCCGCGGAATACGTGTGCTGGACCGTCGCGCCGGACGTCGCCGTCGTCCCGTCACCGAACGCCCAGAGCTGCGACGTCGGCGCGTTCGTCGAGGTGTCCGTGAACGTGGCGCTCTGCCCCGCGTTCGGGCTGGCCGGATTCACCGTGTACGACGCGACGGGTACGGACGACGAGACGTTCGGCTCGGCCGTCATGACGATCGCGAAGGGATCCCCGGACGCGTTGTTGATGACGGAGGCGAAGGCGAGGACGGGCTGGTCGCTCGTGAATTCGAGCCAGAGGTTCGTGTCCGTGATCGTGTTCGGGCTTGGGAGCCATGCCGTGAGGTTGTTGATCTGCTTGAAGCCGTTCGCCGAAAGCGGATCGAGCGTGAACGCGGCGACGAGCGTGCCGTCTCCCATGCGAAGCTTCGAGGTCACGTTTGCGGCCGCGGTGCCGGGATTCATGAAGACGACGTTCGAGTGGTAGCCTGAGCCCCCGTCCGCACTTGCGGCGAGCTGGACGAGTGTCCCCGCCTTGAGAGCCTGCCCGACGTCGATTCCCGGCAGCCACTGACCGGACGTGGATCCGTTGCCGCACGCATTCACGTTGTTGACGCCCGAGGAGACGATGATCGGTGCCGACGTCTCGAAGCGAATCGGCCCGAAGGCACCCTTGGCCTGCAGAAAGAGCGTCGCAAGGATGTTGTCGAAGGCAACCTGTCCGCGCGCAGGCACCGTCACGAAGCCGGGAGCGGGCGCGACGATGGTCTGCCCGTTCGCCTGGTTGTAGAGCACCGGCGTCACGTTCACGGGCGAGTTCGTCGGGTTGAAGACGCGCACGTCGGAATGGAACTCGGCGAAGTTCTGGCCGTTCACGAAAGCGGACGATGGGATCACGACGTCGCCGAGGGCGGCTCTCGCCGTGAGAGCGAGTGCGACGAAAAGCAGGGCACGATTTTTCATGATCCTCCCCGGGAGTGGCCTCAGGGTCGAGTGTCTCACGCCGGTTGGACGCGGCGGAAGTGCGGGGGATCACGAGCGGTTACACTTTCTGCGTGAAATTCTGGGAAGGTCGCCGCGTTCTCGTCACGGGAGCGGGGGGCTTTCTGGGGCGCTCCCTCGTTCACGCGCTCGAGGGACGCGGTCCGGGAGCAATCCTTGCGCCGCGTTCCGCTCAGCTCGATCTGCGCGAGCGAGACGCCGTGCGCGCGTACCTCGCGCGCGAAAAGCCGGAGCTCGTCGTGCACCTGGCCGCGATCGTCGGCGGCATCGGCGCGAACCGCAAGCATCCGGGCCTTTTCTTCTTCGAGAACGCGATCATGGGCGTTCAGCTCATCGAGGAGGCTCGGCGCGCGGGGATCGCAAAGTTCGTCTGCCTCGGGACGATCTGCGCGTACCCGAAGCTCACCCCCGTCCCGTTTCGCGAAGAGAACCTCTGGAACGGATATCCGGAGGAGACGAACGCTCCTTACGGCCTCGCGAAAAAGATGCTCCTCGTCCAGCTTCAGGCGTACCGCGAGGAGTACGGATTCCCGGGAATCTACCTTCTTCCGGTGAATCTCTACGGCCCCGGAGACCATTTCGATCTCGAGAGCTCGCACGTGATCCCCGCGATGATCCGCAAGTTCCTCGAGGCGCACGAAAGCGGCGCGCGCGAGGTCGTCCTTTGGGGCGACGGCTCGCCGACGCGCGAGTTCCTCTACGTCGAGGACGCCGCCGAAGGCATCCTCGCGGCCGCGGAACGGTACGACGGCGCCGATCCGGTCAACCTCGGTTCCGGCGACGAGATCTCCATCAGGGATCTCGCGGCGCTCGTCGCCAGGGAAACGGGATTCGGCGGCGGAATCCGATGGGACGCCTCGCAGCCGAACGGTCAGCCTCGGCGGAAGCTGGACGTGACGCGCGCGGAGCAGCTCTTCGGCTGGCGTTCGCGGGTCTCTCTGGTCGAGGGCCTGCGGCGGACGATCGACTGGTACAGGGGAGCCGCGGAGAACGTCTGACCGCAAAAGCCCGACTTCGAGTAAACGGCTGCTCCCTGGTCTTGGAAGCGACACAATTTGTCCACAAACTCCCTCTGGAGAGCCGGTGATTGACCCTGGATCCAAGCCTATACCTAGTATTTAAATCCCTATTTGCACAAATACTTAGCTGGCAATTTGAGGCCGCGTTTTTGTTCTCCTAGAGGGATGGCATTTTTGTTGCTAACATATGTGTCAGTGAAACACGACTGACACACTTCCGTGGAGCACAAGAGGCCGCCTCGGGTGTCAAACAGAAAAAGAAAAACACGAAGAGGAAAGAGAGAAAAAGGAGAATCCCATGAAAAAGACACTCGCCATCACCGCCCTCGCTTTCGCCCTCGTGGCGATCGCCCCGGCCGCCCTGGCGGCCACCGCGACCGGCACGCTCACCGTGAACGCGAGCGTCGCGGCTAACTGCACGATCGGCGCCGGGACGCTGAACTTCGGCGCTTACGACCCGGTCGTCACGAATGCCGTGGCCGCTCTCGACGGGTCGACCACGATGGCCGTTGCCTGCACGAAGGGGGTAAACCCCAGCATCACGACCGCTGCTCCGGGCGGCGCGATGACCGGCGGTGCTGACTCGCTGAATTACCTTCTCTTTTCGGACTCCGGCCGCACAACGTCCTTTGTCCCTGGTTTCTCGATGGGAGCGGCTCCTGGGAAGGCCTCCCGCAACCTGAACATCTACGGCCGGATCGCTGGCGGACAGGACGTGGGCGTCTCGGCCTACACCGGCACGATCACTTTTACCGTCAACTTCTGAAGTTCCTCCACCGATCCGACGCCGCCCCGGGTCCACGATCCGCGGGCGGCGTCACCCTGATGGCCGAATCGAGAACAGCATCCTGCCAGCGGTGACCGAAAGGAACTCCCCGTGAAACGACCGCTCGCCATCGCCTTCGCCGCCGCCCTCGCCCTCGTCGGGGCCGGCCCGCTTGCCGGAGCAAGCGCCACGGCGACCTTGAGCGTGTCGGTCACGGTCTCCGGCAACTGCCGGATCTCCGCTTCCTCCGTCGCCTTTGGTTCGTACGACCCCATCGTGGCGAACCTCACGGCTCCCGTGACCGGAACCGGAGGAGTCACGATCACGTGCACGCGGGGAACGTCGGCGTCTCTCACGCTCGGTCCCGGCGCGAACCCGTCCGGCTCGGCGCGGCGGATGCGCGGCGGGACGGGTTTCATCAATTACGAGCTCTACAAGCCGGCTTCCGAGAGCCCAGGCGCGCCGTGCAGCTTCGCGTCCCCGAAGACATGGGGTACGGCCGGCGACGCCGTCTTCACACCCTCTTCCGCCCCCAGCCGGGAACCCAGGTCGTACAATGTCTGCGGTCGCATTCCAGAAGCTCAGGACGTTCTCGCCGCCACCTACTTCGATGCGGTCGTGGCAACGGCCAACTTCTGAGAAGAGGGGGCTCGATCGTGGACGAAGTCTTTTCCGCCAGGAATGGGCGGCTCCGCCGGACAGCGCTCGCATTTTTCGTGTTTCTCGCGGCCTGTCCGGCGGCCGCCGCCACGTTCAAAGTCTCGCCGATCCAGATCTACCTGTCCGCCGGCAAGGCCACCGAGCTCCTCGCGGTCGAGAACCAGAGCGCGGAAAGCGTGCGCCTCCAGGTGACCGCCTTCGGGTGGAACCAGAGCCCTCGCGGCGAGATCGAGCTCGCGCCGACGGAAGACGTCGTGTTCTTCCCGGCTCTCCTCACGCTCGAGCCAGGGAAAGAACGAAAGATCCGGATCGGCGTCTCGAAGCCTCCGGGAGCGGTCGAAAGAACGTATCGTGTCTTCGTCGAGGAGCTTCCGCCTCTGGAGAAGCCTTCCGAGGCCGGAAACAAGTCCGAGGTCAAAGTCCTGACGCGCTTCGGCGTTCCGATCTTCGTCCAGCCGGCGAAGATCACCCGAAGCGGAGCGATCGAGAACGCGAAGCTGGAATCCGGAACCGTGAAGTTCCAGGTGAAGAACACGGGCAACGCGGCGTTCTCGCTGATTTCGGTGCGTACGTCAGGGGCGGGCGCCGACGGGGCCAAGACGTTCGAGAATCAGGCTGCGGGTTGGTACGTCCTCGCGGGGGGCGAGCGCGCTTACGAGATCGCGATTCCGCCGGCCGAGTGCCTGCGGACGAAGACGATCTCCCTCGAGGCGAAGACCGAGCGCGACGCCTGGAAGGCCTCGCTCGCCGTGACGCCGGAGGCTTGCGGGCCGGCGTCGCACTGAGAGGAGCGTCGCTTGCGCTCTGCCTGCTCGTGAGAGCGCGATGTCTTCTTCTGGCTCTCGCCGTCACGCTCGCCGCCACGGCTGTGGCCGCGCCGTCCCAGCGGGCCGTCGTTCCCCTTTCCGTCAACACGGTGCCGAAGGGCGATGTGCTGGCGGTGTTCGTGGGTGAGGACGTCCTTCTCCGGGTGCGGGACTTCTCGGCGGCCGGCGTGAGCGGTTTTCAGGGGCGCCGCGAGTCGCGCGATGGCGAGGAATGGATCTCGCTCGCTTCGCTCGCCCCCGCCGCCACCTACCGGCTCGATCCCGAGACCGTGACCCTCTCGGTGACCGTCCCGCCGACCTGGCTCGCCGGACAGGTCCTCGATCTCGGCGTAACGCGGCCCGCCGGCCTCGCCTTCCTTTCGAGCCCGAGCTTGTTCGCGAACTACGCCGTCAACGTGACGGACCTGAAGACCTGGAACGGGTTCGGCGAGGCGGGACTCAGCCTCGGCGGAAATCTTTTCTACGGCGCGGTGCTGCGCACCCAGGACGGAAGCGTCGTCCGCGGCCTCACGAACGGCACGCGCGACGACCGCACGAGGCTCGTGAGATGGGTCGCCGGCGACTCCTTCGCCGCGGCGGGAGGCATCGGAGGCTCGCTCTTCTTCGCCGGGCTCAGCGTCTCGCGAAGCTTCGACCTCGACCCCTACTTCGTGCGCTACCCGTCGTTCGCGCTCACGGGCGCCGCGACGACGCCCTCCACGGTCGACGTCTACGTCAACGGCAACATCGTGAAGCGCGAGGCCATCGGGCCGGGCACGTTCCAGCTTTCGAACCTGCTCCTGCCGGCCGGCAACGGCACGACGCGCGTCGTCGTCAAGGACGTTTTCGGGCAGGAGCGCGAGATCACGAGCGGCTTCTATGCTTCGACCGCCGTCCTCGCCAAGGGGCTGTCGGAGTTCACATACAACCTCGGCTTTCGAAGGGACAACCTTTCGACGGAGAGCTGGGACTACGGCTCGCTTTCGTTCCTCGGCCGCCACCGCTATGGCTTTTCGAGCTCGCTGACGGCCGAGCTGCGCCTCGAGGCCGACGATCATCTCGTGAGCGGGGGTCCCGGCTTCGCTTGGCGCCTTTCGTTCGGCGAGATCGAGGGGTACGTCGCCGCGAGCCGGCAGTCCGGCCTCGCCGGCAGCGCGGCGTCGCTCTCGTATCGCTATGTCGGCCGGCCCGTCAACTTCGGCGTCTTCGCCCGCACGCTCAGCCCTCACTACGCGGCACTCGGCCTGTCCGCCGATCGGGACCGGCCCCGCTGGGACGGGAACGCCTTCGTCGGAATCCAGCTCGGACGGCTCGCGAGCCTCACGCTGCAATACAGCGGAACCATTCCACGCGACGCACCTTCGTTCCAGCGCGCCTCGCTGTCGAACTCCTCGAGCCTCACGCGCGATCTCACTCTTTTCTTCACCTATGCGCGAGTCTTTCAGGGATCGGCGCAGTCGAACGAGGCCTTCGTCGGGCTGAGCTGTTTTCTCGGGAAGAACACGACGGCGCTTGCCTCGTACAGCCATCAGGACGGACAGAACACGGGGTCGATCGACGTCCAGAAATCGCTGCCGGTCGGCACCGGCTTCGGGTATCGCTTCAACGGGACCGCCGGGGACGGGCCGGGCAGCGCGAGCGGCGTCGTCCAATACAACGCCCCCTTCGGACGCTACGAGGCCTCGGTGCTGCGCCTCGGCGGCGAGACCTCGTCGACGCTCAGCGCGTCCGGCGGGATCGTGGCGCTCGGCGGAACGCTGCTTCCGACGCGCCCCGTGATCGACAGCTTCGCGCTCATCCGCGTGCCCGGTCTCTCGGGCGTTCATGGCACCGCGAGCAATCAGGACGTCGGGACGACGAACGCGAACGGCGACCTCCTGGTTCCGGGCCTGATCCCCTATTACGGAAACCGGATCGGAATCGCGGACCGGGACGTGCCCGTCGACTACGAGATCGGGTCGGTGGAGCGCATAGTGGCGACGCCGTATCGTGGCGGCGCGGTCGTCGAGTTTCCGGTGAAGCGCGTCACGACCGTGACGGGCCGCCTCTTGATCGTCGAGGCGGGAACGGAGAAAGCTCCCTCTTACGGAGAGCTGACCGTGACGAGTCCGGACGGCAGGAAGCAGGTTTCGCCCGTGGGCGGCGACGGAGGCTTTTATCTCGAGAACCTCTCGCCGGGCCGTTATCCCGCCGCGGTCGAGCTCAAGGAAAAGGTCTGCCGGTTCACGCTCGCCGTTCCCGCGTCCAAGTCCGCGTTCGTCAATCTCGGAACTCTGCGCTGCGAAGCCCCCAAGGAAAGCGGGAAGAACCCATGAAGAAAAGCCTCGTCCTCGCGTGCCTCGCGCTCCTGCCGCTCTTCGCCCTCGCGCCGCGTGCCGTCGGCGCGAACCCGACATGCATATTCAACGGAGTGACCGGCGTGAACTTTGGCTCTTACGACGTTTTCAGCGCCAGCCCCAAGACGGCCACAGGGTCGATCAGCTACTCGTGCACCGACGTGCAGGGAAACAAGAGGATGACGATGGATCTTTCGGCGGGCTCCGGGACGTTCGCGAACCGCACTCTCGGGTCGGGCAGCAACTTCTATTACAACCTCTACAAGGACGCGGCGAACAGTCAGGTCTGGGGAGACGGCACCGGGACCACTTACGAATTCTCCGTCAATCCGAACGACACGAACGTTCACACGCTCACCGTCTACGGGACAATCCCCGCCGGCCAGGACGTCGGCGTCGGGAACTACACCGACACGATCACCGTGACTTTGAACTTCTAGCTAGGCCGCAAGCCCGGCTGTTCCAGGCACGTGTCCGGCACGTTTCACCTGTGCCGCGCTCCCGCGAGCCCGCCCTCTAAGTCATTGAGCCACAAGGGTGTCGGGAGAATTTGCGCCGGCATGACTCCCGCAATGACTCCGTCGAGGGACGTGAGTCATGCAAAACGGAAAAAGAACTTCGGTCCTCCTTCTCGCCGCCTTCCTCGCGGCCGCGCTCCCCGCCCACGCGGGCACCATTTCCGCGTCGCTCTCCGTCTCGGTCGTCGTGCCTGCGCGGGCGGTCCTTTCTGTCGAGTCCCAGCCGGCGGGCCTCGAGATCACCGAGCAGGACGTGGCGCGCGGCTGGGTCGAGGCGCCCGGAGCCTCGCTCGTTCGGGTCCGGGCAAATTCGCCTGCCGGCTGGCTCCTCGAGTTTCAGCCCCTGCAGGGCCCTTATCGCGCGCTCGAGGTGACGGGCCTGGGCTCGACCGCGCAGGTGAGCGCCGCCGGCGGCTGGCTCGCGCAGCCGTACGCGGGCAAGACGCTCGTGACCGCCTCGCTCGGCTATCGCTTCTTCCTCTCCGGCGACGCGCGGCCCGGGGTTTACCCGTGGCCCGTCGCTCTGAGCGCGAGTCCGCGCTGACGAGGAACGCTATCCAGCCTGCTTCCTGAGCATTCGATAGAGCGTCGAGCGGCTGATGTGGAGCTGGCGCGCCGCCTCCACGCGGTTACCGCCGGTCTTCTCGAGAGCTTCCTGGAGGCGCTCGAGCGTCACGGTGCGCGGGCCTTCGGTCACGGCCTCGAGATCGTCCGGGCTGATGGCGTCGGCACGCGCCATGAGCAGCGGGAAATCGTCCGCCACGAGCTCCTCGTGGGCCGACAGTGCGCAGGCCTGCTCGATGGAATGCTTCAGCTCACGCGCGTTCCCGGGGAACGGGTCGTGGAGGATGAGGTCTTTCGCCTCGGCCGAGAGCCGCCGAGGGTACTGGGAGGGTTTCGAGAACATCCGGAGGAAGTGGTCGGCGAGCGCGAGCTTGTCCTCGCCGCGTTCCCTCAGCGGGGGCACCCAGAGCGTGACGACCGCGAGGCGGTAGTAGAGGTCGTCGCGAAAGATGTGCCGTTGGATGGCCGCTTCCATGTCGAGATTCGTGGAAGCCAGGATGCGGACGTCGACCGCGACGTTGCGGTTGTCCCCGACGCGGCGGATCTGAAACTCCTCGAGCGCGCGCAGGACCTTCGCCTGGGCCGCCATCGGCATGGAGCCGATCTCGTCGAGGAGGAGCGTTCCGCCCTCGGCTTCCTCGAACAGGCCGCGCCGCGCGTTCGTGGCCCCGCTGAAGGCGCCGCGCACGTGTCCGAAGAGCTCGCTCTCGATGAGGTCGTCGGGAATCGCTGCGCAGTTCAGCGTGACGAACGGCTTGCCCGCGCGCGGGCCGAACGACGCGATGTACTTCGCGACGACCTCCTTGCCCGTGCCCGTCTCGCCGCGAATGAGAACCGTCGAGGAGAGCTCGGCGACGCGGCGCGCCTTTTCGAGCAGGAGCTTCCAGGAGGGAGCGTGTCCGACTGCGAAGTTCTGCTCCTTCTCGCGCCGCCAGATGCCGGAGGCCGTGCGCGGCGCGATGTCCTGCGTGAGGCGCTTCACGACGTCGAGGAGGCTCTGGATGCGGAAGGGCTTCACGATGAAGTCCGTCGCGCCGGCCTTCATCGCCTCGATGGCATCCGAGACCGCGGCCTGGCCCGAGATGATGACGAACGGGACGGCCGGCGCTTTGCCGCGCACCTCGAAGAGGAGATCGATGCCCGACATTCCCGGGAGCATCAGGTCGCAGAAGATCACGTCGTAGTCCGTGAAGATGGCGCGGTCCAGAAAGACCTGCGAGCCGGGGAAGAGGTCGACGGTCGCGCCGACGCGGTCGAGCGCCGTGCGAATCAGGTCGCGCACGCCTTCGTCGTCGTCGACGACCGCGATACGAAGCGTGCGAAGGCCGAGAGGTGGCAAGGCCATTCCATTCTAGCTGTTCACGTGCGGGCGCTAGAAACTGGACGACGAACCTGAACCCGCCCTCGGGGTGGATCGCGCAAGAGACTTATTCTCAATACCTTACGCGGAGCCTCAAAAAACCTTGCATTTGAACGCAAGACCGGGGTAGCTTGAGTCACTACTCGTCAAGAGATCCAGCCCACTTTTTCTCCCGGCCTGTCGGCCGAATGTGAACGACAAACCATCGACGTGCGGGACGCCCGCGGGAGTACAGGATGAAGCATTGCTCGAATCGCTCATTACTTCTCGCGCTCCTCTTCTCGACCCCCCTCGCCGCTCAGAGCCTCCCTCAGACAAAGTTCTTCCCGATCACGCCCTGCCGCGTCGCCGACACGCGCAACCCGAACGGAGCCTACGGCGGGCCCGCGCTCTCGTTCGGGGCGTCACGCGCGTTCACGCTCGTGGGGACGTGCGGCATCCCGGCGACGGCGCGCGCCGTGAACATGAACATCGCGGTCGTGACGCCCGGCGCGGGCGGTTCTCTCGCGATCTTCCCCGGAGGCGCTCCGACCGGGACATCGACGGCGATCAGCTACAAGGCAGGCAAGACGCGGGCGAACAACTTCATCGCCCGGCTCGGCACGAACGGAGACATCGTCGTCATCTGCCAGCAGACGCTCGGCACGACTCACTTCCTCATCGACGTGTCGGGGTATTTCGAGGATCCGCCCACGACTCCCGCCACGACCCTCGCCGCCTTTGCGAACACTGCGACGTTCGGGTCGAGTCCGGGGCTCGTTAGTCACATTCGCGATGTCGGAATGGGTGGTTTCCTCACCGAGCAGTTCGCGGCGCCGCCATCGGTATACGCGTCCATGGCGCTCTTCCCGAACCAGCAGGGCTCCGCTTGCACCGGCACGTGCCCTCGCGACAACTACACGATGTACCTGCTTCAGAAGCAGTTCTTCTACAACTCGATCTATCTTTCGGACCAGCTGCGGCAGCGCGTCGCGTGGGCGCTGCACAAGATCATTCCGATCAACGGGCAGGACATCGGCCAGCCCAGCCGGATGGTTCCGTACCTGAACATCCTCGTGAACAACGCCTTCGGGAACTACCGGACCATCCTCTATCAGATGACGCTGAACCCGGCGATGGGCTCTTACCTCAACATGAACACCTCCACGCTGTCTCTCCCCAACGAGAACTACGGGCGGGAGGTCCTCCAGCTCTTCTCCATCGGCCTCGAGAAGCTCAACCTCGACGGGACGCCGCAGCTCGACATCAACGGGGATCCGATCCCGACGTACGACCAGGCGACGATCACCGAGTTCGCACGGGTCTTCACGGGCTGGAAATTCGCCCCCGATCCCGCCCCCAACACCGACGACTACATCACCCCGATGGTCCTCGACGACACGAAACACGACAAGGGCGCCAAGACTCTTCTGAATGGCACGGTCCTTCCCTGCCGCGGCGCCGTGGCGCCGTGCGTCACCACCCAGACGGCCGACAAGGACTTGAACGACGCCATCGACAACGTCTTCAACCACCCGAACGTGGGACCGTTCATCGGCGGCGCGCTGATCCGGAACCTCGTGACGTCCAATCCCTCTCCCGCCTACGTCGCGCGGGTCGCCGCGAAGTTCAACAACAACGGCTTCGGCGTGCGGGGCGACCTCAAGGCAGTGGTCACCCAGATCGTGACGGACCCCGAAGCGCTCGCGGGTGCGGCGAGCTCCGGCTTCGGGTCCCTCAGAGATCCGGCGATGTTCACGATCTCGCTCCTCAGGAGCCTCGGCGCGCGTTCGGCGAACGGCGCCTCATTGTCCGACGGCATCCTCAACCCGCAGGTCACGAGCCTCGGGCAGAACATTTTCCAGCCCGATACGGTATTCAGCTATTACCCCGCGGACTACCTGACGCCCGGCACGTCGCTTCTCGGGCCGGAGTTCGGGATCCTCTCGGCGTCGACCTCCCTCCGCCGCGCGAATCTCGTGAACACGCTCGTCTACTCGACGATCCCCGTCGGGACGAACAATCCCTTCGGCACTTCGCTGGACCTCGGCGGGATCCAGACGCTCTCTGGCAATCCCGCTGCGATGGTCGAAGAGTTGAACCAGCGGCTCTGCCACGGACTTCTCTCGGCGAGCGCCAAGGCGGCCATCGTCACCGCCGTGAACGCGGTTTCGCCGGCGACCCCGCGCTCGATGGCGCAGCAGGCGACGTATCTCGTCGCGACGTCCTCCCAATTCCAGGTGGAGAGGTGAACATGAAAACTCGCAGGGACTTCCTCCGTATCTCCGCGTGCGGCGCCGTGGGAATGGCCGCCTTCGCCGAAACTCTCGAGCGCTTCGGCCTCGTCGCGCACCAGGCCCAGGCCGCGCCGAACGACTACCGGGCGCTCGTCTGCATCTTCCTGTTCGGCGGGAACGACGCGAACAACATGGTCGTCCCCGCCTACGGATCCGGGTACTCCGCATACCTGGGCTCCCGAGGCGGCAGCCTCGCGCTCGCGCAGGGCAGCCTTCTCCAGATCACACCCGCGAGCATCGGCCTCGCGTACGGCCTTCATCCCGCGATGACGGGCCTGCAGGGCCTCTGGAATTCGGGCAAGCTCGCGGTCGTCACGAACGTGGGCCCCCTCACGCAGCCCACGACGAAGAACCAGTACAAGACGAACCCCGCGTTCCGCCCGTACCAGCTTTTCTCCCACAGCGACCAGCAGTCCCTCTGGATGGCGACGCGCGCCGACCAGAAGACGACGCTCGGCTGGGGCGGCCTTTCCGCCGACAACCAGCTCGCCCTGAACGGCGGCTCGGCGTTCCCGCCCGTGACGTCTCTCGCGGGGAACAACCAGTTCAACAAGGGGCAGATCACGAAGCCGCTCGGCGCCGCTCCCGCTCCCACCGCGCTGAACCAGATCCTCGTCCTGAACGGGTTCACGGCTTCCGCGACGGACGTCGCGCGGAAGAACGCGATGAACACCCTGCGCACGTTCGACACCGGCGTGCCTCTCGTGAAAGCGACGAGCGACGTGACGCAGGAAGCGCTCAACATCGGGGCCGCGCTCGCCGTCGATCCGACTCTGACGACGGTCTTCCCGAATACGAGCATCGGAAATCAGCTCAAGCAGGTGGCGAAGATCATGAAGCTCAACCAGTCGGCCCCGCAGCTCGGCCTGAACCGGCAGGTCTTCTTCTGCTCGCTGGGCGGGTTCGACACGCACCAGGACCAGCTCGCGGCGCACACGACGCTCTACGGGCGGCTCTCGGCCGCGATGACGGCCTTCTACAACGCGACCGTCGAGCTCGGAATCTCGGGGCGCGTCACGACCTTCACGGGATCCGATTTTGGGAGGACGCTACAAGCCTCGGGCACGGGCACGACCGTCGGCTCGGACCACGCCTGGGGCAATCACCAGTTCATTATGGGCGCTTCCGTGAAGGGCGGCGACTTCTACGGGGTCGCGGGGCCGAACGGCAGCGTCTTTCAGGACCTCACGCTCGGCAACGCCAACCCGCTCGACACGGACAGTCGAGGCCGGTGGATCCCGACGTGCTCCGTGGACCAGTACGGGGCGACGCTCGCGCGGTGGTTCGGCGTCTCGGCGGTGGACGTCCAGACGATCTTTCCGTTGCTCTATCGCTTCGCGCCGGCGGACCTCGGATTCCTGATGCCTGCGGCCTGACGAACTAGAGGCCCTGGACCGCAGGGAGCTCGGTGAACCGGTCGAGCGCGGCCTTCCACTCGAGGTGCGTCTCGCGGAAGCGCCTCTTGTATTCGCGCATCTGGCGGCGGATCTCCCGCATCGCTTCGGACGGCAGGCGCTGACCCTTCCGTTTCGCCGCCTTCAGCTCGCCGTGCCGGGCGTAGGCCTCTTTCCAGAGATTCAGCGTTTCCTCCATGCGAGCGCGCGCCTGCTCCGCGCGGGCGCGGAGGTCGTCCGCGATCCCGGTGGGGACGCGGGCCAGCCGCGCTTCGGCGCTGACCGCCGCTACCTTCAGCTTCGCGTTCTCGACCAGCGGCGGGGGAGTCACGCGGAGATTGCGCGCGAGCCGCGTCGCCCGGAAGGTCTGGATGAGCCACTTGTTCGGATCCCAGTGGTACCAGCGGATACCGTTCCGGAAATCGGACGGAAACGCGTGATGGAAGTTGTGGAAGCCCTCGCCGTGCGTGAAGAAGGCGAGGAACCAGTTGTCGCGCGCCGTGTTCTCCGTCGAGTACGGACGCGCGCCCCACATGTGCGCGAGAGAGTTGATGAAGAACGTCGTGTGGTGGATGAGGACGATGCGCAGGAAGCCGCCCCACAGGAGGCCGCCGAGCGGGCGTCCGAAGAACGCGCCCACGACGGTCGGAAGCCCGAGGCCGACGCCGATGCCGATCACCTTCGAGAACCGGTGCTGCCACATGACGCGCGGGTTGCGCTTGAGGTCCGGGACGTTGTCGAAATTCCGGTGCGGCCCCTGCTTGTAGAAGATCCACGCGATGTGCGCCCAGAGGAAGCCGCGCTTGATGTTGTACGGGTCCCGGTCCGTGTCGACGAAGCGGTGGTGCTCGCGGTGGTCGCGCGCCCACTGGAGGGCCGAGTTCTGCAGCGCCATCGCCCCGAAAAAGAGCATGACGGACTCGACCGCGGGGTGGCACTCGTACGTGCGGTGCGAGAAATACCGGTGATAGCCCGAGCCGATGGAGAGCCCGATTGCGAAAAAGAGCGTCAGGCAGAGTACCGGCTCCCACCACTGGACGCCGTAGCGGGCCGCGTAGAGGATCGTCCCCGCGATACCCACGACGGGAGAGATCAGGAGAAAGAGGAGGTTCGTCCAGTCCTTCTGGGAGGGATTCATCCGCTGATCTTATCGCGCGCGTCGACGCTTTCGGCAAATAAGAATCAGTCTCGTTCGAGGCCGAACTTCTCGATCCGGTAGCGGATCTGGTCACGGTTGAGGCCGAGCAGCTTTCCCGCGTGCGTCTGGTTGCCGCCGCTTCGCTTCAGGGCCTGCACGAGGAGGTCACGCTCGAGCCTTTCGAGATCGAGTCCGCCCACGGGAAGTTGAAAGCCGGCGGAGAGGGACGCCGGCGTGACCGCGAGGACGTCCTCCTTCTCGAGAAGATCCTTCTCGGCGAGGAGGACGGCGCGCTCGAGCACGTTGCGGAGCTCGCGGATGTTGCCGGGCCATGGGTACGTCTGGAGCGCGGCGCGAGCCTCTGGCACGAACCCCCGGATGGATTTCTTGAACTCGCGGTTGAAGCCGTCGACGAAATGATTCGCCAGAAGCAGCACGTCGCCGTCCCGTTCCCTGAGCGGCGGGAGCTCCACGGGCAGGACGCGGAGGCGGTAGTAGAGGTCTTCGCGGAACCGTCCCTCGCGAACGGCGTCCTCGAGGTTGCGGTTCGTGGCGGCGACGATTCGCACGTCGACGCGCAGGTCGTCGCTGCCTCCCACGCGCCGGAACGCCTTCTCCTCGAGGAAACGAAGGAGCTTTGCCTGCAGAACCGGCGCGATCTCGCCGATCTCGTCGAGGAAAGCGGTTCCGCCGTCCGCCTGCTCCAGGAGGCCTTTCTTCTGGCCCTTGGCATCCGTGAAGGCGCCTTTCTCGTGGCCGAAGAGCTCGCTCTCGAGGAGCGTCTCGGGAATGGCCGAACACGTGATGTTCAGGAAGGGGCCGGTCGCGCGCGCGCTGCCGAAGTGGACCGCCTTCGCGGCCAGGTCCTTCCCCGTCCCACTCTCGCCCGTGAGGAGGACGGTGGACGACGGGCTCGCGGCGATCTTCCTGAGGAGAGCCTTCACGCCCTGCATCGGCGCGGACTCGCCCACGATCCGGTCGAAGGCGTACGGCGCCGACTCGCGCGCGCGCAAAGCACGCACCTCGCGCTTCAGCCGCGTCGTTTCGAGCGCCTTCTCGACGAGAAGCACCATCTCCTCGAGCTCGACCGGCTTGTTGACGTAGTGATACGCGCCGAGCTTGATCGCCTGGATCGCGCTCGGCACGCTCGCGTAGGCCGTCAGGAGGATGACGACGATGTCCGGATCAAGCTGCTTGATCCTCGGGATGAGCGAGATCCCGTCCGTATCGGGGAGGCGGAAGTCGAGGATCACGAGGTCGACGTTCTCGCGGCACCGCTCGAGCCCCTCCGCGCCGTCCTCGGCCTCCAGGACCTCGTAGCCGGCCGCCTCCAGCCGCTGGCGGAGCGACCAGCGGATCAGCTTTTCGTCATCGACGATGAGGATCCGGACCGGCGCCACGCGCGCATTCTAGACGGGGAATCGAGCCAGCTTTACGCCGACTTGAGCTCCTCGCCGACGAGACGGACCATCCGGTCGAAGTCGAACGGTTTCGTCACGAAGTGCGCCGCGCCGAGCGCGGCCGCGCGCTCGGCCGAGCCGGGCGAATCAAAAGCGGTCATGAGGATGACCGGACAATCCGGGTGGTCCTTCTTCACGCGCTCGAGGACTCCGAGACCGTTCAATCCCGGCAGCGAAAGATCGAGGAGAACGAGGCTCACGGCCTCCCTGGAGACGACGTCGAGCGCGTCGAGCCCCGTCTCGGCCTCGAGGACCGCATAGCCCGCGGCCGCGAGCTTCTCGCGGAGCGACCAGCGGATGAGACTTTCGTCGTCCACAATCAGAATCACGGGCCTCATCCCTCCTCCGCGGCGACAGCGGCCGCAGTCGTGCCTCGATCTTCGCCGCGCGTCGAAAGTGCCATATCCTGCCCGCGATGACGGACGAGAGGGCCGGAAGCCGCGAGCTCGACGACATCGTCTATGCCCTCGATCAGTCGGCGATCGTCGCGCGGACGGACCAGCGCGGCATCATCAATTACGTCAATGACAAGTTCTGCGAGATCTCGAAATACTCCCGCGAGGAGCTCCTCGGGCAGGACCACCGGATCATCAATTCGGGTTACCACCCGAAGGAGTTCATCCAGAACCTCTGGAGCACGATCGCGAGCGGACAGGTCTGGCGAGGCGAGATCCGCAATCGGGCCAAGGACGGGAGCATCTACTGGGTCGACACGACGATCGTGCCTTTCCTGGGTGACGACGGGAAACCCTACCAGTACCTGGCTATTCGCGCCGACATCACGGACCGAAAGCGAGCCGAGGGGGAGCTCCGGCGCGCGGCGGCGATCATCGAGAATTCCAACGATGCGATCATCGGAAAATCCCTCGAGGGCCTGATCACCACGTGGAACACGGGCGCGGAGCGGATTTACGGCTGGAAAAGCGACGAGATCCTCGGCGAGTCCGTCGCTCGAATCCTCCCGGGGGACCGGAAGGACGAATTTCAAAAGCTTCTGGAGCGGGTCTCCCGCGGGGAGCACGTCGCGTATCTCGAAACGCGCCGCCTGAGGCGTGACGGCACCGAGTTCGACGTGTCCCTCACGCTGTCGCCGGTCAAGGACGACTTCGGAGAGATCGTCGGGGCCTCGGCCATCGAACGAGACGTGTCGGAGCAGCGGCTGGCTCAGGCGGCCCTTCGGGAGCAGGCGGCCCTCGCCCGGCTCGGCGAGATGGCTGCGATCGTCGCTCACGAGGTCAAGAACCCGCTCGCCGGCATCGGAGGCGCTCTGCAGATCATCCGGGACCGCCTGCCGGAGGATCACGCCGACCGACAGATCATCGGGGAGATCCTGGCCCGCCTCGGAGGGCTGAACGCGCTCGTGCGCGACCTGCTCGTCTTCGCACGCCCACGGGCGCCGCAGCTCGCGCCGATCCAGATCGCGCCGTTGCTCGGGGAGACTGTCGCCGAACTTCGCCGCGATCCCGCCTTCCGGGGGCTGAAAATCGAGATGGCGGGCGACAATCCCTGGATCCGCGGGGACACGGAGCTCCTGAGGAGCGTCTTTTTCAATCTCGCCTTGAACGGCGCGCAGGCCGCGGGGCGGAAAGGCACGCTGCGCGTGGTTACGGCCGAGCGAGACGGGCACTGCGAGGTCTCTCTGATCGACTCGGGACCGGGCATTCCCGAAGAAATTCGAGCCAAGGTCTTCGATCCCTTCTTCACGACGAAGCACCGGGGAAGCGGACTGGGCCTCCCGGTCGCGAAGCGCGTCGCGGAGGCTCACGGCGGCGGGATCCTCCTGAGCTGCCCGCCGGAGGGAGGCACGGCCGCGATCGTCCGCCTGCCTCTGCTCGGGCAGAAACCTCCTGGAGAAGCGCAAGGCCCTGGATCCGAACGCCGCTGAGGTCCGGATTTCAGGCATCAGCGACCATCGCTTCGACGTGAGAACGGGGGCTCGTGAAAGGGGCCGCGTTCCAGCGGGGCTCCCGGCGGTCCACCCAGCCGCTGCGGAGCGCGAGGGCGACGATCTCGACCTGGCTGTGGACCTCGAGCTTCCTGAGGGCGTTCTGAATGTGATTTCGGACCGTCGCGTGCGACAGATTCAGGCGCGCCGCGATGTTGAGAGCCGCCCATCCGTCGGCGAGGAGCGCCACGATCTCGTGCTCCCGTTTCGACAGGGGACAGGAGCCCGCGCGCACGGCCGCGGGATCCAGAATGTAGACCGTCCTCTCGGCGCGCGGCACGGCGCCCGGGATCTTGAGCGTCGCCGAACGCGTGAGCAAGCTCAGGGCATCACGCGAGAGCACCGAGCTCAATTCGGCCCCGAGGACCTCTTTCCTTCGGACTCCGAGAATTTGCTCGGCGGCGGAGTTCACGAAAACCACACGACGCTTCCCATCGGTCGCGATCGCGGGCGGCTCGCTGAAGGACGAGGCTTCCAAGAGACCGTGGTTTGACTTCATGTGGGCGCTCCTTGGGAACCAGAGGAGCGCAAGGGAGATGCCACTGATAAATAAGGGGTTTTGCGGTTTCAGGTGCGAACTATTTCGCAATGCCGCGGAATTTCCCGCGCCGGAAAACCTCGAGGAGCGGTCCCTTATCTTTCCGCCCGCCTCCTCTTCCGTGCAGCCTGTCGAGCCTGTCGCGACAGGGCCTCGCGCGAGACGGCGTCCTTGCCCTCGCGGTTCAGGGCCTTCGAGGTCGCCTGAGACCTCGTGCGTGACGGTCTCAACAACGCATGATTCCGCCCTTTGGCATAGTCCTTCTTCGCGCGCTCGCGGATCTCCTCCGGAGCGGTGCCCGGCTTGGGGGGTTCCAGAGGGACTCCCGCGCGGCGCGCTTTCGACAACCCGATCGCGATCGCCTGCTTCGCCGATCGAACTCCGTGCTTGCCCTCGCGGACGTGCTCGATCTCCTCGCGCACGAACTCGCCCGCCTGCGTCGAGGGCGCTTTGCCTTCGCGCGCGTCTTTCCTGGCCCGCTTGAGAGTCCTGAGCTCTGGCATCTTTACCTCCTTCACCGTTCCGCGGGCGCTGGGCACCCGGATTCGGGGAAACCTGCAAGTCCCATGCGAATTTCCGGAAGGGTAAAAGCGGAAATAGTTCCTCTTTGACGTGGCACTCATCTCGCATCGCACTCCTCCGGGGAATGTCAGGAAATGCCACCGCGGTCGGCTGAGGTGCCGTTGACGCCCGAGCCTCCTCTCGACGTCCTCATCATCGGCGCGGGCCAGGCCGGGATTCCTCTTTCGCACGCGCTCGCAAAGGCGGGAAAGCGCGTCGCGATCGTGGAGCGGAAGGATCTCGGCGGCTCGTGCGTCAACTTCGGCTGCACGCCGACGAAGGCCGTGATCGCTTCGGCGCGCGCCGCATATCTCGCGCGCCGCGCGGCTGTCTTCGGCCTGAGAGTCCCCAAGGTCGAGATCGACTTCCCGGCCGTCCTCGATCGCGCGCGCAGCATCCTGACGTCGTCGCGCGCCGGACTCCGGCGCAGCTTCGAGGAATCCGACAACCCGCGGCTCGTGCGCGGCCACGCGCGTCTCGAGGGACGCGAGGGGCAGCACTTCAGGGTTCGAATCGGGAAAGAGACCCTGTCGGCGCGCCAGGTCGTCCTCGACACCGGAACACGGAGCGACCTGGGCTCGATCCGCGGCCTGAAGAGCATTCCGTTTCTCCACGCGAGCAACTGGCTCGACCAGGACGAGCTGCCGCGCCACATCCTCTTCGCGGGAGGCGGCTACATCGCGCTCGAGATGGGGCAGTTCTACCGCCGGATGGGATGCCGGGTGACGATCGTCGACCACGGAGATCAGGTGCTGAAGTGGGAAGACCGGGACATCGCCGCAAGCCTCCAGCACCTCCTGGAGTCGGAGGGGATCCGGTTCCGCCTGAACTGCCGCGTCACGAACGTGGTGGAACGGAGAGGGGGCCTCGCGGCGACCGTCGAGAAGGAGGACGCCCGCGAGGTCTTCACGGCGTCACACCTCTTCGTCTCGGCGGGTCGACGGGCCAACACCGACGATCTCGGCCTCGAGACGGTCGGCCTGAAGGCGGACGACCATGGGATCCTCGCGGTCGACGAGCGTCTCGCCACGAGCGTGCCGGGAATCTGGGCCGCCGGCGACATCCGGGGCTGGCCGATGTTCACGCATACGTCCTGGGACGACCACCGCATCCTGCTCTCGCAGCTCGCGGGGGACGGCACGCGCACGACGCGGCGCATCGTGCCCTATGCCGTCTACACCGATCCGGAGCTCGGCCGCGTCGGCGCGACCGAGGAGGAGCTGCGCAAGGCGGGACGCGACATCCGGGTGGGACTCTTCGAGATGCGGGGCAATGGAAAGGCGCGCGAAAGGTCAGAAGCGCGAGGGTGCATCAAGGTCGTCGTGGACGCGAAGACGGAAAAGCTCCTCGGCGCCTCCGTGCTCGCTTCGGATGGCTCCGAGCTCGTGCACGTCTACGTCGCGTTGATGAACGCGGACGTGTCCGTGAAGGTCCTTCGCGATGCGATCCAGATTCACCCGACGCTCTCCGAAGCCCTGCAGAGCGCCGTCGGGACGCTGGCATGAAGGCGAAAAAGGAAGGAGCCATTCTCGCCGAGGCAGACCTGGACAGGCTGCAGCGGAGCGCGTTCGCCTACTTTCTTCACGAGACCCACGAGGCGAGCGGCCTCATCCGCGACAGCACACACGACGGGTCTCCCTCCTCGATCGCCGCGATCGGTCTCGCATTGACCGCCTACCCCGTCGGTGTCGAACGGGGACTCATGGACCGCGACGAAGCTGCGGCCCGGACCCTCACGACTCTTCGGTTCCTCATGAACGTGCGCCAAAGCGAGGAGGAAGACGCCGCGGGTCACCGGGGATTCTTCTACCACTTCCTCGACATGGGCTCGGGCCGCCGCGCGTGGGACTGCGAGCTCTCCACGATCGACACGGCGTACGTGATGGCCGGCGCGCTCGTCGCCGCGGCCTACTTCGACGGCGAGAAGAGGGAGGAGCGCGCCATCCGCGAGACGGCGGACGCGCTGTACCGCCGCTGCGACTGGCGGTGGGCGCTGAACGGCGGGCGCCTCTTCTCGCATGGATGGAAGCCCGAGGGAGGCTTTCTGAAGCGCTGCTGGACCGGTTACAGCGAGGCTCTCGTCCTCTACCTCCTCGCGCTGGGATCGCCGACGCATCCGATTTCCCCGAAAAGCTACGCGGCGTTCACGTCGAGCTACCGCTTTCGAAAGTTATACGGAATCGAATATCTCCACGCGGCGCCGCTCTTCATCCATCAGCTCTCGCACGTCTGGGTGGATTTCCGCGGCATACGCGACGAGCCGATGCGCGAGCGCGGCCTCGACTATTTCGAGAACACGGCTCGCGCGACCCGGGTCCAGCGGCTTTACGCGATCAGGAATCCGAAACGCTTCGCCGGCTATTCGGAGAACTGCTGGGGAATCACGGCGAGCGAGGGACCGGGCCCCGCGACGCTCGAGATCGGAGGCGTGAAGCGCCGCTTTTACGACTACGTCGCGCGAGGCGTTCCGAGCGGCCCGGACGACGGCACCCTCGCGCCGTGGGCCGTCGTCGCATCGATCCCGTTCGCCCCGGAAATCGCGATGCCGGCCATCGCCCACATGCACGCTCTCGGCGTCGGGCAGGGCCCGTACGGTTTCGAAGCGACGTTCAATCCCACGTTTCCAACCGAGTCGAAGGACCCGTGCGGCTGGGTGTCTCCGTACAACTTCGGCCTCAACGACGGCCCGATCGTGCTCATGGTCGAGAACTATCGGACCGGGCTCGTCTGGGACCTGATGCGCCGCTGCCCGTACCTGGTGCGCGGCCTGAAGCGCGCGGGCTTCCGCGGCGGCTGGCTCGGCCGTTAGCCTTTCGGCTTCCAGATCGCGGCGTCGATCGTGGCGAGGATGTGACCGACCCAGCCGAGGAAAAAGAACCAGAGAAAACCGGACAGGAGGAAAAAACCGAGCGCCGCCAGGATGCGTCCCTGGATGAGCTGCCCGAGCCCGGGAATGAAGAAGCTCACGAGCGCGGCGATCACGTTTCCGGTCGAGCCCTGGCTCATGTCGAAATGATACGGCGCCGCGAGGCGGCGGGTTCCCGCTGACCAGAACGTGATTTGGGGCCGCCCGACCGACGATATAGTCGGTTCGGGAGGAGCGAGGCATGAGCGGGGTACGCGTACTCGTGGGCACGAAGAAAGGCGCGTTCGTCCTGACCTCGGATGGAAAGCGCGAGCGATGGGACGTCGGAGGCCCCCATTTCGCCGGGTGGGAGCTCTACCACCTCAAGGGCTCGCCCGCCGACCCGAACCGACTCTACGCGTCGCAAAGCAGCGGCTGGTTCGGGCAGCAGATCCAGCGCTCGGACGACGGCGGGAAGACGTGGGCGCCGGTGGGGAACAAGTTCGTCTATGACGGCGTGCCCGGGACACACCAGTGGTACGACGGCACACCGCGCCCCTGGGAGTTCAAGCGCGTCTGGCATCTCGAGCCGTCGCTGACCGATCCCGACACCGTCTACGCCGGGGTGGAGGACGCGTCGCTCTTCCGCTCGGCGGATGGCGGGCAGACCTGGCAGGAGCTCGCGGGGTTGCGCGAGCACGGCTCCGGCCCCCGCTGGCAGCCCGGCGCCGGCGGGATGTGCCTCCACACGATCCTGCTGGATCCGAAGGACCCCGGCCGGATCTTCGTCGCGATCTCGGCCGCGGGCGCCTTCCGGACCGACGACGCCGGCAAGACGTGGAAGCCGATCAACCGCGGCCTGAAATCCGAGCAGATCCCCGACCCGACCGCCGAGGTCGGCCACTGCGTTCATCGCATCGCGATGCACCGGTCGCGCCCCGAGGTGCTCTTCATGCAGAAGCACTGGGACGTGATGCGCAGCGACGACGCGGGCGAGTCTTGGCGCGAGGTCAGCGGAAACCTGCCGACCGACTTCGGGTTCGCGATCGACGTCCACGCGCACGAGCCGGAAACGATCTACGTGGTCCCGATCAAGAGCGACAGCGAGCACTTTCCGCTGGACGGAAAGCTGCGCGTCTACCGGAGCCGCTCCGGCGGAAACGAGTGGGAGGCGCTCACGAGCGGCCTGCCGCAGCGCGACTGCTACGTCAACGTCTTGCGCGACGCGATGGCCGTCGACTCTCTCGATTCGTGCGGCGTCTACTTCGGCACGACGGGCGGGCAGGTCTATGCGTCGGCGAATGCCGGAGACACCTGGGCGCCCATCCTCCGCGATCTCCCCGCCGTGCTTTCCGTCGAGGTCCAGACGCTGCCGTGATTCGGGTCGTCCTCCCGGTGCATCTCAGGACGCTCGCGCGCGTCAGCGGCGAGGTGACGCTCGATCTCGAGGGTCCGGTCACGCAGCGCTCCGTCCTCGACGCGCTCGAGGAACGCTACCCGATTCTCCGCGGCGCGATCCGCGACCACGTCACGCGGCAGCGCCGGCCCTTCGTGAGGTTCTTCGCCTGCGCGGAGGACGTCTCGCACGAGCCGCCGGACGCCCCCCTGCCCGAGGCGGTCGCGACCGGGGCCGAGCCGTTCCTGATCCTGGGCGCGATGGCGGGGGGCTGAGCTTCCTAGACTTCACTTCTCGATCGTGTAGACGATGTCGGCGGCGTTCTCGACGCCCGTCTCGGCCCTGAGCGTCCAACGTTTGTTCAGGATGTAGCTGACCCGGAGAGTCGAGACGCGCGTGAAGAGGCCGATCCCGTACTGGACGTAGAGCCGCGGTGTGAGGAACTTCCCGACGACGAGAGCCGCCTCGGAAAAGCTGCCTTCCGTCTCGATGCGCGCCTCCTCCAGCCCGAACCTGGCCGCGAGCTTCTTGGCGAGGAGGTTTCCTCCTTTGAGACCCAGCGACGCCGCGGCGTTCGCGACGAGGCTCCCCTCCTGCTGAGTCGATTTCCCGAGAGGGTGGCCGAGGAGGACGTAAGCCAGAGCCTCGCTTTGCGCCATCGGCGGCTGAGACCAGATCGTCACTTGCGGCGTCTTCAGCGTCCCCTTGATCTCCAGTCCCGCGACGACGCCGTCCTTCGCCTTGCGATAGACGCGGGCATCGACGCCGGGATCGTCGATGGGGCCGCCCGCGAAGAAGAGGCGCCCGCGCTCGATCGTCAGGTCCTGCCCGTATGCCTTATACGTTCCCTCGTGGAGCTCGAGCTCTCCCGTGGCGACGACGTCGCGCCCCGGCTGCTCGATGGCGAGGACGCTCCCGGTGACCCGCGCATCGAGGCCGGAGCCCTTGATCCGGACCTTTTCGCCGAGGATCAGCCGAAGGCGTGCGCCGACCTCCCACCCGGTTTCCTTCGGCTGCGGGACGGGGGCGCCGACGATCACCACGTCGCGCGAGACCGGCACGGCGGCGTACCTCGTGACGTAGACGTATTTCGCCTCGGGGATCTCGAGGTCGCCGTTCACGTCCACTCGTTTTCCCTTCAGCGTCACCGCGACGCGCGGGGAGACCAGCACGCGGTTGTCCGGAGGCTGGTCCAGAACGAGGAACTGATCTCCGTCGATCCTGACGTGGGTCGCGGTGAGCGCGGCCGGGGTCACGGGCGTGTCGCCCGAAATGGTCAGGCGGCCCGGCCCCGACCGTACTTTCCCGTCGAAGCGGAGGGGACCCGTCCCGTCCCCGCGCGCGACGACCGAGATCTCCCGGAGCTGGATCCCGTAGTCGGGCAGGTCTGCCTGACCGCCATCCAGCCGCGCCTCGCCGAGGACCGACGGGGCTCCGAGCGTCCCGCCCAGTCTGAGGTCCGCATGCAGCGCGCCTCGGACCTCGCGCACGCCCTCGACGAATCCCTGCGCGACGTCGAGGCGCGTGACCTCGATCCGGACGTGCCCCTTCACCGGCTGGTCTTTCTGAGGTACTCCGCGCGCGTTGTAGTCCGGGAGCGAGAGGTCGATCGACGCGGTGCCGGTGCCCTCGAAGACGACGCCCGCGTGCGCCGTCAGGCCCGACGCGTCGGCCGACAGACGTAACACCGCGTCGTGGAAGCGCACCGAACCCTTTCCGCCGCGCTCCTCGGGATACCGGATCTCCCCGGGACCGGGCGCGAGCTCCGCTTTCGCCTCGAGCCGCCCGTCGGCGAACCCCCGCGCGTCCACGGACCCGTTCAGCGCTCCCGAGATCTCGACGTCCGCGGGGAGCCACGGGCCGAAGAGGGAGAGCGGCACGTCGTGGACGGTAGACGCGGCGCGCCACGTCCCCCCTCCATAGCTTCCCGACAAACACAGACGTCCCCGCTGCGAGGTCCAGCAGAAGCGTTCGAGGGAAGCGTGATCGGAACCGAGCTCGAGGGCGGCGGGGGATTCGAGCTTCCACGCGCCGGTCTCTTTCGACTCGACGTCGAGACGCCGGATCTCGCCGCGCCAGGTGAGCTTCGTGTCGATGCCGCCCGCGACCTCGAGCCTGAGCGATTCCTTGCGGCGCGGGTCCTTGCCGTCCGCGGTGACCGAGATCGTGTGGCGCTCGCGTGTCCCCCGTCCCGTGATCGCTGCCGAGTCGATCGTGCGCGCCCCCACCGCGATACCCGTACCTTTCACGTCGATCGAGAGCGGCGCGCCCCGCGCGAGTGAGACGTCGGCTTCGACCTCGAGCGTCGCCGCGCGCTTGTCCCCGAACGAGAGCGCCTTGCCGCGCAGCGAGGCGACGAGCCGCGGCGTGGAACGGGGGCCCGCGATGCGACCGTGGCCCGCGAGCGAACCCGCCGCCTCGGACACGAGAGACGCGAGGTTCGGCGCTTCGAGAGACCACGCCAGGTCGGAAGCGGGCCCGACGACGCCGTGTGCCGCCAGTCGGCTCTGTCCGGAGCTCACCTCCAGCTTCCCGACGCGGATCGTCTCTCCTTCCATGTCGACGGTCGCGGACGCGGAGAGCGGCTGTCCCCGCAGCGTTCCGCCCAGGCGGCGCAGCTCGAGGCGGGCGATCGGCCCTCCCCGCTTCGGCAGCTTGCCTCGCGTGAACGCCTCGAACGAGAGCCGGCCTGGGTAACCCCTGGCGAGCTGCTGCGGGTCGATGTCCCGGCCCGTGAGCGTGAGGGACCAGCCGATTTCGGGCGACCACGCGACGACGCCCGAGCCTTCGACACGACCCGAGAGCACCTCTGCCTCGAGCGACGGAAGCTCGAGACGGTTCCGGTCCCCCTTGCCGTGAAGAGTCCATTTTCCGGGCGGCGCGTTCGGAGCTTCGAGGTCCGCGTTCAGGTCGAGGGCGTAAGCGTCCAGCGTCCCTTTCACCTTTGCCTCGCCCGCACGGCTCCGGGCGATCGGCTTGCCCGTCAGCGGCCACGTGAGCTCTTTCCACGAGGCCGTCAGGTCGAGGGCCATCGCCTCGGCCCTGGTGCTCGGTGGCAGAGTCACCTTTCCGTTCGCCTCGATCGACGTCGCGCGGCCCGGGAACGTGAGGCGCACGTTCCGCAGCGTGTAGTCGGCTCCGGCGCGCTCGAAGGCCAGGGCGACGTCCGCCCGCCCGAGCATCGCGGAGGTCGTCTCGAGCCGCGCGTCGGCCGAGAGGCGCTCGAACGTCCCGCGCGCCCTCCCGCTTCCGGAGATCCGCGCGTCCGGCCACGCCTTGTTGATGGCGCGGGTCCTGAGGTCCGTGACGCTGGCGGTCGCGTCGAACTTCAGGTCGCGTAGCGGCTCCGTGAGGACCGCGTCGATACGCGCGGCGAAGGGAGCGGTCAGCTGCTCCCTCACCTCCAGGCGCTTGAGGTTCCCGTTGAAGGAGCCGTTCCCTTCGTACGCCGAAGAGCCCGGCGGCCGATAGGCCCAGCGCATCTGGAGCCCGACCGGGTAGTCTCCGATCGGCTTCAGCGTCCCGTTGAAGTCGCCGTCGAAAAGCGCCGAGCGGATCGACAGCGACTCGACGCGGAGCGTGTCCCGGATCGCCGTCGTCTTTAGCCCGATCGAGTCGACGACGAGCGCGGTTTTCGGGTCGGCGCCCAGCCGGATGTCGCGCACGGTCGCGTCGCGGACGAGGACGTTGATCGGAAGATGAAGGTCCGACAGCCCCTTGCTCTTCTCCTCCCCGGACGGCTTGGAGACGACGGTGACGCCCTCCGCCGCCAGGCTCTCGATGTCGAGCTGCCTCCGCAGCAGCTTCCCGAGGCTCCACTCGAGGGTCAGCTTCCTGACGACGACCGCCAGCGACTCGGACTCCCATCTCAGGTCGTGAAGCGTCAGCGGCGAGACGATCCGTCCTTCGACCGAGCCGACCTTCACGCTCCCTTTCATGAGGACGCTGAGCCGCTCCACCGCCCAGCGCGTCCCGGAGCTCGTTCCGATCACCCACCAGACGACGAGCGCTCCGATCACGATCGGGAGCACGAGCCCGACGACGATCGCGCGAAGGAGCCTTCTCGCGCGCGGCTTCACAGGTCCGGCCCGATGTTGAGGTGGAACTTGATCGGCCGGCCCGGCTCGCTGACCGCGAATGCCATGTCGGCCCGGACGACGCCGACCGGGGAGCGCCAGCGCAGACCGAAGCCGGCGCCCTGCTTCCACGGGCCCGAGAATGGAATCGTCGCGTTTCCGGTGTCGAAGAAGACGGCCGCCGCGATGCCGCCCCACTTCTCGATGATCCGGTGGTCCATCTCGACGCTGACGACACGGAGGAAGCGCCCGCCGATGACGTTCCCTTTCTCGTCCGGGCTGCCGAGCGCGTTGAACGAGTAGCCGCGCACGCTCTCGTCGCCTCCGGCGAAAAAGCGGACGGACGGAGGCAGGATGCGGAAGTCGGAGGTCGCGAGGATGCCGAGCTCCCCGCGCGCCAGAACGCGCGTCTTCGGGCCGAGGCTGCGAATGATCTTCCCGCGCGTCGTGAGCTGGAAGAACGTGGCGTTCGAAAGGACGTTGTGCACCGCCCCTCGCGCGTCGACCTCGAGCCGATGCCCGTTCCGCGTCAGGATCCGGTCGTCGGCCACGACCCGCGCCCAGTTCGCTTCCGGGATCGTCAGGTACGACGTGCCGCCGTCGACCCCGACCGTGAAGGTCTGACGCTGGAACGTCAGCGAGAACGTCTCGCGCCAGCGGCCGCGGGAGCGGGCGAGGCTCGGCCCCAGAAGCAGGGTCCTGCTCTTGCTCGTCTTCGGGGTGAGATCGGCATAGGCGAGCGTGAAGGCGAGGACGTCGGTCCGCGGGTACGGGCCGGGGATCAGATACTTCGTCGCCAGGCTCTTCTCGATTCCCGACAGCTTCCCCTCCGCCTGCGCGTGATGCCCTCTGCGATTGATCCGGCGCAGCTCGAACCCGGCGCTCGCGCGCGGGCCGGTGTCGGTTCCGAGGCCGAGCCCGAACGTGTACCGGTGCGGCGGCGCGGGCGCGAGGTTCACATCGATCGGCACGCGCCGGTCGACGGCGTCCTCGCGGCGGGCCTCCACCTCGACCCGGCGGAAATAGGGGGAGTCGGACAGCGCGCCCTGCAGCTTCAGGAGCTCCGTCAGGTTCAGCGGGTCCCCCTCTTGCCAGGTCACGTAGCCTCGCAGGATGTCCTCGTCGAGGATGTCCTGATGGAAGCGCGCGGGCCCGAAGAAAAAGCGCGGTCCCGTGTCGAAATGGAGCGTCGCGACGGCGGTATGTTTGTCGACGTCCACCTCGATCTTGTGGACGTTCCAGCCGCTGTTCGCGAACCCGTTCTCGCCGGCGGCGTTCTCGAAGCTCTTCTTGATCGCCTCCCACTGCGGGTGATTCACGACCGCGCCTTGGCGGATCGGCAGCGACTCGGCCAGGCCGCGCAAGACCGGGTGCTCGGCCCCTTCCCCCGCGATCGCGAAGTCGACGCTCGTGTACGTGAGCTCGAGGCCCGGGTCGATGACGTAGCGCGCGACCCACGTGTCGCCGTCGCGTCGGAGCGAAGAGTCGATGGACGGTTCGTAGTACCCGAACGGCTGGAGCGCCCGCCGGATCTCGTCGGGCGCCTGCTCGTGCAGCTTCCGGATGCGGCGCTCCGTAAGGTTCTTGTCGCCCTTTTCGTCCCAGATCGAGAGGACCGAGAGGACGTTCTTCTTCAGATCGCCGCTCGCGAGGTAGCTCCTGACGAACCCGCCGAGCCCCTCGACCTCGACGCGCAGCTTCGCCCTCTCGGCAGCAGAACCGATCCGCGACAGCAGCAGGATCCCGGCGGCTGCCACCAGGGACGCGCCGGCCCTCATTCCTCGTGCACCTTCGCGTTCGTCTTCGCCTTGGCTGTCGTGGGAGTCGCCGGCATCGTCGCCTCGACCTTCCGGGCGCCAGGCTCTGGCTCCACGCCCTTGTGCTCGACGACCGCCGTGAAGGCGCGCGTCATCTCCGCGCCGAGGAGGAGGATCAGGGCAGCGTAATAGACCCAGAGCAGGATCACGACCACGGAGCCGGCCGCGCCGTAGGGCGAGGCCACCGTCGTGCGTCCCAGGTAGAGCCCGATCAGGTACTTCCCGACCGAGAAGAGAGTCGCCGTAATGACCGCTCCGACCACCACCTCCCGCCACGAGATCTCCGCGTCGGGGAGGATCCTGTAGATGAGCGCGATCAGGATGACGAGAACCAAGAACGAGAGCACCTCGTTCGCCGCCGCGATCGTCGCGAGCGGAAAGGAGTAGCGCTTCTGGAGCCAGCCTTCCGCGGCGCCCATCATCGCCGCGACGGCGAGCGACACGAGGAGCAGAAAACCGATCGCGAGGACGAGAGCGAACGAGACGAAGCGCTTCTTCAGCAGCGTGCGGACGATGGGGCCGGGATGCGGCGCCACGTCCCACACCCGGTTGAGCGCCTCCTGCAGCTGAACGAAGACGGCGGTCGTCCCGATCGCGAGGAGGACGAAGCCGGCGATCTTGGCCCAGTCGCGCTCCGACGTCGGGTTGGCCGCTACCTTGAGAATCGCCTGGATCGCGCGCGCGGCCTCACCCCCCATCAGCCCCTGGAACTGATTCACGATCTGACCGCGCACCGCGTCCTGTCCGAAGACGGAACCGGCCACGGCCACGACCACCAGGAGGACCGGCGCGAGAGAAAAGAGAGTGAAAAACGCCAAGGCGCCCGCCTGCGTCGCGTCCTGATGGAGGACGAAGCGGTCGACCGTGTCGACAAGGACGTGGAGAATTTTCTTCCGCAGCAGGGTGTGTTGGACGGTCATTCCGCCTCTCGAACGGCGCTTGCGCGTCAACTCGCTGGGCTCGCAACCAGCGTGCCGCAGTTCCCTCCGCCGCGGCAATCCTTACAAGCTGCGTGTCGTTTCTCGTGGAAAAGTCGGTGGCCCGCTCATTGCTCGGGATTCGGCGAAAGGGCCGTGGGCGGTAAATAAGTCGAAAGACCTTTGCGTCTCGCGAGCTCCAAGACGGAGGGCCGGATGTTGATTCTCAAGAACGGTCGATTCCTTTTTCTCGCGTTCTCAGGATTGCTCATCGCCGGCATCGCCGTGGCCGAAACGCCATCCAGCCGTGCGACGATCGAGCCTAAGTCCGGCAGCGCCATGACAGGGTCCGCCATCGCGACGGAGAAGGATGGCGGCGTCGAGATCGCGATCGAAGTCTCGCGCGCGACACCCGGAGTGCACGCCGTGCACATCCACGAAAAGGGCGACTGCTCTGCGCCCGATGCTGCGTCGGCCGGCGGCCATTTCAACCCGACGCATGCCGCGCATGGGGCTCCCGACGCTCCCGTGCATCACGCCGGCGATTTCGGGAACATGACCGTCGCCGAGAGCGGCAACGGACACCTCGTCATCATGACGAAAATGCTCACGGTGGCGGCTGGCCCGAACTCCGTCGTCGGCCGGAGCATCGTCGTCCACGAGAAGCAAGATGATCTGAAGTCGCAGCCTGCCGGAAACTCCGGAAGTCGGGTTGGCTGCGGCGTTTTCAAGTGACGGTGCAGAACCCGTAACCACTGCTGCTACCAGGGTTGGCCGCTCGTTTAAAGCTCTGAGAAAGAGCTTGCATCTGCACTGGTGTTATAGTTAACTACCTCACCAGAGTGGATCGAGAGTGGAACGACAGTCAGCCGATTTACCGCCAGCTTCGCGATCGCGTGGTCGCCATGATTCTTGACGGCGTGCTGAAGGACGGCGATCCGCTGCCGTCCGTTCGCAATGTCGCGGCCGACTATCGGATCAATCCGATCACGGTTCTGAAGGGCTATCAACAGCTGGTCGACGAGGAGCTCGTCGAGACGAAGCGAGGCCGCGGCATGTTCGTCAAGCCGGGCGCGCGCGACCTGCTGCTCAAGGGCGAACGCGAGAAGTTTCTTTCGGAACAATGGCCCCGGGTCTACGCAACGATCCAGCGGCTCGGCCTGACACCCGAAGAGCTGCTGAAAGCCGCCTCGAGGACCGGGACGTCGGACGCCCCGGAGAAGGGGCGCTGAAGCGATGGCATGCATCGAGGCGCGCGGCCTTCGCAAATCCTTCGGCACGACCGTCGCTCTGGACGGACTCGACTTATGCGTCCAAGAAGGTCGCATCCTCGGGCTCATCGGCCCCAACGGCGCAGGCAAGACCACCGCGCTCAACGCGATTCTCGGCCTCACGCCCTACCAGGGAGAGCTGCGGGTGCTCGGGCGCGATCCCTGGGCCGAGCGCGATCAGCTCGTGCGTGACGTTTCTTTCATCGCCGATGTCGCCGTGTTGCCGCGCTGGCTCCGCGTTTCGCACGCGCTCGATTACGTCGCGGGCGTGCATCCTCGTTTCGACCGCGCGAAGGCGGAGGGGTTCCTCGCGAAGACGGCCGTCGGGCGCGCACGAAGGGTCAGGGAATTGTCGAAGGGGATGGTGGCCCAGCTGCACCTCGCGCTGGTCATGGCCATCGACGCGAGGTTGATGGTGCTGGACGAGCCGACTCTCGGCCTGGACATTCTCTTTCGCAAACAGTTCTACGACTCGCTGCTGAACGACTATTTCGATAGCAGCCGCACCATCGTGGTCACCACACATCAGGTCGAAGAGATCCAGGACGTCCTCACCGACCTCATGTTCATCGATCGCGGCCGCATCGTGCTCGCGTGCAGCATGGAGGAGTTCGGGTCGCGCTATCTGGAAGTGATGGTGCATCCGGAGCTTGTCGCCGCGGCACGTGCGCTCGAGCCGATTCACGAGCGCCATGTGTTCGGGCGCACCATCCTCCTCTTCGATGGCGCCGACCGCACGCGACTCGCTGCTCTCGGCGACGTGCGAACGCCGAGCATCGCCGATCTGTTCGTGGCCGTCATGGGCGACGAAAGCCGACGGGCCCGAGGAGCGGTCGGATGACCCGGCCGATGTCCTGGTCCGTGCGCCGCGAACTGTGGGAGAGCCGATTCCTCTACATCGCACCGCTCGTCGTCACCGCCTTCGTCCTGTTCGGCACTTTGATCAGCGTGATCGGTCTCCCGCGCAGGATGAGGAACATCGAGACGCTCGACGTGGCGAAGCAGCACGCCGCGGTGGTCAGGCCCTTCTCCCTGGCTCCGGCGCCGATCATGCTGGCTGCTGGTAAACGGCATGAGCCCCGCCAGGTTGTGGGCCGAGGTCCGCTTCTTCCAGGACCCTCTGGTCACCCTCTACGGATTGACCGTGCACGTGCTCTGGTTCGCGCCGATTTACGGCTGGCTGTTGCTGGTTTCGGCCTGGGCGCGACGGGCACCCTTTCTCTGGGCCGTTCTCCCGGTGCTCGCGGTATCAGCCGCAGAGAGGGCCGCGTTTCACACGTCGTATTTCGTGTCCCTGCTGAAGTACCGCGTGATGGGCGCCATGGAGGAGGCGTTCGTCTTCAAGCCGCAGCGCGGTTTCGACATGACCCTCGATCAGCTCTCGCAGCTCGATCCGGCGAGATTTCTGAGCACGCCCGATCTGTGGCTCGGGCTGGCGCTCACGGCGGCATGCCTCGCGGCGGCGGTGCGGCTGCGCCGCTCTCGAGAACCCATCTGATGCACATGCGCGTCTCGGGCGCCGTTACCTAAGTCTCCAAACAGGAGGAGAAACTCATGCGACCACTTCTACCGACACTGTTGATCTGTCTTCTCGCGCCGGCCGCAGCCGCGTTCGCGGACGATCGTCCGGCCACCGCGACCGCCAAACCGACCGAGGTCTCGTCGCCCAACGCATTCCTCAAGGAGGCGTACGGATTCGTGAAGAAGACCCTCCTCGGCTCGGCCGAGAAGATGCCCGAGGAGAGCTACGGCTTCAAGCCCGTGGAATCCGTCCGCAGCTTCGGAGAGATCGTCGGCCACGTCGCCGATTCGCAGTACTACTTCTGTTCTGTCGTTCTCGGAGAGAAGAATCCCGGGCTCAAGATCGAAAAGACCAAGTCCTCGAAGGCCGATCTCGTCGCGGCGCTCAAGGGCGCCTTCGCCTATTGCGACAAGGCCTACGACAGTCTGAACGAGGCGTCGGGCGCGGAAACGGTGAAGCTCTTCCACGGCGACATGCCGAAGCGCGACGTCCTGACGGCCAACGCCCTCCACGGTGTGGAGCACTACGGCAACCTCATCGTCTACCTGCGGATGAAGAACATCGTTCCTCCGAGCAGCGAGCCTGGGCTCATGCCCGAGCCGAAGAAAACGCCCGAGCCGAAGAGCGCGTCAGAGCCGAACAAATAGTCTTGCGACGCCGGGACAGCGGGGGAAGCGGAATGACGATCGCCACGATCGACGAAACACGGCGTAAAGCAGCGACGGTCGTGGGACTGTCCTATCTGCTTGCCCTGCCACCGGCGATCTTCGCCGAGTTCTACGTACGCAGCCAACTCATCGCTTTCGGTAACGTCGCCCAAACGGCGCAGAACATCGTGGCGCACGAACGGCTCTTTCGTCTGGGCACCGCCAGCAATCTCGCTGTCTTCGCGCTCGATGTCGTCTTGATCATGGGTCTTTACGTCGTCCTCATGCCGGTCAATCGAAGTGTCGCTTTGGTGGCCACGGGCTGGGGGCTGATCGAGACCGCAACGCTGGTCTTCGTCACGCTCAGCGACTTCGACGTCTTGCGGATCCTGAGCGGCGCGGACTACCTGCATGCATTCGAAGCGGACCGGTTGCAGGCCCTGGCGCGGCTGTCGGTCGGTGCGCATGGCTCTGCGTATAACGTGGGCCTGGTGCTCGCCGGGCTGCGAAGCACCGCCTTCTGCTACCTGTGGTTCGAGTCGCGCTTCATCCCAAGACCCTTGGCGGCATGGGGAATCGTCGCGTCCTTTCTGATGGGAGCGTGCGCATTCTCGTTCATCATTTTTCCCGAGCTCGCGAAGGTCGTCGGCGTCGGGATTTATGGAGCTCCGATCTTCTTCTTCGAGCTGACGATGGGCGTATGGCTCCTGCTGAGGGGATTACGACCCGTCGGAGCTGCGACCGATACGGCCCGGGCGAACTGACATGACGCGCACCGCAAACGCAAGAATCGCCGGATTCACGTACCTCTTCTACGCAGCGATCGGTATCTGCAGTGAGCTCCTGATGCACCAGGCGAGGGGCGTCGGCGACGATGCCGCGAAACTCGCGCGCATCGGCCAGTACGCGACAAACGTGCGCCTGACCATTTTGATCGTGCTGCTCGAATGCCTCTCGGCTCTCGTGCTCGCCGTGACGCTGTACGGGATCACGCGCGACGAGAACCACGAGCTCGCCATGCTGGCCCTGGCCTGTCGCGTCGCCGAAGGCATTCTCGGTACGCTCAACATCCCGAGCTATCTGGGAATGTTGTGGCTGGCGAGGGCAGGGGTCGGGACGGGTGCCCCGGACGTCCCGACAACGAATGCGCTGCGCGCCGTTCTGCTGATGCCGGGCCCGAGCGTCCCCATCGGTGCGATCTTCTTTGCCGTCGGGAGTTTGATCTTTTCCTGTCTCCTCCTGCGGGGACGGATGGTGCCCGCCTCGATCGCATGGCTGGGCGTGGTCGCCTCGGGCCTTCTCGCTGTGGTACTGCCCCTGCAGCTCGCCGGTTTCTCCACAGGGCCGCTGACCGGATACATCCAATGGCTGCCGGCGCTCGTATTCCAGGTCGTGCTCGCGCTGTGGCTGCTCATCAAGGGCGTCGCCCCGCCCGCGACGAGCCAACCGGCCTGAGGTTGCGACGGTCCTGTCGCGCGAGGGAGGCATCTAAAGTGGTGGAGCTGATCAGGATCGAACTGACGACCTCCTGAGTGCGATAAAGGCTGACACGAGCATTTTCCCCCAAAAAGCGAGGCCTTACGAGTGGGTGAGCACGTTTCCTAGGGCAAATACCCCTGACCGCCTGCTGTACCGATGATGCCTCCGTGATTACACAAGTCTTATGTAATCTGGCAAACCCGGCTAGCCTTTGTGTTGCCGAAGCACTCCTAAACTCGGCGGTAATGGCGCGGAAACGGAAGAAGAAATCAGGCAATACTGAGACGCTCGGGGACCGGATTCGGCGCTTCCGGATCGCGAAGGGTCTGACGCAGGCCGAGCTCGCCAAGAAGATTGGCGTGCCGCAGCAGACGATCACCTATTACGAGGTGCGCGGAGTTTCCCCGCCACCCGAGCTCCTCGTCGCGATCGCCGACGCGCTCGACGTTTCGACCGACATTCTTCTCGGCCGCAAGAAGGCGCCGGAGCGCAGCGGGGGAGCGGCGCCCGCGACGAGCGTGCAGCGGCAGAAACATCTCAAGCGACTCAACGAGCTGCCTCCGCACGACCAGAAGGCCGTCTTCAAGATCATCGATGCGCTGGCCGAGCGCCGGGCGAAGAGTCGCGGCGCCTGATTCGTGATGCCTCGGCTTGGAGTGCACTTCCCTCGCTGACGGCCCGCGACGTCACGCCGCTTGCTGCGGCTCGCGCGCGACCACCTACGCGCGCGAGTACACGTGCTCGGTCGTCGCGCTCTCGCGCAAGCGGCGCGCCGCGCTCCCGGCTCTCGACTGCTCCGCGCTGATCGGCTTTCCTCTCGGCGTACCCGGCGCACCATCCGCCCCGCGCGCGCGAGCTCCGGCGTGCGGGGCGTTGGCGCCGGGCGCTCTGCGGCGCGCGCGCCGGGCGGGGCCCCACGTTCCCCTGCCCGTCACGCGCGCTGCATCCACGCGCTGCGCGCGCGGCCGCTGGCCGGTAATGGCCTATTACCGTCCCCGGCACTTTCATTTCCCGCTTCACTTCGTTTCGCGGGGGCACCCCGCACGCCTCCGGGGCGCTTCGCGCCCTTCACATAACGCGAGCGCTATGTGCTGAGGCTGCGCGCCGTAGCGCGCAGCAACTCGCGCGCGCGGGGGCTTGGCGCCGGGGCCTCCTCGAGATCCGTGGCTTCGAGAAGCGGCGCGAAGAATTTTCGCGCGCGCCTTCGGCGCGGGCGCTGTAGGCGCGTCACGCTCCGTGCGTCGCTTCGCGCGCGGCATCTGCGGTTCTCGTCCCTGCGCGTCCTCGATCCTGCGCGCGGCACGGTTCGCGCCGCGCCCCGGAGCACCAGAGATTTCGCGCGCTGCGCGCCTCCGGCGCGCGGCCGGAGGCCGCGCGCGGTGCCTTCGTGCCCCGCGCGCTCTCCCGGCCTGGCACGAGCGTGCCGCGCGCGTGGGTTGAGGACCGCAGCCCCGTCGAGGACCGCAAACGCACGCGCGCGAAGAAAGCACGCGCAATGACAGGCCTTCAAGCAGCTCGCGCTATTCGCGCGCGCCTTAATGCCCCCGGCGGGTTTACATAGCGCCACGTTATGTAAACGGCCGAGCGAAGCGACGCCCGGAGGCGAGAGGGGTGCCCCCGGCCGCGCACGCGCGGCCGGGAAATGAAAAGCACCGGAGCCGATAAACGCGTTTATCGGCAAGCGGCGTTTGCAGCGCGCGTGTCGGGAGAAGGGCCGGGGAAGAGGGGCCCGGCACGCGCGCTGCCGCCGCGGCCGGCGCCACCAGCCCCTCTCGCCGGAGCCGCCGGGGGCGTTGTCTCCGGCCGTGCTCTTCGGGCCTGTCCTCGGCGTCGGCGAAGCCTCCTGTCGAGTCGCTAGCGGGCACGGCGCGTGCGCGAGGGTGCGCTCACGCACGCTTGCACCTCGCACGCGCCGTGACCAGCGGGCCATGAGAGAGGGGGAGTCGGCTCAGCTCTTCAGGTCGCGAGAGCCGCGTGTCGTCCGCGCAATCGCCGTGGCCTTCTTGACGGCCTTCTTCGCGCGCTCGATCTCTACCTTCAGGTCGCGAGAGCCGCGGGTCCGGGGCGCGGCCATGGCCGCCTTCTCGAGCGCGGCGGCCGCTCTCTTGAGCGCGGTCTTCAGGTCACGCGAGCCACGCGTCGTACGCGGCTCGGCCTTCGTTTTCGTGCTTTTCATGGCTCTCAGTTCAGCGGAAACCGGTCCAAACCGCAAGCACGCGACCCGTTACCGTTTGCTGTACCGGAGCTCTCGGAAGCTACGTAAAGTGGTGGAGCTGATCAGGATCGAACTGACGACCTCCTGAGTGCGATAAAGGACAACGGGGGTGTTTGGCCCGAAAACGCGGGGTCTTTCGAGCGTCTCAGCGCGCAGCCGAGACAGGAACCCCTGACCGTTTACGGTACCGCCCAGGACAGAGCTTTCGGCGCCTTGAACGTCGGAGCGAAGTGAGCATATCGCTCCGTCATCCGGGCCGAAGAATGGCCCAGGACGTACTGCACCTCACGCAGCAGGAAGCCGCGACGAAGCATCTCGGAGGCCGCGGTGTGCCGGAGATCGTGAAAGCGGATGTGCTCGACGTTCGCGATCTTCCGAACCGCGTGCCAGAAGCGGCGGATATCTACACGCTGTGCGCCCGTCAGCGCGCTCGGGAAGATGAGGCCGCTCCCGTTTCGCTGATCGCGGAACGACTCGAGGAGCTGCACGGTCGACTCATTGAGCTGGACCCACCGGTCCGGACCATTCTTCTCGGTTCGAATCCGGGTCACGCCTTTGGAATCCAGATCAGCCCAGGAGAGACCTAGGACTTCCCCGAGCCGCGCACCGGTCTCGAGTGCGAGCCGGATCACGGCCTCGCCCTGGCGTTCGTTCAGTCCACCTCCCGCCGCGCGTCCGTGGGCCGCGCCAAGCACGCGCGCAACCTGCTCGGCCGTCAGGAACACGGCCTGGCGCGCGTCCTGAGATTCACGCAGCGGCTCCCAGTCCGCGAGCCTGTAGCGGGAGAGATTCGTTTCCGTCTTCCAGCGCGCCGCGAGATGCAGAGAATGGCGCAGGACCGACAGTTCCCTATTGATCGTCGAAGGCGCTTTTCCTTCCCCGCGCCGTCTCTCCACGTAAGCGTCAAGCGTGGATAGTTCGATTTCCTCGATGAGGAGCTCACTGCCGAGGGCTCGGAGCACCTGCCTGTACATCTCTCGCCGCCACCGCGCCGACCGCGGCCGAAGCCGGGCCAGACGCTCGAGGTAGAGAGCCGATAGCTGCTCAAGCGTCCACGTCGATGTCTGGTCGCGGTTGAAGAACTTGCTTTCGCGTAGCTGGGTCTCGATCTTCGCCTTGATCCGCTCGGCTGTTCGGCGTGACTTTCCGGCCGCCCGTCGGACTTCCTTCCCGCCCGCCGTATGGAAGCAGACGTACCACCCGCCCCCGCGGTCGTTTCGCCTCATCAACCAGGCCACGGTGCGTTTCCTGCCCGCTGGGGCGCTTCTGCATGAATCGTGTCAAGCGGCAATTGAGCCCGGCGGGGAACAGTAGAACTCCACATCGTGCGGAACAAAATTACAGATATTTTCTGTAATATGTCAAGCCCGGCGGTAGCCCCCGGAAGCGGGAGAAGCGACGCTGGGGCCAGCCCTGGGCTCATCCCGGTCGTGGCAGACGGCCTCAAGTCAGTGGGTCATAATCCGCCCATGGGGCTGCCGCTAGTTACGCCCGCCAGAGACGACATCTACGGAGGTCGAGATCCGCGCGACATTCCCTTCTATGGGATTCGTGAGGCTGCGCTCTGCCTCGACCTCAACCCCGCGACGCTACGAACCTGGGCTCTCGGGCGAAAGTACCCTGTCCAGGCTGGTCAGAAGCGCGCCGACGCGCTCCTCGAGCTTCCCGAGCCTGCTAACGCCATGCTGTCCTTCATCAACCTGATGGAAGCACAGTTCCTGCGGGCTCTTCGGCGGGAGCACGATCTCACGATGCAGCAGATCCGCAAGGCCCTTGAGGTGCTGCCGGGCTACCACTCCCAGCCTCATCCCCTCGCATTCGTCGACTTTCTGACGGACGGCGTTGATCTCTTCGTCCGGAAGTTCGGCAAGCTGATCGACCTGAACCGACCCGAGCAGATCCTGATTGAGAAGCTCATCGAGTCACACCTCAAACGAATCGAGCGTGACGCGACCGGGCCCGTTCGCTTTTTCCCCGTGGTGATCTCGGACACGGAAAGGCCGATTGCCGTGGACCCGCGAATCGCCTTCGGTCACCCCGTTGTGACCGGGACGCGGGTGCGTACGGAAATCATCAGCGGGAGAGTTGCGGCGGGCGACAGCGTCGAAGCTGTTTCAAAAGACCTTGACCTCACGAAAGATCAAGTCGAGCAAGCGGTCGCGTTCGAGCAGCGGGCGAAGCGGAAAGCGGCCTGATACCTCGGGGCTGCCGCCCTTCTTCCTCGACGCGAACGTCGACGGGGACGATCTTGCGTCTGCACTCCAAGGGCTCGGGCTCGACGTTAAGAGAAGCCGCACGGAATTCGCTCGCGGCGCGCCCGACCTCGAGTGGCTGCCTGACGTGGGGCGCAGCGGATGGGTTCTCATCTCGTCGGATCGCCGGCAGAGCCGGAAGCCAGATGAGCTAGATGCCCTTAAGCGCGCGAAGGTGCGCGCCTTCTACTTTTCGAGCGCCACCATGTCGTCGGCAACGCAGATCGAGGCGTTCGCGAAGGGTCTCGCTCGGATCGTGCGAGCGGTGCGCAAGCAGACGCCGCCGTTCGTGAAGATCATCAGACCCAGCGGAGAAGTAAAGCCGCTCGTGTGAGGGCGGCGCTGCTTCCCCTAACCATCAGGTCAACAGAACCACGAGCAGCAGCGATTCCAAGACGTGCACCGCGGCCGGGGTGTGAATAAGCTCGAAATCGAGGACATCATGGTGCGCCGCGTAGTTTCGGATCTTGGCGAAGTTCACGAAGGCCTCTTCAACGATCGCTTCTTCAGAGCTCGCCGTCGGGACATTGAAGGGGATTCGACGCGTTTGAGGAAGGTCGTAGAGCTCCGTCTCGCCGGATTTCAGCCGACTCGCAACCTTCGTTCGGAGCCCATTCAGACCCTTCGCAGTCTCCACCTCACCCGAGAGCCAGTGGACGAGCTTGTTGAACCTCGGGAGGGCCGCCCCCCGATTCTTCGCGAGATACGCCTCGCCAACGACCTTCTCCGCGAACAGGGCGCAGAGCAGGAGAAAATCGATCGGCGTCTCTTCCTGGAGCTGAATCCGTGTCGACCTGTTGATCGCCCCGCCAACATGTTGATGCAAACGAAAAAACGCGAGCATGAAGCGACGGAAGGGCACCGAGGCGTTCATTCGTTCCGCTTGCTTGGCGAGGGCCGCTTCATCGAATGAGCCCCCGGGCGAGGAGGCCTTGTTGAATGCCTCGAGGTAGTGGAGAGCGTTTCGGGTAAAGCTCTCCTTCGCTTCGTGCCATTCGAATGACAGGACGTCGGGGAGCGCCGCCCACTCCCTGGCCATTCGGTCTGGTGGGCTCCAGAACGCGTCGTCGAGGTCAATGGCATCACCCGTCACTTGCCCGAGAAACTGGACTGCCCAGTAGATGTCTTGCCTCAGCCGTTCCAAGGCCGCATCCGGCAAGTCCTCCCAGCCGTTTCTCCAGTCGATGTCGTTCCAAAGAATGAGCAGCGTGTCTCTGATCCCTACCCTCATTGCATCGGCGCTCAGCCCAAGGTCTGATGCGAGCGCGTTTGCGGCGGCGGTCATGTCGTCGCGCGACCCTTTTCTCCCGAGCCAAATGCCGAGAAGGGTGCGATACCTGCCGACCCACTCGAACACCGGCGCTCGTCGCTGCCACGTTTCGGTGACAGCCTTGATACGACCATCGGAGACCCCCTTAAACCAGTCGAAACGCGCCACCACCTGTTCCAGATCGGCACGCGCGTTGGGGGTGTTACGGACGGGCGCAAAGAGGCGGCTAGAGCCGAGGATCTCCACGAGCTCATAAACCTGCCAGAATGCGAAGAAGTCGAGCCACGCAGGAACCTCATCTCCCCGTTTCAGCCGAACCAAAGGCCGGCTCGTTTCTTCCGTGTCGGCCGGGATGGTGTTTTCCTGAACGGATCGGGCAAGGTCGTCACCGTCAAGCTCTAGTGGGGGGCGGTACCAGCTACCCGTGAAGGCGACCGCGACATCATTGACATGCTCCGGGAAGAAGCTACGGCAGCGGTTCCAAAGGTGAAGAGCCCAGTGGTCGGCTTCGGGCACGTTATCCAGGCTGAGCTCACCGTGGATCGCCCGAACGACTGATTCCGGGAGCCTCACGCGACGCCGTGGAATGAGCCATCCCATCCGAACGATGTCGTGAAATGCCGGACTCTCCGGCGGCTTTACTCCAAACTCCTCCGCGAGGCGTAAGAAGGCCCCGCTCCAAGCGAGTCCGGGTAGTTCCCAGAGATAGAGGCAGTCACGATCCCCCTCGCTGATCCAGCTCATAGCGCTGGGCTCTGTGCGAAGCCGACGGTTCCGTCGTGGCATGCCGCTGAAACGGTGAAGCGGCGGTCAGGGAACCAGTAGGTTTCGGGGTCATCGAACGGGGATTCGAAGAAACGGTTGCGGACCGCCATGACGGGGAATGCGACGATGGCTGAAAGAAGGGGGACCTCGCCGAACAGGCCAGCAAACTGAGCATTAAATCCGAAGAGCAACCTCGATCTCCGCGCCCCGTGAACCGGGAATTCCACGCGGTCGAGGAGCGCCGCGACGACCAGGGCCAGGCACTCTGCATGCTCGAAGCGGATCGGAGACATCGAGAGCTCCGCGAAGAGCGCGTTCAGTTGATCGTGAAGAACGGGAACACTCACCGGCGTGTCGTAGTGAGTCGGTGCCTGTCCGCCGGGTAGTAACGCTCCCTGGACCTGCTTCAAGAAACGAAGCAGAAGGCCACGGTCTCGCTCGCGGTGTGCGACGAAGTCGCCGAGCTCCGCGGCCAGCGGTGCCTTCGACGCCGCGTGGCGCCGGAGCAGAATCAGTAGGCTCAGAGCGTGGTGCTCATCGAACTCCAGGGCCTGGACCCGGCCGAGCAGACCCGTGATCAACGCGCGTTCCTTAGAATCCACTTCGCCCCTCACTGCCTCGCATCGGTAGGCGCCCCACTAACGAGGTTTCTTGAAGAGTAATCGATGAGCACCGTCTACTTCCTCGGCGCGGGTGCGTCCAAGTCAATCCTGCCCTCGATGCCGCTCGCTTCCGAGCTTACGGTCGACCACCTCCTGGATCACTCGAACTACCCGGATGGGGATCCCCCGCCGGCGGCGATCAAGCAGCTTTCCGAGGACATTTCGACGGGGCGGCTGCCGGCAGGGTTTGGGGCGCTCCGGCTGGAAGATGCGCTGTCCGCTGTGTACGGTCAGCCGGGGCACGGGAACGAGGCGCACAACCTGCAGATCGCACTATTTAGGCGGCTCGGCACGCTGCAGGCGTTCGTCGACCATCACCCCCAGGGGCTCGAAACGCTCCTCTATGAAGCGCAGGAGTCCGGTTCAACGCTGGTGACCACCAACTACGACGCCCTGATCGAGTGTGTGTTGGCCAACATGGATAGCCTCATCACATATGGGCCGGGGGACCCAGTCGACATCTCATGTCGGGGATGGATCGACTACGGCGTGGAGGGCATGAAGCTGGCGCCCGACTCCGAACGGTGGCAGCTCAAACGGCTGGGCAATGAACGCCAGTCGCTCCCCCTGCTGAAGCTACACGGATCAATCGGCTGGGCCAGGTGCGTAGATTGCGAGACCTATAGCCTCGACTCTCTCTTCAAGTTCGGCGCTGAAGCTGCGATGGACGGCTGGAAGAAGTGTTCGGCGTGCGGGAGATCGAACTGCGAACCGGTGATCGTGCCGCCGACGTATGAAAAGATTTATGCGAACCCAGCGATCAGCTCGATCTGGCGCCGCGCCGGCGAGGCGCTCACGACCGCTGACCGAATCATCTTCGCCGGGTTTTCCCTGCACCCCTCCGACAGCACGCTTCGCAACCTCCTGCGAGCGAGCGCCGCGCGATTGACTGCGAGAGAAGTTCTGATAATCGACCCGAGTGCCCAGGACCTTCTCCCGCGGTTCCGGGAGGTATTCGGCGACCGTGTGCAGCAGGCCCGCTTCGCGACGTTCTCCGAACTTCTTGAGTCATTCTCCATCGACGACTATGCCGAGCTGATGAAGCGGCGCCGCCGCAAACTCGGATTCTCGCCACATTGAGGCGAAAGTTCTCGCTTCGAACCGCCTGAAGATGTCGATTCGGCTGGGAGCGCAGGCAGATTTTCGGCCCTTGCAGACGATTTCCTTCTGCTACCTTTGCGGCCTTCCGATTGGCTCCAAGGGAGGCGACAAGACTTGGACGCGCGAGCACGTTCCCCCGAATTCGCTTTTCCTGCCGTCGGATCGCACGCCGCCGCTCATCCTGCCAGCGCATAAGTCTTGCAACGAAAACCAGTCAGGAGCGGACCAGGTCATGGGGGAACTGGTCGAGCTTCTCCAGGGCCACTCCCGGCCCGCAGCAAAGAGAAGAGCGAAGCTCTCCGCGCCGTCGGAGCTACCGCCAGGCCTCGGGGCAGTGAGCGACGATCTCAAGGGCTTCATCTGGCGCTGGGTGCGCGGCTTCCATTCGGCGCTTTACCGCTCCTTTCTGCCAGAAGCATCGCCACGCGTGGTGATGGGCCCGATCATGGCCGGCATCATCAGGGACGGTACGCCGTTCGCGGTCGACGACCCGGAGATGTTCAAGCGAGCTGTGGCTACGCTGAAGAACAACGCGGCCGTCGGGAGGGTTGATTCCGTCTTGACGAGAAACGCGAAGTGCCTTTACGAATGCGTCTGGGATGACGCCGTCGACCGCGGTTCAGGAAAGCCCGTACCCATATGCTTGTTCAGGCTTCGGGTCTACGACTGGGAACGCCTTTCCAGAGGGACGCCCCTTAGGTTTTCGGGGTGCGCGGGCTCCTACGGCCTCGAGGTTGTTCCATCCGACGCCGCGCGCGCAACCTCCATAGTGATCTCGGGGACGAACTACCGACCTTTCTCTGCATTCGAGCCGTAAGAAGGCGATCCAATTCAGGTTACGGCCCGACGGGACTCCTCGCGGGGTCTCCGACGCGAAGCAGCTAAGAGCAGAGGTGGTCGATGTGTCCTAGGTTGTGACTGAAAGGGAAGGCTGGTACGTCTACCTAAGCGTGCAACGTCGAATGGGGCTGGCGCCCGGACCGAGACCTCGTGGCCGAACGGGCGAAGCCGTCGCGCCTGGCCTCGAGGCCCTCCGATGGCTGGAGCTACCCGCCGTGCCGGAGGACCTTCGAAAGACAGTGCTGCATGCCTCGCAGAGAGCCGTAGTAGTTGTGTCCACTTCCGGACGCCGGTGGCCACTTTCGGACAGTGGGAAGGAATGAAGAACGCGTCAACGCGTCCAGCCACAGGTTCTTAGCCGCTGCTTCGTCGTGGCATGCGAGTTGTTATTGCTGGAACTGGTGGACATCGCGAGAGAGGTAGATCCGCGGGGGGTGCGGGTGCGACGCCTGGCAATGGGTGCGTTGCTCGTTGCGGCCATCGGCCTGATCACACTGGGGCTCTCGCGGCTCACGCCGGCACTCCCCGGGGTGGAGAGGTCGGCACTATGGATTGACACGGTGAAACGAGGCTCAATGCTCCGCCAGGTACGCGGCCCCGGAACCCTGGTCCCCGAAGACGTCTCTTGGATTCCCGCCACCACTGACGCGCGAGTCGACCGAATCGTCATCCTCCCCGGTGCCGTTGTAACGCCGGGTACGGTCATCATCGAAATGAGTAACCCTGAAGTGGGGCTCGCGGCGAGTGACGCGGAACTTCAGATGAAGGCCGCCGAAGCGGAGCTTCGAAACCTGAAGGTGTCGCTTGAGCGCCAGAACATCGACGAGAGGACCACGGCTGCACGCGTTGAATCTGAGAATCGGCAGGCGAAGCTGAAGGCCGACGTCGACGAGGAGATGTTCAGGCAAGGGCTCCTCGCCGATCTGAGTGTGAAATTGGCGCGCGTGACCGCCGAGGAAGCGGCGCGCCGCAATGAACTCGAGGCTCGGCGACTGGCGATAGTGTCCGAATCGGTTTCTGCGCAGCTCGCGGCTCAGGAAGCCCGCGTTGCCCAGCTCCACGCGCTCGCACTCCTAAAGCGTAGCCAGGTCGATGCCTTGCATGTCCGCGCGGGGATCGCGGGCACCCTGCAACAGGTGTCGGTTGCGGTCGGCCAGCGCGTGACGCCCGGCATGAATCTCGCGCGTGTCGCGAACCAGGACCGATTGAAGGCCGAGCTGAAGGTCGCCGAGACGCAGGCGAAGGACCTCACCATCGGCCTGCCCGCCACTGTTGACACGCGCAATGGCATCGTTGCTGGGCGCGTCTCGCGAATCGACCCGGCCGTGCAGAACGGCACCGTAACCGTGGACGTCGTGCCAACGGAGCCGTTGCCGAAGGGTGCTCGTCCCGACCTCTCTGTGGAAGGCACCGTCGAGCTTGAACGTCTGGGGGACATCCTGTACGTGGGGCGCCCTTCGCTCGGACAGGATCAGGGCGTCGTCGGGCTCTTCCGCTTGATTGCGGACGGCCGCCAGGCTCAGAGAGTCAAAGTGAAGCTAGGCAGGAGCTCGGTTTCGAACGTGGAGATCGTCGAAGGCTTGAAAGAGGGCGACCGGGTGATCCTTTCAGACACCTCGGCCTGGGACGCTTTTCCGAGGATCGCGCTCAAGTGATGAGGAGGGACGCGTGACACAGGATCCCCAAGGAGCGGCGGAGCCCCCTCTCATTCGGCTCGAGGGCGTGAAGAAGGTCTTCTTTACGGACGAGCTCGAAACTCATGCCCTCTCGGGCGTTCATCTGAACGTCCAGAAGGGTGAGTACCTCGCGATCGCCGGGCCGTCTGGTTGCGGCAAGTCGACGCTACTCTCATTGCTCGGCCTGCTCGATACGCCATCGGCGGGTCAATACTGGTTGAGTGGCACGCCGGTCGCTTCGCTCTCGCTCACTGAACGCGCGAGAGTTCGAAACCGGCAGATCGGCTTCGTCTTCCAGAGCTTCAATTTGATCGGGGACCTCACCGTACTCGAAAATGTCGAGCTCCCGCTTACGTATCAGGGCAGGGCGCCTTCGGAGCGCCGGTTGAAGGCGATGGAGGCGCTCGAGCGTGTGGGAATGGCGCACCGCACGAACCACTACCCGCCTCAGCTCTCCGGCGGTCAACAGCAGCGCGTCGCCGTGGCGCGCGCGGTCGCCACCGATCCCGCTGTCCTGCTTGCTGACGAGCCAACGGGAAATCTCGACTCAAAGAGTGGGGAGGCGGTAATGGACCTCCTCCGGGAACTCCACCGGGGCGGCGCGACGATTTGCATGGTCACGCACGACGCCCGCTACGCTCGTTACGCAGATCGTTCGGTTCACCTTTTCGACGGACGAATTGTCGAGGAGACGGCCGGGGGAACCAGGGCGTGAACCTCCGATTTCAGCGTATTCGTACCGCGAGTTTCGCCGATGGCGCGGCCCCGATCCGGTGCGAACGATGAATGCGCTTCTTCAGGACCTTCGCTACGCTCTCCGTTCCCTGAGCAGAGCTCCGGGGTTTACCGTCGCATCAGTCGTGACGCTTGCGCTCGGCATTGGCGCCAATGCGGCCCTGTTCAGCGTCGTCAACGGCGTCCTCCTGAAGCCTCTCCCTTATGCCGACTCCGAGAGAATCGTCCAGATCTTCCGCTCTGATGCAAAGGCAGGACGGTCAGGCGTGGCTCCCGCAGACGTTCTCGACTGGAAGGATCGTCTTACCTCGCTGACGAACGTCACCGGCGTCAGCACCATCAGCGTCACGCTGAACGGCGAGGGCGAGCCGGAGCGAGTGGTCGGCGCGAAGGTGTCGGCTTCACTCTTCCCACTTCTAGGGATTCCGCCTTCTTCTGGTCAGTTCTTCGGGCCCGATGAAGACCGACCCGGCGCGCCGAAGACGGTGGTACTCACTGACGGCCTCTGGCAGCGGCGATTCGGCGGGCAGACGACGTTGTTGGGGAAGACGATCTTGCTTAACGGCGAACCGCACGTCGTAGCGGCGGTCATGCCCGCTTCATTTCACTTTGTTGGTGCGGACCTTCTCCTGCCGCTCGCCCTCGGGCCCAGCGATCGCTCGGCGCGAAACACGACGTACCTCCGTGCATACGGCCGCCTCGCTCCAGGAATCTCCATCAAGGCCGCTCAGGCCGAGATGGACCTTCTCATGGTGGGGACGTCCCGGGACTTCCATCAGGACCCACCACTCGCCGCTGTCCTCGTGCCTTGGCGCGAGGCTTCCGTCGGTGAGTTTCGTCCGGCCTTTCTCGCCTTGGGAGCAGCGGTCGCCATCGTTCTCCTGATCGCATGTGCAAACGTCGCGCACCTCCTTCTAGCGCGCGGGGCCGCGAGACAGAGGGAATTCGCCATCCGCGCGGCGCTAGGTGCGGGCCCGCTTCGACTGGTGCGCCAGCTCCTCACGGAAAGCGCGTTGCTCGCGGCCGCCGGCAGTGCACTCGGTCTTCTTCTGGCTACTTGGTCTCTGGCCGCCTTTAGGGCGGCCGACCCAAATCTCCCGCGGATGCCCGAAGTCGGCATTCAGCTCCCAGTGTTTCTCTTCACACTCGTCGTTGCCATTGCCGTCACCGTACTGTTCGGGCTCTTTCCCGCTTTCCACGCCGCACGGGACTTGCCCGCAGAGGGGCTCAAAGAGGGCGGGCGAGCGACAGCAAGCAGGGAAAGGCGGACGGCGCGCGCCCTTCTGGTTGGCTTCGAGACGGCGCTCGCCATTCTCCTCGTCGTGGGGGCAGGCCTCTTTCTCAAGAGCCTCGCACGCCTTTCGGGCGTGGCTCTCGGATTCGAGCCATCTAACGTCCTGACGTATCGGGTCGCGCTGCCACAGTCGCGCTATCCCGACCGGGCGCGGCAAGCAGATTTCTTCCGCCGGCTTCTGGAGCGCACCGCCGTGGTACCCGGCGTGAAGCTCGCGGCCGCGGGCAGCTCAATACCTCTCAGTCTCGGAATGGGTTCCACCGGCCTTCTCGTGGCGGGGCGTTCGCGCGACACGGGGTCCGAAGGGGTCGCCCAGTATGGCGTCGTGAGCGCCGACTACTTCGGAGTGTTGGGGATCCCGGTCCAGGAGGGGCGCGCTTTCACTGCGCTCGATGGTCCGGGGGCGCCGGACGTCGCCGTCGTGAACCAGGCGCTCGCGCGTCGGTACTTCCCGGACCGAAGTCCGGTGGGTCAGCGAATTAGCCTGAACGACCCGGGTGATTGGCGCGAGATCGTGGGGGTCGTGGGCGATGTGAGGTCCCAAGGGCTCGATCAGGAAGCGCGCCCCACCGTCTATGTCCCGTATGGCCAGAACGCCTCCAAGCTCTTCGCTCGGACCGCGTCGCTCATGACGATCGTCCTGAAGAGCAGCGTCGATCCCTCGTCGCTCACATCTGCGGTGAGACGCGCGGCAGCTGAAGTCGATCCAACTCAGCCCATACACGGGGTGATGACCCTGCAACAGCTGAGGGACCTTTCCCTGAGCCAGCCGAAACTCCGGACAGGCCTCCTGACTGGGTTTGCGGCACTGGCGATCCTTCTCGCCTGCATCGGAATCTATGGCGTCGTCGCGCACGGCGTAGGTGAACGACGACACGAGATCGGCATCCGGCTCGCACTAGGTGCACTCCCACGAGATGTGGTGCGCCTGATCGCCTGGCAGGGGATGATTCCCGTTCTCCTTGGTGCCGTCGTGGGTGTCTTGGGCGCCGCAGCCCTTACCCGCTTCCTGTCGAGTTTTCTCTTCGGCGTGAACGCGCTAGATGGCTCGGTATTCGTTGCGACGGTCGCGCTACTGGTTGTGATGGCCGGGGCTGCATGCGTCCTTCCGGCCCTTCCGGCCACGCGCGTGGACCCTGCAATCGCGCTCCGGGGCGAATGAACGCGACGCGAGTAACCTTTGTAAAGCGATGAACGTTCCCGCTCGCCTTTTGATCGCTGACGACCAGCACGACGTCGTCGAAGCTCTACGACTGCTCCTCAAGGGAGAAGACTTCGAAATCGAAACCGTCAGCTCGCCGGGCGGTGTCGTCGCGGCGCTCGAAGCGCGCGACTTCGACGTTCTCCTCGCGGATTTGAACTACACGCGAGACACGACGTCTGGGCGCGAAGGACTGGGTCTTCTCGCCAGTATTCACGCCGTCGACCCGACGCTCCCGGTGGTCGTGATGACCGCTTGGGGCAGCGTGGGGCTGGCCGTGGAAGCGATGCGGCTTGGGGCGCGTGACTTCGTCCAGAAGCCTTGGGAAAACGAGCGACTGCTTCAGATTCTGAAGACGCAGGCCGAACTCTCGCGGACGATTCGGCGTGGCGAAAGGCTCGCGTTAGAAAACCGCCTGCTGCGCGAGGGAGGGCGCCCCGACCTGCTCGCGGAGTCCAAGGCGATGCGACCGGCCCTTGAATTGATCGCTCGCGTGGGCCCCTCCGACGCGAACGTTCTCATCACCGGCGAAAACGGGAGCGGAAAGGGAGCCGTCGCGCGCGCACTTCACGCCGCATCGCGCGCCAACAACCAGCCGCTCGTGACGGTGAACGTGGGCGGCCTCCCCGAGGGCGTCTTCGAGAGCGAGCTCTTCGGGCACGTCCGAGGTGCGTTTACCGACGCGAAGTCGGATCGGGTTGGTCGGTTTGAGCTTGCGGACGGCGGCACGCTCTTCCTCGATGAAATCGCCGAGCTCCCGCTCTCACTCCAGCCGAAGCTCCTCCGGGTCGTCGAGACCGGCGAATTTGAACGGGTCGGGTCGTCGCGAACCCGGCGCGTCTCGGTACGGATCTTCTCGGCTACCAATTCCGACGTCCGAGCGGACCTCGCGTCCGGTCGACTTCGGCAGGATCTTTTTTTCCGCCTCAATACAGTCGAGATTCCCATCCCGCCCCTTCGCGACAGGTACGAGGACATCCCCCTCCTCGCACACCTCTTTCTCTCACGTCACGCCAGCAAGACTCGAAAGGCGGTGACCGGTTTCGAGCCTGAAGCGGTTCAGGCCATGTTGGCTTATCGGTGGCCGGGGAACGTCCGCGAGCTGGATCATTCCGTGGAGCGCGGGGTTCTCATGGCGGCGGGGGAGAAGATCAGGGTCGCCGATCTCGGGCTCAGGACGGCGTACGGGCCGGGCCCGACCCTCGACGACATGAGCCTTGAGGACGTCGAGGCCCACCTCATCCGCAAGGCCCTCGCACGCTTCGGGAACAACGTCAGCCTAGCGGCGAATGCACTGGGGCTCTCTCGCGGGGCGCTTTACCGGAGGCTGGAGAGGTACGGCATTTCCGCGGTGGGAGGCGCGCGACCCCCCCTGCCGCTGCCCCCACGATGAGAGGAGGGCATGAGAGGGACGTCCTTACATTCGCGCTCCTCGCGGGGGCTCCCGCCACCGTCGTCTCGCTGGCGCTTCTCTTCGCAACGGCTCAAGGGGTCGGCGTCAAGGTGGCAGTCACGCTCGCCCTGGTGGCTTCCTGGTTGGGGTTTGCGGCGGCCGTTCGTGGTCGTGTACGGCATTCACTCCGAACTCTCGCGAACCTCCTTTCAGCGCTCCGCGAGGGTGATTCTTCGATTCGCGGGCGGGTCGACGGTCGGGACGCGCTCGCCGAAGTCACGGGCGAAGTGAATGCACTCGCGGAGTCCTACCGCGAACAGAGACTTGGAACTCTGGAAGCGAACGCCCTCCTGCGCACGGTGATGACGGAAATGGACGTGGCAATCTTCGCGTTCGACGAAGGCCCCGCCCTTCGTCTGGTGAATAGAGCAGGCGAACGACTGCTCGGGCGGCCAGCGGAACAGCTCCTCGGTCGCACCGCTTCCGACATCGGGCTCTCCGATGCACTGAGCGACGACCGGCCGACGCTTGACCTCGCACTTCCAGGGGGAAGCGGGCGCTGGGGTGTGAAGAGAGGCCGATTCCGACAGGAGGGACGCGTTCATCTTCTCGTCGTCCTCGCGGATCTCTCCCGGGCGCTCCATCAAGAGGAACACGAAGCCTGGCAGCGTCTGATTCGCGTCATGGGACATGAGCTGAACAACTCGCTTACGCCGATCCGCTCCATCGCGGGAAGTCTGGAACGCTCGATGAAGCGCCACCCGCGGCCCGCGGACTGGGACGAAGACGTAGGCCGGGGGCTCGCCGTCATTGCGTCGCGTGTGGAATCGCTTGGCCGCTTCATGGACGCCTACGGGCGCCTCGCGCGGCTGCCGAAGCCACGCTTAGCACCCATGGCGGTGGACGCCGTGGTTCGACGCGCTGCTGGCTTTGAAACCCGGCTAATGGTCGACGTCGAGGAAAGCACGCCCGTGGACGTGTTCGCCGACGTAGACCAGATTGAGCAGGCCCTGATCAACCTTCTGCGGAACGCCGCAGACGCCGCCCTCGAGACTGGTGGTGGCGTCCGCGTCGGCTGGTCGCTGAGGCCTGACGAGGTTGATATCAAGGTGGATGACGATGGCCCGGGTTTGCTTGAAAGCGCGAACCTGTTCGTCCCGTTCTTCACGACAAAAGCGGAAGGGTCTGGCATTGGCCTGGTTCTCTCCCGCCAGATCGCGGAGGCTCATGGTGGTGCGCTCTCACTCAGAAACCGCGAGGGGATGTGCGGGTGCCGGGCTACGCTCACTTTGCCCCGGGCGGAACGCTGACGTTGGTCAGCTTTCATTCCCGAAGGGCGGTGTAGCGAGCACCGCCCCCGGATGCACCTCTCGTGTCAGAACCTCACTCTAGGCGTGCGAATCAGCGGCGGTACGCGGAACCGGGGTCTGGATGGACCGAGGCCATTCGAAGGTACTTGCCGCCCGGAACAGCCAGCGCTTGTCGCGTTCCCGCTGGCCCACGCAATCGCAAGGTGCTAGGGCACCATGTTGGCGCGCTTATGGTCCTGCGGGAGGTGGATGAGTTGGAGTGCCTCTCGCCCAGAAGAGGTCACGTATCGAAGCGAGACGGTTACTGGGGCCAATGGCTGCTGTCCCGAGACTGTGATCTGAAAAGTCTGGCCGCTCGCGAGAATTGAATCGTGAGAGAGAGAGAGGGACAAGGATGGCGCCGGCTGGAGGGCCAGGTCGTAGATCTCGGCGCCCCGATTCGTGAGGTGGTACACGAACACCCCCCGCGACGACTGCACCGCGCCGGGAACAAAGCGTGGCAGTTCAGATGCCGGGATGGGCGCGGACGGCCCGGACGCGACGGCTGACACCAGCCAGGCGCCATCGGCCGCCACGTTCACGAGGAACTGGTCTGGTGATGAGATCGCTACAGCCTTAGATCCTGCGAAGCTACCGTTCTGATTCGCTAGTAGGTCGATCTTGTTACCCCGGGTGTCGAGTAGCCAGACACCAAAATGGCCCATCCCGTCATGCGATAGCTTGAAGACGTGGAGGCCTGCTTTTAGGGAAAAAAGGGCCGACGCTTGTTGGCCCCTGCCGGTAAGGACGATAGGCGAGTAGTCGACCGGAGACGGGCCGGACGGAGTCGGAGGGGCTAGCTCGGCCGCGCGAGGAGCCGCCCCAGCGGAGGGGAAGGTTGCGATGAACTCTCGATTGAGCTCCTCGAGTTCCGCCATTAGGTTTGATGGGAAGAGTTCAGTAACGATATTAGCTTCGCGCAGACGACGAAGACCGCGGCCCGATATGTTTGGATTTGGATCAAGCATCCCGATGAGCACGCGCGCGATCTTTCTCTGGATAAGGCGCTCTGCACACGGCACCTTCGGATGGTTGCGAGATGTGCACGGCTCGAGGGTCGTATAGAGGGTGGCCCCCGCTACCGGGGTCGTTGCGAGCTTCCCTTCGAGGGCGGTGAATTCTGCGTGTTCGCCAGGTTTCAATTCGCCGCGATGTGCTGAACAGAGGAGTTCGCCATCTTTTGCCACGACTACGCCGACGCGCGGACGGGCGCCACCATTCTCAGGCACACACTTCGACGCCTCGCTAACGGCGATTCGCATCAATGCGTTGTCTTGTTCGGACATTCACTAGGATTCTAAGGCGGAGGGAAGCGTCGCAGCCCGCGGTGGCGGTCCGGGCGACAGCGCGCGACTGTCTGCGATAAAGGCTGACACGAGCATTTTCCCCCAAAAAGCGAGGCCTTACGAGTGGGTGAGCACGTTTCCTAGGGCAAATACCCCTGACCGCCTGCTGTACCGATGATGCCTCCGTGATTACACAAGTCTTATGTAATCTGGCAAACCCGGCTAGCCTTTGTGTTGCCGAAGCACTCCTAAACTCGGCGGTAATGGCGCGGAAACGGAAGAAGAAATCAGGCAATACTGAGACGCTCGGGGACCGGATTCGGCGCTTCCGGATCGCGAAGGGTCTGACGCAGGCCGAGCTCGCCAAGAAGATTGGCGTGCCGCAGCAGACGATCACCTATTACGAGGTGCGCGGAGTTTCCCCGCCACCCGAGCTCCTCGTCGCGATCGCCGACGCGCTCGACGTTTCGACCGACATTCTTCTCGGCCGCAAGAAGGCGCCGGAGCGCAGCGGGGGAGCGGCGCCCGCGACGAGCGTGCAGCGGCAGAAACATCTCAAGCGACTCGACGAGCTGCCTCCGCACGACCAGAAGGCCGTCTTCAAGATCATCGATGCGCTGGCCGAGCGCCGGGCGAAGAGTCGCGGCGCCTGATTCGTGATGCCTCGGCTTGGAGTGCACTTCCCTCGCTGACGGCCCGCGACGTCACGCCGCTTGCTGCGGCTCGCGCGCGACCACCTACGCGCGCGAGTACACGTGCTCGGTCGTCGCGCTCTCGCGCAAGCGGCGCGCCGCGCTCCCGGCTCTCGACTGCTCCGCGCTGATCGGCTTTCCTCTCGGCGTACCCGGCGCACCATCCGCCCCGCGCGCGCGAGCTCCGGCGTGCGGGGCGTTGGCGCCGGGCGCTCTGCGGCGCGCGCGCCGGGCGGGGCCCCACGTTCCCCTGCCCGTCACGCGCGCTGCATCCACGCGCTGCGCGCGCGGCCGCTGGCCGGTAATGGCCTATTACCGTCCCCGGCACTTTCATTTCCCGCTTCACTTCGTTTCGCGGGGGCACCCCGCACGCCTCCGGGGCGCTTCGCGCCCTTCACATAACGCGAGCGCTATGTGCTGAGGCTGCGCGCCGTAGCGCGCAGCAACTCGCGCGCGCGGGGGCTTGGCGCCGGGGCCTCCTCGAGATCCGTGGCTTCGAGAAGCGGCGCGAAGAATTTTCGCGCGCGCCTTCGGCGCGGGCGCTGTAGGCGCGTCACGCTCCGTGCGTCGCTTCGCGCGCGGCATCTGCGGTTCTCGTCCCTGCGCGTCCTCGATCCTGCGCGCGGCACGGTTCGCGCCGCGCCCCGGAGCACCAGAGATTTCGCGCGCTGCGCGCCTCCGGCGCGCGGCCGGAGGCCGCGCGCGGTGCCTTCGTGCCCCGCGCGCTCTCCCGGCCTGGCACGAGCGTGCCGCGCGCGTGGGTTGAGGACCGCAGCCCCGTCGAGGACCGCAAACGCACGCGCGCGAAGAAAGCACGCGCAATGACAGGCCTTCAAGCAGCTCGCGCTATTCGCGCGCGCCTTAATGCCCCCGGCGGGTTTACATAGCGCCACGTTATGTAAACGGCCGAGCGAAGCGACGCCCGGAGGCGAGAGGGGTGCCCCCGGCCGCGCACGCGCGGCCGGGAAATGAAAAGCACCGGAGCCGATAAACGCGTTTATCGGCAAGCGGCGTTTGCAGCGCGCGTGCCGGGAGAAGGGCCGGGGAAGAGGGGCCCGGCACGCGCGCTGCCGCCGCGGCCGGCGCCACCAGCCCCTCTCGCCGGAGCCGCCGGGGGCGTTGTCTCCGGCCGTGCTCTTCGGGCGTGTCCTCGGCGTCGGCGAAGCCTCCTGTCGAGTCGCTAGCGGGCACGGCGCGTGCGCGAGGGTGCGCTCACGCACGCTTGCACCTCGCACGCGCCGTGACCAGCGGGCCATGAGAGAGGGGGAGTCGGCTCAGCTCTTCAGGTCGCGAGAGCCGCGTGTCGTCCGCGCGATCGCCGTGGCCTTCTTGACGGCCTTCTTCGCGCGCTCGATCTCTACCTTCAGGTCGCGAGAGCCGCGGGTCCGGGGCGCGGCCATGGCCGCCTTCTCGAGCGCGGCGGCCGCTCTCTTGAGCGCGGTCTTCAGGTCACGCGAGCCACGCGTCGTACGCGGCTCGGCCTTCGTTTTCGTGCTTTTCATGGCTCTCAGTTCAGCGGAAACCGGTCCAAACCGCAAGCACGCGACCCGTTACCGTTTGCTGTACCGGAGCTCTCGGAAGCTACGTAAAGTGGTGGAGCTGATCAGGATCGAACTGACGACCTCCTGAGTGCGATTCAGGCGCTCTCCCAAACTGAGCTACAGCCCCACCTGTTCGGCGAGTCGCGGAGATTAGCGGGAAGCCGGCAGGCGCGTCAAACCCGAATGGGACCTGGCCGCGCCGGCTCAGCCGCCCAGCGTGCGTGGCCCCTCGGAGAGCTTGCGTTTGACGGCGCGGAAGATCCCTTCGATGAGGATGTCGTCGCCGAGAACCGTCCTGACGAAAAAACGGAGTACGCGCGAACTGATGATGGCGTCTTCGACGATCGTGACGCGTGTTCCGTCGCTCTCGCGCGTGAGGACGATCGTCCACGTGCCGGAATATCTCAGACCTGGCTCGACTGTCTTCACGACGAGCTCGACCGGCGGCCTCTGGATCGGAGCTTCGATCCTGACCGGCGAGCCGACGACCTCCAGCGACGCGGGCACCCGATTCTTCTCCGCCGGGTTTTCGATGTTGGCGAGTTCCGACCGGTCGAACGGGAGCTGGCGGATGGAAAGGAGGGCGGTCCAGACGCGCTCGGGCTGCGCGGAGTACAGGCGTGAGGACTTCGCGACGTGCTCGGCTCTCATCCCCGAGCCCACGAGCGTGACGAGGATCGCGAGTCCCAGGAGAACGGCGAGAACGGTGAGAAGCCTTTTCATCGGACCGTGACGAGCCCTTCCCGGAGGAGATCTTCCTCCTCTCCGGGGCTGCGGAGAAGATCCCTGAGGCTCGTGCCCTGCAGAACGGCCCTTTCCTCGCGGTTCGCCCTCGCGAAGACCCGGTGCAGAGTCTGGGCGGCTGCGTCATGGCCCGAGGGGACCGCCCGGAGCGCGGACTCTCCGATCGCGCGGGCGACGGCATAGAGCGAGATCGTCTCGGGCGCGCGAGCGAGAGCGAGATTGCCGTCCTGGTCGGACGTGAGCAGCCCCTCGCCGAGGAGCTCCGCGAGGAGGGGGGCGACCTCTTCCTCGGGCCGGCCGATCTCCGAGGCGAGAGCCACGCGCGTGCGCGTCGCCCGATCGTTTTTCCACGCGGTCGCCATCACGAGCAGGAGGCGCACCGCGACGTAAAGACGTCCGCCCTCTTCGGTGCGCTCGGGAGGCGTGTCGTGGTCGAGGAACTCGTCGCGGTACTGGATCGCGTGGGCCAGGGAGACTCCGCCGAGAAAGATCGTCGTCATGATCCCGATCGCGATCACGAAGATGACGATCGCCGAGATCGAGCCGTACGTCTGGTTGACGGACGTGAGGAGCAGGACGCCGCGCGCGAAGCCGATGCGCAGGAGCGTGAGCGCGGCGCTCACGAGAAGGGCCGCGGTCGCCGCGGGCGCCCACCTCACGTACGAGCCGGGCAGCTTGCGGTAGAGATAGACGAGCAGGCAGAACGACAGCAGGGATCCGAGGAACCGGAAATTGCCGAACGGCGCGTCGCTCTCGAGGAGAAAGGACGTCAGGACGCCCGTGGCGACCGGCCCGAGGATCATGACGGAGATGGCCATTCCGAGGCGTCGGACGCGACGGCGCGGGTTGCCCGTGGAGCCCCAGAGCGCCTGGACCGTGCCCTCGATGAGAAAGAACGTCCGCAGGGACGTCGCGAGAAAGAAGAGCGTGGCCGTGCCCGACACGGACGTGGCCTTGATGCTGAAGGCCTGGAGGTCCGTGAGGAACTCTCGCCCCGCCCCCGGGAGGACGCGGAGCAGGCGGTAGAGACCGGTGCCCGACTCTCCGAAGAACGTCGACGTGAGGACGGTGACGCACGCGACGAGGGGAACGAGCGTGAGCAGCACCGAGTACGCGAGGCTCGCCGCGAGGTCGAAGCCGCGCGCGTCGAGAAACCGCCGGACGGTCCCGACGAGAACCGCCCGCGCGAGGTGGGGAACCTCGTGGAGCTCCCGGCCGGCGAGGCGCGCCGGCGCCGTCGAGGGGCGCATCGCGCATCAATCGTAACCTTCCCCTGGCGCGCGGGCTGTGACAAGATCGCCGGCCCGAGGAGGTCGGACCATGTCAAACAGCACGGTCGAAGACGCCGCAAGAGTCGTCGAGGAGAAGATCGACGCGACGCGCGAATCGGTGGGCGAGAAGGCCGGTCGCCTGCGCGAGAGGGTGGGTGAGGTCGCCGGGAACGTGAAGGCACGGGCCGGAGCGCTCCGGGAAAAGCTCGCCGATACCGACTGGGAAGACGTCCAGACGGGGGTGACGAACTACGTGCGGGACAACCCGGCCAAGTCCGTCGCGATCGCGCTCGGCGTGGGCTTTGCGCTCGGCCTGCTCCTTCGCCGGAGAGACGACTGATGGACGACGCGGTTCGCCAGCCGGCGCCCCATGGCGCCTCGCCCGAAGGCCCGGTCGGCCGGCCCGGAGAGCCTTTCGACTTCTTCCCGAAGGACATCGACTGGAAGAGAGCGGCTCTCGAGACCGTCCAGCGCCACCCGATGGCGTGCCTCGCAGGCGCGGCGTTCGTCGGGTTCATCGTGGGCCGCTACAAGGGTCGCGTCCTCGTGGGGGCTGTCGCCGGAGTCGCGACGAACATGCTCCTCCGCCAGCTCGGCGAATCCTTCGCAGCCGGCGACCTGTAGATACGGGACGCTCTCTCCATCTGAGTAGACTCCCAGCATGGAGAAGGCGATCAAGCCTCATCCGTCGATCCTGATGTTCGCGTCGTCGGCGGGTTGAGCCTGCAAGCTGGGTCAGTCTGACCTGGTGAAGCTGCTGGGTGCGTTGCCGCGGGCTCACGACCCGCGTGCTCTCGTCGGATACGACACGTCCGACGACGCGGCCGTGTTCCGCTTCGGTTCTTCCGACGACCCGGATCCCGAGACGCTGCTCGCGACGACCGACTTCTTCACGCCGGTCGTGGATTCTCCGTTCGACTTCGGGCGCGTCGCGGCGGCGAACGCGCTCTCGGACATCTACGCGATGGGGGGCGAGGCGCTTTTCGCTCTCAACCTCGTGGGCTTTCCGGTGAAGGCGCTCCCGCTCGAGGTGCTCGGTGAAATCCTCCGGGGCGGCGCCGAGGTGGCGCGCGACGCCGCGGTCCCGATCCTCGGAGGGCATTCCACCGATTTCGACGTACCGGTCTACGGCATGTCGGTCACGGGCCGCGTGCGCCTCTCCCGCCTGCGCCGCAACGTGGGCGCGCGGGCGGGGGACGCGATCGTGCTCACGAAAGCGGTGGGAACCGGAATCCTCACGTCGGCCATGAGAGCGCAGGTCCTCAGGGAAAGCTCGTTCTTCTCCGCCCTCAAGAAGGACTCCGGCCCGTCGGAGGAAGAGGAGCGCGCCGCGGTCGCCTCGATGACGCGGCTGAACCGCTCGGCCGCGCGCGCGGCGGACGCTTTCACGATCTCGGCGTCCACGGACGTGACGGGCTACGGGCTCCTCGGCCATCTGAAGGAGATGCTCGGCTCGGGTGGCGTCTCGGCCGAGGTCACGGCTTCCGCCGTTCCCGTTCTGCCGGGCGCGCGCCGGCTCGCGGCGGCCGGGGTCGCGCCCGACGGCAGCCGCCGCAATCTCGCGGCGGCCCGGCCGGTCCTGGAGATCGCGCCCGGCGTCACCGAGACCGACCTTCTCCTTCTCGCCGACGCGCAGACGTCGGGCGGACTGCTCTTCGCGGTGCCGGCCCCGTTCGCGGCCGCCCTCGTCGAGTCCCTCCACGCGGGCGGAGACACGGTGGCGGCGGTCGTGGGGCATTTCCTTCCCGCCTCCGCCGTTCGCGCCGGAAACCTCCGCGTCGTACCCTGAGCACGAAGAAAGACCGAAGAGGAGATGCCATGGCCGAGGAGACGAAGAGCGAGGAGCGCTGGGAGGGCATCGCACCAGCCGCAAACGAATCGGAGGCGGCCCTGATCGCGGGCTTCCTGGAGAGCCGTGGAATCCCGGCGCGCGTCGTGGACCGGAGCTTCCATCAGACGCCGACGGAGAGCGAAGATCTTTCCCCGATCGAGGTCGCGGTGCCCGCGGCGCGCGCGGATGAAGCCCGAAGAGAGCTCGCGAGCCGCGAGCGGGCCTTCGCGAAGGATCCGGGCACCTCTTCCGATCTGCAGACGGACGAGGGGCCGCGCGACGTTCCGCCCGACGGCGAGGGAGGGCCGGGAGACGTTGGGTAGAATCCTCGCGGAGTCCATCAACGTTTGAGCCCTGAACAGATCGGCCGATACGTCATCCTGCGCACGCTGGGCCGCGGCGCCATGGGTGTCGTCTACCTGGCGCGCGATCCCCAGATCGAGCGTGAGCTCGCCCTGAAGACCATCCGGTTCGACACGGGCGAGAAGAGCTTCAGCGTCGACGAGGCGAAAGCGCGGTTCCTGAAGGAGGCGCGCATCTCGGGGCGTCTCCAGCACCCGCACATCGTGACCGTCTTCGACGTCGGCGAGGACCAGGGCACGCTCTTCCTCGCGATGGAGCTCGTGCAGGGAGGGAGCTTCTCGCAACGCCTCACGGACCCCGCCGGCTTCCTCCTGCGCGATCGCATCCGCGTCGTCGCCGAGGTCGCCGAGGCGCTGGCGCACGCGCACGAGCGCGGCGTCCTCCACCGAGACGTGAAGCCCGCGAACATCCTCCTCTCGCCGACGCTCTCGGCGAAAGTCACGGACTTCGGAATCGGCAAGCTCCTCACGGGAGACACCGAGCTCACGTCCACCGGCCAGATGGTGGGCTCTCCCGCCTACATGTCTCCCGAGCAGATCAAGGGCGAAAAGCTGGACGCGAGGACGGACATCTTCTCCCTCGGCATCGTCCTTTATCAGGCGCTCACCCTGCGCAAACCTTTCCCGGCCGACACCTTGACGACGCTCGTCTACCAGATCCTCCACGAGGAGCCGATGGATCCGGGGTTGGTGACGAACGAAGTGCCCGAGGGTATGAAGGAGATCCTCAAGAAGTGTCTCGCGAAGGACCGCGCGAACCGCTATTCCGATGCGGGGGAGCTGGCCGGCGACCTGCGCGAGATTCTCGGTTACTCGCCCGTCGGTTCGACCGCGGGCCTCTCGGAAAGCAAGGTCCGGCGCGTGCGCTCCTCGCCGGGAGCGCCGCCGCCCGTGGCGCCTCTGGCGGGAGCCCCGCCTACCTCGACGGCGCCGACGCGCGTCACGCCGCCCCCCTCGATGCCGTTCGAGGAACCGGGTTCGCCGGTGGTTCCCGCCCGGCCTCCGATCCCGGCCGTGATCCCGCACGACCCGGACTCGGAATCGCCCACGATCACGACCGGCCGCCGCATGGGCGAAGTCATCGCGAAAAGCTCAGGCGCCGCGCCGCCAGCCCCCACCCTGAAAAAGAAAAGACTCTCGCCTGCCGTCCTCGGGGGCGGCGTCCTCGCCGCGGCGGCGCTCGTCCTCGGCATGCTCGTGCTCTCGAAAAAGAGCGACAAGGAAGGCGTCGAGATCCCGCCCGTTCCGACGTCGGCGCCGATAACGCCCATCCCGGCTCTCGCTCCGATCCCGCCCCCCCCTCCGCCGGCCACGAAGTCACCCAGCCTGGCCGTCCCTTCGACCGCCGGTCCGGCGGTGGCGATCGTCGAGACGCCGGTCCCCGACGCCTCGCCGACCGCCCAACCTGCGAAGAAGGCGCGGCTGAAGGTCACGCCCCTGGAAGCGGCGACGACGGCCACCGCCGCAGCCGCCGTCCCCACACCCACGAGAGCGCCCCGGCAGAAGCCCGCCGACCTCACGGTCACGATCCGCCGGTTCCTCAAGGTCGACGTCTCGCCGAGTCAGGCGCGCGTCTATCTCGACGGGCGGTACATCGGCATCTCCGACGACTGGGACGATTCCGGCGGAGGCTCACTTCTCGCGTTCAACCTCGAGGGCACCCATCGGCTCCGGCTCTGCGCGCCGGAGCATCGCGACCTCAACGTAGAGCTCATCGTGCGATCGACGGCCACCGACGACAACGTCACGATCGACCAAAGGCTCGAAAAGGGAACGCCCGAGGGGCCGACGGGTCCCGAAGGCAAGCTCAAGCGCCCGAGCTACCGCACGGTGCGCGATGCCGTGTTCAACGTCACGCCGTCCGACGCGATGGTCTCGGTGAACGGCCGCAACGTGGGGCCCGCGTCGAAGTTCGCGAAGGAGGACCTGCAGTTCGCCGACATGGCGGTTTACGAGGTCCTCCTGACCGCACCCGGGTACGAGTCGAAGTCGCTGCGGATCCTCGTGGGCCCCGCGGCCGGCGAGGTTCGCGCGAACATCAAGGAAAAGCTCAAGAAGATGTGACCCAGGTCAGATCGGGCCCGCGAGGATGCGAAAGCTCGCGGCCTTCTTGATCGCCTCTTCGAGCCGCCGCGTCAGGACCAGCGCGATGCCCGCGAGAAGCGCGGCGCCCTCCGGAGCGCCCGAAGCCAGGAGGTCGCGGAACACCGCGCGCGTCAGGACGTAGACGACGGCGGGTCCTCCGTGAGCGAACACGGTCGCCGAGCGCGGCGCGTCGTCCACGAGCGCCATCTCGCCGGCGATTTCGCCGCGCCCGAGGATGGCGAGGGCCTCTTCTCCCCCCGCGATCTCGAGCGAAACGCGAAGCCTGCCCTCGGCGACGAGAAACACCTCTTCCCCGCGCTCGCCCGCGACCAGGAGAGCGGCCCCCGGAAGGACGGTACGCGCGACGAGTCCGAGCGCCGGCAGGAGCTTCGGGTCCAGGCCCGCCGTCTCGAACAGGTCGCGCGCGCGCGCCGGGTCGATCGCACCGTCCTCGGTCGTGGCGATCTTCGGCGCCAGCTCGCGAGAGGAGGGCGACGAGACTTCGTCGAAGAACCGGCCGAGAGAGGCGTTCGTTTCGCGGAGCGCGGCCGTGAGGCTCGCGAGCGCGAGCCTGCGGAAAGCGCTGCCCGAAGAGCCCGTATCGAAGAGGAGAACGCGCGCTTCGTCCGCGGGAAACCACGCGGCGATGCTTCCGGGCGCGGGCACGACGCGCGCGACGCCCGGGGTGCCGCCGAACGACGCGCGCAGGTCGAGGAGCGCGGGCGCCGCGAGATCCGCGACCGGATGCGGCCCGAACGGAGTCTCGGCGAGCAGCGTCGCACGGCCCTCGAGGAAGAGATGAAGCGAGCCCGCCTCGGTGTCCCGGAACTCGTCTCCCGCCGCGAAGCGCCTTCGCGGCCGCGCACCGGCGAGGGTGGCGGCATCGCTTTCGAGAGGCGCGGCCATCGAGGGATTATCGCCGCGTCCTGATGCACCCGTTCTGTTGACGGGGCCCGGAGGGTACCGTAGAGTCCCGCGCGCAATGACCACTCCCCCCGCGTCGCTCAAACGGACGCCTCTCTGGGAGAGACACCGGGCTCTCGGCGGAAAGATGGTGTCTTTCGGCGGGTGGGACATGCCCGTCGAGTATTCCGGCCTCGCCGACGAGCACCGCGCCGTGCGGACGCGGGCGGGCCTCTTCGACGTGTCGCACATGGGCGAGATCCGCGTGCGCGGGCCGAAGGCGTTCGAGACCGTTCAGCACCTCACGTGCAACGACGTCGCGGCTCTCGACGACGGCAAGGCCCAGTACTCGGCTTTCCTCACGGAGCAGGGCACGTTCGTCGACGACCTCCTCACGTATCGCATCGCCCCGGACGACTACCTCCTCGTCGTGAACGCCGGGAACACCCCGAAAGACGTGGCGTGGGCGAAGCGGGCGGAGTCTCCCGGCGCGGCGGTCGAGGACGAGTCGCCGATCTGGGCGCAGCTCGCGCTCCAGGGACCGCTCGCCGAGAGCGTTCTCCAGCCGTTGACCGACATCAAGCTGGCGGACGTGGGTTATTACCGTTTCCTGACCGGCCACGTCGCCGGTGTGACGGCGCTCGTCTCGCGCACGGGCTACACGGGGGAGGACGGCTTCGAGGTCTACGTGCATTCCGACCGCGCCGGCGCGGTCTGGGACGCGATCCTCGAAGCGGGCAAGCCTCACGGCGTCATTCCCGCGGGGCTCGGAGCACGCGACACGCTGCGACTCGAGGCCACGCTCGCGCTCTACGGCAACGACATCGACGACACGACGACGCCGTGGGAGGCGAATCTCGGCTGGATCGTGAAGATGAAGAAGGGCGACTTCACCGGCCGTGACGCGCTCGCGAAGCAGAAGGAAACGGGCGTCACGCGCCGCCTCGTGGGCTTCGAGGTGACCGGGCGCGGCATCGCGCGGCACGGGTTCCCGGTTCTCGTCGATCCCGAATCGGGTCCCGTCGGCGTCGTCACGTCGGGCACGCAGACGCCTACCGTGGGCAAGGCGATCGGCCTCGCGTACGTTCCGGCCGGCCGCACCACGCCCGGCACGCCACTCGCGATCGACGTCCGAGGGCGCCCCGTGGCGGCGCGTGTCGTGCCGACGCCTTTCTACAAACGCAAGACCTGAAGCCTTCAGGAGAGCAACATGAGCGTTTACCCGGACGATCGCCGCTATTCCCGGAGCCACGAGTGGATCCGCGTCGACGGCGACGTGGGGACGATCGGGATCAGCGATCACGCGCAGAAGGAGCTCGGGGAGGTCGTCTTCGTCGACTTGCCCGATGTGGGCGAGATCTTCGACGCGGGCCAGGAATTCGGAACGATCGAATCCGTGAAAGCGGTCTCCGAGCTGTTCCTGCCGGTCGCGGGCGAGATCATCGAGCTGAACACGGTCCTCGCGGACGAGCCCGGAGCGGTGAACGAGGATCCGCACGGCGACGGGTGGATCGTGAAGATCAAGCTCTCCTCGGACGCCGAGATGGACACGCTCCTCAACGCGGCCGATTACGAGAAGTTCGTGGAAGAGGAAGCCAAGGCCTGAGCGGGAGAACGACATCCGGCGCCCCGGCCTTCGGCGTAACGGGTGCCGGGGAGGACACGACGAGATGCGCTACATCCCGAACAGCCCCGCCGAGCGGGAATCCCTTCTCGCGACGGTCGGCGCGGCGTCGATCGACGATCTTTTCGCAACCGTGCCGCGGGCCGTCTACCGCAGAGAGCCGCCCGACCTTCCGCGTCCCGCCTCCGAGATCGAGGTGCGGCGGGACCTGGGCCGGCTCTCTGCGAAAAACGCGAACCTCGGAGACTGGACGTCCTTCCTGGGCGCGGGCCTGTACAGCCACCATTCCCCCGCTTTCGTCTCGCAGCTCCTTCTGCGCGGCGAGTTCCTGACGTCCTACACGCCGTACCAGGCCGAGGTCGCGCAAGGCACGCTGACGGCAATCTACGAGTTCCAGACGCACATGGCGCTCCTGACGGGAATGGACGTCGCGAACGCGTCGATGTACGAGGGCGCGTCGGCCTTCGTCGAGGCGGTTCTCATGGCCGAGCGCCTCACGAAAAAGAAGTCGAAGGTCCTCGTCTCCGCGGGCGTGCATCCCGTCTACCGGCAGTGCCTCCGCACGTACCTCGCGAACTTCCCGTTCTCGATCGTCGAGGTCCCGCTCGGAAAGGACGGCGCGACCGACGCCGGCGCGCTCGCGGCTGCGGCCGACGACACGACGTTCGCGGTCTGCGTCCAGTCTCCCAACGTGTTCGGCGTCGTCGAGGGCTGGCGGGCCGCCGCCGACGCGGCCCACGCTCACGAAGCGCTCGCGATCGGGGTCGTGAACGAGATGTTCTCGCTCGCGATCCTCGAGCCGCCCGGAGCCGCGGGCATCGACATCGCGTGCGGAGAGGCCGCTTCCTTCGGCCTCGCGCCCTCGTTCGGCGGACCGCTCGTGGGATTCCTCGCGTGCCGCGACGCCGCGAAGAGGCAGATTCCCGGCCGCCTCGTCGGGCGCGCGACGGATGCCGACGGCAGAACGGGCTTCTGCCTGACGCTGTCCACGCGCGAGCAGCACATCCGCCGCGAGAGGGCCACGTCGAACATCTGCACGAACCAGGGGCTGTTCGCGCTCGCGGCCACGATGACGCTCTCCGTTCTCGGCAAGAAGGGCCTGAGGGAGACGGCCGTCCAGTGCCTCTCGAAGGCCGAGTACCTGAAAGCTTCCATCAAGGCGATTCCTGGGCCGTTCTCCGTCGCCTTCTCCGGAAAGACGTTCAACGAGTTCGCGCTGCATTGCGGGGTCCCGGTGGCCGAGGTCCTGCGCCGAGCCGAGGCGCGGAAGGTTCTCGCGGGCGTCCCGTACACGCGGCTCGACCCCGGGGCGACGGCGTACCGGGATCTCCTTCTCGTGGCGGTGACGGAGCGGACGCCGCGCAGCGGCCTCGACGCCCTCCTCGACACATTGAGGTCCTTCTGATGAGCGATCACGGCACACTCACCTCTCCGGAGCCCCTCGTGCGCGCCGACGCCCGCCTCGACCGGCGGCGGCGTTTCGGCTCACTCTTCGACGCCCCCCGTGCTGGGCGTGTCGGCGTGCTCTTCCCGCCGCTCGACGTGCCCGAGGCCGATCCGGCCGCCCTCTATGGGAAAGAGCACCGCCCGGTCGTCGAGGGCGAGGTGGAAGCCTCCGAAGTCGACGTCGTGAGGCACTTCACGCGCCTCTCGCAGCTGAACTTCGCGATCGACACGGCGCTCTACTCGCTCGGGTCGTGCACGATGAAGCACAACCCGAGGATCAACGAGGAGATCGCGCGGCTCCCCGGCTTCAACGACACGCATCCCTACGCCCCCGAGCACCTCTCGCAGGGCAATCTCGAGCTGCTCTTCCGGCTCGAGGAGGCGCTGAAGACGCTCACGGGATTCGCGCGCGTCACGCTCCAGCCTTCTGCGGGCGCTAACGGCGAGCTCGCGGGCGCCCTCATGATTCGCGCCGCGCACGTGAAGGCGGGCAACGCGCGCAAGCACGTTCTCGTGCCCGACTCCGCGCACGGCACGAATCCCGCGACCGCCCATTTCGCGGGTTACTCGGTCGTCGAGCTCGGATCGTCCCGGCGGGGGACGGTCGACCTTTCCGAGCTCGAAGCAAAGGTCACCGACGACGTCGCCGCCCTCATGATCACCGTGCCGAACACGCTCGGGGTCTTCGAGGAACGGATCCTCGACGTCGCGAAGATCGTGCACGGGAAGGGCGCGTACCTCTACCTCGACGGCGCGAACTTCAACGCGTTCGTGGGCAAGGTGCGGCCGGCCGACATGGGCGTCGACGTCATGCACATGAACCTGCACAAGACGTTCTCGACCCCGCACGGCGGCGGCGGTCCGGGAGCGGGTCCCGTCGGCGTGGGCGCGTCCCTCGTGCCCTTCCTTCCCGTGCCCACGGTCGAGCGGGCGGGGGAGGGGTTCCGGCTGGACTACGACCGGCCCGACTCGATCGGGAAGATGCGCGCGTTCTACGGAAACTTTGGCGTCCTCGTAAGGGCCCTCACGTACATCCTCTCCTACGGGAACTCGATCCACGAGGTGGCCGAGAACGCCGTCCTGAACGCGAACTACCTGCGCAAGCGGCTCGAGCCCTTCTATCACCTGAAGTACGACGCGCCGAGCTTCCACGAGATCGTCTTCTCGGACCACCGCCAGGCGGCGATGGGCGTGCACAACATCGACATCGCCAAGCGCCTCATGGATTTCGGCTTCCATCCGCCCACGATGTCGTTTCCGCTCATCGTGCCTGGCGCGCTCATGATCGAGCCGACCGAGTCCGAGGGGAAGGACGAGCTCGACGCGTTCGCGGACGCGATGATCGCGATCGCGAAGGAGTGCGAAGAGTCACCGGGCATCGTCACGTCCGCTCCGCACACGACCCCGGTCGGCCGGCTCGACGACGCGGCGACGGCGCGCGAAGCCTCGAAACACGGAAACTTCGCTCCGGTCCTCAGGGCGCCGGTCAAGTAAAGAGAGAGAAAGAGGGAAAAAGATTTCTTAGAAAGTGAATATTTGGCGCCGCAGTTTGCTGGGCCATCTGTATCTTTACCTTCTGAGAAAATCTTCTCTTCTCACTAGAATTCTCTGAATGCCCCGCGTCCGCGTCGCGTACCTGGACGGGCGGCGCCTTGCGCGCGCCCTCGTGGCGGGTGCCCGCGCCGTCGCCGCCGAGCGCGCGGAGCTGGACCGCATCAACGTGTTTCCCGTCGCCGACAACGACACGGGCTCGAACCTCGCCGCGACCCTTGCGCGCGTTTCTGCGGCGGTCGCCGGGTCGCGCGTAAGGGACATTAGACGCGTTTCGCGCCTTGTGGCGGACGAGGCGCTCATGGGATCGCGGGGGAATTCCGGCGCGATCCTCGCGCAGCTCCTCGAGGGATTCGCCGCGGCCGTCTCCGGCGCGCCGCGGCTCTCGACGCGGGAATTCGGAGCCGCGGCCGCTGCGGGCGCCACCGCCGCGCGGGAGGCCATGGCGCAGCCGCGCGAGGGCACGATTCTGAGCGTCGTCGCCGCTTTCGCGGAAGAAGCCGCCCGGCGCGCACCCGAAACGGCCGACTTTGCAGTCCTGCTTCCCCTCGCGGCGGCGGAAGCGAAACGCGCCCTTCTTCGGACGAAGGACCAGCTCGAGGTCCTGCGCCGCGCGGGCGTCGTGGACGCGGGCGCGCAGGGATTCGTCTTCCTTATCGAAGGGGCTCTGGCGGCATTCGGCCGCGGGAAGCCTGCTCCCGCCCCGCCCCCCGAGGATCGCGTCGAGGCGCGGATCCGCGAGGCACGCGAGTCGATCCTGTTTCGCTACTGCACGGAGGCCCTCGTGACGGGACCGCGGCTCGACCGCGACGCCCTGCGCCGCGCCCTCGCGCCGCTCGGCGATTCGATCGCGGTCGTGGGCGGCTCGTCGCGCCTGCGCGTTCACGTCCACGTGAACCGGCCCGAGGATGCGCTCGACGTCGTCCGCCGCTTCGGCGACGTCGGCGAAACGAAGATCGAGGACATGCGCGCGCAGCACCTGGGCCGCTTCGCCGCACGAGGCCGCGTCGCGGTCGTGACGGATTCCGCGTGCGACCTGCCGGACGCGGATCTCGAGTCGGAGGGGATCACGGTGGTGCCGCTCCGGCTCATCCTGGGCGACGAGACCTTCCTCGACAAGGTCACGATCACCCCGGCCGAGTTCCACCGGCGGCTCGCCGAAGGCCGGTTCGTGGCGAAGACGTCCCAGCCTCCGCCCGCGGATTTTCGCGAGGTCTACGGCGCGCTCGCGGCCCACGGCGCTCCCGTGCTCGGGATCCACGTCGCGGGCGCGCTCTCGGGCACCTTCTCCGCGGCCCGCACGGCCGCGGCCTCGCTCCGCGCCGAGGGGGGTTTCGCGCCGGTCGCCGTCCTCGACTCGAGGAACGTCTCCGTCGGGCAGGGTCTCGTCGTGCGGGAGGCCGCGCGCGCCGCGCGAAACGGCGCGACGCACGCCGAGACGATTGTCGTGGCCTCGGGCGCGGTCTCGCGGGCGCGCCTCTACGCGGCGGTGCCGTCGCTCGACACGCTCGTCGCGGGGGGGCGCGTCACGGCGGGCCAACGCGCTCTCGCCAGGGCGTTGGGCGTCGTCCCGCTCCTGACGCTCGACCGCACGGGGCGCCCCCGGGCCGGCGGTGCTTCCCGCGGCTTTCCAAGGGCATGCGCGAAGCTCGTCGAGAAGGCTCTCGCGAGGACCCGCGGTCTCGCGTCGCCGACGTGGGGCGTCGCCCACTTCGAGGCGTCGCGGCTCGCAGGCCGCATCGCGGAAGAGCTCCTCTCGCGCCGCCCGGGCTCGGATGCGTTTCTCGTTGAAGTCGCACCGGCTCTCGCCGCTCATGCGGGCCCGGGCGCCGTCGCGGTGGGTTTCCTGGCTTCACGCACGCGCGATTCGCAATGAGAATGATTCGCTTCCAGATAGAGCTTGACTCTCCCGCGTCCCGGCAAAAAAATCCGCGTTATCTGTCAGAATGTCAACAATCAGCTTCGCTTCTCAGTGTGACGTGAAGGAGGAACCGGTGTTCAAATCGATTCGCAACCGGCTGACGGCTTGTGTGCTCGTCGGCCTCGTGGCCGCCGGGTCGGCGGGCCGCCTCGAGGCGGCGGGCTTCGCTCTCTTCGAGCAGGGCTCCAAAGGTAACGCGGTGGGCGGGGCCTTCACCGCCACGGCAGACGACCCTTCGGCGATGTTCTTCAACCCCGCCGGAAACGCCTTCGTCGATCACTTCACCCTGGAGGGCGGCGGGTTCGTCATCCTCCGGCCCACCGCCCACCTCGACGGCCTCAGCCCGTACCCGGGCGACGGCTACTCGACGAACATGAGGAAGACGCTCTACGCGATCGGACACGGGTACCTCGTGCTTCCGCTGAGCGACAGCGTGAAGCTCTCGGGCGGATTCTGGTCGCCGAACGGCCTCGGCGTGCCCTGGCAGGACCCCGAAACGTTTGCGGGCCGTTACCTCAATCAGCGTGTCGACCTGCGCCAGCTCGCGGTGTCCGTCCAGCTCGCCTTCAAGCTGACGGACTGGCTCGCGATCGGAGGCGGCCCCGAGGTCCGCTTCACGGACGTGCAGCTCAGCCGAAACGTCTCCGCCGTGAATCCGTTCACGCAGCGCGTCGTGGACATCGCACACGTGAGCATCGTGTCCGAGGGGACGCCGATCAAGGCTGGGCTCGCCGCGGGTCTACTCGTCAAGCCCTGCGAGCGCTTACGGTTCGGCGTCTCCTATCACTCGCACATGGACGTCGACCTCGAGGGGCCGGCGGATTTCGGACAGATTTCCACGGGGAACGCCCAGTTCGACGCCGCGGTGAGGCAGTCGCTGCCCTTCCACAGGCACGTGCCGGCCCGGACGACGATCCAGTTCCCCTCCGTCACGATGTTCGGCATCGCGTACGACGTCACGCCGAATCTGACGCTCGAGGCTGACGGGAACTACACGACGTGGAAGGTCTTCGACCAGACCGTTCTCCGGATCGAAGGGCTTCCCGACTCGGTCCTGACGCACGGGTGGGAGAACACGTGGGCCATTCGAGCGGGCCTGACCTACAGGATGGGCTCGAGCTGGGTCGCGGGCGGCTTCGTCTACGACCAGACGCCGCAGCCCGATGCCGACGCCGGGCCGTTCCTGCCGGACGCGAACCGCACGGGCGGCACGATCGGAGCGGGGATCGCCGTCTCGAAGCACTTCGAATTCCAGTTCTCGAGCCTCTTCCTCTGGTTCCACGAGAGGACGATCACGACGAGCAAGGACAACTTCAGCGCCACCTATAACACGTTCGCGATCCTGCCGAGCGTCACCATCAAGTCGACGTTCTGAGGGAGCACAAGAAGACCATGAAGACCCTGAATTCCCTCCTCCGCTTCTCCCTCGCTCTGGCGGCCGTGACGGCTCTCACGACCGCATCGACCGCCCAGGCGCAGGTCGACCTCACCCGCATGGCCTGGGTCGGCGACTCGGAAGGCGCCGGCTACTCCGCCGGCTGCCTCACGAAACGCGTCCAGGTGGACTCGCCGGGCGCCGTCATCGCGCGCACGAACGGCGTGGACTACCAGCAGCCGATCATCAACGATCCCGGCATCGGCAAGTGCATGATCCTCACGTCGCTCGCGCCCTCGTTCGGGGCCGAGGCCGGAACCGGCACGCCCGCGAACCTCGCGTTGCCGCGCCCCTACAACAACCTCTCGGTCGGCGGCTGCGCGATCCACGACATGCTCACCGCCACGACCGGCGCCCAGACCGTCGGACCGGGCACGTGCCGCAACACGATCGATCTCGTCCTCAGGAACTCGGCCCTCCACCTCGGCTCCATGGTGGACCAGGCGATCGCTCTCAATCCGACGTTCGTCTTCCTGGAGAACGTGGGGAACGATTACCTCGGCGCCGTGCTGAGCGGCACCTTCATCGACGGCGTGACGATCACGCCGGTCGCGTCGTTCGCGGCGGACACGAGCGCGGCGGTCTCGAAGCTCGCGGCCAGGCAGCCGAAAGGCATCGTGTTCGGAGTCGCCGACGTCACGAGCATCCCGTTCACGACGACGCTCCCGCCCTTCCTCACGAGCGGCGGCAAGCTCGTCCTGAATCCTCAGACCGGCGCGCCGATCCCGCTCCTCGGGCCGAAGAACTGTGGCGCCGCCCCGGCCTGCCCGATCCCCGCCACGACGCTCGTCACGCTGAACGCGGCGGCGTATCTGCCGTCCGGTTTCGGCATTCCATGCGCCGTCGCGCCGAGCCTCCCAAACTGCAACAAACCGCTCCCCGCTGCGGGTGACCCGGCCACCGGAAACCCAGGCGCTCTCATCTATGCGGCCGACGTCGCGCTCCTCAAGCAGCGCTTCGCCGACTACAACGCGGCCGTCAAGGCTGCCGCGGCGGCCTCCGGCTACAAGTTCTATGACACGAACGATTTCCTCCTGCGCCTGAAAGCGGGCTTCGACATCGGCGGCATCACGATCAACGCCTCCTTCCTGACGGGCGGCGCGTTCTCGTACGACGGGTTCCACCTGACCCCGATCGGATACGCGCTCCTCGCGGACGACCTCACCGCCTTCATCAATGCGAATTTCAACGCAGACCTGCCTCGTGTGAACCTGACGACGTATCTCTTCAACGGCGGGACGAACGGCGGCCTCGCGGGCTCCTTCTCCTACGCGCCGCTGAACGGGCAGGACTACGAACGGGCCGTCCAGGGGATCTTCACTCCGGAGTTCGCCCGAGAGCTCGCCTCGATGTTCTCCCAGTTCAACCCCCCGCTCATCCAGGGTGACAGCGGACCGGTCCAACGCCTCGAGCGGCATTCCCGCCAGCCCGAGCGGCCGTGACCGGCCGAAAGTTCAGGAGGACGATGTGATCCCAGCTGTTCTTCCGAAATCGCCTAGGCGTTGGAACGGCCCCGTGGCCGTCTTCGCAGCCCTCTTCGTCGTCGCGTGCACCTGCACGACCGGACCCGCCTTCCGCGTCACGGCGCCTGCCGGGGGCGGAACGCTCTCCGCGGAGGCCTGCCGGGCCGTTGCCGTGACCGTCACGACCGTGGCCGGGGACTACTGCAACTTCCCCCCGAAGGCCTACGAGGTTTCCCTCGACAACGGGGCCGCGCAAACGATCCCGGCGGGGGCGACTCCGCCCACCGCGACCTTCAACAACGTTTCGACGGGCCCGCACACGGCGAACGCCTGGGTGATCGGCGCGAACGGGAAGCGCCGTGAGACCGCCTCCGTGAAATTCACCTGCGCGCCCCCGCCGCCTCAGCCGACACCCGAGCCGACACCGGTTCCGACTCCCATGCCTCCGCCGCCTCCACCTCCGCCCCCGATCGAGCAGGAGATGGTGACGATCACGCAGAAGGGCGGCTATCTCGAAGATATCTTCTTCGACTACGACAAGTTCGTCATCAAACCGGAGTATCACGAGCGCCTCAAGCGCGGGGCCGAGTGGATCCAGAATCATCCCGACACGCTGGTCACGATCGAGGGTCACTGCGACCAGCGTGGCTCGATCAAGTACAACCAGATCCTCGGCGAGAAGCGCGCCCGGATCACGCGCGACTGGATGGTGAAGCTCGGTGTGGATCCGGCCCGCCTGACGGTCACGTCGGTCGGAGAAGAGAAGCCTTTCGCGACGGGCACGACCGAGGCGGCCTACGCGTCGAACCGCAGGGCGCACTTCATCATCACGAAGCGCTGAAAAAGGGTCTGTTTCCGGCGTTTCCGCGGCCCGGGCTGGAAGGTTCGGGCCGCTTGTCTTTTCGGGGAAGCCTGGGTTAGGCTAGTCGTCCGCCAGCAGGTCGGGTGGGGTCAGGTCGCCCTCGTGGCCCTTGTTACGTGCGCCGGAGCGGAATCCAAGGAACTTCTGGAGAATGAATGATTTCCGCAACTGAAATCCGCCCCGGAATGATCATCGTCTACAACGGCGAGCTGCACCGGGCGCACAGCGTCCTCCACAAGACCCCCGGCAACCTCCGCGGATTCGTCCAGGCGAAGCTTCGGAACCTGAAATCCGGAGCGATGAACGAGCACCGGTTCCGGTCCGAGGACAAGGTCGAAAAGGCCTCCCTCGACACGCACGAGATGCAGTACCTCTATTCGGACGGCCAGGGCCATCACTTCATGAACCAGGAGACGTTCGACCAGATCCGTCTCGACGACGAGGTCGTGGGCGACTCCATGAAGTACCTCCTGCCCGAAACCGTCATCCAGGTCGACTTCTACGACGGCAATCCGGTTTCGGTCGAGCTTCCGACGACCGTGAACCTCAAGATCGTCGAGGTCGAGCCGGGCATGAAGGGCGCGACCGCGTCGGCGTCCTACAAGCCGGCGAAGCTCGAGACGGGTCTCGTCGTACAGGTGCCGCAGTTCGTCGAGGCGGGAACGGTGATCAAGATCGACACGCGCGACGACGGTTACCTGGAGCGTGTTTCCTGAGCTTGCTTCTCGCGGCCGCCCTCAGCGGAGCGCTCGGCGCGGGGGGCGACGTGTCCGTACCCTCCCCGGTTGCGATGCTCCTCGAGGCGCGGGCCGCCGCCGCCGACGCGGAGGCATCCGGCGGAGGCTCCTCCGGCGCGCCGCTCGCGAAGCCCTGTCCGGCGCGCGACCCCGAGGACGGGCGCTGCTACCCGTCGGCCGATGCCGCGGACGTCGCATGGCTCGCGCGCTCCACGAATCCGAAGGCAGGCATCGCTCATCCCGAAGTCCTCGAGGACGATCCGGACGATCCCGACGATTCCGACAACGCCGCGGAAGGACCTTCCGGGAAACCGTCGATCAACCCGGCGCGCCTCGCGTTCTGGAAGAACCTCGCGAAGACGGTCACAGGCCTCGTCGTGCGCAAGACGAACGGCAGTCCCGTCTCGGTCCCCGAGAACGAGCTCGCGGCGCTCTTCAGGGCGGATTTCCCCCTCCCGCTCGAGGCCTTCGACCGGGCGAAGTTCCGTGACACGTTCCTGTCCGGGCGGGGCCGTCACAAGAAACACCACGCGATCGATCTCCCCGCGACGCGGGGCACCCCGGTTCTGTCCGTCTCGAACGGAGTCGTCGAGCGACTCGGACGCGACAAGAGGGGCGGGAAAGTGGTCTACCTCCGCGACACGACCGGAAAATACACCTTCTTTTACGCTCACCTCGCGCGCCACGAGAAGGGCCTCAAGGCCGGCGACCGCGTCGTCAAGGGGCAGCGCCTCGGCGAAGTCGGCGCGACCGGTCACGTCATCGGGGGGCCGCACCTCCACTTCGCCATTTTCCGCGACGAGGCCGCCGCCGGGCGCGCGCTCGTCGTGAACCCCTACCTCGTCTTCAGCCCGATCCTGACGGCGCCGTAGAGACGTTCGCGGTTTGTCCGGGGTGGCTGCGTGGTTTATCAGTCCAATCCCGCAATGCTGCCGGACTCCCACTACGTTCCGGGAGATCTCAAATACGTCGTCCCGGGCAACGAGTGCCGGCTGCTCGATCGAAGACGAACTCCCCTGCGCGTCCTGGAGGTGAATCGCGCGTCCGGCTTCTTCGTTGTCGAAGTCGCCGACTTCGAGGACAAGGGAGCACGCTGGGAATTGCCCCTCGAGGAAGTCGGGACCTGCCAGTTTGCACATGGAAGCGGCGAGGCGTCAGACGCGGAGATCGCGGACTACACGCAACAGGTCTCGCGTCTGAACCGGCCGCTGACAATCGAGGCGGAGTCCTCGTGTCGAGCGAACTCGGAGGCACGGATCGCCTCCCTGCGCGGGGACGTGGGGACTTGGCTGCACGCCGAGTCGGCATTCCTGGCGTCCGGCGACGCGCTGGACTTCAAGAGCCGCACCGGCAATCCGACGCTGTGGGATGACCTCAGGCGCTATATGTCGGCGAAAGACCTGTGGACGGTCGAGAACGCGTTCGCCGTCCAGTACGTGAGCAACCCCTACTCCGGGGAACTGGTGAAGGGGCACCGCATCGTGTTGGCCGAGCTGGGACTCGTCCCATTCGAGGGCAAGCAGGTTCGGAATCCCGACCTCTTCGCTGGCTCTTGGAGCAAGCGACGGCGTGCGGAGCACGTGCTGAATCGACTCGCCTTCATGCGCGAGCTTTTCGAGCAGCTCGGGCACTCTTCCGTAGTCGTGTACCGCGGCGTTTCCTTCTCGGGCCAGAGGCGGGCTCGCTCTAACGAGGGATTCAAATCCGCTACGTTCAACCTCGAAATCGCGATGCACCACTTCTGTGACGATGACCTCGCGAGCGCGTGTGTTCTTCTGCGGCAGCCGGTTCCGGTCGAGAAGCTCTTCATGTCCTTTCTCGAGACGGAGCAGATGAACCGCCAATACAAGGAGGCGGAAGCGGTCCTCCTCCATGACGGCACCAGCGATCTCTTCTGATTCAGTGCCGCTGCGGCTCAACCTTCGAAGAGAGACCGCGGGAGACCGGACTGCCGGATGATTGCCTGCAAGGTTCCGATCTTCAGCTCGGGATGGAGCGGCACGGGCACTGTGATCGTTCCAGACGCGCCGCGCGCCTGCATGACCGCGTGACTACCTTTTTGCCGGACGAGGGCGAATCCGTGTTGGGAGAGGATCTCGCAGACCTCGCGCCCCGACAGGACCCGCAGTCTAACCAACGGCGATTTCGACCTGAGTGACGAAGACCTCGCTGCCCATCCGCCGCTTGATCTCCGAGGGATCTGCCGCCTCGAAGAAGAGCTCGAGGGCTTCCTTGAGGTTCGAACGCGCCTGCTCCACGGTACCGCCCTGACTCGCGACGTCGACCTCGGGGCAAAGGGCTACGTAGCCGTCGCCTTCCTTCTCGATGATCGCGGTGAGGAGCTTCGTCGAAGACATGGCGTCCACTTCCCTCGAAGCTACTTTACTCCTTGGCGCGAATCGCCCGCGGAACACCGCACGGACGCGCTGACGCGGCTACGGCCTCCGCTTGAGCATAATCCCGGAGCGTGGCCGCGCTCCTCACACCCGCCGCACGTCCTCCAGGGCGAGGGCGTGCTCGAGCCACTGGTTCGCGAGCCTCTCCTCGAGGGAATTCTGCGACAGGCGGGCGCGCAGGTTCTCCCAGTCCATCTCGTCGAGCTTCTGGTCCTGGTTGAAGCACGAGAAGACGAACGACTCCTTCTTCGTGACGGGGTCCACGTGGCGCTGGAGGCACTGTGCGCAGACTTCCTTCATCATGCACTGCATCGGTGAGTTGATCGATCCGATGCCCACGTGCGTGGCGGAGAGATACGGGGCGAGGACGCCGTGGCGCGCGGCCGCGACGGCGGCCATCATGCGGTCCGAGCCGATCGCGATGAGGCGCGACGCCTCGCCGAGAGGAATGGTCGTCTCACCGAGGTTCCCGTCGGCATACGCGAGCATCGCCTGCACGATGTTGCCGAGGAAGCTGAAGTCCTGGGGACGCCTGGCGGAGATCGTCGGGGCGATGTCCACGGCCCAGACGACGACGTCGGCCGCGGCCTCGATCTCCTCGCGCTTGTAGAAGTCCTCGGCTTTCTTGTAGCCCGCGAAGTAGAGGACCTTGTTTCCACGCTCGCGTGCGGCTCGCCCGATCGAGAAGAGCACGGCGTTTCCGAGCCCGCCCCCGCAGAGCACGACCGTTTCGTTCTCCGGAAGGTGCGTGGGAGTTCCCGTGGGGCCCATGACGACGACGGGCTCCCCCTCCTTCAGGGAGGCGCAGAGACGGCTCGAGACGCCGAGCTCGAGAGCGATCATCGAAAGGAGGCCTTTCTCCTTGTCGACCCACGCGCCGGTGAGAGCGCATGGCTCGATGAGGGCCGGCGCGCCCGGGCCGCCGCTCGAGTCCGGCAGCCGCGCGGCGTAGGCCTCGTAGTTCTGAAAGCGGTAGAACTGGCCGGGCTGGAAGTTGCGCGCGGCCATCGGCGCCCTCACGACGACGTCGACGATCGTCGGCGTGAGCCGGTCGACGCGCACGACGCGGGGGACGAGAAGGTCGTCCAGCATCGCGCCGAAGGACCTCCACGAGGCGTCGCGAGCCGCCTGAGCGGCGGGGGAGCGGTCGAGGGCCGCGAGCGCATCGGAGAAGAGCTCGAGGATCTTCGACGTGCCGTCCCGTGCCGAGGCCATCGCCTTGACGACCGAGCCGGCGTAGACGGGATGATTGTCACCGAAGTACGAAAGGAGCTTCCCCCGGTACGTCGTGCCGATGAAGAACGCGCCGACCCCGTCGTCCTTCGGAACGAGACGGAACCCTTCGCCATCCTTCTCGGCCACGTGCGGGCGGAAGAACTTGTTCTTCGCATCGAGCGGGATGCTCCCGGGCCTCTCCCGGCCGTAGGTCACGTTCGGCGAGGTGCCCGCCGCGACGAGGAGCGTGCGGCAGGGAAGCCCGAGAAGGGAGCCGTCCTTCCGCTTGAAGATCACGGCGCGGAGCGTGCCGTTCTCGTCCGGCACGGCCTCCACGGGCTCGAGGTTCTCGAGGAACCCGATTCCTTCCTCGAGCGCCTTGATGATCTCCTCGTGGTTCAGGCGGTAGGCCGGGGACTCCTCCATCGAGCGCCGGTAGACGATCTGCGAGCCTCCCCACTGCTTGACGAGCCGCGCGAAGTCCGGGGTCTCGCCGGCACGTGTCGCACGCTCGCGCTCCAGTCGGATTGCGTGCCCGTGCTTGAGCTGGCGGGCGAGGAGCGCCCGCTCCTCGACGGAGAGTCCGGCCAGGACGGTCGCTTCTCCCTTCCCGGCCGCGAGCGCCTCGTAGCGCTCGAGAGCTTTCTCGACGTGAAGCGCGTAGTAGGCCTGTGCTTCGGTGGCCGTGTCGATCGCCGTCAGGCCGCCGCCGATGACGAGGATCGGGACGTCGACGTGCAGGTTCGTGAGCGCGTCCTTCTTGAAAGATCCGGTGAGCTGCAGGGCCATGAGGAAGTCGGAGGCCATGCGCACGCCGCGGATGAGGTTGCTCGTCATCCCCACGAGCGTCGGCTTGCCGGCGCCGGCGGCGATCGCGACGTGGTCGAACCCGAGGTCGAAGGCCTGCTCGTGCGTGAGCGTGCCGCCGAACCGAACGCCCCCGTAGAAGCGCAGCGTGCGCCGCCGCGCGAGGTTCAGGTAGAGGAGGTCGAGGAAGTTCTTGTCCCAGCGCACCGTAATGCCGTATTCGGAAACACCGCCGAAGCCCGTGAGCGTGCGCTCGTCGAGCGGGCGGAAGAGCACCTTCGCGTCGCGAATCAGCTTCGGGGAGCGCGTCTCGTTGCCCGTGAGCTCCTCCGGCAGGGGCTCGATCTTGAGGCCGTCGACTGCGACCACGCCGAAGCCCTCGTTCAGGAGATGGTGGGCGAGCGTGTAGCCGGCCGGCCCGAGCCCGACGACGAGAACGTTTTTGCCGTTGTAGGGGAGCGCGTACGGGCGCGCCGCGTTCAGCGGGTTCCAGCGCGTCAGGAGCGACCAGATCTCGAACCCCCACGGCATCCCGAGGACGTCCGTGAGGACGCCCGTCTCCGCCTGCGGGATGTCGACGGGATCCTGCGACTGGAAGATGCAGGCCTTCATGCAGTCGTTGCAGATGCGATGCCCGGTGCCGGGAACCATCGGATTGTCGATACAGACGAGCGCGAGAGCGCCGAGAGCGTCCCCCTCCCGCCGCAACATGTGCATCTCCGAGATCTTCTCGTTCAGCGGACAGCCCGCCAGCGGCACGCCGAGCGGATTCGAACGCACGCTGGCGTCCTTCTGCCGAAAGCCCTTCGCGCACGAATCCTTGTCGCGCTCGTGGCAGAGGATGCAGTAATGGGTCTCGCCGGTGACCTGCCGCGCGGTCTTGCGCGGATCCGTCAGGGTGAAGCCGTCGCGCGCCCGCGCGTGCGAAGGCAGGCCGAAGCGAGCCTCGGGAAGATCGGGCCGCGAGCGCTCCGTCGCGACGAGGGCATCGAACTTCATCGGCTTCGGGATCGCGAAGGACGCCCATGCCCTCGTGCGGGCCCGGTGCTCCGGGCTGAAACGCAGCACGGCCACCCACGCGTCGAACGCGTCCGTCCACTCCTTCACGAGCGCGGCGTCGTCGCCGGAAAGCGGAAGGGGGGTCCCGGGCGCCCGGGCGCGCAGGCTCGCGACGCGCGTGCGGGCCGCCTCCTCCGTGTAGGACGCGTCGCGGGAACGGGGCGTCGCCAGAGAGCCCGCGAGGTCGAAGAGGTCCCAGCCCGCTTGGGCGACGCGGCGTTCCTCGTCGGCGGGGCCGAGGCCGCCTGCGAGGGCGTCGACGACGGCTCTTCCCGACGCCTCGGCGGCCTCGAGGTCCAGGTCGGCGATCGAGGCGGCATCGGGGAACCTCTTTGCGGACCGCTTCTGAAAGACCGAGAAGCGGAACCTGAAGAGCACGGCCTCCGCCTTCACCCGCAGGATCGCGGCTTCGCGCTCGGCGGCCACGCCGAAGAGCTCCGCGAGGAACGCCGCAAGGTGGCGGCTGACCTCGACGAGAAGGGCCGAAAGCTCCGTGGGCGCGAGCGGCTGCAGAGTCCGGTAAAGCTCGAAACGCCTCGCGAGGTCGGGATTCTCCCGGCTGAGACGCAGCCGAAAGAGAGCGTCGAGGTCCGCGAGGCGTTCCGGGAGAAAGAGATCCGGGTCCGAGAAGCCCAAGTGCATCCCGTGAGGATAAACTGAGTTCCCAGTGGCTCGGGACGATCGTGGTGTCACGGATCCGGGCGTCGTGCGCGACCGGTTCCTCTCGGAGTTCGCCCTCGCGCTCGTCGAGGGGGTGCAGCTCCAGGAGTTCCTCGACTGGTCCGTCGCGCAGATCGGCCGGATTCTCGACGTCGATCGTCTCGCGCTCTTCCTGTTCGGCGCGGGCGGTGACGACGAGCTCGTCGTGCGCGCGTCGTGGGCCGCGGACGGCGTCGACCCGATTCCGGTGACGATCCCGCTGTCCGAGTCGGTGGTCTCGGCGAGGCTGAAGAGGTTCGAGTCCGTGGTGGTGGGGGACGTCGAAGACACGCCCGACCTGGAGGAGGGGCGCGAGATCCTGCGTCAGCTCGGCACGAAGTCCCTTCTCGCCGTCCCGATCGGCATCGACAGCACGCTCCGGGGATTCGTGGCCGCGGCGTCCGTGCGGGAGCGGCGCAGCTGGAGTCCGGAAGACGTCGCCTTCCTGGAGTCGGCCGTTCATCACATGTCGGCGGCCCTCAAGCAGACCGAGCTCGTCGAGGAGCTCGGCCGGGAGCGGGACCGCCTGTCGGTGCTCTTCGACCTCGCCTCCGCGGTCCAGCGATCCACGACCGTGAACGACGTCGTCGAGACGGCGCTTTCGGGCCTTCGAGACACCCTGCTCTTCCCGATCGGCGTCTTCTCGCTCGTCGCGCCGGAAGGGGACGCCGTCATCGGCCTCGGCGGGTACGGCGGGACCGACGCGGGAGATTTCTCGGGACGCATCCCCCTGACGCCGGAGCGTCCGACCGTCTCGTTCCGTGTCCTCGAATCCGGGCAGCCGCTCATCGTGAACGACGTCGAAGAGGAGCCCGAGGGTCCCTCGAAGGAGAGATTCCGCCAGCTCGGCGCGCGTTCCTTCGGCGTCTTTCCCATGCGGTCGGCGGGCAAGACGATCGGCGTCATGAGCGTCGCGAGCCGGGACACGTCCCGCCGGATCGAGTTCGACGATGTCGAGACGCTGCAATCGCTCGCCGATTTCGTGGGCGTCGCGCTCGAGCAGCGGCGCGCCGCAGACGCCGTCGCGGAGGCCATGCGCGGAGCCCAAAGCCTCGCCGACGCCTCTCACGCCCTCCTCACGCGCACGGCCGACCGCCGGATTCTCCTCGACCAGATCCTCGACGCGCTCGCGAAGCATTTCGGACACGAGGCGTGCAGCCTCCTCCTCGTGGACGAGGAACGCCGTGTCCTCGTTCCGCACGGCCGGCGCGGTCAGTGGTCGTCCCGAGTCGACTCCGTCTCCGCCATTCCGCTCGGCGAGGCGGGCCTCATTCCGCTCTCCGCGCGTTCCGGGCGCGTCCTGAACGTCCCCGACGTCAAGAGCGAGCCGGACTACGTCGCGGGCTGGCGCGACGCGCGCTCGGAGCTCGTCGTTCCGCTCGTGCTCGACGACCGCGTCGTCGGCGTTTTCGACCTCCAATCGGGGCGCCCCGCCGCCTTCTCGGATGCGGACGCCCGCACGATCCGCTCCTTCGCCGAACGCGCGGCCCTGGCGCTGCGCCTGTCCGAGCTCGTCGAGACTCTGGAAAAGCGCACGCGCGTTCTCGAAGCGGTGACGCGCGCCACGCAGCTCCTCAACTTCCGCCTGCACGCGCCGGATGTCCTGACGTCGGTCGTCGAGGAGACCACGCGCGCGTTCCCGCGTGCCGACGGCTGCGTCGCGTGGGTGAGCGACGCGGGCAACACGAGCCTCTCGGTCGCCGCCGCCGACGGCCTGGGGGACATGACGCTGCGCGCGGCCGGGATCGCACCGCACGCCTTGGCGCGACTCAAGTGTGCGGGCCGGGCCTTCCTCGAGAACCGTCCCGTGTTCCTCCAGGTGGCCGGATTCGACGAGATTTCCGCCGGCTGGGATTCGGGCACGCGGGCCCGCGCCCGCTCCGCCGTCGAGAATCCGGACGTGCGATCGCTGATGGCCGTGCCGATCCGCGTCGGCGATCACCGGCTCGGCGTCCTCGAGGTGCTCGCGATCGAGCAAGAAGCTTTCTCGCCGGAGGACGGCGAGACGCTCGCGCTCCTGGCCGAGCAGTCCGCGATCGCGCTCCGCAACGCCCGTCTGATCGAAGAGCTCCAGCGGAGCAACCGGCTGAAGGACGACTTCCTCGCGAATCTCTCCCACGAGATCCGCACGCCGCTGACGGGGATCGTGGGATGGGCCGAGGTCCTGCTCGATTCCCGCCGCGACGACGCGGAGGCGCGGCGCGCCCTCGAAGCCATTCTCGGGCAGGCCGACACGCTCACGCGGATGCTGGCGGACCTGATCGACCTGTCGCGGATCGACAATTTCGGGTTGGAGCTCCGCCGCGGCCCGGTCGCGATCCCCGAGATCCTCGCGGCGGCTCTCGACGCCGTGAGCCCGGGCGCCCGGCGCCGGGGCGTCGTCATCCGCAACAATCTCGACCCGGACCTGCCGTCCGTGGAAGGCGACGCCGCGCGCCTCAAGCAGGTCCTCTGGAATCTTCTCGCGAACGGGATCAAGTTCTCGCCGTCCGGGGGAACCGTACGCGTGGCGGGACGTCTGGCCTCGGGCGGGGGACTCGAGATCTCCGTGGAGGACGAGGGCCACGGCATCGACCCGCAGTTCCTGCCGCTCGTGTTCGATCGCTTCCGGCAGGAGGAGACGTCCTCGAACCGCCGTTTCGGCGGGCTGGGCATCGGCCTCGCCATCGCGCGCGCGATCGTCCTGGCGCACGGCGGAACGATCGTCGCCGAGAGCGAGGGACGTGAGCGCGGCAGCCGGTTCGTCGTCACCTTCCCGCCCGAGCGCGTCGTCGCCCGCCGGCGCGGGGGGAAGCTCGAGGCGGCCCGATGAGCTCGGACGAGGTGTCGTTTCTCCAGGAACGCCTTCGGCAGGCCGAAGAGAGGATCGCTGCCCTGAACCGGATCGGGATCGCCTTGTCCGCCGAGCGTGATCTCGAGAAGCTCCTCGAGACGATCCTGACCGAATCGCGGCGATTCTCGGATTCCGAGGCGGGCAGCCTCTATCTGGTGGAGGACGCGCCGGAAGGGCGGCGGCTGCGTTTCAAGCTCGCGCAGAACGACGCGGTTTCGTTCGCTTTCTCCGAGCGCACGGTGAAAGTGAACGAGGAGAGCCTCGCGGGCTGGGTGGCCGTGCACGGCGAGCCCCTGGTTCTCGAGGACGCGTACGCGCTGCCGAAAGGCGCGCCGTACCGGCACAACGATGCGTTCGACCTCGCGACCGGGTTTCGCACGCGCGCCATGCTCGTCGTCCCGATGAAGGATCACCGCGGCGACCTCGTGGGCGTCCTCCAGCTCATGAACCGTCGGGGACGCGCGCCGGGAACGTACGAGACGTACCCGGAGGACCTCGTGCCCCTCCTGCTGTCGCTCGCGACACAGGCGGCGGTCTGCCTGAAAGCGAACAACCTGACGGCGTCGATCCGGAAGCTCTTCGAGGACTTCGCGCGGGCCGCGATCGTGGCGGTCGAGCAGCGCGATCCGACTACGGCGGGCCACAGCAATCGCGTCTCGGCCCTTTCCGTCGCGCTCGCTTCTCTCGTGGACCGCGCGGCGGACGGCCCGTACGCTGCCGTGACCTTCTCCAGGGAAGAGCTCCGGGAGATCGGCACGGCCGCGCTCCTCCACGACTTCGGGAAGATCTCGATCCCCGAGCGCGTCCTCGTCAAGGCGAAGAAGCTCTCGGAGGAAGGGCTCGGAAAGATCCGCGACCGCTTCGACTGCTCGCTCGCCTCGGAGGAGGCCCGAGAGGCGCGTGAGCTCCTGGAGCGGCGCCTGTGCGAGGGTGGTCCCGTCGACGCCGCCGATCTGGAGGGGCTCGACGCGGCAGCCGCCGCGCGCGCACGCGCCCTCGAAGATCTCTTCGAAGAGATCGTCGCCGCGAACGAGCCGACCGTCCTGCCGAGGGACGCGCGGGGCCGGCTCGAGACGCTGCTGGCGCTCTCGTACCGCGATCGCCGTGGGCGCCTGACGACTCTCCTTCTGCCCGAGGAGTTCGAGCTCCTGTCCATCACGCAAGGCAGCCTCTCCGACGACGAGCGGCGCGCCGTGGAAAGCCACGTCTCGCACACGTGGCGATTCCTCTCTACGATTCCCTGGACCGCCGACCTCGCCCGGGTTCCCGAGATCGCGTACGCGCATCACGAGAAGCTGGACGGGACCGGCTATCCCCGCGGGCTGGTCCGCGACGTGATTCCGCCCGCCGTCCGCGCTCTCACGGTCTGCGACGTCTACGACGCCCTCACGGCCTCCGACCGTCCCTACAAAAGAGCGGTTCCGCGCGATGCGGCCCTCGGCATCCTGGAGCGAGAGGCGAAGCGCGAGCGGCTCGACTCCTGGATGGTCGCCGCGTTCATCGAGGGAAAGGTTTGGACGTCGCTCGCGCCGTGAGGGCCGCGGCGAGCGCGGCGGCGTTCGCCGCGTGGCTCCTGCTGTCGGCGTTCTCCGCCGCGGCGGCGCCCGCGAGGTGGCACTTCGTCTTCGGGAAGGCATGGGAGCTTTCGATTTTCTTCGAAAGGGAAGAGACGGGAGATACGACCCGACTTCTCGTGAAGGCGCCGGCGGGGCGATTCGTGTTCGTTTCGAGTCAGGATCCCAAGGGGCGCGATTCGACGGAGTCGATCCGGCGTCTCCCGGACGGCGAGACGCTCACCCGGCGCCTCGTGCTGTCTTCCTTCGAAGAAATTCCCGCGTGCTCTTCGGTCCGGCCGCCCGACGCCTGCGTCGTGTTCAAGGGCTCTGGCGGAACGTTCGCGGCGGGCTTTTCGGATTTCGGCGGCGAACGGGCTGCGGCGGTGCGCGAAAAGGCGGCGGCCGTCTTGTCTCCCGGGATGCGCGACGCGCTCTTCGCGCTCGCGCCGATTCTCCCGGCCGTCGCGGAGTTCGGCTCCTATTCGAAGGATTTTCTCGGCCTCGTCTGGCCCGAGCGGTTCCTGGGAACGCAGAAGCTCCAGCTCGGAGTCCGAAAGCCGGGCTGCGACTTCGAAGCGACGTTCGGATATCCGTGCGACGCGTACGCTCGGCGGCGCGAGGAAAAACGCTTCCCGGACGCTTCGCATTGAGACGTTGCCCTCGGGGTAATCTCTCCCGAGGATGAGCGACGAGGCCCCCGTCCTGCGCCGATACGTTCTCCGCCGCGCCGCGGCGCCGAAGAGCTATAGCGTCGACTACGCCCGCGAGCTGAACGAGGAGCAGAAGGCCGTCGTGTTCGCCCCCGACGGCCCGACGGTCGTGGTCGCGGGCGCGGGCTCGGGAAAGACCCGCACGCTCGTCTACCGCGTTTCGCGGCTCATCGAGGACGGAGCCGATCCCGCGTCGCTTCTTCTCCTCACGTTCACGAACCGCGCCGCCCGCGAGATGAAACGGCGCGTCGAGACGCTCATCGGAGCGGACCTGAACCGCGCGACGTCGGGGACCTTCCACTCGGTCGCGGCACGCCTTCTGCGCCCGCACGCCGAGCTTCTCGGCTACCGCCAGAACTTCGGCATCCTCGATTCCGAAGACGCGAAGGACCTCCTGGAGTCCGCGACGTCCGACCTCGGAGTTCCCGTCACGGAGCGGCGATTCCCCAAGGGCGATCTCCTCCGGGCGATCGTCTCGCTCTGCGTCAACACGGGGCGGCCGCTCGACGACGTGATCACGGCCGAGCACCCGCACTTCCTGCCGCAGCTCGACGCGATCCGGGCGGTCGTCCATCGCTACCTCGAGCGAAAGGTCGCGGCGAACGGAATGGACTACGACGACCTTCTCCTGAACTTCAAGAGACTCCTCGTCGAGCATCCCGCGATCCGGAAGAGCTTCGGCACGCGCTTCAAGCACGTTCTCGTCGACGAGTACCAGGACGTCAACCGGCTGCAGGCGGACCTCGTCGACCTCGTCGTGAAAGACGTCGAGAACCCGAACGTCATGGTCGTCGGCGACGACGCGCAGTCCATCTATTCCTTCCGCGGAGCGGACTTCGAAGCGCTCCTCGGGTTTCCGGGGCGGCACGCGGGGACGCGCGTCTTCTCGCTCGAGACGAACTACCGCTCGACGCCCGAAATCCTCCGCCTCGCGGACGCCTCCATCGCGCAGAACACGCGGCGCTTCGAGAAGTCTCTTCGCGCGACGCGCCCCACGGGCATTCCGGTCGCCGTCGTCGGCGCTTCCGACGTCTCCCAGCAGGCCGAGTTCGTGGCCCAGCGCGTCCTCGAGCTGCGCGACGAGGGAACGCCGCTGGCCGAGATCGCGGTGCTCTATCGCGCGCACCACCAGGCGCTCGAGCTCCAGATCGAGCTGACGCGCCGCGGCATCCCGTACGAGATTCGCTCGGGAATGCGTTTCTTCGAGCAGCAGCACGTGAAGGACGTCCTCGCGTATCTGCGCCTCCTCGTGAACCCGAAAGAGGAGACGGCCTTCAAGCGGATCCTCAAGCTCCTGCCGAAAGTCGGGGAGCGCACGGCGGCGACCCTGTGGGCCGCGGTCTCCGAAACGCCCGACCCGGTCGGCTCGTTCCTGCGCCTCGACATGCGAAAGGCTCCCGCCGGCGCGCAGCGCGCGCTCCAGGAGCTCGCGAGGACGCTCGAATCGCTGCGGCGGCCGTCTCTGCTTGCCGCGCCCGCGGAGGCGATCCGTTTCGTCGTCGACGAAGGCGGCTACGCTCACGTCGCGAAATCGCGATTCGAGAATCATCAGTCGCGCCTCGACGACCTCGAGGCTCTCGCGCAATTCGCGCTGCCCTACGACGGCGTCGAGAGCTTCCTCGAGGAGGTCACGCTCTTCGGCGAGCCCTCCGGCGAGACCGTCATCGCGGGCGAGAAGGACGACGAGCGTCTCGTGCTTTCGTCGATCCACCAGGCGAAAGGGCTCGAATGGCGCGCCGTGTTCGTCCTCGGGCTCATCGAGGACCGCTTTCCGAACGTGAGGGCCGCGCGGACGGCCGAGGGCCTCGAGGAGGAGCGTCGTCTCTTCTACGTCGCCGCCACGCGCGCGAAGGACGAGCTCCTGCTCGTCCACCCCCTCGCGGCGTTCGACCGCTACGGCATCGTCGTCGTCACCGAGCCGAGCCGCTTTCTCCGAGAGCTGCCCCAGGACGTGTACGAGCGCTGGGTGCTCGAGCCCGGGCCGACGCTGCCGGCGGTGGCGGGCGCGAACGCCCCGAGGCTCGGCGAAGCGGACGACCCGACGCTGGACGCGGACGAGGACGAGCCCGTCAACTGACCCGTCCCCGTCCGCCCCGCGCCTACTGGATCTTTCGGCTGTTGTTCGTCTCGCTGGCCTCGGCGACCGTGTTGTTGGAGTCGACGACGACCTCGATGCCTGCGTCGTCGATGGCGACGGCGCAGTAGGTGCACACCTTGTTCGGCCCGATCTGCTCGACGCAGACGTTGGAGTTGGCCCGGTGGAACGTGAACGTGGCGGTCCCGTTCGCGGCGAGATTGGGCACCGGGTTCGTCGCGAGCGTCGACCCGTCCTTCTTCTTGAGGACGACGGTGAACGCTGTCGTGACCGGGACTCCCGAGATGTTCCTCACGCCGTACTGCAAGTCGGGCTGCGTGAACTTCCTCTGACCCTTGAACGCGCCGTTGCAGTCGTTCGGGCCCGGGACGCACGTGCCGAACGAGCTCGGGTTGCACGTCCGGAAGTTGACGAAGTCCGTCGGCGTGAGGTCGGGCAGGAGGGTCGGAGGCGCGGAAGAGCCCGCGACGGGAATGCGCGAGATCGGCCGCGGCGTTGCCGCGACCGTCGGCGCAGGCGTCGGGGTGGGATTGCAGGAGGACACGATCTTCAGAGGGATCTTCTCGGTGCCCGTGAGCCACTTGACGGTCACGTGGCCGTTCCCGAGCTCAGCCGTGTGCACGCGGATCTCGACGCGGACGTAGCCGGTCTGGTCCTTCTGGCCGAAATGGACGCCGCCGCCGGGCTTGTCCGTCGTGCCGTGGGCGACGATTTCCGAACGAAGGCCCGTGACGTTGTCGTCCGTCCCCGTCGCGAGGTCTGCTCCGAACCCCAGGAGGGTCACTCGGAACGTCGTGTCGCGAGCGACGGTGATCCGGTCGCCCGAGGAGATGAAACGGCCGTAGTCGATGTTGTTCGTCGTGAAGTTGTTGCAGAGGGCGGGCCCCGAGGTGTGAGTGACGTACATGACGTCGATCGTGGCCGCGGCCGGAAGGGCGGCGAGAACCGCCACGAGGGCGAGAAGCGCGGGTCCGTAGGACGTGAGCCTTCTGTTCATGGGAACCTCCTGTTCTCAGTGTCCGAGGCAGCCCTGCAGATCGGCGGTGATGTCCGCCAGTTGCTTCTCGAGATCCGCCTTCTGCTTGGCGAGAGGGGCGCAGCACCTCGAAAGGACGCTCTTGGCCTTGGCCACCTCCTTGGCGCGCTCCTTTGCGCAGAACTTCGCTTGCTCCTTGACGACCGCGTCGACGCACGCGTCGAGCGTCTGGTTGCCGCACTTCTGGGCGAGCTGCGCGTTACTGAGCGCGTTGAACGCGGCGAGCGGACTGCCGGCGGGCGGGTTGTTGCTGTCGAGGCACCCCGTCTGCTCGGCCTTGGCCGCGGCGACGGCGTTGTTGAACTCCGTGGTGCAGGGGTTCGCGAGCTTCAGATGCGGGAACTGTTTTCCGAAGTCGATCAACTGGGCGTCGACGGCCTTCTTCAAGGCGGCCTTCACGTCGATCGGGTTGAAAGTCCGGGGCTTCGGCTGCGCCGCGGCGGGGCGCGCGAGCGCGAGACCCACGAGGGCGGCGAGGGCGAGGGTCGTACAGCTCTTCTTCATCGTTCTCTCCTTCTCCCCGTTTTCGGGGCCTTCTGTGGAGAGAAGCGCATTCCGGAACGGAAGAGGCTCAGCGCGGGCGTGCAGCGGCCGTCCGGCCGGGGGCGCAGGACGCGACCTTCGCGAGAAGGGCGTCGCGCGCCGGAGCGTCTTCGCCGGGGAGCTTCCCCGCCGCCTGGAGGCGTTCCCAGATCTCGCCGCTCTTCCTCCAGAAGTCGCACGGAACGGCTTGCGCGGAGACGCTGGCGACCGGCTTTTTGACCGCTAGTCGCGCATCTCCAGCCGCGTCGTAGATCTTCGCGAGCGAGATCCAGCAGAAGCCGCAATCCGGGTCGGCGTCGACGACCTGCTCCATCACGGCGACCGCGATGCGCTGGCTCTCGAGCGCGCGAAGAGGATCGCCGGCCTTCCGCTCGGCGTCGCCCACCGAAGAGCGGTAGTTCGCGCGCGCGATCTGCAGGTACGTGCTCTTCGGGTCCGCGTCCGCGAGCTCCTCGACGATCCGTGCGGCTTCCCGGACCTTGTCGAGCGCTTCGGGCATCTCGTCGACGTCGGCCAGGAACTCGCCGACGTCGTGGAGGCTGGCGGCGAGCTCGAACCGCGTGCGGGCATTCGAGGGGTCGCTCTTCTGGAGCTGGCGCCGCCAGTCGAGCGCCTCCCTTCCTTTCTCGAGAGCCTCTCGCGGCTCCTCCAGCCGCGAGAGCATCGCCGCCTGATCGTAGAGAGCCTTGCCGATTCCGCTGCGCGCGGCCTCGTCCTTCTGATTCGCGACGAACGCCTCTCGAAAGACCGATTCGGCTTTTCGATGCGCCGCCAGGGCAGACCGGAAGTCGCCGGTTCGCGATAGCGTGTAGCCGAGGAGATGGTGGGCGGCGGCGAGCCCGGCTCTCCCTTCGCCGACGTTCGCGCGGGGGTCGAGCTTTTCGCGGATCTCCACGGCGCGGCGGGCATGCCGAAGGGACTCGGACGTTTCGTTCGAGCGGGACAGGAAGCTCGCGAGACGCATCTCGGCGCGCGCCAGGTCGTCCCGGTCCCGGGGCGTCGAGCCCGACGCCGCGACGATCCTTTCGCGGAGAGCGAGGGCTTTCCCGTAAGCGTCGCGGGCGCCCGCCGTGTCGCCCAGGCTCGACCACACGCCGCTTCCGAGCACGTCCCCCAGCTTCTCGTACGCTTCCGCCATCTCGCCGCGGAGCGGAAAGGACGAGCCGGCCTCCTTCTCGAGGTTCGAGAGCTGCTCAAGAGCGCGGCGGATGAGGAGCGCGCGCGCCTGTGTCGTCCCGGGCAGGTTCTGGATGGCGTCGTACTGCTCGAAGAGGAAGGACTTCACGAGGGCGCGGACGTCCGCGTACCGCCGCTCGGCGCGCTCGCGCTCGAGCCGGGCCACGTGCGCCTGCACGAGGGCGACCGCGGCGAAAGCGGCGAGGAGGACCAGGGATCCGACCGTCGCGACGATGGCGATCCGATGGCGTCCCGCGAACCTCTTCGCGCGGTAGAGGAACGTGTCCTTCCGCGCCGTCACGGGAAGGCCTTCGAGCACCCGGCCCAGGTCGCCCGAGAATTGCTCGACGGTCGCGTACCTTCGCGCGGGCTCTTTCCGGAGCGCCATGGCGACGACACTCTCGAGATCCTCGGGGATGCCGCTTCCGAGACGGGGCGGCTCCGCTTCCGAGATCGTCCGGGCGATCATCTCGGCCGAGCGGCCCTTGAAGACGAAAGGCAGCCGGCCCGCGAGGAGCTCGTAGAGGACGACGCCGAGGGAGTAGACGTCGCTCGCCGTCGTGATCGAGTCCCCTCGTACCTGTTCGGGGCTCGCGTACTCGGGAGTCATGAGGCGCCCGAGAGCCCCCGTGGCGCCCGGCGTCAGCTCGGATCCGGCCGGATCGAGCACCTTCGCGAGCCCGAAGTCGAGCAACTTCGGCTCGCCCTCTCTCGTCACGAGGATGTTCCCGGGCTTGAGATCCCGGTGAACGACGAGGTGCCGGTGCGCGTAGGCGACGGCCCCGCAGATCTTCCGGAAGAGCGCCACCTTTTCGTCGACCGACAGGGCCTGACGGCGGGCGTACTCGAGGAGGTGCTCGCCCGCGACGTACTCCATGACGAAGAAGGGACGCCCGTCGGGCGTCGTCCCGCCGTCGAGAAGCCGCGCGATGTTCGGGTGCTCGAGGCCGGCGAGAATCTGGCGCTCGTTCCGGAAGCGTTTTCCGATGGCGGCGCCTCCGAGCCCGGAGAAGATCACCTTGAGGGCCGCTTCCTGCTGGAACGCGCCGTCTGCGCGGACGGCGAGAAACACGCGACCCATGCCGCCCTGCGCGATCTCACGTTCGACGCGCCAGGCACCGAGGACGGTTCCCGCGGGAAGCGTGTCTTCGTCGTCGGGGGGCTGGAGCACGGGACCCTCGAGGAAACCATCCGCCCCTTCGGCCGAAGCCACGAGGCGGCCGACCTCTTCGCGCAACGTGGCGTCGCGGGATCCGAGATCGTTCAGGAAGGCGTCCCGGTCCGCCCCCTCCCGCTCGAGCGCTTCCTCGAGAAGCCTTCGCACCTCACTCCAGCGATCCGGATCGAGGCTCATGTCAGCTCCCCTCGGAGCTCCGCGAAAAGAAAGGCGCGGGCCGACGCCCAGGCGCGCTTGACCGTCGCCGGCGATGAACCCAGCACGTCGGCGGTTTCCTCGATCGTGAGCCCGCCGAAGTACCGCAGCTCCACGAGCCGGGCCTGGACCGGGTCGAGCGCGGCGAGGCGCTCGAGGGCGGCGTCGAGAGCGACGAGATCCACGTTCATTTCACCGCCGCTCGCGGCGAGGTTGGTCAGCGTGACGCGCTCCGCCTCGCCGCCCCGCTTCGCCGCGGACCGCTTTCGGGCGTGGTCGACCAGGATCTGTCTCATGGCGCGAGCGGCCACCGCGAAGAAATGCGCGCGATCGCTCCAGGGGATGCCGGCGTCTCCCACGAGCTTGAGATACGTCTCGTGCACGAGGCCCGTCGGCGCGAGCGTGTGGTTCGCGCGCTCGCGCCTGAGGTAGGCGTCGGCGCGCCGGCGGAGATCCCGATAGACGAGCTCCATGAGCTCGCCAAACGCGGCTTCCTCGCCTGCCCGCCATTGCAAGAGCAGACGCGTCACGGCTCCTGTCTCCGGCACGTTGCGCAGATTCTAGCCGCGGGGGTGAGCCGGTTTCGCACCGAATTGCGCTCTGAAGTCAGATGAGGCGGGATTGCGGGTCAGGCTCCCGATCCGGGTACGCGATGGGCCTCGTCGTTCTGTGCCTTCTCGGTTCGTCGTCGTCGGCCGACGACCTCGTTGTAACACTCGGGGGCCGGGGCCAGGACTGGATCCGGAGGCGCGATCCGGTGGAGCTCGTGCTCTCGCGTGAGCCGGCGGACGCGGAAGGGCGGATCGCGGTTCTGATCGGCGGAACGGACGTCTCCGATTTCCTGGAAGTTTCGCCGCGGGGCCGGCGATACCTGCCGAAGCTCGCCCCCCTTCCGTCGGGCGAGCAGGAGATCGTCGTGACGCTCGTGTCGAGCTCCGGATGGAAGGAAGTCGCGCGGCTGAAGCTGCGGGTGCTCACCGTGGGAGGTTTCGAGAAGGCGGAGATCGCCCCGAAGATCGACCTGACGCTGAAAGGGCAGCTCTCGGAAGGTCACGCGCTCGAGGACGCCGCCCCGCCCCGGCGGACATTTCAGGACCTGACCGGCCAGGCGAGCCTCGGCGTCGAGCTCGCCCGATCGCAGGCGACGTTCGCCTTCCAGATGGGCGTGCTGGGCGCCCAGCGTGCCGAGGATGCGCTGCGCTTCGGAGAGCGCGGACGGGATGCGGACCGCGTCGACCTCGCGAGCTGGGCCACGAAGCTCGCCGTCCCGGGGGCCGCTCTCGAGTGGGGCAGCCTCAGCGTCGGCGCTTCCCGGCACCTCATCAACGGTTTCAACAGCCGGGGAGGGAGGGCCGCCTTTTCCCTGGGCCCGGTGACGCTGTCCCTGGCGGCCCTGAACGGAACGTCGATCGTCGGATGGGACAATTTCCTGGGCCTCGAGACGGCGGAGCATCGCGTCTACTCCGGGACGCTCGGGCTCGAGCTCGTTCCGTCGGCTCCGGGCACGCTGCACGTCGACACGACGCTCGTCGACGGGTCCCTCCTGCCGCGCACGAGCGTGAACCGCGGCTCCGTGTCGGATGCCGAGACGAGCCGCGGCGGCGGTGTCTCGCTCGCGTCGAGCCTTTTTTCGGGCCGATTCCGCGTCGAGGGCGGATATTCCCGGAATCGCTTCGAGGCGCCGCCGGATCCGCTGCTCGAGCAGGGAGCGAAGGTCGTTCCCCTCGCGCCGACGTGGCGCTCGGCCTACTTCGCCACGGCGAACGTCGACGTCCTGAAGGGAGTCACGCTCGGTCCGTCGACCCCGGTGACGTTCACGCTCGGGTACCGACGGGAGCGGATCGATCCCCAGTACCGGAGCGTGGCCGCCACCCTACAGTCCGACCAGCAGCAGGACGTCCTCGAGGCGAACGCCGCCTTCGGACCGGCAGCCCTTCAGCTTTCGTACGCGTGGCTCGAGGACAACCTGGCGGATCTCACCTCGATCCTCAAGACCAGGACGCGGCGAGCCGCGGGGCAGTTCGCCGTTCCGCTCGGAGCGCTGGGAGGAAGCCCGGCGCCTGCCTGGTGGCTGCCCCAGCTGAGCTGGAGCGTGAACGAGACCCACCAGTTCGCGGGGAACGATCCGCAAGGAGGAGGCTTCTCGCCGACTCAACTGCCCGATCAGGTGAGCCTCGGCCAGACGGCCGGAGTGGATTGGACCGCCGGCCCCGCCCGATTCGGCTGGCATTTCAATTACTCCGATCAGGACAACCGGCAGGTCGGACGCGAGACGGCGGACTTCCTCAACACGGCGAACGTCGCCTCGTTCAACCTGACGCCTTCCCCGGCCGTCGACCTCGCTCTCCAGTACGGGTGGGAACGCGCAGCCGCGAAGGAGACGGGCAACGTCGACCGCACGAAGCGCTATCAGGTGACGTTCGGACTCCGGCCCCTCCCGCCGCTGTCGTTCGCGACGAATGCCTCGCGGACGGACGGCGGAAACGACGCGGACACGGCGTCTTCCCGTACCTGGACCGTGGATGCGCAGACGGCCTGGCGGTTCGAGCCGCCCCGGCGCGGCAAGCGCGGGATCACGGGACAGATCCTGCTGCGCTACGCCTTCCAGGAGACGCGGACGCGCGACGTCGTGCTCGGCGTCGTCACTTTTCGTAAGACGTGGGTGGTCTCCTCGGGGATCAGCCTGAGCGCCTTCTAGGACGAAACGATGCGATACCGCCTCCACCTCCTCCTTCCGATCCTGTTGGCGGGGACTTCCGCGCAGGGCGCGATCCAGCGCAATCCCACGGGCGTGAACGTCAGCAGCCAGAGCTCCACAACCGTCTTCATCACGTTCGCGGGCCTCGTGAACCAGACCCCGGTCGAGGCCACGTGGTGCGGAGAGATCATCCCGGCGACGCCCGACATCGGTTTTCGGTGCGACCCGAACACGGTCTACGGACGGCTTCCGCTGCGTTACGACCAGTCCCGCCTCGCGGGCGGGGTGTACACCGACATCATGACGATCCCCGCGAACGTGGCGCGGCGCGCCTATCAGGCCGCCGAGCGCGGGGCGCTCTCGCCGTTCTTCTACGTCCGCCGGTTCGCTTCCATGGCGGGCGGCCCGGACGAGTACGTCTTCGTCACGTGCCGGCCGTCGTTCGGCGGCGCGGGGACGCCGCTCTCGCTCACCGACGTCACGCTGTCCTTCGACATCGACCGCCCGGTTCTCTCCGTACAGCGCGGGGAGATCGCCCCGAAGCTGAAGGCCGACATCCGTTACACGGGGACGGGACGCCTCAAGGGCCGATGGGAAGTCGTGTTCCCGCAGGACGAGCCGCCGACGGACCGCGATCTCCTGACCGAGGCGACGCTCCCTCCGGCCGAGCGTCCGCTCCAGCGCCGCTACACCGAGCTCGACCGGTTCGACGTGTTCCTGCCGCCGACGGGCCGCGTGACGCTGCCGGGCCCGGACCCGAAGAGGATTCCCACGGCCGCCGAAGGGCTGCACCAGATCCTGCTGCGCATCGAGGCGTCCGACGACAAGGAAGGGGACTCGAGCCTTGCGGCGATCGGCGCGGGCGCCGGGGTGATCCACTCCGCCTCCGTCGCGGGTTTCCCTCTTCCGACGCTCCGCTACTTCGTGGGAGTCGCGCCCGCCGCGCTCCTCCCGGGAGCCACGGGCGGCCTGATCCTCCTCGCGCCCGCCCATCGGTCGCTGCTTCCGGCCGGCGAAGGAGTGGTCTTCCGCTTCACGCGCGTCGGATCGGCCGCGGGCTACCGGCTCGTCGTGCGGGGTCCGGATGGAGCCGTTCTCCTCGAGGCGCTTCTCGCTCCCGGGACCGACTCGTACGCGGCGCCGCCTTTTCTCCAGGACCGCGCCAAGGACTCGGTTCTGACCTGGACGGTGGAAGCCGTCGGAACGGACGGCCAGACGCTGGCCGCGAGCGGAGCCGCCGAGCTGCGCTTCACCGCGCCGCCGAAGGGAACTCCGTGAAGCGCCTTCTCGCGGCGGGCACCTGCCTCGTCCTGCTTCTCCTGTCCATGTCGGATGTGACGGGCGCCGTGGAATCCTTCGGGGCGGCGTCGCTTTGCGGGGGGCGCCGCTTCGGGCCCGGCCGGACCCTGCCGCTCGTGCAGGGCACGTCGCTCGACCTCGTCGTGACCGGTTTCGGCGTCGACAACGCGGACCGCGTCGAGCCGGTTTCCCTGCCCGGCGTCAGCGTTCACCTCGCCAGCCGCCGTTCCTTTCCCGTGCCGCAGCTGACGCTCGCGCTGAAGATCGACGCCGAGGCGCCCGTCGGCAAGGGCGAGCTGCGGCTGCGTTATCCCGTCGAGGTCGCGGGTTACGACCGCATCCCCGTCGAGGTGCTGACTCCTGCTTCCGCGCCCTGCCAGACGCCGAGCCCTTCGCCGACGGCGCCGCGGCGGTGACCGCTCGGCCGCGCATTCGCCCGGAGATGCAGGTTCACGTCGGGGGGGCACCGTAGAATCCCGGCGTGGTGCTCATTTCGGGCCGAATCCTCTTTCTGACCGAGGACGCCGGTCTCCTCGCGCGCCAGTTCGCAGGGGAGGACCTCGCGTGGGACGCGAACGACCCGGCGCAGAAGCTGCGCGACGACGTCTCGACCGACGAGATCACGCCGGGCTGGACGTGCTTTCACCACGACGCCGCGCTCGGCAGGTTCGCCTACCTCGGCCTGACCTGCCGTGACGGCGTGCGGCCGGTCGGAGAAGACGCCGTGCGGCGTGGGGGGTTCGCGGTCTCCGTGGCCGGGCGCAGGCGCGGCAAGGGCTCGTCCCGCGAGCAGGCGCCCTACGCGGAGCGAGCCGCCGGCATCCGCCTCCTCGTGGCCGAGAGCTTCGAGCGCATCTATCGGCAGAACGCGATCAACCTCGGAATGCTCCTGACGACGGATTTCTCGATTCTCGAGCGCGTCCGGGAAGGCCGGGAAATTCCGCTCTCCTTCTTCACGGAAGGGGAGGACCCGATCACACGGGACGTGATCGAAGCGGGCGGACTCCTTCCCTACACGCGCGCGCGTCTGTCGGGCCGCGAGTCGCCCGCGCCCGTCACGACTCCGCCCCGCGCGATGACGCTCGTCGAGAAGATCCTCGCGCGTCACGTCGTCAGGGACCCGGCTGCGGCGGGTACGGGAGTCCCCGCCGTCGAGCCGGGCGACGCGTGCTTCGTGCGGGCCGACCTGCGCTTCTCGCACGAGTACGTCACGCCCATGGCGGCTGCGTGCTTCGAGGGAGAGCTGGGGACGGGCGCGCGCGTCGAGGATCCCGGCTCCGTCCTTCTCTTTCGCGATCACCTTTCCCTCCTGGGCGAGGTCATGCCCGAGGAACGGAAAGCGCGCGGCCTCCTCGCACTCGCGGATTCGCTCGCGACGCGGCAGGAGAAGTTCGCGGCCGCGCAGGGCGTCCGGCTCTACGGGGCTGGCGAGGGCATCTGCCATTCCCTCGTCCTCGAGCGCCACGCCCTTCCCGGGCAGGTCGTGGTCGGGTCCGACTCGCACACGACACACGCGGGCGCGCTCGGCTGCCTGGCTTTCGGGATCGGCACGACGGAAGTCGCGTGTGCGTGGCTCTCGGGGGACGTGCGCGTGAAGGTCCCGGCCACGATCCGCGTCGTCCTCGAGGGCGCGCGGCCGCACGGCATCGCCGCCAAGGACGTCATGCTCGCGCTTCTCGCGCACCCCTACGTGAAAGGCGGCGGCGCGATCGGAAAAGTGCTCGAGTACTCGGGCGAAGCGGTCACGGCCTTTTCCGTCGACGAGCGGGCCACGCTCACGAACATGGCGGCCGAAGCGGGAGCGTTCTCGGGCATCGTTGCCCCCGACGAGACGACGGCGCGTTTCCTCGTCGAGCGGCGGGAAACGTCGCTCGACGAGGCACGGCGCGCCTGCGAAGGTCTCGCGTCCGACGAGGACGCGGTGTTCGATTCGGAGCTCGTCCTGGACGTCGGCGCGCTCGCTCCCATCGTGGCGCTGCCCGGCGATCCGGGAAACGGCGTCGCGATCTCCGACCTCCCACTCCCGATTTCCATCGACATCGCCTATGCCGGTTCCTGTACGGCCGGCAAGCGCGAAGACATGGAAATGCTCGCGGCTGTCCTCGCCGAGGGCGTCGCCCGGGGACGGCGTGTCGCGCCGGGCGTCGCCTTCTACATCCAGTTCGGGAGCCGCCACGTGAAGGAGTGGTGCCGCGAGAAGGGCTACCTCGAGCTCTTCACGCGCGCGGGCGCCCGCCTCGTCGAGCCCGGCTGCGGCGCCTGCATCAACGCGGGGCCGGGCGTCTCGACGCGGGACGGGGAAGTCACGGTGAGCGCCATCAACCGCAATTTCCCCGGGCGAAGCGGACCCGGACACGTGTACCTCGGGAGTCCGTACGTCGTCGCCGCCTCCGCCCTGGCGGGCAGAATCGCCGCATGGCATCCCGGCGCCTGAGGCCGCTGGCTCTCCTCGTCGCCGTCGTGCTCGCGACCGGATGCCGCGCCGCGTGGAACCTGTGGGCGCGCGGAGACCTCGCGCGCGACGTGAAGAGCCTCATGGCCCGCCAGGATGTCGCCCTTGCGAGCGTGAAATGCCACATGTTCGGTACGTTGCGCGCGGGGGCCTGCACCTTTCCCCTCACGGCCGACGAGACGACCCGGATCGTGCAGGGCCTGAAGCTGCGCGTCCTGGCGCCGACGGAGAACGTCCGCGAGTTCCGCGGCGGGTGCTCCCAGACGCCCCCGTACGACACCGGGTTCGTGCGCGCGTTCCGGTCCGGCTCCTTCCGCCCGGCCGAGCTGAAGCTCCGGGACGGCGGCGGGTTCGACTACGTGTACCTCTATCAGCACCCGACGTCCGGCAGCGCGTGCCTGCAGGTTTCGTACACGCAGGACGGCGCGGTCGGCTCCGCCGCGTCCCCGATCACGAACTGACGGGAAAGGCCCCCGGTCGCCCGGGGGCCTCCTGGCTTACTTTCCGACGACCTTCACGACCGCCGTCGAGCCGGGAATCCTGTCTCCCTGCATGGGCTCGACGCGGCCGCCGAGGCAGCCGGCGAGGAACTTCTCGGCACGGGCGTTGAAGTCGATGCGGTTCTCCGGGCGCGCGAAGCCGTGCCCCTCGTCCGAGTAGACGACGTACGTCACGTTGCCCTTGTTCTTCTCGATCGCGTCGACGATCTGCTCGGATTCCTTGACGTTCACGCGCGGGTCGTTCGCGCCCTGTCCGATCAGGAGCGGCCGGACGATCTTGTCGGCCTTGAAGAGCGGCGAGGCGTTCTTGATGAGCTCCGCGTCCTTCGGGTCGTCGACGTTTCCCATGCGGACGTCGAACATGGCGCGAATCGGCTTCCAGTAGGGAGGAATGGCGGCGATGAGCGTCTTGATGTTCGACGGCCCGACGATGTCGACCGAGCACGCGAACTTCTCGGGAGTGAACGTGACGCCCGCGAGGGCCGCATATCCGCCGTAGGAGCCTCCGATGATGGCGACCTTCTTCGGATCGGCGATACCCTGCTTGACCGCCCAGTCCACGGTATCCAGGAGATCGTCGTGCATCTTCAGGCCCCACTGGCGGTTGCCCGCGTTCAGGAACTTCTTGCCGTAGCCCGTGGAGGCGCGGAAGTTCGTCTGGAGGACGGCGTAGCCGCGGTTCGCGAGCCACTGCGCGTAAGGGTCGTAACCCCAGGCATCGCGCCCCCACGGCCCGCCATGGACGAAGAGGACCATGGGCAGGTTCTTCGCAGGCACCCCCGCGGGCAGCGTCAGATACGAATTCAGGTTCAGCCCGTCGCGAGACCTGATGACCACCGGCTTCATCTCGGCGAGGGCGAGGCCCTCGAGCTTCGGCTGTGCGGAGAAGAGAAGAGTTCCCTTCTTCGTCGCGCGATCCCACTTGTACCAGGTCACGGGCCCGCGGTCCGACGTGAAGGCGACGAGCCAGGCGTCGTCGGCGGTGGTGCGGTTGACGAGCGCGAAGTCGCCGGCATGAAGCTTCGGGATGCCGTCGAAGTCCGCCTGAACGGAGGGGTCGAGCACCTTCCACGAGGCCCGTCCCGGGGCGAAGGAGACCGCCTGCACGACGTGCGTCTTCGGATGAATCACGACGGGGCCCGCGTCCACGTCGGACGAGACGGCCAGCACCTTTTCGGCGCCCGTTGCGAGATTGCGCTCGACGAGACGCGCCGTGTCGCTGCCGATGGAGATCTTGAGGATTACCGACTTGCCGTCGAGCGAAAAGTCCTCGAAGTCGAGGAGCTCATCGGGCCCGACCTTGAGGAGCGTCTTCCACGGCGCCTTGACGTCCTCGCGGAGGCGAATCTCGGTGCCACCGTCCGGCGTCTGAATTTGCGCGGCGCGCACCTGGAACTTCGCGTCCGCTCCCCAGCCCGCGACGTCGCCGGGGTTCTCGGTGTCGAGCGTCAGGGCGCCGGTCTTCAGGTTCAGCCGGTGCACGTCCATGAAGTGGCGGTCGCGGATGTTCGCCTCGACGAGAACCTCGTCGGGAAAGTCGCGGTTGAGGTCCGCGACGCCTGCTCGAACGCCCTGGAACGGCGTGAAATCGCGCACGTTGCCCGAAGCGAGATCGACGCCGAAGACGTGGAAGTTCTCGTCCCCGTCGTTGTCCTGCTGGTAGAGCAGCATCTTGCTGTTCTCGGCCCAGAAGAACTGGCGGATGCCGCGCTTCTTGTCGGCCGTAACCATCTTGTCGTCGTCCTTGCCGACGGTCTTGACCCAGACCTGCAGGACGTTCTTCTTGTCGGGCGCGATCCACGCGAGGCGCTGGCCGTCGGGCGAGAGCTTCGGGTTCGCCCGCTCGGGGTTTCCGAACAGGACGTCGCGGGAGATGAGGGGCGGAAGCTCCGCCGGAAGGGGGAAGACGGGAAGGACGAACGCGAGGACGAATGACGCCCGCGCGAACGTCGAAAGTCGAATCCTTGACATGAAAAGAGGCCTCCTCATGGCCACATTACGTGGAAAACCCCTTTCATGTTCTGGGCACGTTCTCAGGCGAGGAACCTTCCCGGCCGAGTGGCGTATTCCTATGGAAATCGGGCTCCGCCCGGGAGGCTTCGGATATGGGCAAGCTGTTGAAAACCCTTCTCGCTCTCGTCGTCCTCGCCGGAGCCGCCACGGGCGTTTACGCCTTCACCCGCGGCGGGAAGAAGGCCGACGGCGGCATGAAGCTCGTCGACGCCCAGCTCGGCTCGATCACGGAAAAAGCAGTCGCGGTCGGCCAGATCCAGCCTCGCCAGAAGTTCTCGGTCAAATCCAAGATTTCAGGCATCGTGAAGGTCTGCCGGGTCGAGGTCGGCGACCGGGTGAAGGCCGGGGACCCCCTGTTCGAGATCGCGCCCGACCCCACGCCCCTCGAGCTCTCCGAGGTGGACCGCGCCGTCGATTCGGCTCGAGCGACGTTCCAGCGCGCGCAGCTCGACTTCGCCCGGTCCGAGGAGATGTCCCGGCAGGGCATCCTCCCGAAATCCGACGTCGACCAGAAGCGCGAGAGCTTCGAACTCGCGAAGGTCGCCCTCAACAAGGCGGAGCAGGGCCGAGACCTGACGAGGAAAGGGCGGCTCGCGAAGACCGAGACGACCGGCTTCGAGTCGATCATCCGGGCACCGGCCGCCGGGACGATCCTGACCCGCGCCGTGAATCCCGGCGACCCGGTCGTGCCGCTCACGTCCTACCAGCCCGGGACCGAGATGGCGACGGTCGCCGACATGGGAGACCTCATCTTCAAGGGCACCGTGGACGAGATCGACGTCGGCAAGCTCCGCGTCGACCTCCCGGCGAGGATCAAGGTCGGTGCGCTTCCCACGGACGTCGTGACGGGCAAGGTCTCCCGCATCGCGCCTCAGGCGCAGCAAAAGGAGGGCGCGACGCTCTTCGACGTGGAGATCGAGCTCGTGCGCAAGGACGGCGGCCCCACGCTCCGCGCCGGGTACTCCGCGAACGCGGACCTCATCATCCGCGAGAAGAAGGACATCCTCACGGTTCCCGAGCGCCTCGTCGTCTTCGAGGACGGCGGCAAGAAGACCTTCGTCGAGATCCCGGACGAAAAGGCGAAAGGCACCAAGGTCGAGCCGAAGAAGATCGAGGTGAAGCTCGGGATCTCGGATGGCATGAACGTGGAGGTCGTGAGCGGCTTGAAGAAGGGCGACAGGGTCGTTCAGAGACCGCCCAAGGAAATCTCCTAGACACGTGACGACCCTCAAGGAAGTCTTCCGCCAGCTGATCCGCGACGTGCGCAGCCAGAAGCTGCGGACGTTCCTGACCGTGTTCGGGATCGTGTGGGGAACCGTCGCCGTGACGCTGCTCCTGGCCTTCGGCACCGGCCTCAAGAAGCAGATGATCAAGAACACGGCCGGCCTCGGAGACCGCATCTGCATCGCCTGGCCCGGCCTCACCTCCATCCCCTATCAGGGGCTCGGCAAGGGCCGGAAGATCCGTCTCATGGAGGAGGACATCGAGGCGATCCGCCGCGAGGCTGAGGGGCTCGGCGGCGTCTCGAGCGAGTACGACACCTCGATGAAGCTTCACCTCGACCTCAAGACGTGGCCCGTGGACGTCTCCGGCGTGTCGCCCGAGTTCGGCCGCATGCGCAACCTCATCCCGCAGGAAGGCGGCCGCTTCATCGACCCGACGGACATGCAGGAGCAACGGCGCGTCCTCTTCCTCGGCGACAAGCTCGCCGAGAACGTCTTCGGCAAGGAAAACCCGCTCGGGAAGACCGTCATGCTCGGAAACTCTCCGTTCCTCGTCATCGGCGTCCTCAAGACCAAGACGCAGGACTCGAGCTACAGCGGGCGCGACAACGACAAGGCGTCGATCCCGGGCACGACGTACAGGGCCCTCACGGGCGAGAAGTACGTCAACAACGTCATCTACCAGGCGAAGTCGACGTTCGACACGGAGCCCCTCACGGCCCGCATCCTGGAAATCCTCGGCAAGCGCAAGAAGTTCGACCCGAAGGACAAGGAAGCGCTCTCGGTCTGGGACACGACGGGACAGTTCAAGTTCTTCGACACGTTCATGCTCGCGTTCACCGGCTTTCTCGGCATCGTCGGCTCCCTCACGCTCGTCGTGGGCGGTATCGGCGTCTCGAACATCATGAACGTCGTCGTCGAGGAGCGAACGAAGGAGATCGGGATCAAGATGGCGCTCGGGGCGAGGCAGCGCTTCATCCTCACCCAGTTCCTCCTCGAGACGCTGCTCGTCACCGCGGTGGGAGGCCTCGTCGGGTTCGCGATCTCGTTCGGCATCTGCGCGGCCTTCCCGAAGCTCGGCTTCACCGAATCCGTCGGGATCCCCGAGGTGTCGCCGCTCGTCGCGGCGATCACGATCGGGATCCTGGGGCTCATCGGCCTGCTCGCCGGATGGTTCCCGGCGCGCGAGGCGTCACGGCTGGATCCGGTCGTGGCGATGAAGCTGTGAGGGGCGGCCGGACCCTTCCGGTCGTCCTGACGCTCTTCACGCAGTCGTCCCGGCTCGCGAAGAAGCGCGCGACCCTTACGATCGCGGCGATCGCGTGGGGCACGGTCGCGATCCTCCTCCTGCTGTCGTTCGGCGAGGGGCTGAAGAGGCAGATGGACCGGAACCGGAGATCCACGGGGGAGAACCTCGCCGTCATGTGGCCGAACGAGACGTCGAAGCCCTGGAAGGGAATGCCCCCGGGCCGCCCGATTCGCCTCACGATGGACGACGTGTCGTTCGTGGCAGACCGGATGCCGGAGCTCCCGGCCGTCATCGGCGAGAGCGTGTCGTGGCGCACCGCCATCACGTACGGGCGCAAGACCGTGAACGGCCGCGTCCTCGGCACGAACACGATCTACGGCGAGACGCGCAAGCACTATCCGCAGGCGGGCGGGCGCTTCTTCACCGAGGCCGACGAGGCCGAGAAGCGCCGGGTCCTCTTCCTCGGCGACGAGATGGCGAAGGACATCTTCGGCAAGGAGGATCCCGTCGGGAAGACGCTCCTCGTGAACAGCTCGCCGTTCACCGTCATCGGCGTGATGCAGCACAAGACCCAGATGGGCGTCTACGGCGGGCCGGACCAGAGCCACGCCGTCATTCCATGGACGACGTTCAAGGCGATCTTCGGCCGGGACCGGCTCAACGTGCTCCTCATCCAGTCGCGGACGCCGGACGACATGGCGGGCGCGCTCAAGCGCCTGAACGAGATCCTCGGCGCGAAGTACGGCTACGACCCGGCGGACGAGCGGGCGCTCGCGACCTGGAACATCGTCAAGACGTCGCGAAACGGGCAGCGGGTCTCTCTGGGCATCGAGATCTTCCTCGGGATCATCGGCGTCCTGACCCTCTTCGTGGGCGGGATCGGCGTCGCGAACATCATGTACGCCGTGGTCAAGGAGCGCACGCGCGAGATCGGCGTGAAGATGGCGCTCGGGGCGAAGGCGCGGTGGATCACGTGGCCCTTCGTCCTCGAGGGGCTCGTCTACACGCTCGTCGGGGGCGCGGCGGGCCTCGTCATCGCCGTTCTCATCGTGACCGGCCTCGGCCTCATCCCGGACGGTTCGAATCGCGTGCTCGCGTTCCTCGGGCGGCCCACCCTGTCGCCGCTCATCGCGGTCGGGACGGCGGCGATCCTCGGCGCGATCGGCCTTCTCGCCGGCTATTTCCCCGCGCGGCGCGCCGCCGCGATCGACCCCGCGGCCACGCTGCGTTACGAGTGAAAAGAAAAGGAGACGGCATGGCGGACGACATCATCGTGATGGACGGGATTCGCAAGGTCTACGACACCGGGAAAGTGAAGGTCGAGGCCCTGAAGGGCGTGAGCTTCACGGTGAAGAAAGGCGAGTTCGTCGCGATCGTGGGTCCGTCGGGATCCGGCAAGTCGACGCTCATGAACCTCCTGGGCTGCCTCGACACGCCCACGAGCGGCTCCTACGAGCTCGGCGGCGAGAAGGTGGCGGGGCTCTCGCGCGATGCGCTCGCCGACGTGAGGAACCGCCGCGTGGGGTTCGTGTTCCAGAACTTCAATCTCCTCCCGCAGATCTCCGCCCAGGAGAACGTCGAGATGCCGATGCTCTTCGGCGGCGTCCCCCCGAAGGCGCGCCGCGCGCGGGCGGCGGAGCTGCTCGCGAAGGTCGGCCTCGGGGACCGGCTCGATCACAAGCCCACGGAGCTCTCGGGCGGTCAGATGCAGCGCGTCGCGGTCGCGCGGGCTCTCGCGATGACCCCCGACATGCTCCTCGCCGACGAGCCCACGGGGAACCTCGACTCGGCCTCGGGCGGCGACATCATGGGTCTCTTCACGGAGCTGTGGAGCGCCGGGGGCACGGTCATCGTCATCACGCACGACATGAGCCTCGCGCGAAGGGCGAGCCGCGTCATCGAGGTGCACGACGGGCGGATCCTGAAGGATTCGGCGAGCGAAGCGGCCTAGACGATCACTTCGCGGGTGTCTTGGCGGCCTTGCGGCAGGTCTCTTCGTCGCCCGTCATCCACGTGCCGTCCGCGCCCTGCATCTCGCCCTTGTGCTTCATCTCGGTCGCGCTCACCTTCGTGAACGTGTCGCGCGCGCCCATCTTCTGCCCCCCCATGAGACCGGTGCCTTCGAAGACGAGTGCGTCTCCCTTCCAGCCGGACGTGGTCTGCGTGCACGCCCCGCCGAAGGAGTCGAAGCAGTGCGAGTCGAACGCCTTTTGGGCGTGGTCCCAGCCGACGACCTGCAGGACGTGGAAGGGCATCGGGTTCGCGGCCGTCTTCGTCTCGTCGTAGTGGATCACGAGCCGGAATCCGCCCAACGCCATCTGGGCGTGGGCGACACCTTTGCTCGCATGTTCGGGGCCGAACGGGGAGGCGAAGGCCTTCCCGGCGCAGTTCCAGGTGCCGACCATGTAGGAAAGCTGCGACATCTCGGGCGCGGGCTTCGGGGGGCCCATGGGCTTGTCTTCGGCGAACAGGGGCGCCGCGGCGAGCGCGGCGAGGGTGAGCAGGCGGCACGCGGTTTTCATGGGATCTCCTCCTATGGCGAGATCCTATATCGCCCTGCGACGAAATCTCAAAACGCCGGCTGCGCTACTTCCCGACTTCGAGCGTCTTGACGATGTTCTCGAGGCCGTTCTCGACGGCATCCTCCATCGTGGAGCCCTTCGCCTTGTGGCGGATCTCGAAGATCGTCTTGCCCGACTTGTCCTTGGCGACGAGCTCCATCCCCACGCCGGGATTCGCCGCCCAGCCGCCCCACACGCGAGCGGCGCCGCTCGGCTCCCAGGCATTGAAGACATTCCCCTCGATCCGCAGGTCGCCGCCGTCCTTCACGACCGTCCAGCCGAGCTTCTTGGACCTCTTGATCCACTGCTCCAGGTACTCGGGGCCCGACTCGGCCGCGTGCTTGCTGCGCGAGTGCTTGTTCGTGGTGCCCCATGTCTTCAGCGAGACGGTCTTGAATGACTTGAGGTCGACGCCTTCGGCGAAGTAGACCCAGTCGGCCTCCTTCCCCTTCGTCAGCTTGTCGTAGTTCTTCAAGTACTCCTGGGGCTCGTCGTTCTGCTTCGCATCGTCCGACTCCGTGAACTTCTTGGAGCTGGCGGCGGCGGGAATGCTGACGGCGAGCGCGAAGAGGGAGGCGAGTGACAGCAGGGCGTAGCGGCGGGTCATCGTATACATGGTGAACATCCTCCTCGTGATGGTTGTCGTGCGCTGGCCGGGCGATTGTAGAGGCAACTCCGCGGTCTACGCCACCGGCCATTGACCCTCCGAGAACGCGACTGCTAAGATGCCTTCTGGAGGCGCGCACTCACATCCGACCCGACTCCATACCGCTCACCCTCCCCGAGGCGGGGCTCGGCGCGCTCTTCGGTGTTCACGACGAAAACCTTCGGCTCCTCGAGGACGCTTTCGGCGTCGAGATCGCCGCGCGCGGGCGCGAGGTCTCCGTCTCGGGCGACCCGGAGAGCACGGCGCTCGCGACGCGGCTCCTTTCGGACTTCTCGAAGCTCATCGAGCGCGGGTACACGCCGAAGAAACCGGACCTCGAGGCGGCGATCCGCATCCTGAAGGAAGAGCCATCGACGTCTCTCGTCGATTTCTTCGAGAACCGCTCCGTCGGACCGGCCCTCCGGCAGGTCGTCTCCCCGCGGAACGTGCGTCAGCAGGAGTACCTGCAGGCCATTCTCGAGCACGACATCGTGTTCGCGATCGGGCCGGCAGGCACCGGCAAGACCTATCTCGCCGTCGCCATGGCCGCGGCTGCCCTGATCGAGAAGAAGGTGAAGCGCATCGTGCTCTGCCGGCCGGCCGTCGAGGCGGGCGAGAAGCTGGGCTTCCTGCCGGGAGACCTGGCCGAGAAGGTGAACCCTTATCTCCGACCCCTTCATGACGCGCTCTACGACATCCTGGGATACGACAAGGTCGGGCGCATGCTCGAGCGCAACATCATCGAGGTCGCGCCGCTCGCCTTCATGCGCGGCCGCACGCTCAACGACGCGTTCGTCATCCTGGACGAGGCGCAGAACACCACCTCCGAGCAGATGAAGATGTTCCTCACGCGCATGGGGTTCGGGAGCAAGGCCGTCGTCACGGGCGACGTGACGCAGATCGACCTCCCGCAGGGGAAGATCTCGGGCCTCAAGGAGGCCGACCGCGTTCTCACGGGTGTCGACGGCGTGAAGTTCGTACGCTTCGACCACCGCGACGTCGTGCGCCACCGCATCGTGCAGTCGGTCGTGAACGCCTACGAGATCTTCGAGAAGCAGAAGGCCGACGACGCGGCCGCCGCGAACGGAAACGGTCAGGGGAACGGGAACGGCAACGGGAACGGCAAGCCTTCCGCCCCGGCTCGCGAGTAGCGCCTCCGGTTTTCGTCAAGGCGTATTTTCTTAGAAGGTGAATAGGGCATTGCGGCACGCCGCACCGACGAAGCGCGCGAGAGATGTCGGCGTCGATGTCGTCGTCTCGGTGAAAGGAGCGCCGCCGGCCGCCCGCGTGCGTGCCTGGACCCTCAGCCTCCTTTCGAAGGCGGGCGCGAGGCGCCCTCTTTCTCTCTCGGTGCTCCTCTGCGGCGACGCGCGGATGAGAACGCTCAATCGCCGCTTCCGTCGCATCGACCGCCCGACGGACGTTCTCTCTTTTCCATTCGAAGAATCTTCTCTTTCTTCTCTTTCGTCTTCCTTTCTCGGCGACCTCGTCATCGACGTGCCGTACGCGGCCCGGCAGGCCCGGCACCGGGGGCACGGCCTGGGGCGCGAGGTCCAGATCCTCCTGGCCCACGGCCTTCTCCACCTTCTCGGCTACGATCACGAGACGGACGGCGGCACGATGTTCCGGATGCAGCGGCGAATCCTCCTCTCGGCCTTCGGTGAGGGCCCGGACGGCGTGCCGTGATCGGGTTCGCCGTCGGCGCCGGCGTCGCGCTCCTCTTCGCCGCGTTCTTCGCGATCGTCTACGTCCTGTTCTCGGGCTTCGCCCAGGCCCTCGAGAGTCTCTCGGTTCTCCGCCGAAAAGCCCTTCTCGAGGCGAACCCGTCCCGTTTCGGAACGCTTCTCGCCTCCGAGCACGTGCGGGTCTCGCGCATCGCCGTGCGCCTGACCGCGCAGGGCGCCGTCCTCGGAGGCCTCCTGTGCCTCGGATCGGCGCTCGCAGCCCTCGGGGTCGGCGAGCCGTGGCTCCTCTCCGCCGTCGTGATCCTGCTCGGGTGGATCCTCGCCGAGAGTCTCGTCATCCGATGGGTCGCCCGCCGCGGCGGAGACGCGCTCCTGCAGTCCTTCGCCTGGGTGATTCCCGCGGTGGACTTTCTCGCGGCGCCGCTCTACCCGGTTCTGTCGCGCCTCGTGGAGAAGGAGACGGACGAGACCGAGGCGAACGCCGTTCCTGCGCCGGAGAAGGAAGACGCGACGAAGGACGCCGAGGTGCGAGCGCTCCTGGACGTCGCGCGCGAGGAAGGCCTGCTCGAAAAACACGAGGAGGAGCTCATCACGCGTGCCGTGGATTTCGGTGACCGCACCGTCGGCGAGGTCATGACGCCGCGGCCCGACATCGTGTTCGCCGAGGCCGACGCGCCGCTCGACGAAGTCGCGGATCTCTTCGTGAAGACGAAGTTCACGCGGCTGCCGCTCGTCGAAGGCTCGATCGACAAGCCCGTGGGCGTCGTCCACGTCAAGGACGTTTTCACCGTGCTTCGCAGACCCGACCCGCCGGCGACGGCGCGCCCCGTCGCGCGCCAGGTCTTCTTCGCCCCGGAGACGCAGACGGTCGCGACGCTTCTGTCGGACTTCCGCCGGCGGCGGCAGCCCCTCGCCATCGTCGTCGACGAGTACGGGGCCGTCACCGGCCTCGCGACTCTCGAGGACCTCGTGGAGGAGCTCGTCGGCGAGATCGCGGACGAGCACGAGGAGGAGCAGCCTCCGGTCGTCGCGCAGGACGACGGCTCGTACTCGGTTGCGGGGCGCGTGAGGGTTCCGGAGATCGCGAGCCTTTTCGGGGTGACGTTTCCCGCGGGCGAGTACGAGACCGTGGCCGGTCTCGTCTCGGAGCGCCTCGGACGCATCCCGAAGGCCGGCGAGACCGCCTACGAGGCGGGACTTCAGTTCCTCGTCGAGGAGGCCGACCGCCGGAGGATCCACCGCCTGCGCGTGAGTCGCGCGGACGCCGGCGTCCCGGAGCACGAGACCAGGCCATGAGCCTTCCGAACCGGCGATCCGGCACGGTGGCGGTCGTCGGGCGGCCGAACGCCGGGAAGTCCACGCTGTTGAACGCTCTCGTCGGGACGAAGGTCGCGATCGTGTCCGACAAGCCGCAGACGACCCGACGACGGCTCCTCGGCGTCCGCACGGACCCCGAGGGCCAGATCGTGTTCGTCGACACCCCGGGCCTCCACAAGCCGCTTCACCGCCTGAACAAGGCGATGATGGGGGAGGCTCTCGAGGCTCTCCGCGAGGAAGACGTGAGGCTTCTCGTGGTGGACGTCTCCGTGCCGTCCGGCGGGGGCGACCGCTTCGCGCTGGACCTCCTCGCACACGCGCCGGCGCCTCGCATCGCCGTCCTGAACAAGATCGACCTCGTCACGAACGCCTCTCTTCTTCCGCGGATGGGAGCGCTCGGAGAACCCGGGATCTTCGAGGAGATCGTCCCCGTTTCGGCGCGCACGGGCCAAGGGCTCGATGCGCTCCTCGAAGTCCTGAGGCGCCACCTCCCCGAGGGCGACGACCTCTTCCCCTCAGAGACCGTCACGACCGCGGATCCCAGGACGCGTGCCGCCGAGCTCATCCGCGAGAAGTTTCTCGAAAGAACCCGCCAGGAGATCCCCTACGGTCTCGGCGTCCTCGTGGAGGAGTGGAAGCGCGACGAAGCCGGGGACCTCACGGTCGTCAAGGCGACGATCGTCGTGGACCGCGACGGGCACAAGGGCATCGTGCTCGGCGCGGGCGGCCGGCTCCTGAAGGAAGCAGGCACCGCGGCCCGCCTCGAGCTCGAAAAGACGCTCGGCGGGCGGTTCTTTCTCGACCTCGTCGTCGCCGCCCGGCCCGGCTGGCGCGAAGATCCCCGTTTTCTGGAGGCGTTGACGAGCTGAGGCGTTGACGCGGGCCCCCAGTCTCGTAGACTCCCCCGTCCGGAGCGCACGGCACGGTGGTCACAGAAAAGAGGCGCACGCCTCGCACATCGCTGGCGAAGGGAACGCGCGGGCACATCAAGTCGACGCTCGCGATCGAGATCCTGAATCTCTCGGAGACGGGCCTTCTCGTCGAGCTCGCCTCGACGCTGCGTCCGGGCTCGACGTACGACCTCAACGCGATCTTCGGCGGCGTCCCCTTCTCGGGCCTCGTGAGGATCACGCGCTGCCGCGCGGGCGGGTTCGCCGCCGACGACAATGGCGACCGCGTGCTCATGTACAGGGCGGGCGGCGAGTTCGTCGGGCTCTCGGAAAGGCAGCTCGAGACGCTGCACCTCGCTCTTTCCCGAAGGCTCGCGTCCGGCGCTTCGCTGAAGCGGCTGACGTAGGAGGCCGTCAGCCCGAGAGCCCGCGCAGGGCCTGCCGCAGAGCGTCCTCCAGGCGGCGGGCGCGTTCCGAGGCCTCGGACGCGGCGCTCTCGGCGGCCGAAGCGGCCTTTTGCGCGGCGGCGAGGTCCTCGCGCAGGCGGGCGATCTCGGCGCTCATCTCCGCGCGGAGCCCCGCGATCAATTCCTCGAGGCGGCGTTCCGTCAGGTCCCGCGCGGGGATCTCCTGCGTGCTTCCTTCGTGTGACTCGAGGCGGCGGTAGACGCCGGACACCCTTCCGGCAGACTTGCGCGCTTCCGCGAGCACGGCGTTGAGCTTGTCGTCGACCGAGGCCGACCTCGCGAAGGAGGGGATTCCGGGCGACGAGGTCGACGCGGCGGGAAGCGGCGGCGGGGGCGCTGCGGTCGGGGAAGGCGGTGTCGTGAGCGCCGCCAGGAGGACCGCGGGCGCGAGAGTCGCGGGTTCCGCAACCTCTTCCGGTGTGGATGGCGGAGGCTCGGCGGCCGACTCGGGCTCGGCCGCGGGCTCCGTGGACGAACCCGGCGAGTCGTCCGTGAGATCGGGGAAGGCCCCTTCGGCGGACGGGACCACCCAGACTTCCGCTTCCCCGTCCCGCAGCTCCTCGCGGCTCTCGGCCTCGGTCGCGCTCGACGCGACGGCGAGGATGTGCTCCTCGTCGGCGGCGACCTCGAGCGCCGGCGCGACGACTTCGAGGGGCGGCGCGGGCGGCGCCTCGGCGGCGACGGCGGCCGGGGCCTCGACGAGATCCGCGGCGGGTTCGGCCGGCGGCTGCCATCCCCGCTGCAGGCGGCGAAGGAGATCGACGAACGTGAGCTTGCTGACGAGCTTGAACGTCTCGATGACGCCCGAGCCTTCGGAGGCCACGGTCTCCACGAACGGATACGAATGGAAGCCGAGTGAATCCTGCAGCGCCTCGACCGAGAGCGCGCTCGGCAGGTCGCGCTTGTTGTACTGGATGACGACCGGCAGAGTCTCCAGCAGGATCTTCTCCTCGTGGAGGTTCTCCTTGAGGTTCTGGAAGCACTCGAGGTTGTGGGACAGCATCGACCACTGCGAGTCGACGACGAAGACGAGGCCGTCCACGCCCCGCAGGACGATCTTGCGGGTCTCGTTGTAGAAGACCTGTCCGGGAACGGTGCACACCTGAAAGCGCACCGTGTAGCCCTTGATGTTTCCCAGCTCGATCGGAAGGAGGTCGAAGTAGATCGTCCGGTCCTGAGCCGTGGAAAGCGAGAGCAGCTTGCCGGCTCCGCGCTCGAGACGCTGGTGAAGCATCTTGAGATTGCTCGTTTTTCCGCACAGTCCGGGACCGTAGTAGACGATCTTGGCCGTCAACTCCTTCGTCGCGTGGTTGAACAGGGCCATGGGTCCCCCTCCGCGCTTTCCCCTGGAAGAAGCAAGTATAAGACGGCAGCGTATCCTGCGCCCGTGAGTCCCGAGGCTCGGGAGCGGCGGATCGAGGCCACGTGGGCGGGTCTGCCCGTCCGGGGCGTCTCGGTGGCGGGGCGCGAGACGTGGTTTCACCTGCCCACGCTGCATCTCGCATTCGATCTCGGCCGCGCGCCCACCGCCCTCGTTCCGGTGCCGAACGTCTTCCTCTCGCATGCGCACCTCGACCACGGGGCCGGCCTCGCCTACTGGTGCTCGCAGCGAAGGCTCCTGCGCCTCCCGGGCGGGACGGTGCGAACGCATCCCGCCGCGGTCCCCGCATGGACGGAGCTCCTCGCGCTCCACGAGACCCTCGAGGCCGTGCGGTACGACGCGCGCGTCGAGGCGATGGAGAGCGGGGCGCGCGTGAGCCTCCGGAAGGACCTCGAGGTCGAGGCCTTCGAGGCCGACCACCGCGTCCCGACCCTGGGTTTCGTCGCCTCCGAGATCCGCAACCGCCTGCGCGACGACCTCGCGGGGCACTCCCCGGAAGAGATCCGGGACGCGGCCGCGCGCGGCGAGGCCGTCGCGGGAAAGGTGTCGATTCCGCTCGTCGCCTATTCGGGCGACACGGGCGCCGGTATTTTCGCGAGAGCGCCGCGCTCGTTCTTCACGGCGAAGGTGCTCCTCCTCGAGTGCTCGTTCGTGGAGGAAAGCGACCGCGGGCGGTCCGAGGCATGGAAGCACCTCCACCTCGACGAGATCGCCGAGCGGGCGGACCTCTTCGAGAACGAAGTCCTCGTCCTCACGCACCTGACGCTGCGCACGACCCCGGACGAGATACGAAGGACCGTCGCCCGCCGCCTTCCGCCGCGCCTCGCGGCGCGGACCGTGCCGTTCCTGCCGGAACCGTAACGGGGATTGTCAAAGCGAAGTGAGAACCAAGCCGTCATATTGCGGCGCAGAATGACGGCGACCTGTTCAATTCCCTTCAACGGCGCCGGCGATGCGGCCCCGGCCTGCCGTCCATTCCCCGAGGGCCTGCCGCCACTCCCACGCGTGGCCGGGGGAGAGCACGAACTCCACGACCTCGCCGCGGACGGACGTGACGCGAAGGACCTTGCTTCGGAGGAACCTTCTCCGGGCCTGTGTCCGGTCGTCGGTTTCGAGACGCTGTATTTCTTCGAATGAGTAAGAGCCCGTGCGGCCCCACAGCGCTTCCCACGCGAGACCGGCCGGAGTGAGGGCGACGGTCCCGGGGATGAGCGCGCGTCCGCGCGCTGCGGAGGTCAGAAGGCACGGCGTCCCGATCCGCACGACCCCTCCTAACCCTTCTAAGAAAATACGCCCTTTCCGCCTGGCAACGAGTCGTGTCGCGAGAACGAAGCCCCCGGTTGCCAGCAAAAAAATCCCGACTGCAATTCCCGCCGTGATCACCAGACTCGGCGCATTCACTTGAAGAGTTTCTTCCTGTTGCGGATGTAGTCCCGGAACACGAACGAGGCGAGATCGGTGGGGGAGGCGTAATACGCCCGGCCCCGAGCGACCTTCGTGAGCGTGTCGACGAAATCCACGAGAGCGGGGTCCGTGGCGATCATGAACGTCGTGAGCTGGATGCCGTCGCGCCGCAGCTTCTCGGCCTCCTCGAGCGTGCGGTTCACGATCTTCAGGTCGAGACCGAACGGGTTCTTGTAGAGCCGCCCGCCCTCGTTGATGCACGAGGGCTTGCCGTCCGTGATCATGAAGATCTGGCGGTTGCGCGAGCGGCGGCGCATGAGGAGCTGCCGCGAGACGCCGAGCCCGGCCTTCGTGTTCGTGTGGAAAGGCCCGACCTGCGCCTTGCTGAGCTCCTCGAGGGGAACGGGCTTCGCCTCGTCGCCGAACAGCACGATGTCGATCGTGTCCTTGGGGTATTTCTGGAGGATCAGCTCCGTCAGCGCGAGCGCGACCTTCTTCGCGGGCGTGAAGCGGTCCTCGCCGTACAGGATCATCGAGTGCGAGACGTCGATCGCGATCGCCGTCGCGCAGGCGCTCTGGTGCTCGACGTCGAAGACCTCGAAGTCGTCCGGCCTGAGCGCGAGATCCTCCGGGTCGCGCCGCGCGGCGTTCGCCACGGTGCGGATGCCGTCGAGGCGCGCGACGTCGTCCCCGAACTCGTATGGGCGCGTCTCGGGCAGCGCCTCGGCGCCGGTGCCGGCGCGCGGGATCGAGTGGAGGCCCGGACCCGCCTTCTGGAGAGAGCTGAAGATCTCTTCGAGCGCGTTGCGGCGGATGCGGCGCTCGCCGGAGCCGAGGAGCACGAGGTTTCCCTCGCTGTTGCGGCCGACGATCCCCTGTTTCTCGAGCGCGGCCCGAAAAGCCTCGAGATCGATGTTCTCGCCGATGATCCCGCGGCGCTGCAGCTCCTTCATCCACTGCATCGCCTGCTCGACGTCGCCGCCGAGACGCGAAACGAGGTCGAGGAAGAGCTTCAGGAGCTCTTCGTACGTCAGGAGCGACTGGAGGAGATCGAGCGGCAGCTCGCCGTACCGGTAATCCACGCGCTCATGCTACGGCAGGACGGTCGAACCCTCGAAGCGCCCGCCCGAGGGCCATCGCGAAGAGGACGAAGACCGGCAGCGAGAGCTGGCACAGGAATCGGTTCCACGTCGGGCGGACGAGGTCCGCCGGTACCCACGCGCTCGCGCCATAGGCCGCGAAATAGATGCAGAGCGCACCCCCGATCGCGTACGCGAGCAGTCGCGCCAGGGGGTGTCTGAAGGCCCGGGCTCCGAGGATGAAAACCGCTGGAGCGAGCCACCAGAAGCCGCTCCAGACCTCGGGTCTCGCCATCTGGCGACCGATGAGAGGGAAAGCGACCGGGAGCCGTGCGGTCATGCTCGGGATGAGTCCACGTAGGTTGAAGACGTCGGAGTTTCGATTCGGAATGCCGGCCCGCCACGACATGTACAGGGCCGCGGCGAAGAGGAAGACGGCGAGGGTGCCGCCGGCAGCAAGCACGATCTCCGGCCGCCACAGAAGCTTGCGGCGATGCCGCACGACGAGCCGTCGGGCCACGCGCAACGAGGCGATCCCCACCACGACGGTGCCGAGCAGCAGCCCCTCGGTCTTGGCGAGCGCCGCTCCTCCCAGGAGGAGCCCGCCGGCGAGTCCTTCGGCGAGCCCCCAGGGAGCGCGAAAGACCAGGGCGAGCCCGCCTCCCCAGAGAAGCCCCATCGGAAAATCGCTGTATGACGTGATCGCGCCGCTGTCCACGTCGAACGCGATACCAGGGAGAAAGCTGACGGCGAAGACGGTGAGCGCGGCGGCAAGTGTTCCGGCGAGAGGCTGGGCGACGTCGAAGACGAGCAGGAGGAGCACCGGCAGAAGCAAGGCGTAAAGCGGCCGAGGGAGTCGCTCGTCGTCGTCCGTGTCGAAGACCTCCTGGCCGGCAACCTGCAGGACGGGGAGGAGGAGCGGATATCGGGGGTTCTGCAGGTAGACGCTCACATCTAGAAGGGCCGGCGGGTCCACCGTGCGCGCGGCGCGCACATAGACCGCCGCGGCATTCCAGGTCATCCGCGGATCGAAACCGGACTCCACGCTCGAAAGCGCATGCGCGAGAACGGCCAGGGATACGAAGGTCCCGGCGATCGCGGCGGCGACGCACGCCGCCCGCGGAATCGGAGACAGAGGAGCCCGTGTGCGCGCTCTCTCGCCGGCTGCGCTTCTCCTTCTCCAGAGCGCGAGGACGATTGGCACGGCGCAGACGGTCAGGACAATTCCGCGTCGGAGATCGAGACCGACCCAATGGCTGAGGGAGTAGAGCGTGACGCCGACGTACGCGAGACCGAGGAGATACGCCCATGCGAGCCGAGGGGCAAGAGGTTTCTTGCGCAGAGTGGGCACGAACGCTGTCAGCGCGAATCCGCAGGCCGCGAACATTGCGACCGACCCCAGCGACGCGACGATACGGGCGGCTGTGCTCACGGTGCGGCCGGGACCTTCAGAAAACGCCTGGGATTCACGAGGGCAGGCGGCCCGTCGGGCTGCCAGGCGAGGACGACAAACGGACGCGGCTTCTCGGAGAGAGCGCGCTGCAACGCGCCCGCGTCGATCGCCGACACGCGTCCGAGATAGTGGGCGCGGCGCGGCGCGAGCGCCGTGCGGACGAAAAAGCCTTCGGATGGGTCCTCGCCCCCGTCCACGAGCCAGTACGAGCCGTCGGGCGCGATGACGGCCGCGATCGCGTCGATGCCGCGCATGAAGCGCGGGCCGTAGATCACGCGCCGCGCGACGGGGAGCGGGTCGGCGACGTGCTCGAAGCCGAACTTGAGCCTCGAGCGGGCGAGCTTCCATTGACGCGCGGCTCCCGCCACGCAGAATCCCGCGAGAGAGAGCGCGGCGAGGACGGCCGCGGCGCGGCGAAACATCGTGCTCACGGACCCTTCTTCCACGTGAACTTCCGCCACGGATAGTGGCGCACGCGATCTACGGGGCCGTGGAAGACGACCGAAAGCTCGTGTTCGCCCTCGTCACCCGGCTGGAAGGCGAAGACCTGCTCGTAGCCTGCCGTCGAGCAGTCTCCGAGTGACGGGAGCACGGCCTGCACGTCCGCCCGCCGAAAACGCGTCTCGCGGAGCGGGATGCGCGGCGCCTTGTCGATGAGTACGGTCACCTCGAGATCGCGGCCGGAGATGCGAGCCCAGCCCCGCACCGTGAGATTTCCGATCACGCGCGCGTCCGCCGCGGGCTCGTCGATCGAGCCCGTGAGATCGGGCCATTCCGTCCCCGCCGGCGCGCTTGGAACGGGAGCGCTTTCGAGCGGCCTCGCGGACGGCTCGGTCTTGACGACCGCGTACAGCTCGTCGTCTGGCAGGAAACGCCGGACGAAGAGGAGGCGCCGCGATGCGAGCCCGGCATCGACGAGCTTCGCCGCCGCCGCCCTCTGTTCCTCCGACATGTGCCGCGGCCTCACCGTCACGTAAGAAACGGGCACGGCCTCGAGCGCGTCGAGGAGCTCGGTCGGCTTTCCATCCACCATCAGGTCGTGCAGGTTCTGCGCGATCGGCGGCCAGAAGCCCGAATAGCCATTCACGAGCGGCTTCCAGTGGTCGGCCGCACGCAGGACGTGGAGAGCATTCGTCTCGTTGAATGCGTCGGGCAATTCGTAGAGTCCGCCCGCCATCGGCGTCTCCTCGAGGAACCGGGTGAGCGGATCCGGATCGGGCTCTCCGCGATTGAGATAAAGCGGCGCCATGCGGTCTTCGAAGAGAAGGGTTCCGCAGAGACACGCTGCGATCCCGAAGCCGAAGATCTTCGACCTGCGCTCGGACCACGTCGCGACGAGCTCGGCGGTAGCGACGCCCGCGAGAACGGCGAGACCCAGGTCGGCCACCATCGCCCAGCGAACCGGCACCCGGATCGCGTGAAAAGGCGGAAAGAGGTGGAAGAGCAGCCAGTGAAAAGGCGTCGACATGCCGAAGGACCCCACGAAGCCGAGCCCCGCGAAAAGAAGGCCGGCGGTGCCTGCCTCCGAACGCTTCCGGAAATAGAGAACCATCCCGAGGGTTGCCAGGGCTAGCAGGAGAAACCCGGGGAACAGGCAGAACTCGGGGCGCCCGGGGCTCTGCCCCATGCCGCGCCAGAGCCTCATGTTGAAATCCGGCGTGAGCCAGTGGATCGGCCGGGCGGAGTAGAACGCCGCTTCGCCAGACCCACGCTCGAGCCCATAGAGCGATCGAGCGCGCTGGTACGGCAGGAAGAAAGGTACGAGGAGGAGCGACGCGGCCCCGATGGACACCGCGGCCCTGGTCCACCCGCGCCGCGCGGCGGGCTCATCCCTGAGGAACAGGAACGCCGCCATGACGGCCGTGGGAACCGATCCGAGGAGGAACCAGTGGATGCTCGAGACGCCGCTCATGAAGAACGCGAGGCCGAGCCAGGCCGCGCGTGGCCACGAGCGTCTGCGCGCGAAGCGGACGACGGCCTCGGCCAGGAGCGGCATCCAGCCCGCGAAGACATAGGGAAGGTGAACGATGTGATGGAAGCGATACGGGACGAACGCGAACGCCACGCCGGCGACCCAGCCGGCGGTCGTCGAGCCCGTCAAGGTGCGCGCGAGCCGGAACGCGCCGTAACCGCTTAACGCGAACCCGAAGAGCATCGCGAGGCCGTGCACGGTGAGCGGTGAAAGGCCGGCGGCGTACGCCGGGAAGAAGAGGAGCGCGATGCCCCACACGTGCTCGGAGAGCGCGAGCGTGTACCGGTACGGGAAGAAGTTGTTCGAGTCGAAGAGGTGTAACGGATCGCGGAACGTCTGATGGAAATCCCACGCGAGAGCCCAGGACATCAGGTACGAATCGCCGTTGTCGAAAGACGTGTCGCGAATGTGAGCCGCCCAGGGCCACGTCATGATGATGGTCAGGGCGACGAAGACTAGGAGGACGCCGGCGTCCTTCGCCGTGCGCTTCACCGTTTCCAGGTGAATCTCCGAGGCGGGTAATGGCGCTGCCGGCCGTCGGACGCCCGGAACAGCGCCTGGATCTCATGGGGGCCCTCGTCCCCAGCCTCGAACGCGTACGTCGCCTCGTAGCCGGCGGTCCGGCAGTCGCCGAGAGAAGGAAGAACGGCCTGAACCTCGGGTCGCGGCACGCGCGCGCCCTTGATAAACCTGCGCTCCTCTCCGTCGATCGTGACGGTGACGTGGAGGTCTTCGCCGTTCGTGCGGGCCCAGCCGCGCACCGTGAGCGGTCCGGTCACGACGGCGCCCTCGCCGGGCTCGTCGATGGAGCCGAGGAGGGTTGGGTCCTCGCGGTAGAGCGCCGGAGGAGGCAGGGGCCCCCCCGAAAGAGTCCACGGCAGCGGCTCGAGCGCCTTCGCCTCCGGTTCGTTCCTGACGATGGCATACAGCTCGTTTCGGAGGCGGCGATCGAAGCGCTTCACGAAGCGGAGCCGTCCCGAGGCCATCCCCCGTGCGAGCCACTCGCGGTGCGGGCCGCGCAGCTCGGCCGAAAGCCAGGAGTCGCGCACGAGGACGTACGACGTCGGGATCTTCTCGAGGAAGTCGAGGAGGTCGTCGGGAATCGGCGCTTTCCGCTCGTCCTCCTCGATACGGCTCACGATGGGAGACCCGAAGCCCGAGACGGCCGTGACGAGTGGCTTGCGGTGGTCGGCGGCGCGGAGCACGGCGCGGTAGTTGCCGTGGTCCTCGGTGCCCGCCGGAAGCTCGACGAGGCCGCCCTTCATCGGCGTTTGCGCGAGGAAGCGCGTGACCTCGTCGGGATCCGCCTCGCCGCGAATGAGGTCGAGCGGCGCGGCCCGGTCCTCGAAGAGGAGGCCGAGGCCGGCTAGGACGAAGACGAGACTCGCCATGCGTGCGCCGCCGCGACGCCGCCACGCCTCCGCGAGAGCCTGCGCCCCGGCGCCCGCGAGGATCGCGAGGCCGAGGTACGCGATCATGGCCCAGCGCGCGGGAACGCGGATGCTGCGAAAGAGGAAGACCGCCTCGAAGAGCACGCGGTGAAACGGGAAGTTCATCCCGAGCGAGCCGAAGAAGCCGAGGATCGCCCAGCTGCCGCCGACGAGGATCGCGTCGGGCCGGCGGAGGAGACTCAGGCTTTCGGGGATGTTTCGGCCGCGCATGAAGGACAACGCCTTCGGGTAGGCGATCCACCAACGCGTGAGGAGCGCGGCCGCAAGAACGGCGAGTGCGCGGGACGACTCCGTGGCGCTGAAGACTTCCTTTCCTCCGAGACGAACGTGGATGCCGGTCGGGCTCGCGGCGAAGAGCGCGAGCGTTCCCGCGACGACCGAGATCCCGTCCAGCCAGCCGAGAAGACGGCGACGGCGCGGATCGAATGGTGGGGCGGGGTCGCTCCTCAGAGCATCGCCCGGTTCGGCCGCCGAAAGTAGAACAGCGGCGAGCGGAAGCAGGAGCAGCAGCAGTCCCGGAAACAGAAGGCGCTCGACCGGCCAGGGGTTTTCGGCAAAGCCTCGCCAAGTCCGATTAAGAGGATCCATGCTGAGCCAGTGCTTCGGCATGGCCGAGTAGTGCATCGCATCGCCGGCATGCCGCGTGAAGCCGTAGAGCTTCGCGGCCCTCTGGTAGGGGACGAGGAAGGGAAGGAGCGCGAATCCGGCGATTCCGAGAGCGAGAGCCCCTCGTTTCAGTCCTTCCCGGTCCCGCACGGCGCCATTCCGGAACCCAAGAGCGAAGCTCGTGGCGGCGAGGGGAATGAGCGTCAGAACCATCCAGTGGATGACCGAGAGGCCGTTCAGAAAGAAGGCGGCCCCGAGCCAGGCCGCCCTTTTCGGCGTTCTTTCTCGCACGAAAAGGACGAGCGCCTCGAGGAGAATCGGAATCCAGCCGCAGAACATGTACGGGAGGTGCGGCATCTGGCCGAAGCGGTACGGCACGAACGCGAACGCGATGCCGGCCACCCACGCCGCGCCTGTCGAGCCGGTGAGCGTGCGCGCGAGACGGAACGCGCCGTAACCCGAGAACGCGAACCCGAGGAGCATCGCGAGGCCGTGCGCGGTGAGCGGACGCAGGCCGAGGGGAAAAAACGGGAAAAAAAGCATCGCGATGCCGTAGTTGTGCTCGCTGAAGGCGAGACTGTACTTCATCGGAAAGAACACGTTTCCGTCGAAGAGGTGGAAGGGGTCGTGGAACGTCTGGTGAAAATCCCACCACAGCGTCCACGACACGAGATAAGGGTCTCCGGTGTCCGAGCAGTGGTCGCGCAGATGGAGGACCCACGGCCACGTCATGACGGCGGTCAGGCCGAGGAAGGCGAGGAACACGAGAACCTCGCGCCCAAAAGCGCGCACCCGGACTCTGGATTCGGCCGGCACGGACGCGATGATATTCGGCGCGGCACGGAATGCGTATGCTCCGGACGTCCTCATGCCCGAGAGCCCCGCGTCCCGCCGCGCGAGAGGCCGGCTCGACGCTGGCGACCTCCTCGCGTTTCTCTACGCGCTCGTCCTGGTCAGGCAGGCTTTCTGGCTTCTTCCCGAGAAGGTCGCCTGGGCCGCGTCGATCGGCGTGGCGGCGCTCCTCGCCTTCCTTCGTCTGCGCTCCCGTCGGCCTCAGCCGCCCCTCCCGGCGGCGTTCTGGCTGGTCACGGCCGCGCCGCTCGCGCTCTTCTGGGCGCTCCACCTGGCCTCTCCGGACCTCGCCTTCGACAACCTGAATTACCACATCCTCCACGGTGAGCGGGCCCTCCGCGGCCTCCTCGCGATTCCCGGTGATTTCTACCCGAACAATTTCCCGTTTCTGAACCCGGCTCCCGACATGGTCGCGGCCTTGCTGAGAACCATCCTCGGGTGTCGGCTCGGAACGATCGGGAGCTGCCTCGTCCTTCTCTGGACCGCCGCGATCCTCTTCCGCGTCCTCGAGCCGGCGATCGCCTCGCGATTCGTCCGCGCGCTGGCGGTTCTGTGGATCGTCTGCTCGGAGGGGATCCTGTGGGAAGTCGGCAACTACATGGTCGATCTCTTCGGCTTGCCGCTGCTTCTCGAGGCGGCGGTCCTCGTCGTCCCGCGCGAGGAGGAGGAGCGTGACCCGCTCGACGACTTGCCGCTCGTCGGCCTCCTCCTCGGGTCGGCCGTCGCCTTCAAGCTGACGAACCTCGTGTTCGCCGCTGCCATCGGGGTCGTCGCCGTGGGCCGCCTCCTCCTCGTCCCTTCAGGCCGCCGCGAAACGCGGAAGAGAGCACGTGCCTGGGCGCTGGCCGCGGTCGCCTTCCTCCTTCCGATGGCCTCCCACACGCTGCTCCTCTGGTGGACGACGGGGAACCCCGTTTTCCCGTACTTCAACGCCCTCTTCCGCTCGCCGCTCTTCCCGCCGTTCAACACCGGCGATGACCGGTTCGGCCCGACCTCGCGGCTTCAGGCATTCGTCTGGCCGGTCGTCTCCGTGCTCCATCCCGAGAGGCTCAGCGAGCTGGGCGTCACCTCGGGCAGGCTCGCGCTCGGCTTTCTCGGTGCGGTCGCGACGCTCCTGATCCGTCCGCGCGACCAGCGAGACCGGCGGCTCATCGGTCTCGCCGTCATCGTGATCCTGGGGTCGGTTCTCTGGAGCTTCGGATCGGGCAACCACCGGTACGGCCTGTTCGCGGAGCTCTCGGGCGGGCTCGTCCTCGTCCTCCTTGCGGCGCGCGGCATCGCCGCTGCTTCGGAGGGAAGTCCCGCCCTGCGACTCGTTGCCTGGTTTCCCGTCGCGCTCCTCGGAGCTCAGTCCTGCGTGGCTCTCACGTACGTTTCGCGCAGCGACTGGAGGGGCCGGCCGACGGTGTTTCACGAGCCTCGTGCCGCCTGGCAGGAGCTTCGCCGCGTCGGGTTCGACCGTGACCTGAAGAACGACGCGCCGGCAGATTTTCGGAACGCGCTCTCGACGTTCGTGGGATGGGTCGACGCTTCGCCGAGGACGAACGGGCTGATGGCGCTCCTCGCGCCGCGCCTGCCGGTGATCGGATTGAACGTCGACACGTACTTCGAGCTGCCGGCCAATCAGGTCCGCTTCTACGAAGCGCTCCAGGCCACGAGGGGCCGCTCGATCGCGAGCCTTTCCCTCGGGAAGGATCTCGAGCTGACGAAAAAGAGACTTGAACGCCGCGGTTTCGCGGTCCGGCGGGAGAGTCGGTACGAGCTCCCGTTCTTCTCCAGCTCCACGCGCTTCGATGTCGTGGTCCTCGAGCTCGAAGCGCCGCCCCCGCGCTTCGCGACAAACGAACAAGAAGCCGGTGCACTGTCGGCCCGGAAGCTTCTCCTACGGCGGCCGCCGAGGCCGCGCGACGGCCGGCGGGAAGACATCGGGCTCCTCGGAAGCATCGACGAGCCTGCCGAGGGGGCGGAGATTCAGGGCCCGCTCGTCGTGCGCGGCTGGGCGCGCGTCCCGGGAGAGGACCTGGACGTCCAGGTGGCGCTCGACGGCGTCGTGCGCGCCCCCGTCGAAATCCGGCGCACGGCCCGCCCGGAGGTGGCGGCCGCCGTTCCGCGGCTCGGATCGTGCGAGACGGCCGGCTACGAGGCGCGCGTGGCGCTCGGACCCGAGGACGCCGGCTTTCACGAGCTGGCGGTCGTCTTCGGCTCCCGTGACGGAAGGGAGCGGCACTATCCGGGACGGCGGATCATCGTGAAGGCCGGTCCGTGAGCGCTCTTCAGGCGATGGTGGCGAGCTCGTAGAGGTAGTCCACGAACGAGCGCACGGCGCCGTCGTATCCCGACACCTTCGGGTTCGAGGACTCGATCACGTAGTACTCGTCGGGGGCGTGCGCGCCGCTGCCATGGCCGAGGCCGAAGTGGCCCGCGGCAAGGCCGAGGGGGGGTGTCGTGAACACCCAGCCGGGATACGAGCCGGCGTTGCGTGGCCAGAGGATCGGATCGAGGCCGCTGCGCCGGTAGGTCGCCATCTGGGCCCGGATGAGGGGCGCGTCCGCGGGCGAATCGGTCGGGTCGTAGCCGCCGCTCGGGTTCACCTCGATGTCGCCGAAGCCGCGCCTGGCGAGATGCGCCTTCAGCGCCGCGACCGCGGCGTCGAACGTCATGTCGGGCACGAGACGCAGGTCCAGCTTCGCGACCACTCGGTGGGGGAGGACGGTCTTTCCGCCGGGCCCTGTGTAGCCGCCGACGAGCCCCTCGATGTTCACGGTGGGAGTGTAGAGATACCGCTCGAGCGTGGCGCGCCACGGCAGGTCGTGCGCCCAGCGTTTCGTCGCGAGCGCTTTCTTGGCGGTCGCCTCGTCGAGGCGGGAGGCGGCCCGATCGAGGATCTCGCGCTCTTTCGCGGAAGGCGGACGCACCTTCTCGGCGAAGCCGTCGATGGCCGGGTCGCCATCGGCGTTCACGAGCGTGGCGAGCGCCTGTACGAGGTGGAACGCGGGGCTGTCGAGCCGCGCCCGGTTGCTCGAGTGGACGTCCTTCGACGGGCCGCGTCCCCACTTCTCGCCGCTCGCGACGAGCTCGAGCTCCACGACGCCCTTGGCGCCGAGCGAGACGGTGACGGCACCGTCCGGATCCTGCGAAGCGGACGGCATGAAGACGCCCGTCGTCTTCGCGAGAGCCGCGCTGACGTCCGGCCGCCGCACGACCTCGGCGAAGTGCGGCGAGCCGATCTCCTCTTCGCCCTCCGCGACGAGGACGAGGTTGACGGGAACCTTCTTCCCCGCGCCGCGAATGGCGTGGAGCGCGGCCAGGCAGGCGGACTCGGGGCCCTTCTGGTTCACGGCGCCGCGGCCCATGACCACCTTGCCGAAGCCCGGCTTGTCCACGATCGCCGCGTCGAACGGAGGAGACGACCACTCGGCGGGATCGACCTGCTTCACGTCGTACATGAAGTAGAGGCCGACCGTTCGCGGCGCGCCCGCGTCGAGCGTCGCGAAGACGCCCGGCTTGCCGCTCGTGTCGGCGCGCACGGCCTTCTGGAAGCCGGCGTCCTTCAGGAGCTGGATCATGAGATCGCATCCCTCGTTCGTCCCCTTGTTCTCGGCGGCGATCGAGGGGACCTTGATCCAGTCCTGCAGGCGTTTGACGGACTCGGCGTGGCGGCGAGAGATCTCGGCGTAGATCGCGGAAAGGTCGTCGGCGGCGGAAAGGAAGCGCGGGAGGGCGAGCGCGGCCGCGGAGGTGGCGGCGGCGCCGAGGACGTCACGGCGTGTGATCGGCATGGCGCGAAGTCTACCGCTCGCCGGCTCGAGCCCGTTCGCGACGCGTTACGGTGATGGCCTCCACGTGAAGCGCCGGACCGGGTAGGAACGAAAACGCCCGTCGCGCGTGAGGAAGACGGCGGTCAGCTCGTGCGCGTTCGGCGAGCCTTCGCGCGGATACTCGATGACGGATTCCCAGCCGGCCCGCGAGCAGTCGCCAAGCGACGGAATTGCCGCCTCAAGCCCGGGCCTCGGGACGCGGCGGATCGGCGCCGCCATGATCGCGCCGTCGAGAAAGAGCTTCACGTCGAGATCCTCGCCAGGTGCGCGCGCCCATCCCTTCACACGAAGGGACCCAATGACGGTCGCTCCATCCCTTGGTTCGTCCATGGATCCGAGCAACGACCCGTCTTCTCGCCCGGAGACTCTCGGGAGCGTGGACAGGAACGCGTCACTGAGCTTCCAGCGTGGCCACCAGGCGGCCGCGAGCTGGCTGTCGCGAACCGACCAGAGAACGCGCGGATAGTCGTCGACGTTCACGAGGTGGCTCCAATCGGAGACTTTCGGGTTGTACGCCGCGAGGAGCTGCGTCGCCGAAGCGATCGCGAAGGTGCCGACGAGCGCGGCGCGCGTTCGTTTCGAAGCCGCCGTCCAGAGGGGGACGGTGAGCAGGGCGAGAAAAGGTGCGACTCCCGTGAAATACCTGGGTCCCAGGCAGCCGCCCCCCCACCATTTCGTGAAGAGGGAGACCACGAGCCACGTCAGGAGGAGAACGGCGAAAGAACCGCGCCACCATTCTCGAAGCCATTCGGGCCGGGGGCTCATCGCCGCAACGGGCAACAAGAGCAGCCAAGGATGCCAGACGAGGATTCCCCGGCTCGGGCTCAGCAGCGTCCCGGCGAAGCTCGTCGGAATCGTTCTACCCCACGCCCCTTCCAGCGAACCCAGGATGCCGTAGCCTCCGAGCGGATTTCCGAAGACCTGGACCTGCCAGAGGAGAATCACGGCCATTCCAGCCGCTGCCGCGAAACCGTAGCGCGCCGCTTCGCGACGGCCCTCGCGCCATGCGAGAACGCCGAGGACGGAGAGAGAGACGAGCGCCGTCGGGCGGCAGAGAAACGCCGCCGCCATCGCGGCCCCCGCCGCGGCGGGTCTCCGGAGCGCGGCTTCTCCCGGCATCAGAAAGAGGAGCGCGAGCGACGTGCAGAAGAGCTCGCCGGTCGACGACCACATGGATTGCGCGGCGCAGCTTGGAAGGCTCGTCGCGAGCGCGAGGACGGCGGTGGTTCCCCACGCCGCGCGTCTGCCGAGGGAGCGTGAGACGGCAAGGAAGAAGATCGCGACCGAGGCCACGGTGAGGAGCGCCGAGAAATGTTTCTCCCAGCGGCCGATGAGAGAAGGAGTGATCGAGCCGTGGGATGCCGCGAGAGCCACGGCGGCGTAGGGAACCTGAAGGAGCCCGATCCCGACGGGGAACGCCGGGAGAACCCGGCCGCGGACCGTCACCGTCGCCCAGTAGAACGATTCCTCGTAGGGCGGGTCGCGCGCAAGGTCGAGCGTTCCTCGCGTCACGAGCTGGCTCGCGATTCGGCGCGTCGCCACGTTGTCCGCCGAGGCGAGGGAAAGGCCGTTCCCCGTGTAGAGGGCGTAGAGCGGAAAGGCGCCCACGACGAGGAGGTCGCGCATCCGTGGGCGCGCTCCCAGCGCGACGTGCACGAGAGCGATGGAGAGGAAAACTCCTGCCAGAACGAGGGGAAGAAGGGTGGTCCATCCGCGCGGCCAGCCGGGCGTCAGGCGGGGGACGAGCGGAGCGGCCGCGAGGAGAATGGAGACGAGCGCGAAAGGGACGAAGAGCCTCCCGAAGAGACCTGGATCGTCCGCGACTCGAGACTGAGGCATGAAGCGGGCCAGGCCCTGCGCCTCAAGCCGCGTGCTTGGCGTTCGGGCCGCGCCACTCGAGCCGAAGTTGTCGGCCCGAGCGCGCGCACTCACGCAGATAGAGATTGATCAGAGTCTGGTAGGGGATAGCCGTCTCACCCGCGAGGGCACGAAAATAGGTCAAGGTGTCCTCGTCGAGTCGAATCGTCACCTGCCGCTTGAGTTGCTTCGCATACGGGTTGCGCCTCGCGTGCGAAAAGTCGTAATGCTTTCTCATTGGCTCCAGCTCGTGGCGTAGATGCCACGCTGCGCCGCAGGGATCCTACCCCCGGCTTCTCATCAGGTTGAACTTCGCGAGCTCGGCGTACGTGACCGTCGAGTCGAGGTCCTCGCGCGCGATGCGGAGGTTCTGGACGAGGCCCTCGAGGACGAGCTCCATGAGGAACGCGCGCTCGTAGTGGTCCCGCGGCTTCGCGTGCTTGAGGACGAAGTCCGAGAGGCCCTTCACCGATTCGAGCGTCTTCAGGTGCTCGGAGAACGGCGTGTCGTCCGAGAGGATGATCTTCTTGTCGCCGGAGAAGGCTCCGACGATGTCGTCGTAGGGGCCGGGGGGCGCCGCCGCGGCCGCCGTGCCCCGGCGGGCCTCGGCGCGTTCGAGAGTCGTGGGACCGCTCAGGTCGTCCTCGTCCAGCTCGCCGCTGCGCGGCCGGCGCCGGCTCTCGGCGCGCGCGCGCGGGCCTTCCACGGCGGGGAACTTCGCCTCGAAGAGCGCCTTCACGGCGTCGCCGATGAGCTTCTTGGCGACGATCTCCGCGCCCTGTTGCTCTCCCTCGAACACCATCTCGACCTTGCCCGTGATCGCGGGCAGCGTCGCGAAGAAATCCACGAGGCGCGGCGCGACGACGCTCTCGCCCGTCTTCAGCGCGCGTCGCTCGAGGTTCGAGACGAGGAGCTCGCGCGCGGCGATCGCGAGACGCGCCGAAACGCCCGAGGACTGGTCCACGAGCTCGCTCCGTCGCGCAACGAACGCGATCTCCTCGACGAGGAGCTTGACCTCGTCTCCGAGGAGCACCGTGACGCCGTGGGTCTCGCGATCGATCCACGATTCCTGGTCCGTGATGGCCGAGGCGATCTTCGCGTCTGGGGGGTAATGCGTGAGGATCTGCGAGGCGATGCGGTCCTTGAGCGGCGTGATGATGTTGCCGCGGTTCGTGTAGTCCTCGGGATTCGCCGAGAAGACCATGAGGATGTCGAGCGGGATGCGCAGCGGGAAGCCGCGGATCTGCAGGTCGCGCTCCTCGAGGATGTTCAGGAGCCCGACCTGGATGCGCGGCTGCAGGTCCGGCAGCTCGTTGATGGCGAAGATGCCGCGGTTCGTGCGCGGGATGATTCCGTAGTGAATGACGTCCTCGTCGGCGAACGTCTTCCTCAGGGTGGCGGCCTTCACGGGGTCGACGTCGCCGATGAGGTCGGCGATCGTGACGTCCGGAGTGGCGAGCTTCTCGCGATAGCGCGCCCCGCGCGGGAGCCAGGCGACGGGCAGGTCCTTTCCCGCACTGGCCGCCATGCGGCGGCCGAACGCGGAGAAGGGCGCGAACGGCGACTCGTTGAGCTCCGAGCCCACGATGACGGGGATCTCGTCGTCGAGGAGGTTCACGAGCGAGCGCAGGATCCGCGTCTTCGCCTGGCCGCGCAACCCGAGCAGGATGATGTCGTGCCGCGCGAGGATCGCGTTCTGGAGGGCCGGGATGACGGTCTTCTCGTAGCCCAGGATGCCGGGGAAGACGTTCTCCCCCTTCCTGAGCTTGGCGATGAGGTTGTCACGCACCTCGTCCTTGACGGTCTTCGGCCCGTACCCTGCCGAGATCAGTTCACCGAGAGTCGTGGGAAGTTCCGGCATGTTGCTCCTCGGAGAAGGTTAACGTCGCGGGCCCTTCGTCCGTGTCTCTTTCCGTGGCGACCGCACGGGTCACCGGTTGCGGCCCATTCACCCGGGCGAGAAGTCCCGGATCGGATCGCCCGGCGGGACCACCGGGACGAGCGGGACTTCCTTGGAAGCGAACCGCGCGCCGAGAGCCTCCATGCGCGCCTTCGACCAGCCTTCGAAGACGTCCTCGACCCGGCCGTCGGGCGACAGGAGCACGAGGTGCGGAACCGATTCGATGCCGAACGCGTTCGACGCGGCGAACGTCGGCTCCGGGTCGAGCAGGAGGTCGAACGTCGCGCCGCCGTGCTGGGCGTAGTACGCGCGGCTCGACTTCGCGTCGTTCTGCGAGACGCCCGCCACGTGCACGGTCTTTCCTCCGTAGGTCCGATGAAGGCGTTCGAGATAAGGCCAGGTGAGCTGGCAGATGGGGCAGCTCGTCTTGAAGAACGCGAGAAGGACGGGCAGGCCGTGTCCTCTCGCGACGACGTCGGCCGTGGAAAGGGCTGCCCCTTCCGTCGTCCGAAAACGGACGTTAGGCGCGGCGGTTGATTTCATGCCGGGGAGTCTAGCGGGGAAGGATCAGTTCGTCTCGCCGCCGTCGGGCGTGGCGCCCGCGGGAGAGTCCGGCGTGCGGGGCGTGGCGTCCGCCACGCGCACCGAAACTGCCCTCGCCCCCTCGGCGGTGGGCAGGTAACGCGCGACGACGTGATCGTTAGGTTTGAGCTCGGCGAGCGTGGAGGCCTTCTTTCCCTTCACGACGGGAACGTCGGACGCGATCGTGATGGCGACGGTCTCGCGGACGGAAGGCTTGCCTTTGACCGACGTGGACTTCACCGACTCGCGCACGAGGACGAGACGCGACGCGAGGTCGACCCACACGATCTCACCGACGATCGTCTTCGAGGTGCTCGCCGCCGCCGTCTTCGACAGGCTCGCGGAGGTGGCGGCCGGGGATTTCGGAGCGTCCTCGGGTGCGACCAGGAGTGCCAGAATGAGGACGAGGACCGACATGGGCTGCTTTGCGTGCACGAGACGTGCCTGTCACGTGTCCGGCGCCACCCGGCGGGTTCGGGACGAAAAACCTGTCGTTTAGGTGCCCGAAGGCCTCGTTCCGCCGATTTTCCGAAGACCTGAAAAAAGCGTCGCACCATTTCGGTCGAGGGAGTACGTCCAAATGGACGAATCCTGCGGCCCTGGGGTCAGGCGGGTTTCTTGAGTCCGAACTTCTCGAGGCGGTACTGGAGCGTTCGATACGTCAGGCCGAGGAGGCGCGACGCTTTCGCGATGACCCAGCCGGATTTCTCCATCGCCTGGACGATGAGCTGGCGCTCGAATTCCTCGATGTCGATGCCGTCGACGGGGATGTCGAAGCCGTAGGGGCGCGCGGAGGGCGCCGTGCGCAGCCGCACGTCGGCGGGGAGGTCCTGCGGGCGGATGACGTTACCTTCGCACAGGAGAACGGCACGCTCGACGAGGCTCTCGAGCTGGCGCACGTTTCCCGGCCACGGATGGCGGACGAGGAGGTCCATGGCTTCGGGGGAGACGCTGTTCACCGCCGTGCCGTGCGAGGCGTTCGCCTTCTCGAGGAAGCGCACCACGAGCGCCTTGATGTCCGACGCGCGCTCGCGAAGAGGCGGGAGGTCGACGGGGATCACGTTGAGCCGGTAGAAGAGGTCCTCGCGGAACTGCCCGGTCTTCATCATGCCCTCGAGGTCGCGGTTCGTGGCCGCCACGACGCGCACGTCCACGCTTATCGTGTCCGTTCCGCCCACGCGCTTGACCTCCTTTTCCTGCAGCACGCGCAGGATCTTTCCCTGGAGGGGCAGGGAGAGATCGCCGATCTCGTCGAGGAAGAGCGTCGAGCCGCTCGCCGTCTCGAAGAGCCCGATCTTCCGCGCGTCGGCTCCCGTGAAAGAGCCCCTCTCGTGGCCGAAGAGCTCGCTCTCGAGGAGGTTCTCGGGGATGGCCGCGCAATTCAGGGCGAAGAAGGGCTTCGCGGAGCGGTGCGAGCGCGCGTGAATCGCGCGCGCGACGAGCTCCTTGCCCGTGCCCGACTCGCCGCGGATGAGGACCGTGGAGTTCGTGGGCGCGATCTTCTCGACGAGCCGGAAGACGTCGCGCATCGCCGAGCTCTCGCCGACGATGGCCTCGAGCCCGTCGTGCTTCAGGCGACGCTCGAGGCGGATCGCCTTCTCCGCGAGACGGAACGCCTCCACGGCGCGCTCCACGCGGAAGAGGAGCTCGTCGGCGACGACGGGCTTCGACATGTAGTCGAAGGCGCCGAGGTGGTGGGCCTCGCGCGCGCGCTCGACCGAGCCGTGCGCCGTCACGAGAATCACCTTCGGCGCGAGCGGCCCGTCCGAGAGGGAGCTCAGGCTCTTCACGACGTCCATGCCGGTGAGGCCCGGCATCTTGAGATCCGTGAGGACGACCTCGGGCCGGATCTCCGCGGCTTTCGCGAGGGCTTCGCGGCCGTCGGCCGCGGCCGTCACGCGATAGCCCTCGTCCTCGAGGATCATCGCGAGCGACTCCCTCTGGTGCTTCTCGTCGTCGACGACGAGGAGAGAGGCCTTCGGCTCCTTCGCGCTCATCGGCTGGAGATTACCTCTCAGGCGCTCACGGGCAGCGAGATGCGGAAGATCGCTCCCGTGCGGCCGTCGGCCCTGTTCTTCGCGGTCACCTTCCCGCCGTGCTCCTCGATGATGCGCTTGACCATGGCCAGGCCGAGTCCCACCCCCCCTTCCTTCTTGGAGAAGTAGGGATCGAAGAGACGGGGGAGGTCGGCCTCCGGAATGCCCGGTCCTTCGTCCTGGCACGAGAGAACGAGGCGCGGGCCGGGCTCCTCGGGCGGGTTCTCCGTGGAGAGGCTCACCGTGAGGCTCCCGCCGTTGCGCTCCATGGACTGGATGCCGTTCTGCACGAGGTTCCAGACCGCGGACTTCAGGAGGTTCGCGTCGCCCGAAAGCGACGGGCCGGAAGCGGGGACCTGCTCGTCGATCGTGACGTGAGCCTGGGCGGCCGTCTCCGCGAGATCCGCGACGGTGTGATGGACGATGCCGCTGAAGTCCGCCGGCGCGAGAGACAGCGCGAGCGGCCGGCCGTACGCGAGGAAGTTGTTGATGAGCGCCGCGAGCCGGTTGATCTCCTCCCGGAGCGCCTCGATGCGCGCGGCGTATTCCGCGGCGGCCGCCTCGTCGACCGGCCGGTGCCGGCGGCGCAGGACGTCGAGGCCGAGCGAGAGCGCGTTCAGAGGGTTCTTGATCTCGTGCGCGAGGCCGGACGCGAGATGTCCGATCTCGGCGCGCTTTTCGGCGCCCGCGAGCCGCACCTCGAGCTCCTGTCTCTCGCGCAGCCGCTCGGTCATGTAGTTGAAGGTGGAGGCGAGGCGGCCCACCTCGTCGTCGCGGTCGACGGGCACCGTCACGTCCAGCCGCCCCTCGGCGACCCGCGCGGCGCCGTCGGCGAGCTCGTCGAGAGGCCGCGTCGCGTTGCGCGTGAGGACGAGCATCACGGCGAGGCCGAGCGCGAACACGCCCAGGAGGGCGAAGAGCCTGCGCCGGAAGTTGTCGGCGAGCTGCGCCCGGATGTTCTCGAGGTTGTAGGCGATCTCGACGTGTCCGCGCAGCTTGCCGTCGATGACGATCGGCACGACGAGGCTGCGGTTCGTGGGACCCGAGCCGATGAAGCCGGAGATGACGACGTCCCTGGGCATCTCGGGCTTCCTGGGTCTCTTCTTCGCGGTCACCGCCGGCGGCATCTCAGGGAAGACGGGCTTGCCGCTCTCGTCCACGACCTTGATGTCCCTGAGCCCGCGCACGCCGAGCGCCGCCGTGTAGTCGGCGAGCACCTTCGGGTCCTTCCAGCCTTCGGGCCCGATCTGGGTCTGACCGACCTCGATCGCCTTCGCGATCATCTGGTACGAGGCGTCCGCCTCCTCCACGGTCTCGTTGCGCGTCTGGAGGTAGACGAGCGTCTGCGCGGCCGCGGCCAGAGCGAGGATCCCCGCCCACGTGACGCCGAGGCGTGTGGAAAGCCGGAGTCCCCGGACGCGCTCGCCGATCATCGTCGCCTCATGACGTGGTGAAGGTCCGCCACGTGAAATAGACACCGAAAAGGAAGAGCAGCGCGCCTGCCGCGAGCGTCGAGCGGGAGACCCATTTTCCCGCGCGACTCCGCCAGCGGTCCACGAGCTGGATGAGGGTCGCGAACCACGTGAAGACGCCGAGGCCGACGCCGAGGGCGAAGCCGCCGGCGCCGGCCGCGGTCGGAACGAGGAGCCGGTGGCCGACGAGGAAGGAGATGAAGAGAGTCCAGTTCACGAAGAGCGCGGGGTTCGCGGCGCCCTGGAGGAGACCGGTGAGGACCGGCAGCCGCAGCCGCCCCGGCCGCGGCGGCTCGGAGACCGGCGGCGGGATGAAGTCGAGACGCGAACGTACCGGCTCCAGGCGCTCGGCGTCGCGGCGCGCGTCGATGAAAAGCAGCTTCGCGCCGTAGCCCACGAGAAACAGGGCGAGCGTGCCGCGCACCCAGGGGTTCGTCACGACCTTCTCGAGGATCCAGCCGAGGCCGAGCCCGATGAGAGCGCAGATGAACGCATCGATACTCGCCCCTCCGAGCGCCACGCGATAGGCGTCGCGGTGCTCGCCGTGGAGGCTCTTCCTCAGGCACGTGACGCCGAGAGGTCCCGGCGGAATGGCCCCGAGGAATCCGGCGAGAAAGCCCAAGACGAGGGCCAGCGGAAAGGCCGCCACGCGCCCCTATCCTCTCACGACGCGTTTGCAGCTCACGACGCCGGAGCGTAGAGTCGTTGGGTGAGGCGCGTGCTCCTGTCCCTCGTCGCGGTCCTCTTCGCCGCCGCCGTCGTCGGCGCCGAAGGGCGGCTCGAGTTCGAGCCGAAAGTGGGACCCGTGGGCGGACGCATCATCGTGAAGTCGGGCGTCCCCGCTGGAGCACAGCTCCGCTTCGGCGGAAGAACCGTGGGCGTCATCAAGGAGGCGGAGGGCGTGTCGGTCTTCGTCGTGCCGCCGGGCATTTCGGGCAGCGCCTTCCTCGAAATCGTGAGCGGCGGCAAGACGATCGCGAAGAGCGCCGTGCCGTTCATCATCACGGGCGCGTCGCTCGCGACACCCCCGAAGCTCATCGGCCTCAAGGAGGCGATCGACGTCTTCGGCTACTCGGACCCGCGTCCGGTCGGCGGTGAAAAGCCGGAGCCGCGGGCGCGGCCCGTCCTGAAGCTCGACGACGACGAGATCCTCACCATCGGCGAGCCCGCACCGTTCAATCTGGGGCCGGCCGTGGAGAGCGGCGATCTCGCGAGCGCCGGCAGGACCGGCATGTCGGGAACGGGCCTTCTCATCACCGCCCGGCCGCCGAAGAAGAAGACGCCCGTTCCGCTCCCCCCTCCGCCGCCTCAGGAGTGACATCTCCCTCGTATTCGAGGAAGTCGGCGAGCACCTTTCCCACGGCATCCGTCTCCAGGAGGAACGCGTCGTGGCCGTGCGGCGAGACGATCGCTCTGAGCTCGGCGCCCGCGGCGCGAGCCCAGCCGCGGACCTCCGCCTCGGGATAGAGAGCGTCGCTCGTGATGCCCACGGCCACGAGGCGGCCCCGGAACGCGGAGAGCGCAGCAGCCGCGCCGCCGCGCCCGCGGCCGACGTCGTGCGCGTCCATCGCGTCGAGAAGCGTCAGGTAGCTCTGCACGTCGAAGCGCGCGAGCAGCTTGGCGCCGTGATGCGTCAGATAGGACTGGACCGCGAACGCCGCGCCTTCGCCCGGGAGGCGCCCGAACCGGTTCCCGAGCTCCTCCGCCGAACGGTACGTGAGCATGCCGATCATGCGCGCCAGCGCGAGACCCGCGGCGGGACCCGCCGCCTCGATCGCCTGCCTTTGGACGTGGCTCCAGCCGACGGCCCAGGCGGAGTGCGCGGCGGGCGCCCCGAAGACGACGGCCGAACGCGCGCGCTCGGGGAACGACGCCACCCACTCGAGCGCGACCATCCCGCCGAGTGACCCGCCTGTAGCGAGGGCGAGAGAGGAGATACCGAGAGAACTCAGAAGATTTTCCATGAGGTGTGCCTGATCGCGAGTCGAAATGGAGGGGTGTGCCGAGTGACCTTCTTCCTTTCCAAGAAATCTCTTGAAGCTCGTCCCATAGCACGATCCCAGCAGGTTCGGGCACAGGACCGCCCAGCGATTCGTGTCGATCGCCTTGCCCGGCCCGATGACGCTTCCTTTCCATCCTCCGAGCGTCTCGGGCGAGCCCGTGAGCGAGTGGAAGACGAGGACGAGATTGTCGCGCTTTTCGTTCAACTCGCCCTCGAGGACGTACGCCTGCCTCACGTCGCGCAGGACCTCTCCGGACTCGAGCGCGAACCTGGGCGTCAGGTGGGTGCGGGCGGCCGTCACGTTCGCACCGCCGTCCGGAGCGCCTGGTCGAGGTCTTCGGTCAGGTCGCACGCGTCCTCGATGCCGACGGAAAGCCGGATGAGGTCGGGCGTGACGCCGGCCCTCACGCGATCTTCGGCCGTGAGCTGCTCGTGCGTCGTCGACCACGGGTGGATGACGAGGCTCTTGGCGTCGCCCACGTTCGCCACGAGCGAGAAGAGCTTCGCGTTCGCGATGACGGCCTTCGCTTCCTCTTCCCCTCCCTTCACGCCGAACGTCAGGACGCCGCCATAGCCGCCGCTGAGGTAGCGGGTCGCGGGCTCGTGCGCCGGGTGGGAGGGGAGGCCCGGATAGCGGACCCACGAGACCGCCGGGTGCGCCTCGAGGAAGCGGGCGACCGTGAGGGCGTTCTCGCAGTGACGCTGGATCCTGAGATGAAGGGTCTCGAGCCCCTGCAGGAAGAGGAACGCGTTGAAGGGCGACAGCGACGCGCCGACGTCGCGCAGGAGGACGACGCGCAGGCGCACGGCGAACGCCGCCGGCCCGAAGGCCTCCGCGAACGAGATCCCGTGATAGGCGGGCTCCGGATCCGCGAAGAACGGCTTGAAGCGCGGGTTCTTTCCCCAGTCGAAGCGGCCGCCGTCCACGACGGCGCCGCCGATCGCCGTGCCGTGGCCCCCGATCCATTTTGTGGCCGAGTGGAGGACCACGTCCGCGCCGTAGTCGATCGGACGGCAGAGCAGCGGCGTGGCGAACGTGTTGTCCACGACGAGCGGCACTCCCGCCGCGTGGGCGACGCGCGCGAGCGCCTCGAAGTCCGGCACGTCGAGCTTCGGGTTGCCGATCGTCTCCACGTAGACGGCGCGTGTCGTGTCGTCGATCGCGGCGGCGACCTTCTTCGGATCGTTCGCGTCCACGAACTTCGTCGTGATGCCGAGGCGCGGGAACGTGTGCTCGAAGAGCGTGAACGTGCCCCCGTAGAGAGCCGAGGACGACACGATGGAGTCGCCCGCCTGCGCGAGGTTCAACAGTGCGAGCGTCTGCGCCGCCTGGCCGGAGGCCGTCGCGACGGCCGCGACGCCGCCCTCGAGCTCGGCGAGGCGCCGCTCGAAGACGTCCGTCGTCGGGTTCATGAGGCGCGTGTAGATGTTTCCGAACTCGCGCAGGCCGAAGAGGCGCGCGGCGTGCTCGGGACCGTCGAAGACGTACGACGTCGTCGCGTAGATCGGCACGGCCCGCGCGTGCGTGGCGGGGTCCGCGGACTCCTGCGCGGCGTGGACGGCGATCGTGCCGGGGCGATAGCGGGGTTTCGTACGGCCCTGGGTGGTGTCGGTGGTGGGCATGGCGTCTTCTCCTTCTGGATTTGTGAATACAAAAAAACCGGCCCTCTCGCGTGAGAGGGCCGGTTGGGAAATCCGACGAGCTGGGAAGTCAGTGCTCTCGGTTCGCCTGGTTTCGCTTCGGTCTTACGTGCCGGACCTCGCGAAGCCTCCGTCCGTCTCCCGCGAAGGAGCGCCGGACATCGAGCACATGCACATGCAAATTCGAACCGCCGCGACGTCGGTCGCGCCAGGGAAAGCGGGCGAGAGGCGGTTCAGCATGTTCGACGGACGCTAAAGCTCGTGACTCGGAGAGTCAAGCAAAATGAAGGCGGAGTGGAGCGCGAGAACGGTTCGGCTCGGTTAGCGGCCGCGGCCGTATCCGCCGCCGCCCCCGCCGCCGTATCCGCCCCGGCCGCCGCCGCCGCCACCCGTGCGGGGCTCCTGGGGACGCGCTTCGTTCACCCGGAGGGCGCGGCCTTCGAGCTCCTGGCCGTTCAGGGCGCCCATGGCCTTCTGGCCGTCGGCGTCGGACATCTCGACGAAGCCGAAGCCTTTGGACTGGCCGGTGTCGCGGTCCGAGATGACGCGGGCCGACTCGACGGCGCCGTACGCCTCGAAGATGGAGCGGAGCGTGTTGTCGTTGACGGAGTAGGAAAGGTTTCCGACGTAAAGCTTCATGGAATGAGAATCCTTCGCAGCATTTGCGATCTGTAGGGCTGACCGCTTACAAGGCGGAAAGCGGGTTCGGGAGATGGTGGGAACGAAACACGCGACGACGGGGACCTTATGGGTTCACGGCCCGCTCCGCCGATTTCTTCAAGTCGAGAAAGGGAGAGAGGGAGTAGCGAACGCCGATATGACACCACGCTCGCGAGGCGCAAGTCAAATCCCCGGGACAGCCCGGAGGTAGCCTGCACGGCATGCCGATCCTCGAGTTTCCGCTCGATCTTCCCGGAGTGACCCGCAGCGCCCTCTGGGAGTTTCACCGCGATCCCTCGGTGCTGGAGCGCCTGACGCCGCCCGAGAAGAAGATCCGGGTCGTGACGCGGCCGAAGGAGATGCTCGCCGGCGCGCGGGTCGTCCTCGAGATCAGGCAGTTCGGCGTCTGGCTCACGTGGATCTCCGTGATCGAGGCGTGGGAGCCCGAGACGCGGTTCGTGGACGTGCAGGAGAAGGGGCCGTTCGCCTCGTGGCGGCACGAGCATCTGTTCTTCGAGGGCCGCCTCCTCGACCGCGTGGCGTACCGGGTGCCCCTGGCCGCCATCGGAGGAGGGCTCGCCGAAAAGGCCCTCGTGAGGCCCGACGTCGAGCGGATGTTCGCGTACCGGCACCGGGTGACCGCTGCCGCGCTTCGCGGCCGTCCGTAGCCGGGAACTTCCGGCCGGCCGCGGGGTCCAACGTGCGATGGCCGCCCGCATTCTCGCCTTCGCCGTGCCTCGGGGAGAAGATCCGCATGGGAGAATGGCGACCGTGACGGCCTCCGCGTATCCGTACACGGGAGAACGCGACTGGCCCGGCGACGAGCGGGCCCTGAGCCGATTCCTTGCCGGCGACATCCTCGGGTTCGAGCAGATCGTCCGCCATTACTCCACGATGGTGTTCTCGCTCGCCGCGCGGGTCGTGGGCCCGACGGAAGCCGAGGACGTCGTCCAGGAGACGTTCCTGCGCGCCTATCACGGACTCGGGAACTTTCGCGGCGACTCGAGCCTGAAGACGTGGCTCTATGCGATCGCGCTCAACCGCGCCCGCGCCCGCCACGGCACGCTCGGCCGGCTCAGGGCAGTCTTCATCTCGGGCCGCGCGCGGGAGGACGATCCTTTCGCGAGCCTCGACGACGCCGCCGACCCCTCCTCGACGCCCGAGGAAAACGCCGTTCTCAAGGAGCGCCGCACGCGCCTGCGCGCCGCGATCCGCGAGCTCCCGGAGGAGTTCCGCATGGCCGTCCTCCTGCGCGACCTCGAGGGGCTCTCGTACGACGAGGTCGCCGAGGTGCTTTCCGTTCCGATCGGAACCGTGCGCAGCCGCCTCGCGCGCGGCCGCGCGATCCTGAGGGAGAAGCTCTCGTGAGCGCCCGTCCGTTCGTTCCGCGGCTTTCCGACGAGGACCTCGACCTCCTGCTGTCGCGATCCCTGGACGGCGACCTCTCGCCGGAAGAGGAGCACGATCTCGAGACCCTCCTTGCGCACGACCCGGCCGCCGCGCGCCGCAAGGAGGAGCTCCAGCGCATCGTCACCGAGACGCGCGATCTGCCCGTTCCCGCGCCGCCTTTCGCTCTGGCGACGCGCGTGAACTCGAACGTGGCCGAAAAGGGCGGGCGCGGCGGCTCCGTCTTCCATCGATTCGGTTTCTATCCGCCGCCCGGGATGGCCATCGGGGCGATGGCGCTTCTCGGGATCGTGGCCGTCGGGATCGCCGTCCTCAGGCCGGCGCCCCAGCGCCGCGTGGAAGGGCCGGTCTCCGTCTTCCTGACGGAAGGCCGAGAGGGACAAAGCCCCGCGAAGCGTCCTGAGCCGGAGGCTCCGAAAGAAGCGCTGAAGGAGTCCGCGCGAAGCCGGAGCCTCGCCGCGCCGGCTGCGCCCGCACCGCCTGCCGAGCGCACGCCGGATTCCGTCGTCGCGAGCGCGCCGAATAACAGGCTGGAAGGGAAGCTGCAAACGAGGCGAGAGGACCAGCCGGCGGACGCGGAGAAGGTCGAGTCGAAGAAGAAGCTGAACGAGCAGCCGGCCGCTTCCGTCATCGCTGCGAACGAGGCAGCTTCCGAGGAGAGGGGATACAAGCAGGACACTCAGGACAAGCTGCGGCAGAAGCTCTCGAAGACCGAAAGCGATGCCGGAGCCGCTCAGCCGCGGCGACAGGCCGCGGCGGCGGCCGCGCCGGCTGTCGATGCCGACGCGAGCCAGGTTGCGAACGCCCCGGCTCCTGCTGCCAAAGCCGTGGGTGCGGTCGGAGGTAAGGCCGAGCCCGCCCGCGCCTGGTCCGTCGTCGTGCGCGGCGAGGGCGCGCGGCGCTGGATGCTGCGCCGCGCCCCCGAGGGCCGACCCTCGGTCGCCTCGACGCAGGTGTCCGCGTTCCGCATCACGCTCGACGCCGAAGGCCGGGTGACGTCGGTGCGCGCGCTCGACGCGCGTCCCGTGCAGCCCGCGCTCCTCGAGTTCGTGCGCGGCCTCGTCTTCGCTCCGGTCGTATCCGTCGCCGACGGCGTCCTGCGCGACGAGAAGGCCAAGGACCAGCGCGCGGACGCGTTCCAGGAGCATGCCGCCGCACCTTCGGCGGAGATCGACGTCGAGATCTCCACGCGCTGAACCCCGGCCTCTCGTTTCGGCCGCGTTTGACGCCGGTCGCGCCCCTCTCTACACTGCCGTTCCCTTCGGAAAAGAGCCGAAGTAGCTCAGTTGGTAGAGCAACTGATTCGTAATCAGTAGGTCCCCAGTTCAAGTCTGGGCTTCGGCTCCATACATCCTGGCTCAGCGCGACCGAGGGTAGAATCGCCGTCGAATGACGCTTACGGTGGAGATCGAGAAGTCCGCGTCGTCCGGCGAATGGGTCGCGGAAGTCCTGGAGCTGCCCGGCTGCATGGCCGTGGAGCGGACGAAGGGTAGGGCGCTCGCCAAGGTAGAGGCCCTAGCTTTCCGCATCCTCGCCGACCGGCTAGAGCACGGCGAAGCCAAGGCCGACGAGATGACGGTCTCGTTCGTCAGGCGCGCCGCTGCGTGAGCCGTTGGCCTTCGGCCAAGGCTAAGAAGGTCCTCGCCGCCCTTCTCCGCACCGGCTGGGACATCAAGCGCACGGCAGGCTCGCACCGTGTCCTCTCACGCCCCGGCTGACCGGACTACACGTTCGCCTTCCACGACAGGCGAACACTCCCGCCCGAAGCGCTCGCCCGTATCGGCCGCGCGACCGGCCTCAAGCCCGAAGACGTTTAGGTTGAGGATCCATGCCTGAATATCTTGCACCAGGTGTCTATATCGACGAATTGCCGGCGCAGCCTCACCCCATCCAGGGAGTTTCCACGAGCATCGCGGGGTTCGTCGGAGTTGGAAAACAGGCGTCTTTAGCCGTGGCTCTTACGAGTGTTGCGGAATTCGAGCGCGCGATTGGGAGCAGCGCAACCGGAAATCTTCCCATCGCCGTGAGAGGCTTCTTCGAAAACGGCGGAACCCGCTGCTACGTCGCTCTCATCTCTCCCACTGACACGTTGCAGGCTGGACTCGACGCTCTGGCGCCAGAAGGGATCTCGATCCTGTGCTGTCCCGACGAGAGTCGTCTTCCGAACTCAGCGGCCGTGATGGCTGCGCACTGTGAGCTGCGCAAAGACCGCATCTGCATCCTGCAGTCTCCGCAGCCCGTGATGCCGGCCGCGAGCCACGATGTTCCGGTGCACTCCTCGTATGCGGCGTACTGTTACCCGTGGGTGACCGTCGTAGGGCCGGACGGAGTCACGAGCGTCACGGTCCCTCCGGGTGGTCACGTCGCCGGGGTCTACGCGCGCGTGGATTCACAAAAAGGCGTCTGGGCGGCGCCGGCTGGTGTACCGCTGATCGGAGTGACGGGCCTTTCGCGGCAAGTCAGTTCGGCCGAGTCGGATGTTCTGTCGGCTCGCGGGATCAACGTGCTGAGGTTCCTTCCCGGCCAGGGGTACGAGGTCTGGGGCGCGCGCACCACCAGTCAGGATCCGGAATGGAAGTACGTCAGTGTCCGCCGCCTGGCAATTTTCATCGAGCGCTCACTCAGCCAGGGTTTGCAGTGGGCCGTATTCGAGCCGAATGGTCCGACGCTCTGGGCGACCGTGCGCCTGCGCATCGACGACTTCTTGCTGAATGTCTGGAAGTCGGGCGCGCTCGTGGGCCGAACGGCGGAAGAGGCATTCTTCGTCCGCTGCGACAAGACGACGATGACGCAAGCCGACGTCGACCTGGGGCGGTTCGTGGTGATCGTGGGAGTCGCTGCCGTTCGGCCGGCGGAATTCGTGATCCTGCGGATCACCGGGCAGACGAAGTGCCCCTGACCACAACCCTTCCGTTCAGGAGCTCGGCTCCTTGAGCTCGACGAACACGCAGTCCATTTTCTGGATTCTCCTTCGTGAAGGGTTGCTGCGGGTCAGATCCCCGGCGACTGTGCCTGCGAGAACTTCGACTTCGGTACCGCACCGGGCGCGGGCGGGCGCTCCACGCGGTCGGCGGTGCGGCAGTCGCTGCCCTCGTCGAACGGGACCCGCAAGGTCACCTCGTCTCCCGGCTTGAGGCCCTTGCACACGAGAGCGCGTGGCGAGAGCGCGACCTGACGCTCGCGGCCGCTCTTCTCGAGAATCGTGATCGTGTTCTTCCCATAGGTCTTCACGGTTCCCCGCAGGGTCACGTAGGCCGCGCCGACCACGGCGGGGCCCAACGGGCCGCTCGGGGCCGGAGCCGCGTAAGCGGCGTCCCCGGACGCTCCGGGGTCCGGCGGGGCGTAGGCGCCTCCCGCCCGCACGCTCACCCGCGGGGCTCTCGAGGCGGTCGCCCGCTGCCCCTGCAGGATCCGCCCGCAGCTCGCCTGCGTCATCGTGTCGCTCGGCCGCACGAGGACCTCCTTGTTGGCCTGGCCGGGCGCCCCCGGCACCGTCACGTGCTGGTCGGCGCCCGGAATCCGTTCCTGCGCCGTTGCGGGCAGGGCGAGAACCACGGTGAGAATCAGCGGCGTGTGTTTCATCCGTTGAATATAGGTCCGGTGCGGCGCGGGGCCCCCGCGACTTCATGACGCAGATGCATCACCGATCCTCTCTTTCGGGTCGGTTCTTTGTATCGTAGGAAATTTGGAGGCGCGACGCCACGTGCCTGTGCCTCTCTGGAAGCGCTCACTGAACCGGCTGGATTCCGCGATCAGACGCTTCGCGTCCGAAAAGAGCGACGACGCGTTCATGACCCGCCTCTACGAGAGGATGCTCCGCCGCCCTCCCGACGGGGGCGCGCGCGCCGCGGGAACCTGGAAACTCAGCCGTGGTTTCCTTCGTCGCAGCCGCCTCCGCAAGGAGATCGCCTCGTCCTCCGAGTATCGAGCCCTGACTCTCTGGCAGCGCATCGTGACCCGGCTCGCCTGGAAGTGCTCCCTGAACCGGCTCGATTCCGCGATCAGGCGATTCGCGTCCGGCGAGAGCGACGAAGCGTTCATGACCCGCCTCTACGAGAGGATGCTCTGCCGCCCTCCCGACGCAGGCGCGCTCGCCGCCGGAACGGGAAACCTCAGCCTGGGATTCGTTCGCCGCAACCGCCTCCGCAAGGAGATCGCCTCGTCCCCCGAGTATCGAGCCCTGACGCCTCCCTGGCGGCGCACCGTGAACCGGCTGGATTCCGCGATCAGGCGATTCGCGACCGGGGAGGGCGAGGACGCGTTCATGGCCCGCATTTACGAGGAGATGCTTTGCCGCCCTCCCGACGTCGGCGCGCTCGCCGTTGGAACCTGGAAGCTCGGCCATGGTTTCCTTCGCCGCAACCACCTCCGCGAGGAGATCGCCTCGTCCTCCGAGTACGAGGCCGTGACGATCGTTCGGGAACGCAAGAGCTGGCTCAGGCATGCGGGGACCCCGGCCACGGGCCGAAGTCTCGCCGCCTCTTCTCCCGAGGAGATCTGGCTGGAGCTCACGACCCGCTGCAACATCGTTCCGGCGTGCGCGATGTGTGGATACGCGGGAGTCGAAGGGGCCGCACCTCGTCATGACATGGACCCCGAGACGTGGCGCTCTCTCCTTCCTCTCCTTCGCCAGGCTCGCATCGTCGGCCTCCACGGGGCCGGCGAGCCACTTCTCTATCCCTTCCTCGCCGACCTCATAGAGGCACTCCGCTCCTCACCCGCTCTCCTCGGCTTCAACTCGAACGGACATCTTCTGACGACGGCCATGAGCCGGCGGCTCGTCGAGCAGAAGCTCGGCTGGATCTCGATCTCACTGGACGCGGCGACCGCCCAGACTTATCTGAGGATCAGGCGGCGCCGGGATTTCGAGACTCTCCTCTCGAGGATTCGGAACCTTCGCGAGATCCGGGACGCCGCGGGAAGCCCGTCTCCCGCGATCGAAATCAACATGACGCTCATGAGGCTGAACCTGCCGGAGGCCCCGGCCTTCGTCGAGCTGGCGGCGAAGCTCGGCGTGGACCGGGTGATGTTCCAGGAGATCCAGCCGGGCGGCTCCCAACGCGTCGTGGCGCCCGACGGTTTCGTCTTCGACTACCGCGAGCAGGAGCTCGCGGGCGAGAGCCGGCGAGACGAGCTCCTGGGCCTTGCCCGAGAGCGCGCCCGCTCGCTGGGCCTCGAGTTCAACTGCGAGATCGTCTACGGAACGGCACGCTCGAGCGAGTCGTCAGCGGCTCCCCGGGCGGCCGAGAGTCCCACGACGGGTACTCCGTCGCCGGTGTGCGTCGAGCCGTGGAAGAGGCTCCTCTTCAACGTGCACGGAGACGCGTTCGTCTGCTGCATCCAGAAGACGAATGAAATCCTTCTCGGTCGGGTGCCGCACGACCCTCACGAAGAGATCTGGAACGGCCGAAGAGTCCGACTCGTCCGCGAGGCGATGTTCGAGAGCCCCTCTCCGGCCTGCTGCGCCGGGTGCTTCCGGACCTCCGGGCACGGGGCTGCCTGACTCCGTCTCTCTATCCCGCGTCCGGTCCCATCGGCTGCCACAGCTCGATCGGATTTCCCTCGGGGTCGTGGATCCGCGCGAAGCGGCCGTTCGGGTACGGGTCGGGATCGAGCTCGACGTCGACGCCGGCCGCGCGGAGCTGCGCGATCATCGCGTCGAGATCGCGCACGCGGAAGTTGATCATCCACGTCCGCCGCGCCCCGCCGAAGTACGTGGTCGACTCCGGAAACGGCGCGAAGACGGTCGGCCCCGCGTCCTGCCGCCAGGGCGCCGCGTCGTAGGTCGGGGGCGCGGACTCCACGCCGAGGTTCTCGCGGTACCAGGTGCTCAGGGCGTCGGGACTCTTCGCGACGAAAAAGACGCCGCCGATGCCGTTCACTTTCTCCATGAGGTCTCCTCTGAAGGACGCATTCCGGGCGACGGATCATTTCACGCCACGACGAGCACGCCTGCGCCGCGAATGGCGTCCGTCTTCAGAGCGATCAACGCGTCGTTCGCCTCCTCGAGGGGAAACGTCCGGATATGCGTCGCGACGGGGATGCTCGCGGCTTCGGCCAGGAACGCGCGCCCGTCCTCGCGGGTGTTGTTCGCGACGCTGCGGACGACGCGCTCCTTGTAGAGGAGCTCGTACGGGATCGGCGGAGTGTCGCTCATGTGAATTCCGCCGAGGACGAGCGTTCCTCCCTTGTCGAGCGCGGCGAGGCCGGCGGGGATCAGCTCGCCTGCGGGCGCGAAGATGATGGCCGCGTCGAGCTTCGACGGGGGGAGGTCGCGCGCGCCGCCGACCCATGCGGCTCCGAGCTCTTCCGCGAGAGCCTGGTGGCGCTCGCGGTCCCGCGTCATCACGTAGACGTCGGCACCTCGCGCGCGCGCGATCTGGATCGCGATGTGGCCCGCGGCGCCGAAGCCATACAGCCCCAGCCGCGCGCCGCGGAAGCCGGAAGGGCGCTCACCGAGGCCCGTCAGGCGCAAAGCGCGATAGCCGATGATCCCCGCGCAGAGGAGGGGCGCCGCGACGACGTCGGAGAAACCGCCGGGGAGCTCGTAGGTGAAGGCCGCCTCGGCCAGCACCGCCGTTGCGAAGCCGCCGTCGACGGTCCATCCCGTGAACTCCGGAACGTCGCACAGGTTCTCGCGGCCCCCCGTGCAGAACCGGCAGACGCCGCAGGTCTTGTGCAGCCAGCCGATCCCGACGCGCCGGCCGAGGAGCGCTTCGGCACCCGGTCCCACGGCGGCGACCGTCCCCGCGATCTGGTGCCCGGGGATCACTCGAGGCTTCACGACCGGAAGGTCGCCCTCGACGACGTGGAGATCCGTCCGGCAGATGCCGCAGGCCGTGACCTTCACGAGAACCTGGCCGGGGCCCGGAGTCGGGTCGGGCACGTCTTCGAGGACGAGCGGCCGCGTCTCGACCGGAGCCGGCGCGCGGAGCCTGACGGCGCGCACGCGCTTAACCGGGCGATTCGAAGGTGAAACCGTGGATCTCGAGCGACCCGTCGTCCCGTGTCCGGTGAACCGCTCTGAGCACCTTGCCCCGCGGCGGCTCGAGGTCCTGCCGGAACGAGACCTCGATCGTGCCCCCGGCCTTGTCGTGGACCGGGCGTCCGACGAGCTGTCCCACCTGGAGCACGGCGTTCCGATTCAGAGTCACGGCCTGGTCGAGGGTTTCCGCGAGGGTTCCGTGTTCGACCTGTTCGGGGGTGAGCGCGCAGGCGACTGTCTTTACCATCACCCGATTCTAGGGCTCGACCGTTCAGCTTCGCGGCGTTCTCCGCTGCTCTTCGAGCCGGCCCAGGAGCCGGAGCAGCCCGTCCAGGATCGTGAGGGGATGCGGCGGGCAGCCGGGAATGAAGAGATCGACCGGCAGGACGGACGTCACGCCGTCGTGCTGCTCGGGATGGCCGGCATACGGCCCCCCGCTGATCGCGCACGCCCCGACTGCGATCACGATCTTCGGCGGCGCCACCGCCTCGTACGTCTTTTCGAGTGCGAGCCGCATGTTGGAGGTCACGGGGCCGGTGACGAGGAGCCCGTCGGCGTGGCGCGGAGACGCGACGATCTGGATTCCGAACCGGCCGATATCCCAGCCGAGGGTTCCGAGGACGTTCACGTCCGAGCTGCAGGCGTTGCAATCGCCGGCGCTCACGACCCGCAGCTTCAGGGAGCGCCCGAACAGCCGGCGGAGCTTCCCGTCGAGCGCGTTCGCGAGCGGCAGCGGCTGGCCGCCGAGGACGAGGTCTTCGCGCCTTCGGGTCGCGAGGCGCGAATCGCCCGTGAACGCGATCGCGCCCTCCGGGCAGGCGGTGACGCACTCGACGCAGAAGAGACACCGCCCGAGGTCGACGGCCAGCGGGCCGTCCTTCGGGATGGCGTCGGTCGGACAGACGTCGGCGCACGACCGGCACCCCTCCGGACACTTCGTTGGATCGAGGACGGGCAGCCCGCGAAACCGCTCGGGCATCGGGGGCGGATCGCCGGCCGGGTAGGCCATCGTGCGGTGCCCCTGATGCGCGCGCGCGAGCAGGGCTTTCAGCATGGGTTCCCTCTCACAGGTCGTGCCCGCAATAGGACAGGTTGAAGCTCTTGTTCGAGAGCGGAAAGTCCGAGATCCGGCCGTCCCTCATGGCGAGCGTGAGAGCGAACCAGTTGTGGAAAGACGGGTCGATGATCTTGTAGCGCGAGAACCGTCCCGCCGCGTCCGTCATCGCGACGTGGCAGATCTCCCCGCGCCAGCCTTCCGTGAGAGAGACGACGACCGACTTCGCCTTCAGCGCCCCGACGGCGCCGCGCTTCCCGCTCGCCGGCAGGCTGTCGAGCTGGCTCAGGATGAACGCGATCGACTGCTGGATCTCGAGCCACCTCACGAACGCGCGGGAGTTGACGTCGCCGTAATGCGCCGTCATCACGGGCAGGTGGACGAAGCGGTAGATGCCGGCCGGAAAGTCGTGCCGCACGTCGCGCTGGATCCCGCACGCGCGGGCCGCCGGACCGACGAGACCGAGGACCGCGGCGTCCTCGGGGCTGACGGCGCCCGTGCCTTCGAACCGCTCGCGCACGCTGGGCGTCTCCCAGAGGAGCTCCACCGCTTCCGTCACGTCGGTCCGCGCGGCGGCGAGGCGCGATCCCAGCGACGTCACCAGGCCGGGCGAGAGCTCGAACCCGACACCGCCGGGCCGGACGAGCCCGCGCCCGAAACGCGAGCCGCAGAGCTCCGCCGTCATGTTCAGGAAGTCTCCGCGGAGCCGTCCGCAGTACGACGCCGTGGGGAGATAGGCGATGTCGCCGGCGAGCGCTCCGAGGTCGCCGACGTGGTTCGCGAGGCGCTCGAGCTCGAGCGCGATCCCGCGGACGGCGTGCGCGTGCGCGGAGACGACGGCGCCGGAGAGGGCGTCGACGGCCTGGGCGTATGCCAGCGCGTGGCCGATCGTGGTGTCGCCCGCGGCGGTCTCCACGTACGGCAGGGTCCGTTTCGTCGGCCCGCCCATGAGAGCCCTCTCGACTCCGCGATGCTGATAGCCGAGCGCGATCTCGAGGTGAAAGACCTCTTCGCCGTGGCACTGGAACCGGAAATGTCCAGGCTCGATCACGCCGGCGTGGACCGGGCCGACCGCGACCTCGTGGACCTCGTCCCCGTCCACTCTGAAGAAATCGACGACCCCGGGCAGGATCGGCGAGTCCGCTGCTCGGCCCCACGCGTCGTGGCCCTCGCGATACGACTTGCGGAACCTCACGGGCTTCAGCCACGGATGTCCCAGGAACCTCACGCCGTACTGCTCGGCGATTTCGCGCTCGAAGAGATGAGCCTGGGGAACTTCCGGCACGACCGACTCGAACGACGTGCCGTCCGAGGCCGTGCGCGCGACGAAGAGACGCCCGTTCGCGTCGTCCGCGAGCACCGCCGTGAGCGCGACATCCGCGATGGCTTCGTCGGCCGAGCCGAAATAGGCCGCGACGCGGCGCCCCTTGCTCCGCACGCCGTGGACGAGCCACTCGCGGAACCGCGAGGGGAGGAGCCACGGCACGTCCTCGAGAGCCAGGACGCGGGAATTTCGCGCCGTGGCCGCGACTTCTGCGGTCCCCGTCACGACGCGCCCTCCAGAGATTTCGCGGCCTCGAGGACGAGCTCGCGGACAGCGCCGGGGATCCAGACGCCCATGACCACGACCATCGCGAGAGCCGCCAGCAGCGGCGCGGTCTTCCAGAAGCTGTCGCGAAAGTCGGTCGTCCCGCCCGCCGGGGAAACCGGACCCTGGACGACGGCGAGAACAGTAGAACCCATGCCGATGAAGATGACGACGAGGAAGAAGAGAAAGAGGGCCGACGTGACGAAGAGGTGGCCGGTCATGGCTCCCACCAGGATCGTGAACTCGCTGACGAACGGCCCGAACGGAGGCGACCCCGTGATCGCAAGGAACCCGGCGAGGAAGAGGACGGACGACAGCGGGACCCGGCGGAGAGCCCCGCTCACGGCGTCGATCGTCTTGCTCCCGTAGGCGCGGTGGATGTTGCCCGCGGAGAGGAAGAGGACGACCTTCGTGAGGGAATTGTTGATGACGTGCAACAGTGCTCCGGGGACCGCGACGCCGCCGGCGCCGATGCCGATGACCAGGATCCCCATGTGCTCGACGCTCGAGTACGCGAGCATCCTCTTGAAGTCGCGCTGCCCGACCATGAACGCCGCCGCCACGCCCATGGAAAGAAGGCCGAGGGCGAGAAAGAGCTCGCGGGCGAACGCTCCTTCCCCGGCCGCCTGCATGACCCGGTAGACCCTGAGGAGGGCGAGGAACGCGCAGTTCGTCATGCCGCCGGCGAGGAGCGCTCCGATGATGCCCGGAGCCTCGCCGTAGGCATCCGGCTTCCAGGTGTGCATCGGCGCGAGGCCCATCTTCGTCCCGTAGCCGACGAGAAGCAGGACGAAGCCGGCCCTCAGCCACGGCCTCGACAGGCCGCCCGCGTGCTCGAGGAGCGCCCCGAAGAGGAGGCTCTCGTCCCCCGAGGCGCCGTGGAGCGCGGCGTACGCCACGAAGAGCGACCCGAGGAGCGCGAGCGCGATCCCGACCGACCCGATCACGAGGTATTTCCACGCCGCCTCGAGCGAGCGGGCGTTGTGGTTGAAGTAGATGAGGACCGCCGTCGAAAGGGTCGCCCCTTCCACCGCGACCCAGACGACCGCCAGGTGCTGCGCCACGGTGATCGCGGTCGCCATCGACAGGAACGTGAGGAGACAGACGCAGAAGATCCGGTTCGCGCGCTCTTTCCTGAGGCGCAGGTACTCGACGCCGTAGAGCGCGCAGAGCGTGAAGAGGACGGAGACGACGTCGAGGATCAGGTGTCCGAGCGCATCGACCGAGAACCAGCCTCCGAGGGTCGTGGTGCCGGACCTCACGGCCAGAGAGCCGATCAGATGGAGGACGGCCGTGCCGGCGACCATGAGGGGAGCGGCCTTCTCGGAGCGAGTCACGAACACCACGAGAGCGGCGAGGAGCGGGACGACGATGAGAGCGAGGAGCAGCATCGTCAGTCCCTCAGCTCCGCGAGCCGTTCCGTGTCGAGGGAGCCGAACTCCCGCTGGATGTGGTTCATGACGATTCCCATGACGAAGATCCCGACGAGGAGGTCCAGGAGGACTCCGACCTCGACGAGCGTCGGCATCGCCTCGTGGAGAAGCTGCGCGAAGACGAAGATCCCGTTCTCGAGGATCAGGTAGCCGGTGACCTGCGAGATGGCCTTGCGGCGCGTCGTGAGGAGGAGGAATCCGGCGAAGAGCGTCGAGAGCGCCACCGGCACGACGAGGAGGTCGCGGTGCGCCGGCTGGAGAGGGAGGCGGCTCGCGAAGAGCGTCGTAGCTCCCGTCCCGGCGGCGAGAAGGAGGACGGACGGAACGAGCCCGAGATACGGCTCCATCTCGTGCTTGATGTGCACCTCGCGGAGAGCCTTGGTGAGCATCCCGGGAATCACGACGGCCTTGACGATGCCCGCCACGATGACGAGGCCGAGGAGGCGCAGGGAAGGCGCCGGCGTGAAGAGCACCGGGAAGACGCTCACGAAGAGGCCCTGCAGGGCGGCGGCCCGGATGCAGGCCTTCAGGTTCGACGTCCCGAGCGCGAGGAAGTTCATCGTGACGGCGAGGATCAGGACGGAGGAGGCGGCTTCTCGCATCGTCATCTCACGAGAAGGACCACGGCGAACCCCGCGAGCAGAGTCGCGGTGACGAGGAGCTGGGGAACGCGAACGAACCGGAGCCGCGCCATGCTCGACTCCACGAGCCCGACGACGAAGCCGATTGCGGCGAGGCCGCCCACTAAGAAGGCGAGGTCCAGGGCGCCTCCTCCCGTGCGCGCTGGGATCAGGAGCGTCACGAGCAGCGCCGCGAACGCCGTGAGCTTGAGAGCCGAACCGTAGAGGACGAAGCCGAGCGCGGGTCCCGAGTGATCGAGGACCATCGCCTCGTGGATCATCGTGAGCTCGAGGTGTGTGTTCGGGTCGTCGAAAGGCACGCGCGCGTTCTCGGCGAGGAGAACGATGAACCAGCTCGCGAGGATGAGGATGACCGACGCGCTCGCCTTCTGCCACGCTCCGGCGGCCCGGACGTCGAGCATGCCCGTCAGCGACAGGGAGCCCGAGAGACGCGTGAGCGCGAGCATTCCGAAGAGGAGCGCCGGCTCCGCGAGGGCCGAGAACGTGACCTCGCGCGCCGCGCCCATGCCTTCGAACGGCGACCCGGTGTCCATGGCCGCGGCGGCGACGAAGAATCGCGCGAGCGCGAAGACGCCGACGAAGAGAAGCATGTCGCCCGGGAAAGAGAGCAGCGCCGGCCGGCCCGCGAGCGGAAGGAGGCTCAGCGCGACGAGAGGCGCCGCGACGGAGAGGACCGGTCCCGCGAGGAACACCCACGTCGTCGTGCGGCTGACGACGAACCCCTTGCGGAGCAGCTTGACGAGGTCGTAAATGGCCTGGGCGACGGGCGGTCCCTTTCGGCCCGCCACGAGGGCCTTCGTCTTGTTGATCACGCCCAGGAGGAGCGGCGCGAAGGCGAGGACGACGAGGAGGATCGCGATCGAGCTCACCACGACCAGCTCCACGCGAGGAGGACGACGAGCGTGACGACGATGTAGAGGAGGTAGGTCTGGATGCGGCCGGCCTGGATGACGTGCAGGAGGCCGAGGAGCGACCGCCCGCGCGCGAAGAGAGGAAGCAGGGCGCGATCCAAAGCCGGATCGGGCGCATGACTCTCGAAGCGCGGGCCGGCCGCCGGAAAAGGACCGTTCAGGCGCGGCCGGTGCTCCTCCGGCAGGACGGCCCAGCGAAACAGCCTCACGAGCATTTCAGCGAAGGACGAGGCCGTGTACTGGATCCGCGGGCTTCCCGACGCGTAGCCGCAGTCCCACGTCGTCGTGAGCGCGGCGGGCCTCATCAGCGTCACACCTCCGATCGCGACGACGGCGATGACGCCGAGGAGGACGAGCGGCACCGCGCCGAGAAAGCCGAGGTCTGCGCTCGGGCCTGCGCCACCTCGTGCACCGACGAGAGCGTCCGCGGCGAGACGGCTCACACGCGTCGCACCGTTCGGCCAGAGGCCGATCACGGCGCACGACACGGCGAGCGTCCCCATCGAAAAGCGCATGGATCGGGTCGCGTCCGCGACGTCCCGCGCCGCGTGCGGCCCTCTCGGCGTCCCCAGGAACACGGCGGAGAACGCCTTGACGAAGCACGCGACCGCCAGCGCGCCGATGAGCGCGAGAGCGGGCGCCGCGACGGCGGCCCCGAGCATCCCGGCGCCTCCGGTCGCGCCCGTGAGCGCGCGGAAGCTCGCGAGGGAAATCAGCCACTCGCTCACGAAACCGTTGAGAGGGGGGAGGCCCGAGATCGCGACCGCGCCGAGCAGAAAGGAAGCGCCCGTGAAGCGCATCCGCCGGAAGAGGCCGCCGAGCGCGTCGATCTCGCGGGTGCCGGTCTCGTGGATCACGGCGCCGGCCGCGTGGAAGAGGAGCGCCTTGAAGGCAGCGTGGTTCCAGACGTGAAGGAGGCCGCCCGCGAACCCGAGCATGGCCCAGTCGAGCCGGCCCTGCGCCATGCCGAGCGCGCCCACGCCGAGTCCGATCAGGATGATGCCGATGTTCTCGATCGAGTGGTACGCGAGGAGGCGCTTGAGGTCGTGCTGCGCGAGCGCCATCACGACCCCGAGGACGCCGGACGTGACTCCGAGCGCCACGAGCGCGAGACCGAGCCAGGAGGGATACGCCGGAAGCATCGTGAGCACCCGCACGAGGCCGTAGATCCCCATCTTGAGGACGACGCCCGAGAGCAGCGCCGAGACGTGGCTCGGAGCGGCCGCGTGCGCGCCCGGGATCCAGACGTGGAGCGGGATCACGCCGGCCTTGAGGCCGAAGCCGGCCAGCGCGAGGAGGAGGATCGGCGTCAGGAGCCTCGACGAGCCGAGCGCCGCGGACGGCGCGAGGAGCCACGCGCCCGTGACGTCCCGCAGCAGCGCGAACATCGCGAAGAGGACCAGGGTGCCCGCGTGGGCGGAGACGAAGTAGATCCATCCCGCACGGAGCGCCGCCGCGTCGTCCTGATCCGTCGTCACGAGGAAGAAGGCGGCGAGCGAGACGATCTCCCAGCCGACGAGGAAGCTCCAGGCGTCACCCGCCGCCATCACGAGCGCGAGACCCGCCGTGGCGAGGCCGTAGAAGACGCGGAGCTTCCTTCCGTTCTTCGGGTGATGCGCCTCGACCCAGTAGCCCTCGCCGTAGATCGAGCCGAGGCCGGCAACGACGAAGACGGGGACGAGGAAGAACGCCGAGAGGCGGTCCAGCGTGAAGGTGAGAGCGCCTCCTGGCAGAGGCCACGCGAGGACGGCCGTCGACGTGCCGCCGGCGAGCGCGAAACCCGCCGCCGAGACGCCGAGGGCGCAGCCCACGACGTGGCTCCAGGTGGCGATGCGCTGCGCCGCCCGGGTCCCGGCCGGAATCAGCAGGCCGGGGAGTCCGCTGAAGGCGACGAGTGCCGACGCGACGGCCAGGAGCGCGAGGGACGACGGCATCACGCCTTCGCCTTTTCGAGGATCCGCGCCAGATCGATCAGTGAGGCGGCCGGTTCGCGGCCGCGAATCGCATCGCGAAATTGCGGGTCGCCGAGGAGAAACGCGATCTTCGCGAGCATCTGGAGGTGAACGCGGGTCGTGGGGCTGACGAGGAAGAAGAGCGCGAAGACACCCTTGCCGTCCGGCGCGTTGAAGTCGACGGGCTGCCGGAGAAACGCGAGGGACAACGACGGCTCGTCGGCGGACAGGGCGATCGGGTTTCTCACGTGCGGAATCGCGATCCCGTCGCCGACCGGCACGACCGCCGCGGCGTCCCGCGCGAGGAGGAGCTGGAGCAGCGCTTCCCGGTCCCCTTCGTCGTCGAGCTTCAGGAGGGCGATGACCGAGCGAAGCGCGTCCTCCCGGGTCGCTCCTGCGACGTCGTGAAAGACGCCTCCGCGCTCGAGGCTCTCGGCGACCGACGGGATGCGCTCGTCCTCATCCTCTTCGTGGAACAGAGCGGGGTCCACGGGGAGGTGGCGGGAGGTCGCCCACTCCAGGAGCTCGCTCCGGTTGATGCGGTACTGGTCGTTGATGCGGTACGCCGGCAGATCGCCGGACTCGATCCAGGCGTAGACCTTCTCCTCGGGAGAGTCGAGGAGCGCCGCGGCTTCGCGGACCGTCACGCGCACGCGGGGACTCCTTTCACCTGAGAGCCGACGCCTTCAGGCGTTCCTCCGCGTCACGAATGGAGCCGATGATCTCTTCGGCCGTGGTGCTTCCCGTGAGGCGGCCGATCAGCGAAGCGTTTCCGAAGAGCTTCACCGCGCGCGAGATCGTGAGGAGATAGCCCTGGGTCGTCCGGGCGAGGATGACCACGAGGACGCGGGGACGGTGGCCGTTCGGATCGTGAAAGTCCACCCTCTCGCGCACGACGGCGAGGAGGATCCGTTTTCGCGAAAAACGGAAGTCGGCGGTTTCGTTCGGATGGGGAAAGGCCGCGTCCTCGACGAGCGCGGTCGAGCAGACGAGCTCCCGCGCGCGAATCGATTCGTACAACGCGTGGCGGTCGACACCGGGCTCGAGAGTCGCATGGTCGACGATCCAGGAGAGGAGCTCGTCTCGAGGCCGGGCCGGCACGTCGAGCCAGACGTTTTCCGGGAGAAGCAGCGGGTGGATGTCGATCTCCGAAGGCGCGAGCTCCTCGAGGACCGCGTTCTGACCTTCGACCTCCACTTTTCTGACCCGCTCGTCCAGCCAGCCGTCGATGTCGCGCTTCCGAAACCTCCACTGCGCGCCGATGCGAAGGGCCGGCAGGAGACCCTTGTCGAGCATCCGATAGATCGTCTTCTCCGAGACCATGAGGTACTCGGAGAGTTGCTTGATCGTCAGGATGTCGCCTGCCTGGGTTTCGGGACTCATGTCTGCGTGCCTGTCACAGATGGACAACGCTAGACAACAAAGTACACCGATAACCACAGAAGGGCAAGGGGAGTGCCCACAAAGTGCTCCTGCGGCTGGGTTTCCGGGCGTGGGCGAGGTTCAGTACCGCGGCACGGTGGGATCGATCTCCACGGCCCAGCGGTCGATTCCACCCGTCAGGTTCCAGACTTTCTTGAAGCCGGCCGACATCAGGAACTGCACCGCCCTCGCGCTGCGGATGCCGGTGCGGCAGTGGACCACGATGTCGTCGGCCGTGGAGAGCGTGTTCACGCTCGCGGGAAGAGTTCCGAGCGGGATCTTGACCGAGCCGGGGAGCTGGGAGATCGCGAACTCGTTCGGCTCGCGCACGTCCACGAGTACGAACGGCTCGCCGTCGTCCATTCTCTTCTTCAGCTCCTGCACCGTGATCGCCGGCACGCCCATCTCTCGCTTCTCCTCTTCCTTCGCCTGAGGGATACCACAGAACTCCTCGTAGTCGATGAGCCGCGTCACCGTGGGGTTCGCGCCGCAGACGACGCAATCGGGGTTCTTGCGCACTTTGAGCTGGCGGAAATTCATGCCGAGCGCGTCCACGAGGAGGAGCCGGCCGACGAGCGATTCGCCGACGCCGAGGATGAGCTTGATCGTCTCCGTCGCCTGGATCACTCCGAGGAGGCCCGGCAGGATGCCGAGCACGCCGCCCTCCGCACAGGACGGGACGAGCCCCGGCGGGGGCGGGTCCTGATAGAGGCAGCGGTAGCACGGGCCCTTCGCCGCCCAGAAGACCGACGCCTGCCCTTCGAATCGGAAGATCGACGCGTACGCGTTCGGCTTCCCGAGAAGCACGCAGGCGTCGTTCACGAGATAGCGGGTCGGGAAGTTGTCCGTGCCGTCGGCGATCACGTCGTAATCGCGAAGGAGGTCGAGCGCGTTCTCCGACGAGAGACGGACCTCGTGCCCGACGACGGTCACGTTCGGGTTGACGTCCTCGAGCCGCTCGGCCGCGGACTCGAGCTTTTTTCGCCCGACGTCCTTCGTGCCGTGCAGGATCTGGCGCTGCAGGTTCGAAGAGTCCACGACGTCGAAGTCCACGAGGCCGAGCGTGCCGACGCCCGCCGCGGCGAGGTAGAGCGCGAGCGGCGAGCCGAGACCGCCCGCTCCCACGCACAGGACGCGCGCGGCCTTCAGCTTCTTCTGCCCGTCGAGGCCGACCTCCGGCATGATGAGATGACGCGAGTAGCGCTGGAGCTCCTCGCGGCTGAGGTCACCGGCCGGCGCCGAGGGGGCCGTCATGGGAGCTCCTTCGCGGAGACGTCGAGCGCGTTGCCGAGGTCCGCGACGAGATCCTCGGCGTCCTCGATGCCCACGGCCAGCCGCACGAGGTTGTCGAAGATCCCGATCGCGAGGCGCTCCGCGGTCGTGAGCTCGTAGAAGGACATGAGGGCCGGCTGCTCGATGAGGCTCTCCACGCCGCCGAGGGACGGCGCGATGATCGGGAGCGTCGTGGCGTCGATGAAGCGGGACGCGTCGTCGAGCCCGCCTTTCACGAGGAAGCTCACGACGCCGCCGAAGCCCGACATCTGACGCGCCGCGACCTCGTGGTCCGGGTGGCTCGGGAGGCCGGGATAGAAGACGCGCTCCACGCGCGGATGCGCCTCGAGCCAGGCCGCGACGCGGAGGGCGGTCTCGTTCTGGCGCTTCACGCGGAGCTCGAGCGTCTTGGCGCCGCGGAGGAGCAGGTATGCCGGGTGCGGGTCGAGGACGGCCCCGAGAACGCCGCGAAGGTCGCGCAGGCCGGAGATGAGCGACGCGTTTCCCGAGAGAGAGCCGGCGAGGAGGTCGTTGTGGCCGCCGAGGTATTTCGTGGCCGAATGGAGGACGAGGTCCACGCCGAACCCGATTGGCCGCTCGTTGACGGGAGTCGCGAACGTGGAATCGATGAGGATCTTCACGCCGGGATGCCGGTCGCGGATCGCGACGAGGCGCGGAAGGTCCACGACCCTGAGGTACGGGTTCGTGGGCGATTCCGCCAGGACGAGGCGCGTCTTTCCGGGCCGGATCGCGCTCTCGAGCGCGTCGTAATTCCCCGGCTCGACGAACGTGTGATCGATCCCCCAGCGGGGCAGCGTCTTCGACACGAACTGCCGGGTCCGCCGGTAGCAATCGGATGTCATGACGACGTGCTGGCCGTTTTTCAGGAGCGCGAGGAGCGCCGTCGTGGCCGCCGCCATCCCGCTCGAGAAGAGGACGCAGTCCTCCGCCCCGTCCAGCTCGGCGATTTTCCGCTCCGCCGTCCGCACGGTCGGGTTTCCGTACCGGCCGTATTCCTCGCGCTGGATCCGGCCCTCGAAGTGGTCGCGGATCTCTGCGGTGCCGTCGAAGGCATAGGTGGAGGTGCAGACGATGGGCTGCGTGACGGCGTCGAGCGCTTTCTTCCGCCTCTCGCCGCCGCGGGCGGCTCGCGTCCCCGGGCCGGGCGGCCGGGACGTCATCGCGCTCCACCCGCGATGGCGGGGACGATGGAGACCGAGTCCCCGTCCGCGACGCGCGTCTTCAGGCCGTCGAGAAAGCGGACGTCCTCGTCGTTGACGTAGAGGTTCACGAAGCTCCGCAGCGTTCCGTCCTCATTCAGGAGCTGGGATTCGAGGCCGGGATACTCCTCGAAGAGCCTGTTCAGGATGGACGAGAGATCGGCCGCCTCGACGGACAGCTCGGCATGGTCGCCCGTGAAGCGCCGGAGGGGTGTGGGGATTCGGACGGGCACGGACATCACGCCTCTCCTTTTTTCGAAAGCGTCGTTACGGGCTGACCCGCGAAATCGGGACACTCGATCTGGACGGGTTCGAAGGGAAGCTCGGGAGCACGGATTTCCCACGCCCCGATGTCACGGGCCTCTGCCTTCTGCACCGAGACGATGACGGTGAGGAGCCCGACCCAGGCGCAGGAGAGGTCCGTGTCAGAAGGAAGCGCGGGGTGGTTCGGGTGGCTGTGCCAGAAGCCGAGGAGGAGCAGGCCCCGCGCCTCGGCCTCACGCTCGACGTGCAGGTAGTCCTTCGGCGAGATCTCGAACCTGACGCGCGGCCTGTCCAGCTCGGCGTTCGGAAGGGGAAGCATGACGCGCGCGTGGCCGCTCGCGCCGAGCAGCGCGCCGCACCCCTCGAACGGATAGGCCGCCGAGGCCGCCCTCGCGATCTCCTCGAGGAGGACGTGATCGAAGCGGATGACGGATCTTCCGGGCACGCTCGGCTTCCTTCGTCTCCGTCCGAAGTCTGCTCTTCTCCGGGGTCCACCGACAAATCCGTCCGCGCGGGCTCCTCAGCGGAGCCGGGTCCACACGATCTTTTCCACGTCCCAGGTGTTGTCGATCCACAGGTTCGGGTGCGGGAGCGGCACGAGGGTGACGTCCACGCGCCAGACTTCCTTTCGCGGGTACGCGGCGAGGAGCTCGGCCCTCTTCTCGGGCAGGTCGCGGACGAAGACGCGCGGCGTGCGCCGCGGGTCGACTCCGTTCTCGAGAAGGAAGGAGCCGTACGTCCATTCCACGGTGTTCCCGGCCACGAGGACGAGGGCCGAGGGGCCGACGCCGGCCGCCTCGAGCCTTCGGAGCGGCTCCGGCGTGTGCGCGTGGTAGGCGTGGGAGAGCGCTTCGGCCTGCGCGGGGAGGAGAGTGACGAGCGGAAAAAGAGCGAGGAAGACCACGGCGCCGGCCGCCGCGGCCGTCTGGAACCGGCCGAGGCGGAGGCGTTCGAAAAGCGACGCCGCGAGGCGGCCGGCGGCGCGGAACGCCCGCGCGACGAGAAGCGCGAGGACGCCGAGACCCTCGAACGCGTACCGCGGGCCCGAATGGTTGATCTCGTAAAAGCGGTAGAAGCTGAACCCGAGGACGAGCGCGAGAAAGCACGCGCCGAGCCATGCGTCGCGCCGGCGGAAAGGCGAAGGAGCGAGAAGGAAAACGAGCGGGAGAAGGTCTCCCCAGGGGAAGCCCCAGACGGTCGCGTTCAGGTCGTGAAGAAACCACGGAAAGTGCGTCGAGAAGAGCCGCGACGCCGAGAAGCCATACGTGAAGGAGAGGTTCGGGTCCCAGACGAGGTACGCCATCCGGAAGGGATGTCCCGAGAGGGCGAAGTTGTAGGCGAAGAGGAACGCGAGCGGCCCGGCGGCGCCGAGCGCGAGGAGCCCGGCCGATCTCGGGAGCTCCTTGCGGCGGGCGATCAGCGTTCCGACGAGCGCGGGCAGGAGAAAGAAGACGGCCGCCTGCGGGCGCACGACGACCCCGAAGGCCCCGAAGAGGCCCGAGAAAAAGAGAGGGAGACCGCGCCTGCCCTGCGCGCTCTCGGCGAGAAAAACGAGGCACCAGGTGAAGACGCACAGCCCGGCCACGTGACCCATGTAGTCGGCGCCCATCAGCAATGCGAACGGCGAGACCGAAAGCAGGAGGGCGCCGAAGAGCCCGGTCCCTTCGTCGAAGAGGATCTTTCCGAGTCGAAAGACGGCCACGACGGCGAGGCCGAGGAGAGCCGGATTGACGAGGGACGGAACGCCGAAGAGGAAGCCGGCGGCGAGGAGCAACGGAAAACCGGGCGGGTAGATGCCGCACCACCTCGTCGCGTCGAGAAGGATGTTCTGCGCCTTGAACGCTTCCGGGACGGGCGGCGGATCGAGCCAGAGGCGGCCCGCCGCGAAGATCTTTCCCTGAAAGGCATACGAGATCCCGTCGGCAACGTGAGGCGCTCCCTCGAAGACGCGCTGTCCGAGAAAGGCGCTCAGAGACGCGGCAAGAAGAGCGAGGCCGGCTGCGAGGAGAGCGCTCCTGGCCGCCCGTATCTTCAAGAGAGCATTCAAAGCCCGCTCAAAGTCCGAGGTGCCGCGCGACCACGTCCGGGCTCGCGACCAGCGCGCCCGCCTGCCGCTTCCTCACGCTGCCGTCGGGCCCCGTCACGAGGAAGGTAGGCACTCCACGAATGCTCATCTTCCGGGCCCATGCACCGGACTCGTCGACGAGGACCTCGCGGCCGATCGCGCGGGCCATCTCCGCGCACCTCGGCATCGTGTCCATGCCCACGACGAACGTCGTCTCGATGCCGCGGCTTTTCACGAAGTCGGCAAGAGCACGATCGCCCGGAAGCGACGCCTTGCACGGGCCGCACCACGGCGCGACGTAGACGATGAGGCAGCCTTTCGTGCCGACGCACTTTCCGGCGGGCGCGTCTCCGGCCGGTGCTCCATCCGCGCCGAGTCGCGGCAGCGAGCTCGCCGCGAGCTTCGTGGGCGCCTTCATCACGAGCCACGCCCCGGCCACGATGGCAAAGAGGCCGAACAGGATCGCGCGGCTCGACGGACCCAGCGGGGGGGCCGGACGCCCGGCGTCGAAACGAGACGGAGGCGCGGGGCGCGCCGCGTGTCCGGGCGGCGGTGTGACCGATCCCATAGCCTCATTTTCACCCAGCGTCGCCTTCTGACCCCGCTGAAGCATCTGGCTCAGGAATATCCCGCCCGGCTTTGCGTTAATCTCCTGTGTGATGCGGACCTCTTCCGGACGCCGATTTCGCCTTCGAGGCGCAGTCGCGGCTCTCGCGGCGCTGTTCGTGTCGGTCTCGGCTCTCGCGCTCCCTCGGCCTTCGGCGGAGGCGGCGGTCTGCCCGATGTCTGGTGAATCGGCGTGCTGCTGCACGGGAGGGGACGCTCCGGGCGACTCCTCCGCGGGATGCTGTCGGCTTTCGACGCCGGAGGAAGCGGCGCCCTCGCTTCGATCGACCGCGTCCCCCGTGCTCGCGGCGCCCGCCGTGACCACGCGCGAGCTGCCGGATCCGTCCCTGACGGCTTCTTTCGCGGGGCCGTCGCGCCGCGTCGCGCCGCGTGCCCGGTCGGCCCCTCTCTTCCTCCTGTTCGCCGCTCTCCTCGTCTGATCTCTCGTCGAACATTTCTCGCGCCGCCCGAAAGGGCGGCTCCGTGAGGCTTTTCGACGAGGTGATCGATGTTGAAGAGAAGAGAAGAGAAGAGAGATTTTCTTGGAAGGTCCCGAGCAAGGGGAGGCGTTGTTCTCATCGCCTTTGCGGCTGTCCTGGGTTCTGGCGCCGCGTTCTCGGCGGGCTCCGCGATCCCCACCGGGTCCGAAGTCGATGCGCTCGTCGCCGAGGCTCTCGAGAAGAATCCGGAGCTTGCCGCTGCGAAGCAGGAAGCGGCGGCCGCTCGCGCGCGTGTCGCGCCAGCCGGAGCGCTGCCGGATCCGATGCTCTCCCTCGGGTACGTGAACGACGGGACGTCGGTCTCGCTCGGGACGCAGCCGATGTCGCGCATCGAGCTCGTGGCGCAGCAGGCGTTCCCGTTCCCGGGGAAGCTCGGGCTTCAAGAGCGCGTCGCGAGGGCGGACGCCGACCGCTCCGCGACCGGGCCGGAGCGCGTCGCGCTCGCCCTCGAGGCGGCCGTGAGGCGCGGCTACGCGACGCTCCTCCAGACGCGCGAGGATCTGCGTCTCGTGGACGAGCAGATCGAAGCCTGGCGCGGGATCGAGGAGGTCATCCGGGTCCGGTACGCGGCCGGCCTGGGATCTCAGCAGGACGTCCTGCGCGCGCAGAGCGAGCGGACGCGCCTCCTCCAGCAGCGGCGACGAGACGAGGCCGCCGAGCAGGGAGCGCTGGTCGACCTTCGGCAGCTTCTCTATCGACCGGCGGACGCGGGGATCCCGACGGCGCGCCGACTCGTCCCAGGTGAGCTCCCGGCCTCTCCGCCGGAACTGGAGCTCCTGAAGAAGGCCCTGGAAGTAACGCCCGAGCTGAAGGAGGCCGCCCTCGCGAAGGAGCGGTCCAGTCTGGCCGGGGACCTCGCGCGCCGCAACCTCAGGCCCGACTTCGTGGCGTCCGCCGCTTACATGAACCGCGGCTCGCTCCCCCTGATGTGGTCCGCCGCCGTCGGGGTTTCCATCCCGCTCTGGGCCGGCCGGAAGCAGCGCCCGCTCATCGCCGAGGCCGAGAGCCAGCTCGAGTCGGCTTCGGCGACGGAGGCGTCCCTGCAGCGCCGGGTCACGGCCCTCACGGAACAGAGGCTGATCAGGATCCGGCAGCTCGAGGAGGAGTCCCGGCTCGATTCCGGAGCCCTCCTCGTCCAGGACCGCCTCGCCGTGGACGCCGCGCTCGCGAGCTACCGGGCAGGCTCCGTGCCCTTCGTGACCGTCCTCGAGGCTCTCAGTACCAGCTTCACCGACCGCCGCTCCGCCATCGCGCGGCTGGCCGACATCCTCCGCGCCGACGCCGATCTCCGCGAGTTCTCGCTCGAGCGAACGGCGGCGACGCCGAATCGCCCCATATCGCCTGTAGCCGCCGCCGGAATGTAGGGAGAACCGCCATGACGTTTCTTCGAATGATCCCACGCTCCCTTTGCGTCTTCGCCCTCGCGGCGGCGGCCGTCCTCGCCCTCCACGGTTGCGGAGAGAAACCATCGGCGGCGCCGGGCGCCGCAAGGGTCGAGGCGAAGAGCACCGTCCGCAAGTGGCAGTGCCCGATGCATCCGCAGGTCATCAAGGACGCCCCCGGCGACTGTCCGATCTGCGGCATGAAGCTCGTGCCGATCGAGCAGCCTTCGTCCACGACCGCGTCCGGGGCGGTGGCTCTGGAGCCTCCGGGTCCGGACGGCCTCGCGACCGTAACCCTGGACGCGCGGAAGGAGAATCTCCTCGGGCTGAAGACCGTCGTCGTCGCACGGGCGCCCTTTTCGACCTCGATCCGGACGTCGGGCCGCGTCGCCGCGGACGAGAGGCGGGTCCACCACGTCCACACGCGGTACGAGGCCTACGTCGAGCACGTGACCGCCGACTTCACCGGCAAGTACGTCCACAAGGGCGAGGTCCTCGCTCTCCTCTACAGTCCAGAGCTCTACGCGACCGAGCAGGAGTACCTCCTCGCGCTCAAAGCGTCGAAGGCGCTCGGCACGTCGGGCGTCGCGTCTGCAGCGCAGGGCGGCCGGGATCTGCTCTCCGCCGCGCGCCAGCGCCTGCTCCTCTGGGAGATCACGCCCGCCGACATCGAGCGAATCGAGAAGAACGGCGAGCCGATCCGCGCCCTGCCGGTCTACGCGCCGATCTCGGGGTACGTGACGGCCCGCACGGCCTTTCACGGCATGAAGGTGACGTCGTCCGACACGCTCTTCGACATTCTCGACCTCTCGCACGTCTGGGTGCTCGCGGACGTCTACGAGTACGAGCTACCGCGACTCTCCGTGGGGCAGAAGGCGACCGTGACGCTTTCATACTGGCCCGGGCGCGTCTGGAACGGCACCGTGACGTTCATATACCCGTCCGTCGACGAGAAGACGCGGACCGTGAAGGTGCGCGTCGAGCTCGACAACCCGAAGGGGGAGCTGAAGCCCGAGATGTTCGCCGACGTGACGATCCACGGGCCGATGCGGCACGTCCTGCAGGTTCCGGATGGCGCGATTCTCGAGAGTGGAACCCGGAACATCGCGTTCGTGGTCCAGGGCGAGGGAAAGCTGGTGCCGCGCGAGGTCTCGGTCGGGGATCACGGCGCCGGCGTCGTCGAGATCCGGTCCGGCCTGAAGGAGGGCGAGGTCGTCGTGAGGGGCGCGAACTTCCTCGTGGACTCCGAGTCGCGGCTGAAGGCCGCCATCTCGGCGATGGGGGCTCCGAAATGATCCGACGGATCATCCGGTTCTCGGCCGAGAACAAGTTCCTCGTGATCGCGTTCTACGCGATCATCATCGTCCTCGCGATCGGCGTCATCCGGAGGACGCCGCTGGACGCGATTCCCGACCTCTCGGACACGCAGGTCATCGTCTTCTCGCGCTGGGACCGCAGCCCGGACGTCCTCGAGGACCAGGTCACGTACCCGATCGTGACGGCTCTCCTCGGCGCGCCGAAGGTGAAGACGATCCGGGGCTTTTCGGACTTCGGCTTCTCGTACGTCTACGTGATCTTCGAGGACGGTACGGACATCTACTGGGCGCGCTCGCGCGTCCTGGAGTACCTCTCGAAGATCCAGTCGCACCTCCCCGCCGGCGTGAGGACCGAGCTTGGACCGGACGCCACGAGCGTGGGCTGGATCTACCAGTACGCGCTCGTCGACACGAGCGGGAAGAACGCGACGGACGAGATCCGCTCGTACCAGGACTGGTTCCTGAGGTACGCGCTGCAGTCGGTGCCGGGAGTCGCGGAGGTCGCGACCGTGGGCGGCTTCCAGAAACAGTACCAGGTGACGCTGGACCCGAATACGCTCGCGGCGTACGGCCTGCCGCTCGAGTCGGTCGTCGAGGCGATCCGCAAGAGCAACAACGAGATCGGCGGGCGCCTCATCGAGTTCTCGGGGCGCGAATACATGGTGCGCGGCCGCGGGTACCTCAAGTCGATCGAGGACATCGGGAAGATCGTCGTCAAGACGAACGAGAGGGGCACGCCGCTGACCGTCGCGGACATCGGACGCGTGTCGCTCGGCCCCGAGATCCGGAGGGGGATCACCGATCTCGACGGGAAGGGCGACGCCGTGAGCGGCATCGTCGTGATGCGCAGCGGCGAGAACGCGCTCGACGTCATCGACCGCGTGAAGGCCCGGCTGAAGGAGATCGAGCCGTCGCTCCCGCCGGGCGTGAAGGTCGTGACGACCTACGACCGGTCCGACCTGATCAAGCGCTCCGTCGACACGCTCCGCTCGAAGCTGATCGAGGAGATCGTCGTCGTGTCGCTCGTGATCCTCGTGTTCCTCTGGCACGTCCCGAGCGCGATCGTTCCCATCGTCACGATTCCGATCTCCATCGTTCTCGCGTTCATCCCGTTCAACGCGATGGGCCTGAACATCAACATCATGTCGCTCGGCGGCATCGCGATCTCGATCGGCATCCTCGTGGACGGCGCGATCGTGGAGGTCGAGAACGCTTACAAGAAGCTCCAGCTGTGGAACGACGGTGGGCGGCCCGGGGATTTCCACAAGGTCCGGCTCGAGGCGCTCATGGAGGTCGGCCCGTCCGTCTTCTTCTCGCTCCTCGTCATCGCGGTCGCGTTCCTGCCGGTCTTCACGCTCGTGGACCAGGAAGGCAGGCTCTTCAAGCCGCTCGCGTACTCGAAGAACCTCGCGATGGCGATCGCGGCCTGCCTGGCCATCACGCTCGATCCGGCGATCCGGATGCTGTTCGCGCGGATGGACGGGTTCTCGTTCCGTCCGAAGTGGCTCGCCTGGCTCGTCAACCAGGTCACCGTGGGGAAGTACTACGCCGAAGAGAAACATCCCATCAGCGTGATCCTCCACCGGTTGTACGAGCGCCCCTGCCGCGCCGTCCTGCGGCATCCGAAGACGACGATCGCGATCGCCGTCCTCGCGATGGTCTCCACGGTCCCGGTCTTCCTGAAGCTCGGGTCGGAATTCATGCCGCCGCTCTACGAGGGCTCGATCCTCTACATGCCGACGACGCTGCCGGGGATCTCGGTGACGGAGGCCGAGCGGCTGCTGCAGGTCCAGGACCGGGTCCTGACGTCCTTCCCGGAGGTCGAGCGCGTGTTCGGCAAGGCCGGACGCGCAGACACGTCGACGGATCCGGCGCCGCTCTCGATGATGGAGACGACGGTCCTCCTGAAGCCGGAGAGCGAGTGGCGGAAGAAGGACCGCTGGTATTCGTCCTGGGCGCCGCGTTGGCTCGCCGGCGCCCTCAGCCACGTGTGGAAGGACCACATCTCGCACGACGAGCTCGTGGACGAGATGGACCGGGCGCTGAAGATCCCCGGGACCACGAACGCGTGGACGATGCCGATCAAGAACCGGATCGACATGCTCTCGACCGGCATCCGGACGCCGGTCGGGATCAAGGTGTTCGGCGCGAGCCTCGGGGAGATCGAGCGCATCGGCGCCGAGGTCGAGGCGGCCGTGAAGGCCGTCCCGGGCACGCGGTCCGTCTTCTCCGAGCGCGTCGCCGGAGGCTACTTCATCGACTTCGACCTCGACCGGGACGCGCTCGCCCGTTACGGCCTCACCGTGGACGACGCGAACGCGGTCATCATGACGGCGATCGGGGGCGAGACCGTCACGACGATCATCAAGGGGCAGGAGCGCTACTCGGTCAACGTGCGCTACCCGCGCGAGCTGCGCGAGGATCTCGACCGGCTCGCCCGCGTCCTCGTCACGACGAAGTCCGGCACCCAGGTGCCGCTCGGCCAGCTCGCGGCCATCCGCCAGCTGCGGGGGCCCGCCATGATCCGGAACGAGAACGGCCTCCTATCGGGTTACGTGTACGTCGACTTCGACACGTCGAAGGAGGACATCGGGGGCTACGTCGAGAAGGCGAAGCAGGCCGTCGTCCGGAACGTCAAGCTTCCGCCCGGCTACGCGCTCGTCTGGAGCGGCCAGTTCGAGAACATGCTCCGCGTCAAGGAGCGGCTCAAGGTCGTCATCCCGGTCACGCTGGTCCTCATCTGGCTCCTCATGTACGCGAACACGAAGTCCGCGATGAAGACGATGATCGTCCTCCTCGCCGTGCCGTTCTCGATCATCGGCGCCGTGTGGTTCCTTTACCTCCTCGGCTACAACATGTCGATCGCGGTCTGGGTCGGCATGATCGCGCTCATGGGCCTCGACGCGGAGACGGGCATCTTCATGCTCCTGTTCCTCGACCTCGCGCACGCCGAGGCGAAGGAGAAAGGGCTGCTCCGCAATCGCTCCGACCTCGTCGAGTCGATCATCCACGGCGCCGTCAAGAGGGTGCGGCCCAAGGCCATGACCGTCTGCGCGGCGTTCTTCGGCCTGATTCCGATCATGTGGTCGACAGGCGCGGGCGCCGACCTGATGAAGCGCATCGCGGCGCCGATGGTCGGCGGCCTGGTGACGTCGTTCGCACTGGAGCTCCTCGTCTATCCCGCGATCTACATGCTCTGGAAGGAGCGGGAGCTGCCCGCCGTCGCGCCCTGAGCTGCTGGTACCCTGCGACCCATGCCTTCGCGGCGGCTCCCGGTCGCGGTTTTCTGCGGCACCGCCGTGCTGCACTTCGCCATCTGGGCGTCAATTCCGTTTCGACCCTTCCCGATCTATCTCACCGCCGCGTCGCTCCGGGCGGCGGGCCGCCTCGAGTCCTCCCGGATACCGGATTTCTCGCCGTTCTATTTCCATCTGCATCTCCTGCTCGCACGAACGGGTCTTTCGTACGCCGCTTTCCTCCACGCGGTGGAGATCCTCGCGACCGCACTGACGGCGGCCCTTTTCGCGCGCCTCTGCCTGGAGTTCTTCCCGTCCCGGGTCGCTCTCGCAGGTACGGTTCTCCTGGTCCTCAGCCCGGCCCCGCTGCTCCTGTCGCATCTCCTCCTGCCCGAGGTCTGGCGCGTGCTCTTCGACGTCGCGGCTCTTCTCGGGCTCGTCTCCTACCGCCGGACGCGCCGCCTCCGGCACCTCGTTGTCTCCTCGCTCTTCCTCGGCCTCTCCGCCTCGACGCGTCCCACGGCGCTCGTCCTCGCGTTTGCGCTCGCGGCCGCTCTCGTCGCGGTCGAAGGGCGCCGCGCGTGGAAGGCGGCGATTCTCGTCGCCGCAACCCCGGTCTTCTTCCTCGGGCTCGTGTCCATTCGCAACCGCGCGCTGACGGGCCGGCTCGATCCGACCGTCATGGACCCCGGCCCGACCCTTTACGGCTCGAATAATCCGGCGAGCCGCGGAACCTTCGCCGATTCGCCGCTCCTCAAGGAGTTGGAGGAGTTCGGGCCGAAGGAGCCGGACTGGTCGCACGTTCTCTACAAGAGATTCTCCGCCGTCGCCCTCGGTCACTCCGTATCCGCGAGCGAGGCGAGCCGGTACTGGTCGAAGAAGGCCATCGCGTTTCTTCGCCGCCATCCGGCGGAGGCGTTCCGCCTCGCCGGCGAGAAGCTCGGTCTTCTTTGCCGGGCCTGGGAACCGCCGGACTCCATCGCCGCGTTCGAGCTCGAGCGAAATCTGCGCGCCGCGCACGTCCCGCTCATCCCCTTCTCTCTCCTCGTGTCGCTCGGCGTCGTGGGTCTGTGGTCCCTGCGGCATCGGGTCGCGGACGTCCTGCCGCTTCTCGCGTGGGGGGCCGCCGGCGCGGCGAGCGTCCTCGTGTTCTACGTCAACACGCGAATGCGAGCGCCTCTCGTGCCGTTTGCGGCCTTCTTCGCCTGTGCGGCGCTCGACGCGCTTCGCCGCGGATTCGCCGGCCGTGCGTGGCGCCCCGTCGGCGCCGGGGCTCTGGCAGTCGCGGCCCTGTTCGCGCTCCTTCAGCTTCCGACGGACGCGGAAGCGACCCTGCGTCACGGCTTCTTCGCGCAGTACTCGGCCTCGCTCCTGCGCGCGGAGGCCGCGAACTTGAGGAACCGTGGCTCGAGGGTGGCGGCGGCTGCGGTCGTCGCCCGCGCCGTCGCGGAAGCTCCGTTTTCCGCGGAGGAGATGACGCTCGCGAACCTTCCGTATCGCCCGGGCGGCCCGATCGCGGCGTCGCTCGGGGCCGCGCGGGCCGAGATCGCCGCCGGCCGGACGACGCGGGACCGGCTCTTCGACCTCGGGCTCCTCCTTTACGGAGGAGGCGATCTCGACGCGGCGCGAATGGTCTTCACCGGGCTGGAGAAGGCGGGCGGTCGGTTCGACCGCGGCGGCCGGTGCGCGCCGGCGCCCGCCTACTATCTCGCGAGAATCGTGGAGCGCGCCGGGGGAGAAAGGCAGGAGGCGGAGCGTCTCTTCCGTTCTGCCCTTCGGGCGGCCCCCGGGGACGCTTCGTCGCTCGCGCACCTGAGCCTCCTCCTCGACGAGTCGGGTCGCCCGGAAGATGCGGCGGCCGCGCGCCAGGAACTGTTCGCCGAGAGGCCCGATGTCGACGCGGCCTTTGCGCTGGGGCAAGCCTGCCTCGAGCGGGGATACGGGCCGGAAGCCGCGCTCTGGCACGGCCGCGTCGCCGAATGGCTCCCGGATTTCCGGCGTTCGCGTCTTTACGCGGCCGCCGCGTCGTTCCGCGCCGGCGACGTTCCGGGAGCGATCGCGCACGCGGAAGCGGCTTTTTCCCTCCACGAGGATCCGCTCGGACTGGAAGACTCGATTCTTCCCGCATACGAAAAAGCCTCGCGGGACGAGCCCGCGTCCGCGGGCGCGCGCTTTCGTCTCGGGCGCGCGTTGCGCCGCTACGGCCGCTTTTCCGAGGCTCGCGAACGGTTCCGGGAGACCCTGACCCTGGATCCTGGGTTTGAGCCGGCGCGCCGCGAGCTCTCGATCCTCGATCACTTCGAGGACGCGACGGCACCCTCGGGGTCGTGACGGCGCCTTCGTAGAGGCGGACTCACGTCACGGGAGCGAGCTTCACGGGCCTCACGTGCCAGACGTCGCGGACGTAGTCGCGAATCGACCGGTCCGAGCTGAAGCGTCCCATGCGCGCGACGTTGAGGATCGAGGCGCTCGTCCACCCGACGACGTCGGCCCACGCCCTCGAGACGCGCTCCTGGCATTCGACGTAGGCGCGAAAGTCGGCCAGCACCAGGAAGGGGTCGCGTTCCAGGAGGTCGCGGACGAGAGGGGCGAAGAGGCCCGTTTCGTCCGGAGCGAAATGGCCGGAGTCGACGAGCGAGAGGACGCCGAGAAGCTCGGGATCCGCCTCCGCGATCGCGCGCGGGTGGTAACCCCGGCGCACGCGATCCTCCACCTCGGCCGCGGTCAGGCCGAAAAGAAAGAAGTTCTCCGCGCCGACGGCCTCGCGGATCTCCACGTTCGCGCCGTCGAGGGTGCCGATCGTCAGCGCGCCGTTCATCGCGAACTTCATGTTCCCGGTGCCGGAGGCTTCCTTGCCGGCGGTGGAGATCTGCTCCGACAGGTCGGCGGCCGGATAGATGCGCTGGGCGTTTTTCACGTTGAAGTCGGGAACGAACACGACCGCGAGGAGGTCCTTCGCGACGGGATGCCGCGCGATCGTCTCTCCGAAGGCGCTCGCGAGACGGATGATCAGCTTCGCCATTTGATACGAAGGCGCCGCCTTGCCCGAGAAGAGGAAGGTCCTCGGCGCGATCCCCGCGACGTCTCCGCGAAGGATGCGCTGGTAGAGCCAGCCGACGTGCAGCAGGTTGAGCTGCTGCCTCTTGTACTCGTGAATGCGCTTGCATTGCGCGTCGAAGAGCGTGGAAGGGTCCACGTCCCGGCCCATCGTGTCGCGGATCCATCCGACGAAACGCTCCTTGTTGGCCTGCTTCACGACCCGCCAGCGCTCCCGGAACCCGGCGTCGCCGACGAGGCGTTCCAGGCCGGCGAGGCGCTCGAGATCCGTGAGCCAGCCGTCGCCGATCGCCTCCGTGATGAGCGACGACAGGCGCGGGTTGGCGAGGGCGACGAACCGCCTCGGTGTCACGCCGTTCGTGACGTTCGTGAAGCGCCCGGGCCACAGCCCGGCAAATGCGTCGAGGACGGTCTCGCGCAGGAGCCGCGAGTGCAGAGCCGCGACGCCGTTCACCTTCCGGCTCGCGACCGTTGCGAGGTTTGCCATGCGCACGCTCTTTTCGCCGCGCTCGTCGATCAGGCTGAGCGCCGCGAGGCGCCCGTCCTCCCCCGGAAAGCGTGCCCGCACCTCGTCGAGGAAACGCCGGTTGATCTCGTAGACGATCTCGAGGTGCCGCGGCAGCAGGCTCTGGAACAGCGGGAGCGGCCACGTCTCGAGCGCCTCGGGCAGGAGCGTGTGATTCGTGTAGTTGAAGGAGCGGGAAGCGATGGACCACGCCTCCTCCCAGCCGAGGCCATGCTCGTCCATGAGGAGCCGCATGAGCTCCGGGATCGCGAGCGTCGGGTGGGTGTCGTTGAGCTGGACCGCGAATTTCTCGGCGAATTTGTCGATCGTCGTGCGCTGGAGCAGCAGCCGGATGCAGTCCTGCAGGGCGCAGGACACGAAGAAGTACTCCTGCTCGAGCCTCAGCTGCTTCCCGGCCGTCGAGGCGTCGTTCGGATAGACGACCTTGGTGATGTTCTCGCTCCGGATCTTCTCGTCGACCGCGCGCCAGTACTCGCCAACCTGGAATGCGCCGAGATCGAACTCCTCCGCGGCGACGGCCGTCCACAGGCGGAGGAAGTTCGTCGTCACCGTCCGGTAACCCACGACCGGGGTGTCGTAAGGCACGCCGTGCACGACGCGGGCGGGGATCCACCTCGTGCGGGAACGGCCGGCGGGATCCACGAACACCTCCGTGCGCCCGCCGAACCCGACGGTGTGCTCGATCTCGTAGCGGCGGACCTCCCATGGGTTGCCGAGCCGCAGCCAGCGGTCGGTGCGCTCCACCTGCCAGCCGTCCCGGATCTCCTGATCGAAGATGCCGAATTCGTAGCGGATCCCGTGGCCGATGGCCGGGAAGTCGAGAGTCGCCAGGGAGTCCATGAAGCAGGCCGCGAGGCGTCCCAGGCCGCCGTTGCCGAGGCCGGGCTCCTCTTCGTGCTCGATGAGCTCGTCGAGGTCGAGGCCCAGGGACTCCATGGCCTGACGGGTCGGAACCTCGATGCCGAGGTTCAGGAGGTTGTGTCCCAGCTGGGGTCCCATCAGGTACTCGGCGGAGAGATAGATGACGGTCCTGTGCTGCTCTTCGAGGTACGTACGCGCGGAGCGGATCCAGCGGTGCAGGATGCGGTCGCGCACCGCCCGCGCGAGCGCGAGATAGTGATCGTTACGCGTCGCGACGCCCGGGAACTTGGCGACCTCGAAAAAGAGCTTCTCGACGAACGAGCGCCGGATCGACGCGGCGTCGAGGCCGAGGACGACGTCGTCCGCGTTGACATCCTTCGCGGGACGGCCGGGGAGCATGGCCCCAGTATCGGTCAGAACTTGAAAACGAAGGCGGCGATGAGCGCCGTGTCGGTTTTCTCGAGGGTGTCCGGATTCGGCTTGGCCTTGATGTCGACGAGGTACGTGATCTTCAGCTCGGATTTCTTCGTGACGGAAGCCGCGAGGCTCATCTCGAAGTGGTAGAAGGCGTCCGAGACGGAGCTCGTCTTCCAGAGGCCGCTCGCCTTCTCGGTGAACGTCGCGACCGGGGAGATCTTCCAGAGAAACCCCTGCCCGACCGAGAATGCCCCGCTGTTGCTCGAGTCGAATCCGCTGTCCTTCTCGAAGGCGCCGCCGATCGAGACGTCGGCGCCCAGCTCGAGGTTCGGCTGCTTCAGGAAGTAGTAGCCGCCGCCGGCCATCGGCGTGAAGAGGTACGTCACGTTCTTGAACCGGTCGCGCTGGTAGCCGACCTGCGCGAATCCGTAGATCCGGTCCGTCAGCGCGTACTCGTAGCGAAGGGCCGCCGCGGCCTTGTCGGTCGTGGTGTCGCCGTTCGTCGTCGAGCGCAGATAGAAGGCGTCAGCCTTGAAGACGCCGTGCGTCTTCGGGTCGTAGACGAGGTTGAAAGCGAGGTTGAAGGCGCTCGTGTCCGTGTTTCCGCTCGTGATCGAGAGTCCCGCGCTCAGCGAGCCCTGCAGAGCCGGGGGAGGGGGCTCCGGGCAGGGGCACGGCTGCGCGAAGGCGGGCGCAGCCGCGAACAGGACGAAGAGTGTCGAGCGGAAGAGCTGCTTGAACGTCATTGGCCACGAGCCTCCCATGGTCATTTCTTGAGTAGGTCCCGGATCTCCGTGAGGAGCTGCTGGTCTTTCGTGGGCTCCGTCGGCGCCGGGGCGGGAGCTTTCCCGCGCAGGCGGTTCGCCTGCTTGACGATCAGGAAGATCACGAAGCCCACGATCAAAAAATCGATGATTGTGTTGAAAAAGATGCCGTAATTTATCGTCGGGAGGCCGGCCGCCTTTGCCGCCGCGAGACTCTCGGCCGGTTTTCCGGTGAGATTGATGAAGAGGTTGGAGAAATCGACCCTTCCCATCAGCAGGCCGATGGGCGGCATGAGGATGTCGTTCGTGAACGACGCCACGATCTTTCCGAACGCGGCTCCGATCAAGACCCCGACTGCGAGATCCAGGACGCTCCCCTTGCTGATGAATTCCTTGAATTCCTTGATCATGTGCGCTCCTGTCGGGATGCCTGAATGGCTTCCCGGATCAGTCGCAAAATATACGAGGAGCCCATGAACGCAAGTGCGGTGCCGGTCGTCCCGTGAGGAGCTTGGGCGATGACGCCTACTCCGGGAGGATGACCTCCGTCCGGCGGTTCAGGGAGCGCCCTTCGGGCGTCGCGTTCGACGCGACCTCGAACTGCTTGCCGAAGCCCTGGGTCCTGATGCGCGCCGCGTCCACGTCGTGGCTCACGAGGAAACTGCGCACGGCCTCGGCGCGCTGGAGCGAGAGCTTGTCGTTGAGGGCGTCGCTGCCGGTCGAGTCCGTGTACCCGCAGACGTAGACGGGGGCCTTTGGAAAGTACTGATTCAGGATTTCGGCCTGCCTTGCGAGCACGGGCAGCGCGTCCGGCTTGAGGTCGGACTTGGCGGAGTCGAAGCAGACCTTCTCGGCGTATTCGAAGACGAGAATGCGGGTCAGGCCGAGCTGCTTCGCGATGGGCGAGAGGCCCCCCTTGCCCAGCCGGAAGATGACCTGGGCCTGATCGGGCGAGAAGGTGCGGATGCGCTTTTCGACGACGTCGAGATCGGCGCTCGACGCAGTGATCGACGAGACATCCTCGAAGGTACTCACTTTGAGGGATTGTGGCGTCTCCCCGATGACTTCTCCCTTGTACGAGACGATCGCTTTCCCGGGCTCGGAAAGGACGTCGACCGCCATCTTCATTTCGACCTTCGGTTCGACCTTCGGTTCGACCTTGGGCTCGACGGTGTGCGCGCAGCCCGCGAGGAGCGCGGCGAAGGCGATCGGGAGCGCGAGGCGATCAGCCGCTCCGATCACGCTCATTCCGGAAGGATGACCTCCGTCCGGCGGTTCAGCGAGCGCCCCTCGGCCGTCGCGTTCGACGCGACCTCGAACTGCTTGCCGAAGCCCTGAGTCTTGATGCGCCCGGCTTCGACGTTGTGGTTCACGAGGAAGCTGCGCACGGCCTCGGCGCGTTGGAGCGAGAGCTTGTCGTTGAGAGCATCGCTGCCGGTCGAGTCCGTGTAGCCGCAGACGTAGACGGCCGCCTTGGGAAAGTACTGATTCAGGATCTCGGCCTGCTTCTGGAGCACGGGCAGGGCGTCGGGCTTGAGGTCGGACTTGCCCGAATCGAAGCAGACCTTCTCGGCGTATTCGAAGACCAGGACCTTCGTCAGCCCGAGCTTTTTCGCGACGGGCGAGATGCCTCCCTTGCCCATGCGGAAGATGACCTGGGCCTGATCGGGCGAGACGATGCGGATGCGCTTCTCGACGACCTCGAGGTCGCCGCTCGCCGCGGAGATGGACGAGATCTCCTCGAACGTTTTCACGTTGAGGGATTTCGGGGTCTCCCCGATGACCTTCCCCTTGTAAGTGACCGTCGCCTTCTCGGGCTCGGAAAGGACGTCGACCGCCATCTTCATCTCGACGCCGCGCGTGCATCCCGCCAGCACCGCGGCGAAGGCGATCGTGATACCTAGGCGGATGGGCTTCTTCATGGGCAACCTCCCTCGTCCGACGAGGGCGGAATCTATCCAAAGAAAAGGGGCGCCGTCAAAAATGGATCGCGAGGCCGAAACGGCCTTCGATGGGCTGGCCCCGTTGGTCCCGCGCCGGCCGGAACCGGTACTTCGTGAGGGCGTCGAGCGCGAGCGCGTCGCACGCGGGGGAGACGGGCGAGATGACGTGGCGGCTCTTCAGGCTGCCGTCCTCGCCGATGACGACCGAGACCCCGACGACCTGGCCGCCGCACTCCCGCTCCTGGGCGGGGGACAGCGCGATCTTGACCTCTTCCTCCACGTCCGGCTTCTTGACCGCGCGACGGGGAATGGGGGTCGGCGCGACCGTGTGGACGAGCGCGGGCGCGCGCGTGGGGGCCTCGCGGGCCACGTGAGCTCTCGTCGGCGCGGCGGTCGCCGCGGGCAACGGAGTCGGAACGGTCAGGAGCGCCGGAGGCGTCGGGACCTCGACGCGAGCGGGAGCCGCGGTCGGAACGGGCGGCGGAACCGCCGGTGTGACCGCCGGACGCGCTTCGGGAACGATCATGAGGTCTCGCTCGCGCGTCAGGAAGTACGTGACGGCCGCCAGCGCGAGGAGCACGGCGGCGGCCGCCGGCCAGAGCCACACGGGTCGCCGCGCAGCAGCCGGCGTGACCGGAGTCTGAACGGACGGGCCCCGAACGGACGGAACCTGAACCGAAGGAGCCCGAGCCGACGGAACCTGAATCGACGGAGCGCGGGCCGCCGGGGCGAGAGTCCCCGGGGCGAGAGTCCCCGGGGTGGGAACCCGCTCGACCGAAGGCCAGGGCGGCTCCTCCGGAGCGGGCCGCGCGAGAGGCGGCGCCGGAACGGGCGCCACGGTCGGGGCCGTCGGGGAGGCGATCGCGGGACGCTCGGTGGAGGGGGGGCGCGAGCGCGTCGTCTTCGGATGGACGTCCGCGAGAAAGGACTCGAGGTCCTCCCGCATCTCGGCAGCCGATGCGTACCGCGCTTCGCGATCGCGTGTCAGAGAGCGGTGGACGATGCGTTCCAGCTCCGGATGGATGCCTTCGCGCCGGCCGGAGAGTGGAGGCGCGTCCTCGGTGAGCCGCCGCGCGAGAGCCGACATGTTCTCCGTGCGATAGGGGATGACTCCCGCGAGCATCTGGTAAAGGGTGACGCCGAGCGAGTAGACGTCCGTGCGCCCGTCGAGCGGCTGGCCCCGGAGCTGCTCGGGCGATAGGTAGGCCGGCGAGCCGAGGATGAAGCCCGTCTGCGTCTTCACGAGGTTGTCGCCCGTCTTCGCGATTCCGAAATCCATCAGGAAGGGCCGGCCGCGCATGTCGAGGAGAACGTTGTCGGGCTTGATGTCGCGGTGGATGATCCCCCGCGCGTGGCTGTAGTCGAGAGCGTCGAGAAGCGGAATGACGATCCGGGCGGCGGTCTCCTCGTCGAAGGAGCCGCGCCGCGCGAGCTCGCCGGTGAGCGTCGGCCCCTCGACGAACTGCATCGAGTACCAGAGCGTCGCCTCGACGTGGCCGGAGTCGTAAATCTTCACGATGCTCGGATGCTCGAGCGAGGCGGCGACGCGGGCTTCCTGTTGGAAGCGTTTCGCGAACTCGGAGTCCGCGACGTGCATCTCGAGGAGCACCTTCAGCGCCTCGAACCGCTGCAGGCTCGCGCTCCGGACCTGGTACACGGACGCGAACCCGCCTCGTCCCAGAAAGCCGAGGAATTCGTAGCGTCCGGCGAGGAGCCTCTCGACCGCCCGGCCGCGTTCGTCGACGGGCTGCACGCCGCATGGTAACGCCTCGAACGTGGCATCGTCTTCCCGTGCCGAAGGTCCCGCTCCTCGTGGACGCAGACCCGAGCCTCGCGACGTTCGGCCTCGACGTGGACGACGACCTCGCCCTCCTGTTCCTGCTCGGCTCGCCGGAAGCGGAGCTCCTCGGCGTGACGACCGTGTTCGGAAACTCGTTCGGGGCGCTCACGCATCTCTCGGCGAAAAGGACGCTCGCCGGCGCCGGACGCGCCGATCTCCCTCTCGTGCGCGGAGCGGACTCGCGCCGTGACGCCGCGGGAGCCCGCCGCGCGGGAGACGCCCTTGCGTCGTGGGTCCGTGCGCATCCCGGTGCCGTCCTCCTCGCGCTCGGGCCGCTCACGAACGTCGCGGCCGCCGCGGAAGACCCGGAATTCACCACGCGCCTCGCCGGGCTCGTCGTCATGGGGGGGCGGTCACGAAACGCGTCTTCGGACTTCAACGTGCGCAGGGACCCGGCTGCGGCGGCCCTCGTGCTCGCGCTCTCTTGCCCGAAGACGTTCGTACCGCTCGACGTCGGTTTTTCGGTATCGATCTCTCCCGGCGACACGGACGCGGTCTGCGCGGATCCGGCGAGCGCCGTCGCGCGCCGGCGCGGCCGGCTCCGTACCTTCGCTCGCTTCACGAGCTTCCTCCGGAGGATGCGCGGCCGCGCGTCCGGGGAAGCGAAGGGCGGATTTCACCCGTGGGACGTGATCGCGGCGGCCGCGGTCACGTCGCCCGGGCTCTTCACTTTGGAAAAGGTCCGGATCGCCTTCGACGCGCGCGGTCGAACGTGCGTAGACCCGCTCGGAGGCGGTGCGGACGTTTCCCTGGCGACGCACGTGGACGCGGGTGCGTTCCGCGAGCTTTTTCTCGCCCGGGTCGCCCGGCCCCGGGGAGCCGGCGTCTGAGGGTCGTCCGAGTACGGAGTACTAGGCAGGCCGGGGCTTGCGCGGGCGGGAGAAGCCGAGGACGCCGGCGAGAGGGGCGCGTGCGTTCTTCCGACTGCCGAAGAACGACGTCGACTCCCGTCGGATGAGGATCGTCACGACGGCCGCGAGGATCCACGGCACCAGCATGAAGAGGCCGACGAGAGGCCAGATGTTCGGATCCTTCGGCGATGCCGAGGCCGCGCACGAGGGGCACGCCGCCGCCCCGCGCGCGAGGAGCACGGCGACGGCGAGGAGAGCGGCGCGGACGGTCGTCCTCATGAGCGACTCAGTGGTGGACCCACGGCACCGGCACGCCGCGTAGGAGATTGAACGCATCGAGCAGGAGGAACACGGCATAGGAGCCCGCGAGCGGAAGGGGCAGAAACGCGAGCCACAAGAGCGAGCGCTTTTCGTACTTCAGGTGCATGAAGTAGAGGCCCACGAAAGAGGCCTTCGAGAGCGCGAGCGCGATCATGACGGCCGACATGACCCGTTTGTCGATCTTCATGTAGGAGACCGCGACCTCGACGATCGTGAGGACGAGGAGCACCCAGAAGATGCGGAAATAGTCGCGCCGGTGGTCCTTGGCTTTCTGGACGCCCGCGTCCGCCGCGTGTGGAACCGAGGATGCGTGCTCGCTCATTTCGTGCCTTCTCAGGGAATGAGGTAGACGAGGGTGAAGACGAGGATCCAGATGAGATCGACGAAGTGCCAGAAGAGGCCCGTGATCTCGACGAAGTTCGCGCCGTTCTCGAGATGCTTCCCGCGCGAGACGCCGAACGCCGTGATCAGGAGATAGCACACGCCCGTGAAGACGTGCCCGCCGTGGAAGCTCGTGATGACGTAGAAGGTCGCCGGGAAGTTGCCCGACGGAAGCGTGAAGCCCTCGTGGATGAGGTGCCGGTACTCGTAGATCTGCCCGCACAGGAAGAAGACACCGCCGGACGCGGTCGCGAGCAGCCAGCGGACCGCTCCCTTCACGTTCTTGTGCTGGGCCGCGTCGAGCGCGAGCACCATCGTGAGGCTGCTCACGATGAGGACGAACGTCATGACCGCCGTGAAGGGGATCCCGAGGACGCTCGTGGGGGTGGGCCACTGCGGATTGCCGGCGCGGATGATCCCGTAGGCGAGCAGGAGCCCGCCGAACGTCATCGCGTCCGTGACGAGGAAAATCCACATCCCGACCTTGCCCGTCGTCGCCGGGCCGAACGTGGGAGTCGTCAGCGGAGCCGGGGCGGGAGCGTACGAGGCCTCAGGGCGAGAGCTCATTCACAGTCCTTCCATGTTCACGAGGAGTCCGGTGTCGCGCATCATGAGGTCGATCTCGTCGGGAGAGGGCGCGCCGAGGCGCCGCATGCGGCCGCGCGCGTCCAGGAGGAGAAGGCGGCCCGCGAGCGTGCCGCCCTCCGGAGCGCGAAGCGCCTTCAGCGTGGCCGTCTCGAGGGGCCTGACGTCGCCTCCCGCGAGGGTCCAGCGCCACGCGCCCGCACCCGCGCCTTTCGCGAGGGCGGCGAGCGTCGGGTCGTCCGGGGAAGACCGCGCCGTGTCGACGAAGCTGACGAGGTGAACGACTTCGCCCGTGTTGCGCACGCGCCGCTGGAGCTTCGCGAGCGGCGAACCGCCGTCCGCGAGCGCTCGGGCCGTCGTGAATTCGGCGACGATGAGGTGCCCCTCGAGGTCGGTCTGGCGGACGGGATTGCCGGCCTGATCGACGAGCGCGAAGGCCGGGAACGAGCCCAGCACGGGCGGCGCGGGCGGCAGCGCGCGGCGGACCGAGCGCACGAGCGGCAGCGCGAACGCGGCCGCCACGAACAAGACCCAGAACACCTTGCTCCCCGTGACACGCGCCGCAACGCGCTGCGGAAGAGAAGATGAAGAGGAAGAGAAAGATTTCATCTTCTTCCTAATTCGTTCTCGTGTCTTCGTGAGACGCGACCGCAGCAATGAGCTTTTCCCGCCGCGCGTCGGCCTCGGGCGTGCCCTTGATGTCGATCAGGGATCTCACGTAGTACGCCATCGCCCAGAGATCGTCGTCCGGCAGCGCGCCCTTCCACGTGGGCATGGCCGTGCCGCCGATGCCGGAGGCGATCGTGCGGTAGATGTCCTCGAGCGTCTCGCCGGAACGGATGTGGTCGCGCGTGAAGTCCGGCGGCATGAGCTTGTAGCCGTAGTCGCTGTCCTTCAGCTCGGCGTGATATGCGTCCGGGCGGAGCGTCGCCTCGCGCTTGGAGAGCTCCATGCTGGCGGCATTGATCGTCTCTTTCGTCTCGTACGCGGGATGGCACGAGAGGCACTGCGCCATCCCGTGATAGACCTTCATCCCCCGCGTGACGGCCTCGGCGCGGCGTTCGGGCCCCCAGGGATCCGGGCCGGGAACGATGGGCTCGCCGGGCGTCTTGTCGGCCCACTTCGGCGAGAGCGTCTTGATGTACTGGATGATGTCCATGAGCTCGCGCTCGGGGACGTCGTTCCACGGGAGCATCGCGCTGCCGTGAAGCCCCTTCTGGATGATGCGCATGAAGTCTTCGTCGTTCGGGAGCTGGCCGCTCGCCACCGCGCCGAACTTGAACTGTCCCTGCTGGAAGTTGCGCGGGGGCGGGCGAAGGCCGATCGACGCGGGCCCTTTTCCGTCGCCGTTCACGCCGTGGCACGCGGAGCAGTACGTCATGAAAAGGTGCTCGCCGTCGTTCAGGCGGCGCGCGGAGACCTTCTTTCCGCCGAGGGTCATCGACTTCTTGAAGGTCCTCCCCGGTCCCGAGCACGCGGTGACGCTCCCGGCCAATGAGGCCACCAGCAGCGCCGCAATCGACGCCGCGACCGTCCTCGACGCCGCGGCTCCGTCGATCCTCATTCGTCCAACCTTCATAGAAATCTTCTCTTCTCTTTCTTTCTTCTAGACGAGATAAACCGCGACGAAGAGGACGACCCACACGGCATCGACGAAGTGCCAGAACATGGCCGAGAGGCGGACCGTGCTCGACCGCCCGGAGACGAGGCGTCCCGCGAACGCGCCGGGCAGGAGCATCGCCAGCGCCGCGAGGCCCGCCAGGACGTGGACCGCGTGGAAGACCGTGAGGGAATAGAAGATCGACCCGTACGTCCCGGTGTCGATCCGGAATCCGGAGCGCCAGAGAGGGACCCACACGGCGAGCTGGAGCGCGAGGAACAGGCTTCCGAGCGCGATCGTTCCGAGGAGCGCGCGACGCAGCGTCCCGGGCTCGTCTTCCGCTTCCGGGCGGACCCCGCGGTGGAGGACGAAGCTCGAGGCCAGGAGCACCAGAGTGTTCAGGGTGGGCAGCAGCTTCGGGAGCGGCTGGAGGCCGTCCGGCGGCCAGGCCGGCGCCCTCAAGCGCAGGACCGCGTACGCGAAGAAGAGCGCGACGAAGAGCATCGTCCACGAGGCGAGCGCCATCACCATGCCGACGAACGAAGTTCGCCGGGACTCTTCGGGCACCGGAAAGCGGGTGACGGCCACGGCGGTCGCCATCAGCTGCCGACGGCACCCAGGACGACGGGCTCGTCGCCGATCGGCTCGTCCTGCGCGAGCCAGTCCTTGCCGGCCACCGCCGGGTTGTTGAACTCGTGCGGGCCGTGGAGAACGATCGGGATCTCGTCGTAGTTGTGGTGCGGGGGCGGCGAGGGAATCGTCCACTCGAGAGTGCCGACCTCCCACGGGTTCTCCGACGCCTTCTTTCCGGAGATCAGGGCCGAGAGGAAGTTCCCGACGAAGAGGAACTGGGAGACGCCGAGGAGGAGCGCCGCCCGCGTCATCCACACGTTCACCGGGTGGAGGTGCTTGAGGAACTCGTACGCCTCGTAGTTGTAGAGGCGGCGCTGCATGCCACCGTAACCCACGATGAGCATCCCGCAGAAGATGACGTTGATCGGGATGATCGTGAGCCAGAAGTGCCACTTGCCGAGCGTGTCGTTCATCATCTTCCCGAACATCTTCGGGAACCAGAAGTAGATCGCCGCGAACGCGCCGAGCAGGACGGAAGCCGCCATCGTGAGATGGAAGTGCCCGATCACGAAGTACGAGTCGTGCAGGTAGACGTCCGACGAGATCGCCCCGAGGTGGAGGCCCGTGAGGCCGCCGAGGCCGAACACGAAGACGACGCCGAGCGCGAAGAGCATCGGCGTCGCGAAGCGGATCGAGCCGCGCCACATCGTCCCGAGCCAGTTCAGGAAGAACACCGCCGACGGGATCGAGATGAGCATCGTGAGCGTCATGAACCCCTGCGAGAGGAGCGGGCTCATGCCGACGACGAACATGTGGTGCCCGTAGACGGCCATCGAGAGGAGCGTGATGACGCTCATCGAGAGCGCCGTGGCCTTGTAGCCGAACGCGGGCTTGCGCGAGAAGAACGACAGGAGATCGGAAACGATGCCCCACGCGGGCAGGATGAGGATGTAGACCTCGGGGTGGCCGAAGATCCAGAAGAGGTGCTGGTAGAGCACCGGGTCGCCGCCGCCCTTCGTGATGGCCGCGCCGGCGAGGAAGAAGTGGCTTCCGAAGACGCGGTCGAGGAAGAGGAGCAGGACTCCCGCGGCGAGGACCGGCACGAAGAGGGCGTTCAGGATCGCCGTGAGCCAGATGCCCCACACGGAGAGCGGCATCTGGAAGTAGCCCATGCCGGGGGCTCTCAGGCGCACGACCGTCGTGATGTAGTTGACGGCCCCCATGATCGAGGCGCTTCCCGTGAAGAAGATGCCGAGGATCCAGAGCGTCTGGCCGTGACCGGGAGAGCCCACGAGCGTCGAGAGCGTCGGATACGACTGCCAGCCTCCCGCCGCGGCACCCATCGGGACGAAGAACGAGATGATCATGAAGGAGCCCGCGAGGACGTTCGTCCAGAACGACATGAGGTTCAGCGTGGGGAACGCCATGTCGCGCGCGCCGATCATCAGGGGGATCAGGAGGTTTCCGAACGCGCCGATGAGGATCGGCGTGATCGCGAAGAAGATCATGAGCGTCCCGTGCATCGTGAAGAACGACGCATAGGCCTGCGGGGGCATGACGCCGCCGCTCTGGGGCCACAGGAGCTGCCCGAGGACGGGAAAGGGCGTGCCGGGATACGCGATCTGCCAGCGGATCATCATCGCCATGACCCCGCCCACGACGAGGAAGAAGAGGCCGTACCACAGGAACTGCTTCGCGATGACCTTGTGGTCCGTCGAAAAGACGTACTTCCGGACGAACGACGTCGGTTCCGGGTGGATGTGCTGTTCCGCGTGGAATTCGGGGCCGACGTGAAGGTGCCGGACGGCGCTCACTGTACCCACTCCCAGCCCCACAGCTGTTCCTTGTCGGCCGGATCGAACCGGCGCTTCGCGTCGCCCACGGCTTCCTTCATCCAGCGCTCGAAGTCGGCCGGAGGCTCGACGAAGAGGTCGCCCTTCATCTTGTAATGCGCCCACCCGCACATCTGCGAGCACGCGATCTCGAAGTTGCCCGGCTTCAGCGCCTGGAACCACGTTCGCGTCACGTAGCCGGGGTTCGCGTCGTGCTTCAGGCGGAAGTTCGGGATGTAGAAGCTGTGGATGACGTCCTTCGCCTTGAGGTTCAGCATCACGGGACGCCCGACCGGCACGTGCATCTCGTTCAGGGTCACGACGTCGTCCGGGGTGTTGAAGACGCCGTCCGGTCCGGCGTAGCGGATGTTCCACGCCCACTGCTGGGGCATGACCTCGATTCTCACGGTGTCGGGCGACGTGGGCCAGTTGTACGTGTACTCCTTGACGTCGATCTGAGAGACCCGCACGAGGTTCATGTCGATCGTCACGAAGACGAGGGCGGCCAGGATGCCGGTGACGGCGAAGCTCTTCCGGTCCGTGCCATGGGTATACAGCGCCTTCACCCCCGGCCGCGCCCGGTACTTCCACGACGAGTACACGAGCGCGAACGCGACGAGCGCGAACGCGACGACGCACAGGAGCGTCGTGTACCAGAAGAGGGCTTCCGCCCGCCAGCCGTCCTTCGAGACGTCGACGGTCGTCATCCAGGCAAAAGGCCACTGATGCATTTCGTCCCCTCGCTGGGCGGTTACTATAAGGGAACAGAGTCTCAGTTCAAGTCGGCCTGCGTCTCGTTCTAGAATCCGGAAAGAGTCTCATTCCACGAGGAGGCGTAACGATGGCGGACGAGACCTCCCACAAGGGCCACAAGGCGGTGCTGATCTTTCTTTTCGCGCTCGTGGCCTACTCGATCCTTCCGGTCTTCGGCGTCGGCTTCTATCGAAACGGCTCGGGCCAGCTCTTCTTCCAGCTCTGGTACCTCATCGGCTTCATGGTCATCGCGTTCTTCCTGATGCACGAGCTCATCACGCCGCTGCCGCCGAAGGACACGGAACGGGGAAGCTGAAAAGAGCGCCCCCGCGGCCGCGTGAGACCGCTCCCCGGCTCGGCACTTCTGATCGAGTGTTCCGAAACGTAAGCAGCGACTACCTTGCGGTCCTGACTCTCTGCCTCGCACTCTTCCTGGCCGCGAGCGCGACCGCGCAGCCGGCGACTCGGCTCGTGGATATCAGCGCCGGGCCCTCCGGCTCGTACCCGAGCGGCTTTCAGGAGCTCTTTGGGAGCGCGTACTTCTTCGCGTTCCCGAGGGGCGCAATGAACGTCCCCGCCGATGTGTGGCGAACCGACGGAACGCAGGCCGGAACCACGCGCGTCTTCCAGACGACCGAAGGCGCGCTCTCCTTATTGGTGGCGACGAGCCGGAAGCTGTTCTGGCTCGAGGGTACGGTCTTACCGGGCCCCGCCGGCCCTTGCGGACTGTGCCCGGCGGCGTCAAAGCTCTTCGCGAGCGACGGGATGCAGGCCGGCACGGCTCCAGTGTCGTTGCCGCCTGACCTCGTCCCGATTTCGTTCGGAGGGTCCCTCGTCGCAAGCGCGGAGCAGGTGTTCTTCTTCGGATCCCAGTCCGGCGTGACCCTGCTGTGGCGCACGGACGGCAGCGCGCTGGGAACGCGTCCGCTCACCGCTGGAGGTTTCGACTTATATGGATTGGGACCGCTTCTCGCCTTCAACAGCGGCGTCGCGTTCCTCGAGAGGTCTCTGGCCGGCATCTCGGAGCTGTGGTTCAGTGACGGGACCGCCTCGGGGACGGGTCCCTTGAAGACGCTGTCGTCGAGCGGCCCGGTTTCCTGCTGGACGACGCCCCGCCGCCTCGGAAGGATCTTCGTGTTCCTCGCCGACGACGCCTCGAAGGGGTGCAATGTCTGGCGAAGCGACGGGACAGCCGCGGGTACGGTGCCCATCGGTGTCGTGGATGGAGGGACGTTCCTGGGCTCGGCGGGAGGAGTGCTCTTTTTCGCGAATGCGAAGGACCTGTGGCGGACCGACGGCACGGTTGCGGGCACGTTTCTTCTCAAATCGTTTTCGGTCGCCGCGCTGGCTGCCGGCGTGGGAACGCGGGAGGGCGTCTATTTCACGATCCAGACCAGCGGCATCGTGGGCGCTACCCAGCAACTGTGGATCACCGACGGCAGCGTCCCTGGGACGGTCCTTCTCCATGATTTCAAGACAGGTGGCGAAGACGCGACGATCGCGTCGCTCACGGTCGCGAACGGCCGGCTTCTCGCCTCGATAGCACAGGACACATCTCCCTTCTCGACGAGCCTCTGGACGAGCGACGGGACGGCATCGGGTACGGTTCCCGTCCAGCAGGACATCGGCGCGAGCGGCCCGGGATTCCCTTATCGCGGCGTTACGCTTTTCGCGGGCAAGGACCCGTCGGCAGGGACGGAGCTCTGGGCGATGAACGGCTCCTCGTTCGCCGCGCCTGTTCGTCCGGCCTCGCTTTCGTTGCTCAATCCGTGCCGCGTCATTGACACGCGCGCGTCAACCAGCTTCCTCGGAGGGCCCGCCCTCGTGGCCAACGCGCCTCGCCTTTTTCCAGTTGGGGACGTTTGCGGGATCCCGGCGACCGCCCGCGCGATTGCCGCGAACGTGACCGTCTCGGACGCGACTTCGAACGGACTCCTGCGCATCCATGCCTCGGACATCGGAGCGCCGGACGCGACGGTCATCAATTTCCGCGCAGGGCAGACGCGCGCGAACAACGCGACGATCGCGCTGGGCCCGGACGCGGAGTTCACGGTCCGGTTCGAGACGGTCGCACCCGCTGGCGGGGTTCACGTGATCGTGGACGTCGTGGGGTTCTTCGAGTAGCCCGAGCCGAGTCGCCGTCAGCGAAGGTTGCTGCCGCCCGCCCGTCGCTTCTTGAGGCGATCGAGAAAAGCGCGGGCTTCTTCAAGGGTCTTCGTTGTCGTCGAACGTCCTTCGGCGAAATTCCGTTCAGCCTGAGCAATCCGAGCCTGCATCTCAGGGTGATAGAACCAGCGCTGGTCCTTCGGCACGCGGGCGAGTGGGACGACCTTCACGGTGACACGTTACCACCGCGACAACGAGGAGAACCCTTGTGGGCGCTCGGCGTCAGTCGAATCTCACGCTGACGAGCTTCGATACCCCCGGCTCCTCCTGCGTGACGCCGTAGAGCGCCTGCGCGGTTTCCATCGTCCTCTTGTTGTGCGTGATGAGGACGAACTGCGTCTCCTCGGAGAGCTCCACGAGGAGCGACGTGAAGCGGTCGATGTTCGCCTCGTCGAGCGGGGCGTCGACCTCGTCGAGGATGCAGAACGGCGACGGCTTGTACTTGAAGATCGCGACGAGGAGCGCGATGGCCGTGAGCGCCTTCTCGCCGCCCGAGAGGAGCCCGATCGTCTGGTTCCGCTTGCCGGGCGGCTGCGCCATGATCTCGAGGCCGGAATCCAGCGGGTCCCCCTCGTCGAGCAGATGCATCGAGGCGGTGCCGCCGTGGAAGAGGCGCTGGAAGACCTGGCCGAAGCTGAAGTTGATGGCCGCGAACGCTTCCTGGAAGCGCTCGGACGAGGTCGTGTTGATCGTCCGGATCGTCTCGAGGATCTGCGCGAGCGACGCGTCGAGATCGGCCTTCTGCGCCGAGAGCTCCTGGAGCCTTTTGCTCTCGACTTCGTACTCCTTGAGAGCCGCGTGGTTGACGGGGCCGAGCCGCTCGAGGGCCAGGGAACGGGAGACGACGTCCTCGGAGAGCGCGGCTTCGAGCTCCTCGGACGGGAGAGCGGCCTCCTCGTCGGTCATCTCGAAGGCCGGCAGCTCGCCGGGAAGGCAGCCGAACTCGGTCCGGCACGTCTCGACGAGGTGGTCCTGGTCGGCCTTGTGGCGCTCGAGGGCGATCTCGGCCTCGAAGCGCGTCCGCCGCACGGCGTCGAGGGCCTCGCGCTGGCCGGCCGCCCGCGCCTCGGCGTCGGCGCGCGCCTCGCGCCGTGTCGTCGCCGCCTCGTCCGTTCCGGCGCGCAGCCGGTCGGCCTCGGCGGCGGCGGTCGCGGCCGCGCCCTGCGCCGCCTTCGCTGCCTCTCCGGAGGCGAGAGCCCCGGCGCGCCGAGCCTCGATCTCGACGAGGGCGTCCGCCAGGTCCGCGACACGGCGCGCCGCGTCGCGGGCGCGCTCCTCGGCCGACGTGGAGGCGGCGGCGAGGGACCGGGAGCGCTCGACGAGGATGTCGCGTCCGTTGCGCGCGACGGCGTCGGCCTCCGCAGCCGTGAGGCGCAGAGAGCGCGCGGCATCGAGCGCCGCCTCCAGCTCCGAGAGCGTGCGTTCCACGGTCGCCATCTCGGATTGCCGCTGGGCCGCGAGGCGCGCCGCCTCCGTCCGGCTTTCGGCAGCCTTCGCGAGATCCTGGCGAAGAGCGTCGCCCTCCTCCGCGAGGACCCGCAGCTCCTCGACGGCGCGCTCTTCCTCGGTGCGAGCGGCCGCGCTCCTCGCCTCGGCTTCGGAATGCGCGCGCTCGGCGGCCCCTTTGGCGGCGAGCGCGGCGTCGAGCGTCGCCGCGAAAGTTCCGACCTGTGCGGACAGGGAGGCGATCTCGGCATCCGCCTCCGCCAAATTCGCCGCGACGCCTTTCCGTTCCGCGGCGAGATTCACGAGATCGCGCCGGACCGTGAAGAGACCCTCTCCGGGAACTTCGGTGCCGGCGGCCTCGACCACCGCGCCCCGCACGACGACACCGTCCTTCGTCACGAGCGTGCGTTCGGGATGGAGCGCCGCGAGCGCGAGAGCGTCGTCCACGTTCGCGACGACGACCGCGTCGGGCAGGGCGGAAGCCGGCGCCGACGCCGACTTCGCGGTGAGGAGCTCGCGCGCGATCGCGAGGACTCGGGGGTCCTTCGGCTTCAGCGGAAACGGCGTCTCGGGCAGAGGGTGGACGAAGCGCGCCGCGCCGAGCTTTTTCTCGCGCACGGAGGCGAGCGCGGCGTCGAGAGCGGAGCGCGTCTCGAGGACCGGCGCCTCGAGAGCGGCCCCGAGAGCGGCGTCCAGGGCTTTTTCGAAACCGGCCGCCGCGTCGAAGTGGTCTGCGAGGACGCCCTTCGGCGCGACGTTCGCCGCCTCGAGCGCGCGGCGCGCGGACTCGCCTCCGCCTTCGCGTGCGGCAAGGGTGGTCTCGAGGGCGGCGGCGCGCACGTCCACCGCATGGAGGGCGGCGACGTGGGCCTCGCGGACGGCCTTGAGGGTCGTGAGGCGGTCCTCGGCGGCGCGGCGGCCGTGGCTCGCTTTTTCGAGATTCTGGCGCGCCGCGTCGAGACCGGAAGAAGCCGAGGCCAGAAGCGCTCCGGCCTCGGCGGAGGCCGTCCGCCGCTCGTCCACCAGCGATTCCGCCCGCACCTTTCTCTCCTCGAGCTTCGCGAGCGCGAAACCGAGGCGGTCGACGAGGAGGGCGGCGTCGCGCTCCCGGTTCGTCGCCTCGGCCGCCCGAGCCCCCGCGGAGAGGAGGTCGCGTCGCGAAGTCTCGCGTCGCGCCGTGACGTCGGCCTCGCGGGCCGAGACTTCGGCCAGCGCCTGGGCGGCCGCGGCGGCGGCTGCGGCGGCCTCCGAGAGAGCCGACTCCGCCTCGTCCCGGGCCTTCACCGTGCGGCCGGCCTCCTCGACGAAGCGGCTGTGATCGGATTCGGACTCCCGGCGCTGCGCCTCCAGGAGCTCTTTTCGCGCGGCGGCCTCCTCGGCCTCGCGGGCGGCGGCCTGGACGGCGGCCTCGGCGGCGAGGAGAGTCTCTCTCGCGCGGGAGAGCGCGTCTCCCGCCTCGCGCATGGAACGTTCGTCCTCGTCGGCGAGGCGGCGCGCTTCCACGACCTCCGCTTCGAGGCGGGCGAGGTCCGCAAGCGCCGCGGCCTCGGCGTCCGTCGCGCTCTCGAGGGCCGCCCGACCGCCCGCGAAGCCCGCCCCCAGGCGGTCGGCGCGCAGACGCGCGAGCTTCTTCTTCTGCCCCGAGAGGAGCTCGGCCTGCTCTCTCCAGCGCGCGGCGCGCGAGGCCTGCCGCTTCAGCGAAGCGCACGTGCGGTCGATCTCCGACACGATGTCGGTGAGACGCAGGACGTTCCCGCGCGTCTCCTCGAGCTTCACCTCGGCCTGACGCTTGCGGATCTTGTATTTCGAGACGCCGGCGGCCTCCTCGATGAGGCGGCGGCGATCCTGCGGCTTCGTCGAGAGGATCAGGTCGATCTTCTGCTGCTCGATGATCGAGTACGCGCGCACGCCGAGGCCGGTGCCGAGGAGGATCTCCTGGACGTCCTTGAGGCGCGACCTCTTTCCGTTGAGGATGTAGTCGCTCTCGCCGTCGCGCGTGACGCGCCGCGTGATGACGACCTCGCCGCCCGTCTCGGCCCACTGGTCGCCGCCGCGCGACTCGAGCGTGAGGGCGACCTCCGCCATCCCGAGCGGCCGCCGGCGCGCGGCCCCGTTGAAGATGACGTCCTCCATCGTCGTCCCGCGCAGGCTCTTGGCCGACTGCTCGCCGAGCACCCACTGCACGGCGTCGCAGATGTTGGACTTGCCGGAGCCGTTCGGGCCGACGATCGCCGTGATGCGCGACGGAAGCGTGACGGAGGTCCGGTCCACGAAGGATTTGAAACCCTGGATCTCGAGTCTCTTCAGTCGGAACATCAGCGCAGAGAGCCTACCACTACATTTTGAGGTGCCGCCGACCCTGAGACTCAACCGGCTGGGGTTTTGCGTCGGATCGGGGAGCCGCGTCGAGCGCCTTCAGGAGGCCCGAGCGCGAGCCAACGCCGAGCTTCGAAAAGACGTGTTTGAGGTGATCCTTGACGGTCCACTCCGTGATGAAGAGCCGGCGCGCGATCTCCGCATTGCGGAGTCCTTCGAGGACGGCGCCCACGACGTCGGCTTCGCGGCCGGAAACGCCCCGCGTCGCGAGCCGCTCGCGCACGTCCTCGAGGGAAAAAGCCGACTGGACCTTCAGCGTGAGGACGGCGACGTCGTCCTCCTCCTCGTCGGCGAAGCGCGCGACGGAAGCTTCGAGCGCGCGTCCATCCGCGAGAACGGCGCATCTCTTTTCGCCCGCGGCTGCGCCGGCCCCGAGCCGCGCGATCCAGGTCGCGAGCGAGGTCTCGCGGCCGTCGCCCGGAATGACGACGAGCGGGATCCGCGCGGAAAGGAAGGCCGCCGCGGCGCGGTTCGCGTAGAGGACCGAGCCGGACGGCCCGACGAGAAGGATCGGCGTGGACGCGGCTTCGGCCGCGCTCTCCAGCCGCCGACGGGCCGCCGCGTGGATGTCGGCGGCCGCCGCGCTCTCGAGAAGCTGGGCGAGCAGCGGCCGGAAGACCTCGAAGCGCAACACCTCGGGCTGCGTCCACGGCCTGCGGGGCCGCCGATGCAGCGTGAAGGTCCCGCGAAGGAGGCCGGTCAGATGGAACTCGATGGCGAGGGACTCCGCCGTCGCCGCGTGCCGGGTGGCCACGCGGACCGTCCCGGCGGTGAAGACGCGGCTGCGCCGGGCCCGCCAGCGGAAGCGCTGGCCGGAGGGCTCGAACAGGTATTCCAGCTCGACCGAGTCCGGGTCGAGGACCGAGCGGACGGTGTCGACGATCCGGGTCAGCGAGGCGACGTGGCGGCCGCGGAAGGGCGGGCCATCGAGCGGTGAAACAGGCATGTGCGGCGCTCAGCCCTCCGCCTGGAATTCTAAGCGCCTTGCGGGCCGACCCTCTCGTTCGTTCAATTTGTGTTGACGAGGCGCGGACAGCCCCCAAGCCGTGATAGGCTGGTGTCTGTACAGGAAACTGTCTCCCAGTGGCGGAGGATCCGTTCCATGTTGAGCTTTGAAGTCCGCAAAACGGGCGGCGAATCGGAAGTTCGCAAGGTCCATCGGGATGTCATTCACATTGGCGCTTCGACGGGCAATGATCTCGTTGTGCGCGCCCGCGGCGTACTCGGCCGGCACGCCCGAATTTCCGTGGCCGGAGAGGAGCTGCGCCTCGAGGTGCTCGGGAGCGCCCCCGGCTCCGACGTGACCTTGAACGGCTCGATCGTCAAGACCGCGGCCCTGGCCGCGGGGGACCGGATCTCGATCGGGGAGGCCACGATCACGCTCCTGAACGGCCCGGCTCCGAATCCGAACCGGATCGCGGCACCTCCGCCTCGCGGACGCGACGCGCTTTCGCTCGCGACGGCCGCGCTCTCGCCTCTCGCCCCGGCTCCCGCTCTCTCTCCGGCAAACGCTCCGGCCGCGGTCGCGACGCGGCCGGCCCCGGTCGGCGCCGGGCGTCTCGCCCCGGCTCCGATCGAGCCGGTACGCCGGGAGGACGAAGGGCCCACGAGGGATCCCTGGCCGGGACTCTTCAAGCGTCTTCACCGGCCGGTTCCGTTCGAAGAGCTGCTTCAGGAGGTCACGGCTTACGTCGCGTCGGTGACGCCCGTGCACAGCCTCGCGTTCGTGTCCCTGCTCCCTCCGAACGAGGGCGAGGCGATCGCGGCGCTCTGGAAGGGGACTCTTCCCCGTCTCTCGGCCCGAAGCCTCGCCGAGGCACGCGAGAAAACCGCGCCCTGGGAGGTCTCCGAGGCCGGCGCCCGCCTGCGCGTTTTCCCCGTCCCGCGGCCCACGGGGGAGAGCGTCGGGCTCCTCCTCGTTCCCGCCGAGACGGTCTCCGATCCGGCGCTCCTCGACTTCGTCGCGCACGCTGCGGCCGCCGTCGGGTTCGTGCACGGCGAGCGCAGCGAGGCGGCCTTCGGCGAGCGCGGCGCCTCGCCGACGCCCTCTCCTCTCGCCGTCCAGCTCGAGGATCCGCTCGGGCTGCTCGTCGGAGGATCCCTGGCTCTCTCGAATCTCAAGGCTTCCTTGACACGGGTCGCGGCGGCGCGCGCGCCGATTCTCCTCGTCGGGGACGTCGGCAGCGGAAAGACGCTCGTGGCCGAGACGCTCCACGCGCTCTCGCCCCGGCGCTCCCGTCCGCTCGTGCGGGTCTCGGCGACGGCCGCGAGCCCCCAGGCTCTCGAGGAGGACCTCCTCGGTGCACCGGCCGCGGGTGACCGCCGAAGGAGAGTGGGCCGGCTCTTCGAGGCCGACGGAGGGACTCTCCTCGTCGAAGAGGTGGGCGACCTTCCCTCTCCGACGCAGGCGCTGCTCTTCCGCCTGCTCGAGGCCCGCGAGGTCACGGCGCCGGGCGGGCGGACGGTGCCCGTCGACGTGCGCGTCATCGGGACGACCTCGCGGCCTCTCACGCGCGCCGTCGAGGACGGCGCCTTCCGCGACGACCTCTACTTCCGACTTTCGGCGCTCACGCTTCGGCTGCCGCCGCTCAAGGATCGAAAGGAAGACATTCCGGCCCTTCTCGATGCGCTCGCGGCGCGTCACGCCGGCCCGGCGGCGGAGCGCTTCGACGTCGAGGCCATGAACGCGCTCCTCAACTACCAGTACCCCGGCAACGTGCGCGAGCTCGAGAACGAGGTGCGCCGCCTCGCCGCGCAGGTCGGGGCCGGCGCCATCACGCTCGCCGATCTCGACCAGAAGTTCTCGGGCGAGCACGTCGAGCTCGCGCTCAAGGAGAGCGACGATCTCAAGGAGATCGTCGAAAAAGTGGAGCGGCAGGTCATCGAGCGCGTCATGCGCAAGGTGCGTGGAAACCAGTCTCTCGGCGCGCGCCTCCTGAACATCTCGCGGGGCAGCCTCATCGCGAAGATGAAGGAGTACGACATAAAAGACTTCCGGTACTTGAAGCGGGGAGACTGACCCGACAGTCTGTTAGGTCGGCGAAAAACCGGACATTACATTCCGGAGGTCCCATGCCGACTTCTCCGGAACTCCGGGCGGGGGCGCACAGGTTCCTCTTCGTCCTATCGGCCATCCTCTTCGCTGACCTTTTCGGGTGGCTCGGCGAACCCGCGGCCATTGCCGCCTCCCCTCCGACGCTTCCCTCGGCCGACCTCGCCTTGACCATGACGGCGCCGGCGAACGCGTTCATCGGCTCCACGATTTCCTTCTCGCTGACGGTCACGAACCTCGGCCCGGACGACGCGGCGAGCGTCGTCGTGACCGACAACCTCCCTCCCGAGGTCGCCTTCAGCTCGTGCTCGGCCTCGGGGGGAGGCGTCTGTGGCGGCGCGGGCAACGCGCGCACGATCTCGTTCCCGAGCCTCGCTTCGGGCGCAACGGCGACCATCGCGCTCGATGCAGACGTCAAATGCTCGACGTCGCCCGGGACGATCGTGAACACGGCGAGCGTCGCGGCAGCCTCTCCCATGGACCCCGACGCGAGCAACAACACGGCGAGCGCGAGCGTGAACATCCTCTTCCTGCCCCCGCCGCCGCCCCCGCCGATCCTGATCGTCGCGCCGGAGATCGTAGGGGCCTTCTCGCCGAACCGTACGGCGAGCCTGCTGTTCGGCTTCGGCTCCGTCATCACGTGGACGATCGCGAACGGGACGATCACCGCCGGCCAGGGCACCTCACAGATCACCTTCACCGCGGGGGCTCCGGGCGTCCTCGACCTCGGGGTCACCGTCTCCAATCCGCCGGCCTGCTACTCGTCTCACGGGAGCGCGCTCGTGACGGTCGCGCCTTCGGGAAGCGCCGTGCTCTTCTACACGGTGGCGGGCTGCCGCCTCATCGATACGCGCGGGCCGGTCGGGCCCCTCGGCGGTCCCTCACTCGCGCCGGCAGGCGTCCTGGATCGTACGTTCACGGTCGCCGGCACCTGCGGCATCCCGGCGGACGCCACCTCGATCTCCGTGAACATGACGGCGACGAACGCTTTCGCGGCGGGCACGCTCCTGGCGTACCCGGGGGACGGCATGCCCACGAATGCCTCGACGGTCAGCTTCGGCGCCTTCCAGACGCGCGCCAACAATGCGCTGATCCGCCTCGCGACGGACGGCTCGGGCACGATCCGGATCCAGAACACCGCGCCGGGAATGGTGGACGTGATCCTGGACGTGAACGGCTTCTTCCAGTAGTCGCGGCATCGGCACGACCGGAGTCCCGATACACTCCGGTCGTGTCCGATCTCGACGCCCGGTCCTTCCGGCGCTCCCTGACCCTCGTCCTCGCGGTCCTCGGCTTTCTGACGGCGGGAGCCGTGGTGCTCTTCGGGCATCTCCTCTTCAAGTCGCTTTCCAGGGACGTCGTCAACGACGCGATCCTCCACACGAAGCTCGACGCCGAGCGGCTCGCGCGCGGCATCGCGGAGCGCTCGTCGGGAGACCCTTTCGTCCTGAAGCTGAAGCAGACGGAGATCGACCGGCTCGTCACGACCGGGCTCTCGGAGCGCCAGATCCTCACGGAGGTCGAGGTCCTGGACAGCGCGAAGAAGGAAGTCCTCTATTCGTATCGCGGCACGCTCACCGTCCCCGACCGCAAGGCCCAGGTCGGCGCCGAGGGGTCGAGGGTCCTCGACGTGAAGCCCGCCGAACCCGGCACGACCGCGCGCAGCTACAGTCTCGAGGCGCCCGAGACCGATCCCTACGACATGGAGGTGCCCGTCGGCGACTTCGCCGTGCTGCGCTTCGGCGTCTCGCGCCGCGTCCTGGCCGAGCGCGTCGAGAAGCTCCGCCGCGAGCTCTACCTCAAGACGGCCGCGGCGGCCGTCGTTTCGTTCCTCGGGATTCTCGCGGCGTCCGCGGCGGTGATCCTCCTCTATCGACGCACGCGGCGCGTCGAGGAGGCACGCGTCGAGGCCGAGCGGCGCGCCGAGCTCGGCGAGGTGGCGGCGGGCCTCGCGCACGAGATCCGGAATCCCCTGAACGCGATGGGCCTCAACCTCGAGCTCCTCGAGGAGAAGCTCGTGCATCCGGCCGCGGGCCGCCGCGAAGGTTCGCACGCGGCTTCGGCCGCGGAGCTTGCCCAGGCCGCCCGCGTCGAGACGAGCCGGCTCGCGCGGCTGCTCACGGACTTTCTCTCGTACGCGCGCCCGTCGCCGCTGAGCCCCGTTCCCGCCGACCTGAATGAAACGGCGCGCGAGGCGGTGTCGTTCCTGGAGCCGGAAGCCTCCCGCCGCCACATCCGCCTGACGTTCTTGCCCCATGCCGAAGGCGCGCCCGCGCTCCTGGACCCAGGGCGCGTACGCCAGGTGGTCCTCAACCTCGTCGGGAACGCGCTCGATGCCGTGGAGGCGGAGGGCGCCGCGGCCCGCGAGGTCGAAGTGAGGGTCGAGGACGCGGGAAGCTTCTGGCGGCTCACGATCGCCGACCGAGGCCCGGGCGTCCCGCCCGCGAAGACCGCCGATGTCTTCAGACTCTTCGTGTCCACGAAGCCCGCGGGCACCGGGCTCGGCCTTCCGATCGCCGAACGGATCGTGCGCGCGCACGGCGGGACGCTGACGCTGTCCTCGTCGCCCGGCGAGCCGACGCGCGCGGTCGCGACTTTCCCGAAGAGATCCTGAAGCTCAGCGAGGCGGGAGGATCTTGGAGGGATCCGGATCCGCTTCGCCGCGCTGGAACGCGAGCACGCGCGCGACGAGAGTCTTCACCGGCAACGGGAGCGTCAGCAGCAGCTCGCCCTCGGGATTCAGGATCACCTGCTCCGTCGTCCCGGTCGCGAGCAGCGTGCGCTCGGGAAGGCGGCGGATCTCGTAAGCCATCGCGAGCTTCGCCGTCGCGGCCGGCGCGAGGACGGCGGCGACCTCCAGCCGGTCGTCGAGCTTCGCGGACCTCTTGAGGTTCAGCTCGACCTTCGTGATCGGCACCTTGTAGCCGTGGGCGAGCGCGTCTCCCGGGGTGAGCCCGAACGCGGCGCACAGCGCGTTTCGCGCGACCTCGAAATACAGGATGTAGTGGCCGTGCCAGACGACCCCGTACGAGTCCACCTCGGGGAAGCGGACGTCGAAAGACGTCGTGAAGGCCCGGGCCGTCATGGCGCCGTGAGCACCGCCGCGAGGACGTTGCCGCCCGCGCCGAACGCGTCGATCAGGACCGCGCCGAGTCCGGGGTCCTCGCGCAGCTCCGCGGCCGCGAGCGCGATCTGGATCGCCCCGATCGCGGGGTTTTCGCCGAGGCTGTCCTTCACGGCCGAAAGCCGCGGGGGCGTGCCGCCGAAGACGTCCGTGAGCGCGGCGCTCTCGGCCTCGTCCGTGAACGGCGAGCCGTTCCGCGAGAGATGGACGAGGCCGATTCCGGAAGGCGCGATCCCGGCCTCTCCGAGGGCGTCCCGAATGGCGGCGGCGAGGATCGCCGGGTCGGCACGCCTCTTCTGGGGCGAGAGCGCCGCGCCGCGCGACGCGAGGCCGGCGATTCGCGCGTCGATCCGGGCTCCCCGCGCCCGGGCCGCCGTCTCGTCCTCGACGAGGACGACGGCCGCGCCTTCGCCGAGGACGAAGCCGGGGCGCGTGCCGGTGCGCGTGGCGCGCACGCGCTCGTACGCGCGGTGGTAGACGAGGTTCCACTCGTCGGCCGCGCCCACGAGGAGGGCGTCCGCCCGTCCGTCCGCGAGGAGCATCCGGGCGTAGAACAGCGCGTTCAGCGCCGCCGGGTCCTTCTGGGTGATCGTCACGTTCGGGCCCTTGATGCCGACTTCGATCGCGGCCTGGGAGGCCGGCGCGTTCGCCACCGTGTTCGGAAAGAGAAACGGGGACGCGGCGTCCGGCGATTCGACGGCCATCTGCCTTTCGAACTCGACGAGAGGACCGACGCCGGCCGACCCGGTGCCGAGGAGAATGCCGGTCCGCTCCTCGCGTCCCGCGACGGTGTAGAGAGCGTCGGCCAGCACCTGCTTCACCGCCACGACGGCGTACTGGCTGCCGCGATCGAGGCGCCGCGCCTTGCTCTTCGGCAGCTCCGGCTCCGTCGTGAATGCGCCGATGCGGGCGGCGGGAGATCGCTCGGAGGCCGGCGGCGCGCCGTCGTCCTCGACCGGGGCCACGGCGGAGCGCCCGGCGGCCAGCGCGGCACGCGTCTCGGCGAGAGTCCGGCCGAGCGCGGTGACCGCGGACTCTCCTGTGATGACGGGAGCGCGCATTCACAGGATCGTACACGGGCGGTGGCATCGTTTTCGGTGTTGACACTGGGTCTCTGCCGCGACATGGTGGCCCGATCTGAAGCGGCCCGCGAAAGCGGAAAAGGAGTTTTCCATGAAGCGTGTCATCGGATGTCTGTCGATCGTGGCCTGTTTGCTCGTCGTGTGCGGCTGGACCTCGGCGGCCATGGCCCAGGAAAAGAAGCCGGGTTTGAACATCGTGTCGATGTACCAGGTGGCGGCCGGAAAGCACGTCGAGTTCCTGAAGTGGATGGCGAAGCAGGAAGCGGTCGCGAAGGAGGCCGGAGGGCCGGCCACGCAGTGGTACGTGCATCAGGACGGCGCCAGCTGGGACTTCGTCGCGATCACTCCTCAGCTCGACGATGCGAAGCAGGCGGAGGTGGACAAGAAGGTCGAGGCGATCTCGAAGCAGAAGGGGCTCGCGACGGGGCTCAAAGCGGCGTTCGAGTTCCGGCAATTCATGGGAACGCACACCGACACGCTCGCGCGCGGCCCGATGACGGCGGACGAGATCGTGAAGGCGGCCGAGAAGTAAGGCCTAGACCCTCCCTTCGAACTGCCCGAACGCCACGACCGTCGAGTTCCCGCCGAACGCGAAGGAGTTCGAGAGCGCGATCCTGACGCGCGCTTCCCGGGCCGTGTTCGGGACGATGTCGAGGTCGCACTCGGGGTCCGGCTCTTCCCAGTGGATCGTGGGCGGCACGAGGCCGGTCTCGATCGTGCGGACGGTCGCGACCGCCTCGATGGCCCCTGCCGAGCAGAGGCAGTGGCCGAGCATCGACTTGATCGACGAGACGGGGATCTCCCGCGCGCGCGGCCCGAGCGCCCGCTTGATCGACGCCGTCTCGGCCGAGTCGTTCTGCGGGGTCGCGGTTCCGTGGGCGTTCACGTAGTCCACGTCGCCCGGGTTCAGGGAGGAGGCCACGAGGCACGCGCTGATCGTTCGGGCGCCGGCTTCGCCCGTCGGCTCGGGCTGCGTCATGTGGTGCGCGTCGGACGTGACGCCGTAGCCGAGGAAGCGGGCGCGGATCCGCGCTCCCCGGCGGCGCGCGCGGCCTTCCTCCTCGAAGACGAGAAGGCCCGCGGCCTCCCCGATCGAAAGCCCCTTGCGGCGCCTGTCGAACGGGCGGCAGGGATCGGGGTCGACGGAGCGAAGCGCGTTGAAGCCGCCGTGCGTCAGTCTCGCGAACGTGTCGGCGCCGCCCGTCACGACGACGTCGCAGAAACCGTGGCGGATGAGGTCGGCGGCATAGCCGAGCGAAGTCGCCGAGGACGAGCACGCGGTCGTGATCGTCGAGCGCGGGCCGAGGAAGCCCCAGCGCTCGGCGATGCGGTCGGTCGTCTGGTCGGGCGGGTGATTGAGGACCTGCGTGGGACGTGCCCGGCGGGGCCCCCGCGTGACGAGATCGCGGAAATAGTTCTCGCTGTCGAGAAGCCCGGACACGCCCCCGCCGAGGACGACCCCGATGCGCGATGGATCCTCGCGGCCCAGATCGAGGCCGGCGTCGGCGAGCGCTTCGGCCGCCGCCGTGAGGCCGATGACGTCCGTGCGGGAGAGGCGGCGCCGGAGCGCGGGGTCGAAGCCCCCGGGCAGCTCCTTGACCTCCGCCGCGAGCTGCGTGCGGAAGGCCGAGGCATCGAAGAGCGTGATGGGGCCGATGCCGCAGCGCCCGGCGACGAGAGAGTCCCAGGTCGACGCGAGGTCGTTCCCGAGAGACGTCACGGCCCCGAGGCCCGTCACGACGACGCGGCGGTTGTCCATTTGCCGCATCTTACTGAGTCCCGGCGGGGGCTTGCTACGATCGCGTCATGAAGCGCTTCCGCACGTTCGTCCTGCTCCTCGCGTCCGTCGTCTTTCCCGCCGCGGCCCAGCCCGCGCCGCCCCCGACTGCGGTCGAGGCGGAGACGTTCCTGGCGAACGCCGAAGGGCGCCTGCTGCAGCTCTTCGTCGAGGCGGGGCGCGCGGACTGGGTGAAGATCAACTTCATCACCGAGGACACCGAGCTTCTCGCGGCGAAGGCCGACGAGCGCGCGATCAACGCGGCCGTCGAGCTCGCGAAACAGTCCGTGCGGTTCGACAAGCTGGCGCTGCCGGAAGCGCTCGCCCGCAAGATGCGGCTCCTGAAGAACGGGCTCACGCTCGCGACGCCCTCGGACCCGAAGGAGAGCGAGCAGCTGACGCGCATCGCCTCCCGGATGGAGGGCCTCTACGGCAAGGGGAAATCCTGCCGCAAGGGAAAGGACGGGAAGGAGGAGTGCCGCGACCTCGGCGACCTCTCGAAGGTCCTCGCGTCGAGTCGCAACTACGACGAGCTCCTCGACGCCTGGACGGGCTGGCACTCCATCTCGCGTCCCATGCGGAAGGACTTCATCACGTACGTCGCGCTCGCGAACAAGGGCGCGAAAGAGCTGGGCTTCGCCGACACCGGCGCGATGTGGCGGTCCAAGTACGACATGCCGCCGGAAGCCTTCGAGGCGGAGCTCGACCGCCTCTGGGAGCAGGTGAAGCCGCTCTACCTCTCCCTCCATGCCTACGTTCGCGCGAAGCTGCGCGAGAAGTACGGCGATCGCGTCAGTGCGAGCGGTCCGATCCCCGCGCATCTCCTCGGCAACATGTGGGCGCAGGAGTGGGGAAACATCTACCCGCTCGTGGCGCCGGCCGGCGCGGACCCCGGATACGACCTGACGCAGATCCTCAAGGGCCGCAAGACGAACGACCAGCAGATGGTGAAGTACGGCGAGGGGTTCTTTACGTCTCTCGGCTTCGCGCCGCTGCCCGAGACGTTCTGGAAGCGGTCGCTCTTCGTGAAGCCGCGGGACCGCGAGGTCGTCTGTCACGCGAGCGCCTGGGACATCGACTACCTCAACGACCTGCGCCTCAAGATGTGCATCGAGCCCACGGCCGAGGACTTCAGCACGATCCATCACGAGCTCGGCCACAATTTTTACCAGCGCGCGTACAACGAGCAGCCGTACCTCTTCCGCGACAGCGCCAACGACGGCTTCCACGAGGCCGTCGGCGACACGATCGCGCTCTCCGTCACGCCGGAATACCTCGTGAAGCTCGGCCTCCTCGAGAAGGCGCCGGACGCGTCGAAGGACATCGGTCTTCTTCTCGACAGGGCGCTCGAGAAGATCGCGTTCCTGCCGTTCGGGCTCGTGATCGACCAGTGGCGCTGGAAGGTCTTCTCCGGGCAGATTCCGCCGGAGAAATACAACGAGGCGTGGTGGGAGCTGCGGCGGAAATATCAGGGAATCGCGCCGCCGGTGGCGCGGAGCGAGGAGGATTTCGACCCGGGCGCGAAGTATCCACGTGGCCGGCAACGTGCCCTACATGCGCTACTTTCTGGCGGACATCCTCCAGTTCCAGTTTCATCGCGCGCTCGCGGGGATCGCGGGCTGCAAGGGCCCGCTCAACCGCTGCTCGATCTACGGGAACAAGGAGGCGGGAAGCCGCCTGAACGCGATGCTGTCGATGGGCACGAGCCGCCCGTGGCCCGAAGCCCTCGCGACGCTGACGGGACAGAAGCAGATGGACGCCGGCGCGATCCGCGACTACTTCGCCCCGCTTCAGAAGTGGCTGGACGAGCAGAACAAGGGGAAGCCGGTCGGCTGGTGAGCGACATGACGGAGCGCGTCGATTGGCACCGCTACTTCATGAACATCGCCGGAGAGGTGGCGAGCCGGGCCACGTGCCCGCGCAAGCACGTCGGCGCGGTGATCGTGCGCGACAAGAGGCTTCTGTCGACGGGGTACAACGGCTCGCTTCGGGGCCTGCCGCACTGCGACGAGGTGGGCTGCCTCATGGAGGACGGGCACTGCATCGCGACCGTCCACGCCGAGGCGAACGCGATCCTCCAGGCGGCGATGAACGGTGTCCGCATCGAGGGTGGCGAGATCTACACGACGGCCTCGCCCTGCTGGCACTGCTTCAAGCTCATCGCGAACGCGGGGCTCGTCGCCGTTTACTTCGGCGAGTTCTATAGGGAGCCGCGCATCCACGATTACGCCGACCGCGTCGGCATCCGCCTCGTCGACCTGTCGGCCGTCCCGCCGGCGCGTCCGCTCTAGATCTTCGACTGTTTCGTTCGCGGTGCGAGGTAGTCGTCGATGAGCTGGCTCGCGGTCTGCGGCAGCCGGAAGAAACGGGCACCGAACCCGGACTCCGGCCCTTCGGCGCGCCGCACGACGATGACCTCGCCCGTCACGGTCTTGCCGGACCGGTCGTGGGGGAGCTTGAAGCTGATCTCGAGGCGCGCGCCGACCGGTTGAGGCTCGCTCGTCGCCGTGAAGAACCCCGACGAGGAGATGTCGGTGACGCGCCCCTCGGTCGGATGCCCGTCGCGCCAGATCGCGACGGACGCCTCGACTTTCACGCGCGGCGCCCGGCGCTCGAGAAGGGCGAGGAGACGGCGGACCTCGGCGAGCACTTCTTCCGGGGGTGCGCTTTCCGGAAAGACGTGGCCCGCTCCCGCGGCGCGGACGGCTTCGGCGCGCTCCGCCGGCGCCAGGACGAGGAGCGGGACCGCGCGCGCGGCGGCGTCGGCGCAAACCGCGCGGACGGTCTCGAGAGCGCCTTCGGGATCCTGCTCGAGGTCCACGATCAGGAGGGACGGGCGGTGATCGGCGACGGCGCGCACGGTGCCTTCCGCGGTGGCGACGTCGATGAGCTTCCAGTCGCTCCGCCGGAGCCAGGACGGCCCCTCGGGCAGGCGCCTCCGCGCGCCCTCGAGAAGAAGAATGGTCGGCATGGGCGAACTCGAGAGCGAGTCTCGCTGGCGAGTGTACTCGCTTTCACCAGGTCAGATTGAACCCCCCGGCGACCGTGCGCCGCGGCAGGGGGACGAAGGCGACCTCTTCGTAGCGGACATTGCCGAGGTTCTCCCCGTCCACGAAGAACTCGAGGATGCGCCCCTGGAAGGCCTGCCACGAGAGGCGCGCGGAGAGGAGCCAGACACCGTCGGCGAAGCTCGGCCGTGAAAAGTAAGAGAGGCGCGAGGCCAGGGAGATCCGGAGCGGCAGGGCGATGCCCGCGAGGAGGTCCCATTTCGCATGGAGCGGGTCGAGCACGTACTTGCCCTGTGTCGCTCCGTCGGCCGCCTCCGAGAGACTCGCGAGATCGACGAACGTGTACGCAGCCTGAACACGAAGTTGGGTCAGAAACGCGGGCCGCCTCCGGGTCCAGTCGGCCGAGGCCTCGATGCCGTCAACGACGGCGTCCCGCACGTTCCGCGACCTCCAGGGCTCGTCGGGGGACGATCGGACGAAGTCGATCAGGTCGGTCGCCCGCCGGTGGAAGTACGCGGCATCGAGCGTGGCGGCTCCCACGGCGAGCACCGCCCCGCCCTCGACCTGCCACGCCTTCTCGGGCCTCAGGTTCGGGTTGCCAATGTTCTGCGGGTCGACGTAGTAGAGCTCCGTGAACGACGGCACGCGGAAGCTCGACGCGAACGACGCCCGGAAGGTGAGGTTCCGGGCGGCGTCCCAGGCGACTCCCGCGTAAGGGGAGAGCCGCGACCCGTACCCTTCGTAGAGATCGGCGCGCAGCCCCGCACGCAAGCCCGCCGCCGAGGAGGAGCCGGGGATCCAGGCGCGCGCGAACTCGGCGAAGAGCGCGCCGTGATCGCGGCCGTGGCTCCCGAGGTTCGTGGAGGAGATCGTCTCGCGTGCGGCCTCCGCCCCGAACGCGAACGTCCCTTCGAGAAGCGCGTGTCGCGCCGCCGCGCGCAGCACGGAGCTGACCGTGTCGTGAAGGTTCTCGTAGAACGAGGGGTTGCTGCGTTCAAGGACGAAGTCGTCGTGATGCGCGCGCACGGAAGCCGAGGGGCTCACGGTCCAGCCGCCGAGGGCGAGAGTCGAGGAAAGCGTGGCCGTGCGCGTGCGCGTCGACTCCTGCTGGTTCGGGAACGCGGTCCCGTAGAACGCGTAAGCGCCGAAGTTCCGGTTCGCGTAGCCGAGACCGAGCGTGACGGGCCCTGCGTCCGTCTCCCATCGCCCGGAGACGCGCAGCAGGCCCGACGCGGACTCGGTGTCGTCGCGGAAGCCCGCGTTCTCGGTCCGCTGCCAGTCGACCGCCGCCGAGAAGGACTCTCCGATCTTCATCGCGGCGCGATAGCCGCCGGCGTCGAGAGAGTCGCTGCCGTGCGAGTAGCGCGTCTCGCATTGCATGTTCGACCGTCCGAGATCCGCGCCGCGCGTCACGATGTTCACGACGCCGCCGATCGCGTTCGAGCCCCACAGCGCCGAGCCGCCCCCCGCCAGGACCTCGATCCGCTCGATGGCTCCGAGGGGGACGTCGAAGTCCGCCGAGAGGTGGCCGCTCTGGGGATCCGTCATGGGCTGGCCGTCCACCAGGAGCAGCGCGCCGTTGAAATCCGAGCCGCGAATCCCGATGTCGGCCTGCGTTCCGTTCGCGCCGCGCCTTCTCACGTCGAGCCCGAGTACGGTCTGGAGCACGTCGGAAAGCGCGCGGACTCCCGGCATCGCGGCGATTTCCTCCCGCGTGACCACGCGGACCGTGGCGGAGACGGGCGCCATGTCGAGGCGCGTCGCGACGACCGCCACCTCCTGCTTGACGTGAGGAGGGGCCGGTTCCTCGGACGACAGGTCCTGCCCGGAAAGCGGCCCCGAAAAGAGAACCGCGCCGAGCGCGACGCCGGCGAGGATTCGCATGGGCAGGAGGATAGCGGATGCCTCAGGGCACAGAGTGCGCGCAGGTATGCTGAATGGCCTCCTACTGGAAGTACCCGTTCACATCGAGGATGAAATCTACAGTGGACGCGGAGTTGTTGAAGATGGAGAACGTCGCACTCGATTTCGAGAGAGAAACCATAGCGTTGTTAGCGCGGGTGCGCCCCGGCCGGAAGCTGAGGCTGCTCGCGTTTGTCGGCGCCGCGTCCGACGCGAAGGCCAAGAGTTCACCGAGAGAACCTACATTCGTGACGGTCAGGTTCGCCGAGATTGCGACCGCCCCGGACGGGATACCACATCGGGACGTTGCCACGTCGAACGTCCGCATCGCGCCGGCCTGCAATGCCGGGCCGCCCAGTGGACCGGCCGGATTTCTGGTGTCAAGGACTCGACACGGCGTTACCGTGTAGAAGAGGTACGGCGGTCCGAACGGATCAATCGCAACGGAGGCGATTCCCGGTGCGCTCACACATCCTGAGGCATTCGTGTCCATGACCGAGAGAGTCAGTGGTTCGGGGATGCTCCCCGCGGTGAAGGTAATCTGGCTCGTCCCCTGCCCCGCCGTGACGGTGCCGTTCTGGACCGTCCAGAACCAGCTGCCCCCCGCGTGTGGAACCACCGACGCTGACAAACCTCTCGTCCCCCCGGCCGTGTTCGCTGGCGCCGTGATGACCGGAGTAGCCGGGGTCGGGTTGACGACGGCCGCAGTCGTCCCGGCCGGCGACGTGCAGCCGCCGACTGTCGCCGTGACGCTGTAAGTTCCGGCCGCGGCCGACGTGGCGGCCAGAATCGTCGGGTTCTGAAGGTTCGAAGTGAAGCTGTTTGGCCCCGTCCAGTTATATGTCGCCCCCGAAATTGGCGACGCCGCAAGCTGCAGCGTGTGACCTGCGCAGATCGGGCCGTTGTTCGATGCCAAAGGACCGGCCCGAGGCAAACAGCTGGTCCCGATTTTCGCAACGAAGGCGTCGCTGCCGCCGTCAAAGGTCAGGTCTGGTCCGGCGGTCACCGGGAACGTTGTCTCATCGGAATCGGCGGATCCCGTGACATATGCATTGCCCGAACTGTCCACCGCGATGCCCTGGCCACTCTCGCCACCTTTGCTGCCGCCGATATAGCCGCAGTACACCAACGTAGTGCCGGCGGCGTTGACCTTTGCGACGAAGGCGTTGGATCCGCCGAGAGGGCCATTGAAGGTTAGGTCCGGCCCGACCATTACTGGGAACGTGGCCTCGGTGGAGGTGGTTTCCCCCGTGGCATAGGCGTTACCCAAACTGTCAACCGCGATACCCCGGCCAAAATCGTTGCCGCTGCCGCCGATGTAACCGCAGTAATCGAGCGCGGTGCCGGCTGCGTTGACCTTTGCTAGGAAAGTGTCATGGGGGCCGCCGTTGTACGTCGGGTTGGGTCCGACGGTCACGGGGAATGTTGTCTCGGTGGAGGAAGTGGTCCCAATGACATAGGCGTTGCCTGAAGAGCCCACCGCGATTCCCGTGCCTTGATCCAAGCCCGTGCCGCCGATATAGCCGCAGTAGACGAGGGCGGTGCCGGCGGCGTTGACCTTCGCTACGAAGGCATCCTCGCCGCCGCTGTAGGTCAGGGCCGGCCCCACGGTTACGGGGAATAGGCCGGGAAAGGTCTCGGGCGATTGGGTCAATCCCGTGAGATAAGCGTTGTCCGAACTGTCCACCGCGATACCGTAGCCAGCATCCGCATAGCCGCCGCCGATGTAGCCGCAGTAGACGAGCGCGGTGCCGGCGGCGTTGACTTTCGCTACGAAGGCGTCCGAACCGCCGCCGAAGGGCCCGTTGAAGGTAAGGTCGGGCCCCACAGTCACTGGGAACGTGTCCTCGGCGGAGCTGGTTTGCCCCGTGACATAGGCGTTGCCCGAGCTGTCCACCGCGATGCCGTTACCTTGCTCGCCTCCGCTGCCGCCGATGTAGCCGCAGTAGACGAGGGCGGTGCCGGCGGCGTTGACCTTCGCCACGAAAGCGTCATAGGTGCCGCCGCCGAAGGTCAGGCCCGGCCCGACGGTCACGGGAAACGTGGCCTCGGTCGAGGAGGTTACTCCCGTGACATAGGCGTTGCCCGAGCTATCCACCGCGATGCCGTAGCCTTCATCATAGTCGCCGCCGCCGATGTAGCCACAGTAGACGAGGGCGGTGCCGGCGGCGTTGACCTTCGCCACGAAGGCATCAGTGTTGCCGTTTACGCCGCCGCCGTTGTAGGTCAGGTCCGGCCCGACGGTCACGGGGAACGTGGGCTCGGAGGAGCCGGTTCGTCCCGTGACATAGGCGTTGCCCGAAGTGTCCACCGCGATACTGCGGCCTTGATCGAAACCGCTACCACCAATGTACCCGCAATAAACGAGCACTGTCGGGTCGAGCACCAGAGGCTTAGCGCGGTCATAGGACCCGATTGCGAATCCATATCGGTATGACGCTGCGGCTCCCAACGGATCGAGCGAATATGCCGCGTCAATTTGGACGCGGCGCCCATCGATCTCCTGAAACGCATACGGCTTGTCGTCCTGGAGACGTCCCGCAGGTGTCTCGATTTCTAGCTGCCCGGCTTCGTTCAACCGGATCCCATGGACGCCTCGATACGCCAGCCTAACCTGCGCCGAATCTGCCCCAGGCTTCACAAGGAAGGTGTACTTGAGGCGGTTGGCCGTTCCGGAATAGACCAGATCAATTCCCGGCCAGAGATCGGAGTAGATGATCGAGCCATACGTTGAGAGGGCCGCCTTCCAGTTCTCCTTCGGGCCCTTGAAGTAGCTGACGATGGCGGGTGTTGGATCCTTTGCTTGGATACTGGGGCTCGGGTTTGCTCCAACGAAATCGAGCTTGACAGCCCATCGGCTCCCTGCCTCCGGTGTCGGCATGCCGTTCCGAACGAGCGATGTCTTCTCCAGCCCGCCCTCCGGGCCGTTTTCTCCATGCCTCTGGTCGGTTTGCACGAGGGTCATCCCGTCGGCAGTGAAGTACAGAGCCGTGTCCCCACGCTGGACGTAGTAGGCCACCCGTGAATCGAGCTGGCCGCGATTCTCGATGAAGTAGATCGGCATCCGCTCGAGAACTCGCGTCACGGCGATTTTCTTCTCCGAGGCGGAAGCTGCGGGCTGGTGCCCCTCGTGAAGGGAGGCGGGCTTCAAGGACAAATCGCTGTAGGGCCTTACCCGGGCCAGATCGGTAGAGCAGTTCAGGGCAAGGGTCGCTAGTAGCAGGACCGGCGCCAGACCGAAAGACAGAACCCAGCGACGCCTCGCGACAGCTATGAAGGACCGCTGACGGAAGCGGAAGCCCGTGTTTATAGTCACACCTTCACCCCGACCAGGGCTAGTTTCCTGATATCTGTTCTCCCACCAGCGCAAGCGCACCGCGTGGTGGATAGCGAGCCGTCTTGTCTCAAGGGCGCGTCAAGTGAATGTGAAACCTCATGTAGAAATTTCCATCATTGATGGGGGGCCCCGGCTTCTTCGAAGTCGATGCTGTCGTGAGCCGTCCCACTGCCGGTCCGGGGCCGATCGGATCGATGAACCAGTCGTTGCAGCCGCCCGCGTCTGCCGTGTTGCAGACGATGCGGGCATCGGTCGTTTCCGCGTAACCGGTAAATGAATATGCCGGGCTGAGGCCGTAATCAACGTTGCCCGCGGTGTTGAATCGATTCATCAATGGGCATGTGAACGAGGATCCTGCGGCCATCGTCAGCATGTCGTTGTTGATGAGCGTGCACTTGACCTCAATATGAGATTTGAGGTTCTGAGTTCCCCAGAAGGGCGGGTTCGCCGTCACGGTGTAATGCGGATCTCCCGGCTGGACTGCATCAGCCGCGTCGAGGCTGTGGTTCACGGCCCGGGTCGTGGAGCTATAGGTGTCGAACTGCCAGTCGCCCCACACGATGCCGTTGTAGCCATTGGTCGTCAGAAACGATGTGACGCCCGCCACGCCGTCACTGTAGGCCCCGAGTCCATCGCTTGCGATGTCCGCGGGAAGGCCGCTCGAATCGAGGTCGCTGAAATACGTCGTGAGCGGGATGTTCGAAGGATGCCCGCCTCCCTTGCCCAGGCTGCTCTGGGATTGAACCAGGATGAGGCAGGCCGAGAGAATGACGGATGCGCGACCTATGGCTGACATGAGGAGTCCCCCCTCTCTGAGATTTGTTTCGTCACGGTTTTGGCGTCTTCGTCGGCCTCGGGGTGTGCGTCGGCTTCGGGGTGTGCGTCGGCCTCGGTGTATTGGTCGGCACTGGAGTGTTGCCCGGCGTTGGCGTAATCGTTGGTGTGCGGGTCGGCGTAAAGGTCGGTGTCGCGGTGTTCGTCGGTGTGTTCGTTGGTGTGATGGTTGGACTGCTGGTCGGCGTCGGCGTGTTGGTGGGGGTGTTACTTGGCGTACTCGTCGGCGTGCTCGTCGCGGTGGCCGTCGGAGTCGCGGTCGCGGTCGGGGTACTCGTCGGTGTGGACGTTGGCGTGTTGGTCGGAGTTCCAGTCGGCGTGTGGGTCGGCGTCGGACTGCTCGTCGGGTTTGGCGTTGCCGACGTGCAGATGCGGCCAATCTTGTTGCCGATGTACTCAGTGAACCAGAGGGCGCCATCTGGCCCCGCAGCAATGGCGAAAGGATTGCTGCCACCCGTGGGGACCGTAAATTCCGTGATGACGCCGGCGGTGGTGATCCGACCGATCTTGTTGGCGTTCGTTTCCGTGAACCAGAGCGTGCCATCTGGCCCTGTGGTGATGCCGGCGATGCCTCCGCCAGCGCTGGCAACCGCGAATTCCGCGATGACGCCCCCGGTAGTGATCTGGCCGATCTTGTTGTTCTGCGTGAACCAGAGTGTGCCATCTGACCCCGCGGTGATAGCGAAAGGATTACTGCCGGCGGGAAATTCGGTAATGACGCCGCCGGTGGTGATCTGGCCGATCTTGCCGCCGTTGTACTCGGTGAACCAGAGGGCTCCATCCGGGCCCGCGGTGATGCCGACAGGATTGCTGCCAGCCGTGGGGATTGCGAATTCCGTGATGACACCCGCGGTAGTGATCCGGCCGATCTGGTTGCTGTTCATCTCGGTGAACCAGAGAGCACCGTCCGGTCCCGCGGCGATGCCGAACGAAAAGCTGACAGCTGTGGGAACTGTGAAATCCGTGATAACGCCGCCGGTGGTGATCTGGCCGATCTTGTTGCCGCCGAGTTCGGTGAACCAGAGGGCGCCATCCGGCCCCGCGGTGATGCCGCGAGGACCGCTGTTCGCCGTGGGAATGGTGAATTCCGTGATGACGCCTCCGGTAGTGATCCGTCCGATCTTGTTGCCGCTGTGTTCCGTAAACCAGAGGTTGCCATCCGGCCCCGCGGCGATGCCGATAGGATTGCTACCACCCGCGGGGACCGGATACTCGTTGGGAATCGGACCGCACGGAAGAGGCGTCGGCGTATTGGTCGGTGTCTGAGTGGGCGTAAGCATCGGAGTGTCCGTCGGCAGCACGGATGGCGTGCTCGTCGGCGTATCCGTCGGCGTAGGGGTAGGTGGAGTGACCTCTGCGATCTTCGCGACGAAGGCGTCGTTGCCACCGCGGAAGCTCAGGCTCGGCCCGACGGTCACGGGAAATGTGGCCTCAGTGGAGTCGGTTTCTCCAGTGACATAGGCATTACCGGCACCGTCCACCGCGATGCCGAAGGCAGCATCGACGCCGCTGCCGCCGATGTAGCCGCAGTACACGAGCGCGGTGCCGGCGGCATTCACCTTTGCCACGAAGGCGTCGTCGCCGGGCCCGTGAAATGCAAGGTCGGGTCCTCCGATCACGGGGAATGTAGTCTCATCGGAGCCCGTTTCTCCCGTGACATAAGCGTTGCCGGCAGTGTCCACCGCAATGCCGTAGGCCGCGTCGGTGCGACCGCCACCAATGTAGCCGCAGTACACGAGCGCGCTACCGTCGATGTTGACCTTCGTCACGAACGCATCGAAGCCGCCGTTGTACGTGAGGTCCGGTCCCACGGTCACAGGGAACGTGCTCTCGTCCGAGAGGGTGTGTCCAGTGACGTAGGCGTTGCAGGAACTGTCCACGGCGATGGCGGTGCCGACATCCTGGCCGCTGCCGCCGATGTAGCCTGAGTAGACGAGCCCTGTGCCGGTAGCGTTGAGCTTCGCCACGAAGGCGTCGACATTGTTCTGGTAAGTCATGCCCGGCCCGACGGTCACCGGGAAGTTCGTGGAATTTGTGTATCCCGTGACATAGGCGTTGCCGGAGCTGTCCACCGCGATGCCGTAGCCAACCTCGCTACCGCTGCCGCCGATACCTCTGAAGTAGTCGAGGGCGGTGCCATCGGCCTTGACCTTCGCCACGAAGGTGTCCCACTCGGACGTCGCCGAAAAGATTGCCCCCGTGACGTAGGCGTTACCGAAACTGTCCACCGCGATGCCGTTGCCGAAATCGCTTCTGATGCTGCCGATGTATCCGCAGTAGACGAGCGCGGTACCGCCGGCATTGACCTTCGCGACGAAAGCGTCGGAGTTGTCGCCGTTGTATGTCAGGCCGGGCCCGACGGTGACGGGAAACGTGGCTTCTGTGGAGCCGGTCTGGCCCGTGACGTAGGCGTTGCCGGCGCTGTCCACCGCGACGCCGTTGCCAGTGTCGTCCCCGCTGCCCCCGATGTAGCCCGCATAGACGAGCGCGGTGCCGGCCGCATTGACCTTCGCCACGAAGGCGTCCCGCGTTCCGTTGAAAGTCAGATCGGGCCCGACGGTGACGGGGAAGTCGGTGGAATCCGTGGAGCCCGTGACATAGGCGTTGCCGGAGCTGTCCACGGCGATGCCGGCCTGGGCGTTGCCGTTCTCGTTGCTGCTGCCACCGATGTAGCCGGCATAGACGAGCACAGCCGGGTCGAGGACGAGGGGCTTGCTACGGTCATAGGGGCCCAGTGCGAATCCGTACCCGTGCGGTCCGTTGGCTGAGGCCCGATCGAGCGAGTACGCTACGTCGGTCTCCACGCGACGCCCGTCGACTTCCTGCCAGGCGCACGGCTTGTCGTCCCGGAATCCTCCCGCAGGTGTCTCGACTTCGAGCTGCCCCACGTCGTTCAAGCGGATCTTATGGACTCCGCGATACGCAAGCCTCACTTGGGTTGGGTCGGCCCCTGGCTTCAAGAGAAACCTGTACTTGAGCCGGTTGGCCGCCCCGGAATAGACCAGATCAATGCCTGGCCAGAGTTCGGAGTAGACAATCGAGCGGTAGGTCGAGAGACCTGCCTTCCAATTCTCCTGCCGTCCCTTGAAGTAGCTGACGACTGCAGGCCGTTTGTCGCTCGCCGTGATCTCCGGATTCGGGTTTGCTCCGACGAAATCGAGCTTGACGACCGAACGTTTCCCCGCCTCCGGTGCTGGGGTGCCTCGACTGAACGACGCCTTCTCCAGCTTCCTTTTCGAACCTTGTTCTCCGCGATTTCGCTCGGTCTGGACGAGCGTCATTCCTTCGGCAGTGAAGTAGAGAGTCGTGTCCCGTCCCTGAACGTAATAGGCCACGCGAGAATCGAGCTGGCCGCGATTCTCGATGAAGTAGAGCGGCATGCGCTCGAGAGCGCGCGTCACGGCGACTCTCTTGCCCGAGGCAGGAGCCGCGGGGTTGTCTCGATCCTGGTCCGTGGCGGAGCGATTCAGGAGAAAGACCGCTAACAAGAGCAGCCCCACGCAAGCCGAAGCCGCTGCGGCTGGAAAGACCCTGAGCATCTTCTTCGGCAGCGCCTCAGTTAGGCACTCTTGAGGGTTCGATTCCCGCTTGTCGTTCAGCCGCTCGTGGTCAGAAGATCCACCTGCAGAGTGCATGTTTGCCTCCCGGTTTCCGAGGGGTGGCACTGCTCCGAGAGCCCCAAGGCTGGATTCAGAGTTGTTTCTGCGATTGACTGACGCTTACCCTATTCCCGGCCGGTCGCCCAGGCCATCGCCAGAACTGGGTAGATTTTTCTGCCTGCCTTCGGGACACCTCAGCGTTCCTCCACCTTCCGGATGAGCGCGAGCAGCCGGCCGTTGCTCTTGACGTTCACCTTCTCGTGGATCGCTTTCACGTGCGTGTGCACGGTGTGGTAGGAGACCCCGAGGCGGTCGGCCACCTCGGCATAAGAGAGGCCCTCGGCGAGCAGGAGAGCGATACGTGCTTCCGAGGGAGTAAGCGAGAAGCGCCGGCGCAGCTCAGTGTCGGGGTCACTGCTTCTCGGGGCCGAAGAACTGTCCATTCTCTTCACCGTCGCACCCACTACTAACGACGCCGAAGAGATTTCTGGACACCAAATCGCTGAAAAGCTGGTGGAAATCGCTTTGGGGGAGCCGCGGACTAGAATCGCCGCCAAGTCGTCCCGTATTCATGAAGAAGTCTCCCGAACCCGGCAGTGCGGGCTCTGAATTCGACCCCGCAGGCGAGGCGGAATCCACCTTCCAGCTCATTGCGCGCTTTCGCAGCGGGGACAGGCAGGCGCTCGAGCGGCTCTTCGCGCGGCACCTTCCCCGGCTGCAGCGTTGGGCGAAGGGGCGGCTGCCGCGATGGGCGCGCGATCTGGCCGACACGCAGGATCTTGTCCAGGAAACCCTGCTTCAGACGTTTAACAGGATGGATGTGTTCGAACCCGAGCGGGAGGGGGCGCTGCAGGCCTACCTCCGGCAGGCCGTGATGAACCGTATCCGCGACGAGATTCGCCGCGTGGCGAGGAGGCCCGCGCACATGGAGCTCGAGGGGACCGAGGTCGGCAAGGCACGGTCGCCCCTCGAGGAAGCGGTTGGCATGGCGGAAATCGAGCGCTACGAGGACGCTCTCGGCCGGCTGCGGCCGGAGGAGCGCGAAGCGATCATTCTCCGTGTCGAGCTGGGCTATACGTACGAGGAGCTCGCCCGCCTGCTCGGAAAGCCGACTTCAGGCGCCGCGCACAAGGCGACGAAGCGCGCTCTGGTGCGTCTCGCCGAGGAGATGGCCCGTGGAAGGTGAAGGCCAGCCGCTCGACGAGCTGGCGGAAGCCGTTCTCGAAGGACACGCCGTCGACTGGGTCTCCGCGGAGTCGTCTTCAGGCGGGCCGGAACGCGAAGCTGTCCGGCAACTCAAAGTCCTGGCGGGCATCGCCGAACTTCACCGGAACCTGATCTACGACATCCCGGAGCTCGCACGGCCCGAGGTCCCGAAGGGAAGACTGGAGCGCTGGGGAAGGCTGGAGATCCGCGAATGCATCGGGCAGGGATCGTTCGGCGAGGTTTACCGCGCCTGGGATTCAAAGCTCGACCGCGAAGTGGCGGTCAAGCTCTTACAAGCCGGCAGAGTGCAACCCGAAGGAGCCACCGTTCTCAAGGAAGCGCGCCTGCTTGCGCGTGTTCGCCACCCAAACGTCGTTACCGTTTACGATGCCGACGAGCTCGAAGGCCGAGTCGGTCTGTGGATGGAATTCATCCACGGCCGCAATCTCGAGCAGATTCTCAACGAAAGAAAGAGATTCGATGAACCCGAGGTGACGCGGATTGGTATCGAGCTTTGCAGGGCGCTTTCGGCGGTGCACGACGCCGGCCTCCTCCACCGCGACATCAAGACGCAGAATCTGATGCAGGCCGCCGACGGACGCCTGGTCCTGATGGATTTTGGGACGGGGCGGGAGCTGGAAGAGACACCGTCCTGCATTGTGGATGCGGCCGGGACGCCGTTGTACCTCGCGCCGGAGATTTTCAACGGTGAGCAGGCGACGGTTCGGACCGATATCTACAGCACGGGCGTCGTGCTCTTCCATCTCCTCACCGGCATGTACCCGGTTCGAGGAGCGACCGTCAAGGACGTCGGTGCGGCACACGTGCGGGGCGAGCGGCTGGACCTCGTGACGCTAGCTCCCGGCGTGAGCAAGGCTCTTGCGGCCACGATCAGCCGCGCCATTCATCCCAATCCTTCGGAGCGGTTCGAATCCAGCCGCGAGATGCTCGCTGCACTCGAGGGCCTGCAGGGCGAGACGGAGGCGCTCAAAAAGAAGCGCTACGGGCTCGCCCTGGGGGCCGTCTCGCTGATCGCGATCGCTCTCGCGGTCTCCCCGTTCTTGCGGCGTGGCGACGCTGATCGGGATGGGCGTTCACGGGGAGGCCGTACGCCTTACGTCGGCGTGACTCAGGAGAAACGCGCGGTGCAGATTCCCCCCGTCATGGTGGCGGGCACGCCATCCCCGGACGGAAAGTACTTCCCCTACTCCGAGCTGGCGACAGGGAACCTGGCGATCTACGAGTTCGCGACCGGCGTCAGCCGCGTTCTGACGAAAGATGGAGATGGAGGCCACGAGAACTATGCGACGGAATCCATCCTCTCGGCCGATAGCAGCCAGGTTGCCTATAACTGGGTTGACGCATCCTGCGGGTGCAATCAGCTTCGCGTGATAGACGCGGGGGGCGTCAACTCGCGCGTCCTTTACAGGGGCAAGGGTGGGACCGAGATACTTCCCCTCGAGTGGTCTTTCGACGGCCGCCAGATCCTTGGAACGCGCCAGCGCGGCGCGAGCGAAACCGAGGTCATATTGATATCCGCGCTAGACGGTTCGGTACGTCCCGTCCGGACCTTCGAGCGTAGCCCCTGGAAGGTAACGCTGTCGCCTGACAACCGTACCATCGCGTACGACCGAGCCGAAAACTCCGGCGACACGAACCGCGGGATTTACCTTTCAACGACCGACGCGAGCCAGGAGACCGCCGTCGTGACAGGGCCGACGTACGATTCACATCCCATGTGGACGCCGGACGGCGCGGGCCTGGTGTTTGCGAGCATGCGCACCGGCGGACCGGGACTCTGGCTGCAGCCGATCAAGGACGGGCGGCCCGACGGGCAGCCCCGGTTTCTGGACAAAGACATGGGACCCTTCGGTCCTATCACGCTCACCCGGCAAGGATCTCTCTTCTACAACCACAGAACGGGCCTGATGGATGTCTACACAGTCCCGATCGATCCAGTCACTGCGGAGATCAAAGACAAGCCGACCAACGCCGCAGGCAGCTTCCTTGGCTCGAACATCTCTCCGGACTGGTCTCCCGATGGAAACACCCTTGTCTTTGCCTCGTGGCGGACGTTGTTTGGACCGGGACGGAACATTCTGGTACTCCATTCCATGGCTACGGGGCGCGAGCGAGAGCTCGAGTTGGATGTGGATTTCGTCAACGGGACGCGCTGGTCTCCCGACGGGCGATCGATTGCCATCGGAGGTGCAGACCGGAGGGGAGTCCACGGACTTCGACTGGTCGACGCCGAGTCGGGAAGCATTGTGTCCACGTTTCTCTCCCAGCCTGGCGATGTGCCCGCGTTCAACAGCGTCGCCTGGGGCCCGGATGAAAGACACGCCTACTTGAGACGCGACCCGCAGCGCATCTCGAGAATCGACACGAAGACCGGAGAGGAAGAGCTCGTCTACGAGCCGCCTCCGGATTCCATCCTGGGAAATCTATCCATCTCCCCCGATGGCCGCTGGCTCGCCTTTAACCTCAACATGCGTCAAGCGAAAAGTTCCCGGTTGATTGTGATTCCGACGCGCGGGGGCGGCTCTAGAGAGCTCGTCAATGTGCCCAGACCGAGCCGGCTTGCCGCCGGAGGATGGACGCGCGACGGAAGACACGTCCTGTTTGTTCGCACCGTCCCCGTTGGTAAGGAGCAAAAGCAACATGGCGAACTCTGGACGGTGCCGTTTGACGGGGGACCGGCGCGCAGCCTCGGGCTCTCGATGCCCGCGTTACGCGATGTGCGTGTAAGCCCGGACGGGGGCCGCATTGCGTTTACGTCGGGCTTCCCGGATCAAGGCATCTGGGTCTTCGAGAATTTCCTACCCCAGGCCACGTCGCCGTAGCTCGGCAGGAGGGAATGTATGGGACGGACGTACTTTTTCCTCGTTGTTGCCGCGGCCATCGTCTTCCCGGGGGCGGTCGCGGTGGCTCAGACGACAGGCGACATCTCCGGCCGCGTGACCGACGCCTCGGGGGCGCCCGTTCCCGGTGTCGCGGTCGAGGCCACGAGCCCGAGCCTCCAGGGAGCACGCGTCAGCGTGACCAGCCACGACGGCCTGTACCGAATCCCGGCGATTCCACCGGGTACCTATCGCATTCTGGCAAGGCTGTCCGGCTTTCGGCCGGCCGACAAGGCGTGCACGGTGTCGCTCGGCTCCGCCATGACCGTGGATCTCACGATGCGGCTCGAGGCGGAGACGCAGGTCATCGTCTCCGGCGAGGCCCCGCCGATCGATGTGACCTCGACGACGACCGGCACGAAGTACACGAGCGGGGTCATCGGCCATCTCCCCGTCGACCGCAACTATGCCGAAATCGTACGTTCGAATCCCGGCGTCTCGACCGACCGCGGCTATACGGACGGCCGCATGCTCCCTCTGACGATCTACGGGGCAACCTCGGCCGAGAATCAGTGGATCATCGACGGCGTCAACACCACCAGCGTCAACAAGGGGACCCAAGGCAAGGCGTTGAGCAACGAGTTCGTCCAGGAGGTCGAGGTGAAGACGGGCGGCTACCAGGCCGAGTACGGCCGCGCCCTCGGGGGCGTGATCAACGCCGTCACGAAGTCGGGCGGCAACGATTTTCATGGCGACGGCTTCGTCTACTACGACTCTTCGGAAACCGCGGCGCGGCGGCGGACCGGGGTCGTAGACACGACACTCGTCGCGATGAAGACCGACGACGGGTCTCGCTTCGACTATGGAGCGGCTCTCGGCGGGTATCTCCTGAAGGACCGTCTGTGGTTTTTCGGCGCCTACGACCGCGTGTCACTCGACGGCCATGTGTCGAGGCTCGAGTCCTCGGCGTTTGTCTCGAAGGACGACCAGTTCCCGTTCGCCGCCGTGGACAACCTGTATTCGCTGAAGCTCACCTGGAACGCCACAGCTTCGACCTCGGTCGTCGGCAGCGTGTTCGCGGATCCATCCTCGACTTCGGGCCTTTCGGGAGCGGACCCTCGGCGGGACGCTGCCTTCATGCTCGTCTTTCCGCCCGTGAGCCCCGTGCCATCCACCTGGGATTCCACTCGGTCGCAGGGGGGCGCCGATTACGGTGTCCGGGGAACCCGGCTCTTCGGGGCTGATGTCCTGACGAACCTGCAGGGCTCCTATCATCGGGACCGCAGCAGCCTGACGGCAGCCGACGAGGTCCGGTACCAGGACTTTACGTGCGCCGGCGGTACGCCCGGCGCTCCCTGTAAGGCCCCACCCAATTCGCGGCCAAACTCCATCACGGGCGGCTACGGACCCATCCCCGGAGGCGACAACAACGTCTCCTCTCGCGGGCAGGTGAGCGCCGCCGCCACGTTTTACATCGGCCCGCACGAGATCAAGGTAGGCGGCGATTACATGAACGGTCGGTCGGACCAGATAGTCGCCAGGACGGGCGAGCAGGCCGTGAATGTGCGCAACGAGTGGGGGCAGACCTACTACGTGCACCAGTTTTTCGCGGCGAGCACAGCCGACCCGACCCCGATTCCGAGCCTTCACATTGGCGCCGAGGTGCTCGACTACGGCGCCTACCTCCAGGATACGTGGAAGGCGGCCCCGGGCCTCACAGTCAACCTGGGGCTCCGCTGGGACGGCGAGACCACGCGCAATTACGCCGGGCAGACGGTTTTTCAGGACAACACCCAGTGGCAGCCTCGGATCGGCGTCGCATGGGACCCCTGGCGGAACGGCGCCACGAAGGTGTACGCGTCTGCCGGACGCTTCTCCTACGCGCTGCCGACGGCCGCCGCCACCAGTATCTTCAACAGCTACACAACGGTCACGTCGTACAACCTCGACTCCGTGAGCGTCGTTCAGGACCCGAGCGTGCTTCACCACGAGAGGGCCAGTGTTTCGACGGGCGGCATCAGCTTGCCGGTGGATGCCGGCCTCAAGGGCTTCTCCCAGAACGAATTCCTCGTAGGCATCGAACGTGTGCTCGGACCCGGACTGACGGTTGGCGTCAAGGGGACTTACAGGAGTCTGAACAACGCCATCGCGGTGCGAGGCGACCTCGACTACACGAGCCCTCTGACCAATTACAGCTCTCTCGCCGTCATCAACCCCGGGTCGAACGGGAAGTTCGCAAGCGGAGCCGTTCCAACCTGCAACGGCCTCGACCCTCCCGACAACGAGTGCTCGCCTACGGGCCCCGCTTCGCCGCCAGCACGGCGGCTGTACCGTGGCATCGAGGTCGTCGCGCGGCAATCTCTCGGGGATCGGCTCTGGCTCCAGGCAAGCTATGTCTATTCCTCGCTGCGCGGCAACTTCGACGGCGGCATCAACGAGGCTGGCCACAATGAGACATCTCCGGGCATCACCGGGGCGTTCTCCTATCCCGCGAAGTGGCACAACGCCTACGGAACGCTCGCTCTCGACCGGCCGAACCGCTTTCGGCTGGATGGCTACTGGGTGACACCGAGGCGGCTTTCGATCGGAGTCCAGGCGTTCGCCGAGTCGGGAGCGCCGTACAACAAGCTGGGGTACTTCAACGGGAATTACGGGCCGGCCATTTATCTCGAGCCGCGCGGCTCGGCGGGGCGCCTGCCGACCCTTTGGGAGGCCAACCTCCAGCTGGCATATCCGATCGTCTTCGGGCCGGTGACCGCGACACTTCAGGCATACGTCTACAACGTCTTCAACAACCAGATCGCGACCACGGTCGACGAGGTCTGGGGGTCCGATTTACCGCCAGCCGGGTACCCGGGCACGATCTACGACCCGAAACAGAAGCAAGACAATCCAACGTACGGACAAGTCACGTGGCGCTCTCCACCACGGTCTTTCCGAGCAGGACTGCGCGTCTCGTTCTGATCCCTCTCCCCGGCGCTCAACCAGGCTTCGGGGTTAAAGTTACCGGGGATGGATACCCTCACCCATGGCCTCGCCGGCGCCCTCCTCGCACGCGCCGTGCCGTCCACGGGGGACGAAGCGCTCGACCGCACGCTCGCGCGGCGCGAGGCCTGGGTGGGTTTCGCCGCGGCGACGTTCCCGGATGCCGACGTCTTCCTGTCGCCTTTTTCCGCCGAGTTCTACATCACGCATCACCGCGAGTTCACGCACTCGTTCGTGACGCTGCCGGCGTGGGTCGTCGTCCTCACGCTTCTCGCCTCGATCCGCCTCTCGCCGGCGCTCGGCCCGCCCGGCGCCCCCGGCCGGCGAATGGCGATGAGACGCCTGGGGCTCGTCGTCGCGCTCGGTCTCGTGTCGCACATTCTTCTCGACTGGATCACGTCGTGGGGCACGATGTTCCTCTCGCCGATCTCTTCGGCGCGCTTTTCGCTGGACTGGACTTTCATCCTCGACGCGGTCCTGTCCGGGCTTCTCGTGCTCGGCCTCGTCGGGGTCCGCGCCGTCTCGAGACGTTCGTTCCCGCGGTCGAGAATCGCGGCGCGCGCGGGACTCGTCGCGGCGACCGCGTATGTCCTTTTCTGCGGAGTCCGGCATGGGGAGGCATTGCGTCTCGGCCGGGAGCGCGCGCCCCTTTCGTCGGCTCGCGCGGCGATTCCCCAGCCGGGATCGCCAGACCGTTGGCTCCTTCTCTCCGACGACGGATCCACCGTGACCGCGACGTTCGTGGATCTCGGCAAGCGGGGGCGCGAGATCTCCCGTCCTGCTGAAATCGAGGAGCTCGCGCGCACGGGATTCCGCGGAGGCGCCCTGAACCTCTTCCGGAATCTCGCCGGCGTTTACCGTTCACCCGACGACCTCGCGCCGCGGGTCATCGAGAAGTCGAACGGTCCGCTGGCGCGCACGACGCTCGAGAACGGCGTCGCGGGCGTGTTCGGCCGCTTCGCACGGTTCCCCGCCGCCCGGGAGGAGGTGCGGGGCGACTCGGTGGAGGTCCTGCTTCGGGACGTGCGGTTCGGCTACCTCTCGAAGGAAATCGACCCGTTCACGTACATCGTGAGGTATTCCCTGAAGGGACGGCTTCTCTCCTCGGGATTCCCGTCCTCGCGCTGGAGCCGAGAAGCCTCGCCGCGCGCCGTCGGCGCCGCGCGATAGGAGACCGCTTCTGAAGCGCATGCCGGTTCTCTTCGTCGGCCACGGCGGCCGCCGGGCGCACCCGACGGCGGAGCGCTGGCTGCCGATCCTCTACGCGGCCGGCGCCGCGGACGAAGGCGACGCGGTGCGCTTCCCGATCACGGGCTTCGACCTCGGCTCTCTCTCGATGCCGGCCGTACTGTTCGGCTGAGCCGTTCTCTCAGAGGAGCCGGAAGTGCTTCTTCACGGCGCGCGAGCGGAACGCGAGGAGGGAGAGGGCCGTCGCGAGCGCGACGCCCGCGAGGATCAGCGTCATGCGCAGGTACGGCGCACCTAGGGCGCGGCGCTCTCCGGCGAGGAGCGCGAGCGTGCGCAGCCATTCGAGGACTCCGAGGCCGAGAGCGACTTGAACGATCCGCGCCGCCCACGCCCGTCGCACGAAGAGAAGCGCGATGGCCGCCAGGGCCGTGGCGACGAGCGCAAGATGTCCCGCGCGCAGGAAGTGCGCGCCCAGGACGAGGAAGGAGAGAGCCGCCGGAAGCAGGCGAAGGAACATTCCCTACGCCGCCCCGTGGACCGCGATCTCGACCTTCGGCGGATGCAGGAGGACACGCGCCTCGACGTCGAGGAGCTCCTCGAGCCGGCTCTTCGCGGGCTCTTCCCCCGCATGGGCGATCGCGAGGTCGAGATAGATCGGGCCGTGCCGGGCCTCGGCCTCGGCGAGCTCCGCGTAGAGCCGCGCGAGGCGCGCGTCCTTCAACTGCCCGAGAAGGCGCTCGAACCTCTCCTGGCTGCGCGCCTCGATGAGCGCGGCGACGAGCAGGAGGTCGAGGCCCTTTTCGGGCTCGCGTTCCCTGCGGCACGCGGCGCGGAGCTCAGCCACGTAGAAATTGCGCCTCGTCGTGAGCATCGGCGCCCCCAGGCGGCGCGCTTCGCGCGAAACCTTGCGGAAGTGGCGCAGCTCTTCGGCCGCGAGCGCCGAGAGGCGGTCGACGAGCGCCGCGTTCCGCGGGTACGTGCCGACGAGGGAGAGCGCCTGCACCGAAGCCTGAAGCTCGCAGACCGCGTGGTCCGCGACGAAGGCGGGCAGGTTCTCCACGGCCGTCACGCGCGCCGCCCACGACTCGGGAGTCTTGGACCTCAGGCGGATCGCGTTCACAGGACGGGCGCGGAGGCGGGCTCCGGCGACGTGCCGGAACCCCGGACGGCGGGCGCCGGGGACGAAGCGTCCGCTTCGTTCGAGCGTCTGAGATAGGAAGAAGCCGCGCCCAGGTGCCCGGCGCGCGTCAGGATCCTCAGCAGGACGACGACCTGCTGGCCGGCGAGGATCAGGGCGAAGTCGCCAACCTGCTTGCCGTCCCAGACGGGGCCGAGGAACAGCCAGGCGAGGAGGGGCAGGAGACCGAGGCCGCCGAAGACGATCTCCAGCGCGAGCGTGCGCGCGGGCCTCCCGAGGACGAAGCCGAGGCCGCGCATGAGCGCGTTCATCGGATTCGGCGTGCCTTGTCCCAGTGCCGCGCGCGCGTAGAGGACGACGAGCCGGATGTATCCCGCCACGAGGAGGAAGAGCCCGAGCCGCAGAAGGAGGAGCCCGACGGCCTCCCACTCGTAACGGAGCTCGTCGGGTTCGTAGAGAGTGCCCGTGGCCGCGAAGAGGAAGCGGTACGCGGCGACGATCCCCCCGAGAGAGACCGCCCCCAGCAGCAGCGACGGAACCGCGAAACGCGCGACGTCCGCGCCGAACGCGGAGAAGCTCGCGCGCTCGCGCTCGGAGCCGAAGCGACCGGCAAATCCGCCCGAGAAGAGGGCCGCGAGAAGAGCCGTCAGCACCCCGAACCCGACGGCCGAGGCCGAGAGCCCGGACGTCTCGAAGAAACCCGCGAGGGGCGCCGGCCGTCCCGAAGGCCTCCTCTCCTGGCGCTCTCCCGTCACGGCCTCTTCCCATTTCGAAAGATCGCCGAGAACGTCGGGGCGCGTGCGGGCAAAAGAGGTGAAGAACGTGTGGAGGTCGGCGTTGCCCGCCGCGAGGCGTTCGGCCCACGGGCTCTTGTCGAGCGTTTGCCGGAGCGCGGACGCCAGAGGATGCGTGAAGGCGAACGCGAGCGCCGCGTTCAGGACGAGGAAAAGGAGGAGCGCTTTCCACGTCTCGAGGGCCGAGACGAGGCCTCGCATCGCGAGGACGGGGACGGAATCGCGCGTCATACGGCCCCCGCGAAGCCGAGCAGGGCGAAGAGCTCGAGGACGTTCTGCGCCCAGAAGCGCAGGCGGGCGCTCCAGCGGCGCGACGCTGCGGGCGCTTCCTCCGTGCGACGTCCGTTGTTGAGAGGGTTCGAGTCGAGAAGGCACTTGCCGTCCGGATCGACCTCCACCGAGAGGAGCTTCGGACCCGTCGCGCGGTAGCGGATCCAGCGCTCGTCGCCGATCCACGGGCGGCGGACCCGCGTTCCATCCGCGAAGCGCAGCTCCACCTCGACCGGCCACGATGCCTCGCCGAGCCGTTGGACGACGGCCGTCGACTCCCAGCTTCCCGCGCCTTCTCGGGGAATCGCGAGCGTGCGCGCTTCGCCTTCACCCGTGTATCCCGCCGGAGGTCGCACGCGATGCGCCGAGGCCGACGTCACGGCGTAGTCCACGGATCCCGGCGTCTTCCAGATCTCCGCGATCGCTCGGGTCGCCGCCTCGCCCGCGACCTCGCCGACGACGGCGAGGAAGTCCGCCGAGGTGGGGTGCTTGAAGGCCCAGCGCGTCGCGTACGTCTTCATGACCTTCGCCCACGTCTTCTCGCCGAAGGTGCGCTCGGCGGAGGCGAGGAGGAGAGCCGTGCGGTTGTAAGCGTTCACGCGCACGGCGTTGCCGTCGAGCTGGCGGAAGGTCGGCACGTCCGTCGCATCCGACCGCGAGGCCTGCGTCCAGCGGTGGAAGCGCTCGTTGAATGCCATGGGGAGGGGCAGGGGCACGGAAGGGAACACGACAGGAACGCCGAAGAACCGCACGACGAGAGACGGATCGCCGAAAGCGGCCTTGTGCGTCCGGAGCGTCGCATAGGTGTTGAAACCCTCGTCGAGGTGCGCTTCCTCGAACTCGTTCGAGGCGAGCACTCCGTAGAACACCTGGTGGCCGAACTCGTGAATCGTGACACCTTCGGGGGAATGCGCGGCGGCCGGTGCGAGCCAGTGCGCGCCGCCCACGAACAGGGTCGGGTACTCCATGCCTTCCGTGTGGCTGCCCCAGGGCGGGTCGACGACCGTGACGAGCGGGTAGGGGTACGGGACGTACCGCGTCCCGTAGTCCGCGAGAGCGGCCTTGACGGCCTTGAGATACCGGTCGCGGACGCGGCGGTGGTCGGGCTGCAGGAGCAGGACGATCTCGACGTTCGGGAGGCCGGGCGCGCTGAAAGTGTCCCGCACGACCTCGAAGCGCGGGCAGGCCGTGAAGGCGAAGTCGTGCACGTCCTCGGCCAGAAAGCGCACACGCACGAGGTCGCCGGGGATCTCGGCCTCTTCCTTGAAGACGCCCGTCGCGCCGACGCGGCCCTTGACGGCCTTCGGGAGCGTGAGCGTCACGTCGTAGTCGCCGAAGTCGGCGAAGAACTCGGTCGCGGCGTGGAACTGGTGCGCGTTCCATCCCGTGTCGGTCGCGACACCCAGCTTCGGAAACCACTGGGCGCCGAGGATGTAGTCGTCCTTCCAGCCCGTGCGCGCCACCGCACGCGGAAACCGGCCCTCCCAGTCCACGCGAAAGACGAGCGTCTCGCCGGGCGCCACGGGCCGCGGCAGCGCGACCGAGACGAGAGTCCGGTCCTCGGGATTCCCGTCGTCCGGCGAGAGGTATTGCAGCGACGGCGTGAGGTCGGTGCCGTCCTCGAGGGCGATCCGGTGGATCTCGGTAAAGCCCCAGCGGCTCGCCTCGGGCGTCAGCACTCCGCGGTCGTTCCTGCCGCCGCCGCGCGCCTGCTCGGTGAGCCACGTAGAGCGGTTGTTCTTCCAGGCATTCAGGTAGAGGTGAAGGCGGAGATCCTCGAACGAGAACCGGGTGCGATTCGTGAAGCGCACCGTCTCCCGCCCGGTGATGCCGTGGTCGGCCTTCACCTGTGCCTCGATCGTGTACGAAGCGACCGGAGGGACACGTGGCCCCGCTTCGGCTAAGGCTGGAACGATTCCCGCGACCGCGGCGAGGAGAGCGGAGGCGAGTGAACCCTTCCGCGGGCCGAGGGTCGTCACGAGCGCGGATGCTAGCAGGGGAGACGCTTTCCCCGGGGCCGGCGCGCGGGCTCTCACACCCTAGAATCGGTCCATGGCGAGGCCCGGCCCGAAACGAAACGAGCAGGCGGCGCGCGCGGCGGAGCTTCGCGACGAGATCCGGCGGCACGATCGCCTCTACCATACGGAAGCCCGGCCCGAGATCACGGACGCCGCGTACGACGCGCTCGTGCGCGAGCTGAAGGCGCTGGAAGCCGAGCATCCCGAGCTCGTCACGCCGGACTCGCCGACGCAGCGCGTGGGCGGCGCGCCCGTCTCCGATCTGCCGAACGTGCGGCACGAAATCCCGCTGCTCTCCCTCGACAACGCCTACAACCGCGAGGAGCTGGAGGCGTGGCTGAAGCGCGTGAACGACCGCCTCGGACGCATGCCGGCCTTCGTGTGCGAGCTGAAGATCGACGGGCTCTCGGTCTCCCTCGTCTACGAGAACGGAGTCCTCGTGCGCGCCGCGACGCGCGGCGACGGGACGACCGGCGAGGACGTCACGCCGAACGTGAGGACGATTCACGCTGTCCCGCTGGCAATACAGATTTCTTCGAAGGTACATGGGGCTGGGCGGCCGCCTTCTCGCGCGGCAGCCGCTGGAGCGAAGGCGGGCTCTTCACCATTCGAAGAAAAACGACCCTCCGGCCTGCTCCGCATTCCACGGCTCCTGGAAGTCCGCGGCGAGGTCTATTTTCCGAAGAAGTCCTTCACGGCGCTGAATGCGGCGCGCGAGGAGGCGGGGTTACCTCTTTTTGCGAATCCCCGAAACGCGGCGGCGGGGTCGCTGCGGCTTCTCGATGCCCGGATCACGGCCCAACGGAAGCTGTCCGCGTTCCTCTATTCGATCGCGCGCTGGGAGGGAGAAGGGGCACCGTCGCTCCAGAGCGAAAGTCTTTCCGCCCTCGAAGAATTCTCTCTTCCGGTCAACCCCCACCGCGCCGTCCTCTCCGACGTGGAGGGGATCCTCGCCTTCCTCGACGAATGGCGTTCGAAACGCCACGACCTGCCGTTCGAGACGGACGGCGTGGTCCTGAAGGTGGATTCCATCCCCGATCAGAGGCGCCTCGGCCAGACCGCGAAAGCGCCGCGCTGGGCGCTCGCGTACAAGTTCCCACCCGAGGAAGCCACGACGGTCGTGACGAACATCCGCGTCCAGGTGGGCCGCACCGGCGTCCTCACGCCCGTCGCGGAGTTCACGCCCGTCCTTCTCGCCGGCACGGTCGTCAAGCGCGCGACGCTCCACAATCACATGGACCTCGCGCGCAAGGACGTGCGCGTCGGCGATACGGTGGCGGTCGAGAAAGCGGGCGACGTGATTCCGCAAGTGACGCGCGTCCTCCTCGAGAAGCGGCCGAAAGGCGCGCCGCCCTTCGCGATGCCGAAGCGCTGTCCGGCCTGCGGCGAAAAGGTGGTTCGGCAGGAGGGCGAGGTGGCGGTGCGCTGCGTGAACGCGTCCTGTCCCGCGCAGGTACAGGAGGCCATCCGGCACTTCGTCTCGCGGCGCGCTCTCGACGTCGAGGGCCTCGGAGACGAGCGCATCGACCAGCTCCTCGGCGCGGGCCTCCTTCGGGACGTCTCCTCTCTCTACGCGCTCTCGAAGGAGCAGCTCGCGCCGCTCGAGCGCTGGGGCGAGAAGTCGGCCGCGAACGTCATCGCCGAGATCGAGAAGTCGAAGGACGCCGGCCTGGCCCGGCTCCTGTACGGCCTCGGAATCCGGCAGGTCGGGGAAAAGACGGCGAAGCTCCTCGCGCGGCGTTTTACGTCGATCGAAGCTCTCGAAGCGGCCGACGAGGAGGCGTTGACGTCCGTCTCCGAGATCGGTCCCGAAACGGCCCGCGGCATCCTCGACTGGTTCGCCCGGAGCCCGAATCGCGCTCTCCTCTCGAAACTCAGGGCCGCCGGCATCCGTATGACGGAGAGCCCGGTTTCGTCCGCGGGGGGTGGATCCCTGTCCGGGGGAGTCTTCGTCCTCACGGGGACGCTGCCGAGGCGGTCTCGCGAGGAGGCCACGGCCGCGATCGAATCGGCCGGTGGAAAGGTGAGTGGAAGCGTGTCGAAGAAGACGACGGCGGTCATCGCCGGCGAGGAGCCGGGAAGCAAGCTCGACAAGGCGAAATCGCTGGGCGTCGCCGTGTGGACCGAGGACGACCTCGACCGCGAGCTCGGGGCGAACGCTTGAGCGCGACCTCGCCCCTGGTCCTCGTCGTGGACGACGACGCGGGCAGCCGGAAGGCGATGGCCCTGACGCTGCAGACGGACGGACGCCGCGTGGAGGAGTTCACGGACGCCGACGCCGCGCTCGAGAAGGCGATCGAGGATCCTTCCGTCGCGCTCGTCGTGACGGACCTCAAGATGCCGGGCAAGAGCGGACTCGATCTCGCCGCGGACCTCGCCGCGGCGCGGCCGGACGTCTCGGTCCTCCTCGTGACGGCGCACGGCGACGTCGAGACCCTGCTCTCGGCGCGCACGCTCGGCACGGTCGACTACGTGGCCAAGCCCCTCGCGAAGGACGACCTGCGTTTGAGGGCCGACGCGGCGCTCAGCCGCTCGCGCCAGGCGGGCGAGATCAAGGATCTCCGCGAGCGCCTCGACAAGCGTTTCGGGTTCGAGGCGATCCTCGGCATCTCCAAGCCGATGGAAGAGCTTTTCGCGCGCCTCCGGGTCGTCGCGCCGACGAAGACGACCATCCTCATCGTCGGCGAGTCCGGCACGGGCAAGGAGCTCGTCGCGAACGCGCTCCACCACAACTCGCCGCGCCGGGGCCGCGCGTTCGTGGCGCTGAACTGCGGGGCGATCCCGCGCGAGATCATCGAGTCCGAGCTCTTCGGGCACGAGCGCGGCGCCTTCACGGGGGCGCTCGTGAAGCGCGTCGGGCGCATCGAGCAGGCGCACGGGGGGACGCTCTTCCTCGACGAGGTCTCCGAGATGCCACCGGACCTGCAGGTGAAGTTCCTGCGCGTCCTGGAGGAGAAGCGCGTGACCCCGGTCGGCGGGAACGAGAGCAGGGACGTGGACTTCCGGCTCGTCGCCGCGACGAACCGCGACCTCATCGCCGAGATCGAGACGGGGCGCTTCCGCCAGGACCTCTACTACCGCCTTTCCGTCGTGACCGTGGAGATCCCGCCGCTTCGGGAGCGGCGCGACGACATTCCCCTTCTCGTCGAGCGCTTCCGCGACGTCTTCGCCAAGGAGCACGGAAAGCCCGTGACGGGCGTGACGCCCGCGGCGCTCTCGGCGCTCGTCGCCTACGATTGGCCGGGCAACGTCCGCGAGCTCAAGAACGTCCTCGAGAGCGCGATCCTCTTCGCCCCGGGCGGCCGCATCGACGTGAGCGACCTGCCGGCGGCCGTGCGCGGCCGCACGAGCGCGCCCGCACCGGCTTCCGTTCCGACGAAGCCCCGCTCGGGGGAATGGCCCGCCGTCCGGGCGGCGACGCCGGCCGGCCCCGCGGCCCAGCCGGTCGTCTCCACGGCGGCCGAAGAGCCCGTCTCCGTCGCGACGCTCGTGGGCAAGACGATGGCCGAGATCGAGCGCGAAGCGATCCTCACGGCGCTTCAGGTGTCGGGCGGAAACCGGCGCCGCGCCGCGGAGGCCCTGGGGATCGGCCTCAGAACCCTCCAGCGAAAGCTGAAGGAGTACCGGGGCGAGCCTCTGGGCGACGACGACGACGGCGACGAGGAAAACGACGACACGGGGATCTGAGCGCCCCCGAGGTTATCCTTCACGGGACAGGAGGTCCGATGGACATTCCGATGAAGGTCTACGTGACCTGTCCGATGGCGGAGCTCAAGCAGGTGCCGGGGACGCTCATCTCCGTCTCGGCCAACGGCTTCTACGAGATCAACCTGAACTACGGCTCGAACACGCACCTGATCCTGGTGCCGATCACGGGAACCACGCTGACCGCGCAGGAGCCCGTCCTCAGCCCCGCGCCCAGCTTCGAGGTCGAGCGCTAGGCGCTCTACTCGGTTTCCGCCGGGACGGTCTCTTCGGACTTCTCGAACGCCTCGGCGCCGCGCCGCTCGAACGCTTCGACGGCCTTGAGGACGCGGCGGCGCGCGTCCTCGACGAACGCGGCCTGCGAGTCGAGGGGTGTCTCGTCCGCGGCGGGCTTGAGGCGTTCGTACGTTCCGTCCTCGTTGAGGCGGCGCGCGCGCACGTTGTCCTTCAGCATCGTGTCGAGCGCGTCGACGACCTGCTGCGCGAGAGCGGGCTCCTCGACGGGGAAGGCCGTCTCGACCCTGCGGAAGAAATTGCGCGGCATCCAGTCGGCCGAGGAGAGCCAGACCTTCCGGTCGCCGCCGTTCTCGAAGACGAACGCGCGGCTGTGCTCGAGGAACCTCCCGACGATGGAGCGCACGCGGATCGTCTCCGAGACGCCAGGAACGCCGGGCTTCAGGCAGCAGATGCCGCGGACGAGGAGATCGATGCTCACGCCGGCCTGCGAGGCCTCGTAGAGCGCCGCGATGACGGGCGGATCGACGAGCGCGTTCATCTTCGCCTTGATGCCCGCGGGGCGGCCCGCGCGGGCGTGCGCCGTCTCTTTCGCGATCCACTCGAGGACGGACCGGTGCATGTCCTTCGGGGCCGTCACGAGACGCGCGTAGCTGGTCCGGCCCGCGAAGCCCGTCAGCGCGTTGAAGAGGCGCGTCGCGTCCTCTCCGAACTCGGGACGGCAGGTCATGAGACCGAAGTCCGTGTAGATCCGCGCGGTCGTCTCGTTGTAGTTGCCCGTGCCGAGGTGCACGTAGCGGCGGATCTCGTCCTTCTCGCGCCGGACGACGAGCGCGATCTTGCAGTGGGTCTTGAGGCCGACGACGCCGTAGACCACGTGGACGCCCGCCTGCTCGAGCGACTTCGCCCACTCGATGTTCTTTTCCTCGTCGAAGCGCGCCTTCAGCTCCACGAGGACGGCAACCTGCTTGCCGTTCTCGGCCGCGCGGATGAGCGCGGGGAGGATCGCCGAGTCCGCGTTCGTCCGGTACAGGGTCATCTTGATGGCCACCGTCTTCGAGTCGGTGGACGCGCGCTCGATCATCTCGGCGACGGGCGAGAAAGAGTCGTACGGGTGGTGCAGCAGGATGTCGCCCGCGCGGATGGCCGAGAAGACCGACTGGTCGGGCTGGTTGAAGACGGCGGGCACGGCCGGAGAAAAGGGCGGATCCTTCAGCTCGCGCCGGTCGAGGCGTGTGAGGGACATGAGGTCGCCCGCGCCGAGCGGCCCGTCCACCTCGTAGACCTCGTTCTCGGAGATCTCCAGCTGCTTCTGGAGGAGCTTGCGCACGCGCTTGGGCGTCTTCGGGGCGACCTCGAGGCGCACGACCGCGCCGAAGCGGCGGCGTCTCACTTCCTGCTCGATCGTCGCGAGGAGGTCGGAAGCCTCGTCCTCCTGGATCTCGATGTCCGCGTCGCGCGTGACCCGAAAGAGGTGCGAGGAGACGATTTCGAGCCCCGGGAAGAGCTCTCCGAGATTCGCCTGGATGAGCGACTCGAGAAGAAGGTACTCGGCCTTCTCCGGCTTGATCTTCTTCTTGCCCTCGAGGAGCTCGCGAAGGGGGAGGAGGCGCGGCATGGCCTGCGGCACCTTGACGCGCGCGAATTTCGTCTCGCTCGTCTCCGTGTTCTTCACCTCGACCGCGAGGTTCAGCGAGAGGTTCGAGAGGAACGGGAACGGATGGCCGGGATCCACCGCGAGAGGCGTGAGGACCGGGAGCACGTTGCGACGGAAGTGCACGCTCGCCGCCTCGTGCTGCGTCTCGGAGAGGTCGGCCCACGTGAGGACCGAGATGCCCTCGGCCGCGAGCTTCGGCAGGAGATCGTTCACGAGGCAGGAGATCTGCCTCCCTTGCATCCCCTGGACCGCGACCCGCACGCGCGCGAGCGCATCGGTCGTCGGCAGGCCGTCGTCCGTGGGCTCGACGATCTCCGAGGAGAGCTGGTCGAGGAGGCCCGAGACGCGGATCATGAAGAATTCGTCGAGGTTCGTCTGGCTGATCGCCAGGAACTTCAGGCGTTCCAGGAGCGGCCAGCGCTCGTCGTAAGCCTCCTCGATCACGCGCTCGTTGAATGCCAGCCAGGAGAGCTCCCGATTCAGCAGCGGGAGAGTGGGCGAGGGACCGGCCGATGTCGCGGATCCCGGCGCGATCGGCTCTTCCTGCACGAGCCTCAGCGGGCGCTTCTTCCTGGGTCTCAGCTCGTTGCGGCGAAACATCGGCATTCCGGGGGGCCGCGAGAATACCGCGACCCGGGCCCCCCGTGCGTGGCCCGGCCCCGCCTCTATTGACGTAACAGATTGATATTAAATAACTTATTAAACTTTATCGGCGCGGGCGTGCTCCGGGCGCAGGAGGTCGAGGGCCGTCTTGACGGGCGCGAACGTCTCCTTCGGCACCTCGACGAAGACCGTCTCCCAGAAGGCCATCGCGCCGTTCCACAGTCCCGGCCGCTCGAGGGCGAAAAGCGTCCGCCCCTCGTGCGTCTTTTTCGCGACGAAGACGGCGCTTTCATCCACGAAGCGCGAAAGCTCGAAGGGCCGGCCCGACGAATCGCGCAGGGAGCATGCGAGGTCCACGGGGTTGAAGTGCGTCGCCGCGCGCCAGATCGCCTCCTGCGCGGGATTCGCGAGATCCACCTGGGCGGACTCCACGATCTGCCGCGTCTCTCCGCCGGGTTCGCCGACCCAGAACGGGCCGCCGCCAGGCTCTCCCTCGTTGCGCACGACCCCGCAGGCGCGGAGCGGTCGGTCCCGCGGGCTCGTACGCTCGATCCGCAAGAGAAGGCCGCTGAGGAGCCTCTTCCAGAGGAGCGTCGGCGCGCGGAGGTCGTCGGGAACGACGTTGTCGATGTTCTTGACGAGGACGACGTTGCCACCCGTCTCGGCGAGGTTCTTCAGGAGCGCGCCGTGTCCTCCCGGCCGGAAGAGCAGGCGCCCCTCCGAATCCCGGAAGAGACGTCCCGACTCGTCGATCGCGACGGTGTCGGTGGACGGCGACTGCTCGGAGAAGGAGACGATGAAGCGCGCGCCCGTCAGGCGCTCGACGAGCGGGAGAAACTGTGAGAGCGCCCGCTCGAACGAGGCACGATGAGCGGGCAGGACGGTGAAGTGGATCCGGCAGTTCCCGGCCCCGTCGCGGATCGTGTACGCGGCCTCGAAGAAATGCTCCTCGAACGCGGTGCGGTTGCCGTCGGGATACCGGTGGAACGCGAGAAGGCCCTTGGGCGTGGCCGCGAGGCGATCGAAGTCGCCCGCGAAGGAAAAGGCGAACGCGTCCACACTCTCGAAGAATCTCTTTCTCTCCGGGCTCTCGGGGCCGCGGGAAAGGAAATCGAACATGCGGCTCGCGGCGCCGGACGCGGGCACGAACTTCGAAAGCCTGCCCGCGCGGGCCGCGTCGTCCGAGAGAGCGAGGAGCTCCTCGTGCTCGCTCTCGTCGATCCGTACGATTCCGTCCCCGACCGTGCAGGGCCTGAGGAGCTTCGCCGCGGGCGGCGGGTCTCGAAGGAACGCCGCCTGCCGCTGCACCTCTTCCACGGTCAGGCCCTGCGCCTCGATCCGGGCGCGGTCCTCGGAGGAAAACACTTCCTTTTCCATGCGCGCGCGACTCTCGGGGCCTCGATCAGCCGCGGGAGGCCTTCCACGCGGCGTGGTACGTCTCGACCTCGTCCTCGAATCCCCCGTGCGCGGGCTGCCAGCCGAGGCGTGCGACCGCTTTCCGCGACTCCACGTGCTGGTCGAGCGCGAGAGCATTCGCGAAGTCGCCCATGTTCTTGTGCGCGTCCTCCACCGGGATCCATCGAATTTCGCCCTTGAAACCGGCGGCGCGCGCCGCGGCCGTCACGAGGCGGCGGACCGGCGCGCGGGAACGGTCCGTCACGTTGAAGATTTCCCCGGAGAGTCCGCTCGAGGCCGCGCGGACGTACGCGTCGGCGCAGTCGTCGGCGTGCACGGTCGCCCAGCGGTTGTGGCCGTCGCCGACGACCTCGAGCGCTCCTTTCGCGGCCCCCTCGAACCACATCCCGGTCAGGCTGCCGCCGTAGCCGTACACACAGCCGGGACGCATGACGATTCCCTTGACGCCTCCGGCCGACAGGACGCGCTTCTCGGTCTCGACGCGCGGCAGGCTCATCGGAAGCGGCGAAAGGGGCGTCGTCTCGTCGGCTACTCCGTGACCCGTGTCGCCGTAAACCCAGACGCCGCTCGTGTAGAGCAGGGTCTTCGGTGCGGCGCCGCGGGTCGCGAGCGCGAGGAGCGCCACGACGGCGTCGCGGTCCACGGCCCACGAGTCGCCCTTGTAATCGAACGCCGCGTGGACGAGGACGGCGGCGTCCTCTGCGTCCTTCCACGAGCCGGGTTCCTGCAGCGACCCGATGACGGGGCGGATCTCGTGCCGGTCGAGGCGCGTGGCGCCGTTGTCGGAGCGCGTCAGTCCCCAGACCTGATGACCGGCCCGCCGAAAAGCGTGCGCGATACGGAATCCGACGTGGCCCGTGGCCCCGGTGACGAAGACTTTCATGGGGGCGGATTATCCTTCAGAGCGGGAAAACCAAGTGGACGGCACGAACGGGGAGGGCTCGCCGGAAAAGCTCGCGGAGATCGCGAGAGGCATCGGCGTCCCCGAGGCGCGGCGGCACATCTTCCTGTGCTGCGACCAGACGAAGCCGAAGTGCTCCGAGCGCGACCGCTCGAACGCGGCGTGGGACTACCTGAAGACGCGACTGAAGGAGCTCGGCCTCTCGACGAGCGGCCGCGTTCAGCGGAACAAGGCGAACTGCCTCAGGATCTGCGCCGGCGGCCCCATCGCCGTGGTCTATCCCGAAGGCGTCTGGTACCGCGCCTGCGATCCGCCCGTCCTCGAGCGGATCATCCAGGAGCATCTCATCGGCGGCAGGCCCGTCGAGGAGTACGCCATCGTCACGCGAGCGCTCCCCGGAGGTGCGACGGAACTCCTAGAATGAAAAGCACGATGCTGAAGTCGGCGTTCACCTTCCTTTCCGTTTTTTGTCTCGGCGCCCCGCTCTGCGTGCCGGCCAGCGCGGCTGGTCGCAAGGCTCGAGAAACGGTCGTCTGGGGAAGCCTGCTCGATCAGGACGGAAATCCATTAAGGGTCGCGCACGTCCACCTCACCCGACCTCAGCACGACAAGCCCGACGTGTCGGTCGAGCCAGACCGGCGCGGGCGGTTCCGGCTGTCGGCGGATGAGACCGGGGCCTTCTTCATCCGGTTTACGGGGATCAATCACATGTCTGCCGCGATTCCGTTCGTTGCCGGGACGCCCCAGACGCTTCAAGTGGATGTCCGCCTCGCGAGCTACGAATACGTTGATGACTTCTCCGACGTCAAGGTTGTCGGCGACTTCAACGATTTTTCCCCGAAGACTGCGCGACCGATGGAGAAGCAGCCGGACGGAAGCTGGTCCGTGGAACTGGAGACGGCGAAGCCCCGCATTGCGTACCAGCTGATGGGCTTCGAGAAAAGCGGCAGGTGGGTGAACGGCCCGCAGGCCGACACCTTCGAGTATGACGGCGACGGCGACTACCGTTCGGTCGTGGCGGCAAAGGACGGGAAGGTCCGGATCACGCTCCGGCCGTTGGAGGTCAAACGCTCGTCAAAGCCGGGCGAGACCCGATTCGGCAAACCGGCGTCCCCGGCAGCCCGGCTTGCCGCGGCGTACGACGACATGAACCGCCGGGATACCGCGTCTCGAAACGGGGGAGCAGCGCCTGCGGAGCACGGGAAGGAGTCCGACAGCCTTGCCGTCCTTTCGGATCGGATGGAACGGGAGAAAGACCCGCTTGTGCGCCAGATGCTCGCGCTGAGCATCCTCTCCACCGAGTTCTACGGGAGCAAGCTCGAGCCCCGCCTGGCACACCGCGCACTCGAGAACCTTCCGCCGAGTTCGCGCGTCTGGACGCTTAACCCGTGGGTGCTGAGCTCCGCCTTCGCACACTTAAGGGAGAGTCGTGTCAGCGGCGGTTCGGAATACGCGTGGCACGTGGCCGAGGCGCAGAAAGACCCGACGGTGCGCCCGATCGTTCTGGCTGCGGCGTTCAAGGGGGCTCGCGACGCGGGCGACTCGGCGGTCGCCAGGCGTTTCTACGACCGGCTCCTCGCGGAGTTTCCCGATGATCCCGAGACGAAGCACGCAAAGGACTCGGGTCTCGGGGGCGAGATCGCGGTCGGAAAGAGGATCCCAAGCTTCACGCTCCCCTCCCTGAACGACTCGAACGTCTCCCTCACCGCCGACACGCTCAAAGGAAAGGTAACCCTGATCGACTTCTGGGCGACCTGGTGCCTGCCGTGCGTCGGCGAGATGGGCAGCCTCCATCGAGCGTACGAGCGGTACGCGTCCAGGGCGTTTCAGATCCTGAGCGTTTCGATCGACGAGAAGCCGGAGGTCGTCGCGTCGTTTCGCAAGGACAAATGGAAGCTCCCCTGGATGAACGCGTGGGCGGGAGGCGAGTTCAAAAGCGACGCCCTGAAGCGGTTCGAGATATTCTGGATCCCGAGGCAGATCCTCGTCGATCGGGACGGCACGATCCTCGCCACGGACCTGCACGGGACGGACCTCCAGAAGACCCTCGACCGCGTGTTGACGGCACCATGACAGCCAGCGCCGCGGACCCGGATGCTTCTTACTTCGCGGCCACGAACTTCATCGCCGTCCCGTTCATGCAGTAGCGCAGGCCCGTGGGCTTCGGGCCGTCGTCGAAGACGTGGCCGAGGTGGGCGTCGCAGCGCCGGCACATCACTTCGGTGCGGACGGAGAAGAAGCTCCGGTCCTCCGCCGTCTTCACGGAGTTCGGCGTGAGGGGCTGCCAGAAGCTCGGCCAGCCGGTGCCCGAGTCGAACTTCGTATCCGACGAGAAGAGGGGCAGGTCGCAGCACACGCACACGTACGTGCCCTTCGCGTGGTTGTCCCAGTTCGGGCCCGTGAAGGCGCGCTCCGTGCCCTTGTTCCGGGTGACGTGGTACTGCTCGGGCGTCAGGAGCTTCTTCCACTCGGCGTCGGTCTTCACGATGTGGTCGGGGAGCCGATCGGCGGCGGTGGCGGTGTCCGGCATGGCGGATCCTTTCTGGGCCGGGCCCTTCTCGGGACCGGAGGAGCCGATCGCGGCGAGAATGCCCGCGCCCGCGAGGGCGGGGAGGGTCAGGGCGAGGAAATCACGTCGTCTCATGGGTCACCTGACGCCCGTTAAATGCCCTTTCGGGCCGGATTATTCCCTGCGACCTCGCGCGCGGCCGCCCGCAGGTCCTCGAGGGCCATGAGGATGCGGTCCCGATGCGTCCGGAAGTTCAGGATGCAGATGCGGAGAGCGAAGACGTCGCCGAGGAGAGTGCCCGTCATGAGCACCCTCTTCCGGGCGTTCACGCGCGACATCAAGTCGCGGTTCATCCGGTTCGCCTCCTCGACGGACGCGCCCGGGGGCGCGAGCCGGAACGCGAAAAGGGAGAGCTCCGGCTCGGCCACGATTTTCATGTCCGGGATCGCGCGCACGGCATCGGCCGCTTCCCGTGCGAGGTCGAGCTTCTCGTCGAGCGCCTTCCGGAACGCCGCGAGGCCGCAGAGCTCGACGGCGAGCCACACCTCGAGCCCGCGGAAGTTGCGCGAGAGCTCGGGGGAGATCTCGCAGAAGTCCACGGAATCCGGGTCGTCCTGCATGCCCGGCATGTAATGCGCCTGGACGCTGTGCGACTGGCGCAGGGTCCCGGGGTCCTTCACGAGGAGGCTGCCCGTGCCGTACGGCATGAAGAGCCCCTTGTGGGGATCGAGGACGATCGAGTCTGCGCGCTCGAGGCCCTTCATGACCGCGCGGCCGCGCGACGTGAGCGCGAAGAACCCTCCGTAGGCCGCGTCCGTGTGGAGCCAGAGGCCTTCTTGGCCGGCGAAATCGGCGAGCGCGTCGAGATCGTCGACGGCGCCGGTGTTCGTCGTGCCTGCGCTCGCGGCCACGAGGAACGGCGTGAAGCCGGCGGCCCGGTCGTCCGCGACCTGCTTCGCAAGGGCGTCGAGCCGGAGGCGGAACGCGCCGTCGGAGGGGATCTCGCGCACGTTCGCGGAGGGGAAGCCGGCGAGTAGCGCCGCCTTGCGGATGCAGTGGTGGCCCTGGTCCGACACGTAGAGCGTGCCCTTGAGGAAATCCTCGGGCAGCTTCTCGTGCCGGGCCGCGACGATCGCGGAGAAGTTCGCGAGAGACCCGCCCGTCGTCAGGAATCCGCCGGCGCTCGGGGGATAGCCGACGGCGCGCGCGAACCAGCGGACCACGTTCGTCTCGAGCTGGACGAGCGCCGGCGCCGGCGCGAAGACGCCCACGTAGCGGTTCACGCCGGCGGAGATCAGGTCCGCGACCGCCGCGTACGGCTGCCCGCCCCCGGGGATGTAAGCGAGGAATCCCGGGCCGGCATTGTTGAAGCTCGCGGGAATCGCCTTCTCGAACAGGAGATCGAGAAGCGGCCCCGCCGGCTTGCCCTCCTCCGGAGCCACGCGTTCGATCAGGGTGCGTGCGAGCGCCGCGGCCCCGGCCGACCCGTCGGCAGGCTGGTCGGCGAGCGAGCCGATGTGCGCGACGACGCGCCGGACGGCCTCGTCGAAGAGGCGGCGCAGCTCGTCGTCCGAAGGCTCGAGAGGGAGTCCCCGGCTCACGATCCGACGCTCTCGCGAAGTGCGTCGGCGAGGTCCTTCGCGACCGAATCGACGAGGGCGGCGTCCGCGCCCTCCACCATGACGCGGGCGAGCGCCTCCGTGCCGGAGTACCTCAGGAGGAGCCTCCCGTTGCCGGCGAGGCGCTCCTCGGCGACGCGCCGCCGCGCCGCGAACCCGGGGATCGCCTCGAACGGCGTCTTCTCGCGGACCCTGACGTTCTTGAGGACCTGCGGCGTATGGGTGAAGCGCGGCTGAGCCGAGAGCGGCCGGCCCGATGCCGCGACGAGCGCGGCGATGTGAAGGCCCGTGAGCGTGCCGTCTCCTGTCGTCGTCAGGTCGGAGCGGATGAGATGGCCTGACGGCTCTCCCCCGAGGAGCGCGCCGGTCTTCTCCATCTCCTCGACGACGTAGCGGTCGCCGACGGCGGCACGGATGAGCCGAACGCCCCTCTCCCTCAGAGCCTGCTCCAGCCCCCAGTTCGACATGACCGTTCCCACGACGGCCTCGGGCTTGCGGCCCTCGCGCTCGAGCTCGAGCGTCCAGAGGTAGAGCACGTCGTCGCCGTCGAGGAGCGTTCCCGTGTCGTCGGCGACGATGATCCGGTCCGCGTCGCCGTCGAGGGCGATCCCGAGGCTCGCTCCGGTTTCGACGACGGCACGCGCCATGCCCTCGGGGTGCAGGGCGCCGCAGCCATCGTTGATGTTCCGGCCGTCCGGCGCGACGTTTCGCGCGACGACTTCCGCTCCCGCGGCGCGGAACGCGGCGGGCGCGACTTCGAAGGCCGCCCCGTGCGCGGCGTCGATCACGACCTCGAGGCCGTCGAGCCGGTGGGGAAGGCTCCGGACGAGGTGCGCGACGTAGTCCGCTCCGAGGAGGAGCTCGCGATGGACGTCGGCGGGAGGAGCCGCGGCGGACGTCTCGATGCGGCGCTCGATACCCAGCTCCACGGCGTCGGGCAGCTTGCGGCCCTCGCCGGAGAAGATCTTGATGCCGTTGTCCTTCCACGGATTATGAGACGCCGACACGACGACCCCGGCGTCGGCGTCCGTGAGCGTCACGAGCCAGGCGACGGCGGGCGTGGGAACGACGCCCGCGAAACGCGTTCGGCCACCGGAGGCCGCGACGCCGCCCGCGAGGGCGCGCACGATCTCGGGCGAAGACGCACGGGTGTCGCAGCCGACCACGACGGAGATCGGCGGCCCCATTTCGGCGTCCACGAGCGCCGCGACGAGCGCGGCGCCGACCCTGGAAACCGTTCCCTCGTCGAGGGGTGGAGACCCCGCCTCGCCGCGGATTCCGTCCGTGCCGAAAAGTGTGCGCATTCCCCGTGCGATGTTACGTGAGTGCGGGACGGCCCGCTCGCCCGAGGGTCGCGAGGAACCGGACGGTCTCGCCGACGTCGTGGACGCGCACGAGAACGGGCCGCGTGCGCGCGGCCCGAGCGCAGACGGCCGCGGCCGCGAGCGATTCCGGGAGGCGGTCCGTGACGGGCGTTCCAGCGACCGTTCCGAGGAACGCCTTGCGCGACGCGCCGACGACGAGCGGGACGCCGGGCGGCGCGAGCCGATCGAGAGCGCCGAGGAGCGCGAAGTTCTGCTCGGGCGTCTTGCCGAATCCGAAGCCGGGGTCGAGAAAGATCTTTTGCTCGGAAATTCCGGAGGAGATCGCGCGCTCACGGGCGGTGCGAAGGTCCGAGGCAACGTCGGCAATGACGTCGGTGAAAGAAGATTCTTCGAAGGTGGTCCGCGGGGTTCCGCGGCAGTGATTCAGGATGACGGCCGCGCCTGCGGTGGCGATCGCGGAGAGCATTTCATCGGACGCATCGAGACCGGTGACGATGTTGACCATGTCTGCGCCCGCGTCGAGCGCCGCGCGCGCCACGGAGGCGCGCCGCGTGTCGACCGAGAGGGGGAAGGACGGAAGATTTCTGCGAAGGTAAGAGAGGACGGGCAGGACGCGACCCTCTTCCTCACTCGCAGAAATCTCTCTTGCGCCCTCTCCGTATGCGCTGCCTCTGGGGCGCGTGCTCTCGCCCCCCACGTCGAGAATCGAGGCGCCCAGCTCGGCGAACCGGACGCCTTCTTCTCCGGCCGCCTCCGCGCTCGCGAAGCGCCCGCCGTCGCTGAAGGAATCGGGCGTGACGTTCAGGATCGCCATGACGCCCGGAAGAAGGCCGAAGCTCAGCATCCGCGCCTCGGTCAACGGAATCGTGGCGTTCACGCTTCGATTATGTCCGGCGGCCCGTGGAATACACTCGCCTCGTGCGGATCGCGGTCCTCGGAGCAGGCGGCGTCGGTGGCTATTACGGCGGCACTCTCGCCCGCGCCGGTCACGCCGTCGCGTTTCTCGCGCGCGGCGCGCATCTGGACGCGCTGAGGGCGCGCGGCCTCGAGGTGCGGACTCCGGAAGGGGGATTCACGGTCGCGGTGGAGGCCTCCGACGACCCGAAGACGTTCGGCACCCGCGACGTTGCGATCGTGGCCGTGAAGACGTATTCGCTCCAGGAGATCGCGCCGGCAGCCCGGCTTCTCGCCGCTTCGGGCGCCGCGATCCTGCCCCTCCTGAACGGCGTGGAGGCGATGGATCGGCTCGTCGAGAGCGGCGTGCCCGAGAGTCAGATTCTCGGCGGCCTGACGCAGGTCAGCGTCGTCAAGGTCGGGCCCGGGGTCGTCGAGCGAAAGAGCCCGTTCCAAAGGGTGGCGATCGGAGAGTGCGCGGGCAAATCGTCCGAGCGGGTTCGGCGGATCGTCGATGCATTTCAGCAGGCGGGCGCCGAGGCGCGAGTCTCCGAGGACATCGAGGCCGACCTGTGGCGGAAGTTCGCGTTCATCTCCTCCACGGCGGCGGCTTGCGGCCTGGCGCGCGCGCCCCTCGGACCCGTGCGCGACGCTCCTTACGGCCGGCTCCTCCTCGAGAGGGCCGCGAAGGAGGTGCTGGCGGTGGCGCGCGCTCGCGGACTCCGGCTCGACGACGACGAGGCTTCGAAGATTCTCTCCTTCATCGACTCCATAGGTCCTGCCATCAAGCCCAGCTTCCTCGTCGACCTGGAGAGAGGCGGACTCACGGAGCTGGACGACCTCAGCGGAGCCGTCTCCCGGCTCGGCCGCGCGGCCGGCGTGGAAACGCCCGTGCATGACACCGCCACGGCTGCCCTTTCGGCGGCCACGAAGGCGGGATAGGCCGCCGTCCTCTTCAGATCGCCTGGATTGGATTTCTCAGGACGCCGATGCCTTCGATCTCGGACTCGAGGACGTCGCCCGGCTTCAGGTATTCAGGCGGCTTGCACGCGTGTCCGATGCCCGGCGGCGTCCCGGTCGCCAGGATGTCTCCGGGCTCGAGCGTCAGCCCGAGGGAGAGCTCCGCGAGGAGGCGCGGGACCTTGAAGTACATCTGGCTCGTGTTCCCGTCCTGCTTCACGACGCCGTTGACGCGCGAGACGAGCCGTCGGGATGCCCAGTCGAACCCGTCCGCCGTGACGATCCAGGGGCCCATCGGCGCGTGGCCGTCCAGGCTCTTGCCCTTCCACCACTGGCCGCCGTGCTTTTTCTGCTGGATGTCGCGGGCGGTCGTGTCGTTGAGGACGCAGAACCCGAAAACGTGGCGCATCGCCTCCTCTTCGGAAAGGTTCTTGCCGCGCCGTCCGACGATCACCGCGAGCTCGACTTCCCAGTCGATCGCCGTCGACACCTTCGGATCGTAGGGAATCGGATCGTGCGGGCCGTTGACGGCGTTCGTGCCCTTCGTGAAGAAGACGGGATGCTCGGGCAGCGTCTGGCCCGAATCCCTCAGGGACTTGCCTTCCTCGAAGTGCTCGACGTAGTTCCAGCCGACGCAATGAACGTTCCGGCGCGGGACCGGGATCGGCGCCGAAAGATGCACCTCCTCGACGCGCGGTCCGCCGTCCGCGGAGCCGTCCACGAGCGACCGGACCTCGGCGAGCGCCTTCTCGCCCGCGGCGATCAGGGAAAGCATCTCGGCGGGATCGAAGGAGAGAGGGACGTTCCGCCTCCGCGCTTCCGCGCCGAGATCGAGGACACGGCCCCCGGGAGAGAACGCCCCCACGCGAATACTTTCGCCGGGAGCAGGAGAGAAGCTGAAAAGTCGCATCACGGCCTATCATCTCGCACCTGATGCGCGACTGGACGCGGCGGAGATTCCTGACGGCGGCGGCTGCCGGAACGGCCGCCGCGAGCGGTGCGGTGCGCGCGGTCGCGGCGCCTCTCGCGGCGCGCCCCGACGCCTCTTCCGCGTGGCCGGAGGCGCTCGGCGCGGTCCTGCGCGCGGCCATGGACGCGATCGTGCCGGCCGAAGGAGGGATGCCGGCGGCGGGGGAGGCCGGGGTTTACGCCTACCTCGAGCTCGTCGCGTCGCGCGACGCGGACGTCAGGCTGCAGCTTCGGCGCGCCGCGACCGCGCTCGAAAAGCGCGCACAGCCGTCCGGGTTCGCCTCTCTTTCGGGCGAGCGCCGTGCGCGCGCCCTGGCGGAGCTCGAGACGAAGGAGCCCGCGATGTTCGAGACCCTTCGGGATTTCGTCTACGAGGGCTACTACACGCGTCCCGAAGTCTGGAAACGGCTGGGCTTCGAGTTCTACGGGCCGGACCGCCCGGGGCCGGGCATCCCGCCCTTCGACGAGACGGCGGTCGAGCGCGTCCGGGCGCTGTCGCCGCTCTATCGCAAGGTCACCTGATGGCGGGCGAGATCGCGGACGTCGTCGTCGTCGGGTCGGGTGCCGCCGGCGCGGCGCTCTCCTGGCGTCTCGCCGCGAGCGGCGCTCGCGTCGTCTGTCTCGAGCAGGGCGACTGGATCGCGCGCGACGCGCTCCCCTCGTCGCAGCGCGACGTCGAGGTATTCCTCCGGCGGGGACGCTCCACGTTCAGCCCGAACGTCCGCCGCCTCGCGGAGGACTACCCGGTGACGACGGAAGGCCTCACCCCCTCGCAGATCGTGATGTTCAACGGCGTCGGGGGGAGCACGATCCACTGGGAAGGTCATTTTCCGCGCTTGCACCCCGCGGATTTCCGCGTGCGGTCTCTCGACGGCGTCGGGGACGACTGGCCGCTGGGCTACGCGGACCTCGAGCGCTACTACGACCTCAACGACCGCATGATGGGCGTGTCGGGTCTCGCGGGCGATCCCGCGAACCCTCCGCGCGCGCCTCGCCCGCATCCTCCGCTCGGCCTCGGAAAACGCGGAGAAGTCGTGGTGCGCGGTTTCGAGAAGCTCGGCTGGCACTGGTGGCCTTCCGACAACGCGATCCTCTCGCGCGATGCCGACGGCCGGCTCGGCTGCGACGGCCGGGGCCGCTGCAACTTCGGCTGTCCCCGGAGGGCGAAGGCTTCGGTGGATCTCACGTACTGGCCGAAAGCGCTGGCCGAGGGGGCGAGGATCACGACGTGGGCGCGCGTCCGCGAGGTTACGACCGACGCCGCCGGCCGCGCGCGCGGCGTCCTCTACCACGACCGCTCGGGCGCCCTCCACGAGCAGCGGGGGCGCGTCGTCGTCGTCTGCTGCAACGGCATCGGCACGCCGCGTCTGCTCCTGAACTCCCGCTCGAAGCTCTTTCCGCAGGGTCTCGCGAACTCCAGCGGCCTCCTCGGCCGCCGCTACATGGTCCATCCGAGCCATTACGTCGAGGGGATCTTCCCGGAGCGCCTCGACGGCCACGTGGGCATCGCCTCGAATCCGTGCTTCAGCCAGGAGTTCTACGAAACCGACACGCGCCGCGGCTTCACGCGCGGCTACTCGCTGGTCGTGTATGGGCCGTATGGTCCCTTGAGCCAGGCGTGGGGCGACGCGAAGCCGGTCCCCTGGGGCGCGGCGCATCACCGCGAGATGCGGCGCCGCTTCGCGCACACGATCGGCATCGCGATCATGAGCGAGGACCTGCCGGAGGAGGCGAATCGCGTCACGCTCGATTCGAAAGAGCACGACCTCCACGGCATGCCGGCGGCGAAGGTCACGTACCGCTATTCACAGAACACGCTCCGCATGCTCGACCACGGGGTCGCGCGCGCGCGGCAGGTGCTGGAGGCGGCGGGCGCCGTGGAAACTCTGCAGGTGCCCGGCCCGAACGTCTTCGCGCATCTCATGGGCACGGCCCGGATGGGAAACGACCCGCGGCACAGCGTCGTGAACGCATGGAACCGCGCGCACGACGTGCCGAATCTCTACGTCGTCGACGGCAGCTCCTTCGTCACGAGCGCCGCCGTCAATCCCACGAACACGATCGGCGCCCTGGCGCTCCGCGCGGCGGACGGGATCTGGGAGAGACGGCGGGACTGGAGCTAGCCCTTAGCCTCCTTTCCCCTGGAAGCCGCCCTCGCGAGGTTCTGCTTCACGCGAAGCTTCACGATCCTCTGGATCAGGCCATAGGGCATCGGTTGGTCGAGCGGAAATCGCAGATTGCCTTTTTCTCCCGCATAGCGCGAAACAGCTTTTTTCAGTCTCGCATCGCCCCTCACCGGGGGATAGAAGCCGATGTGGTTCTTGAAGGCGGCGAAGTACACCAGGACGCCCTTCTGCGTGAACGCCGGCATCCGATAGCTGATCATCTCCTGGGCGCCCGGTGCCGCCTTGCGGATCGTCGACCATATTCGCGTGAGAATCGCCCTTACCTCGGGAGAGGAGGCCGCGATGTATTCGTCGATGTCTTTCGGCGGCTTGCGGCTGGCTGGCATGGAATCACCTGCCCGGCTTCGGAGGGCCCGGATGGTTAGGCCTGGTGATGCTGAAGGATTTCGTCGATTTCCTTCAACGTGAACGCGTTGAGCTGGACGATGTTCGCCTCGGCGCGGAACGCCGGTGGGACGATGCCCCGGGCCTCGTCCTTGCTGTCGACCTCCACCACGATCCACGCCTTGTGCACCCCGTCCTTGCATCCCCAGTCTGCATGGCTGAGGAAATGGGAGCCGCTCGTGAGGAAGACTTCGACGGCCCGAGCGCAGACCACCATGTTTCCTTCGTGCGGAACTTCGATGAGAAATTTTGCGCTCACAAGCGATCTCCCAGGCGCGCCCGGACAGCATCGACGATCTTCCGGCCAGATGGCAGAACGCCCAACACGGCGAGCGCGCCGCCATCGATCACGCTATCTCCATCCACGAGAACCTTGAATTCACCGTAGCGGCCGTGAACCATCTCGACCTCGGTCTTCAGCTCTTTTCGAATCCGTGCCGCCACACGGACGGCATGCAAACCCGAAACTCAATAGGCACAGTAGCGAAACGCGATCCGCGCCATCCTGTCCTCCTGCCGGCCGTCCGACGATATCAACCTCTCCTTAACTCCTGACCGAACATGATCCATGTCCGTCCGGCGCGCGGACGCCGAACTCCCGCATTCCCCACGGGAGGTCGACTAGCTCCGCCTACTTGATGTAGTAGCCGGAAACCCTCCAGGCGCCGTCCTTGTCGCGCATGGGCGTGATCGTCTCGATCGCGGCGGCCTTGTTCTCGAACTGCGAGTCGAATTGAATGACGACGTACTCCCCATCCGGGGCGCCAGGAAGAGTGCGCGTGAAGGTGGCCGACTTGACCTTTCGCGCCTTCATCGCGCCGAGCGGCGCGCGGACGCCCTTGATGGCTTTCTCCCAGTCTGCCTTCGTGACGGCGGCCTTGAAGACGGACGCCGCGTCGTCCCAGCTCTTACCGTACTTGGCGCCATCCGTGAGCGCCAGCCAGCTCTTTGCGGCAATCTGGGCTTGAGCGACGGCATCGCTGTCGTCCGCCGAGGCCGAGAAGCCGACGAGAATGAAGGTCGCGGCGATAAGAGCTAGCAGTTTCTTCATGGCGACTCCTTCGCTGAGAAAGGCTCCGGGCGGCATGGACGCTCCGCATCCTACGCGATGAGCCTCAGGATGCCGCGGATCACTCCGGGACGATCCTGACCGTGTCTTCGCCCGGAACTGTCCGCCGGCGAAGGGTCGTCCCTTCGAGGGCCACCGTAGAGAATCCCCGTGGTCCCGACTGACCGTCCGTCGATGCCAGCGCGTGTCCCCGCCTGGCGCGAGGCGGAAAACCAGCACGCGGCGTGCCAGGCCTTCACTTCCGAGAACTCGCGCGATCTTCGTCGCGCGCTCGCTACGCCCGCCGCGGTTTAACGTAGCGTTCGACGTTACGTTGAAGGCGAGCTACCGCGAGCCCGGAGGCGAGAGGGCTGCCACGCGGCGCGTGAGCGACGCGGAAAAAAGCGCAAGCGCCGGGGACGATATTTGCGCGAAATATCGGCCAGCGGGCTTCGCAGCGCGCGTGCCGGGAGAAGGGCCGGGGAAGAGGCTACGGGCACGCGCGCTGCCCCGCGCCCGGCACCTCCTGCCCTCTCGCCGGAGCCGCGGGCGGGCGCTCTCTCCGGTCGTGCTCTTCGAAGCGCGGCCGTCGCGATCAGCTCACGATCGTGCGAGTCGGTAGCGGGCGCGGCGCGTGCGCCAGGGTGCGCTCACCGCACGCTTGCTTCCGCACGCGACGTGCCCAGCGGGCCGCTACTCTAGATCCTGTTCCCCACGCAGGATCCGGCAAGGCGGGCAGACCCAGAAGAGCAACTGGACGAACTCATTCGAGGCGAAGCCGCGGGCGTCCGTGCATTTGTCTGCAACGGCCCCGAGCAACTCCATCTCGGCTCCGCACTGCTGACAAACGCGCCGGCCGGGTAGGCCACCTGAAAAGAACGGCTCCCCCCCGAGCTGATGCCTAGGTCTAGCCCACGCTTCGCCATCAACAGTACTGAGCCGGATTTCCCGTCGATTGAGGTTCCTAACCTGCCCGCTCACGACGGCTGGAATCTCCTCGAGTCCCGAATCGGTGCCTGGGAAGTAGATCGGATAGTCCGGGTACGGAGTATCCGGTTGGAAGCGCCCGTGGTTGTAGGTCAATAGCCTGATGCGTCGACCCCGGTCCAGCAACTCGTAGGTTAGCGGCCCCCTGAGAATGTCGCACGTCCAGCACCAATGAAGTGGGAGCCGGTCAGCCGAGAGCGCGTGCCCCAGCGACTCCAACGGTCGGTCGTTCATGTCGAATACGAAGAGCTGCAGAAGCGGCCTCTTACAGTTCGGACACTGGGCATCGGCGGTCTCGTTAACGCCACAAAATCGATGAGGCCCACGCAAACCCGGCCCGTAGGTGAGTACGAACCCGTTGTCCAGCATCAGTAAATCGCTCCAGCTGCGCCGCCCGGCATTGGCCCGTGGAAGTACTTCCAGCGAATGTAATCAGAGTCGAGTTGACTCTCTTCCTGGTCCTCCAAGAGCATCTCGGCGATCGCGAGGCCGAAATCGACCGGGCCGAAGCAGAAGGTCTTCCCGCGTAGCCGATTCGCCCGCATCCAGCGCCGAATTGGGTCGAGCAGCCTCCTAATCGGGCCGCGCCGAGAGTTGATTATCGTCCGAATAAACTCCTCGGCTTCCGCGCGGGTCATCTTCGTAGGGTCGATTCCGCGCGACTTAACGAACTCGTCGAAGAGCTCGCGGGTCGCAGTGCTGTATTGACCATGCACACCGTTCGGGCCGTTCCAGTAGTGAATATCAGTGGGAAGCTTGCCGCCTGTTTTGGTATGGTCGAAGATGTCTTTTGCCTCTTGTGAAAGGCCGGGCACTTTCCCCCACTCAGCTCGGGGGAAGAAGTGGTGGCCTTTGTCTGGCGAGAAGTCGAGCGCCTCGCCCGCCGCGCCCAGCGGGTCGAGAAGGCGAGCAGGGTCGTTGAAGGCATACGCATAAACGCTCGGGCCCAAACCCAACGGATCCTCTTGAGTCAGGCGTCCGACGCCCGGCTGCATCACCCGTGCCCTATAGAAATGTAGCCCGGCCTCTCCCGTCTCCCTCCCCGTATAGGTGAAGGAATGAATCCGTGTGCCCGTCTCGCCCTTCACCGCGCCCCACGCGTCAAAGATCGAGCTGTGCGTGACCGTTCCTGCAGTCGAGTTCGTCGCCACGATGCTGCCAAGCCCGTCCGCGTTCAAGTAACTGACGGCGCCCGAGGCATAGAGGGCCAGTGGTTCATCGATTGAGGGGCCGAAGGCGTAGTCGGTGTTCACGCCTGCTTTGGCTTCTCTGATCAGATTCAGGCCGTCGTACAGGTACTTCGTCGTCACGCCTGCGACCGTCTTCGAGGTCCTCCGCCCCTGGTAGTCGTACGTGTAGCTCGCGGCGGTTCCGCCGGTGATGGAGCTCAGGCGGTTGTCGGGGTCGTTCACGAAGCCGAAGCCCGTCCGTGACGTCTGACTTCCGTTGAAGTCGTAGGCGTAAGCGTTCGTCCCATCGTTCATCAGCTTCTGCGCGTTCTTCGGGTTCGCGCCGATCTTCTCGTACGTGTAGGTCTTGATCGCGGCGTTCACCTGGCTCGTCAGCCTATTCCCGATGGCGTCGTAGGTCCACTGGTGGACCTCGGCGTTGAAGGGAGCTCCCGCCGGTGTCCTGCGCGGGGCATGAATTAACCCCGCGGTTCCTGGCGAAGAACAGAAAGCCGCAGGGTCAAACTGGTGGCGCCGAAGACCGCAAGCAATGATTCATCTGCATGCGCGCCGGAGGGCGAAAAAGACCCCTTGAAACCGTCTCCAGGAGGGGGTGCTTGTTCCGCAGAACCGTGCCGGTTCGGCGTCCGCCCGGCGTTCGGCCGCCTCCTCTAGCGGGAGCCGGAAAGGACGGCCTCCACCGGTTCCGCGAACATCGCGTCGCCGAGCCGCTTGAGCATCGGGACGCCGCGGATCTCCGTCTCGTAGAGCGGGACGATGGCGCGGACGCTGCCGTCGAACTTCTGCCAGACGGTCTTCATGTGCTCGTCCTGCATCGCGACGCGGTTCTTCACGAAGTCGGCCGCCCCGGCGCCGACGGAGGCCTTGTCGATCAGCATGTTGACGAGGACGCCCCCTACGGGGATGCCGAAATCGTGGAACCACTGGATGAAGCGCGTGATGACGGCGATCGGAAGCGCCTCGGGGAGCGTCACGAAGAAGAACGACGTCTTGGCCGGGTCGGTGAGGAGCACGCGTCCGTGCTCCATCCGGTCGCGGAAGGAAAGGAGGTACGCCATGAGCGGGTCCTCCTCCTTCTTCTTGGTGAAGGAGAGCAGCTCGCGGAGGGTCTTCGCCTCCTCGCGGCTCTTGAGCATCTTGTTGACCCAGAGGGAGTAGACCTTGGACATGCCGAGCAGGCGCCGTGCGTTCGCGGTGGGCGCCGTGTCGAAGACGTAGACGTCGTACTCGTCCTTGAACATGAGGTCGATCATGTTCTCGAACATTGCCGACTCCTCGAAGGCGGGGTTCATGGTGGCCGACTCCACGAAATCCTCGGCCTTCGTGGAGATGTCGGCGAACTTGAGGAACCACTTGATCTTCTCGCGGATCTCGACCTTCGACCGCTCGATCGTCTCCTTCGTCTCGATCTCGTACGCCCACAGGTTCGGAGCGCCGTCGACCGGAGTGTGCTTGCCGAGCACGTTCTGGCCGAGGAGGCTCGAGAGGCTGTGGACGGGGTTCGTCGAGGCGAGCATCGTGCGGCGCCCGAGCTGGGCGTTGTGGAGCGCGGTCGCGGCCGCGAAGACCGTCTTTCCGACGCCGCCCTTTCCGCCGAAGAAGATGTACTTCAGGCCGGCGTGGTCCTTGATGTAGTCGCTCATGGAAGTCTGGATCTCAGGCATGGCCGTTTCTCTCCTCGCGTCCCCGGCTTCAGCCGAGCTTTCCGTTGCCGTACATGATCCCGGCGAGCTTCTCGATCATCGGAAGACCCGTAACGTCGCGCTCGAGCTCCGGCACGTAGGCGAGGACGTCCTTTCCGAACGTCGTCCGGATGCTTCCGATGTACTTGTCCTGCATCTGGATCCGGTTGCGCAGGTAGTCGGGGATGTTCTGGTCGATCAGCTCGTGAGGGATGACGCGGTTGACGACGTAGCCGCCGATCGGGACGTCGAACTGGGCGAAGAGTTTCGCGGCCTTCTCCGTGTCGACGATGATCATGTCCTCGGGCGTCACGACGAAGAAGAACGCCGTCTTGTCCTTGTCCGTGAGGATTTTCGAAGACGCGTTGATCCGTCCCTTGATGTAGACGAGCTCGTTCAGGATCGCGTCCTGCTCGGTCTCCTTCTCGCGCTTGAGGCGGCTGACCATCTCCTCGTACTCGCGCATGTCCTCGCGCAGCTTCGTCACCTTGTTGATCCACTCGTCGTAGACCTTCGCCATGCTGAGGTAGTAGAGCGCGTGGCCGAGCGGGACGAGGTCGTAGATGTAGTAGTCGTAGTTCTCCTGGACGACGACGTCCACCACGGCGTCGAAGATCGCGCTCTCCTCCATGGCCGGCTCGGCGCTGGCGGCCTGGATGTAACTCTCGATCTCCTCGGGCACCTTCTCGAGACCGTACATGTCCCGGATCTTCTTGCGGATCTCCTCCTGGTAGGCCTTGATGTGGCTGTCGGCGTCGATCTCCTGCGCCCACAGGTTCTCCATGATCTTCACCGGGCCCTTGCCGAAGATGTCCTTCTGGAAGATGTCGGTGAGCGAGGCCTGGGGATCGACGGAGAAGACGAGGACCTTCTTGCCCTGCTTCGCGAGCCAGTAGGCCGTCGCGGCCGAGAACGTCGTTTTACCCAGGCCGCCCTTGCCGCCGAACATGATGTACCGGCGGCCGGGGTTCTGCTCGAAGACCTCTTTCATCCCCATGATGCGTTCTCCTTCTCGACGGCTCTTTTTTCCGGGAAGACCTCAGAACATCGCGTCGGAGACGTCCTTCTCCCGGAGCATCCGGCGCTTCCACGTCGCGATCTGCGGAACGACGTGGGGAAGGAGCCGAAGGCTGTAGTACGGCGGGAGAATGGGAATCCCGAGCAGGTCTCCCATCGTGATCAGGATGAACAGGTGCTCCATGGAGGCCCGCGTCCGGAGCGCCGCCCGGCTCATGTCGTGAGCGGACATGCCGTAGATGGTTTCCTTGAAGCCGTGCCAGAGTCCCTTGAAGCCGCCCGGCCTGACGACTTTGTTCTTGTCGGACACCGTCTTCTCCTCTCGCTGCCGGACGCGACCCGGCCCACTAAAAGGTAGGACAACCGGCGCCGCCGGGCGCGATGCAGATGCATTAATGAAATGTGGCCCGGAGACGGCAACGCCGGCGATGTCGCGAGACTCGCCGGCGCTTCCTCGATCTTGACGGGGAAAAAAGCCGCTCTCAGACCCCGTGCAGATGCTGGTCGTGGCCGTCGCCGAACTGCCGCTCGCGAAGCGTGCGCCGCTTCCAGGTCTCGAGGCTGCCGACGATGTGCGGCAGGAGTCGGAGGCTGTAATACGGGGGCATCACCGGAACGCCGAGCATGTCGCCGAACGTGACGACCATGAAGAGAGACTCCATGGAGGCGCGGATCTCGAGCGCCTGCTGCGCGTGCTCGTAGCCGAACATCCCGTACAGGAACTCCCGGATCGCTTTTCCCCGGCTGCCGCGCGTTTCCACTCGAGAGAACCCTAGCACGTTTGGGACGCTCTGCTATCGTCTCCGGCCGGCGAAGAGATCGCCGGGAGGTCCCACCTGTCCACGCCGCTCATGCTCCTGGTCGCGCTCGTCATGGTGTGGTTCGCGGCCGGGAGCATCTGGAACGTGCGGAAGGGAAAGGCCACTCTCCGCTGGATGCAGGGAGGGCTTCACCTCCTCTGCGAGAGGACGACGGTCCGCTGGCTCGGGACGACGGCGGTCGAGCTCTCCCTCGTGAAGCCCAAGGCCCCGTTCGAGGAAGTGACGCTCGTGATCTTCCTCGAGCCGCGCGACGTCCCGTGGCTCTGGGGTTTTTCGAGGAGCCGCGGCCGGCGCGACGCGCTCATTCTCCGCGCGCGCCTGCGACGCGCGCCGCACGGCGATCTCGAGGCGCTCGACCGCAAGAGCTTCGCGGGACGCGATGCACTCCGCCGCATGGGCTCGGAGCGCTGGTCCGTGCGCGAGGCCCCGGCAAGCGGCGCGCGGCCGGTCTATTACAAGGTCGAGGGCACGCTGCCTCTCGCCGACGATCTCCTGGAGCTCGCCCGCGGCGGAGGCCTCACGGTCCGGCGCCTGTCGGTGCGCCGGACCGAGCCTCACCTGCAGCTCCACGTCGACCTGCCCGCCGCGTCCGCTCCCGCGGAGGAAGTCTTCGCGGCGGTGCGAACGATCGGCGAGCGCGCGCTTCGGACCTAGGAACCCGACGTGAGACGAGCCCTTTGCGCTGCGATTTTTTCGTTTTCATCCGCTGCCGCCGCGGCGGGCGGCTCCTTCGGCGTCCATCTCGTCACGTCGGCCGGCGCTCCCGGCTCGAGGATATGGCGCCTCGCCCTGCCCGGAGGCGGCGCCGAGGAGATCGCCCTGGATTCCGCCGCCCTGCTGGATGAAACGGCTGTAGCGAATGCCGACGCGGTACGCGGTCCGGGGGGAGGCGGAGAGATCCGGCTCGTATTGACGCCGGACGGCACGCGCAAGCTCGCCGAGGCGACGTCGCGAAACGTGGGGCGGCGTTTCGGCATCGTGGTGGCTGGCCGGCTTCGCGCCGCGCCCGTCGTCGTCGCGGGGATCACGAATGGAGTCCTCGTGATCGCCGGTCTCCAGCCGGCCGAGGCGGACTCCCTCGCGGGGACTCTGGGACCGCCGTCGGCGCCGACGAACGTCGTGACCGCGGTTTCGCCGGACGCAGGCGGCGCGCGTGTCGTCCTTCGTCTCCTCGACGGGACCTGGGATCTGCGCAGCGCCACGGTGAACGGCCTGGCCATTCCCGATCGAAAGTTCTCGAGCGGCACCTGGACGTTCCATGACGGAAAGCTCGTCGCGACGAACGGAATCGGAGAGACGGCCAGTTTTACTCTCGCCGTCGATCCGGCCGCGCCAGACTCTTTTCTGCTCGCCGCGGTGCCGCCCTCGCGGGAACGCGGGGGATGGGTGATCTTCAAGCGGGAGGAAGACCGCCTGTCCCTCGCGTTCTTCGACGGCTTCTCCAGGCGGCCGGAAGACTTCGCGCCGGCCCCGAAGAAGGTCGTTCTCGTTCTCGCGCTCCGGGCTCGCGGACCCTCCTAGGCCGCCGCCGCGACGACTGGCTTCGGAACCGGCGCCGCGCTGTACTTCCTGTAGGCCTTCAGGCCGTCCCATCCGATGAAGAGCGCCGCGACGATGAGAAGACCCGCGAGGACGATCATCGCCCAGGCGCCCGCGACCGGGAGCCCGGTCATCGCCGGGTTTGCCGCGATCGTCACGTAGAGGTTGCGTGCCGTGACGGCCGTGGCGAAGAGCGTCGTGACGTACATGAAGAGCATCGGGTAGAGCGCGTAGCTCGGATTCCGCTTCTCCGACTTGAGCCAGACGGTCACGACGAGGAGGCTCAGCGCCGCCATGAGCTGGTTCGACGCGCCGAACATCTGCCACAGGTAGACCCAGGTGCCCGTCAGGACGAGGGCGAGCGTCAGCAGCATCGAGATGATGCTCGAGACGTGCATGTTGCGCACGAGCGGAATCGCCTCGCCCGCCCACTCGGTGAGCGTGACGCGCATGACGCGGAAGACGAGCTGCGTCACCGTCAGGACGATGACGACGAAGGCGCCGAACCCGAGCGCGGTGCCGAAAACCTCGGGAATCGCCTTGAAGGTGCCGGCGTAGATCAGCTTCCCGACGCCTGCGGCGAACCTGCCGCCGCCGCCTCCGACGCCCGCGATGGAGACGGCCACGAGCGAAAGGAGGGCGAGCGTGTACTCGCCGAACATCGAGCCGCCGCCGACCGGGAGGCCGTCGGTCTCGTACTCGAGCTGCCGTGCCGTCCCGACCGAGCCGACGAGCGCGTGCCAGCCGGAGATCGCGCCGCAGGCGATCGTCACGAAGAGCATCGGCCAGAGCGGCTGCCACGCCGTGAACGGCTTGGCCGGAGCCGTGAAGCCGAGGTCCTTGACGGCCGTGAGGGCGAAGGCGCCGATCGCCTTCCCGCCCGCGTCCAGGACGCCCGTCAGAGGGGCGACGACAGCGCCGATGGCCGAGAGGACGATCGTGATCAGCATGACCCAGAAGCCGATGTAGTTGACGGGCTGGGCGAACCGCCAGATGGGCATGTTCGCGCCGCAATAGGAGAAGGCGAAGAGGAAGACCATCCAGAGGAGGTAGTTCGGAAGCGTCCGGATCTGCCTCGTGGCCGCGTCGTAGGCTGCCGTGGTCGGACGCTTGCCGTCCGGCCCGGGAGCCGGAATGCGCGGGTCCGCGTTCGTCGGATCCTCGAGGGAGAGGATCGGCTGCCTGGCGTTCAGGTTGTCGACGGAAGCGTTCAGCGAGACGACCGCCGCGCCGACCGGTCCCTGCACGAGAGCTCCCTTGTCGTTCTTCGTCTGGCCCCACGGCCCGAGCGCCATCGCGCCGAGGGTCACGGCCACGACGATCGCCGTGACGAGGATCAGGTTCATCTTCCAGCGGTACATCATCTGGCCCGCGAGGAGCCCCATGAGAGCCAGGGTGATGATTCCGAAGGGCACGTCCGGGCGGGCGGAGAGGATCGCCGCGAGGATTCCGACGAACGCTCCGGCGAGGAGCATCAGGTAGAAGAAGATGAAGATGAAGAGGATCGTCCGCGTGCGCGGGGCGATGAGCTTGTGCGAGATCGCGCTCAGGCTGTTCCCGTCGTTCCGGACCGAGACCATGATCGCGGAGTAGTCGCTGACCCATCCGATGAAGCTCACCCCGATGACGAGCCACAGGAGGGACGGGAACCACCCCCACAGATTCGCCGCCGTGATGGGGCCGACGATCGGGCCCGCCGCGGCAATGGACTTGAAGTGGTAGCCGTAGAGGACGTTCTTGCTCGTGGGCATGAAGTCCACGCCATCCATGTACATCGTGGCCGGCGTCGCCTTCCGCGCGTCGGATTTGATGATGTCCCGGTCAATCTTCCGCGCGTAGAAGTTGTAGGCCAGGTAGATGACGACCGTCGCGATCACGACGATCCAGAGCGTGTTCATCAGGGGGCTCCTTTCGCGGGCGACGGGTCCCCTTCGGTGACGCGGACCTGCCCACCCTCAAAGTAGGGCGGAGCCCGGGCTCTCGCCGTCGATGCAAATGCATCATCGGCGGCAGGCCGAAGAGATTCTTCTTAGAAAGGTTAGGACGAGCTCGGGCGACGTCGAAGCAACGGCCCGTGGCCCAGCCCTATTACCATTCGCAGAAAGCCTTAAATGGCCGCCGTCGCGCGCGCGACGCTCAGACCGGGATCGGGACCAGTCCCCCGGGCGCCGGCGCAGCGCCTTCGTCCTTCTGCGTGACGGTGGCGGGCGCGGTGGGCTTCGGCGGCTCGGGCTTCACGGGCGGGCGCTTCGCGACCTCGTGCCCGGTAACGCGCTTGATGATCGCGTAGATCTCCTCGCCGTCCAGCGACTCCCGCTCGAGGAGCTGCTTGGCGATTTCCTCGAGCGCGGCGCGGTGCTCGACGATGATCTTCTTCCCGCGCGTGTACGAGGCCGTCACGATGCGGTTCACCTCGGCGTCGATCTTCCGCGCCGTGTCCTCGGAGTAGTCGGGCTGCCTGGCGAAGTCGCGGCCCAGGAAGACCTCTCCCTCTGGCCGGCCGAACGAGAGAGGGCCGAGCTCGCTCATGCCCCACTCGCAGACCATGCGGTGCGCCATCTCGGTGGCCTTCTCGAAGTCGTTCGAGGCGCCGGTCGTGACGCGGCCGATGCAGACTTCCTCGGCGAGGCGGCCCCCCATCATGACGGTGAGCTCGGCCTCGATGTACTCCTTCGAGTACGTGTACTTGTCCTCGAGCGGGAGCTGCTGCGTGAGGCCCAGGGCGCGCCCGCGCGGGATGATCGTGACCTTGTGGAGCGGGTCCGTGTGCTCCTCGAAGGAGGCGATGAGCGCGTGGCCTCCCTCGTGGTACGCCGTGACGCGCTTCTCCTCGTCCGACATGACCATCGACTTCCGCTCGGCGCCCATGAGGACCTTGTCCTTGGCGTAGTTGAAGTCGACCATGTCGACCTTCTTCTTGTCGACGCGCGCGGCCGCGAGCGCGGCCTCGTTCACGAGGTTCGCGAGGTCCGCGCCTGCGAAGCCCGGCGTGCCCCGGGCGACGACCGAGAGGTCGACGTCGTCGGACATCGGGATCGTGCGCGTGTGGACCTTGAGGATGCCTTCGCGGCCTTTCACGTCCGGACGATCGACGACGACGCGGCGGTCGAAGCGGCCGGGCCTGAGGAGGGCCGGGTCGAGGACGTCGGGCCGGTTCGTGGCCGCCACGAGGATGACGCCGTCGTTGCCTTCGAAGCCGTCCATCTCGACGAGGAGCGCGTTCAGCGTCTGCTCCCTCTCGTCGTGCCCGCCGCCGAGGCCCGCCCCGCGGTGGCGGCCGACGGCGTCGATTTCGTCGATGAAGATGATGCACGGGGCGTTCTTCTTGCCCTGCTCGAAGAGGTCGCGCACGCGGCTCGCGCCGACACCGACGAACATCTCGACGAAGTCGGAGCCGGAGATCGAGAAGAACGGCACGTTCGCCTCGCCGGCGACGGCCCGCGCGAGCAGCGTCTTGCCCGTGCCCGGGGGGCCCATCATGATGACGCCCTTCGGGATCTTGCCGCCGAGCTTCTGGAATTTCGCCGGCTCCTTGAGGAAGTCGATGATCTCGGAGAGCTCTTCCTTGGCTTCTTCGCAGCCGGCGACGTCCTTGAACGTGACCTTCTTCTGGTTCGGCGTCAGCATCTTCGCGCGCGATTTTCCGAAGGCCATCGCCCGGTTCCCGCCCGTCTGCATCTGCCGCATGATGAAGATCCACAGGCCGATGAGGAACAGGATGGGAGCCCACTGCAGGAGGATGACGAGGAACGAGCCCTGTCCCGGCTCCTCGGCCGTGATCTTCACGTTCGCCTTCATGAGGTCGGACGTGAGGTCGTTGTAGACGGGCGCATAGGTGCGCACGCCCGGCTCGCGCCCTTCGGGCGAGCCCTTCTTGTAGCCCCGGATCTCCTGGCCGCGGATCGTGACGCGGTCGAGGTCGCCCTTCTTCACCATCTCCAGGAACTCGGTGAAGCTCACGGTGGAGGTCGAGGTGCGGCCCACGTCGACGACCCGGAAGAGCAGGAGGATCACCACGAGGATGACCATCCAGAGCAGGATGTTCTTGACGGTTGTGTTCACCTTGTGCCCTCGCCTCTCATACGCCGGCTCTCGGGATTCGGTTCATCGGGCACGGGCGCGGCGGTCCGCTGTGGACTCGAACGGCGCCTCCCCTTCGGTTCTGACCTGCGCGATGAAGGGGAAGTTCCCGCCCTCGCCCAGATACTCCATACCATAGCCCACGAGGACCGCTTCCTCGGCGGGAAACAAGACGTAATCGGCGCGCAGCGCACTTTTTCTGTCCTGGGGATGATCGACCACGCAGGCAAAACGGATGGAACGGGGCTTTTCTTCCCGCAGCTGATTCTGCAGCCAGGTCTCGACCACTCCGCTCCGGATCACGTCCTTGAGGATGATGAGATGGGTGTCCGCGACGTCGAAGGGCGCGAGGAAGTGATAGTTGACCACCTTCTCGCTCTCCCCGTCGCGCAGCACGTCGATGTATTCGCAGCGCACCGGCCGCGACACGGCGCGGGCCAGGTCCGCGACGAAGAATCCCGCGCCCTTCAGGACCGCGATGAGGACGATGTTGCCATCCGGGTAGTCGTGGCCGATCCTCCGGCCCACGTCTGCGACGCGTCGGGCGATGTCCTGGGGGCCGTAGAGCTCGTCGGTGACAAGAGCCACAGACGTGTAAGTCTAGCAGGGGGACCTCGAGGGAAAGGGGGCCCCTCAGGGCCGGGAGTGCTCGTCGATCACGCGGGAGATCGCCCGCCGGCAGACCGGACAAAAGCCGCCCGGATCGCGCGTGAACATGATGCAGTCGGCCGACGGCCGGTAAAGGCCTTTCGCCTCGTATGCAGCGCCTTCGAAAGCCCCGACCTTGCCGGACCACGTCATCGAGGACAGGAGCTTCGAATCGGCGGCCATCTGCCGGCGGAAGAGGTCGTCGAGCGCGGATGGCGGCGCGCCGGAAGCCACGAGCTTCCTGCGCTCGACCTGGATGGCGCGGGTCTGCTTTTCGAAGGCTTCCTTCTCCCACGGAGTCGGCAGCGGCGTCCCCTTCTCGACGAGGTCGGCCCACTTCAGCGCCTTCGGGTCCTTCAGGGCGGTCACGTTCGGCTCCCAGGGCTCGGGCTTCTCGCCGCCCGTCTCGTAGGCCACGTCCGACCCGTAATACTCGTCGGCGAGGCCCGCGAAGTGGTGGCCGAACTCGTGCACGAACAGGTACTCGGCCCACGACGAGTCGACGGCCGCAGTCGCCTGGTCGTTGAAGATGCCGCCGCCGCCATAGCGCGCGTCGTTCACGAGGATCTCGAGGAAGTCGTACGGCGCGGCCGAGGCCGCCTCCCGCAGCGCGCGCTCGTCGTAGGTGAGGACGTAACGCTCCGACCCGAAGATCCCGTACTGGACGCCGAGAGGCGTGCGCCGGAAGATCTTCGAGTCCGGCCGGAAGACGCCGCTCTCGGCCGACGGCAGGTCCAGCGCGCGGACGTTGAAGTCCGAGCGACGCGACTTGAAGGGCTCGTACGAGAAGAGGAGGTCGACGAGCTTCTTCACGTCGGCGTGGAACTTAGGAAGGTCCTTTTCGGCGTAGCCCTCGCCGAGCATCAGGAGGTCGAGCTTCGTCGCGGCGCGCCCGTTCTCGAAGACGGTCCAGACCTTCCCGAGCGGCGGGCGCGGGGCGAGGTTCGCAGCGGCGGGGTCGACGGTCGCCGTGAAGAGCGGCTGGAAAGCGCCCGCGGCGTCGCGCCGGGACAGGACGATCTGGACCGGCTCTTTCGGCCACGGGAAGCGCAGCGACTCGGGGAACGTGCGCGACGCCTTCTTCTGTTCTCCGGTCGTCTCCCATTCGGCGTACATCGAGGAATACCCGCGCGAAAAGAGGACGCCGTTCGTGCGTGCGCTGCGCACCTCGAAGAAGTGCGTCCCGAGGTTCGTCTCGTCGAGGAGGCGCGTGCGGCTGCCCGGCCACGGTCCGTCGTTCACGGCGCGATCGAGCGCCACGATCTCGCCCTTCGGCCCGCCCGTGTGGAAGAGGTCCACGCGCATCGTGCGTGCGGTGAACGACGCGTCGAAGGGGGCAGCCGATGCCGGAGGCGGCGGAGCGGAGGAGGCGGAGAAAGAGGATTTTTCTTCGAGTAGGAAGAGGGCGGCGGCGGCGCAGGCCGCCAGAAGAGCGCTTCTGCGAATGCTCATGTCCCTATCCTAATCACCTTCTAAGAAATCCTCCGGCGCGCGAAGCGCGCTGAAATCTACCGTCGCGGGACGAACCGAACGCGGCGAGGGTCGACCTCGATCCGCCCGCCCGCGAACTCCTCGCCGAAGGTCTTGTCGCCTCTCTCGATGCGGCTCAGGACCTTTTTCAGCTGGGCCTTTCCGGGTACGCGGCCGCCGGCTCCGGCCGCCCTCACGAGCAGGCGGCCAGCCTCTTCGGGCGAGAGGCGGGCGAAGAAGGAACGGGGCCAGACACCCTTCGAAGAAATCTTCTCTTTCGCCATCGCCTCGACGAGCCGTTCATCGAGCGCGTCCAGCCTTTCACCCCATTTCGCTCCCGCGCGCGCAAGCCGCGCGGTCCTGCCGGGGTCCCTTCGCTCCATCTCGGGCAGGACCTTGCGGCGAATCCGGTTCCGCGCGAAGACCTCGTTCTCGTTCGTCTCGTCCTCGCGGAAGGGAACGCCTTTTTCCGCGAGGAACTTCCGGAGCTCGGCGCGCGAGAAGGGGAGAAGCGGGCGGACGACGCCGTCGTTCCGGCGCGCGCGGATGCCGCCGCGGCCGCGGCCGAGCTTCCGCTCGAGGTGGAGAAGGACGGTCTCGGCCTGATCGTCGCGCGTATGGCCCGTGAGGACGAGAGGGCCGTCGAGGCCGCGCGAAAGGTCGAGGAGCGCCGCGTACCGCAGGCGCCGCGCCGCCGCCTCGACGCTCTCGCCCTTCCTCCGTCCGGAGGGGACGTCCACGGAATGGAGCGTGAAAGGCACCGAAAGAGTCGCGGCGAGCCGTGCGCAGAAACGCGCGTCCGCGTCGCCCGCCGCGCCTCGGAGGCCGTGCGCGACGTGCGCCGACATGACCCGGACGCCGCGCGGAGACGCCCATGCGGTCGTGAGGAGGAGAAGCGCCGTGGAGTCGCTGCCGCCCGAATGCGCCACCACGAGCGTGCGCGCGCCCGCGAAGAGGCGGCCCTCCTCGACGTGTCGCGCGAAGCGGTCCTCGAGCGGCTCCGTCATCGTGCGTTATCATCCGCCCTCCACCCGGGTCCCCGGGCGCGCCTTTTCGGGGCGGCGTAGCTCAGATGGCCAGAGCAGGGGTCTCATAAGCCCTTTGTCGGCGGTTCGATTCCGCCCGCCGCCACCATCTCTCCCTGTCGCCTTATCATTCCCGCATGAAGCGGCGCGACGGAGAAGAGGACGACTCGCCTTACATCTTCTGCGAGCAATGCGACCAGATGTTCGAGCGCGTGTTCATCCAGGAATGCTCGTTCTGCTTCAAGTCCTTCTGCCGGAACTGCGCGATCCGCTCGGGAAACGCGGCGTTCTGCAGCAAGGCCTGCGCGAAGGCGTGGTTCTTCGCCGACGCGGACGAGGACGAGACGGAGGACGAGAAGGAGAGGACGTAGATCCGCGCGTTTCTCGCCGTTTCCATTCACGATCCCCTGCTCGACGCGTCCCTCGCCGTTCGCGGCGTGGTCTTTCCCGAAGGTGGGCTCCGGTGGGTGCCTGCGGCGCAGCGCCACCTGACGCTTCGCTTCTTCGACACGCTTCCCGAAGAGCGCGTGGAGGAGGTCCGCGCGGCCGCGGGCGCGGCGGCGGCGGCCGCGGCGCCCTTCGACCTCGAGCTGGAGGGCGTCGGGTGCTTTCCGCCGCGGGGTCCTGCGAAGGTCCTCTGGGTCGGCTGCAGCGCTGGCCGGGAGGCGCTCGTCGCTCTCGCGGAGGCGCTCTCGGCCGCGCTCGAGAGCCGGGGATTCGCCGGCGACGCTCGGCCGTTCTCGCCGCACCTCACCCTGGCGCGCGCGCGGAACCGGCGTGGTTCGTCGGCGGTCGCCGCGGCCGTGCGCCGGAGCGCCGTCGTCGTGGGACCTCTCGGCCGCGTTCGTGTCGACCGCCTTCTCCTCGTTCAGTCGACGCTCGGTTCCGGCCCGCCCCGCCACGACGTGCTCCAGACGTTTGCGCTTGGGCGATGAGGAGGCCTCCGGGGGTTGCGAGAAGCGGCGCGCGGAGATAGACCAAGCACCATGGACCTTCGCGCGCATCTCCTCGCGACCCTCGACCGCGGTTACGACCAGACGTCTTGGCACGGCCCGAACCTGAAGAGCTCGCTCCGCGGCCTGACGCCGGCCGTCGCGTTCTTTCGGCCCGCACCGAAGCGACACACGATCTACGACCTCGTTCTCCATGCCGCTTACTGGAAGTACACGGTCCGGCGCCGGCTCACCGGCGAGAAGCGCGGTTCGTTCATGCTCGAGGGCTCGAACTTCTTTCCAGCGCCGGTCCGGCCGACGGGCCGCACGCTCGCGGATGCGAAATCGCTTCTCGAGAGCGAGCACCGGAAGCTGCGGGCGGTCGTGGAGAACCTTCCCGAGGCCGCCTTCGGGGCGCGCCTCGGGCGCAGGACCTCGGAAGCTGTGATCTCGGGTGTGGCCGCACACGACATCTACCACGCCGGCCAGATCCAGCTCTTGAAGAAGCTTCACGGGAAGGGACGGAAAGGATGAGCGACCTCGCGTGGCACGGGTGCCACCACGTCGCGCACGTCACGTCGCTTCGGGAACGGATGGGCTGGGGCTGACGCGCCGTCGCTGCTAGAGTCCGCCGAACGTGCCCGCGCCGCCGCGTTTTTCAGCTCTCGAAGAGTCATCTCTCCCCGAGTTCACGGCGAAGGCCGTCGTCACGGGCATCGTCCTCGGCCTCGTGTTCGGCGCCGCGAACGCGTACCTCGGCCTGAGGGTCGGGCTCACGGTGTCGGCCTCGATTCCGGCCGCGGTCCTGACCGTCGCTGTCTTCCGTCTCCTCCGCAGGAGGGGATCGATTCTCGAGGCGAACCTCTCGCAGACCATCGGCTCTGCCTCGACGGCGCTCGCGACGGGCACGATCTTCACGATTCCCGCTCTGTTCCTCTGGGGCGCGGTGCCGCCATACCTGCAGGTCGTCGCGCTCTGTTTCCTCGGAGCGCTTCTCGGCCTCTCCGCGATGATCCCGCTGCGCCGCCTCCTGATCGTCGACGCGCACGCCGAGCTGCCGTACCCCGAGGGCACCGCCTGCGCCGAGGTGCTGCGCGCGACGGCGGTGGACTCGAGCGGCAGCGCCTGGATCTTCCGCGGCATGGCCGTGGGCGCCCTCGTGAAGATCATCGTGTCCCTGCTTTTCCTCATGCCTTCCGAGGTCGGCACGGGGCTGCCTTTCCTGCCGAAGGCCGAGGTCGCCGTCGAGCTCGCTCCCGCGCTTCTCGCGGTCGGCTACATCCTCGGATACCGGCAGTCGGGCGTCCTCGTCGCCGGCTCGATCGTGTCGTCGCTCGTCCTGATCCCGCTCATCGCGTTCATCGGGCAGGGACTCGCGGCGCCGCTCGCGCCCGAGGCCGTCAAGCTGGTCTCCGCCATGTCGACGGGGGAGATCTGGTCGCGCTACGTGCGTTACATCGGCGCGGGCGCCGTCGCCACGGCGGGCATCCTCACGGTGCTGCGGAACTTTCCCACCATGGCCGGCGCGTTCCTGGCCGTCGTGAGAGGAGTCCGCGGGGGGCGGGGCGCGAGAGGCGATGAAGCGGGCGCCGTCCCGCGCACGGACCGCGATCTGCCCGGCGGCTTCGTGTTCGGGGGCATCGCGCTCGTCGTTCTCGCGGCCGCGCTCGTCCCGGGAATCTTCGCGGGCCACATGGGCCCGCTGCCGAGGGCCGTCTGCGCCGCGGGCGTCGGCGTCTTCGGGGTCCTCTTCGTCGCGGTCGCCGCGCGCATCGTCGGCATCGTGGGCGTCTCCTCGCAGCCGACGTCGGGCATCACGCTCGTGACGCTCATCGGGGTCGCCTCGCTCTTCGCCGCGGCCGGCTGGACGGACGGGAGCGCGCGCGCGGCCGTCCTGACCGTGGGCACGATCGTCGCGATCGCGGCGTCGAAAGCGGGCGACATTTCGCAGGACCTCAAGACGGGCTGGCTCGTGGGCGCGACGCCCGCCCGGCAGCAGCTCGGCCAGCTCATCGGCGCCTCGTTCGCGTGCTGGGGCGTCGCGGCGACCGTGCTTCTCCTCGGCAGCGCGTACACGTTCGGGACGAAGGAGATCCCGGCGCCCCAGGCCATGCTCATGAAGACGATCATCGAAGGCGTCCTCTCGGGCGCGCTGCCGTGGGGGCTCGTCCTCACGGGAGCGGGGCTTTCGATCGCCGTCATCCTCTGCGGCATCTCGGGCCTCGCGTTCGCGATCGGCGTCTACCTGCCGCTCGCGTCGATGGCGCCGATCTTCGTGGGCGGATGCGCCCGCCGCCTGGTCGAGAGGGCGCGCGGAGACAAGGCGTTGGAAGGCAGCGACACCGGCGTCCTCGCCGCGTCCGGCCTCGTCGCGGGCGAGGGCCTCGCGGGCGTCCTGGTCGCGGCGCTCGTCGCGTTCGGCGTCGCACCGAAGGGCCGTCCGCCGCTCGTCGCGGGCATGCCGGGTGAAGCTCTGACCCTTCTCGTGCTTCTCGCCGTCTGCGCGTTTCTCGTTCGGGCGGGAAAGCGGACGTAGCGTTCGAGAATCGGAATCGTTCTCGAACTGACCAACTGGACACCACCCGTCGAAGAGTGCAACACTCCCCGTAAGTCTCAGAAAGCTCTTCTGCAGGGTTCGTGACAGGTCTCTTTCGCGCACCCCATGGAAGAACGGGGGTTCCATGCGCCGCACGCTTCTCGCGTCCATGTCGCTCGTCGCGCTAACACTTCTCGTTCTCGTCGCGGCCCCATCGGAGGCGCAGGTGCTGACGGTCCTCCACGACTTCACGGGCGGCAACGACGGGCGATACCCCGTCAGCACTCTCACTCTGGGGACTGATGGCAACTTCTACGGGGTGACGTATGGCGAGACCGGGAGCAGCGTTTTCTTCGGCTCCATATTCCAGATGACGCCGTCGGGTTCTCTGACGACCCTCCATACGTTCCAGTCTCAAGCTGGGGGAGGCTTGCACGACGGAGCGCATCCTCGAGGCCGTCTTCTTCAGGGCGGCGACGGCAACTTCTATGGCACGACCGAGCAGGGCGGCGCGGGCATAGGCACCGTGTTCAGCATCACGCCCTCGGGGGCGCTGACCATACTCCATTCATTTCTCGGCTTCGCGGACGGTGGCTCTCCGCAGGACGGACTCGTATCCGGAGGCGACGGGTACTTCTATGGGACGACGCAATACCAGGGTAGTTCCGGGGTCGGCATCGTTTTCAGGACGACTCCGGCGGGAGCGTTGACCACGCCTCTTTTTCGCCCGATGTCGGACAGTGGCCTACTGCTGCTCCTGTTCTCGGCCCCGGCGGGGGGGATCTCTACGGAACGACCTTTACCGGGGGCGGTAGCGGATTCGACGGGATCGTGTACAGGATCACGAAGGCAGGATCTTTCACGACCCTGGCCTCATTCGATGCGAGCTCGGGATATGCACCCGCATCCCGACTCCTACTGGCGTCCGACGGAAATTTCTACGGCACGACGACGGTCGGAGCATCCGGGGTCGCGCAGGGCGGGACGATTTTCCGGATCACTCCATCCGGCGCGTTGACCCACCTGCACGCATTTCAGGGCGAGAACAACCGGCCCTATGCAGAGCTCGTGGAGGGAAGCGACGGCTACCTCTACGGCACGACGACGGGCTTGACCGGCATCGGCTTCGGTTCCATCTATCGTGCGACGACGTCGGGCAACGTGACGACTCTTCATGTGTTCTCGGGAAGCGACGGCATGGTTCCGGAGGCCGGGCTGGTGCAGGGCGCGGACGGAAGCTATTACGGCACAGCTCTTGGCGGCGGGAAGTATGGCTTCGGGGTGGTCTTCCGTCTGACAGTCCCCTCCGGGCCGATTCCCACCATCACGGGCATCAGTCCTCCGACGGGTCCCTCGCTCGGGGGGACGCCTGTGACGATCACGGGGACGGACTTCCAGGCGGGCACCACGGTGACGATCGGCGACTCTGCCGCGAACGTCACGTCCGTCACCCCCACGCAGATTCTCGCGACGACGGGGGCACACGCGGTCGGTCCGGCGGATGTCGCCGTGACGAACCCGGACAACGGGTTTGCGAAGCTCGCAGGCGGGTTCACGTATACGTGCGCCTCGACGGTTCCGACCGCCACCGTCAGCGGCACGGCCTCGATCTGCGCCGGAGCCTCGACGAATCTCTCCGCCGCGCTGACAGGCACCGGACCTTGGACGCTCAGTTGGCAGGACGGGTTCGTCCAGAGCGGGATTGGCTCGAGTCCGGCCACGCGGGCGGTCTCGCCGTCGTCCACGACGTCGTACTCCGTCACGACCGTCGCCGACGCGAACTGCGTCGGAACCGGAAGTGGCAGCGCGACGGTCACCGTGACGCCCGTTCCCTCCGCGACGATCGCGGCTCCCGCCGCCTCGTGCCAGAACGCAACCGGCCTCGCCGCCTCCGTTCCGAACGCGGGAGCGGGCGCGACGTACGCCTGGACGATCACGAACGGCACGATCACGTCGGGCGCAGGCACGAACGCCATCGTCTTCTCGGTCAGCACGGCCTCGCCTGCCCAGCTCGACGTGACGGTCACGCTGAATGCCTGCAGTAAGAGCGGGTCTGTGACGATCCCCGTGACGCCGCTCGCGACCGCGACGGTGAGCGGCAGCCAGGTGATCTGTGCGGGAGATTCGACCGTGCTCCAGGCCTCCTTGACGGGCACCGCGCCGTGGACGTTGCATTGGAGCGACGGCCTGATTCAGACCGGCATCGCATCCAACCTGTTGATGCGGACCGTCACGCCGGCGACCTCGACGACCTATTCCGTGACGTTCGTAACAGATGCGACGAGCTGCCCCGGGACGTCTTCCGGCGCCGCGGACGTCGTCGTGAAGCCGGCGCCGGGCGCAGTCATCACGCCTTCGGCCACACAGGTCTGCCCGAACGCGACCGGAAACACCGCGTCGACGCCGGACGCCGGGCCCGGGGCCGCGTACGTGTGGAACGTCGGGAACGGCGCGGTCACGGCCGGCGCCGGCACGAGGCAGATCACGTTCACGGCGGGGCCGTCCGGAAATGTCGACCTCTCGTTGACGGTCACGGGCTCGAACGGCTGCTCCTCGACGGACTTGCGCGCGGTGCCGATCCGACCGGCGCCGACCGCGGCGCTCACGGGTCCCGCTTCAGCCTGCTCGGGCCAGCCCACGAACCTCTCCGTCAGCCTGACCGGACAGCCCCCCTGGAGCCTGAAGTGGTCCGACGGGCTCGTCCAGGCGATCCAGACGAGCCCCGCGACGCGGGTCGTCACCCTGGCGACCGACACGGCGTTCTCGCTGACGTCTCTCGCCGACGGCAACGGCTGTGCCGGGACGGTTTCCGGCAGCGTGTCGATCACCGTCCGTCAGGCGCCGTCCGCGTTGGTCTCCGGGGAAGGCACGATCTGCTCGGGCGACGCGGTGACGATCTCGGCGGTCGTGACCTCGGCGCTTCCGTTCACCGCCCAGTGGAACGACGGCGTCGTCCAGACCGGGACGGGCTCCACCACTCTGACGCGCGTCGTCAATCCTTCGTCGACCACGGTTTACAAGATCGACGCGATCTCGGACGGCTCGTGCTCGGTTCCGGGATCGGGCGTCGCCCTGATCGTCGTCGGGCTCGATCCCAGGGCGGCCCTCGTCGCGGCGCCCTTCGACGTGTGCGCGGGAACGTCCGGCGCGACGGCGAGCGTTGCGGACGCGGGAGCGGGAGCGAGCTACGCGTGGACGATCCTCAACGGAACGATCGACGGCGGGCAGGGAACGCCATCCATCACGTTCACTCCCGGCGACTCGGGCCAATCCATCGTTTCCGTGATCGTCAAGGTCGGATCGGGTTGCCAGGTCTCCGGGCGAACGGACGTCACGATCGACCGGAAGCCGCAGGCTCCGTCCATCACGGGTCCCGCCGAAGCCAAGGCGGGGGATTCCTCCCTCACCGCGAACGTTCCGGCGGCGGGTTCCGATGTCTTCACGTGGACGGTGGAGAACGGATCCCTGACGGCGGGCCAGGGAACGAATTCGGTTCTTTTCACCGCGGGCCTTCCGGGCACGACGACCTTGCGGGTGGTCCAGAAGACCGTTCAAGGCTGCCCGTCCGAAGCCGGCGTCCTCGTCATCCCCGTCGAGGGCTTCTCCGCGACCCGGATCGTTCCGGTCGTCGTGAGCGTCGCCGGAAGCGGCGGCGCGCAGTTCAGCTCGGAGCTGACCCTCTCCAATCCGGGAGGCTCGAACGCACACGTCGAGCTGACGCTGACGCCCGCCGAGGTGCTTGGCGGAGGCGCGAGCTCCACGGTGAGCCAGGAAATCGGGCCCGGCAGGCAGATCGTGATTCCGGACGCCCTTGCGTTCTTCGCTCAGCAAGGAGCCGTGCGCACCTCCTTGGCCGCAGCGGCCTCGGGCGGCGGATCCGTCCGGTCTTCGTTCACGAACCTGCCCGCAAGAGCGATCGTGTTCGTCGGCGCGCGTACGACGGCCCTGTCGGGTCCCGGTCGAGCGGGCCTCTCCTATCCGGCTCCGGCCGCCGAGAAGCTGTTCGACGGCCGCGTCGCCGTCTATGGGCTGCGCGAGACGGCGGCCGAGCGCGCGAACCTCGCGCTGGAAAACGCGGGCACGTCCGGTCCGATCGATCTGCGTGTCACGCTCGTATCGGGCGCGGGCGACGCGCGATTCGTCCTCCCGCAGACGGTCTCCCTGCAACCGGGTCAATGGTTCCAGATCGGTTCCGTCCTCAACGCGGCCGGATACTCGAGCGGCTGGGCGCTCGTCGAGCGCGTGTCGGGGACGGACCCGTTCTACGCGTACGGAATCTCGAACGACAACGTCACGAACGACGGGGCATTCCTCGCCGCGGTTCTGGCCGCGCGGCCGCCGTCGGTTCTCGTCGTCCCCGCGATCGTCGAGACGGGCGCCTTCGGCACGGATCTGGTGCTCGTGAACCCCGGGACCGCCACCGCGACGGTCACCCTGAATTTCATCGAATCGCTCGCGAGTCCTGTCGGAAACTCGACCGGCTTCGTGACGTTGACGCTCAAGCCGGGCGAGCAGCGGTTCGTTCCGGACGCCGTCGCTTACCTCCGCTCCCACGGAGCATCCGTGGGGCCGAAAGGAGCGGCGTACGGCGGGCCGCTCTTCGTGCGGTTCACGGCCGGTGGGGCCACGGCCGACGGGTACGTGGCGTCCCGGACCTCCACGCCGGCGGCGGGTGGCGGGGGATACGGCGTGTCCTATCCCGGCGTGACGCTCGCGGAGTCCGCGTCGGCCGAGGCGTGGGTCTTCGGCCTGCAGCAGAACGCGGCTAACCGGTCGAACTTCGCGATGCTCAACGCCTCATCGAATCTGGGTCCGGTCTCGCTTCGCTACGACGTCTTCGACGGATCGACGGGCGCGAAGGTTGGGGGCGCCTCGGTGCAGCTCTATCCCGGGCAGTGGTTACAGGTGAACGCGATTCTGAAGACCTTCGGCCTCGCGAACGGTTACGTGCGACTGATGCGCACGGCGGGCACGGCCCCCTGGGTGGCCTACGGCGTCCTCAACGACGGCGCCGTGCCCGGCGCCGGCACGGGGGACGGGAGCTTCATCGGGATGACGCTCGCTCCCTGACTTCTCAGTCGTACAAGAAAACGGGGCCGGCCCGAAAGCCGGCCTAGTCGCGGGCGAGGGCCTCGCGGGCGTCCTGGTCGCGGCGCTCGTCGCGTTCGGCGTCGCGCCGAAGGGCCGTCTGCCTCTCGTCGCGGGCATGTCGGGCGAGGCTCTGACGGCCCTCGCGATCCTCGCCGTCTGCGCATTCCTGTACCGCGCGGGGCGGCGGGCGTCTCCCGGGTTATGACCCAGGGCCCGAGTCAGCCAGCTACGTTCTGGAGTCGCGCGCAACTGAAAAAATGCCACCAAGAAAGGCACAAAGCGAGCCGCCGGCGCGTGATATATCGCAGCAGTCAATGTGTCTCGTTCTCATTCTTTCAACTGGGAATTCGCCAAAGGAGGTTTTCTATGAGGATAGGAATGCTCCGATCCACCTTTCTGCTCGGTGTCGCGGCTCTCTTGACCGCGGCCGAACTCGCAGCGGACCAGGCGGTCATCGTCCGGACGATGAAACCGTACGGCGCGGTCAAGCAGAAGATTGCCGCCCTCGGCGGGGCCGTGACATACGAGTTCAGGAACGCAAACGGTCTGGCGGTGACCATTCCGGACAACAAGGTCGACGCGTTGAACTCGACCGCCGGGGTCCTTTACACCGTGCGCGATGAGACGGTGCCCGCCCCGAAGCCCAGGCTGGTCGTCGACGTCACGGGTGACGTTCAGTCGGACCTGGGCTCCGGCGCCGCGCCGGCGAACTACTTCCCCTACAACAGCGATCTGACAAACGCCCGGCCGCTCCTGTCGGAGGGAATCCTCGGACAAGGGGTCGTGGTCGGAGTCATCGACACGGGCACCTCTCGCACGGCGACGGCTCTCTGTAATGGCCCCTGCGCGACGGGGACACGCGTCCTCGGCGGCGAGAGCTTCGTCCCGGGTGAGCCGGACGCTACGGCCTCCACGAACGACGCTCACGGAACCTGGGTCGCCTGCATGATCGGCGCGAATGCCGCGTTCGGGTTCAGCCACACCGGCACTTTCGCGACCGCCGTCCGCAACTACTGCACACCGGCGGCTTCATCTCCCTGCTCGTTCGCGGCCAGTCCGACTGTCGATGGGATCCCGATGGTGGGCCAGGCCCCGGCGGTGCAATTCTTCGCCCTGAAGGTGTTCCCGGCGTCGGGGGCCGGAGCGCCGACAAGTCGCATCATGGCGGCCATGGATCGCGCGATCGATCTGAAGAACTCGACCCTGCCGAACATGAAGGTCGTCAACATGAGCCTCGGCGGGCCGACCGTCTTTGCCGGCGGAGACATCGAGGATGAGCTTGCGACCTCCATGGCCACTTCGGGTATCACCCTCGCCGTCTCGGCGGGCAACGCGGGGCCGAGCGGCACGACGGTCGGAAGTCCCGGCACGGCGCATGGCATCCTGACGGTGGGCGCGGCCTCGAGCCCCGTCCATGAGCGCATCCTGCGAGATGTGCAGTTCGGGACCGGTGTCGGGGCGCTCTATCGTCCGGACGACAACCAGCAGATGGCCTACTTCAGCTCGCGCGGTCCCGACGCGGACGGCCGTATCGACCCGGAGGTCGTCGCCAACGGCTTCGCCTCCTACGCCCAGGGCGCCAACGGCTCGATCTCCCTGGTCTCCGGAACTTCCTTCTCCTCGCCGACCGTATCCGGCGTCGCGGCCCTCCTCTACAGCGCGAAGCCGTCGGCGACGCCGGCGCAGATCCGCTCCGCGATCGTCGGTTCCGCGCGCTCGACAGTCATTCCGACCGCGACTGCCGTCGACCAGGGCCACGGCTACGTCGACGCGGCTGCGGCGAGAACGCTTCTGAACACGAATCCCGGGCCGATCGCCGACTCCGGTCCCGCCAAGAAGAAGGTGACGCAGAATGTCCATGAGGGCGCCGGCATTCAGCCGATCAACAGCTCATCGTTCACCACGCACATTCCCGATCTGCGGCCCGCGGAGCGCCGCGAGTTCTACTACGTCGTCAGCAAGAACACGGCTCAAGTCCGCGTGACCCTCTTCAACGTGGCGCCGGCGCTCCCGGCCTCACAGCAGAACGCCTTCTTCGGCGACGACCTCCTCTTCGCCGTCCACTCCGCCAAGACCTCCGCGATCGGCGAAGGGGACTACCTCGCCTTCGATTTCGTCAACGGCGCGAAATCTTACGTTTTCGACCGGCCGGAAAACGGGGTGATGCGCGTCACCGTCAACGGAGACTGGACCAACGCCGGGAAGATCGCGACCGACCTCGCGATCGAGGAAGTCGCGGCGCCCCTCTCCAAGAAAGACTTCAAGGGGAAGATCTCGCAGGGCGAGCTCGTCACGCATACAGTCGATATCCCGGCGGGAACCGCGTCCGTCACGTTCAGCCTGTCCTGGGACAACGACTGGAGCAGCTACCCCACCAACGATCTCGACATGTACGTCAGGTCTCCCGGCGGCGTCCTCAACACCAGCGGTGCGACGTTGAACAGCCCGGAGGTCGTCACGATCACCAACCCGCAGCCGGGCACCTGGACGATCTTCGTCGACGGGTTCACGATCTTCGGCAAGGATGACAAGTACGAAATCCGGGTCGACTGATTCCTGACTTCGCTGATTTCGAGAGGCCGCCCGAAAAGGGCGGCCTCTCTTCTTGAGCTCCATTCCTCATTTCGTGACCCAATACTGCTGGATTCCCGAGGAAGATTGTCTCTGTCCGGATCTTCCTGAGGTGCCCTTCCTCACCCCGCCCGCAGCGCCCAGCGCAGCTTCGCGGCGGAGGAGCGTTGGTTCCGGCCCCGCTCCTGGGGCGTCGCGCGGATGACCGTGCATGCCACGCGCGCGTAGAGCCCGGCTTCGCGGCCGGCCTTGAACGCTTTTTTCACGAGCCGGTCCTCGCCCGAATGGAAGGTCAGGATCGCGGTGCGCCCGCCGGAGGCGAGGCAATGGGGAAGATCTTTCAGGAACGCATCGAGCGCCGTCAGCTCGTCGTTGACTAGGATGCGGATGGCCTGGAAGGTTCGCTGGAGAGAAGATTTCTTTGCTTCGGACGCTTCACGGGATGTCCGTCCCTGGTAGGTGAACTCGACTGCAGCCGCGACGTCCGAAGTTCGGAGAAGATTTCTTAGAAGGTGAATATCAGAGGAGCTCGGGCGCGCGTGCGGCACGTCGTGTAGCGCCTGCGCCTCTGCGCGGCGCGAAACGATCGTCGCGTCGAGCGCCCTGGCGATTCCCGCCGCTTCTGGCTCGTCTCCCAACCTTCTAAGAAGATCTTCAATTTCTTCTCTCTTCATCCGAAGCAACAGAATCCCCGCCGGTTGCCCGCGCTCCGGGTTCATCCTGAGGTCCAGCGGAACGTCGTGCTTCCACGAGAAGCCGCGGCCGGGGTCGTCGAGCTGCATGGAGGAGACGCCGAGGTCGGCGAGGATGAGGTCGGCGCCGCGCGCGATGTCTTCCTCCGCGAGGAGCTCCCGAAGCCCCGCGAAGTTCCGCCTCACGATCTTCACGGCGCCCGCGTCGCCGAGCGACAGCGCGAGCGTCTTCAATCGTGCTTCGGCTTTCGGCAGCTCGACGGGATCCACGTCCAGGGCGAGGAGGCGCCCGCCGGGCAGGATCCTCGTCAGGAGCTCCGAAGCGTGGCCGCCGTATCCGAGCGTGGCGTCCACGGCGACGTCGCCGGGAGCCGGCGCGAGTGCCGCGAGAACTTCGGCGACGAGGACCGGGACGTGACTGCCCGCGGGTGTCTTGCCGGAAGCGAGGACCTTCTCGCGTTCCTCCGGAAAACGTGCCGGATCGAGCTCCTTGTATTTCTCCGCGAAGCGGCGGGGATGCGTGCCCGGATAGCGAGGGCGCCGTCTCTTCCCGCCCGCATCTTTCGCCTCGCCCGTCACCGCGGCAGAGCGAGCGGCTTGCCGACCGCCTGGGGCAGCGAGACGCCGAGCCATGCGCCCACGGTCGGCGCGAGGTCGTAGGGAGTGGATGCTGCGTTCGAAGACCCGGCCTTCACGCCCGCGCCCCAGAAGACGAGCGGCACGTGGATGTCGTATTCGTGATGCGTCCCGTGCATCGAGCCGCGTCCCGGGTTGTACGACGTCTGGACGCCCCAGCGCGGGACGAGGATGGCGTCTCCCGAACGTTGCGCGTCGAAGTCGTTCTTCACGAAGGAGAGCGCGGGAGTTTCGGGCCACGAAGACGCCTGTGACGCGAGGAGGACGTCCTCGATCTCGGCGCCCCAGACCAGCTTCACGAGGCCGGGCAGGACGCGGTCGACGTCGGCCGCCGTGACGGGGCGTCCCGCCGCCCCGCAGCTCCCCGCGACGCTCCGGGCCGGGAGCGCGGATCGATCGTAGAAGAGATTCCACCCGTCCATCCCGAAGATCGGCTTGGCGCCGGCGTCGAGACAGAGCGTCTCGTCGAGCATCCGGTTCAGGCGCTCCCTGAAGTTGTGAAGCGTCTCCTTTCCGACGTCGATCCGGCCGCCCGAAGCGGTCTTGTCGACCGCCCTGGCGACCTCGGGCATCAGAGGGAAGCCGTGGTCCGCCGAGAGCGCGACGAGGAAGCTCCCCTTCGAATATCGCGCCTCCAGCGCGTCGAGAAGGCGGCCGAGCTGCACGTCGAGGCGCCGCAAGGTGTCGAGCTCCTCCTCGGATTCGTTGCCGTAGTCGTGTGAGACGGGATCGTGGGCCGAAAAAGAGAGGCAGAGGAGGTCGGGGGCATCGCCATGTCCGAGCTTCACCTGCGGATCGTCGAGGAGGGCGAGCGCGAGGTCGGCCGTGAGCTCGTCCACGATCGGGCTCCTGTAAATGCCTCCGAAGTAGCCCGCCGTGTCTCCGGTCGGCATCACGCCGAAACGCGAGAGGTCGTGGTCGAAGCCGAGTCCGTGCACGGGGTACTGGTAGCGCTGGACGATCGAGGCGGGGACGGGAGTCGGAAGGGCCTTCGTTCCGGAAGAGGGCGGGGGCGCCGGCCATTTCTTCCAGGCGAGGCCGAAACGGCCCGGGAGCATGGTCCCCGCTTTCGTCTCGTTGAATTTCCGAACGGCGGAGCGGACGGAAGAGGGCGGGTCGTACGCCGTCGAGGAAACGAAACGGCCCGTCTCCTTGTCGTACCAGTAAACCGAGTGGGCCCGTTCCCGGCCGGCCATGAAAATCGCGCCCCGGTCCTTCGCTGAAATCGAGACGACGCGCGCGCCCTTCTTCGCCTCGACGAGGCGGTCGCCGAGCGTCGGGACGCGCAGGTTTCCGGGTCCGGGTACGACGCGCGCCGTCCCGGCCGGGGCCCCCGGATCGCGCTGGTCCGTGCAGTAGACGGTGTAGAGCGAACCGTCTTCGCCGGCTTCGAACCAGCTGTTCGTCACGATCCCCGTGACCCGCGGCGGCGCGCCCGTTCCGAGAGAGGCGTGCCCTGGCCCGGTCTCGGTGTTCAGGTGTTGATAGCGCGCGGCGCGCTCGACATAGCCCTCGTCGAGGAGCCTCCTGAATCCGGCGACGAACCACGGCCGGTAGCCGTCGAGGCGGGAAAAGCCGAGGCCGTCCACGGAGATCACGACGGCGAGCTTCGGCGTGGGAGCCGCCGGCGGAGCGGAGGCCGCGAGCGCGAAGGCCGGAATAAGGACGGCGAGGGCGCGTATGGCGCGCGCGAGTCGGATCATGTTTCTATCCTGCCATGCCCGGCGCTCCATACCCGATCAGGCGCTGCTCGCCTGCGTGTGAAGTCCTCATGAAATCGGTGTGAAGTCGCTTTGATACTCTCGGCGCGTGATCAAGCTGTTTCCGCGCGAGGAGAGCTTTCTCCCGCAATTCGTCCGCGCCTCCGAGATCATCCTCGAGGCCGCGAACGCCCTCGACCAGCTCGCCGCGGACTTCACCGAGGTCGAGCTGAAGGTCGCGCGGATCAAGCATCTCGAGCACGAGGGCGACCAGGTCGCACACCAGACGTTCGGGCTCCTCTCGCGCACGTGGATCACGCCGATCGACCGGGAGGACATTCACGCGCTCGTCAAGGCGCTCGACGACGTGCTCGACTATCTCGACGCCGCGGCCGCGCGCCTCGTCCTCTACAAGATCCCCGCTCCGACGCCCGCCCTGAAGGCGGCCACCGCCCTTCTCGTGCAGTCCGCCGAGGCGATCTGCCGCGCGGCAGGCCTCCTCGGCGACCTCAAGAACTCCGCCAAGATCCTGGAGATCTGCGTGGAGATCAATCGCCTCGAGAACGAAGCCGACACCCTGAACCGCATTTCCATCGGGAACCTCTTCGAGACGGAGAAGGACCCGATCGCGCTCATGAAATGGAAGGAGATCTACGAGGTCCTGGAAGAGGCCACTGACCGCTGCGAGGACGTCGCGAACGTCTTCGAGCAGATCGTCCTGAAGTCCTCCTGAGCCTCGCGCCGCGCCGATGACCTTCGTTCTCTTCGTCGTGTTCGTGGCGCTCGTCTTCGACTTCATCAACGGCTTCCACGACGCGGCGAACTCCATCGCGACCGTCGTCGGGACCCGGGTCCTGACGCCGAAAAAAGCGGTCGCGTGGGCGGCGTTCTTCAACTTCGTCGCGGCGTTCTCCCTCGAGACGCGCGTGGCCAAGACGATCGGCAAGGACATCGTGAACCCGGCCGTCGTGGATCCTCTCCTCATCTTCGCAGCGCTCGTGGGGGCGATCGTGTGGAACCTCGCGACCTGGTGGTGGGGCCTTCCGTCGTCCTCCTCGCACGCTCTCATCGGCGGGTTCGCCGGCGCGGCCGTCGCGAAGGCGGGGCCGGCCTCTCTCGTGCCGAAGGGGCTCGGGAAGACGATCATTTTCATCGTTCTGTCGCCCCTTCTCGGGTTCGTTCTCGGCTTCATCTTCTTTCTCATCGTCGCGTGGATCTTCCGGCACGCGCGGCCCGAGCCCCTGGACCGCGGATTCCGGAGGGTCCAGCTCGTCTCGGCGGCGGCGTTCTCGTTCGGCCACGGGATGAACGACGCCCAGAAGACGATGGGCATCATCGCCGTGCTCCTCTTCTCCGCGGGCACCCTGAAGACTTTGGAGATTCCGTTCTGGATCGTCCTGATCTGCCACGCGGCGATCGGCCTCGGGACTCTCACGGGCGGATGGCGCATCGTGCGGACGATGGGCATGCGCATCACGGCGCTGAAGCCCATCGGCGGCTCGTGCGCCGAGTTCGCGGGAGCCGTGACGCTCATCGGCGCGTCGCTGGGCGGCGTGCCGGTTTCGACGACCCACACGATCACGGGCGCGATCATGGGCATGGGCTCCGTCCGGCGCTTCTCGGCCGTGCGCTGGGGAGTCGCCCGCTCGATCGTGATCGCGTGGATCCTGACGATCCCCGCGTCCGCCGGAGTGTCGGCCGCGATGTGGCTCGGGTTGTCGGCTCTCTGGCGCTGAACGCGAGGTCTGCGGGCTAGCTCTTCGGCCGCTTTCGCAGCAGCTTTCCGATCGCCGCGTTGACCGTGTTCTCCCGGGGAAGAAAGGGCAATGCCGGGGACTTGCGCATGCCGATCCCCTCCCCGAGAGCCTGGAGGACCGCGCTTTTCGGGAGGGCCGCCATGCCGCGTTCGAGAGCCTGGACCATCTTGAGGCGATGGTGCCCCGCTTGCCAGATTCCAACGAGGTTGACGTAGTGTTCGACGCGCGAGGGCTCCTTCTGGACCGCGATCTCACAAAAGCTCGCGGCCTCGGCGGCCCTCGTCGGAGCCGTGTTGGCGAGGCAGAGCCCGTAGTACGAGAACATGATGCCCGGCGCCCGCCGGCGCGCCTCCGGCTCCTCCTCTCCCGCAGCTTCGCGCAGGGCCTCGCTCTTCACGTCCTTCTCGCTGGAAAAAAGGCGGTAGGCCTCCGTGAGGAAGATGAGACCTCGCTCGTACCGCTCTTCCTTGGAGGCGTCCACGCCGAGGCGCGTGAGCTCCATGGGATCCGTCGTGCCCGCCTCGGCCAGAAGATGGGCGGGGATCAGGTTTCGTTCGCGCATTTCCCGAACAGTCTCGGCTTGGCGGCCGGATGCGTCAAGCGTGGGCGCGGCCGGACCTCGGTTATCGTCGCGGTGTGAAGACGCTCCATCTTGTCAAGGGCCGCGGTGCGGCGACGCGAAGGCGTCACCCGTGGCTTTTTTCGGGAGCGGTCGCGCGACAGGACGGCGCCTCGACCGACGGCACCGTCGAGGCGCGGGACGCTTCGGGGACATTCCTGGCACGCGGATTCGCGTCGCCGGCAGCGTCGATCGTGGCCCGTTTCTGGACGTTCGAGGACCGGCCGCTCGACGCCGATTTCGTCTCGCAGCGCGTCCGCGAATCGGTGGCTCTGAGGGAGCGCGTCGTCCCGCCCGAGACCGACGGCTACCGCGTCGTGAATGCGGAGGGCGATTTCCTGCCCGGCCTCGTCGCGGACCGGTACGGCGGAGCCCTCGTGGTGCAGGCCACGACCGAGGGCACCGAGCGCGCTCGCCCGCTCTGGCTTCCTCCGATCCTCGCGTCCTTCCCCGGGACGACGGTCGTCCAGAAGAACGATTTGCCTTCGCGTCAGGGAGAAGGGCTCCCGCTCGATGACGAACTGCTCGCGGGCGACACGAGCCCCCGGCGGGCGAGGTTCCGCGAGCGGGGCCTCGCCTTCGTGGCGGAGATTTCCGCGGGCCAAAAGACGGGCTTTTTCCTCGATCAGCGCGAAAATCGTTTTCTCGTGCGTTCCCACGCGGCGGGCCGGAGCATCCTCAACCTGTTCTCGTATTCGGGCGCTTTCGGTGTGGCCGCGCTCGCGGGCGGCGCGTCGCGCGTCGTCCACGTCGACTCATCCGGCGCCGCGCTCCAGCTCGCGCGCGAGAACCACGTTCTCAACGCTCAGGCCGTCGTGGGGCCCGGATCGCGCGTCGAGCTGCGGGAAGCCGACGTCTTCGACGACCTCAGGGTCCGGGTCGCGGCCGGGGAACGCTGGGACTTCATCGTGACGGACCCGCCTGCGTTCGCGAAGAGAAAGGCGGACGTCGAGAAGGCATGCCGTGGTTACAAGGACATCAACCGGCTCGCGTTCCAGCTCCTCGCGCCCGGCGGACTCCTTCTCGCGTGCTCGTGCTCGGGTCGCGTCTCGCCCGACCTCTTCCAGAAAGTGATCTTCGCGGCCGCCCTCGACGCACGCCGTCCGGCGCGGCTCCTCGAGAAACGCGGCGCCGGTCCCGACCATCCCGTCTCGATCGACTGCCCCGAGGGGGAATACCTCAAGGCGTTCCTCTTGTCCGCATGACACCTCCCGTCGTCGCGCTCGTCGGGCCTTTCCCGCCCTGGCGCAGCGGGATCGCCGACCAGGACGCGCGTCTCCTGCGCGCGATGCGGCGGTTGGGCATCGAGCCTCTCGTCGTCGGCTTCTCGCGGATGTATCCGCGTTTTCTTTATCCGGGGACGACGGACTATTCGGAAGAAGAGAAGAAAGACTTCCTAGAAGGTGAAGAGGGTGACGCCGGCGGTTCGGCGCGCGGCTCTCGATTGGGAGAGGCCGCCGCGCTTCTCGACGGGTTGAACCCTTTCTCGTTCGTGAGAGCGGCCCGCTATCTTTCCTTCAAAGAAGTTTCTCTCGTGATCCTTCCCTGGTGGACGGCGTATTTCGCGGCGCACGCGTCTCTGTTCCTGTCCACCCTCGGCGCCGAGCGGCCCTCCGCCGTACGACTCCTCCTCTGCCACAACGTCTTCGACCACGAGTCGCATCCCCTCAAGGACGCCCTCACGCGGGCCGTCCTCCGCCGCGCGGATCGTTTCGCCGCGCAGAACGCGCGCAGCGCGCGCGAGATCTCCGGCGAGCGCCCGGACGCGCCCGTTGCGATCGTGCCGCACCCGGCTGAGCCGCGCGCCGTCCTGCCCGACCGCGACGACGCCCGCGGCCATCTCGGCCTCCCGCCGGACGCGCCCGTCTTCCTCTTCAGCGGCCTCCTCAGGCCGTACAAGGGCTGGGACATTCTTCTCGACGCATTCGCGGCGCTGAGGCAAGAGATCCCATCGGCCCTGCTCGTCCTCGCCGGGGAGCCCTGGGGCAAGGCGCGCCGTCTCGAGGCATGGGCGCCGGCCGGCGTCCGTCTCGAGCTCCGCTACCTGTCCGAGAAAGAGCGCGGGCTGTGGTTCGCGGCCGCGGACGCCGTCGTGTGCCCGTACCGGCACGCGACGGGCTCCGGTATCGCGGCCGACGCCCTCGCGTACGGCCGCCCCGTCATCGGGACGGCGGTCGAGGGCCTCATGGACATCATCGAGGACGGGCACAGCGGCCTTCTCGTGCCGCCCGGAGATGCGCCCGCCCTCACGCGCGCGATGGCGCGCTTCGTGCGCGAGGGGCTCGGACCTCGCCTCGCGGCCGGCGCGGCGCACCTGAGAGCCTCGTTCGGGCCCGACGCCCATGCCCGGCGCCTGCTCGCGCTGGGCGGCGTGGCCGTCTGACCGAAGGCGGTTGGTAGACTCGCCGCCGATGGGTCAGGTACGCATGTTTCGCGACCGCGTCGTCTCCATGGAGCAGACGCAGGAGATCGGGGAAAAGCACATCGAGCTCCTGAGCGCGCTCGCCGCCGAGGCGCTGCCGGGTTTCGCGCTCGCCGCGCACGGCCTCGACCACGAACGCGACCACTACTGGCTGTCCCTCACGAACGACGCGCTCGGCCAGGCGCGCCGCGTCGTCTTCACCCGCATGTTCCTCTCGGATTCGAGCCGGCTCCCGGCGGTCGTCGCGGACCCGAACGCGCCCGTCAAGATGCAGATCGTCTCCTGCATCCGCGACCAGGCTTCACACCCGGAAATCCTCGTCACCGTCGCCGGACTCCTGACGGAGGAAGAGCGCCAGGAGCGAGACGAAATCGAAGCCGAGTGGCGGAAGAAGCACGAGGCCGAGCTGGCGGCCAGGCGTGCCGAGGAAGAGCGCCGGGCCCGCGAGCGGCAGCGCGTCAAGCAGCAGGAAGAAGCGCGCCGCCACGCCCAGCGGGAGCGCGAGCGCCGCGAGCGCGCCGCGGCCGGACAGAGACAGCAGGTGCAGCAGCCACAGCAGCAGCCGCAGCCGGGCGAAGGCGGCGGCCGCCGGCGCCGACGGCGCGGACGCGGCGGAGCGGGAGGCAATGGCGGTACGGGCCGGCCTCAGCCGCAGCAGCCCGCGGCCTCAGTGGCGCCGCCGCGTCTTCCTCAGCCCGCGAGCGCGCCGTCTCCCGACGCCCCACGCGCCGACGCCGGAGGCGGCCGTCGACGGAGACGCCGCGGTCGGGGCCGCGGCGGTCCGAAAGCTCAGCCTTCCTGAAGCACCTCGCCGCAGTGCGGGCAGAAGACGAAGCCCTGCGTGTGCTCGTGCGCGCAGGAGACGTCTTCCTTCGGGCGCGTGGGGCTCGCGGCTTCCTCGAAAGGATGCAGCCGGACGCGGACGCCGTGCGTGTCGACCGCGAGGAGCTCGAGGCGACGCCTGAGCTTCCCTTCGGGACCTTTCGCTTCGACGACGAATCCTTCGGGGCGACGGCACCTTTCCTGAAACCAGGCGGTCAACGGCCCGAGGAGGGCTGGTGAGAGACGCCGCGTGACGGCGGGGTGATCGGCGTCGAACGTGCGCAGGAAGGCGCCGTGCGTGTTGGCTCCGAGCTCGAGCTCCGTCGCGCCGAAGCGCAGCGCCTCGGCGAGAAGCGCGCGCCCGAGGCGGCCGACGGAATCGTCGGGTCCCGCGAGGGGCGCCGGATCGGCGGGTGAACCCGGCTCGGAAGGCGACCCGGGCAATGGCGCCGTACCGGGAGCGCGCCCCTCGAAGCTCTCGATGAGGTCCTCGAGGACGGGGTCCGGCGTGACGTGGAGCTCGACCTCGAAGCCCGTCGCGTCGGCGAGATTCTTCAGGAGGACGAGGTTGCGCGGGTCCGAGGTCGCGATCCTGAGGCGCTTGCCGGAGAGCGCGAACGGAAGCGCGCGAAAGCGGCGCCTTTCTTTCGCAGGAAGGCACTCGACGATGTCCGGGTCCGAGGAGACGAGCGTCGCCCGTGAGACTCCCGGCAGACCATAGGCCTGCGAAAGGGCGGCGATCAGGACCTCCTCGGTGACGGCACCCGTCGAGAGGAGCGCCCTTTCGATCGTTCCGCCGTAGGTTTTCTGCCACGTGGATGCGCGGCTCAACCGGCGCACCGTGAGGTCGCCGGCCTCCGCCAGAACGTCTCCGACACCGAGAGGGACGGCCATCGTTTCTCCCGGACCCTTGCAGGAACCGGGCCGGGGCAAGAGCCCGTCTGGAGCCCCGAAAGCGACTCGTGGCGGCGGTTCAGGCCCGGCGCGGGCGACGAAAACTGTCGGTCAGGGGCCCGGGAAGTACTCGCGCCACCGGCGGTCGACGAGCGCGGCGGTGGCCGGATCCACTTCCACGAGTTTCGGCATCCAGGCCTTCGTCCGGGCGTCGATGACGACCGGCGGCGTGAACGCGACATGGTTCCGGACGACCTCGCTCCGTCCGTGCACGTCCGCGGCGGGCTCGAATCGCGTAAACACGCGCCACAGAAACGAGCGCTCGTCCTTCGCCGTTTCCACGGCGTCGTCGGCGAGGACGACGAGCGGCCAGCCCGCGACCGCGGGGTCCCTTGCGAGTCGTTCCGGAAAAGAGCGGTCGGACGCGAAAGACGGCCCGTCCACGACGAGCGTGCCCGCACAGAAGACGGCGGCCGTCCGCGTGCCCGTGGGGAGCGCGCCCTGGAACTCGCGCGGAAGGTCGCGGATCGCCTCCCCGAGACCGAGGAGAACGCCCTTGCTGCCCTCGTTCACCTTCGGACCCGTGTAGTCGAGGGTGTCCATCGCGAGGTTCGAGAACACGAAGAGGTCCGTCTCGAACCGGCAGCGCGCGAGGACGTGCTCGAGAAGACCGCGGAAGTCGCGCAGGTCGCGCCTCTGGTCGGTGACCAGCAGGAATTTCGTGAGAGCGAGCTGTCCCTCCCCGAGGATGCGGAAAGCCGAGGTCATGGCCTCCCGGCCGTAGCGGTCCTTCACGACGGCGGCTGCCAGCGAGTGGAAGCCCGTGTCCCCGTAGCTCCAGAGGTCGACGACGGACGGCATCACGAGCGGAAACAGCGGGGACAGCAGGTCCTGCAGGAGGTCCCCGATGTAGAAGTCCTCCTGCCGGGGCACGCCGACGACCGTCGCGGGAAAGATCGCGTTCCGGCGGCGGTAGATCCGCGAGAGCTGGAAGACCGGATAGTCGTGCGCGAGCGAGTAATAGCCGTAGTGGTCTCCGAACGGCCCCTCCGGCTTCCTCACTCCCGGGGGCACCGAGCCGGTGAGGGCGAACTCGGCGTCGGCGACGAGGCGGTGTGGGTGAGACGGCACCCTCGTCATGGGGAGCTTTTTCCCGAGCAGGAGCGAAGCGACGAGAAGTTCGGAGAGCCCTTCGGGCAGCGGCGCGACCGCCGCGAGGATCAGCGCGGGAGGGCCGCCGAGGAAAACCGTCAGAGGCAGCGCCGCGCCGCGTCGCTCGGCCTCGTGGTAATGGAAGCCGCCGCCCTTCGCGATCTGCCAGTGGACTCCCGCGGTCCTGGGGCCGTGGATCTGCATGCGGTAAATGCCGAGGTTCGACTCACGCGCGGCCGCCGTCTCGTCGGAAGGAAGCTCCGTATAGACGAGGGGCAGCGTCAGGAACGCTCCGGCGTCCTCCGGCCATTGCGTGAGAGCGGGAAGGCGCGTGAGATCGGGCGCGTCGTCGACGACGTCCAGCACCGGCGCGCGGGACGCTTCTTTCGTCCCGACGCGGAGGGCGGCGCCGAAGAACGACCGGAACGCCCAGAGCTTTTCGGTCGTCGGCGGGAGAAGCTCCGCCGCGGCGCGCGCCGCCGTCTCGACGAACGCACGCGGCTTCCGGCCGAACGCGAGCTCGAGGCGCTTCGGAGTGCCGAAGAGATTCGTCACGACCGGGAAGTCGGCGCCTTTCGGGCGCTCGAAGAGAAGCGCCTTGCCGCCCGCCTCGATCACGCGCCGGTGGATCTCGGGGATCTCGAGCCGCGGATCGGCCTCGGCCTCGATCGTCGCGAGCTCGTTCTCCCGGCGAAGGACGTCGAGGAACGCGTGGAGGTCCTTCAAGGAGGAAGCGGCCTCTTCTCGGCGCCGGCGAGGTCGCAGAGCCGGGTGCGCCGCAGGCGCTCGAGGAAGTCTCTTCGCGTCGGCGCGAGGAGCACGCCGGCGGGTCCGGAGACGGGAGGAAAGGCACGCTCGAGATCGTCGCGCTTCTCGAGCGCGAGGGCGACGTCGGCGAGCGTGATGTCCGAGGCCGGGCGGCCGAGGACGAATCCGCCGCCCCGTCCGCGCTTGCTCCTCAGGAGGCCGCGGTCCACGAGCCGCCCCAGCACCTTGGAGAGGAACGGCGCGGGGACCGCGGCCGCCTGCGCGAGGGTGGCGACGCCCCGGCCCTTCCCGTGCGGCCCGCGCGGATCGAGGAGGGGCAGCGCCGCGAGGGCGATCTCCTGGGCGCGCGTGAAGAACACCGCGTGTCAGCCGCCGGCGAGATAGCGGTACTGCGGGAGCGTGAGCGGGACGACCGAGAGCCGACCCATCCGGACGAGCGGCGACTGCGCGAAGAGCTTCTCGGCCTTGATCCTGGCGAGCGGGACCGGCGAGGCGAGGGGTTTTCCGGCTGCGACGACGACGTGGGGATCGGTCGGGCTCTTCGGATCGGTGTCCGCGGAGACGACGGTGGCGAGCCCGACCGCCGACTTCACGTCGCCGGTGTGATAGATCACGAGCCGGTCGCCTTTCTTCGTGGAGAGCAGGTGGCGGATCGCCACGGGGTTCTTGACCCCCGTCCAGACGGTCTGCTTCTCCTTCACGAGGTCGTCGAAGGAGTAGTCCGAAGGCTCGGTCTTGAGCAGGAAGTCGGCCATGCGGGGACTATACAAAAGGAACGGGGAACGCGTCCGGCGGGCGTCGGTTTCTGTGAGACAAAACCACACCGCCTTTTCGCCGTCTAATGGAGTGGATGGAGGAAAGCGATGAGGCCGCCATCGCGCGAGTGCGGCAGGGTGATCTCGACGCGTTCCGCCTGCTGGTGGACCGCCACGGCCGATCGACCCACCGACTCGCTTATCGGATCACCGGCAGCCAGGAGGACGCACAGGACATGACGCAGGAAGCATTCATCAAGGCCTTTCGCCGGCTCGACAAGTTCGACTCCCGCGCCTCGTTCGCAACCTGGCTCCACTGCATCGCGTCGAACTGCTGCATAGACCTCCTGAGGTCGCGGCGACGGCGCCCCGAGACGGCTTTTCCCGAGAAGGATCCGTTCCCGTCGCGCGCCCCCGGCCCGGACCGCGTGGCTCAGAGCGCCGACCTTTCACGCGACGTCCTCGCCACGCTCCGCAAGCTGAGCCCGCGGGAGCGTGCGGCCTTCGTCCTCCGGCATTTCGAGGGTCTGTCCATTGCCGAGATCGGCCCCGCCCTCGGCCTCAGCGCGAACGGCACGAAGCAGTCCATCTTCCGCGCCGTCCGGAAGCTTCGCCGCGCGCTGGGCCCGCACGTGGGCTCTTTCACCGAGGCGCCGGAGCCGATGCCATGACACGAGGGATCGCTCCAGGGACGCATCCGACCGACGAAGCTCTCGTCCTCTCCCGCTGGGGCGAAGGTCACTCCGCGGCCGTCCGCGAACATCTCGTCTCGTGTTCCCTCTGCCGCGAACGAGACGCGTCGAATGCGGCCGTGCTCGACGCAGTTTCCAGGGCGCTCGAGACCGACGCCGCGCCGGCCCCGCCCGACGCGCTCTGGGCGCGCCTCGCTCCGCGGCTTCGCGAGAGAGAGCCGGGGCCGCGGCTCCTGCGGTTTCCGCTCCGCCGCTTCCTGCCCCCGCTCGCCGCGGCGGCTCTCCTCGCCCTCGCGTTCCTGGCCGGTCGCCTCTGGCCCGCGCACCGGCCGGTTCCCGAGGCGTCGAAGGTCGAAGTCCGCGAGCGCATCCTCCTCGTCGCCGTCTCCGACCACCTCGACCGCTCCGAGATCCTCCTCCTCGAGCTCGCGAACGCGCCCGCCGGCGGAACGATCGACGTCTCTTCCGAGAAAGCGCGCGCGTCGGATCTCCTCCTCTCGAACCGTCTGTACCGGCAGACCGCCGCGTCCTCGGGCGATCTCATGATCCAGAGCGTTCTCGACGATCTCGAACGGGTGCTCCTCGACGTCGCGCATGGCCCGTCGCAGCTCGGCGAACCGGAGCTCGACGCGTTGCGCCGGCGGATCGAATCCCAGGGACTGCTCTTCAAAGTGCGCGTCCTCGGGTCGCGCGCGAAAACCCCGGAAAACATCCAGGAAAGGAACCGCACGTGACGTACAGGAAGATCCTCTCTTTCGCCGCGCTCATCCTGATCCCGGCCCTCCTTCTCTCTCCGCGGTCCGCTGCCGCTTTTCCGCCTCCGGAGCCCGTGGGCGCGGACGCGTCCTACGACAAGGGCACTGCGGCCCTGGACGCGGGCAAGTGGGAGCAGGCGATCGACGCGTTCCGCGAAATCGCGCGCGACAAAGGGCCGAAAGCCGACGCCGCCGCGTACTGGATCGCCTACGCCCAGAACAAGCTCGGCCGCTCCGCGGAGGCGCTCACGACGCTCGCCGACCTGAAGCAAAAGTATCCGAAGAGCTCGTGGCTGAAAGACGCACGCGTGCTCGAGACCGAGATCCGGCCGGGCGGGCGCGCCGCCTCCGAAGCGGACGGAGACGAGGAGCTGAAGCTGATGGCCATCAACGGCCTCATGTCTTCCGATCCCGAGCGGGCGCTGCCGCTGCTCGAAAAGATCATCCGGAGCAACCAGTCGACGGCCCTCCGGGAACGTGCCCTTTTCGTCCTCGCGCAGAGCAAGACGCCCCGCGCGCGTGAGATTCTCCTCTCGACCGCGCAGGGAACATCGAATCCGGAGCTTCAGGAAAAGGCGATCCAGTACCTCGGCATGATCGGCGCGCGGGAGGATCTCGCGACGCTCTACCGGACCGCGACCTCACGCGAGATCAAGCTCAGGGTCATCAAGTCCATGATGATTGGCGGCGACTCCGAAGACCTCGCCGAGCTCGCGAAGGGCGAGAAGGACCCCGAGCTTCGAGGCGAGGCCATCCAGAAGCTCGGCATGATAGGCAAGGAAAAGACCGCCGCTCTGCTTCGGGACATCTATCGGTCCGATCCCGACAGGAGCGTGAAGAAGCGCGTCCTTCAGGCTTACTTCCTCCAGCACAACGTGCACGCGCTCCTGGAAATCGCCCGGGGCGAGAAGGACCGCGAGCTGAAGACCGAGGCCGTGAAGAAGCTTTCTCTGATGCAGTCGAAGGAAGCGACGGACTACATGATGGAGATTCTCGCAAAGTGAATGCCGTGCCGCTCCCGCTCCTCCTCGCGCTCCTTCTTCCCGCATCGGCCCCGACGCGGCCGGCGACTCCCGATCTCGCGTCTGCGATCTCCGCCGCCGCCGGCACGAAGGGGCCCGCGTGGATCGCCTGGGAAGTTCCGGTGTCCGATCCGGGCTCCCACGTCTGCTGCTACGACACGCTGGACGGCTTCGAGCGGGGTCCGAGGATGAGCGGCCGATGCACTCTCGAAAAGGAGAGGTCGTGGACGATGTCGCGCGGCGGGGAGAACGAGGGGAACGTTCTTCCGGGCGCGGATGACCACCGCGCGCTCGTCGTCCTCGTGCGCATGGAAAACGGGGCCGTCGAGCGCGTGCGCAGCGTCTCGGACGACTGCCCGGTCGATCCCGGGGACGTTCCCGTCGTCGTCCTGACGGGAGTCCGGCCCGCCGAGAGCGTCGCGTTCCTCGCGGCGCTCCCGCGCGGCGGGACGCGCAAGAAAGACGGCGCCCTTGCGGCGCTCTCCCTCCACGCCGATCCGGCGGCGATCCCCGCGCTCATCGACCTCGCGCGCCACGACGCGAGCGACCATGTGCGTGGCCAGTCGCTCTTCTGGCTCGCGCAAAGAGCGGGAACGAAGGCGGTGGGCGCCATCACGGACGCGATCGCCAACGATCCCGAGACCGAGGTCAAGGTGAGGGCCGTCTTCGCCCTCTCGCAGCTCCCGAAAGACGAGGGCGTGCCGCTCCTCATCGACGTCGCGCGAAGGCACCGGAACCCCGCGGTCCGGAAGAAGGCGATGTTCTGGCTCGGCCAGTCGAAAGACCCGCGCGCACTCGCCTTTATCGAGGAAGTGCTTCTGAAGTAGCGTCAGCCGCGGGGTCAGCCTACCTGCCTCAGGGCAGTCGTAATTCTCGTGAACGCCGCGCGTCCGGCCGGGAAGAGGCCGCCGAAGAATCCCATGACGAGGGAGAAGACGATCCCGGTCACGAGGAGCGCCGGCGTGAGACGGAAGGCGAAGACGACTTCCGAGAACGTCGCGAAGTTCGTGGTCCCGGTGACGCCGGAAAGCGCGATCTTCACGGCGAGGAGTCCGAGGACGCATCCGAGGGCTCCGCCGAGGAGCGCGAGGCAGAGCGACTCGAAGACGAACGACAGGAGGACGGAGAGGCGCGAGAAGCCGAGCGCGCGCAGCGTCGCGATCTCGCGCGTGCGGGCGGCCACGGCCGCGTACATCGTGTTCATCGCGCCGAAGCAGGCGCCGATCGCCATGACGACGCCCACGAAGAACCCGAGAAACTTGATCGGTGCCGCCGTGACCGTCTGGTCGTCGTAATACGTACGTTCGACCTTCCCCTCGAGCGCGAGACGCGGATCGCCCGCGAGACCCGCCTGCAGCTGGTCCCGGGCCGCGCGGCCCGCGGTCCGCGCGAGGACGGAGGAGTATCCGTTGCGCTTGAAGTCCGTGATCATGCCCTCGACGTCCGTCCAGATCTCGCTGTCCGGGGCGGTGCCGCCGGCGTCGAAGAGGCCCACCACCGTCCACCGGTAGGCGCCGAACTTGATGGTCTGGCCCGTGGCGCAGTCCTTGAAGCGGCTCGAAACGCCCTTCGAGACGATGACCTCGGACTTCCCCGGCGAGAACATCCGGCCCTCGACGAGCGTGAGGCCGGAACGGAGCTTCATGCCCTTCTCGCCGATCCCGCGGATCGTGACGTTGGAAGAGCCGCCGTCCCGTTTCTCGATGTTCAGGACGATGACGAGCTCGGGAGACGCCAGCGGCTTTCCGTCCGTGTCGGGCGAGATGCCGGGAAGCGTCATGATGAGAGGCACCTGGTCGCGCGTGATGCCGGACTGGAGCTCCGACTGCGCGTTCTGGCGCAGCACGAGGACGTTGTTCTCGGAGCCCGAGGCCGTGAAAACGCGCGTCAGCCCCTCGCCGAGCGACATGACGCACAGGAAGACCGCCACGACGAGGCCGATGCCGAGAACGGTGAGGGACGTCGTGACCTTCCTCACGAAGAGGTTCCGGATGTTGTACTTGAGCGGAATGCCGAGCATCAGAGTCCTTTCAGCCGACCTGTCTCAGGCCGTCTGGAATCGAGCGCTGGGCGGACCGGACCGCGGGCACGAGTCCGGCGAGGAGGCCGACGAGAACGGCGACGACGAAGCCCGTGGCGACGACCTCGGGGAAGACCTGCATTCCCCCGGCGAAGCCGCCCATGGGCGAATAGAGCAGTCCCTGCCGGAAGCCGGGAAAGGCGAGGACGAACAGTCCCACGCCGAGGAGACCGCCGATGAGGGAGAGGAGGAGGCTCTCGCCCAGGATCAGCCCGAGGATCGTCCGCTTCGGGAAGCCGAGCGTTCTCAGGACGGCGATTTCCGTGACTCGTTCGCGAGCCGTCATCGCCATCGTGTTCGCCGCGATGAGGAGGATGACGCAGACGATGATCGTGCCGATGGACGTCACGAGCAGCTTGACGTTGCCGAGCATCGAGACGAATCCGTTCTGCATCTCCTTCTCGGTCTCGGTCCGCGTGGGGCGATCGCTGTTCTCGAACATCGCGTCGATCTGTTTCGGCAGCCGCTCGACGGCCTCCAGGGACGCGGCCTTGATCCAGTACCACCCCACGAAGCCTTTCACCCGGGGAAGCGCCTCCTCGATCGTCTGGTGGTGGAAGTAGACCCCGGTCTCGTCCGGCGCCTTGAAGGTGGCGCGGATCGTGAGTTCGAGGTTGACCGGGTAGATGTCGCCCTTGAGCGAGATCTTCTGACCGAGCCGCCAGCCGTACTTCTTCATGAGCAGCTCGCCCACGAGGAGGCCGCTCCGGTCGGACAGCCAGTCCTGGGCGCTGCCCCGAACGATGGACGCCTCGTCGAAGACCCTGAGGAGCTTCTCGGGATCCGAGGTCGAGAAGCGCGCGAACATGTTCTCGGGGCGGTGGTCGATGTAGGAGCCGCCGAACCAGTTCATGCGCACGATCTCCGTCACCCCGGGAAGCTGCTGGATCTTCGGCATGTCGGCTTCCAGGACCCAGTTCGTGAGCGAAACCTTGTGCCTCACGATGAGGCGGAACATGCCCTTGCCGCCCGTCGGATCGTGCTCGAGCGTGCGCAGGAGCGTCCCCAGGATGCAGATGACGAGGAGAGGCAGGAGGATCGACGCGATCGTGAGAAGCGAGCGCGTCTTCTTGCGCAGGAGGTTCTTGAAGACGAACGGGAAGAACTTCATCGGCCTTCCGATCCCTCAGGTCGAGGAGGCCGAGATCGCCGCGGCCATGCCGACGGCCTTCCCGCGCTCGGCGTGCACGTCCTCCTTCAGCACGCCCTTGTCGAGGTGGACGAGGCGGTGCGCCCGCGACGCGGCCTTCGGATCGTGCGTCACCATGACGACGGTCTTCTTGAACTCGGAGTTGAGGCGCTCCATGAGGACGAGGATCTCCTCGCCGCTCTTCGCGTCGAGGTCACCCGTCGGCTCGTCCGCCACGAGCACCTTCGGGTCCGTCGCGATCGCGCGCGCGATGGCGACACGCTGCTCCTGCCCGCCCGAGAGCTGCCGCGGGTAGTGGTCCATCCGGTCCGTGAGGTTCACGACCGAGAGCGCGAGCTCGACCTGCTTTTTCCGACGCGCCCGGTTCATGCTCGTGAGGAGGAGAGGCAGCTCCACGTTCTCGAACGCCGTGAGCACCGGCACGAGGTTGTAGAGCTGGAAGATGAAGCCGATGTTCGCGCTGCGCCATTTCGCGAGCGCGCCCTCGCTCATGGACGAGACCTCCTTGTCGCCGACGAGGATCCGGCCCGAGGTCGGCCGGTCGATGCCCGCGATGAGGTTCAGGAGCGTGGTCTTGCCCGAGCCCGAGGGACCCATGAGGGCCATGAAATCACCCTCGTCGACCGTGAGCGAGAGGTTGTCGAGCACGGTGAGGACCTGGGTGTCGCGCGTGTACTGTTTCACGAGCGAATCGATGCGGATGAGGGGGACGGCTGCGCTCAATCGGGTCTCCTTGTCTCGTTCTTTCGTCAGTCCTTCTTGATGCGGACTTTCTGCTCCCCACGCCAGGTGTGCGACGCCTTCGCCGCGTCGGCGACGATCTCTTCGCCGCCCGAAAGGCCCGACGTCGCCTCCACCTGGGCGCCGGCCGCGGCTCCGAACGCGACCGGCTTGAACGTGGCCTTGCCGTTCGCGACGAGGAGAACGCCCTTCTCGCCGCCGACGTCCACGACGGACGCTGACGGGACCATCACCTTCGGTTTCGCCTTCTCGTCGACTTTCGTCTGGGGGTTCAGGAAGACGACGCGGCAGGACATCTCGGGGAGGACCTTCGCGTCCTTGTCGAGGAGCTCGATCTTCACCTTGACCGAGCCCTTCTGGCGATCGGCCGTCGGAACGATCTGCCTCAGGCGCGCTTTGTAGGGCTTGTCCGGATACGCGTCGAGCGTGACCTCGGCCGGCTGGGAGAGAACGAGCTTCCCGACGTTCTGCTCGTTGATGTCGGCTTCCATCTCGAGAGAGGACAGGTCCACGATGATCGCGAAGGTCGCGCCCGCCGAGCCGGCCCCGAAACCCTGCGGCGCCACGGTTTCGCCGAGGAACGCCTTCTTCACGGTCACGACGCCGTCGATCGGGGCGTAGATCTCGGCGTTCCGGATCTGCTCGTCGTAGTAACGGGCCTGGGCCTCGTACGTCGCGACCTGGGCCTCGAGCGCCTTGACCTGGGAATCCGCCGTGTCGTAAGCCTGCTGCGTCCCGATCTTCTCGTCGAGGAGCTGCTGGGCGCGTACGCGGTCGCGGCGCGCGTTCGCGAGCTGGGCGAGGGCCTGGTCGCGCTGGGCCAGCGAGGACTTTTTCTGCGCGTCCAGCTCCTGCGCCTCGAGACGCGCGACGAGCTCGCCCTTCTTCACGCGCTGGCCCTCTTCGAGGTTGATCCATGCGATGCGTCCGACGGTCTTCGGCGAGATCTCGGCTTTCGACCGGGCCACGATGTAGCCCGAGGCCGTGAGGATCGTCGACGCCTGCGTCGGGGTCACGAGTACCGCCCGGGTCGTCGCGACCTCGGGCGATCGAAGTGCGATCCCCCGCACGCGGCCGAGGAAGAAGAGGGCGGCCAGCGCGGCCACCCAGAGCGTCGCGATCCCGGCCCACAGGAACCGACGGCCGCGGGACGCGTCGTCCCGTTCGATGCGCAAGGCGGAGAGATCCGCGGATTTGTTGAGAGGTTCCATTTCGCCCGGCGAGGTACGATATCCGAAGGCCGTCTGTTTCGGCTGTATCCTGTTCTGGTCCTATGGGTCCGGTTCCGTCCCCCGAGCCGCCCGAGCTTTCGGTCCTGCGGATCAACCGGCAGGCGGACTCGTCGCGGAGTCGCGTCCGGCTCTGGGTCGGCCTGGCCCTGGCGCTGGCGGTGCTCGCAGGCGCGGCCGTCCTGTGGCTCAACCCCGCGTCCCGTTCCGCCGCCGCGCGTGCCGCCGCACCGGCCTTCAGCGCGGTTCCCGTCGAGAAAGTGACGGCGATCCTCCTGACCGAAGGACAGCGCCTGACGCTACTGTCGGCTACAGGCTACGTCGAGGCGGAGACGCGGGCGGACGTCTCGCCGAAGATCACTTCCCGAATCACGGAAATGACGGTCACTGAGGGGTCCCGCGTGAAGAAGGGCGACGTTCTCGCGCGTCTCGACCACACCGACCTCGACGCGCAGCTCGCCGACGCTTCGGCGGAATGGGAAAACGCGCGTGCCGACCTCGAGCGTCAGAAGACGCTCTGGGGCCATGGCGTCGCGTCGAAGTCGGCCTACGACGCCGCCGTCAACCTCGAAGCTTCCCGCCGCGCGCGTGTACGCTACGTCCGGGCGCTGATGGATTACACGGTGCTCCGGGCGCCTTTCGACGGAGTGGTCGTCGCCAAGCGCGCGCACGTCGGCGAAGCCGTCTCACCCTACGGCCAGCCCGGGCAGGGCTCTCAGGCGGGCGGAGCGATCGTCACCCTCGTGGATTTCGCGAGTTTCTACGTCGGCACCGACGTCAACGAGGCGAATCTCGCGCGGCTGTCCGGAAAGCAGCCCGCCGAGATCGTCCTCGACGCGTATCCCGACCGCATCTACCACGGGGTCCTCAAGCAGATCGTCCCGTCGGCCGACCGCCAGAAGGGCACCGTGAAGGTCAAGGTCGCGATCGTTGATCCCGACGCGCGAATCCTGCCGGATCTCTCCGCGAAGGTCAGCTTCACCTCGGAATCGACGGAAGGACGGGAGGTGAAGAAGCACGTCGAGGTGCCGAAGGGCGCGGTCGTGACCCGCGACGGCATTTCCGGCGTCTGGCTCATCGCCGACGACCGTGTCTCGTTCCGTCAGGTCAAGGTCGGCCGCGAGTCGGACGGCGCTCTCGAGATCCTCGAAGGGCTGAGCGGCGGAGAGGAGCTCGTCGCGGCGGCGTCGACCCCGGCGCTTTCCGAGAGCGCGCGGGTGAAGGTGCGGGAGTGACGGCGTGACTGCCGCGGCGCCCCCGCTGATCTCGGTCGAGGGGGTTTCCAAGGTCTACAAGCGCGACGCGATCGAGATCCCCGTGCTCACGGGCATCGACCTCGCGCTCCCGGCCGGAACGTTCATCTCGCTCATGGGCCCGTCAGGCTCCGGCAAGACGACTCTGTTGAACCTCCTCGCCGGGCTCGATCGGCCGACCGCGGGACGCATCGTGATCTCGGGCCACGAGATCTCGTCCCTCTCGGAGGGGGCTCTCGCCGACTGGCGCTCGCAGAACGTCGGGCTGATCTTCCAGCTCTACAACCTGATCCCGGTTCTCACGGCGTTCGAGAACGTCGAGCTTCCGCTCTTCCTGACGGACCTCCCGAAGAAGGAACGGCGCGAGCACGCGCGCGCGGCGCTCGCCATCGTGGGGCTCGGCGACCGGATGACGCACTATCCGCGACAGCTTTCCGGCGGGCAGGAGCAGCGCGTCGCGATCGCGCGCGCGATCGTGACCGACCCCGTCATCCTCGTGGCCGACGAGCCCACGGGAGACCTCGACGCGAAGAACGCCGACGAGATCCTCAGGCTCCTGGACCGGTTGAACACGGAGTTCGGCAAGACGATCGTGATGGTGACGCACGACCCGAAGGCCGCCGCGCGCGCCCACGTACAGGTCCACCTCGACAAGGGAGTCCTGCGCGAGAGGCCCGTGCCGTCGGCGGCGAGAGCGGCCGAGCTCGAACCGGCCGAAGCGGCGGGGGCGATGCCCTGGAACGAGGGTTTCGTGGTACGCGAGGGCGCGGCCGAAGAGGAAGAGATCCGCTCCCGACGCCGGGCCTGGGCACGCGAGGTCGCGATGGAGTTCGAAGGCCTTTCTGCGCGCGACGTGGTCGAGCTCATGAAACGGCTCGAGATGCTCCCGGCGAGCGGACCGTTCCGCGAGCCGACGGGCCCCGAGGTGCGTCCGGCGGGACCGAAGACCGGCGCCGTCACGAACATCCGGCGCGAGCGATGAAGTTCCTGACGCTGGTCCTGCGCAACGTCTTCCGCAAGAAGACGCGCGCGGCGCTCACGATCGGCTCGATCGTCCTCGTCCTGGTTCTCATCGTCGTCCTCTCGTCGCTCCTCGCGTCGCTCGAGGGGGAGGACAGCGCGGGGCTGGGCGCGACGCGGATCTTCGTCCAGCACACGGCCGGCCTCGCGCAATTCCTGCCCCTCGCCTACCGCCACAAGATCGAGGGCATCCCGAACGTCGTCGCCGTGACCGAGGAGATGTGGTTCAACGGCACGTACATCGACGAAAGACCGCAGAATTTCTTCGGCCAGCTCGGCGCGGATCCGGTCACGTGGGCCACGATCCACGAGGACTACCGGATCCCCAAGGACCAGCTCCGGACGTGGCAGGCGAGGCGCGACTCCTTCATCGCGGGCAAGCAGCTCGTCGACCGGTTCCACTGGAAGCTCGGGGACCGAATCCAGATCCAGGGCTCGTACATCCCGATCACGCTCGACCTCGTGATGGCGGGCGTCTACGAGGGCTCGGACGAGTCCGTGATCTTCTATCACTACAAGTACCTCGAGAACACGTGGCTGGGGCGGGCGGGCCAGACCGGCAACTTCGTCCTTCGGGTCAAGAGGCCCGCCGACGTGCCGGTCGTCGTCGACGCGATCAACACCCTCTTCGAGAACAGCTCCGCCCCCGTGAAGGCGATGCCCGAGAAGCAGTTCCGGCTCCAGTTCGTCGAGATGCTCGGGAACGTGAAGCTCCTCGTGCGTTCGATCTCGCTGACGGTCCTCTTCACGATCATCCTCATCGTCGCGAACACGATGGCGATGAGCGCCCGCGAGAGGGTCACGGAAATCGCCGTCCTCAAGGCCCTCGGCTTCAAGCGGCACCACATCCTCGCGCTCATCCTCGCCGAGGCGCTCGTCCTCGCCCTGACGGGGGGAATCGCGGGCGTCCTCCTGTCCCTTCCGCTGACGCACGCCCTCGTGGAGGGAATGAAGCAATCGCCCGCCGCGACGTTCGCGTACAACTTCCGGGTCTCGTGGTCCACGGTCGGGATGGCGTTCGCCGCCGCCGTCGCGATCGGGACGCTCTCGGGCTTCGTGCCCGCGGTGCGCTCTTCGCGCATCTCGGTCGTCGGCGCGCTCCGCCGGGTGGCCTGATGTCGAAGGCGGCGATCCCGCTCAAGTACAACTTCCGGAACCTCTTCGTGCGGCGTGTCTCGACCTCGATGACGATCCTCGGCATCTCCCTCGTCGTCGCGGTCTTCCTCCTCGTCATGTCGCTCGCCGAGGGCGTGAGAAAGACCTTCGAGGCGCCGGTCTCGACGCGCTCGATCGTGGCGCTCCGCGTGGGCGCGCAGTCGGACGTCATGAGCGTGATCACGCGCGAGGAATACGAGGCGGTCCGAACGCTTCCCGGGATCGACCGTGCGCCGTCGGGCGGACCTCTCGTCTCTCCGGAGATCGTGGTGCTCGTGAGCCTGGCCCGGAAGGACGGTCGGAAGACGAACGTCATCCTGCGCGGGGTGGAGCCCGAGGCCTTTCTCCTGCGGCCGGCTCTCAAGATCGTCGAGGGCCGTGCGTTCCGACCCGGCACGAACGAGGTGGTCGTCTCGCGGAGGACCGCGCGGCGCTTCGCCTCTCTCGGCGTCGGGAGCGAGATCCGCTCGGGGATCGAGCGTTGGACGATCGTCGGGCACTTCGAGGCCGCGAACTCGCCGTACGACTCCGAGGTCTGGGCCGACCTCCACAACCTCCAGGAGCAGTCCCAGCGCGAGGGGATCCTGTCCGTCGTGCGGCTGCGCGCGCGCGACGCGGGGCAGCGCGTCCGCCTGCTGGGGGCGATCCGCGACGACCAGCGCATCAAGCTCGCGGCGAAGACCGAAGAACAGTACTTCTCCGAGCAGCAGTCGACCGCGAAGCCCATCGAGTTCCTGGCCTGGCTCGTCGGCGTCCTCATGGCGATCGGGGCGACGTTCGGCGCGATGAACACGATGTACGCGCAGGTCGCCGCCCGCACGACCGACATCGCCACTCTGCGGGCGCTCGGCTACTCGAGGCCGGCCGTCGTCCTCTCCTTCGTGATCGAGTCGATGCTCCTCGCGCTGATCGGCGGAGCATTGGGCGCTCTCGCCGCGACCCTCCTCGTCAAGCTCCTCCTCGTCGAGCCGACGGGGACGCAGAACTTCGCCACGTTCGCCGAGGTGCTGTTCAACTTCCGGATCACGCCGTCCCTGGTCGCGCGCGGAGTCGCTTTCTCGCTCGTCATGGGCGTCGCGGGCGGCCTTCTCCCGGCGCTGCGGGCCGCCCGCCTGAAGATCACGACGGCTCTCAGAGCCGCGTAGCGTCCCCGACGGGAAGGCGGCCGACGCGGCCCCTCGGCGGCGGCGCGTACCCCACGCGCATCAGGAAAGCGGGCCGGCCCCCGCCGACCTCGGGCGCGAGCTTCCGCAGGCCGGCGCGTATCTCCAGGGCCGCGTCGCGGGTCCGACCCGGCGCGAGGACGCCGTGATCCAGAGCGTTCTCGAGGACGAGAAGCGACATCATCGGCTGCGCCGAGAGGCCGTGCGCCGTCAGCGCGAGCCACGCGCGCTCGGCCGCGCGTCCTACGTCGAGGTCCGTGCGGGGCTCCGCGTCGGGCGCGACGACGAGGCAGAGAGCCGAGGAGCCGGCGACGAGCGCCCTCGAGCGCGCCCCCATGACGTGAAACATCCCGAGCGCCCGAAGGAGACCGTGCGGAAGGCGGGGAAGCAGCCGGAGCAGGATCCGGTCGGCGGGGGAAAGCTCGAGCGAGGCTGGAGAGAGCCCGTCCTCGACGGCTTCGTCTCTCCGCGCGTCGAAGCGCACCTTTCCCAGGAAGGCCATGAGCATCTCGCGAACGGAGAACATCGTCGCGTCCGCGCGCCCGACGAGAGAGGCGAGGAAGCGGAGCCTTTCCTTCGCGGCGATCCAGTGCGTCGTCACGCCTCCCAGGGGCGGCGACGACTCACGCTCGAGGGCGGCCTTCACCTGGGGATCCAGGGCGCGGCCGTCGAACGGGCGGCGGTTCGTGACCCGCGCCGCGACGACGGCATCGAGGTCCGGATCCCGGCCCGCGGCCGTCAGGCGAACGGCCGCGAGCGCCGGCGGCGCTTCCTCGAGGACGGGCGCGAAGCCGAGCCGCCCGGCCTCGGAGAGGAGGTTCTCGAGCGCGGCGCCGAGCGCGATGCGCGCCATGCGCTGCCCCGCGTTCATGGGCGAGGGATCCCGCGCGGCATCGAGATGGATCTCGATGCGCGACGTCTTCTCGTCGAGCGCGAAGCGCCAGGGCTGCGTGTTGTCGCCGGAGGGCGCCCGGACGGCGGCGAAGACGAGCTTCTCGAGAGACGTCACGTCAGCCCTGCGTCCGAGGCGCGCGAGACGAAGAGCGACTTGGCGAGACGCTTGAAGAGCGAAGCCGCCGCGGGCGGCCTCATGGGCGCCGCCGCGAACCTCGCGGCCGGCACCTCGATCCCGATGTGCGACACGAAGTACTTCCGGACCTTCGCGCGCGGCATTTCGAGCTGCTTCACGAGCGACTCCAGCTCCGCGTAGGAGAGCGCCGCGTGGAACGAGTTCGAGGCGAGGCGCTTGAGCGTCGGGCTGTAGCCCCGCGTGTAGAGCGCGACGACGAAAGGCAGGATCGCCGCGGGAAGGCGTCTCACGTCGCGCACGAGGATCGCGCCTTCGGGCCGCGCGACGCGCCGGATCTCCCTCAGGCACGCGAGAGGGTCGGCCGCGTTCAGGAGGACGTTGCTCGCGATGACGAGGTCGAAGGCGTTCGGGGGAAAAGGCAGCGCGTTCGGGCGGGCGAGGGAGAAGCGCAGCCGCTCGCCGAGGCCGTGCCGCCGTGCGTTCCCGCGCGCGACGTGGAAATTCGCTTCCGTGTGGTCGACGGCGTCGATGGACAGGGCGGGGTTCAGCTTCGCGAGGCGGATGCTGACGCGGCCGGTGCCCGTGCCCACCTCGAGCATGCGCCCTTTGGCGACCCCCATGTTGAGAGCGGACTCGGCGAGGCCCTGGAAGATGATGTCGCCGAAGTGGTGCTCCATCTCGTCGTACGCGAGCGCCTCGGCCTGCGTCTTGACCTTCGGCTCGAGCATGCGCACCGAGGAGGTGCGCCTCCTCGCGGGCGCGGCCTCCCGGAGCACCGCGGTGCGCGCGGCGACCTCCAGGATCTCTCCGAAGCGAGAGGGCGCGTCGTACCTGAGATACGTCTGCCCGAGAACGGAGGCGGCCTGCACGTAGGCGGGAGACGAGAGGATCTTGAGCACCATGGCGCGCAGCTCGAACGGATCGAACGTTCCGGCGCGCATCAGCTCGCCCGCACCGGCGCGGCTGATCGTCTGCATGTTCATGTGCTGATTCATGTTGTTCGCGATCCCGAGGACGGGGACGCTCGCGCAGAGGGCCTGCTGGACCGTGAGCGTTCCGCCGTTGCAGATCATGAGGCTCGAGCGCGCGGCGGCCGCGTCGCCCGGAAGGTAATCGGCGACGAACGTATCGCGCGGCGGAAGGTCGAGCGCCGCCCGGCCCGCCGTCGCCACGAGGATCGACACCGGCAGCTCCGAAAGAGCTTTCACGAGGCGCGGCAGGAGATTCATCTTGCCGGAGCTCCCGAACGTGACGTAGACCACCGGCTTGTCCTTCGGCACCTCGTCCCACCACGCCGGCTTCGGAACGGCGGGCGACCACCGGATCGGGCCGAGATACCGGTGCGTCGCGGGCAGATTCAGGAGCGGCGCGAGCTCCGGAATGTCGGCGTAGAGGACCCAGTCCGCGCTCGTGTACACGCGCCGGAGGTCGTACCCGAGGGACGGCAGACCCAGGTCCCGCCTCACGCGATTGATCGGCAGGCAGTGGTACGCGAACGCGGCCGGCCGGATCGCGGCGAAGACGGCCTGGGACGCGCGCACGCCGAGCACCTTCGTCATCGGGTGCTCGGCGAGCGGGAAGGAGGCGGCGGAGAACGGGCTCCAGCACGCGTCGGTCACGGCGAGATACGGGACGCCGGCGAGCCGTGCGCTCGCCGAGAGCGAGAGCCTGAAATCGCCGACGACGACGTCGGGCTCCACGGAGCGCAGAAGAGCGAGGTCCTCGTCCACATAGCGCCTCAGAGTGCGGGCGTCGTAGACGGGGGAGCCGACCTCGAGCTTGTGCAGGAACTCGTCGCAGGTGATGCTCTCCAGGTCGCGGCGCGCGAACGTCGACTTCTCGAAGAGGCTCGAGAACCGCGGATCGCAGGCGACCGTCACGTCGTAGCGTGCCGGATCCAGCGAGGCCGCCAGGACGTGGGGCCTCACGACGTGCGAGAGCGTCACGGCCTCGCCGAAGAAGAGGACCCGCGTCTTTCGCGGCACGGCCGCGCTCATGGAGCCCCCGCCTCCCGCTTCGCCCGTTCCAAAAGAGCGCGATCCCAGCCCAGCGCGCGCGCCCGCTTTCTCAGCACGGCGCGCTTGAGCCGCTGCACGACACCCTTGTTCCCATGGCGCAAGGACCCGCTCTTGAGCTTGCGGCGGTAGGCGTCGAACTGGAAATACCGCGGGGCGTCGGGCGACGGCCCCCGGCCCAGCAGGACCCGCACGGCTTCGGCGCCGACGAGGCAGGACGCGAGCTGGGTCCCCACGATGGAGGAAGGCCCGCGGCCGGTCGCGGGATCCACGGTGGAGAAGTCCAGGTAGGGAACGTGGAGTCCCCCCGGCGCGAGCCCGACGACGAAGTTCAGGAGCTGCTCGAACGGATCCTGTCCGTCCGCGAGACCGAAGTACTCGTCGAAGCTCATGCCGTTGGAAGAGAAGACGTGGAGCGACGCGCCGAAGCCCAGCGGACCCGCGGTGAGAGCGGGCACTCCCGCGCGCCGCGCCGCGGCGAAAAGCGCGCGGCGCCCGGAGAGCGCGAAGAAGTCCACGCCGTCGACGACGAGATCGGCACCGGCCACGAAGGCGTCCGCGTTCGCCGCGTCGACGCCCTCCTCGAGGATCTCGACCGTGGCGTCGGGATCGATCGAACGGATCATCGCGGCCGTCACCTCCGCCTTGCTCTTCCCGACGGTCTCCATCGTCGCGCCGATCTGCCGGTTGAAGTTCACGACCGAGAACGTGTCGAAGTCCGCGAGGCGAAACCGTCCGACGCCCAGGCGCGCGAGGACGTGCGCGTGCAGGCCCCCCACGCCGCCGCAGCCCGCGATCGCGACGCGCGAAACGAAGAGGCGCTCCTGCTCGGCGCGCGTCACGAGGCCGAAGTTTCGCTCGAAGGCCTCCCGGGGCGAGAACGAGGACGTCACGGCTCCTCCATCGTATCCGTCCTTCTCACAGGACGGAGGAGGAGGTGTGGACGGGAATGCGGGCGAGGAGGTCCTGAAGGCGCGTCGCGGCGTCGTAACGCGCGAGCGTGTGCGCGAGAGCCTGGGCCGCTTCCGTGTAAGCCGGGCGCGCGAGGAACGACAGGGCGAGATCGCCGAGAGCGCGGCTTTCGATCCCTCCGGCCCTGACGAAGCGGCCCGCCCGCGCCTGCTCGACGGCCTGCATGTTCAGGTGCTGGTTCATGTTGCTGACGATCCCGAGCACCGGGCGGCCCTGGGCGAGCGCCTGATGAGAGCTGGAGGTCGAACCGCTGCAGATGACGAGGCGGGCCTCCTTGATCATGCGTTCCCTCGGGAGGAAATCGGCGACGAACGCGTTCTTCGGCACGTGCGGAAGGCGCGCGCCCCGCGTCTCGGCGACGATCGTGACGGGCAGGGGCTCGAGCGCCTCGAGGACGACCGGCAGGATCGCCGGGTTCGTGACGCTCCCGAGCGCGACGAAGACGATCGGGAGGTGGCGCGGCAGCTCGGACCACCAGGGCGGGAGCGGCACCTCGGGCGACCAGAGCACCGGGCCGAGGTACTGGTGATTCGCGGGCAGGTCGAACATGGGCGTCAGCTCGGGGACGTCGACGTAGAGCGCGTAGTCCCCGTCCGTGAACACGCGGCGCAGGTCGAGGCGGAGCCCCCGGAGTCCGTGCCCGCGGCGCACGGCGTTCATCGGCAGCGCGTGATATGCGAACGCGATCGCCCGGATCGGCTTGAAGACCGCCTGTGCCACCCGCGGCCCGACGAGCTTGACGGCGGGGTGCTCCGCGAGGGGAATCTTCAGCTTCGCATAGGGGCTCCAGCACGACTCCGCGAGGCAGACGTAGGGAATTCCGGCGACGCGCGTGCTGACGCCGAGGGAAAGCCGGAAGTCTCCGACGACGATGTCCGGAGCGACCTCGCGCAGGAGACGCTCGTCCTCCTCCACGTATTCCTGGAGCGTCCCGACGTCGTAGATCGGCGAGCCCGCCGCGAGGGCGTCGAGGAACTGCTCCGACGGAATCGAACGGAGCGGCACCATCTCGAAATCCACCTGCGGGAACAGGTGCCGGAAGCGAAGGTCGCACGCGAACACGACCTCGAACAGGGCCGGGTTGATGCCGCGCGCGAGCGCGAAGGGACGCCGGGCGTGCGTGAGGCTGATCGCCTCGCCCACGAACAGGACGCGGGGCCTGCGGGATTTCCGCGCCGGCGCCGCGGGCGACGACGTCGGCTTGGCCCCGGGGGCCAGAGGCGCCTGCCGCGTCACGGCCTCGAGCGGCTGCCGTCCGCTCCGGCCCGCCGGCGGGGGCGCATTGCCGAACCGCATGAGAAACGCCGGGCTCCCCGATCCGAGCTCCGGCGCGCGCGAGCGCAGCTCGCGTTTCAGCGCGTTCACTTTCCTGCTCGAGAGCGACGCCACGAGCTTCGGGGCGCCGTTCTCGAGGATCGTGTCGAGCCCGACGAGCGCGTGCATGGGATGCACCGCGAGTCCCTCCTCGGTCATCGACAGCCACGCGCGTTGCGCCGCGCGCCCGGCCGCGAGGTCCGACGCCGGGCTCGCGTCGGGCGCCACGACCAGACAGAGACCCGAAGAGCTCCGCACGAGATCCGCGGCGGCCGAGGCGGCCAGGAGGGGAATGCCGAGCGCCTTCACGGCCCAGTCCGGCAGCCACGCCGCGCGCCGGAGGATCTGTTCGCGCGTCGGGGAGAGCTCGAGCGCGGCGACCGAGAGACCTTCGGAAACCGCGTCCCCGCGCTTGCGGTCGAAACGCACGCGGGCGTGCTGCGCCCGCCGAAGAGCGCCGTGGGCGAACACGATCCGCTCGGCCCGGCCGACGAGGTCGGCGAGCGCCTCGACGCGATGAGGCGCGAGGATCCAGTGTGTCTTGACGCCGTCCAGATCGGGAGTCTTCGACGCGAGACGCTCCAGCGCCGCCGCGGGAACGGGGCGAGAGCCGTAGACCATCCGGTTCGTGACCCGAGCGAAGATCGGACCGTCGGCGCGCGGCGGAGCGTGGCCCTCGTCCGTCACGCGGAACATCGCGAGCGCGTTGGGGGGAGGGTCTTCCACCTCGAGGCTCCAGCCGTTCGCCAGGGCCGTGCGGCGGAAGTTCTCGATCGCGCAGCCGACGGCCAGTCGCGACAGCCGCTGCCCCGCGTTGAGCGGCGAAGGATCGCGGCCCTCGTCCACGTGGAAGGCGATGCGGCCGGTTTTCGTGTCCGCCGTGAAGCGCCAGGGCTGCGTGTTGTCGTGGGAGGGAGCGCGCGCCGCGGCCGTGAGGAGAGCGTCCGCGACGGGGCTGCCGGTGCGCCCGCCTTCCCTCAGGCCCGTCGCGCTCCGCCGGAAGCCTCTTCCGCGCGGAATCGACCAGTCCAGGTTCGGGTACTCGAGAATGAAGAAACGCCGCTCCTCGGACGTCAGAGACGAGATGTCGAACCCGTGCTCCTCGAAGAGGCTGCTGACATCCTCGTGGCTCCAGGCGGGCGGCGGCACGCGGCGCGACGTGTCCGCGCGGAGCGTGGGCATCGAGAAGTTCGCGAACTGTTCCTCGCAGAAGAAGTGGTAGAGGTTCTGAACCGGCTCGTTCTCGCCGGATCGCCTCCGACGGTCGTACAGCGCGCGATAGCGCCGCACGATCGTCTGCAGCTCCAGCTTCAGCGCGACGGCCGGCGCGTCCTTGAGGGATTCGTAGGCACGGACGTCTCCGAACCGGTCGAAGAGAAGAACGTCCCGGTAGAAACCTTCCGCCTTCGGATGCACGGCGATGACGAGGTCGTCGACGCCCCGGTAGAAGAATGCCCACCGGAACATCAGGTTGTACATCATGAGCGCGAGGCCCTTGCCGCGTGCCTCCGTCTGGACGGCGAGGGCGCTCACCTCGGCGAAGCGGCGGCGCTCGAGGCGCAGCCGCCCGATCTCCTGGCGGTAGAGCTTTTCCATGGGGACGCCGAGCGGAGAGTCCTCGATCAGCGACATCGTGCTCACGACCAGGCCATCGCGGATTCCCACGAAGATCGCGGTCGTCGGCAGCACGGAGAAGACGGTGAACCTGAGGCCCGTAGGCGTCGGATCGATGAGCCCGCGCCGCACGTACATGTCGTGCAGGACGCGGAAGCTCTGGATGCGTTCGTCGAGCGTCTCCGCCAGCTTGAAGTTGAGGCGCGAGACCTCGGTCGGATCGAAGCCCAGGTTCGCGACGTACGAACGGCGGCGCAACGGCTGCGGCAGGTACGCCAGCGCCTGGAGGAGATGCCTCTTCAAGGTCCATCGAGTTTAGGCGCGGCGCCGTCCGCGTGCCGCGCCGGGGCCCTCCCGGCTTGACTCCGAATTCGATACGCCTATCCTGCTCACAACAGGAATCCCGTGGGAGAACAAGGCCGACGTCTCGGCGACGCCTTTTTGGTGTACGCCGCCGGAGGTCTGTTCACGCTGGCCACCGCGGGCTGCGTTCGAACGGCCCCGGCTCAACCGCGCGCCCAGAATTTTCTCGTCGTCACGATCGACACGCTCCGCGCGGACCGTGTGGGCGCGCTCGGCGGACCGCCCAACCTGACGCCTCATCTGGACCGCCTCGCCTCACGCGGCGCGGTCTTCTCCAGCGCGTTCTCGCCGGCGCCTCTCACGCTCCCGGCCCACGTGTCTCTCTTCTCCGGCCGCCTGCCGTTTCGCCATGGCGTGCGCGTGAACGGGACGGACCGCGTCGCCGCCGACGTCCCGCTCCTCGCGAGTGCGTTCCGCGAAGCGGGCTTCGAGACCGCGGCCGTGATCGGGTCGCTCGTGCTCCGGTCCGAGGTCGGGCTCGCCCGCGGGTTCGAGGCTTACGACGAGAGCTTCGCCGCGAATGCCGGGCTCGAGGCCGCTTCGTGGCGCGCCGAAAGGGGAGGCGAGGAGGTCGTTGATCGCGCGATCGCGTGGCTGAACGCCCACGGCGAGGGACGCTTCTTCCTGTGGGTACACCTCTACGACCCGCATGCCCCCTACGTACCGCCGCCCGCGTTCCGGGACCGGTTCTCCTCTCCCTACGACGGCGAGGTCGCGGCGGCCGATGCGGCGCTCGGGCGGCTGATCGCTCACCTCGAGTCACGCCGCCTCCTCGCGAAGACTCTCGTCGCGGTCGCCGGCGATCACGGTGAATCTCTGGGCGAGCACGGCGAGAAGACGCACGGCGTCTTCCTTTACGACGCGACGCTCCACGTTCCGCTCGTCGTCGTCGCGCCGTCCGGCGTGGCCGGTACCCGCGTCGCGACGCCCGTCTCCCTCGTCGACCTCGCTCCCACCCTGCGCGAAGCGGCGCGTCTTCCGGCGGACCGCGACGGCGACGGTGTGTCGCTCTTTTCCGCCCTCGCCGGGACCGCGCCTCCAAGCCGCGTCGTCTACGCGGAGAGCGTTTATCCGGCGGCCCTGCTCGGCTGGTCTCCGCTCAAGGCGGTGCGCAGCGCATCGTTCAAGTTCGTCGACGCGCCGCGCAAGGAGCTCTACGACCTCACGGCCGATCCTCTCGAGCGCGCGAACGTGTTTCACGCCGACGGGGAGGACGCGCGCGATCTCGCGCGCCGCCTCGGCGCAATCGTCGGGAAGCCGGCGCCACGGCTGAGACCGGCCGCGGCTGCGGACGAGGAGACCGTGCGTCGGCTCGCTTCGCTCGGCTACGTGACGCCCCAGGGAGCCGGCTCCGATCTCGACCGCATCGACGCCAGGCGTGTCGATCCGAAGGACCGCATCGGGGAATGGCCGTCGATCGAGGACGCGATCATCGCGCGCCAGCTCGGGAAGAGCGCCGAGGCCGCCGCGCTCCTTTCCGCGCTCGACCCCGCCGTCGTGCGGTCGGATCCCGCTCTCTTCCGCGAGCTCGCGCTCGTCCTCAGGCGGAGCCGCCGCGCGAGGGAGTCCGCGGCCGCCTATCAGGAGATCCTTCGTCGATTTCCGCCGCTGGCCGAGGACTGGTTCGGTCTCGGCATCGCCTGGCACCTCCTCGGGCGCGAGACCGATGCGGCCCGCGCTCACGAGGAGGCCGTCCGGTTGAAGCCCGACTTCCAGGATGCGTGGATCAACCTCGGGCAGGAATCGCTCGCGCTCGGCCGGCTGGAGCGGGCGCGGGAGGCGTTCCAACGCGTCGTGGCCCTCGACGGACGCAGCGTGGACGGCCTCTCAGGTCTCGCGGCGGTCGCGGCCGAGGGGCGCGACTTCGAAGCGGCGGCCCTTCGCCTGCACGAGGCCCTCGTCGCCGATCCCGACCGCGCCCAGACCATCGAGAACCTCGCGCGCGTCGAGCGTGCGAGAGGGAACAGGACCGAAGCGGAGCGGCTGCTTCGACGTCTGGAGGAGATTCGGAGCCGCAAGCCGGCGGCGGGCTAGAGAACCCGCGCGTTCGGTGGAAGGAGACGACATGAGGATTCCGGGACACCCGACGAAGCCTTTTCCGGCTCTCGTCCTCGCCCTCGTCGCGCTCATCGCGTGGTCCTGGGCCGCCTCTGCCGCCGACACGGCCACTCTCTCGGGAACGGTCGTCGTGGACCAGGACGGCGCGCCGCTCCCCGGTGTCGCCGTCACCGCGCGCGACGAGGAGCGCGGCATCACGGGCCGCGCCGTCACCGGAAGCGCGGGGGACTTTCGGATTGCCCTCCTCAGGCCGGGGACGTACGCGGTCACCGCGGAGCTCGCGGGCTTCAGCGCCTTTCGCTCGGGGGGGCTGCGCCTCGCCGTGGGGCAGGAGGCGGTGCTCCCGATCCGGATGCGCGCCGCGGCAGCGGCGGAGGTCCAGGTCTCGAGCACGGTCGAGCTCATCGATCCGACGTCCTCGCAGGTCGCCTCGATCGTCACGCCCCAGCAGGTCAAGTCGCTGCCGCTCGCGACGCGCAACTACCTCGAGCTCGCGCTCCTCGCGCCGGGCACGACTCCCGGCCGCGACGTGGCGTTCACCGGCGTCGTCGCCGGCGGCGCCCAGGAAGCGCGATGGACGTACGTCTCGCTCGACGGCGCCGACAACAACAACTTCATCGTCGGCGGGCAGCAGGCCAATGTCAGCCAGGACACGGTGCAGGAGTTCCAGGTCGTCACGAACAATTTCTCCGCCGAGTACGGGCGTTCGAACTCCGTCGTCGTGAACGTCGTCACGAAGTCGGGCACGAACGCCTTTCACGGGACGGCCTATTACTACCTCCGGAACGACTCCCTGACGGCCGAGCCGTTCTTCTCGAATCAGCCCAACGACTACCGGCGGCAGAACTGGGGGGCGACGCTCGGCGGTCCGCTCCTCAGGGACCAGGCGTTCTTCTTCGGCTCGTTCGACAAGCTGGACGCGAATCCCAAGGTCGTCGTCTCGATTCCCGTCCGCCCCGACCTCTCCGGCAGCGTCCCGCAGGAGACCGACCGCAAGCTTGCCTTCGCCAAGGTCGACGTCGCCGCGACTCCCCGGCACCACCTGACGCTCTCGTATCGCTACGACGACCGCGACCAGACGAACCTGAACGTGGGCGGCAGCCTCGCGGCGTCGTACGGCTACGCGCAGGCGTCGAAGAGCCAGGGCTGGATCCTCGCCCACCAGTGGTCGCCCTCGGCGAAGTCGTACAACGACGCACGGCTGACCGCGCTCATCTTCGACCAGGATTCGCCGCCGAACTCGTCGGACGTCGGCCAGGCGCACGCGACGTACAGCGCGGGCGGCAACCCCCGGTTCCCGCAGAGAGGCAAGGAGCAGCGGTACGGGCTCGACGACACGTTCGCGCTGACCGCGGGCAACCATTTCCTGAAGCTCGGCGGCGGCTTCTCGCGCTGGCAGGGAGACGTGACGTTCAACCTCTTCGTCGCGGGCCAGTTCACATACCTCGGCGACGACAAGACGGCGCGGCTCTACATCAAGGGTGGAGGAGACCCCTCCACCCTGAATCAGATCAACTTCTGGAGCGGATTCGTCCAGGACGAGTGGCGCATCGCGCAGGGCCTGACGCTGAACTTCGGCGTGCGCTACGACCTCCAGGACGGCGCTCTGAACTCGGACTTCGTCTTTCCGTTGAAGGACGCTGCGGGGAACCCGGTGCTGAGGACCCCGACGTCGGAGGACAGGAACAACGTCGCGCCGCGCCTGGGATTCGCGTGGGATCCGACCGGGCGCGGGACGACGGTCGTCCGCGGCGGCGCCGGCATGTTCTACTTCGAGATCTTCAACAACCTCAGCCTGAACGAGGACATCTTCAACGGGCAGAATTTCACGATCAAGGCGTACCCGTGCTTCGCCGTCGCGGGGGCGTGCAACGGCGTGACGGCGCCCGACATCACGAAGCTCCCGGCGATCGGCGTCGCGCCGGAAGTACGCGCGAACGACCCCGACATGCAGACGCCGTATACGCTCATGTACAGCCTCGGTCTCTCGCAGGCGGTCGGGCACGGCTGGGCGGTGTCCGCCGACGGCGTCTACATCCTCGGCCGGCACGAGCTGGGCGAGGTGCGCGAGAACCTGCGTGCGGATCCGTCGAACCCGAATTCGCCGCGGCCCATCCCGCAGCTCGGATCGGTGCGCCGCGTCCACTCGGACGGAAACTCGACGTACTACGGCCTGCTCGCGACCGTCAGGAAGGCCTATTCGGACGACTGGCAGGCTCAGCTGTCGTACACGTGGTCGCGCGCGACGAACGAAGCCGAGTTCTTCGCGGTCAACGTCAGCGATGCGCGCTCGTCCGATCCCTTCGGGCAGGACCGTGGACCCGCGCGCAACGACCAGCGCCATCGCCTCGTCGCGAACGGCTCCTACGACCTCCTTTCGAAGACGCCCTTTGCGTTCACGCTCGGCACGATCGTGACCGTGGGCTCCGGCCGGGCGTACAACCGCCTCCTCGGCTTCGACGCGAACCTCGACGACGCGCCCCCGTTCGGCCAGGACCGCCCGGCGGGCTTCGGCCGCAACTCCGAGCTCTCGGCGAGCTATTTCCGATGGGACCTGCGACTCGCGAAGCGCTTCGTCCTGGGCCCTGTCGGCCTCGAGCTGATCGCCGAGTGCTTCAACGTGACGAACCGGAAGAACTACGATCCCGACAGCTACAGCAACATCGTGAGCGCGGCCGACTTCGGCGCGCCGCGTCCCTCGACGAACGACCTCTACCAGGCCCGGCAGCTGCAGCTCGCCGCGCGGATCGATTTCTGATGGGGGAGGCGCCCCGAGCCGTCCCCGACGAGCCGCCTTCCGTACGAGACCTCGTGAGAGGCGCTTTCACGCGCTTCCCGTCCCGCGTCGCGCTCGTCACGGACAGAGTCTCGCGAACGTTCGCCGAGCTCGAGGACCGGTCGTTGCGCCTCGCGGCGGCGATCGAAGACCGCGGCGTCGGCCCTTCGGACGTCGTCGCGTACGTGTTCTCCCCGCGCCTCGAGGAGCTCTACGAAGCGCGCCTCGCGACCATCGAGACCGGCTCGACGCTCCTCGGCATCCCTCCCATGCCCTCGCCGGGAGATCTCGCGGCACTCCTCCTCCGCGTTCGTCCCCGGCTCGTCGTCCACGATCCGTCCTTTTCGCCGCACGTTTCCGACGTCGTGCGCGCCGTCCTCCCTCAGGCCGCGCTGCTTCCCGCGGGAGGTCAGGCGAACGACTACCACGGCCTTCTCGCCTCCACGGCTCCACGCCACAGCACCCGCCCGATCGACCCCGATTCCCTCTCGGGACTCGGATTCACGTCGGGCACGACGGGAGCTCCCAAGGGCGTCACCGCGACGAATCGCGCCGCCGCCGACTCGTGCTTGAGGCTCCTCCGGCTCATCGACAGGGTCGCCTCGTCCGACGTCGCCGAGGGATTCCTGACCGGGGTGCCCATCTTCGCGGCCGGCAGCGGGTTCGTCGTCCCCACGCTCGTCCTCGGAATGACGAACCACGTGCCCGACGGCTTCGACGCCGCGAGGATGCTCGATCTCATCGAAGGCGAACAGATCTCGTTCGCGTTTCTCACGCCCAGCCAGCTCACGGATCTTCTCGACACCCCTCTCGAGGAGAGAGACCTCGGCGCTCTGAAGATGATCGTGTACGGGAGCGCGAGCACGCCGGCAGCGACGGTCGCCGAAGCCGTGCGCCGGCTCGGTCCCGTGCTGCTCCAGGGTTACGGGATGTCCGAGTGTCCTCCTCCCGTGACCGTTCTCGGAACCGAAGACCACGGCACGCGCGAGCGTCCCGCGGGCCCGGAGGTGCTTTCGTCCGCGGGGACGCCCGCAGAAAGCGTACGCATCATGATCGAGGCCGAGGACGGCCGGGCTCTCGGGGCCTTCGAGATCGGAGAGGTTCTCGTCTCGAGTCCGGCGATCACCGCGGGCTACTTCGGGGATCCCGAGCGGACGGCACGGGCGCGACGCGCGGTTCGCGCCTCCGCCGACGTGGCGTCCTACGGCGCCGACGGACGCCTCCACGTCTCGGCCGGGCCGCCGTGCGATCCCCCGTACGGCTGGTGGCGGTCGGGCGACATGGGGTTCCTCGACGATGCCGGCAGGCTCCACGTCCTCGAGCGAAAGCAGGACATCCTCCGCCGCGCGGGCCACTGTCTCCATCCGCGCGTCATCGAGGAGGCCGTCGCGGAGGACCCGCGCGTGAAGGAGGTCTGCGCCGTTCACCTGCCCGGGACCGAAACCATCGTGGCGGCCGTGTCCCTCAAGGCGCGCTTTCGGAACGAGGTGCGCCCCGACGCCTTCGCAAGAGAGCTTCTCCTTTACCTCTCGTCGCGTCTCCCGCCGGCCGAGCGGCCGGACGAAGTGAGGGTCTTCCCCGAGCTGCCGCGCAGCATTCAGGGGAAGGTCCTGAAACGGGAGGTGCGGAATGCTCTCGCGGGCCGCGGAGCCTGAAGTTTCCGCGATCCGGGTCCCGGCGCTTCGGAAAGTCGGCTACGGCGCCGGGAACCTCGCGTACGCGGTGCCGTATCAGGCCACGGCGACGTTCCTCCTCTTTTTCGCCACGGTCATCCTGAAGATCCCGCATGCCTGGGCCGGGATCGCGATTGCGATCTCCGCCGTGTGGGATGCCCTCACGGATCCGCTCGTCGGCTACCTGTCGGACAACACCCAGACGCGTGCGCTCGGGCGCCGCCACCCCTACCTCCTCACCGGCGGCCTCGCGATCGCGGTCCTCTCCACGCTCCTGTGGACGATCAGCCCCGAGGCGCCCGCCGTGTGGCGCTTCGCGACGTTCGCCGTGGTCCTCCTCCTCCTCAAGACGGCCCTCACCGTCTTCTACGTTCCGTACCTCGCTCTCGGAGGGGAGCTGTCGACGGACTACGACGAGCGCTCGTCCATCCAGGCCACGCGCGCCGCGTTCTACCTCGCGGGCATGATCGTCGCCATCGCGGCCGCGCCGCTCGTGTTCTTCCGCTCGACACCTGTGTTCCCTCGCGGACAGCTGAACCCGGCGGCCTACCCGAAGATGGCTTTGTTCTTCTGCGTCCTCATCGTCCTCGCGACGGCCGTCTCGTTCCTCGCGACGAAGCGGGCGATTCCTTCACTCCCGCAGAGGACGGAAGCGATGCGCCGGCGCGCCGTCTCCCTCCGGAATCTCTACGGCGACTTCGTCGGTGCCCTGAAGAACCGCGAGCTCCTCGCCCTCGCCGCGATGATCTTCGTCCTGGAAGCGGGCTTCCAGTTCGGGATCAACATCGGCGTCCACGTGAACACCTACACGTACGGCCTCTCGGGACCTCAGATCGGCGTCCTGGGTCTGACGGTCCTCGGGGCCTCCGTCCTCTCCCAGCCTTTCTGGCTCTGGTTCACGCGACGGTTCGAGAAGAAGACCGCCCTCGTCGCCGGGCTCTTCATCGGCTTCGTCGGGTTCGTCGGGGCGCCCTGGACGCACGTTTGGTGGAAGCTGTTTCCGACCGAGAGGGGAAGCGTCGTCCTGACGCTGGCTCTCTTCATGTTCGTCGCGGGAATCGGGAACGGCGCCTTCATGTCGATTCCGAACTCGATGACGGCCGATGCCGCCGACCTCGAGGAGCTGCGGTCCGGAAAGAGGGACGAGGGTCTCTATTTCGGCGTGTACATCTTCGCGTACAAGCTCGGCACTTCCGTGAGCTGGCTCGTCGCCGGCCTCGCTCTCGATCTGATCGGATTCGATCCGACGACGGGGCCCCCCGGGCCTCGGATAAAGTTCCAGCTCGCGATGGTTCCGACGTACCTTCTCCTCGCCGTCGCTCCGCTCGCTCTGGCGGCGATCTCGCGATACGGGATCACCCGCGGGAAGTGGCAGGAAACGCGCTCGGCCCTGGCGGCGCGTGGCACCCCGGTCTCGTGAACGAAGACACAGATTCTGAGCGCCACGGGGAGGACGGCAGCGTCGAGAACGCGCTGCGACGCCGCATCGAGCTCGAGAGCATCGTCGCCGAGACGTCCACGAAATTCATGCACCTCGGTCCCGACCAGACGGCCCTGGGCATGGCCGAGACGGTCCAACGGCTCGGAACGTTCCTCGGAGCCGACACGTGCTCGGTCTGGCTGCTTGCCGAGAACGGCCTCACCTTGAGGAACGCACATCGGTGGGTCGCGCCGGGCGTCGAGGTCGCGCCGGCGGTCGATCTCCCCCTCGTGCATTTCCCCTGGTTCCGCGGACAGCTCCCGAGTTTCCGGAGAATCCGCCTGAGGTCTCTCGCCGACCTGCCCCCCGAGGCGGAAGCGGAGCGCTCTCTTCTGGAACGCTCGGGCGTTCGCGCCTTCGTCTGGGTTCCCCTCGAGACGGAAGGAGAGAGGCTCGGGATTCTCGGAGTCGCCGCGCGGCGCGAGTGCTCATGGCCCGACGACGACGTCCGATTGCTGGAGATCGTGGGAGGGGTCGTGTCGAGCGCGGTCGGCCGCGAGCGCGCGGCCTCGAGGCAGAGGGCGCTCTATCGCATTTCCGAGGCGGCGGTCGTGACGACCGACCTCGCGGAGCTCTTCTCCGCGATCCATCGCGAGGTCGGCTTCCTCATGGACGCGCGCAACTTCTACGTGGCGCTCCTCGACGAGGACGGCACCTTGAGTTTTCCGTACTTCGTGGATCAGTTCGACGCGCCTCCGTCGCCGGGACCGCCCCGCAAGAGGCTGACGGACTGGGTTCTGCGCTCGGGGGAACCGCTCCTCGCGAGCCCCGAGGTCTTCGAGGAGCTCGTGACCCGGGGGGAAGTGGAGCTCGTCGGCGCGCCTTCCTTCGACTGGATCGGCGTGCCGCTGAAGGCCGGGGAGAAGACGATCGGGGTGCTGGTCGTGCAGACCTACGAGGAGAGCCGCCGTTACGGGGACCGCGAGAAGCACCTCCTGACGTTCGTGTCCCAGCACCTCGGCCTCGTGCTCGAGAAACGGCGTGCGGCCGAAGTGCTCAGGAAATCCGAGGAGCACTACAGACGGCTCTTCGAGAGGAACCTCGCCGGCGTGTTCCGGTCCGCTCCGAACAGCCTGATCCTGGACTGCAACGACGCCTTCGCCCGCATCCTCGGGTACGAAGGCCGCTCCGAGATCGTCGGCCGGACGCTCTTCAACCCCTACGTGGATCCGTTGGATCGCGAACGCCTGATCGAAGCTCTGCAGAAGGGCGGGCCGCTGACGAACTTCGAGTTCCGCCTGAAGCGAAAGCAGGGCGACGTCGTGTGGATCCTGGCGAACGCCGGGCTCGTGCCCTCGGAAGAGGGCCCGGGCCTCGTCCTCGAGGGAACGATCTTCGACATCACGCTGCGCAAGCTCGCCGAGCAGCAGATCGAGTTCCAGGCCTATCACGACACGCTGACGGGGCTTCCGAACCGGCGGCTGTTCCAAGACCGGCTCGCCGTCGCGCTCGCCCACGTCCGGCGTTCCGGACGCGGCCTCGCCCTCCTGACGCTGGACCTCGACCGGTTCAAGCTCGTCAACGACTCGCTCGGACACGAGATCGGGGACCGGCTGCTCCTCGAAGTCGGACGTCGGCTCGTGGCGTGCGTGAGAGACGGGGACACGGTGGCGCGCCTTGGTGGCGACGAGTTCTCGATCATTCTCGCGGACGCCGCGACCCCCGAGAAGGTCGCGCCGATCGCGGAGAAGCTCCTCGAGGCGGTCGCCCAGCCCTTCGAGGTCGAGGGACACCCGCTTTTCGTGACGACGAGCATCGGCGTGAGCCTCTGCCCGCGCGACGGATTCGAAGCCGACAGCCTCCGCAAGGACGCCGACACGGCCCTCTACCGCGCCAAGGACCTGGGCCGGAACGGCTTCCAGTTCGCGACGCCGGCGCTCAGCGCCGCCGCCGTCGAGCGCGCGTCGCTCGACAGCGGCCTGAGACGCGCTCTGGCGCGCCGCGAGTTCCTGCTGTACTTCCAGCCGCAGCGCTCCCTTTCGACGGGGAAGATCGTCGCCCTCGAGGCGCTGCTCCGATGGGGCCGCGACGGCAAGGGTCCGCCGCTCGAGCCGGCGGTGTTCATCGCGGCCGCGGAGGACTCGCGGCTCATCGTTCCGATCGGGGAGTGGGTTCTCCACGACGCCTGCATGGCGGCGCGCGCCTGGCACGACGCCGGTCACCCGGACGTCCGCGTCGGCGTGAACCTCTCGGCCCGGCAGTTCCAGCACGGGAACCTGCTCGAGTCGATCGACCGCGCCCTCCAGGAGGCGGGGCTCTCCCCCCAGGACCTCGAGCTCGAAGTCACCGAGAGCGCCGCGATGCAGAACCTCGATTTGACGATCCAGGCCCTTCGCGCCGCGCGTGAGCGCGGGATCCGTCTCGCGATCGACGACTTCGGAACCGGACACTCGTCCCTGACCTACCTCAAGAAGTTTCCGATTCACGTCCTGAAGATCGACCGGGAGTTCGTGAGGGACGTCGCGAGGGTTCCGGCGGACCGCTCGATCGTCGGCGCGGTCATCCAGACGGCGCACAGCCTCGGGCTCTCGACCGTCGCCGAGGGGGTCGAGACGAAGGACCAGCTCGCGACGCTGAGGGAGCTCGGCTGCGACGTCGTGCAGGGGTATCTGATCGGGCGTCCCGCTCCCCTCGACGAGGTTCCCGCATTCTTCTCAGGCGCCCTCACTCTCTGACGCGACCGCGGCCCGGAGATCGGCGAGGAACGCCTGGAGATGGCGGCGAGAGGTGCGGACGTTGCCGATCGCGACGCGAAGCGTGTACCGGCCCCGGACGAGAGCGTGCGAGATGAACGAGCGGCCTTCCGCATTGATCCGGGCGAGGATCCGGGCGTTCGCGGCGTCGGTCTCCTGCGGGGTGAGGTCCGGGGACGTCCAGCGGAACGCGATCACCGAGAACGGCACGGGCGCGGCGATCTCGACTCCCTCTTCGCGCTCGAGAACGCCGCGGAGGGCGCGGGCGAGAGCGACGTGGCCGCGGAGGCGGGCCCTCACGCCGGACGCGCCGAAGGCGCGCAGCGTCATCCACATCTTGAGAGCGCGGAAGCGCCGGCCGAGCTGCACTCCGTAGTCCATGTACTCGCGCACCGTCTGCCCTTCGGGCGTCTCGAGGTAGTTCGGCACGACGGAGAAGGCGAGCCGCACGCGCTCCATCTGCCGGAAGAAGAGGCCGGTGCACTCGAGGGGCACGAGCATCCACTTGTGCGGATTGAAGACGACGGAGTCCGCGCGCTCCCAGCCCGCGAAGAGCGGGCGCATCTCCGGCAGCGCCGCGGCCGAGCCCGCGTAGGCCGCGTCCACGTGAAGCCAGATCCGCTCGCGCTCGCAGAGGTCGGCGAGCGCCTGAAGCGGATCGACGGACGTCACCGTGGTCGTGCCGGCGGTGGCGACGACGGCGACGGGGACGCGGCCGGCCGCCCGGTCTTTCGCGATCTCCGACTCGAGGACGTTCGCGTCCATCCGGAACTGCGCGTCGACCGGAATCTTCCGCAGCCCTTCGGTGCCGAGCCCGAGGACGACGCACGCCTTGTCGATCGACGAGTGCGCGAGCTCCGAGCAGTAGACGACGCCGGGAGGACGGCCCGAAAGGCCGGTCTTGCGGACGTCGGGAAACGCCTCCTCGCGTGCGGCCGCGAGCGCGATCAGAGAAGCCGTCGAGGCCGTGTCGGCCAGCTGTCCGTCGAAGCCGCCCGGCCCCCACGGAAGCCCGACGAGCTCGAGCAGCCACCGCACGACTCCCTGCTCGAGCTCCGTGAGGACGGGCGAAGTGCGCCAGAGGATGCCGACCTGGTTGTAGCCGGCCGCGAGGAAATCGCCCACGATTCCGGGGGCCGAGCCCGTGTTCGCGAAGTACGCGAGGTAGCCGGGGTGCTGCCAGTGCGTGAGGTTCGGCTCCACGAGGCGGTCGAGGTCGCGCTCGATCGCCTCCCACGGCTCGGGCTCTTCCGGCGCCCGGCGGGGCATCTGCGCGAGGACCTCGCCCGGCTTCGTCCGTGCGAGGACGGGTCGCGACTCGAGCGTCTCGAAGTAGCGCGCGAGCCGCTCCACCGCGGCGTGCCCCATCTCGCGGAACGCGTCGGGAGGGAAGTCCCCGAGCGGCTCGTCCATCCGGGCGAGTCTACGGGATCAGCGCGCGGCCTCGACGCGCACGGCCGCGGCGCCGAAGGTCTCGCCGAGCGCATCGTGGACGGAGACTTTCAGCTCCCAGCGGCCCGGCGGGAGCTGCAGCGTGACGGTGCGGACGGCGTCCCGGTCGCGTGCCTCCTTGTACTCTGGACCCGAGTAGGAGAGGAGCCAGTCGTCGGCGAAGGAGTCGCGCAGCGGCCCGTCCACCGCGACGGCCTCGACGGCGATCTGGACGCTCGCGAGAAAGACGTCTTCCTCCGGACGGAAGGTGAGCGCCTCGTGCGGGATCTTCACGTCGAGCTTCCAGAACGGCTTGGCGGGGTCGTTCGAGCGAAGCGACGAGAGGCCCTTCCACTCCAGGACGACGGGCAGCGGCTTCTTCGCGAGGCGGGCGACGCCCGGGCGGCGCTCGTCCGCACGGGCCGCGAGTCCCGCGTGACGCGCCTCCGAGGAAAGCGCGGCCGCGGTCTGCGGAGCGGTCGAGGCCGGCTTGAACGCCGTCCGCGCGAGCATGTTGACGCCTGCCTTGCGCGTCGACACCTTCACGGAGTAGGTCTTCTTCGGATCCACGCCCTGCAGGCGCACGCCGAGGCGGTACGTGGACGACGTCGCGTCGAGGAGGTCGCCGAGGGCGCCGGAGAGGTCGTTCCCGGAAAGGCGCGTCAGGCCGCCGGTCTCGGACGCGAACCGCAGCGGCGTGTCGTGGAGGTTCTTCGCCCCTTCCCGCCGCTGGCCGGACTCGAAGGCGAATCGATCCTCGGCGCTCGGAAGGTCCATTCCGAGAGGACTGGGATCCATGTAGTGGACGATGACGCCCGACGCGGCGAGCCAACGCTCGAGCTCGTCCACTTCGCGGAGCGGGATCGCGTTGAACGCGAACCGCCCCCCGGCGACGGCGCGTGTCGCCCCCGGCGCCCAGGGCGGCGCTGCCGTGCCCAACGGCCCGCCCGCGCCGCCCGCAGTCGTGGAGCTCCTGAGGCGAGCGTCCTCCTCGGCTTTGAGCCGCGAGAGGAAGTTGAAGCCCGGGACGCGCTCGATGCCTTCGGAGAGAATGAACATGTGCCGCGGCCCCTCGAGCGCCGCGAGCCGCCCCGCCGTCTCGCGCAGGTTCTCGACGGAGGTCTTCACCCGCCGGCCCTCGGCGGAGACGTATTCCACGATGGCCTGCACCTGCCCACGCGTGTCGGCACCCGGCCCCGCTGACTCGGCCGCGATGAGGTCCTCGATCAGCGTCTTCTCGAGATTCCAACGCTCCTCGTACGACGCGGGGGCCACGGACGGTACGGCCGTCGCGAGGCCGCGCTCGCGCCCCGACGCGCTCGTGCGCGAGGTCACCGACTCGCCGCTCGAGGCCTCCGCCGCCATCGCGTCCGCCTCGGCGAGGATCGCGTCGGGCGCGTCCGAGTCCCAGACGCGCGTCGAGGCCCTCACGAAGTTTGCCGCCAGGGAGTAGCGCCCCGCGGCCGGGTGCTCCAGGGCGCTTCGGATCGCCTTCGCGGATTCGTAGATCGTCCTCTTCGGGAGCTGCTCGAGGTCCACGTAGAAGAGCACGTGCCGCGTCGCGCCCCTGGCTTCGAAGGGCGTCGTCGTGCCGGCGATCCTTTCCTCAGAGTCGGGCCGGCCTTCCTTCGGAGCTCCCGTCCCCCGGACCGCGGGCTCGCGGGGGGGCTCGAAGAAGTCGATCGTCTGGATCTTTCCGGCGACGCGCACCTCGAAGTCGGCCGCGACGAGCCCGAACACGGGCCGGCCCTTCTTGTCGAGGGCGAGGACGTCCAGCGTCAGGACCTGGACCTCTTCCGTCGCGACGACGCCGCCCTCCCTCCGGGGAGTTTCCGGCGGCTTGTCCTGCGGGGCGGCCGGCGAAGCCGCGAGCAGCAGGCCGAAGGCGGCCGCGAGGGCGCGACGCATCCTCGAGAGGACGGTGCCGGGCATCGAGGCCGGATGGAGCAGAGAACGTGCCGAACGCGTGGAAGCCTCGCGCCCCTCAGCTCTTCGACGCGGGCGCCTTGACGTCCTTGGGTATCTGGAGAGGGCCGGTCTGACGAAGGTCTTCCTTGATGATGAGGTCTAGAAACATCTCGCGCACGCCGTTTTTCCCGCGGTCCTTGTAGACGCTACGCACCTGACGCGGCTTGAGCTCGACGCCCGTCATCGCCTTGAGGTACTGACAGAACACGGTAGCGCGGGAGCGGAACGAGATGACGAGGATGAGGAAGAGAATTCCCGCGAACGCGAGGAGGACCAGTCCCGTGAATCCCTTCACCTCGAAAAGGGCCGACGGATTCATACGCCTTCTCCCCCGGGCCGGCTGGCAGGACGCATCGCGGATTCTCCTTGCAGTACGGCGCTCATGATACCGCGAAGGGCGGCGTCTACTTCCCGAACGAGATCCGGTAGATCGCTCCGGCCAGATCGTCCGAGACGAGGAGCGAGCCGTCCGGCCGGACGAGAACGTCGACGGGCCGTCCCCACGCCTTCTCGCTCTGGAGCCAGCCCTGTGCGAAGGGCTCTTCGGAGACCGGCTTGCCGTCCTTCAGCCGCACGAGCGCGACGCGGTATCCGACTTTCTTCTTCCGGTTCCAGGAACCGTGCTCGGCGATGAAGATCTGTCCCTGGTACTCGGCGGGGAACATCTGCCCCCTGTAAAAGCGCATTCCGAGGGCCGCGACGTGGGCGCCGAGCTTCAGCTCGGGCGGGACGAAGTCGCGGCAGGGAAACTCCTTGCCGAATTCCGGATCGGAAACGTCGCCGCCATGGCAGTACGGGAAGCCGAAGTTGAGTCCTTTGCGAGGCGTCCGGTTCAGCTCGTCGGCCGGCTTGTCGTCGCCCAGATAGTCCCGCCCGTTGTCGGTGAACCACAGCTCCTTCGTTTCCGGGTGCCAGTCGAAGCCGACGGTGTTCCGAACGCCGCGCGCGACGATCTCGGAGCCGGAGCCGTCGGCCTTCAGGCGGGTGATCGACGCATAGGGATCGCTGCGCCGGCAGATGTTGCACGGCGCTCCGATCGGCACGTAGAGGAGGCCGTCGGGGCCGAACGCGATGAATTTCCAGCCGTGGTGAGGGTCCTTCGGGAACGCCTCCGTGACGACGGCGGCCGGAGGCGGGTTCCCGAGCCTCTTCTCGATCGCGTCGAAGCGCAGCAGGCGCGAGATCTCCATCACGTAGAGCGCACCGTCCTTCACCGCCACGCCGTTCGGCTCGTTCAGGTTTTTCGCGAGCGTGAAGACCTGGCCGGCGCGCGTGCCGTCGCCGGCGTCCACGAGCGCGTAGACGTTGCCCGCGTCGCGCGACCCGACGAAGAGCGTCCCGCCCGGGCCCATCGCCATGGAGCGCGCTCCGGGAACGGCGTCGCTGTAGACGGAGATCCTGAAGCCCTGCGGCAGCTTGATCGTATCGAGACGGATCTCGGCTCGCGCGTCGAGCGCAAGGGTGAAAAGGACCAGCCCGAGCCGTTTCATCGCGCTCATTTCTCCCTACGCCACGCGCAGCTCGCGCCGCGTCGCCGGCGCGATTTTCTCCTCGGGGGTCAGGATTCCCTGGAAGTTCAGGGGGTCGGCTGCCGAGACGAGGACCGGCGGAAGCTCGCCGGCCTGATTCATGCGCTTCCGGACGGCTCTGAGCAGCGCGACGGCTTCGGGCAGCGCGTACTGCTCACCGTCGAATCCGGCGACGAAGCGCCCGCCGCGCACCTCGCCGCGCGCTTCGAGCGTGCGCAGGACGCGTGCGACGTCGCGGAAGGGAAGCGGCTGCTTCTCGCGCGCGAGCGTCTTGCGGAACACCACCCCCGTGCGCTGCAGGAGGCGGCGCGCCACGAACTCGGCCGACGGGGGAGTCGACGCTTCGCGCGGCAGGAGGCTCCATCGGCCGGTCGAGAGGATGGCGGTCTTTCGTTTCGGCGCGGGCACGATCAGCCAGCGGAGCCCGCTGAACGAGTCGCACGTGACGCGTCCGAGCGCGATGAGCTCGCTGAGGCCCTCCTCCACGAACGTCGGCGGCAGCTTCGTCGCGCGCGCGACCTCCTGGAAGAACATCGCGCCTTTCCCGAGGAGCGCCTCCTGGATCTCGAGCGCCCTTCCGGAGGGCTCTCGCGCGGGGGCCTGCGCCGCGAGCGCGGACCACTCGTCCAGATCCCGCCTCTCGACGAGACAGATCGGCGTCCGCCGCGTCGGCCCGGTCGCCGCGCCCCAGAGCCGGCCCCAGACGATCTCCCCCGAGAGGGTGAGCTGATCGAGCCACTCGCGCTTGTACCCGCGCACGCGCGACGGCAGGACGCTGCCTTCCCACGCCGCTGCGGGAATCTCGAAGCCGGCGAGCTGCGCGACGACCTGCCCCACTCCGCGCGGGCCGTCCAGGCGATGCTCGGGATCCGCATGCTGCCAGCACGCGAGGAAGCGCAGGAACTGCGAGGCGGTGACGGGCTCGATCTCCTTGCGCAGACGGTCGAGCGTGTAGCGGTGGATGCGGGCGAGAAGCCGCCGGTTGCACCAGGCCTCGTGTCCCTCGATGCGCGTGCGGAGCACGGCGCCTTCGGCTTCCAGCTCGCGGAGCACGGCTTCGTCGGGCCCCCCGGCGACGACCGGGCCGAGAGCTTCCATGCGCCCCCGGAGCACCGCCTTCGGGTCGCGCGTCGCCTCCGCCGCGTACCAGCGTCCTTCCTCGAGGGCGACGCGGCGCGCGGCGGCGAGCTCGTGCAGCCACGCCTGCCAGGGACGGCCTTCCTCGGCCGTCACGTATCCCATCCAGAGGAGCGCTTCGTGGACCTCCTCCGCGCTCGAAGGCTGCGGCCATGCTTCTTCCCGGACACGCGCGATCGCCTCCGGGTCGAGGATGCCGATCTCGTCCGCGGAGCGCGTGTCCAGGACGCGCCTCGAGAAGACGGCCTGCGTGCGCCGCTCTTCCAGCGGCGCGTCGTCGAGGAACGTGTAGGGCTGCGAGGAGAGGATCCCGCGCGCGAAGGCGGAGGGCTCCACGGTGTCCACCGCGCGCCGCTCGATCGATCCGTCCTTCAGGCCGCGCAGCACCTCCAGGAAGCCCTCGACGTCCATCGCTTCCGTGAGGCAGTCCTCGATCGTCTGCGCGACGATAGGGTGGTCCATCGGCACCTCGACGGGGCCGCCGGGAAGCGTCTCGGGGCACGAGATGACCTGCGGGAATGCCGTGACGAGGAGGTCGTTCGCGCGCATCCGCTGCAGGTTCGCCGGCACCCTCTTGCCGTTCCGGGTCCGGTCGAGGAGGAGAGCGCGCTGCGCGTTCCAGCGCCAGCGCGTCTCGAAGAGCGGGGACTGGAGGACGGCCTGGACCAGGACCTCGCGCGCGGTGGCGGGATTGAGGTAGTCGAAGACTTCCGGCAGCTCGAAGCTGTGCTGCGGGCCGAGCGAAAGGACGATCGCCTCCTCGTTCGCGGCCGCCTGGAGCTCGAAGCCGAAGCCGACGCAGAAGCGTTTCCTCAGCGCGAGCCCCCAGGCCTTGTTGATCTTCGAGCCGAAGGGCGCGTGGACGACGAGCTGCATCCCGCCGCTCTCGTCGAAGAAGCGCTCGAGGATCACGCGCTTCTGCGTGGGGACGCCGCCGAGCGCCTGCCGTCCCGCCTCGACGTACTCGGCGATCTGGACGGCGGCGCCCTCCGGCAAGGCGTCTCCACATTCGAGAGAGAGAAACGAAAGAGAAGAGTTCTTAGAAGGTGAAGAGGAAGAGGGGGAGAGCGAGGGGGAGGCGGCGTCTCCTCCGACGCCGCGAGCACTGTCTGAGCGAAGCGAGTTTGCGAGCGAAGGAGGAGGAGATGCCGCCTCTCCCGAGAGCTCACAGCCCTCCCGTAGCTTTCCGATCTCCGCGGCCAATTCACGCGTTCGGCCGGGCGCTTCCCCGAGCCAGAAGGGGAGCGTCGGCGGCTGGCCCTTCGCGTCCGCCACGCGGACGATGCCGGGCTCGATGCGGATGACGCGCCACGAGGTGTTGCCGAGCTGGAAGATGTCGCCGCCGTTGGACTCCACGGCCCAGTCCTCGTTGACGGTCCCGACGAGCGTGCCTTCCGGCTCGAGCCTCACCTGGTAGTCCGCCGTGTCGGGAATCGCGCCTCCGGACATGAGAGCGGTGAGGCGCGAGCGCTTCGTCCCCATGAGGCGGCCGTTCACGCCGTCGCGGTGCAGGAGCGCGCGCCGGCCGTCCGTGTGAAGCGCGACCACGCGGTCGAACTCTTCGCGGGAAAGCTCCCGGTACGGCCAGGCCTTTCTCACGAGATCGAAAAGCGTCTCCTCGTCCCAGGCTTCGCCGGCGCAGGCCGCGACGATCTGCTGCGCGAGGATGTCGAGCGGGCGCGGCGGAATCGGCGTGCGGTCGAGGACCGCGTGCCGGATGGAGGAAAGAAGGGCTGCCCCCTCGACGAGCTCATCGAGCGTGAGCGGGAAGAGCCGCCCCTTCGGGATTTTCCTCAGCACGTGCCCGGCGCGGCCGACGCGCTGGAGAAACGTCGCGATCGAGCGCGTCGCGCCGACCTGGATCGCGAGGTCCACGTCGCCGACGTCGATCCCGAGCTCCAGAGAGGCCGTCGCCACGAGCGCGCGGAGCGTGCCCGCCTTCAGGCGCTGCTCGGCGTCGAGGCGGCGCGCTTTCGAGAGGCTGCCGTGGTGGCTCGTCACCGCATCCTCCCCGAGGAGGCGCGTGAGCTGAGCCGAGATGCGCTCGGCCATCTTCCGCGTGTTCACGAAGACGAGCGTCGTCCGGTGCTCGCGGACGAGCTCGCCGATGCGCGCGTAGATCTCCTCCCACTGTTCGTGGGAGCACACCGTCGAGAGCGGCGACGGAGGAACCTCGATCCCGAGATCGAGAGTGCGGAAGGTGCCGGCATCGACGAGCGTGCAGGTGCGCCCTTCGCCGACGAGGAAGCGGCCGACCTCGTCGAGCGGCTTCTGCGTGGCCGAGAGGCCCACGCGCTGGACGGGCCGGCCGGCGAGGTGCTCGAGGCGCTCGAGGGAAAGCGCGAGATGACTGCCGCGCTTGTCGCGGATCAGCGCGTGGATCTCGTCGACGATGACGGTGGAGACCGTGCGGAGCATCTTCCGCCCGCCCGCGCTCGTGAGCAGGAGATAGAAGGACTCCGGGGTCGTCACGAGGATGTGGGGCGGCCGGCGCGTCATCGCGGCGCGCTCTCCCGAGGGCGTGTCCCCCGTGCGCACGAGTACACGCACTTCGGGGACCGTGGGATCCAGAGCCCGGATCTCGGCGAGCGGGCCCTGGAGATTCTTCTGGACGTCGTTCGACAGCGCGCGCAGGGGCGAGATGTAGAGAACCTGCGTCTCGTCCTTCAAATCGGAACCCTGACGGATCAGGGCGTCGATCGCCGAGAGAAACGCCGCGAGCGTCTTGCCGGATCCCGTCGGAGCCGCGATGAGCGTGTTCCGGCCGTCGCGGATCGCCGGCCATCCCTCGCTCTGCGGGGGCGTGGGCTCGCCGAGCCGGTCCCGAAACCAGGTCTGAACGGCGGGGTGGAGGGGGGAGAGGAGAGACATCGAGACTCGATCTTAACGAGAGATTCGGGCGTCTTGTTCTCCGGCGCCCGAAAAAAACGGGTCCCGTTTCCAGGCGCGGCCGACGCTTCGAGAATGCGGTCATTCTCGCCCTCATTTTCCTGCCGGTAAGCGGCCGCGCCAACCGGCCGGCAGGGCCCGCGGTATGGACGCATAAGTTACTTGCTGCTCAACTGATTAGATTGCATTCAGTGGGGCACTTTCATGGTCCTTCTGCATCATCGAAGGAATGATGCAGCTAGTTCATGCGAGTCACGAACCCCGAGAAGCACATTGGAGCAGTGCATCCCTTTCCCCCCGCCACCACGACCGCGTGACTCGTCACGCGGCAAGACAGCAATCGAACGGAGAAGACGAAAGGAGAGCCGTATGAAACACCCAGCGAGGCTCCTGCTCGTGCTGGCGCTTGTGTCGCTGCCCCTTCGGGGTCAGCACAACGCGCTGCCCGAGCCGAGCCACCCGCAACCCGTATCGGTCACCGCGGCGAAGATTCTCCAGACCGGAAGCCTGGGCCAGGTCCTGCTCAGCTATTACTCCGCGGCCGAGATCAAGAAGGGCGTCTACATCGGGGCGGAATACTGCCTCGCGTGCCACCCGTCCTACGCGAAGTTCAAGGACACGCTGCACGCGTCACTCCTCCGCAGGCCCATGACCGACTACACGACGGTCCCGGACAAGGGGGTCGTGGCTGATTACAACGGCAACGGTAAGGACGACTTCATCGACGGCCTCGACTTCAACACCATCAGCTCGGTGTTCGACGTCTACAAGCCGAACGCGCCGAAGCTCTCGGTGAAGAACGGAACGTATCTCATCACCATCGGCACGATCGACTACCCGGTCGTCTTCACGGTCGGCGGCGGGGAAGGTCAGGACCAGCGTTTCGCGGTCCGGATCCCCGTGACGGACACCGATACGAAGGTCTCGAAGGCGAACTACTTCGCGCCGCTGTCCTGGAGCGCCGCGACGAAGAAGTGGGTCACGAACTCGCCCACCGGCTGGTACGACGCGAAGAACTTGCCGAAGTTCTCGGCGACCACGAAGTCGTCCGACCTGTCGGCGGTCTCCTCCCACGCCGGCTGCGTCGGCTGTCACGTGACCGGGATGAAGGACTACAGCCTCCTCTCGACGGGCGAAAAGGTCTACACGGGCTTCACGGCGACTCTCTACGCCGTCGACAACCCCTCCTATTTCGACTACGACGGAAACGGCACGTTCGAAACCGTGAACATCACGTGCGAGTCGTGCCACGGCCCCGGGTCGAACCACGTTCTGGGCGGACCCAACGTCGCGTTCATCGTCAACCCGGCGAAGCTCACGGCCCAGCAGCAGATCGAAGTCTGCCAGCGCTGCCACAGCTCGCTGAAGTCGACTCCGAACTCCAAGTGGGGCTGGCCGTGCAAGGACGACCAGGCCGGCGCCCCCGAATGGTATCCAGGCGCCCCCGGCTCGCTCGCCGACTGGTCCAAGGATGGCACCGCGTACTGGCCCGACGGGTTCAGCGTGAAGTCAGGCCACTCTTACGGCTTCCAGAAGAGCCTGCACGCGAACAACTCCTTCCACGTCGTGAGCTGCTCGGTCTGCCACGACCCGCACCAAAAGACCTCGAACGAGTACCAGCTCCGGGACAAGATGACGAGTACCGACGGGAAGACCACGTTCAAGACGTCCCACGAGGACAACACGCTCTGCCTGTCGTGCCACGCCACGCACGGCCCGTTCGCGACCATCACCGCGGCGATGGTGGCGGATGCGGCCAAGAACGAAGAGGCGATCGGCAAGGTCGTGTCGGCGCACACGCATCACCCCTACGCCCCCGAGCGGGCAATGGGTCTCAGCAACTGCGTCACCTGCCACATGCCGGCGTCCGGGAACCAGCACTCGTTCAAGGTCATGAGACCCGAAACGACCCTCCAGCTCCAGGCCAAGGGCGGGCAGCCGAACTCCTGCGGGAACGGCTGTCACAACGACCTCGTCAACATCTTCGGCCTCGGGCTGAAGCCGGGCGGGGCGTTCGATGCGCACGCCGTGCCTCCCTACAACACGGCTTACGACCAGAGTCTCGCGACGGCGCTTCAGAAGTACTTCGGCCCCGGCGGCACCTGGTGGAACACCACGCCCAAGCCTGCCGCAACCGCGGCGGTGAGCCGCTGAGGCTCGACTCCCGATAAGACAAACGAGGGGGCCTTCGGCCCCCTCGCTTTTTCTGTCAGGACCAGTTTCGTTCCTAGTAGGACTTCTTCTTCGTCTCCTTCGTGGTCGTGATCGTTATGGTCTTGACCACAGGAGCGCCCGCCACGGTCGTGGTATTGATCGTCACGGTCTTGCCGACCTCGACCGTCTTCGGTACGTTCGATGATGTGTTGATCGTGTACGTGACCTGTTCGCCCTTGTCGTTCGTGATGGTGATGGAACGGCCCGCCTCGAAAGAGTGGACCGTCCCCGTGATCGTCACGACTTTCATGTCCCCGGAATCGTTCATCGTGACCTGCTGCTGGGGCTGAGCCGGCTGTTCCTGGGCAAAGACTGCCAGCGGAAGAGCCGCGACGGCGCCAGCGAGAAGAATCGACTTGAACTTCATCGTTTTTCTCCTTCCAGGTTTTACAAGAGCCGTTTGTTACCTGCCCTTTCAAACCCTCCGGGGTAGGTGCAATCACCGTGCCCCAGGGGTCATCCGCGGTCGCTCATACCCCGTACCGCGGTCGTAGGCCAGAATCCGTTCCGCATGCTGACCGACGACGCCCCGCCTGCCCGGCTCCCGCGACCGCTCGACCCGGTGGAGATCCGCGTCCTCGGCGCTCTCCTCGAGAAACAACAGGCCACCCCGGAGTACTACCCGCTCACCCTCAATGCGCTTCTCGCGGCATGCAATCAGAAGTCGAACCGCGACCCGGTGCTGGGGCTCTCGGAAGGCGAGGTGCGTTCGGCCCTCGAGCGGATGCGCGAGCACGTCCTCGTCTGGCAGGTCGGGGGATCGCGTTCGGAGAAGTGGGAGCAGAACGTCGAGAGACGATGGGAGCTCGACTCGGCGACGAGGGCGTTGATGACGCTCCTCCTCCTGCGAGGGGCGCAGACCCCGGGCGAGCTCCGCTCGCGGAGCGACCGCCTGCACGCCTTCGCGAGCACGACGGACATCGAAGCGGCGCTCGGGCGCCTCGCGTCCGGCCACGAACCGCTCGTCGTCGAGCTGCCGCGCGCGCCCGGCCAGAAGGAGACCCGCTGGACGCATCTCGTCGGAGGTCCCGTGGAAGCCGCCGCGTCGCCCGCGCCGGCTCCGCGCGTCGAACGGCAGGATGCTCTCGCGTCCCGCGTCGCTTTTCTCGAAGAACAGGTGACGGCGCTGTCGAGCGAGCTTTCGGAGCTGAAGAAGAGGCTGGGAGAGGGCTGAAGCGTAGACTCGTGAAACTCAGGAGAGGCTTTTCGGCGGTGGCCTTTACGGAATCCCTCCCGCCCACGGAACATCACGCCAAGGGGCGGCTCCTCATCGCGCTCGCCCGCGCGGCCATCTCTTCTGAATTCGGTGCGCCCTGGCCCGACCTGCCGCGTCCGGTCTGGCTCGACGAGCCGGCGGCCACGTTCGTCACTCTCCATCTTCACGGGAAGCTGCGCGGCTGTATCGGCTCGCTCGACGCGCGTCGCCCTCTTTACGACGACGTGACCCGCAACGCTTATGCCGCCGCTTTCGACGACCCGCGTTTTCCGCCTCTGGGGGCCGACGAATTGCCCGCCGTCGACATCGAGGTTTCCGTGCTGACCGTGCCGCAACCGCTCCGCTTCAGGAGCGAAGCCGACGCGTTGAGCCAGTTTCGTCCCGGCGTCGACGGCGTCATTTTTCAATGCGGCAGGAGGCGGGCGACGCTGCTGCCGCAGGTCTGGGAGCAACTCCCGGAGCCGCGCGAGTTCCTGAGGCATCTCAAGATGAAGGCCGGGCTGCCCGCCGACCTCACCCCCCACGGCGTGGAGCTTTCCGTCTACCAGGTGGTGAGATTCTCCGCTACGCGTTCTTGACCGGTTTGATCGCGCCGGTCGACATGTCGTAGACCCAGCCGTGGACGTCCAGCTTCTTCTCCCGGGTGGCCTTCTTGATGAAAGGGAACTCGCGGAGGTGCTCGAGCTGGAGCCGGACGTTCTCCTCGACGATCAGCCGCATCCGCTGCTCTTTCGGCATCTCGATGTGGAGCGACCTGATCTTCTCGTCGATCCGCTCGCGCGCCTTGAAGGCGTTCATCAGCCAGATCGGAAGGTACTTGTTGTCGCTGTCGTCGTCGTCGAGCGCCTCCATCCCGCCGCATCCGTAGTGACCGCAGATGACGATGTCCGGGATCTTCAGGTGGCTGAGGGAGAACTCCAGGACGGCGGCCAGGTTCCAGTCGTTCGTCGCGACGACGTTTCCGATGTTCCGGTGGACGAAGACCTCTCCCGGACGGGTCGAGGTGATGCTGTTGACGGGGGCGCGGGAGTCGGAGCAGCTGATCCAAAGCACCGTCGGCTGCTGACCTTTCGAAAGGGACAGGAAGAAATCCTTCTCCTTCTCGAACGTCTCCGCCACGAAACGGCGATTGCCGTCCAGGAGCTTCGAAATCATCTCGTACCTCGACGCCGATCTTATCGTCAGGCCCGTTGTTCCGCTCCGCGCACGCGCTCCTCGACCCGCGTCCTCTCGGCGCCGAGAGCCGCCGCGAGCGCTCGTACCGCATCGCGCGCGTGTGACGCGTCGCCGCAGGTGAAGAGATCCACCGCCGCCTCCCCGCGCTCGGGCCAGGTGTGGATCGTGAGGTGCGACTCGGAGATGACCACGACGCCGCTGACGCCCTGCGGGCTGAGACGGTGGATGTGGATTCCGAGCACCTTCGCACCCATTGCTCGAACCGCGTCGACGAGCAGCGTCTCGACGAGGACGGGATCGTCGAGCGTGGCGAACGGCGCGCCCGCGACGTCGAGGAGAAGGTGAAGACCGAGGCTCATCGGATTCCCAGCGCTTCGACTGTACCGCGGTTCTCGGGCCGCACCTTCCAGAGAAACGCGTCCCACACGTAATGCGTGGCCTGGGGGAGGGCGAGGAGCGGCACGATCAGGGCCAGGAGAAGCGCGCCGGGATCGAGCGCGGGTCCCGGAAAGAGGACCGCGTGGTCGTGCCAGACGAGGCGGTCCCAGCCCCACTCCTCGGCGAACGCGATGAGGAGGAGGGGTGCGAGGAAGAGGAGGAGCTTCGGCGCCGCCCGGTCCGCGAAGGAGGGGGCCTCGCCCGCATCGCGGCGCGCGAGCGCACGTGACTTCGACGTGAACCACACGAGACCCATGTAGGGAATGCCGTGGACGAAGACGTTCGTCACCGTGAAGGCGTAGTCCGAGTCGAAGACCACGATGCCCAGAAACCACGTCGCCGCCGTCGAGAGGACGATCAGGACCTTCCCCCACGACACCGCTCGCCCGGCGCGTTTGCGCGCGATTTCCTTCACGACCCACGCGGCGAAAACGCCCGCATAGAGGACGAACGCGGCCGTGCTGACGCCCTCGGGCAGGCCGTTCACGAAATCTCCCCTGAGGAACCACTGGAACCGCCGCGGGAGGTGCGCGTGCCAGAAGAGGAGAGGCGTGAGCGTCGCGCCGTAGATGGCTGCGGCGTCGAGGAGACGTCCGTCTCCGCCCTCCCCGTTCTTGCGCCGGTAGAGGGCGACCCAGCCGTATTGCTGCCTCATGAAGTGGAAAACGGCGAGATACGCGAGGACCCGCCAGAAGAAGAGGGCCGACACGGAATACGCCGCGACTCCGGCGGCCCACGCGGCGAACGGCACGCCCACGTAGAGCGCGAGGCGCGCGCGCACGGCCTTTCCGTCCGCGAGAACGCGCCACCCGGTCGCCCAGACGTGCGCAACGTCCACGCCCACGACCGCGACGAGGAAGAGCCACGGCGGAGCGTCGCCGTCGAGGAGCCCCGTCGCGTGGCCGACGCCGAGGAAGAGGAGCGCGAGAGCCGTCGATCCTCCGAAGAGGAGGAGGTCCCAACGCCGGCCGAAGAGCCACGGAGAGGTCACGGCGGCATCCATGTTAGTCCGCCGCCAGGGTCGCGAACCGCTCGCCACGTGACGCGAGGACCGCCTCCGCGGCGCGGATGCCGGCGTCCTGGGCCTCCTCGAAGAGCGGAAGCCCCGCGGAATCCGCGTGCGCGAAATGAACGCCGCCCACGGGCGCGAGATGGCGAACACCGTTCGAGAGGAACCCCGGCGTCGGCCGCGCCATGGCGTGCCCCCAGCGCACGACGTCGAGGCGTGAGACGAGGTCCGGGAGATCGCGATGTGCCTTCGAAAGGTCCGCGAGAACGGCCGAGGCGAGGTCGTCCCACGATGCGGAAAGGAGCTTCGCGCGCGCGGCGGCAGGCGCCTCGTCCGTGAAGGGGAGGTAGTACGTGAAGACGGTGGGCCCGTGATCCCGTCCGGTCTGGTGCGTCGCGACGACGTAGCCGAGCGAGCGCGAGTCGTGGAGGACGTTGTCCCACGAGAGCGGAAAGCCCGTCTCCTTCGGCCGCGCCCGGAGCGTGAGGTTCGCGACGAGCCACGGTGCCCACGACGTCTCCGAAAGAAACGCGGGAGGGGACGCGCGCCACGGCTCGAGCACCCGCGCGGCCACGAACTTCGGTAGCGCGAGAATCGCGTGCGCCGCCTCGACGGCCACGACCTCGTTCTTCGCGGCATCCAGGACGCGGAGCCTCACGGGCGCGCCCACCTTCGGCGCCGGCGCGACGTCGAAGACGAGGGACGAGGGGGCGAGGCGTCCCGCGGCGCTCTTCGCGAGGAGGGCGACGAGCCGGCCGTTGCCTTCCGGCCAGGTGAGGAAATCCGACGGGTCCTCGTCGTCGTCCTCTCCGGGCAGGCGCGCGGCGTTGTAGTGGATTCCCGCCCACGCGGAGGTGTCAGCGAGGTTCGTGCCGAAGTCGTCGCGGCACCCGTACTCCGTGAGCCAGAGGAGGCGCGGCGACGTGTAGCCGTGCGCGCGCATCCACGCGGCCATCGTGAGGCGGTCCAGGCCGGCGAGCTCGGGGTCCTCGGACGAGAGGCGCGTCGGGATCGCGAACGCGCGCCGCCCTTTCGAGTCCTTGCGCGCCGCGAAACCGTTCATCTCGCGGCGGAAACGCGCGAGCTGCTGGAGGTCCTCCGGCGAGGCGCCGTCCCGCGGATACAGGCCCCCCCGCCAGGCATATCCGAAGAACAGACGCTCCTCGGGCTCGCGGCAGAGCATCTCCTCGGCCCACTCGGGAACGCCGTCCTGGTCCCGGCCCACGAGCGCGCCCGCCTCCTCGAGGACGGCCTCCAACGCGCGGTTCGGCGACGCGGGCACGGGCACGTAATGCGCGCCCCACGGGAACGCGGACACGTCGTTCGCGCCGGACACGGCGGTGCCGCCCGCCGCGTCCTCGAGGTCGAAGACGCGGAAATCCGTTTTGCCCGCGCGCGAGAGGCGCCACGCGGCCGAGAGGCCCGAGACGCCGGCGCCCACGATCGCCGTTCCGACGCGTTCCGTGCGGACGACGGGCCGGGACAGGAGATCCCCCGCGCGAAGGAGATGTCCCCGCGCGACGTCCGGGCCCACGATCCTTCCGGCGAAGGGAAGGCCGCGCACGTCCTTCTTGCCGCACGCCGTCAAGGCGGCGGCGAGGGCCGAGAGCGCGGGGAGGCCCACGAGCGACGCGATCGCGTCGCGGCGGCTCAGTCGAAGCGCTTCCATTCTCCCTCGTAGGTCCTCACGAGCACCTGGTCGTTGAGCCGGTTCACGGGGACGTCGTCGAGGCGTGCCACGTCGGGACCGAAGACGAAGAGAGACGGGAGGAGCTCTTTCGACAGGGCGCGGAGGCCCGGGGGGAGGCGCGTTCCGACGTTCACGTCCGCCCCCGACGCGAGGACGAAGCCCCATTCTCCGAACGACGGCACCGCGATGTGATATGGGCGCGTGAAAAAGCCGGACGCCCGGAGGGTCGCGTCCACGATCCAGAAACTGCGCCGCGCGAAGAGGGGAGACGTGGACTGCACGACGACGACGCCGTCGGGATCGAGCTTCTTCTTCACGAGGGAATAGAAGCGCGACGTATAGAGCTTTCCCACGGCGTAGGTGTTCGGGTCGGGGAAGTCGATGACGACGACGTCGAAGAGATCGGGTTCCTTCTCGATCCAGATCATCGCGTCCTCGTTCACGACGCGGACCTTCGGCGACGTCAGCGAGCCTCCGTTCAGGGCGAGGAAGAGAGGGTGCGTCGTCGCGAGGCGCGTCATCGCGGGGTCGAGGTCCACGAGCGTGACGCTTTCGACTTCGGGATGCTTGAGGATCTCCCGGACCGCGAGGCCGTCGCCTCCGCCGAGGACGGCGACGCGCCTCGCGCGCTGCGCGGCGGAGAACGCCGGATGCACGAGCGCCTCGTGGTACCGGTACTCGTCCACGGACGAGAACTGGAGGTGTCCGTTCAGAAAGAGCTGGAAACCGGCGCGGTTCCGCGTCACGACGATGCGCTGGTACGGCGTCGACTGGGCCACGACGACCTCGTCCGCGTACTGGTTCTCCTCGGCGACGGCGGTGAGGCGCTCCGCGGCGACGAAGGCGGCGAGGAGGATCGCCGTGACGAATCCCGCCCGAAGGTAAAGGCCGCCCGGCGGTCCCACCCGGTCGCGGAAGAGACGGATCGACCAGAACGCCACGGCCGCGTTCAGGAGGCCGAAGAAAACCGACGTGCGCGTGAGCCCGAAGCGGGGGAGGAAGACGAGCGGGAAGAGGATCGACGCCGCGAGAGAGCCGAGGTAGTCGAACGTGAGGACCTGCGCGACGAGGTCGCGGAAGACGACCGCGTCCTTGAGGAGGCGCATGAGGAGCGGGATCTCGAGCCCGACGAGCGTCCCGATCCCGACGACGATCCCGTAGAAGACGGGCGGGAACCAGCGCGGGGAGGAGAACGCGAAGAAGAGCATCGGCGCCGAGAGCCCTCCCAGGAGGGCGACGCCGATCTCCGCCTCGACGAAGCGCCGCGCGACGCCGCGCACGACGAACCGCGAGAGGAACGCGCCGAGACCGAGCGCCGTGAGGTAGACGCCGATGACGAGGGAGAACTGCGTGACCGAGTCGCCGAGGAGGTAGCTCGCGAGCGCGCCGGCGACGAGCTCGTAGACGAGGCCGCACGACGCGATGGCGAGGACGGTGAGGTAGACGGGCCCGGGCCGGAGGGCGGGCGCCGCCTCCAGGCCAGCGCTTCCCTCGCGGTCGCCCATGCGCTCAGCCTCCCATGACGGCAGCCGCGATGATGATCGCCATCGCGATCACGATCGATCCGAGCACGATGCCTAGCGCCACGTTCTGGTCCTCTTCCATCTCCTTTTTCAGCGAGAAGGGGAGCAGCTTCGGCAGGATCGCGAAGAAGATGCCGAACAGGACCATCCCCAGAACCGAGAACACGACGGTCGACGTCACCTGATGCCCGTGCTGCGCCCACCAGCTCATCACTTGCCTCCGCTCCAGAAGTGCCACGTCCGATAGCCGCCCGCGTTGCGGGCGCCCGGAGGCAGCATGTTGCGTTTCGTGTTTCCGGCCATCTCCCAGCCCGAGAAGGCCGCGAGAGAGTACGTGAGGAGAAGCGCGCCGCCGAACACCTGGAAGATGCGTCTCATCGGGCCTCCTTCATTCGTCCGAATCGTCCGATTCGCGTTCCCCGCCGGCGCTCGTGAAGTCGCTCCCGGCCCAACGCCGGCCCTCGAACGTGATCCTCCGGAACGCGAGGAGCGTCGGAACGACGAAGAGCAGGACGATCACCCACACGAGATGCGAAACGTGGGGGACGCCGCTCGTGAGCCTCACGCGGAACGAGGGCGGCGCCTTCCCGGGCTCGGACTCGGGCTCGAGACGCAAGACCCAGCGCCCGGCGGGAATGCGCGGCACGAAGATGCGACGGTTCTGGCTGCCCTCGCTCCAGCTCTCGCCCCCGTCGACGCCCGAATACTTGTCCGAAATCAGGTCGAAGGAACGGACCTCCCCGGTGGCTTCGGAGATGAGATCGAAACCGACCTGGACCCAGGTGTTGTTCGTGGGTGCCCAGAGGTCCACCGCGAGATTGGCGCCGCGCTTCGTCTCGAACGGCTCCGAGAGGAGGACGCGCGCGGCGGAAGCCGCGGCTTCGGCGGCCGCCCGCGCCGCCGCCGGGTTCGCCGGGACCGCGCCCGGGCTCGGGGTCGCGCTGGTTTGCGACCAGTCGGCCGAAGCGGAGCTCGGACCGCCGCCGCGCGCGGTATAGATCACCCGCTGCGGATCGGTGAGGTCGAACGTCTGGTCGTAGACGACGGCGTGTGGCGTGAACAGCTTCGCGAGGAAGAAGACGACGATCGAGGCGAGCGACAGGAGCCAAGCCGTTTTCCACCAGAGGCGGTTCGTCTCCGCGTGCGGCCACGGCTGGCAGGCGCCCACTCCTTCAGGCGGCGGGAGCGGCTCCTTCAGCGCGAAGCCGGCGGCGATCTCGTCGGGAGGGACGTACGCTCCCTCGGTCCACGCGATCTCTTTTTTCGCCTTCTCCTTCGAGAGCATGCGCGGCGGCTTGATGAAGTCCGTGGCCTGAGTGGTCTCGCCGATCCGGATGGTCCAGTAGAACTCGCCGAGGACTCCGGCGACGCGCGCCTCGCTGCGCGAGAAGATGCGGTAGGAATTCCCGCGGAAGACGGCGACGCGCGGCCCGTCCGTGACCTCGCCCGCGGGCACGGGCTCGAGCAACGTGTAGTGGCCGGTCGACTCCGCGAGCCAGTGGTAGGCCTCGGACTTCTCCTCTTTCAGGAGGTACTCCGTCCAGAAGTAATCCTCGCCGTCCGAGGAGGTCGTCTTCAGGACCGCGCCGAGGATCGCGTACTTGTGGCCGCGGAGGTTGCCCTCGGACCCGACCTTGAGGACCGGCTTGAACGGGACGGCCGCGAGCTTCTCGAGGACGGCGAACTTGGAGGGCGGGCCCTGCTCCTTCCCTTCCGCGGCGCCGAGCAGCGAGCCGCAGAACGGGCACGCGATGCGCACCGTGTTCGCGGGGTCCTTGAGCTGGAGGGCGCCGCCGCAGTTCGGACAGTTCAGCGCGAGGGCCTTGACGCTGACCGTGCGATCGGACCATTCGACGAGCTCCGCGATGCCGAGGCTCGCGAGCGCAACCGGCCTGCCCACGTAGAACCCGTCGAGCCCGGGATCGTCGCCGTAGTCGAGCGTCGCGAGACTGCCGTCGGCTCCGGAAAGGTCGGCGTAGCGGAAGACGGAGCCCGGCGGGGCCGCGAACGGCAGCTCGCCCTGGGCGGACGCGTACGTGGCTTCCCGCACCTCGACGACGGCGAAGGTGCCGTACGTGCCGAGGTCCAGCGTCTCGCCGGGCTGGAGGCGCTCGTACGCCGGCACCTCGGGCGGCTTGACGGGCGTCATGAGCCAGAAGCCGCCCTGCGCTTCCGCGAGCCATCCCCAGGTTCCGTCGTTGAAGCCCACGTACCACTCGTCCCACGTCCCCTCGCCGGTCGAGAGCTGGAGGCGCCCCGCGATGTGGAACGGGCGCGTGCCCTTCCCGGGCCGCGCGTCCATCCCGACCTTGAACGGGGAGGACGTCGGGACGAGCTCCGCGACCGTGCCGATGGCCTCCAGGTCCGCGCCCTTGCGCGCGACGGCGGACTTGCACTGCGGACAGATCGAGACGAGCGAGGCCCCGGTCTGGAACCGGACCTGGCCCCCGCAGTTCGGACACTGTGCCGCGCGCGCGCTCAAGCTGGGCGGATCTTACCGTTGATCGTGAGACGCACTCTACGGGCGCTCGGGGTAGAGCTGCTCGAACTCGGGGTCGCCGTGCAGGAGGGCGAGGTCGGGGTCACGGCGGGCCCAGTCCGAGTCCTTGAAACCGGCGTTCCAGCATTTTCGGAGCGCTTCCAGAGCCTGCGCCTTGTCCTCGAGGCCACAAAAAACGCAGGCCGCGTTGTAGAGAACGGTGGCCTCGTTCGGGCGCAGGGCGACCGCGAGGTTAGCCTCGCGAACGGCGTCTTCCCGCCGGCCCGTCGCCGCGTAGCCATTCGCGAGGAGGACGCGCGCGCGCGCGTCCTCGGGGACCGACCTCAGGTGATTCTCCAGCGCCAGGATCTGGCGCTGGCGGACGTTCCGGAGCGTCTCGTCCTTCCCGAGCGCGCCGAGGGCGTTCTCGATCGGAACGTAGATGTTGTAGTCCTGACCGCTCGCTTCCATGGCCGCGTCCGTCACGTTCGCGAGGTCCTGATAGCGCCCGGCTGCAAAGAGTGCGCGGCCGAGGAGGTAATACGCTCCCTCGCAGTCGCTCTTGCGCTCGATGGCCTGCCGCACACAGCCTGCGGCCTCGTCGTACTGGCCGTCGGCATACAGGATCCAGGCCTGCGCGACGAGCGGCTCCGGGAGCTGCGGACTCAGAGCGACGGCCTTGCGGGAGGCCGCCTTGGCGCGTTCCAGCCAGACGGGGTCGCGTCCGTAGTTGTAATGGGTCTGCGCGCAGACGTTCGCGATGGCGGCGTGGGCCAGGGCGAAATTCGGATCCAGCGCGACGGCGTTCTCGAACATCTGGAGGGCGAACTCGAAGTCCTGCCGCGTGAGGCGCCTTGCGTAGCTCTTCCCGCGGAGGTACAGGTCGTACGCCTGGAGGTTCTCGGTCGGCCTGGCGGCGAGGGCCGCCACCTCCTGCGGCGAAAGAGTGATGCGGAGGGCCTCCGCGATCTTGCGCGCGATCTCGTCCTGCACCTCGAACACGTCCGCCATCTCGCGGTCGTAGCGCTCCGACCAGAGAGGGAAGTCGGTGTGCGTGTCGACGAGCTGCGCGTTGATCCGCAGCCGGTTGCCGGCCCGGCGCAGGCTCCCCGCGAGGACATAGGCCGCGTTGAGCTGCTGCCCGATCTGCGCGGGCGTCACCTGCTTGTCGCGATAGGCGAGAACCGTGGGGCGCGAGAAGATGTTCAGGCCCTTGATCTTCGAGAGCTCCGTGATGATGTCCTCGGTGATGCCGTCGCGGAAATACTCGTCCTCCTTCACGCCGGAGAGGTTCTCGAAGTAGAGAACGGCGATCGACTTCTCGGCCTGCCGGGTTCCGCCCCCGCGCGAGTCGCTCTTTTCAGCCGCGCGCTTCTTGCCCGAGTCCATGTCGCGCTTCAGGCGCGTGAGATCGGTCTTCAGGTCCGTGGCCGTCTGGTAGCGCAGGTTGCGGTCCTTCTCGAGCGCCTTGTCGAGGATGCGCGCGAGCTCGGGCGGCAGCGTGGGATTCAACTGCGCGGCCGGAAGCGGGTCCCGGTTCAGGATCGCGTCGAAGATGACCGCGGAGGTCTCGCCCGGGAAGGGCAGCGTCCCGGTCGCCATCTGATAGAGGACCGTGCCGAGCGAGAAGAGGTCCGTGCGTGCGTCCGCGAGCTGCCCGCGCGCCTGCTCGGGGGACATGTACGACACCGTTCCCATCGATGTGCCGGGCGTCGTGAGGTCGTGCTGGGCTCCCACGGTCTCGAGGAGGGAGACGGCCCCGTCGCTGCTCCGGCGCGCTCCCTCGATCCGCGCGAGGCCGAAGTCCAGGATCTTCACCTGGCCGCGCGCGTTCACGAAGATGTTTGCGGGCTTGACGTCGCGGTGCACGATGCCCCGGGCATGCGCCGATTCGAGGGCGTCGGCGATCTGGATGCCGATGGCGAGCAGGTTCTCGAGGTCGAAGGGCGGGCGTCCGGTCATCATCTGTGCGAGCGTCTGGCCTTCGAGGAGCTCCATGACGATGAAGTGCTGACGCTCGTGCTCCTCGATCGCGAATACGGTGCAGATGCCTTGATGGTTCAGCGCGGAGGCCGCACGCGCCTCGCGCTGGAAGCGCTCGAGCGACGGCGTGTCCTGGGCGAGCTCCGGCGGCAGGAACTTCAGCGCGACGCGGCGGCCGAGGCGCGAGTCCTCCGCTTCGTACACGACGCCCATCCCGCCGCTCCCGAGCCGGCGCACGACCGTGTAATGGGAAACGCCTTTCCCGATCAGGGGATCCGCTTGACTGGACACGTGACGCGGAGATTACCTCACGATTCGGGGGTCTTTATAGAATCGCTGGCATGAGCGGATCGCGGGTCATCGCCCTCCTTCTCGGATTCGCGCTCGGCGCGTTTGCGCTCGCAGCGGAGTCGCCGCCGACGCCCGAGCCGAAAGTCGTGGCAACGATCGACAAGCCCTCCAAGCAGGGCGGAGCGTGCTTCGTCAGCGTCGAGATTCGCGACCCCGAATCGAACCAGGTCCTCGCGGCGCCGAACCTCGCCGTGAATGCGGGCGAGCAGGCGAACGTTTCGAGCTCGGAATCGAACCGCAAGATCGAGATCACGTTGAGAGCCGGGGCCGACTGTGCCGGCGGGACCTATGACGTCAACGTCTGGACGCGCGGAAAGCTGCAGTACGGCAAGAGCGGCACCCTGCAGCGGAAGGCCCCGTAGCTCGGCGCCGTGGCAACCCCCGCATCGCTCTCGTTTCGGCAGGCGACTTCCTTCGCGGACGTGGAGACGGTGCGCGGGCTGTTCATCGAATACGAGAAGGCGCTCGGGATTTCGCTCTGCTTCCAGAATTTCGACGAGGAGGTCGCCTCGCTGCCGGGCGCGTACGCGGCGCCCGAGGGGCGGCTGCTCCTGGCCTTCTCGGGCGACGAGCCCGCCGGATGCGTCGCGCTCCGGAAGCTGGAAGACGGGATCTGCGAGATGAAGAGGCTCTGGGTACGCCCCGGCTTTCGCGGCATGCGCCTGGGACGGCGCCTGGCGGAGGCCGTCCTCTCCGAAGCCCGGGCGGCGGGCTACCGCGCGATCCGCCTCGACACCCTGCCTTCGATGCGCGAGGCGCAGGCTCTCTACGTCTCGCTCGGGTTCGTCGACATCCCTCCGTACAACGACCATCCGATCGAGGGAACGCGCTTCATGGAAGCGCGTCTCGACTAGGCCGCCGCGAGCTGTCTCAGGACGTACGTCAGGATGCCTCCGTGGCGGTAGTAGTCGACCTCGTTCGGCGTGTCGAGGCGCACCGTGACGGTGAACGTCTTCTTCTTCCCGTCCTCGGAGGTGGCCGTGACCGTGGCCTTCTTGCGGGGCTTGAGCCCTTCGGCGATGCCCGCGATCTCGAACGTCTCGCGCCCGGTGAGGCCGAGCGTGTTCACGTCCTCGCCCGCCTCGAACTGCAGCGGGAGGACGCCCATGCCCGCGAGGTTCGCGCGATGGATGCGCTCGAAGCTCTTCGCGACGACGGCCTTGACGCCGAGGAGCATCGTGCCCTTCGCGGCCCAGTCGCGTGACGAGCCCGTGCCGTATTCCGCGCCGGCGAGGACGACGAGCGGGGTCTTCTCGGCCTGGTACTTCATCGACGCGTCGTAGATAGGCATCTGCTCTCCGCTGCCGAGATGCATCGTCACGTTCCCCTCGCTCCCGGGGACGAGCAGGTTTCTCAGGCGGATATTCCCGAACGTGCCGCGCATCATCACTTCGTGGTTCCCGCGGCGGGAGCCATAGGAGTTGAAATCCTTCGGATCGACCTTGTGGTCCGTGAGGTACCGCGCGGCGGGCGAGGCCTTGGCGATCGAGCCGGCGGGCGAGATGTGGTCCGTCGTGACCGAATCGCCGAGAACGGCGAGAGCGCGAGCGCCGTGAATGTCCTGGAGGGCGCCCGGGGCTTTCGGAATGTCCTCGAAGAACGGCGGCTTCCTCACGTACGTCGAGGCCGCGTCCCACTGGTACGTCCGGCCCTTGGGCACCTCGAGACCGTGCCAGCGCGCGTCACCGTCGAAGACTTCGCCATAGGCCTTCTTGAACTGCTCGGGCCTCACGGCCTTAGCCAACGTGGCCCGAACCTCCTCGGGTGACGGCCAGATGTCCGACAGGAAGACGGGCTTGCCGTCCTTTCCGGTTCCGAGCGGCTCCTTCATGAGGTCGATGTCCATCCTTCCCGCGAGCGCGTAAGCCACGACGAGGGGCGGCGACGCGAGATAGTTCATCTTGACCTGCGGGTTGATGCGCCCTTCGAAATTGCGGTTTCCCGAAAGCACGGCCGCCGCGACGAGGTCGCCCGCGCGCACCGCCTCCGAGACCGCTTCCAGGAGCGGGCCCGAATTGCCGATGCACGTCGTGCAGCCGTACCCCACGAGGTTGAAGCCGAGGGCGTCGAGCGCGGGGGTGAGCCCGGCTTCCTTCAGGTAATCGGTGACGACCTTCGAGCCGGGCGCGAGCGACGTCTTCACCCACGGTTTCGTCGTGAGGCCCTTCGCGACGGCCTTCTGCGCGAGAAGGCCCGCGCCGAGCATGACGGACGGGTTCGACGTGTTCGTGCACGACGTGATCGCCGCGATGACGACGGCTCCGTGGGGGAGCTCATGGGTGCTTTGTCCGATCTTCACTTGTGCGGTTCTGGAAAGAGCACCAAGAGAATTCTGCTTAGAAAGGGAAGAGGGGGAGGCCGCGGCGGGGGGGGCGGCCGGGGCAGCTCCGTTGGCGGCCGTGACGCCGCCATCGCCGCCTTCCGCAAGCCACTGTCCAATCACTGTTGGACTGACGTTGGCGCATTCCTTTTCCAGGAAAATCTTCAAATTCTCCCGAAATATTCTCTTGCTGTTCTTGAGCGGCACCCGGTCCTGCGGCCGCCGCGGGCCCGCGAGCGAGGGCTCGACCGTGGCGAGGTCTAGCTCGATCGTGCTCGTGAATCCGGGCTCGGGCGTGGCGTCCGTGCGGAAGAGGCCCTGTTCTTTCGTGTACGCCTCGACGAGGGCCACGAGGTCGGCTGGCCGGCCCGTGAATTTGAGATACGAGAGGGTCTCCTCGTCCACGGGAAAGAAGCCCATCGTCGCGCCGTACTCGGGCGCCATGTTCGCGATCGTCGCGCGGTCCGTCAGCGCGAGCGCGGAGATGCCGGGGCCGTAGAACTCCACGAACTTCCCGACGACGCCTTTCTTGCGGAGCATCTGCGTGACGGTGAGGACGAGGTCGGTCGCGGTGGCGCCGGAGGGAAGCTGGCCGTGGAGGCGGAAGCCGACGACGTCCGGAATGAGCATCGACTGCGGCTGGCCCAGCAGAGCGGCCTCGGCCTCGATGCCGCCCACGCCCCACCCGAGGACGCCGAGGCCGTTGATCATCGTCGTGTGGCTGTCCGTCCCGACGAGCGTATCGGGATACGCGAGGCCGCTCTCGGAACGGAAGACGACGCTCGCGAGGTACTCGAGGTTCACCTGGTGGCAGATGCCGGTGTCGGGCGGCACGACGCGGAAGTTTCGGAACGCGCCCTGCCCCCACCGGAGAAAGGCGTAACGCTCCTCGTTGCGCTGGAACTCGAGCCCCGCGTTCGTCGCGAACGCTCCGGGGCTCGCGAACTCGTCCACCTGCACCGAGTGGTCGATGACGAGGTCGGCCGGCGCGAGCGGGTTGATCTTCTCCGCGTTTCCGCCGAGCGACACGAGCGCCTCGCGCATCGCGGCGAGGTCTACGACCGCGGGCACGCCCGTGAAGTCCTGGAGGAGGACCCGCGCGGGGGTGAAGGCGATCTCCTTTTCGGATGTGACCTTCGCGTCGCGGTTCGCGAGCGCGAGGACGTCTTCCTTCGTGACCGTGCGCCCGTCCTCGTTGCGGAGGAGGTTCTCGAGAAGGATCCTGAGGGAGAAGGGGAGGTGCGCGGCCTGGGGAACCGTCTTCTCGAAAGCTTTCAGGCTGAAGATGTCATAGGTCTTTCCGCCGGCGGTGAGGCGGGTTTTCGTCTTGAAACTGTCGCTCATGAGCCCTCCGAAAGGCAGCCTGCGATTGTAGACGGCCACCGGAGGGGCTCGCGACGGTGCGGATGCTTCATTCCGGGACTCCGGCCTCCTCACGCGCGGGCCGCGAGAAACGCTCGGACCTCGCCGGCGGAGGCGGAGGGGATGCGGTGGCCGCCCTCGTAAAGGCTGTGCGCCGCCGAGCGGAATCGCGACGCGAGTCGCTCGCGGTAAGGAGCGATCTTTTCGACGGTGTAGATCTCGTCCTCGCGTGTCGAGACGTGGAGGACGTCCGTTTGGCGCGAAGCCGGCGTGCCCGGATCGTTCTCCTTCCACTCCCCGGGAATCCCGCCGCAGATCCCCGCGATCGCACGGAACGGAACACCGTGAGGCGGCGCGAGCGCGAGGCGATAGTTGAAGGAGCACGGCTGGCTGAAGCCGAAGAGAAGCACGCGCTTCGCGTCGCCCCCGTGCGCGCTCGCCCACGAGATCGCCGCGGCGACGCAGGCGCGGTGCACGGCGCGGTTGTCGTCCGGACGCGTCGAGACGCCCCAGTGGAAGCCGCGCTTCGGCTCGGAGGTGTTCGTGCCCTCGAGATAAGCCGACTCGGGTCCTTCCAAAGAGAGGACGAGTGCCCCCGGCGGAGCGACTCCGAGGAGGACGGGGAGGAGCGAACCGGCGTCCTGCCCGTAGCCGTGCATGCCGATGAGGATCGGGGCAGGTCCGGGACCTTCCGTCGCGCCGGCGGCGAGGAGGCGGAAGGGGACCTCGACGGAGAGGACCACCTCGATCTCGTCCGCCACGCCGATCGCTCCCGGGCCGTCCGTCCTAGACCGCGTCGCTCTTGGACGTGAACTTGAAGTCGCGGGCGCGGATCGCGGGCGCGATCATGCTTCCGACCGGCACGGACGCGCTCATCGCCTCGACGTTCTTCAGGACGTTCACGGGGCTGTCGTTGAACCGGAAGTTCCGGACCGGAGCGACGACCTTGCCCTTCTCGACGAGCCACAGGCCGTCGCGCGTGAGACCCGTGAGCTGGACGTTCTGCGGGTTCACGGAGCGGATGTAGAAGAAGTGCGTCACGAGAAGGCCGCGCTCCGTTCCGGCGATGAGCCCTTCGAGGGACCCCGACCCGCCCTCCAGGACCGTACTGCCCGAGTTGGGAAGCGCCTCGAGCTTCTGCTTCGCGGCCCAGTAACGGTCGACGGGAACGTTCCTGACGACGCCCTTCTCGACCCACGTCGTCTTCCTCGCCGGAAGTCCCGCGGTCCCGCCGCCCCCGAAGCCGCCGAAACCGAGGAATCCGCCGCCGCTCCCCGCGATCCACGGGCGTCCCGCGAGCCTCGGGTCGAAGGGGTCCGACCGCAGCGTGACGCTCGGCGCGAAGACCCGCTCGCCGATCCGGTTCCCACCGCCCGGCTTGGACAGGAAGCTCCGCCCCTCGTCGACGAGCCGGCGGGAGAACGAGAAGAACAGGCTGCCGAGGAGGTCCGCGACGGCGCGCGGCTCGAGGATGACCGTGTACGCACCGGGCGGCAGCTCCTTAGGCGAAGCGCTGGCCTGCGCCTTTTTCGCCGCGCGCGCCGCGAGATCGGCGGCTTTGACGTCCCCGAATCGGGGAGAGTCGAATCCGGCCCACCCGGAGCCCGTGCCGTCCGCCGTGCGCATCGTCGTCGAATACGTCGCCGTGCTCCCCACGTGGAATCCGAAGTTGCCTTTCCTGTTCGCGATCGCGGAGGTCGTGACGATCGTCTCCGAGAAACCCGAAGCGGTCAGCTTTCGCGCGCGCGCTTCGTCCAGAGCGGCCTTGATACCGGGGCGGTGTTCGGCCGCGCCCGCGCGCGCCGTGTCCTCGTGGAACGAGCGGATCTCCGGGTACGTCTGCGGCCCGAGGCCGTCGACGGACTCCGGGTCCGGTGTCGCGGCGCGCATGAGCTCCTCGCTCAGCGCCACGGCCTTGCGGAGCGCCTCCGGATCGAGGTCGTTGACGCGGACGCTCCCGCTTTTTCCCCCGCCTCGGCTCGTGATCGAGACCGAAAGGTCGCGCGCCGCGCCCGAGGTCGTGATCTCGTTCGCGGCGAACCGCGTGTGCACGAGCGACGTCTCGGCGAGGGCGACCTCGCACTCTTTCGCCTTCGAGGAGGAGAGGATCCGGTCGGCGAGCGTCTTCGCGTCCTGTTTCGTCCAGCTCATCGCGCTACTCCGTCCTCAGGACGTTGATCTGCCGGAACCGCGACGGAGAGCAGCCGTGGCTCATCGCGTTGATCTGGCCTGGCTCGCCCTTGCCGTCCGCGTTCAGTCCGACGTTCTCCCACGCGGCCTCGCCCGCGATGCGGTCGCACGCCTGCCAGAAGTCCGGCGTCCGGCTCTGGTAGGCGACGTCCGCGATCATCGCGCCGACCTTCCCGCCCTTGATCTCCCAGAACGCGTCGCCGCCGAACTGGAAGTTGTAGCGCTGGTGGTCGATGGAGTATGACCCGCGGCCGTCGATCAGGACGCCGTCGTCGACGCCCGAGACGAGGTCCTGGAGTGTCGCGCCGTCCTTGCCGTGCTCGAGCCAGACGTTCGGCATGCGCTGGAATGGGACCGAGGCGTAGGAGTCCGCGTAGCAGCAGCCCATGGATTCCTTCTGTCCGATCAGGTGGGCCTGGTCGCGGATCGTCTGGTAGCCGACGAAGATCCCGTTCCTGATGATCGGGAACTGGCGCGTCTTGACGCCGTCGTCGTCCTAGCCGCACGTCGACAGGCTCTCCTTGCGGATCCGGTCGCCGTTGAAATTCACGAGGTCCGCGCCGACGCGGAACGTCCCGAGCTTGTCCGTCGTGAGGAACGACGTGCCCGCGTAATTCGCCTCGAAGCCGAGCGCGCGGTCGAGCTCGGTCGAATGCCCGATCGACTCGTGGATCGTGAGGGCGAGATGCGTGGGGAGGAGGACGAGGTCTTTCTTTCCCGGCGCCACGGACGGCGCCTTGAGGTGGTTGACGACCTCCTCGCCCACGCGCCGCGCGTTTCCGGCGAGGTCCGCGCGCGTGACGACCTCGTAACCGGCCGTCGACGCGTTCGGGCGGTACGTGCGCGTCTTCGTCTTGCGCCCGCGCTCCACGGCGGTCGCGGAGAACTCGGGGGAGATCTGGAAGACCGTCTGCGTGATAACGCTCCCCTCGGTCGAGGCGAAGAACCGGTACTCGACGCGCTGCGCGACGAAGCCGTTCGTGGAAAAGACGCCGGGCACCTTCTTCGCCTCCTCGCTCGCGCGGCGCAGGAGATCGAGCTTCTCGGCGATCGGGACCGAGAACGGGTCCTGAGCGAGCGGCGTCGCGTACGAGTCCGTGTAGGCCGGAACCGGCGCGAGGCGCACGGGCTCCTGAAGGAGTGGCGCGTTTGCCTTCGCGATCCCGACGGCCTCCTTCGCCGCGCGCGCGATCTCGTCCTTCGTGACGAGGTGAGAGGCCGAAAAGCCCCAGGCGCCGGCCGAGAGGACGCGGATCCCGAAGCCGAAGGTCTCCGAGTCCGAGACGGCCGGGACGTGGTTGAGCTTCCCGGTCGCGAGGTCGGTCTGGGAGCGCAGCGTCACGACCTGGCTCCGGTAGCGGTTGATCCTCACGTCCGCGTACGTCGCCCCTTCCTTCTTCGCCCGCTCGAGGGCGAAAGCGGCGAGCTCCTTCAGCTTCTCGGGAGGCAGCATCGCCGCCTCCGACCGGGAGATCAGGAATTCGCCGGGGACGAGCTCGATCGCCGCCCAGGCGGCCGCGCCCGAAGCGCAGCCCTTCAAGAACTCACGGCGGGATGGAGTCATGCGTCCTCCGAGGGAAACGATGCTAGCACCGGGATTCGGCGTGATCGGGGGACGGAGTACCGGCTTCACATGACGGCGGATCATGGGGACGAACGAAAGGGGCGCCCGACATGAGGCGGGCGCCCTTTCAGCCCAGTCAATACCCGCAGTTCACATATCCCACGACGGCCACGTTCGTTACGAGCGCGCCGCACGCGCTGGTCAACACGCACCGGTAGTAGCCGCCGGTAAGGGCGGTGTACTGATTGGACCGGGCGTTCGCGATGTTCGTAAACGTGACGCCGTCGGTCGCGACCTGCCATTGATACGTGATGTCCGGAGCTCCGGTGTCGTAGACCGTCAGCCTCGCGTAAATGTAGTTCGCGCAGTACGTCCCGCCGGTCGGTTGCCCGGTGATCGTCACGGGGGGCGAGGGGCTGACCCAGAACGGGCTGCTCGTGACGGAGTTGCACGCGTTGGACACGACGACGCGGAACTGGGTCGGGACGGTCGGAGCGACGGAGATCGACGGGGCGGAGATCGACGGATACGGGTAGCCCGTGACCCATTGTGAATATTGGTTGAGCCACTGCCATTGGTACGTGAGGTTCGTGCCGGTCGCGCCCACGGAGAGCGTGGCACTTCCGCTCGTGCAATAGTTCTGGGTCGCGGGTGGCGTCACGATCGCGGCGGATTGCGAGCTGCTGACGGTGACCGTCGCCGCCGCGCTCGTGACCGATCCGCAGCTGTTCGCGACGACGGCGCGATACGCCGCGTTGGCGGCTGGCGCCGTGTAGCTCGCGGCCGTCGCCCCCGCGACGTTCGACCAGCTCGAATCGGGATTTTGCTTCTGCCATTGATACGTCAGGAGGGTCCCGCTCGCCCCGACGGACAACGTCGTCCCGGGAGCTCCTCCGCAGACCGACACGCTAGCGGGATTCGCGGTGAGGACGGGCGTCGTGATCTGGGTGCCGACCGCGACTGTATAGCTCGCGACCTTCCAGCAACCGGTCGTCGGGATCGTAACCGTGCAGGTGTAGGTCGTGGTCGTCGCCGGGCTGACGGTGATCTGCTGCGTGGTCTGCCCGCCCGGCGACCACAGGAAGCGCGGCGAATAAGACATGTCGGTAACGGCCGTGAGCTTGGATGATTGGCCGGACGCGACGGAGCAGGCCGTGCCGGTGATGGAGGCCGGAGGCACCGGATTGACGTTAACCGACACGTTCGACGTCACCGTCGCGCACGAGTTGCTCGCCACGAACCGGTACGTGGCGCTCGACGTCAGGATCGGCGTGCGATACGTGTAGGCGGTCGCCCCCGGAATGTCGACGTACGCCGTGCCGTTCCACGACTGCCACTTCACGCTCGTCGCGTTCACGGCCGAGGCCGAGAGATCGGATGGGTATCCGGCGCACGTCACGGCGGGGGTGGCCTTGGTGCTCGAAATGGCGGGCAGTGCGACTGGCGTCAGGGTGAACGGCGCCGAGTCGAAGCTGCCACAGGTGAACGTCCCGAACGAGACCTTGTAGGTGGTCGCGGCCGTCGGCGTCAGGGTTATCGACGAGGTCGTGGTGTTGTTCGGATAGGTGGTCAAGATGCTCGTCCAGGTCCCCGCGTCGTAGCGGTACCACGTGAAGACGCCCGAGACGTTCCCCGTCGCCGTGAGCGTCACGGGCTGGCCGGCGCAGAAGGTCCTGTCCGCCGGAACCTGCGTGAGCGTGGGCTGCGGCTGGACATTGAAGAACATCGTGCCGCTCACGACCGGCGCGACGCACGGGCTCGTCAGGCGCGCGCGATAGGTCGACGGTTTCGTGAGCGTGACGGTCGGGTTGATCCCGAGCCAGCTCCCGTCCGCCTGCTTCTCCTCGAAGGCGATGCTGAGATCCGCTCCGATCGCGTCGATGTACTGATTGAGGTTGATGTTCTTCCCCTGACACGCGCTGGCGGCCCCCGAGATGCGCAGGACCTGGATCGGATCGCCAAAGCTGATCGTGACGGGGCTGCTGTTGGACTCTCGCGCCGTCAAGGGATCCTTCGCGTTCATTCGATACGTGCCGCCGCCCGGAGCGGGCTGGGCCAGACACATGGCCGTCTCGCCGGGGACGTCGTTCCAGCCCCAGTCACCGTTCGGCTTCGTCCCGAGCTGTTGCCACTTCTTCGTCACGGTGCCACCGTCGAACCGCTGAGCGTTGAAACAGGGGTGCGGCGTGTCGCCGGGGCAAGAATGGATGTCTCCAGCGGTCGTCTTGAAGATCGGGCCGCAGCTCGCCCCGTTGGAGATGACCGGCACGTTGTTATACGTGAAAGACGTGCTCCTCCCGGCCGCATCGCTGACCGTCGCGGTGAACGTAACCGTCGCAGGCACGTCAAGTGGTGGTGCACCGATGTCGAGTTGGCGCTTCAGGGGGTCGAACGTCATCCACGTCGGCAGGCCCGACATCGACCACGTGTAGGGGGGCGTCCCGCCCGCCGCGACGAAAAGGTAGCGTTGAGGCACATACGGGATTGTCGCCGCGACACAAAGCTCCGTAATCTCCGTCATGACTCGCAGCACGGGCTGGCCTACGACTGTGGTGACCACTGCATGGTTGTTGGCCATGTTCGGGTCGTACTCGTTCCCGATCACGCCGACGACGTTCTTGATCGTCCCGGCGGTCGTCGGCGTGACGACGATCGTTGCCGTCGCCGTGCCGGCGCCGACCGCCCCGAGAAGACACACGACCGTCCCTTGGTTGTTCGTGCAGTTCGGGATGCCGGAGACGTAGGTGACGCCGGGTGGGAGGACGTTCGTAACGGTGAGACCGGTTGCGCCTCCGGCAGGAACACCGATGGAGATGGTGTAGGTCAGATTCGATCCGAGGGCGACGGGGTTCGGGGACGAGCCGGCCGAGATGGACAGGTCGCTCGACTGCGCGAGCAGTCTCGAGGCATCGGCGACGAGGAGGAGAACGAGGAGCGAGAGCGTTTTCATGTTCCACCTCACTTAGGAGCCGGGTCCGAACACCGGTTGTTTCCGGAGAGGTGAGTGCAGTTGTTCTCGATCGCACCGTCGATATTGTTCAGCTTGTCTCTCATGTCGCCGACGGGGCCATGCGCGGCGGCAGATGTGGCGGCGTCGATGACGTCACCTCCGGCCTCAACGGACGCAGGCACATTGACGCTGGCCTGCGCGCTACCGGTTACTCTCAGGGAGCTGCCCGCGGGAATAATCTCGACCGATTTCTTAGCACCAACGTTACCGTTAGAGTCGACGAACATCCCATTGACAAACTCATAGCTGATCGCGCCGCCCGTTTTTCCAGTTGGAGGCGAGACTTCGACGGAGCCCTTGACCTTTATGGCATCGCTGCCGGTCTTCAGTTCGATCTTTCCACTCTCGCCAGCGAAGTTGGCGCTGAACTCGGCGGCGGCAACGCCTAGCCTGACGCCCAGTTTGATTCCGATGAAGACGGCACTCGAAAACGTTTTCCATGCCTTATCCGAGAACGTGCTAGGCCTCGGACCCGATGGGTTGGTCGGATCGTCGGCCAGACCGTTGCCATCGAAACGATTTATCGGGTTATTGCTCGCGTAGACGTAGCGATTCCAGGTTCCCGGCACGGCGGACTTTCCGCCAAGCAGGTCGGGGCTGAGGAACCTCGCAAGCCCGAAGTCGTGGCTCCGCGCGTGGTCGTAGTAGCGGCTTCCTTCGGCGTCACGTTCCATCCCGGCGAGCCGCAGGCGTTGCGGGTCGTCGGTGGCCCCGACAGCCTCGTCGCCATACGGCCAGTACTTTCTCAGGTCCAGCTGTTCGCCCGATGTTCCCGTGATGAGTCTCGGCGTTCCGAGGTGGTCGGATGCGAAGAACTGCCAAGGGCCCTTCGCGGATCCGCCGTAGCTGCAATTCCCACCAACAGCGCAATTCGAATACGACGCGACGAGGAGGCGCCCGAGGAAAGCGTTGTCCCGTGAGGGTATCGAGCCCGACATCTCGGTCGCGACGCGGTTCGCCTCGTCGCGGAACTGGTACCCGGGAGCTCCGGTCGGCGGCACCTTCGCGATCCGCTCGTTGGCGCCGTCGTAGAGGTACTTCCACGTGTTCGTCGTCGTCGCCTGCATCATTCGTTCGAGGCCGTCGTAGACGAACGTCTCGCCGCCGTTTTGGCCGACGCTGCCGCGGGCGTCGTAGACCGCGCCCATGAGATGGTTCGTGTACGGATCGACCGGGAAGTTGATCGGGCTCCCGCCGATGCTCCTGGACGTCATGTTGCCGTAACGGTCGTAGGCATAGGTCTGACTCGACGACCCGGAACCGATCTGCAGGGACGCGGACACGAGCCGCGATCGCGCGTCGTAGCCGAAGACATCGGGGCCGATGCTCTTCACGTTCCCGATTCCGTCGTAGAGGTAAGACGCCGTGTCGAACAACGTGGCGCCCGAGGCCTGTTCCCTCGAGAAAATCTGCACCGGCCGAGCGAGGAGCGTCGGATCGGGCGTCACCGTCGTCGTCACGTCGTGCCCGACGCCGAGGCCCGTGGTGTATGAGCGTACCCCTCCCCAAGCCGTGTACGCGACGCCGGAGAGCACCCCAAGCCCATTCATGTACAGCGCCACGGGAAGGCCGGCGTCGTAGTCCGTGGAGACGCGCAACGGTGCGTCCGTCGCGGACCGCGGATGAGAGTGATGCGCGACGAGGCCGAGCGCGTTGTAGGACCAGCTCTGCGTCTCCGAGAGGCTGAGCGCCCCGCTCACGTTGGACTGACGGGAAGAGAGGCGACCCCCCACGCCCGAGTAGGCGAAGACGTCCCGGACTGTGGACGTCGGGACGACGGCGTAGTTGGAGGCGATTCGGCTCGTGAGCTTTCCGGCAGACGAGCCGGCGGCCTCATCGTACGTGTTGGCGAGGTAGGTGCGGCTGCCCCCTTCGTTGCTCGCCGTCGAGGTGAGCCGGCCGGCGAAGTCGTACGTGCGGGTCAGCGTCACCCCGCCGGCGTGGGTCTCCTGTCGGACATTAGCGAGAGCGCCTATCGCGACGTACGTCACGAGTCCTTCCTCAGGAGTCGACTGCGATCGGAGGAACCCCGCGGGGTCGTAGGTGAAGCTGCGCGTCTGCACTCCCTGCGCAACCGATCTCAGCTTTCCGTTCAGGTCGTAGCTGTAGCTCGTGACGTCTCCGCTCGGCTCCGTCACCGACGTGAGCCGTCCAAACGCGTCCGAGAAGTACGTGCTCGTCGAAGGCGTCCCGCCGGAACAGGCTCCGGCCCTCCACGTCCCGTTGACACAGGGGCTCGTGACGCTCTTCTTCGTGTCGGAGTAGAGCGAGTACGTGTCGGCATACGAGGTCGTCGTGATCGCGCCGTCCGCGGTGCTGAAACTCTGGTCGCGTGCGAAGGGATCGAGGTTCGAACGGTGAGAGCCCGAAGGTGAGGTCGTCAGACAGTCGCCGGTGGGGCTGCCGCAGGTGCCCCACTCGGAGTCGTACACCCGGTGTCCTGCGCCGTCGAAGCCGTGCACGCGGACCGCATACGTGGATGCGGGCCGGAGCTGAATCTCCCGCGCCAGACGGCCCAGCCCGTCGTATACGTATTCCTGGTACGTCGAAAGTCCCGACCCGCCATTGCGCGTCGCGATCGTTCGCGTCGTCGCGGGATACGAGACCGCGGTCGCGGCTTCCCCGGGAGGGGCCACGCTTGTGACGCGACCGACGACGTCGTAGCCGAGGCCGGTCGCGAGTCCCGCCGAATCGTACGAGGTCGTGATCCAGCCGGTGGAGGGGTCTCGCGTTAAGCGTTTCGCGTACCACGAAGCCGCGGCGTTGCCGTTGATCCAGCGCGCTGACGTCAGAAGTCCGTTTTGATAGGTGTAGACCTTGCCGAACGCGTCGCTGTTCGTCCCGATGGCAGGCCCGCTGGGAACGGGAGGGCTGGGGTACGTAGCGATGCACTGGCCGATGTACGGCGGGCTCGGGAAGCCGGTCGAGGTCGCGCTGAAGTCCTGCGCGACAGTGCCATCCGCGGCCGGGAAACGGCGCTTGAAGAAGACGCGTCCCGGCCCGGGATCGTGGAGGAACGTGCAGTTGAGGAACCCATTCGAGGAGTTGAACTCGAAATAGTGGTTGACCGACAGCGTCGGGTCGCTCTCTATCTTCGTGTCGTAGAGATTGGGCAACCATCTCGAGGTGAGCTGCGGCGTCCAGTTCGTCGTGACCGTCCTCGCGTCATTCCCGAGGTTTCCGCCGTGCGTCTCGACGTTGTAGTGCCGGCCGTTCCCTTCCCACGTCTTGCCGTTGGTATTCGAGAACGCCGTCGAGTGGTTCTTGCAGCTCGTGCACGTTCCGTTGGCGGCCGCGGGCTGGTGATACGCGATTTCCGAGAGCATCCGGCGGTTGCCGATCTCGCTGGTCGGGACGTCGTACTCGTACGAACGCTGCGTCACGCGTATCGCGCCGTCGGCGCAGAATGAATTGACCTGCGCTCCACCGCACACGGGCATGCTCACGTTGATCGACCGCGTCGGATCGTCTTCGTAGTCGCGAGTCTCGATGTCGGCGCCGGTGCGCTCGCCGGCATAGACTTGGGTCTGATTCGGGTTCTTGGGGGCGGCCCAGAAGAGGGTTCCCTTGGCACGGCGGCGTCCGTCGACATCCGCGGGCGCGACGACGACTGTCAACGTCTGGGGTCCGCAGCGGCCGAGCGCATCGCAGTTCGCCTTGGGCGCGGCTCCCTGCTCTCCGAACGGGAAGGAGAGCTGGACGTAGTCGGTGACTGCGGTGACGCCGGAGGTCGTCTCCGTACGCTGAACGATGCCGAGCTGTTGGTCGAGGTAGTTGGGCTGGTCCGTGCATGTTCCGGAGGAGAGCGCCGTTCGTGAGTTCGGCGCACGCTGAGCCGCGATGCATTGGCTCGCAGCGGAGACTTCGACCTCAGCTGTGGGGTCAGGACCGATCGGAGCGCAGGTCTGGCTTAGCGCGGCGAGTCGGCCGTGATAGAAGGAGTACAACCCGTACAGGTAGTCGCTGGTCGCACCGGTCGGGATCTGGAGGTGCGAGAGCAGGCCGGTGACGCAGTTAGCATCGTTCTTGTACGCAAACTGATAAGAGCCCACAGCGCCCGGAAGCTGGATCGACTGGAGTTCTCGCAGATTGATCTGGCCTCCCCCGCACGTCTCGTTGTACGTGTCGGATTGATAACTGAATATCCACGTCGTTGTGGTGCCGCCCGAGACCGGCAGCGTGACGCTGCTGACCATCTGGCTGGCGTCCGTCCCGATCGTGATGACGTTGTTCGGACCCGGCGTCGGAAGGGTGACCGTCTGTGGTATCCAAAGGTTCGCCGCGGTGGCCGGACACGACATTGTCTGATACGTGCACGGCGTCGCGTAGCTCCAGCACGGACCGGTTCCCGATTTGTAGGATACGGAGTAGGCGTTGCCGAAAGGATCCGACAAAGAGGTCAGGTACCAGCCGTCCCGCCCCCGGCCGAAGTCGTGGTGGAAGTCCGACTGCGGGTCGTCGAAATTGGCTACGTGCCAGCCGAACACGTGGTGGTTGCCGTCGCCGTCCCACATGTCGAACGGTCCTTCGCCGCTTGGATCGGTGGCGACGTTCCTAAGCGAGAGTTGGCTTGCGTCGCTCGTTTTGAAATAGCCCGCCCCGCGCGCCGGATCGGGCATGTCGAAGATGTGCTGGCTCCCGTCCGGTCCGACGTAGCACATGCGGCCTGTTCCGGGTGGAAGGATCTTGCAGACCTTGATCGCTCCGAAAGTGAAGGTCCAGCCAATGCCGAGCGCAGGATCACCGGCAATCGGCTTAGGCGTGACGATCGGACTGCCGGAGGGATGGCCATACTCCCAGATTCGGGAGCCGTAGGTCATCACGAGCTGAAGCTTCAGCGCGGGACCGATCGGGTAGGACGGGCCGATGGCGATCGGCACGCTGAGCTGGCCGTTGTAGAGGTTGACCGAGTCTACGGACGAGTGGTGAAACACGTTGTCGACGTATCCCTGCAGCCCGTCCGGATCGTTGTCGGGGCCCCTCTGTGCCAGGAGAGCCGATCTCGTGAGCACGAGAGACAGAACCGCCATGGCAGAAATCGCTCCGGATCGACGTCCCATGGTTCCCTCCCTGTCAGAGTCGGAAGACCGTCGTTCTGACGTCTAGTGGAGGAAACCCGGAAAACGTTTCGACGCCTAGCGCGCGACCCGGAATGTCATCTCGGTGATCACCGCCGGGCGCGCGCCCGTCGAAGATGCGCTCACGACGTAATCGCCCGGAGGCAGCACGCTTGCGGGCAGTGTCACCCGAAGCGAGGCGTCGCCGGGGGCAATCGTCACGCCGTCGAGGCTCGCAACCGCTTTGCCTTCGACCGTCTCGACCCGAACCAGCAGTGGCACCTTAGGAGCCATTGTGAGCGGCAGCTCGAGCGCGACGAGCGTCGCGTCCGCCGGGATCCGGAGCACGTTGCCTCGCCCCTGGCCGCGCGTCAGCCCGCCGCTCAATGTGAACGCGAGGATCGACGGGGTGCCCGTCGCCGTGCCACGCGAGGCGAGATCCAGGGACAGCTCGTCGATCTTTCCCTGCCGCTCCATCGACGTCTGCTGGGCTGCCGTGAGCCGGGCGACGAGCTCTTCGCGGCTCGACTCCAGGGCTCGCATGGAACCGCGGAGTCGGGTTGTCTCGCGCAACGTCAGACCGAGCGCCGCGGCCAGCACAACCGAAGCCGCGAGGAGGAGCGGCACCCAGGGGCTGGCGGGGGGACGCGCCGGCACGGTGACCGGACCGGCCACCCTCGACAGGGCGCGGGCGATCTCGACGCGCTCGGCGAGGGCCGGTGAGGCCGCTGCCCGTGCCTCGAACAGCGCGCGGTCCCGTGCCGGCAGCGTGTTCGCCACATAACCGTCCACGAGGTCGGTCTCGCTCTCGAGGAGGCGGGAGAACACGTCGTCGTCCGCGAAGAATCGTTCTTCGAGACGACTTTTCTCCTCTTCCGTCGCATCGCCGAGCAGATATCGGACGAGCAGAGCGTCCTGGACGTCGCTCACCGGCTCTCCCTTCTTCCCCTATCCAAGTGAGTCCTGGGGCGATCCATTTCGCGGTCCGCTTGCCGGAGGCAATCCTCGATGCAGCGTTCCAGGTCGGCTCGCAGACGGTGCGTGCGGATGCGGAGGGCGTTCAGCGGGACCCCGAGCTCCTGCGCCAACGCCTTGCGGGCCGGGATCCGCGCAGATCCGGGGGTGGCGTAGTAGCGCAGGAGCAGTCGCCGGCTCTCCGCCGCCATCGATTCGAGACACCGATCGAGACAGCGGTGCCGGCTCTCCCGGGTGATGCGCTCCGGCTCGTCCCCGTCGTCCCGAGCTCCTCTCTCCGCGTCCCGCTGCCGCCGCTCGTCGACCCAGCTCTCCTTCAGGATGTTGCGGGCTACGGCATACACGTACGCCGCGGGATCGGCCGACTTTATCGTCTCCCCCTCTTCGAGCTTGCGGCCGACGCGGTCGAACGTCAGGTCGGCCAACGTATCCGGACGATCCGAGCCGCGCCACTCGAAGAACTTGATCAGCTTCTCGCGGAGCCGCTCGTACGCCTCGCCCGCTCGCTCCGGGTCGTCGCCCAGCGCGCGGAGGAGCCGCTCGAACGCGTCGCGGTTCAGCACGGAGAGAGCCGGCTCAGTTCCATTCTCCTTGCAGGACGAAGCCGGCCCAATAGTACGGGGAGCGCCAGCGCGGCTCGCTCCGCAACGCGTTCTGGGCCGCGCGCAGCGCCGCGGCGGGGCGCAGCTTCTTCGGGCCCAGCATCGCCGAATAGAAGCGGCCCATGAGCTCAGCCGTCGCCACGTCGTCGACCTTCCAGAGACTCGAGACGACGCGCGGAGCTCCGGCGTACATGAACGCGCGTGTGAGGCCGACGAGCCCTTCCCCGCGCACGTCCTTTCCGAGCGCGGTCTGGCAGCCGGAGAGGACGACGAGATCGGCGGACAGCCTCAGGGCGAAGATGTCCGAGGCCGCGAGCAATCCGGGCTGCGCGATCCCGTTGCGGTCGACGAGCGACAGGACGAGCCCCGACAGCTGGGGGCTGCGATCGTCGAGGAAGCCATGCGTGGCGAAGTGCACGAACCGGTACTCGCCAACATCCGCCGCCATGGCCGCCGCGCGGGAGGCGTCGAAGTCGAGCGCCTGCTTCCTCTGACTCGGCGGAACCAGAGCGAGGATCCTTTCCGCCTCGCGACGCGTGAACGGCAGGCGCGGGAGACGCGCTTCGCCTTCGCTCGAAGAGCTGACCGCCGCCGCGGAGGGCTCCGGGAAGGTCGCCGAGAAGCCTCTGCTCGCGACCTGCGCTACTGCCACGCGCGCGTCGTCGACGCTGAAGACGGGATCGGCGAAGACCGCCAGGGTCGCCGAGGGCGACCGCCGCGACGCTCCCTCCTTCCGCAGGACCGACAGCACCGATGCGGACGGCAGGCTCACCTCTTCGTGATTCACGATCAGCGACCTGCCGGAAGAGGGGTCGGGCAGGGCGGCAAAGGGCACGTACTGGAGAGCGCCGTCCGCCACGATGACGATCCTCTTCTTCCAGACCTCGATCCCGACCGGACGCAGAACGAGATCGGCGAGCCGTTTCAGGGCCTCGTCGGCCCGCGTGTGCGACGCGAGGCGTTTGTAAGCGTCGCGCGCGGCTTCCTCGATGCGCTGGCGGGACGGGATCTCCCGAACCGACACCGACGATTTCGTCATTGCCCAAACGAATCCGCGCTCGCTGCCGAGCGAATACTCGAGGAGCAGCGTGTCGTCGTCGAGGAGCTCCTGCTGGAGCTCCGGGAGGCCGGGAGATTTTCCGCCGACGAGCGACGCGTACGCAGGGTCGCTCGCACGGATGTGGGCATCGACGCGATCGAGCTCGGTTTCCAGGCGTTCGACCTCGGACGTCGCGTCCGCGAGGTCTCCCTGGGAGGCTCGGGACGACGCCATGCGGATTCGCCGGTCGAGCTTCGCCGCCAGGAGCTCCCGCAGCGAGCGCCGCCGCTCGAAGAGGGGCTCGTCCACGTGCGCGGGCGCTTGGGCGTCCGAGGCGGAAAGGATCTCGAGCAGCGAACGGGCTCGACCATGCTCCACGACGTCGAAGGCCAGCCTGTCGAAGCTCCCCGAGGGATTTCGCGCGTGGAGCGTCATCAGCGTGTCGACGAGCAGCTCGTGCGCTCGTCGTTCTCTGGCGGAATAGGAAGCGCGCAGCTCGGGGCTCGTGACCCTGGTCCGCGTCTCGTCGCTCAACGAGATCGCCTGCTCGAGGGTCGATCGTGCGGACTCGAAGTCCCCGCGCCTGCGCGCCAGATCTCCCAGAGACGTGAGGGTGTCCGTCTGCTGGGCGCGATCGCCGTTGCCGCGGGCGAGCTCCAGGGACCGCGCGAGATGCTCTCGCGCCGCGTCGAGGTCACCCAGCCGCATCTCCACGTCGCCAAGGCGAACGAGCGATCCGCTCTCCAGAAGCGTGTCCTCCGTCTTTTTCCTCAGCTCCGCGGCACGTCCATGGGTGCGAAGCGCTTCATCGAGCCGGTCCGTGGCCTCGTAGGCAGAGGCCAGTCGCGACAGGGCAACCGCCTCGCCGCGGAGGTCCGACGCGCCACGACTGAGCGCGAGCGCGCGCTCGTAGAGATCGATCGCGTCCTGTGTCTGGTGAAGCTCGAAGTGAGCCTTGCCCATGGCGGTCAGCGTCGCGGCCACGCCACGGGGATCTCCGACCCTCTGTCGAAGTGGAAGCGCCTGCTCACAGAACCGGAGCGCCTTCTCCGGGGCCCCGAGACGGCTGTACACGATGGCGATATTTGTCAGGATCACGGCTTGACCGCGAACGTTCCCGAGCTCCGTGGCGAGCTTCAGAGCGTCTTCGTAGCTGTCGAGGGCCCTTTGATAGTCGCCGAGGTCGTCGGCGACCTTGCCCAGGGCGGTGAGCACCATCGCCTCTCCGGTGCGGTCCTTTGCGGCACGACAGAGTGAAAGGGCCTCGCGATATCCCGAGAGCGCGATGCGCTTCTCGCCGAGGTTGTCGTGGACCAGCGACAGGTCATGAAGCAAGGTCGCCTGGCCGCTGCGGATGCCCGACGCGCGCCAGAGCGGCAGGGATTCCTCGTAGAACTCGATCGCGGCTCTCTTGCGGCCGAGCTGATCGTGGCAGACCCCGAGACCCGCCAGGACCTCCGCTTCGCACTGCGGGCAGGCCGCTTCCCGGGCGGACGCGAGCGCCTCGTTAAAGGCGCCGAGAGCGGCCGGCGCGTTTCCCAGGAGGACATACGACTGGCCAAGCCCCGAAATCGCTCGCATCTCCCCTCGGGCGTCGTCGAGCCGACGCCACAAGCCTGCCGCCCTGACGTACGTCTCGGCGGCCTGCCGAGCCGACGGCGCGACCCCCTTGTCGCACAGGCGGCTTCCCTCCAGGAGGAGTCGCTCAGCCTCGATACGGGCGCAGTCGGTCGGATGAGAATCGCGGATCTCGACGACCTTCAGTCCGTAGCGACCGAGGAGCCCGGGTCGATTCGCGCGGACCTCGAGCGTGTGCTCCCCCGAGCGGTTCGCGATGACGGTGAGGATCTCCTCTCCGTCGATTCCCAGGGACTGGTCATCGACTTCGGCGATCGCGCTCCCCTGCGGGTCGAGCAGTCTCAAGCCGACGTCGACACCGCGCTGAGCGACGACGACGCGTGCGAACTGCCCCGCGGCGAGACGAATCTGATAGTGGTGGGCTCCGGCGGACAGCTCGCGATCGACCGACGCAGTCGCTGTCAACACGGTCGGGGGCGCGTTGGCCTCCGGCGGCTCGTCGCTCGGCGCGGCACCGGCCGCCGAGCCCCCATAGGGCAGGAGGCACAGGCCGAGGAGGGCAACGTGGCGCCAGACTCTCATAAGGTACTGAAGTGACCGATTGTACCGGCGGCTACCGCTGGCTCCGGGAACTCCCGGGGCGCGTTTCCGTATCAAGGGACGTGGGGACGACCATGAACGCCGCAATCGAGGTCCGAGGACTTCGAAAGGACTACCGCTCGGGCCTGGGCGGCCGCGAGGTGAAAGCGCTCTCGGGCATCGACTTCGCGGTGCAGCCGGGAGAGCTGTTCGGCCTCCTCGGACCGAACGGCGCGGGCAAGACGACGGCCGTGAAGATCCTGCTCGGGCTGACGCACGCCACGGCGGGAAGCGCTTCGCTCCTCGGGAGACCTGCCGCCGATCCCGAGAGCCGCCGCCGGGTGGGATACCTGCCCGAGGGCCACCGCTTTCCCGGATACCTCACGGCGCGTCAGACGCTGTCCATCTTCGGGCGCATGTCGGGCGTCGCGCCGCGGGCTCTCACGCCGCGGATCCCGGACCTCCTCGCGCGCGTGAAGCTCTCGGACTGGATCGACGTGAAGGTGAAGAAGTTCTCCAAGGGAATGACGCAGCGCCTCGGTCTCGCCGCCGCGCTCGTCCACGAGCCGGAGGTTCTCCTGCTCGACGAGCCGACGGACGGCGTCGACCCCGTCGGCCGTCGCGAGATCCGCGATCTGCTCAAGGCGGAGGCGGCGAAGGGGCGCGCAATCCTCCTGAACTCGCATCTCCTCTCCGAGATCGAGCTCACATGCGACCGCGTCGCGGTGCTGCGCAACGGCAAGGTCGCGGCGATGGGGACGATCGAGGAATTGACGAAGAGAGACGAGAAGAAAGATTCTTTGAAGGTCTACAAGCTGGTCGCCTCGGGGGTCGATGACGCGGTCCTTGCGGCGTTTCGCGAGACCGGCGCAGGGGCGGAGCGCGTCAACGGCCACTTCCAGCTCTCCGCACGCGACCCGCAGCACCTCAACGCGCTCATCGACGCCGCCCGCGCCCGCGGCGCGCTGCTGACGGAGCTGACGCCGGAAAAGAGCACACTCGAAGACGTGTTTGTCGATCTCGTGAAGGCGACCCCCGATGCCTAGCGCCCATTCACCTTCTAAGCAAATCTTCAAACAGCGTCTCCCGCGCCGAGAAGCTGGAGGCTGAAGCGATGCGAGCCCTCGCGGCGAACATCGAAGAAGTCTTCCGCGAAGCGGCCGCGCGGTGGACGCTCGTCGCCTATTTCGCGCTGTCGTCTCTCTTCGTCCTGCTCTTCGCGGTCGCCGTGAACCTGGACGTCGTGAACGGTGCGCTCGCGGGCGCGAAGATCTTCGGCCAGGACGTCCACATGGGCCGGCAGTCCGTGGACCTCGACAAGCTCGTCCTCGGCTTCGAGTCGGGATTCGCGGGTTTCCTCTACGTCGTCGGGACATTCCTCGCGATCTTCGCGACGGCGCATCTCGTGCCGCGCCTGCAGGAAAAGGGAACGGTGGATCTCTACCTCTCGCGCCCCGTCGGGCGCGTGTCGCTCCTTCTCTCCCGCTACGTCGGGGGCATGCTTCTCTCGGCCTCGAACGTCGTCTACCTCCTCGGGGCGATGTGGCTGCTCGTCATCTGGAAGACGCACCTCGTCCATCCGCGTTTCTTCTTCGCGGCGGGAATCATCCTGTTCGGGATCGCGGCGCTCATGGCGTTCGCGTTCCTCATCGGAACGCTGACGTCCTCGACGGCCGTCTCGATCATGGCGACGTTCGCGGTGTTCTTCCTCTCCGCGATCCTCGCGAATCACGACCGCATCGCGGCGGCGCTGTCCGCCGAGTGGGCGGCCACGCTCGTCCAGACGCTCTACTGGATCTTCCCGAAGACGGCGCAGCTCGGCGCCGCCGTCGTCGCCCTCGTCATGGGCGATGAGAGCCCGCGGCGCATGCGCGACGCCCTCACCCTCCAGCCTTTCCTCACGACGGGCCTTTTCGGTGCCGTTAGCCTCGCCCTCGCATGCCTGAGATTCCGCAGAAAGGACTTCTGATCATGAAGCGATACTTTGCTGGCTCGTCTGCCATCGCGTTCGCCGTCTTCCTCGCGCTCCCGGCCGCCGCCAGGAGCGGCGACGACGCGCTCGCTCTCGTCCCGGCCGACGCCGCCTCCGTGGGCGTCGTTCACGTCGCGGACCTCAGGACGAGCCCGCTCGCCGCGCGCCTGTTCTCCGACACGGACCACATCAGCGTCGCGGGCGACGCCCAGCACTTCCTCGAAGAAGCCCGCCTCAACCCGAAGGAGGACGTGGATCTCGTCGTCGCGGCCGGTTCGCCGAAGGGCGCGGGCGGGAGCGACGGCTGGGGCCTCGTGCTCTTCGAAGGGCGGTTCGACCCGGCGCGCCTCTCGGCGGCTCTCCTCGAGAGGGGCGCCACGAAGAAATCCACGCCCGCGGGCGATTACCTCCTCCTTCCCGAGAAGAGCACGAACGCCTCGCGCCACGAACGCGGCGCGATCGCGTTCGCGAGCACGCACCTCGTGATCGCGGGCTCGGAGGCCGCGGTCGTCACGGCGCTCGCGCAGCGCAGCGCCGGAGGCACCGGCTTCGCCTCGGGCGCGGGCCTCGGGCGTCACCTCTCGCGCATCGACTCGGGCGCTTCGGCCTGGGCGCTCGTGGACGTCTCGCGCATCCCCGCGAAGGACGCCGCGATGCGGCGCTCGCAGGCTCGCGCCTCGGGCGACGACGCCGCGACGGCGCTCGTCTCGTCCATGAAATCCGTCCAGTTCCTCGCGCTCCAGGCCACGACGAAAGGCGATGCCCTGAAGCTCGCGGCGACCGGCGTCGCGAACGACGCGGAGACGGCCGGCCTCATGGAGGACGCGCTCCGCGGAGTCCTCGCGGCCTGGCGCCTCGCCGCACAGGAGAAGTCTCCGGAAACGGTCTCCGTGCTTCGCAAGTTCACGGTCTCGCGCGACAAGGAAACCGTCTCGATCAGCGGGACGCTTCCCGGTTCGACGGTGCGCGCGCTCGCGGAGAAGAAGCACCCCCACGTCGACTGAGACCGACCCGTCACGCGGGCGGCGGAGGAACGCGGCGGCCTTACACTCGGGGAGGGAGTTCCCCCGGCCTTCCCGGGGGAGCCAAGGAGTCGAGATGACCGCAGGGTTCGCCGCCCGTCTCTCCGCGCGCCTCGTCGTCGCCACCGCTTTCCTCGCCGTTGCGGGCGGCGCCGCCGCGCAAAGCGGTTCCAACTACGTTTACAAGCACCAGCGCGGCATGGACGAGACGTTCCGTTTGAACCTCGGCGGGCTGTATCCGACTTTCGACACGACCGTTCAATACGGGACCGCCACGCTGCCGGGTACCGAGATCGCGCTCGAAAGCGACCTCGGGCTTCCGGAGAAGAAGTTCGCTCTCCAGGCCGATGGTTACCTCCGTCTCGGGCGCCACGCGCGGCTCGACTTCGCGTACCAGCAGTGGAACCGCTCGGCCACGAAAACGATCTCCCGTCAGATCGTGTTCAACGGGGTGACGTATTCCGTGGGTGCCGACGTGGACTCGGCGCTGGACGTGAGCGTCGCCGAGCTCTACTACGGATACTCGTTCGTCAACAACGGCGACCTCGAGATCGGCCTCGGCCTCGGCGCGAGCGTCTTCTTCAACCGGGCGTCCCTCGACGCGGTCGGGACGTACGTCGGACCGACCGGAGCCGTGGTCACCGCCGCCGTCAGCGAAAGAAAGAGCCTGACGGCGCCGATTCCGGCACTCGAGGGCTACTTCACGTTCACGCTGATGCCGCAGCTCTTCCTCAACGCGCGGGCGCGCGGGTTCAAGGCGACGATCAGCGGGTCGACGGGCAGCATGTTCGAAGCCACGGGTACGCTGGACCTCTTCGTCACTCCGGCGATCGGCATCGGCGGCGGCTACAGCTACACGCGCATCGACTACACGCGCGATTCGGACACGATCACGCACGTCCGCTACCACTACCAGGGGCCGGTGTTCTACGTCGCGTTCGCGTTCTGAGTAGGGATCGGCGTCAGTCGAATTCTTTTCGCGGCGCAGACTGAGCTTCTCCCACGCGGCCGATCTCGATGTCCGAGCGGAAGTAGCTTTCGCCGCGCACGGGCGAGCCCGCGAGGCGCCGGAGCATTCCGATCTGGCCCGTATGCGTGAGGGCGTCGGCCACGGGGCCCTGGAAGAGCTTGTCCTCCGTGAAGCCTTCGGGCAGCGGCGCGCCGGACGCGAGATGCCGGTCGAACGCTTCGAGACCCGCGAAGAACCGCGCGACCCCCCGGTCCCACGGCAGCGGCGTCGCGTCGTTCCAGACCGAAGCGCCCTTCGCGAGCTCGAGCGCCCAGTCGAAGAGGTCGCCCATGTGCGCGAGGATCTGCCCGGGCGTGCGCGACCCGGGCGCGGCTGAGAAGCTCTCGAAGCCGGGGGGCGCGCCGCGCAGGGCCTTGCCCGCGCGGTACGCGAGCGTCGCAATTGCATGGCGGAGGAGATTGCGGGCTGACACGGGCGCCGTCACGAGGGCGGAGTATGCCAAAGGAGCCGGATCCAGGCGTGGAAGGAAGCGGTCAGCCCCGCTGCCACGGGCGCAGGATCGAGTATTCCGGCGTGGCCGTCGCCGAAGCGCGCGTGACGGCGATCAGCTTTCGCCGGAGCAGACGGCCGATCGCGGCCTGCACCGCGCTCTTCGAGAGCCCTGTTTCCTCGGCGACCTGCCGGTGGCTCCGGCGGGCCTTGGCCTTCCGCCTGCCCCCCGCCGCGTTCCAGAGCGCGAGGAAGACCAGGAAAGACGACGGCGAGCGATCGTGCCCGACGAGGTCGACCATGAGGGTCTCGAGCACGTAGCGATCGACACGGACAGTGACGTTTTTCACTATATCAACTATAACTATAGTCGATATGCGGACCCTTTACAAGCCGAAACGCATGCCCTAGATTTTCGCGCGAGGAGGACTTCCATGATCAATCGCCTGAAGTTCGTCAGCATCCCCTGCGACGACCAGGAGCGCGCGCTTGCCTTCTGGCGCGATCGCATCGGCTTCAAGGTCGCGACCGATCAGCCCTTCAACGAGAAACAGCGCTGGATCGAGCTGAAGATCCCCGGCGCCGAGACCGAAGTCGTTCTCTTCACGGGGGAGGGAACCAGGGCGGGCGGCTTTTTCAACGGCGCCTTCACGTGCGACAACCTCCAGAAGACCTACGAGGAGCTGAAGGCGCGGGGCGTGGAATTCGTCCAGCCGCCGAAGACGGAGTCCTGGGGCACCTCGTCCATCTTCAAGGACTCCGAGGGCAACACCTTCGTCATGTCGTCGAAGTAGGGGAGCTCTTCAGCGTCCTCTCTCCGCCCTTTCTGCGATCGCGCGGAGCCACGTGACCCGGAGGAGGGAGCTGCCCGGCAGGATGAACCGCCAGTACCTCGCGAAGCGGCGCGAAGACGCGGCGTCCGTCGCGAAGATGCGCGTCTCGGTGGTGAGGCGGCAGGAGCCGTCGGGGCGGGGCTCGATGCGGAAGTTCATGGCGGCTTTCGCGTAGCCCGGCGCGATGCGCTCGGGAGTCGCCCGGACCGTGCGCTCGTGGAATTCCACGAACTGGAACCCCGGAGCGAATTCGTCGATACGAGTCGGGGCACGCGCGCTGCCTCGCGCGGACGGCGGCGGCAAGAGGAACGCGACGGTTGCCGCGACGAGACCCGTGCCGAAGACCACGAGCGCGTGGAGACGCGTCGCGATCCCGAGGAATCTCGGGGGCCAGACGAGCGAGACGCTCCCGAGCGCCAGGAGCGCGAGACCCGAATAGAGAAGGATGGAGATCGTCACGGACTCGGCGATCCTACCGAGTCTGGCGGTGGTTATCGGCGCCGTTCTCGCCGCGCGGCTGCAAGCTCAGCCTTGACGGTGGAGAGGGGTTTCCCCCGGAGGGCAGAGAGGGTCGACGCGAGGGTGTTTTCGCTCGTACTCGTGAGGATCGCCACCGGCCTCCCCCTCGAAGTCACGACAAGGTCGCGTTCCGCTGCGAGCTTCCGCAACACCGTTTTCGACGATCTTGAGAGTTGACGTGCGGTCACCGAACTCGGGTGTTCCAACATGCTATTCAGTACGCGAGCGTCTTCTTCGCCGCCTCGAGGACCCGCTCCGTGTTCGGGAGGATCGCCCGCTCGAGGATGCGGTTGAAGCCGACGGGCGTGAACGTGGACCCGACGCGGTCGACCGGGGCGTCGAGATGGGGGAAGAGCTCGGACGCGATACGCGCGACGAGCTCGCCGCCGAAGCCCCCGTGCACCTTGTCCTCGTGGACGACGAGGACGCGGGACGTCTTTTTCACCGAGGCGGCGATGGCCTCGAAGTCGAGCGGCACGAGCGAGCGCAGGTCGATCACCTCCACGTTCTTGCCGTCCTTGGCGAGCGCCTCGGCCGCCTCCAGCGCGAAGTGGACGGGCGTGCCGTATGCGAGGATCGTCAGGTCGCGGCCTTCGCGGCGGCGGCGGGCCACCCCGAACGGCACCGCGAACTCCGCGGGAACGTGCGTCTTGGCCTGCGCGGAGTTGTAGAGGAACTTGGGCTCGAGGTAGAGCGTGATCCCGCGCGAGCGCATCGACGTCCTGAGGAGGCCCGCGGCGTCGTCCGCGAACGCGGGCACCACGATGCGGATGCCGGGCAGCGTCGCGAGCCAGCCTTCGATGTTCTGGGAATGGTAGAGGCCGCCGCCGATGTATCCGCCCGAGGCGATGCGCACGGTGACGTTCGGGACGAACTTGCCGTTCGTGCGCCAGAGCTCGTGGGACATCTCGACCATCTGTTCGGCCGCGGGCCAGAAGTAGTCGGCGAACTCGGCGCCTTCCACGACGACGCGAATCCTGTCGTTGAGGCGCGAGAAGCCGTCCGCAGTGCCGAGGATGAAATCCTCCGCGAGCGGCCCGTTGAAGATCCGCTTCGGACCGAACTCCTGCTGCATGCCCTTCGTGACGTTGAAGATGCCGCCCTTCTCCTTGTAGGCGACGTCCTGACCCCAGAGGTACGTGTCGGGGTTCTCGCGGAACATCTCCTTCAGCGTGCCGTTCAGGGCCTGGATGAGCGTCATCTCGGTGGTCGGCTTCCCGTCGACCGTTTCGGGCGTGAGCGTCACCGACGCGAGGCCGTCGCCCTCGGGCACCCACGGCTCTGGCATGACGTGGTCGAGGACGGAGGCGGGGTCGGGATCCGGCGCGCGGCGCGCGCGGTCGGCCGATTCCTCGTAGGTTTTCCGGTTCGCGTCCTCGATCGCGGCGATCTCCTCCTCGGAGAACGCGCCGCCCTCGACGAGAACGCGCCGCAGGCGGGGAAGGGGATCCTGCTCCTTCGCGGCGGCGAGCTCCTCGGGCGAGCGGTAGAGCTCGTGCCGGTCGGAGTTGGAGTGCGAGTGGATGCGAATGCACTCGGCGTGGACGAGGGCGCAGCCCGCGCCCGCCTTCACGAACGACACGGCTTCGCGCATGGCGCGCAGCGAGTCGAAGAGGTCCCTGCCGTCGCAGTGGATGATCCGGACGTTCTTGAACCCCGAGAAGTTGTCGGACGCGAACGGGTTCGCCGTCTGGTCACTCTTCGGAACTGCGATGCCGTATCCGTTGTCCTGGACCACGAAGACGACGGACAGCTTCTCGCGCGAGGCGCCGTTGACGGCCTCGTAGAAGTAGCCCTCGGACGTGGAGGACTCGCCCACGGAGCAGAAGACGATCGCGTCCGATCCGTAGGTCCTGAGCGCGCGGCCGAGGCCGGCGGCGTGCTGCGCGTGGTTCGACACGCAGGACGAGACGTTCTGGATGTTGATCTCAGGCTTCGCGAAGTGGTTCGACATGTGCCGGCCGCCGGAAGCGACGTCGTCCCGCTTCGACATCCCGTTCAGCAGAATCTCCTCGGTCGAGAGGCCGGCGGCGAGGCACGTCGTGAGGTCCCGGTAGTAAGGGAAGAGATAGTCGTGTCCGGGCCGGAACGTGACGCCGAGCGCGACCTGGATCCCGTCGTGCCCCGCGCACGGCGCGTGATACGACCAGCCGAGTCCCTGCTTGAGATAGTTCGGCGCCTTGTCGTCGAGGAGCCGGCCGAGGTGCATCAGGCCGTACCAGCGCCTCAGCTCGTCCCGGCTCGGGGCGAGTCCCGCGATCGTCGCCGCGGCTCCGGACGGCGAAGCGCCCGTGGCTGTCAGGACACCCGGATCGGCCATTCCACCACTCCTCCAACTGGGGTTTTCTCCGGGGCTCGGGGGGTGCCGTCCGGAGAACAAGTCTCATCTTACAGCTTCGGATAGAATCCGCGGTCCCGCAGCCCTGGACGCTTTTCTCCGGGGGAATCTCGCTTGGCGGGCCAGGAGAACGATCCGTGCCCCAGACCCTCATCGCCCGGTCCGTCGAAACCGCCGAATCCGCCGACCGCAAGACCTTCGAGGCTGCCCTCGCCGCCGATGCGGCCACGCCGAGGAAGAAGCTCCTGGAAGGGCAGGTCGTCAACGGCATCATCGCCGGCATCACTCCCGACATCGTTCTCGTCTCGATCGGCGGCAAGTCCGAAGCGCTCATGGACCTCAAGGAGCTCGAGGGCGAGAAGGTGGGCGATCGGATCGAAGCGGTGGTCGTCAAGGCAGGCCCGGACGTTCGCCTGTCGCGCAAGCTCGCGGTCGGGCATCGCACGAAGGCCGAGCTGCGCGCGGCATCCGAGGCGAAGATTCCCGTCGCGGGCAAGGTCATGGCGCGAAACAAGGGCGGCTTCGAAGTGATGATCGGCGGCGCGCACGGCCTCCGCGCCTTCTGCCCGGTGTCGCAGATCGACCTCGGCCGTCACGAGGAACCCGCGCTCGCCGCCTACGTGGGGCAGACGTTCGACTTCCGCGTTCTCGAGTACTCCGAGGACGGCCGGCGCGTGGTCGTCTCGCGCGTCGCCCTCCTGAAGGAGGAACAGGACGAGAAAGCCGCGATCACGCGCGAAAAGATCGCCGTGGGCGCCGTCCTGCCCGGCCGCGTCCGCTCCCTCACGGATTTCGGGGCGTTCGTGGACCTCGGCGGCGTGGACGGACTCGTGCACGTCACCGAAATCTCGCGACGCCGCATCGCGCACCCGAAGGACGCCCTCACCGTGGGCCAGGAGGTCACGGTCAAGGTGACGAAGCTGGCCGGCGAAGGCAAGCGCATTTCGCTTTCCATGAAAGAGCTCGAGGCCGATCCGTGGGAGACGCTGCCCGAGCGCTTCGCCCCGGGCGCATCGTTCACGGGCACCGTCGCCCGGCACGCGGACTTCGGCCTCTTCGTGGAGGTCGAGCAGGGCGTGGACGGTCTCGTGCACGTCTCGGCGCTGCCGCCCGGCGTCACGCTCAAGGACCCATCCGTCGCCGACGGCCAGACCGTGCAGGGCTGGGTGAAGGAAGTCGACCCGAAGCAGCGCCGGCTGTCGCTCTCGCTCCGCGAGGTCGCGACGTCGAATCCGTGGGAGAGCATCCACGAGCGTCATCCCGAGGGCTCCGTCGCGACAGGCGAGGTGGAAAGCGTCGCCGTGTTCGGCGTCTTCGTCCGCCTCGAGCCTGGTCTCACGGGGCTGATCCCGAACTCCGAGTCGGGCGTGCCGCCCGGCACGGTCAACCGCCACTTCACGCCGGGCCAAAAGGTCGAGGTGAAGGTCATCGGGGTCGATGTCCCGCGGAAACGCATCTCGCTCTCGGCCTCGGGTGCGAAAGCGGAAGCGGACCGCGGCGAGCTGAAGAGCTACCGAGAGGAGACCGCGAAGCGCGAGAAGGCCTCCGTGCCGGCCGTCTCCGGTTTCGGCACGTCTCTTCTTCAGGCGCTGAACAACCCGAAGAGCAAGCAGAAGAGGGGCTGATCGGCGCCCGCAGAGGGCGTCCCCAGGTTGCGACGCGCGCTCCGGCAGGGAGAGCGGCCATGTTCTGGTTGCAGATGGATTAGATGCGAAGGCCAACCGACGCGCTCGGCGAGAGCGAGAGACGCTTCCGCTCCCTCTTCGAGAGCATGCTCGACGGCTTTGCGTACTGCGAAATGCTCTACGAAGACGGGCAGCCGCACGATTTCGTCTACCTCGAAGTCAATTCCGCGTTCGAGAGGCTGACCGGACTGAAAGGCGTCGTCGGCAGGAGGGTCAGCGAAGTCATCCCGGGAATCCGGGAGTCGAGCCCGGCGCTGCTCGAAGCGTACGGTCGGGTGGCCTCGACCGGCACGCCGGAGAGATTCGAGGTCTACCTCGACGCTCTCGGCATCTGGTTCTCGATCTCCGCCTACAGCCCGAAGAAGGGGCACTTCGTCGCCGTGTTCGACAACATCACGGAGCGCAAGCTAGCCGAAGCGAACGTCTCCAGGCTCAACGCCGAGCTGGAGGAGGCGCTCGCATGGCAGCGGCACATCTTCGAGGGCTCGCGGGACGCCGTGTTCGTGAGCGACGAGCAGGCACGGTTCGTCGCCGTCAACAGCGCTGCGACGGAGCTGACGGGGTACTCCCGGGAGGAGCTGCTCTCGATGGGGATCCCGGATCTCCACGAGGAACCCGACCTCGCGGCATACCGCACGTTTCATGGGCGCATCCTGGGAGGCGAGCAAATCCTGTCGGAAGCGCCGATTCGAAAAAAAAACGGCAGCAAGGTTGTCGTCGAGTTCAACAACAGGCTCGTCACCATCGGCGGTAAGCGTTTCATGCACACGGCGGGCCGGGACGTCACCGAACGCAAACGACTCGAGGCGCAGCTCGTCCAGGCCCAGAAGATGGAGGCGGTGGGCCGCCTCGCAGGCGGAGTCGCCCACGACTTCAACAATCTCCTGACGGTCATACAAGGCTACGCCGAGTTGCTCGGGGCGTCCCTCGCCAACGACGCGGGCCGCAGCGAGAGCGTGGGAGAGATCGCCCGGGCGGCCGAGAGGGCCGCGGCCCTGACGCAGCAGCTCCTCGCCTTCAGCCGGCGGCAGGTCCTCGAGACGCGCGTCCTCGATCTCGGCGCAATCGTCGCCGACACGGAAAAGATGTTGCGGCGCCTGATCGGCGAGGACATCGAGGTCGTCGTCGTGAGGCCCGCGACACTCGGCCGCGTGAAGGCGGACCCCGGGCAGGTCGAGCAGGTACTCCTGAATCTCGCGGTCAATTCCCGTGATGCCATGCCTGGAGGTGGCCGCCTGACGCTCGAGCTGGCGAATGTGAATCTCGATACGCCGTTCACGAGCTCCCACGACTCGATTCCGCCCGGAAGGTACGTCGTCATTTTGGTCCGGGACACGGGAAGCGGGATGGATGCCGAGACGCTCGGACACCTCTTCGAGCCCTTCTTCACGACGAAGGAGAAGGGAAAGGGTACGGGCCTCGGCCTCGCGACGATCTTCGGCATCATCAAGCAGAGCGGAGGTTACGTGGACGTCGCGAGCGCGCCAGGCACCGGAACCGACGTTCGTGTCTACTTTCCTCGGTCCGACGCGCGGGCGACATCGGGCGTTCGCCCGCGCGCCTCTTCCCGCCCCGGATCGGAGACGATCCTCGTCGTCGAGGACGAGTCGGCGGTCAGGAATCTCGTGCGTGCCGTTCTCGAGCGAAAGGGGTACGCCGTACTCGCCGCCGAAGACGGGCCCGCGGCGCTCGAGATCGTCGACAAGCACTCCGGCGTCATTCACGTCCTTCTGACCGACGTCGTGATGCCGGGAATGAACGGGCGGGATCTGGCCGCCCGCGTGAGGGCACGGCGGCCGACGATCAAGGTGGTGTTCATGTCGGGATACACGGCCGACGTCCCGGCTGACTTCGGCACGGAAGGCGGGCCCGTGTTTCTCCCCAAGCCCTTCACCGAACAGAACCTCACGGCGAAGCTGCGCGAAGTTCTCGACACGACACCGACCTGAAGCGAATGCCGCGCGCGGCGTCGGCTGCGTGATAAGGTTTCATCAGTTCTTTTCATCGTCCTCGAGTCCCCTGAAAGTTTTCGACCTCCGGGGGGCGAACGTGAGCGCCCGTGCGCGCGTCACGCGAAGAGGGAAGCGGGTGAGATTCCCGCGCGGCCCCCGCCACTGTGACCGGGGACGCGCCCGGCGAGATCCACTGGCGGCGAGAGATCGGTCCCTTGAGGCCGGTTGCGCTGCCGGGAAGGGGCCGGGCGCGGACGATCCGGGAGCCAGGAGACCTGCTCGAAGGACATCGTTTTTCGCAACGCCTTCTCCGGGGCTCGGGAAGTCGCGGCTGTTCCGGTGTCCTGCCGGAAACGCCGCCGCCTTTTCCGATGGGAAGGCGGAGCCAGGCGGAACGGAGGTGTTCCATGGTGTCCCGTCTCTTTCTTCTCCGGTCGTCATGCGCGCTGTTCGTCTCTCTCGCGCCAGAGCTCCTCGCCCAGCCCGTGCCGCCCCGGAGCGCGACGAAGCTGGCCGCCGACGTCGTCGTCTCGGCCGAGACCGAGCCGGAAACCGCAGCGACCCTCGGCGTCGCCGCCACGGTGATCGATTCCGCCGAGATCGCGGCGTCGAAAGCCACGACGGTCCTCGACCTCCTGCGCACGGTGCCGGGCCTCGACGTCGTGCAGTCCGGCGGCCCCGGGACCGTGACCTCCCTTTTCCTGCGTGGGACGAGCTCCACGCAGACGCTCGTTCTCGTCGACGGGGTCGCGCTGAACAGCCCGTATTTCGGCGGAACGGACCTCTCGGCTTTGTCCGTCGCGAACGTCGAGCGCGTGGAGATCGTGCGCGGGCCCTTTTCGGCGCTCTACGGCTCGGAGGCGATCGGGGGCGTCGTGCGGGTCTTCACGAAGAGGTCCGCCGATGCGGGGCTGAAGGGAAACGTCTCTTTCGCGATGGGGAACGGAAGCGCGAAGGAAAGCCTCGGAGAAATACGTTTCTTGGAAGGTGTGTTTTCGGGGACATTCGGCTTTCGAAGGACACTCTCCTGGGGCGATCAGACGAACGAGTTCTTCTCCGGAACGACGCTCTCGGGCACGCTGACGGCGCAGCTCGGAGAGGGCACGTCTGTCGGCGTCTTGCTCCGCCGCGAGGCCGGCCGGACCGGCGTCCCGACGGATGGGGCCCATCCCACCCCTCAGCGCTCGACCTCCGCCGAGACGGCTGCTCTGGAAGTCCCGTTCTCTCTTTCACTTTCTAAGAATCTCTCTCTCGAGGCCTCGGTGCGCTACATACGCGACAGGCCCCAGTTCGCCGACCCCGACTCCTTCTTCTCATCGTCCTCGACGGACGCGCGGCGCGCCGGGGCACGGCTCGTCTTCGCTTCGGTTCTCGGCGCGCACCGGATCGCCGCGGGCGCGGACTGGGAACGGACGCTCGTCTCGAACGAGAGCAACTTCGGAGTCGCCCTCGACGATGCTTCGACCCGCACGTTCGCGCTTTTCGCCGAGGATCGCATCGCCCTCGCGGGCGAGCGGCTCGTCGTGACGGGAGGGATCCGACGGGACGACCACAACGCGTTCGGCAGCGCCGTGAGCCCGCGTGTGACGGTCGCCTGGCGCATCGCGCCCTCGTGGAAGCTCCGCGCGGCGGCCGGGTCCGCGTTTCGCGCGCCTTCGACGGGCGAGCTGTATTACCCGTTCTCCGGGAACCCGTCGCTCCGGCCCGAGAAGTCGAACGGCTACGAGCTGGGACTGGAAAAGACGCTCGCGGGGGCACTCGTCGCGGAAGTCTCGGGCTTCTGGATCGATTTGAGGGATCTCATCGACTTCGATGCCGCCACCCTCACGAACCTGAACGTCGGCAGGGCGCGGACGCGCGGGATCGAGGTGGCTCTTCGGAGCCCCGTCGGGGCGCGTTCTTTCGTGCGCGCGTCGTACACCTACCTCGACGCGAAGGACCTCGACGCGGACACGTTCCTCCTCAGGCGCCCCCGGCACCGCGCCTCGGCGACCTGGGGGACGACGTTCGTCTCGGGAGGGGCCGTGAGCCTGACGGCGATGTGGGTCGGCAGGCGCCCCGACCGGGACGCGGCCGACTTCACGAGGCTCGTCGAGAACCCGTCGTACCTGAGAGTCGACGCGTCTCTGACGTTGCCGCCGCTCGCACTCGACCTCGCGCCGTTCGTCCGCGTGACGAACCTTCTCGGGCGCGACTATGCCGAGGCGAGCGGCTTTCCGGCGCCCGGACGCCGCTTCCTCGCCGGGGTCGAAAAGGCGTTCTGACTAGCGCTTCGGAGGAAAGCCTTCGAAGAGCTTGTCGACGGCTTTCTGCACATGCTCTTCGCGTGACCGGGGCGACTCGTCGGGGTCGACGACCCGCGACGCGCTGCCGCGCCAGACGAGCTCCTTGGCCTTCGTGTCGACGAGGTCGACCATGAGCGTGCCGACCGGGATCTGCTCGACACGCGCCGAGGTCCAGTACGGGCTGCGCCAGCGCCAGCCCCAGCCCCAGCCCGTGTTCCAGGTCGTGACCTGCGTCTGGCGGTGCGTGCGCGTGTGCAGGACGACCCAGAGATCGGGCGTGCCGTCTGGAGCTTCCGCGTATCCGCGCGAGGACAGGGCCCTCACGATGGCCCCGCGGACCCGCTTCGTACCGATCGGATTCCGGGTTTCGCGAACGTCCTTGAAAGCGAACGTGTGGTACGAGGAGAAGTTCACGCCGCGGTCGTAGTCGACGTGCGTCTCGATGCTCGAGCAGCCGGCGAGAAACAGGACGGCGAGAACGGGGATGAGCAGGGGTGTCTTCTTCTTCAAGGGACTACCTCCGCTCAGGAGACGTGCAAGAGGCTTGCCGGGATTACCGCTTCCCAGGGGAGACGCCGCCTCAGAAGCGAAGGGTCCCCGTCAGGCCGATCCCGTCTCCTTGCACGAGAGGAAAGACCGTCAGCCGGACTCCCTCGTCCCGGCGGCGCGTCGCCTCGACTTCGCCCGAACGAAGCTTGTCGTTGTAGTGGACGACGCTGCGTCCGACCGCCGTCCCGATGATCGCTCCGGCGAGGAGATCGGTCGGGAAGTGCTTTCCTCGTCGCAGCCGCGGCCAGCTCCCCGCGATCCCCGCCGTGTACGCGAGCGCCTTGACCCAGAACTGGTCGTAGTGCGTGGCGATGACCGAGACGACGGCGAAGACCTGCGTCGCGTGGCCCGAAGGGAAGGAGCGTCCGTTGAAAGGTCGGAAGCTGTAGGCTCCCTCTTCGGCCGTCGGACGCTCGCGGCCGACGGCCGTGGAGATGACCGGCGTGATGAGGATCGAGGCGATGAGGCTCGAGGCGAGGCCATCGAGACAGACGTTCTTCGCCTTCGAGTCGTGCCCGATCAGTCCCGCGCCGTAGAACCCGGCAAGGAGGACGAAAGAGCGGGCGTCGCCGAGCCCCTCGAACGTGTCTCCGACGGTACCGAACGAGTAATCGCTCGCGCGCGCCCGATTGCTCAACGTTCTATCGGCCGGGCTCGCTGCCGCGACCGCCGCCGTGTACCCAGCGAAAAGAAGCCACTGGCGTCCCTCCCAGTGGAACGGCTCGAGCATGACGTGACGCACGTCGAGCAGCACCATCTTCGGGAAGCCGGGAGGCGCGACGGGCGGGGCGGGTTCCGGCTTCGGTTCCTCGGTCGCTGCTGGTTCCTCGGTCGCTGTCGGTGGAGGCGCCGTCTCGGGAACCGGCGGCTCCTGACCGTGCGCCGTCGATGCCGCCATACAGAGCGCCGCACAGACGATCACTCCGCGAACAACAACGGACTTTTTTCGCATCCTTTTCATGGCATGGCTTTAGCAAGAAACGTACCCTGCCGAGCCTCGGAGCTCTCGTCACGTTTTCTTCTCGAAGGGGCAAACATCAAGCGTACCGCCAGCCTCGTCGTCCTGCCGCTGGCCCTGATCGTTGCGGGGCCTTCGCGCGCGCAGAGTGCAGGGCGGTGGGAATTCGGCCTCTTCGGCGGTGGTTCCTTCGGGACCCGGATCTTTCTCGACCCGTCGTCGGACGTCCGGATCGGCCGCTCGTTCACTTATGGTTTACGAGGGGCGTACGAGGTCAGCCGTTCTTTCAGCCTCGAGGCGGCATTCTCGCGCACGCGCGGCAAGCTCGACACGCTCGACGCAGTTTCCGGAGAGCCTCGAACACCCTCGGCGCGGATCGACATCACCACGTACGAGCTCGACAGCCTCTTCGGGTTCGGCCGCGGCGCCGCGCGGGGCTACCTCGGCCTCGGTGCGGGTGCGATGACCCTGCACCCCGACGTGGGCGGGGTCGCGAACGAAGTTCAAACCCGCTTCTCGGCGAACATCGCCCTCGGAGGGAAGCTCGCCCTCGGCGAGAACGTCGTGCTTCGAGCCGACGCCCGGTATCGGTTCAGAGAATCATCCCGGAGCGCGCTCGTCTGCGGCCCCGCGGGCTGCTACGGCTTCAGCACCGGCCTCACGTCGAGCGCCGAGATCACCGGGGGGCTCTCGTATCGCTTCGGAAACGTCGCGCCCGACGGAACCCGCGAAGCGGCGCCCGCCGTGCCGCCGACGACGGCCGCGGACTGGCCGGCGTCGAAACGCTTCTGGGCTGCTGCCGGCGAATTGGCGCTCGTGGAGCTCGTTCCCTGGGCCTTCGACCGATACGTCACGCGGGAGGACTTCGCGGTCATCTCTCTTCACTCGGTCCGCGAGAACTTCCGGAACGGATTCGGATTCGACCGGGACGTTTTCCGTACGAATCAGGCGGCGCACCCGTACCACGGGGGCCTCTACTTCAACGCGGCCCGGTCGAACGGATTCACCTTCTGGCAATCGGCGGGATTCGCCCTCGTCGGAAGCTTCGTCTGGGAATGCTGCATGGAGAACACGCGTCCCTCGATCAACGACCTCGTGAACACGACGCTCGGCGGCATGGCTCTCGGCGAGATCACCCACCGCGTCGCGGTGATGATCCGGGACAACACGGCGAGCGGCGCAAACCGTTTCTGGCGCGAGCTCGCGGGCGGGGTCGTCGATCCGGTCGGCGGCCTGAACCGGCTGCTCCGCGGGGAGACGACGGGCGCCTCGCCCAACCCGGACGAGCGTTTCCCGAAGGGCTTCCGGGCGGCCGGTGACGTCGGCTATCGGAAGTTCAACAACGGCCCTTCCGACGCGAATGCCTTCACCGTCAGCCTGAGCGCGGCATCCGGCGACCCCTTCGCCGGCGACATCCGGAAGCCTTTCGACTCCTTCTCGGTCGAGATCGACCTCAACTCGAGCCGGGATGTGATCGCGCGCGTCGAGGGAAGAGGCGCCCTGAAAGCGGGCGAGCTGAGCGACCCGGCCGCCCGCGTGCGCCACGTGCTCGGCCTCTACCAGGAGTACGAGTACTTCTCCAACGAATCGCAGGTTTTCGGCGCCCAGTCGCTGAGCCTGGGACTGACCTCGCGATACGTCTTTCAGCCGAAGATCGTCGCGACGAGCGACGTCAGGCTCGTGGCATACCCGCTCGCCGGGATCCAGACCACCGACTTCGCCGACCCAGCGACCGGCCGCACCTACGACTTCGCGCCCGGAGCCGGCGTGCGCGTCGGAGGGCGCCTCGACCTCGAAGCGGGCGGAGGGGCGTTCGCGAACTATACGATCGCCTGGGCTCGCACCGTGGACGGAAGCTCGGACAGGAACACACTGCAGTTCTTCAACGTCGGCCTGCGGCTCCCCGTCATTCGAAGCTTCGGGATCGGGGCCGGATATGCGTGGTACAGCCGCAAGACGACGTACACCGGCTTCTTCGAGGCGCGCAAGACGCAGTCCGAGTGGAGGGTTTTCGCGAGCTTCAAGCTCTGAGGCGGAAGGGACCGGCGTCAGCGTGAGCCGCGGGCGAAGGTGTCGCAGGCGGACACCTGACCCGTCTGGAACCCTCGCGTGAACCACTCCGTGCGCTCCTTCGAGGAGCCATGGGTCCACGTCTCGGGATTCACACGTCCGGTCGCGGCTCTCTGCAACCGGTCGTCTCCGACGGCCGCCGCGGCCGCGAGACCCGACTCGACGTCTCCCTTTTCGAGAATGTTCCGCTCGCCGGTCGAGTGTCCCCAGACCCCGGCGAGGCAGTCGGCCTGGAGCTCCATGCGGACCGAAAGCTCGCTCCTGATCGACGGCCGTTCCGCCTGGGCGCGTCGGACCTTTTCGTCGAGTCCGAGGAGAGTCTGAACGTGGTGGCCGAACTCGTGCGCGATGACGTAGGCCTCGGCGAACTCTCCCGAAACCCCGAAGCGCGAGCGCAGTTCGTCGAAGAAGCCAAGATCGAGATAAACCTTCTGATCCGCGGGACAATAGAACGGGCCGCTCGTCGCCTCGGCGAATCCGCAGCCGGAGCGCGTCGCGTCGCGGAAGAGAACGAGCTTCGCGTGCCGGTACGTGCCGCCGAGCTTCGGGAACTCCTTTTCCCAGGTGCGTTGGACGTCGTCGATGACGAACGAGATGAACTTCACGCGCTGCTGGTCTTCGGCCGACTGCGAGACGGGCGGCCCGGAGTGCGTGACGTCGGCGGCGGGGGGGCTGCCCGAGCCGCCGTCGAGAAGAGCGAAGAAGTTCTTCCGGAAGACGAGACTGAGGATCGCGAGAAGGATGATGCCGCCGCACCCGAGGCGGAAACCTCCGCCGCCGAACCCGAATCCTCCGCCCTCGCCGCGCCGATCCTCGATGTCAGGACTGACCCCGCCGCCTTCGTTCCAACGCATCGGCGCCTCCTCGGGCGGGAATCCTACCTTCACTGCGCTCGTTTGACCCCACGTCGGCCGGGTGCTACCTTTCGCGTCCCTCCGTCGTGGGGCTGTAGCTCAGTTGGGAGAGCGCTTGAATGGCATTCAAGAGGTCGACGGTTCGATCCCGTTCAGCTCCACCACTTTAGATCCCCTCCTCGGCGAGACGTACAGTGATACGGCATGCAGGGAGGACGCCGATGAAACGCCCGAAAACCAAGGCTGGAAAGCGCACGGCGCTCCCTGAAGCAGCGGGATGACTTCGCCGTCCGGGGTGAAGGTAAAACCCTCGGAGCTGAAGGCAGCGGTCAGATCCGTCCCTCGACCGCTTTCGGGAGCGCATGATAGCATGATGGCAGGAGAATGGGATGCCTCAAGTCAGTGGTTCCGAGATCAAGGTCGTCGGGAAGAGCGGGCAGATCTCGCTCGGCAAGACGTATGCGGGAAAGGCTCTCCGCGTCGATCATCGTCGGGATGGGACCATCATCCTGACGGCTGTGGCGGTGGTGCCCGAGAGCCAGCTCTGGACGCTGCAGGAGCCTGATCGCTCGCGAATCGCGCGCGGTCTCGCGTGGGCCTCGACGACGGCTCCGAAGGAAACTGACGTAGATAGCCTCCAGGTCCGGCCATCGAAAGGCGCGAGCCGGTCGCGTGGCCGCAGGCGCTAGATGTCGGGGCTAAACAGGTTGTTCACTCTGGACACCGGTGGTTTACCTCCGAGTGAGGAGTGCTGGCGATGGAAATTGTAGTAGTGCAGCCATCGCGGCAGGGCGTGACGGCGCTTTGCTGAGGAAGAGTAAGAGCGGCGATAGGCCCACTCCCTGAGCATGGTCTGGATGAAGCGCTCGGCCTTGCCGTTGGTGCGCGGGCGGTAGCGGCGAGTAAAGCCGTGGCGAATCGAGGCCCTGTCGAGGACTTCATTGAAAGTGCCTGAGGTAAAGACCTTGCCGTTGTCGGTGAGGAGTCGTCGGGGCTGGATGCCTGAGGCGCGGTACCAGGCGATGGCACGCTCGAGAAAACCGGTGGCCGTCTGTTTGTCCTCCGCTTTCAGCGGCTCGACGTAGCTCAGCCGGGAATGGTCGTCGATGCAGACATAGATGTGTTCATAGCCGACGCGGCGTTTCCGCTTGGTGCGGTCGCCGTGAATGCGATGGCCGGGGCCTCCGACGATGCGGGCGAGCTTCTTGATGTCAATGTGCAGAAGGTCTCCCGGGTTCGGGAGCTCGTAACGATTCGGTGGCTCGGGCGGCTCGAGTGAGCGCAGGCGCCCCAGCCCGGCCATTCGAAGAATCCGACTCACGGTGGCCCGCGGAAGCCCCATCGTTTCGGAAATCTCACGCCCGGTAAGACGCTTCAGCCTGAGCTCGAGGGCTCGCCTTCGAAGATTCTCGGGAGTGCGGCGGGGCGAGCTTCGCGGCCGACTCGACCGATCCAGCAGCCCTAAAGCGCCCTCCTCTCGGAAACGCTTGAGCCACTTGGCGGCAGTCCTGACGCTAAGGCCAAGGGCTTCCGCCGCCTTCCGGCGGCTCCAGCCCTCGGCCTTTACTCTGTCGACTAATAGCTCTCGACTTCGGGGGTTCGTCTTTGCTCTGCTATGGGCGTTCATCCGGGTCCTTTCCGATGGGGTCCTGCTGCTCGCACCAACAGCATTCCACCGGTTAACCCGGGTGAACAACCTCCTGAGCCTTTACAGCTAGACGGGTCCGACTCGACCTCAACAGCCCAGTGTTTCAAGATGTCTTCCTTCGTCTTGAAATGGCGGAGCTGAAGCAGGTCGTGTCGTCTCTGCGTCGTCTACGCGAGCTGGACTGGAGCGCGGTCTATCGGCACACGGGCTTCCGTTGGGAGGAGATCAAGCACCTAGAGGCGCCTAACGGTGCCGGCGCCTACTCGTTGCGGCTGAGTCAGAAGGTCCGTGCACTCGCGTTCCGTGATGGCGATTTCCTCCGCTTCATTTCCTTGCATCCCGATCACGATTCCGCGTACGGGCGGTAGTGGCAGGCTCGTCGCTGATGGTCTTCTCGTTCGTACAGTGATCCGGCATGCACGCGCGGCTCGTCGTGAGCTGATTCGATCTTGGCGGAGACTGGGCCCGTAGGCGGGCGTCGAAGGGCACCGTTATGGCAATCAAGAGTCGAAGCGACACGAATTCGCAGCGTTATGATCGGTTAGGCGGCAGATGAAACGACTGATCACCCGGCGCGACACGCTCGCTCTCCTCGCTGCCTCGGGCGCCGGCCTGGGGCTGCGGTCCGCCGCGGCGCTTCTGCCGATCCCCCAGGAGAACAGGAAGAAACGCCCCAACATCGTCGTCTTCATGACGGACGATCAGCGCTTTGACGCGATGAGCGTGGCCGGCAACCGGATTCTCAAGACGCCGAACATGGACCGCATCGCGCGCGAGGGCGTGCGCTTCGAGCAGGCCTTCGTGACGAACTCCCTCTGCGGACCGAGCCGGGCGTCCTTCCTGACCGGCCTCTATTCGCACGCGCACGGTTACATCTCCAACGCCGATCCACCCGCCTTCGGCGACCAGAAGGGGATCGAGCGTCAGACGACGTACGTCGAGCGGCTACGCAAGGCCGGCTACCGGACGGCGATCGTGGGGAAATGGCACCTGAGAGGGAGTCCCGGGGCGTCGGGGTTCGACGAGTGGGTCGTGTTCCCCTGGCAGGGGGAGTATTTCGATCCCGAGATGATCGCCAACGGCGCGGCGATCAAGATGCGCGGATTCTCCGAGGACGTCGTAGGAGATCAGGCCCTCGCGCAGCTCCGCGCCTCGGGTGCGCCCGAGCGCCCCTTCTGCTTGCTCGTCCACTTCAAGGCTCCGCATCGCTCGTGGGAGCCCCCGGCCCGGTTCGAGAAGGCCTTCGCCGACGTCGAGATCCCCGTGCCCCGCACGTTCGAAGACCGCCTGGAAGGACGTCCGGAGGCGGTCCGTCGGGCGTCGAACGCGATCGCGGACATGGGCGACTTCGCGAACCGAGGAGTCCCGCCCGACCTTCCACGCGAGGAGCGCAAGCGGCGGAACCTCCAGGAGCTCGTGAAGAACTACTACCGTGTCCTCCTCGCGGTGGACGAGAACGTCGGCCGGGTGCTCCAGGCTCTCGACGAGAGGCGTCTCGCCGACGACACGGTCGTCGTCTACACCTCGGACAACGGTTTTTTCCTGGGTGAGCACGGCCTCTTCGACAAGCGGCTGATGTACGAGGGGTCGATCCGGATTCCGATGCTCGTGCGGTTCCCTGGAGGGTCCCGTCGCGGCCTCGTCGACTCTCGGCACATGGTGCTCAACGTGGACCTCGCGCCGACGCTGCTGGAGCTGGCCGGCGTCGACCCACCGCCGGGACTTCACGGAAAGAGCTTTGCTTCCCTCCTCGAGGGCCGGGAGGTCCCCTGGAGAGATGCGTTTCTCTACGAGTATTACGAGTACCCGGCGGCGCACTGCGTCCGCAAGAACCGGGGGATCAGGACCGAGCGCTGGAAGCTCATCCATTTCTTCGAGCAGCCCGAGGAGTGGGAGCTCTACGACCTGAAGGCCGATCCGGACGAGACGATCAACCTCGCGAGCCGACCGGAACACCAAGGGCGCGTCCGGGAGCTGCGCGAACGGATGGCGGCGCTCCGGCGTGAGCTCGGCGATACGGATCCTCCGGGGCCCGCGCCGGTCGCGGCGCCCTGTGACATCCACGCCTGACGGCTCGGCATCCCTCGCTACCGCGAAATCGTCGTCGTGTTCCTGGCGAGGACGACCGGAGGCGCCGTGAAGACCTTGCCGTTAAGGATCTCGCCGGCCTTGATCTGAGCCTGGCGGGACAGGTCGATCGACTCACCCAGGATGCGTGCCATCTCCTGCGGAGCATGGAAGCCCATGGAGTTCTCGGCCGCTACGATGTCGAGGCGCCACTGCGCGGCGCGCTGCAGCTCGCCCAGCTCCTTGATGGCCGGGTCCTTCTCCACGACCGCGCGCCACGCCACGAGCAGGTTCGCCTTCGTCTCGGCGGCCAGCTTCTTCGCCTGGTCCTCCTTGCCGAGCTTCGCGAAGTCCGCGTTCTTCTCGAGCGCTTCCTTCGCCTTTGCTGCGGCAGCGGCGCGGTTCTGCTCGTCGTACGGCGCCCGCACGGCGACGATCGCGTCGATCATCGCGGTCGCCGCCTGCCCGGCCCGCGTCATGAGGGCGAAGTGGCGGTCCTGGATGGACTCGACGCGGCCCTTGAGCTCCTCGTCGCTGTAGGGGTGGCACGTCGCACAGGAGCGGTTCGCCGAGAGGAGCGGGCTGCGGACCCAGTGCTCCGAGATCTTCTGCGCGCCGTCGCGACGGTAGGACATGTGGCAGTCGGCGCAGGCAACGCCGCTCCGGGCGTGAATCCCCTGGCTCCACATCTCGAACTCGGGATGCTGAGCCTTGAGGACCTCCATGCCGGTCTCGGCGTGAGTCCAGTCCTTGAAGCGCTGCCCCTTCGCCTGCATTCCGTCGTACAGCCGCTCCATCTCCTCGACCTTCATCCCTTCGGCCCATGGGAAGAAGATCGTCGTGCCCTTGCCGCAGAAGTACTCCACGTGACACTGGCCGCAGACGTACGAGCGCTTCTCCTGGCGCGTCGCGTCCACGTTGGGATCGTACGCGCGCACGCGGTTCGTCTTGCGCCAGCGCTCGACGCTGGGAAGATGCGTCGCGTCGCCGGTCGACGCAGCGAACTTCTGGATGCCCGCGATGAAGCCGGGCCGCGTGACCCGCAGCTCCATCGAGGCGGGGTCGTGGCAATCCACGCACGAGACCGGATGGGCCTTGCCGCCCGTGAGCTGCTCGAGCTTCTTGTGCGCGTCCCAGTAGCCGAGCTCGCCGATCGTCGCGAGTCCCTTCTGGATCTGCTCGGCCTCGCTCGCCTCGGGGGCGGCTTCCTTTCCGAGCTTCTTGTAGAGCGGCATGATCGAGGCGTGGCAGTGCAGGCAGTTGCCGGACTGCTTGGCCTCGGCGGGCACGTTGCGCTTCGTGTTCTCCTGGTCGAAGAGCATGTAGCTGTGGCCGCGGCGGTCGCGGAAGTCGACTGCGAAGAGATACCCCGCGAAGATCCGCGTCAGCCACGGGTCTCGCGCCGCCTTCTGCGGCGGCACGACGCCTTCGGCTCCGCCCCAGCCGCCGCCGTACTTCGTGTGCGTCGGCTCGGACGTGCGCCTATAGCCGTCGTATTCGCGCGGCCAGTTCGTGCCCCACTTGGCCGGGTCGACGTCGTTCTCCGTCACCTGGACGAGCTTGACGTAGGAGTTCTTCGCCTCCTGCTTGCGCTCGGCGATGTTGACGAGCAGGGCGGCGGCGCCGATGGCCCCGAGGGCGAAGGCGCCCGCGACGAGGGCGACGAGGAGCCCGCGCTTCTTCGGGGGGGCCTGGTTCTCTGCGGACATGAGGTGCTCCTTCTCAGGTGATGTCGGGATCGGCCTTCAGCGCTGGTGCCCGACCGAAGAGTGGCAGCGGATGCAGAACACGTCGCCGCCGTGTGTCATCGAGTCGACGAGGTCGGCGTGGCAACGGCGGCAATTGGCCTCGACGACCGCCGAGCTTTCGGGCCGTGCATGGATCACGTCCGCATAGCCGCCCAGCGTGAAGGCGAGGGAGTGATGCCAGCCGTTGAGAGCTTTCACCGTGTACTTCGAGACAGGCCCCGCCGGCGTGTGGCAGTCGTTGCAGGTTGCGACCTGGTGGTGCGGGGCCGCCTGCCAGCCGGAATAGTGCCCGGCCATCACGTGGCAGTTGGCACAGGTCGCCGGGTCGTTTCCCATGTAGGACGAGCCCCTGGCGTAGTGGAAGGCATAGGCGCCGATCCCGAACGCCAGCCCCGCCGCGGCGGAGGCCAGCGTGAGGGGAATCGGGAGGACGGAGAAGCCTCGACTCGTCTTCACGACCGCACGGGGACCAGCATTAGAAGCAACGTATGGACGGGGACGTTTCCGCGTCGATGAAACAGATGAATCACGCGCGGGGTCCGATGGACCGTTTTGTTCCCGCCCTGGAGTTCCTCCGCCCTTCGAAAGGACAATCCTGACGCCTCCGTCAAGGAAATCGACAGGGGCGGTGCTCCCTCTCGATTTGACAAACGTTCGGGGCCCGCCATATTAAGGGCGCCTCGAGCCGACGCATCCACCTGACGCTCGCGCGAGCGACTGAACGAGGAGGACCACATGCCGAAGCCGCGGATTGCAATCCTGCTGGCCTGCGCCGCTCTCACCGCTCTCCCGTTAGCGCCGGCCTCCGCCCAGCCTGCGGCGGGTACGATCGCCGGCACCGTCAAGAGCTCGGCTGGCAGCGCCGTCGCCGGCGCGCCCATCGCCGTGACCGATCAGGAGAGCCACGCCACGAGGGTCGTCAGGACCAACGCCTCGGGCGTGTACGAAGCCGCGGGCCTCGCGCCGGGTGTCTACCAGGTCACCGCCGACACGCAGGGCTTCCGCCTCGCCGTCCGGAAGGACGTCGCGGTCGCGGCCGGAGCTCGGGTCGTCGTGGACTTCACGCTCGAGTTCCGGTTCGCCGCGGAGACGAAGGTCACGGCGATGAAGCGCGAGGATACGGTCGAGTCGACACCCGTCTCGGTCGCGGCGCCGACGGAAGAAGCCCTGCGCGAGCGGGGCGCCGAGACGATCGAGGACGTGGCCGCCAACGTCGCCGGGTTCAGCATCCAGAACCTCGGTCCGGGCCAGAGCCAGGTCGCGATGCGCGGCGTCTCTTCGGGCCAGATCGCGCGCGACCAGCCGGGCGTCAAGGAGCAGGTCGGCGCGTACCTCGACGAGTCGGTCATCTCGATGTCCCTCTTTACCCCCGACCTCGACCTCGTGGACGTGTCCCGCGTCGAGGTGCTCCGCGGGCCGCAGGGAACTCTCTTCGGCTCGGGCTCACTCTCGGGCACGGTCCGCTACATCACGAACCAGCCCGAGCTCGGGCTGACGAAGACCTTCGCCGAGCTCACGGGCGCGACGACGACGCAAGGGAGCCAGAGCGGCAGCGTGAAAGCGGGCTTCAACGTCCCGCTCGGCGACAGGGCCGCCCTGCGCACGGCGGCGTACTACGACCACAGCCCGGGGTACATCGACGCCGTCCAGCCCGACCTCACCGTCAAGGACAACCTCAACGGCGGCGACCGGATGGGCTTCCGCTCGGCCCTCGAGATCGCCCCGAGCGACGACGTTACGATCATCCCCCGCGTCGTCTACCAGAAGGCCACGACGGACGGCTGGAACCGCACCGACGTCTTCAACATCCTCGGCAACCCGTACACGACGACGCGGCCGAAGGTGTTCCTCGACGACCGGGAGCAGTTCACGCAGATCCCGGAGCCGTACACGGACAAGTTCCTTCTCGCCGACCTCACGATGAAGTTCGAGCTGGGCGGCGTCGTCCTGACGTCCGTCACCTCGTACACGCACCGGGACATCCTCGTCGTGCGCGACGCGGGCGCGCTGACGTCGAGCATCACCGGCGGGAGCTACGGGATGCCCGCATCGATCTACACGCTCGACTCGCCCCTGAACGACGCGACGAAGGCGACGGGCTGGACGCAGGAGCTTCGCGCGTCCGGGACCGCGGGCAAGTTCCAGTGGGTCGCCGGCGGCTTCTACGCGGACAACGAGCGCCACTACGACCAGCAGCTGCACGTCGGCGGCTACGAGGACCTCGCGGCCCTGGTGCCGACCGGCGTCGCAAACACCCGGACGGTCGCGGGCAAGGACGTCCTCTTCTACTCGGACCTCAACTACAAGCTCAAGCAGTTCGCTCTCTTCGGCGAAGGGACGTTCGCCCTCACGAGCCAGCTCAGCGTGACGGCCGGCCTGCGGTACTACCACTTCGACGAAGACAAGGCGCAGATCTTTGACGGCCTCTTCGGCGCCGGTGGCGACGGGAAGCCCGTGTCCCAGCCCGGCACGACGACCGCCAACGGCGTCGCGCCACGTTTCATCCTGAGCTACAAGGTCAGCGACTCGACGACTTTGAACGCGCAGGCCGCCCGGGGCTTCCGCCTCGGCGGCGTCAACGACCCGACCAACTTCAACCTGTGCACCCCGCAGGACCGCGTGACGTTCAGCGGCCGGGAGAGCTGGAACGACGAGACGGCCTGGAACTACGAGGTCGGAGCGAAGACGAGGCTCCTCGACGGGAAGGGCTCGCTCGGCGTCTCGGGCTTCTACACCGACGTCAACGACCTCCAGGTCACGGTGACCGCCGGCTCCTGCTCGTCGCGCCTCATCTTCAACGTGCCGAAGAGCCGCAGCATCGGCGGCGAGTTCGAGCTCGGCCTGACGCCGAACGACCACTTCGACCTTTCGCTCTCGGCGAGCTACGCGAACTCGCAGATCCGTTCGACGATCGCCGGGACGCCCGACCTCGTGGCGTCTACGGGCATCCGCGAGGGCAACCGCCTGCCGAGCGTGCCGAAGTTCCAGGCCGCGGTGTCCGCCACGTACCGGCAGGACGTCGCGCCGGGGTTCCAGGGCTACGTCTCCGCGACGTACAACCACGTGGGCTCGCGCTACACGCAGCTCGCCGACCAGGAGGCGGGCGTCGGGACGCTGAACCTGAACTCGTTCGGGGCGAACACGATCGGCGGGCCGCTGACACAGTCGACGTTCACGTTCGACCCGCTGATGCCGGCCTACGACCTCCTCAACCTGCGGTTCGGGGTGAGGCACGGCTTCTGGGACATCGCCTTCTACGTCAACAACCTCACCGACGAGAGCGCGTACCTCGCGCTCGACCGCGAGCGCGGACTGCGCGCCCGCGTAAGCTTCCTGACGAACCAGCCGAGGACGTTCGGCCTCACGAGCCGATTCGATTTCTGACGCCGGTCTGAAATGCCGCGAGGGCGCCCCGAGGGGGGCGCCCTGATGCACCTTGCTCACGGGACGGCGCGGGCGAAAGCCCCATGCTCTCGGGGGAGGGTGCATGCCTCGATACCGGATCGCGTGGCTTCCCGGCGACGGCGTCGGCCGTGAGGTCATGGACGCGACGCGCCTGGTCCTCGATGCCCTTCATCTCGACGCCGTTTACGAGCCGGGCGACATCGGCTGGGAATTCTGGCGCCACGAGGGAGACGCGTTCCCGGCCCGGACGATCGATCTCCTGAAACACGTCGACGCGGCCCTCTTCGGAGCGGTCACGTCGATGCCGACCGCGGCCGCCGAGGCGGAACTCGTTCCGGAGCTGAGAGGGCGGGGGCTCACCTACCGCTCGCCGGTCGTGCGGATGCGGCAGCTCTTCGACCTCTACGTCTGCCTGAGGCCGTGCAAAGCCTATCGGGGCAACCCGCTCAACTTCCGGGAGGGACTGGACCTCGTCGTCTTCCGGGAGAACACCGAGGATCTCTACTCTGGCGTCGAGTTCTCGCCGGTCCCTCCCGCGCTTTCGGTGGTCCTCGCGAAGCTCGCCCCCGCTTTCTCCCCGTTCCAGCTCCTGCCTCCGGATGCCTACGCCGTCTCCTGCAAGATCAACACGCGCCGGGGGTCGTCCCGAATCGCGCGCGCGGCCTTCGAGTTCGCGAAGGCGAACGGACGGAAGAAGGTGACGATCGTCCACAAGGCGAACGTCGTCCGAGCGTCCGACGGCCTCTTCCTCGAAGAGGCGCGCAAGGTCGCGGCGGACTATCCCGGCATCGAGCGCGATGAAGCCAACGTCGACGCCATCTGCATGTGGCTTCTGAAAAACCCCGCCAGCTACGACGTCCTCGTCGCGCCGAACCTCTACGGCGACATCATCTCGGACCTCTGCGCCCAGATGGTGGGAGGCCTCGGCTTCGCGGCCTCCGGAAACATCGGCGAAAAGCTCGCGGTCTTCGAGCCGTCTCACGGCTCCGCTCCGAAGCACGCGGGCCTGAACAAGGTCAACCCCCTGGCGACGATCCTCGCCGCGAAGATGATGCTCGACTGGCTCGGCGAGGGCGCGAAAGGGCGCGCCGTCGAGGCCGCCGTCGCCTCCGTGGTCTGTGCGGGAGTGGTCCGGACCTACGACATGGGAGGCACGAGTTCCACCCTGGAGATGGGGGAGGCCGTGGCGCGCGCTCTATGAGGATCGTTCTGCACGAGGTAGGGCTTCGCGACGGGCTTCAGCTCGAGAAGCGGGTCGTTCCGATGGAGAAGAAGATCGAATGGATCGAGCGCCTCGCCGCCTCCGGCCTCGACGTGATTCAGATCGGCTCTTTCGTCCATCCGGAAAAGGTCCCCCAGATGGCCGACACGGACGCTCTGTTTCGCCTCTTCATCGGCCGGGGCGGCCCTCCGAGACGGGCCCTGCTGTCGGGCTTCGTCCTCAACGAGAGAGGTCTCGAGCGGGGGCTGGCGAGCGGGGTCGAGCTCTTCTGCATGGGCGTTTCCGCGAGCGAGACGCACAGCCGGAAGAACACGGGAATGGGCGTCGACGAGGCGTTGCGGCGCGTCGTCGCGATGGCGCGTCAGGCCGTCCTCGCGGGAAGGCCGGTGCAGGTGTCGGTCCAGTCCGCTTTCGGCTGCGGGTACGAGGGGGCCGTGCCGGAGGAGCGCGTTCTCGCCATCTGCCGGGCCTACGTCGACGCGGGGCTTCTCCGGATCAGCCTGGCCGACACGGCGGGGCACGCGCATCCGGAGCAGGTCAAGCGGATCTACGCGACTCTACTTTCCCTTCACCCCGACATCGAGGCCGCCTGCCACTTCCACGATACGTACGGGCTCGGGATGGCCAACGTCTTCGCGGCGCTCGGAGCGGGTGTGACCTCCTTCGAGTCGTCCTTCGCCGGCCTCGGAGGCTGCCCGTTCGCCAGGGTCGCCGCGGGGAACGTCGCGACCGAAGATCTCGTGTACGCGTTGCAACGGATGGGTCTGAGAACGGAGGTGGAGCTCGGCGGCCTGATCTCTCTCGCCCGGGACGTCGCGGGCTTCTTCGGCCGGGCAATGCCGGGTCGCGTGCACCAGATCGAGCTGCCGGCCGCGGTCGAACCTCAGGAGGCGGCGTGATGACGCGGAAGATTCTGGAAGGGATCCGCGTTCTCGACCTGACGAACGTCCTCTCCGGACCGTTCGCGACGCTTCACCTCGCGCTCCTCGGCGCCGAGGTCATCAAGATCGAGAACCCGGTGGATGGCGACCTGGCTCGTAAGCTCGGAAACCTTCCGAGGCTGAACGAGCAGCTGATGGGAACGAGCTTCCTCGCCCAGAACGCCAACAAGAAGTCGGTGACGCTGAACCTCAAGGCGGCGGAGGGACGTGAGGCCTTCGAAAGGCTGGCCGCGAACGCGGACGTCGTCGTGGAGAACTTCCGCCCAGGCGTCATGGAGCGCCTCGGCCTCTCCTACGAGTCGCTTTCGGCGATCAACGCGCGGCTCGTCTACTGCGCCATCTCGGGCTTCGGTCAGACCGGACCCGACGCGCAGAAACCCGCTTATGACCAGATCATCCAGGGGCTCTCCGGCGTGATGGGCGTCAACGGCGACGAGCGGCTGAGCCCGCTCCGGTGCGGCTTCCCGCTCTGCGACACCGTCGGCGGACTGAACGCGGCGTTCGCGATCCAGGCCGCCCTCTACCACCGCGAGCGGACCGGCGAAGGGCAGATGATCGACATCGCCCTTCTCGACTCCATCATGCCGCTGATGGGCTGGGTGGCGGCCAACCTTCTCATCGGCGGAGAGCCGCCCGTCCTGATGGGGAACGACAACTTCACCGCGGCCCCGTCCGGAACCTTCGTCACGAAGGACGGATACGTCAACATCGCCGCGAACAAGCAAGAGCAGTGGGAGGCGGTGGCCGAAGTGCTGGGTCTCCCCGAGCTGAAGACCGATCCCCGCTTCGCGGAGCGCGATACCCGAAAAAAGAACCGCCGGCTCCTCACGCCGCTTCTCGAGGCGAGCCTGAAGACGCGCACCACGGACGAGTGGGTCGAGGATCTGAACGCCCGGGGCGTGCCCTCGGGGGCGATCCTGAGTCTCGAGCAGGCCCTGAATCAACCGCAGGTTCGCCACCGGGGGACGCTCCGCGCCGTACCGGTCTGCGGGGTTGGCGAGGTCTCGCTGTTCAGCCTGGCCGCCCTGTTCGAGAAGACTCCAGCCTCCATCGACACCCCGCCTCCCCGGCTGGGCGCGCACACGGAGGAGATCCTGAGGCAAGTGGGGTACACGGGTGCGGAGATCGCCGGCATGAGAAGCACCGGCGTCGTCTAAGGAGGGAAGACACATGGGTCAGACGGTCGTCGAGAAGGTCCTCGCGCGCGCCTCCGATCGCGCCTCGGTCCGCGTGGGCGACGTGGTCGAGCCTCGGGTCGACCTGGCGATGTCGCACGAGAACGCGGCGCTCGTGATCAACCAGTTCCACGAGATCCACGAGGGGACGGGCCTTGCGCCGCGGCCGTGGGACCCCTCGAAAATCGCGATCATCTTCGACCACCGGATTCCGGCGGAATCCGCGAAGACCGCCACGAACCAGAAACGCGTGCGCGCGTTCGTCGCCGAGCACGGCATCGCGAAGTTCCACGACATCCGCGGCGACACGGGCGGCATCTGCCACCAGATCCTTCCCGAGCGCGGCTACGTGAGGCCCGGGATGGTCGTCGTCGGCACGGATTCCCACACGACGAGCCACGGCGCGCTCGGCGCGTTCGCGTTCGGGATCGGCGCCACGGAGATGGCCAGCGTGTGGGCGCTCGGAGCCGCCGTGAACGTCGAAGTTCCCCCCACGATCCGGGTCGAGATCGAAGGGATCTTTCCCGATCTCGTCGGGCCGAAGGACCTGATCCTCCATCTCGTCGGCCTTCTCACGGCGCAGGGAGCGAACTTCCGCGTGCTCGAGTTCTCGGGCGGGACGATCGACCGGCTCGCGACCTCGGGCCGCCTCGTCCTGTGCAACATGTCGGTCGAGGCCGGGGCGACTTCCGGCATCGTGCCGGGAGACGCGGAGACGATCCGGTACCTGCGCGAGGAAGCGCACGTCCTGGAGCCGATCGACCTCGTGGCGAGCGACCGGGACGCGGAGGTCGAGAGGGTCGTTTCGGTAGACGTCTCGGAGCTTCAGCCGCTCGTCGCCTGTCCGCACGCGGTCGACAACGTCAAGCCCGTGACAGCCGTCGCGGGGACCCCCGTGCAGCAGGTCGTGATCGGGTCGTGCACGAACGGGCGGCTGGACGACCTCGCGCAAGCGGCGCGCATCGTGCGCGGGGGCCGGGTGGCGCCCGGGACGCGGATGCTCGTCTTTCCGGCTTCGGCCCGCATCTACCAGCAGGCCCTCCAGCTCGGCTACCTCGGCGACTTCATGGCCGCCGGTGCCGTCGTGATGAACCCGGGCTGCGGACCGTGCCTCGGCATCCACGAAGGGGCGCTCGGAGACGGGGAAACGGCGATCTCGACGACGAACCGGAACTTCAAGGGACGGATGGGGAACCCGGCCGCCGAGGTCTACCTCGCCTCGCCGGCGGTCGCGGCGGCGTCGGCCCTGACCGGCGTCATCACCGATCCGCGAAAGGAGCCATGAGATGCCACGCGTCATCCTGAAGCTCGGCGACGACGTCTCGACGGACGTCGTCTATCCCGGGCGGTACATGGCCACGGTCCTTCCGAGCGAGACCCCCGCGCACGCGTTCGCCGACCACCAGGCTTTCCGGGCCGCAGTGAGCGCCGGGGCGATTCCGCCCGGTTCGGTCGTCGCGGCCGGGCAGAACTTCGGCTGCGGCTCCTCGCGCGAGCAGGCGGCGTCGTGCCTCAAGGGGCTCGAACTGACGATCGTCGCGCGGAGCTTCGCGCGCATCTTCCTGCAGAACGCGATCAACCTCGGGCTCAGCGTCGTCCCGGCCCCCTCGTTCGAGGCGCTCGAAGGAGACGAGGTCGTCTTCGAGGACGGCCTCATCCTCGACCTCACGTCGAGCCGGGCGTTCAAGATCGACCCGCTGCCGAAGGCGCGCCAGGCGATCCTGGACGCGGGCGGCCTCGTGCCGTATACACGCGCGCGCCTCGTCGAGGCGGAGCGCGCGCGTGGCGCTCCCTGACCGGATCAGCCGCTTTTCACCAGACGCGGACACGGTCCTTCGTGGCGAGATAGAGCTTCTGGCCGGGTTTCACGTCGAAGGCGTCGTACCAGGCATCCAGATTCCGGACGGTGTCGGCGCGGTACTCGGCCGGCGCGTGGCTGTCGATCACGATGCGTTGGCGAAGCGCCGGCTCGCGGAACTTCGTCCGCCAGCTCTGGGCGAAGCTCAGGAAGAACTGCTGGTCGCCCTCGAGCCCATGGACGGTCGGCGCCTCCTTGCCCGAGAGGGAGAGCCGGTAGGCGTCGTAGGCCGCGGCGAGCCCGGCGACGTCGGCGATGTTCTCGCTCACCGTGAGCTTCCCGTTCACGGCGAGGTCCGGAAACGGGTGATAGGCGTCGTACTGCCTGACGAGAGCCCCGGCCGACGCGCGGAAATGAGCGAAGTCCTCCTTCGTCCACCAGTTCTCCAGCCGCCCCTTCGCGTCGAACAGGGCCCCCTGGTCGTCGAAGCTGTGGCTGATCTCGTGGCCGATGACCGAGCCGATGGCGCCGTAATCCATGACGGGCGGCCGCGCGGGGTCGAAGTTCGGCGGCTGCAGGATCGCCGCCGGGAAATTGAGCGCGTTCATCGCCGGGAGATTGACCGCGTTGACGAGCTGCGGGTTCATGACCCACTCGCCGCGGTCGACCGGCTGGCCGAGCTTCTTCAGGTTCCAGTGGTACCGGAACAGCGAGGCGCGCCGCGCATTGCCGAGCGCGTCGCCCCGGACCACCTCGAGCGCCGAGTAATCGCGCCACTTGTCCGGATAACCGATTCCCACCTTCAGGGCCGCGAGCTTCGCCTTCGCCTCGAGCTTCGTCCGGGCGGCCATCCAGTCGAGGCGGTCGATGCGGCGGCCGAACGCCGCCACCTCGTTGCGAACCATCTCTTCGGCCCGCGCCTTCTCGGCGGCCGGGAAATAGCGCGCCACGTAGAGCTTTCCCACGACCTCGCCGAGCGCGGCGTCCGTGACGTTCACGCCGCGCTTCCACCGGTCGCGCAGCTTCGGCGTGCCGGAGAGCACTTTGCCGTAGAACGCGAACTGCTCGTCGACGAAGGCGCTCGGCAGGTAAGTGGCGGCACGCTCGACGGCGCGAAAGACCAGGTAGTCCTTCCAGATCGCGAGCGGCTGATCGCGAACGAGAGCGGCGATGCCCGTGACGGCGCCCGGCTGCCAGACGACGAACTCGTTCTGGGTCGGGAGCCCCGCGGCTGAGAAGAAGGCCTCCCAGTCGAGTCCCGGCGCGCGGTCGATGAAATCCCGCCGCGTCCAGTGGTTGTTGCCCTTCCGTACGTCCTCCGAGTCCGCCCGGCTCACGTGCGCCTCGGCGATGCGATGCTCCAGCTCGAAGATCCTAGCGGCCTTCGCCTCGGCGTCGGCGATGCCGGCGACCTTCAGGACGGCGGCGATGTGCGCCTGGTAGCGCTTCCGGATCTCCGCCATGCGCGGCGACGGGTCGACGTAGTAGTCGCGGTCCGGCATTCCCAGGCCGCCCTGCAGGAGGAAGGGCGAGTAGCGGCCAGGGTCGTCGAGATCCTGGGCCACCCAGAGGCCGAACAGATTCGCGGTGTGGAAGTTCGTATTGTTCAGGACGTCGACGTCGGCGCGCAGCGTGCCTCCGAGGGCGCGCGCGAGCGCCGCAGCATCCGGGATCGCCGCGAGGTGATCGAGCGCGGGCTGGAGCGGCGCGAGGCCCTTTGCCTCGATGGCCGACTCGTCCATGAAGGTCGCGTAAGTGTCGCCGACCTTCCGCGCGTCCGAGCCGGCGGGCGCTTCCGTCTTCGAGGCCTCGGTGATGAGGTCGGCCGTCCGCCGGGCCGTCAGCTCTTCGAGGGCGCTGCCGACGCCCCAGACGCTTCGGTCGGCGGGGATCTCGGTGGACTTCAGCCACGTTCCGTTCGCGTAGCGGAAGAAGTCGTCTCCGGGTGCGACGGATCGGTCGATTCCGGCGAGATCGACGCCGTGGGACGAGGGAACCGCCGCCGAGGCGCCGGGGGCGGGCGGAGCGGGAGCGCACGAGGTCCCGGAGACGGCTGACAGGACGGCGAACGCAAACAGGGCGATCAGGGTTCCGATTCTCATGTGCGCGACGATAGGAAGTTCGGCTCGGGGCCGCAAGGGCGCAGGGACGAGCTCATTTCCTCCACTTCGAGGCGTGACGGCGCTCGGCCTCCTCGACGGAATGGGACTTCGTGAGGGATTCTTCCTTCTTCGTGAGCTCCGCGAGCTGGCGATAGTGCTTGTGCAGGATCGCGAGCTCGGCTTCGGTAAGTCCTTCGGCGTCGATGAGCCGGTTGCTCGCCCCCTTGAGAGCCGCGACGACCTCGTTCAGCTTCAGATGCACGGCGCGCGAGTCCTTGTTCTGGCTGCGCTGGATGAGGAAGACCATGAGGAACGTGACGATGGTGGTCCCCGTGTTGATGACGAGCTGCCACGTATCCGAAAAGTGGAAGAGCGGACCGGTCACGCCCCATATCACGATCACGAGAACGGCGAGACCGAAGGCCGGCGAACTTCCGGCGGCCTCGGTCGCGGCCCGCGAGAAGCGCTCGAGGAGGTTTCCCTTGACCATGTCGTTGCTCCTTTCGGCCTGATGCTTCTGCACTATGAGGGCGCCCGAATCGGGCGGGAGGATAATCGTGCCATGGGCGCTCCTTCCTCCCCGCGCGTCGTGGCCCGAGCGTGGGCGATCCGGTCGCTTCGCGAGTTCCTGCTCACGCTGACGGACGAAGACCACTCGATGTGCCGGGTCGCGGGCGACCGCGGGATCTTCTGCCAGGGCTTCCGCAAGCTCGACGACAAGGAGCTCCGGGATCACCTCGCGGGCATCGTGAAGCGGAGGCCGGGCGCGAACCGCTGGCAGCTCGAGGCGCTCGGGAACCAGTGGGAGCTCGCGCGCCAGACCGTGAACCAGCTGCCTCTCGCCTGCGACGTTCAGCAAAAAGAGCACGAGACCTGCGGCGGGTGGGACGATTTCAGCAACGAGGATCTGGCGCGTTATTGCGCCGAGCTGCTCGGACTGGACGTCGTCGTGACGGCGCAAGGCACGCTGACGCCGCCAACCCCCGCCGGCTGAGCCGCCATAATCGGCTCGTGGGAGAACGCACCGGCCCTGCTCCAGCCGCTCTCTGCGAGAGCTTTTTTGCATCGCTGCCGCGATACGAGCACCTGGGGCCCCTCGGGCAGGGCGGCATGGGATACGTCTTCAAAGCGCTCGACCGGGAGCTGAACGAGATCATCGCGATCAAGGTCATGCGGCGATCCGCCGGCGAGGAGCGGGAGACGGTCCTCACGCGGTTCAAGGGCGAAGTCAGCCTGAACCGGAAGATCAGTCATCCCAACGTCTGTCGCCTCTACGACTACGGCGTGGCGGAGGAACGGCCGTACCTGACGATGGAGTTCGTCGAGGGGCGCGACCTCGGAACGATCATCGATTTCGACGGCCCGCTTCCCGCGCGCAAGGCGCTTCGGATCCTCACGCCGCTCACGCGAGCCGTCGCGGCCGCGCACGCCGCGGGCATCGTGCACCGTGACCTGAAACCGGCGAACGTGATGGTGCGCCATTCGGGCGAAGTCTCGGTTCTCGACTTCGGGCTCGCGCACGACACGAACCGGACCGATCCCCGAATCACGCGGGCGGGGGCGGCGCTCGGAACGCCGCACTACATGTCTCCCGAGCAGGTGCGCGGCCGCGTGGTGGACGAACGGAGCGACATCTATTCCATCGGCGCCATCGCGTTCGAGATCCTGAGCGGCCGCCGGATGTTCACGGGGCGCACCTTCCTGTCGATCGCGCAGAAGCATCTCGGGACGACGGTCTCCCGCGACAGGCTCGAGGGTCGCGGCGTCCCGCGCGAGCTCGCGGCAACCGTCCTGAGGTGTCTCGAGAAGAAGCCCGAGGACCGTTTTCCCTCCGCTGCGGCTTTGGCGTCGTCGTTCGAGGCGCTCGAACGGCTCCTGGCGCCGCGGGAACGCGCCGTCAAGCCGGCAGCGCCCGCCGCGGCCCGCGTGAAGACGGCCGTCCACGCTCGGAACGCCATCCTGCCCGCGGGAACGCCCGGTCGCCGGCCGGTCGTGCTCGTCGTGGACGACGAAGAGCAGGTGAGGGACCTCGTCTGCACGTACCTCACGCGAGGCGGATTCGAAGCCGTGCCCTCGACGTCCGGAGAGGACGCGTTGACTCTTCTCGAGACGCTGAAGGTCGATCTCATCATCATCGACGTGCTGATGCCCGGGGTCGACGGGTTCGACACCGTGCGGGTCCTGAAATCGCGGCCGGAGAGGGCGCAGATCCCCGTCCTCTTCATGTCGGGCTTCCCGGAGAAGAACCGCGTGCTCTTCGCGGGCCAGACGGGAGCGGTCGACTTCCTCGCGAAGCCTCTCGATCTCAAGTCCATGCTCGGCAAGGTGGTCGCGATCCTCGGGAAACCCGCCTGACGCCTTTCAAGGTCCGGCGAGGACGCGCGAGACGTCCTCGGGAATTCCCTCGAGGACTCCCCGGAACACGTCGAGGAGCCCGAGGTCCCACCAGCCGCGGCGGGCCTCCGCATCCATGATCGCGAGCGCCTCCGCGCGCGTGAGAGCGGCGCGGTAAACGCGCGCCGTCGTCAGCGCGTCGTAGATGTCCGCGATCGTCGTGACGCGGGCGGTGAGCGGGATGGATTCGCCCTGGAGGCCGTCCGGGTAGCCGGATCCGTCGAGCCGCTCGTGGTGCCCGTAGACGACGTCGAGCGCGAAGGAGAGCGTCTTCATGCCCGAGAGAAGCTCGCGGCCGACGACCGGATGCCGGCGGATCTCGGCGAACTCCTCGGGGGTGAGGCGCGCGGGCTTGAGCAGCACGGCGTCCCGGATCGCGATCTTGCCGATGTCGTGAAACAGGCCGCCCCGGCTGACCGCTTCCAGGTCGAGGTCCCTGAGGCCGACCGCCGCCCCGAGGCGACCCGCGTACTTCGAGACGCGTTCGCTGTGCTGCGCCGTGTACGGGTCGCGGGCGTCGATCGCCCGCGCGAGGGCGACGATCACGTTCTCTGCGTGCTCGAGGGCGTCGGTGAAGCGCTTCAGCTGCACGAGAGCCTTCAGTCTCGCGAGGAGCTCCTCCACGGCGAATGGCTTTGCGACGAAGTCCGTGACGCCCTCCGCGATGGCGCGCAGGCGGTCCTCGCCGGTCGCGCCGCCCGTGATCATGACGATGGGCAGAAGCCTCGTGACCGGATCGCTGCGGAGCTGCGCAAGCACTTCCTGCCCGCTCTTTCCGGGGAGATGGAGGTCGAGGAGAAGGACGTCCGGCCGGAGGGTCTTCAGGCGCTCCTGCGCCTCCTCGGCCGAAGCGGCCGTCTCGACTTGATAGCCGCGGGGCCGCAGCAGGGCCACGAGCAAGCCGCGTACCTGCGCGTCGTCGTCGACGACCAGCACGATGCCAGGCGATGACTCCAGGAGGGCCAGCTGGTAAACGCCGCTCATGGCACGAAGGATGGTTCCTTTTCGATCCGATCGTGTCAAGCAAGCCACACATTCTGAACGCGTAATCTTTGCGCGCTCGGTGCATTTTTCAAGAGCCTTGCTGTCCGGGTCCTGGGCATGACCATTGCTGCCGGACCGAGGAGGAGGTTCAGAACATGAAAGCTTTTCGCATCCTTTTAGCCGTCATTGCCATCGGGCTTGTCGGCGCGGTGCGGGCTGGAGACGTGCCGCCCGAGAAGACGTCGACGCTCACGATCACCACGCCCCTCGAGGTGCCCGGAGCCATTCTCGATCCCGGCACGTACGTCGTGAAGCTCGTCGACACCCAGAACAACATCGTGGCGATCACGAGCGTCGACGGGAAGAAGACCTATGCGACGGCGATCTGCGTTCCGCACGAAGCGGCGGACCAACCGCGCCACACCGAGTTCACGTTCTACAGCGTTCCCGAGAATGCCAACAAAGTCTTGCGCACCTGGTACCGGCCGAACGACCGTTATGGGCAGGATTTCCTGTATCCGCCGGACCGGGCCGCTGCGCTGAGGCAGATGACGAACACGGAGGTTCCCGCGCTGACGGCGGAGCAGTCGACTAGGCTCTCGAATCAGCCCGCGCCTGCCGCGGTCGTCTCCGATGCCGAGCCGCCGAAGCCCATCGAGCCGCCCGCGCCGCCTCCGCCCGCCCCTGTGATGGCCGAAGCCGCCCCGGCACCTGCTCCCGCAACGATGACGGCGGACGCCTCCGACACCCTTCCGAAGACGGGGAGCAAGACGCCGCTCGTTCTCGCCGCTGGAATCCTCGCGCTCGGCGCCGCGTCGGGCCTTCGCTTCGCAGGCCGCTCCTGAGGGTGACGCGTCTTCCCGCAACCAGCCCCGCCCGCGCGCCGGCTTCCCGCGGCGCCGGGCGGGCCGCTAGGGTGCGGGCTCTCTCCGAGCGCTTTTTCTGGCTGGTCGGGCTCTTGTGCGTAGGCGCCGCGGCGACGACGATCGTCCGATCGTACGTCTACCAGAAGGTCGAGAGCGAAGCCTTCGACCGGGCTTTGGAATCCCGGGCGTCGCCTCCAGCCGTTGCCATGGCCGAGGCTCCTCTCGGCTTCCGGTCCGCGACCACCCTTCCCCCCGACCCCGATCCTCGACCGGCGCCAATCGTGCTGGGACGGCTCGAGATCCCGCGGCTCGGGATCCAGGCGATGGTGCGGGAAGGAATCGACGACGAAACCCTTAAGCTCGCGGTCGGGCACATCCCCGGCACGGCGCGCCCCGGCGAGGCCGGTAACGTGGGCCTGGCGGCGCACCGCGACACGTTCTTCCGGGCGCTGAGGGACGTCCGCCAGGGCGACCTCATGCGTCTGACGACGCTCGACGGCTCGGAGACGTATCGCGTCGCGAGCGCGCGCGTCGTGGATCCGGCCCAGGTCGGCGTCCTCGCGGGAACGATCGGTACCCGCGAACTGACCCTCGTCACGTGCTATCCCTTCGACTTCATCGGCGCCGCTCCGAAGAGATTCGTCGTGGCGGCGTTGGCGGCCGGGGAGCACGAGAAGATTCTTAGAAAGCAATAGACCCGACGCTGAAATGACCGCGGACGTATCGGGCCGTTCAAATAGAATATTCCGATGAAAAGCAAATTTGTATCCGTCGCCCTTCTCTTCGCTTGCGCGTCCCTGCCCGCCTTCGCCCAGCAGGATTTCAGCAAGGTAGAGATCAAGACCGAGAAGCTCGCCGAAGGCGTGTGGATGCTGACCGGGGCTGGCGGCAACATCGGCGTCTCGGCGGGCGCGGACGGCGTCTTCATGATCGACAGCCAGTACGCGCCCCTTTCGGACAAGATCAAGGCAGCGATCGCCGGCATCAGCAAGCAGCGCGTGCGCTTCGTCCTGAACACGCACTGGCACGGGGACCACGTGGGCGGCAACGAGAACCTCGGGAAGACCGGCGTCGTCATCGTGGCCCACGACAACGTCCGCAGGCGCATGTCCTCCGAGCAGCTCATCAAGGCCTTCAACTCGAAGGTGCCGCCGTCGCCCGCGGCCGCGCTCCCGCTCGTGACGTTCGTGGATTCCGTCTCGTTCCACGTGAACGGGGACGATGTGGACGCCTTCCACGTGCCGCCCGCGCACACGGACGGCGACGCGATCGTCTATTTCCGGAAGGCGAACGTGCTCCACATGGGCGATACGTTCTTCAACGGCATGTATCCGTTCGTCGACCTCTCGACCGGCGGCTCGATCGCCGGGATGATCGCGGCCTGCGACCGCGGGCTCGGGATGGGCGATGCTTCCACGAAAATCATCCCGGGGCACGGGCCCTCCGGCAACAAGGCCGACCTCAAGGCGTTCCGGAACATGCTGGCGGCCTCCCGCGACGCGGTCGCGCCCCTCGTGAAGGCGGGCAAATCGCTCGACGAGGTGAAAGCCGCGAAGCCCACGGCCGCGCTCGACGAGAAATGGGGCAAGGGCTTCATGAAGCCCGACGTGTGGGTATCGATCGTCTACGCGGACCTCTCCGGAAACAGGTAGACAGCCCTCAGCGCGCCTCGTTCGCGCCGGCCTCGTAGCGCCAGGCGACCTGCTCTTTCGCGCCCTCGGCAAATCGGGTGTCGACGTACTCCTCGAACTCGATTTTCCGGTCGAGAACTCCCGTCTCGATCATGAGGTCGCGCACGAGGTCGAAGTCCGCCTTGCGCGGGGAGAGCGGCGTGTACATGACGCGGTCGAGCGGGTTCGTCAGTGCCCAACGCAGGATCTTCGGATTCTGGTTGTAATAGAAGCGGCCCACGAAATCCGCGGCGTGGTCGCGGTGCGGCTTCCCCTCCTCCAGCCAGAGCCCCGACCGCGCGATTCCGTCGACGAGCGTCTGGACGGCCGCTGGGCGGGAGGCGATGACCTCCTCGCGGACCACGAGGACGCACGACATGTAGTCCGGCCAGTGCTCGCGGGCATGAAAGAGGACGCGGCCGTATCCGCCGATCTCGGCCTGGGAGGGGAACGGCTCGCCCATGGAAAACGCGTCGATGGCCCGTGCCGCGAGCGCGCCCGTGACGTCCGGCGGAGCCATCTCGACGATCTTCAGATCCTCCGGTTTCATGCCGTACTTCTTGAGGACGCGGAACACGATGAGCCGCTCGTCCGAGTACCGGCTCGGCACCGCGATCGTCCGCCCCTTGAGATCGGGAAACGTCTTCACGGGACCGTCCTTCCTCACGACGACGGCGCTCCCGTAGCGATGCCCGAGGTAGACGATCCGGATCCCGACGCCCTGCGCCTTGAGCGCGATCGCCATCGGCGCGACGATGAACGCCGCCTGCATCTTGTTCGCGATGAGGGCCTCCTTGATCTCCGGGAAGCCCTGGAACATGCGCGGGACGAAGAGCTCGCCGCCCTCGGAGAACTTCGAGATGTAGTCCGTCACGGGGCAGGCGAGGTGGCAGGTGACCGGGATGTAGGCGACGTTGAGCTTGCGCTTCTCGGGCGAGACGAGGTCGTTCGCGAGAACGACCCAGTTCACGTTGAGGACCAAGTGGAGCGCCGTGACGACGAGGAGCCAGGCTCCGACGCCGAGGGCGATGCGCTTCGGTGGGGTCATGACGTCTCCGCCTGGAAGCCCCAGCGCACCATCCGGAGCCGCTCGAGCCTGCGGGCGAGGGTGTCCAGGACGAGACCGATGACGCCGATGAGAAGCATCCCCGCCACGACGAGATCGTAGCGCTTGCCCGCGTTTCGCGAGTCGATGATGAGGTAGCCGAGGCCGGAGTCGACGGCGATCATCTCAGCGGCGACGACGACGATCCACGCGATGCCGAGCGCGATCCTCAGGCCGACGAGGATCTGCGGGAGCGCCGCCGGGAAGACGACGCGCGCGAGGAGCCGCGGCGTCGAAAGGCCGAAGTTGCGGCCGGCCTGGAGGCACATCGCGGGCACGCTGCGGACTCCGTTCATCGAGGCGACGACGATGGGAAAAAAGGCGCCGAGGAAGATCAGGAAGCCCGGTGCCGCCTCCGATACGCCGAACCACAGGATCGCGAGCGGCATCCATGCGAGCGGGCTGATCGGGCGGGCCATCTGGATCACGGGGTTGAACGCCGAGGCGAGGTTCGGGTGCCAGCCGAGCGCGAGGCCCGCCGGAATGCCGAGGACGAGCGCAAGGACGTACCCGGACGCGACGCGCCGGAGCGAGTCGGCGACGTAGCCCCAGAGGACGCCCCGGTCCGCGAGCTCCTTCAGGCCGGCGAGGACTTTCCACGGCGACGGGAAGACCGTCGTGTGGCTGACCGTCACGGCGAGCGACCAGAGGAGGACGGCGATAACCGCCGTGCCGAGGGGCAGGAGGACGCGCTCGGTGTCAGACCTGGTGGGCAAGGCCGATCTCCCCGAGGAGGAGGTCGCGGAGCTCGATGTACCGCGGGGAGCTGAGGTCCCGCGGGTGCGGCATGTCGATCTCCACGATCCGGCGGATCGACGCCGGGCGCGTCGACATGACGACGACGCGGTCCGCGAGCTGGACGGACTCGTCGATGTCGTGCGTCACGAAGAGAATCGTCTTCTTCTCGGCGCGTCGGATCCGCAGGAGCTCGCTGCGCATGACGAGGCGCGTGATCGAGTCGAGCGCGCCGAAGGGCTCGTCCAGGAAGAGGACGTCCGGGTTCACGGCGAGCGCGCGCGCGACCTCGAGCCGCTGTTTCATTCCGCCGGACAGCTCCTGCGGGTACGCGTTCTCGAAGCCCGAGAGCCCGACGAGCTTGACGTAGTGGGCGATGCGGTCGGCGCGCTGCTTCTCGCCGAGGGCGAAGAGGCCGAAGCCGACGTTGCCGTTCACCGTGAGCCACGGGAAGACGCCCCGCTCCTGGAAGACGAAGATCCGACGGGCATCCGGACCGGCGACCTTCTGCCCGTCGATGAGGACCGTGCCGGCCGACACTTCGAGGAAGCCGCCGACGATGTTCAGGAGCGTGGACTTCCCGCAGCCCGAGGGTCCGAGGATGCAGACGAATTCGCCGTCCTGAACGTCGAGGGAGATGGACGAGAGCACCTCGATGGGCGCGCCGTCCGTCCCGAAGCGCATCGAGACGTCGCGGATCGAGACCTTCGGCGGCGGCGTCACGCCCCGTACCCCCAGCGGAGCGCCTTCATCCTCTCGAGGCGGCGCATCGCCGTGTCGAGGACCAGGCCGATGAGGCCGATCATGACCATTCCGGCGACGACGAGGTCGTACCGGTTCCCGGCGTTTCGAGCGTCCACGATGAGGAATCCGAGTCCCGAGTTGACGGCGATCATCTCGGCGGCGACGACGACGAGCCACGCGACGCCGAGGGAGATCCTCAGCGCGACGATGAGCTGCGGGAGCGCGGCCGGCAGGATGACGTCGCGGAGGAGCCGCCGATCCGACAGGCCGAAATTGCGCCCGGCGTTCAGAAGAGTCGCGGGCACGTTGCGGACGGCGTTCATTGCCGCGACGACGAGGGGCAGGGACGACGCGAGGTAGATGAGGAAGATCGCGGCCATGTCCCCGACGCCGAACCAGAGGATCGAGATCGGGATCCAGGCGAGCGGGGAGATCGGGCGGATGAGCTGGAGGATGGGATTCAGCGCCCACTCTCCCCGGCGGTACCAGCCGAGGAGGAGCCCGAGCGGGATCGCCGTGACGACGGCGAGCGAGTAGCCCCAGGTCACGCGGAAGAGCGACGCGACGACGTATTTCGCGAGGAGACCTTTCGAGAGCAGCTCGCCGAGTCCGGCGACGACCTGGAGAGGATCCGGGAAGAGGCCCGAGGTCTGCCGGCGGGCCGCGAGGAACCAGACGGCCAGCAGCGCCGCCGTCGCGGAAAAGGGCAGAAGACGCTTCACCAGGGTCAGGCGCTGTCCGCCGAGGCGGGTTTCACCATCTGAGGCACGGAGGCCGGAGCGCGGCCTTTCGGCGGCAGGTTCGGGGCCGGCCCGCCGACCGGCACCGGCTTGACGAGATACGACCACGCGTTCGCGATCTCCGCCTTCGCCCAGCGCAGGAGGCCGTGCGCGAGCATCACCCAGCTCGCGCCGCGGACGGAGAAGCCGACGAACCCGGGACGTCTCCGGGCATTGTGATTCCCGTAGATCCCGAGAGCCTTCTTCCTCTTCGCGATCGCGACGAGACGCCTGTTGTAGAAGCGCATCGGGTAGAACGCGATCTCGGAGCCGTCCTGGTAGTACGGCGGCAGGCCGAGGCGCTCGGACGACCACTTGTAGACCGGGATGACGGCCGCGAGGTAGTAGAGCGCGGTGTCCATCAGGAACGCGGTCGTCATGGTGTCGTAGTCGCCCATGACGTAATACTTGTCGCGGAAGATGGCCTCGTAGAAGTACGTGAAGTAACGGGCGTACCGTTTGTTGTGAAGCTCGTACTCCTTCGCCATCTCGTCCGCGGACTCGCCCGAGAGCGCCTTCTGGATGAGCCCGACGCGCGAGTACACCGAGAACGCCATCTGGTCGAGGCCGGGCGAATAGAAGGGATCGAGGAAGCCGCCGGCGTCGCCCACGCACGTCCAGCCCGGACCGACGAACTCGTCGACGACGTAGGGGAGGTGGCCGTACATGCGGCAGTCGTCCGCGATCGGCTCGGCCCTCGTGAGCAGCTCCTTCGTCAGCGGGTTCGCGTCGAGGAAGCGCGTTAGCTTCTCGAGCGGCGTCGCGCCCTCCGGCTGAACGAGACGCGTGTCCCAGACGAGGCCGACGCTCGTCTCCCCGCCTTGGAGCGGGATGAACCAGATCCAGTAGCCCCAGCCCGTGAAGTGATTCGTCGCGAGGCGTCGGGCCGTGAGGACGGCTCGATGAAAGGGATCGGACGAGTCTTTTCCCGCGATCTCGACGCCGTCCATGTCCGTCACGCCGCGGTAGCGGACCCAGATCGCGGCCGTCGGATGTGTTTCGATCGGCGTCAGGCCGCCGCGCTTGCGTGCCAGCATCGCCTGCCTGCCGGTCGCGTCCACGACCCACTTGCAGGAAACGGTCGCACGCGTGCCGTCGGCCTTCTCGACGACGAGCGTGTTGCCGGCCTCGCCGTTCAGCGCAACGTCCACGACCTTCGCGGGGCGCCAGACCTCGGCGCCTTCCTGCGCTGCGAGAGAGATCACGTGCTCGTCGAGCTTCTGCCGGTCGAGCTGGAACGACGGCGTGCGGGCGAGCTGCGTGGGGCCGGTCTCCGAGGCTTCCCTCAGGCACGAGACCTTCTCGTTGTGAAACCAGTACCGGAAGGCCTGCTTTGGGAGCTGCTCGCGCGAGAGGTGGTCGTAAATCTTCAGCTCGCGCGTGAGGAAATAGGCTGAGATCTCGACGGTCGACTCACCGACCTTCCAGTCGAAAGCCGCGCTCTTCTCGACGACGAGGATCTTCACACCCGGCATGCGGCGGCGGAGGAGGACGGCCGTCGAGGCGCCCGCGATCGCGCCCCCGACGACGACGACGTCGAACGCGAGAGATGCCTGAGATGAAGTCTCGGTCACGGCCCGGAAGTTACCGGATTCCGCCTGCCTCGTCCACGACGAGAGTCCGGTCGACGGCCGCGACGCTGCCGAGGTCCTGCACGAAGCCCGAGGGCCACTTGAGGACGAGCCTCTCGACGCGCGCCGCCCGCCCGAGGCCCAGATGGAGAACGGGACTCCCGGTGGACAGGTAGCCGCTCGCGTAACCGCTCTCGCGCACGAGGACGCGGCCGTCGGCCAGCGTCGCCGTCACCCGGACGCCGAGACCGTCGGCATTGTCCTTTCCGCGCGTCCCCCTGAGGCGAAGCCGGAGGAAGTGTTCCGCGCCGGCGTCCTTCCGGCTCCCGAGGAAGAGCGCCTCGGGCGCCTGGACGGAGCGGACATAGAGATCCAGCGCCCCGTCGCCGTTCGCGTCGAACGCCACCACGGCGCGTCCGTTCGTCTGAAGCTCGAGCCCGTCGAGGAAGGCCCGCTCGATGAAGAGCGGATTCTTTCCCGGCCCCCGGTTGACGAAGTACGCGTCGCGCTCGATACCCTGAACGCCCGCGCCATTCCGGTCGAACGTCTTTTTCATACCGATGTAGTCGTCCCAGTACGCGAGCGTCTCCCACCAGAACTCCAGCTCGCGGTCGTGCGCGCGGCCGTCGTCCCACATGCCGTTCGTGGCGTAGAGGTCGAGGCTGCCGTCGTTGTCGAGATCGGCCGGGGCGACGCTCCAATTCCAGCCCGCGCGGCCCGCGGCGGAGCGCGCCGTCGCATCTTCGAAGGAACCCTTCGCCCTCTGGAGGAGGACGGAGTTGCCGCGGCACATCTTCTCCATCCACGAGATCGCGATAGGCCGGAAGATCCGGCCGGGAAGCGGCACCGGGAGCCCCGGGTACTCGTGCAGGAAACCCCACTGCGTGTACGTGCCGGTCGTGTAGAGGTCGACGCGGCCGTCGCCGTCGAAGTCGCCCCACGCAGCCGACATCCCGTAGCCGCGGTCCTCGACGCCGAGCTTCTTCGTCACGTCCTCGAAGCGCTTCCCGTCGACGTTGCGGTAGAGGTTCTTCAGGCCGAAATCGTTCGTGACGATCAGGTCGGGTCGCCCATCCCCGTCGAAGTCCGCGAAGAGGCACGAGAGCGACCAGCGCGTGGGCTTCGCGATGCCCCACGCCTCGGAGACGTCGAGGAAATGGCCTTTGCCGTTCCCCAGAAAGAGGAAGTTGCGGCGGCCGTCGTTCGCGTCGAACGGAGGGTCGGGCATCTGACCGTAGTAATCGCCGGTCCCGCAGACGAAGAGGTCGAGATTGCCGTCGCCGTTCACGTCCGCGAAAGCGGCCGAACGCGTGGGTCCCTCGGTGACGATGCCCGAGGAAGCCGTGATCTCCTCGAAGGTGCCGTCGCGCCGGTTCCGGAAGAGCCGCGTCGGACCGAAGGCGTCCGTGACGAGGAGATCCGGATAGCCGTCGCCGTCCGCGTCGCCCGCGGCGACGCCCGTCGCCGGAATGCCCGCAGAGGACGACGACGCGAGGTGCGCACGCTCTGTCACGTCGGTAAAGCGACCCTGGCCGTCGTTGTGGTAGAGGATCGAGCGAATGCCGTCGCCCACGAAGAGGTCCTCGTTGCCGTCCTGATCGAAGTCCAGGACCGCGACACCCGAGCCCGGCCAGATCCCGTCGATGAGCCGGTTCGTGAGCTTCTGCGGCGGGTCGCGGCGCGGCGCGCCGAGCCCCGCCGCGAGCGTCGCGTCGTGAAAGCGCGGATTCTGCTCGCTTCGCTCGGAAATCGAAGAAAGAAGATTTGCTGAGAAGGTAAGAGGGCCACCCTCGGGCGTATCCGCATTGGCCAGCCGCAGCGCAACCAAAGCAGATCTCTCCACGCGTGCCCCGTCCGCGCGAAACCCATCCACGACGAACGTCGCCGTCCCCCTGAGCTCCCATACTTCTAAGAAATCTTTGTCTTTCTCTTTCTTCCTCTTGATCTCTGGTTTTCCTTCGACATCGAAGGACACGAGCGCGACGCGGTCGAGGTCCTTCCACGCCCATGCGCGGAGCGCCGCGATGCCTTCGGGCTCTCCTGGCCGGGCCTCGGGCGTCCGAAGGGCCTCGCGTGTCTTCTCGAGCGCGTCGCGATAATGCTCGAGCCGGTGCATCCACGGGATGAACTCGGCGCGCAGGCGCGGGAGCGAGGCGTTCTCGAAGAGCCAGATGCCGAGAGCGGCGAAAGCCGCGGCCGCCACGGTGGCCGCCCAGCGCCTCCTCCGCGTCATTTACGCCGAGGCTCGCGCGCGCCCGGGCTGGACGGCCGCGATGAAGCGCAGGTTCGGGTTCTCCCGCTCGGCGCGCTCGAGGTGCCACGGGCTCTGGAAGAGGGCGAGAGGTCGCCCCTCGAGGTCCACGAGGCAGGCGACGCTCGGCGGATCGTCGAAGCGCTTGCGGTCGAAGCCTTCTCCTTCCACCCAGCGCGCGAGCGTGAACGGGAGCCTTGCGTACGAGATCTCGGCGCCGTACTCCGAGCGAAGGCGGTGCTGGATGACCTCGAACTGCAGGACGCCCACAGCCCCGAGAACGGGATCGCGCTCGAGGCGTTCAGGGTCGAGAAAGACCTGGACGGCGCCTTCCTCGGAAAGCTGGTCGAGCCCCTTCTTGAGCTGCTTCCTCCTGGCAGGATCGAGCATGACGACCCGGTTGAAGAACTCGGGCGAGAAGCGCGGGATGCCTTCGAACTCGATCCCCGGCCCTTCGGCAAGCGAGTCGCCGATGCGCAGGTTTCCCGCGTCCCAGAGCCCGAGGATGTCGCCGGCCCATGCCTCCTCGATGAGCGTCCGTTCCTGCGCGAGGAACTGCAGCGGCTTCGCGAGCTTGAGCGTGCGGCCGGTGCGCGGATTCAGGACTTCCATGCCTCGCGTGAATTTTCCGGAAACGATGCGCACGAACGCGACCCGGTCGCGGTGCGCAGGATCCATGTTCGCCTGGATCTTGAAAACGAATCCGGAGAAGGTCGGGGAGAGGGGATCTACCTCGCCCGTCGTGGTCTTGCGCGGCAGGGGCGCCGGCGCGAGCTCGAGGAACCTCTTCAGGAACGGCTCGACGCCGAAGTCGTTGATCGCGCTCCCGAAGAAGACCGGCGTGACACCGCCCTCGAGGAACGTCTCGCGGTCGAAGCGGTTGCCCGCCGTGGCGAGAAGGTCCAGCTCCTCGCGAAGCGTCGCGTGCGCCTTCTCGCCGATCGCCGAGACGAACTGAGGGTCGTCGATCGACGCCACCTCGACGGGCACGACGCGCTCGCCGCGGTGGCCGTCCCCGCGTTCGTAGCTGAGGAGGGTTTTCGCCCAGCGGTCGTAGACACCCTTGAAGTCCGGACCCGAGCCGATCGGCCAGGTCACGGGATGGCACGGGATGCCGAGGACGCGCTCGATTTCGTCCATGAGGTCGAGCGGTCCCATGCCCGCGCGGTCGAGCTTGTTCATGAACGTGACGATCGGGATCCGCCGCATGCGGCAGACCTCGAAGAGCTTGATCGTCTGGGGCTCGACGCCTTTCGCGCTGTCGATGAGCATCACCGCCGCGTCGGCCGCGGCGAGCGTGCGGTACGTGTCCTCGGAGAAGTCGTTGTGGCCCGGCGTGTCGAGGAGGTTCACGTGGTGGCCCGCGTACGGGAACTGCAGGACGCTCGTCGTGATCGAGATCCCGCGCTGCCGTTCCAGCTCCATCCAGTCGCTCGTGGTGTGGCGGCTCGCGTTCCGGCGCATCTTCACCGAGCCCGCGAGATGGATCGCGCCGCCGTAGAGGAGCATCTTCTCCGTGAGCGTCGTCTTGCCCGCGTCCGGGTGCGAAATGATCGCGAAGGTGCGCCGGCGCGCGGCCTCGGCGGCGAGCGTCCGCGAGGGTTCGGCCATCCTCAGTGCTTCGGCGTCTCCGGGGCCTCGACGGTCGGGGCCTCCGTCTCGGAGAGCGCGAACGCGTATTCGTCCGCCCGCGAGGCGACCGCCGACTTCACGAGATCCGCCCCGCCGTGGCCGGCGTGCCTCTCGATCCTGAGGAGAACGGGTCCGCCCTTGGACGCCGCCTGCAGCGCGGCCGCGAACTTGCGCGCGTGCATCGGGTCCACGCGATCGTCGCTGTCGGCCGAGAGGAGGAGGACGGACGGGTACTTCGTCCCGGGCTTCACGTGCTGGTACGGCGAGTAGGCGAGGAGCGCCCGGAACTGCGCCGCGTCGTCCGCCGAGCCGTATTCGGAGATCCACGTCTTGCCCGAGCCGAAGAGGTGGTATCGCACCATGTCGAGGAGCGGCACGCCGCACAGGGCGACCCGGAAGAGCTCGGGGTGCTGCGTGATCATCGCGCCCAGCAGGAGCCCGCCGTTCGAGCCGCCCCGGAGCACCAGGCGCTCGGAGGAGGTCCATTTCTCCTTCTCGAGATACGCGGCGGCCGCCGCGAAGTCGTCGAAGACGTTCTGCTTCTTGAGCAGCATCCCGGACTCGTGCCAGGCTTCGCCGTACTCGCCTCCGCCGCGCAGATTCGGGACCGCGTAGATGCCTCCCTTCTCGAGCCATGGAATGACGCCGGACGTGAACTTCGGCGTTTCGGAGATCAGGAAGCCCCCATACCCCTCGAGCAGGCACCGGGCCGAGCCGTCGCGCACGAGATCCTTGCGATGGACGACGAACATCGAGATGCGCGTCCCGTCCTTCGAGGGGTAGAACACCTGTGACACCATGTAAGGACTGAGATCGGCGGGCACCTTGACCTGGAAATGGAGGGACGTCGTGCCCGTCTTGAGGGACGTCTTGTAGATCGTCAGGGGCGTCGTGAACGACGTGAACGAGAAGTAGGCTTCGTCCTCGTCGTCCCGACCCGCGAGACCGCCGACCGTCCCGATGCCGGGGAGCGGAACGTCGCGGACGAGAGCTCCGTCGATCTCGTGGATCTCGAGGAGGCTCGTGGCGCTCTTCAGGTAGGCCAGGGCGAGGCGGCCGCCGAGCACCCAGAATCCCTCCAGCGTCGCGTCCTTGCGCTCCGGCACGATCTCTTTCCAGGAGGCCCGATCCGGCTTCGCGGGATCGACCGAGAAGATTCGGCTCTTCGGCGCCCCATCGTCCGTCTTGACGAAGATCCTGCCGCCGAAACCGTCCATGTCGAAATGAGCCTTGATCCCGACCGCGAGCGGCGTCCAGGCCGTGGCCTTCGGGTCGGCGGCGAGATCGCGGAACCACACGTCCTGGGACGTCCACCCGTGCGAGACCACGAGGAAGAGGAAGCGGCCGTCGCGGGTCAGGCTCGCGCCCTGAAAGAGCGTCGGATCACCCGTCCTCGTTTTCACGACGGCATCGCTTTTGGGGGCGGAGCCGAGCCTGTGCAGGCGCACCTCCGCGTAGCCCGGCCTGTCGGCCGTCGGGATCTTCGGATCCACGGGCAGCCACGTGTAGTAGAACGCCCTGCCGTCCGGCGTCCACGACGCGTGAGCGTACTTGGCGCCCTCGATGACGTCCACGTCGGAAACCGCTCCGCTCGCGACGTCCATGACGTAAAGCGTCGCCTCGTCGGAGTTGTTGATCTTCTTCTGGTAGGCCACGCGGGTCCCGTCCCAGGAAACCTGCCATCCGCCCAGAGAGGCGCTTCCGTCCGCGCTCCAGGTGTTCGGGTCCAAAAGCACTTTTTCCGCTCCGTCGGGTCCTTCTTTCCAGTAGACGACGCTCTTCTCCTTGTCCGAATGCTTCCGCGTGAAGAAATACCGGGTTCCCCGGTGCTGCGGGGCGGAGACGGAGTCGATGTAATAGAGCTCCTTGAGCCGCGCGGCGATCGCGTCGCGCCCGGGCAGGGAGGCGAGGCGCTGGCGCGTGAGGTCGTCCTGCGCTTTCATCCAGGCCTGTACCTCGGGTCGCTTCGCTTCCTCGAGCCAGCGATAAGGGTCGCTCACCGGAACGCCGTGCAGGACGTCCGTGACGCTCACGGTCCGGCTCGGCGGATAGGGCGTTCTGGCGGCCGGCTCGGCGGCGCGGGCCCGTGGGGACCGCACGAGGAGGAGGGCCATGAGGGGAAGGAGGATAGCGACGCCGTCGGCGGGCTTCTTCATGGTGGGGAACGTAGCATGCCGCAGTCCGCGGCGTAGACTCGGGATCGAATGGTCGCGGATCCATCCTCCCGCGCGTGTTTCCTCTGCGGCTTTCCGGCTTCGGTGGGAGAGGAGCACGTCCTCTTCGCCTCCTCCGAGCGGGGGTTTTCCGTGGACTGCGAGGAATGTGGTCCCTATGCGGTCACGCCCGACGCGATCCACCGGCTCGAGGTCCGCGCGGTCGCGAGGCCGGGCGTGCGCTTCGAGATCTTCCGGCTGCGCTCGAACGGGCAGACGCCCCGGCCGACGGTTGACTTGAGGATGGTCGATCACTTCTGCACGGGCTATACGCCCATCCGCGGCTGACCCGGCCGCGAGTCGGTGCGTTACAGTTCCGGCCCATGAGCAAGGAACACCCCGACCACCACGACGCCGAACTCGCGTTCCGCGCCTATGAGCTTCGTCGCGAGAGCGTCATGCGCGACTCGCGCAACGCGATCAACCGGGACTTCTGGCCGAAATCGTTCGCCGATGTCCAGGCTGTCACGAAAGCCGACCACCCCCTCAACGCGGCCTGGCGCCAAACGACGACCTACTGGGAGATGGTCTACGGCTTGGTGAAGCACGGCATCGTGAACGCGGACTACTTCATGGAGTCGAACGGCGAGGGAATGTACCTGTTCGCCCGGGTCGACCCGTACCTCGGCGAGTTCCGGCGCGAGGTGTCCCCGTACGCCTTCCAGAACGCGGAATGGGTCGCGAGGAACACGGCGGTGGGGGGGAAGATGTTCGCCATGTTCTCGGCGCGCGTCCAGAAGGTGCTGGCAGCGAAGTAGGGACGGCCCGATCCTCCCGCCGGGCGAAACCTGCGGGCCCGTCTCCGCGTATCTCCAGGCATGAAAAAGGCGCTTTCGTCCCTTGACAGACCCGGGACCGGGGGCTATTTTTCCAGCACATGCTAATTTTCTAGCAGGCAAGGAGGATTTCTCTCACCCTTCCAAGAAAATCTTCTGGAGAACTTCATGCCCAAGACGATCAACCCGCCCGACCAGCTCCACCTCTCCCGGCGCGAGCGCCAGATCATGGACATCCTGTACCGCGAGGGCCGGGCCGCGGCCGGCGAGGTGCTCGAGAGGCTTCCGGATCCTCCGGGCTATTCCGCGGTCCGCGCGATGCTGCGCGTTCTCGAGAACAAGGGCCATCTCACGCACGTCCTCGAAAACGGGCGTTACGTCTACCGCCCGATCGTGCCGAGGAACAAGGCGCGTCGATCGGCGCTTCAGAACCTTCTCCAGACGTTCTTCGACGGCTCCACGGAAAAGGCCGTGGCCGCGATGCTCCTGGAATCCAGGAACCCGCTGAGCGGGGAAGAGCTCGAGCGCCTTTCCCGTCTCATCGCCGACGCCCGCAAGGAGGGCCGCTGACATGAACGCGTTCCTCGCCGCCTCACTCGTGAAGGCCACGCTCCTTCTCCTCGTGACGGCGTTCGCCCTCCGGGCGCTCGCGCGCGCCTCGGCGGCGAGCCGCCATCTCGTCGCGCTCCTCGGTCTCGCTCTCGCGCTCGCCGTGCCGGTGCTCGGGCTCGTCCTGCCGCGCTGGGAGATCCCGCTGCTTTCCCCCGCCCCGAGGCCCCTGCCCGAGACGCGCGCCGCGCTTCCCGAGCGATCCGAGGTCCCGGTCGCCCTCGCGGGCTTCTCCGGGCGCGTCGGCGTACAGGTGCCTCCCCTCGAGGAGCCCGGTTTCACGCAGAGTCCCCGGAAGGCCTTCACGACCCCCGATCTCGGATTCGCGCAGGTCGCGGCGTTTCTCTGGCTCCTCGGCGGCCTCGTGCCGCTCGCCGCCCTGGCCGTCGGATTCCATCGGGCCCGGACGCTCATCCGGAACGCACGGCCCGCCGGAGATTCGGACCTCGAGGCTCTCGCGGTGGAGGCGTCCGCGCGGCTCGGCCTGAACCGGACCGTCCCGGTTCTCCTCTCGCCGGAAGCACTCGTGCCGATGACGGCGAATTTCTTTCGTCCCGTTCTCGTGCTGCCGGAGTCCGCGCGCACGTGGCCGCGCGAGCGGCTGCGCGTCGTCCTCCTGCACGAGCTCGCGCACGTTTCACGGCGCGACCTGGGCGCGCTTCTCGTCGCCGAGGTCACGACCGCGGCCTACTGGTTCCATCCGCTGGTTCACGTCGTCGCCCGGCATCTCAAGCGGAGCGCCGAGGAGGCGTCGGACGATCTCGTGCTCGGAAACGGGACGCGGGCATCCGACTACGCCTCGCATCTCGTCGGCATCGTGAAGGGGCTCGGAGCTGCGGAGGAGATGCCCGTTCTCGCGATGGCGCGCCCCTCGGATCTCGAAAAGCGCGTGCGCGCCATTCTCGATCCCGAACGGCGCCGCCGGGCGCCCTCGCGGATCCTGACGGCCTCGCTCGCGGCCGCTGGAATCGCCGCCGCGCTCGTGCTCGCCGCGGCCGTGCCCGGTGTCGCCCGGCCCGCGATGGCGGCCCTGCCGGAGGGCGACGAGCCTCTCGTCGCGGCCGTGGCGGCTCCGACGGAGGCCCCTTGCCCGAAGGTGAAGGCGGCGGCCGTGAAGACCGTCCCCGTCGTCGTCTTCGCGGCCAACCGCAAAGACAAGAGCGGATCGGCGGCATACGCGCACGCCAGGGAGCTCTATCACGACGATAACTTCCTCGAGGCGGCGGAGGCTTACGGCAAAGCGGCGGAGCTGGGCTATCGGGAAGACACCGCCGCATACAACGCCGCCTGCTCCTATGCGCTGGCCGGGCGAAAGGACGAAGCGTTCACGTGGCTGAACAAGGCGATGGAGCTAGGCTTCGACGTCGCGTCCTACCTCGGGAGGGACGACGATCTCGACTCCCTGCGCCGGGACCCGCGCTTCGCCGAGCTGAAGAAGGTGGCGCGCGCCGCGAAAGCGGAGGGGAAGACGGCCGATACGGTGCGCGCCGTCAAGCGCTTCGAAAAGCTCTCGGCCGAGGGCTCGAAGAACGGAGCCCGCTGGTACGAAGCCGGAAGGGAGCTCCTCAACGCCGAGAAGCTCGACCTCTCCGAGAAGGCGTTCCGCACGGCGGCGTCGCTCGGATATCGCACGGGCGCCTCGACGTACAACGCCGCGTGCGCGCTCGCGCGGGCCGGCAAGGTGCCGCAGGCGCTCGACGCGCTCGACGCCTCCCTCGAGGCGGGCTTCGACGACCCGGGCCTCATCGGGCGCGACGACGATCTCGACACGCTGCACGACGACCCCCGCTTCGCGCAGCTCCGAAAGAAGGCCGAGGACCTCGCCCTCTCGATGTCGAACTTCGAGACCGGCGTCTCGCGCCTCTTCCGGCGCCGCTCGGCCTGGCGCGAGGAGGTGCCGCACTACGTGGCGTACGCGAAGGCGCATCCCCAGAGCGGCCGCGCGCACTACAACCTCGGATACGCACAGCTTCTCGCGGAGCGGCCCGAGCAGGCGCTCACGGCGTTCACGCGCGCTCTCGAGCTCGGCTATCGCAAACCGGCGACGCTCTACAACCTCGCGTGCGCCCATGCGCGTCTCGAGGAGAAGGACAAGGCCTTCGAGCGCCTCTTCCAGGCGATCGACGCGGGCTACAACTCACCGAATCAGATCCGGCACGACGACGATCTGGACTCGCTGCACGGCGATCCGCGCTTCAAGCAGGCGCTTCAACGCGCGGCGAAGGACGAGAACGGCGAGGACTGAGCAAGGCGGTCACTTCCAGGAAAGAAACTCCCACCGGATCTCGCGGCCGGAAGCATCGCGAGACACGCGCACCACGAACGTCCCCGGATCTCCGCTCGCGCCGTTCGCACGCAAACCCTGGCCGGGGTCCATTCCCACGCACTCGCGACGCCCTTGAATCACGGCTATACTTTTTCGTAGGAGCGTTGGAGCATGCCGCCCATCGCCGCCGCAAGATTCAGCCTGATCGAGGACGGACGCGAGATCGCCTCCTTCACGCAACTTGCAAGCATCAGCACCCAGGCCGGCTCCGTCGATTACATTTCAAGCGTTGAGAGCGAATCGGTTTTCATCAATCGATTCTCCGGGGTTCGAACCTCGACCATTCTCAAGTTCATTCGTCCCCGGAGCAACGACGACCGCCACATCGCCTGGCAGCTGGCCGCGAGCGGAGCTTCGACGGCGGCCAAGAAGAACTGCTTCCTGGTGCTCCACCGCACCGACGGCAAGCCGGTGGCCCGGTACTATCTGGAAAATGCCTGGCCGACCCGGATCCACGTCGGCGTCCTCAAGGGCAATCCTGGAGGGACGTCGCCAATGGAGACCGTGACCCTGACCTGTGAATTCATTCAAAGGGTCAGCGTCTGAAGTTTCGCCCTACGCCGCCTTCGGCTCGAAGCCACGGCGGAACAAGTCACTTCCAGGAGAGAAACTCCCACTTGATCTCGCGGCTGGAAGCATCGCGGGACGCGCGTACCGCGAACGTCCCCGGATCGCCGCTCGCCCACTCGTCGTTGTTCTCGTCCGCCTGCGCGTCGCCGCCGCAGAACCACTCGAAGCGGCGGTTGCCCAGCTCGACGACGACGTCCTTCGCGCCCTTGGCGACGCTGACGAACCGGCCTCGTTCCGCGTCCCACAGCCAGATCTTCCCCGCGCTGCACTGATCGGCGGAATGGCCCAGCACGGCCCGGGAGTCGGGCCGCGCGGAGGAGGCGGGGAAGGTGCAGGACTGGCTCGCCGACGATTTCGCGCACACGAGCAGCGTGCCCGCCTTGTCGATGCCGATCGACGCGAGCGTGAAGTTCGCGGGGATGACGGCTTTCAGCAGCGCGAGGATTCCGGCGAGCGAATCGTTCACTTCCTTCGTGATGTCCGACGAGACGGCGTCGAGCCGGGTCTCCACCGCGCGGACCCGCGACTTGGCGAACCCCACCATGAGGGCGTCGCCCGGGACGTCGCCCGCGATCTCGACGTGGTGTGCGAACGCCCGCGCGTCGGCCACCTTCAGCTTGGAAAGGCGCTGCGAGCCCGCGAAGGGAAGCGCGACCTCGACGTCGAACGTCGCGACGAAGTTCACGTCCACGCCGGGGTCCTTCTGGATATACGTGCCAGTGGCCTTGTTCCCATGGACGACGTACTTCAGGGTGACGCCCGTGGCGGTCTTCGCGATCCTCAGATCGGACGTCGCCGAGGACGCGGGGGTTACGGAGTTCAGCCTGACCTTCGGATCGGTGGCTTTCTCCTCGACCTTCGCCTTGATCGTGTCTCTCAGGCCGTCCCACGTCGTGTCGATCTGCTTCTTGAGGACGCCGGGATTGGGGAAGACCTTCTTCGTCCCGGCGAGCGCCACGGTCACGTCGCCCGGGATGTTGTGGATGAAGTCGCCGAAGCTCGCGTCGTTCTCGGCGGGGCCGGCCTTCCGGTTTCCGGGATGCAGCATCGAGGGAGACCGGTAGAAGACCCAGTGGATCGCGCCGTTTCCGGCCCGCTCGACCTGCACCCAGTTGAACTCGTTCGGATTCGCGACGCGCTCCGAGCTGTCGTCGCACTTCCACTTGATCTCGCGGGTCAGGCCCTCGAGCTCGACGAGCTCCGTTTTTCCCGCCGCGAGCCGCACGCGCTCCCCGTTCTTCGCCGTGAACGCGATCTTGTGCGAGGCGTCGCAGGCGTCGTTGCTCTCACCGACCCGCGTGAGGCCCGAGGTGCCGTCCTTGTCCGGAGGGACTTCCGAGCCCGTCGGCCCGGCTGGCTTCGCATTGCGGAAAAAGGTCCACTGCATCGCGCCGTTCTTCGCGCGTAAGAGCTTCACGTGGTCGAATTGCTCGTCGTTCGCGCTCCGTTCCCGGGTTCCCCCGCAGTACCACGTGATCTCCCGCGTCAGGCCCGGAAGATCCTTGGACTTCGAGCCAGGGGCCTTCACGGTCGCGGTTCCATCGATTGCCTGGAACTTCACGACGTGGGATGCGTCGCAGGCGTCCTTCGTATCGCCGACCTTCGTCTGCGCAGTGGCGGGCAAGGCGAGAGGAAAGAGACAGATTGCGACGGCGGCCATGGAGAGGCGCAGGTGAGGACGAGACAGTTTCATCGCTACTCCTTTCTCGACCGGGGGCCGCGCCATTATAGAGACTCGATCTCAGGTACGAAGCGGCCTTCGACATCCGGGCTGCCTGTCCGATAGAGTCGTGAGGGCGTATGAGGTTCACCCTTCCGCGCGCCACCGTCCTCGTGCTTCACCTGGTTCTGGCGAATCAGGTTCGAGCCGGAGACCCGGAGGATGCGCACGCCGAAGTCATCCTCCGGGTCCTCGTGCGAAGCGACCGGAAGCCGATCGAAGGGGCGACGCTCGCGGCGCCGGCGGGCGCCAAATCGAGCCCGGAGCCTGCTCCGCGAGAACTGCTCGGCAAGAAAGCTCCGGCGACCGGGCCGGACGGGATCCTCCGGCTTGGTGCGCTCCCGCGCAAGGCAACGACTCTGGTCGTCGAAGCCATGGGACTTAGGTCGACGACGCTGAACCTTCCCGAAGGGTTCGAGGCCGGGCGGCGAGACGTCTTCCTCGCTCCACTCCAGAAGCTCGAGATTGCGGTGGATGGCCTCGACGTCAAGCCGGAGGACGCGCGCCCAGCCATCCAGCTTCTGCGCTGTGAGACCGAGAAGGATCGCTGCGATCCGGCGAGGATTAAGACCCGGATGATCCGGCGCGACGTCGGAGAAGACTCGTTCGCGCGCGTCGGCCCGCTTGCGCCAGGGCGCTACCGGGCATTCCTGGAGCTGTGGGGAGTCCGGGGAGCTTCGGAATTCGTCAACGTCTCGGGCCGGAGCGAGGATCCGGATGTCGCGCGGACCACTGTGCAGGTTCTGAGGCGGACGTTTCGAGGCCGGGTCCACCTGAAGGACGACACGCCCGTCGAGGCGACGATCTCGGCGGGATTCCTCTTCGAACGTGGAACGCCGCAGGATTCGGGGATCGGAACGACGCATTCGTCGCCGGACGGCTCATTCGAGATCTCGCTCCTTCTCCCGCCGGGACGCCGGGTTGCGCTGATGGCCGAGTCCGAAAAGCCGGCCGGGCGGGGCGACTGGTTCGAGCGCGGTCCGAGCCTCGATCCCGTCGACATCGTCATCCACGTCGGCTCGGTGGACGTCGTCCTCCGGGAGCGGCGCACGGAGTCCCCCGTCGCGGACTGCAGCGTTAGCGCGAAACTTCTGATGACGGGTGGGGGCGGGCGTTACCAGACATTCAAGTCGGACGAGAAGGGCAGGATCGCGTTCGACGGCCTCTCGGCTGGATCCGTCGAGCTCGTGCCGCGCTGCAAAGGGCTGGCCGCAAGGGAACCGTTCCGGCTCGATCTCGCCCAGGAAGACGCGCACGAGGAGACCATCTGGCTCGACAAGTCGGACGAAATCCTCGTTCGCGTGACCGATTCGCGCGGCGCGCCGCTCCCGGGGGCGACGATTGCCGGCCTGGACGCCCTGAACTCGACTCGAGGTTTCATCTCCTTCAGGAAAATCGGCACGGCGGACCCGAAAGGGGAGCTGAAGGTTCCAGGCGAAGAGTGGGCCGGCCTGCCGTTCTGGGTGTATGCGCCGGGATTCAGCTTGTCGGCGTCCCGGTTTCCCGCCGTCGGCGGATGCGAGGGCCTCGAGGTCTGCGCCGCGCCCATCGCGCTCGCGCCTCCCGCGCCGTTCTACGGCCTCACGGTTCGAGACGCGGACGGCAAGGTGAAATCGCTCGCGGAGCTTCAGTTCTGGCGCGGGGGAATCCCGATCCCCGGCATGCTCCTCGCGGAAGCGGCGGGAACGAGCGCCGCCGCCGCCGGCGAGGTCCTCTTCGCGCCTCAGGTGCTCGAGCCCGGTGACTATGAAGTCCGCGCCGTCCGCGTGAATGCGGCAGGCACCGGCTTCGACTTCCCGCGAGCCGGAATCCTGCACGTTCCGACCTCGCAGCCGGTCGAGCTGGCGATCGGTGTCGCGCACGTCCGTTCGGACACGACGACCGTCCTGCGTTGAAGAATCGGACCGTGGAAAGCCGCACCCACTCCCACGAGCACCGTGTCGGAATCTTCGCCGGTCAGGTTTTTCGGGCGGGCCGGCGGAACACGAGCGACGTGTCGCGCGCGTAGAGCACGGGCACGGCCCAGTCCATGGGTTCGGCGCCCTTTGCGTACGAGACGGCGACCCGTGCTTCACGCGCGGCGGCGCTCAGACTGTGGCCTTTCGCGAGCGCCCAGTAGAGGTGACGGGCGAAGGCCGTGGCGGACGCGTCCAGCACCTTGTACTGGTTCGCGAGAACCGCCGGAATTCCCCCGGCGGCCAGGGCCGGTGCGACACCGCTCAGGAAATCGGTGCGCCCTCCGCGGCCGGTCTCGCACGCGTTCAGGACGACGAGCTTCAGCGCACGTCCCGCGAGGAGGCGCAGGATGCGGTCGGTGTCGACCGCGAGCGAGCGCCCGCGCGCGTCCACGAGAAAGAGGGAGCCCGTCTTCTCCTTCTCGTCGAAGGCCCCGTGTCCCACGAAGTGCAGGACGTCCACGCGGCCCGCCGAAAGGCGCCTGTGAAGCCCCGAGGGCGACGTCGACGCGAGGACCTCGAGACGCACGAGTCCGGCCTTGACGAGCGGCCCGAGAGCGGCGCGAATCGCGGCGGACTCCTGCCGCGCGGCGACGGGCCCCGTGTCGCGCGGTTCGGCGAGGGCGACGAGGACATGGAGGGGCCCGCGGCCGGGCGGGGGCGCGGGGGACGGCGGCGCTCCGAAGACGCCGCGCACGAGGACGGCGTCGTCCGCCAGGAAGCGCCTGCGCGACGCGTCCCACGCGAGCTCCCAGGGCTTGTCAGCGATCCAGTCGAGGTCGGGCGTGAAGACGACCTCGAGCGCGCCCTTCGCGGCGGCACGCGCCTCGTCCCAGAGACGCTTCACGGCGCCCGGGAAGAGCGTCTCGAAAAGGACGGCGCCGTATTCGCGAAGCTCCTTCGCTGCGGGCAGGGGCTCCGCTCCGCCGCCTCCGAGGGCCGCGAGGACGCGCTCGTGCATCGCGATGATGACGCGCATGCGCTCTCCGGCGGCGCCGCCCTTCGTTTCGAAGGGCTCCACGACGCGCGCGCCCGCGAAGCTCGCGAGGAGGTGGGCGGGCGCGCCTCCACGCCCGCCCACGAGCACGAGCTCGAAGCGGCGCGCAGCGCGCGGCGCACGCGCGGAAGTAGAAGAGGAAGAGGAAGATTCTGCTGAAGAGGAAGAGGCAGAGGCGGCCGCCTTGCGGCCGCCCCGGGGAGAAGAGGATTTCTTATATGCGGCGGCCGCTTTGCGGCCGCCGATAGTTGAAAATCTTCTCCCCGGAAGTCCGGTGTCAAGGGTCTTCGACCGCTTCGCGGCGCGCGCAGCGCGCCCTTGACTCCGGACATCCGGGGAATACGGTCTCTTCTCTCGTTCTTTTCTTTCCAAGAAATTCTTGATTCCCTCTCTCGTCTCTTTCTGACCAAAGAGATTCAGATGGTGAACGATCGCGCCGGTGGCCGCGCCCGCGTTGCCGCCCGGTCCGAAGCGAACGACGTTCTCCGCCGGGACTGCGGGTGCCGCGCCGAGGCGAGTTCCGCCCTCCGTGGGAACCACGAGGTCGTTCGGGTCCTCGAAGAAGACTCCCGCCGCCGCGTCGAGGAGCCGCCGGGCCGCGCTGCCGCGCGGCTCGTAGCGCGCGACGGCGGCCCCGACCTCGCAAGGCAGCTTCGAAGCCGCATTCAGGCTTTCCAGAAACGCGCCGGCCGGATCCATCGCGGCGATACCCGGCAGGCTGCCGCCGGCACGCGACGCCATCCACACGATCGCCTCCGCCGCGAAGTCGAGTCCGAAGGCGAGCGCGCCGCCCGGAAACATCTCACCGAGATTCGCGAGCCATGCGGCGAGCCTGTCCCAGCGCGCGGGCGAGGCGAGCGGGGTGCCTTCGTTCGGCGACGCGACGAGGAAGGCGCGGTTCAACCGAGGCGCTCCGGTCGAGGTCGCGAGAAGGCGGAGGACGAGGCCGCCGCGCGAGTGCGTCACGACGTCGAGAGAGGAGAGGGAGGCGCCGCGGATCGCCTCGAGAAGGGCCTTTACGTTCTCTTCGGGCGAGCGCCCCACAGACATGTGGTTGAAGGCGAAGACGCGCCCACCGTAGAGGTTCGAAAGCGTTTCGAAGGCGCCGTCGGAGCCCAGGTCGGAGAAAGCTGCGGCCGCATGCGAGAACGTGCCGTGGAGAAAGAGCAGGCTCCGCTCTTCCGTATGGGGCAGAGAGGACTTCGCGGCGCGCGTCGCGACGAGCTTCCCCGCCTGGGCCGAGAGCCGCACGAGGCCGAGCGGAACGTGCGCCTCGGCGAAACGTCTCTTCTCCCAGGCCCGCGCGAGCGCGGGCAGGAGAGCGCCGGCCACGGCACCGGCGACCCGTAGAAAGAAGACGCGGAGGACGGCGCCGGGTCCGCGGAGCGCGAGCGGCGGCGGCGCGAGGGGCACCTCGAACCGGCGGAGCCCCCGGTCGATCTCGGTCGCCGAATGAAACGTCAGGGCGCCCGAAGGATGGCGGGCCACGACCACCCACCCCTCCGGGGCGGGCGATTCGATCTCGGCCTCCAGGGCGCCGGGGCTGGTCGGCGCGCCGCGGCGCGGTCGCGCGGAGCGGACTCCTTCGAGGGTCAGGCGCCCGTCTCCGAGGACGCGTTCCAGAAAGGGATCGGCCTCGGCCGCGCGCGCACGCAGGGCGGCCGCGGCCGGCAGGACCTCCCAGCCGGGGCTCGCCGTGACGCGGATGCGCGGAGACGCCATCGCCCGGGAGTCTAGCCGCGCGTCACGCCTCGACGTCTCTCAGCCGAGCTCGAGCAAAACGGGACCGTGGTCGCTGGTCCCGAACTCGCGGTAGACCCGGGTCGCCGACGCCTGCGACGCGAGCGCTTCGCTCGCAAGCAGGTAGTCCAGCCGCCAGCCGATGTTCCGCTCCTTGAGCTGCCGCCAGGGCGCCCACCACGTGAACAGGGAATCGTTTCCGGGGTCGAGCGCGCGGCCCGTGTCCACGAGTCCCTGCGCGAGGATCTTCTCGACGAGGGCGCGCTCGTCGGGACGCTGTCCGATCGCGCCGGGCTTCCGCTCCTTCGGGTGGACGTCGCGGTCCGTGAGCGCGACGTTCAGATCGCCGCACAGGAGGAGCTTCCTCTTTTCCGTCCGCGCGGTGGCCGCGCGGCGCTCCAGCGCCTCGAGGAAGGCGAGCTTGGCGGCGAAGTCCTTCCCCCCGTTCGGAACGTAGAGCGACGCGACCGTGAAGTCCGGGAGGTGCGCCTCCACGACCCGCGTCTCGTGGTCGAAGTCCGGATGCGTGAAGCTCACGTCGTCCCCGAACATCTCCTTGCGGAGAAGCAGCCCCACGCCCGAGTAACCCTTGTGTCCGTGCCAGTACGTCTTGTAGCCCTCGGGTGCGACGAGCGAAAGGGGAAGCTGCTCGGGAGCCGCCTTCAGCTCCTGCAGGCAGAGGACGTCGGGTTTTTCGCGCTCGATCCATTCCACGACCTGCAGCTCGCGCGCCCGGATCCCGTTCACGTTCCAGGTGACGACCTTCATCGGTCAGCCCGGGAACCTCTCCGAGAATTGGCGCGCGAGCTCGGGTGCCGCACCTTCCTCTTCGTGCTTGAAGAACACGTAGGCCTCGCTCCAGGCCTGTCCGCCGACGCGCGCCGCCCATGCGTCGAGGTCCGCCGCCGTGTAGTCCTCGCGTCGCAGGCGGAGATATCCCCACGTCGCGGTGGCCGTGAGCGGCGTCGCGCCTTTCTCGTCGTCCGCGATGCAGAGAGCGGCGCCGACGGATCTTAGGAGCGCGAAGACCTCCTCGTCGAGCCAGGTCGGGTTGCGGAACTCGAAGGCGGCCTTCACGTCCTTCGGCAGGAGCGCGAGAAACGACTCGAGCCGCGGCAGATCCTTCTTCAGGTTCGGCGGCAGCCCGAACAGGATCGGCCCGAGGCGGCCCCCGAGGTGGCGGGCCGATCCGACGAGGAAGCGCACCTCCTCGGACGTTTCCTTGAGGCGTTTGATGTGCGTGATGCGCTGCGACGCCTTGAGCGCGAACTGGAAAGTCTCCGGCACCTGCTTGGCCCAGCTCGCGAGGAGCTCCGGCTTCGGCATCCGGTAGAACGTGTTGTTGATCTCGACCGCGGGCAGCTTCGTCGCGTAGAAGCCCAGGCGCCCGTTCGAAGGGAGATCCTCGGGATAGAACGTGCCGGTCCAGCCGTCGTAGCTGAATCCGCTCGTGCCCGCGAGGACGCGCATGCGGAATTCTAGGTCGCCCGCTTTTCGCGCGGCGCGGGAGGAAGGCTCCGGACGACGAGCGCCGTGATGTTGTCGGGCGCCCCGGCTTCGTTCGCGGCGTCGACGAGGGCCCGGACGGCGTCCGCGGGCTCGCGCGTCGCGAGGATCGTGGCGATCGAGAGCTCGTCCACGACGCCGTGGAGTCCGTCCGTCGCGAGGAGCAGCGTCGCGCCCGGCTGCCAGGGTCGCCAGAAAAGGTCCACGTCGACCTCGTCGCGCGCTCCGAGCGAGCGCGTGATGAGGTGGTGAAAGGGCAGCCGGGCGACGGCTTCCTCGGTGACGAGGCCGCGGCGCACCTCGTCCGCGAAGCAGGTGTGGTCGCGGCTGATCTGCTCGAGATGCCCGTCCTGGAAGAGATAGGCCCGGCTGTCTCCGACGTTGCCGAAGAGGACCCATTCGCCGAGGACGAGGGCCGCCACGAGCGTCGTGCCCATCGGCCGCAGCGGGGCGGCTCCGGGATCCGGCCCGGCCTTCTCCGGCGCCGCCAGGACCCCCGCGCGCCTGACGGCGGTGTTCGCGGTCGTCATCGCGCGCCGGAACTTCTCGGCGCTCTCGCCCGGCCCCGTGTAGAAAGTCGTGAAGAGGACCTCGACGGCCAGCTTGGACGCGACCTCGCCGCGGGCATGGCCCCCCATTCCGTCCGCCACGGCGAACAGGGCCCCTCGCTTGGCGAGATTCGCGCGCGGACCCGCGAGCGCCGCCAGCGAGTCGGGGTCGCCCGAAAAGTCCTCGTTGCCCGGCCGGACGCGCCCGCGGTCCGACAGGCAGGCCCACGACAGCCGGTCATCTCTCCTCGGATCGGGTTTCACGCCCAATTCACCCCTTCTTCTTCGGAGCCCAGCGCAGGATTTCGACCCTCTCCATCGTCATGAGGACGCCGCAGGCCGCTTCGTCGAGGATGGGCTCGATGCGCTCGAGGAAAGCCCGGATCTTCTCCTCCGTATCCACGATCTCCACGACGATCGGAAGGTCCTCGGAGAGCTCGAGGAGCCGCGCGCGGTGGACGACGCTCGACGCGCCGAAGGACTCGATGCCCCGGAGGACCGTCGCGCCCGAAAGGCCGGCCGCCCGCGCTTCGCCCACGAGGATCTCGAAGAGCGGCCGATGCCGCGCCCGGTCCAGCTCGCCGATGTGGATGCGCAGCAGCTTCGCGGTCGTGACGTCCTTCATGTGCCGATCCTCCCCATCGAACGGCCGAGAAACGCCCCCAGGAGCCCGCAGAAGACGGACCCGCCCACGTAGAGCGAGACGCGGAGCAGGTCTTTCACCGTGAGAAGGCCGAGCGACTCCCACGCGAAGGACGAGAAAGTCGTGAAGCCTCCGAGGATTCCGACCATCAGGAAGACGCGCGCCTGGGGCGAGATCGCCGCGCGCTCGAGGCCGAGGGCCCCGACGAGGCCGATCGCGAAGCACCCGAGCAGGTTCACGAGAAAAGTGCCGACGGGAAACGGGCCTGGAAAGTTCTTCTGAAGCGTCGTGGCCATCGCGTAGCGGCACACCGAGCCGATGCCGCCGCCGAGAAAAACGAGGAGGAGGAGAGAGAGCCGCATACGCGCGAGACGTTATACTTGAATCCGCAACGACGGCGATGGAGCCACCCTTCATCGGCGGCCTTTTCGGGCGTCTTTCGCCGGCAATCAGAGGCTATTTCGGCGCTCCATCGCCCACTTGAGCGCGGGCGGCGTGATCATCGTCGTCACGATCACCATCACGAGAACGGCGGAGTAGATGGAAGGATCGACGACACGCTCGCCGTTCACCATGAGTGCGAGGCCGATGTTCGCGAAGATGAGGCCGACCTCGCCGCGTGGAACCATGCCGATCCCGATCGCGACGCGATTCAGTCCCTTGCCGAGGGCGCCTGCGGCGCACGCCTGCTTGCCAAGGATCGCCGCGAAGGTGAGCGCCGAGGCAAGGCCGAGAACCCCGGGGCGCAAGAACGAGCGGAGGTCCGTCTGCAGCCCCATGAGGACGAAGAACACGGGAACCAGGAACTGCGAGATGGGATGGACGAGCTCCTCCAGCTCGTGCTCGCCCTTCTCCACGAAGTCTTCGTAATGCGACTCTTCGAGTATCAAGCCCGCCGCAAAGGCCCCGACGATCGGCGCCAGACCGATGAGGCTCGAGAGCCAGGAGAGCAGGAAGCAGAAGGCGAGACCGGCGGCGAGGAGGACACCGCGCGCCCGGAGGCGCGATGCGACCGAAAAGAGCTTTCTGGAGAACGCGACGCCGAGCGCGAGCGATCCGACCAGGAACAGGACAGCCTTGACGAAAATGGACCCGATGCTCGCGGCCGACAGCTCGCCGCCGCGGTTCGCGGCCTCGATGATGCCCGTGATCGCGGCGAGGATGACGAGGCCGAGAACGTCGTCGATGACGGCGGCCCCGAGGATGATGCGTGCCTCCCGACTGGACGACTTGCCGAGGTCCTTCAGCACGCGCGCCGTGATCCCTACGCTCGTGGCCGACAGCGTCGCGCCCAGAAACGCGTGAACGAACGCGCTGTGGTCCGGCAGCAGCCAGGCGCCAACCGCCCAGCCGAGGCCGAAAGGGGCGATCACGCCGAGGACCGCCACGAGGAGGGAAGAGGCGCCGACCTTCAGCATCTGACCAACGGTCGACTCGAGCCCGACCTCGAAGAGGAGGATCAGCACGCCGAGACGCGCGAGGATGTCGATTCCGGCATCGGTCTTCATCGGCTCGAGAGCCGTGACACCGAGGAGGCCGAGGTTCCCGAGAAGCACGCCGAAGAGCAGCTCGCCCAGCACCGAAGGCTGGCCGAGGCGCGCCGCCAGGTCGCCCCCGAGCTTGGCGGCGATCAGGATCACGGCCAGCCAGAGCACGAGCCCCGACACGGGATCGGTGTGCGCCGCCCCGGCCTCCGCCGCCAGGGCGGAAGCCGGGACGAACAAAAAGAGGAAGAGTGACGGGCGGAACCAGCGCACGCCGACCCGCATCAATAGCCGAGAATCATCTTGAGCAGCACGATGATGACGACGACTGCGCCGACGAACGCCGCCACCTTGAGCAGATCACGCTTATCTTGACGAGTGACAGTCACGACACTGTGCTTGCGAGGATGAAGAGCACCGTGGCGGCGAGCGCCGCAACCACGCCGAGGATCAAGACGACGGGCGAGCGGCGTTCCTTGACGATCGGCGTGAAGTCAGGGACGGGGACGGACGATGAGGGTGGAGGTTGCACGGAATCCGGACGGAGATCAGACATAGGGACATTCCCCTTTCTTCTCTGCGGGTTGGGCAGCTCGAGGCGCGCGCCTGTTCCGGCGCGGGGCGCTACGCCGCCCGGGGAGGCGGGGTTTCGCCGAAACCTACGAGACGTCCCTCGCGGGGGTCCTTCAGGTTGCGACGCGCAAATCGCGATTCGGTGCGGAAGCCAACCTGCGGCAGGGCTTCGACCGCCGCGGCGCTCTCGTGGAACTCCTGACCAGCCTCGGGGTTGCCGTTGTCAGCGTCGGGTGCGGCCGCCTCGAACGAGCAGGCGCCAGAAAGGCCGAGGGAACTCGCAGGGCTCTGGTGACGCCGCTCGGGTCCGTGTACGCATGCGAAGAAGAACGCGAACGCGACGAGCAGCAGATTCAAGCGCTCGCAGGAGACGCCCATGAGTCCATTTTACGCTCTCCCGTTGATCCAGAACTGACCCCCCCGCAGCTCGAAGCCGCCAGGCGGGAGGATCGTCCGCGCTGTATAGTTTGGCAGAACGAAGGGCGATGGAGTCCGCCTGAACCGCCTTGCGAGGGCTGATGACTCCTACCTCAGGTAGGAGTTGCCCGTGCTTCAGCAGCAGGATTCGAGCCGCCCGCTCATCGAGGCCGAAGCGCCCCCCGCCGCCGGCCTGCGGGACCTCGCGCGGCTCGCGTCCGAGGCAGGCGCTCCGCGGATCGCCTCGGAAGCGACGACTGTTTCCGAGCGGGTCGCGGAAGGCCGCTTCTACGTGGCCTGTGTCGGGCAGTTCAAGCGGGGGAAGTCCAGCCTCCTGAACGCGCTCGCCGGCAGCGCGGTCCTCCCGGTGGGCGTCCTGCCCGTCACGTCGGTCGCGACGGTCCTGCGCTGGGGCGAGCGCCTCTCGGCCCGGGTGCGCTGCTCGGGAGGCTCGTGGCGGGACGTCCCACCGGACGACCTCGCGGCTTACGTCTCCGAGGAGAGTAATTCGGAGAACAGGATCGGCGTCGAGGCGGTGGAGGTCTTCGTGCCGAGCCCGCTCCTCGCTTCGGGAATGTGCCTCGTGGACACGCCCGGCATCGGCTCGGTCTTCGCCGGGAACACGACGACGACGCGCGCGTTCGTCCCGCACGTCGACGCGGCGATCGTCGTACTGGGCTCCGACCCCCCCATCTCCGGCGAGGAGCTTGCCCTCGTCGAGGAGGTCTCGCGCCACGTCGAGAACCTGTTCTTCGTCCTCAACAAGGCCGACCGGCTACCGGCCGTCGAGTCGGCCGAAGCCGCCCGGTTCACGGAACGTGTCCTGAAGGAGCGGCTGGGCCCGCGCCCCTCTCCCCTCCTGATGGTCAGCGCGACCGAGAGGCTCCTCTCGGGCCCGACGCGCGACTGGGAGAAGCTGGAAACCGCGCTCGACCGCCTCGCGCGCGACTCGGGCGCTTCCCTCGTGCGTGACGCCGAGCAAAGGGCGATCAAGCGGTTTCTCGGGCGGCTGATCGCCGAGCTCGACGAGCAGCGAGACGCGCTCGTTCGGCCGGTCGCGGAGTCGGAGAAACGAATCGGGAGCCTCACCGCGTCGGTGGCGGAGGCCGAGCGCTCGATGGCCGACCTCGGCTATCTCCTGATGGCGGAGGTCGACCGGCTCACGAAAAGGTTCGAGAAAGACCGCGAGACGTTTCTCGCCGCCGCTCTCGAATCGGCCGTGCGGGACCTCGTGCGCGAGATCGAGACGGCAGCTTCGGTAACCTCGCTCCGCCCGCTCCGAGCCCGGGCTCAGGACGCGGCCGTCGCAATCGCCCGGCGCTGCCTCGACGCGTGGCTCGCGTCCGAGCAGCCGGCCGCCGAGGCGCTCTATCGCGGAGCCGCCGAACGCTTCCTCACTCTCGGAAACGAGTTTCTCCGGCGCTTCCTGAAGTCCGGCGAGCTCGGACTCGAGATGTTCCCGAAAGAGCTGGGCCCCGAGGCCGGATTCCGGGCGAAGTCCCGGCTGTTCTACACGGAGCTCCTCGCGGTGGCACAGCCGTCACTTTTCTCCTGGATCCTGGACCGTTTCCGGACGAGGGGAGCGCTTCGCCGCGCGGTCTCCCGCGACGCCGCCGCGTATCTCGAGCGGCTCCTTTCTTCGAACAGCGCACGCATCCAGAACGACCTCATCGAGCGCGTGCGCGAGAGCCGGCGCCGCCTCGAGGCCGAGATCCGATCACGCCTCTCGGAGGCCGTTCAGTCCGCCGTGAGCGCGCTCGAGCGAGCGAAAGCACGGCACGCCGAAGGCGACGCGAGCGTCGCCGCCGAGCTCGGGCGGCTCGAGGGCTTGCGTCGCAGCGCACAGCAGATCGGGAACCTCTCGGGGCGATCTCCGTGGCACCCTAGGCTCACTTGAGGAACTGGCTTCGTCGGTTTAGTCCGCGCCGAGCGGCGGCGCTCGCGTTCGGCGTCGTCGCGCTCGTGCGGTGCGCGTCGGCGCCACCCGCACCCGCGGGACGCACGGTGGTCATCTCGTTCGATGGTCTCGGCGGCGTGAGGCTGAACGAGCTTCTGTCCCGGGGGAAGCTGACGGCCGGCGGCTTCTCGACGATCGCCCAGCGCGGCCTCCTCGCCGGGCGCGCCGTGGACGTCACGCCGTCCCTGACGCCCGCCGCCCACGTCGCCGCGATCACGGGGGCGCTGCCGGCACGGAACGGAATCATCGCGAACCACTTTCGTGAGCCGGGCAGCCCCTTCGGCACCGAGACGACGGGGGCAGGCCCAGAGCCTCGCCGTCCCGCGACGGTCTCCCTCCTCGAGGTCGCCTCCCGCGCGTCGCGAGCTCTCGGCATCGATTCGCCGCGCGGCGCCGTCGCCGCCGGACGCTAGTTCCCGAGAGAGCGCGGCGTTGACACCGGCGATAATCGCGGCACAGAATTCGCTTCGAGAGAGAGAGCGATGGAATTCGCTCCAACCGCCCCCAACGCCGAGCCCTCCTGGCTCACCGAGAGAGAGCCGGGGATACCCGGAAGCAGACTCGTTCTCCAGGATCTCTTCGCGCGCGCCGGCATCACGCTCGATGGAGACGCGCCGTGGGATCCCAGGATCCGCAACGGGCGCTTTTGCGATCGCGTGCTTGCGAACGGCTCGCTCGGCCTCGGGGAGAGTTACGTCGACGGCTGGTGGGATTGCGAGGAGCTCGAGACGTTCTTCTACCGCCTGCTGTCCGCCGATCTGGCGCGTGAAGTCCGGGTCTGGCGCGATCTCCCACGAATCGTCCTCGCGCGGCTGAGGAGCTCGGGGCGCCGGTCGAAGGCGTTCGAGATCGGCGAGCGCCACTACGACCTCGGCAACGACCTCTACGAGACGATGCTCGACCGGCGCATGACGTACAGCTGCGGGTACTGGGCCTCGGCCCGGACGCTGGACGAAGCGCAGGAGGCGAAGCTGGACCTCCTCTGCCGGAAGGCGCGCCTCGCGCCCGGCATGCGCGTTCTCGACATCGGCTGCGGCTGGGGCTCCTTCGCCTCGTTCGCGGCGGAGCGGTACGGCGTCTCGGCCGTCGGGATCACCGTCTCGAAAGAGCAGCTCGAGCTGGGACGTGCGCGAACCGCCGGGCTACCGGTGCAGCTCCTCCTTCAGGACTATCGCGACCTCACGGGGACCTTCGACGCGATCGTGTCGGTCGGCATGTTCGAGCACGTCGGGGTCCGGCAGTACCGGACGTTCTTCGACGTCGCGCGCCGATGCCTGGTTCCGGAAGGTCTGCTCGTCCTCCACACGATCGGGAGCCGGGTGTCCACTGCCGCGTGCGACCCGTGGATCGAAAAGTACATCTTCCCGAACAGCCTCGTTCCTTCGATGGCCCAGATCACGGGGGCGCTCGAGGGCCTCTTCGTCCTCGAGGACTGGCAGAACATCGGGCCGCACTACGAGCCCACCTTGATGGCCTGGTTCTCGAACTTCCGCTCGGGCTGGGACCGGCTCCGGGAGCGCTACACGGACCGCTTCTACCGCTTGTGGTCGTACTACCTGCGCGCGTGCGCGGGCTCGTTCCGCGCTCGCTACAACGACGTCTGGCAGCTCGTGCTTTCGAGGGATGGGCTGCCGGGCGGGTACGAGACCGTCCGCTGAGAAGGCGGCCGCCGCCTACTTTCCGGCCGCGCCGCAGGCGCAGTCGCCCTTGAACGCGTCGTTGCCGGGCGGCCTCTTGTTGACCTGGTAGCAGAAGTCCGTGAGCTCCTTCGCGCCGGGACCCGACGCAAGAGGCTGAGCGTCGGCGCCGACTTCCCGAAAGCGGGCCAGGAGCGTGCCGTCCGAGAGGACCTCCATCCGGGTGTACCCGTACTGGATCGTCTCGCGGTATTGCTGCGCACCCGCGGTCCCGATGATCCAGCCGGGCAGCACCTGACCGCGATGCTCGGGCGTGTCGTAGATGTTCTCCAGGAAGTAATGCGAATGGCTCGCGAGGACGTAAACGTGCTTGCGCTTCTCGGGCGGTCCCGCGAGGCCCTGAGCGCGGTAGAGGAGATCGTAAGCCTGCTGCCCGGAGCAGAGTCCGGCGCACGTGGCGTCCATGGCGTGGCCGCGCGACGTGCTGTAGGGCAGCGCCGCGTGCATGCCGACGACGATCGTCTTCACGGAAACGTCCGCAGCGTCCGCAGCGAGGACACGCGTGAGCCAGACGAGCTGCTCCCGCGAGAAACCGGCTTCGTCCGCGTTGTCCAGGGCGATGAAATCGACTCCCTTCCTCACGAAGCGGTAGTACGTGCTCCCTTCGCTCGAGAAGACGCCCTTCGCGTTGTCGAGGACGCGCTGCTCGTGAATCGGGGATTGCAGCAGCCACCTGCCGAAGGTCCTCCGGTAATCGTCGCGAGTCTTGCCGTAGAGCTCGTGATTCCCGATCGCCAGGAAGACGGGCGTCTTCTTGAAGGCTCCGAGCTGTCGCTCGATGAAATCGTCCCAAGCGGTGTCGAGGTATTCCGCCATCTCGAAGCGGTCGAGCTGGTCCGGTGGCCGGGTCTTACAGTCGTAGGAAGGGTGCCGGCGCTTCAGGATGTCGCAGTCGATGTCGTACATCCGCCGGAAATCTCCGAGGTGCCAGTAGAGCTCCGCGGGCGGACCCGCGGCCTCGTTCTCGATGGATCGGGCGATCTTGGGGACCACGAGATTGCCGCAATCGCGGGAATCCCCCGAAACGGCGAACGCCCATGCGACGGGAGCCACGGGAGGAGACTGGGCAGCAGCGACCGGAGCCAGGGCGGACACCAGGACTCCCACGAGGACGCTTTTCATGGAATCTCCCAGGGCGATCCGGCTCATCGGACCGCCACGCCTTCTATCTTCCGGATGCGAGCGTTGATCGCGTCGACGACGTACAGGTTGCCCTTGCCGTCGAGGCCGAGTCCGGTGAGGAAGTTGAGCTTCGCCTTCGCCGCGGGGCCGCCGTCCCCCTCGAAACCGGGCGTGCCGTCTCCCGCGACCGTCGTCAGGATCCGCGTCTTCGCGTCGAGACGTCGGACCGCGTGGTTCAGCGTATCCGCGATGAAGACGTTGTCCGCGCCGTCGAGGACGAGCGATGAGGGCTGGTTGAGCTGCGCGTCCGGCCCCGGCCCGCCGTCCCCGCCGTACCTGTTCAGCCCGTTACCCGCGGCCACCTCGACGAGGCCCGTCTTTACGTCCAGCTTCAGGACGCGATTGTTCCCGGTCGCACAGAACCAGACGTTTCCCGCGCGGTCGGACCTCGGCGCGCTCAACCGTGCCATGCCGGTCTCGAGCCCTTTTCCCGGCCGCCCGTTGAAAACCATGTCGCCGCTTCCGGCAAGCGTCTCGATCAGCCCGGACGTGAAGTCGAGCCGTCTCAAGCGAGCGTTCATGGTGTCGGCAATGAGCAGCCTGCCCTTGCGATCGAAAGCCACACCGCCGGGACGCGCGAGGGCGATCTCCAAGGCGGGGCCGTCCCCGGTGAACGTGTTCCTGCGGATGCCGGCGATGGTCGTGATGACCTTCGTCTTCGCGTCGACGCGCCGGAGGACGTAGTTCGCGGCATCGGCGATGTAGAGATTGCCGCGGCGGTCGATCGCGATCTCGGACGGAGCTTTCAAAGCCGCCGCCGTGGCGGGGCCGCCGTCGCCCGCGAATGCCGCGCGGCCGCTGCCCGCGACCGTCTCGAGCGCCCCCGTCTTCCTCAGGATGCGACGCACGCGTGCCGCGTTGCCTTCCGAGAAGACGAGATTGCCGTCGCGGTCCTCGACGACGTTCGCGACCGAATCGAGCGCGAGCGCCAGAGAGGACGTGGCCGCGAGGCTGCCGTCCGGCGAGAACGCGTGCGTGCCGTCGCCGGCGATCGTCGTGATCGTCTGGCTGGCCGCTGGAAGAGCAATAGCGAAGGCGAAGCCGAGGGCATAGGCGCGTAGGAGACCATTCACCGCGCGACCGCTAAATCACTGCAACCGGATGAAAAAGACGTCGGCCGTCGAGGTACGTTGTTCGTGGCCGCCCTTGCGGATCCAGGCGTCGCTCATGAATCTCAGCCGATTGCCATAACGGTCTCGCCGCTCACTTCGATGGTAGTTCAAATCAAGCGCTACCAGCCCGGCATCGGTTAGGCTCACCACTTCAGAGACCTGCGCAATTCCGTCATGATTAATATCAGTCCACAATCGCAGGCGTGAATAGATGGCGTCAAACCTGTCAATAACTCCGTCTCGATTTCCGCCTTCCGCAGGCTCATCATACTGAGCTAGTGCAACATAGCCATTACCTGCCATGTGCCCATCAGACAACAGTGTGTAGTTCCCGAATAGCTCGCGTCCGTTGTCTACGCAGCCATTGCCGTTTAGATCCAACACGAGGAATGCGTCGCTGCTACCGCGTTTCGTCCATGTGATCAGCTCTTTATATCCGAGCGCGCCCAAATCGAAGCGTACCGGGTCATCGGGACCGCTAAACTCGAGTCCTTTTCCGTCGAGGTTGACTATGATTGGACTCTGGCAGGTGTTGAGTGGGCTGCACGATTCCGGATCGACAGCGCAAACTTCGGGGCATCCGTGCCCGGGAGGCGATTGCTCCGAATTGGTGACATTCAAGAAGTTTGCCATATCGCACTCGGATGGATCGACCTCGAAACTTCCGGCGGGCCAACGCGAGCCATTCATGACGCCAAATGCGCAGCTATCCTCGCCCAGACCGAGCATGTGGCCTAGCTCATGTCCGATCATGTAAGCGACGCTGTGGGCATCCAGCGGGGTATTCTGAAGGAAGTAGGGGCTCCCATATTGAGAGTAAATATAGATCGTGCCCGTCTCCGGACTTGAGCTGGCTGGGGCGTACTGCCCGTTGGCGGGGTTAAGGGTCGGACTGTGACCTTGGACAAATACTACATCGACGCAAGCAGCAGAGCAGGTTCCCGAACTGGATAACGCAAACCCAGGGTACTTGTGCTGCGTCGAGTTGGAGCAACTACTATTCCATAGGTCGATGCCGCCCTGAATACCATCGAGAGGAAGATCCGAACCAGTTGGATGAACCGCAACTGTTCCTGTCCCATCCGGATAGCCACCTCTTCCCTCGTTCGTGGCACATCCCTGCGCCTGCCCCGGTGTTGCTTGGAAGAGCAGCCAGAGAACAATTCCAAAAACGACTCGCAAGACATAGGCGATGCTTCGCATCAGCGCACCGTGGGGATCGATTGGCCGAGATCGCGAATTGACCGGAGAACCGAGCTCAGCGGTTGGGCCTGATGCTCGGTTGGAATAATGACCGTCGACCCACGGATCGCAAAGACGTCCGTTAGCGGCTGATTGACAAGATGGGACGGCAAGTCAGGCGCGGTGAAGCCAGTCAGGAGCAATTCATCTCCCGGCTGGGGAAGAACTTCATCAGGAGCGGAGATGCAAAGGCGCCGACCCGAGACTTCGATATCCGCGGAGGATGTCAGGTAAGTCAGCAGATCGCCCACGGCCACCGGACTCTCACGGGCTCGCAGTACCTCCTCGACTCTCACAGTGACGAGAAAGGCAGGTGAGAACGATTGAAGGACGACTCCGGGTGCCCGCGAGATGACGCGCACCCTGGTTGTGACAGAAGTGCTTTCAATGCGGCTGAGCCAAGCGGGCCCGCGCGCTACTGTCGTTACCGCCCCGGACCCCAGTTGGCAACTCGGCGGAAGCGGCCGGCAAGGCCCGGCCTTATCGAGGAACGCTTGAAAACGCTCGTAGCCCCCGTTCCGAAAAAACCTCTGTTCAACGCGTCCACTCGCGTCGACCAGCCGCGAGAGCGGGACGAAGAGGACGGTTCGGTTTACATCGCTGCCTCGAAGCACGCCGGCGTCAGCAGGGACTTCCGATACGGCCGACGAAGCGTATATGTCGAGCGTCTGTAACGCCAGTAGGAGGAAAACTGCAAGCGACGTTGCATGGCGGGCGAGGTGGCGGGAAGTCATAGACGCCTCCATGCATAAATGCTAGCACTCGAGGTCACGTTGCAACTCACAGCACGGGGGAGAGGGCGCGGGCGCAGAAGTCGCCGAATTCGTGAAGCGCCGTACGCCGGTCCCACTCGGCCAGGGTGATTTCGCGCGACCCGGCGAGATCCGCGACGAACTGACGCTCGAGAGATGCCGCGACCGCTTCGTCGAGCACGACGACGTTGCACTCCGAATTGAAGTGGAACGACCGGAAGTCCATGTTCGTCGACCCGACCATCGAGGCGAAGCCGTCGACGATGAGGCTCTTGGCGTGCAGGACGGAGGTGTCGTACTCGAAGATCCTCACGCCTCGCTCGAGCAGGTATCGAAAGACACCGTGCCCGGCATGGCGCACGACGGGAACGTCGCTCTTCCCGGGCAGGAGGAGCCGGACGTCGACCCCGCGCGCGGCTGCCCGGGCGAGGATCGGCAGCGCGGCGCGGCGCGGCGCGAAATAGGCGTTCGTCAGCCAGACGGACTTCCGCGCCGCAGCCCCCATCGCGGCGAGGACGGAAGCCGTTTCCTCGTGACCACGGCCGGGGCTCGAGTCGAGAACGAGGATCGACGCTCCGGGAGGCGGGGGCTCGTCCGCCGCGGGGAGCTCGAGCGGGGCAATCTGGAAGGGCTTTCCGCCGGCCCGATCCCACCCTTCTTGAAAGACCACGGCCATCTCCCATGCCGCGGGTCCTTCGAGACGGGCGTGCGTGTCGCGCCAGAGCTCGGCTCCGCGGCCCTTGAGCGAGGAGCCGTATTCGTCGCCGATGTTCATGCCTCCCGTGAAAGCCACGCGCCGATCCGCCACGAGGATCTTCCGGTGATCGCGGTACGGCTGATACCAGAGGAAGGGAACGAGCGGGTGATAGAGGTGCACTTCGATGTGCCTCTCCTCCATCTGACGCCAGAACTCCTTTCGCGTGTCGCTCGAGCCGAACGCGTCGGCGAGAACACGCACGGCGACGCCGCGCCGGGCGGCCGCCGCGAGGGCTTCGACGAATACCCGTCCGGTCGCGTCGTCCTTGAGGATGTAGGCCTCGAGGAGGACCTCGCTCTCGGCGGCCTCGATGGCCTCGCACATCGACGCGAATGCGGCGGGTCCGTCGAAGAACACGGTGACCGCGTTGCCCCGGTGCAGCGGGGCCGCGTCGATCCGTCGGAGGAGCACCTCGAATTCGGCATCGCGAACTCCGAGAGCCAGCGCTTCGGCGAGACGCCACACGCGCGTGGGCCGGAGCGCGCGGGGAAGGACCCGAAATGCCATCGGCCGGAGGACGGGCCTGAGGAATCGCGGCGTCCTCCGCCTGTGCTTCCTCCTTGCGCCGCGCGAGAGCACCGACATCTTGCTGCGCTAGCATCGCACGATGCCCGAAGACCGCGCGGTTTCCGTCCTGCACCGCGAGATGCGCGAGCAGCCCGAGGCCGTCGCGCGCCTTCTCGCCCGCGAGCGCAGGAACGCGGCGGCCCTCGCGGCAGGCTGGCGTCGCGCGGACATTCCGTTCGTCCTCGTCGCGGCGCGTGGCACGTCGGACAACGCGGCCCGGTACGTTCAGTACGCGTTCGGACTCTCCTCGCGTCTCCCCGTCGCGCTCGCGGCGCCGTCGCTCGTCACACTTTACGGGATGCCGCCGCGCCTGAAGGGCGCGCTCGTGATCGGCATCTCCCAGTCGGGACGCTCGCCGGACATCGTCGAGACGATCGCGGCCGCACGCCGCGACGGGTCGCCGACTCTCGCGATCGTAAACGACCCGGAAAGCCCGCTCGCGCGCGCCGCGCGCGACGTGCTACCGCTGCACGCGGGCCCGGAGCGGAGCGTCGCGGCGACGAAGACCTACACGACCGAGCTCGCGGCCGTCGCGCTCCTCGTCCTGTCCTTCGCGCGCCGAAAAAAAGAGCTCGAGGCGCTGGGGGCCGTGCCGGATGCCATGGGGAAGGCCCTGTCCTCCGAGCCCGCCGCGGCGCGCGCCGCGCGGAAGCTCGCACACGCCGAGCGGGCCGTCGTCCTCGCGCGCGGCGTGCATTATTCGACCGCATTCGAGATCGCGCTGAAGCTGAAGGAGCTCGCGCTGCTGCTCACGGAGCCCTTCTCGGCGGCCGACTTCCAGCACGGCCCGATCGCGATGGCGGAGAAAGACCTCCCCGTCATCCTCGTATCGCCTCCGGGGACGCGTCCCGAGGCGGAGATGCGCTCCGTCGGCAGGGACCTGACGCGGCGCGGGAGCCCTGTCATCCGGATCGGACCGCGCGGAAGGGACGCAATTCCCGTTCCCGAGGTCCCCGAGCTTCTCGCGCCGATCGTCTCCGTGATTCCCGGGCAGCTCCTCGCCTACCACGCAGCGCTGATCCGCGGACTCGATCCGGACCGCCCGCGCGGCATCCGGAAGGTGACGGAAACGCGGTGAACGGCCGGGCGGCGTCTGCTAGTGTCCGCGCATGCGAAGCAGATCTCTCGTGAGGGTTGCCGGAATTCTCGCCGCGTCGTCGGCGCTCGTGGCGCTTTCGGGCTGCGCCTCCTCGAGCAGCTCGATGGAGTCGCCGATCGTGGCTCAGGCGAAAAACCTGCCCGACCACTTCATGGTCGCCGTGAGCGGGCTCGCCCAGAAGGAAGAGCCGAGCGGGACGACCTGCCGGAACCCCATGGTGGACCCTCGAAACGGTACGGCCCTGAACCTGATGCGCTCGAAGAACGGCGTCGGCGACTATCAGATCCTGGGCAACCAATACGAGCTCGACTCGTCGTATGGCGTCGATTCGAGGCACCTTCTCAGGATCGACTGTGCGACGGGGAAGGCGCTCGGAATCGTCGACCAGTAAAGCGCTGCGCCCGCGCCCTCAGCGCGGGCGGACCTCGAAGAGCTTCATGAAGGGCACCTCGAGCCCGCCCGGGTCGGGGCCCGTCTCCGGCGACTCCCAGATCTTCCGGAGTCGAAGGAGAGAGGCGCGAGAGGCCGGCGAGTCGTCCGCGAGGGGCTCTCCGTCGTGGAGGTGGAGGCGCACCAGGAACGTGCGCGCGCCCGCCTCGGTCGGACGGTACGGGGTCATGCGATCCGGGCTGTAACCAGCCGGGAAGAGCCTGCGCGGATCCTCCCCGAGGCAGTGCGACGCGTGGGGAAGAACGTTTGGTGGATACACGGCGAGGACGTATCGGAGGTGCAGCGCGTCGAGCTCGGCGACGGCCTCCGCGGGGTCGGTTTCGAGAAAGATCCGCGTCGCCCGGTCAAATTCCGAGTGCGCGCTGCCGAAATTGTCGAGAGCCACGGCGCGGCCCGAGCGCGTGAGGAGGTCGTGTCCATAGTCCCACGGCGCGAGGACACCCCATTCGGGGGGGTTCGACGGCGCCGGAGTAAGCGTCACGAGGGCCGCCGCGGCCTCCTCGCCGGGTGAGACGACGGGCGCGGCCGTTCCCGAGAACGTGATCGAGAGATACGCCAGGAGGAATGCCCGCGTCGCAACGACGATCCCCGCGGCGAGGACTCCCCGACGGACCCAGAGCATTGCGGGTGCGAGGGGAATCCACGCCGCGCCCGCCGCGGCAGCCGAGAGCGCCGCCGCCGGGGGGAGAAGGCGCTTCTGCGCGAGGGCGAGGACGAAGAAAGCGAGCGCCGCCGTCGAGAGGCGCGCGACCTCCGCTCGCCTCTCGGTAAAGATCTTCCGCAGGCCGCGAAAGGCGAGAACCAGCGTCACGAGAAAAACCGGCACCGACGGGAACGCGGCGAGAAGAGCGAGCGCCGACGTCCCGAGCGGGCGGAACTCGTCGATCGTCGAGAGCCACGGGTCGCGCGCCCCGATGAAGCCGAAGCCGCGCGCGAGCGCGCCCCAGGCGGGGCGTGGCTGCAGAACCGCAAGGAGGACCCCGATCAGAAGAGCGCCGCCTGCGAGGATCAAGGAGGCGGGGGCTTGCCGAGTCGAGTCAGGCCTCGGAGAGTGAAGCGCCGTTTTTCTTCGAATGAGAAAGAGAGAGAGGGAGACCGCCGCAGTTCCTGCGGCGCCCGCGCAGAGGAGCAGCACGAAAGGCGGGCCGAGGCGCCAGGGGTCGGAGGGATCGGGATGCACGCGGAGTCCCGCGAAGAACGGAAGCAGGGCTGCAGCGATCGCGAAGCCAGCCGCAAGAGCGGAGAGGTTCGCCCCCGCCGCACTCTCTTCCTTTTCCCCTTCTAAGAAATTCTTCTCCTCTCCTCCTGAGAGAATCTCCGCGGCGCAAGCCGCGGCGGCTGCAACACCCGCTGAGAGAACGAGCCCGGCATAGAAGCCGAGGGAGACGAGCACGAGCAGCCCCCATCCGCCCGCCCACAACAGCAAACCGCCCGGGCCCCGCGATCTCTCTTTCACCTTCGAAGAAAGCTCCGATACGAAATAGAGCAGAAGGAGGCCGAAGAGAACCTCCGTCAGGTTGTGGTCGATCTCGCCGAAGGAGCCGCGGCGCACGATCGCGGGCGTCAGAGCGAGGAGCCACGCCGCGGAGATGCCTCCCGCGTCCCCGCCTGTTTTGCGCGCGAGAGCTGCGGCCACGAGGACCGCGAGAGAGAGCTCGACGACCGGGAACGCCGCGGCCCAGGGAAGCCCGCGCGCCGGCGCGTCGCGGGTCGAGCCGCCGAGCCGCGCGACAAGAGCGAGCGTCGCGTCGTGGAACGGCGGCCAGAGCGCCCGGCCACCCTGCGGAAAATTCTCGAATGGGTCGAAGGGAGGCGGCAGAAACGAGCCGTCGGCCACGGCGCGCGAGGCCCGCCGCGCGTGGAACATCGCGTCCGGATCCTCGAACCTGCCCGTGGCTTCGGAGAGAACGGTCGGCACCCGATGGGCCGCGAGAAGCGCCGCGACGAGCGCGGCGAGAGCGGCCGCGGCCCGGAAACGGGCGCTCCCCGTCACGGGGCGGAAGCCTTTTCAACCTCCTCGAGAAGACGCCGGGCCTCCGCGAGGAGCGAGACGCTCCGCACGTTCTCGCGCGCGAGAAGACCCCGAATGATGTCCCTGGCCTGGGCCGGCCGGTGCGCGTTCGCGTTGAGGACCGCGAGGTCGAGGAGCGTCCGGGCGTTGTCCCAGCCGCCCGCCTGGACCTGCCGGCCGATCGTTTCCCCCGCCGCGAGGAGATCGGGTTCGCTCGTGCGCGCGAGTCCGAAGAGGAGCGCGGGATCCGGAGCCGCGAAGGCATCCCGGGCGGCGAGCGCGGCGCGGAAGGCCGCGGCAGCTCGAGGATCCTGCTTCCATTGGAGCGCAAGCGCGCGGTCGATCGCCTCGTCGGTCGCGAGAAGACGCAACGCGTCGGGAACGAGCGAGACGAAACGGCGAAGGAAGGAGAGGACGAACGAGGAACGCAGCGGATTCGCGTACGACAGGCGGAAGGGCGCACAGAGGCCGGGGCCTTCCGCGACGAGGATCAGCGCGAGACCGCGGTCGGGCAGCCGGAAGAAGAGCGCCGAGGCTTCGGGGGATTCCCCGAACGTCCAGATCATCCGCTCGCCCGCCGACCAGGTCACGAACCAGCCCAGGCCGTAGGGGAGGAAGCCGTTCGGCGTGAACGTGGGCGACGTCATGCGTCGGAGCGGCTCCGGCCCGAGGAGACGACCCCCCGTCAGGGCCGTCTCGAGCCGTGCGAGATCGCGCGCGTTCGAGGTGAGTCCGGCCGAGGCGGTGAGTGACGCGGTCGCGCGCGTAGACTCGAGGCGCGCCGGCCGGAACACCTCTTCCTCGAGCAGGTCGGCGAATGTCCTGCCCGAGGCGCTCTCGAGAATCCGCGTCAGCCGCGCGAACTCTTCGCTCTCGTGCTGAAACGTCGTCCCCGGCGTTTCTTCCGAAGCGTGGGACAGAAGGTGCCGGAGGAGGACGGTGCGAGGACCCTTGAAGGAGGGGTCGAGGTCGGCCACGGGCGTCTCGAGGCGGAGCTTTCCCCGGCTTTCCAGGCTCAGCGCCGCGATGGCCGTGAAGCCCTCCGTCAAATTCCCGATCGGCAGCGCTCTTTCGGGAGCCATCCCTCCGAATACCCGGGACCACTCGGGGTTTCCGTCGCGGACGACGGCCGCCTGAAGGCCGGGGATGCCCAGGAAGGTCCTGATTTCCTCCAGGTCCGTCGCGAGGGCGTCGAGGCGCGCCCTTTCTTCGGAGGAAAGGGGAGCGGGAGGGGCGGGAGACGTGCTCGCGCAGGCGCCGGCCAGGAGGAGGGACAGCACGGCGGTCGGAAAATCGACCCGGCGGAAACGGGGCGTCTCTCGCATTCGAGGCCTCGATCATAAGATCAGGGACGTGCCGTTCTCCTATCTGTCCCTGCTTTCCTGCACGAGGTGCGGCGCGCAGGAAGACCCGGGGAAGCTCCACAACGTCTGCACGAAGGCCGGCTGCGGCGGAGCGCTCTTCGCGGAATACACGACGGCGGCGCTCTCGAAAGACGATACGGCCGGCCGTCCGCGCTCGATCTGGCGCTGGCACGAGCTCATGCCGGCCCGACGACCCGAGGACATCGTTTCTCTGGGCGAGGGCGGGACGCCGCTCCTCCACGCGAAGCGGCTCGGAGGAAAGAACGCGATGCCGCGGCTCTACGTCAAGGAGGAGGCCGGAAATCCGACCGGCTCTTTCAAGGCGCGCGGCCTCGGCGCGGCGGTCACGATGGCGAAGGCGCTCGGCGTCCGGAAGGTGGCGCTGCCGACCGCGGGCAACGCGGGCGGCGCTGCAGCCGCATACGCCGCGGCCGCAGGTCTCGAGTGCCACGTCTTCATGCCGAGAGATACGCCGAAGGTCTTCCGGATCGAGTGTGAAGCGTACGGGGCGCACGTGACGCTCGTCGACGGGCTCATCGACGAATGCGGCCGGATCGTCGGGCAGAGGAAGGACGCAGAGGGCTGGTTCGACGTCTCCACGCTCAAGGAGCCATATCGCGTCGAGGGCAAGAAGACGATGGGTTACGAGCTGGCCGAGGACTTCGGCTGGTTGCTGCCCGACGTCGTCGTCTACCCGACGGGTGGGGGCACCGGCCTCATCGGGATGTGGAAAGCGTTCGACGAGATGGAGCGCCATGGTTGGATCGGCTCCGCGCGCCCGCGGATGGTCTCAGTCCAGGCGGAAGGCTGCGCGCCGATCCCGAGGGCATTCAGGGAAGGGAAGGAGGTGTCCGTGCGGTTCGAGAACGCGCACACGTACGCGTCGGGCCTCCGCGTCCCGAAGGCCTACGCGGACTATCTGATTCTGAAGATCCTCTACGCGTCGAAGGGCGAGGCCGTGACCGTCACGGACGACGAGATGCGGCGCGGCGCCGGCGAGCTCGCGTCGTTCGAAGGCCTCTTCGCCGCGCCCGAAGGCGGTGCCGCGTGGGAGGCGGTCAAGAAGCTCGTCGCCGGGGGCAAGATCGACCGTGGCGAGCGCGTCGTCGTCTTCGACACGGGCACGGGCTACAAGTACGTGGAGTGAGGAGGCCGTCGCGCGAGATCCTGAACATTTGCGGGAAGCTTCTCGAAGGACGCCCAGAAACCGGGCGACGCGAAATGCTTCACATGCCTTTGGTGTCGCCCCGAACGTGGGACTCCAACAAGGCGAGCCCCTGCGCGACAGGATCCCGTCTCTATTCGAGCAGCTTGGCGACGAGGACGGCGACGATCGCGAGCGGACAGACAGTGCGCAAGAGGAAGATGCAGGCTCGCCGGGCGAAGGGCGTCGTCTCGGCGAGCTCTTCGCTCGTGACGGCGCGGTCCAGGCGCCAGCCCACGAGCACGCTCGTGAGCAAAGCTCCGACCGGCAGGAGGACGTTCGAGGCCACGTAGTCCGCGGTGTCGAACCAGGTCTTCGCTCCGAACCCCGGCAGGAATCCCAGCGGGCGCCAGCGCGCCCAGGCGCTGAAGGAGAGGACGGAAGCGATGCCCAGGAGCCAGGCGGCGCCCGCCGACAGCAGAGTGGCGTGGACCCTTCGGAGACGCGTGCGTTGCAGGAGGTGCGCGTTCACGGGCTCGAGCGCCGCGATCGAAGGAGTGAGAGCGGCGAAGACGAGAAGGAGGAAGAACAGGCTTCCCACGACCCGGCCCCCGGGCATCTCGGCGAAGACCTTCGGAAGGACTTCGAACACGAGCTCCGGCCCCTGCGCGGGGTTCATCCCGTAATGAAAGACGAGGGGGAAGACGAGGAGCGTCGCCAGGAGGGAAACCAGGAGAATCGACGCGCTGATGATCGCGGCGGACTTCACCAGCGACGTGCCACGCGAGACGTATGCGCCGTAGGCGAGCATCATCGCCATGCCGACTCCGGTCGCGTAGAAGGCCTGCCCGATCGCGACGAGCACGACCTCGGGAGTGATCGCGCGGAAGTTCGGCGCGAACGCGAAGACGAGACCGCGCCGGCTTGCGCCGGCCGTCAGCGCGTAGACGTCGAGCAGGAGGAGCAGGCCGAGGAGGGCGGGTCCCCGGATCTTGGTGGCGAGCTCGATGCCTCCGTGCAGGCCGCGCGCCGAGAAGAAGGCCACGAGCGCGATGAAGGCCAGGTGCCAGGCGCCCATCTCCAGGGGGCTGGAGAGGAAACGGCGCCAGAGCGCCGACACCTCCGCGGGCGACAGGCCGGAGAGCGCGCCGCTCGCGCACTTCCACGTGTACGCCAGGACCCAGCCGGCCACGACGGCGTAGTAGGAAAGGATGAGGAACGCCGCGGCCGTTCCCAGGAGACCGATGGCATTCCATCGTTCCGAGAGACCCGATTGCCGGGCCACTTCCCCGGCCGCCGTCGGAGGGCTGCGCCGCGCGCGGCGCCCGATCAGGAACTCGGCCGCGAGGAGCGGTGTCGCGATGAGTGCGATGGCCAGGACGAAGACCAGGACGAACGCGCTCCCGCCCGAAGTCCCGGCCAGGTACGGAAATCGCCAGATGCTCCCGAGCCCGACGGCCGCGCCCACGACTCCGAGATAGAACGCGAACCGCGACGACCACCTCGCACCCGTCACGGATGGCTCACTCATTGATCGACGGAGCGTATCGCGGCGGCGTGTTATCCGATGACCGTGCTCGTGGTCTCGAGCTCGCCGCGGTGCCGGGAGAGGAAGCGTGTATCCACCGACGTACCGATGCGGGGCAGGTCGAGAATGACCGGGTCCCGGTCGGTGTCTCGCCCCTCTTCCGCGCGCTGGATGAGCTCGGCCGTGAGGCGGCCGAGCACGGGCGCCGTCTTGAACGAGGAGCCACTCGTGCCGATGCACACGAAAAAGCCCGGCAGGTCCGTCCGGTCGACGATCGGATACCAGTCGCGGACGGTGACGTCGTAGAGCGAGGCGACTCCGCGCGGACGGCCGAGGCGCATCGCGGGAAAGCGCTGCATCGCCCGAAGGCATTGCCTCTCGCGGTAGAGATCCGTGATGCGGTCGCCGAATTCGTCGGGATCCGTCACGAACTCCTTGGCGTCGCACTCGGGGTCCGTCGAGCCGACCACGATGTCGCGGCCTCCCGTCTCGGGCCGGAAATAGACTCCTCCGTCGACGTCGCCGACCACGGGAACCCCGGCTCCCTCCGGCTGGCCGAAGAGCGGATTCGAAAGGATGTGGACCTCGCGGCGGAGCGGTCGCGTTTCCAGCGGGAGCGTCACGCCCGCCATCCGGTTCACGATGCTGGAATGCGGACCCGACGCGTTGACGACGACGTCGCACTCGATCGGCCCGCGGGACTCCGTCTCGAGGAGGAAGCGCCGCCCGCCTGCCGGGCGGATGCTCGCGACCCGCCGGTTCAGGAGAAAGCGCACCCCTTCACGCTCGCCCGCCCGCCGCAGATTGCTGGTGGCGATGCTCGGAGAGACGACGTACCCCGAGTCCTCCTCGAAGATGGCGCCGGCGATCGGGCGATTGCCAGACTCGGCAAACTCGGGATCCGACACCGGCCGGGCGGGGAAGTGCGACGCCGTGTCGAGATAGGGGAACCGCTCGTGCACCTCGTCGGGGGAAAGCAGGGAAGCCTTGATGCCGACCCGCTTCATCTCGGCCAGGAGGACGTGGACCGTCTCGTCGACGCGGGGCAGGATGAACAGCATGCCCGGCCGCTTGAACACCGCGAGGTCCTCGTCGATGGGGCCCAGGTAACGAGACCAGTCCGCCCATATGGACGCCGCCTCGTGGGCCATCGCCATCATGCCGGGCTGGGAGTAGTACCGCCGCACGACGCCGCACGACGCCGAAGTGGTGCCGTGCCCGGCTTCGCCGTTACGGTCGACGACGCTCACGTCGAACCCACGCCGCTTGAGCTCCAGCGCAGTCGCGCATCCGATGACGCCCGCTCCGACGATCGCGACGTGCCGTGCCATGCGTCAGAGCATATTGCGAGTCCGGCAAAAGTCGAAGTGATGCAATGAGATCAGCCTCTTCCGGCTGCCGGCGCCGCGGCCTTTGCCTTCGTGCGAACGAAGGCGTAATTGACCTGAGGCAGCGAGTTGAAGTTCGCCGCCTTTTCGCAGGACTCCTTCGCTTTCCCTGCGTCGCCCTTTGCCTTGTAGGCCAGACAGAGACGATAGAGATCCTGGGGATTCTGCTGATTCGCCTGCTGGAGCTCGGCGATCGCCCGGTCGTAGTCCTTCTCTGCCAGGGCGATGATCCCGTCGAGCTCGTGGGCGTTCCTGACCTGGGCCGGATTCTTCTTGGCTTCGGCGCCCTTCCGGAAAACGTCCGCCTCGCTCTTCGCCTCCGCGAGGTCCTTCTTCGCCGCCGCGACGCGCGCGAGGTTGTAGTGGCTGACGAGCCCGGCGTTGGCCTTGACCTCCGGTGAGAGGTTCGAGCCTTCGACGAGCTTCAGGCCGCGTTCGAATTCCGCTCGGGCCTGGTCGGGCTTGCCCATCTCGAGGAGGATGTTTCCCTTCAATCCGTTGTTGCCGGCCATCGCCGGGACGTCGTTGGTCTTCTCTCCCAGAACGTACTGCTTGTCCACGTCCTCGAGCGCCTTTGCCATCTTTCCGCCGTCAATGTGAACGACCGTGAGCGCGAGCAGGCCCGTCCGGCGCTCGGCGTCGGTCCTGGCCTTCTTCGTGATGTTCGACAGCTCCGCCTCGGCCTCGGCCGATTTGCCGGAATAGAGCAGGTCCATGGCGATTCCCTGATGAGCGTTGAGGAAGTTGGGGTCGATCTCCAGCGCCTTGCGATACTGGGCGATGGAATCCTCGAACCGGCCCATCTTCAGGAGCAGCTCGGCATAGGAGTCGTGAGGATTTGGGTCCCTCGGGATCAGCTCGATGTACTTCTGAAACGCCTTCTCGGCGCTGGCGAAGTCGCCGGTCTGGCGATACGAGTAGCCGAGAATGTTGTAGGCCGTCGAGTAGCCCGGCTCGATCTCCGTCGCCTTCCTGTATTGCTCGATCGCCTGAGCGTATTGCTGCTGGCCGAAGTAATAGCCACCCAGGTTGAAGTGGGCCCGCTCGTCGTTCGGATACGCCGCGACGAGCGCGTCCAGATACTCCTTCTGCTTCGCCGCGTCTGTGTTCGCGCCTGCCTCCGTGGCGAGGATGAGGAGCCTCTCTCCGTCCGACGCCTTGCCGGCCAGGCTGACGGCCTTGTTGAGGTGCTCGAAGAACTCCTTCCCGGTCGGCGCCGAGTTCGCGAGGCCGAGCTCGGCCCAGGCGAAGGCCGGATCCAGCGAAGCGGCCTTCTGGAAGTGCGCGATGGAGTTCGTGATCTGCAGCTTCTCGACGTCCTCGCGGCCCTTCAGGAACTCGTCCCTGGCCTCGGCCGACGCAGTCGTCACCGGGATCTTCCCGCCGCCCACCGCCGTCGGGCCAGGAGCCGGGCCGGCCGCCGCGGGGGTCGGGGTTTCCTTCCTTGTGCAGCCCGCCGCCGACAGTCCGGCGGCAAGCCCGAGAACCAGGACACGTTCGACGAATCGGTTCCGGCGCATGACGTCCTCCTTATTAACGGGTTTCTACGAAACCGCCGGGAGGATGTTGCGACCGAACCGTGCCCTGTGAGGCTAGCGGAGGCCGAACTTCCCGCGCGCGGAGGCCAGTCGGTTGTCGATCGCCTCCTGCCGTAGCGCGCCCTGAAAACCTCCCGCACCGAGGGCGGCGTGCGCGGCCTCCCTGAGAGTCGCGCGCATGAGAGTGAGCGCCTCCCGCGCCGATTCCATCCCGGCGCGCTCGGCTTCCGTCGCGCCGCCCGAGCACGCGGATTCGGCCCGCGAGATCGCGGAGGAAGCTCGGCCCTCGGCATCGCTCCACTTCGACGAGTCGACGGGCATCGAGATCAGGAGGCGTGTGGCCTCGGCCAACGCGCCGTTCGCGCTCTCGGCGGCCATCAGGCAGCCGGGGCCGGGAGACGATTCGCCTCCGACGGGCCGGGCGGTCGGAGCGCCGTCCTGGTGCGACTTCCGATAGAGCCACACGGCGAGAGCGATCGCGGCGGCGACGATCAGGAACCTGCGCATCCGGCCTCCGAGTGCGTCCTCAGCGTAGCACGCGTCTCGGCACGATCCGGCCGAAGAAACAGACGTAGACTCGCTTGCGTGCAAGAGAAGTTCGACGCCGACGTCGTGATCGTCGGCTCCGGGTTCGGCGGGAGCGTGAGCGCGCTACGCCTCGCGGAGAAGGGGCATCGCGTTCTCGTCCTCGAGAAAGGCACGCGCTTTTCCGCGTCCGACTTTCCGAAATCGAACTGGAACGTGAAGCGATGGCTCTGGCTGCCGTCCCTGGGCTGCCGCGGCCTTTTCAAGATGACGTTTCTTCCCCACGTCACGGCTCTCTCGGGAGTCGGCGTGGGCGGCGGATCGCTCGTCTACGCGAACACGCTTCCCGTTCCGGCCGACGAGTTTTTCTCCGCTCCGTCCTGGGGAGACCTTGCCGACTGGAAGGCCGAGCTCGCGCCCCACTACGCCACCGCCAAGCGGATGCTCGGCGCTACGCGAGTGCCGTTCACGACGCTGCCCGACGAGGTGCTGCGCGAGGTGGGCAGGGACATCGGCCGCGAGGACGGCTGGTCGTCCACGGACGTCGCTGTTTTCTTCGGAGAGCCCGGCGTGAAGGTGCCCGATCCCTACTTCGGCGGTGAAGGGCCGGAGCGCGCCGGCTGTACGCGCTGCGGAGGCTGCATGGTGGGCTGCCGCCACGAGGCGAAGAACACGCTCGACAAGAACTACCTCTGGCTCGCCGAGAGGCGCGGCGTGAAGGTCGAGGCCGACACGGAGGTCACGTGGGTGCGGCCTCTCGAGGGCGGCGGCTATGCCATCACAGCGCGCACCGGACGCTCGCCGTTTCCTTTCCTGCGAAGAACGCGGACGTTCGCGGCCAGGAGCGTCGTTTTTTCGGGGGGCGTTCTCGGCACGGTGGAGCTCCTCCTCAAGCTGAAGGAAAGCCCCCACGGCCTCCCGAACATCTCCGACCGTCTCGGCGATTTCGTGCGCACGAACTCGGAAGTCCTCATGGGCGTCGTGACCGAGCGGCGCGACGTGGACCTCTCCGAGGGCATCGCGATCGGCTCCATCCTGCAGACGGACGCGCACTCCCACCTCGAGCCCGTGCGCTATCCCGCGGGCTCCGGCTTTTTTCGCCCGCTGGCGATGCCGCACGCGCCGGGCGACACCGTCGGCACGCGTCTCCTGAACGCCGGGGCGATGTTCGTGAAGAAGCCGTGGGCCACACTGAAGGCCGCGTTCGTGCCGGACTGGGCGAGGTACACGATGATCCTGCTCTACATGCGCACGTCCGAGGGGACGCTCCGCATGAAGCTCGGCCGCGGCATCCGGACGCTCTTCCGGCGCGGCCTCACGACGGGAACGGGGAGCGGGCCGCAGGCGAAGGCGTGGGTCCCGGAAGCCACCGAGCTCGCGCGCCGCGTGGAGAAGAAGCTCGACGGCTATACCGAGAGCCTCGCGACCGAGACGCTCCTCGGGATCCCGACGACCGCGCACATCCTCGGTGGCTGTTGCATGGGGGCGTCGCTGGCGACCGGCGTGATCGACGCCCGCCACCGCGTCTTCGGCTACGAAGGGCTCTTTGTCGTGGACGGCTCGGCCATCTCGGCGAACCCGGGCGTGAATCCTTCTCTCACGATCACGGCGCTCGCCGAGAGGGCGATGAGCCTCGTCCCCCCCGCCGACGCGGTGCGCTCGGCGATGCGCGCCGCCTGAGGCGGCTCACTACGTCTTTTCCTTCTTCTCCTGCCTCTTCAGGCTCCACATGATGAGGATGAAGCAAACGGCCGCGACATCGAGAAGCTCGAAACCCAGCCAGAGCTGCCCGAAGACGATCTTCCCGATCCCGAAGAGCGCCGTGTACACGAGGACGATCCCGAGAGCCCAGTTCAGGAAGGACATCGCCCCGCCGGGGATCGGTTCTTTCCCGAAGCCGAGCCGCGCCGAGACGCGCGCCCATCCGGGCCCGCCCGGACGCACGCGGCGGTAGAACGCGTCCAGCGTCGCGTCGGGCTCGGGCTTCGTCGCGAACGTCACCGCGAGCCAGACGACCGTCGTCGCCACGACCGTCACGAGCATCACGATCGCCTGCTGCTCGAACACCGCGCCGGGGCCCGAACCGGTCGGGACGAACGCGAAAGCCGCGAGCGAAACGACCATCGACGTCAGCATCGCGGCGATCTCGCTCCACGCGTTGATGCGCCACCAGTACCAACGGAGGATGAGCACGAGGCCCGTCCCGCTCCCGAGCGCGAGGAGGAACCGCCAGGCTCCTTCGATGGACGACAGATTCAGAGTGACGAGGATGGAGAGCAGAAACAAACCAACCGTCGTCCAGCGAGAAACGGCCACGTAGTGTTTCTCGCTCTCCCCCTTTCTGAGAAATCTCTTATAGACATCCCCGACGAGATACGAAGCCCCCCAATTCAAGTGGGTCCCGACCGTCGACATGTAAGCCGCCGCGAAGCCGGCGAGCATGAAGCCTTTCCAGCCGGCGGGCATGAGGTCGACCATCGCCTGGACGTACGCGGCCTCGTGGTCGGGCCTGCCGTTCACGAGGACGCCGGCGGGGTAGAGGAGGACGGTCGCGAGGCCGGTGAGGATCCAGGGCCACGGGCGGAACGCGTAGTGGCCGACGTTGAAGAAGAGCGTCGCGAGAATGCCGTCGCGCTCGGTCTTCGCCGAGAAGATGCGCTGCGCGACGTAGCCGCCGCCGCCCGGCTCGGCGCCCGGGTACCAAGCGGCCCACCACTGGACCGCGAGGAACGTGAAGAGCGCGATCGCGGGCATCCACGCCGAGCCCGCGGGCGGGAGGAAGGAGATCGCCGCGTCGACGGAGCCGAAGTGCTTCGCGAGCCCGTCCTCGAGCCCGGCGATGCCGCCGACCTTCTTCACCGCGAAATACGCGAGGAGGATGACCGCGGTCATCTTGATGACGAGCTGGACGAGGTCGGTCCAGAGGACGGCCCACATCCCCGCGGCAGCGGAGTACCCGACCGTGATCACGAAGCAGAGGCCGACGGCCCAGAGCGGCCGGATCCCGAGCGAGATCTGGAGGATCTTGACCATCGCGAGCGTGACCCAGCCGAGGATGATGAGGTTTATCGGGAGCGCGAGGTAGAGCGCGCGGAAGCCGCGCAGGAACGTCGCGGGCCGCCCGCTGTAGCGGATCTCGGCGAACTCGACGTCCGTCATGACCTTCGCGCGGCGCCAGAGGCGCGCGTAGAGAAAGACCGTCAGCGTTCCCGACATGACGAAGTTCCACCAGATCCAGTTGCCGGCGACCCCGTGGGCCGCGACGAGGCCCGTCACGACGAGCGGCGTGTCCGCCGCGAACGTCGTCGCGATCATCGCGGCGCCCGCGAGCCACCACGGCACCTTGCGCCCCGCGACGAAGTACTGCTCGAGCGATTCGCCGCCCCTCTTCGTAAAGGCGACTCCAACGCCGATCGAGAGAAGGAAGTAGGCGGCGACGATGGCCCAGTCGAGCGGCGTGATGGTCATGCGCGAGCCGCCGTGGAGCTCACTTCTTCGGAACTGTCGTGGCTGTTGGCGCGGGAGCTGCGGCCGGCTTCGGCGCGTCAGCCGCAACGAATCCGGGCGGCAGTCTCACGGCGGCGACCGCCGGCACGGCGATGCTCTTTTTCCCGTTCTTTCCGACGCTCCGCGCCGCGAAGTAATGGTTGTCCGTGGAGATCGAAGAGAGGACCGAGGAGAGAGATTCTTCGAGTGAAAGAGAGGGGGAGCGGGGGGCCCCTGAGGCGGCCTGCGGCGCAGCCGGCGCCGCCGCAGGTGCGGCGTTCGCAGCGGCCTCCGCCTGCGCCGACCTGGGATCGACCGTTCGAAGGACACTCCATCGTGCATCCGTCGTCTCTCGCCACAGAATCTCATAGCCCGCGCGCTCCGGGTCCTCATTACTTTCTAAGAAGATCTTCGCGTCCGGCGTCACGGCTCCGCCGAGCGTCACCTTTCGGGGAGGCGCGGGAGCATTCGCCATTTCCTCCAGCGTCCTCTCGACGGCTCTCGCCGTGTCCGCGACGAAGTCGAAGTCCATGAATTTCACGAGGTCGCCGTATTCGATTCCGTTCACGACGCGTGGGGTCTGATGCTCGTGGCGATAATCTTCGAGCGGCTCCGTGAAGCGCACGGCGGGGAGGCCCGCCTCGGTGAACGGCCGGTGGTCCCCGCCCCGCCCGAAGCGGTCGAGGCGGAAGACGAGGCGCACCTTGTCCTTGCCGTTCACGTCCTCGACGAGGCGCGCCATCTGCCGTCCCGGCGAGTCGACGCCGTCGGGCCCGCCTTCGGAGAAGACGCGCACGCGGCGGTCTGTGCTCCCGTTCGTCGCGCCGACGATGTCGCACGTGATCATTCCGCCTACGGCGTACCCGTGCTTGCCGAGCCACTCGAGCATCCGCTTCGCGCCGAGGAGGCCCTGCTCCTCGCCCGCGACGGCCGCGAAGATCAGCGTCGCGCGCGCGGGCGTCGCGCCGAGAGCGCGCGCCGTGAGGATCGAGACCGCCGTGCCGGACGCGTCGTCGTCGGCGCCGGGCGCGTCCGTCGCGGGATCCATGACGTCGGAGGGCATCGAGTCGTAGTGGCCGGAGACGACGAACGCCGTCCGCTCCCGCGCGGGATCGATGCCCGGAAGGATCGCGTAGACGTTTTCCATCGGCACGGCGGCGTTCTTCGTGCGTGGCGCGGTCGTCTCGAATTTGTCGACGACGACCCGCATCCGTTTTCCGGACTCGTTTTCGACCGCTTCGAGATTGCGGACGACCACGTCGCGCCCGCAGCCGATGCCGCGCCTCGTGTCCGACCAGGAGGACAGGGAGTGGCGTGTGCCGCAGGCGACGAGCGCTTCGACGATGGTGCGCGCTTCCCCGGCAGGCGCAGGAGAGGCTGCCGGCGCGGCGGAACCTCCGGAAAGGAGGGCGACGAGACCCAACCTCACGAGGCACTTATTTCGCATACTCGAGAACCGATGCTACGACACTCGTCCACTCTCCCGGCCGCCGTCGCCCTCGTTTTTCTCACGGCACGAATCGAAGCCGTCCCGCCGGCGCGCGTTTCCACGGGCGCCCTCCCGCGCAACGCCGACGCTCTGCGGCTCGCCGAGGAAGGCGCGAACCTGCCGCCTCTCCTGAAGCCCGAGGCGTTTCGGCGGCTCTCCTCCGCGGGACAGAGAGCCGTCCTCCGGGCCGCGGGGCTGCTGCCGGCTCCGGGCGCGCGGCCTTCGCGCCCGCCGCTCGCGCGCACGCTCCGGTCCTCGACGCCGGCGCCTGGGCAAAACGTCCGCGTCAACGACCCCTCCACCGACGTCGACGGCCATACGAACAGTGAGACCTCGATCGCCGCACGCGGGAGCAGCGTGATGGTCGGCTTCAACGACGCGAACACCGTCATGGAGTCCGGATACGGCATTTCCGCCGACGGCGGCGGCACGTTCCGGCATGGGAGTCTCCCGGTGATCGGGGGCGGACAGAACTTCGGCAATCCCGTGGTCGCCTTCGGTCCCGACGGGGAGATCTCCTACGCCACGCTCGCCGCGGCGGGCGACGGCGTCAGCATCATCGCGCTCTGCTCCTCGAGCGACGGCGCCGTCTCCTGGGGTTGCGTCGAGGCGAGCACGGTCGCCGCGAACGTCTTCGACACGCAGGACAAACCCTGGCTCGCCGTGGACACGACGTCCTCGAAGTATCGAGGCAGGATCTACGTCACGTGGACCGACTTTTCCCAGACACTCGGCGGCGATTTCATCCTCTTTGCGGTGTCCACGGATGGGGGCGCCTCGTTCTCCAGCCCGCTGGCTCTTTCGCCGATCGACGGAACAACCCTCGTGCAGAACTCCACGATCTCCATCGGTCCGGCCGGCGAAATCTACGTGTCGTACAACGACAGCCACTCCGGAAGCTCCGGCATCACGGTCACGAAGTCCACGGACGGAGGCGCCACGTTCTCGGCGATCCGGACGGCCGCAAAGCTCACGGAGATCGCGGGCACCCTCCCGGGAGGCAACGGCGTGCGGGCGGACACCTTCCCGGTCACCGCCGTCGACACGAGCGGGACGTACCATCTCGCCTACGCGGCCGTCTCGCCCGGTCAGACCGCGGACCGGTCGGACATCTTCTACGTCCGCTCGACGGACGGGGGGCGACGTTCAGCGCTCCCGTTCGCGTCAACGACGACGCGACGTCGACGAGCCAATGGTCGCCCGCGATCGCCGTCGCCGCGGACGCGCGCGTCGGCGTGAAGTGGTGGGACCGTCGCAACGACCCGGTGAACGACAGCCTGACCGACGTCTACATGAGCGTCTCCGCGGACGGCGGCGCCACGTTCGGCAAGAACCTCCGCGTCACCGACCACAACTGGGTTTTCGGACCGAGCTCGTTCGGGAGCTACCACGGGGACTACGACGGCATGGCGGGGGACGCGGGGACTTTCCATCTGTCGTGGAGCGACGAGCGGGGCAGCGATCCGGATGTCTACTACGCCTTCTTTCCGTCGACGGTCGCCGCCGGCCCCGATTTCAACGTCTCGGCGCGGCAGGTCTACGCTTCCCTGCGCGCCGGCGAGTCCGCGACGGTCGACGTGACGACGACCGCGGCGAACGGCTTTCAGGGCTCGCTCTCGCTCTCCGCTTCGCCGAATGTGCCCGGCCTTGCGTACACGTTTTCCAGCGCGACGGTGGCGGCCGGGCAGGCATCGCGGCTCACGGTTCTTGCGGCGCCGTCCCTTCCTCCGGGCACGTATCTCGTGACCGTCGCGGCCGCGGGAACGTCCTTCGCGCGAAAGACTAACGTCCGTTTCGACGTGCAGCCGGCGGTCCGCCCCGTGTCGCTCCCGCTCAACGTGAGCCGCTCAGCGGGCTTCTCGAGCCTGGCGGGCCCGCCGCGCATCGACTCGGCGGGCGCGATCCACCTCGTTTATGACGACGACACCCGGAACGTGACGGGCTCGGACGTCGTTTACCGGCGGTCGACGGATCGCGGCCTCACCTGGTCGGCGCCGCTCAAGGTCTCCACGAACACGGCAGCCGCGACGGGTGGCGTCCTCGCTCTGGATGCCTCGGGGAACCCCTACGTCTCGTTCACGACTCAGAACGGCGCGATCGGAGAGATCTGGGTGACGCGCTCGACGGACGGCGGTGCGACCTTCCAGGCTCCGGTCAGGGTCAGCAAGGCGGGACGGAACGCCGACCTCTCGGCGATCGCGGTCGACGCGAACCGCAACGTCGTCGTGGCTTTCATCGACCAGGATCCGGCGAACAGCCTCCTCGTCATCAACGCCGTGCGTTCAACGGATGCCGGCGCGACGTTCGGAACGGTCCAGTCCCTGCCCGACGAGAACAACATCAACCCGCTTCAGCCGCTCTCGCTCGCCTTCGACTCGAAGGGCGCCGCCTATCTCGCCTGGTCGACGACGACGAATTCGGCGGGGACGCCTTTCACGTGCCGCATGGCGATCGCGCCCGCCGGCACGACGTTCTCCGTGAAGAAGACGGTCTCGGACTCGAGCGTGAACTCGTTCGCGCCCCGGGTCGCCGTGGACAGGAGCGACGCGCTCCTCGTCACGTTCTACAACCGCACCGTGAACGCCGACTCGTCCCTCAACCGCGAGGTCATGTTCATCAGATCCACGGACGGCGGTGCGACGTTCTCGGCTCCGGTCGACGTCTCTAACAACGCCGGGCAGAGCTTCTATCCGTCGGTCGTTGCGGACTCCCGCGGGGGCATCTCGATCGTCTGGGAGGACGACACCGGGAACGACCAGAGCGACATCTTCACCGCGCGCTCGTCCGACGGGGGGAAGACGTTCGAGCCACCCGTGAACCTGTCGGCGAATCCAGGCGTCTCGACCGGCGCCGCGGGCGCGACGGACGCGCTCGGCAACCTCCTCGTCATGTGGACGGACGACTCGCCCGCGAACACGGAGGTCTTTTCGGCCTGGGCTCCCACCGGCGACTCCGCGCCCGGCGCGGCGATCGCGCCTCTCGCGGGCGGAGGAACGGTGGACGCAGGGACGATGGTCCGCTTCGTCGCGAACGTGACGCAGGTCGATCCGAACGATCCGACGACGTCGACCTGGGATTTCGGCGACGGGACGGCCGGCTCGGGCAGTCCGGTGGACCACGCGTTCGCGGCACCGGGAACGTACGTCGTGACGTTGAAAGTGCGCGACACCCTCGGGCTCGTCTCCACGGCGACGACGACCGTCACGGTCCGCGCTCCCGCGTTCACCGGAGGGCCGGAGCAGCTGTTGCCCGTCGTCCTCGACACGCCGGGCGCGGGCGGGGCGCATTACACGTCCGAGCTCACGCTGGCTTCGAAGGCGAGCGCGCCCGTCACGGTCCTCCTCCAGTACACACCCTCCGTCGGCTCGGGCAGCGGCTTCGCGAGCCTGACGCTCGGAGCGGGCGAGCTGCGGGTCATTCCCGACGTGATCGCGTTCCTGCGCACGCGGTCGCTAGCGATTCCCCAGGATGGTTCCGCGCAGATCGGGACGCTGCGCGCCGTGTTCCAGGGCGCGTCGTCTTCGAGCGACGTTTTCATCGGCGCGCGCACGTCGACGCCGGGGGCGGGCGGCACCTTCGGGCTCTTCTACACGGCGGCGGCCACCTCGACGACGACAGCCACGGTTTTCGGACTGCAGCAGAACGCCGCGCAGCGCTCGAACCTCGCCCTGATCAATGCGGGACCGGACCCGATCACGCTGCGCGTTTCGCTCGAGGGCGCGAACGGCGAGAGGCTGACGGAACCTGCCGACGAGAACCTCCCCGGCTGGGGCTGGACGCAGCTCAACCAGCCGCTCCTCGGAAAGGCGACTTCGGGGCTGGCGGTCGTGACGAGGGTTTCCGGAACCTCGCCTTTCACGGCCTACGGCGTCCTCAACGACGCGGGGACTTCGGACGGATCGTTCGTGCCGGCAATCATCCCGGGCGACGGCTCCGGGGCCGACCGCCTCGTCCCGATCGTGCTGAGCGCGGCCGGGTATCAGACCGAGCTGACGCTGACGAACTTCACGAACCAGCCGCTCGCGCTGAGCCTGACGTACACCGGCTCGCCTCAGCTCTCGGCCGCGGGCTCGGGGATGGTGCCGTTCACGCTGCCGGCGGGCGAACAGCGGATAGAAGCCGACTCCATGACCTTTCTAAGGAATCTCGGTCTCCCGATCCCCACTTCCGGCAATGTTGGAGGATCGCTCCTCGTCAATGCTCCCTCTGGCACGCCTGCCTCCTCGCTCGCAGTCGGAGCGCGGACGTTCACGAACGCGGCGGGCGGCGGCACGTTCGGTCTCTTCTACCCCGGCCTGACGTTCGGCGAGAGCGCGACGGCGCTCGCGTACGTGAACGGCCTGCAGCAGAACGACGTCCAGCGCTCGAACCTCGCCGTCGTGAACCGCGGCGACGCGGGCGATTCGATCACGCTACGCGTGACGTACTACGGGCCCGACGGATCGCTCCTTTCGAATCCCGAAACGGCAACGCTGTCGCCGGGGGAGTGGAAGCAGTTCAACGGGCCGCTCGCCGAGCGCGGCGCGGCGGCCGGCTTCGCGAAGGTCGAGAGGCTCTCGGGCTCCTCGCGCTGGGCCGCGTACGGAGTCCTCAACGACCAGCACAACTCCGACGGCAGCTACATCCCCATTAGCAGGTAAGACGCCGGCTGCGGGCCGGCGCGATCTCCGGGCGACCCGGCATCTTTCATATGATGCTTCGCGATGTCGTACGTCGCCAAGAACCTCGCCCCGGGAGAGGAGATCCTGCTTCGGCCCCGCTACCACTGGGTGAGGTTCGTCCCGGGTGCATCGGTCGTCGTTTTCGGTGTCGGACTCGCGGCGGCGGCCGGCCTTTTCGTTCCGGCCGAGTCTTCGCTCAAGGCCTCGCTCCTCGTCGTCGCCGGCGTCCTCTTCCTCGCCGGCGTCCTCGGGATGGCCGGGCGGGCTCTCGTCGATTCCTTCGACGAGTTCGCCATCACGTCCTTTCGCGTCATCAAGAAGAGCGGGTTCGTCACGCGAAGTGTGCGCCAGATCCCGCTCGAAAAAGTGCAGGACATCAATGTCCGCTCGACGCTCGGCGGCCGCTGGCTGTCGTACGGCGACATCGAGCTGCAGACCGCCGGAAGCGACAGCACCGTGGTCTTTCCGCGCATCCTCCACCCGGAGGAGTTTCGCAACGTCCTGTTCACGCACACCCGCCCTCAAGGCGCCGGATCGGACGGGCTCGGCGGCCGCGCCGCCGCGGCACCGACCGCACGCACCTCGGTCGAGGAACGTCTGAAGGAGGCGGAGCGCCTCTTCAAGGCGGGAACGATCTCCGAAGCGGAGTACCAGGAGAAGAGGCGGGTTCTGCTGAGCGAGCTCTAACGACTTCACGACAAAGGAGGAATGGAAAATGATCCTCTCGAAAGTCCCGGCCGTCTGCATCCTCATCGGTTTGGCAACGTCTGGCCTGGAGGCCGCGCCGTCGAAAGGCAAGCCGCCGTCCACGCTCACCGTCGAGTTCACCGGTTGCATCGAGAGCATCGGCGTGGCCCTGGTCGCGACCGACGGCGCACAGGCTCTCGTTCCTTCCGGGTTTGTTCTCGCCGGACAAGGCCAGCCGGTGACGCCTCTCGTCGTCCGCACGTCCCGTTGCAGCGGCATATCGGTGGACGGCCACAAGGCCGAGCCCGGCGCGATCGTACAGATCGGCGCGGTGATCGTCCCGCCCGACTTCACCGGAGACATCAACAACTACACCTTCTGGTACGAGACTTCGGACGCGAGGCTGGCCCACGCGCTCCAGGACTTCGGCATCCCGGCCCAGCACGTCGAGACGATCGACGTCGACTTCGAATCGACAGGAGGGGCGGCTGCCTTCGAAGTGACGGTACGGCGTCCTGGAAATCCACGTCTCTCGCTCGACGGGACGGTGGTCGAGTCGCTCGCTCCGTCGGGCTCGTTCGCTGCCAACTGGTGGCGGCAGGCAGGCGCCGGTGCCGTCAAGATGGAAACGCAGGTGCCGGACATCAGGATCGGTACGGCGGACCTCGAACTGACGACGTCTCCGCAGGGCCCGCTCGGGCAGCTCATTGGCGGGGCGCTTGTCGGCTTTCCCATCCTTCAACAGTTCAACACGTTCGTCCACGCGGGGATGACGGTCACGATCTCGCCGTGAGAGTTCCTGGCGCCTGACCGCGGGCGGTAAGATCCGCGTTGGGAGAAGATGCGGCCGTGACGCGCTACGCCCCCGCTCCGTCGAAGCCGATTGCCGCGGGCGCCGGCGAGCTCGTGCCGCTCGATCCGGACCATCCGGGCTTCCGCGACGCGGTTTACCGCGTGCGCCGCAACGAGATCGCCCGCATGGCGCTCGCGTACCGCGAAGGCGACCCCTTGCCGCGCGTCTCGTACACGCCCGAAGAGGAAGCGGTCTGGCGCGCGGTGTGGGAGAAGCTCGGCCCCCTCCACGAGCACCTCGCGGCGAGCCCGTGGAGGGAGAGCGCTGACGCGCTTTCCCTCGACCGCACGAAGGTGCCGCAGCTCGCGGACGTGAGCGAGACGCTGCGGGCGGGCTCCGGCTTCCGGATGATCCCCGTTGCAGGCCTCATCTCGGGGCGCGGTTTCCTCGGCGCGATGGCCGAGGACGTGTTCCTCGCGACGCAGTACGTGAGGCATCACAGCGTGCCTCTCTACACGCCCGAGCCGGACGTCGTCCACGAGCTCGTGGGCCACGCCGCCGGCCTCTTCCATCCCGACATCGTCCGACTGTCCCGCCTCTTCGGCGAGGCCGCGCGGCGTGCGGGCGAGTCCACGATGAAGCGCCTCGAGCTCGCGTACTGGTACACCGTGGAGTTCGGTGTCGTCGAGGAGAAGGGGAACCTCAAGGCGTGGGGCGCGGGCCTCCTGTCCTCGTACGGCGAGCTCGGCGACCTCCAAAGGCACCCGAACCTCGTCCCGCTGGACCTCGAGGTCGCGTCGCGCACGCCATACGACCCCACGCAGTACCAGAAGACGCTCTTCGTGTCCCCCTCCTGGGACCGCATGGTCGCCGACGTGTCGGACTGGCTGAAGAAGATCTGAAGCCGAAACCCTACGAGGCCTTCCGGCACCGCGACTTCCGCCGCATGGCCGTCGCGATGCTCGTGTCGCTCGTCGGCACGCAAATGCAGAACACGGCGATCGACTGGCACGTCTGGGTCCTCACGCGCTCGCCGCTCGCGCTCGGTTTCGTGGGCCTCGTGCGCGTCGTGCCGATCGTCGTCCTTTCGCTCGTCGGCGGCCTCGTGGCGGACCGGCGCGACCGGCGCCGGGTCCTCCTCGTCACGCAGTCCACGATGACGCTCGTCGCGCTCGCGCTCGGAGCCGCGACGCTCCTCGGGCGCGATTCCGTCGGCCTCGTCTATCTCCTGACGGCGCTCACCTCCGCCGCCGGCGCTTTCGACAACCCGTCCCGCCAGTCCCTCATTCCGCGTCTCGTCCCGAGGGACGACCTCCCCGGCGCGCTCTCGATCATGCTGTCGACGTTTCAGCTCGCGTCGATCGGAGGCCCCGCGCTCACGGGCCTCGTCCTCGCCGGCGCCGCGGGAGCCGGATCCGGGCTGCCGTCGCACGCCCACGCCGGGGGCCTGGCGCTCATCTACTTCCTCAACGCGGCGTCCTTCTTCGGCGTTCTCCTGACGCTCGTCACGCTGAAGACGTCGGGCGAGGTCGTCCGCGCGGAAGGAGCGCCCGAGCACCCCATCGCCTCTCTCAAGGAAGGACTGCGCTTCGTCTTCACGACGCCGATCCTCGTCTGGACGATGACGCTCGATTTCTTCGCCACGTTCTTCGCGGGATCGATGTCGCTTCTCCCGATCTTCGCCGACCAGATCCTGAACGCGGGACCCGCCGGATACGGCTGGCTGCGCGCCGCTCCCGGAATCGGGGCGCTCGTGGGCTCCGTCTGGAGCTCCGTGCGCGGCTTGCCGCGCCGGCAGGGGAAGGTCTTCCTGTGGTCGGTCGCGGCATACGGCGTCACGACGATCGTCTTCGGCCTGTCGCGGAGCTTCACCCTCACGTTCATTGCGCTCGCCCTCGTCGGGCTCTCGGACACGATCTCCACCGTCGTGCGCCAGACCGTGCGGCAGCTCGTCACGCCCGACGAGCTTCGCGGGCGCATGACGGGCGTGAACATGATCTTCTTCATGGGCGGCCCGCAGCTCGGCGAGCTGGAGGCCGGGTTCGTCGCGAGCCTCTTCGCGTCGGTGGCGCTCGGAGCCTCGGTCGCGGTCGTCGCCGGCGGCGTCGGCACTCTCCTGGTCGTCGCGATCGTCGCGTGGCGCGCGAAGTTCATTCGCGACTACGACTGGACCTCGGCGCGCTCGACGCCTTGATATCGTCGAAGAGGAAGAGAAGAGAAGGAAATTTTCTTAGAAAGGGGAGAAAGAAGATGGGGAGGCTTTTCACCGTTGCGGCTGCGCTCGCGATCACCCTAGGCGCGCAGGCGTCGCCTGAGCCGACGCCCAATCAATCCCCATCCACCCTCTCCGAAAAGCTCCAGGGCCTCGAGTTCCGCAACATCGGCCCGTTTCGAGGCGGACGCGTCACGGCTGTCGCCGGCGTTCCGGGCCAGCCGCTCACGTTCTATTTCGGCGGCACGGGCGGCGGGGTGTGGAAGACGACGGACGGAGGCGCGAGCTGGGACGCCGTGTCGGACAAGTTCTTCAAGACGGGCTCGGTGGGAGCTCTCGCCGTGGCCGAGTCCGATCCGAACGTGGTCTATGCGGGAATGGGCGAAGGCTGCATCCGCGGCAACGTCTCCGCGGGCGACGGCGTCTGGAAGTCCACGGATGCGGGCAAGACCTGGGTTTACGCGGGGCTGAAGGAGACGCAGCAGATCCCGCGCGTGCGGGTGCACCCGAAGAACCCCGATCTCGTCTACGTCGCCGCGCTCGGGCACACGTGGGGCCCGAATCCGGATCGCGGCGTCTTCCGGTCGCAGGACGGCGGGAAGACCTGGAAGAAGATCCTCTTCGTCAACGACCGGACGGGGGCGTCCGACCTCGTCATGGATCCGGTGAACCCGCGGGTCCTCTACGCGGGCTTCTGGCAGGTCGGCAGGAAACCGTGGTCACTCGAGAGCGGCGGGCCGGACGGCGGCCTCTGGAAGACGACGGACGGCGGCGACACCTGGAAGAAGCTCGCAGGCGGGCTGCCCGAGGGCGTCGTGGGGCGCGTCGGCGTGGCGGTCTCCGGCGCAAGGCCCGAGCGCGTCTGGGCCATCGTGGAAGCCGAGAAGGGCGGCGTCTTCCGAACGGACGACGGCGGCGAGACCTGGAAAAAGCTGAACGACGAGAACAAGCTCCGGCAGCGCGCCTGGTACTACTCGCACGTTTACGCGGACCCGAAGAACGCCGACGCCGTCTACGTACTGAACGTCGGGTTCTTCCGGTCCGGCGACGGCGGAAAGACGTTCGAGTCCATCCGCACGCCGCACGGCGATAACCACGACCTCTGGATCGATCCGAACGAGCCGAGCCGCATGATCGAAGGCAACGACGGCGGCGCGACCGTCACGTTCAACGGCGGGCGGAGCTGGTCGTCGCTCCTGAACCAGCCGACGGCGCAGTTCTATCGCGTCACGACCGACGACCGCTTTCCGTACCGCGTCTTCGGCGCGCAGCAGGACAACACGACCGTCGAGATCCTGAGCCGGACGCGCGGCCGGAGCATCGGCCCGGGCGACTGGCATCCCGTGGGCGGCTGCGAGAGCGGCTGGGTCGCGCCGAAGCCGGGGGACCCCGACGTCTCCTTCGCGGGCTGTTACGGAGGCGCGATCGAGCGCTACGATTTCCGGACGGGTGACGGCCGGGACGTCGTCGCCTGGCCCCAGCTCGCGATCGGCCAGGCCCCGAAGGACCTGAAGTACCGCTTCCAGTGGAACGCGCCCATCCTCATCTCGCCCCACGATCCGAAGACCCTCTATCACGCCGCCCAGATCCTCCTCAAGAGCACGGACGAGGGCGAGACGTGGCAGGAGATCAGCCCGGACCTCACCCGGAACGAGAAGGAAACCCAGGGCTACTCGGGCGGCCCGATCACGTACGACAACACGGGCGTCGAGGTATACGGCGTCATCTTCGCGCTCGCCGAGTCGCCGCGCGAGGCCGGCACGATCTGGGCGGGCACGGACGACGGGCTGGTTCAGCTCACGCGGGACGGCGGGAAGACGTGGAAGAACGTGACCCCGAAAGGCCTGCCCGAGCGCATCCAGATCAACTCCCTCGAGCTCTCGCCGCACGACCCGGCTGTCGCTTACGTCGCGGCCACGATGTACAAGCACGACGACACGCGCCCGTACCTCTACAGGACCGGCGACTTCGGAAAGACGTGGACGAAGATCGTGAGCGGCATCCCGGACGGCGCTTTCACGCGTGTCGTGCGCGAGGACCCCGTGCGGCGCGGGCTGCTTTTCGCCGGCACGGAAACCGGCCTCTACCTCTCGTTCGACGACGGCGCCTCCTGGCTGCCCTTCCAGCGAAACCTGCCCGTCGTGCCGGTCACGGACCTCACGATCAAGGACGGAGACCTCGTCGTCGCGACGCAGGGACGCTCGTTCTGGATCCTCGACGACCTCGCGACGCTCGAGAACTGGAACGCGGATGTCGAGAAGAAGGACCTGCACCTCTTCCGTCCGAGCCCGACGATCCGGTACGGCTCCTCGGGCGACTGGGGGGACCCGGAGCGCGGCCTCCCGCGGGGCGTCGGGCAGAACCGGTCCGGGGGCGCCCTGATCTCGTACTGGCTCAAGGACGCGCCTCCGAAAAAAGCCGCGGCGAAGGATGCCGTCGTGATCGAGATCCTCGACGGCGACAAGGTCCTCCGCCGTTTCACGAGCGAGAAGCCGGCCGAGGACGCCGGAACCCCGGAGGCCCGGAACGAGGATGCCGAGAAACCGCTCGAGCCGAAAGTCGGCCTCAACCGTTTTACGTGGGACCTTCGCATGTGGAAGCCGTCGCTCGTTCCGAAGGCGATCCTGTGGGGAAGCAAGAACGGCCCGCGCGTCGCGCCCGGCACGTACACGGTGCGCTTGAGGAAGGGTGAGACCGGCCTGTCTCAGCCGCTCGAGGTGCGCGCGAATCCGAATCTCAGGGTTTCACCGGCCGACCTGAAGAAGCAGGCGGAGTTTCTCGCCGAGGCACGTGATCGCCTGTCGGACACGCACGAAGCGGCGCTCGCCTGCCGGGACGTCAAGCGCCAGGCGAAGGAGATCGCGGAGCGGGCGGCCAAGCTCGGCAAGAAGGAGCCTCTCGCGGGAAAGGCGAAGCTGCTGTCCGAGAAGCTCTCGGCCCTCGAGGACAAGCTCGTGAACCCGAAGGTCAAGAGCGAGCAGGACGTCCTGAATTTCCCGCCGCAGCTCGATCACCAGTTCGTCGGCGTGGCGAGCGTCGTCTCCTCGGGCGAGGCGGCGCCCTCGAAGGCCGCGATCGCCTATTTCGCGGAATTGAAGGCTCGCCTCGCCGACCTGAAGAAGCAGCTCGAGAACGTTCTCGACACCGACCTCGCGGACTTCAACAAGACGGTTCAGGAACAGGGCATCCCGCCCGTGGCGGCGATGCCCAGGGAGGAGAAGAAGTGAAAAGGCTCGCGGCTCTTCTCTTGCCTGCCTTTTTCGCGCTCATGCCCATGCGGGCCGTTTCGGAGGCAAAGATGCAAATCACGTCGACCGCATTCGCAAACAACGGGGCGATCCCGGCGAAGTACACCTGCGAAGGCGCTGATCTCTCGCCGGCGCTCGCGTGGACGGGCGCACCGGCTGGAACGAAGTCGTTCGCTCTCATCGTCGACGACCCCGACGCCCCCGATCCGGCGGCGCCGAAGATGACGTATGTCCACTGGGTCCTCTACGACCTCCCGGCGTCGGCGACGGGGCTTCCCGAGGCCGTCGCGGCCAGAGACCTGCCGAAGGGCACGCTGGAAGGGACGAACGACTGGAAGCGAACCGGGTGGGGCGGCCCGTGTCCCCCGATCGGCCGCCACCGCTACTTCTTCAAGCTCTACGCCCTCGACTCCGTCCTCCCCGACCTCGGCAAGCCGACGAAGGCGAAGCTCGAGGCGGCGATGAAGGGCCACGTCCTCGCCGAGGCACAGCTGATGGGGACGTACCAGAAAGGCAAGTAGCCATGGGGGATCTCTCGCGGCGCGACACTCTGCGCGTCTTCGGAGCGACCGCCGCGGGCGCTTTTCTCGGCGCGTCCGGCGCGGGCGCGTCGGCCGAGCAGATGCTTCGCGCGATCCCGTCTTCCGGTGAGCGGATTCCGGTCATCGGGCTGGGGACTTGGTCGACGTTCGACGTGGGGTCGTCCGCAGCGGAACGGACGCCTCTCGAAGAGGTCCTCGCGCGGTTCGTCGAGCGCGGCGGCCGGCTCGTGGATTCCTCGCCGATGTACGGGCAGTCCGAAGAGGTGGTGGGCGCGATCGCGAAGAAGCGGGGGCTCACCGGGAAGCTCTTTCTTGCCACGAAGGTCTGGACGCGCGGACGCGAGGCGGGTCTTCGCCAGATCGAAGCGTCCGAGCGGCTTCTCGGCACGAAGCGCCTCGATCTCCTCCAGGTGCACAACCTGCTCGACCTCGAGACCCATCTCGCGACGCTTCGGGCGCTGAAGGACGCCGGTCGCGTGCGCTACATCGGCGTCACGCATTACACGGCGAGCGCGTATCCGGCCGTCGAGCGCGTTCTTCTCCGGGAGAAGCTGGACTTCCTCCAGGTGAACTACTCGCTTGCCGAGCGCGAGGCGGAAGCGCGGATTCTCCCGCTCGCGCGGGAGAAAGGCGTCGCCGTCCTCGTGAACCGCCCTTTCGCGGGAGGCGAGGCCCTCAAACGCGTCCTCTCGCGGCCTCTCCCCGACTGGGCCGCCGAGCTCGACTGCTCCTCGTGGCCGCAGTTCTTCCTGAAGTGGATTCTCGCGAACCCCGCCGTCACGTGCGCGATTCCCGCGACCGGAAAGCGTGCGCACCTGGACGACGATCTCGACGCGGCGTTCGGCCGGCTGCCGGACCAAAAGCTCAGGAGGCGGATGGCCGAGTTGATCTGACGAGCTGCTCCCTCGTCTTCCGCTCCTCCATTTCTTCCAGGCTCTTCGGCCAGTCGCCATGGAGAAGGCGTGAAAGGGAGCGGTCGGCCAGGAGCTTGCCGCCGGTCTGACACGCCGGGCAGTAGTTCGTCTCGTTGTCGGCGTACACGATGCGCTGGACCTTCGTCCCGCAGACGGGGCACGGCTCGCCGAACTTCCCGTGCACGGCCATCTCCGGACGGAACGCGGTCACCTTCTCGGGGAACTTCTCGCCGGCGTCCCTTCGCAGCCGTTCCGTCCAGTCGAGAAGCGTCGTTTTCGTCGCGTCGTGGAGACGGGCGGCCTCCCCGTCGGAGAGGTGCGCCGTGAGGGCGACGGGGGAGAGCTTCGCCGCGTGGAGGATCTCGTCCGAGTAGGCGTTTCCGATACCGGAGAAGAGGGTCGGATCCGTCAGGGCGCGCTTCAGGGTGTGGTTCTCGCTCCTCAAGCGCGCGGAAAAGGCCTCGCGCGTCGCTTCGAGCGGCTCGAGGCCGCCGGGATCGAGGGCGGCGAGCGCCTCGCGTCCCGCGACGACCCGCACCCACGCACGCTTCTTCGGGCTCGCCTCCGTCAGAAGAACGGACCCGGAGTCGAAATCGAGAGAGAGCAAGCCGATTCTCTTTGGAATGGGGGCTCCCGACTCGCGCCATCGCAATCGGCCCGCAATCATGAGATGCAGAACGAGGAAAAGGGATTCTTCGAATGTGAATACGAGTCGCTTGCCGAGGCGTGATACCGCTTCGAGCGCTCGGCCCTCGAGGTCCCTGAGCGGCGGCTCGACCGACCTCAGGACGAACGGGCTCGCAAGCCGGACCTTCCGGAGGACCTGACCCGCCACGAGTCGGTCCAGGTGCTCGAGGTAAATGGTCACATCCGGCAGCTCGGGCATCCGAGAGAGAATAAGGCGATGACGCGGACCTGTTGCAAGGCCGACTCCACGCCCACCGTCTCCCGCGCGCCCCGCACGCTGCCCCCGGAGCTGCTGTCCGCAGGCGTGCGCCGCCTCGGCGCCGTCGCCCTGCTCATCGCCGGGCTGGTCCTGGTCTTTGCCGTCGTCGAGAGGGTCGTTGCGGCGGCCGCGGGAGTCCGCCCGTTCGCGGGGATCGTCCTCTTCGGCCAGGTCGCGGTCGTCGTCGTCTCGCTCGGGATGTACGCGCTCACGCGCCGTGCCGGCCTCGACGCGGCCGAGCTCCTCGACCGCGCGCTCGTGTACGAGGTCTTCATCGGGTTCCTGCTCGCCGCCATCTACCATTCCATCCCGGAAGCACCAGGCTTCCTCCCGAAGGGGTTCTCGTCCGTGGCGGTCCTCATCCTGGCGTTTCCGCTGCTCGTGCCGTCCACGCGGGGGAAGACGGTCCTCGCGACGCTCGCGACAGCCGCAATGGACCCGATCGGACTCCTCGTCGCGCTCTTGTACCGGCCCGCGCCGCCCGCCGCGATGGTGGTCGCGATGTTCCTTCCGACTGCGGTCGCGGCGGTCGTCGCGATCGTGGGGTCGCGCATCGTCTACCGCCTCTCGGAGGAGGCAGGCCGCGCGCGGGAGCTCGGGAGCTACCGGCTGGTCGCGCTTCTCGGCCACGGCGGCATGGGCGAAGTGTGGCGGGCGGAGCACCGCATGCTCGCGCGCGACGCGGCGATCAAGCTCGTGCGCGGCGGCACGGACGCGTCGAGCCGCGAGATGATGGCGCGCTTCGAGCGCGAGGCGAAGGCCACCGCCGCTCTCCGCTCGCCGCATACGATCCAGCTCTACGACTTCGGGCGCTCGGACGACGGCGCGTTCTATTACGTCATGGAGCTTCTCGAAGGCTTCACGCTCGAGGACGTCGTCCGCCGCTTCGGGCCCCTTCCGTCGGGGCGTGTCGTGCACCTCCTCCGGCAGGTCTGCCACTCGCTCGCCGAGGCGCACGCAGCAGGTCTCGTCCACCGCGACGTCAAGCCCGGCAACATCTTCACCTGCCGCTACGGCGGCGATCCCGATTTCGTGAAGGTGCTCGACTTCGGCCTCGTGAAGACGCTCGCGGCTTCGGCCGCCGACATCACGCAGACAGGCTTCTTCGCGGGCACGCCTGCGTTCATGGCGCCGGAGATGGCGCTCGGGCGCGCGGTGGACGCCCGGACGGATCTCTACGCGCTCGGTGCCGTCGGATACATGCTCGTCACGGGCCTCCCGGTCTTCGACCGGAAGACGGCTCTCGAGACGATCCACGACCACGCCTCGACGACGCCGATCCCGCCTTCGAAACGCGTCGCGACGCCGATCGAACCGGAGCTCGAGCGGGTTCTCCTCGACTGTCTCGCGAAGGACCCGGACGAAAGGCCCGAGAGCGCGCGGGTGCTCGACGCACGCCTCGCCGGGCTCGTCCTTCAGGAGCCCTGGACCCGCGAGCTGGCCGAACGGTGGTGGAGCCGCAACGGAGCGGCGGCGATCCCGGTCAAGGCTCCGGAGCGGAACGCGGAAAACGACGAAGACGGAACCCGCATCACGCCGCCGGCGGCCGCGGCGGGCTGAGACGTCGGCATCGGGTCATGTGCGGCCGGTACTGGATCACGTCGCCTGCCGACGTCCTGGTCTCGCGCTTCCGCGTTCGAGGGGAATTGGTCCCCCTCATGCCGCGCTGGAACGCCGCGCCCGGACAGGATCTCCCGGTCATCCGTGTCGGGAAAGCGGGGGAGCGCCGTCTCGAGCTCATGCGCTGGGGTCTCGTGCCGGCATGGGCGTCGGATCCCGCGGACGCTGGCCGGCCGATCAACGCGCGCGCCGAGACGGCCGCCGCGAAGCCGAGCTTCCGCGAGTCCTTCCAAAGGCGGCGCGCCCTCGTGCCCGCCGACGGCTTCTTCGAGTGGAGGCGTTACGGAAACAAGGCCGTGCCGTTCGGATTCCGGAGGAAGTCGCGAGAGCCGTTCGCGATCGCGGGTTTGTGGGACGAGTGGCGTCCGCGGGGGGGGCCGCCGCTGCGCACTTTCGCGGTGCTCACGACGGATGCGAACCCGGAGGTCGCAGACGTGCACGACCGCATGCCCGTCATCCTCGAACCCGGCGCCGAAGACCTGTGGCTCGATCCGAGTGTCGAGGACCCGGCATCCCTCGAGAAAGTCCTGCGCCCTCTTTCCGCGGGCACGCTCGATGCGTTCGACGTGTCGCCGCGCGTCAATTCGCCCGAAATCGACGACCCGTCGGTCTTCGACGTCGCCGCTCCGCTCCCTTCGAAGCCGCCGAAGCGCGCGCAGCCTCCCCGGGAGCTTCAGCGAAGTCTCTGGGAAAATGGAGACGATGACGCCACATAGCCGCCCGAACCGTGCTTTTCCGACGCTTCTCGCCGTGGCGCTCCTCGGGGAGATCCCGGGGTGCGCCGGATCGCGCCCTTCCGGCTCCGCCCCGGCCGCGCCGCGGCTGGGCAAGGCGAAGATCAGCATCATCGAAAACAACTACGCCGCGGGCAAACGGGCCTTCAGCCGAGGCGACTGGCGGGGAGCGTCGGAGGCTTTTTCGCGCGTGTACGGGGCAAACCCGAAGGACGACGTCGCCGCTTATCTTTCGGCGGCGACCTGGGTCCGCGCGCGCAAGCCCGAGGCATCCTTCGAGTGGCTACAGCGGCTCTGGCAGCTCGGGAGCTGCCTCGTGCCCAGCCCGAAGTCCTTCGCGTCGATCGAGAGCGAGCCGGCCTTCAAGAACGCGGACGCCATCATCCGCGCCCAGGCCGCGAAACAACACCGTTCCGTCGTCGCGTTCACCGTGACGGAGAGGGACCTCGTGCCGGAGGGTCTCGCGTACGACCCCGTCGAGAAGGTCTTCTACCTCTCGAGCCTCTGGAAACGGAAGGTCGTCAAGGTGAAGCCCGGCCGTCCCGGCGCGCCCGCCGTCGTGTCGGACTTCGTGGAGGAGGGCGCGGACGAGCTGGACGCCGTGCACGGAATCAAGGTGGACGCGGTGCGCCGCCGCCTCTGGGCCGCGAGCGCCGCCGCTCCGGAGATGAAGGGCTTCAAATCCGAGGCCTACGGACGCTCGGCCCTGTGCGAGTACGACCTCGTCTCGAAAAAGCTCGTGCGAAGGATCTCCGTGCCGGGGCCCCTGACGCATCTCTTCAACGATCTCGTCCTCGATCCCGCCGGCAACGTCTACGTGACCGACACCGAGTCCGCCGAGGTTCTGGTCCTCGAGGCCGGTGGCGCGGAGCTGAAGACGCTCGTCAAGAGGGGCCCGTTCGTCGCGCCGAACGGGATCGCGATGAGCGCAGACGGGAAACACCTCTACGTGGCCGACATCGCGCAGGGCCTCTTCCACGTGGACCCCGCGACGGGCGAGGTCCAGGCCGTCGACCAGGTCCCGGGTATCTTCCCGGCCGGCCTGGGCGGCCTCGTCCTTCACGACGGATCGATCCTCGGGATCATGAACGTCGTGAGCGCCGGGCGCGTCGCGCGATGGCGGGTGGCGGCGGACGGGATGGCGCTCGAAGAGGGTGACGTCCTCGAATGTTGTCATCCGAAGTTCCACGGGCCGACGCGGGGCGTCGTTGCGGACGGCGTGTTTTATTTCATCGCGAACAGCCAGTCGGACCTGATCGGAGACGGCGAGCTGCCCGCCGAGAAGCTCGAGGACGTCGTGATCCTGAAGCTGCCGCTCTCGCGCAATAATCCCCGCCCATGAAAAAACTGATGCGGGTGATCCTCATCCTGGCCCTCGGCCTCGTCGTCGTCGCCGGTGTCGCCGTCGCGGCCCTCGCCCTTCGCCGTCCCGCCCAGCGGCCGCCTTCGGCCGAGCGCATCGAGCGCACGCCCGAGCGCCTCGCACGCGGCACGTATCTCGTCGAGCACGTGGTGGACTGCCTCGGGTGCCACTCGGACCTCCGGGCCGACCGCTACGGCGTGCCGGTCAAGCCCGGCACCGCGGGCCAGGGCGGCTTCCCGTTCGGCAAGGACTACGCGGTTCCCGGCGTCGTCTGCGCGCAGAACATCACGCCCGATCCCGAGAACGGGATCGGCACGTGGACGGACGGCGAGGTGCTGCGCGCCGTGAGAGAGGGTGGACAAGAACGGCAACGCGCTCTTCCCGATGATGCAGTACAAGTCGTATCGTTCTCTCTCGGACGAGGACGCGAAGTCGGTCGTCGCCTACATCCGGACGCTCGCCCCGGTGAAACACGCGGTGCCCGCGCGGAAGCTCGACTTCCCGGTCAACCTCCTCGTCAAGCTCGAGCCCCAGCCGCTCGAGGGCCCCGTGTCCGCCCCCGACCCGAAGACGGACCGCATCGGATACGGGCGTTACCTCTCCGTCGTGGCCAACTGCCGCGAATGCCACTCGCCCCACGACGACAAGGGAAAGCGCCTCCCGGGGAAGGACTACTCCGGCGGCTGGGAGATGAAGGGGCCGTGGGGACGCAACCTCACGCCGAACCTCACGCCGCACCCCGACACGTACATGGGCAAGGCCACGAAGGCGGAGTTCATCGGGCGCTTCAAGTCCTTCGTCGCGCTCACGGGCGACAACGCCCCGCCCGCGCCGAAAGGCCGCAACACCGTCATGCCGTGGCTCCCGCTTTCGGGCATGACCGAGGACGACCTCGGAATGCTGTACGACTTCCTCAACACCCTCGCGCCGATCGAGCACAAGGTGAACCCCTTTCCGGACGCCGAGCCCGCAGCGCCGAAGGCGGCGGGCGGGTGACCGGGATTCTCGTCGAAGGAGGCCCCATGCATCGTCGTGCCACAGCCGTCGTTGGATTCCCGCTCGCCGCGGGCTGCGCGCGGCCGGCTTTCAACGCGAAGGCCGAGGAGGCGAAGGTGCTGAAGCGGGACGCGGAGTGGGCGGCCGACGCGGCGGCGGGGAAGGACGTCGAGAAGATCGTCTCGTACTGGACCGACGACGCGCTCGTCATTCCGCCAGGGCAGCCGGCGGTCGAAGGAAAGACCGCGCTCCGCGGCTTCGTCGCGGACAGTCTCAAGATCCCGGGCTTCCAGATCCACTGGAAGTCCGAGAAGGTCGTCTTCTCGCCGGACGGCAAGCTCGCCTACATGCGCAGCACGAACGAAATGACCGTGCCTGGGGCCGACGGCGTGCCGCGGACGCTGCCGGGGCGGGGCATCACGGTCTGGCGCCTGGACGCCGACGGGCAGTGGAGATGCGTCGTCGACATCTGGAACGCGCCGCCTTCCCCCGCGTCGCCGTCCTAGTCCCCGTCCTGGAACCTCCGGAGGCGGGGGGCAAGGAGTGGCGCGGCGGGAGCGCTGCCTTTGCGCGCGAGGACGTGCTTCACGATCGCGACGGCGTGGAGGCGGCCGTTCTCGATGAAGAGCTTTCCGATCCGGGCGCCCGCGGCCAGGACGCCTGCGACGTAGAGGCCGGGCACGTTCGTCTCCATGGTTTCCGGGTCGTGAACGACCTCGAAGTCGCCCGTGACGGCGATTCCGCAGGCGTCGAGGAGCGGGAAGTCGGGCCGGTATCCCGTGAGCGCGAAGACGAAGTGGTTCGGGATCTCGAAGGTGGTGCCCTTCGTCTCGAGGACGACGCGGTGTTCCTCGATCCTCTTCACCGTCGTCTCGAAGTGGGCCCGGATCGAGCCCTCCTTGACCCGATTCTCGATGTCGGGTCTGAGCCAGTACTTGACGCTCGTCCCGAACTCCCTCTTGCGTACCGCCATCGTGACGCGAACGCCGTTCCGATGGAGGTCGAGCGCCGCTTCGACGGCCGAGTTCTTACCGCCCACCACGAGGACGTCCGTCTGCGCGTGCGCGAACGGCTCGGTGTAGTAATGCGACACCTTCGGGAGTTCCTCCCCCGGAACTCCGAGGAGGTTCGGCGTGGCATAGAAGCCGGTCGCGACGATCACGGCATGGGCCCCATGGACGCCGCCCGTCGTCGCGACGCGAAAGACGCCATCTTCCTTCGCCACCGAAAGGACACGCTCGTGAAGACGGACCCTCAGCCCTTCGCGTTCGGCCACCTTCCGGTAATAGACGAGGCCCTCGCGGCGCGTGGGCTTGGCCGAGGCGGTGACGAACGGATGGCCGCCGATCTCGAGCAGCTCCGGAGTCGAAAAGAAAACCGTGTACGTGGGCCAGTGTACGAGCGTGTCCAAGAGCGCGCCCTTTTCGATCACGACGTGCGAGAGACCCTGGCGCGCCGCCTCGAGCGCGCACGCGAGACCGACCGGACCCGCCCCGACGACGAGGAGATCGACGGGATCGGCCGCGGTTTCCATGGATGGAGGATAACGGGAGGCGGCGTACACTTCGGCGCCATGCAGGTCATGCGTCCTCTTGCCGTCTTCGCATCCTTCCTCGCGCTCTCCGGCTGCGCTTCCTCTCCGTCGCCGTCCGGTTCCGCCGCGTCCGGAGCCGCGCCGGCCCAGTCGCCGAAAAAGGCGATCGTCCTCGTGGAAGCGAAAGGCGATGCGCCGGAGCTCGACCGCTTCGTGCCTCGCTTTCTCTCCACGGCGAGCGACCGGGGCCTCGGGGCGATCGTGGACGCGCGGCTCTCGGGCGCGCGTCTCGCCGACGTGGCCGTGCCCGGCGAGGCGGGAGCGGAGTTCCGTAAGGCCTGGCCCGCGGACGTGTACCTCGGCATCCTGCTCTCCCCGTGCCGGATCCAGCGGCACGAGGGCCGCATCTACGACCGCCAGGTGAACCCGGGAACGGGCACGCCCGTGCGCGTGGAGAACATCGTCGTCTCGTACGAGGCCGACTGCTCCGTCAGCGTCTCGATCGTGACGGCGCCCGGCACGCCCGGGAAGGCCATCGACGTCACGGGCCGCAACGGGACCTCCCAGGTGAGCACCCTCGACACCGAGGCGGAAGCTCAGGCCGCCGAGGACGCCGCCGAGCGCGCCGTGAAGAAGCTCGTTTCGTCGCTGCGCTGACCGGCCGCGCGGGACACGATGAGCGACCGGCGCTCCCGCGGCGTCTTCCTCCTCGAGGCGCTCGTTTCCCTGGCGATCCTCGGGGTCGTCCTGACGCTCGGCGCGGGGTTCCTCGCGCGCCGCCGCTCTCTCGAGCGGGAGCGTCTCGATCGCGAGCGGGCGGTGCGCGCGCTCGCCAGCGAGTGGATCTACTTGCGCGGGCCGTTTCGGAGCGACGTTTATCCGAAGGACCGACGGCCCTTCGTGGGACCGGGCGACTTCGTTGATGCGCTCGACCCCCGAAATCCGTTTCTGAGGGTGAAATCGACGGAGGTCGACGGGCTCTTCTTCGTCCACCTCGAGATCGGGTTCGGAGAGAAGATGGCGAAGCAGCTCGTGCAGGAAGGCTACGTCTTCCGCGGCGCGGGCACGCTGCCGCCGCCGCCATGAGGGCGCCGCGCCCGGTACCCGGCTTGGCTCACGGCTTGGCTTTTGGCTTGGCCTTTGGTTTCTCTCTCGTCGAGCTGTGCGTCGTCGTCCTCATCGGCGTGGTCCTCCTGTTCTCGCTCCTGCCCGTGGCCCTCGGACTCCTGAGGCAGCAGGCGGGCCTCGACGCGAAACGCCTGAGCGTCGAGATGTTCCCGCTTCTCTGGGAGCGCCTCTCGACCGACCTCGCGCGCGCGTCCGCCGCCGCGGTCTCGCCGCCGTTTCCCTCGGCCGCCTTCCGGCTGGACCTCGTGCCGCTCCGCGAGGAGGATCCGGAGATTTCGTGGAACGTGCACGGGAGCAAGGTCGAGCGGACGTCGTCGAGAAAGAAGCCGGACGGCGAGGTCGTGAGCGCGACCTCGACCTGGACGCTTCCGGGCACGTTTTCCCTCGATCCGGCCGAGCTCGCGAACGGGCGCCTCCTCCTGCAGTGGAGCGAGGGCGACCGGACCGAGCTGATCGCGCTGGCCTGCGGCCGACCGACGGAGAAGGCCCGATGAGGTCCGCCGCGAGGCGCGAGCGCGGAAGCTCGCTCCTTCTCGTGATGGGGATCCTCGTCGTCTTCGCGCTCGTCCTCGGCGTCCTCGCCTCGATCCTCCTGACCGATCTCCGCGCGACGCGGCGCCGCGCGAACGACCGCTACGCCGTCGAGCTTGCGCGCTCCGGCATGGACTGGGCGCGCGCGTGGCTCATGGAGAAGGGGGAGCTGCCCGCCGGGAGAATGAAGCTCGCGGGGGGCGAGATCGAAGTCCATGCCGACGAGCTGCCGTCCGGCGGCAAGAGGATCGTGTCCGTGGGACGCGTCGTGGAGCGCTCGACCCCGGTCGCGGCGCGGGTCGAGGTCGCTCTGTGGGAGGTGCCGGCGCCGCCGCCGGAGCTCAGCGCGACGCCGTGAGCGTCACGTTCAGGGTCACCGTTCGGTCGTTCCTCAGGATCTTCACGGGCACGGTGTCGCCGATGCTCTGTTTCTCGAGCGCGGTGACGAGGTCGTCGTAGCTCGTAACGTCCTTGCCGGCGACGCCGACGATGATGTCGCCGAGGACGAGCGAGCCGTCCCGATCGCGTTCGGTGCCGCGCAGCCCGGCCTTCGCGGCACCCGACCCGTCCTGCACGGCGAGGACGAGGACGCCCGAGACGCCGAGCTGGCGCGTGATGTTTTCGGTGGCGGGCACGACGCCGAGCCGGGGGCGAACGATCCTGCCGTGCGCGATGAGCTCGGGCACGACCTCGTTAACGGTGTCGACGGGCACGGCGAAGCCGATCCCCGCGCTCGCGCCGGTCGGGCTCGCGATCTGCGTGTTCACGCCGATCAGGCGCCCGGCGCTGTCGAGAAGCGGGCCGCCGGAATTCCCGGGGTTGATCGCGGCGTCCGTCTGGATGACGTTCTGGATCTTGCGGCCGCTCAGGGACTGGATCGTGCGTCCGAGCGCGCTCACGACGCCCGTCGTGAGCGTCTCGTCGAGGCCGAACGGGTTCCCGATCGCGAAGACTTTCTGCCCCACCTGCAGCCCCTTGCTCGTGCCGACGAGGATCGGCGGCAGCTTTTCCGGAGGAGCGGAGATCCTGAGGACGGCGAGGTCCCTGTCCAGCTCGACGCCGACGACGGTGGCCTTCCAGTTCGACTGGTCCGAGAGCGTGACGACGAAGGAGTCACCGACGAGGACGTGGGAATTCGTGACGACGTGTCCCTGCCGGTCCCATAGAAAGCCCGAGCCGGTGCCCTGCGGCACCTCCGTCATCTCGAAGAAGTTGACCGCGCGCCGCGAAAGCGTCGTGATGTAGACGACGGAGGGGCTCGCGTTCTTGAAGAGCGCGATCGTGGCCCTCTCGTCCTCGGCAAGATCGCCGCGGGCGACGACGGCCCGCGGCTCGGCGGCAGGGCCGCCCGAGAGCTTCGGGGGAGCGGCACCGATGCCGTCCCGCTTCACGGCTCCTGCGCGCAGGAGATAGAACGCTCCCCAGCCCGCGAGAAGGACGACGAGGAGCGGGCCGAGGACGCTTCGCCGCCTCACGGAAGGAGGCGGCGGCGGATACCCGACCGGGGGCGGGGCGCTCGACACGGAGAAACGCTCTCTCCGGTCAGGGGGCGACGCGGATCGACTCGATGACGACCTGGGTTTTCGGGATGTCCTGGGCGCCGGTGGGGACCTCCTTGATCTTGTCCACGACGTCCATCCCGGACGTCACCTTCCCGAACACACAGTAGCCGATGCCCTGAGGAGACGAGTCGCGGTAGTCCAGAAAGCCGTTGTCCTTCACGTTGATGAAGAACTGGGCCGTCGCACTGTTCGGTTCCGAGGTCCGCGCCATCGCGACCGTCCCGCGCTCGTTCTTCACCTTGTTTGCCGCCTCGTTCGCGATCGGGGCGCGCGTCGGCTTCTTGTTCATGGCCTTGTCCATGCCGCCGCCCTGGACCATGAAATTGCTGATCACGCGATGGAAGATCGTGCCGTCGTAGAACTTGTCGTTCACGTACTGCAGGAAGTTCTTGACGGTCTCGGGCGCCTTGTCGGGATAGAGCTCGATCGTGACGCTCCCGAGGGAGGTCTTCATGACGACGGTCGGGTTCTTCACGGGGGATGCTCCCTTCATGGTGGCGGTCAGAAGAAGCGCTCCCGAGAGCGCGAGGGCGAGGTGTTTTCTCATGCGCGAAAAGGTATCACGCCCGGGGGAGCCGCCGGGCGGCAAGGAAGAGGAGAGCCGCCGCGACCGCCTGGACCGGCAGGGCCAGGAGGAGGGCCAACTTGAGATCGCCCGTCGCGACGCTCAGGCGCCCCATCGTGTACGGGCCCATCGCGAGGCCCAGGATCGTCGTGTGGAGGATGAAGACCGCGGACGCAGTCGCCCTGAGGCGCGGGGGCACGAGCCCCTGCACGGTGGAAGCCGCGGGCCCGATCCAGAGGCCGGTGAGGACGACGGCGGGAAACGTCAGGAGGAGCGCGGCGGAAGGTGAGCGAAGCGACACGAGAGTGAAGCCGAGGGGAATCGACAGCGCGGCCGTCACGACGCCCACGTAGAGGCGCCCGCGCGGCGTCCTTTTTTGCCAGGCGTCGGCGAGGAGTCCGCCGCACGTCGCCCCCAGCCACCCGCCCGCCGCGAGCATCCCGCCCAGGAGGAGCCCCGCCCGCGCGGCGTCGAGTCGGTGGACGCGGAGGAAGAACGGCACGATCCAGAAGGTCGTGCCGTACGTCCCGAACGTCACGAGGCCGAATCCGAGGTTCGTGAGGATGAGGGGCGGGTTCCGGAAGACGAGGTCGAAGTCCTTACGGTTCTTCAGCCTCAGTCCCTGGATCCACGAGAAGACGGAATAGAGCGCGGCAGTGAGCGCGACCCACTGCGGCGGGTTGCCGAGGAAGCGGGTCAGACCCACCGCGGCGAGGGCGAGGGTCAGAGCGGCCCCGAAGTTGAGCGCGAGGCCCTCTGCCCCCGCACCCGCCCGCGCGAGGGAGAAGAACGTGAACGGCGGCAGGAGGGAGGCGACCTCGCGAACGAAGAGCCGAAACGGATGCGGCTCGACGTGAGTGGCTGGCGCTCCGAAGCCGCCGCGCGGCGGCTCCTCGAGACTGCGCACCCACAGCGCGAGAAGGAGGCCCGGAAGACCCACGACGAGAAACGCCGCCTGCCAGCCGTGAAGGGAGAAGGGAGCCGTCCCGGCCGGAAACGCCGCGTCCCAGCGGTCCACGACGAGCCCGCCGATTCCGAGGCTGAGGCCGGCTCCGATGAAGATGCCGCTCGAGAAAAAACCGAGCACGGCAGCGCGCTTCTCCGCGGGAAACCAGTCCGAGAGGAGGGAATAGGAAGCGGGCGCGGCGGTCGCTTCGCCCGCCCCGACGCCGATGCGCGCGAGCGCGAGCGGTCCGAAGCCGCGCGCGAGGCCCGAGAGCGCGGTCATGAGGCTCCAGAACGCCGTACCCCATGCGATGAGGCGCCGCCGGTCCCAGGCATCCGCGAGGCGGCCGAGCGGAATCGCGAAGACCGCGAAGAACACGGCGAAGACCGTGCCGTAGAGAAAGCCGAGCTGCGCGTCGGTGAGCTTCAGGTCGGCCTTGATGCGTTCGGCGAGGATCGCGACGATCTGGCGGTCGATGAAGTTGACGACGTAGACGAGAACGAGGACGACGAGAACGTACCAGGGGTAGGCGGAGCCGCCCCCGGCTCTCTCGTTGCGAACGGCGGGCATCGTGCGGGGATTCTAGGTGACCGGCTCGAGGGCCGGCGACGGCCCGGCTTCCCCCAAATCCCGCAGAGTCAGGCTGGTAAACTAACTGAGACTGATTCCTGATAGCGGGAGGACGCAATGGGTTGGACGACGGGGGCGGGGGTTAAATTACTCATATACCTCAAAGTCGGAGATATCAAAGGTGAAGTGAAGGAGCCCGCTCACCACTCCTGGATCGAACTGATAAGCGCGAATCCGCAGGGGAAAGGAGAGATCTCCCTGAGGAAGGTGGCCGACAGCACTTCGCGGCAGCTTTATGACATATGTCGCTCCGGACGACATGTGTCTCTCGCGGTCATCGATTACGCAAGAGAAAACGGGGGAGTTTTCAAACGTATCGAGATTTCCGACGCGCTGATTTCTTCGTTCCAGCTTGGTGGAGTCGACGCCACAGAGGCGCTCACGTTCAACGGAAAGATGGATTCTATTCATGAGCCGGGCATACCGGCCCGCTGATATGGAACGACGGGTCGAGTTGGGATGAGTTTTTCGGATTCTTCGAAGTTCCTTTCGTGAGTCGACCAGTCAGCGACCGAGAGGGTTTTCTCGACGGTTGATCACCCTGATATTCGAGGATCGGGCAGAGCCCGCCTTCATGAAAGTGATTCGTCGGGAGCTGCCTCTTACTAGACGCGCGGGTCCGGGCCGTGAAGCCCTGTCGCATAGCGGGCTCGAGGATTCTCCTCCGTGGGCCTCTCGGCCGCTGGCTGCTCGCCTCAACTTCGTCTGATCTCCGTTTCTTTCCTTGTCTACGCCGCGGTCCGACGACCCGTGGCCCTGGTCTGAAACCTCCGCTCGACTCTCACTCCGATGGCCCAGATGAAGCCCAGGAGCTCCCGGCCGATGGCCGTGACGACGTGCTGCTGCGGCTTGCCTCTGGCCTGGAGCTTTCGGTAGCGACCGTGTAAGCGGTGCTGGGCTTTCCAGGCGATCTCCTTGACGTCTTCGCTCTGTCCCTCTTGTCTCTTGCGGAGCGCGAAACCGATCGCCGGCCGGTGTCGATAGGGGAAGGCTGCTTCCACGACGATTCGTCTGAGATGGGCGTTGCCTGTCTTCGTGATGGCGCCACGCCGGGCCTTGCCGCCCGTGGAATGCTCGCTCGGGACGATGCCGCCGTAGCCCATCAGCTGCCGGGGCCTCTCGAAGCGCGACAGCTCGCCGAGCTCGGCCACGATCGTCACGGCGGCGATCTTGGCCACGCCTCGCAGGCATTGCAGGGCATCGATGACGGCGCGCATCCGCTCCGGAACACCCTCCATCGCCTGGTCGATGGCCCTCTCCAGTCTCTGAATGCGCTCGACGGCATGCTCGACCTCGCAGAGGTAGTCCAGAAAGTCGCATCCTGGGCCGGATGATCGAAGCGCACGTGCGCCCTCATCCACTCGTGGTATTTCAGCGTCCAACTCCCGATTCCCTCGGGGGCGCGCTGGCCGCGCCGAAGCAGGAACTTCTTGAGCCGCTGCTGTGCTCTGAGACGGTCCTGGGTAGCCGCTTCTCGGGCACGAACGAGGTCTCGCAGCGCCTCGTGCGCGCCATCCGGCACCCAGACCGCGGTCAGGTCGCCGCTGCGGTAGCTTCTGGCCAGCTTCTCGGCGTCCCTTCGGTCGGTTTTCACCCGGTCGCCAGGCTTGGTCGGCACGAGGCTCGGAGCCACGACCTCACAGGCCACGCCCAGCTCGCTCAGCTGCCAGTAAAGCACGTATCCCGTCGGCCCCGCCTCGTAGCAGACGCGAAGACTCTCGGACACTCCGAGCTTCTTGACGAGCCTACGCACGGACTCGAGCCGATTCGGAATCGTCCCGAGCGATCGCACCTCTCCGCCCACCTCGGCCACCGCTACCGCGATCGTCTCGGCGTGCACGTCCAGTCCCACGTATCGGATATTCTTCTTCATCGACCGGCTCCTTTCGCGTGTAGCTCTGCGCTACGACTCCAACTCGCGGCGTAATCTACGGCCTCGCGAATTGGGCCGGTCGTTCCATCTTTACTAGTACAGAAAGCCCGCGGCCGTGCGAACGGTGCCGCGCGCGGCGCGGATCTCGACGGGGTGGAAGGAGCCGGTGCGCTTCGCATTGCTCACGAACGAGACGAGGTAGCGCGTCCTGAGGTCGCGTTCGAGCTTCGCGAAGATGTCGTTCAGGTCGCCCGCGCTCGGGACGACGTACGTCCGTCCGCCGGTCGCGGTCGTGAAGCGGTCGAGCACGGCGCGGTTCGGAGGCTGCGTCACGCGTCTGACGATCACCTCCTCGACGGGCTTTCCCTCTTCGTCCGTGTGCCTCTTCACGCTCCGGATCTCCACGATCCACGGGAGGGCCAGGGCGAAAATCGGGACGCCGGCCTGGCGCGCGAACGCGAGGGCGTGCTGTTCGGTGACGTCGTCCTCGAAGGCGTTTCCGTCCGTGACGAGCAGGAGGGCGCGCGCGCCTTCGCCTCCCCGGAGCTGATAAAGGGCATCGACGACGGCGGCGTGCAACAGCGTCCCGGGAACCGGGTCCTCCCCGAGCCCGAGAACGGCTTCCTCGAGAGACGGGCGCGACGTCGTCCAGTCGAGGACGTGACCCACGGTCACCCCGAACCGCTGGAGAAATGCCGTATCCCGCGGCCCGAGCGACGCGAGGAACCGGTGCGCGACGGTGTTGCGGAGCTCCTGCGTGTAGAGAAGGCTCTGGGACGTGTCGATCGCGATCCCGATCGCGAGGCTTCCCTCGCGCACGAGACGCGCTTCGCGGATCTCGCACGTCCCGCGGTCGTCTTTCACCGTGAAGTCGCCGACGTGGAGGTTCTCCACGGGCTCGCCGTTCTTGACGACGGCAACCATCTGCTCGACGACGTGGGCGTCGAGGGAAGCCTGCAGGCCGCGGCCGTTCAGGAGGATCGAGCGCTCGGCGGAGCGGCCGAGCGCCGTCTTCACGCGCGCGGTGAGAACGGCCGGTGAGGCGGGCACGTGAACGGACGCGCTGCGGACGTCCCCGTCGCCCTCGAGGGAGACGTTCCGCCCGTCGACGTCGAGCGTGACCGAGGCCAGCGCGTCGGCGGCCGGCGCGACCGCGCGCAGGAGCGCCGTCACGGGTCCCGAGACGCGCTGGCCGTCGAGCGGCACGAGAAACTGCAGCGTGAGCCTTCGGCCCCCCGCGTTGAGAAGGGTCTCGACGCGGTAGAGCGGGCTGCGGTCGCGGTCGAGGGCGAGCGCGACGACGTTCTTCTCGTGTGGCAGGGGCCCCACGTCGAGGAAGACCTCGAACGGGCGCGGGGTGGTCCGCGACCAGTCCTCGATCTGCCACTTCACGAACGCGACATCGCCGTCGCGCGTCACCGCCTGAAGGCGCACTCTCCCCGTGACCATTCCTTCGGGCGCGCGAACCTCGAAGCGCGTCTCGACGGGCGCGGCGCGGCCCGTGAGCGTCGCAAGGCCGACGAGGGCGAGGACGACCCGGGCCTCGACGAGCCGTCCGCCCGCTCCGTGTCTAGTCGCCAGGCCCCACCATCTTCGAGGGATCGATCCACGCGTCGAACTGCTCGGCCGTGACGTACCCCAGACCGAGGGCGGCCTCCTTGAGGGTCAGGCCTTCCGCGTGGGCCTTTTTCGCGATCGCGGCCGACTTGTCGTACCCGATGTGGGGATTCAACGCCGTGACGAGCATGAGCGACTTCTTCATGAGCTCGTCGATGCGCGTGCGATCGGCCTCGAGCCCCTCGGCGCAGTGGATGCGGAAGCTCCGACAGGCGTCCGCGAGGAGCCTCGTCGACTCGAGCACGTTGTGGATCATCACGGGCTTGAAGACGTGCAGGTCGAAGTTCCCCTGGCTCGCGGCGAACGCGACGGCGGCGTCGTTGCCGTAGACCTGGACGACGACCATCGTGAGGGCCTCGGACTGGGTCGGGTTCACCTTGCCCGGCATGATCGAGCTTCCCGGCTCGTTCTCCGGGATGCGGAGCTCGCCGATGCCGCAGCGCGGGCCGGAGGCGAGCCAGCGCACGTCGTTCGCGATCTTCATCAGCGAGCCCGCGAGGGTGCGCAGCGCGCCGGAAGCGAACGCGAGCGCGTCGTGCGCCGCGAGCGCCTCGAACTTGTTCGGCGCCGAGACGAACGGATGGCCGGTCATCTCCGCGACGCGCTTGGCGACCCTCACGGCGTACTCGGGATGCGTGTTGAGGCCGGTGCCGACGGCGGTGCCGCCGATCGCGAGCTCGAGAAGGTGGGGGAGCGCCTGCCTCAGGTGCGCGATCCCGTGGTCGAGCTGCGACACCCAGCCGGAGATCTCCTGGCCGAGCGTCAGGGGCACGGCGTCCTGGAGGTGCGTGCGGCCGATTTTCACGACGTCCTTGAACTCGCGGGCCTTTCCGTCGAGCACGTCGCGCAGCCTCCGGACCTCCGGCAGCAGCCTCTCCTCGATCTCGGAGACGGCCGCGATGTGCATCGCCGTCGGAAACGTGTCGTTCGAGGACTGCGACCTGTTCACGTCGTCGTTCGGGTGGACGGGCTTCTTCGAGCCCAGGGCTCCGCCCGCCAGCTCGATCGCGCGGTTCGAGATGACCTCGTTCACGTTCATGTTCGTCTGCGTGCCGCTTCCCGTCTGAAAGATGACGAGAGGGAAGTGCGCATCGAGCTTCCCGTCGATGACCTCCTGCGCGGCGGCCGCGATGAGCTTCGCGCGATCGTCCGGCAGGAGGCCGAGCTCCTGGTTCACCTGGGCGGCGGCCTCCTTCAGGATGCCGAACGCCTTGATCATCGGGCGCGTGAATCGGATCTCGCCGATCTCGAAGTTCTGGAGAGAGCGCTGCGTCTGCGCGCCCCAGTAGCGGTCGGCCGCGACCGCGATCTCTCCCATCGTGTCCTTCTCGATCCGTGTCGCCATGGCGTCCCTCTCACGCCCGGGAACGGGCGGACGATCTTAGGCTTCCCTCCGTTTTTTCGTCAGTTCCATGGGCGCGTCCACCAAGAAATGTCGGGAGGCGAACCGGGCCATGGGTTCACGGTAGCCCCTTTTTCGCTTCGCGGACGTGAGAGCGCTCACGCAGGCGTTATGCTGTTGGGTCATTTCACTTCCAACGAGACCCGGAAATTCGATGACGTATCGAGACGATTCCCGTCGCCGTGTGGCATCCCCCTTGCCTTGTAAAGCCTTGTTGCTCATGGAAATGCGTCTGAAGTCGAACACCTCCTGCCTCGCGAAGCGCGCGTTCGCGGGATTACTCGTGATCGCCGCCCTGATCGCCGTACCTGGCGGACCAGCCGAGGCACAGTGCACGCTCGTCTCCCCGCCGCTCGCGTTCGAGCCGAGCCCCCCGGGGGCCGCTCGACCGTGGAATCTCTATGGCGGCCACAACAGCGACGTGCAGCTCTACTCGAGCGGGGCCTCGCGGCGCCTCGTGATGATCGAGACCTTCGGCTACTCGGTGCTCGATCTGGCGAACCCCGCGAGCCCGACGGCCCTTCTCTACAACGACACGCGTTTCAATGACGGGATTGCTGCCGTCGGTGACGGCCAGAGCTACGTCGGTTCGGTCGGCGTCTCTCCCGACGGAGCGCGCCTCGCGCTCGGCCTGATGGGCAACGCTTCGCCTGCGTACGGATCGGTTGCGGCAACGGCGAACGGGCTCGGTTTCAATTCCATGGCGGCCGGCTTCACGCCGCGCAACGCGGCGACGGTCGTGCAGAGCGTCGGGAGCCGCTACCTCGCGTACTCGCTCACCTACCTGTGGGGAGCGCTCTCGGTCGCCGACGTCACGAACATCCCCGGGCCGCTCGCTCCCACGAACGTGAGCTCCGAGCGGGTCGAGGGCGTGGGCGGCATCTACCTGACGGTCGCCGGGAACAACGTCCTCTATCTCGACACGGGAAACACGATCCGGATCTACGACGCTTCGAATCCCGGTCCCGTGGGGAACATAAGCCGGAACTTCGCGCTCACCACGCTCTCGAGCGCCGATTTCGGGGGCCGGGTCCCGACGTCTTTCTCGGCGGCGACGGACCCCGCGGATTCGACGAAGGTCTGGCTCCTCGTCGAGCTCTCGAACCCCCTCTCGTACGCCCTCGTTTCTGTGAAGGGCGGCGTCAAGACCGTGAACCCGCAGACCTTCACCATCCCGCAGCCGAGCGGGGAAACCTGGGTCGCGGGAGGCGTCTCGGCCCTCATTCCGAACGGCAGCGGGAACGCCCTCGTCGCCCTCATGTGGGCGAAGAAGTTCGGCTCCCCGGTCATTTACCGTCTCTTTTCCACGAGCGTACCGGTTTGGGGAGCGACACCGGGCCAGTTCGACATCAACTCCAACTCGTACCCCTCGTTCGGCCTCAACTACGCCATGCGCGGCTTCGGCGCCGCCGGCAACTCGGTGTACGCGTACCTCGCGACCGGAAACACGGCGTACGCGCTTTCGATGTCGTGCGTCACCGTGCCCGCGCCTCCCACCGACGATCTCTCCGTCGTGTACGACAATTGTCCGGGCACGGGCTCGTGCCTGCTGAACCCGGGAGACGCCGTCTTCGTCGGCACGAAAGTCCGGATCACGCCGACGGCCTTCTCCCTTCACTCGCTGACGGACTGGCGCTTCGATTTCGACTGGCACACCCCGTCGGAAGCCAACGGCTCCGCCCCGCTCCTCAAGAACCCCGATCTCGCGTATCCCGGCTCGGGAGCAAACCCTCCCGCCACGATCTCGCTTTACGGACCCTGTGATCCGCGCTCGGGCGGCGTCCCTTCGACGGGCACCGGGTGCTGGGCGTCCGTGACCGCGAACGGCGACTTCGCCGCGAGCCCCGTGGCCGGGACGACGAAGTCACTCAGTCTCGCTCTCGAAGCCTCGAACGATCTCGGCGCCGGGAGCACGAAGACCTTCCCGCTCCTCTGGAAGGTGCCGGCTGTGCGGCTCGTGAACCCGAACATCCTGATCGGACAGCAGCTCCAGAGCGGAGCCGAAGGCACGCCTCTTTCGACCGGGTACAAGTGGTACTTCGGGGCGAGCCCTTCATCGCTCACGCTCGCGCCCTCCTGCACGGGCGGCACTTGCGCGCCGCCTGCGCCTTACGACGCGAAGGGGACGTACTACTACTGGCTCACGGTGCCGTATCCGACCGGCTACACGAGCCCCGACTGCCCCGGCGCTCCGAACTGCACGCAGAGCCTCGGGTCGTTCTCCGTCACGGACGTGTCTCTCGCGTTCTCCGGTGTCGCGACGACGGTCGTCGCCGGCAACTCGGTGACGGCGACCGACGGGTCGAGCGTGGCGGCGGGAGCCACCTCGTGCAGCCCCGGCCTGCAGTACAGCCTGTGCGACGCGTCCGCGGGGTTCTGCGCGGGGGCCACCTGGCAGCCGCTTTCCCTCAGCTCCTCGCTCGGGACCCTCGGCTCCGCCTCGATCCCGGCCGGATCGATCGCGGGCACCTACTGGCTGCGCATCCGCTACTCGTACAGCACGACCGGGTCGTGCACGTCTCCACTCGCGACGTCCTGGGTTCCCGCAGTCTCCGGCGTCTCCGACCCCACCGCGTGGCCAATCGTCGTCACCCCCGCGCCGCCATACATCGCGGCACGTGTGAATGGCGTCAATCCCTGTGTCGGGCCCGGCGGCCTCTGCACCGACGGCATTCCGGCCAACATCGGCGACACGATCACCGTCTACGCGATCATCAACGGGGCCATCGACGCGAGTCCGCCTCCCGCGACGCTCTGGAGTTTCGGCCCGTCCGCCTCTCCTGCGACCTGCTCTGGGACGGGCTGCCAGGGTACGACGTTCCGGTTCACCGGCCCCGGCACGTTCACGATCACATTGAGCGGCTACGCGATCTCGACGAGCACGACGTTCGTCGTGGCGGCGCCGCCGGTCGTCGCGTCGAACGGCGGGCCCATGTGTGCAGGCTCGCCGCTCGCGCTCTTCGCTTCACCCTCCATCTCCGGTGCGGCGTTCTCATGGACCGGCCCGAACGGCTTCACGTCACCGCTCCAGAATCCGGTGATCGCAGCGGCGACGCCGGCCGCGACGGGAACGTACACGGTGGCCCGGACGTACGCGGGCGAGATTTCCACCGCGAGCACTTCGGGGCTCGTCAGAGCGTCCCCGCAAGTCCCCGTGGCCGGCGGCAACAGCCCGATCTGCGCGGGAGGGACGCTCGCGCTCACGGCGGCAACCGTGGCGGGCGCGACGTTCGCGTGGACGGGTCCGAACGGGTTCAGCTCCACCCTTCAAAATCCGTCGCTTGCGAACGTGACGGCCGCCGCTTCGGGAACCTACGTCGTGACGGCGACCGTGAACGGCTGCTCCACGGCCGCGAGCACGGCCGTCCTCGTGAGCTCCCCGCCGCCCGCGCCGGCCGCTTCGAACGGCGGGCCCGTTTGCGGCGGCGGCACGCTGACACTTTCGGCCTCGACGATCGCGAACGCGACGTACGCATGGACGGGACCGAACGGCTTCACCTCGGCTCTGCAGAACCCGTCCATCCCGAACGCACCGGGCGCCGCGGCGGGCGTCTATTACGTGACGGCGACCGTCAACGGCTGCACGGGCCCGGCCGGCTCGACCACGGCCGTCGTGAACGCCGTCTCCGCCGCGATCGCTGCTCCTTCGCGGGTTTGCCTGGCGGGCGGAAACACCGGCACGGCGTCGGTCCCCGCTGCGGGAGTCGGCGCCTCGTACGCGTGGACGATCACGAACGGCGCGATCACGGGCGGGCAGGGCACCGCGTCGATCACGTTCAGCGTCGCTGCGGTCGGGACGACGACGCTCGGCGTCACGGTCGTCTCGGGCGCCTGCTCGGCGAGCGGCTCGGCCTCCATTCCTGTCCAGACGCTCTGTGGCGGACTCTCGACTCTCGCACCGTGCCGGGCGGTCGACACGCGCAACGCGGCGGGCCCCTTCGGCGCGCCGCCGCTCCAGGCGAACGGCCTGAGGTTCTTCAACCTCCTCTCGGCTTGCGGCGTCCCCCCGACGGCGAAGGCCGTCTCGGCAAATCTCACGGTCGTCCTGCCGACGGCGAGCGGGGCCCTCCACGTGTATCCCGGAGACCTGGGGACCGCGCCCTCGGCGACGGCCATCAGCTTCTCGCGGGGTAGGACGCGCGCGAACAACGCGATCCTGCGCCTCACGACGGACGCGACCGGGACGATCGCCGTCCTGAACGAGTCCGTCGGCGTCGTCGAACTCGTCATCGACATCAACGGCTACTTCGAATAGCGCCGCGGCGGGGCGCCCGCCGTAGACTCCCGGCCATGAAGGCCATCCGCATTCACGGCCCCGGCGGTCCGGAGGCGCTCCGCCTCGAAGAGGTCGCCGATCCGTCCCCGAAGGCGGGCGAGGTCGTCGTCCGCGCCGAAGCGATCGGGGTCAATTTCATCGAGGTCTACTTCCGGCTCGGCCTCTACAAGTCCGCCGGATATCCGTTCACGCCAGGCGGCGAGGTCGCGGGCGTCGTGGAGAGCGTCGGGCCGGGCGTCAGCTCGAAGGCAGGAGACCGTGTCGCGACCGTGAATGCGGCAGGCGCCTACGCGGAGAAGGTGATCGTTCCGGAAAGCCGCCTCGTCGCGATTCCGGAGGGCGTCTCGATGCGGCAGGCCGCGGCCGTGATGCTCCAGGGCATGACAGCCCACTACCTCGCGACCGCCACGTACCCGTTGAAGACGGGGGATACGTGCCTCGTCCAGGCCGCTGCCGGAGGGGTCGGGCTCCTCCTGTGCCGCGTCGCGAAAAACCGCGGGGCCCGCGTGATCGGGACGGTCTCGACCGAGGAGAAGGCGGCGCGAGCGCGGGAGGCCGGGGCGGACGACGTGATCCTCTACACCCGGACGGATTTCGTCGCCGAAACGAAGCGCCTCACGTCCGGCCGGGGAGTCCAGGCCGTCTTCGACTCGGTGGGGAAGACGACGTTCGAGAAGGGGCTGGACGTGCTCGCGCCGCGCGGGATGATGGTGCTTTTCGGCCAGTCGAGCGGCCCCGCCGGCCCCATCGATCCCCAGGTCCTCAACCAGAAGGGCTCGATCTTCCTGACGCGGCCCTCGCTCTTCCACTACGTCGCCTCCCGCGAGGAGCTCGTCGCGCGCGCGGGAGACGTCCTCTCCTGGGTGAAGGCCGGTTCGCTTCCCGTTCGCGTCGACCGCACCTATCCGCTTGCCGAGGCCGCCGCGGCGCACCGAGCGCTCGAGGCGCGCGAGACCTCGGGGAAGGTGCTGCTCCTGCCGAGGGGGCTGTCTGAGTAATCCTCGTCAACAAACTGGCGTTTCTCGAGCGGTGAAGGGGGTCGGGGGGAAACACCGACTGTGTTTCCCCCACCGCTAGCAGATGCTAGCCCGCCTGTTCTCGGTCAGATCGCGAAGCGATCCGCGGGCTAGCTGAGTCAGTCCGGGTCGCGGCGCTCGACGGTCTGGCTCAGAAGTCCTTCGGCCTCCGCGGCGTCGGGGTTGGTGCGCAGCAGCGCCGCCACACCGGCTTCGCCCCGCGCGGCGATCGCGCGCTCCAGCGCGTCCTCGTTCACGCGCCAGCCGACGGCGCGGTTCCCTCCCTGGGCCTGCGCGCGGCGCAGGGCGGCGTCGACGAGTCCGAGGTGGTCGCGGAACGAGGCGAGATGGGGATGCGCGCGCGAAAGAGGCTCGATCGAGAAGCCGAGGGAAAGCGACACGGGTCGCCCGCCGGGTCCGGGGGGCGTACGCACGTTCTCGGCGACCGCGGCCCGGAGGCGCATGGCGAGCGAACGCGCCTCGCCGGCGAACCGGATGCGCGCGACGACGAGGAACGCGATCTCGGTCCAGCGCGCGATTACGGTGCCGCCCCGCACGACCGGCTGAAGGGCGCGCACGGTGTCGCGCAGGAGCGCGTCTCCCGCCTCGCGGCTGCCCGCGTCGATCCGGTCGTAGTCGTCGACTTCGGCGAGCATCAGCACGGCGTGCTCCGGCGGCGGATCCCCTCCTCGCGAGAACCTTCGGGCCGGTGCGAGCAGCATTCCGATCGCGGCATCGACGAAGCGCCGGTTGTGAGCGCCGGTGAGAGAGTCCGTGAGCGACGTCTCGGCGAGAAGGGTCTGGGTTTCCTTCAGCTCCTCGTCGCGGCGTTTCAGCTCTTCCTCGAGCGCGCGCACGGAAGCAGAGGACCGGCGCGCGAGGAACGCCCGCACGGCCCATCCGACCGCGAGGCCCGCGAGGAAGGCGATTGCGCCGAGCCAGGCCGACCCGGCGAAGAGCGTCACTTGAAGCCGCGCACCGCATGCGGGCGATAAGGGGCCTCGAGCGCGCGGATCTCCTCGTCGGCGAGCGTGACGTCCAGAGCGGAGAGGGCCGTCTCCAGGTGCGCGAGCTTCGTCGCGCCGACGATCGGCGCGGTGACCGCGGGCCGGGACAACAGCCAGGCGAGCGCGACGGCGGCGGGCTCGATGCCGCGTGCGTGCGCGACGCTCTTGACCGCGTCGATCACGGCGTCGTCCGACGGATGGTCGTAGAGGTTCCGGGCGTAGTCGTCGGAGGCGGCGCGCGGCGTCGCGGCCGTATCGGCGGCGCTCTTTCGCGTCCCCGCCAGGAGGCCACGCGCGAGCGGAGACCACGGAACGATCGCGATGCCGTCCGCCTCGCACAGGGGAATCATCTCGCGCTCCTCTTCCCGATACAGGAGGTTGTAGTGGTTCTGCATGGACGCGAAGCGCGCCCACCCTTTCGCGTCCGAAAGCGCGAGCGCCTTCGCGAAGCGGTACGCGGGCCCCGAGCTCGCGCCGATGAAGCGCACCTTCCCCTGCTTCACGAGGAGATCGAGCGCGAGGAGCGTCTCGTCGAGGGGCACGGCGCGGTCGAAGCGGTGGATCTGGTAGAGGTCGATCGTCTCGACGCCGAGGCGCTTCAGGCTCGCTTCGCAACCCTGCACGACGTGCTTTCGCGAGAGCCCTCCCATGTTCGGACCCGGCGCCATGGGGAAATTGACCTTCGTCGCGAGAACGATCTCTTCCATCCTTCCGTACGTGCGCAGCGCGCGGCCGGTGACCTCCTCGCTGACGCCGAGCGAGTACATGTCTGCGGTGTCGAAGAAGTTGATCCCCGCCTCGAGGGCGCGGCGGAAGAATGGCTGCGCGGCGCTCTCGTCGAGGACCCATGGCCGCCATTCGGGCGTTCCGTAGCTCATGCAGCCGAGGCAGAGCCGCGAGACCGTGACGCCCGTGCGGCCGAGGGTCGTGTACTTCATCGCGACTCTTTGGTCTCCGCTTTGGTCTCCGGCTGGGACTCCGGCTTCAGCCACCGCGCGAGCCAGCCGTGAACCTCGCCGTACCAATGCTTCGAATTCTGGCCCTTGAGGATCCAGTGGTTCTCGTCCGGGTAGACGACGAGGCGGGCGGGCACACCCTTCGCCGCGAGCGTGCCGTAGAACTCGAGGCCCTGCCCGATCGGAACGCGGTAGTCGCGCTCGCCGTGCAGGATGAGGACGGGCGTCCGGAAGCTCTCGGCGTAACGGTTCGGGCTCCACTTCTCGACGTTGTCGCGGTTCCGGAACGGGGTGCCACCATAGCTGTGCTGCCGGCCGAACGTGACGTCCGAGGCGAACTGAGCCATGAGGTCGTAGACGCCCGCGTGGCTCACGAGGCACTTGAAGCGGTCCGTGTGGCCCGCGATCCAGTTCACGAGAAAGCCGCCGTACGAGCCTCCGGCCGCGGCCATCCGGCTTTCGTCGACGCCCCCGCGCGCGATCAGGAAGTCCGTGGCCTTCATGACGTCGAGAAAAGGCTTGTCGGGATGCGCACCGAGAATCGACTCGACCCATTTCTGCCCGAAGCTCGACGACCCGTGAAAGTTCACCATCGCGACGACGTAGCCGGGCGCGGCGAAGGCGTGCGGGTTCCACCGGAACGAGAACGCGTCGCCGAACGTGCCGACGGGCCCCCCATGGACGAGCTGGACGAGCGGGTATTTCCTCCGCGCGTCGTAGCCGGGCGGGGTGACGACGAACATCTGGACGTCGTCGCCGCCCGCGCCCTTGAACGTCAGGTCCGCCACCGCGCCGAGGTCCCACGTGGCGACGAGCGCGTCGTTCACGCTCGTGAGCGGACGGAACGCGCTCCCGTCCCGCTTCACCGCCGCCAGCTCGGGGGGGTGATTCAGGTCGTGTCTCAGAAAGACGACGTCACCCCCCGCCGTCACGGCCGGGCCCGAAGCCGTGCCGCCCTTCCAGATCTCGCGCGGCGTCCCGCCCGAGACGGCCACCGCGTACAGGTTCGTGCGCGCACGCGATTCCGCGGTGAAGACGAGCTCCGAGCCGTCCCTCGCGAAAGCCCAGCCTCCCGCCGGCTTCTCCCACCCGTCCGTCAGGAGCGTGACCACCCCGCCCGCGACGTCGAGGAGGGCGAGACGCGTGTAGTCCGGCCAGCCATCGGCCTTCAGGCGGGTCCCGAAGGCGATCGTCCTGCCGTCGGGCGAAAAGACCGGGTTGTTGTCGTCGGCTTCGCGGGAGGGCGTGAGGTTCTTCGCGTCGCCGCCCGCCGCGGAGACGAGGTAGAGGTCCCAGTTGAGCGTCCTGTAGGGCTCGGGCGAGCTGTTCGCCGCGAAGACGAGCGACTGGCCGTCCGGGGAGATGTCGAAGGAACCTCCCTCCTCCAGGCCGAGGAGGCGGCGGCTCGTGGGGGTAAGGTCCGTGATCTTCTTCGTCGAAACGTCCGCGACGAACAGGTGCGTGGACTCCTGGTCCGTCAGCCAGCGGTCCCAGTAGCGGTAGAGGCGGTTTTCGGTGACGTGCGCCTTCACCTTCGCCTTCTCTCTTTTTTCGAGGGCCTTCTTCGTCTCCTCCGGGGACTCGGCGCCGGCCACGACGTTCGCGAGGAACGCGATCCTCCTCCCGTCGGGAAACCATTTCGGATTCGCGATGGACGTGGGCATGTCCGTGAGGCGTTCCGGCTCGCCTCCGTCGACGGGAATGACGTAGAGCTCGGTGACGGCGTCGCCGTCGCGCTTGGAAAGGAACGCGAGCCGGCGGCCGTCCGGGCTGAACGTGGGGGACGTGTCAGACGCCTTGTTCGTCGTGAGGCGGCGCGGCGGGCCGCCCGCGAGATCGAGGAGATAGATGTCCGCGTTCGAGCGGTTTTCCTCCATGTCGTAGGTTGCGACCGTGTAGGCCACGCGCTTGCCGTCCGGAGAAAGCGCCGGCGCGCCGACGCGCGAGACGGCCCACATTTCGTCCACGCCTAATTTCTTCTTCGCCGGCTCGGCGGCCGACACAGACGAGGCCGCGAGCAGGACGGCGAAGACCTGTGATGAAGATCGCATGTAGCCCCCCGGGTATTTCGTCGCGTGAGCGTAGCAGCGATAGGATCCCTTCTTCAAAGTCGAGCCGGGTTCATCAGGAGGTTCCCATGTCGAGCGTGCCCCCGCAGGGTCCCGGATTTGTCCCGCCCCCTCCCCCTCCGCCGCCTCAGCCACCGTACGCCCCTCCGCCCTCCAGAGGCCTGCCGTGGGAGACGAAGGCGCTCGGACCGGAATCGTTCTTCGAGACGGCGAAGCTCTTCATCACGGCGCCCGATCAGGCCTGGCGCCTGACGAGAGAGACGGGCGACTTCATGCGCCCTCTTCTCTTCGGCGTGATCATCGGGTGGGTGGGACTCGTGTTTCGCGCCCTGTGGGGGTCCATGTTCGGCGCTCCCTGGCTGCGATACGTGCCCGAGCAGTACCGGATGTACATGCATGGAGCGGGCGGCGGGATCGTCGCGCAGATCATCCTGGGACCGCTCTTCATCGCGCTCGGCCTCTTCATCTTCGCCGGGATCCTGCACGTGTCGTTCATGATCGTGGGAGCCCTCAAGGGCTCGAGGTCGCAGTTCGAAGGGACGTTCCGGCTTTGCGCATATGCCAGCATCTCGAACGTCGCGAACGTGATCCCGATCCTGGGCGGGCTCGCCGCGGCCGTCTGGGGCATCTACCTGATGGTCGTCGGCGCCCAGCAGCTCCACAAGACCACACAAAGCAAGGCGCTCTTCGGCATCCTCCTGCCCGTGGCTCTCTGCTGCGTGTGCGCGATCCTCGGGATCGCCCTCGCAGGAGCGGCGATGTTCTCGGCCTTCCGCCGCTAGACCCGACTTGAGACCGGGACGGCAGCTCGCGTTCCTTTGGGGCGGCGCGGCGCTCGTGAGCGTCGCGGCCGCGCCCTGGGCGCCGGCGCTCGCGCAGGGGCTCGCGCCGTGCCCGTTCCGCGCGCTCACGGGAATTCCCTGCCTCACCTGCGGCAGCACGCGGGCGCTGCTCGACCTCGCGCGCTTCGACGTCGTCGGCGCGTTCTCGTGGAACCCGCTCGCCGCGGCCGCGGGAATCCTCCTCGTCGTGGGCGGCCTCGCCGCGCTCGGCGCGGCGCTTGCGGGGCGGGGCGTGGAAGCTCCGCGCCCGACTTCGGCCCTTCGCGCGGCGCTCGCCCTCGCGCTCGCCGCGAACTGGGTCTTCCTCGTCGCGGCGGGCCGTTAGCCGCGGGAATTCATCGGGCGGACGCCCGACTGCGGAATGGGCGTCGCCGTGGGAAGCGGCGCGGCGAGCGCGCGGCCGATCGCGTTCTGCCACGAGGGCAGCTCGATGCCGAGGTTCGCGAGCTTTTCGTTCGAGAGGGCCGCGAACTTGGGGCGGAAGACCTTGCTCGCGACGCTGTCGGCGGAGACGGGCGCGACCTTCGAGGGGCTTCCGATCTGCCGGGTCAGCTCCATGGCAAGCTCGTGCCACGTCGTGAAACCCGCGTTCACGCAGTGGTACACGCCGGACGCCGCCTTTCCCTCGAGGAGGCGCCGCGTCGCGGCGGCGACGTCGACCATGTAGGCGGGGGAGACCGTCCGGTCGTAGAACGCGCTCACGGTGCGCCCCGCGCGAATGTCCGCGCACATCCGGTCGATCGTGCTTTTTCCCTCCGGGTTCCCGAAGAGGCTCTCGACGCGCAGGACGAAGTGACGCGGCGCCCCCGCGGCGTACCACTCGCCGAGAAGCTTCGTGGCGCCGTAGACGCTGCCGGGATTGGGCCGGTCCGTCTCCCGGTACGGCGACGTCGCGTTGCCGTCGAAAACGAAGTCGGAAGAGTAGTGCACGAGCGTCGCTTCGGCGCTCCGGCAGGCTTCGGCAAGCGTGCGGACCGCGAAGGCGTTCACGGCGAGCGCGGCCTTCGGGTCCTGCTCGGATTCCTCGACCCCGAACGCCGACGTGTTCACGACCGCCTGCGGGCGAAGCTTGACGAGCCGCTCGAGCACCTGCTCGCGCTGCGTCAGATCGAGCGCCGCACGCGTCAGGGCCGCGACCTCGTGGCCTCCCCGGCGCAGCTCGCGCACGACGGTCAGGCCGAGCTGGCCCCCGGCTCCGGTCACGAAGATGCGAAGCGGCACGCCCCAGCGTGACATGCGCCGCCGCCCGGGGCAAGAGGCGTTGCGAGGGTTTCGGCCCGCGAACCTCTTCTCGCCGGCAGCCCGCTCGCTTAGGATCGGGGCGTCATGGACGAGACTTTCCGGAAGCTCGCGGCCATCCTGAGCGACGTGCTGAAGGTGCCGCTGGAAAAGGTCCAGCGCGAATCGCTTCTCTTCGAGGACCTGAAAGCCGACAGCCTCGACGCGAGCCTCATCATGATGGAGATCGAAGAGCACTTCGACCTGACGGTCCCGGAGCGCAGCCGCACGTACCGCACGGTGTCCGACCTCCTCCTTCACATCGAGGAGCTCCTCCGGGAGAAGACGGCGCGCGGGGATGCAAATCCCGAGCCGGCGGCCTGAACGGCGCGGGAGGGATCCGAGTGTCCGGAGCGCACCCCGTCCGAGTCGCCGTCACCGGGCTCGGCGCGATCTCCCCGCTCGCCCTCACCTGGCCGGGAACGTGGAGCGCGCTGCTCGAGGGGAGGAGCGGCGTGGGAGCGATCACGCTGTTCGACGCCTCGGCCTATCGCTCCCGGGTCGCCGGCGAGGTGCGCGGATTCCAGCCGACGGATTACGTCGATCCCAAGACCGCCGATCGCCTGGAGCGCGTCGAGGTCTTCGCCCTTGCGGCCGCGCGGGAGGCGCTGCGACAGGCGGGCCTCGCGCCGGGCCAGGTGGCCCCGGAGAGGCTGGCCGTCGTCGTCGGCTCGGCGGTCGGAGGGATCGTCGAGGTCGAACGCCAGTACGAACGGTTGAAAGCGCGCGGGCCGCGCGCGATCAGCCCGATCGGCATCCCCAAGCTGCTCGCCAACTCGGCTTCCGGCCAGATCGCGATCGAGATCGGAGCTCAGGGATTCAGCGTCTGTCCCGTCTCGGCATGCGCGAGCGGCGCGCACGCGCTCGCGATCTCACTCGACCTCCTGCGTGCGGGGCGCGCCGACGTCGTCGTGGCCGGCGGCGCCGAAGCCTCGATTACGCCGCTCGGGATCGGCGGCTTTTGCGCCATGGAGGCCCTGAGCCTCCGCAACGAAGCCCCGACGGCGGCCTCGCGCCCGTTCGACGCGGGCCGGGACGGCTTCGTGATGGCGGAGGGAAGCGCGATCGCCGTCCTCGAGACGATGGAGCACGCGGCCGGCCGTGGAGCCCGCCCGCTCGCCGAGCTTCGCGGTGCCGGCTCCAGCACGGACGCCCACCACCGGACGCGTCCCCATCCCGACGGGCGGGGCTACGCGCAATCCATGACGTGGGCGCTGCGCGACGCCGGGCTCTCGCCGGCGGATGTCCAGTACGTGAACGCCCATGCGACGTCGACCCCCGTCGGAGACGAGATCGAGGCCCAGGCGATCAGGAACGTCTTCGGATCCGGCCGCGCAGACTTCCTCGTGAGCTCCACCAAGTCCATGACGGGCCACCTCCTCGGCGCGTCGGGTGCGCTCGAGTTCGCGGTTATCGTTCAGGCGCTCGTGGACCAGGTCTGCCCGCCGACGATCAATCTCGAGCAACCGGCGCAGGGGTGCGAGGGCCTCGATCTCGTGCCCGGCGCCTCCCGCCGGGCATCTCTGCGCAACGCCGTCTCCAATTCGTTCGGCTTCGGCGGGCACAACGTCAGCCTGGTCGCCGGTGCCGGCGGGTAGACTCGCCCACGCGGCCCGGCCGCGAAGGGTCTGACAGGATCAACCGATGAATCCGGACGTGGCCGCCGCCGTCGAGCGCCTTGGCGAGGAGGGCGTCCTCGGAGAGCGCGCGTCGGCTCTCTTCGGGCGCGTCGCGCGGCGGGAGCTCGTCTCCGTGCGGCAGGAGATTCGTGCCGCGCTCTACCTGGGCGTCCTCCTTCTGGCGACGGGGGTCGGCCTGTTCGTCAAGGAGAACCACGAGCGGATCGGCCCGGCGGCGATCGGCGTCGCGATCGGCCTCGGGGCGGCCGCATGCCTCGCCTGGGCCGTGCGTCGTTCCGCGCCTTTCGCCTGGAGCGAGACGACCTCCGCGCACGCGGGGTTCGACTACGTCCTGCTTCTCGGCGCGCTTCTCGCCGCGACGGACCTCGCGTACCTCGAGACCCGGTTCGCGCTGCTCGGACCCGCCTGGCCCTGGCACCTCCTCGTCGTCGCCGTCTTCTACGGTCTCCTCGCCTACCGGTTCGATTCGAGAATGCTGCTGTCGCTCGCGCTCGCATCGTTCGCCGCTTGGCGGGGAATCTCGGTCAGCCTCGAGAGGACCTCTCTCGGCGCGGGCGATCCCGCGCGCCTCCGCGTCGAGGCGCTCTTCACGGGCGTGCTCTTCGTCGTCATCGGCCTCGTGTCGGCGCGGGCGGAAAAGAAGCCGCACTTCGAGGGTGTGTACGTGGACGCGGGACTCCTCCTGGCGTTCGGCGGCCTCCTGTCGGGTGTCTTCGTGAAACGGGGAGAGGGCTGGGGGGCATGGCTTCTCGCTCTCCTTCTCGTCTCTTCCGCCGTCGCGTTCGCGGCGTTCCGCAACGCCCGTACGGTGCCGTTCGCTCTCGCGGCCGTCGCGATCTGGCTGGGCCTTCAAAGGCCGGTCTTCGAGGGCTCCGGCGCAGCGCCGGAAGGGGCTCTCCTGATTTCGGCGATGACGGCCGCTGGCGCGCTGGTTCTCATCGTCGCGGCGCATCGGAAGATGAAGATTCCATGAAACGGGCCTGGACCGAGGCCGAGCGCGTCGAGGAGGTCCGCGCCGCCGCCTGCGGCTGGAAGAGAGGCGGCGCGATCGGCGCGGGCACCTTCGAAGAAATCCTTCGAAGGTATCCCGAGCCGAGAGCCTTGCCCGCGCTGCTTTGGCGCGTCCTCGTGTTCGTCTTCGCCTCCCTGGCGGTGCTCCTCCTTCTCGGAGCATGTGCATTCGGCACGCGCGGCGGGATCGGCACCATCACGGCCCTCCTGCTCTTCTTCGGGGCGGCGTGTCTCGTCGCCACGGAAGCGCAGGAGACTTCGCCGCGCTTCGCCCTCCGCGGCGGGGCGGGCGCGACCGGCTTCTGGGGAATTCTCTTCCTGCTCGTCGGCCTCTTCCTCTTCCTCGAGGAAACGTTGAAGGTTCGCGAGAAAAGCGGCGTGACGTTCCTCGTCGTCGCCTCGCTCGCTCTCTGGGCGCTCGCCGCGTGGCGCTGGGGCAGCCCGGTCTACGCCGGCTTCGCCGGGATCTCGTTCTTTCTCCTTCTGGCGCGTGCGCCCCTGGGACGTGTCCTTTGGATCGCCGGCGGCGTCGCGATGACGTTCGCCTTCGAGCGACTCATGGACCGTCCGAAGCCGCCGCCTTCCCATCGAAGGGGCGCGGCCGTTCTCGTCGCCGTCGGACTCGTGGCGGTGTATGCCGCGGTGAACCTGTACGGGCTCGATCATCGGCTCGTCGAAGGGCTCGGGAGCGCGGGGTCCGACTCTCCCGGTCCGCGCTTCGGCGAGAGGATCGAGTCGATCGTGCTGACGGCGCTCGTTCCGCTCGCGATCGTCTTCTGGGGAATCCGGTCACGCCGGGTGTTCGCGCTCGACATCGGACTCGTCCTGACGGCTCTCTCTCTTCTCACGCTCCGGTTCTACGTCCATCTCGCGGCGACGTGGCTCCTCCTGATCCTCGCGGGCGCCGGCCTGCTCCTCCTCGCTCTCGGCTGCCACCGCTGGCTCGCGAGAAGCTCCGGCAAGGAGCGACGCGGTTTCACGGCCGAGCCGCTGTTCGCCGACGAACGCCGGCTTCGTGCGTTCGAGCTGGTGCCCGTCGTGGCGGCGCATGCCCCCGGAGCCCCGCCGGCCGAGCCGGGCTACCAGGGCGGAGGAGGGAGCTTCGGGGGCGGGGGCGCGAGCAGCTCGTACTGATTCATCTGCTTCTCTTACGTCGAGACGAGTCTCATTCGATGATCGAGACGCCAAGGGAGGATGCCGTGAACCAGCCCGTCGTCGCCATGCTCAGCCCCGCGGAAATGGCGCTCATTCGTCTCCTGCGTGAAAGCTCGCCGTCGGCGATTCGCGGACGGGTGAAGACGGTGGTCGCGGCGCTCCTCGAGGCGGCGCGAGAGCCGTACTGCCCCGAAAAACCGTGCCCTCAGGCTCCGGGCGAGTGCGACCGCTGCGTGCAGACCCTCCGGGTACTGGACGGGCTCGAGGCCATGGAGCTCCAGATCCGCGGCCTTCCCGGCGCCTGAAAGGTCGCGGCGACTCGCGAGTCCCCGGTTGGGGTAATCTGTCACGTCCGAGCACGGAGGACGCATGCGATTCACGTCCCTCCTCATGGTTCTCGCCATGACACCAACCACCCGCCCCGCCCTTGCCGAATCCGTCGCGGAGCCCGCGCCGGCGCCGCCCGTGGCCGGCCGCATCGAGAAGGTCGTGACGCTGCACGGCGAAGCGCGACCCGATCCCTATTTCTGGCTGCGGGACAAGCCGAAACCGGAAGTCGCCGCCTACCTCGAGGCCGAGAACGCGTACACGGCCGCCGTCATGAAACCGCTTCAGCCGCTTCAGGACGCCCTGTATGCGGAGATGCTCTCGCACATCAAGGAGACGGATCTCTCCGTGCCGTACCGCGAAGGCGACTGGCTGTATTACTTCCGGACCGAGAAGGGGAAGCAGTACCGCATCTACTGCCGGAAGAAGTTCCCCGACGGACCCGAGCAGGTCACCCTCGACCTGAACGAGCTCGCGAAGGGCCAGAAGTTCATGGGCCTCGGACGGTACGCCGTGAGCGACGACGGAAACCTCCTCGCCTACTCGACGGACAACACGGGTTTCCGCCAGTACACGCTCTTCATCAAGGACCTCCGCGCGAACGCTCTCTGGCCCGAGCGGATCGAGAAGACGACGAGCGCCGTCTGGGCGGCGGACAACATGACGATCTTCTACGGAGTCGAGGACTCCGCGAAGCGCCCGTACCGGATCTACCGCCACCGCCTCCTCGAGCCACAGAGCGCCGACGTCCTCGTTTACGAGGAGAAAGACGAGCGCTTCAACGCGTACATCGGCCGGACGCGGAGCCGTGCGTGGCTCGTCCTTTCGGCGCACAGCCATACGACGTCCGAAGACCGCGTCCTGAAGTCCGACGCGCCGACGGGCGAATGGACGCTCGTTGCCCCGCGCGAGCAGGAGCACGAGTACGAAGTGGACCACCGCGGCGATCTCTTCTACATCCGGACGAACTCCGGAGGCCGTAATTTCCGGCTCGTCACCGCGCCCGTCACCGCGCCCGGCCGGGCGAACTGGAAGGAGATCGTCCCGCATCGGGCCGACGTGATGCTCGAGGACGTCGATCTCTTCGCGAACCACCTCGTCCTCCACGAGAGGTCGAACGGGCTTCCGCGCTTCACCATCACGAATCTCACGACGCATTCCTCGCACGTCGTCGCGTTCCCCGAACCGGTGTACTCGGCGTTCAGCGAGACGAACCGCGTCTTCGCCACGAAGCTGTTCCGGTACAGCTATCAGTCTTTCGTCACGCCGAACTCCGTCTTCGATTACGACATGGACGCGAAGACCGCGAAGCTCCTCAAGGAACAGGAGGTCCCCGGATACGACCGAACGCTCTACAAGTCGGAGCGCCTCTGGGCGACGGCGTCGGACGGCACGAAAATTCCGATCTCGCTCGTCTGGCGTTCGAAGACGGCCGACGGCAGGACCCGCTCGCTCAAGGACGGCCCGTTTCCAACCTGGTTGAACGGCTACGGCTCCTATGGCTTGTCGTACCCCATCACGTTTTCCTCGAACCGCCTTCCTCTCCTGGATCGAGGCGCCATCATCGCCGTCGCGCACATCCGCGGCGGCGGGGAGATGGGGAAGAAGTGGCACGACGACGGGAAGATGCTCAAGAAGAAGAACACATTCACCGACTTCATCGCGGCCGCGGAATCTCTCGTCGCGCAGAAGATCACGGCAAAAGACCGGCTCGTCATCGAGGGCGGAAGCGCGGGCGGCCTCCTCATGGGCGCGGTCACGAACATGCGCCCCGACCTCTTCCATGCCGTCGTCGCGAAGGTGCCTTTCGTCGACGTCCTCAACACGATGAGCGACTCGACGCTCCCCCTGACGGCGGGCGAATACGAGGAATGGGGAAACCCCGCAAAGAAGGACGAGTACGAGTACATCAAGACCTACAGCCCGTACGACAACCTCAAGAAGGGCCCTTATCCCGCGATGCTCGTCATGACATCGTTCAACGACAGCCAGGTCTTCTACCACGAGCCCGCGAAGTACGTGGCGCGCCTCAGGACGCTGAAGACCGACGCGAGAGAGCTCCTGTTGAAGACGAACATGGCTGCGGGACACGGCGGCGCCTCGGGCCGTTACGACAGCCTGCACGAGGCCGCGTTCTCCACGGCGTTCGTCCTCGCGCAGCTCGGAATCGCGAAGTAGAAGGCCGCCGCGGGACGTGTCGTCTCGAGGAAAGGACTGGACGTCGGCGGCCTGGAGCACGGCGTCGATCGGAGCGATCCTCGCCGTCTTCGTCCTCGTCCGGCTCCCGCTCCTCACGAAGGAAGCCGCCTTTCGCGGCTGGAACGGGGACAGCGCGATCTTCGGCCTGATGGCCAAGAAGATCCACGACGGCAAGGGCTTCGACGTCTTCTTCTGGGGCCAGAACTACCAGGGGCCGTTGACGCCCGCTCTTGCCGCTGTCATCCGCAGGGCGATCCTGGATCCTGCTGGCGTCGGAGCCGAGGGCGGCCCGATTTCGCTGCGTCTTGCCAGCATGAGCGAGCTTGCTTTCGGCATTTGTCTCTTCGTCCAGGGGCTGACGAGACTCTTCGGTCGCGTGATCGCGACGGCCGCCGGTCTCTGGCTTGCGATCGGTCCGCCTCACCTCATCCGCCTGTCCGCCGTACACGGGAGCGAACTGGGGCCCGAGATGGCGTTCGCGCTGGCATCCGTGCTGTTCTTCCTGGCCACCGGAGCTCTGACGCGGCCCCGTCCCTTCTTGGACCGCCCCGTCGGACACTTCCTTTTCGGGCTTCTCGCGGGAATCGGCTGGTGGATGAACCAGACGATCGTCTTCGTCCTGGTGCCGGTAGCTTCGCTCGTCCTCTTTCGCTGCTGGCGAAACGGGGCGCGCTTCATCGTCCTCGTGCTCGCGGGCTTCGTGGTCGGCTACGCACCTGTTTGGATGGGGCGTCTCGCGGGGTGGTACGAGCCGTCCCTCGGTCCCGTCGTGCCGGTGTGGCGCCGTTCCGGCAGCCTCGCCCGCCTCGTTCAGTTCTTCGGAACGGATTCCTGGCGAATCGTCGGGCTCGAAGGTCTCGTGCCGCCGCTGTTTCTCGCTGCGGTCGCCTTCGCCTTCGTCACCCTTCTCGTCGTCGTGTATGTGCGCCGCGAGAAGCTTCCTCTCCGGACGGAGGAGCCGAGGCTCGAAGGTCTCGATCTCGTGGTGGCGATCGTCGCGCTGGGAACGGCAGTCTTCCTCCTCAAGGACATCACATCGTCCCAGCTTCGGTTCCTGACGCCCGCCCTCCCGGCCGCGCTCGTGCTCCTCATCGTCATCTTCGCCGAAACCGTGAGTCGCCTGCGGCGCAGGATCCCGGCCTGGTTCCTCGCGCTCGCCTCCTCGGGGCTCGCCCTCTTTCTCGTGGTTTTTCTGGCGCGGCAGGCCCGGGCCGTCGTCGCCGGAATTCTCTCCGAGCCCGACCTCCGGGCACCACTCGGGAAGATCGCCGAGGGAGGCTATACGGTCTGCCACGGCGGCTACGACACGGCCTACGTACTCCAGTTCCTGAGCGACGAGCGCGTCCGGTTCATTCCTTATCACAGCCCTGATCGCAACCGGACGCTGTCGGCCCGGCTGCGCTCGATGCCGGGGCCGCAGTGTCTCGTGACGGACGACGGAGTCGTCCGAGAATGGCTGCCTTCCGACGCCGCGCGGGAGGGCGGTCCCACGCGGCTCCGGCAACTTCAACGTTGAGACCATGAAGATCTCCAGGGCACTCAGGCTTTCGGCGACGTTCGCGCCCGTGCTCTTGGCCGGCTGCGGGGCGCCGGCTCCTGCGCCCGTCCCGGTGTCGGTCGTGCCGGCCGTAAAGCGAACGCCCCCTCCCGCGCGCACCGCGGCGTGCCAGGAGCTTCGCGGCGTCTGGGTGGCGACGGTCGGAAATCTCGACTGGCCATCGGCACCCGGCCTGTCGACGTCACGACAGAAACAGGAGCTCACCACCCTTCTCGACACCCTCGCGGCCTTGAACGCGAACGCGGTGATCTTCCAGGTGCGGCCCGCCGCCGACGCACTCTATCCGTCCGCGCTCGAGCCCTGGTCCGAGGTGCTGAGCGGCACCCAGGGCGTTCCACCGGAGCCGCTCTGGGACCCGCTCGCCTTCGCAATCGAGAGCGCTCACGGCCGCGGGATGGAGCTTCACGCCTGGTTCAATCCCTATCGCGCGCGGACGGCGAGCCCGATCTCGCCTGCGGCGCCGGCTCATGTCTCACGCCGGCGTCCGGACCTCGTGAGAGCCTACGGGAAGCAGCTCTGGATGGACCCCGGCGAGGAGGACGTCGCGGCGCACGCACGCGCCGTGATCCTCGACGTGGTACGGCGTTACGACGTGGACGGCATCCACCTCGACGATTATTTCTACCCCTATCCGGAGAAGAACGCGGCCGGGAATGCCGTGGACTTTCCGGACGAGCGGAGCTTCGCCGCGTATGTCGCTTCCGGCGGCGCTCTCGGCCACGAAGACTGGCGCCGCTGGAACGTGAACAAGTTCGTCAAGAACCTTCACGACGACGTGAAGGCGCTGAAGCCGAACGTGCGTGTGGGGATCAGCCCTTTCGGGATCTGGCGGCCCGGGCGGCCGGCGCAGGTCAAGGGATTCGACGCGTACGAGGAGATCTCGGCTGACGCGCGCACGTGGCTCCAGCGCGGCTGGGTGGACTATCTCGCGCCGCAGCTCTACTGGCCGATCGACCAGAGGGAGCAGAGCTTCCCCGCGCTCCTCGCGTGGTGGGCGGGACAGAACACCCAGGGACGTCTCCTCTGGCCCGGCCTCGCCGCGAGCCGGGTGGGCGAGGAAGGGAAGGGCTGGCCGGCGGCCGAGATTGCCGAGCAGATCCGCCGCACGCGCGCGCAGGTCGGAGCCTCGGGGCACATTCTGTTTTCCGCGCGGGCGCTGCTCGAGAACCGCGGAGGCGTCGCGACGGAGCTGAGGAAGGACGTCTGGGCCGAGCCCGCGCGGTTGCCGGCGAGATGACCTACTTCGGGGCGCCTTCGGTCAGGACGCGCGAGCCCGTCTCCGTCACGAGGACGTCGTCCTCAAGACGGACGCCCAGCCCGCGGTACTCCTTCGGCGCGCCCGTCTCGTCGGCGCGGACGTAGAGGCCGGGCTCGACGGTGAGGACCATGCCGGGCTCCAGTCTCCGCGCGGCTCCGGCCTCGTCCCGATAGCGGCCCCGGTCGTGGACGTCGAGGCCCAGCCAGTGCGACGTGTGGTGCAGGGCGAAGCGCTGGACGGCGTTCTTCTTGAGAAGCGTCGCGCGCTTGCCGCGGAGGATCCCGGCCTCGAGCAGCGCGTCGAGGAGAACGTCGCGCGCCGCGTCGTGCGGCGCGTCCCACGCCGCGTCTGGCCTGACGGCCGCGATCGCGGCGCGCTGCGCCGAGAGGACCGCGTCGTAGAGCCGCCGCTGCGGACGTGTGTAGCGGCCCGAAGCGGGAAAGGTGCGCGTCACGTCGGACGCGTACCCCTCGAGCTCGCAGCCCGCGTCCACGAGAACCAGGTCGCCGGCGCCGATGCGCCGCCGGTTCTCCGTGTAATGCAGGATCGTCGCGTTCTCCCCGGACGCGACGATCGTGGGATAGGCGGGCCCGCTCGCGCCCATCGCCCGGAATCGCGCGTCGATCGCGGCCTCGAGCTGGAATTCGAAGAGGCCGGGCTTCGCGCGGCGGCGCGCTTCCCGGTGCGCGGCGACGGCGATGGCCGCGGAGCGCTCCATGAGCGCGATCTCCTCCGGCCCCTTCACGAGGCGCATGGCGTGAAGGAGGTCCGTCGGATCCGCCACGGCCGACGGTCCGCGCCTGGGGCTTCGGGCCTCGCGGCGGAATCGCGCGAGAAGAGAGGCGACGATTCGGTCGCCCTCGGCGTGGGCGCCGAAGGCGTAATGGAGGACGTTCGCGCGCCGGACGAGGTCGGGGAGGCGTTTCGCGAGCTCTCCGAACGCGTACGCGCGATCCGCTCCATGATCGCGTACGGCCCCTTCGGGACCGCTGCGGCGGCCTTCCCAGGTCTCCTTCGCGCGGTCTTTCGGCCTGACGAAAAGAGTGAGCGTCCGGCGCTCCGCGTCGAGGAGCGCGGCGGCCTCGGGCTCCGGAAACCCGGTCAGATAGAAGAGGTCCGGATCCGGCCGATAGCGGTAATGAACGTCGTGGCCGTAAGCCGCCTCGGGTGTCGCGAAGAGCAGCGCGACCCCCTCCTTCATTCCGTCGAAGAAACGGGCGCGGCGCCGCGCGAAAACCAAAGAGCGGGTCATGGGGGAAGTCTACGCGTGAGGAGCGCGCGCCGTTCGTGCGACGATGGCGGGATGAAGAGCGGCCCGGCCGCGGACGCCGAGGGCAGCCTCCGCATCGTCCGCCGCCTCCAGACGATTTATCCCGAAGAGTCCGCGACGCGCCTCAAACGGGCGGTCCTCGAGGGTCAGGTGACCGTCGACGGGACGGTCGTGAACGACCCGGGAGCGATCATCTCGCGGGACGTGGCGCTGCGGTGGGACCGCAACCTCCGGAAGGAGCGTCGCGTCCAGACGTCCCTCGCCGTTCTCTACGAGGACGACGACGCCATCGCGGTCGTGAAGCCTTCCGGGCTCCTCACGCATCCGACCGAGGCGAAAGAGGTGGACACTCTTCTCGGCAGGGTCTCGGCATACGTGCAGAGGCGGCACGGAGGAAAGGACCGGACGTTCGTGTCCGTCGTTCACCGGCTCGACAAGGAGACGTCCGGCATCCTCGTGTTCGCGCGGAGCCGGCGCGGCCTCATCACTCTGCAGGCGCAGCTCCGGGCGCACACGATGGAGCGGCGCTACCGCGCGGTCGTCGAGGGAGACCTCGCGGGCGACGCGGGGACGTTCGACCGCGATCTCGTCGAGGACCGGGGCGACCGTCGTCGTGGCGTCGCGAAGCCGGGCGAAGCGGGCATTCGCGCGGTGACGGAGTGGACCGTCATGGAGCGCTTCGGCCTCGCCACTCTCGTCGAGGCCCGCCTCAAGACCGGCCGCACGCACCAGATCCGCGTCCACTTCGCGAGCGCGGGCCATCCCCTCGTGGGAGACCCGGTTTACCGGGACCCGAAGAAGCCGCCTTTTCCCGTGTCGCTGCAGCGCCAGGCGCTCCACGCGGGACACCTCGGCTGGTCGACGGCGGAAGGCAAGAAAGTCTCGCTCGACGCGGATCCTCCGGCGGACTTTCAGAGGCTGTTAGAGGAATTGAGGAAAAGAAAGAAGAGAAAGAATTCTTAGAAATCAGCGGGCCCGTGAGCGCCCGCTGCAGAATCCCCCGTTGCTTTCTCTTTTTCCTACTCGAGCACGACGATCACGACGCGGCGGTTCTTGGAGCGGCCGAGCGCCGTCTTGTTCGTCTCGACCGGGAGCGTGTCGCCGTAGGAGATCGTCGACATTCGGCCGAGAGGCATCTTGTGCTGGCGGGCGAGGTAGCGGCGGACGGCCTCGGCGCGCTGCTGGCCGAGCTGATCGTTGTAGTCCGTGCCGCCCGTGTCGTCCGTATGGCCCTGGATCTCGAGGTACACACCCTTGTCGAGTCCCTTGACCTTCGCTGCGAACTCGTCGAGGGCGGACTTCGCCTCCTTCGTCAGCTCGAAGGAATTGATCTTGAAGCGCACGCGGTCTTCCGCGAAGGACTGCTGGAAAACGATCTTCCCCTTCGCGAGGACGCCGGCTTCCTGGGCGCGGGCGAGCGCGTCCTTGGCGGACTGGCCGATCTGCTCGATCTGCTTGTCGTGCTCCTCCAGCTTGCCCGTGGTCGCCTTCTGGCCCTCCTGGAGCTGCTCGACCTGGGTCTCGACCGACTCGATCTTCTTGTCGGTCTTGCCCTGCGATTCCGCAATTTTCTTGTCGACGTCGCTCGTCGTCGCGCAACCGACGAGCGACAGGCCGAGGGCGGCCGCGAGGAAAGTGACGGGGGTCTTCATGAGTCCTCCTGTTCCGTGTTCAACCGCCCTTGAGAGGCGGCAGCGTGCCCCGGTAGCCCGCCCGGACGCGGACGGGTCGTGCAGGGCCTGAAAGTCGAAGCGATATGCGGCGGTAGCGCACCGGTCCGGTGCCCGTGGGCGTGAAACCCATCAGGTACTGCGCGCGCAGGTCCTTTTCGACGCGCGCGATCGCGGCCGGCAGCTGCGCGGGCTCGTCGACGATCGAGAGCACGCCTCCGGAAAGGCGCGCGATGTGGCCGAGGATCTCGAGGTTCACGAGCGCCTCCGGGGTGACGCCGGGCGGCGGGACGAGCGGGACGCCGGGAGAGCGCAGCCCGATGGGGTACACCGGGACGTCCACGCCCTCGAGCATGACGGCGAGGTCGTCGCGCGTGAGCTGGGACGCGTTGTCCATCCCGTCCGTCAGGAGGACGATCGCGCGCGAGCCGTTCTTGCCGAGGAGAGTCCGGTCGGGCATCCTCGCGAGGGCATCGTAGAACGCGGTGCGGCCGGCGGGTTTCACGGTGTCGACGGCCGCGAGGAGCCGTGCCGCATCGGACGTGAAGGGGACCTCCTCGCGCACGGCGCCAGCCGCGAATACGTAAAGGGCGAAGTCATCACCGGGGAGCCGCTGCTGGACGAGGGCGCGCAGGGCGGCTTTGACGCCGTCCATCTTCCCGACGAGGCCCATCGAGCCGGAGCCGTCGAGAAGAATCGTGAACGACACGGGCGCGTCGTCGCTCCGGGAGAAGAGATCGGTCACGACGGGCTGGCCGTCGACGAGGAGCGTGACGTCCTTTTCCTTGAGGTCCTGGATGGGCTTACCCCTCAAGTCGGTGAGGACGAAGGGCACCATTACGTAGCCCACGGACACCGCACTGGTAGTTCTTGCCGGCGTGGAGACCTGCGCCGAAAGCCCGGCGCCCGTCGTCAGGGCGGGCGCAAGGAGGATCGAAAGAAACGGAAGTCTCTGCATCAGCATCAATTGTGGCGAGTCGCGGGCGCACTCCTTGGAGGAGTGTCGGCGCCTTTCTGAATTGCGTAGAGCAAAGGGGCCGCCAGCGGCGCCGCGGCGACCCAAGTAGGGGTTACACGAGCCGATCGGCTCAGAGGAGCTCCGCCGCGGAAAAGAAGAACGTAACCTCGCGAGCCGCATCCGCGGCATTCGCGGAGCCGTGCGCGGCATTGCGCTCGATGGACTGTCCGAATTCCTTCCGGATCGTGCCGGCGTCGGCCTTCGCGGGATCCGTCGCGCCCATGACCGCGCGCCAATGCGCGACGCCGTTCTCGCGCTCGAGGACGGCGACGTAAACCGGACCGGAAGTCATGTACGCGACGAGGGAGGAGAAGAAGCCCTTGGCGCGGTGCTCGCCGTAGAACGACTCGGCTTCGGCCGTCGAAATGCGATGCCGTCTGAATGCCAGGACGCGGAAGCCTTCGGCCTCGATGCGGGTGAGAATCTTCCCCGCGTTCTTCGACTCGACGGCGTCGGGCTTGATGATGGCGAACGTTTTTTCCATGCGGCCGCGGAGTATACGCGGCCGCTTGCGACTTGCCGGGACACGCGGTTCTTGAATAGGCTCCGCGCATGAAGAACCTCTTCGAAACTTCCGATCGACAGCAGATCCTCGACCGCCTCGGGAACCTCCAGGCCGGCGCGACGCGCCAGTGGGGGAAGATGGACCCGGCGCAGATGTGCGCGCACTGCGCCGCGGCGCTGGAGGTCGCGACCGGAGACGTGCCGAAGAATCAGGCCTTCATCGGGAAGGTGTTCGCTCCGTTCGTGAAGAAGAAGTTTCTCGGCGAGGAGCCTTTTTCGAAGAACTCTCCGACCGATCCGGGATTCGTCGTGTCCGACACGCGCGACTTCACGAAAGAGAAGGCTCGGCTCCTCGGCCTCCTCAACCGCTTCGCGGACGCCGGCGCCTCGTCGGCGGACGGCCGCATGCACTCGTTCTTCGGCCGCCTGAAGGGCGACGAGTGGGGCATCCTCATGCACAAGCACCTAGACCACCACCTGAGGCAGTTTGGAGCGTAGAGGGCGGAGTTCGCGGAGTCAGGGCAGGTCTCAAGGGCTTGTGCGGGCTCTATCCAAAGAACCGAAACGGTTCCATAATGGATGTAGGAGGAAGCCATGGCGACGTTGACGCTCAAGAACGTCCCGGAGGAGCTGGTCGTACAGCTGAAGGAGGAGGCAAAGCAGAACCGGCGGAGCCTCAACCAGGAAGCGTTGTCCCGCCTCGAGCGCAGCGTCGCCCTTCGGAAGCGCTCAGCCGAAGAGACCATCGCCGCGTTGCGGCGACTTCACAAGAGGCTCGGTTCCCGACCGATTCTGACGGATGCGCTGCTCGAGCGAGCCCGGCGAGAGGGGCGTCCATGATCGTCGTGGACACGAACTTGATCGCCTACGCCGTCGTTCCCGGTGGACGATCCGACGCCGCCCTCGCGGTGCTCGAGGCCGACACGGAGTGGGTGGCTCCAGCGCTCTGGCGGTCCGAGCTCCGCAATGCCCTGGCCACCACGATGCGAGCCGGCAAAATGAAGCTGGCCGGCGCCGTCGAAGCCTTCGAGCAAGCAGATCGACTCGTGACAGACACCGCCCTCGAGGATGACACGGAGGCGTGCCTCGGGTTGGCGGAGCAGGGAAGGATCTCCGCCTACGACGCTGAGTTCGTCCTCGCAGCCCAGCGCCTCGGCCTGCCGCTCGTCAGCGCTGATCGCAAGCTCGCGAAGGCCTTTCCTCGCCGCGTCCTCTCCCCCGAGGAGTTCACCGCGAGACGCTGACCCGAGCTACTTCCCGAGCACCTTCTTCAACATTTCGCCCATGAGCGCGGGCGAGTCCACGACGTGAACGCCCGCTGCCTGCAGCGCTTTCACTTTTTCGGCGGCCGTGCCCTTTCCGCCCGAGATGATCGCGCCCGCGTGACCCATGCGCCGGCCCGGAGGCGCCGTGCGGCCCGCGATGAACGAGACGACGGGCTTCTTGAGGTTGCCGGCAATCCAGCACGCCGCCTCCTCCTCGGCGCTGCCGCCGATCTCCCCGATGAGGATCACGGATTCCGTCTCCGGATCGTCGCGAAAGAGCGTGAGCGCGTCGATGAAGTTCGTGCCGTTCACGGGGTCGCCGCCGATGCCGATGCAGGTGGACTGGCCCATGCCCAGGCCGGTCGTCTGCCCGACGGCCTCGTACGTGAGCGTTCCCGAGCGGGAGACGACGCCGACCGAGCCCGCGCGGTGGATGCGGGCAGGCATGATGCCGATCTTGACCTTCGCCGAAGGGCGGATGACGCCGGGGCAGTTCGGGCCGACGAGGCGGCTCGTGCCCCTGGCGAGGAAATCCTTCGCGCGGATCATGTCGTTCACCGGAACGCCTTCGGTGATCGCGACGATGAGGGGAACGCCGGCGTCCGAAGCCTCCATGATCGCGTCGGCCGCGGCCGGCGGGGGCACGAAGACCATCGACGCGTTCGCTCCCGTGGCTTTCACCGCGGCGAGCACGGAGTCGAAGACGGGAATGCCTTCGACCGTCGTTCCGCCCTTGCCGGGCGTGACGCCGGCGACGACCTCGGTTCCGTAGTTGCGGCTCTGAAGCGCGTGGAACTTGCCCTCGCGGCCCGTGAGGCCCTGCACGAGGAGGCGGGTGTCCTTGGAGATCCAGGCCATGTCAGGCCGCCTTTCCGAGCGACGCGATGACCTTCTCGGCCGCGTCCTTCATGTCGTTGGCGGCGATGACCTTGAGGCCCGAGCTCTCGAGAATCGCCTTGCCCTCCTCCACGTTCGTGCCCTCGAGGCGCACGACCACGGGGATCTTGATGCCGATCTCCTGGATGGCGTTGACGACGCCGGTCGCGATGATGTCGCACCGCATGATGCCGCCGAAGATGTTGATGAGGACCGCCTTGACGTTCGCGTCGGACAGGATGATCCGCATCGCGTTCTTGACCTGCTCCTCGTTCGCGCCGCCGCCCACGTCGAGGAAGTTCGCCGGCTTCCCGCCCGCGTACTGGATGATGTCCATGGTGGCCATCGCGAGCCCGGCGCCGTTCACCATGCAGCCCACGTTCCCGTCGAGCTTGATGTAGTTGAGGCCGTACTTCGACGCCTCGACCTCGAGGGCGTCCTCCTCGTCGAGATCGCGGTACTCCTTGATGTTCGGGTGCCGGTAGAGCGCGTTGTCGTCGAAGTTCATCTTCGCGTCGAGCGCGATGACGTCGCCGGATCCCGTGACGAGAAGCGGGTTGATCTCGGCGAGCGAGGCATCGGTGGCGACGTACGCCTTCGCGAGCGCGATGAGGAAACCGACGGACTTCTTGTGGGTGTCGCCCGTGAGGCCGAGCGCGTCCGCGAGCTTGCGTGCCTGATAGGGCTGGAGGCCCCAGGCCGGGTCGAAGGGCTCCTTGACGATCGCGGTCGGGTCTTTCGCGGCGACGACCTCGATCTCCATGCCGCCCTGCTTGCTCACCATCATGACGGGCTGGCCGATCCCGCGATCGAGCGTGATGCCCAGATAGAGCTCCCGGGCGATGTCGAGCGCCTCCTCGACGAGGACCTTCTTGACCTTCTGGCCCTGCGGCCCCGTCTGGTGCGTGACGAGCTGCATGCCGAGGATCTTCTTGGCGAGGTCGACGGCCTCGTCCGGGCTCTTCGCCAGCTTGACGCCGCCTCCCTTGCCGCGGCCGCCGGCGTGGATCTGCGCCTTGATCACGGCGCGCCCGCCGAATTCCTTCGCGATGCGGCCCGCTTCCTCGGGCGAGTCCGTGACGTGGCCGCGCGGCGTGGCGACGCCGAAGGTGCGGAGGATCTCCTTGGCCTGGTATTCGTGTATTTTCATGGGACCGGGAAGGGTATCAAAGGAAAACGGCGCGCTCCATGATGAAACTGCCTCATGTCCTGGTCCTCGCTCTCGCGGCGCCCGGCCCGCTCGCGGCGCAGGCACCCGCGAAGACGCCGGACAACGCCGTCGAGATCGCACCGCTTCCGGCGAAGGCCGCGGCGTCGCTCGTGAAGGAAATCGTCGCGGAGCTGAAGGCGGACGACCTCGTGGCGCTCCAGTCCCGTTTCGACGAGCCGCTGCGGGCGGCGCTGCCGGACGACAAGCTGCGCGGATTCTGGGCGGGAGTGGCCGCAAGAGGCGGACACCTGAGATCGTGCGCCGAGCCGCGCATCAACTGGGTCGGGGAGTACACGCTCGCGTTCACGAGCTGCACGTTCGAGAAGCAGCGGGCCGAATTGAAGCTCACGTTCCACTCCGACGGGCGTCTGGCGGGCATGTTTCTCGATGCCGGCGACGCTTCGCGTCCCGACTGGAAGCCGCCGGCGTACGTGACGCCGGGCGCGTTCCGCGAGCGCGAGGTTCAGGTCGTCTCGGGCTCCCTGTCTCTCCCCGGCACGCTTGCCATGCCCGCGGGAGAAGGGCCCTTCCCGGGTGTCGTCCTCGTGCACGGCTCGGGGCCCCAGGACCGCGACGAGACGATCGGCGGCCACCGCCCGTTCCAGGATCTCGCGCAGGGCCTCGCGTCCCGGGGCATCGCGGTGCTGCGTTACGACAAGCGCACGAAGGTCTACCGGAAGGATCTCGCGGGAACCCGGGACATGACCATTCGCCAGGAGGTGATCGACGACGCGCTCGCCGCCATCAAGCTCCTGCGGGCCACGGCGGGAACGGATCCCAAACGGATCTTCCTCGCCGGCCACAGTCTCGGGGCGGTTCTCGCGCCGCGGATCGGCGTCCTCGACGGCTCTCTGGCGGGTGTCGTTCTTCTCGCAGCTCCGTCACGGCCCATGTCGGAGGTGATCCGCGACCAGGCGCGCTCTCTTCTCGAGCCGGGAGCGCCCGAAGCCCAGCGGCTCATGGCGCCCGGCATCCTCAAGGAGGCGGACGCTCTGGCCGCGCTTTACGCGGGCCGGGCGGGTCCGCCCTCGGGCGTGATTCTCGGCGTCCCGCTGTCGTACTGGCTCGACCTCAGGGTCCAGAGTTCGCTCGAGGCTGCACGCTCCCTCGGCAGGCCGATTCTCGTCCTGCAGGGCGAACGCGACTATCAGGTATCGATGGCCGACTTTTCCGGGTGGAAAAAGGAGCTCGGCGGCCGTGCGGACGTCGTCTTCAAGTCGTATCCGGCGCTGAACCATCTCTTCGCGCCCGGTCAGGGACGAAGCACGCCGGCCGAGTACGAAAAGCTCGGCCACGTCGCCGCCGAGGTCGTCGAGGACATCGCGGCGTTCGTGAAGAAGACGCCGCCGCCGGCGCCCGCTCACTGACGAGAGAGACCGTTCCGCGCTGAGCGCCTCTCAGACGCGCGCGGCGATCGCTCCGACGAAGAACTTCGGGTAGCGCGCCGCGACGGTGTCCACGTCGGGAACGAACGTGACGTCGCGGAAGCCGGCCGCGAGGAGGCTCGCGCGCCAGGCACGGGGCGAGAGGAAGCCGAAATTCGGCCGGAGATCGGCGTCGAGCTTCACGTCCGTGAAGCTCGTGAGGAAATTGAAGACGAAATCGACGTACGAGGGCGGGGGGTGCGCTCCGGGCTTGACGCACTCCGAGACCACGACGACCCCGCCCGGCTTCAACGCGGCCTTCGCCTGGCCGAGGACGAAGGCGAGATCGGGCGCGACGTGGAAACAGTTGACGGAGTACACCGCGTCGCAGGAGCCGGGTGCGACGCCCTGCTCGTCCCAGGGCTTCGTCATGTCGAGTTTCGCCGCTTCCACGAGCGTGCCGGGGGCTGCCGCGGCGCGCGCCGCCCGCTCGCCCCGTCGCGCGAACGTCGGAACGAGCTCCGTGAAGCGCCAGCGCGCGACGCGCGTGCCGAGCTGCTCGAGCGCCGCTTCAGCCGCGCTTCCGCAGCCGCCTCCGACCTCGAGGATCTCGCCGCCCTTCTCCGGCAGGACGCGCGCGAGCGCCTCGGCGCCGAGCGTATTGTTGATCGCGTACAGGATGTTCGCGTTCGAAAAGTACCGAATCCAGAGCAGCAGGCGAACGGGCGAGAAGAGGATCTCCTCGCCGGTCTTGCTCCCGCGGAAGTACTCCGCGGCCTCCGACGCGAGGAGACTCACGATCTCGGCGCCGACGGCGGCATCGGGCTCCGTGGCGGCGAGCTCGGCGGCAAGGGACTCGACCGTTCCGGGTTGTGTCCCCGTCAGGATAATGGTGGTTTTCGGAAGATCTTCTTGTTCCCGCACGTTTCCTGCTGCTGGTGGGGCTGAGGTTTCGGTGGACTTTCTTGGAAGGTGAATGGACGCTGCGGCGTCGGGAACCGCCGGGGTGTTGCCCGCAGCGCCTGCCTCACTCACCCTTCTAAGTAAATACTTGCTCCCGGCCAGCTTCTCGAACATGTATCGAAGAGCCGCGTGGGTGCGCTCGGGGTATTGAGCAAGAATCTCCTCTTCGTTCTTCTCCTCCCCGGGCGCCGGGCGCGCGCCGATGTCTCCGAGGATCTTCCAGCAGGCCGCGTCGACGAGCTCGTCGTAGATCTCCGTCGCGACGAGGAATCTCTGCGAGAAGAGGGCACGGACGCCGTCGTCGGAAATGGCTCCGACGACGTCGGGAAAGTCTCGGGCGACGGTGCGCATCGGCCCGAGATGATACGGGGAGCCGCATTTCATAGAATCCCTTCGCATGCTGGTCCGGATCGCGCGGCATGGCGAGAGCGAGGGCAATTTCGCCGGAGCGCTGCAGGGCTCTCGTTATGACACGCCTCTTTCGGCACGAGGGACGCGCCAGGCGGAATCTCTCGCGGTGCGCCTCGAAGGGGAGCCCATCGACGTGGTCTGGGCCAGCCCGATGATCCGGGCGCGCGAAACCGCAGCCATCGTCGCGGCCCCTCTCGGCCTCGACGTGTCGCTGGACGGAGATCTCGTCGAATTCGACTGGGGCGTGTGGTCGGGCCGGCCCTACAACGGAGCGATCGAGAAGGAAGTCTCGGGCGTGAGGGCGCGCTGGCGGGCAGGCGAGACGGAGGTGTCACCCGCGGGAGGGGAGTCTCCGGCGCACACCGCGATCCGGGCGGACCGCTTTCTCGGACGGCTGCGGGCGTCGGGCGCGCGCGCGCCGCTCGTCGTGGCGCACGGACGCTTCAACCGCATTCTCATGACGCGGCTCCTCGGGCGGGATCTTGGAAGGATGGACGAGATTCGCCAGCGGAACGGTTCGCTCTCCGCGTTCGAGTGGGACGGCTCTGCGCCGGCGACGCCGCTCCTGCTCGACGACGTGTCGCACCTGCCGCCGGAGATTCAGACGATCTCCGTGCTCTCCGACAGCGTCAAGTAGCGGGCGTCGCGGGAGACTCCTCCGCCACGCCCGCGCTCTTGATCGCCTTCGCCGCGATTCGCGCGATGAAGACCGTGGCGACGACGGCCGCGATGGCGAGAGTGATCTTGATGGCCTTCTGGAGCGCCGTGGCGCTGCCCGTCACGTCCCCGATCGCCGAGCCGAAGTACACGTAGGCGAGCGTGCCGGGAAGCATCGCGATCCAGCTCGCGAAGAAATACGACGCGAGCTTCACCGGCGTGAGGCCGAAGAGGTAGTTGACGATCGTGAACGGGAAGGCCGGCGAGAGCCGAACGAGCACGACAATCCTCGCCCCTTCCTTCTCGATCGCCCGGTTCAGGCTCCCGAACGTCTTGTTTTCCCGGGCGATCTTCTGCACGCGCTCCCGGAAAGCGCCGCGCGCGAGGAGAAAGGCGAGAGTGGCCGCGGTGATCGAGGAAAGGGAGACGAGGATCGTCCCGGTCACGACGCCATAAACGGCCCCCGCGGCGAGCGTCATGATCGCCGCGGGGCCCGCGGGAACGAGCGAGACACCGATGTAGACGAGGCCGAAGATGACGTAGCCGAGCGCGCCCTGGCCCCTGACGTACGTCTTGAACTGCTCGATCCACGCGGCGATGGGGAGCAGTCGAAAGAGGAGGAAGAGGCCGGCGACGGCGACGACGGCGACCGCCACCTTCGCGACGGGAAAGGGCTTTTTCGCCGGAGCGGCGGAAACGTCGTCCATGGGTCATCTCCTGAGGAACGTGGCCAGCTTCGTGAGGATCTTCTTGCGGCCCGGCGTCAGCGAGGTCTTGAGATAGGCGCGCGCGAGGGCGCCGTTGATCTGCGAAAGAGACGGGTAGGCGTGGATCACCGAGCCGAGGGCGGAGAGGCCGAGCCCGTTCTTCTTCGCGAGGACGATCTCGCCGAGAAGGTCGCCGGCATGAGGGTGGACGATCGCGGCGCCCAGGATCTTCCCCTTCGGATCGATGAGCACCTTCGCGAAGTTGTCCTCCTGCGTCCCGTCGCAGACGGCGCGGTCGTTGTGGAGGAACTCGGCGTGAAAGACGCGATAGGGGACGTTCCTTCTCTTCGCGTCGTCCTCCCCGAGGCCGACGTGGGCGATCTCGGGCTCCGTATACGTGACCCAGGGCGTGTTCTCGAAATCGCACTTCGCGAGGGCCACCGGGGACAGCGTGTTGCGCAGCACGACGCCGGCCTGATAGCCCGCCCAGTGCGTGAAGAGGTAGTTCCCCGCCACGTCGCCGATGGCCCAGACGGAGGACACGTTCGTGCGGCACTTCGCGTCGGTGGCGATGGCCTTCTGGTCGTGCTTCACGCCGACCGCGTCGAGGTTCAGGCCTTCGATGTTCGGGCGGCGGCCCGTGGCGACGAGGATCTCGTCCACCGCGACGTCGAACTCGGGACCGCCCGCGGGCTTGACCGTGACGATCTTCCTGCCGTCTTTCTTCGCGACTTTCGTGGCGCGCGAATCATCGTGGATCGTGACGCCTTCTCTCTTGAGCGCCTTCACGAGGACTTCGGCGACGTCCGCGTCTTCCTTCGGGCAGATGTGCGGGGTGGACGACACGATCGTGACCTTCGAGCCCAGGCGCGAGAAGGCCTGCCCGAGCTCGGTGCCGATCGGCCCGCCCCCCATGAGGAGCAGGCTTTCGGGCAGCTTCGTCACGCCGAAGACGCTCTCGTTCGTGAGGTAGCCCGCCTCTTGCAGGCCGGGGATGGGATAGATCATGGCGCGCGAGCCGGTCGCGATGACGACGTGCTTCCCCCACACCGTCGTGCCGCCGACCTCGACTTCGTGGTCGGACTTCAGGCGTCCCGCGCCCAGGAGGACGTCCACGCCGAGCCCCGTGAAGCGCTCCACCGAGTCGGCCGGAGAGATCTCGGCCTGCGCGCGGCGGACGTAGTCCATGACCGCGTCGATGTCCTGCGGGCCGGGATCGGGGACGCCGCGAATCGCGAAGCGGCCCGCCTCTCGGGCGGCGTGGGCTGCCTTAGCGGCGCGGAGCAGCGCCTTCGAGGGCACGCAGCCGTACTGCAGGCAGTCGCCGCCCATCGCCTTGACCGGCGTTCCACCCTCGGGAGTGAAGGGAAGAACGTGCTTTTCCGCGAGGGCGACACGCGCGCCGAGCCCCGACCCTCCCGCGGCGACGACGAGACCGCCGGAACCCGCACCGATCACCACGAGGTTGTAGCGTTCCATCTGCGCTCCTTGCGGGAATACGAAACGGGGGGATCTTTCCGATCAGATGAGAAATGTCAAAGCCGCCCTCGTTTCTTCCAGAGGCTGTGAATTCGGACTTTTCGAGTCGTAAACTGTTCGCGGGAGGTTAGCTCAGCGGGAGAGCGTCTGCTTTACACGCAGCAGGTCATCGGTTCGATCCCGATACCTCCCACCATGCATCTCGCTCGCCGCTCGCGACATGGCGCCACGGACTGGAACCCTGGACGAAAGGGAGGATCGACATGGGTGATCCAATCGACGTCCCGAGCTACGGGAAGTTTTCGGCGGCACCCGACGCGAGCGCCCCGCTGCTGGTCGTGTTCGGCGGCATCGACGTGGGTGGTGTTCACAGTGGCGTCTACATGTGGAACTACATGAACAAGGTCAAGGACCGCTTTCACATCTTCGTTGCGCGCAGCAATACCGTGAACGGCACTCATTCCCATACCGCGCTGGCGAGCACTCTCAAGGCGCAGAGCCTCACTCCGTCCCAGCAGATCCTCTATCTCTTCTCGGGCGGATACCGGCCCGGGATGGACCTGCTGCCCAGCAACGGGCCCGACCTGTTCTCGTCGATCTTCCTGGTCGACATCTGGATGGGCGTGACCCAGCGCTCCGGCTCCTCGGTCCCGGACTTCTACAAGGCCCTGGCGGACGGGAACTCGGCGAAGATCACCTACGTCTACACGACGTTCGGGGCCAACAACGAAAAGGCGAGAGACTACATCGCGAAGAGGCTGGGGTCGGGCAAGGCGGTACTGGTCAAGGGCGGGGGCATGGAGACCCACATGTCGACCAATACCGTGGCCATCAAGATGCTCCCGTAGGGGCGCTCGCCCGGCCGGTGGCCGCCGATTCGAACCCGGTACGAACCGCCCCCGCCGACCCCCGGTCGCGACCGTTCAGATCGCCACGCAGCAGGGCGATCGTTTCATCTGCGCCACCTGGGCGTCGGTCAGAACGGGCGTCGCGCTTCCGAGGTTGATCGTGGGGTACATCAGATTCGAGCGGGTCGACTCGTGGACGGGAGAGAAGCCCGATCCGAGCAGCACGTGTCCGACCTCGTGGGCGGTCGTCCACTGGCTGCCCGAAGAGGCCACGATGCAAGCGGGCTTGTCGGGGGCGTGGCCGCCACAGCCCGTATTACCGGTCGAGAAGCGGCTGATGTAGCAGACGAGAATGTCGTTGCGCGGGATTCCTCCGGCGAGGCTTTGTACCTCGCTGTACTCACCGGACGAGATCGACCAGCCGCACGTGCCGTCGACCGTCTCGAGTCGTCGCGCCTGCTCTTCGGGGAGGCCGAACGACAGTCCCGAGGCGAAGTCGATCCTGATGCCGTACTGCGCATAGACCTTCTGCGCCCCCCGCAGGATGGTGTCGAAGGCGACCGCGGTCAGGCTCAGGCTCCGGAAGTGGAGATTGACCCGGTGCGTAAAGGCCACCGCCGGCGATGGAATGTAGATCACTCCCGGGGTATCGGCGGAGTCGAAGCGGTAGTTCAGTCCGTCGGCCGACCGGGTGCATCCCACGCGGTCGTGCAGCAGCCAGTTCACCTGCCGGCACTTCGTTTGAAAGTCAGGTGCGCTCCGGACGACCGGGAAGTTGAATTCGATCAAGAGCCACGTGTCGAGGCCGTTGGCGCTCGCGATGGATTCCCAGTTGTCGCCGGTCCTGACTCTGTACGGCATGCCGCTGGTGGGGGGAAAGACGACGGGTTGGGACGGTCTGGATTCGAGCATGGTCGTCTCCTGCCGCGAGGTGCCCGCATGGCGAACCAGCGGATCATAGTCTCGATCCCGAAGCCTACACCCCAGTGACGAAGACGTCGGTCAATTTGAATTCCATGAACTTGGACCTCACCCGCGATCCACTCACGCGACCGTGGTAGGGAATGTAAATCGCGCCCGGGGTATCGGAGGAATCGAAGCGGTAGTTCATCCCGTCAGCCGTCATCGTGCAGCCCACGTGGTGCCGCAGCAGCTAGTTCACCTGGCGGCAGATCGTCTGAAAATCGGGCGCGTAGTCGATGACGGGAAAGTTGAATTCGATCAGCCACCATGGGTCGAGAGAGTGCGCGCTCGCGATGGATGCCCAGGTGTCGCCGGTCTTGACTTTGTACAGGGTGCCGCCGGTCGGCGGGAAGACGACGGGCCGAGAGGGTTTGGATTCGTGCATCGCTCCTCCTCCGGCGAGAAGATGTGGCCGGATGGCGCGAAACGCAACCCCCCGCCGCTATCTCGTCGCCGGCCCCGGGACGTCGATCCTCTCGAAGCCGGCCTCCTGCGTGGCCTCGTCGAGGATGCCGATGGATATCGTGGAACCCGGGGCGACGACGGCTTCGCCCGCGAATACGAATCGGCCCGCCGCGTCCGCGAAGGCATCCTCGCCGGTCCTGAACTCCCGGCTGACGGGCGGGGCCTGGGTCACGTCGCCGCCGTCGAGGAGCGCGACGAACGCCGCGATCTTCGCGACGCGCCCGCCCGAGTCCGGGAAAATACCGAGCGACGAGGCCGGAATCGTGACCTCGTACGCGACCTTCAGGCGGCCTTTCGCCTCCGGCGACGTGGACGTGACACGCGCCTCGAGCGGCAGCCGCGAGGCCGGATCTCGACTGAAGAGGTTCGACACGGCGCGGTCGGCGACGCGGTCCGCCGCGCTCCGCCGTGCGACCGTCCGGCGGGTCCTCACGGCCGCGCCCGGAGCCGAGACCTTGAGCTCCACGGCGAGCGGCTTTCCGCCGGCGAGGCCCTCGACCGGGAAGCCGAGCGAGTAGTACGACTCGAGGTCCTCAGCCGCGCCGGAGAGCGCGTCCGCTGCCCTCTCGGCCCCGAGGCCGACCAGGCCGCCGGTATCGTCGACGGCGAGGTGCAGGCCGTCGCTTTCGTTCGCGTCGATCCAGATTCCGCGCCGCCCGTTCATGGCCTGACCCGTGAACTGCGGAGTCGTGCGCTGGACGACGGAAAGGTCGAAGTCGCCTCCCGCTTCCGGATACAGACCGTGGAGCATCACTCCGTAGCTGTTCGCGGCCTGGGCGAGCGAGACGAGGAGCTCGCGCGCGTCGAACTCGTGCGCCTCCTGCGGAACGAAGACGTCCCTGTCGAGGCGCTTGGACAGAAAATGCTCGAGACCCGTGTAGCGCGAGAGTCGATGCGACGCGACGACGAGCAGTCGCCGGCCGTCCATGCCGCCGAGGGCCACGAGGATCGAGCGCACGGCGGCGGCTTTGCGGCGGATTCGCGCCCATTCCTGAGCCGCGAGCCCGCGTGCCTCCGCGAGGACCGTGGGGTTGATCGGGGCAGTCTGCGGCGCGACCGCCTCCCGCGGGGGAGGCGGTGGCGCCGCGGCGCCTCGCCGGATGTTCGCGTCCCTCTGGGCGATCTCGCGCTCGGCCTGCTCGAACTCGTCCACGAGTCTCTCGGCGCTTTCCGTGCCCGCGAACGCGGCCGGTGGCCGGGCGCTCTCCTTCGCGAGGCGGTCGAGCGCCTGGAGGACCTTCGAGGCGTCGCCCGTGAACGGCACGCTCGTCGCGAGCGTCTCGTCGAACGTGAGGACCGCGGCCTCATCGCCTGGCTGGACCGTCCGGACGACGAAGTCCTTCAGCGAGCCGAAGAAGACGGCGCTGCGGCGCGCGTCGCCGAGCGTCAGGCGATCCACGAAGAGAACGACGCGGCGCTTGGGGCGCGCGGGCGATGGTTCTGCGGAAGCCGTGGCGGAGCGCGGCGGCCGGAACTCCGAGAAGTTCGTGATCGCGACGACCTTGCCGCCGACCTTCAGCGTGAAGTCGGCGGCCGCGAGGCCGGGCACGCGCCGGCCCTTGCGATCCGTCACGAAAGCCTCGAGGTTCACGAGGGCGACCTCCTGCGAGGCCGAGACGCTCTTCTTCGACGCCTCTGCGGGAACCGGGGCCCGAGTGATCGTGCCCGATTCACCGGTTTCCTCGCCGGACGCGACCGCCAGCGGGGCGGCGGTCTCGCCGCGGCCCGCGAGCGCGAGCCCCTGATCTTCGGGCGCCAGGCGAAACGCGGCCGGGTCGAGGTCTTCGGCGATCCAGCAGAGCCTCTGGGCATCCAGGCCCGCCCGCAGCGCCTCCCATCCGCGGACGAGGTCTTCCGCGCCGGACAGCCGGCGGCCTTCAGGCCAGTCGCGCGCCGCGGCGCTTCCCAGGCGCCACACCTCGACCGGAACGAGGAGATCGGCGAGATACCGTCGCGCGTCTGCGGCGCCGTAAGGGCTTTCGTCGCTCGCCGTCTCCTCGTCTCCGAGGACGACGACGACGGTGCGCCGCCGCGGCACGGCGGCGCGGACGTACGCGGCCGACGCCACGGTCGCCGCGAGGCGGTACCGCTCCCCTGTGAGGAGATTCTGGTCCACGCAGGGAAGAGCGAGGGTGCGCTCGCGATAGTCGTTCTTCGGGGTGCAGTCGTAGCCCTGCAGGCGGTACATCCGGTCCGAGACACGGGACGCGGTACTGAAAGCGCCGCGCGTCGCGACGGCGGAGAAGAAGACGACGTGGTCCACGCCCTCGAGAAGCCTGTGCATGCGCCCCGCACTCCGGCTGAACGGCTTCTGCGATTCCTCGGTGAGCGCCTTGAGCTTCGCGATTGCGGAGGGGGCCACGACGAAGAGAACCTCCCGTTCCCCGGGCTCGACCGAGTGCACCCGACGTCCTCCGAGCATCTCGAGGCGCGCCGGATCCCGCGCGGCCGGGCCGTGCGGAAGGACCGGCACGGCGTTGAGCGGCGCGTCGACGGCGCTCGAGACGCCGCTCCCGACGAGCAGGGTCCGGGTCGCCCGCTCCCCATCCTCGAAGGAGAGCTCGACCGAGACGATGCGCGCCGCGCTCCCCCGGGCGGGCGGCATCGCGACGTCCTTCGGTTCGCCGTCGTATACCTTCCGTCCGTCGATCGTGACGAGGAGCGCGCGGGGGGCGGCGGCGTTCTCGTGAGACCAGGAAAACGTCAACGTGCAGGCTTCGTTCGCATGCGTGCAGTCGCTCCGAGCGAGGACCTCCGCGCGGGCATCCGACGGCTTGTTCACCCACCGCCGTGCCGTCTCGACGACCCGTCCGGAGCCGTCGCGCCTCACGAGCTCCAGGAGCGTGACGCGCGGAGAGAGCCCGAGGTCCACGACGCACGTCTGGTGAACGGCCGCGACGGCGCATGCATGCCGGCCGTTCTGAAGGAGCTCGGCCGGCGGCCGCGAAGATCCGAGATCGACGACGATGGGCAGGCGCCCGTTCGCCACACCCGGCACGAACGTCAGGATCCTCATCCCTTCCGATGCGGCGCTCGTCGCCGCCCCGAGCAGGAGCACGACGAGAGTCAGCTCGCGCTTGCGGCCGATCACCGTCTCTGTATACTCCGCCTCCCGCCCAGACGCGACCGTCGTGGGACGGAATCGGGGTCGTAGCTCAGTTGGTTAGAGCGCAGGCCTGTCACGCCTGAGGTCGCGGGTTCGAGCCCCGTCGGCCCCGCCATTCTTCCGGGTGACACGGTTCGAGTTTGCTAGACTGACGGGGTTCCGGGAGCCGTTCATCGCGAGCATTTCCAGCATGTCGCCGGAGTTCGAGAACTACACGATCTCCTGCGTCCTCGGCGAAGGGGGAATGGGGCTCGTCTATCTGGCGAGTGACCGGCGGACCGGCCTGCCCGTGGCCATCAAGGTCATGTCGCGGCGGGAGTTCGACCCCGAGCATCGGGCGCGGTTCCTGAAGGAAAACAGGATCCTCTCGGCGCTGAACCACCGGAACATCGTGCGCTGCTACGACATCACGGAGTCGACGGACGGCGTTCTCTCGATCGTGATGGAGTACGTCGACGGCGTCGACTTCCGTGCCTTCGAAGGGCGGCCGTATCCCGAGCTCCTGCCGCTGATGGTCCAGGCCCTGATGGGCCTCTCCTACCTCCGAAGCCAGAACATCGTTCACCGTGATCTCTCGTCGAACAACATCTTCGTGACACTCGAGAACCAGACCCGCGTGACGAAGATCCTCGACTTCGGAGTCGCGAAGATCCTCGAGCAGCAGGCCGAGGACGGCGACGTGAAGACGCGGACGGGACAGTTCCTCGGGAAATTCGCGTTCGCCTCGCCGGAGCATTTCTTTCCCGCGAGCATCGACTGGCGGAGCGACGTGTACTCCCTCGGCGTCATCTTCCACCGGCTCCTGACGAAAAAGCCGCCGATCACGGTAGCCCGCCATGGGAACTACTACGACTGGCTGGTGGCGCACCAGAAGGAGAATACGTTCGAGGTCCCGACGCCGGCCGGCGCGCCGCCGCTGCCGGAGCCGATGCGGGCCATCGTCCGCCGGATGCTTTCGAAGAGCCCGGAGGATCGGCCCCAGAGCTACGAGGAGATCCTCGACGCGCTCGATCGCGTTCAGCGCGGCGTCCCGGATTCGCTCGAGCCCGACCCTCTCACGCTCCGGACGCTCCCTCCGCCTGTCGAAGGGAGGATCGGCTCCTCCAACCCTTCCTCCCCACCGTCCCCTTCGCCCTCGGCCGCCCGCCCGGCTCCGGCGGCCGCGGGAGAGGAACGCCCTCTTTCCGTCGAGGCCTCCCAGCAGAAGAGATGGCCCGACCTCGAAGTGCCCGAGTCGCCCACGGAGCGCTTCCAATCACTGCCTTCTTCGCAGGCTTCCTCGAACGCATCCGCGATCCCTGGCCTGACGACGTCGACCTCGGCCGGCGTCCCGTTGCCCGACGAGACCCTGACGCCCGGGACCTTCTCCGCCGTGTCTCCAGGGATCACGGAGCAGGTTCAAGAGGAGCTTCCGCCGCCGGCCTCGTCGGAGGTGACGAGAACGGGGCCGACCGTCGTTCCCCCGACGAAAACGGCGCCGACCGTCGTGCCCGAGACCCCGCTGAGCTTCTCCGAGATCTCCATGTGGTCGGGTGGCGCGGCGAAGAGCTCGCCGCCCGAGCCGGAAAGCGCTCCGTCGGACGGCGTCGAAGAGAAGACGGAAAGGCTCGACGACATCATCGCGAAGCTGAGGCAGCAGTCCTCCCGGGAACCCCTTCCTCCCCTCAAGCAGCCGTCGACTCCGGACGCTCTCGGGTCACCGCCACCATCCCCGCCCGTAATGCGTCTCGAGCCGGAGCGTCCCTCCGGCCACACGACCCAGCCGCCCCCCGCGGTGCGACCGAAGGGCGGCCGGAGGGTGGTCGTCTACGGGGAGCCGCCGCCTGCCGCCATGGCGCCGCGCCCGGTCCCGCCCCCGCGGGCGCCCGTTGTCTCGGCTGTTGTCCCCGATCCGGCCGGCCGTCGCCTCCGCATGATCGGCATCGGAGCGATCATCGTCGCCATCGTCGTCCTCTTCGCCGCCATCCTGTGGGTCCTGATCTCCGTCCTGCGTGGCTCCGGAGGTGAACCGCGGCGGAGCAGCCACGCCGGTCCCACGGGGGTCGTCGCCGCGGCGGCCCAGAGATTCGTTCACCCCGAGCTCGAATGAAGGAGGGGCCATGACCGAGAACCGACCCGGACGTCCCGGCGACGTCGACGCGACCGCCTCGAGCACGACCGCCGCCGAAACGAAGTCCCTGAGAGACATGCTCTCCGACGCGCGTGCCCGATCGAGGGGGCAGGGTGTGGTTCAGGGCTCGACGATCTTCTTCAAGAACCTCGCCGATTCGATCGGGCATTCGAACCGGAATCTGAAGATCGGGCTGGCCTTCCTGACCGCCGCGTTCGTCGTCGTCGCGGCGGCGCTCGGCACGCTCATCTTCCAGGCCTTTCGGAGTCAGGTCGCGACGAAAACGACTCTCGAAAATCAGATCCAGTCGATGGATGCGGCGACGCGGAAGCAGATCCAGCCGGTCCTCGACGCCATGACGGGCCTCGAGAAGAAGCTCGCCGAGCAGCAGGAGGCCCAACGTCGCGAGGTGGAAGGGATCCGTCAGCTGCTGCAGGCCGACATCGAAGCGGCGAAGCAGGAGGCCGCGGCGGCGCGCCGGGAAACCGCGGAGCTCAGGACCTCCCTGAAGGCCGTCGAGAAGTGGGCCGAGGACTTCGGGAAGACCTACGTTCAGGACCGCGGCAACCTCGACACGCGCCTCCGGCGCCTCGAGGGAGCCCCCGCCCCCGCCCCCGCGACGAAGTGAGGGGAGCGGCAGGTGACGTCGCGCTTCGGATTCGGCCTCGAGGAGATCGACCTCGGCGAGATGGTGGGGCGGGGCGGCTCTGGTGAGGTCTTCTCGGCGCGGCACCGCGAGACCGGGACCCGGCTCGCCGCGAAGATCTATCCGTTCGACCGGATGGACCCCGCCTTCCGCCCCCGCGAGCGGTTTCGGCGTGAGTGCCGGATCCTCTCGCGGATGGAGCATCCGGCGTTCCCGGCCCTCTACGGATGTGGCGAGGAGGAGGACGGCTCGACCGGCTGGGCGCTGATGGAGTGGATCGAGGGGGAGCCGCTCGCGGCCTATCGCTCCGCGCCCCTTCACGAGGTCATTCGTCTCGCCTACGGCATCGCTTCGGCTCTCGATGCCTTGCACATCCAGGGAATCCTCCACCGCGACATCGCGTTCGACAACGTCCTCGTCGAGACGCGGCGCTTCGGCCGCAACCCGCGGCTGATCGATCTCGGCGTCGCCAAGGACATCTCGTCGAACGAGGATCTGACCATGGCGGGAGCTTTCCTCGGCCGCGTGCCCTTCGCTTCACCCGAGCTGCTGCAGGGAGATGGAGCCGCCGGTCTCGTCGATCCCCGGAGCGACGTCTTTTCCTTCGGAGTCCTCCTCTACGAGTGGCTCTCGGGGAAGCCGCCTTTCCCCGGCGAGACGCCGGACCGCGTCATGAAGGCGCAGAAGAAGAGAGCGGCGCCGAAGCTGGAGCTCAGAGCCGATGCGGGCGAGGGAGACGGCGCCCTGTCGGCGCTCGTGGAGAGCTTGCTCGAGACCGAGATCGAAAAGCGGCCACCTTCCGATGCCGTCGTGAGGCGGCTGGGCGAGCTTCGGCGGCTCCACCCGCGGCCGATCCTCGATCTCCCGGCGTCGCCTGCTTCCATCTACAGCGCCGCGTCGATCGGGTATGCGCTCCTGCCGCGGCGCTTCGAAGCCGCGCCGACGCTTCGAAGGCTGCGCGCCGTCGTGTTTCCGGAGGCACCGCCTCCGCCGGCCCGTGTCGAGGCGCCGGCCCGGGAAACATCTCCGTCCGAAGGAGTCCTGCCCGGAATCGGCTCGCGACCCGGTGTCGCCCGGCTCGTCCTGGCCTTGGGGATCCTCGCATTCCTGGCGGCGTGCGCCCTCGCGGCCTTCCTCGTCTTCAAATACTGACGGCGTTCGGGGCGGTGGCTGCGGGCGTCGGGACGGGCTGTGGAACGGGCGCGGCCGGCGTGGACGGCTTCGCCTTTCCCGGGGATGCAGCGGGAGGGGCCGTGGGCGTCGCGGTCGGCGTGTCCGTCGGAATCGGCGTGTGGGTTGCCGTCGGCGTCTCCGTCGGAGTCGGCGGAAACTCGAGCGGCTGAAGACCGCTGAGGGCGGCCGGAGTCCGGAACGATGGCTCTGCGGGCGCGCGAGCCGTTCGGGGAGAGGGACGTGGCGTCACGGGCATCCGCGCGCCGGGTGCGGGAGCCTCGGATGCCCGGGGAGGCGGCGAGGCCACGGCCGGAAGCGGCGTCGGGGCCGCGGGCGCCACGGACACGGGGACGCTCGGGACCGGCTGGGGCGACGGAGGAACGGCGGCCGGCGCCACTTTTGGAGTCGGGGACTGCCGCAGGAAGACGCCGAGCGCGAGGACGAGGGCGACGAGCGCGAGCGCCGCGACGCCGAACGCGGCACGCCGGCCCGCGCGCCGCGGGGGCGCCGACTCCAAGACGGGCCCCGAGGCTGCCCCCGCAACGAGCATCTCGTCGTCGATCGGCGAAGGTCCGGACGAGACACCGGCCAGCTGGCCGGTCTTGCCGACCCCGAGCCGGGCGGGGGTGCCGCGCGAAAGGAGCGCGACCGAGATGTTGTCCTTCGAGCCTGCTTCGAAGGCGAGGCGATAGATCTCCTCGGCCGTCTCCTGGAGGCTCCCCGTCGCCTCGATCGCCGTGAGGAAGCGCTCGGCTTCGAGGACGTCGGTGACGCCGTCGGTCGTGAGGATGACGACGTCGCCCGGAGCGAGCGTCACGTCGCCGCGCACGTCGGGATCGACCTTCTTCTCCTGGCCGAGGCTCCGGGTGAGAGCGTGCGCGAAGGGATTGCTGGCGTCGTCCTCGGGAGCGACCGAATCGGAGCCGAGGGCACGCCGCTGCTCGGCGAGGGCCGTGTGGTCGACCGAGAGCTGCCTCACGCTCAATCCCGAGACGAGGAAGATCCTGCTGTCGCCGACGTTGGCCACGATGAGGCGGTCGTCGGCGAGCACCATCGCGGACGCGAGGGTCGTCCCCATTCCCTTCTGCTCGGCCGACGCTTTTCCGCGCTGGTAGATCTCGCGGTTGACTTCGGCGATCCACTCGCGGATCTCGGCCTCGATCGCCGGCGGCGGGAGGGAAGAAGCGTCGGGGCGCGCGCCGAAGGCCTGGATCTTCTCCTTGATGATTTCGACGGCGAGGCGCGAGGCGACCTCACCCGCGTTGTGGCCACCCATGCCGTCGCAGAGGACGGCGAACGCCCGAAGAGCGGAGGACGGCGGGAGCACCGCGAGAATGGCGGCATCCTCGTTCGATTCCCGACGCCCTTTCTCGGAAAGGCCGCCGGCGACATACCGGGGCGCGAGCGTGCCCTCTTCGACGGCCACTTTCGATCCTCAATCCTCGCGGTACGTCATGACGACCTCACCGATCTCGATGCGATCGCTGTCCACGAGACGCCGCGAAGCGTTCTCTTCGATCTCCTCGCCGTTGACCTTGGTCGGGTTGGTCCGGGCGTAGTTGATGAGCGAGTAGCTTCGCTTGTCGAAGACGAGCTTCGCGTGCTTGCCGGAGACGGAGGCCGGAAGGAGCTGGATGTGGCGATAGGGCGGGCCCGGGTCGCGGCCGATCGTCGTCTCGACGCGCTCGCCGGGAGCGGTGCGGAAAATCCGGATCTCGGTCTCGTGGTCGCCTTCGTCCACGAGGAACCGTCCCGGCAGGACGTCCAGCACACCGGCGGGCGGCTGCCCGGCATGGACGACGCCGCCGTCCGTCCATCCCGCGGGAGAAGGTCCCTGCGGAACCGGCGGCGGCGCCGCGGAACGCGAGGGAACGTTGATCACGACGGGCTTCTTGAGAAGCACCGTCAGCACGACGACGAGCGTCGCGACGAGCACGAGGACGCCGATGCCGAGCAGGAGGAGGACGGTCGACGGCAGGCCGCCGGGTGTCTCGGCGGCCGCGGGCCGGTCCGCCGGACGCGCGGCGGCCGGCGTGGGCGGCGGCGTTGTGGCCGGTGGGGTGCCGACGGCTTCAGGCGTGAACGACGGCGTGGGAGGCGGAAGCGTGACGGTGGCCGCCGGCGTCGACGTTTCGCCTGCGGCCGGCAGCGGCGGCAGGGGCGGGAGCGTGGGGATCGGTGTCTGCGCTCCGGCCCGGGCCGCCATCACCAGGGCCAGGAGCGCGGCAGCGAAGAAACCACTCTTGCCGAGGTTGCGCCCGTTTTGCATCGTCGTCCCCTCCACGCAGGAGCTGTTCGATCGTCTCATGCTGGTTTGGGGGACGGAAGGCGGAACGTCAGGAAGCTCTCCGGATCCGGGCGATCGTCCGGTTGCGGGGACAGGCCGAGCCGGACGAGATCCCTCGGCGCGTCCGGCTCCACGGAGATTCGGGGCGGGAACGGGAGGGCCGACAGGGCAATCGTCTTCTCCGCTTCTTCGAGGGGCGCGTCTGACGCGACGTGACCCTCGAGAAGCACGTGGAGCTGCGCGGCCAGGCGGTAGGCGAGAGCCGCGCGCATCGAAGGGCCGCGGGACCCGGCGCGCATCTCCGGCGGAAGGAAGGGCGCGGCTTCCGCTTCAGCCTCGAGTCCGGCGAAACTGCTCCCGCTCCCCGCGGGAAGAGGCTCGCAGAGGAACTCGTTCACGGGAAGGTGCCGTGCCTCGAGCCGCTCCCCTTCGCGCAGGCGGAGCAGCTCGGAGAGCGGGAGGTGGATGCCCGCGAAGCCGCACTCGAAAGCCGCGATCTGCACCTCGGCGAGAGCGATCATCGTTCCCCGACGCGTCCGGTGCCCGCCGCCGGCGACCGGCTCGGAGATCTGGTAGGCGATGAAGGATCGTCCGGCAACCTCTGTGGAGCCGAAGTCGAGAACAGGCGGAACGAGCGGATGGTCGAAGTGCGCCGTGCCGGTGTAGATCGCGTCCACCGCCATCGCCGCACGGTCCGAAGACGCGTCGAAGCCGTCGACGCGGATCCACGCCGCGACACCGTCCGATTCGCGAACCGCGCGGTAGCGGAAAGGGACTCCTGTCTGCTCGGGACCTTCCACCAGGCGGTACCCCGGAATCCACGAGGGCATCGTCCGAATCTTAGGCCCGATCGGAGGCCGGCCCGGTCGGGAGATTTCTGTTGATTCCCGCCGAAGGGGGCGCTACACGTTCGGACGGAGAGGTCGTCTTCCATGCGTCAGGTGACGATTCGCGTCGGAATGAAGGTCTGGGACGACGAGGTCGAGATGGAGCTGAGCCTCCCGGCGGCACCCGCGCGGCTGGAATCGCTCCTGCCCGTTTTTCAGAAGGTCGCGGACGGCATCGTCGGTCTGGCCGAGGCGCGGGCGAACGCCGAGGGGCGAACCGTCTCGTGCCGGAAGGGCTGCGGCGCCTGCTGCCGCCAGCTCGTCCCGATCTCCGAGGTCGAGGCGCGCCGCATCGGCCGGCTCGTCGACGAGCTTCCCGAGCCTCGGCGCTCGGAGATCCGCGACCGGTTCACGCGCGCTCGCGAGCGCCTGGCTGGGGCGGGACTTCTCGCGAAGCTCGAGGACCGGGAGAGCTTCGTGGAAAGCGAAGCGACGCCATTCGGACTCGCGTACTTCCACCTCGGCATCCCGTGTCCGTTTCTCGAAGAGGAAAGCTGCTCCATCCATGCCGATCGGCCGATCAGCTGTCGCGAGTACCTCGTCACCTCGCCGGCCGCGAACTGCGCCGACCCGAAACCGGGGATCATCGACCAGGTCGAGCTGCCGACGAAGGTCTGGCCGGCGCTGGCGCGAGCCGGGGCGGCCGGCCCCATCACGCGCTTCATTCCCTGGGTTCCCCTCGTCCTCGCCCCGGAGTGGACCTCGGCCCATCCCGACGTCTCCGAGCCCCGCCCCGTCGAGGACGTGTTCCGTGGCGTCTTCGCGGAACTGACTGGCCGGAAGGGCGTTTGAGGGCGCTTCCAGCGGGGCGCGCGGCCCTCATGGATTACAATTCCACAGATTCAGGCGATTTGAGCGCTCCGTCGCGCCGCCCCGTGGCGAGCCGGAGGTCCGGAAGGAGAAGGCATCTGGCTCGGAAACGTGAAACCGGGTCGGCCCCCAAAGAGGACCGCAAGGCTCCGGCGGCGCCGAAAGCCGCCGTCCTGCAGCTTCCCGTCGAGCCGCCCGTCACTCTCGCCCGGCTGCGCCACTATCGGAAGCTGACGAAGTCCGTGTCGGTGCACCTGCGCTCGCAGCTCGAGACGATTCTCGAGACGTTGACGCCGCTCTTCCATGCCGAGACCGTCTTCGGCGATTACGTGCAGAAAAGCGTCCTTTCCGCGAAGCCCGAGGTCGAGACGGGCCCGCGCGCGCAGCTGGGTCCCGACCGGTGGGGCCGTGGCTCGGAGCTCAACGTCAAGCGCGAAGCGGCCGCTCCGCCGACCGTGAAAGAGCTGCAGGACGCGAAGAAGTACGCGAAAGCGAACATCGCCCTCAAGGAAGCCGTGAAGGGGGCCGATCGCGCGTTCCAGGACGTCGAGAGCCTCTACGATTCCGTCGCGAAAAAGAGGCCCTACGACATCGGCATCGGCCTGACGCCTCCGCTCCCGATCAACACGTCGGCCCTCGAGATCTTCCCGCTGGACTATCCCTACGTCGCACGCTCGGAGCGTCAGAGCAAGCGTGTGATGGTCACCGCCCCCTTGACGTGGATCGTGACCTACGCCGGGTTCTCCCTCGCGCGCCTTCGCGCCCTCATCGCGGACCCGAACCGCTCGCGCGACGAGCTCCAGCGCGTTCTGACGCACCACCTCCTCCTGCACGTCGTCCTGGAGCGCAAAAGCGGGCTCGCCGACCTCCTCAAGGCGCTGAATTTTCCCGCAAGGACCGAGACGCTGCCCGAGTTCGGTGAGCTGCCCTTGACGGTGATCACGTCCGCCGTGAAGACCGAGCGCCCTTCCGACGACGTCATCCTGGAGAGCACCGATCTCTCGGGTGTGGACGCGTCCGAGGAGATCGTCCGCGTGACGAATGTCGCTGGAATGGCGGATCCGCGCCGTGCGCGCCTGCTCGAAATCGTCGAGGCCGAGAAGAACGGGGAAAACGGGAATGCCTAAGGCGCCCCGCGACCGAACGGAGGATTCAGGTCAGATGGACGAAGGGTACGATCTCCAGAAACTCCGGGCGCTCCGGAAGCTGACGAGGGCGATCGCGGAATCGCTCCGCTCGGAGCTGAAGGAGCATCTGAGTACCGTGACTCTGCTGCTGAGGCCGCGCACGATCCTCGGCGATTTCGTCGAGGGCAGCGCGAAAGCCGAGGTCAAGGGCTCGGATGCGGCTTTCCGAGATCTCCGAAGCCGCTACGAGGCGGTCGCGGGAGGCCGGCCCTACGGACTTCCGAAGGAGCTGAGCCATCCCATCGAGATCCTGAGCTCCAACGTCGAGCTCGTTCCTCTCGACTATCTGCACGTCGCGAAGTCGGGGGGAGAGAGCAAGACCGTCACCGTGACGCAGCCCCTCAAGTGGATCCTCACGTACTCGGGACTCGCGCCCACGCGCCTCAGGGAGCTCATGTCCGCGAAAATACCCGACGCCTCGCAGGTCAAGAACGTGATCCTGCACGCGCTCGTCCTGGATACCGTTCTCACGCGGCAGGCCGGGCTCCTCGCGGTTTTCGAGGCTCTCCGGTTCCCGGTCGTCACGGAAAAGCTCCCGGGTCTCGGCGAGGTCCCGGTCACGTGCATCTCCTCGAGCGTCCGAACCGTGCGGCCCCCGGACGACGTCCTCATCGAGAGCACGGAGATCTCCGGTCTGAACGCCTTCGAAGAGGTGGTGAACGCCCGGGACATCGAGGAGATGAAGGATCCCTTCCGCGAAAAGCTCCTCGAGGTCATCGAGGCGAACGCTCCCGAAGCGCTGAAGGGCTGACGTCGAGAAGCGAAGGGGATTCGCCCGAGAGTCCGGAGACTCGGGAGTCACGGACTCGAGACGACGTCCACCCACCGCGCGACGACCGCTCCGACCGTGTTGAACACGAAGTAATTCGAAATGGGGGCGGACATCCGAACGGATGCGGGCACGCCGGTAAATTTTAGCTGTGGGCTGAACGGCGACTGTTTTTCGTACTCTTCACCCAGCTCTCGCTCCTCGCCTTTGGTACGCATGAGATCATCGTATGAACTGTTCTGCTCGATATAGAGCTGTCGGCCCCCTATCCAATAAAGGTACTGTTGGTTGAAGTCTAGGAGCGCTCCTTGAAGCTCTTTGACCATGAGGTTTCTCATTCCGACGCTTTGTTCCTTGGCCGTGAAGGGCGCGCCCGGGAACAGGAAGTGCTCTACCGTGAAGTCGCGCAGCCTGGCCTGGCCATGAACCGTGACTTTCTGCAGGTCCTGGTCGAATACTTCAGGAGCAGGGCGGCCACGGCCTTCCCACTGCAGTCCGGAGACGTCCTCGATGACGTAGGGGGCCAGTACCCGCTTTATCCATTCATCAGCGGCCCCGACATACATCTCCCGAAGTGCGTCTTTCCTGGCAGCGACGACGTCGCGGAGAAAGGCCTTCGCGCCATCCGGTTTCGGGGGGCGGATGAAAAGTTTTTGGACCGTGCCTGATCCCAGAGCTGCGCCCAGCAGGGAAGCGGCCTTCGTGGCGGTTGTAATTTCGCCAACCACGGCTGCAGGCGGAAAAAATACAGTCGATGCCCAGAGCATGTTTCCCGCAAGAGCGATCAGCCAGAATATCTCCGAATCAGCCTCGTCTGGATCTCTGGCGTCGTTGATCGCCCCTTCGGCTGCCTGTGCCCAGTCCGAGAGACCAGTCGCGATGAAGGCCTCGACCGATGTCGACAAGCTGTTCTCGAGCGATGCGATTCCCGCTGCTGTTATCGTCACGGGATCACCCTCCTTCCTCGAAGCGATCGTCGCCTCTCACCTAAGAGATCGAAAACGGAGGGAAAAAGACGACAGACGGGCGTGTCCGGGCAGGTGTAGCATCGCGGCGCTCTATTCAGGTGGAGACCCTCGTGGCGTCGACAATTTCGTCGCTCATCTCTTCAGCGGAGGGCGGCGACCGCTCCGCGGCGGATGCCCCCTTCGCCGCGCTGTACTCGGAGCTGCACCGGCTGGCCAAACGCCAGCTGGCGCGCAGCGGGGGGGGGGGGCGTGACGATCGGCGCGACCACACTCCTCCACGAGGCCTACCTCGACATCTCCCGGCGCGAGGCCGCGGTCTTCCCCGACCGCGGGCGCTTCATGGCCTACGCCGCAAAGGTGATGCGCGGCCTCATCATCGACTATGCGCGCAGCCGCCAGGCTCAAAAGCGAGGCGGCGGCTTCGAAATCACGTCGCTGGACGGCGAGGCCGGCGAAGGGGTGGCCGACGAAAAGGAGCTGGTCGAGATCAGCTCGGCCCTGGACGATCTCGCCGCGGTCGAGCCGTGGCTGGCCCAGGTCATCGACCTCAAGTTCTTCGGCGGGTTTTCCTTCGCCGAGATCGCCGCCATGCGCGGCGTGTCGGAACGCACGGTGCAGCGGCAATGGGAGAAGGCCCGCATTTATCTCCATCGCGCTCTTCGGCGGGAGGCGCTCGCTTGACACGGGAAGAGAAGACATGTCCGTGCTGAGCCGGGAACGCTGGCAGCTCCTCAGTCCCTATCTCGAACGTGCGATGGAGATGGCGGGCGAGGAGCGCAGCTCGTGGCTGGCGTCTCTGCGAGCCGAGGACCCGGCGCTCGCCGCCGACCTGGAGGGTTTGCTCGAGGAACGGAGTGTTCTGAGCCGGGAGGGATTCCTCGAAAAGGCCGCTCCGGGACCGTGGCCGGCGGCGTCGTTGGCTGGCCAGACGATAGGCGCCTACACGTTGATCTCGCTGATCGGTCAGGGGGGTATGGGCAACGTCTGGCTCGCTCGGCGCAGCGACGGCCGCTTCGAGGGCCAGGCGGCGGTCAAGCTCTTGAACGCCAGCCTCGTCGGCCGTGCCGGCGAGGAGCGCTTCCAGCGCGAGGGCAGCGTCTTGGCCCGCCTCTCTCATCCTCACATCGCGCGTCTGCTCGATGCGGGTGTGTCGACGAGCGGCCAGCCCTATCTCGTGCTGGACTACGTGGAGGGCGAGGAGATCGACCGCTACTGCGACGGCAAGGGACTCGGAGTCGAGGCCCGCCTTCGTCTCTTCCTCGACGTGCTGGCTGCTGTCGCCCATGCTCACGCCAATCTGATCGTGCACCGGGACATCAAGCCCTCCAACGTGCTCGTCGGGACGGACGGTCGCGTGAAGCTGCTCGACTTCGGCATCGCGAAGCTGCTCGAGGGGGAAGGGGGCTCGGGCCAGGCTACGGCGCTGACACGCGAAGGTGGGCGGGTGCTGACGCCCGAATACGCCGCTCCTGAGCAGATGGCGGGGAGCGGCGCGGTCACGACCGCGTGTATCGCCGATGCTGCTCAATAACCTCGCCCGCACGCTCACGGAGCTCAACCGTCTCTCCGAGGCGGCGGACTACGCCGGTCGGGCGTACGCGAAGGCCAGGCAGGCACGTGACGAGATCGTGGTCAACCAGGCGTTGTCCGTTCGTTTTGGAATCTGCGTCGAGCAGGGCGACTTCGCGCGAGCATCGGAGGTTCTCGCCGAGCTCGAGCCGAGGTGGAAACGAATGATGCCCGCCGGTCACATCGCGTTTTCGGCATTGGCGTCATACGGTTCGATGCTTGCCATGGCGCGAGGTGATGGCCGGCAGGCTGTCGCGCAGGCGGATCGGGCGCTCGCTCTGACCGAGCGGAACCCGCAGGGCCTCGACTACCTCCCGAACTACCTGATGCGCCGGGCCGACGTGTATCTGAAAGTTGGTCGTTTCGACGATGCGCGGGCCGACGCCGAGAGGGCCCTCGCCATGGAGCAAAAGGCCACCGTGCCGGAAGCGTTCTCCAGCCGTATCGGACGTGCATATCTGATGTCAGGCCGCGCGCTCCACGCTCAGGGCAAGCTCGAGGAAGCGCGGGTCGCCCTTGCCTCGGCGCTCAAGAACCTGCAGCCGTCCTTGGGCGCGGATCACCCCAAGACCCGCGAAGCCCGCCAGCTCGCGGCGTCGGGCGCTCCGAGTCAGGATACGAACCGAGGGCGCAAGCCGAAGCGTTGACGGGAGACACTGCGGGCTGCGTCGGGGCGCTCGCGCTCCGTCGGCCTTTCAGAGGGTCGCTCCCCGCTAGATGCCGGCGTCGCGGATGACGCCGGGCCTCACTCCGGCGTCCATCCCGGGATCGGGGGAGAGCGGCCGCGGTTCCGGCCGAGACATGACCGCGGTCCAGCCCCCGACGCCGGTGTGATACCGGATCCGGTCCCGCCACGGCCACGAATGCCAGAGCTCGACCCGGCTTCCCCAGCCCATCAGGTCGCCGCGCTGCCATGTCGTCGTCCCGTAGCACGCGACCGCGTTCGTGTCCTGTTTGGGGCAGGGTTTTCCGTAACGGTTGACGTGCGAGAGCCCGAGAAGATGACCGACCTCGTGGAGGACGGTGACCTGGTCCTGGACCTCCGATGTCGTCGGCACGGGGTTCGCCGATTGCATGGTGGTGTCGACGGCGGCGAGTTCGCCGGAGTGGTCCCACGGGCTCACGCCCGACCGCAAGGTCTGGCCCGGCACCGGGTAAATGCAGTTGATGCCGATGCGGGCATGCTCGGGCCGCTCGTGGACCCACAGCGTCAGGCCGCACTTCACGTTCGGACGGTGGGTCGGCCGGATATCGGGCCAATCGAGGCCGGAATACCCGCGAGGCGGGACGAGCCAGAACCTTTCCCTGAAGAAGCCCTTGACCCAGTTGTAGAACTCGCGACGGAAGTGCGTCCACTCGTCGTCGGGCCAGCGGAGGATCGGCGTGATTCCTCCGCCGGAATCTGCGAACAACCCGGAGCCGTCCGGCTCGACGCGGTTGAGGTAGACGCTCAGGATGAAGTTGAGATCGGCGTTCCGGTGCGCGTTGCGCTCGGCCGTGTAGAGGTGGGAGTCGAGCACGGGTCCATGTATCCGCTCGCGCAACACGGTTACCTCCTCGGCTCGGGCCCTTTTCCAAAGTCTATCGCACGCCGGCGACGGCCGGGCCGTGAGCCCGGACGATCTGCTAGAGTCCGCACCTCTCGACGAGGGAGGTTCTTCATGGCCGATGCGAAGATCGGCGCCAAGATCAACGACGTCGACGTCGAGTACGCGTCGGGTGCCGACAATGATGTGAATCAGGATCTCATCGACCTCCTCACGGGTTTCGTCAAGAGCGGAGTGGCGACCGGGAACAGCCTCGAAAAAATCTATGTGTCGGCCACGACGAACGGAACGCACGCGACCGGCTCGCGGCACTACTCCGGGAAGGCGATCGACATCTCGCGCATCAACGGCAAGTACATCAGTACGACGTACTCGAGCGACGCCTCCGTCAAGGCGATCGTCGACGCTCTGCAGGACGAGGCCGACAACCAAACCAAGATCCGCGAGAACTTCGGCCCGAAGTTCCTTCACAAGCACAAGTCGAACTGGACCGTGGCCGCACATGACGATCACATTCACCTCTCCGTGGACTGAGGTCTCCGAGAAAACGCGCCGGGCCGCGCGTGCCGGCGCCCTGCTGCTCCTCTTCGTCGCTCCGGGGGTCGCACCCGCCGCTGAGCGGGACGTCTTCGTCTCCGGCCTCGTGCTCTACGCGAAGCTCGCGCCCGACAGCGCGGAGGCGAAGGAGCACGGAAAATACCCGCGGCTCGTTCGCTGGGACAAGCACGGAGGCCTCGCTCCGGACAAGATCGACGTCGTCGGCGTCGTGAACGGCCGGGACGTGGAAGTCCGGGTCGTTCTCGAGGTCTTTCCCGTCGTGGGATTGACGAACTGGCAGGAGACCGAAGGCATCACGGACAGTCAACTGCTCGAGAGCTCGAAGACGACGTTCCCGGCGAGTTTTCGGCTGGAAAAGACCGTTCGGCTCAAGGGTCGGACGGACGTCAAGTATGCCGACGTCGACCTCGCCCGTCTGATCGCCTCCTGGAAGGACCGGGGTTACTGGCCCGCCGAGCTCCTGTTCAGGCTGTCCGCGGACCCTGTGGCCGGTGAGACCTCGCTGGCCAACAACGTGATGGAATACCGACTGGTGGTCCGGCCCCCCGATTGATCGGAGGCGCCGGAACGCGGCCGCTCTAGCCTTCGATCAGCGCGAGCCGGGTGACGCGGTCGAAGTTGAGGGCGATTCCCTTCTCGACGTCCGCCGCGAGCGCCTCGGCCGCCGGTTCTCTCGCCCGGAGGGCCGCCGCCATCTCCCTGGCGATCGTCATGCGGTCGCGCGTCCCGTCGAGGAGCTCGAGGAAAGTCCGGACGAGAGGATCTTCGAGCCGCACGGTCTGATGCTTGAGGTTCGTGACGGAGGTCCGCGTGCGCGCCTGGAAGCGGGCCAGCGCGCTCGCCCGCGGGCGATCCGAAATCTCGGTGACGAAGGGGCACGCCCTGCTCCTCAGCTGCGCCACGTTCGAGCCGTAGGCGCCGAGGAGGAAGCGGAGGAGACGCGCCTCGTCCTCCGCCGTGACCGGACGGCCGCCGGCCGCCGACAAGCGCGCGCGGGCGGTGGCGAGGAGGTCGGAAACGCGGACCCACCGCGGCCAGATCAGTCCGAGCTCGAGAAAAGCCGCCTTCGACAGGGGGTGCGGCGTCGACACGTCCCCTTCCTTCTCGGTCTTGAACGTCACGCGCTCCTCCGAAGCCACGTCTGGATTCGCGGATTCCGGTCTCGTGCTCGAACTCACCCAGAGGGATCGGAGGATCTCGGGGTCGGGCTCCGTCGTGGTGGAGGCCTCTTCGCGGCAGAGGAGCGTCTGGCGGAAGCGCCGGAAGATGAGGAAGTCTCGGTACTGCTGCTGCACGACCACGTTCTCGCCCCCGAACCCGAGCAGGAACCTGCCGGCCGGGCTGTCCGCGTTCCACACGGCCATGTCGGAATAGTCGGCTTCCGAGAGGAACTTGAGCTTGTGGCGGCTGGCCCGCGCGATGAAATCGACGAACAGGAGAGGCTCGTTGGCGTCGGCGAGATCGTCGTGGAACAGCACGGCGTCCGGCTGCTTCTCCTGGTGCTCGAGCGTGTCGTCCAGGATCGCGGAAAAGAGCGGGCGCTTCGGCGCAGCTTCCCCGAGAAACCGGATGAGCCCCCGCGCCTGGGAGATTCTCTCGGCGGGGTCCTCGATCCCCCGCACGTGCCACAGCATCATCTCGCGCATCGCGTTCCTCACGTGGCATCCGGGAAGGGCGTTGTAGCTCACGTACGCGACGCCGTTCGGGGCGAGCGCCTCGGAGGCGATCGCGAAGATCCGCTCCTGCACGGGAGGCGGCACCCACGAGTAGAGGCCGTGGGCGATGACGTAGTCGAACGTGCCGAGATTCGAAGCCTCGAGAAGGTCGGCATGAAGGAGAGTCGCGTTCGTCAGACCGAGAGCGGCGACCTGCTCCATGCCCTGGGCGATCGCCGACCCCGCCGCGTCGAGGCCGAGGAACGTGCTTTCCGGAAGGACGTAGGCCATCGGGATCAGGTTGCCGCCGTCTCCGCAGCCGAGCTCCAGCACCCGGCAGCGCTCGGGGGGAGCCGCCGCGAGCCCGTACAGAGCGGCGGTCGTCGCGAGGCGATCCGGATGGGTCTGGGAAAACGGCGACCCGGGATACGAGACGGCGTCGTACTCGGTCGGCTCTCGTCGCGACGTCGACATCAGGAGGCGCGATCATAGAACGGCGGCCTTCGAGGGCTCTTTCCCGCGCTAGACTTGGCCGGCATCTCAGGAGGCCGCGATGTCCAAGCGCCCGCCGTCCGGCAACGTCGACGTGAGGCTGGGGAGCGAAACCCAGACGTCGGCCGAGCCGCTCGATCCCGAAACGCCCTTTCGGCTTCTCGTCCTCGGCGATTTCGGCGGAAGCGGCTCCGGTCCCCTCGCGACTCGAAAGACTCACGCCGTGGACCGGGACGACCTCGAGGACGTGCTCGGCGGCCTCGACGCGACGATGGACGTGCGCCTCGGAGAAGGGCCGGCCGCGAGGATCTCTCTGCGCGACTTCGACGATCTCCATCCCGACCGCCTGCTCGAGCGCGTCGAGGCGCTCGCGAGGTGGCGCGACGTGCGCGAGCGGCTCGAGAATCCCCGGTCGTTCGCCGAGGCGGCGAACGAGGTGCGCGCCTTCGCTGGCCCTCCTCCCGAGCGGCGCGGGGCAGACGCTCCGAAAAGAGCCGGCGGGGAAGAGGACATCGTGAACGAGCTTCTCGCGGGCGCTTCGCGGCGGCAGAAGCCCGCCGATTCGGCGTTCGAGGCCGAGCTCAAGGCGATCGTCCGGCCCCATCTCGCTCCCGAGGAGGACGCCGATCTCCCGCGGCTCAAGGACGCCGTGGACGAGGTGCGCTCCGGGCTGCTCCGCACGATCCTCCGCGATCCGCGATTCCGGAAGGTCGAGGCGGCGTGGCGCTCGCTCGACCTGCTCGTGCGCCGTGCCGGGGGCGAGAGCGTTCGCATTTTCTTCCTCGACGTCGCGCGTGAGGCCCTGCTCGAAGACCTCACGAGCCACGAGAACCTGTCGGGAACCGGACTCTACCGGCGACTCGTGACCGAGACCGTCGAGACGCCGGGCGCCGAGCCCTGGGGAGCAGTCCTCGGCCTCTACGAGTTCGGCCCGACGCTCGCCGATGCGGCTTTCCTCGCGCGCGTCGCGAAGGTCGCCCGTGCCGCGGGAGCTCCGTTCCTCGCGGGCGCGCGCCCGGACTTCGTCGGGTGCGCGTCCCTGGCCGCGACGCCCGATCCCGCCGACTGGCGGAAACCGGAAGAGGAAGGCGCCATGATCTGGGAGGAGCTTCGCGGTCTCGACGAGGCGGCCTGGGTCGCGCTCGCGCTGCCGCGCCTCATGTTGCGGCGCCCGTACGGCGCGAAGACCGAGCCCATCGACTCCTTCCCGTTCGAGGAAATTCCGGGCTCTCCCGAGCACGAAGCCTTCGTCTGGGGGAATGGCGCGGTTGCCGGCGCGCTCGTCCTCCTGGGCGCGTTCGAGGAAGGCGGGTGGGACCTCCGTCCCGAGACGGCGGCGGAAATCCAGGGTCTCCCCACGCATGTCTTCAAGGACGGCCTCGAGACGCGCGTCGTTCCGCCGTCCGAGGTCGTCCTCACGGTGCGCGCCGCGGAGAAGCTGCTCGAGGCCGGTCTCGTCCCGGTCCTGTCGCTCAAGGGCAGCGAGAGCGTGCGCGTCGCGCGCCTCCAGTCGATCGCGAAACCCATGCGCGCCCTCGCCGGCCGCTGGGAAAGAGGCAGGGGGTAACGATGCGTCTTCCGTTCGCGAGGTGGTGGCCCATTCAGCACAACTTCACCAAGGGGGGCATGGCGCTGATCCCCCGGGGAATCGCGGTGCACATCACGGACGGAGTGAAGGGGAACCTGCCGGACCTCGGCGGGATTTTTGCGACGTTCAACGTGCCGGGCGCCGGCGCATCGGCGCACTTCTGCGTCGCGAAGAACGGCGACATCGCACAGTTCGTGGACCTGAGTGACATCGCGTGGGGCGTCGGGGGCGACGAGACGAGGAACGACGACGCGCACTGGGTGAGCGTCGAGAACATCGCCCTGCCCGGCCAGGAGCTGACGAAGGAGCAGGTCAGGAGCAACGCCCGCCTGCTCGCCTGGTTCAATTCCAACTGGGGAATGCCGCTGCAGCTCGCCAGCACGCGCAACGGTCTCGGACTGGGCTACCACTCGATGTTCCAGCGGGGTCACCTGGGCTGCCCGGGTCCGAGCGTGATCGCGCAACGCTCCGACATCATCGACCTCGCGGAGTGACCGGCGGCGTTCTCGTTCCGGGGTTCCGGGCGCCGGGACTCGCGTTCCCGTCACTCCAAGGAGTACGACCCTCACATATCGGACGAAATTCGATCGCGTGACCCTTCGGTTGCGCGGGTCGATCGCGACTTCGAATCCGGGTCGACCGGCGCTGCCTCGGGTCCCGTGGCTCCGGTCCTTGTCGGAGAAGAGGACCACGTGGGAGTCCCCGTCCCGCACGACCTCGATCCGATACTCGGCAAGGTCCGGGTTGTGTCGGCGGAAGACTTCCACGGCGACGCGCATGGACAGGAAGTTGCTTCCCTGGATCGTGTCGACGACTTTCATGCGGGCCCGGTTCGACGCGAACACCTTGAGATCCTGCGCGTTCAGCTCCGCCGCCGTTCCGACCCGGACGCCGAGCTGCCCCTGTCCGTCGGTGAAGACCACGAATTCCGAATCCCCCTCCCGGAGGACTTCGAAGGTGCCGTGCTCGAAATCCGGCTTGTGGCTCTGGAAGACTCCCATGGCGGACTCGCTTGCCAGGAAGCTGCTCCCCTGAATGCTCTCCAGCACCTTGATCTGGCCGGTCGTCGCCATGATTGCCAATCCTCCCATCATCCATCGGGCGGCCGAGGCCGCCGAAAGCAGGCTCACAGCACCGTGTCGCTTCCGGTCGCAGGGTCGAATTTTCGGAACGTTCCGCTCGGCGTCCCGAGATAGCCGCTCCGGGTAACCCTGCTTCGTCGCGGCGTCCCGCCTTGTCCTGCGTCGAGAAGTTGTCGCTGTTGAACTGATCCTTCGAGGGGTCATTCGTTCGTACGGCTGCTCCCGTTTTCGGGTCCAGCGTCGAGTAGTCCGCCGTGAGTGTGGTAGTCGCCCACCACAGTGCGTACCGGGCGGGGCAGGCGCATCCTTGTGCGGATTCGCGCCCTGATCGGAGCCCTTGGCCGGGCCCGTGAAGTAGAACCCTCCGTCCTTTCCCTGATAGATCAGACCCGAATACTCGAGGTTGTCCTTGATCGATTGAGGGTTCGCGGCATTGAGCGCCGCTTTGGCCGCCTCGTCCGCAGTCTTGAATGGTCCTTTGTTCAGCTTCGTGCCCGCACCCGCGCCGGCACCGGCGCCGGTGCCGGCCCCGGCACCAGCTGCGCCGGCGCCGCCCCTCCGCCTGCGCCGCCTCCGCCGCCCCCTTCGCCCCCGCTACCGGAGTCCCCGATAATGACCGTCGGATCCCCCATCGCGATTTTGTTCCGGTCCGCCGCATGGCTTCGATGATCTGGTCTCCCTGCGCGTGCCGCGGCAGTTCTCGATCACGACCGTCGAGCTTCCCTTCGTGACGAAGCCCGGGCCGTGCGGCGGGATCGGCACGGGAATGGGGCAGATGTGCATGTCGGAGAGGCTCGCCATAGACGCCATGACGGCGCTGGCTGCCGCCGCGGCCGCCGCCTTGACCCCCTCGGTGTAGGCGATGTTCGCGGCTGGCTGAGCCACCCGGGACGACTGAGGCCGCCGTCCAGACCGCCGTCAGCGCCACGTTCGCCGTATTCAGCGCGGCCACCGCGCTGCCCGCGGTCCCCGCGGCAGCGGGCGCGCCGGCTCCGGCGGCCTTGGCCCCTTGCTGAACAGAGCGACTGGGAGATCCCGACGAGGCTGGCCGTCCCGTTCGGCCGGCGTCATCCGCGGCCTCACCATGAACGAGTTCATCACGTTCCAGGCGGACTGGACTGCGCTCGCCATTGCCGCCGGCAGGGCACGCCAGGCGGGCATGAAACCGATCAGGACGGTGGGGCAGCCGGGGCCGGGACTCAGGGGTGTGCCGTGACCCGTCAAGCTGGTGACCTTTGCAGCGGGCGTCATCTCCTATCCGCCCTTTTCTTCTCTCGGCCGCCATGGTCGTGTCTCCTTACGGACATGACTTCATGCCCGACTTCGAATCGTCTGCCGGAGTCGGGTCGTGCTTCCTGGCCTCGTCGGCGTCGTCGGGCGACGCCGGGTGTCGCGCCAGCCCCAGAGCCGGCGGAGCCGCCGGAATTGATCTTGACGATCGTGCCGTTGATCGTGACACCGCCGGGTCCGATGTCGATGAACCCTCCGGGGCCCTTGAGGCTGAGCTGCGCTCCCGCCTCGATCACGACTTTCGTGCCGGCCTTCAGGTGGATCTCCTGCACGGCCTCGAGCGCATGGTTCTGGACTTTCTCGTTCTGGTCCCCGCCCACCGTCAGACTCTGTCCCCCGTCGACCTTTTCCTTCCGGTCCGTCTTGATGTGAACGTGTTCTTCATTCTCGACGAGCTTGTAGCGGTTGCCCTTCACGACCAGAACCATGTTCGAGCCTGAATCCCCACCCTCCGTGCCGACCGTGAGCCACATGGTGCTGCCGACGATCTGCTCCAACGTTTTCCTGACGCGAAGGCCCATGTGCCTGTGGACGAGCACCTTGTAGTTTCCAAACGTCTGCCCGTCCTTCTCTCCGCCCACTGTCAGGTGCTTGTTGCTGCCGACGCTCTCCATGGACTCGTTCTTCACCCGGACGTCCATGTTGCGTTCGCCATGGAGGAAGAGCTGCTCCTTGCCCTTCGTGTCGTCCATGCGCATCTCGTTGTACCCGGCGCCGCCCATCGTCGTGTTCGACTTGAACCCACTCAACTTGTTGTCGTTCTTGTGCTTGCTATCCAGGCCGTCGCCGAGGTAAGGCGGCATCTGGTCGGCGTTGTAGACGCTCCCGAGGATGATCGGCTGGTCCGGGTCTCCCTCGAGGAAGTCGACGATCACCTCCTGGCCGATCCGCGGCCAGAAGGAGGATCCCCACCGGCGTCCCGCGACCGGCTGCGCGACGCGCACCCAGCACGAGCTGTCGGTGTCGTTCTTGCCTTCCCGGTCCCAGTGGAACTGGACCTTCACCCGTCCGTACTTGTCCGTGAAGATCTCCTCGCCCTTGGGCCCGACGACGACCGCGCTCTGCGTTCCCCTCACGACGGGGGTCGGCGTGACGCGGGGCGGGCGGAAGGGCAGAGCGACCGGGAAGCACGTGAAGCTGTTCTGGTAGTTGAACCCGCCTCCCCCGGAGCGCAGGTCAGCGGACTCGGAGGCCACGTGTTCGACCTGGTAGACGACCCAGGGGCCGTCCCCCTCGAAATGGCGTTCGAGCGTGAACTTGTGGCCCGAGACGACCTGGCGACAGTTGCTGGCCGCGTTGACGAGGACGCTGGCGGCCGCCTCCGCCTGCATCCTCAAGTCGACGGTTCGTTTGTTGTCCGTGAAGATCTTCTGGAGCTCCGCCGGCTGCTCGCCGCCTCCCTTGTTGATGCCGTCGAAGCGTTGCGCGTAGGCCCCGGGCCAGTCGTAGAGCTCGAGCTTCGAGTTCGCCGAGAGGGCGAGCTTGTGCGAGGACTTGCCGGCGGCAACGGATGCCTGGATCGGCTTGTCGGCCTCGAGGTGCTTGTGCGGGAGCTCGAAACAGTGGTCCCAGAGCGTTGTCTTCGAGGCGCGCAGCTCCTGCACCTTTTCCCAGGCGCTCACGCGGTCCTCGGTTCGGGCCCCTCCGCCGACGGACTCGAAAATGAGGGAGCTCTTGACAGGAAGGTCGGAGTGGCTTCCGGGCGTGTTCGCGACCACCATCTGGTGACTACCGTCGCTGTGCTTGAAGAAGTAGTAGATCCCTTCCTCTTCCATCAAGCGGCTCGCGAACGCGAAGTCCGACTCGCGGTACTGGGCGCAGTAGTCGCGCGGCTCGAACGTCCCCTGGATCTCATAGGTGACGGGCAAACCCGTGAGCACTTTCTTCAGGATGTCCGGAATCGAGAGGTGCTGAAAGATCCGGCTCTGGGTCTTCCGGGTCAGGAGCCATGCCTTCGGGACGATCTCGAGGTGATACCCCGTGAACGTCGCATCCCGCGCTCCCTGCGAAATCCTCGCGCAGATGCCGTTGAAGAAGCGCTTCTTGTTTCCCGGGAGGGCGACCTCCACGGTGACCGGTTCGCCGAGAACGCTTTCGAAGGGGATCTTCGTCGCGATCTCGCCCACGCATCGCAGCTGGTAGTGAAACAGCTGCGAGATCGCTTCGCGCCCCGCGAAGCCGTTGAGGAGAAGATCGTTGGGGCCCAGCGGTGTCTTGATCTTGAGGCGGCGATTGTCCTGCGTGTAGGCCACTCAGCACTCCTCGAAGGCCGATGACCGGCCGATCCTCATGAGGCCTGCTCGCGCAGGTAGGTGTCGTCCAGCGACTGCCGGAGGCCGGCGGCGTCGGATTCGCGTCCCACGCATCGCTGGATGAAGTAGGCGAGAAGAAGCGTCGAGGCGAGGACGGTGGCCTTTCCAAGGGCGGAATAGGGGCCCTGTTCGCCTTCGCCGGTCCTGTAGGTCTCGTCGCCTTTTGCGTGCTGCTTGGAATCCTGCGCGGTGTACTCGTAGAGATCCTTGACGACTAGCCGACCCTGTTCGTCCGGCTCGCGCTTGACGTGGGCCGGCGAGAACGAATCCTGGAGAGCATGAAGCGCCTGGCCCAGGCTCGACTTGGCGCGCGCGAGATCGTCCCTGCGGAACTGGAAGACCGCCGCGTCGGCCGCGCCCCACAGCGAATCCTTCGCGAGGCGGAAGGACTCGGCCACGGTCCTTCCGGGGACGCGCATGAAGTGCTGCATCTGTCCCCAGGCACGCCAGTGCCCTCCCGTCAGGGCGCCGTCCATGTCGGGCACCTGCACGAACCCGGACATCGCCCGGACCACCTCGCGCAGCCGATCGCGACGCTCGGGAGACGCGTCTCCGAGCACGCCGCCGGTCTCCGCCCGCAGGAGAGCCGTGGCGGCGGCATCCGCCGACATCCTCTCGTGTCCGCCGAGCGGCCATCCGAGGACGGTCGAGGTGGTCATTCTCAGGATGTCATGGTGCATCGCGTCCCCTTCTGCGCGCCCGGCACGCGTCACAAAGGTAGGGCTGGGGTTCCCCTCGCGCTGTAACGCGAGTCACGTCCGTGGTTTCCTTCCGGACGACGCCGAAGAATACCGCAGGGGAGCGTCCGACCGAGGCCCGTCCGCGACTCGCATCAGCTGAACTCGTAGCGGAAGGCGCCCCCGTCGCCGACCGTCACGTGCACCTTCGAGATCATCCGCCCCTCCGCCATTCGCGAAAGGAACTCGCCGGACATTTCCGGGAGGACCGTCCGCGTCAGGATGTGGTCCACGTTGCGGGCGCCGCTCTCGACCTCCTTGCAGCGCGACGAGACCTCCTTGATGACGGCGTCGTCGTAGGTGAAAGCCGCGCCGTGGTTCTCGAGAAGGCGTGCCCCGATTCTCCCGAGCTGCAGCTTGATGATCTCGCGCATGACCGCATCGCCGATCGGGTAGTAGGGCACGATGACCATGCGCCCGAGGAGGGCCGGCTTGAAGATCTTGTTCAGCTCCGGCTTGATCGCCTCCACGAGCTTCTCGGGCTCGGGCGCGGTCTCGGGGTCGGCGCAGAGCTTCATCATGGTGTCGGTCGCGGCATTGGACGTCAGGAGGATGACGGTGTTCTTGAAGTCGATCTCCCGGCCCTCCCCGTCCTCGAGCATTCCCTTGTCGAAGACCTGATAGAAGAGCTCCATGACGTCGGGATGCGCCTTTTCGACTTCGTCGAGAAGGACGACCGAATAGGGACGGCGTCGCACGGCCTCCGTCAGGACGCCTCCCTCGCCGTATCCCACGTATCCCGGAGGCGACCCCTTGAGCGACGAGACCGTGTGCGCTTCCTGGTACTCGCTCATGTTGATCGTGATCAGGTTCCGCTCGCCGCCGTAGAGCGTCTCGGCCAGGGTCAGCGCCGTCTCCGTCTTGCCCACGCCGCTGGGTCCGACGAGGAGGAAGACTCCGATCGGCCGGCGCGGGTCGGTCAGGTTCGCGCGCGCGGTCCGGATGCGGCTCGCGATCGCTTCGAGCCCGTGCGCCTGGCCGATGACCCGCTGCTCGAGCTTCGATTTCAACATGAGAACCGTGTGGATCTCGTCGGTCAGCATCTTGCCGACCGGGATCCCGGTCCATCCCGAGATGACCTCGGCGATCGTCTGCGACGTCACGCACGCCTGCATGAGCGGCGTCTCGCCCTGGATGGCGTCGAGCTCCGCGTTCAGCTTCTCGAGCTCGGCGCGAAGGGCGGCGGGATCGGGCGGAGGGACGGGTGCCGCGGGAGCCGCCGGCTCGGCCGGAGCTCCGGATGCCGGCGCTTTCGCGCCGGCGGGCGGCGCCGCGGTCTTCCCCTTCTTCGAAGGCGAGGCGATCTCCTCGAGCTGGCCGCGGAGATCGCGGATCCTTTCGACGAGGGCACGTTCGGCGTCCCACTGCGCCCGAAGCTTCGCGAGGGACGCCTCTTCGGCGGCCTTCCGCTCCTTCAGCTCCGCGAGGCGCTTGTCGTGCGAGGCGCCCGTGACGGCCTCGCGCTCGAGGACGCCGATCTCCGCCGCGCAGTGGTCGATCCGCCGCTGCGAGTCCTCCACCGCGGGAGGTGTCGCGGCCTGCCCGATCGCGACACGCGCGCAGGCCGTATCCAGCACGGAGACGGACTTGTCCGGGAGCTGCCGGCCCGAGATGTAGCGGTGCGAGAGGCGGACCGCGTCTTCGACCGCCTCGTCGAGGATGCGCACCTTGTGATGGTTCTCGAGGGGCTCCGTGAGGCCCCGCATCATGATGATCGCGGACTCCTCCGTCGGCTCCTCCACCTTGACGACCTGGAAGCGCCGGGCGAGAGCGGCGTCCTTCTCGAAATACTTCTTGTACTCGGCCCAGGTCGTCGCGGCGATCGTCCTGAGCTCGCCGCGGGCGAGGGCGGGCTTCAGGAGGTTCGCGGCGTCGTTCTGTCCCGCCTGTCCGCCCGCGCCGATCATCGTGTGCGCCTCGTCGATGAAGACGACGATGGGCTGCGGCGACGCCTTGACCTCCTCGATCACGGACTTGAGGCGGTTCTCGAACTCTCCCTTGATTCCCGCTCCCGCCTGCAGGAGGCCGAGGTCGAGGGTCCTCACGGCGACGTTCTTCAGCGGGCCGGGAACGTCCCCCTGCGGCGATCCGGAGGGCAAATCCCTCGACGACCGCCGTCTTTCCGACGCCGGCCTCTCCCGTGAGGATGGGATTGTTCTGGCGGCGGCGCGTGAGGATGTCGATGACCTGGCGGATCTCGGAGTCCCTCCCGAGGATCGGATCGATGTGACCGGCCCTCGCGCGGGCCGTGAGATCCACGGTGTACTGGTCCAGGGCCTTCGTCCGGCCAGGGACTCCCGTCGCTCCGCCGGCCGCGTCGCCGGACGGCGCCTCGCTCAGCGAGGCCGCATCACGATCCTCGACCGAGCCCGAGACGATCTTGTCGAACTCCTTGCGAAGCGCCTCGACCGAGATCGCCGCGAACTCCTTGGAGATCTCCCGCGCGAGGCGGGCGAACTCGTCCTTCTCGAGGAACGCGAGGAGGACGTGCGCGGACCGGACCTTCGAGGCGCCGAAGTCGATCGAACCGACGAGCCAGGCTTCCTCGATGAGCTTCGGGAGGCGCGGAGAGAGAGCCGGGGTGCGCGTGTTCCCGGTCTTGAGCCGGTCGAGCGACCGCACGAGGTCCTTCGCGAGCCGCGACTCGTCGATCTCGAACCGGCGCAGGATCCGGTGGAAGTCCGTATCCGGCGTTTCGCCCAGCTTGACGAGCAGATGCTCCACGTCGACGTCGTAGTTCGTCCGCGACAGGCAAAGCCCGGCGGCGCCTTCCAGTGCGTTGCGGCAGGTGTCGTTGAGTCGGCCGATGAGGGATTTCAGATTCGCGCCCATGGTCGCTTCCTTCCTCTTCTCGCTTTGAGACGGGTTCTTATCCTAATTCATGGACTCGAGAATCAGGTCCGAGGCATCCTCGGGCGCGGGGGCGCTCTTGAGCCAGGTCGTCCAGCCGAGCATCGGCGGGGCCGGGGCGTCGGACTCGAGGTGACATTCGGGAATCTCCTCCTTCTTCAGGACGAGCTGCAGGTCGAAGTCGTACTCGACGCCGACGAGGAACCGGACGAGGTCGTTCAGCGGCCTCCAGGCGTCTCCGCGCGGCAAAAAGGCCCGGAACGACGCGAATCCGAGCGGGCCGAGACGGATCCGGAAGCGGGACTGGTTGTTCCAGACGTGGTCGCCGCAAACGAGGTCGACGCCGAGACGGCTGTTCCTGGCGCCGAGCCTCGACGCGTCTTCCGGCTCGAGGTCCAGCCATTGTCCGACGAACTGCCGCGTCCGGGCCGGGACACCGAAATAATCGCGGAGCATTCCCTCGATCGCGCTCGCCGAGTGCGGGCGCTGGGCGATGAGGCCGGCGTACAGGAGGAGAGCGTCGTCGGAGACGCTCTGGCGCCCCTGCAGGCTCCCCGTTCCGAGGCCGATCAGCGCGAAGAGGCCCTGGATGAAGGGATCGTCGCCGCCGCTCTCGTAAACGAGCGGGAAGCGGTATTTCCGCCAGGCTCGGTGGAAGAGAGACAGGAAGCGGTGGTTGAAGAGATCGAAGAACTCCCAGAGCGCGTAGTCCTTGTAGCGGACCCGCTCGATGAGGAGCTCGGTATAGGGGATGGGGAGTACGCCGAGCGGGCCCGTCGTCCCTCCGATCGCCACCGTGACCTCGGGCGGGCGGTCCGGATCGTCCGGATCGACTCGCAGGTCGTGAATCTCGCTGGGAGGGAATTCCAGGGTCGCACGGGTCCTGAAGCGCGCGGTCTCGTTCCCCGGCGGCCCGTCGTAACCGACCGGGACGCGCGACGGCGACAGCCGCGCCAGCAGCCGGACGGCCTGGAAGAACCCGAATCGCTCGGGTCGGGTGCGCAGCCGCTCGTTCAAAGGATGATCTGGTCGCCGGTGCGGGGCGGCCAGCGCTTGAGGACGCCCTCGCGCTGCTTCGTCGACGCCACGAGCTGGCTGAAGGAGTTCACGGAGGCATAGAGCGACAGGAACCGCTCGAGCACGGACGCGAACAGGTAGACGCCCGAACCCGACGAACTTCTGCTCGTCGAAGTCGATCGAGACCTCGAGTCCCCGCACGAATCCCGGGTGGATGTCGCGGAGCGGACGGACGACCCGGCGCGCCGAGAGCTTCGAGATCCCGTCGATCTGCTGCCTCGTGACGGACGAATCGGAGATGTCGTAGAGCCTGCAGGATCTCCCGGAGCGCTTCGGGACCCTTCTCGCCCTCCCGCTCGACGATCGACAGAACGTTCAGGGCGAGATGCGAGATGAGCCTCCAGTGCGCCCCGCGCCGGAGCGGCGGCCGGAGGCTCGGGGTCGGCTTCACGAGGCTTCGGATCGCGGTGAAAACGCCAGGTCCCTCGAGCTGGAAGTCCCCCTCGGGATTCCCGAACGGGAGGCGCGCCGGGAGGTCGCGGTTCGAGCTGGTCACGTGCACGGTGAGCGTGTCCGTATCCGGCACGGTCGGATCGAAGTTCATGTCGACGAGCGTGAGGAAGACCTCGGTCCCCTCGTCGTCCTTGCGCTCCGACGGGCGCCGGCTCGCATGCCAGAAGGCCTGCTGTCCGGAGCGTTCGGCGTCATGGCGGAAGGCGAAGAACGGATGGAAGGTCCGCACGGTCTCGACGTCTTCGCCCGTCGACGTCACGCTGTCGACGGACCAGACCTCGTGCGCGCCCGGTCGGCCCAGGTTCGGAATGACGCGGTACTCGTGCGTCAGGTGCTCACCCGAATGGGCTCCGCCATCTGCGAGAAGAGATTGACGATCGGCGTCGCGTGGAGGCGGAAGGTCTGCGCCGAGACGCTCCGCTCGGCGGCGAACGGACGTCCCAGGAGGATCCTGACGTCGAGCGTGTCCGGAACGCGCTTCCCTGGACGCCGCTCGAGCCCCTCGAGGTCCACGAAAAGGAACTTCTCCGGGAAGGAGAAGTATTCCTGGAGGACGCGGTAACCCCGGAAAAGGCGGTCCGGCGTCGGCAGGAGCGTCTCGTCCTCGCCGAAACCGACCGGCCGGAGCGCCTCCGGGCCCCAGCTTGATCGCCGCGGCGTCTCCAGCCGACGAATTGGGGCGGAGCTCGACGGACAGCGCGTCGTTGAAGAGCGCTCGTAGAGCGAGTGGACGACCTTCCCTTCGCCCTGGAGGTAGAAGCGGAGCTTCGAAAGCGGGTGCTCGACGCCCTGGACCGACTTCTCGCTTGAGCTCGGACAGCGCGGCCGCTCCCAGGATGTGCAGGTCGAGGCGAAGCATCGTCCGCGCGTCGCGACCTTCGATCGTGACCGCGGGCGCCTGCTCGAACCGAGCGGCGCGCACTTCGACCGGCCAGATGGTGACCGGATACGCGGTCCGGAACCGGCATGGGATGCCCGTCGACGGGAGCGGACGCGAGCGTCGCGCCTTTCGGAATGACCTGTCCGGTCTGCAAGCTCACCTGCTCGGAATCGAGGACGAACTGGGCGACGGACATCGAGGGCACGGGAGCGAGGAACGTCGGATACAGGATTCCGAGGAGCGATTCCGTGATCTCGGGGAACTCGTCGTCGATCTTGAGGCGCACGCGCGCCGCGAGGAACGCGAACGCCTCGAGGAGCCGCTCGACGTGCGGGTCCTCGCACTTGTCCGGCTCGAGCTGCAGGCGCGAGGCGATTTTCGGGTACTTGTCGGCGAACTCGGCTCCCATCTGGCGGAGGAAGCTCGAGCTCGCGCTCGTAATACTCCAGGAGGTCGCTGCGCATCAGTCGCCCTTGACCGCGAAGTTGCCGCTCCCGAGCTGAAGGGTCGTGTCGAAGGAGATCGGCTCCGGAACCGGATCGACTCGCAGCCGCGCCTCGATCCTGAACCGGTAGGCGCGTTCGAGCACCGACGCGTTGGCGACGGTGACCATGACGTCCTCGAGGCGCGGCTCGAACCGCTTGAGCGCGGTCTCGAGCGCCATCGAGAGCTCGTCCTGGTCCCCCGCGCTCTTCACGCTGACGTTGGAGAAATCCGGAAGGCCGTACGCGAGCGATGGAGTCGCCGAGGAGCGGCAGCTCGTTCGGGCACCTCGAGCACCCGCCGCGTGTTGAGGAGCCATTCGAGGTCCCGCTTGACGGCCTGCTTCACCTGGCGAAGGGCTCTTCTGCGCGCGAAGCGGGAGGCTCGGGCTTCACCTCCGGCCGATAGTCGAGCAGCCGGTCGAGGACCGACAGGTTGATCCGGATCTCCTTGTCGATCGGACATGCGCTCGGCATGCCGCTTCGCGCGGCCGGGCGGCCGGGTCGCCGCAGGCCGGCTCCGACTGATTAGCGCAGAGGGCGTCCTCTCGACCCTTCGCCTCCCGCGCTTCCCTCTACGCCCCTCCGTCGGAGGCTTGGGCAGCTCGGCCACCAGCCGCAGCGAGACCGGAGCTCGTCGAGCTGGAAGTGCGGCCGCAGGAACGCCACCGCCCTGTAGCACGCCGGGCTTGCCGGCGACTCCACGACCTCGATCCGCGCCTCGCGAAGCGGGTACTGCGCCTTGACCTGCGGGCGAGGCGGTGTCGTCCGGGGTCACGTAGTTCGAGATCCACGTGTTCAGGAACCGCTCGCAGTCGGCGCGGCGACATGAAGCTGCCGATCTTGTCGCGCATCATCGCCTTGAGGTAGTGGGCGAACCGCGAGACGGCGAAGATGTACGGGAGCTGCGTCGACAGCCGCGCGTTGGCGTTGGCGGAGTCGGTGTCGTACATCTTCGCCTTCTGGCGCCGACTGGGCGCCGAAGAACGCCGCGTAGTCGGTGTTCTTGCAGTGGACCAGCGGGATGAACCCGAGGTCGGAGAGCTCCTTCTCGCGGCGGTCGGTGATCGCGATCTCGGTCGGGCACTTCAGCGCGACGTCGCCCTCGTCGGTCTGGAACGTGTGCGCCGGCAGGCCCTGGACCAGCCCGCCCCCCTCGACGCCGCGGATCGCGGCGCACCAGTGGTACTTGCGCGAACGCCTCGGTCAGCCGCGTCCCGAAGGCGTACGCGGCGTTGCCCCAGAGGTACTTCTTGTGGTCGCTTGCCGTCCACGTCCTCCTCGAAGTTGAACGCCTCGACCGGGACGGTGTCCTTGCCGTAGGGAGCCGCATCAGGATGTGCGGCAGGCATGAGGCCGACGTAGCGCGAGTCCTCCGACTCGCGGAACGACCGCCACTTGGCGTACTCGGTCCGGTCTCGAAGATCTTGGCCAGGTCGCGCGGCCTCGGCCAGCTCGGTGAAGCTGTCCCAGCCGAACAGCTCGGGCGAGGCCGCGGAGATGAACGGCGCGTGCGCCGCGGCCGCGACGTTGGAGATCTTCTCGAGCAGCGCCATGTCCTGCGGGTGGTTGCCGAACTCGTAGTCGCCGACCAGCGCGCCGAACGGGCGCGCCGCCGAACGTGCCGTACTCCTCCTCGTAGACCTTCTTGAAGAGCGCGGTCTGGTCGAACTCGGCGGCCCGCTCGAGGTCCTTGAGCAGGTCCTTCTTGGAGACGTTCAGCACCCGGATCTTGAGCATCGTGCCGGTCTCGGTCTGCGTGCACGAGGTAGTGCAGGCCCCGCCAGGAGCCTTCGAGCTTCTGGAAGTCCGGCGTGGTGCATGATCTCGTTGAGCTGCGCCGAGAGCAGCCGGTCGATCTGCCGCGATGCGCGCGTTGATCATCGCCTCGGGGTCCTTCGAGACACGACGACCTCGTCCCTGCATGACCTGCTGGACGAACTCGCCGATCATGTCCTTGGCGTGGTCGACCTGGTCCTCGTCGCGGGCCAGCCGCCCCTCTCGAGGATCTGGTCGAGAAGGTCCCGCCTCCTGCTCTTCTCGGACGATCGACTCGGCCTTTTTCTCGGGGTTCTTACTCATGGGGTCCTCTTCCTTCTTGCCTTCCTCGTCCGTCACGACGCCGAGCTGCTTGCCGAGCTGCTTCTGCGCGTTCGGGTTCTTGAGGACGATCCGTGCAGCATGGCTTCCAGCTTGTCGTTGCCGTCGGTCTTGGAGAGGATGTCACGGAGCCTCTGGCGCGCCTCGACGAGCTTGCGGAGCGGCTCGACCTGCTGGACTACCTGCTCGGGCTCGAAATCCGTCGATGTTGTTGAACCTCAGCTCGACGTTCATCTTGCTGCCGTCGTCGGACAGCTTGTTGTCGACGCGAAGGGCCAGGCGCGGCGCCTGCGCCGCGAGCACCTGGTCGAAGTTGTCGCGGTCGATCTCGACCAGCTTCCGGTCCTTCAGCCTCGGGAGCTGCTCGGCGGGCTGGCCGGAGAAGTCGCCGAGGACTCCGACGACGAACGGCAGCTCCTTCATCTCGATGGCCCCGCCGATCTCCACGTCATACGTGATCTGAACGCGGGGAGGCCGGACCCTCTTGAGTTTCTGCTGGATACTCTCTTTCTTCGGCATGGTCCCCTCCCTCAGGCTCCCGTGCTGCCGGACTCGCCGCCCTTGAGGCCGAGAGTTTCGCGCAGACCGTCGAGAACGTTGCGTCCTTGATCACATCTCCAAGCCAGGCGTCCAGCGGCATCTGCCCCCACGTGATGGCGCGCTGGACGAGATACGAGACCGGGCTGTGCGGCTCGGTCCTCCGGAAGTAGTCCGCGACCTGCGCGAGCTGGGCGAGGGCCTGGTCCCGGGCCCGAATGGCCCCGCCGGGCCCGCCGGCGGCGGCTCCCGACGCTTCGCCCTCGGCTCCCTCGGCCGCGTCGGACGGGTCCGGCTCCTCGATCCTCTTTTCCTTGACGACCTTTTCGAGCAGGGTCCGGATCGCCTCGAGAGCCTTCGCGAGGCTGCCGAGCCCCGGAGTCTGGCGCGCAAAGCGGGCGTCCATCTCCTTGTCGAGCGCTTTCAGGGCCGCCGTGCTGTCGGCCACGTCCGCGTAGAGCTCTTCGTAGAAGGCGCGTCGCGTCTCGCTCTTGGCTTTCCGGATCTCCTCGCCGGTGACCTTTCCTTCCATCTGGGCGCGTGCGCGCTTCTCCTCGAGCTGCTGGAGCGCCTCGCCCGAGAGCTTCGAGGTGTCGGCCGGAAAGTCGTACTGCAGCGCATCCTCCCACTGGAAGAAGCTGTAGTTCGTGCCGGAGCGCTTCGTGAGCACGATCTTCCGGGCCGCGTCCGCGGCCTGGCGGTCCATCCACGCGAGGGCGTTCGCGCGCGCTTCGAGGTCGTTCCCTTCGTCGATCTCGGGATACAGCGTGTCCCAGAAGTTCACGAGGAACCCGTTTGCGAGCTTCAGCGAATCTCTCAGGCCCGGGAATCCGTTCATGCTCACGGCGGCTTCCGAAAGCCAGGCCACGATCTGGAGGTCCTTCGTCTTCCCGGCGAGACTCTCGCCGGCGAGCTCGGCGACTTTTTCCCAGTCGGCGACTTTCAGCTCGTGAACCCAGTCGCCCTGCGGGACGTCGTCGTCGGCGCGGCGCGCTTCGCGAATCTCGTCGTGGAGCCCCGAGTACTGGAGGTTCTCGCCGCTCGGGTTTTCTCCCGGGATCGGCGCGAGCAGGGCGTCCAGGTTGAAAACGGGAGCTGACGGCATCGCGACGATTTCCTCCGGTTAGAAAGACGCTTATGCCATTCGGCGGCCAACAGTTAGAATGCGGGGAGAATACTGACGGCGCGGACCGCGGTCAAGAGCTCGTCGAGAAGCGAGGAGAGACCATGCCGACACCACGCGAACTCTATCAGGCCGGTCAACTCCAGGCGGCGATCCAGGCCCTCACCGCCGAGGTCCGCGCGAACCCGGCGGACGCCCCGGCGCGCATTTTCCTGTTCGAGCTCCTCTCGTTCGCCGGCGAATGGGATCGGGCGCAGAAGCAGATCGAGGTCCTCGGGCAGGCGGGCCCGAACGAGGCGCTCGCCGTCCTCGTCTACCAGTCGAACATCCAGGCCGAGCGGCTGCGGCAGCGCCTCTTCTCGGAGGGCCTCCATCCCCACTTCCTGAACGAGCCGCCGCCCTACGTCGACCGGCACCTGGAGGCGATCAACCGGATCCGCGAAGGGAGCTTCGCCGAGGCCCGGGAGCTCCTCGACCGGGCCGAAGAGGAGCGCCCGGCGCTGTCCGGCACTCTGAACGGCAGGCCTTTCGGCGATTTTCGCGACTCGGACGACGTGATCGGGCCCGTCCTGGAGCTCATCGTCAAGGACAAGTACGCGTGGCTCCCGTTCGAGCAGATCCGCCGCATGGAGGTCACCCCGCCGTCGAAGCTCCGGGACCTCGTCTGGGCGCGCGCGAAGGTGGAAGCCCTGGACGGCACGGTCGGCGACGTTTACCTGCCGGCCCTCTACGAAGGGACGTGCCGGAATGCGGACGACCAGCTTCGGCTCGGGAGGATGACCTCCTGGATCGCGCTGTCGGACGACCTGTCCCGTGGCGCTGGGCTCAAGACGTTCCAGACGGACGAAGACGACGTGGCGCTGTTCGAGGCCCGGCAGGTCGAGTTCCTCCCGTCGCCCCCCGCCGCCGTCAGCTGAGCGCAAAAGAAGAAGACCCTCGCCGGACGGCGAGGGTCTTCGCGGATGTGGGCGAGAGCGGTTCGAGGAAGCTCAGAGCGCCTTGTTCGTCTGGAAGTTGTAGCCCGCCTTGGTCGAGCCGCCGAGAGAACCGTCCTGATTCTGCTCCTTGTACTCCACCTCCATCTTGGCGTAGCCCATCGAGATCTGGTCGACCGGGAGGATGTCGCCGTGTCCCGAGCCTCCCGTCTGGAAGCTGGAGACGAAGACGTCGGTGAACTTGTATTTCAGGAAGTCGTGCTGGCCCTTTCCCGCCTTGCGGGCCACCAAAGTGGCGTCGGGGATGTGGTGCCCGTCGGCGCACGCGAGCATCAGCTTCGGCGAGGCTTTGTTGACCTTCATCACGAAGTGAAAGTCCTGGCCGTTGACCTTCCCGGCCCCGTGTCCGCCTCCCGAGTGGCCGGTGCTCGTGTTGGCCTCGCCCCACGACCAGGATTCGAGCTCGATCTCGTTCTTGTGTTTTTCGTCCTTGCTCTCGCCGTCGATTCCGTTGAGTTTCAGAAAATAGTCGACTAATGCCATTTGGCTGCTCCTTTCATCCGGGTGCGGTGGATGTCGTGCTCTTTTTCGTGATCCCGTTGACAACGTCCCGATCGCGGCTCGTTCTCGGTAGCAAACATAGGTCGCGCATGGCGAAATTCAACCTCGCTCCGACAGACGCGTGACGTCTATCATCAAGGATTCGCAACGATCGTGCTGCGCGTGGAGGCACGTCACAGAATCTCTCACGCGTTCGACATCAGGTTGAAGTTGAACACCACGGGCCCCGACGTCGGACCACGCGACGTCTGCTCCATCGCCTTCATCTCGATCTGTCCGTATGCGAGGTCGAACTCGCACGTCGGAATCACGTCGTCGCCGCCGCCCTCGCCGAGGTCGCCCGCCTCGACCTTCACGACGAGGACCTCCGTGAGCGTGATCTTGAAGTACTCGAACTGCTCCTTGCCCGCCTTGCGGCACGACAAGGTCGCGGTCGGGATCTTTTCGTTTGCCTTGATCTTCGTGAAGAGCTTCGGAGTCGACTTGTCGATCTTCGCTTTGATCGTCAAGTGCGACATCCGGACCTTGCCGGTGGCCTGGTTCGTGAAGGCGTCGCGAGGGCTCAACGCGCTCAGGCGAAAGCCGGCGATCTGGATTTCGCTCTTGTGCTCGGGATCCGGGCTCTCGCCGTCCACGCCGTCCAGCTTCAGGAACATGTCGACGAGTGCCATGGCTTTTTCCTTTCACCCCTTTCGTCGAGAGTGCGAATCATATGCCGTGGGTCAAGAGGACGGAAGTTGCGGTGGATTTCCCCGCCCCCGGGTGGACGAGGAGCGGGTTCAGCCGCTCTCGAGTAGCGTGGCGAGCGGCGAATCCCAGCCCGCGGTCGCGGGCCGAGTGATGGCGATCGGCGGTGGTTCGGCGGGGGGCGTCGATGGCGAGGGCGGAAGCGCTTCGGCGGTGGAATCGGCGGCGATCGGAGCGGCCGGCGGTTCGGGAGCGGGCGCCGGTTCGGGAGCGGCGGGCGGCTCGGGAGCGACGGATGGCTCCGGAAAGGGTGCGGGTTCAGGAGGCGTGGGCGGTTGCGGAGCCGCAGACGGTTCCGGAGTCGAAGATGGTTCGGGAGCGGCGGACGGTTCCGGGGTCGCAGGAGGTTCCGGAGCGGCGGGCGGCTCGGGAGCGACCGGAGTCGCCTGGACTGCGGGCGCCTCCGGCGCGGCTGCATTTTCCAGAACGGCCGGCGCCTCGGGAATGGCATCCCGCGTGGCCGCTGCGGGAACGGGAGCCGGCCGGGCGTCGGCGGTTTCGGTCCCGGCGGCCGCTCCGAGCCGGAGAATCTCCTCGACCGCCGGCGGAATCACCGTGAGTGGCGCGGTGGATTTCGGGATCTCCTCGACGAAATCGGTCGGAATCGCGGCCGGGTGAAAGAGGAGGATGTCCTCCGCTCTCGCGTCGCGGAAGAAGATCACGCCGCTCGGCACGTCGCCTCCGATCCGATAGAGCACGCCGGTCGGAGCTGCTCCGGCGGGCGAGCCCTTCATCAGCCTGACCGTCCAGAGCTGCAGTTGATGGAGGGGGGCGGTTTCGTCGGCAAGCGGGAAGCGGAATGCCGCGGCCCCGGCCGTCGGACTTCGCGCCGCCGCATCGAGACCGTTAAGCAGGGCGGCCCACCGTGCTTCCGCGTCTTCACCGAAGAGGGCCGTCGCGAGATCTCCGACGCGTGCGCGCCCGAGCGCCTCCGCGAGGCGCGCGCGGATCTGCTCGTCTTTCCGGACGGGAATCTGGATCGAGGCTCCGCGCAGCTCCTGATAGACCGCCGCGAGCGAGCCTCCCGCGTCGTACTTCCGACGGATCTCCCGGGCGCGGTTTTCGAAGACGGGCAGATAGTCGAGGGCCGCCAGCACGGACGCCGCGGGCTTCCCGGCTGGCAGGATCGTGAAGAGGGCGAACGGAAACTTCCTGAGACCTCCCTGATCCGTGCTTCCCCAGAGCGCGCCGACGGCCAGCTTGCGGCTCTGAGGCAGGCGGAGCAGGAAGGCGTGAAGGGGAATCTGCTCGGAACGGCAGTCGTCGCGGGACGACCAGTGGCGGCTGAATCCGTTGGACAGCCAGTCGCGGAATTCGCGCGAGACGTCGTCGGTGAGTCCCGCCGAGATGAAGTCCTTGTAGACGGGAAGCTTTCCGAACGCGAAGAGAGGCCAGGACTCCATCGCGGGGGGATCGTCCGCCGAGGGTTTGCGAAATCGGGACAGGAAGCCCACGGGACGCTCTCGGGAACCTTCAGTTCGGGAGCATGGGAGGCATCGGCTCGTCGAGGCGGACCTCGAAAGCCCCTTCGAGAAGCTCCCGCGGGTTCTTCCCATCCGGGATCTGGACGCGAATCGTCCATACCTTGGGGTCCGACAGGTCGGTTCGCCTCTCGCTCGCGAGACGGATGAAGTAGAAGAGCTTCAGGGGTCCGCCGCTCACCTCGTAGGTGCTCGTCCATCCCCCTTCGCCGGTCTGCTCGTTGCGGCCGCTGATCGTGAGAAGGGCATCGGCGGAGCTGAGCCGCCAGACGAAAGGCGGCGGGATCCGCTGCGACTTGATGTCCGTCGATGGCCGCAGGATCACCCCCCGGTCGAAGAGCGTGATCTGCGAAACGCGGTCTTTCAACGAACGGCGTCCCGGGCCGGGTTCGCGGTCGAGGGCGAGGACGCTGATTTCGCGCCCGCCGGGTCCTCCCGGCTTGCCGGCAAGGGAGGCAGAGGAGGCAGCGCTGGCGCCGGCGATGAAGCGCTGCCAGCCCCGGGCCACCGCCAGGGAGCCCCGGTTCTGGAGGATGAAGTCGAAGGACGGCTCGCCGCCGGTGAGGAGCGGGTCGACGGCGTATTCGTCGGAGAGGATGCCGACTTCCGTGAGAACACCGAGGACGTCGGCCTGCCCGATCGTGGGGAGGTTGCGGCGGAGCGACAGGCCGCCCGAAACGACCTCGGCCGCGTACTCCGCACGCTGCTGCTTCAGGCGGCTCTCCGTGATGAAGGGGAACTGTCCGGAGCAGCAGGACGCGAGCCTCTGGTAAAGGGCGTCCCACTTGGGATTGAACTGCGGCTCGATCGCCGTCTTGATCAGGTTGGCGCCCCGGTCCTCGAGGCTCTTCAGCGACCGGCCGTACCGGCCTCCTCGGATCCTGAGGTCGCCCGTGAACGCGTGCCATCCCCTGAGGGTCGCTCCTTCGCCTCCCGTCGCGAGCTGTTTCCACGACCTCAGCTCGTCCTTGTCGCCGAGAGCGCCGACGGTTTTCTTGAAGGTCTCGGCGGCGGCGAGGAGGTAGTCGGGAATCACGGCCGGCTTCGCCGAAACGCGCGCCTCGAAGCGGCTCTTGTAATAACCGATGATGGGGTTGAGGTTCGCGTTCGTCTGGACGAAGCCCTGCAGATCGGCGAGCGTCAGCTGTCCGGCCTGGTCGGGCGCGCCGCCCCCGCCTCCTCCTCCGCCCGGACTCCACGTCCCGACGGCGATCTGGAAGTTGCGCCAGGCGCGGGCGGTCAGCGCGGATGACGGGATCGAGAATCCGCCGCCTCCCGACCTCACCGGAGCCCCCGTGGCGTCGAGGAAGCGCTGAAGGTACTCGATCTCGCCCTGGGACAGCGCCTTGACTTCGTTCTTCGCGTCGTCGCGGGCGAGCGCGTTCGTCTGCCTCTCGGCGAGCGAGACGACTCCGTTCCCGTAGGGAATCATCATCTGCGTGAAGGGCTTCTGGAAGCAGATGGCGGGGTTGCAGCTCGAGCCGATGGACGCCGTCAGGAACTCCTGAACCGGCGGAAGCACGCGCGCGAGGAGCGCGAGCTCCGCGGTCCTTCGCGCGAAGGGAACGACCTCGCCCGCGCGGAAACGCGGGTCCGGATTCGCCCTCTCGAAATCGGGCGCCTTCGCGACGGCCGCGTTCTTCGAATCCTCCTGCCGCTTCTGCCATTCCTCGAGCTTCTGCTTCTTGCCGTCGAGGGAGGAGATCGTGTTCACCTGGGTCAGGATCTTCCCGTCGTCGGTCGCCCGGAAAGCCTCGAGGTCCGCGTAGCCGGCGACGTCGGAGAGCAGTCCGCTGACGAGAACGGTCGGGTTCGCGAGCTTCGTCTTTCCGGGGATCGAGGTCTCGTCGAGAAGGAACGCGAAGCCGCTCTTCTGCGCCCCCAGATTCGCGGAGTCGACTTGAAGGCGCCCGATCAGCTCCTGGAGCTTCGACGTGTTGACGCGCGTCTGCGCAGCGGGGTGGAAGGTCGCCGCGATCGTCCCGCCGGGGAGGGAAGGCGGAGGCAGAGCCGGGAGAGGAGGCGGCGCGACGCTGCCGGCGGTCGTCGCGGGCGCGGTCGCGGCGGTCGCGGGAGCGGCCGGTGCGGAGGCGGCGGGCGGACCGAACGTCAGGAGGTGCGCGTAGGACTCGGTCAGGTAGCGCTGCCACTGCTCGACGTTCGCCCCCGGGAATCCCCTCTCTCCCGGACGCGGGGTCTCGAGGTGCTTGCTCAGGGCCTCGTAGTTCGCCTTGAACTGCTTGCCCGTGTCGGCAGCGCGCTTCAGGTAGCTCGCCTGCTGCGGATCGACGATCCCCGTGAGAGAGGTGTAGAGCCGGACCCATTCCTCGAGCCCCTTCATGAGCTTCCAGTCCCAGCGCGCGAGGTTCGCCACGGTCCAGTACCGCTCGAACGTGTCGATCGGACGGCTCGGATCGGGGACGGCGACTTTCAGGTCGCCCGCCGTGCGCCCGCGCGCGAGCTGCGTGACGAACTGGTCCGGCCTCGGATCGGCCGGCGTGATCTGGGCGGCCCACTCGTCGATTTCGGCGGCGTACTCGCTCCCCGTGATCCCCTTCGTCTTCTGGGCGAAGTTGACGAGGCCGAGGAGACGCAGGTCCTCCGCGCGGAAGGCGTCCGTACCGTCCGCCTTCTTGAGGGACTGGTCGAAGCCCCGCCACGACAGGAAGCTCTGAAGCGCGCCGAAGAAGGCGGAGTAGTCGGAGAAGGTCTCCCAGTTCAACGCGGCCATCCGCGCCTCGGACTCCTTGAGGAGCGGCCGGACGACTCCGTCGAAGAAAAGCTTCTGCTGGACGGTCGCGAGGAGCGTGTGGATCTCGTTCGACTTCGCCCCCCTCAGGAAGAGGCCGAGCAGGAACGGGTGCCGGCCGAGGCCGACGCGGTCCTCGTAGAGGAGCCGGGTCAGCTCGTACTTCTGGGCGATCGAGCAGGGCTGCTTCATGCAGGCCTGCGCCTGCGCGGCGTGCGTCCGGATCGGGTTCAGGATCCGGCGGAGCGACAGGAACGCCGGAATCATCGTCAGGATGATCAGCGGCAGGATCGCCCACGTCAGGATCCGGAAGACGAGCGTGGTCTTCTTCTCGCGCTCGGCGGCCGCGCGCGTCCGCACGACGAGGCCCTGCTCCGGGAAGACCTTCTTCTCGTAGAAGTCCTTGATGAAGAAGGCGCGCGATTTCTTGAAGATGTTCTCGAGGCTCTCGATGATGTCGCCCTGGGTGCCCGACGGACCCTTGAGAAGGTCGCGCGTGGCCTGCGCGATCGGCTTGCCCTGCTGGACGCCGCTCGAGATGTAGAACCCGCGGAAGACGAACGGCTCGTCGTAACGGCTCTGCGTGAGGATGCCGTCGAGATAGCGCCGGACCGGCTCTTTCAGGGCGCGCAGCTCCTCCGGGAAGACGATGAACCGGTCGGCGTTCGCGGCGTTTTCCTCGCCCGAGAGGAACTTCAGCCGGAGCTTGTGGACGCGCGTGACGATCTGGTCCCAGGCCGCATCCACGACGTTCGGCTCGTACGGCTTCTCGGGGCCGGCGGGATTCGACCAGCCGAAGAGCTGTCGCTGCTCGACCGGGTCGAGCTTCGTGAAGAACTCGGAGAAGCCGAGCGCGCGGTCGGCCTTGGTGATCAGGAAGAAGATCGGGAACCGGATGTCGAGGAGCCGCTGGATGTGGATCAGCTTCGCCCGGACGTTCTGCGCCTTCTTGTCCTGCTCTTCCGGGGTGTCCTCGAGGAGCGACGTCGCCGGAATGACGACGAGGACGCCGTTGATGGGGCAGTAAGGCCTGTGCTTTCTCAGGAGCTTGAGGAAGCTCGACCACTCCGAAGCGTCGGGAGCGGCTTCCTCCTGGAACGTGAAGCGCCCGGCCGTGTCGAGGATGACCGCCTCGTTCGCGAACCACCAGTCGCAGTTGCGCGTCCCGCCGGCTCCCGAGAGCGCGTCCCCGCCCACGGGGAACTCCAGCCCCGAGTTCTTGAGGGTCGTGCTCTTTCCCGACTGCGGCTCCCCGATCAGGAGGTACCAGGGCAGCGAGTAGATGTCGAGTCCGGCGGCCTTGAGATTCTGGACCGCCTCCAGCCACTTGGCCGAAAGGTCCTTCAGGGCCTCGCGCACCTCTTCCCGCGATGCGCCGCCGGACTGCGAGTCTTTCCGGAGCTCTCCCTCGAACGCCGCGCCCTTCTGCTTTTCCCGGCCCTTGCGAATCTGCTCGAAGACGATGATGGCCACCACGATGAGGAGGAGGCCGAGCAGGAAGAGCCACCAGTATTTCTGGAGCCCGAGAAGGTTGATGAGGAAGTAGCCCAGCGGGATGAACAGGATGGCGGCGCCGAGGTACTTGAGCGGCCGCGGAAGCCCCTGGAGGAGCTGAAGGAACTCCTGCATGGCTCTACATCAGCCCCATCGCGAGGCCCATGGATTGCACGACCGTCCGGAGGTCGTCGACCGAGCGGGCCCACATGAGCCACGTGATCGCGTAGTAGAGGAAGAGGATTCCCACGCCGACGATCGCCACGCGCGCGAGGGTGATCGCGGGCGAGAGCTTGCGCGCCGGGGCCGCCGTGACGTGGTACGCCTCGGGCGTGATCTTGTCGCCGACGTCCGCGAGGTATTCCGCCAGGAGGCGGTAGACGCGGTTCTTGATCTCGATGGCCTTCTCGGGGCGCTCGCGGTACTTGCCGCGGAACCCGAGCGCCAGGCCGGTGAAGACGATGGCCGCGAGCTCGACGTCCTCGGAACGGAGCTCCTTGGCGATCGAGAAGAACTGGTCGCCGCCGATGTTCGTCTTGAAGTACTTCTCCTCGAAGATGCGCTGCTCCCATTCCGCGCTGTGTTCCCAGCCGGAATGGAGGAGGATCTCGTCCGCGAGGACGACGAGCGGATAGCGCGCCTTCTCGTAGAGCGCGTCGAGGCGCGGGTCGCTCCGGGCGTTGCGCGCCTGCTCGTCGAAGATCTCCTCGAGGTCGGCGGCGACCGCGTCGGGCTCGAGCTTCACGCCGCGGCGGACCTTCTGCCGGAACGAGCTGAGGAACAGGAAAAGGCGGGAGCAGAGCCGGAAGAGATCGGTCGTGCTGTTGCTGCTATCCACGGGTCGCGCTCATCGGCTTGGTAACGACATAGAGGAAGAACCTGAGCTTCGGATCGAGCATGCCCGAGACGGCCATCACGTGCTCCTTCACCACGTTGGCCCAGTAGATCCCTTCCTTCTCGATCGTGAAGTAGTAGTGGTCGTCTCCGGCCGGAAGCCCCGACGGGATCCGCTTGAGCATCTCGAGGTCGAGGCCGAAGAGGCGCCGTTGCCGCAGCAGCGGGATGTCGTGCACGGCGCCGACCTTCATCGTGTTGAGCCGCTCCTTGAGCTCGCGCTCGGGCAGCTCCGTCTCCACGGAGAGGAAGAACTCCGCCTCGCTCGTGAACCATTCGGGCTGCATCTCGGCGACGAGAAGATCGTCCTTGAGGACGAACTCGACCCTGATGAAGCGCGAGGCGACGACTTTCTCGGTGAGCAGCTCGATGTTGTGGCAGAGGTCGAAGAAGCAGGGGCCGAGGCGGTCATGGTCGTAAAGTGGCACCTTCAGGGGCCTTCGCCCCTCGTCGAAGATGGCGAGGTCTCCGAGCAGGCGCGCGAACTCGCAGTAGACCGGGAACGGATGCACGCGCGGGATCCGCGTGAGCTGCTGGAGGATGTAGACGAAGCTGCCGAGGATCTTCAGCTTCATGAGCGTCTGCCAGCCCGACGTCCCTTCCGACTCGATCGTCAGCCGCCCCGAGGCGACCTCGGTCAGGACGAGCCGATGTTTGGCCTCGAGCCTGTTCGTGACCGACTCGCAGAGGGTCTGGAGCGCGGTCGACGCCCCGATCTCCGTCACGGGCGGGATGAAGTCCTTCGAGAGGATCGGGAAGTTCTTCCCCTGGCCCGAGCGCTCCACGATCGCGAGGGGCACGCACTCGTAGCCGTCCCGGGTCTCGCTCCCGAAGAAGAGGCGCCCGTTCACGAGGCGCGTCTCGACGGGCTGGCGGTTCGCGCCCGTGTTCTCGTCCGGCACCTCGAGGACTTCGGCCGTGAGGCGGCGGTCCTGGCCCCGCCGGTCCTCTCCGGGAAAGAACGTGTTCGGCGCGTCCTCCCGGAAGACCGGCACGCCGATGAAAACGTCCATCCGGCCGCCCGCCTGCTCGAGCTCGACCTTGAACGGGCGCGGAAAGATCCGGAGGTTCGAGCCGGCCGAGAGGACGGACCCGTCCTTCAGCTTCGCCTCGATGTCGCGCAGCTCGAAGACGAAGTTCTCGAGCTGGTCCGCGGCGATCTCCATTCGCGTGACGCCCCAGAAGAAAGGCTGGATGCGCCGCACCTCGTCGTGGAGCGCCTCCTCCCGGAATCGCTCCGCCGCCTGCAGGTGATGCGGCCGAAGGAACATTCCCTCGGCCCAGAGGACAGGTCTGCTTTTCTTCACTGGACGATCGAGAATTCCCGGTCGCGGACCTGGACCCGGATCGTCCGGCCCTTCCATTGGTCCCTTCGCAGCACGACGAGGTAGCGCCCCGGGTCGGCGCTCTGGAAACGGTAGTCCGCGACGATCACCAGGAACTTGTCATCCTTGGTCGCCGGGACGGTCACCTCCTTTTCGCACCGGCCTTCGCTCTGCGAGAAGGTGGCCGTCCGCGTCCTGTCCCGCAGGGACTCGCGGAGCGGGTCGTAGAACCACTTTTCGCCGAGGGCGCGGATCCTCTCGACCTCGGGTTCGGTGGCCCGAACGACGTCGACCGTGAGGAGAGTCCCGCCGTTGATCTCGGGCGCGCACTTGAACGCCACGGTCGCCGAGGCGGAGCCGCAGGCTCCGGCAAACGCGGCGCCTGCGAGCACGAGGGTGAGAGCGGTGAGTTGGAGGAACCGGTCGGGCTTCGCTTCGGAGATCGGCATCGCGTCTACTTCCTCTTGTTGAGCTTGTCGTATTCCGCCTGCGAGAAGTGCGCCGCGGCCTGGAGAACCTGGTCCTGAACGAGATCGGGGTTGAGGTCCTTCACGAGGTCGCGATACTGGTTCCACCATTCGGCCGTCTCCCCGCGGAGCTTCCACCCCGCTCCTCCCGGTTTCCCCGCCTCGATGACGGACGGGCTGATTCTCTTCCAGAGCTTGGTGAACCACAACTTCGGAGCCTCGTGATGCCCCGCCGAAATGGCGATCTGCCAGCGGCGCAGCTCGGCGAGGTAGTCCCGGACGTCGTCCGGGTTCACGTCCTTCCCTTCGGCGGCCGTCGCGAGGAAACCGCTCAGCCGGTCGCGGAAGTTCGGAAGGCGGAAGCTCGCGGTCTCGGCCCCCGGCATCGTCATCGCTTCGACGAGCCCGAGGACGAACGTCTCGACGTCCTGGGCGAACCGGAGGACGTCGCGCACGACGGCGAGCCTGGGCTCGAGGGTCGAAGCCTTGTCGTCGTCCTTCGTCAGCAGGGTCCGCCACGGCAGAGCGGAGGCGACGGCCGTCTTGGAGGCGGCCGCGGCCGGCCGGGAGGCGGCCTCGGCGAGACGCTTCTCCAGCTCGGCCACCCGGCGTCGGAGCCGAAGCTCCTCGAGGTTCGGCACGTCGCCCGGGGCGACGACGGGAAACTGGAGCCGGAGCTGCTCCAGCACGCGCGGCCGGCGCCCGGGCTGGAGAGTGTGAAGCTCCTTGACGACGAGTGACCGGAGAGCCTCGCGCCGGTCGGCCGGCGTCGAGAAGCGATAGGCGGCGGACTCGCGCAGGAGCGCGTCGCCGAGCTCACGCGCCTTCCGGTCGAGAGCGATCTCCTCCGCGGTGAGCGGAGCGCCGGCGAGCGCTGCGCCCGGTCCGGCGGGAGCGTGCACGTGCTCGAGCGCCGCCTCTTCGACCGGAGGAAGAGAGCTGGCTTTCGGGGTCTTCTCGTCGAGGAGGTTCGCGACGCGTTCGACGAAGACCTCCGCTGCTTTCACGGGCTTCGTCTTCGTGATCGGCGGGCGCCGGATCTGGCCGGAAGGCGACGAAGGCGTCGCGGCGGGTGTCGACGGACGACCGGAGGCGGCAGGCGTCGACGGCTTCGGCTTCTCCTTCGGGGTGAGGTCCGGAAGCCGTCGGGCGAGCCACGAGCCCACGGCGCTCTCCGTGTCCCGCCTGAGCAACGTCAGGAGCTCGTGGCGGAGCGTCGTCTCCAGCTCCACCGCCGACGATTCGACCTGGCTGCGTTGGGCCTCCTCGAGCAGGAACCCGACCTTGGGCGAGAGGATCAGCTCGTCGGAGCCGGTCTTGAGGCCGATGGGCTGCAGGAAAAGATCGTTCAGCCACGTGTAGGTCCCCGCGAAGAGGCGGCCTTCCCAGAGCTCCGTCAGCGCCTGCTCGCGCGACCAGGTCGCGTCCCTGAGGATCCGCTGAATGCTCGGGCTGCGCGAGCGGAGTATCGCGTCGCAGAGGTGGCGCGTGTCGGTGAACAGCTCGCCGCGCTGGACGGCCGCCTCGCGGGCACCCTGCATGATGCTCTGAACCGCAGGGTCCGGCCACGCCTCCCCCCTGAGGACGCGCGGGAACGGCATCTCGGGAAGGGGCGCGTCGACGAATCGGACCTTGACCGGAGTCGAGGAGACGAGGAAGACGTCGCCGGAACGGATCTCGACCTCGCCGGTGACGTGACCGGACTGGATCGATGTCCCGTTCGTCGACCCGGCGTCTTTCAGAAAGAGGCGGCCGCGCTCGAAGCGGAGCTCGGCGTGCGTCGACGACACGCCGTGGCCGTAGGAGAGCACGAACTCGTTCTTCGTGTTCGTCTTCTTGTCCACGGAGACACGGCCGATGTGGATCGTGGCCGTCGCGTTCCCGGCCGGGGCGACGTAGCGAAGGCCTTCCATCGGTCCGAGCCACACCTCGACGGCGACGAAAGCAGGCGCGCTCATCGGCGCGCCTCGGAGGAGCGCTCGCTCTCCTGGATCTCCGCCAGAACCTGCTGGATCTCGAGGTGCACGGACTGCCGCTCGAAGAGGAGCGTCTGAAGCTCGGCGAGGAGCGACACGACCTCGGGGATGATCCGTTCGAGCTTCTCCTCCCGGAAGAGCGGATCGAAGTCGGCGGGAGTCGCCGCGACCGAGAAGCCCGCGGCGCGCGTGACGAGGCGGAGAGCGAGGAGGAGGGCACGCTCCCAGAGCGTCTCCGGAACGGCATTCGGACGCCCGGCGCGGCGGTCGTCCTGGCTCCAGAAGATCTGTGTCTTCGAGAAGACTCCCGCCGCATCGGGAACGCGTTTGAGCAGCGCGGAGAGAGTGACGCCGCGGCGGGACTCTCCGGGCGCGAGTCCCGAGATTTCGCGGGAGAGCCGCTCGGCGGTCCGGACCACGGTCGCGACGTCCTGTCCGTCGTTCCGGAGCAGGAGGCGGAGCAGGGAGACGCCGAGCGCGTGCAGGTCGCTCGGCGTGCCGAAATCCGGAAAGACGCGGTAGCGCGCGCCGGGGATCTTCGTGCCGAGAGCCATCCGGAGCCGGCGCAGTCCGTTTTCCTCGAGCGCGACGAGCTCGCTCGTGAACACGGCTTCGCCCGAGCGGATCTCTCCGGGCACCGCCCGGACGGAGAGGCCGGTGAATCCGAAGTCGAGAGCCGGATCGGGGACCGACAGGAAGATCGTGTCGCGCGGCTGCGGCGCGGGATACAGCCCGTACGCATCGGAGACGCGGCCGCGTACGTGGAAGCGGCGCGATCCCGCGCTGTCCTCCTCGAGGTCGGTGAAGACGAGCTCGCACGGCCGGTAGCCGGCCAGGCGGAACTCCTGGATCTCGGAGGACGCGTAGGGGACGCCGATGCCGTGTCCGGGGAGGACGACCGAGGGATTGCCCGGGGCCTTGAGCGCCAGCGCGGCCGCGGCCAGCCCGTGGATCCGGACCTGGAACGTCCAGAGGAGCGGAAGGCCGTCGCCGGCTCCCGAAAGCTCGAAGAGCAGATGACGGGGATGGAGGTCCAGGTGAGGCCGTCCCGCGGCCCGGTAATAGTCGACGAGACCGTCGAGGATCTGGCGGAACGCGGTGAGCTTCAGAAAGAAGATCTCGACGGCATCGAGGCCGCTGCTCTCCTGAGCGAAAAGGAGCCGCCGATTCGGTGGCGGGGCCTTGACGAGCCAGGCCCAACGTGCCGGAAGGGCGCCGCCCGCACGGGCGAGGCGCACTTCGAATTCCTCCCAGGGCCTGCCGCCCAGCGCATCGGCGAGGGACTCGAGGTCGAGAGGAGCCGCCACGGTCACGAGGAAGGGCGATCCGTAAAACGTCAGCGGCGTGAAGAGATCCCGCACGTTGGCCCGGTCGGCCCGTGCGGCTTTCGCGGTCTGGGGGCCCACCAGAGCCGCGGCCTCCTCCTCCGTCAGGACTTCGCGGAGAGCGCGCTGGAGGTCGTCAAGAAGGTCGCCGGCCGAGCGGACGATCGCGCCCGGTGTGGTGATCTTCGACGTCGAGTAGACGGTCGGCGCTCCGTGTCCCTGGGCGCAGCTTTCGCACCAGACGAAGCGCTCCCGCGACGAAGCGTAGGAAGGGAGGCCCGTGTGCGCGAGCCATGCCTCGTCGCGGCAGAGCGAGAGCGGGCTCTTGCAGGCGGGGCAGGGCGGAACGAAGAACGAGCGCTCGACGCGCGAAAAGAGGAGCGGGGGGAGGCGGTCGCCCGTCTCTCCTGCGGGATCGTCGAGCCGGACGAGGCGAGGGAAGTGGGGCGACTGCGCGTTGAGACCGACGAGACGCGATCTCTCTCTTTCCCAGCGCTCCTCGAGATCGCGGTTCGTCAGATCGAGCGCTCCCGGCGCGACGCCTTCCGGCCATGCGTCCGGTACCAGCTTCAGCGCACAAAGTTCGATCAGAGTGCCGTCGTCCCCCTTCACGGCAGCCAGATAGACGCGCGCCAGGTCGTCGGCCTCGGAAAGCCGCACGAAAGGAGACCGGCCCGGGTCGGTGCCCGGGACGTCCAGAACGACGTGCAGGCCGAAGGGAGCATTCGTCCCCGCCGGCGGCAGAAGTCGCGCGGTCTCGATTCCTTCGGACTCTTGCACCGATCGATGATCGGATTACCCGGTAACTCCGTCAAGAAGCGGGGCCGGCGCAGCCCGTGGCCGCGTCAGGCGTGGAAGACGAGCCGCTGCTTGCCGAGCGTGAGCACGTCGCCGTCCGCGAGCTGCACCTTGTCCACGCGCCGCCCGTTCACGACGACGCCGTTCTCCGATTCGAGGTCGACGACGAAGACGCCGGAGGGCCCGACGATCACCTGTGCGTGCTTGCGCGAAACGTCCGGAGTCGGCAGGTGGATGTCGCTCAGGGCGAGGCGCCCGAGGATGGAGACCCCGGGCCTCAGCGGGAACTCCTTCGCGATTCTATCTCCGTCCAGGAGAGCGAGCCGCGCGCGCGTGAGAACGACCGTGGACTCCGGAGGCTCGGGCGCCGGCGCGGGCGGCTTTCCGAACGGGGGCGGCGGCTGAATGACGTTCTCGGCCGGCGGTGGGGACGGCGCGACGGGCGGAGCAGGTCGCACGGAAGGCGGAGGGGGCGGGGGCGGAGGCGCCGAAGGCGCAGAAGCCGGTATTTCGGGGCCGGAAACCGGCGTCTCGAGGTCTTCCTCATCCCGGAAGGCGTCGAGGAATGTCGCCCTCATCTGCAGGACGGCCTCGAGGTCCTGGCGCTCCTCGGCAAGGTGCTTCTCGCAGGCTGCGAGCCGTTCCTTGAAAGCGGAGTCCGGGAACTCGCCGAGCTCGCGGCGGAACTCGACCTCCTCCTTGTCGAACGACGCCGCCTCGACGGCCTTCTCGACCTCGCTCCGGAGAGCCTGAAGCCGCCGGTACTCGCGGCGCGCGTTCTCCTTGAGAGGCTGCGACTCCTGCTCGAGCGCCACCCGCCGCGTCTCGTAGTCCTTTCGGACGCGCTCGTAGACGGGCGAAGACACCTTTTCCGCGCGGACTTCCATGCTCTTGAGGCGCTCGTCGAGGAGCTGCTCCTCTTTCTTGATCCGCACGAGGTCGGAGATGGGGGACAGATCGATCCGGCTCAGCTCTTCACGCATGCTCGCGAAACCTCGAATGAACGCCGCGAAAGGCGAGGCGCAGGACAACTTTAGCAGCCCGCGAGCGGAATCCGGTCCCGACGACCCTTTTTGGCCGGGACGTGGCTATAATTAGAGAATACAACCGTGAAATTCAACCGCCGGATTCTCCAGGCTTCGTTCTCGACCGCGCAGGTGGCGCGGCTGACCGGACTTTCCGCGCGGCAGCTCGACCACTGGGACCGGCTCGGATTCTTCTCGCCGTCTCTCGCGAGCGCCGGAGGCTACGGCACGAAGCGGCGCTATTCGTTCAGCGACGTCGTGCGGCTCCGCGTCGCGGGCCGGCTGCGCGCCGCCGGGTTCGGCCTCAAGGAGGTGCGTCGCGTCGTCGAGACGCTCCGGCGGCTCGACCCGTCGAGGCCCGACGTCGCCGGAGCGCGTCTTCTCGTCGCGCAGGGACGGGTCCTGTGGGCGCGGACGGACAGCGAGCTCGTGGATCTCCTCCACGGCGGCCAGCTCATGCTCGTCTTCCCGGTGGGCGAGACCGTCGAGGACGTCGCGCGCGCCGCGGAGTCTCTCGCGCGCGAAGAGTCGGGTGGCCTCGTCGGCGCCCTCGCCGCCCGCCGTCGCGCCTGAACGAATGCTGCCCGAAGAAGATCTCTCCGCCCGGGTCTTCCGGCTGGCACGCCTCGGACGCGCCCGGGGCTTTTCGCGCGAGCGCTTCGAGCGCGATCTGGGCGCCGCGAGCGTGGGCATCACGCGCGCCGAGCTTCTTCGACTTCTCCTCGTCGAGTGGATCGGCGTGACGATCCCGGTGAACGACGTGCCGCCGATGTGGGCACGCGTGGAAAGCGCTTTCGAGAAGATGGAGACGACGCTCGGGCCGCCCGTTTCCCTCCAGACGGCTCTCCTCCACGAGTTCCACAGCCGCCTCGGGAAGCTGAAGGAGCCGCGTCTCCTGTCGGACAACGAGATCTCGGCCCTGCGCGTGAATGCGATCACGGATCCGCTCACGGGCCTCTACAACCGCCGCTTCCTCCACGACCACCTCGACCGCGAGGTCTCCCGAGCCGAGCGCGCGGGCGGCGTCGTCTCCGTCCTCATGATGGATCTCGCCGGCTTCAAGTCCATCAACGATCGTCTCGGCCACCCCGTGGGCGACGGGGTCCTCGTGCGCACCGCGAAGGTCATCCGGGAATCCCTGCGCGTCGTGGACGCGGGCTGCCGCTACGGCGGCGACGAGTTCGTCACCGTGCTTCCGAACAGCGACGTCGTGAACAGCCTCGCCGTGGCGGAACGCATCCGGCACAAGGTGGCGGGCATCCGGCTTCCCCTTCGCGTCGGCCTCAAGGTGGGTCTCAACTACGGGGTCGCGACGTTCCCGACGGACGGCCGGCTTCTCGACTTCCTCCTCAAGGTCAGCGACATCCGTCTCTACGCCTCGAAGCGCCAGACCGCGAAGCCATTCGAGAGGACGCGGCGCTTTCCGCGCTTTTCCGTGCCGGGCCTGACGCTGAAGATGGGCGGCCGGGGCGCGCGCAACGGAGGCCTCGCGGAAGTCACCGACATCTCTTACGGGGGACTCGCGTTCGTCACCTCCCGCGAGAGGTCTTCCGACCGGCTCGAGGGCGAGATCCTGCAGCGATACAGCGGCGAACCGCATCGGGTGGCGATGCGGAAGGTCAACACGATCCCCCTTTCGGACGGCCGCCTTCGGGTCGGCTGTGCTTATGTCCACTGAAAAGAGGTCGATCTGGACGGGCGTCCGCACCTGAGCGCCGCCGCGGGGGCGGGCCTCGTCGGGCCGGCCCTCCTGTCCCTGTCCCTTCTCGTCCTCCTCGGCTCCGGAGCCGTCGCGCCTCCCGAAGTTCCGGCTCTCGCGATCCTCGCGGCCGCGGCGCTCGTGTCGGGCGTGCTCCTTTCGACCTCGCCGGGAACGAGTCTTCTCGGTCCCTTCGCCGCGCCGCTCCGCCTCCTGGTGCCTCTCGCCCTCATGCTCGTCGCGTTCGTGAAGACGGGCGGCCCCGCGAGCGACCTCTTTCCGCTCCTCGTCGTTTACGTCGCGGCCGAAGCGGCGATCTCACGTGAAGGCGGACGCTTCCTTCTCGTGGGCGCGTACGCGGGGCTGGCCCTGCTCGTCGTCCTCGACCCGGCGCCCACGGCTGCCGCCGCGCGGTCGAATGTCCTGCGCTTTCTCTGGCCGGCCGCGGCGGTCTTCGGCGTCGAGCTCGTCCTGCGTTTCACGACTCCCGCGAGGCACGCCGGCGCGGCGACCGGGCGGGAGCCCGTCCTTCCGGGCGTCGCGGGCGCACCTCCGAGCCTCCCGGCACCGGGCCGCGATCCGAGGAGCGAGATCCTTCACGACCTGAAGTCGCCGATCACCGTCCTCCGCGTGTACGGCGACCTCGTGGCGGAGGCGGCACGCCGCGGGGAGCCGCCCTCGGAGGCGCATCTCGCGGGGCTCGCGCGCGAGCTGGCGCTCATGGAGTCCCTCGCCGGGATGCCGCCGCGCGCGCCCGCCCCGGCCCCGCTCGCGTCACCGCCGGCCGCCGCTCCCGCCGCTCCGAAGGCACCCCGCTCCGATCTCGTGCGCGTTCTCTCGACGCTCGTCGAGTCCTACCGGCTCGCCCATGGAGAAAGGGTGCGGCTCGAGTTCGTCGCCGAGGGGGCGGAGATCCCCGTCGCCGCTGACCCGGTCGCTCTCCAGCGCGCGTTCCGAAACGTGCTCGACAACGCGGTCAAGTACACGCCGGCCGGCGGACAGGTGCGCGTGAGGGCGAGCGTCGTCGCGCAGCACGCGTTCGTCGTGATCAGCGACACGGGGGCCGGGATGACGCCGGACGAGCAGAAGCACGCGTTCACCTTCGCCTGGCGGAGCACCTCCGCGGCCGGCGTGCCGGGACGGGGGATCGGCCTCGGCGTCACGAAGGATCTGCTGGAAAAGAACGGGGGAAAGATCTCCCTCCTCTCCGAACCCGGCCACGGGCTCGAGGTCACCATCATGTTTCCGGTCTCGCGCGAGGCCGAGGCGTGAGCGAACGCGTCTTCGTCGTCGACGACGACCCGGCGATGGTCGAGGCGGTGGCGGCGGTCCTGTCGCTCGACGGTTTCGACGTGGACGGCGCGACGGACGGCGCCGCCGCACTCCGGGCCGTGCTCAACGATCCGCCGGCTCTCCTCGTTCTCGACGTCAGCATGCCCGGTCTCAGCGGCTGGGAGCTGTGCGAGATCGTGCGCCGCCAGCCCATCACGCGCGATCTGCCCATCCTCTTTCTGACCGGGCGCGGGGACGTGCGCGACCGGATCACCGCGATGCAGGTGGGCGGAACCGATCACCTGACGAAACCGTTTCGGGCCGAGGAGCTGCGGGCGCGCGTGCGCGCCCTGACGGCTTCCCGGCCGTCGAGAGGAGAGCCATGACGAAAGTGCCGCGCCGGGATTCCCTGAAGCTCGTCGCCGAGCGAGCGTCGGTCGAAGTGCCCGAAATCGAGAAACTGCGCCTGGAATCGCTGCTCCACGACGCCGTCACGGGCCTGACCCTGCACCCGTTCGCCGATCTCAAGGGGGAGCGCGTCGCGAATCTCGGCGTCGTCTACATTCAGCTCGGGCGCTTCGCGGGCGTCGAAAGCCTCTACGGATGGGAGCTCTACGACCGGATCCTGCGCGTGACGGCGGCGAGCCTTCGCGAGGACATCACGGCCTCGCCTCTCGCCCCGGGGCTCCTCGCGATGTCATTCAACGGCTCGGACGGCGTCTTCCTCCTTTTCGACGTGGCTCGGCGTGCCCCCGGAAGGCACGGCGTCACGCTCGAGGCGGAGGCCGCGCGCCTGCGGCAGGGCGTCGGGCGCCGCCTGAAGCAGGCGCTCGGGCGGTCCGCGGTCGACCTCATGCACATCCACGCGACCGCGCTGGTGGTTCCGGACGATCCGCGCGTTCGGCCCTCCCGCCAGGTCATGCGCGCGCTCGCGGAGGCGGCACGCCTCGCCGACGCGCGCGAAAGCGGCGAGAAGAAATCGTTCGTCGAGCGGCTCAAGGCCCTCCTGTCCGCGAAGAAGCTGCGCGCGGTCTTCCAGCCCATCGTCGGCGTGACGTCGGGCGAGGTCCTCGGCTACGAGGCGCTCATCCGCGGGCCGGCGGGGCACGAGCTCGAGATGCCCGACGAGCTGTTCGCGGTCGCGCGCGAGGGGGACCTCGTCCTCGAGCTCGAGAGCCTGTGCGTAGAGACGGTCTTCTCGTCGCTTCCCAGGGCCGCCCGCAAGAAACGGCTGTTCGTGAACGCCTCGGCGCGGCTGCTGACGCACTCGGTTTTCCTGGACGACCGCAACCTCGCCGAGATGGGCCGCGTGCACGGGGACATCGTGCTCGAGCTCTCCGAGAAAGAGGTCGTCTTCAATTACCCGGCGTTTCGCGAAGTCGTCGGCCGGCTGCGCGCGGCCGGCTTCGGATTCGCGATCGACGACGCGGGCTCGGGCTATTCCGGCCTCGAGTCCATCGTGCAGCTCAGGCCGGAGTACGTGAAAGTGGCCCACACGCTCGTCTCGGGCCTCGACAAGGATCGGATCAAGCGCGAGATCGTGGGCTCGCTCGCGTCTTTGGGCGAGCGCATCGACGCCGAGCTGATCGCAGAAGGCATCGAGAGGCGGGCCGAGCTGGAAAGCCTCCGTGCCCTCGGCGTCCCGTGGGGCCAGGGTTTCCTTCTCGGGCGGCCGGCGGCCCGCCCGGTCGTGATGCGGCCCGTCTGCTAGAGTCTTCCCGCCCTCCGGGCTCCCACGCGTGACCTCGCTCGACAGATCTCTCCTCTTCGGCGCGGGCCTGCCGCTCATCTTCGCCATCGTCTTCGTGGCCGACCGCAGGGGTGCCTTCCGGCGCGACCTTTTTTCCTCTCCGTGGAGAAAGCGCCTCGCGCTCCTCCTCCTCGCCCTCGTCCTCGTCGCCACGACGCTCCTTCCCGCCGCCGCCGGGGGGCGGGCGCCCGACGTCTCGTCTCTGCGCTTCTCGCAGGTGTTCGCCGTGCAGGCGCTCCTCGCGCTCTTCCTCCTGGCCTGGTGGCTCCTCAGCGGCAGACCGTCGCCGGCCTCCTTCCTCGGGCTCGATTCGAAGCGTCCGCTCGCCGAAGCGGGCGCGGGCGTCGCCCTCGGGCTCATCGGCTGGACTCTCACGATCGTCGTGGGAATCAGCGCGGCCCTTCTTTTCCGCGTCTTCGACTACGAGCCGCACCGCGCCGTGCCGCCCCTCGTGAGCTGGCTGGCCTCGCGTCCGGCCGCGCAGCGGGGCCTTCTCGTCCTCCTGGCGATGACGCTCGAGGAATTCCATTTTCGGTCGTTCCTGCAGCGCCGCCTGGGTGCCCTCCCCGCTTCCGCCTTTTTCCTCCTCGCGCATGCCGGGTACGGCGAGCCGTTCTTCTTCGTTGGGCTGCTCGCGATCACGACGGTCCTCGCCGCGGCCTTCGCGAAGACCGGCAACGCCGTGGCTTCGATCTTCGCTCACGGCACGTTCGACGCGATTCAGCTCTTCATTTTCCTTCCGGCTGCGCTGAAGCTGCTGGCGGGGGACTGAGAGTCCGGTTCGGGGACCGGGCCGGCGCCATGCGCCCGCGCACGACTTCCACCCGATCGGCCTGGACGGTCACGTTCGCGGCCCTCCGTCCGTCTGGCCGCTGGTAGAGCCGCTCCAGCGCCGCGGCGATGCGCCTGGCGGCGGCCGGCGAGGTGGCGCGCAGGCGCCAGACGAACCCGACCGGAAGCGGCCCTTCCCCGAGCGTCTCCTTCGGCTCGAAAAAGGCGACGCGGTCGTCCTGCCACTCGGCGGCGAGCGAGGCGGCGTTCGCGGCTCCGGCCCGCTCCAGGAGCGCTCCGAGCATCCATTCTCCGAAGGTGTCCTCATAGAGGAGCCGCATCCCGGGCGGCGCGCTCGCCGCCGAAGGACGGTCGCCCGGATCGAGGAGGACGCGTCCGGTCGAGGCCCGGTCGGGATGGAGGATCTCCGACGTCGTGCGCGGCAGCCGCGCGTACGCGGCGTCCACGGCGGGCCAGCCGCCGGCCTTCTTCTTCGCCTGGATCCAGGCCGTGCCGCCCACGTACGGGAAGAGCATTTCCTTGACGAAGAAAGGGGGCACGCCCTCGCTGCCCTCGATCGTGGCACCCGCGGCGAGACCGGACATCATCGTCGCGAGGGTCTCCGGACCGACGAGGTCCTTCGCCTCGTCGGGCAGCCGCGTGAGGAGCGCGTCCATCATCACGACGGTCGCCTCGCCCTCGAGGAAGGCCTCGAGCGCGAGCAGGCCGTCGGAGGAGTCGTGGAGCGCCTTGAGCCTCGGCACGAGGTCGAGGCGGCGATCCTGCAAGGCGTGCGTCAGCTCGTGAGCGAGAAGTGTGTCCTCGAGGAGTGTTTCCGCCGACACGCCCAGCTCCGGAGCGGCTCCTGCCGCCGTCTCGGCCGTGCGCTCGGGGACGATGAAGAACTTCTTCTCGGCGGGATCGTAAAAGCCGGCGACCTGGCGGGCATAAAGGTTCGTGAGCTTCTGCTCGAGGAGCGGCTCGGGGTCGAAGAAGCCGACGGCCGCGAGAGAGGCCGCATAGCGGGGAAAGGGCGCGGGCAGATCCTCCACGAGCTTCTGTCCGAGCACCCTTTTGAGGTCTTTCTCGTGCAGGATGGCCGACGCCACTTTTCCCGGAAACGGGACCCCCCGGACCTTCTCCACGACCTTCTGGGCACTTGCCACGGCCTCCGAAAGGCGTTCGGTGAGCGGGCGCTCGGCCGTGACGGGGCCGGCCCCCGCGGTCGCCGCGAAGAGAGCCGCGAAGGCCGCGGCCACGACTCCTGCGCCACGGCGCCGGATCGATGGACGGCCCGCGCCGCGCTCGCGTATCATGCGCCCGCGTTTTTGGAGAGTGTGGAGGGAAACATCGAGGCGGCCAGCTTAGCAGCGCGTCGTCTCGTTCATCCGCGATGACCGAATCGTCCCCCGCTTCGCCGGGGCCCATCGTCCTCTGGCTCTCCAGCCGGTACGAGAACCTCGAGCTCGGCCAGGCGGTGCTCGAGTACGTGTGCCGGCAGCGGGGCATCGAGAACGACGCCGAGCACTGGATCGGCGTCGCGCTGCGTGAGGCGCTCGCGAATGCAATCAAGCACGGAAACCGGCAGGATCCCAGCCGGCGCGTGATGCTCTCCCTCGGCGGCGCCGAGAACAGCCTCGAGATCGTCGTCGGCGACGAAGGCGAAGGATTCGAGTCGACCTCCGTCGCCGATCCGCTCGCGCCGGAGAACCAGATGAAGACCTCGGGGCGAGGCATCTTCTACATGAAGACCTTCATGGACGACGTGACGTTCTCGCGCGGCGAGCGGGGCGGCACCATACTCACGATGACGAAGCACTTCGATTCCGATCACAAGAAGGGAGCGCAAACGAGATGAAGACCACGGTGACCATGCGCGACGTCGGAGACGTCAAGATCGTCGAGCTGCACGGCAAGATCACGATCGGTGCGGGCGACCTGCAGATGAGGGAAGCGATCCACGGCGCCATCACGGGCGGCGCGATGAAGCTTCTCGTCGACATGAAGGACGTTTCGACGATCGATTCCTCGGGCATCGGGGAGCTCGTGGGCTGCTACACGACGGCCACGAACAAGGGCGCCAAGCTGAAGCTCGTGAACCTCCCGCCCAAGATCAGCGACGTCCTCACCGTGACGCAGCTCATCACCGTGTTCGACGTCTTCTCGAACGAGAAGGACGCGCTCGCGAGCTTCTGATGGGTCTTTCGGAGGCGCGGCGGGCGTCCCCGGCTCGTTGAGCGACGTGGCCGCGCCTCCGGCGTCTCCCGCGCTGACGCGTCTTCTGGGCGAGGTGCGCGCCGCCGTGGACGCGCGCCTCCCCGCCCTGCTCGAGGCGGAGGAGCCGTCGCGGGATTCCGGCGACCCTCTTCCCTCCGCCGTGCGGGAGGCGCTTCTCTCGCCGGGAAAGCGCGTGAGGCCGGCGCTCGTGGTCCTCACCGGCGAGCTCTTCGGAGCCGCTCGGCCGCGCCTCGTCGACGCGGGCTGCGCGGTCGAGATGGTGCACGCGGCTTCCCTCGTCCTCGACGACCTGCCGTCGATGGACGACGCCACCCTCCGGCGCGGAAGGCCCGCGTTGCACGTCACCCACGGCGAGGCGAGCACGATCCTCGCGGCCGTGACCCTGCTTTCGCGCGCGTTCGGGCTCATCGCCGAGGCCGGCCTTCATCCGCGGCGGGGAGGCCTTCCCTCCTCGGCGGCCCTCGATCTCGTCTCGCGCCTCGCGGACGCTTCGGGTCTCGCCGGGCTCGCGTCCGGCCAGGCCCTGGACCTTGCGACCGACGCCGCCTCGGCCACGTTCGACCGCCTCGAGACGATTCACGCGCGGAAGACGGGCGCGCTTTTCGTCGCGTCCGCCGAGTTCGGCGCCGTGCTCGGCGGCGCGCGGGAGAAGGAGCTCGCGGCGGTCCGCTCGTACGCGCGCAACGTCGGCCTCGCGTTCCAGATCGTGGACGACCTTCTCGAGGGGGTTCCGGCTTCGGAGTCCGGCAAGAGCGCGCGCCGCGCGCCCGCGCCCACGTTCGTCCGGCACGTGGGCGCCGAAGGCGCCCGCTCGCTCGTCGCGGAGCTGACGGCCAATGCGGTCGAGTCCATCGAGATGTTCGGAAAGAAGGGAATTCTGCTGAGAGAGTTCGCCCTCCTGTTGAGGGACCGAACGAGCTGATTCCGCCGGCGAATGCGCAACGGGAAACGCCGTTTTCGGATTTCTTAGAAGGGTGAATGAGCGGAGTGCCCTCGATCACCGCGGCGGCGGCCGGTTTTGCCGCGGCCGCACTCACCCCTTCTAAGCAAAATCCACCGGTGCGGTAAGGTCGCAGGCTGCATGGAAGAGCGAGACGATCCCCCGCGAGAGGGAGCAAAAGGTCCCTCCTCTTCCTCTCCCGGCGTCGAGCTTTCGCTCGACGCCGCACGCGAGCGCCTCCGCGAGAGGGGATACCTCGACCGGGGCGTCGAGGGAGCGGTCCTCAAGGGCGTGCTCGCGGCCCGCACTCGGACGCGGGCCTTCCTTCTCGGCGCCGCGACCGGGGCGGTTTTCCTCGCGTCCGCCGTGGCGCTGGCGCAGACGGTTCTCCTCGCCGTGTCCTCGGCGCTGCCTCTGCGGGATGCCGCGGTGCTCTTCCTCTGGCTCTTCGCGGGCGCGGCGGCCGTCGCGTCGCTCGTCGTCCTCGGGCTCGGGCTCCTGGCGCTCGTGAGGGCGCGGGCCCGCGGAGACGCGGAGGAGGGCTCCACGGAGATCGCGGTCGCGTTCGGCGTCGTCGCCGGAGTCGCGGGCGTTCTCGCGGCGCGTCCCGCGCTCGAGAGCGCGGGGGTCCCCGCGGCCGCGGCGGTGCTTCTCGCCGTCGCGTTCGCGGTCCTCATCGCGGTGCGCGTGGCGCGGGGTCTCGCCTTCACGGTGCTCGCGGCCTCCGGACGGATCTTCGCGGCGCGGCCGCGCCGCACGTTCGTCGCGTGGGCCCTCGCGGGGGCGACCCTCGTCCTCGTCGGCATTTCGGCGCTCTTCTTTCGCGTTCCGGCGGTCGGGGACGCTCCGCTCGTCGTCGCGGGGAATGCGCGGCGCGTCGTCGTGGTAGGCGTCGACGGCTGGACCGAAAACCTTCCGATGGAAGGGGGAGCGCGCGCGCGGTATGCGAAGGAGGCGCGCGACCCGGCAGCCTTCTGGACGACGGTCGCGACCGGCGAAAACGTGAAGCGCCACGGCATCGGCTCGCTCGACCTCGTGCGCATTTCGGGCGTGAGATCAGCCGTGCGCCCTCTCGCCGGCACCGGCTGGTACCTGAAGGACGTCTTGCCGGCTCTGCACCTGGCGCGGCGCGAGTCCGTCACGGCCGGCGCGCGGCGCGTGCCTTCCCTGTGGGAGGTCGCGAGCCGCGGCGGCATACCGTCTCTGACGGTGAACTGGTGGACGACGTACCCGGCCGGGGAGGACGGGGGGACGATCCTCGGAAATCACCTCTTCTTCGCCGCGCGCGCGGGCTTGTCGCTCGCGGGGGAAGGCTGGCCGGCCGAGGCCGCGGAGCGGGCGGCACGGCTCGCGCCCCGTATCGCGCCCGAGCCGGGCTCCCTCGAGCGTCTCGTGGCGGATGCGCGCGGCCTCGATGCGTTCGCGCTGGCCGCTTTTCGCGAAGCGTGGCGGCGGGACGCCCCGCGCCTCGCGCTTCTCTACCTCCCGGGTCCCGACATCCTCTCGTCCGCTCTTCTCGATCCCGAGCGCGGGGCCGCGGACCGCGTCGCGCTCGCCGCCGCTCTGACGGAGGAGACGGCGAACCTGCGCGCCTTCCTGCTCGAGCCGGGCCTCGCGCCGGCACCTGATCTCCTCGTCCTCGTCCTCGACGCGGGACGGCACGAAAGCGGCGGCGTCGTGCTCTTCGAGGGACCGCTCGCGAGGCGGGGCGCGGAAGAGACGTTCGCGCCCGTGGATCTCGCGCCGACGGTGCTCTCGGTTCTGGGCGTTCCCGCCTCGCGCGAGGTCGCGGGAAAAGTGCGAAGCGACCTCCTCGCGCCGGGCGCGACGGACGGCGAGACGGTCGCGTCGTGGGGGCGGCGCCGCGCGAGCGCGGAGCTCGCGATCGACCCGAAGGAATACGTCGAGAACCTCAGAAGTTTGGGTTATTTGAGATGAATGAATAGAAGAAGAGATTTCTTAGAAGGGTGAGTGGGGCATCTGCTGGGGGCGTGGCGCAGCGGTTACTCGTGGGCCTCTTGTTTTGTCACCTTCTAAGAAATCCCGGTCTCCTCTCTTTCTAGAAATATTCTTCTTCTCAACGCTACAGCGGGCGCGTGTTCGTCATCATCGAGAGCAGCCGCGCGCCCTTGGGGATCGAGGAGAACGCGTGGAAGAGGAGGACGACGCCGTCGTCCGGCGCGCGGACCTCGACGACGGCATCCTGCGCGCGCGGCGGGATTCCGCAGCGGGAGGGATCGACCATGCGCGCGAGGAGGTCGCCTTTCCTCACGGGCGTGCCCGGAGAGAGCGTCGCGTCCACGAGCCCCGAGGCCGGCGCGTAGACGGACCTGTAGTCGGCCACGCTGCACGCGACGATGCGGTACGCGGGCTCGTCGGGCTCGCCGTCGAGGACGCCGTAGTAGCGCAGGACCGAGGTAATGCGCTTGGCATCCTCGACGCCCTGGGCCATCGAGAACGCGTTCATGGAGCCGAGCTCGACCGTGAACCCGTCCACGAACCTCCGGACGTCCGTGCGATCGAGACGTCGAAAGGCTTCGGCGAGGTCGTTCCACGGCACGAACGAGGCCTCGTCCAGAGCGCCGGCGAAGCGGGGCGGCACCTCCAGGACGAAGGGAATCCCGAAGGCGCGTGTCGCCGCGGTGGCACCCTCGGGGGCGTAGACGTAGCGCGGGGCCCGGTCGCCCGTGTGAAGGTCGAGGACGACGTCGGCCTCGATCGCGACTTCCTGGATCGCGAGGGCGAACTCGAGGCGGGCCTCCATGCCCCAGGGGCCGACGGAGTCGCGCACGGCCGCGAGCGCCGCCTTGAGCGCTTCGCGAAAGCCGTCGCGGATCTCGGCGAGCGTCGCGTCGCGATGGACCGCGGCGAACGCGTCCACGTCCACGTAGCACGCGGAGCTGCCGCGCGAAGGCCCCGTGAGGTTGATGTAGCCGCGGTTGAAGTTGAGGCCGCTCGCGAGATCGAAGACGCCGGACACGTAGTCGCCGATCTGCTGGTTCGCCGCCACCGGGTTCACGCGGGGAACGAGGATGAGGCTGCCGCGCGGAGGCTCCCTTTCGAGTTGATCGAAGAGCGCGAGGATGGCCGCGTTTCCCTGCAGCTCGGCCCCGTGGACGTTCGCCTGGATGTACGCGAGGGGCCGTGGATTGCGGCCGTGGCACCAGAAGACCGGCGCGGTCATCGGCTGCCCGGTGGCATTCGTCCGGAGGACGAGCTCCCTCTTCTCCCACTTCACAAAAAGACGCGTTTTCCTGTCCGAGTTTAGCGCGCACTGGGGCCGTAGGGCTCCTTCCGCGCGCTGCGGGCCTGGCTCTAGCCGAACACCTCGGCCACGGTCGGGCGCTTCGGGTCGGACGCGATCCGCGTGATCGCGTCGCCCGATTTCACCGAGCCCTCCTCGACGACGCTCAGGTAAAAGCCCGGCCGCCCGGCGGCTGCGAACACCCTGACGAACGGCATCGAGCCCATCCGGAGGCCCAGCTTCGCGCACGGAGTGCGCGGCTGCGTCACCCTGAGCTTCGCCGGTCCGATCGCGAGGACGTCGCCGATGCGGGTCTCGGTCTCGAGCAGCCCTTCCGTCGTGAAGTTCTCGCCGAATGCTCCGGGCAAGAGATCCATCCGGCCCAGGACGGCCGACCAGTACGCGTAATGCTCGAACGGGTAGAGGTAGACCGCCTTGACGGGCCCGCCGTGGTACTTCGGATCCGCCTGCCCGTCGCCCTCGAGGCCGAGACGGGAGAGCGCAACCGCGCCCGACACGGGCTCCTTGAAGAACGCGGTGTGCACCGTGCGCCGCATGAGCGTCACGGTCTTCGGAAGTCCCACGTTCACGGAGAGGAGTCGCATCAACCGCTACTCTCCGACCACCGGCACGAGGAAGCTCGTCGAGACCTTGCCGCTGCCTTCCCGGCCACCCTCTCCGCGCCGAGCGGCTTTCTCGAACACGGAGACGACGAGCGTGCCCGTCGGCGGCGCGGAGGATCCGGGCGGGTGCTCGAGCGCGGCGCGCGAGACGCCGATCGACACGCATCCGTGAAGCGCGAGCGGCACGAGGGCGACGAGGAGAGTTTGGGCGACGGGGCGGAGGAGCGGGCGACGCATGAGGGAGTCCTCTCACGAAGCATGCCACCGGGACCGTCTCCGTCGCTCATGCTCCTGCGAACCGTAAATATGGTAATATGGGTCGATGAAGACGACGGTCGAGATTCCGGACCCGCTGTTCCGCCGAGCCAAGTCGAGAGCTGCCGAACGCGGTCAAACGCTCAAGGAGCTCGTGACCGATGCATTGCAAGAGAAGCTCGCATCCGGGACCGGCAAGGCTGGTGTCGTTGAGCCGGAATGGATGCAGGGCTTCGGCAAGCTGCGCCGGCTCCGGAACGAGATGAGGCGCATCCAGGCCAGGGTCGATGAAGTCTTCGAAGTCGTCGAGCCCGAGGACCGAACGTGATCCTGGACACCAACGCGTTGTCTGCATTCGTGGGTGGGGATACTGGTGTCGGCGAAGCTCTGCGCCGGGAGGTTCGAGCGGCCATTCCGGTCATCGTGCTCGGTGAGTTTCGATACGGCATTGCGGAGTCCCGCCATCGCGCGGCTTATGAAACATGGCTGAAAAGCCACCTTCCTCATTTCGAGATCCTGGCGGTGACGGACGAGACCGCCATCGCCTACGCTGCGCTGCGGCTGGCTCTCAGGCGATCGGGTCGTCCGATACCGGCGAACGACGCCTGGATCGCGGCCCTCGCCCTTCAGCACCGGCTTCCGCTGCTGAGCCGGGATGAGCACTTCGACGTAGTGGCCGGCATCGAACGGAAGAGTTGGTAGCTCGAATTCGCCAGATAATGAAAACGGCGTTCACCGAAGCCGCCGGCGTCGAGGTGCCGCTCATCTGCGGGGCGATGTACCCGTGCAGCAATCCCGAGCTCGTGGCCGCGGTCTCGGAAGCCGGCGGCCTCGGCGTCGTCCAGCCGCTTTCCCTCGTCTTCGTGCACGGCCGCGAATTCCGGACCGGGCTGCGGGAGATCAAGAGCCTCACGAAAAAGCCGATCGGGGTGAACGTCCTGACCGAAAAGTCGCTCTCCGCCGTCTACCTCAAGCGGATGTCGCGCTGGGTGGACGAGGCGCTGGAAGAAGGCGTGCGGTTTTTCGTGACGGCGCTCGGAGATCCGCGGTGGGTCGTCGAGCGCGTCCACGCGGCCGGAGGCTTCGTCTACCACGACGTCATCGACCGGCGTTGGGCGGAGAAGGGCCTCGAAAAGGGCGTGGACGGCCTCATCTGCGTGAACCGCCGCGCCGGCGGACACCTCGGCAAGCTCGGTCCGGAGGAGTTGTACGCGTCCCTCGCCGATCTCGGGGTGCCGCTCGTCTGTGCCGGCGGCGTCGGAAGCGAGCGGGAGTTCAAGGCGATGCTGCAGATCGGCTACGCGGCTGTCCAGGCCGGCACGCGCTTCATCGCCACGGCAGAGTGCTCGGCGCACACGGACTACAAGAAGGCGATCCTCGATGCGGAAGAGGAAGACGTCGTCGCGACGGAGAGGATCACGGGCGTCCCGCTTTCGGTCATCCGGACGCCTTTCATCGAGCGCATGGGGACGAAGGCTGGGCCGATCGGGCGCCTCATGCTCAAGGGGCGGACGACGAAGCACTGGATCCGCGGCTGGTACTCGCTGCGCTCGGCGTTCCGGCTCCGCGGCGCGTCCGTTAAGGGTGCGACGTCGGCCGACTGCTGGCAGGCGGGGAAGAGCGTCGCGTCGATCACGTCGGTCGAGCCGGCGGGCGAAATCGTGCGGATCTTCGCGGCAGCGCTCGATTGAAGGTTTTTCCAAGCCTGCATCCCGCCTGATTCACACGTATCCTTGAGTTCGCGTCGGGTCGCGCGTAGTCTGTATGTCCTTTCGTGGGAATCCTGCGCACTGGAAACGAACGGAGCGCGGAGCCGCGTTCCCGTGGCGCCTCATGCCGCGAGTGGGCGTGCGGCCGCCTCGCGGTCCGCGCCCTCGCCGTGGCGGCCGCCCTCGCGTCGGCCACGGCCTTCGCCTCCACGACCATCAACCATCAGTTCACCCCGGCCACGATCAACCCGGGCGACATCTCGCAGTACCGCATCACGATCGCGAACAGCTCGGTCGTTCCCCTGACCGAGGCGGCCGTGACGGAGGTCCTCCCGGCCGCCGTCACGATCGCGAACCCGCCGAACATCTCCAACTCGTGCGGTTTCACGGTGAGCGGGGCGACCCCGGGCACGTCCACGGTGTTCCTGACGGCCGGCACGATTCCCGCGGGAACCGGCGCCGTCGACGGGCAGTGCTTCTTCCAGATCGACGTCACGGCGACGACGACCGGGAACCACGTCGCGGTGATTCCGGCGAATACGATTCCTGACGCGACGACGAGCGGCTACACGGCGAAGGAGAACGGCGTTCCGGTCTTCAACTCGACGCCCGCGAGCGCGACGCTTTCGGTCAACACCATGAGCAACCCGACGGGGAACAAGGTCTTCGTGCCGTCGCCCGCCATCGCGGGCGATCCCGTCACCCTCACGATCACCCTCACGAACCCGAACGCGGGTGCGACGATTCCTCTCACGAGCTTCACCGACACGTTCCCGGCGGGGATGGTCGTCGCGAACCCCACGGGCGCCTCCACGAGCTGCGCCGGGACGAGCGCCGTGAACGGCGCGCTCTCGCCGGCGCCCGCCCCGAACGACACGGCCGTGACGCTCGCCGGCGGCACGATCGGCCAGAGCGGCACGTGCACGATCGTCGTGAGAGTGACCGTGCCGTCGATCTCGGGCACGACGCAGGCCTTCAACAACGTCCTCGGCGCCGGGGCGATCGGCAACACGCGCGGGCTCACGAGCCCGGGATTCAGCCGGAGCCTCAACGTCAATACGCCGATCGGCGTGACGAAGAGCTTCGCCACCCCGAACATTCCGGCCGGCCAGCCCTCGGTCATGACGCTCCGGATCAGCAACGCGAGCACTGCGAACGCGCTCGACATCACGAGCTTCGCGGACAACCTGACCGGCACGACCCTCAAGATCATGAATTCCGCGAGCGTGCCGGTCGCGCCGAACCCGGTCGTCGTCTGCACGGGCACGGGCGCGGTGAACGGCACGCTCTCGGCCCCCGCGAACCTCCTCGACCAGACGATCACCCTCACGGGCGCCAGGGCTGGCCCCGGGGGAAACTGCACGATCACGGCTTCCCTGACGTCGACGTTCGACGGCGCACACACGAACACGATCCCCGCGAACGCGGTCGTCAATCCGAACAATCACGCGAGCCCCGGGCCGGTCACGGCCGTGCTCACGGCGAACGCGCAGCTCACTGTCGCCAAGTCCGTCGCGCTCGCGAACGTCGCGCCCGGGCAGTGGACCCGGTTCACCGTGGCGATCAGCAACTTCTCGGGCGGTCCGGTCACGAGCGTCACGTTCCGGGACGTCCTCCCGAGCGCCTCGACGTTCCAGATGACTCTCTTCGACGCCGGGAGCGGGTTCTTCACGGCGAACGCGGGCTGCACCGGGGGCACGTTCACCGGCACGAACGCCGCCGGAGTCAGCACGGGCGTGGCGCCGACCGCCGCGGACGCGGGGCTCCTCTGGACGGGCGGCACCATAGTGGCGGGCGTGGGCGCAAGCCCGGGCGTGTGCACCATCAACATCTGGGCCCAGCTCCCCGCGACGACGACGGTCGGCGTGACGTTCACGAACACGATCCCGCTGGGCAGCATCACCGGAACGGGACCCGCCGGCGGCGTCGGGAACGTCAACGCCTCGAGCGTCAACGTCGTCACCATCGCGTCCGGCGCCGTCACGAAGACGTTCGCGCCCGCGGCGATCGCGCAGGGCCAGATCTCGACGCTCACGATCACGCTCTTCAACCGCACGGTCGTCCCCCTTACCGGCGTCTCGCTCACGGACAACCTGCCCGCGGGCGTCACGCTCGCGGCGAACCCGACCCCGACGAATACGTGCGGCGGCTCGCTCCAGGCCTTCCCGAACGATACGGTCGTCATCCTGACGGGGGGGACGGTGGCGGCCCGGCCGATCGCCTCGCAGGATTCGAGCTGCGCGATCTCGGTGCGCGTGACGGGAACGGCGCTCGGCGCGAAGACCAACATCATCACCCCCGCGCAATTCACGAGCAACGAAGGCGTCTCGATTCCCGCGGCGGTCCAGGCGATCCTCACGATCAACACGGGCCTGTCGGGGGCGAAGACGTTCACGCCGGCGTCGGTCGCGTCCGGAGGCGTCTCGCGCGTGAGGATCACGGTCAGCAACACGTCCAGCGGCGTCCTGACGAACGTCTCCGTCGACGACAACACGTTCAGCGCCGGCCTCAGCGTGGCGAATCCCGCGAACCCCGCGACGAATTGCGCCGGCTCGCCCACGATGGTCGTCAACCCCGGGGCGACGCGCGCCCAGCTCCTCGGCGCGACGCTCGCCGCGGGCGGGGCGTGCGACTTCTCCTTCGACGCCGTGACGAGCGGCGCGGGCCCCTGGAGCAACTCCGTTCCGATCGGAAGGATCACGAGCGCCGAGGGCGCCGCGAACACCGCCGCCGTCGCGGCGACCCTGACCGTCGCGGCCGCGCAGATCAACATCAACAAGTCGTTCAATCCCGTCGTCGTGACGGGCGGCCAGCCCTCGATCCTCCAGATCGACGTCATCAACCCCTCATTGATCACGATGACGGGCGTCGGCTTCACGGACACGTTCCCCGTCGGCATCGAGATCTATTCCGTGCCAAGCGCGTCGACGACGTGCGCGGGCGGCATCGTGACCGCGATTCCCGGCGACGGAATGGTGCGGCTGACGGGGGCCTCGCTCCCCGCCTCGACGACGTGCCGCGTGACCGTCACGACGACGTCGACGCGGTTTCTGAACCTCACGAACACGATTCCGGCCGGCGCGATCGTGAGCGCCCAGGGCTACACGAACCCGACGGGAACCTCCGCGACGCTCTCCACGCTGCAGGGGCTGAACGTCCTGAAGGCGTTCTCGCCCGCCTACGTCATTCCCGCGCAGGTCTCGAAGCTGACGATGAGCCTCGTGAGCTCGTTCGACCCGAACGCGCCGACGCCCCTCACGCTTCACGGCGTCACGTTCACGGACACGCTTCCCAACGGGCTCTTCATCGCCGCCACGCCGAACGCGACGACCGACTGCGCCGGGACGGGACCGGGCGGCCTCGCGGCCGTCGCGACCTCGAACGGCGGGTCCAACGGCCTCGTGACGATCACGCTCGGCACGATCACGCCCGGGACGAGCTGCTCGATCACGGTCGACGTCGTCGCGAACGTGCTGGGCGCGTACAACAACACGATCCCGGCGAACGCCGTCACGACGGACGAGGGGATCCCGAACCAGTCGGCCGCGACCGCGACGCTCTTCGTCGTCGCCCGTCCCACGGTCGCCAAGGCGTTCACGAACACGACGCGCAACCCGGGGCAGACGACCGTCCTGACCGTCACGGTCACGAACGGCGCGACGATTCCGATCACGGGCGTCTCCCTCACCGACACGCTCCCGGCGGGCGTTGCGATCGCGACGACGCCCGCGGCGGGCGGCACCTGCGCGACGGCGGGGGGCGGCGTCGTGACGGCCGTGGCCGGCGGCGGCACACTCTCCGTGACCGGCGCGACGATCGCGGCGGGCGGCAACTGCACGTTCCTCGCGACCGTCGTCTCGAACACGCCGGGCGTCTACATCAACAGCATCGGGGGGAGCACCATCGTCACGAACGAGGGGCTGACGAACCTGGGCGGTGCGACGGCGACGCTCACCGTGAATTCCCCGCCCACGGTGAGCAAGTCGTTCACTCCGGTGACCATCGCGGCGGGTGCGACGTCGAAGCTCACGATCACGTTCGGCAATCCGAACGCCGCAGCCATCACGCTCTCGGCTCTGTTCACGGATGCCCTGCCGGGGAACGTCTTCGTCGCCGCGGCGCCGAATGTCGTCCAGACCTGCCCCGGCCTCGTCACCGCGGCCGCGGGGTCGACCTTCATCACCTGGGCGAACGGCTCGTCGATCCCGGCGGGTGGCTGCACGATCGAGGTAGACGTCACGTCCGCGACGCCCGGCGTCTACACGAACCTGATCGCGGCCGGGCAGCTCTCGACGACAGCCGGTTTCAACCAGCAGCCCGCCACCGCGAGCCTCGGCGTCGCGTCCCCGGTGCCCCCGACGATGTCCAAGACCTTCGCGCCATCCACGATCTTCACGGGCGACATCTCCGCCCTGACGATCACGCTCGGGAACCCGAACGGCGCGGCGCTGACGCTCACGAGCAGTCTCGACGACAACCTGCCCGCCGGCGTCACCGTCGCGGCCATCCCGAACGTCCGCGGGACATGTCCCGGCACCATCACGGCGGCCGCGAGCCTCGTGCGGTACGCCTCGGGCTCGGCGATCCCGTTCGGCGTCTGCACGATCATCGTGGACGTCACGTCGTCCACGGTCGGCTCGTACACCAACCTGATCGCCGCTGGCGCGCTCGTGACGGACGCCGGAAGCCCGACCCAGCCGGCGACGGCGGGCCTCGTCGTGAAGGCGCTCACGCCGCCCACGGTCCTGAAGTCCTTCAGTCCCGGGACGATCAACCCGGGCGGGACGTCGACGCTGACGATCACGCTCGGCAACGCGAACGCCTCGGCGCTCACCCTGTCGGTCCCGCTGACGGACAACCTTCCCCCCAACGTCTTCGTGGCCGCGAGCCCGAACGCCTCCACGACGTGCACGGGCGGCGCCGTGTCGACGGGAGCGGCGAGCGTCACGCTGACGGGCGGCAGCATCCCGGCGGGCGGCTGCGTCGTGGTCGTGGACGTGACGTCCACGGCGCCGGGCGGCCCCTACACGAACACGATCCTGCCGAACGCGCTGCAGACGAGCGGCGGAAACAACGCGGCAACCGCCACCGACCGCCTGTTCGTCAACCCATTTCAGCCTCCGAGCGTCGCCAAGTCCTTCGTGCCGGCCGTCATCGGCGCAGGCGGCATCTCGAGGTTCACGCTCACGATCTCGAACGGAAACCTGACCGCTGCGACCCTGACCGCCAATCTCGTGGACACGTTCCCGGGGCCCGGTCTCGTCATCGCGACGCCGGCGAATCTCCTCCTCGGCGCGGGCTGCACGGCGGCGAGCGTCGTGGCGAACGCCGGCGCGACGACCGTGACGTACCTGAGCGGGGGAGGCCTGCCCGCGCTCGGCGTCTGCTCGATCCAGGTCGACGTGACCTCCTCGACCGTCCGCTCCTACGTGAACACCATCCCCATCGGCGCGGTCCAGACCACCGTCGGGAACAACACGGTCGCGGGCACGGCCACTCTCCAGGTCCTCGCGCTCCCGAGCGTCCTGAAGTCGTTCTCCCCGACGTCCATTCCGCTCGGGGCCAGCTCGACCCTGACCCTGACGCTCGGGAACACGAACGCGGTCGCGCTGACCCTGGCGGCCGACTTCGTCGACACGCTGCCGCCGAATCTCGTCCTCGGCACGCCGGCGACCATCGGGGGGACCTGTGCCGCGGTGAACGTCGTGGCGGCGGCCGGTGGTTCGAGCGTCACGTACAAGAGCGGCGCTTCGATTCCGGCGGCGGGCTGCACGATCACCGTCCCCGTGACGTCGGCGGTCCCGGGCGGCTACGACAACGTGATTCCCGTGGGCGCGCTCGTCACGACGATCGGATCGAACCCGGCCGGGACGAGCGCCCACCTCGACGTCCTCGAAGCCGACCTCTCGATCACGAAGACGGACGGCGTTCCGACCGTCGTCCCGGGGACGACGACGACATACACGATCGTGGTCTCGAACGCGGGCCCGAGCGCGGTCGTGAATGCTCCCGTCGTCGACGCGTTGCCGTCTCCCGCGATCTCTTCGGCGACCTGGAGCTGCGCTCCGACGGGCGGCTCAAGCTGCGCGGCGCCGGCCGGCGTGAACAGCATCAACACGGCCGTGTCGCTCCTCGCCGGGGGTTCGGCGACGTTCACCGTCGTCGCCTCGATCAGCCCGTCGGCGATGGGCTCGCTCGTGAACACCGCGACGGTCACGACGCCGGCCGGGACCTTCGATCCGAACACCGGCAACAATACCTCTACGGACACCGACACGCTCACGCCCCAGGCCGACATGCAGGTCGTCAAGACGGGGCCCGGGACGCTCGTGCCCGGCCAGGACGCGACGTATTCGATCACCGTGACGAATGCCGGTCCGTCCACGGCGACGGCGGTCTCGCTGACGGACACGCTGCCCCCGGGAACCACCTTCGTCTCTCTCACCTCGCCCGGCGGCTGGTCGTGCTCGACGCCCGCGGTCGGCGCCTCCGGCACCGTGTCCTGCTCGAACGCGACGCTCGCGCCTCTTGCCTCCGGAGCCTTCACCCTCGTCGTTCACGTGGATGCGGCGGTGCTTTCGGGCGACTCGATCGCGAACACGGCGGCCGTCACCTCGACGACCCCCGACCCGGACCCGCTGAACAACTCGTCGACGACCTCGGGAACGGCCCAGCCCTCGGCGGACCTCGTGATCACGAAGACCGGCCCCGCGACGGCGGTGCCGGGTGGCGCGGACCTCGTCTTCACGACGGTCGTCACGAACAACGGCCCATCCGACGCGCAGGCCGTCGCCGTGACCGACCCGACGCCGTCGGGTCTCACGTTCGTCTCGAACGCGGGCGACTGCGCCACGGCTTTCCCATGCAGCCTCGGGACGCTCTCGCCGGGCGCCGTCCGCACGATCACGTCCACGTACGCGATCCCGTCGGGCTACCCGAAGCCGGCTCCGATCGCGAACGTCACGACCGTCTCGTCGACGACGCCCGACCCGGTCCCCGGGAACAACACGAGCACGGCGAACGTCTCCGTGCCCGACGGCCTCGCGGACCTCGCAGTGACGAAGATCGTGAGCAACCCCGTGCCCGCAGTCGGGACGAACGTGACGTTCACGGTCACGCTCCGGAACGACGGCCCGAGCGACGCGAGCGGCATCGCCGTGACGGACGTCCTCCCGTCGGGCCTGGCGTTCGTCTCCGCCTCGGCCTCCCAGGGCGCGTACGCCTCGGCCACGGGCATCTGGGCGGCCGGCGCCCTCGTTCTCAACGCGTCGGCCACGCTCACGATCACGGCGACCGTGACGCAGGCCGGCACGATCGCGAACACGGCGACCGTCACGGCCTCGAACGCGATCGACCCGAACCCGTCCAACAACTCGGGCACGGCCGTCGTGAACGGGCCGCCCCTCGTCGCGGACATCCAGGTCGCCAAGACCGTGGACGTCGCGGCTCCCCTCGTCGGCACGAACGTCACATTCACCGTGACGGTTCTCAACGCGGGCCCCTCGAATGCGACCGGCGTCGCCGTGACCGACGTGCTCCCGTCCGGCCTGTCGTTCGTGAGCGCGACGCCGTCGGCGGGCACGAGCTTCGCCGCGGGCGTCTGGACGATCGGCAGCCTTCCGAACGGCGCCTCCGTGACGCTTCTTCTCGTCGCGAACGTGACGGCCGCGGGCTCGTACGTGAATACTGCGGCGAAGACCGCCGAAAACGAGTTCGACCCGAACACGTCCAACGACAGCGCCGTCGCGGGCGTCGTCGCGGGCGGCGGCGGCTTGCTGCAGGCGGATCTCGGCCTCCTCAAGCTCGACTCGCCCGACCCGGTGCGCGCCGGCCAGAACCTCACGTACACGCTGGTCGTGACGAACCGCGGGCCGAACGACGCGACGGGCGTCACGATCACGGACCCGCTCCCGGCTGCCGTCTCGTTCGTCTCGGCCATGCCGAGCCAGGGCGCCTGCAGCGGCGCCGCGACGGTGACGTGCACTCTCGGCGGGCTGGGCGCGGGCAACAGCGCGGCGGTCTCGATCGTCGTCGCGGTCTCCGCGGCGGCAGTTCCGTCGGTCACGAACACGGCGACCGTCACTGCGAGCGAGCCGGATCCGAACCCCCCGGACAACATCGCCACGGCCCAGACCACGGTCGTGCCGGTGGCGGACGTCGGCCTCCTGAAGGCCGTGTCGAATCCCGCGCCGCAGGTCGCCCAGTCGTTCACGTTCACGGTGACGGCGACGAACAACGGCCCTTCGACCGCGAACGGCGTCGTCGTCACGGACGTCCTCCCCGCGAACCTCGGCTTCGTCTCGTTCGTCGCGTCGCAGGGGGCGTACGTCTCCGCCACGGGCGTCTGGACGGTCGGCACGCTCGCGAACGGGGCCTCGGCCTCGCTCACCCTCACGGCCACGGCGCTCTCGCCCGGCGCCTTCACGAACACGGCGACGAAGACGGGACAGATCGAGCTCGATCCGAACCCGGCGAACGACACCGCGAGCGCCGGGGGCGGCGTCGGCGTCGTCGCGGACCTCACGATCCTCAAGACGCACGCGCCCGCCACGTTCCTCAGGGGCGCGACGGGGACCTTCTCTTTCACGGTGTCGAACGTCGGGACGGGCTCGACGGTCGGGGCGGTGACGGTCACGGATGCGCTTCCCGCGGGGTTCACGCCGATCGCCGCGAGCGGGACGGGCTGGGCCTGCTCGGTCGCCGCTCCAAACGTCTCGTGCTCGCGAGCGGACGCCCTCGCCATCGGTCCTCCCTGGCCCTCGATCTCCGTGACCGTCAACGTCCTCCAGTCGGCCGGCGCCAGCCTCTCGAATACGGCGACCGTCGCGGGAGGCGGCGACATCACTCCGGCGAACGACTCCTCGACCGACGTCGTGCCCGTCGGCTCCTCTGCCGACCTCGCGATCGTCAAGACGGGGCCCGCGACCGCAGTGCCCGGGACGAACATCGTCTACACGCTCGTCGTGACGAACAACGGACCCTCCGATGCCGCGGGCGTCGTCGTCGCGGACCCGACGCCGACGAACCTGACGTTCGTACCGGGCGGCGGCGCATGCGGCACGGGATTCCCGTGCAGCCTCGGCAGCCTGGCGTCGGGCGCGGCAGCCACCCTCACCGTCACGTTCCACATCCCGGCCGGCTACACGGCACCTAGCCCGATCCCCAACACGGCCTCCGTTTCCGCGACCACGCCTGACCCGAACCCGGCGAACAATGCCGCCAGCGTCTCCACGTCCGTCGCAGCCGATGTCTCGGTCACCAAGACGATCGAAGGCGGTCCCCTGGTCGTCGGGCAGGTGTTCACGTATCGGATCGTCGTCACGAACCACGGGCCCTCGACCGCGACCGGCATCGTTCTCACCGACCCGCTGCCTTCGACCGTGACGTTCTCGTCCGTCTCGACGACCCAGGGCAGCTGCTCCGGCACGTCCACCGTGACGTGCGCGATCGGGACGCTCGTGAACGGCGCTTCCGCCACCGTTCTCGTTCAGGTGCTTCCCCGCCTCACGGCCATCTCCGTCACGAACACCGCGACGGTGGCCGGGAACGAGTTCGATCCGGACGGGACGAACAACGTGAGCACGGCGGACCTCGCGTCTCTGAACGGCGTTCCCGCGCTCTCGACATGGGCGCTCCTCGCCCTGGTTCTCGCGCTCGCCTTCGCGGGCGCAAGGCTTCTTCGGCACGCCGCCTGAAGATCTGACCGGAAGGCGTCAGGGCGGCGCTTTGGGCCCCAGCTTGTTGTAGGCGTCGAGCGCCGCGACCTTGTAGCACTCCGCGAACGTCGGGTAGTTGAAAACCGTCTCGACGAGCACGTCCAGCGTCCCGTTGAACGCGAGGAAGGCCTGGCCGATGTGGACGAGCTCCGTCGCGGCCGTGCCGAAGATGTGGACGCCGAGGAGCTGGCGCGTCTCGCGATGCACGAGGATCTTGAGGACACCCGTGTCGTCGCCGAGGATCGCGCCGCGCGCGATCTCGCGATAGTGCGCGAGCCCCGTCTCGTAGGGTACGCCGTCCTTCGTGAGCTCTTCCTCGGTCTTGCCCACCATCGAGAGCTCGGGAATGGAGTAGATGCCGATCGGGTACAGGTGCGGCATCGACGTGCAGGCGAAGCCGAACGCGTGGCAGGCTGCGAGCCGGCCCTGCTCGAGCGACGTGGAGGCGAGCGCGGGGAAACCGATGATGTCGCCCGCCGCGTAGATGTGCGGCTGCTCGGTCTGGTAGCTGGCATTCACGGTGAGCCGGCCGCGCTCGTCGGCCGCGAGGCCGGCAGCCGGAAGATCGAGCTCGGCCGTCGCCCCGATGCGGCCGATCGAGTAGAGGAGGAGGTCCGCGACGATGCGCTTGCCGCTCTTGAGCAGGGCGACGGCGCGGCGCGGGGCTTCGACGCGCACGTCGGCGACGTCCTCGCCGAGGCGGAGCGTGCAGTTCATGTTTCGCATCGCGTACGAGAGCGCCTCGGAGATCTCCCCGTCCACGAACTCGAGAAGGCGCGGCCGCTTGTCGACGAGCGTCACCTCCACCCCGAGGGCGGCGAACATCGACGCGTACTCGACGCCGATGACGCCGGCGCCGACGACGATCATGGTTCGGGGGAGGAGCTTGAGACCGAGGATGCCGTCGGAATCCAGGATCGTCTCGCCGTCCACGGCGACGCCGGGCGGTGTCGCGGGCCGGGTGCCCGTCGCGATCACGATCTTGTCCGCCTCGACTTCCGTCGTGGCCTTGAGCCCGGTCACCGTCAGCGTGTGGGGCGACGTGAACTTCGCGGCTCCGGCGACCAGCGTGACGCCGTTTCTCCTCATCTGGGCGCGGATGACCTCGATCTCGCGCTTGATGACGGCCGTGCACCGGAAGAGGAGGTCCTCCGCGGTGATGTTCTCCTTCACGGAGTAGGACGCGCCGTACATCCCGCGCTGGGCAAAGCCCGACAGGTAGAGCACCGCTTCACGGAACGTCTTCGAGGGGATCGTGCCCGTGTTGATGCACACGCCACCCACGACCTCGCGCTTCTCGCAGATCCCGACCTTCCTACCGAGCTTCGCGGCCTGGACGGCCGCGCGCTGCCCGGCCGGACCCGTGCCGAGGACGAACAGATCGAACTTCTCCACGGTCGAGCTGATTCTACGGGGTGGTGTGAAGACGGAGCGGATAGACTCGCTTCGGATGACGAACGGCGAGACGCAGGCCGCGCTGACGCGCTTCTACGAGGCATTTGCACTGCGCGACGGCGAGACGATGGCCGCGCTCTACGCCCTGGACGCGACGTTCGAAGATCCCGTCTTCGCGCTCGAGGGAGCCGACATCGGAAAGATGTGGGTCGGGCTCCTCGAGGGCGCGAAGGACTTTTCGGTCGCGTTCACCGTCGCGAAGGCAGGCGCCGGCACGGGCGTCGTGGAGTGGACCGCCCGCTATCTCTTCGGGGGCAGGAAGCCCGTCGTGAACGTGATCGTCTCGGAGATCGAGATGAAGGACGGGCTCATCGTGCGCCAGAAAGACTCGTTCGACTTTCCCCGCTGGGCGGCGCAGGCCCTCGGGCTGCCGGGCGTCCTCTTCGGTCGCACGGAATGGCTGCGGCGGTCCGTCTCGAAGAAAGGGGCCGCCCGGCTCGGCGTGCCTTCGAAGCCCTGAGAACCCGCCGCGCCGGGATTTCGTAAGAGAAGACTCGAGAGAGGGCCCGGAAGACGCATGCCGACCGACTGGAAGAGCCTGGCGAAGGAAACGGTTCACTCCTTCGACGCCGACGACGTGCGTGGCATGTGGGACGTGGACTTCCGGCGGGCGACCAAGGTCTTTCTCGCCGACCACGAGGACGAGATTGCCGCTGAGAGACGCGGGCTGAAGAGGGTGTTCCGCAGGACGAACGCGGTGGTCTTCGGCCTCGCGAAGCGGCTGGCGCCACCGCGCCGGCTCGTCTTCGCCCTCGTTCTGCTCCTGACGATCTTCGCGTTCCTCAACAACATGGTGGGAAACGGGGCCGAGGGCTGGCCCTTCGCGGCCTTGTTCGTTTCAGTCCTCGCGCTCGCTTTCCTCCTCGCGATGGAGCTCGTCGACAAGCTGCACTTCAAGGACGAGCTCGTCATGGCGCGCGACCTCCAGGCGCAGCTCGTGCCACGCGTCCTTCCGGAGATCGGCGCGTTCGAGCTCGGGGCGTTCAACCGCATCGCGAACACCGTCGGGGGCGACCTCTACGCGTTCGAGCCGCTCGAGGGCGGGCGCCTCGCAATCCTCTTCGGCGACGCCTCGGGCCACGGGATGGCCGCGGGGCTCGTCATGGCGGTCACGCACGCGGTTTTCCGCACTCAGCTTCTCGTCGACCCGGTACCCGCCGTCATGATCCGGTCATTGAACCGCGTCCTCGCCGAAACGGGGAACGCCCGCTCTTTCTTCGCCGGCGTCTATGCGCTCCTCGAGCCGGACGGCGCCGTGACCGCGATCGTCGCGGGCCATCCTCCCGTCCTCAAGGTGGACGCGGAGGGACGTATCGTCGAGCGTCTCGGCACGGGCTCCTATCCGCTCGGCATCCGGAAGAACGTCGACTACCGGCCCGTGACGACCTCTCTCGCGCCCGGGGAAACGCTGCTGTTTCATTCCGACGGACTTCCCGAGGCGCGCGGCGCCTCCGACGAGGATTTCGGTGACGCGCGCATCGAAAGCCTTCTTTTCCGCCGTGCGGGAGCGCGGCCCGACGAGGTGGTCGCGGCCCTCGTCCAGGACCTCGACCGCTTCATGGGGCGCACGTCCGCGGAGGACGACATCTCCATCGCGGCGGTCAGACGCAAGAGCGCGTGAGCGGACCCGCCTCGTCCCTTTCGCCGGCCAAAGGGAGGCTCCTCATCGTGGCGGCCGCGCTCCTTTGGTCCACCGGCGGCCTCGCGATCAAGCTCGTTCCGCTGCCGGCGCTGGGCGTCGCCTTCTGGCGTTCGTTCGTGTCGGCCGTCTTCCTCGTCGCCGTGTTCCGCCCCACGCGCGCGCGCTGGCACCACGCCTCGGTCACGACGTCGCTCATCTACGCTCTCATGATCCTGACTTTCGTCTCCGCGACGAAGATGACCACGGCCGCGAACGCGATCTTTCTGCAGTACACGGGTCCGCTCTACGTCCTGGCGTTCGCCCCGTTCCTCCTCAAGGAGCGTTTCCGGCGCGTCGACGCCGTCGCGATGGCCGTGGCGCTCGGCGGCATGTCGCTCTTCTTCGTCGGCAGGCTGGATCCGGGCGCCCTCGAGGGGAATCTCGTGGCGGTCGTGGCGGGTTTTTTCTTCGGCCTCCTGATCCTCTTCCTCAGGCGGGATGCCGCGGGAGACGCGATTCCCTCGGTCATCGCCGGAAACTTCCTCGCGGCGGCGATCGCGCTCCCGTTCGCGTTCTCGAACCTCGCGCTCGACAGGCGCGGGATCCTGCTCGTCCTCTTCCTCGGCATCGTTCAGCTGGGCATCAGCTACATCCTCTTCGTGCGCGGCCTCGCGGTCGTGCCGGCCGCGGAGGCGTCGCTCCTCGGCATGCTCGAGCCGATGTTCAACCCGCTCTGGGCGTTCCTCGGCCTCGGCGAGAGGCCCTCGGCCTGGGCCCTTCTCGGGGGCGCGATCGTGCTCTCGGCCGTCGCGGGCCGGACGGTCTTCGGATGGAGAGACGGAGATCCGGCGCCGCTCCCTTCCCCGGACTGAAAGGAGGACATATGCCGCGTTTCGTCGCTTTCCTGAGAGCCGTCAACGTGGGCGGCCGCGTCGTGAAGAAGGAGGCCTTGAGAAAGGCGTTCGAGTCCGCCGATTGCGCGGAGGTCGAGAGCTTCCTCGCGAGCGGGAACGTCGTATTTTCTGCGAAGGGTGGGAAAAGTCTCGACGCGAGGATCGCCGCAGCGCTCGAGCGCGTGGCCGGCTTCGAGGTTCCCGTGTTCATTCGCACGGTCGAGGAGATCGTCTCGGCGGCGGCGCATGAGCCCTTCCCGGAGAGAGACACCGCGGCCTTTCCCACGTATGTCGTCGGTCTCCTTTCGAAGAATCTCGACGCCGCAGGCGTCGGGCGTGTTTCTCGTCTCTCGACGAAAGAGGACCTCTTCCACGTCCGCGGCCGTGACTTCTGGTGGCTCTCGAAACATCACCAGGCGCGCCCCGCGATCACCGGCCGGCAGCTCGAGAAGGCGCTCGGCGAGCCGACGACGCTGCGCAACGTGAACACCATCCGGAGGATGGCGGAACGGTACGGAGAGAAGAAGACTTCCTAGCGCGGGATCGCCTCGTTCGGGCGGCCCCGAATCGGATGGAGCGGCTTCGGTTCGAGCAGCTCGATTTGCCCGATCGCCGCGTGCCAGGATTTGGGATCCTCGCTGCCGTTCGGACTCGTGAATTTCTCCGCCACCGCCGCCCCGCCTGCGCGATAGAGAGTGGACGCGCCGTTTGCGCAAACGGCGAGAAGGTAGGCGCGGCCTCTCGGGTCGTACCATCTCACCCCCGGCCGGCGGAAGCGGCAGGAGGCGTCCGGCGCATCGACTGTCGTGGGCACGCTTTTCCCGCCAGCGGCCGGGAAACGATCGAGGCTCACGGTGCGGCAGCCGTCGGCGGCTCCCTCGACGCATCGCGCGCAGTCCACGCGGCGGCCATCCGGGGAGATCGTGCGGAGGCCGTCGCACGGGAAGACTTCCGCCAGCGGCTTGACGGCACCGTCCGGAGTGACGAGGAGCCCCGGCGCGCCGGGCGACGGCACGAACAGAACGGCATGGTCGTCCGCGATACGCGCCACGGAACCGCCCGTCCCTTTCGCCACGTCCTTCCATCGATCCGGACGCCGGTCGCGAACGAAGACGGTATCGCGCTCGTTCGGGCCGCCCTGAGCCGTTCCGCCCCCGAGCCGCATCGGCTCGCGCACGCGGATCTTGCACCACCCGTTGACGGGCCGCTCGTAGCTGCGCGAGCAGCCTGCCGCGAGAAAAGAGAGACCCAGGGCGGCGATCAGGCGGTGGCGCATGCGGAGGCCGGAATAGAATGACACATGCCGTTCGCGTCGCTCAGGATCATGTTCCGTCCGGAGCTCGTCCTTGCATTGGCGCTCGTCCTCGCCCCGTCGACCCTGGTTGCGGCAGTCCCTCCGCCCTCCCGCGTCATCGTCCTCGGCTTCGACGGGGCGGACCACGCGCTCGTCGCCAAAGGAGTCGCCGAGGGTCGTCTTCCGAACCTCGCCGCGCTCGCGGCGAAGGGCGGCTTCTCCGCTCTGACGCCCACGATTCCGGCGCAGACGCCGGTGTCGTGGTCCACGTTCTCCACCGGGCTTTCGCCCGGCCGCACGATGATCTTCGACTTCCTGAAGCGGAACCCGAAGACCTACCGCCCCGAGTTCGCGATCGCCGAAGAGGGAAGAAAGAGTTTTCTGCTCGGGAAGGGAAATCGGGTTGGTGTGCCGGCGGCGCTCGGGCTGCTGGCGTTTCTGTTCGTGTGGGGCTTGCTGAAGATTCTGCTTGGAAGGCGCGTGAAGGGGTCCCCTGGGAGCGACGCCGACGCCGCGTCCGGGAGGTCCGTCGCCCGTTCCGCGTCCGGGGCCTCCTTTCTTGCCGCGCTGGTCGCCGCAGCTCTCTTCACCTTCATAGGAATTCGTATTTCTTCTCTTCTTCCGACCGAAATCCCCTGGCCGATCAACAACCGGCGCGGGACTCCGTTCTGGGAGGCGGCAGGGCGGAAGGGAATCGCCTCCGTCGTCATGCACGTGCCGGTGACGTTTCCCGCCGTGGATTACGACCACGGTCGGTTGATGTCCGGGCTCGGCGTGACGGACGTACGCGGTCGCGTCGGGACGCCGAGCTATTACACGTCCGATCCGTTCTTCGCCCCGAAGAACAAGAACGAGTTCTCGGTGGAGCTCGTGCGGCTGGAGTCCAACAAGGGCACGATCGAGACGGAGGTCTTCGGGCCGTACAACAAGCTCTTCAAGGAGCCGCCCGTCATCAAGACGCCGATGACCCTCACGGTCGCGCCCGACGGCGGCAGCCTGACGGTCGCGCCGAAGGGCTCTCCTCCTTTGACGTTGAAGGTCGGCGAGTGGTCGCCGTGGGTCGTCTTCGCGTTCCCGTTCAATTCGATCGTGAAGATGACGGGCATCGGCCGCTTCCACCTCGCATCCCTGTCGCCCGAGATCAGGCTCTACCTCTCGCCCATTCACTTCAACCCGTCGGACCTTCCCCCTTCCGTGAAGATCACCGCCCCGGCTTCCCTCTCGAAGAAGCTCGCGGACCGCTACGGCCTCTACAAGACGATGGGCTGGCAGATCGACACGTGGTCGATGAGCGAGGAGACGATCGACGAGAAGACGTTTCTCGAGGACGTGGACCACACGGTCGAGCCGTTCCGGAAGATGATGAACGACTTCCTCGACGACAAGGACGTGCGGCTCTTCGTGCAGATCTACGAATTCCCGGACCGCGTCGAGCACTGCTTCTGGCGCTTCCTCGATCCGCAGCATCCCGCGTACGACGCCGTGAAGGCAGCCGTGTGGGCCCCCGCCGTGGAAAGGACCCTCGAGAAGATGGACGCGATCGTGGGCGACGCGATGAAAAAGCTGGGGCCCGAGGACATCCTGATCGTGCTTTCCGACCACGGATTCACGACGTGGCGGCGGTCCGTCAACTACAACACGTGGCTCGTACAGAACGGCTTCATGACGCTCAAGGGCGGCGACGGCTCGCGGACGGCCGACCTCGAGATGCTCTTCGGTCAGGGCGAGTTCTGGCCGAACATCGACTGGACGAAGACGAAGGCTTACGCGATGGGCCTCGGCGACATCTACATCAACCTCAAAGGGCGCGAGGGGCAGGGGTGCGTCTCGCCGGGCGCCGAGTACGAGACCGTGCGCGACGAGATCAAGAAGAGGCTCGTGACGCTCGTGGATCCGAAGACCGGGCAACGCGCCGTGTCGCGCATTTTCACGCGCGAGGAGGCCTACGGCTCGTTCGACGCCGACGTCATCCCGGATCTCTTCGTCACGAACACGGCGGGAACCCGCATCGGCTGGCAGGGCAGCCTCGGCGTCGTGTCGAAGGAGATTTTCGAGGACAACAACCAGATCTGGTCCGGCGACCACTGCTCGCTCGATCCCGCGGTCGTCCCGGGAATCCTTTTCGCAAATCGCCCGCTTCCGAAGGACAAGCAGCCGTGGATCGCGGACGTTCCGGCCACGATCTACCACGTGCTCGAGGTCACGCCGCCCGAGAAGCTCGACGGGGTGCCGCTCTTCTGAGGCGCCTCGCCGCTCTCGTCGCGCTGCTCTTGTTCGCCGCCCCGGCGGGCGCCGAGGAGGCGCCTTCCCCCGTTCCGACGCCGGCACCGGACGCGACGCCCCCGCCGGTGGAGCGGCCCGCGGCCTCCCTCGGCGTCGCGGAACGGAAGGCGGAGCTCCAGGAGTTGCGCCGCCGCATCTCGGGCCTGAGGGCGCGGCTCGACGTGTCCACGCGCCGCGCGGCGGATCTCAAGGCGCAAATGGAGACGGCCGAGCTCGACCTTCAGCTCCAGACGGCGGAGCGAAGGGTCCTCGAATTGAAGAAGGCCGACACGGAGCGGGAGGCGGCCCGCGCCACCGAGGAGCGGGATGCAGCGCAGAAGGAGGTGGGAGGCCTGCGCGAAGGCCTCGGAGCCCGCCTCGCTGCTCTCTACCGGATGGGACGGCTCGGATACCTCCGGCCGCTCGCGGCCGCGGACTCGGGCCAGTCGTTTCTCTCGGGACTGCGCATCCTCACGCATCTCGCGCGCCGCGATGCCGCGCTCCTCGAACACTACGAGACGGCGGTGACGACGCTCGGAGAGCGCGAGGAGGACCTCGCGAGTCGACGGAAGGAGCTCGCGGCGTTGGCGGCCGAGAGCCGGAAGAAGGAGGCCGCTCTGCTGGCGGCGCGCGCGCGACGGTCGACTCTGCTCGCGCAGCTCGAGGAGACCTCGGAGGCGGCGAAGGTCCAGGTGACGAAGCTCGAGGACAAGTCGGAGCGGCTCGCGGCTCTGCTCGAGCTCCTCGAGGGGAAAGGTCGGGCCCTCGCGCCGGGCGCGGCGTCGATCCGGAAGTACCGCGGGGCTCTCGACTGGCCGTTGAAAGGCAGGGTCGCGGTGCCCTTCGGCCGGATCGCGAACCCGAAATTCCCGAAAACGTTCCTGCGCTCGTCGGGCTGGACTCTGGACGCGCCGTCCGGGACGCCGGTCCACGCGATCTTCACCGGCGAGGTCGTCTACGCCCAGTGGCTGAAGGGCTACGGGAACCTCGTCGTCGTGGACCACGGCGACGGCGTCTTCACTCTCTACGGGAGGCTCTCGACGGGGACGATCGCGCGAGGCGCGCACACCGCGATCGGGGATTCGGTGGGAGTCCTCGGCGAGTCGCCCGACGACGAGGTCTCGGGCCTGTACTTCGAGATTCGCGACGCACGGGCGTCGGTGGATCCGGCTTTGTGGCTCCGTTAGGGCCCGCGTATCATTCCCCGGTGAGCAAGACGCGCGCCCTCTCCGTCGCCGCCTCCGCCGCCCTCCTCCTGGCCCTTTTCATCGTCCTGCCCGGCATGGGCGCGGACGAGAAGGACAAGGAAGGGAAGGAAGCCCTTTACCGTCCTCTCGGCCTCTTCACCGAGGTCCTCGGACTCGTTCGATCGAACTACGTCGAGCCCACCGAGCTGAAACCCCTCCTTCAGGGTTCGTTCTCCGGCATGACGGAAGCGATGGACCCGTTCTCCGAGTACGTCCCGCCGGACAAGATGGCCGCGTTCTCGGCGTTCGAGGCCGCGAAGGACAGGAGGGAAATCCTCGACACGGGGATCGTCCTCGCGCGGCGTTTCGGCTTTCCGGTCGTCGTGGCTGCCGTCGCCGGCAGCCCCGCAGCCGCCGCCGGAGTCAGGAGTGACGACGTCATCGAGAAGATCGACGGCGCGCTCACGCGGAGCATGGCCCTGTGGGAGCTCGAGTCCAGGCTCTCGGGGAAGGCGGGGAGCCGCGTTCATCTCGCGGTCGTCCGTGAAGGAAAACCGCGCCATCGCACGCTCGACATCGTGCGCGCGAGCTGGACGCCTTCGGCTCCGTCGGCCGAGCGCATCGACGGCGAAACCGTGCTCCGGATTCCTTCCTTCGTGCCCGGCACGACGGCCGCTCTGAAGGAGATCCTGAAGCCGCTCGACCGCACGCGGCCGCTCGTCCTCGACCTGCGCAGCAGCGCGACCGGCTCGTTCGACGAGGCTGCCCGTGCGGCGGCTCTCTTCGTGCCCGCCGGCCCTCTCGGCGAGCTCTCGGGACGCCGGATCGAGACCAAGACGTTCAGCTCCGAGCCTGGCGAGCGCGTGCACGAGAGCCGCCTCGTCGTCCTCGTGGACAGCGGGACCGCGGGACCGGCCGAGCTCTTCGCGGCCGCCGTCCGGGACGCGGGGACGCGGAAAGAGGGCGCGAAGCTCGCGACGGCGGACAAGAAGAAGGCGAACGCCGACGAATCGGACGCGCTCGAGGCGTTCGATCCGGGTGCCGAGGCCACGAAAGACGCCGACAAGCAGAAGCTGGCCGTGCGCCTCGTGGGCGAGCCGACCGTGGGAATGGGATTCACGGCACAGGTCGTGAAGCTCGCGAGCGGCGGATCGTTGAAGCTCTCGGTCGGAAAGATCCGGACGGTGGCCGGAAAGGCGCTGTGCCCGAAGGGCCTCCAGCCCGACGACCGTGTTTACCACGGTCCGGACGACTCGGGGGGGCGCCTCGATCCGATCCTCCAGCGGGGCCTCAAGGTCCTCTCGGAGTCCACGCCCCGGGTCAAAGCGGCGGCGTGACGCGCCCGAAGACGCGGACGCGCGGGCGCTTTCGGGGCGTCCTTCTCGTCTTCTTCGGCGTGGCGCTCGGCGTCACGGCCACGCTCTTCGTTCGCGGCTGTGCGCGCGCCCCGGAGGCGCCCTCGACGCCTTCCCATCCCGCACCGTCGAAAGCGACGCCGCGCGCGACCCCTCCCGCCGCGGCGCGGCCGGCGCGGGTGATCCCGTCCGATTTCGAGCCCGCCGACCGCCGGATGGGAGGAGTCGTCGCCCTCGTCGTCGACGACGTCGGCTATGACGAGCGCGCGCTCGAAATCCTCGCGCACTGGGACGTGCCCTTCGCGATCGCCGTGATCCCGAGCGCTCCTTTCGCTTCCCGCGCGGTCTCGCTGGCGCGCGAGAAAGGCTGGGACCTCCTCGTGCATCTTCCGATGGAGCCGGAGTCGGGCCCCTCCGAGGCCGAGGCGATCGGCGCGAAGGACGATGGCGACGCGATTCGCGCCCGGGTCCTCGCGGCTCTCACGAAGACGCCCGGAGCGATCGGCATCAACAACCATCAAGGCTCGAAGGCCACGGCCGACGCGCGCGTCATGCGCGACGTCCTCGGCGTCGTCAAGGAGAAGGGACTCTTCTACCTGGACTCGCGGACGACGAACGCCTCCGTCGCGGGCTCCGAGGCGGCCGCGATGCGCGTCCCGTTCCTGGCGCGGGACGTCTTTCTCGACGACGTCGCGGCCGAGACGGCCGCGAAACACGGCGCCCCGGAGGCGCTCGACGCGGCGTGGGAAAAAGCGCTCGCGCTCGCCGCGAAGAAGGGCCAGGCCATCGTGATCGGCCACCCGCGGAAGGAAACTCTCGCGTTCCTTTCGGAAAAGCTCGGATTGCTCGGAAAGAAAGAAGGACCGAGAGCCGTGCGGGTGTCCGAGCTGGTCCCGTAGCCTGCTTCGACGGAGCCAAGGCGCGGTTGTTTTTTCTTAGAAGGTGAATAGGGCAGGACGCCCTGCGGCGCGTTGTCCCTCTTCCTTTCTAAGAATCTTTCTCTTTCTCTCTTTCCTCGATCTTGACCGCATTCCACAGCGCGTCGAGGTCCGCGAGGGGAGTCGTCTTGACCTCTTTCCCGACCGCCTTCGCCCGCCGCGCCACTTCCTCGAAGCGGCGCCGGAACTTGTCGTTCGTGCCCTGGAGCGCGGCTTCGGGATCGACGCCGTGGCGCCGGGCGACGTTCACGACGGTGAAGAGGAGGTCGCCGATCTCGGCCGCCACGCGCTCTTTTCGTTTTCCGCCGGGCGCCAGCAGCTCCGCCTTGAACTCCGCGACCTCCTCGTCGAGCTTGACGAGGACGTCCGCGTCGCGCTCCCAGTCGAAACCGAGATCGGCGGCGCGCGACGTCAGGCGTACCGCCTTCAGGAGCGCGGGAAGGGCGCGCGGGACTCCGTCGAACGGAGAGGGCGGGCGGCCTTCCTTCTCGCGCTCCCTGCGCTTGAGCTCCTCCCATTGCACGCGGACACCTTCGGCGTCCCGCACCGCCGCCTCGCCGAAGACGTGCGGGTGGCGGGCGACCATCTTGTCGTGGATGCGACGGGCGACGCTCGAGAAGTCGAAAGCGCCGCGCTCCTCGCCGAGCTTGGCGAGAAAGACGATCTGGAAGAGGAGATCGCCCAGCTCGCCTTCCAGCTCGCGCCAGTCCTCGCGGGCAAGAGCCTCGAGGACTTCGTAGCACTCCTCGAGAAGATAGCCGGCGAGGTCGCGGGGAGTCTGTTTCCGGTCCCACGGACACTCGTTTCGGAGCCTTTCCATGAGCGCGACGAGAGCCCCGGCGGCATCCGAATCTTCCATGCGCGCAACCTCCCGGCGTTTACGTAAAATACGCTGACCCGAGGGGATTTATGTCCGAATCCGAGAAACCGATCAAGGTCGTGGATCGCCGCCTTTTCACGGCCGACGGTGAAGTGCGCGCGGAAGCGCAAGCGGAGCTCGCGGCGCCCGACCCGGTCCCCGAGCCGGCGCCCGCCCCGCCGACACCATCGCCCGCCGAGGCGGCTCCGGTGACGAGCCCGGCGTTCCTTCGCCTGCTCGACATGCTGGCGCAGACGGCGGCCCTCTACATGGAAGGTTTTCCCGACCCCGCGACGGGACGACGGCAGCCGGATCTCGCGGGGGCGAGGCAGATCGTCGATTCGCTCCTCGCGCTTCGCGAGAAGACGCGCGCGCGGCTTTCTTTCGAGGAGTCCGATGCGCTCGACGGGCTGCTCGGCGAGCTTCAGCTCGCCTTCACGCGGCTCGCCGGCGCTTCGAAGCCCAAGTCCCCCGTTCCGCCTCCCCCGGCGAGGCGCGGCTGAGGTCCTCCGGGACCTCTGCGTCGGTGGAGCGCCGCATGACCCGACATGGGCGCGCCGCCGCGTCCCTTCTCGTCCTGCTCGCGCTCCTGCCCCCGACCGCGGCCCGTTCCCAGGTTCTCGTCGCTCCCGGCGAATCGAACCAGACCGCGTTCCGAAAGCTGGTGCGAGGACAGTGGTTCGGCTGGCTCGCCGCACAGGAGGAAGGGGACACTCCGCTGGCGCGCGCGAAGGTGGAGGAGATCCTCAAGTACGCCCAGAAGATCGAGATCCGGCGCATGACCGACCTTGCCCTGTCCGCCACTCTCCTCGGGCGCCGCGAGCTCGCGGCGGGCAAGAAGGGCATCGCGCGGGAGGCGTTCACGGCCGCCATACGCCTCGATCCGGACCTCCCCGAGCCGCGTTGGGCGCGCCTCTCGCTCGCGGCGTCGTCGCGTGCCTGGGGCGATCTCGTCCCGGACTTTCTCGGCGCGCTTCGTGCGACCTTCGCGGACAGCGAGTCGCGGCGCGTCGTGCTCGTCCGTTTCTTCCTGCTCCTGCTGCTCACCGCCTGCGCGGCCGCGCTCGCCGCCATCTTCGTGCTCCTCGTCCGTCACGGGCCCCGCCTCGTCCACGACCTGAGGGAGTCGGCGGATGGAATCCTCCACGGCCGTGCGACCGGCGTCGCCGTCGCCGCCTTTCTCGCGGCCCCTCTTCTCCTCTCGCTCGACGTCCTGTGGCTCGCCCTGTTTCTCTTCGTCCTTCTCTTCGGCTACGCGAGCCTCGAGCAGAAAATCGCGACATCCGTCGCGCTCGTACTCTCGATGCTGCTCCTGCCCGTGCTGGACCGGGTCGCGTACGACCTGAGCATGACCTCGTCACCGATCCTGCGCGCCGCCGAGGCGCTCCACGAGTCCCGATACGATCAGCGGGTCCTCGACAACCTGGAAGCGGCCAAGGCCATCATTCCCGACGACGCGGACATCCGTTTCGTTCTGGGCCGCCTCTATCAGGCTCTCGGGCAGAACGACCGCGCGATCTCCGAGTACACCGAAGGCTCTCGAATCGCCCCGGCCGACATTCGCTGCCTCGTGAACCGCGGCAACATCCGTTTCGTGGACGGCGATCTGGGCTCCGCGCAGGAGGATTACCAGGAGGCGCTGAAACGGGATGGGCGCAGCATCGCGGCGCGGTACAACCTCGCGCTTCTCTACGCCGAGACCTTCCGGACGATCGAGGCCGCCGAGACTCTCCAGGAGGCCCGGGCCCTGGACGCGCACACCGTCCAGAGCTTTCAGGAGACGCCGACCCTCGTGAAAGTCGTCTCGATCGGTTTCACGCCGGACGAGGCGCGGAGGAAGATCGAGCGGATGGAGCGCGACAGCCGCACCCGACGGCTCCTGGGCCACTACCGGGGCTATCAGCTCGCGGACGGAGTCGGCCTTCCACGCTTCAAGAGAACGCCGTTCTCGGTGGACGTCGGCGTTCCCCTCGTCTGGGCAGTTCTCCTCGCGATCGTCGCCGCCGTGCTTCTGGATCGCTCGCGCCGGCAGGGGCGCGGCTACGCGTCCGAGTGTCAGAAGTGCGGGCGGTCTTTCTGCCGGCTCTGCAAGCCGCCCGGAGAGAGCGCGCTCCTGTGCTCGCAGTGCGTGCACGTGTATCTCAAGAAGGACGGCGTCGCGATCGAGACGAAGCTCCAGAAGCTCGACGACGTCAGGCGGCGCCGCTCGTTCGAGGAGCGGAGCCAGCTGATCCTGAACAGCCTGCTTCCCGGCTCGACCGCGTTCCTCGACTCGCGGCTCGCGTCCGCAGTGCTCGCTTTCGGGCTCTTCGCGTTCGGGCTTCTCGCGATCTTTTTCGGTGATGCGCTCGCAACGCTCCCGCGGCCGACGCTCACGGCCGGGACTCCGGGCGTGTTCTTCTGGATTTCCGTCGCTCTCGCCGGCTGGATCATCGGACTCGTCAGCGCGACGCACAAGGCCTGACGGATGGCTCTCGAAGGCACACTCCGGGATTTCTCGCTGGCGGACATCCTGCAGCTGATCTCTCTTCAGCACAAGACCGGACTCCTGACGGTGCACGGACCCGCGGACACCGTCACGCTCGGGTTCCTCGACGGGATGCTCGTCACGGCCGAGTCCTCGGCGCAACGGCTCGACACGCGCCTCGGAACCGTCCTCGTCAAGACGAGGCGGCTGACGGCGGAAGCCCTCGCGCGAGCCCTCGAGACACAGGCCCAGACGTTGCAGCGGCTCGGTTTCATTCTGCTGAAGAACGGGTTCTGCTCCGCGCAGGACCTGCGCGACGGGCTGGACATCCAGATCAAGAGGATCGCCTACGGCCTCTTCCGGTGGACCGACGGAGACTACGTGTTCGAGCAGACCGAGCAGGTCGACTACGACGCCGAGTCGACGACGCCCATCGCCGTCGAGCGCCTCCTGATGGAAGGCGCCCGGATGATCGACGAGTGGCCGATCGTCGAGAAGGTCGTCTGGTCGTTGGACATCGTGTACCAGAGGGTTCCCGTCGCGCAGCCGGTCATCCCCGCGGAGGACGAGGACGCCGTCGAAGACGTCGAGGACTCCACGCTCGCGCGGCGGGCCCGCGAGAAGAGACTCGATCCGATCCGGGTCTCGCGCGCCGAATGGTCCGTCTACGAGCTCGTGGACGGCGTTTTGACCGTCGCCGAGATCAACGAGCTGGCTTTCCTTTCGGAGTTCGACGGGTGCAAGGCGTGCTTCGACCTCGTGAGCCGCGGCCTCATCGAAGAGTCGACGCCGCGCCCCGAGGAGCTCCCCAAGGAAGCGCTCATCGCGGACGCACCCGCGCACGCGCGGCCGGTGCGCAGGCCCCTCGACCTCGCCCTCCTGGCGGGGCTCGCTCTCGCGGTGGTCGCGCTCCTCGCCTTCAAGTTCCAGTCGCGAAATCCCTTCAACCTGCTCACGCTCCCTCCGCGCCGGGTTCCGATCGTCGATGGGTTCAAGAAATCGCTGTCGCTTCTCAAGCTCCGGAGGGTTGCCGAGGGCGTCGACTCCTACACGCTTCTTTCCGGGCGCCTCCCGGAGACGGTCGAGGCGCTCGTCGATTCGCACATCCTGGCGCCGGCCGATCTCCGTGATCCCTGGGGAGCCGCTTACCGCTACATCGTACGGGACGAGAAGTTCTATCTGGTCGGTTTCGATCCCCTCGGCCGAACCGATCCGGACCTCCTTTTCTCGCGGACGGTCGTCCTTCGGGACACCCGGCGAGACGACATCCAGCACCCATCGACAAAGGAAATTGTTATTGTGGAATGACTTATAGAATCTTCTGCGACGCTGTAGGTGTCTGTAAGATAGAACTTGACAATGGAACGCTAAGATTCTAGATTTAGCCCGGACCTGCTTCGACGGCAGGGTCCGGAGGACACCTGCAATGAGCAAGATCATCGGTATCGACCTCGGCACCACGAACTCGTGCGTCGCCGTCCTCGAGGGCGGGAGCCGGTCGAGGTCATCGCGAATTCAGAAGGCGGACGCACGACTCCTTCCGTCGTCGCGTATCACCAAGGCCGGCGAACGCCTCGTCGGGCAGGTCGCCAAGCGCCAGGCGGTCACGAACCCGAGAACACCGTCTACTCGATCAAGCGGTTCATGGGCCGCCGCATTCGAAGAGGTGAGCGACGAGATGAAGATGGTGCCCTACAAGGTCGTGCGTTCCGCGAACGGCGACGCGTCGCGTCCAGGTGGGCGGCAAGGAATACATCCCCGCCGGAAATCTCCGCGATGATCCTCAGAAGCTCAAGGAGAGCCGCGGAGGACGTACCTCGGGCGAGAAGGTGACCGAGGCGGTCATCACCGTGCCGGCCTACTTCAACGATGCGCAGCGCCAGGCCACGAAGGACGCGGGACAGATCGCGGGCCTCAAGGTCGAGCGCATCATCAACGAGCCGACGGCGGCCGCGCTCGCGTACGGCCTGGACAAGAAGAAGAACGAGACGATCGCCGTCTACGACTTCGGCGGCGGCACGTTCGACATCTCGATCCTCGAGGTGGGCGAGGGCGTCTTCGAGGTCAAGTCGACCAACGGCGACACGCACCTCGGCGGCGACGACTTCGACCAGCGCGTCATCGAGTGGCTCGAGACGAGTTCAAGAAGGATCAGGGGCATCGATCTTTCGAAGGACCCGATGGCGCTGCAGCGGCTCAAGGAGGCAGCCGAGAAGGCGAAGATCGAGCTCTCGACGACCGTCGAGACCGACGTGAACCTGCCGTTCATCACGGCCGACGCCTCCGGGCCGAAGCACCTCAACGTCAAGCTCACGCGCGCGAAGCTCGAATCAGCTCGTCGACGACCTCCTCCAGCGCACGGTCGGCCCCTGCCGGCAGGCGCTCGAGGACGCCGGGCTCGATGCCTCGAAGATCGACGAAGTCGTTCTCGTCGGCGGCCAGACGCGCATGCCGAGGTGCAGCAGCTCGTGAAGGACTTCTTCGGCAAGGAGCCGCACAAGTGCGTCAACCCGGACGAGGTCGTCGCGATCGGCGCGGCGATCCAGGGCGGCGTCCTCGCGGGCGACGTGAAGGACGTGCTTCTCCTCGACGTGACGCCGCTTTCCCTGGGCATCGAGACGCTCGGCGGCGTCATGACGAAGCTCATCGAGCGCAACACGACGATTCCCGACGAAGAAGGCCGAGACGTTCTCCACGGCTGCCGACGGACAGACGTCCGTCGAGATCAAGGTGCTGCAGGGCGAGCGCGAGATGGCCGGCGACAACAAGCTCCTCGGCGTCTTCCCCTCGTGGGGATCCCGCCGGCGCCACGCGGCATGCCGCAGATCGAGGTGACCTTCGACATCGACGCGAACGGCATCCTGAACGTGTCGGCAAAGGACAGGGCACGGGCAAGGAGCAGAAGATCACGCATCACGTCGTCGTCGGGCCTCGACAAGAAGGAAGTCGAGAAGTTCGTCAAGGACGCCGAGGCGCACAGCTCGGAAGACAAGAAGCGGCGCGAGGCGATCGAGGCCAAGAACGCGCTCGACGCCCTCATCTATTCGACGGAGAAGCTCGTGGACGAGAGCGGCGACAAGGTGCCGGAGGCGGAGAAGGAGTCCGTCCGGGCGGCGGTCGCCGACGCGAAGAAGGTGCTCGAGTCGAGCGCGGGCGATGGCGAGGCCCTGAAGAAGGCCGCCCAGGATCTGCAGAAGGCCAGCTACAAGATCGCCGAGGCGCTCTACAAGTCGGCCCCGGCGGGCGGCGGTCCGGGCGAAGGGGGCGGGGAAGGGGGCGGGGAGCCCGGCGGCTCGCCTTCCTCAAAGCCGGCCGACGACGTCATCGACGCCGAGGTCGTGGAGCAGAAGAAATAAGGTCGCGTGATGGTTTCTCGTGGCAAGGGGGCCCGGCCGGACGCCGAGGCCCCCGACCCGGCCCCGGGACCGCGGGAGACCTACGTCTTCATCGGAGCCGTCGCGAGGCGGTTCGGAGTCCATCCGCAGACGTTGCGCCTCTATGAGCGTGAGGGCCTCATCCGGCCCGCCCGCTCCTCCGGCAACACCCGCCTCTACGATCTCGAGACGGTCGAGCGCCTCGAGATCATCCTCACGCTCACGCGCGAGCTGGGCGTGAACCTCGCGGGAGTCGAGGTGATCCTGGAGCTGAAGTCGCGGCTGAAGCGCATGGAAGGCGAGGTCGGCCGCCTGATGGACTCGATCCGCGCGGTCGCGGCGGAACACGCGTCCCGGAGCGGGGAAGCGTCGCGGGCGCTCGCGGTCCGCCCGCGCGGTCCCATCGTTCTCCACACCCGCTGACGAAGTCGCCCGAGCGGCCGGCGAAGGGCATAATCGCTTTCGGTGAGCCAGCGCCTGCGTCCCGAAGACGACTCCAAGGTCCTGAGAAAGTATCTCGACGACATCGCGCGGTACGCGATCCTCACGCCCGAACGTGAGCGGGAGCTCGGGCGGATCATCCAGTGCGCCCAGACCACCGAGGACGACCGGCGCGAGGCGATCGACGAGCTCGTCCGCGGGAACCTCAGGTTCGTCGTCTCGTACGCGAAGCGGTTCCATTCCCCGGGCATCTCGTTCCTCGACCTCATCAACGAAGGCAACATCGGGCTCATCCAGGCCGCCCGGCGCTTCGACGCCGATCGCGGAGTCAAGTTCATCACGTACGCCGTGTGGTGGGTACGCCAGGCGATCTCGAACGCGCTCTCGGAGCAATGGGGGGCGATCCGGCTCCCGCACAAGCAGGCCACGCTCCATTCCCGCCTGGGACGCGTGAAGGAAGCGCTGTCGAGGTCGCTCGGACGGGAAGCCACGATGGAGGAGATCGCGACGGAAGCCGGGCTCCGCCCGGACGAGGCCGAGAACCTCATGGCCATGTCGCGCAGCTCCGAGTCCCTCTCCGAGCTCTTCGGCGCCGAGGAGGACCGCACGCTCGGGGACACGCTCGAGCAGACGACCGTCGCGGCCGCCGACGACCAGCTCCTCCAGCGTTCGTCCGTGGAGCAGACGCGAAACCTCCTCGAGTCCCTCCCGAAGAAGGAGCGCGCGATCCTCTGCCGGCGGTTCGGAATCCCCGAAGACGGCTCGGACGGCGAGCGCGAGCCGATGACGCTGCAGGAGATCGGCGAGGAGCTGCGCCTCTCGCGGGAGCGCGTGCGCCAGATCGAGGCGCAGGCCATCGCGCGCATCAAGCGCACGATGAAGAGCCGCGCCTTGAAAGCATTCCTCAATTAAGTCCTAGAATCACGCCGTGGCCGCAAACGCTCCCGAAGGTGAAGTCTGTCCCGCGTGCAAGGGCTTTGGCGTCCTCGAGACACCCGAGGGCCGTGTCGTCGCCTGCCGGTGCCGGGCGGCCGGCCTCGCGGAAGCCCGCCTGAAAGCCGCGGAGATTCCCCAGCGCTATCTGAACTGCAAGGTCGAGAACTACGACCTGAAGCGTCCCGGAGCTTCGCAGAGCCACATTCGCGCAAGCCTCGTGGCACGCAAGTTCATCGAGGAATGGAAAACGCGGGATCGCGGCCTCCTCTTCATAGGGCCCGTCGGCGTCGGGAAAACGCATCTCTCCGTGGCGATCCTCAAGACGTTGATCGAGGATTGGGGCGTCCGGGGTCTCTTCTGCGACTTTTCCGACCTCCTGGAGAGAATCCAGGCGACCTTCTCGCGAACGAATCCCGACAACGCCGACGACGTCCTCGCCCCTTATCGCGACGCCGACCTGCTCGTGCTCGACGAGCTCGGGGCGCGCCGGCCCACCGACTGGGTCCGGGACGTTCTCTACGGGCTCATCAACACCCGCTACAACCGCCAGCGCCTGACGATCGTCACCTCCAACTATTCCGACACGCCCGCACGCACCGGCGAAGAGACGCTGGAGATGCGGATCGGCGCGATGGTGCGCAGCCGCCTCCACGAAATGTGCGACCTCGTCGTGCTCGACGGACTCGACTACCGGGCGTGGCGCGCCGTCAAGGTCTGACGTGATGACCGCGCCGCCGCGCTCGGCACCGGAGGCCTTCCGGCGCGGGCTTTCGGCGGTCGTGGCGAATCCGGGCCTGATCCTCGCCCCGCTCGCGTTCATCGCCTTGACGGTCGGCGCGGTCGCGGTCCCGGTCTTCATCCTGCTCGTGGGCTTCGCCGGAGCTCATCGCGGGTTCCCGCGGGTGGCGGACTTCGCGCGCGACGCCGGGTCGCTCCTGCCGCGCCTCGAACGTTTCTTCGAAGGTCTCCTGGCCGCGCCGTTCGTCCTCATCGGCGGCCTCCTCGCGCTGCTCGTCCTCCTCTTCCTCCTCACGGTCCTCGCGGCCTATCTGAGGGCCGGCATCGTGGGTTCCCTCGTCTCGATCGACGCGCACGCGACGGAGGACGCCCTTCTGGCCGCGTTCCGGCGTCCAGGCGTCTGGGCCGTCTTTCGCGAGTCGGCGCGCCGGCTCTTCGGCCGCGTCTTCGCGCTCGTGAACCTCTACGCGCTCGCGATCTCGTTCCTCGTGCTCTTGATTCTCCTGCCGTTCGGTCTCGTCGTCGTCGGCGCGATACGCGAGCGGGGCGGCGTCGTGGCGACGGCCCTCGTGATCTTCCTTCTCTTCCTGCCTCTCTTCATCGGCGGGGCCGCCGCCTTGCGCGTCCTCTATCTCGTCTCGTGCCGGCTCGCCGCGACCGACGACGTCGACGCGCTGGAGGCCGTGGCGCGCGCGGTGTCTCTCATGCGCGCGTCGCTGTCGCGCGTCGTGCTGCTCTACCTGTTGACCCTCGCGGCCGGTTTCGTGACGGGATTCGCCTTCGTCGTCCCGCGCTTCGCCGTCTCTTTCTTCGCGGGGCGTTCCCTCGCCCTGTTCGTCGCGGGAACGGTTCTCGTCGTCATGGCCCAGATGCTCGTGAGCGTCGCCTACGATCTCGTCGTGACCGGCGCGTTCGTCTCGCTCTGGCCGGTCACGAGCGGAGAAGGCGCTTCGCCCGTCGTGGTGGCGCCGGAGGGCGACGCTCCTCCCGTTCTCGTGTAAGATCGCCAGAAATTTGACACCCTCGTCAAATTCCTCGCACTCAGGAGCCTCACATGGTTACTCCCGTTCTCGACCTCCCTTCGACCTCGGCTCGAGCGCTTCCCGGCATGAGTTTCGCGCTGTCCGAAGAGCAGGAAGCGATTCGGCGGATGGTGCGCGACTTCGCCGAGAGCGAGATCGCCCCTCACGTCAAGGAGTGGGACGAAGCCCAGACGTTTCCGCGCGAGACGCTTCGAAAGCTGGGCGACCTCGGGATGCTGGGCGTGCTCGTACCGGAGGAGTACGGCGGCACGGGCCTGACGTACATCGATTACATCCACGTCATCGAGGAGCTGTCCCGCGTGGACGGCTCGGTCGGACTCTCGGTCGCCGCACACAACAGCCTCTGCACGAATCACCTGTGGCTTTTCGGAAACGAGGAGCAGCGCCGCGCTTGGGTCACGCCGCTGGCGCAGGGGAAGCTCCTCGGCGCCTGGGGTCTCACGGAAGCCGAGGCGGGCAGCGACAGCGGCGGGACGCGCACGACGGCCGTTCTCGACGGCGACGCGTGGGTGCTGAACGGCGCCAAGACGTTCATCACGCACGGCTCCGTCGGCGACGTCGCGGTCCTCATGGCGGTCACGGACAAGGCCGCCGGGAAGCGCGGCATCTCGGCGTTCGTCGTGGACCTTCACCAAAAAGGCGTCCACTCGGGCAAGAAGGAGAACAAGCTCGGCATGAGGGCGTCCGACACCGCGACGATCGTCCTGGAGGAATGCCGGATCCCGAAGGGCAACCTCCTCGGCGCCGCGGGAGAGGGGTTCATCCAGGCGATGAAGGTGCTCGACGGCGGCCGCATCTCGATCGCCGCCCTGGCGCTCGGCATGGCGCAGGGCGCCCTCGACGGTGCGTTGAAATACGCGCAGCAGCGCAAGCAGTTCGGAAAGGCGATCTCGGAGTTCCAGTCCATCCAGAATTACCTCGCCGACATGGCGACGGAGATCGATGCGGCGCGCCTCCTGACGTACCGCGCCGGATGGGCGAAGGACCAGGGCCACGTCACGACGAAGGAGTCCGCGATGGCGAAGCTCTACGCCTCCGAGGTCTCGGTGCGCGTCGCGAACCTCGCCGTGCAGATCCACGGGGGATACGGCTTCACGAAGGACTTCCCGGCCGAGAAGTTCTACCGGGACGTGAAGCTCTGCACGATCGGCGAAGGCACGTCCGAGATCCAGCGAATGGTAATCGCGCGAGAGGTCCTGCGGGCATAGTCCATTTCGTCTAAAATCTGGTCCAGCTTGGTAGGTCACGCCGCGCACTCAGGTCCGAAAGGTCCCGACGTTGCGCGCGGAAGCCTCTTCGGCGGCCTTCTTCTGTCCGTTTTCGGCGCCGCGACTCCCGTCTGGGCCGATGTGACGGTGGACGCGGCGAGCTCCAGCTCGACCGGCGCGGTCGCCGCGAATTCCGTGACCTGGACGCACACGGTCGGCGCGTCCCCGGGTCGCCACCTCCTCGTGGGTGTCTCGATCAACATGGTGGGCGGAGGCAAGGTCGTCACCTCGGCCACGTGCGGAGTCAACGCCCTGTCGCTCGTCGGGGCGAGGAACTCGGTCGGCGAGGTAGCCGAGTCCAGGATCGAGATCTGGAGACTCGCGAATCCGCCTTCGGGCGCCTGCACGATGACCGTCACGTTGTCGGCCGCGGCGCAGTTCGTGGCGGGCGCGGTGTCTTTCTTCGGCGTCAACTCCGTGACGCCACTTGGCTCGTTCGTGGGCGCCGGAGGGACGGTCGTGCCGTCGACCCTCACGATTTCGAGCGCGAGCGGCGAGGTCGTCTTCGACACGTTCGCCACCCGGGGCGACACGACCACCGATCCCGTCGCGGGCGCCGGCCAGACCCAGCAGTGGCTGATCCGCACCCAGAACAGCGTCACTGGCGGCTGGGGGGGAGCGAGCACGGAGCCCGGGGCCGCGTCGGTGACGATGAGCTGGGACAGCTGGTCGCCGAACCGGCACTGGGCGCTCGGCTCCGTCGCGGTCAAGGCAGAGCCGAACACGCCGACTCCGACACCGACGAACACCCCGACGTCCACGCCGCCGACGTCCATCCCGACGATCACGCCGACGAATACGCCCACGATCACGCCGACGAACACGCCCACGATCACGTCGACGATCACGCCGACGGTCACGCCAACGAATACGCCGACGGTAACGAGTACGAACACGCCGACGGTAACGCAGACGCCCACGCCGACGGCAGCCTCGACGGCAACGCCTACGCCCACACCAACGGCGACGCCGACTCCGACGCCCACGAGCGGCGGCGGCCCGGCGACGCTCGCCGTTGCCAAGATCGGCTTGCCCAACCCCGTCGCACTCGGAGCGGTGCTCACGTTCACGGTGACGGTGACGAACCCGGGCGCGACGGCCGCGCTCGCCGTGACGGCTTCCGATCCGCTTCCCGCGGGAACGACATTCGTTTCGTGTGCCGCGAGCCAGGGAACTTGCGTCGGGCCTCCGGTTGGATCGGGCGGAACGGTGACGGCCGCGCTCGGAACCGTCCTCGCCGGCGGGACGGCGACGCTTTCGATCCAGGTTCAGGCGCCGGGTTCGGCCGGATTCCTCACCAACGTCGTCACGATCGCCGGATCCAACGTATCGAGCGTCACGGCGACCGCAAACGTCGGCGTCGGCAGTCTGGCTGCGTCCGACGTGCCGTTGTTCGATTCGCGCACGCTGGCCCTTCTCGCGCTGGCGCTCGTCTGGTTCGGCCTGCGGGCGCTTCAGGGCGGCCGCGACTCACCGTAGGATCCGGGGAACCGGGTGCCGGCGGAAAGTGCCATGAAGCCTACCGTGCCTTCGCTTCCTTCCGAGCGGCGCGGTTGAGCGCCTCATCGAACGACGAAAAGCGGATCTGTCGCACGCCCTCGCCGTAGAGGGAAAGGTACGAGGCGAGGTGAAGACTGTCGAAGCCTCGAAGATGATGCTTTTCGGCCAGGTCCCCGGCACGTCGACAAACCGCCTCGTTGACTTCGACGGCCAGATACCTGGGCCAGTCCATCTCGAAGTCGTTTTTCGCCTGTCCGAAACCTGCGGCTGTCAGCCCACCTTCGCGTCGCTGGCGGGCGAGGGCAGTCCGGGCCTCGACGTACGTGACAACCGACGTCGCCACGAGCTCGGCGGGCTCCACGAGGTCTCGAACCATGCGCGAGCCCTCCTCCTCGACGTAGAGCTTGACCAGGGTGCTCGTATCGAGATAGACGATCAATCCCGATCCTCGAGCACCATCTCGGCGGTCGTTTTCTTCCCCTTCAGAGCCGCGGCCCTCACGCTCCCTCGGGGTTTGCCTCCGCTCCAGCTCGCGATCCGCTCACGAACGAGGTCCCACCCCCATCGCGCCTCGTCCGTTTCCTCGACGGGGATCAAGGCGGCGAGTGGCTCGCCCCGATCCGTGACGACGATGCGCTCGCCTTCCCCGGCACGCCTCAAGTAATCGCTCAGATGGTTCTTGAGGGCCCGCACCCCGACGCGCGTCATGATCGATTCTCCTGTAGCCACAATTATATTGAATTTGTGGCCACATTGCCGGGCCGGGGCCCGCCACCGTTTCGCCTACCGGCGCGAGAAGACGAGCTTTCCTTCCTTCACGACCGCGCGGGGCGACTCGAGGACGCGCACGTCGGCGAGCGGGTCTCCCGCCACCGCGACGAGATCTCCGAAGAAGCCCGGCGCGACCTGGCCGATCTTCTTCTCCATCCGAAGGAGCCGCGCCGCCACGAGCGTCGCGGACTGGATCGCCTGCAACGGCGTCATCCCGGCCTCGACGTACATCGCGAGCTGCTTCCCGTTGATCCCGTGGATCTGCACGCCGGCGTCCGTGCCGTACGCCACCGGGATTCCCGCGCGAATCGCCTTCCTCAGGCTCTCGACCTTCAGCGCGTAGACCTCGCGCGACTTCCGGAGCTGGTAGTCCTGGTAGCCGCCGACCCCGCCGCGCTCGAGCATGTACGCGTTCGAAAGCGGGTTCGAGACGATGAATGTCCCGTTCGCCTTGAGCGCCGCGAGCGCCTCGTCGTCGATCATCGACGCGTGCTCCACCGAGCGGACGCCGGCGCGCGCCGCGCGGAGGATGCCGAGAGTGCCGTGCGCGTGCACCGCGACGTCCCGGTCCTTCTCCTTCGCGGCGAGGACGGCGGCGCGGATCTCCTCCTCGGTATAGTCGGACTGGCGCGGGTCCGTGCCCGCCGAGCCGATGCCGCCCGTGGCGAGCAGCTTGATCCAGTCCGCCCCGAACTTGATGTTCTCGCGCACCTTCTTCCGGATCTCGTCCGGCCCGTCCGCGATGCCGGAATAACGGCGGACGTGGATGTCCTCGGGCAGGTCGTTGAGATCGCCGTGCCCGCCCGTCGCCGAGAGCGATTTCGTGGCGACGAGCATGCGCGGGCCGACGACCCTGCCCGCGGCGATCTCGTCGCGAAGAGCCACGTCGGCGAAGTCGCGGGCGCCGAGGTCGCGCACGGTCGTGAAGCCCGCTTCGATCGTCTTTCTCGCGTTGACGACGCCCTCGATCGCCGCGTGCGCCGTGGTCTCGGTGAGCCTCTGGTAGGGAGTCTCCTCCTCGCCGCCGACGAGGTGCGTGTGGCAGTCGGCGAGCCCAGGCAGCAGCGTGACGTCGCCGAGGTCCAGCGTCACGGCCTCTCCCGGACGGCGCGGCTCGACCTTCGTGACGAGGCCGTTCTCGATGCGCACGACGGGGTTCTCGACGTATTTCCCCGTCGTGACGTCGAGGAGGCGCTTCGCCGTGACGGTCACGGTCTGGGCGGAGACCGTGGACACGGGGAGCAGAAGGAAGAAAGCGAGAAGGCTGCGAATCATGCGCGGATTCTAGTTGGGTTGGGCTTTGAGAATCAGGCGCCCGGCACGAGCCGCACGCGGCAGTCCTGATAAGCCGCGCCTTCTCCCGCGTCCGTCGTTCGCGCCCTGATGAGCGCGTTCGCCGAGGTGCCGTTGTCGTAGTGGCCGCCCTTCGGCACGATCACGACGTCGGGGCGCTGGCCCGCGTCCAGCTTCACCTGGACGCGGAGCCGTCCGAGGGCGCTCTCGAGAAAAACGACGTCGCCGTCGGCGAAGCCGTTCGCCGCGGCCGGGTGGCAGGTCGCCGTCAGAAGGTCGGGCGGGCCGCCGGCCCACGTGGAGCTCTGCGATTTCTCGGTGGAGTTTGAGAACAGCCAGAGGGGGAAGCCGGGCTCCTCGGGCGGGGCGGGGGGCAACTCGTGGACGAGTTTCATCCTGCCGGACGCGGTCGGGAACTTGCGATCTGAGAAGAGAACCTTTTCCACGAAGGGGTTGCGAACGGACTCGCGCTCGAGTCTCGCCGCCGTGAGGCCGAGCGGCGCGACTCGCGCGAGCAGACGCTCCTTCCATTCCCGGGCTGTCCCTCTTACCTTCTCAGAAATCTTTTCTTCTCTTTTCCCGGTCCTCTCGTCGATGATTTTCGCGAGAGCCTGGACGATCTCCAGGTCGGACAAGACGCCTTGCGGCGGCGCGAGCGCGGGAGTCGAGGCCCCGAGCCAGTGGTGGCCGTAGGCGCCGAGGAGGTCGTCGTCCTCCACGAGAGTCGTCGTGGGCAGGACGAAATGCGCGCGGCGGCCCGTGTCCGTCAGGAACGGATCCACGACGACGACGAGCTCGCGCGTCTCGAGGGCGCGGGCAACGGCGCCCGAATCGGGCAGCATCGCGACGGGATTTCCCGCGGTGACCCAGACCGCGCGGACGGGCGGATCCTTCGCCTCGAGGATTCCCGGGCCGAGGAGCGGCTCGGAGATCGTGCGGGGCGGGTTCTTCTTTAGGAACGTCGTGTCGAAAGCGCCGCGCCTCTTGAAATAGAACGACACGCCGCCGCCGGGGATGCCGATGTTCCCGCTGACTCCCGAGAGCGCGTCGAGCGCCCGGACGATGCCCGAGCCGTTCATCCTGCGGCCCATGCCCCAGCCCACCTGGATCGAGCAGGGCTTCTCCGCGAGCGCCGAGGCGACCGCGGAGACGTCCTCGAGGCTCACGTCGGCGGCGCGCGCCCACTTTTCCGGAGTGCGGGAAAGGGCGAGCGCCCGGAACTTCTCGAAGTCGTCGCAATAAAAAGGTGCGTCCCCATCCGTTTGCCCGCGCGCGAAGAGGAGCGCGGCAGCTCCCATCGCGAGGTCGAAGTCGCCTCCGGGGCGAACGAGAATCGTCCGGTCGGCGATCTTCTCGGCCTTGTGCCGGACGGGATCGATGAGGAGGATCCGCGCCCCGGCCTTCTTCGCCTTCTGGAGCAACGGCAGGATGTGGATGTTCGAGACGTTCGGGTTCTTACCCCAGAGGAGGATGTTCTTCGAATTCAGGATGTCGAAGAGGTCGTGCGACTCCTCTTCGCCGAAGTCGGTCGTCTGCGCGGCGTCGCCTCCGCCGGAGCAGATGTCGCCGCGCTTGACGGTGACCGGACCGAACAGCTCCCAGAAGTAATCCACGACGGACTTCACGAGCCCCAGCGATCCCCCGGAGCGGTAGTGGAGGATGGCGGCTGGACCCGATTCCTTCCGGATCGCGAGCAGGCGGTCGGCGATCGAGCCGAGCGCTTCTTCCCACGACACCTCGACGAAGTCCTTGCCGCGCCGCATGAGCGGCGCCGTGAGGCGCTCGTTCGAATTCTGGAGCTCGGGGAACTTCGAAGTGCGATAGCAGATGAAGCCCTGCGTGACGGGATGTGCCGGGTCCCCGCCCAGCTGGACGAGCTTCCCGTCCTCGACCGTCGCGATGAGCCCGCACGCGTCGGGGCAGTCCCGGTTGCAGACGGTCCGGAGCGTCTCGATCGCCACGAACGGATTCTAGGGAATACGGCGTCCCGTGCCTCGCGGTCCTAGACCAAATGCATGCGGAAGTGGGCGACGGTCCTTTGCCAGGCGTCCTTCGCGCATTCCTCCCGGTAGACGTTCGGGCGCGTGTCGTTGAAGAAGCCGTGCGGGGCGCCGCGGAAGATGATCGTCTCCACCTTCTTCCCGAGCGCCTTGAGCTTGTCCTCGAGCGGCTTCGCCCCGGAGGCGGGGACGCCCTCGTCCATTTCGCCGTAGATCATCAGGATCGGGCTGGAGAGGCCCTCCCAGGGGATCGTCAGCTTCTTGAACCCGCCGTAGAAGCTCACGGCCGCACCCACGTTCGGGTTCGTCGTCGCGGCGTATTGCGCGAGAGCCCCGCCTACGCAGAAACCCACGGCGCCGAATTTCTTCGACGAGCACTCGGGCCGGCCCAGGAGAAACGCGCCGGCCGCCGCGATCTCCCGGCTCGCGCTCTCCACGTCCATCTCCATCAGGAGCCGCCCCGCTTCGTCCGGGGACGTCGTCGTCTTGCCGTGGTAGAGATCGGGCGCGAGCGCGACGAAGCCCTCCTTCGCGAAGCGCTCCGCGACGTCCTTGATGTGAGGCACCAGTCCCCACCACTCCTGGATCACGACGACGGCCGGCCCGTTTCCCGAGACGGGCTTCGCGAACCACCCTTCACCCGTCTGCCCGTCCACGGTGAAGGTGACTTTCTCGCCCATGCGAAAACCTCCGCGACAAATCTTAGACGAGTCGAGTTGCTGGAACGTAGACTGGATGGAACCGAGAGGATCTCCATGAATCTGCTCGTCGTCGCGTTGATCTCGCAGATCGCGGCTGCCGGAGCCGAAACTTCGATCAGGCTCGAATTGCGTCCCGTTCCCGTTGCGAAGGCGTTCGTGCGCCTGACGTTCACGGATCGTGATGGCAAGACGCTGAAGGATGGAATCGTCGAGTTCACGTCGGGAGCGGCGAGCCCGGCGATTCCCACAGGGGCCTTCTTCGCGCAGGCGCTCGGCCCGGAGATATTCAGCGAACGGGTGTTTCTCAGAGCGGGCGGAAGCGTGGAGATCCACGTTCTCCCGTCGGGGCTCGCCCGCGTGACGGGCGTGAACGTGACCGGCGGGCCTCGGCCACGCCTTTTCGCCGCCGCTCTCGTTCCGCCGGAGTTTCGCGGAACGTCGCAGTGGGAGATCACCGAAGCCGCGCACGGGACGGCGGATGGGATCCCGTGGTCGTCCTTCCGGCTTCCGGCGGGACGCTACGCACTTGCGATCGAGCGCGGCGCCGCGCTGCCCGTCCTCTTCGCTGACGCCGAGGTCTCCGCCGGACATGAAACCCGGGTTCCGGCGAAGCCTGCCGAGTGCCGGCGACTGAGTATCCGCGCCGTGGAGGGCTCCGCGAAGAGTCCCGTCAAGGGCGCTCGCCTCGAGGGCGCGGCGTTCGAGACGTCGAACCGCGCGCTTGCTGCGCTCCTCGCGCGCCGCGCGGCGCCGGCGGGCGAAAACGGCCTCCTCGATTTCGGACTCTTCCCCGCGGAATCGCCATCGAGCTTGCGCGTCTCCGGACCAGGGTTTCGCGTCGCGACGCTGAAGCTCGGCGCCCGCTTCGAGGAAGGTCTCCGCGACATCGTCCTCGTCCCAAACCAGGACGTGGAGGTCCGCGTGAATGGCCTCGCCGGACGGCGGGGCGAGGCGCGGCCGGAAGTCACCCTCGCGCGGTGCGCAATCCAGAGGGCGAGATCGAGCTGCCGCCCGGGGGATGCTCGGCGGCGCCCGCTGGATGACGAGGGCCGGGCCCGATTCCCGCGAGTGGACGGCGGCTTCCATCAGGTCGAGCTGCACGTGCCGGGCGTCGGTGGCACCCACGAGACGGTCGAGGTCGCGAGCGATGGCGACTCCCCGGTCACTGTCCTGGAGCTGGCCGTCGGCGAGTGGACTCTTCGCGGGACGACGCGCCTCCACGGCGGAGCGCTGGTCGCCGCGCACGTGGAGGCAATCGAGTTCGTGGCCGGCCTCGGCGAGGGCACGGCCGCCACGGCCATGTCGGCTGCGGACGGCTCCTTCGAACTGAAGGTCGTCTCCAGGTCGGGAAACAAGATCGGGTTGAAAGCGGACTCGAGCGAGCCGAAGGCCGTGGCTTGGGGCGGCCCGCTCACGCAGCTGACTGAAGACAAGCCTGTCGTGGAAGGTCTCGAGCTGGAGCTCGACGCCACCGGTCTCGAGATCGCCGTCCGCGACGCTCGGACGAACGACCCGCTCCCAGGCTGCCCCGTCGAAATCACCTGGGACCAGGAGGGCGGAGGCGGGTCCCGGTCGATGATCCGGAACGCCGATTCCGAGGGGCTCGTCCACGAGTACGGCCTGGCCGAGGGCGCCGTGCGAGTCGCCGCGAACTGCGAGAAGCACTACCCGAAGGACGTCGGTCAGGTGTCCGTCGTCCGCGACGAGATGCGACGCGTGGACATCCTCGTCGAAGGGTCGCAGGACCTCGTCCTCGTCGCGACGGATGAGAGCGACGTCGCCGTGGCGGGCGCGACGGTTCTGATCCTGGCGTCTCCTTTGACATACTACTCGAGCGTCGGCCGTATGGGTGCGGTCGTGACGGTGGGGAGCACCGATTCCCAGGGCGAGCTCCGCTTGCGCGGGGACCGGTACGGAGGAAGGCCCGCCTTCGTGATCTCGCCGGGCCGCGCCCTCGCGATGGAGCTCCTGCCGACTCCCACGTCGTGCGAGCACGCCGAGGACTGCCGCATGCCGGTGCGCGTGCGCGCGCCGTCGGTCTTCGCGGGGCTCGTCGTCCGGAGAGAATCCGGCAAGCCTCTTCCGCCTCAATTTCTTTCGTTTTCGCGGCGCGGGATCCCGATCCCGTGGGACGTTCTCAAAGAAGTCCTGTCGGCGAACGGGCTTACGGTCGACGCTCCTGCAATGCCGCTCGACGTGCGCGTCGCCTCGTTCCTCCCGGAGGGCGCGTACGCCGTCACGACGTATCACATGAAGCTCGACCCGAAAACGAAGAAAAACGTGCTGACCTTCGCGACGGTCGGGAGCTTCAACATCCCCTCTCTCGAGAAGATCGAGCTTCTCGACGCAGACGGTCCCCCGCCGGCGAACGCGCGGGAGGCGGCTCCCGCCGCTTCCGCGACTCGCTGAAGCGGTCTCTCCGATTCCGCACCCTATACTCGTCTTTCGTGCGTCGATTTCTCGCTCTCGCGGTCGTCCTCGTCGCGGCAGCCGGCGGCCTGGCGTGCAGCGTGCTCCTCCACGAACAGAACTCCCGAAGGAAGAGCGTCACGGGCTCCCTGTTCACGGACGTCACGGAAGCGTCCGGCGTGCGGTTCCGCTTTCACGGCGACATCATCGACGCCAAGCTCATTCCCACGATGGGCGGAGGCGCGGCGCTCGCGGACTTCGACGGGGACGGCAACCTCGACCTCGTCCTCGTCCAGCAGGTGAAGAGCGGCTCGAAGTGGCGGAAGGCGGGGCGCACGCAGCCTCTGGCCGACTGCACGCGCGTCTTCCGGAATCGGGGCGACGGAACCTTCGAGGACGTGACGGAGCGCTCCCGGATCGCGGCCTGCGGCTGGGGCGTCACCGCGATGTGGGCCGATCTCGACAACGACGGCTTCCCGGACCTCGTCATCGGCAACGCCGGCGAGGCGAACCTCGTCTTCCGGAACAAGGGCGACGGGACGTTCGAGAGGATGGAGAAAACGGGCCTCGAAGGCGGGCGATTCACGATCGGGCTCGCCGCCCTCGACATCGACGGCGACGGCCTTCCCGACGTCTACATCGGGAACTACCTCGAGACGGACCCCGACCGCGAGTCCAAGGCCAAGGCCACCTCCTTCATGACGCCGGACGAGTACAAGGGGCAGGACAACCAGATGCTCCGAAACCTCGGCGACTGGAAATTCGCGGACGTGACGGACGCGAGCGGCACGAGGGACCCGGCCAGCAAGACGATCGGAGCCGCCGCGCTCGACTACGACGGCGACGGACGCACGGACTTCTACGTCGCGAACGACCAGTGGCGCAATACCCTCTTCCACAACGAAGGGGACGGCCGATTCCGCGACGTCTCGGACGAGACGGGTACGGGCTATCCCGTGGAAGGCAGCACGACGGCCTTCGGCCGGAGGACGCGCAGCGGCATGGGGCTCGTCGCGACGGATCTCGACGGAGACGGGCGGCCCGACCTCTACGTCACGAACTACGCGAACGAGCCGGACACCCTCTACCGCAACGTCGAGGGCGCGACGTTCGCCGAAAGCGAGATCGAGGCGTTCGGGGGAGACCACGATCCCGTCCTCCCGCTCTCGAAGTGGGGCGTCGTGGCGCTCGACTGGGACGACGACGGCAAGGACGACCTCGCGGTCTCGAGCGGCCAGATCCTTTCGCGTCTCTTCACCGTCGTCGCGAAGTGGTTCAACCCGCGAGCCCGGAACTTCGCCGTCGGCGAGAGGAGCTACGCGCAGCGGCAGTTTCTCTTCCACAACGAGAGCGCGCCCGGAGAGATGAAGTTCCGCGACGTCTCGGCGGAGTCCGGCGACCTCGGCCGCATGAGCGTGGTCGGGCGCGGGCTCTCGGCGGGCGACCTCGACGGCGACGGGAAGGAAGACCTGGTCTTCAACCCGATCGACGTGCCCGCGATCGTTCTTCGCAACACGGCTCCCGGCGGGCGCGCGCTGGAGATCCTCCCGGTCGCGGGCGCCGACCGGAAGACGGTCCTCGGAACGACGGTGACGGCCGACGGACGCACGAAGCAGTTCTACGTCGTGCCGTCCTACGCGAGCGGCTCGTGGCAGCCGCTTCACTTCGGACTGGGGACGGCTTCCTCCGCGAAGGTGGCGGTGCGGTGGCCGGATGGAACGGCGCAGGATCTCGGTGAGCTGCCTGCCGGGGCGTACCGCCTCGTGAAAGGTCTGGGACCGGCCCCTCTCCGGGCGAAAGCGCCTTCTAGAGCGGCGTCACGCTGACGTCTTCGCGCCGCGCGGCCGCCTCGGCCGCCGCGACGCTGATCGCGTCGACGCCGCCGGTGTTCGTCAGGCTGCCGCGCGACATGCCGAAGGCCGCGAGCAGGTGGCGCGGCGGCGCGAAGTCGAGGTCGGGCTCGTTCACGAAGAGACGTCCGAGGTTCTCGACGTAGGCGGACGTCAGCTCCTTCCACGAGATCCGGTCGAAGCCCTGCGCGACCTTGCGGCTTCCGAGGGACAGGAGAACGAGCGAGTGGAAGACCATCTGGTAGATGGCCTTCAGGCGCGCGCGGCTGCGCTCGGGGTAGTGCTTGAGGATCTCGCGGATGAAGTGCACGTTGAGCGGCACGTGGAACGACTCGTCGCGCGTGAGGATCGTGAGCACCTGCCGCGCGAGCGGCTGTTTCACGCGGCGGAGCGACAGCCGGTACGTCGTGGCGCCGATCGTCTCGAACATGAGGTTCGTGAGCATGATCGATTCCATGCGCTCGGCCTTCGCGTAGACGCCGTAGAACGTCCTCGTCATCCGGCCCATGGCGGTCACGCCGCCACCGATGTGTCCGAGGAACTCGTCGAGGAGCTCGCGGTGCCAGCCTTCCTCGTTGCCGTACAGGACGAGGCATTCGGCGAGGTCCGGATCCCACGCGCGGACTTCATCGGCGAGCCGGTGCGCTCCGGCCTTTCCGGATTCCTCGGCGCGGTATGCCGCGTTGAAGAACTTGATGCAGGCGAGGCGCTCTTCCTCGGACTCGAACTCGACGGGCTGCGAGAGGTCCAGGTGCTCGCCGTACATCTTTTCGGCGCGCTTTCGAAGCGTCTCGAGCCACCAGGCGGTCGGACGCTGCGTCGGGATGCCGATGAGAGACGAAACGGAACTCTTCGCTGGGATCACCGCGCGGGGATCATGCCGAAAAGGGTGGAAGGAGGTCAAACGGGGCGAAGCCCCGCAGCCGTCAGTGCGGCTCGACGCGCAGGTGGCCGGTGAGGACTTCGCGGCCGGGCACGAGGCGAATCTCGATGCGGAAGTCTTCGCCGGAAGAGGAGAGCCCGGGCAGGGTGAAGAAGAGGGGGAGGTTGAATCCCCGCCCGGGCTCCAGGCGGGTGGGATAGGCGAGCATCCGGCACTGGCGCGTCTGCCGGGAGCGCTCGTGGCCCTCCGAGTCGAGGAGGACCATCTCGAGGAGGGGACCCGCTTCCGTGGATCCCTCCCACGCTTGATTCGACTTGTTTCGGATTTCGAGGTGGAGGAGGACCTTTCCTGGTTCCGTCGCGCTCGACACGACGACCGGCTGCGGCGCGTGGAGCTGTAACGACAGCGTGACGTCGCCAGCCGGCTCTTCCTTCGGCAGATGGCTTCTCAGCATGTCGATACTCCTCCCTGCGGGCGAAACATTCCCGTGACGCCGCCGCGCGGCGTCATCCAAATTCCTTCTACCCAGGGCTCCTTCAGCCAATCGGCGTCGAGCTGATTCCGATGGGCGTCGAACTGATCCCGATGGGGGTCGAGCTGATCGATACGCCTCTGGGGCGTCCGCCGGCAAGCCCCGATTCACCCATCAGAAAACCTGGAAAAAGCTCAAAAAACATAAGAAGAAAGTCCATGCGTCCTCCTACCCCGAAGCCGGGCAGGTGTTCGTTTCACCTGCCCTTCACCTACTAGGACAGGGGACAAAGGCCCTTTTGACCCCCGACGCCCGAAAAAACATCGGCCGCCCGAAGGCGGCCGAGTAAATTCGCAACAGGTTGGCAGCTGTGTCTAGCCGACGAGCCTCAGAGGAAGGTATGCGCGCTTCGTGCCGTTCTCTTGGTCCTGCAAGTACTCCCGGACGTGCGCGATGAGGTCTGCGTCGAGCATTCCCTGGTCGAGGCAGACGAAGAGTTCGCCGAAAGCGGGTGAGGGAGCGAAGGGATTCTCCTGACGCTCGCGCCGAAGGGCCTCGATTTCCGTCGCCATTGGTCCAAGGTTGCCGAGACGGGCGTGGCACTCGGCGATATAGAGGCGAGCAAACGCGACGTCAATCGGGGCCGTGACCTCCTTGACGATTTCGCCGAAGGTGCGCAGAGCGCGCTTGAACTGACCGCGGCGCACGTCGAGTTCTGCGAGACCGTTCCGTACGAAGAGGAGATGCGAGCGAAAGCCGAAGCGCAGGCAGAGGTTCATGGACTTCGCCAGGGTCGCCCGCGCCTCATCGAACCGCTCGAGGCGCATGAGGCACTGAGCACGGTTGTTGAGCGTCGGGACGAGGAACTGCGCATCCTGTTCCGCGTCGAAACGTGCCGCGGCCCGCTCGAGATACTGAAGTGCTCGATCGTTATCGCCGCGGTGGAGAAAGAGAGTTCCCAGCGCGACTTCAGCACGTGCGTGGAGATGATCCTGGCCGAACTCCGAAAAGGTCCCGAGAGCGCTGTTTAGGAGGCGTTCAGCAGATTCGTAGTCGCGAGAGTAGCTCGCGGCTTGACCCTCGTAGTAATCGCAGAGGGCCGAGCCAAAACCGAGGTCGCCCGATTCTTTGAAATATTCGCGAGCCGGGGTCACGGCCGCCCGAGCGAGGAGAGGCTCACTGGATTGAAGGAACGTATACGCTCTCAGGAGGGTGGCCTCTGCCTGGACTGCCTGGCGAGGTGCTGGCGTCGATGCACGGGAATCGGGAACCGCTGCCGCCAGCGTCGCACCCTCCTCGAAGAGAAGGTCGGCAACCAGATTTGCGCGGGCCGGATCCTCGGGAACGAGCGCGAATGCCTTCTGCGCCGCATAGAGCAGCGCGAAGCCGCGGTAGGGCTTGCCGTCCAGCGACCGCAGGGTGGCGGCGAGCTCGTCGGCGCCGGATCGCGCAGCCTTCAGGATCAGCTCGGAGGGCTTCTCCGCGTCCTGCGAGAGCCGGTAGATGTCTTCGACGGAGGCGTGGGCGTTCGCCCTTACGAAGGGGAGCGTACGGCCCATGGCTTGAGGCGGCAGCTCTGGCACGAGCTCCGCCTCGAGGATTGCGTCGAAGACGTCGTCGTGCTTCACGGCGTCACCGTCGCCAGTCCGGCGCGAATGCGATCCCACAGCGTGCGCCGGACCGCCGGCATCGGGCCGGTCCGGTCGGAAACGGGCGCGGTCTCGGCCCGAAGCTCGATCTCTCCCGATTCCGCGAGCCTGAGCTCGCGCAACACGACCCCCGAGTCGGAATCCCCGACGCCGCGCCTCTCGCGCGCCTGCAGGATGTTGTTGCACTGGTTCAGGAACGCCGCGCGCAGGTACGCCTTCGGGTCGCGCACGCGCGGATTCATCGCGAGCACCTTGAGAAAGACGGTCTGCGCCGCGCCCTCGCAGTCATCCTGCGAGAGGCCGAAACGGATGACGCCGGCGGCAATGAGGCGGGGGCGGAACTTCGCGTTCAGCTCTTCCCAGTTCCACACGGGCCGCGCCGGGACAGGAACCTCGGCAGGCGCAAAACGGGAGCGCTGCTTCAGTACCTCGTCGGACACGATCTCGTCGAAGTTCCGGGACATCTTTCCCCTTCTGAGAAGAGCCCCTATATGCTACGCCCGCTTTTCGGCAAGGGTCAACCGGAGCTCTCGCAAGCCACCGGAATTCAACGCTATCGTCCGACATTCGGAATCGAGGGGTGGGATCAGATGGCAACGAAGAAAAAGGGCAAATCGGCACCCAGGAAGGCCGTTTACTCATTCGGCGCGGGAGCCGCCGAGGGGAGCGCGAAACGGAAGGACCTGCTCGGAGGCAAGGGTGCGAACCTGGCCGAGATGGGTCGTCTCGGCCTGCCGGTGCCCCCCGGCTTCACGATCACGACCGAAGTCTGTACATACTTCTACGACAACAAGAAGAGCTACCCCAAGGGTTTGCGGGAAGAGGTCGCGATCCATCTGAAGGCGATCGAGAAGAAGCTGGGGCGCACGTTCGGAGATCCGCAGAACCCCTTGACGGTGTCCGTCCGGTCGGGGGCCCGGGCCTCGATGCCGGGCATGATGGACACAATTTTGAACCTCGGATTGAACGACAGGACGGTCGAAGGTTTGGCGCAAGTCTCGAAAAACCCCCGCTTCGCCTGGGACTGTTACCGCCGTTTCGTCGCGATGTACGGGGACGTCGTTCTCGAGCTGAAACCTCTTGACAGGCACGAGCGCGACCCGTTCGAGGTCCTCCTCGAGAAGAAGAAACGCGCGTTCAAAGTGAGTCTCGATACAGAGATTCCCGTCGAGGCGTTGAAAGAGCTCGTGCGCGAATTCAAGGCCGAGATCAAGAAGCGCACGGGAAAGACCTTTCCGGACGATCCTCTCGAGCAGCTCTGGGGCGCGATCGGCGCCGTGTTCGGCTCCTGGATGAACGACCGCGCGAAGGTCTACCGTCAGCTCAACGGGATTCCGGAGAGCTGGGGCACCGCGGTGAACGTCCAGTCGATGGTGTTCGGGAATCTCGGCGACGATTGCGGAACTGGCGTCGCGTTCACGCGCGACCCCGCGACGGGAGAGGACGTCTTCTACGGCGAGTACCTCATCAACGCCCAGGGCGAAGACGTGGTGGCCGGCGTGCGCACGCCGCAGAAGATCGCGACGCTCGAGAAAAAGATGCCGAAGGTCTACAAGGAGCTGCTCGGCATCCGGAAGAAGCTCGAGGACCACTACGGCGACATGCAGGACATCGAGTTCACCGTGGAGACCGGAAAGCTCTGGATGCTCCAGACCCGCACGGGCAAGCGGACGGGCTTCGCCGAGGTCCGCATCGCCGTCGAGATGGTCGGAGAAAAGCGCATCACGCGAGACCAGGCGGTGCTGCGCGTGAACCCCGACTCCCTGAACCAGCTTCTCAGGCCCATCTTCGATCCCGCGGCGAAAGCCGAGGCGATGGCCAAGGGACAGGGTCTCGCGAAGGGCCTCAACGCCGGTCCGGGCGCCGCCACGGGACGCGTCGTCTTCACGGCGCACGACGCCTTCGAGTGGGCGAGCCGCGGCGAGAAGGTTCTCCTCGTGCGCGAAGAGACGAGCCCCGAGGACATCAAGGGCATGAACGCGGCCGAGGGCGTCCTCACGGCGCGCGGCGGCATGACGTCCCACGCCGCGCTCGTGGCGCGCCAGATGGGCAAGGTGTGCATCGTGGGCTGCGAGGCCCTGCGCATCGACGCGCAGAAGCGCGTCATGACGGTCGCGTCGCCCGGCGCGAAAGAGCCGCGCTCCGTCCGCGAGGGCGACTGGCTCTCGATCGACGGCTCGACGGGCGAGGTCATCGAGGGCCGCATCGCGACGAAGCCCTCCGAGGTCCTGCAGGTCCTCCTCGACCGCTCGCTCGATCCCGCGAAGAGCGGCGTCTACCGGCTCTACGCGACGCTGATGTCATGGGCGGACAAGGCGCGGCGCCTGAAGGTGCGCGCGAACGCCGACCAGCCCGACCAGGCCACGAACGCCGTCGCGTTCGGAGCACAGGGCATCGGCCTCTGCCGCACGGAGCACATGTTCTTCGGCGGCGAGCGCATCACGGCGATGCGCGAGATGATCCTCGCCGACAAGACCGAGGACCGCGAGCGCGCGCTCGACAAGATCCTTCCGATGCAGCGCGACGACTTCATCGGCCTGTTCCGCGCCATGGGCTCGCGCCCCGTCACGATCCGGACTCTCGACCCGCCGCTCCACGAGTTCCTTCCGCACGGCGAGAAGGAGCGCGAGAGCGTGGCGCGCGAGGCCGGTGTCGACGTGAGCACGGTGGCGCGCAAGGTCGCCGAGCTGCACGAGATGAACCCGATGCTCGGGCACCGCGGCTGCCGCCTCGGCATCTCCTTCCCCGAGATCACGCGCATGCAGACGCGCGCGATCCTCGAGGCTGCCTGCCGCGTCAAGAAGGAAGGCATCGACGTGAGGCCCGAGATCATGATTCCGCTCGTCGGCCACGTCCACGAGCTGGCCGACCAGGCCAGGATCGTGCGCGACACGGCGAAGAAGGTGTTCGAAGCGGAAGGCATCAAGGTCAAATACCTCCTCGGCACGATGATCGAGCTGCCGCGCGCGGCGGTCACGGCCGACGAGATCGCCGCGGAGGCCGAGTTCTTCAGCTTCGGCACGAACGACCTCACGCAGACGACCTTCGGGCTGTCGCGCGACGACGCGGGCAAGTTCCTGCCCGAGTACGTGCGGCGCGAGATCCTGCCCGCCGACCCCTTCGAGAAGGTCGATCAGGTCGGCGTCGGCAAGCTCATGAAGATGGCCGTCGAGCTGGGGCGAGGCGCCCGCAAGGACATCCACCTCGGCATCTGCGGGGAGCACGGCGGCGACCCGTCGAGCGTCGAGTTCTGTCACCGCATCGGCCTCGACTACGTGTCCTGCTCGCCGTTCCGCATCCCGATCGCCCGGCTCGCGGCGGCGCAGGCGGCGCTGCGGAAGTAAGCTTCTCGCTCAGTGGATCGTTCGAAGAGAGTATTTCTTAGAAGGTGAATAGGGCTGGAGGAAGCTCGGTTCGTAGCAGCACTGCTGTCGACGTAATGGATTGTTCGAAGAGGGTTTTTCTTAGAATGATCATGAGCGCCGGAGCCGCGGCTTCGGCGGCGCTCGCGAACCGGGCGCTTGCCCGAGCCCCTCTTCCCTTCAAAGAAATCTTCTCTTCCTCTCTTTTCTCCTCTTCCTCTTCCTCTTCTTCTTCCCTAATCAGAATCTCCTACGGAACCGGAAAGTCGCAGTTCGGGGAGCTGCGCCTTCCCCGCGGCGCGGGGCCGCATCCCGTCGCGGTCGTGGTGCACGGCGGCTTCTGGAAGGCCGCTTACGGCCTCGATCTCATGGACAGGCTCTCGTCGGCGATCACGGCGGCCGGGGTCGCCACGTGGAACATCGAGTACCGGCGCGTCGGCGAAGACGGCGGCGGCTGGCCGGGCACGTTCCGCGACGCGTCCCGGGCGACGAATCACCTGCGTGCGCTCTCGAAGACGCATCCGCTCGATCTCGGGCGCGTCGTCACGATCGGACATTCGGCGGGCGGCCACCTCGCACTCTGGCTCGCCGCGCGCCCGCGAATCTGGAAGACGGATCCGCTCTTCGAGGTTGATCCGCTTCGCGTGGGAGGCGCCGTCTCCCTCGCGGGCGTCCCGGATCTCGCGCGCGCCTACCGCGACGGCGTGGGGAGCGGAGCGGTGGGCGCGCTCATGGGCGGCTCGCCGGGCGACATGGCCGGTCGCTATCTCTCCTCTTCGCCGGCCGAGCTCCTTCCGCTCGGCGTCCCGCAGATCCTCGTCCACGGGGAGCGCGACGACATCGTGCCGTTCGACCTCAGCTACGCCTATGTGGGCCGCGCGAAAGCCGGAGGTGACGACGCGCGGCTCGTGCGCGTCCCAGGCGGGCATTTCGAGATCATCGATCCGAAGTCGCCGGCGGGGAGGAAGGCCGTCGCGGCGGCCGTCAGCCTCGTCCGCCCATGACAAGATTCACCGCATGACGAGAAGAGGCCGGCACCATCGCTCCGACCTCGCCGACATCGCGCGGCGCGCGATGCGCGAGAAGGGGCTCGACCCGGATTTTCCGAAGGACGCCGTTCAACAGCTCGAGCGCATCGAGGAGCCCGCCCGCGAGAAGGAGCCGGGCATTCGCGACCTGCGCGACCGGCTCTGGGCGTCCATCGACAACGACGACAGCCGCGACCTCGACCAGCTGACCGTCGCCGAGGTCCTGGAAGGCGGCGCGGCGAGAGTGTTCGTCGCCGTCGCGGACGTGGACGCGATCGTGAAGAAAGGGACGCCGCTCGACGCGCGCGCGGCCCGGAACACGACCTCGGTGTACACGGCTGGCGGGATCTTTCCGATGCTGCCGGAGAAGCTCTCGACAAACCTCACCTCGCTGAACCAGGACGAGGACCGGCTCGCCGTCGTCGTCGAGTACGTCGTGAACGCGGACGGCACGCTCGGCGACTCGAACGTCTCGCGCGCCCTCGTGCGCAACAAGGCGAAGCTCGCCTACAACTCCGTGGACGCCTGGCGCGACGGGCGCGCGGAGATGCCGGAGGCGATGGCGAAGGTCCCCGGGATCGACGCGCAGATCACCCTGCAGGAAGACGTCTCGCAACGCCTCCGGCGCCTCCGTTACGCCCAGGGCGCGCTCGACCTCCAGACGATCGAGGCGCGGGCCGTATTCGACGGCGAGGAGATCCGCGATCTGACGGTCGACGAGCAAAACGAGCCGAAGCAGCTCATCGAGGACTTCATGATCGCGGCGAACGGCGTCACGGCCCGCTATCTCCAGGAGGCCGGCTTCGCCGCGCTGCGCCGCATCGTGCGCTCGCCCGAGAGGTGGCAGCGGATCGTCTCCGTCGCCGCGGAGTACGGTTTCTCCCTGCCCGAGGAGCCGGACTCGAAGGCCCTGGAGAAGTTCCTCGTGGCGCGCCGGAAGGCGGATCCGCTGCGCTTCCCGGACCTCTCCCTCGTCATCGTGAAGCTCATGGGCGCGGGCGAATACGTCGTCGAGCTGCCCGGCAGGGAGCCGGTCGGCCATTTCGGGCTCGCGGTGCGCGACTACACGCACTCCACCGCACCGAATCGCCGGTACCCCGACGTCATCACGCAGCGTCTCCTGAAAGCCGCGCTCGCACGCCGCCCGTCGCCGTATTCTGTCCCGGAGCTGAACGCCCTCGCCGTCCATTGCACCGAGCAGGAGGACGCCGCGAACAAGGTCGAGCGCCTCCTGCGCAAGTCCGCGGGCGCGCTGCTCCTCGAGACGCGCATCGGCGAGCGCTTCGACGGGGTCGTGACCGGGGCCTCGGAGAAAGGCACGTGGGCGCGCATCTTCCGGCCGCCGGTGGAAGGCAAGATCGTGCGCGGCTTCGAAGGCCTCGAGGTCGGCGAGAAGGTGCGCGTCAAGCTCGTCTCGACGGACGTCGAGCGTGGCTACATCGACTTCGTCAGGGCGTAGGGAGACGTACGCCCTCCCCGGCGGGACGTTCCGGCTCCGGGACGCGCGAGAAGAGGAACGCCGAGAGGAGCCCGAGAGCGAGCATGACGAACCACAGCGCGCGGCCGCCGGCCTTGTCGAGGAGCGCCGTCCCCAGCGGCTGGCCGATGACGAAGGCGAGGCTGAACGCCATCGTGTAGAGGCCCATGTAGGCGCCGCGTCTGTTCGCGGGTGAGACGTCGGCGACGTAGGACGCCATGCCGGGAAGCAGCATCATCTCCCCGAACGTCCAGATCACGACCGTCGCGACCACGGCCGGCAGCGTGCGCGCGAACGCGAGGGCGCCGAACCCCGCCGCGACCAGGACTGATCCGAGGACGAGCGTGCGCCGGTGGGGCCAGTGCGCGGTCGCGAGGTTCAGCGGCACCTCCAGGAACACGATGAGCAGCGTGTTCACGGTGTGGAGGAGCCCGAAGACCCAGACCGCGATGCCGAGATCGCGCACGAGGTAAAGGGCCATCGACGACTCGTGCTGAAAGAACACGATCGCAACCGGCACGAGGGCCGCGAGAAAAAGGACGAACGCCGGATCCCTCAGGCCGGCGCGGCGCGGCTCGTCGGACGTTTCCGGCGTGGAGGCCGCCGGCGCCCCCGCTTCTTTCGGGAACAACGCGAGAAGGACGCCTGCGGCCGCGAGAGACGTCACGCCGTCGGCGATGAAGAGCGCGGGCCACGAGATCTCCGCGAGAAAGCCGCCCACGGCGGGACCGATGCTCATCCCGAGGTTCGTCGCGAGGCGCTGGAGCGCGAACGCGGACCTGCGGCGGTCCGCGACCACCGTGTGCGCGATGACGCTCAGGCTGGCGGGCCGAAAGGCCTCGGAGACGAACGCGAGGAGAATCGTGAGGATGGCGATCGTGACCGGGCCGCTCGCGAGCGGAAAGAGGAGGAGGAGCGCGCCCGAGACGGCGAGGGAGCCCGGCATGATGCGCATCGGCCCGAAACGGTCCGCGAGCCGGCCGGCGACCGGCGCCGCGAGAAGTGCACCCGCTCCGAAGAGCGAGAGGATCGCGCCGGCCGCCGTCGGCGTGTAGCCGCGCGCGCGCGTGAGGTAGAGGACGAGGAACGGCACGAACATCGTGCCGGAGCGGTTCACGAGCGTGGCGAACGAGAGCACCCAGACCGCACGCGGGAGGCCTCCGAGGCCGCGCCAGGGATTCACGCGTCACACCACGCGCGTCGCGGCGCGTGTCAAACGGTCCATGACCGCGCGGCCGACGCCGCGGCGGGGGATGGCGAGCGCAAGGAGCTCCGTCCCCTTGCGGCGCGTGCGCAGCGCGGCGAAAAGCCCGCGCGCAATCTCTTCGGATGAAGAGCCGAGGGAAAGAAATCTTTGCTTCGGAAAGAGAGGAGAGAGAAGCGCAGGGCCGAGGACGAGCGCGTTGGGATGCCTTCGAGAGTAAGAGAGAAGAGAAGATTTTCTTAGAAAGAGAATGAGGGGACGCGACGGCGCGTAATGTGTGTACTTCGTGCCGGGGCTCGCGCCATGGTTGCCGGCGTGGCTGCGGCGAAGCCCAGGGATCATCTTTCTAAGAAATTCTTCACTCAGCGCGCCTTGCCTCAACACGGCAGGTCGCGGCTCGAGCGCGAGGACCGTCGATTCGAGGCCGTGCTCCGTCGGTCCGCCGTCGAGGACATAGATGTCCGGAAAGTCCTCGGCGACGTGCCGTGCCGTCGTGGGGCTCGGGCGGCCGGACAGGTTCGCGCTGGGCGCGGCGATCGGGACGCCCGCGAGGCGGACGAGGTCGCGCGCGACGCCTTGCGGCATCCGGACGGCGACCGTGTCCCGTCCGGCGGTCACAAGAGAAGAGATTGAAGATTTCTTGGAAAGGACGAGGGTGAGAGGCCCCGGCCAAAAGCGAGCCGCCAGTCGCACGGCGAGCGGCGGCAGTCGCCGAATTACCTTTCTAAGCATCTTTCTGTCGCTGACATGCACGATCATCGGGTTGTCGCGCGGCCGTCCCTTCTTGGCGAAGATCTTCGCGACCGCCTGCTCGTCCAGCGCGTTCGCTCCAAGGCCGTAGACGGTCTCCGTCGGGAACGCGACGAGCTCCCCGCGCTTGAGCCGCGCCGCGGCGGCTCGCAGAGAACGCCCGTTCAGCGGATGGACGTTGCTTCTCCGGCGCGCCGCCATTCGCGGATCTTAGGACCTACCGCATCGCCTCCATCGGCGAAAGGCGCGAGGCGCGGATGGCGGGATAGAGGCCGAAGACGAGCGCGAGACCGAGCGCCACGGCCCATGCCAGGGCGAGGCCCATCGGGTTGACGACGAGGCCGTACGGGAATTTCGAAGAGAGCGCCTGGCAGAGGACCGCGCCGCTGACGGTCCCGGCAAGCGCGCCGAGGGCCGCGAGGACGCACGCCTCGAGGAGGAACTGAACGAAGATTTCGTGATCCGAGGCACCGAGCGACTTGCGCAGGCCGATCTCGTACCGGCGGTCCGAGAACGAGATGAGCATCACGGAGAGGACGCCCACGCCGCCCACGAGAAGGACGGTCGCCGCGAGGCTCGAGAGGACGACGCGCCAGCCGAACATCTGGTCGAGGAACCCCGACCACGAGCGCGCGGCCTCCGACTCGAGGTCCTTGATCTCGACGTCCTGAATCCCGTGGTGCGCCTGTTTCGCGCGGCCGAGGACGAGCGCCGAGACCTCGTCGAGGTCCGAGCGCTTGCGGAGCTTCACGGCGACGCTCGTGAGCTTGTGGTCCGCGTCCATGCGGTCCATGTACGTCTCGAGGGGGATCATGAGCCCGTTCGAGTCGAGCCAGAGCTCTTCGTTGAAGATTTGGAGCGGCGCCTGCAGCCCGACGATCCGGAACGGGATCCCGTCCACGAGGACGTCGCGCCCGACGGGATCGGCGCCACCGAAGAGCTTCACGCCGAGCGTCGAGCCGACGACCGCGACCGTGCTGCGTCTCTTGCGGTCGTCGTCCGTGAGGCCCCGGCCCGACGCGATCGGCCGGTTCATGAGGAGGGCGTAGTCGGGCGTGAGTCCCGTGACCCAGATGCGCTCGGGGCCCCCGGCCGTGCGGACCCGGGTCGACTTCGTCGCGCGAGGAAGGAACGCGACGACGCGCTCGTGCGGCGCCGTGACGCGAACGAGATCTTCGTAGCGCAGACCGGGACTCATCGCGAAGCGCTTTTGCTCCTCGGTCGTCTCGGGCGGCTTGGGCTGAATGACAACGGTGCCGTCCCAGCTCATCCCCGAGAACCCGATCGCGACCTTGTCCATGACGCCGTCCAGCACGGACGTCATGACGACGAGGGCGAAGACGCCGAGCATGAGGAGCGTGAGCGTGAGGAGCGAGCGCAGCTTGTGGGCCCAGAGCTCGACGAATCCTCCGACGACGACCTCCCAGACGATGCCGAGCCGGGCGCCCCAGGGGAGCCGTTTCGGCGCCATCGGCTCGGCAGGGGCAGAGGGGACGGAGAGAGGGATTTCTTCGATGGTGTCGAAGGCGCCGTTCATCGGGTGGTCTCCGCGCGCACGAGCCACGGCCCGCATTCACCTTCTAAGAAAATCTTCTTCTCTTCATTCATACCGCAGCGCCTCCATCGGGGAGAGGCGGCTCGCCTTCCACGCGGGGTAGAGCGCGAAGAGGAAGCCGAAGCCTGCCGCGAGCGCGAAGGCCCAGAGGAAGCTCGCGGGCTGCATGTAGAGCGGGATATTGAGGAAGGACGTGATCGTCTTGGAGAAGGCGATGCCGCCGAGGAGGCCCGCGAAGGCGCCGAAGACCGTCAGGACGAGCGCCTCGATCATGAAGCCCTTGAAAATCTCGCGGCCCGAGGCGCCGATCGCCATCTTGACGCCGACCTCGCGCACGCGCTCCTTGAGCGTCGCCATCTGGATGTTGACGTTGACCATCCCGCCGCCGATGAGCGACAGGATTCCAGACAGCATGAAGATGACGTTGTAGACGTCGCCCTGGCTCCGGCGCTTGCGGATGCGCGCCGCGATGTCGTCGATCCGGAAGTCCTCCTGCTGGCGGTGGTTTCCGAGGAGGAGGCCCGTGAGACTCTCCGTGAGCTTCTCGCCGACGTTGAGGTCGCGCATCCGGAAGACGACGCGGTCCACCCGCTGCCAGCGATCCCCGTTCATGCGCGTGGAAACCAGCGTGGAGGGCACGGCGACAATCCGGTTCCTCCACGCGAACTGGTTGCCTTGGTTGTTGCGCCAGCGGAAGACCTTCTCGGCGAAGGTCCCGACGACGACGACGGGGATGTCACCGACGCGGATCGTCTGACCGACGGCCTCGCCCGTCGGGAAGAACGTGGACGCGGCCTCCGCGCCGAGGATCGCGACGGCCTGACCCTTCTCGTGGTCGTCCGCGGTGAATCCGCGGCCTTTGTCGACCGTGTACCCGTTCAGGGCGAGGTAGTCGCCGCCGATCCCGGTGATCTGGCGATCCTGGTCGGCGTACTGCGAGCGGACGCGGGCGCGGGCGTTCTTCTGCTGCGCGACCCCCGTCGTGGCCTTCGAGTCCAGAGCGTCGCCCTCGACGGCGTCCTCGTTGCGGAGGCCGAGGTTGGCGGTCTGGAGCGCGCTCGGCTGGCCGTCCTTGACCGCCTGGGACGGCTGAACGTTCAGGCGGTCCATCCCGCCCAGCTTCACCCAGCGCTCGTCGGAGCGCTTCCGCTGGCTGTCCGAGATCGAGAACCCGCCGAGGACCGACGCGACGCCGAGGACGACGCCGAGCGTCTGGAGCGTCGAACGGCCGAGGTTCTCGCGGATTTCGACCCAGGCGCCGAAGAGGCGCTCGCGGAAGGCCCCGGAGAACATCAGGCCGCCTTCTGCTCTGGGGCGACGATGAGCCCGTCGCACAGCTCGACCCGCCGCTCGGCGAGGGACGCGATGTGCGGGTCGTGCGTCACGAGCATCACGGAGTTTCCCTGCCGGTGCAGCTCCTTGAAGAGGTCGAGGACCTCCCCGCCCGTCTTGGAGTCGAGGGCGCCCGTCGGCTCGTCCGCGAGGAGGAGCGCGGGGTTGTTCGCGAGGGCCCGCGCGATCGCGACGCGTTGCCGCTGGCCGCCCGAGAGCTGCGCCGGCAGAACTCCCGCCTTCTCGGGGATCCCGACCCGCTCGAGCATCTCCAGCGCGCGGCGGCGGCGCTCCTTGCGCGAGACGCCCGCGTAGAGGAGCGGCAGCTCGACGTTGCGGAGGGCCGTGGCCTTGGGGAGGAGGTTATAGCTCTGGAAGACGAAGCCGATCTTCTGGTTCCGGATGCGTGCGAGGGCCGTGCCCGAAAGGCCCTGGACGGGCACGCCGTCGAGGGCATACGAGCCTGCGGTCGGCGAGTCGAGACAGCCGATGATCGCCATGAGCGTCGACTTGCCCGAGCCCGACGGTCCGACCAGGGCCACGAACTCGCCGCGCGCGACCGTGAGGTCGATCCCGCGGAGCGCGTGGACGGCCATGCCGTTCGCTCCGAAGACCTTCGTCAGGCCGACGGTCTCGATGATCGAGCGCTCAGTTGTCATCGTCCTTCTCGACCTTTTTCTTCGTCGGGTCCTCGAGGGCGACCTGCTCGGTGCCCTTGAGGCCGGAGACGATCTCGACGCGCTCGAGCGTCGCGATGCCGGCCGTCACGGGAACGACCTCGTAATAGTCCTTCCAGTGGTCGGAGAGCCAGATGTACTTGCCGCGGCCGCCGAGGCCTTCCTTGGCGGCGGCGATCTGCTTCGGGGCGAGGCCTTCCTTGAGGCGGTAGACGACGGTCTTGCCTTCGCGGCGCTGGAGCGCCTCGAGCGGGATCGAGACGGCCTTGTCCTTTTTCTCGCCGAGGATCTCGACGTTCGCGCTCATGCCCGTGCGGTAGGCGTCGCCGAGCTCGTCGAGCGCGATCTCGACGGGGAAGACCTTGATCTTGTCGAGGAGCTTCGCGGCGGGCGCGACGAACCGGACCTTGCCGGTGAACGTCTTCTGGGGATACGCGTCGAGCGTGATGCGGACGGGCTGGCCGACCTTCACCTTCGCGATGTCGACCTCGTTGAGATTCACCTTGATGAGGAGCGTCTTGAGGTCCGCGACCGTGAAGAGGACGGTGCCCGCGTTGAAGGACGACACGCCCGAGGTCACGGTCTCCCCGAGCTCGACGCCTTTCGTGATGACGACGCCGGACATCGGGGCGGTGACGCGCGCGCGCTGCGTGACGGCGTCGCCCCCGATCGGGATGCCGTGGCCCTCGACGATCTCGTAGCGCTGGCGCGCGGCCTTGAGGTTCTCGGCCGCGAGATCGCGTTTCGTGACGTAGTCCTTCAGCGTCTCGCCTCCGATGAGGCCGTCCTTGAAGAGCCGCTCCTGCGAGCGCAGCTGGCGCTCCGTGTCCTTGAGGCCGACCTCGGCCTGGGTGACTCCGGCTCTCACGTCGGAAAGCGACTGTGCCTGGGTGACGTCGGGCTCGACCTCGGCCAGGATGTCGCCGGACTTCACGACGGCGCCGTCGCGGACCTTCAGGGAGACGACCCGCCCCGAAACGGCGGACTTGACGTCGACCTTCGTCTCCGGATCGACGACCCCGACTTCGCGCACGCTCACCTGGAGGTCTTCGGCCTGGACTTTCCCGATCCGGAACGGCGGCTGGTCGGGCCCTTTGGCCTTGTCCTTGCCGCGCGAGGCGAAGACGACCCCCCCGCCCGCGAGCAGGACGACCCCGGCGGACGTCAGGATCCATTTGAGTTTCTTGGACATGCAGGACCTCTCGTCCGCATATACGGATGCGAGCCGCAAAAGTTCGCTGATTCCCCGGTCCGGATCCGGGCTTTGGCCCCCCTCCCGGCCCCTACAATCCCCGGATGGACGAGGCGCGGATCCGGCAGCGCGTGGCCGCCGCGAGGCGGATCGTGGTCAAGGCCGGGACGAACGTGATCATGCGCGACGACGGCGCGGTGGCGCTGGGACGCCTCTACGGGCTCATCGAGTCCGTCGGGAGCCTGAAGAAGCAGGGGCGGCACGTCCTGATCGTCTCTTCGGGCGCGGTGGGACTCGGGGCACAGCGCCTGCGCCTGGAGAAGAAGCCGGGCTCTCTCACGCTCAAGCAGGCGTGCGCCGCCATCGGGCAGAGCCGGCTGATGTCCGTGTACGAAGAGGGGTTCGAGAAGATGGGCCTTCTCACCGCTCAGGTCCTCCTCACCGAGGACGACTTCACCGACCGGACGCGCTTCCAGAACCTCTCGGCGACGCTCGAGAAGCTCTTCGAGCTGGATGCCGTCCCGATCCTGAACGAGAACGACACGGTCTCGACGCTGGAACTGGAGTCGCCCGACGGCAAGGGTGCGCGCGGCCTGTTCGGAGACAACGACCGGCTTTCGGCGCTCGTCATGAGCAAGGTCCGGGCGGACGTCCTCGTCATCCTCTCCGACGTGGACGGCCTCTTCACGGGCAACCCGGCGCACGACCGATCGGCCATGCTCATCCCGTTCGTGAAGGAGATCACGGAGGAGATCGTCCGGCATGCCGACGGCGGAAGCGGCCGGGGCCGCGGCGGCATGACCTCGAAGCTGGACGCGGCGCGGATCGCGACGGGCTCCGGCGGCGTCGCGGTCATCGCGAACGGCAGGACGCCCGGCGTCCTCGATCGTCTCTTCGCGGGAGAGGCGGTCGGCACCGTCTTCGGTCCGAAGGCCGGGACGAGAGATCGATGACGAAAGAGGGAGAGAAAGAGGAAGAGAGAGATTTCTTAGAAGGGAATATGGGACCGGTCGGAATCGCGACGCGAGCCCGAGAGGCGGCGAGAAAGCTGGCTGCCGTGCCGGCGGACGAAAAGAATGATTTTCTTCGAAAGGTGGCGGACGGGTTGGAGCGATTCAGCGGAGCCATCCTGAGCGCAAACGCCGAGGACATGGACGCCGCCCGCACCACCTTCAAAGAAAATCCTCTCGCGCCCTCGGCCCTCGAACGCCTGAAGCTCGACGAGACCAAGGTGTACGGAATGGCCGCCGGCGTCCGTGCCGTCGCCGCGCTCTCGGACCCCTCCGGGCGCGTCCTTTCCAGAACGCTCCTCGACGACGGCCTCGTCCTGGAGAAGGTGACGTGTCCGCTGGGCGTCCTCCTGGTGATCTTCGAGTCGCGTCCCGACGCGGTGGCGCAGATCGGGTCGCTGGCGCTCAAGTCGGGCAACGCGGCGATCCTCAAGGGCGGACGCGAGTCCGTTCGGTCCACGGCGGCAATCCTCGACGTCTTCACGATGGCCCTCGCGTCCTTCCCCGACATCCCGGACGGCGCGCTCACGTCCGTGGCCGGGCGCGCCGAGGTCGACGCGCTCCTCGCGCTCGACGAGCACATCGACCTCGTCATCCCGCGCGGCGGATACGATCTCGTCCGGCACGTCCAGGCGCATACGCGCATCCCGGTTCTCGGCCATGCGGAAGGGGTCTGCCACGTCTACGTGGATCGCGCGGCGGACGAAGCGATGGCGCAGGCGATCGTCCTCGACAGCAAGCTCCAGTACCCGGCGGCGTGCAATGCGGCCGAAACTCTCCTCGTCCACCGGGACGCGGCGGAGCGTTTCCTCGTCCCCTTGCTGACTCGGCTCGTTCAGGCAGGGATCGAGATCCGCGCGTGCGCGAAGACGCGGGCTCTCGCCTCCGCTCTCGATCTCGCTTCAGCCTCCGAGGACGACTGGCGCTCGGAGTACGGCGGGCCGACCCTGTCCGTCAAGCTCGTGGAGTCGCTAGACGAGGCCGTGGAGCACGTGAACGGATACGGCTCGCACCACACGGAGGCCATCGTCACGGCCGACGCGGCCGCCGCCGAGGCGTTTCTCTCTCGTGTCGACGCGGCCGGCGTCTTCCACAACGCCTCCACGCGTTTCGCCGACGGCTTCCGCTACGGCTTCGGAGCGGAAGTCGGCATCTCGACGAGCCGGATTCATGCCCGCGGCCCCGTGGGCCTCGACGGGCTCGTGACGTACAAGTACCTCCTGAGGGGCAGCGGCCAGGTCGTGGAGACGTACAGCGGGAAAGACGCCCGTCCGTTCCGGCATCGCAGCCTCTGAAGGAAGAAAGGGGCTATTCGCTCGCGACGTGCCCGACGAAGAGGAGGGGCTCGCCCTCGTTGACGGGCGGCGTTCCGAGCACGTAGAGAATCTCTCCGGCGAAGGGCGCCCGCGCTTCGTGCAGGACCTTCCCGAAGGGATCGGTCACCCGGCCGAGGAGGGCGCCGGACGCGACGTTCTGCATCTTCTCGACGGCCGGGAAAAAGATTCCGGTCACCGGCGTCCGCACGACTTCCGACCGATCGATCCAGACCGGCTTCGCGAGAGGGACCGGCCGCGCGAGGATCTTCAGGAAGCCGATGACGCCCATGGCGCCGGCCTCCTGCGCCCGCACCGAGGCTTCGTCCGTCTGCCCCATCCCTCCCGACTCCGTCGTGATGGCCGGCTTCCCGCGGAGGATGGCCGTCATCGCCGTGTAGACGCTCTTCTTCGCGTCGAGCGAGCGCTGGTTGTCGATCACGACGTGGTCCAGCCCGAAAGCCAGGTTCATCTCGCGTGAAACCCTGTCGACCGCGTCGTTTCCCGACGTCATCCAGTAGCTGTAAGGGCGGAGAGACTCGTTGCCGTCCCCGCAGTGCAGATCGACGAGATGCGTGCACTTATCGATGACGTCGCGCGTGAGGACATGGGCGATGCGCTCGCTGACGGTGCCGTTCGGATTCCCCGGGTACATCCGATTCAGGTTCTTGCCGTCGGGGCCGTAATAGATGCGCCGGCCGTAGAACGTGGGCGGACAGGCCATGTGGACGAGGATCACCGCGCCGGACATCGCGGCGGGGTCGAGACGGGCGAGGACGCGCTGCAGGGCCAGGATCGAGGTGTACTCGGACCCGTGCGTGCCCGCCACGAGCGCGAGGACCGGGCCCGGCTTCGACCCGTTCACCACGCTCACGGGGATCTTCGTGCCCGCGTCGACGCCGGCCGGCACGTCGAGCCATCCGGAGACTTTCTCTCCTGGCTTCGCGGCGATGGTGCCGACGGTGAGGGGCGTCTCGCCCCGCGCCGCGCCGGCGAAGGCGAACGCGCCGAGGAGGAGGAAGCGTAGAGCTCTTTTCATGCCGCAGATTATCCGATCAGTAGTGATAACGCGCCTGGAGGAAATCGACTCGGCCGTGGCGGACCAGGTAGACGACGCGGTGCTCCTCCGTGAGTCGGCGCGACCAGATTCCGGGGCCGAGGTACTTCAGCGGCTCGGGCTTCCCGAGGCCTTGAAAGGGCTCGCGCAAGATCGCCTCGACGAGATCGAGCGCCCGGAGTGCAACGCGTCGGTTCGTGTCGACCCAGAACCTGAGGTCTTCCAGGAACTCCTTCTGGGAGACAGCTTCGCGGCGTCCCTTCGGGAGTAAGCCCGCGTCAGCGGGCGCCGCCAAGTCCCAGTTCCCGGCGGAGGTGTACGACCGATCGCGGCGAGCCTCTTCGACGCCGAGCGCGACCCAGTGCGCGCAGAAGTCGCTCGGCGTTCTTCGGGGACCTCAGGAGATGTGCCGTTTCCATGAGGCTCCGCAGCTCGTCGGCGGCGACGAGCGCAACGTCGTGGGCACCGCGGCGCCGGATGACGACCGCTTCCCGGGACGAAGCGACGGCGTCGCAGATTGCGGCGAAGTTCGCTCGCGCGTAGGTGTAGGTCGTTTCGCTGGTCGGCACGCTCGGTCCTCCTGTACAGGAATACGGTACATATCGACGCGGCGGCCGTCAAGGGCTCCACGGAGTGTCCTCCGCCCTTACACTGCCCTCCTCGGAGGTCTCATGCGCGTCCCGACGTTTCTCGTCGTTCTTGCCGTTTGCTCGTCCGCGCTCGCCGTGGCCGGGCCGCCCGCGCCCGGTCCGGACTGGTTCGCCGCGCACCGCACGGCCCTCGCAGCAAAGCTTCCGAAGGACGCGGTCGTGGTGCTGCGTGCCCCGGCGGAGCACGCCGGCAATCACCTCGATGCCTACCGGCCGGATTCGAATTTCTGGTATCTCACGGGCTTTTCCGAGCCGGATGCGGTCGCGGTCTTCCGGCCGGGCGCGGCTGAGGGAAAACGCTACACGCTCTTCCTCATGCCGAAGAACTGGGCGGAGGAGCAGTGGACGGGACGCCGCGCGGGCGTCGAAGGCGCGAAGGAGTTTCGGGCGGACGCTGCCCGCCCGGTCGCCGACTTCCAGAAGGAATCCCGGGCGCTTCTCGCGGGGGCGAAGGCTCTCTATTACGCCGATGCGCACGACAGGGAGTTCCGCGAGAAGATCGTCTCCACCTGGCAGACGCTCGTGGAGACCGGCACCGAGCCGCTTCCGGCGCTCGACGTCACGCCGCTCCTCGGGCAGATGCGCCTCGTGAAGGACGCGACGGAGATCGCGATCATGCGCGAAGCGGCAAGGCTCTCGGGCGAGGCGCACCTCGCCGCGATGGCGCGCACGCGCCCCGGCGTGAACGAGGGCGCCCTCAAGGCCGCCATGGTCGAGCGCTGCCTCGCGGGAGGCTCCGCGCGCATGGCCTACGCGCCGATCGTGGGGTCGGGCGCGAACTCGGTCGTCCTCCATTACGCCGACGCGAGCCGCACGATGCTCGCCGGCGAGATGATCGTCAACGACACGGCGTGCGAGTACGGGCTCTACGCCGCGGACGTGACCCGCAGTTATCCCGTGAACGGCACGTTCTCTCCCGAGCAGCGCTCTCTCTACGCGATCGTCCTCGCGGCGCAGAAGGCAGGTATCGCGAAGGCGGTGCCCGGAGCGAAGTACCACGACGTCCACGACGCCTCGTACGAGGTCATCGTGGACGGGCTCGTGAAGCTCGGTCTCCTCAAGGGCACGCTTGAAGAGGTGAAACGGTCACGTTCGTTCATCGCGTTCTTTCCGCACGGCACGTCGCACTGGCTCGGCCTCGACGTCCACGACGCGGGGAGCTACGAGAGTGGGGATCCGACGGACCGCTGGACGCGCTACTTCTCGGCGAACGCGACGCTACGTCCCGGAATGGTCCTCACCGTGGAGCCTGGCATCTACGTCCGCGAGAAGAGCGAGGGCGTCGACCCGAAGTGGTGGAACATCGGCGTTCGGATCGAAGACGACATCCTCGTCACCGAAACAGGGCCGGAGTGCCTCTCGTGCTCGGCTCCGCGGGAGATCGCGGACGTGGAGAAGGCGATGGCGGAGCGCTGAACGCGACCTGCCCCGAAGCCGATAACATCCCCGGCGTGGGCGGACCCGTTCGCGTTCTTCCCGACACGCTCGTCGACCAGATCGCCGCGGGCGAGGTCGTGGAGCGTCCGGCGTCCGCTGTCAAGGAGCTCGTGGAGAACGCGCTCGATGCCGGAGCGCGGCGCGTCCGCGTGGACGTCGAAGGCGGGGGGATCACGCGGATCGAGGTCCTGGACGACGGCTCCGGCATGTCCGCCGGGGACGCGCGGCTCGCCCTCGAGCGGCATGCGACTTCGAAGATCCGCACGTTCCAGGATCTGACCTCGATCGGCACCATGGGCTTTCGAGGAGAGGCCCTTCCCTCGATCGCTTCCGTCTCGCGCCTCGTCCTCACGACGTCGCCGGACGACTCCGGCCTCGGGACCGAGGTCGTCGCCGAACGGGGCGCGCCCGTGCAAGTCTCGCCCGCACGGCACCCGAGAGGTACGCGCGTCGTCGTCGAGGACCTCTTCGGCAACGTCCCGGCGCGGCGCAAGTTCCTGAAGAGCGCCGACGCCGAGCTCCGGGCGGTCGTGAAGGCCGTCACGACGCTCGCGCTGTCGCGGCCGGACGTGTCCTTCGCGCTCGGCGCGGGAAGCCGGCTCCTCCTCGATCTGCCTCCCGCGGCCGGAATCGCGTCGCGGTTTCGCGAAGTCCTCGGCCTCGCCTCGCCCGCGCCCCCGCGCGAGGTGGACTTCGCCTTCAACGGGATGACGCTCACGGGCGCCGTCACGCGGCCGGACACGACGTTCCCGTCGCGGGCGCACCAATGGTTCTTCGTGAACGGCCGCGCCATACGGGACGCGACCGTGGCGCACGCGGTCGGCCTCGCGACGCGCGAGGTGCTGCGCTCGGATCGCCATGCGGGCTTCGCGCTGTTTCTCGCCTGCGCCCCGGAGCTCTGCGACGTGAACGTTCACCCGCAGAAGCTCGAGGTCCGGTTCCGCGACTCGGGCACCGTGCACGCGCTCGTCCACCGCGGCCTCGTTCAGGCGCTGACGGGCGGGAAACGCGCGGTGTCGGTGGAGGGGGAGGCGTTCGAGGGCATCGGAGGAAGAAGAGAAGGCGATAGAGAAAGAGGAGAGAGAGACTTCTTAGAAGGGGGAATAGGCTGGCGGGGCGCGTCTGAGGTCGGCGAGGGGACGGCTCGCTACGGCGCGGGCGGCTGGGGCGCGGGGCGGGACCGTGCCGACACGCAGGCGCTGCTCGACGCGATCGCGCCCGGCCCTTCCCCCTCTTCCTATTCAGAAGAAATCTCCTCTTCTCTTTCTTCTCTTTCCCCATATTCACAAGAAATCTCTTCTCCTCTTTCTCCCTCCCCGCTCGGCCTCATCCGCCTCCTCGGCCAGTACCGCGACTCGTTCCTCGTGGCCGAAGGAGAGGAAGGTCTGGTGCTCATCGACCAGCACGTCGCGCACGAGCGCGTGCGATACGAGAGATTCCTCGAGAGACTGGAGACCTCGGACGTCCATTCCCAGAATCTCCTGACGCCGATGACGTTCGAGGCGACGCCGCACGAGGCGACGCTCCTGTCGAGCTCGGACGATTTCCTCGCGGAAGCCGGCTTCGTCGTCTCCGAGCTCTCGAACCGCACGTTCCTCGTCTCGGCGACGCCTCCCGAGACGCCGGCGTCCTCGGTCGTTCCCGCCCTCCGCGACACCCTTGCGCGCCTCGCGGCGCTGCCCGAGGGCGCAGTATCGTCGCCCGCGCTGCGGCGCGAAGTCCTCGCCGCGTCCCTCGCCTGCCGCGGCGCGATCACGGTGAACCACCGGCTCGCGCCGGCCGAGGCCGCACGGCTCCTCGCGGACCTCGCCGTTTGCCGCGACCCGTGGACGTGCCCGCACGGCCGGCCCATCCTCCTCGCTTTCGCGCACGAGGAGCTCGAGAGACGTTTCGGGCGGCGGGGATGAGCGATCGCAACGACCTCTTCGCGCCGAGGCTCGGCCTCACGCTGCCGCTGTGCAGCTTTCACTTCATCTTCTTCTTCCTCCTGAAGATGAACCCCGAGCAGACGTACGGGCTCTTCGCGTTCGATCCGAGGGCCGCTCTCGCGAGGCCGTGGACGTTCGTGACGTACCAGTTCCTCCACGGCGAGCCTTTCGGCCTCTTCTTCGGCGCGCTCATCCTCTACATCCTGGGATCCGCGCTGGAGGGCGAGTGGGGAACCGGCGAGTTCACGGTCTTCTGGCTCATCTCGACCTTCGGAGCGTCTCTCGCCGCGCTCGCCACGGGGAACGTCCTCACCTCGGGGGGCGTCGTGGCGGGCGCCTCGATGCTCTTCGCCTACGCGTACCTCTTCCCCGACATGCAGTTCCTGATCATGTTCGTGATCCCCGTGAAGGTGAAGTGGCTCGCGTGGCTGGCCGTGGCCTTCCTGGGATGGGAGCTTCTGAAGGCGACGCTCGCGGGGCGGCCGGGCTCAGGTTTCGTCACCGTCGCCGGCGCCGGCGCGGGCTTCCTCTTTTTCTGGATCCGTCACCATGGCCGGTATCGGGTGAAGAAGGCGGCGCAGTCCGCGGTCGTCGCCGTGAAATCGGCCGGCTCGCTGCGCGAGGACGCGGTGCTCGAGCGGCGCAACCGCGAGCTGTTCTCGAAGGTCGAGGACCTCCGTCGGGCGACTCAGGGAGGCGGCGACCCGCCGCCGCGCCAGCGCGAGTTCGCGGCCGAGCTCGGAAAGCTCGTCGTCCCCGGCGTGAACATCTGCAAGCCCATCGATTTCAAGGGTGACCGTGACGGAATCTGCGTGAAATGTGAAGGCTTCGCCGAATGTTCGCTTCGTTACGTCGCCGGGCAGCCGACCGAGATCGTCGTGAAGACCCGGGATTGAGACGGGATAGAATCCGTTCCAAAGGCGCCAGATGCTCGTTTTCGTCAGTCTCGCGGCGATCGGTCTCCTCCTGACCGCCGCTTCGGCGTTGCTGGGACACGATTTCGAAGCTCATCCCGAGCTCGAGGTCGGCGGCGTCGGGTTCTTCAGCCTGCGCGCGATGGCGATCTTCCTCCTGACGTTCGGGACGGTGGGGGCCCTCGGGCGGTACCTCGAGAAGCCCCCCATCACGAGCTCCCTCTGGGGGCTTCTCGCCGGCGTCGCGACGTACGCCATCTACGTCGCGGCCATGCAGCTCATCAGGTCCCAGCAGGCGAGCTCCCTCATCGAGGACCGCGAGCTCGTGGGCCTGACCGCCATGGTCACGGTCGCCATTCCCGCCGACGGTGTCGGAGAGGTGACGTGCCGGCTGAAGTCCCAGACCACGCGCCGGATGGCCAGGGCGGCTCGCCCGCAGCCGATCGGCGAAGGGGCTCTCGTGAAGGTCACCGAGCTGCACGGAGCGATGCTGCTCGTCGAGCCCGTGAGTTAGCCCTCGAAGGAGCCTCTCTTCATGTCCACCTTCATCCTTCCCGTCCTTCTCGTCCTCGTCGCGGTCGTGCTCCTCGTCGTCCTGATGACGGCCGTCCGCAACTACATCAAGGTCCCGCCGAACAAGGTGGCCGTCTTCTACGGGCGAAAGCACAAGACGCCCGACGGAAAGCTCGTCGGGTTTCGCCTGGTGACGGGCGGCGCGGGCTGGAAGTGGCCCGTCCTCGAGAACGTCACGTACCTCGACCTGAGCGTTTTCCCGATCGACCTCGACGTGCGGGACGTGCCGAACATCGACGGCGTTCTCGTGAGCGTCCAGGCGGTCGCGAACGTGAAGGTCCGCAGCGACGAGCAGTCGCTCACGGCCGCCGCCGAGCGCTTCCTCGGGTCGACGCCCGCCGAGATCAAGCAGATCGCGTACAAGAACCTGGAAGGCCACCTGCGCTCGATCGTCGGCCGCCTGACCGTCGAGGAAATCGTCCGCGACCGCTCCAAGTTCAACCAGGAAGTCCTGACGGAAGCGACGTCGGACCTCGCGAAGATCGGCCTCGGCGTCGACGTCCTCACGATCCAGAAGGTCAACGATTCCGAGGGCTACATCGAGGCGCTCGGGAAGAAGCGAACCGCCGAGGTGAAGCGCGACGCGCAGATCGGCGAGGCGAACGCGGCACGCGAAGCCACGATCCAGTCCACGACCTCCCTTCGGGAAGGCAAGGAGAAGGAGAACGAGAACCTCGCGCTCGTCGCGCTGGCCGAAAAGGAGCGGGACGTCCGCAAGGCGACGTACGAGGCGGACGTCCTCTCCCAGCAGGCCACGGCGAAGCAGTCGGGGCCGCTCGCGGACGCACGGGCCCGGCAGCAGGTCATCGAGCAGGAGGTGATGGTCGAGCTGGTCCGGACGCGCAAGCAGACGGAAGTCGCCGAGGCCGACGCCTTGAAGCGCGAGAAGCAGCTCCTGTCGGAGGTCGTCAAGCCTTCCGAGGCCCAGAAGATGCAGATCATCCTGCAGGCGGAAGCCTCGAGGCAGCGGGAGATCCTCGAGGCCGAGGGCAAGAAGTCCGCGATCATCGCGATCGCCGACGGCGAGAAGCAGAGGCTCGCGATGGAGGGGCTCGGGCAGGCCGACGCGCTGCGGTCGAAGCTCCTCGCCGAAGCCGAGGGAACCAAGGCGAAGCTCCTCGCCGAGGCCGAAGGCAACAAGGCCAAGCTCCTCGCGGAAGCGGAGGGAATCAAGGCGAAGCTGCTCGCCGAGGCGGAGGGCGCGCTTCGAAAGGCCGAGGCTTTCGCGAAGCTGGACGACTCCGCCCGGGCTCTCCTCGTCCTCGAGCGATACCCGGAGATCATCAAGGCCTTCGCCCCTGTCGCGAGCGCCGTCGCCGCCCCTCTGGGAAACATCGACAAGCTCGTCATGATCGACTCGGGTGGGTCGGGAGACGGCAACGGCACGGTCAACCGCCTCGCGAGCACCGTTCCCACGACGATGTTCCAGGTGATGCAGGCGGCGCAGGCCCTGGGCCTCGACATGAGCGTCCTTCTGGGCAAGCTCGGGATCAAGGCGGAGGAAGAGACGAAGGGCGCAAAGAAGGGCTGATCGCGAGCGGGCGGCCTTCGAAGGCCGCTAGAATCCTCTCGTGCCTTTCGCTCTCGCCCTCCTGCTGGCCCTCGCGGCGCCCGCCTCGCCGATTCCCGGCGTGCCGTTCCCTCCGGGAGGGGAGATCGATCCCGTTCTCACGCAGGTGTTGACCGACCGCGCGGCCGCCGAGACGAAACAGGTCCTCGCCAGCCTCGACGCCGACACGACGCGAAGTGCCGCGGAAAAGGCCGAGCTGAAAAAACGCCTCTCCAAGCTCAAGATCGCGGTCTTCACGACTCCGAAGTCGCTGGACGAGAGCGTCGCCTCTTACGAGAGGCAGATCCCGCAATCGCGCTTCATCTTCGCCGAGCGCAATCTCGAGGCCGACCTTCAGGACGGCATGAAGAGCGGCGCGATCCAGGCGGACGCGGCCGCGGTCGCGAAAGCCGCGGGCCAGAGAGGGCGATCCGCGCGCTGGAACCGCGCGGACGGCGCTCTGGAGATCGACATCGAGGACCACTTCATCGATCCCCGCACGGGCGCGATCCTCGCCAAGACCATCGTCCTCGTCACCTCGCTCGGGGACTGAGCTCCCGCAATCGGCCGTGCGACGAGGGCGCTCAGGCCGCGGGCGATTGGCCGCTTTCGGCGCGTTTCGACTGGTAGTGGCGGAACACCTGCCAGGCCCCGAAGGCGACGAGGAGGATCGGCCACCAGTCGTTCAGGAACGACAGGTCGATCGTCGCGAACCGGTCGAGGAGCAGGAATCCGCCGATCAGGATGAGGAGAAGGCCCGCGGTGAGGCTGCCGCTCACGCGCACGGGCTCGTCTGAGCCGAGCACGTTCGCTTCCGGCTTTCCCGTCATGTTGATCGCCTTCGCCTGCCGCACCGCGTCGATGATGGAGAACACCATCCAGAACGGAATGGCGATTCCCGGGAACGGGCCATGGGTGCGCCCGGCCAGCGAGATGAAGAGGACCCAGACTCCGAACAGAATCGCGGCGCGCTGGTAGAGGCCGAGGTAGAGGTGCCCCATTCCCGGAATGATCCCGAGCACGCCCGCGGCGCCGGGGTTCTTCGGCAGCGGCGGAACCGGCGACGCGGCCGCAGGTCCGAAAGCGATCGGCGGAGGCGGCGGCGCCTGGGAGAGGGAAGGCGGGTTCGGGGGTTGAGGGTTCGAGCTTGTGTCGTTCATCGTTTCCACCTGTCGTCAAGAACGTCGAAAGGGCTCGGAAGGTTCCGGCGTCTCGTGCGAGGCTTGCAGGGCGTCGACCGTTCCGCCGAAGATCTTTTCGAAGACGAGCTGCGAATACGCGATCGCCCGGGCGCGGCCCGCAGCGAAGGCGCGATAGACGCGATAGTCGAGGCGCTTCGTGATCGGCGCCGCGGCCCGGCCGAGAGCGCTCTCGTCGAAGCGATGCACCGCCGCGACGCGCGCTTCGGAGAGCGCGCGCTCGCCCGCCGACGTCAGATCGTCCGCCGCGCCGCGAGCCGCCGACATCGGATCGAGGCGCAGGAGCGCGACGATCAGGAACGTCGCCGCGTAGGCGGCAGCGACGGCGAACCGCCAGTCCGTCACGAGGGGCTTCAGCCTGCCGAAGATGCCGCGCGAGACGTTCGACAGGGCGCCGGAGGGCGCGGGCGCGGGTACGGCGAGGAGACGTTTCACGAGCGCGCGGGAGGGCTCCGGCCTCGCGAGCGCTCCCGGCGTGAGGAACGAGAGGACTTCCGAAGCCTCCTGGCGCGCGCGGACGTCCGCCGGAGTCTCCGAGAGCCGGGAGAGAAACTCGGTCGACGGCTCGGGATGCGAGAGGAACGCGAAGACGCCCGCGTGGCCGGCGACGAGAGTCGCGAGGCGGGCGCAGTCGGAACATTCCACCGCGTGCGGGTCGGAGGCCGCGAGGGCGCGTGCGGCCGCAGCCGTGGTGCCCTCCGCGGCGCGATCCAGGGCTTCGGCGAGTCGCTGCTCGAAGGCGCGGCAGGCGGCGCTCATCGGGCGCCTCCGGTGGCGGTCGTGGGGCGGGGGCCGAATGGAGAATAGAGCGACCGTCCGTCTCCCATCGAAGCGCCGACACGCCCCCGAACGACGCGGGCGAGCTCGATTCGTGCGCGGTTCAGGCGCGACTTCACGGTGCCGTCGGCGAGCTGCAGGAGATCGCCGATCTCGCGGTAGTCGAGACCGTCGAGGTCGCGCAGGATCACGACCTCGGCGAGCTCATCGGGCAGCTCGGAGATCGCGTCGAGCAGCATCCGCACGCGTTCGCGGCGCACGGCGTCCGCCTGCGGATCGTCCGTAGCCGGAAGAAGCGTCGACACCGCGTCGTCAGAGAGGAACGAGAAGCCCTTCTCCCGCTTTCTCCTTCTGTAGTGATCGATGCACAGGTTGCGCGAGAGCGCCGCGATCCAGGCGAGAAGCGAGGCTTCCGTGGGCTCGTATCGATCGAGGTTCTGCCAGATCTTGAGGAAGCAGTCCTGCGTCAGCTCCTCCGCTTCGGCGCGGTCGTACGTCATGTGCCAGGCGATCCCGTAGACTTTCTTCCCGTACGACGCGACGAGGTCCGCCCAGGCGCCCTCGTCCCCCTTCTGACAGCGGGTCACGAGCTCGGCGTCGGGGTGGGGCTCTGCGGTCATGGGTCCTCTGAGTCGACGTAACGAAAAAGCGGCCGCAGCGGTTCGGGCGCTGCTAAGTCTATAATCGTCAAGAGTTCCGGAGGAGGGCAGAAAGTCGATGCGGAGCCGATCCGCCCGTTTCTCGCTTCTCGTCCTGCTGGCGTCGGCTCCGGCCGCGGCCCAGACTCTGCCCTCGCCCACGCCCGTTCCGACTCCGTCCGCGGCGGCCCCAGACTCCGCCACGGCGGCCCCCTCGCCCGTCACGGCGGCTCCCGCGCCGGCCACGGCGGCCGCGGTGGCAGCCTGGCGGCCATTTCAGGAATTCACTTTCCTCATCGGATCGTGGTCGGGGAGCGCCGAATCCGGCGCGCGCGTCGGAGGGCGCGTCGCGCGCTTCACGCCGGAATTCACCGGGAATTACCTCGTCCACCGCGGAAGCACGATCCTGACGGCCGAGGACGGCAAGGAGGAGACGATCGAGGAGGTCGGCTACTTCACATACGACCGGGAGAAGCGGCGGTACGTCGCCACGTATTTCTTCTCGACGGGCATCAGCGGGACGTTCGACGTCGAATTCGGACCCGAGAGCGTGCGCCTCGTGTCGCGCGAGCTCCTGAACGCCGAAGCCGGCACGAGGGCGCGGATGCTCTTTTCCCGGAAGAGTGACGGCGAGCTGGTCCTCACGATGGATCTCGCGCCCGGAGGAAAGGAATTCGTGGCCTTCCTGACGAGCAGCCTGCACAAGAAGTAACGGGAGGACCGGCATCTTCTGGTAAACTGCAGGGCTCGCGAGGCGGCCAGCTTTCTGGCCCCGCGTCCCGAAAGCAGGCTCCATGTCCGGACTCCGCAACATCGCGATCATCGCGCACGTCGATCATGGCAAGACCACGCTCGTGGACTGCCTCCTGAAGCAGTCGGGGACGTTCCGCGCGAACGAGGCGATGTCGGGCACCGAGCGGATCATGGACAGCAACGACCTGGAGCGGGAGCGCGGCATCACGATCCTCGCGAAGAACACCTCCATCCACTACCACGGCACGAAGATCAACATCGTGGACACGCCGGGCCACAGCGACTTCGGGGGGGAGGTCGAGCGCGTCCTCAAGATGGTGGACGCGGTGCTTCTCGTCGTGGACGCGGCCGAAGGCACCATGCCCCAGACGCGCTTCGTCCTGCGCAAGGCTTTCGAGCTCGGGCTCAAGCCCCTCGTCGTCGTGAACAAGATCGACCGCCCGGACGCGCGGCCTCACCAGGTCATCGACGAGGTGTTCGATCTCATGGTCGATCTCGGCGCCACCGACGAGCAGCTCGACTTCCCGATCGTGTACACGTCCGCCAAGCACGGCTTCGCCCGCCGCGAGGTGGATCACACGGAGACGGACGTCCGGCCGCTCCTGGACGCGATTCTCGTGGAGGTTCCGGAGCCGGGCGGCGACGCCTCGGCGCCGTTGCAGATCCTCGTGGCCTCTCTCGATTACGACAACTACCTCGGCCGGCTCCTCATCGGTCGCATCGTGAACGGAACCGTCGTGCCAGGCCAGCAGGTCTCGGTCTGCAAGCTGGACGGCACCATGGCGAAGGCGAAGATCGTGAAGCTCATGGCGTTCGAAGGGCTCCGGCGCGTCGAGGTCGAAGAGGCGAGCGCCGGCGACCTCGTCGTGATCTCCGGCATCGAGGAAGTCACTATCGGCGAAACGCTGGCCGATCTCGAGAATCCCGTCGCACTCGCTCCCATCGCGGTCGACGAGCCGACGGTCTCGATGATGTTCCGCGTGAACGACTCGCCGTTCGCCGGCCGCGAGGGCAAGTACGTCACGAGCCGCAACCTCGGCGAGCGCCTCCAGAAGGAGCTGCGCACGAACGTCGCGATGCGGGTGGAGGAGACCGACAGCCCGGACGCCTTCCGGGTCTCGGGGCGCGGCGAGCTGCACCTCGCGATCACCGTCGAGATGATGCGGCGCGAAGGCTTCGAGTTCGCGCTGTCACGCCCGCAGGTCATCCTGAAGGAAATAGACGGGCAGACCTGCGAGCCGATCGAGGAGCTCGTCGTCGACGTTCCGGAAGTCGCGATGGGCACCGTCATCGAGAAGCTGGGCCAGCGCAAGGCCGAGATGACGAACATGACGAACCACGGCTCGGGACGCGTGAAGATCGAGTTCAAGATCCCGACGCGAGGGCTGTTCGGGTACCGCAACGAGTTCCTGACGGACACGAAGGGCGAGGGTCTGCTCTATCACGTCTTCCACGATTACGAGCCTTTCCGCGGCGAGGTGACGGGCCGCGGTCGCGGCGCGCTCGTGTGCAAGGAAGCGGGAGAGACGACGGCGCATTCGCTCGAGCGGCTCGAGGAGCGGTCGACGCTGTTCCTGCCCCCCGGGATCGAGGTCTACGGCGGCATGATCTGCGGCGAGAGCGCGCGGCCCAACGACCTCGTCGTGAACCCCTGCGTCAAGAAGCACCTCACGAACATGCGCTCGTCCGGCTCGGATTTCGCGATCCGCCTCACGCCGCCGCGCCCGATGCCTCTCGAGCTCGCCATCGAGTGGATCGAAGACGACGAGCTCGTGGAGGTGACGCCGAAGTCCGTGAGGCTCAGGAAGAGAATCCTCGACCATTCCATGCGCCGGGTCTCCGAGAAAAGGAGCACGGTCCTGGAGGAGGAAGAGGCGTGAAAGCGCCGGGAGCGGCTGCCGTCGTCGGCCTGCTCCTCGCGGCGCCCCTCGTCGCCGACGGGGGCCGGGCCGCGGAGGTCGCCGCCCGGCTCACGGGAACTTTCGAGCTGAAGGACCAGGGTTCCGAAGGCACGCCGGAAGCCGTCCGGGTCGTCGTCGTGGCGGTGCCGAAGAGCCGGATCGCGAACGGCGCTCTCGTCGTCTATCGCGAGCTGGCCGCCGCTCCGAGGCTCGACGAGCCGACCCAGCAGCGCTTCTACCGCCTCGAAGAGGACGGGGATGCGGTGCGCATGCGCGCCTTCGACCCCAAGGACCCCATCCTCGTGCGCGGGAAGTGGCGCGATCCCTCCGCCCTCGCGCTCTACGGCGCAAGCGACCTGCGTGAGCGACCCGGTTGCGCCGTGCTGCTCCGGAAGAAGGGCGACCTCTGGGAAGGGGAGATGCCGGGAACGGACTGCCCCTCGACGGTGAAATCCGCGGCGACGATGAGAACGGTGCTGATCCTGGCGCAGGACGGCTTCACGCAATGGGACCGCGGATTCGACGAAAAGGGCCGCCAGACCTGGAAGACGGCGGAAGCCGGCATGCGATTCCTGAAGAGATCGATGAACGCGCCCGCGGACGACAGGCTCGTCGAGCGCCCCGTGGGGAGGCGCGCGGAGAAAGAGAGATCTTCTGCGAATGGTAGAGAGGGCACGGGCGCCGCCGCGGCATCGAAGCAGCCGGCGATCGATCTGCTCGGCCCCTTTTCCCCTTCTAAGAAAATCACCATTGCCGAGATTCGAGGTGGCGACTCGACGCGCGTCCCTCTTCGCAGAGTATTCGATTTTCTCGGCACGCCCACGGAAGGCGCGGCGGCGCGCCGCGCTCTTTCCTCCGCCGTTCTCGTCGTCACGGGACGCGATGGGTACTCCGCGGCGTTCTCGGTCGACGAGGTGCTGGCAGCCGACGGCCCGGAGCTCGACCTGAAGGACTTTCCCTCGCTGATCTCGGCGCGCAGCCCGGGCCGGGCCGTGCACGACGTCGTGTCCATCGAGCTGAAGCTGCTTTCGGCGCCAAAGCAGCCCTGAGGCGCGCTGCTCCGGATCGAACGCCTAGAATGCCATGTGCTTTCCCGTATGAAGCCGGCGATTCTGTGTATTCTTCTTCTCGCGGCCGCGTCCGCGGCCGCGCAGCAGGACGCCTCGGGCCGCCGCAGCGCCTCGGGCGTCGAGGAGCGTTATACCGAGCGTGCGAGCTCGAGCATCCTCCTCGTCTACGACGGGAAGCGCGTGGATCCGGGGCTCGAGGGCGTTCTCCTCTCGGCGCTCGAACGGGCCTACGCCGACCTCGTCCAGGACTTCGGCTCGGGTCCCGTCGAGAAAGTCGTGGTCGTGGTCTATGCCGAGCGCGACTTCCAGGTTTCCACGCAGGCTCCCGCCTGGGCCGACGGCCTGTTCGACGGGCGAGTGCGCGTGCCGGCGCGCGGGATCACGGGCGTCACGCCGCAACTGCTCTCCGTTCTCAAGCACGAGATGACGCACAGCTTCGTCCACTTCCGGGCGAAAGGACGCGCTCCGACCTGGCTGCAGGAAGGGCTCGCGCAGGTTGAGGAGGGCAAGACGTCCGCTCCCTTCGCGTCCGCGCTCGGGGGTTCCTACGCCTCGCGCGGCACGTTCTCGCTCCAGGGCCTAGAAGGCGGCTTCACCGGTTTTTCCGCGTCGCAGGCGCGCGGCGGTTACGCGATCTCTCTCGCCGCGGCCGAGATGCTGAAGGACACGCGTGGCTACGGGGCGTTGGCGCACTTTCTCGACCGCCTGGGCGAAGGCTCTCTCGTCGAGGACGCGATGCGGGAGACGCTGCGCGCGGATTACGCGCGGCTCGAGGCCGACCTCGCGGACTGGCTGAAGACCCGGGCGCGTTAGACGGGCGCTGCCGAGACCTGGGGGCGGCGTCGGCGGCCGCCGCGTCGGCGCCTCCGGGCCGGCGCCAGCCCGCCGATGGCATCCGGCGGAACGGGCGCATCGGGAATGGGGGCGGCGAGCGCATGCGACGAAACGCCGTGCTCGACGGCGTCTTCCCAGGCCGAGGCCGGCTCCCGGTAGCGTCCCGAGGCACGCGCATAAAGAGAGAGAAGGGCGACGGCGGCTTTCAAATAGGGTCTGCCGGCGAGACGCCGCGCGCCGGGATCGTCCGGGCGCGTGCTGGTGAGGCGTCCGAGCGTTTCGAGAACGTGCTTGACGGTCTGCGTGAGGTGGTTCGGAAGGGCCATGCGGATCGCGAGCGGATTCACGGTGTCCTCGAGCACGAGAAGAATCTGGCCGGGGCCGGTCAGGTGCCCGTGGCGCCGCACGGCCTCGAACACGACGGGCAGGAACATGGCGGAGAGGAGCGTTGCATCCTCGAGCCTCTCTCCCAGGGCCCGCTTCGCGTCGATCTCCCGCAGAAGCGCGAAGAGAAGCCCCTCGGGCGACTCCTCGGCCGCGCGCGCCGCTCCGGCTCCGCCGAGCTCGGGCAGGAGCGCGTCGAGAAGTCCCGCTTCGGACCAGAGGCGATACGTATCGTGCCCCCAGCCGCGCCGAAGCGGGTCCAGCAGCTCCTCCGTGACGCGGGGGGCGGCGCTCTTCGTGACCTCGCGGTTGAGCTCCGCGATGGCCGCGCGCGCGTCCTCGGACATCTGGAAGGAGAGGCGTGCCGCGAACTCCCAGGCGCGGAGCATCCGGACCGGATCCTCGCGGAAGCGGATGAGGGGATCTCCGATCGTCCTCACGACGCGCCGCTCGAGGTCCTCGACGCCGCCTACGAAATCGAGAACGGCGTACGTCGCGATGTCGTAGAAGAGCCCATTGATCGTGAAGTCGCGGCGGAGGGCGTCTTCCTCGGGCGATCCGAACGTGTTGTCCGAGCGGATGAGGAGATCATCGTCCCCTTCCTGGCCCTGTTCACCCTGGACGGAGTCGGGAGTTTTGCGGAACGTCGAGACCTCGACGACCTTTCCGGCCTCGAAGAGGATGTGCGCGAGCCGGAAACGCCTCCCGATGATGCGCGAGTTGCGGAACAGGCGGCGGACCTCCTGGGGGCGCGCGTCGGTTCCGACGTCGAAGTCCTTCGGCGTGCGACCCGTCATGAGATCGCGCACCGACCCTCCGACGAGATACGCCTTGAAGCCCGCGCGATGCAGCCGGTACAGGACGCGCAAGGCGTCGGGATCGATGTAGCCGCGCGAAATCGGATGCTCGGCGCGAGGCAGGATGCGGGGAATGCTCATCCCGCGGGATGTCGAATCGACATCGAGCTTCATTGTAACTGTTTCGGCGCAGCCCGAAAAATGAAACACTCGGACGGTGTTGACGCGCTTCCGGCGGGAAGGCGACCGGCGCCGCGAGCCGCCGCTCGCTTTCGCGGCGCTCGTCGTAGGAGCCGTCGCCGCTTCCCGGTTCTTCGCGCTCGCGCATTCGCCGGGCGAGATCGACGAAGCGATCTTCGCGGGCGCCGTGACGCGCTTCGACCTGTTCGATCTCTCGCCGCAGGCACCCGGCTTTCCCGTGTGGATCCTGATCGGCCGGGCCCTGCTGCCACTCTGCGTCACACCGTTCAACGCGCTCGCGACGGCGTCCACCCTGCTGGCGGCATGCAGCGTTCCCGCGCTGTACGTCTGGGGACGGCGCGTCGTGGGGGGCTGGGCCGCTCTCGCCGGCGTCGTCTTCGCGTTTGCGCTGCCGGTCGTCTGGGTGAACGGGGGCCGCGCGTTCTCCGACACGCCCTCTACGGCTCTCTTTCTCGGCGCTCTCGCGTGCCTCGCAACCGCGGAGGAGAGGCGCTCGCCGAATCAGACGCGCTGGCGCGACCTGGTCGCCGCGCGGCGGGTTCGCCTGCTCGGTCTCTTCGCCGGGCTTCTCGCGGCCGCGGCGATCGGCGTCCGGCCGCATCTCATCCTCGTCTTCTTCCCGATCCTCCTTCTCTCCATGGGGCGGCTCATGCTTCGCCGCGATCGCGCGGACGCCGCCTGGACGTTCGGGTTGTCGGCGCTCGCCGGCACGGCGGCGTGGTTCGTCTGGCTGCTCGCCCAGGCGGGCGGGACGCCCGGGCTCTTCGCGTCGCTGGCCGAGCGCACGGGGTTCCGGGCGCGCGCCTTCGCGACGGGCACCGTCGGCTCGCTCCTCGACTCCTTCCTCGTACGGGACTTTCTGACGTGGCGGCGCGCGCTCGTCGTGCTCGCGGTCGCGGCCGTGGGTCTCTTCGCGCTCGGGATGCGCAAGCGGCGCGGCTCCTTCGATCTCGTCCTCGTTCTCGCTCCCGCATTCCTCTCGCTGTGGTTCCTCCACAGCCGCGCGATGTCGCGCTACTCGGTGCCGTTCGTCCTCGTTCTCGGCCTCGCGGTCGGAGCGGGGCTCGAGGCGCTCTTCCGGCGCGGTGTCGTGGCTTTCTGCGCGGCCGGCCTCGCCGGGCTCATCTTCGCGCGGGAAGCGTGGCCCGCGGTGCGCGCGAGCGCGCGCGAGGAGACGCCTCCGATCGCCGCGCTGCGCGATCTCGAGCGTTGGGTGCACGCCGGCCGCGAAACGATCGTGGCCGACGGGGATTTCAGTGCCTTCCTCAGGACCGAGCGCTGGGAGCACCGCCTGATCGTATGGGGCTATCTGGACGAAGAGCTCGTAAAGGCGCCGCGCCAGATGAACAAGCGGCTCGTGCGTCTCGCGGACTTCACGGGCGAAGGGGGCTCTCCAACTTTGGTCGATCCTCGCTGGCGCTCGTACACGAGGAGCGGACGCGTGGCCGAGGCGCTCGGAAACGGGCGGCTTCTGTCCGTCGCCGTGCGCGACCCCGCGCCGCCGCTCTTCGGCGTGGGCTTCGGCGCCCGGGAGACCGTGGCCGGAGCACCGTCGTTTCGCTGGGCGGGGCCCGTCGCGCGCCTGTACGTGCCCGCCGATCAGGGCCCGCTCTGTGCCGTTCTCTCCGGTGAAAGGCCCGGAGACGTCGGCGAGACGACGCTGCGCGTGACCGAGGCGGCATCGGGGCGGCTGCTTCTCGAGCGCCGGATAACGCCGGGGCCCTTCGACATCGCGATCGTGCCCCGCGCGATCTTCGGGCCGATGCCGGGGCCGACGGAATACATCCTCTCCTGCGACCGCCCGAAGGACCTGCCCCCGATCGAGGGAGCGAAGCGGCCGGCGAAGGGATGTTTCACGATTCGCGAAGCGACGTATTCCTACGCGCCAGAAGCGCTTTGGCCGAACCAGGGACCCCGGCTCGTGGCGGAGCTGGGCGCGGCCGACGACGGCCGCTTCGACCCGGAGGGCTTCTTCTCACGCGAGAAGATCGCGGACGCGGGGCTCGAGATGCGCTGGACGACGGACACCGCGTCGATCGTGTTCTCTCCCGTGCCGGGCTTCACTCCCTCGCGCCTCGTCCTGCGGGCCCGCGCGGTGGCGGCGCCGGTCGACGTCGAGATATCGGTCGGGGATGTGCCGGCCGGCTCGATTCGCGTGAACGTCGGTTTCGCGGAGGTGTCCCTCCCTCTGACGGCAGAGGTCCTGAGCGCGCTCGCGGGTCCCGAACCGGTCCGGCTGTGGCTCCACGCTCCGACGACGGTCCCGAAGGACGCCGGCAAGGGAGACGACACGCGCGCGCTCGGGATCGGCGTCGACTGGGTCTCGCTGGAATAGCGAAGGCCGATCAGCGGCGCTTCGCGCCGCCGGAAGATTCCCTAGAAGGTGAAGAGAGCCGGAAATCACGCAGGACCGAGACGAACGCCGCGGCGAACAGGGCCACTCCCAAGAGAGACCAGGCGATGGACGCGCCCGATTCACCTTCTAAGAAACTCTTCTTCTCTCTCCCCGGCGCGCCGGCCAGCCCGAAGAAGAGCACCGCCCCCGACCACACGAGTAGCAGGAACCGCAGTTTGTGTGCGATGCGGCGGCGGAGCTCGGGGAAGAAGAGCAGGACGAGCGGCGCCCCGACGACGAGCATCAGCAGGGCCGCGCGTTTCACGAAGAGGATGTTAGCGACATGCCGGGGCTATTCGAAAGGAGCCGGTTCGTCGCGGCCGAGGGTGCGGGCTTCTATGAGGGGCGACGAGTCGTCGATGAGGTCGAGGCGACGGCGCGAGAGGCGCCGTGCCGCGTACGCCGGGCGGGCGTCGCCCTCGTGCTCGAGCGCCCAGCTCGCGTGCTCGACGAGGAGCGCCGTCTCGAGCGCGAGGCCGAGCGTGAGCGCGAGTCGCCGCGCTCCGGCTTCGAGGTTCTCCTGATCCTTCGTGCCCGCGAGCCAGCTTTCCGCGCGGCGCACCGCCGCGCGGGCGCGCCCTCCCGCCGCGACGAGTTCCGGGTGCGTGACGCCGCGAAGCGCCCGATCGACTTCCGCCGACAGGGGAGCGAGCCCGCCCGTCTTCGCCGCCGCCCGCAGGAGGTCCAGAGAGAGCACGTTCGTCGTTCCTTCCCAGATCGGCAGCACCTGGGCGTCGCGAAGCAGGCGGGGCAGGCCGGTGTTCTCGACGTAGCCGGCTCCGCCGAAGCATTCCAGGGTCTCGCTCGCGACGGACACGACCTGCTTTCCCGTCGTCAGCTTCGCGATCGGCGTCAGGAGGCGCAGGAGGTCGGCCTCGTCCGTGCCAAGGTCCTCGTCCCGCCCGACGAGCTCGACGGCGCGAAAGGCGAGGTGAAACGCTCCTTCGAACACGGCCTGGAGGTCGGCGAGCGTGTCGAGATGGAGCGCCTTCTCCGCGAGAGGAGCACCGAAAGCCACGCGGCGGCCCGCGTAATCGCGCGCCAGCGCGAGCGCGCGTCGCATGCCGGCGACGGCCCCCACGGCGTTCCACATCCGCGTGATCGTGAGCATGGGCGCGATGTTCTTCACTCCGTCGGAGAGTCCCTTCACCGGCACCGCGACCGCGCCGTCCAGGAGGAGCTCTGCCGTCGGGACCATTCGCGTCCCGAGCTTGTCCTTCAGCCGCAGGATCTCGATTCCGTTCGGAGCACCGTAGGCGTCGCGCGCTTCGACGTAGAAGAGTGCGAGGCCGCTCCCGCCCGGCGGGTTTCCTTCCGGACGTCCGAGCGTGAGCGCCATCTCGGAGCTCGTGGCCGAGGTGAACCACTTCGTACCGAAGAGCCGCCATCCCTCGGGCGTCTTCTTCGCGACCGTCTCCGAAATGCCCACGTCCGAGCCGCCGGTTCGTTCCGTCATCCACTGACCCGAGGTCCACGCGCGTGCCGGATCGCGGCTCGTCAGACGCGGCAGGGCGCGCTCCTCGAGAACGCGGTTTCCGGAGACCTCGAGCGTCCGCGCGGCGCCGTCCGTCATTGCGAGCGGGCAGCTGTAGACGCCGGAGGAGGGTTCGAGCAGGTACGCCAGCGCCATTTGCGGGAAGCGCGAGAGGGAACCCCACGGCCTCTCGTACGCGAGCGCGATGAGCCCCATCCGCGCCGCGAGCGGAGCCGCTTCCTTCCAGAGGCGTGTCGGCTCGATGCGGTCGATCCGCCGGCCCCACGCGTCCCACCCCGTGAGCGTCGGGATTGCGTCCGGCTCGGCGAGGAGGAGGTCGTAAAGCGGTCCGGCTGCGAGAGCGCCCATCTCGCGGAGCGAGGGTTCGACGGCCCGAAGAGTCTCCTTCGGAAGCTTCCGGGCGAGGAACCCTCTCAGGACCCGGTCGTCGTCGTACTGGTTCGCGAGTCGGGGCGGATCCTGGAAGAAAGGCATCCGGATTACATCGGCGGGTTCGTGATTCCGCCTTTCGCCGCTTCGAGGCGCGCCAGGTGGAGGACGGTCCGCGTCCGGCTGTACCCGAAATAGATGCACACGCCGATCGCCATCCAGATGAAGAGGCGCACCCAATTGATCCAACCGAGCGACAGCATGAGGCCGAAGTTCGCGAGGATTCCGCAAGTCCCGACGATCGGAAGAATCGGCGTCTTGAAGGACCGCGGCACGTCGGGACGGGTCCTGCGCATGATCATGACCGCCGCGCAGACGATGACGAAGGCGAAGAGGGTCCCGATGTTGACCATGTCGGAGAGCGCGCCGATGCCGAACAGACCGGCCATGACCAGGACGAACATACCCGTTGCGATCGTGGACTTCCAGGGAGTTCGGAACTTCGGGTGGACGGCGCCGAAGAAACCGGGCGGAAGCATGCCGTCCCGGGCCATGGCCATGAGGACGCGCGGCTGCGACAACATCATGACGAGGAGCACGGACGTGATGCCGGCGACGGCGCCGGTCGAGATGAAGAAGACCGCGATCTTCAGCCCCTGGCTCCGGAACGCCTCCGCGACGGGCGCGTTGATCGCGATCTGGTCGAGAGGAACCATTCCCGTGAGGACGGCGGCAACCGCGATGTAGAGGAGCGTGCAGACACCGAGCGACGTGAGGATGCCGATCGGCACGTCGCGCTTCGGATTCTTCGCCTCTTCGGCGTGCGTCGAGATGGAATCGAAGCCGATGTAGGCGAAGAAAATCGTGGCGGCGCCCGCGGCGACCCCTCCCCAGCCGAACGGCAAGAACGGGTGCCAGTTCTCGGGCTTGATGTACCGGATGCCGGCGAAGATCACGAAGAGGACGACGGCGAGCTTGATGAACACCATCGTCGCATTGAAGCGGGCGGACTCGCGGATACCGATCACGAGGATGATCGTGACGAGAACCGCGATGAGGGCGGCAGGCAGGTTGAAGATGCCGGGCGTGATTCCCTTTCCCGCGAAGAACGGCGGCGTGATCCAGTCGTGCGGCACGGCGATGCCAAAGAGATCGAGGAGCTCGATGAAATGCGACGACCAGCCGTTTGCGACGGTGGCCGAGCCCATCGCGTACTCGAGGACGAGGTCCCACCCGATGATCCAGGCGAGAAACTCGCCGAGCGTGGCGTACGCGTACGTGTAAGCGGAGCCGGCGACGGGAATCATCGACGCAAACTCCGCGTAGCAGAGCCCCGCGCAGGCGCAGGCAAATCCGGCGAGGACGAACGAGAGGATGAGCCCGGGTCCCGCCTTGTCGTGCGCGGCGACACCGGTCAAGACGAAGATTCCGGTCCCGATGATGGCACCGACGCCGAGGGCCGTGAGAGCGACGGGACCGAGCACCCGGCGGAGCCGGTTCTCTCCCTTCATCTCTTCCATCAGGCGTTCCATGGACTTCGTCGCAAAGAGCGGGTTCTGAGGCACGATTCGCCCTCCTGTCCGCAGCGCGGCGCCGGAATGTTTCGCGGAAGATACACCAGAGGCCGCTTAGAATGTCGCTACGGGGAGCACGCATGACGGTTTCTCACAAGCCGGCCCTCGCGCCGGGCGACATCGCGGACGAGTTCCGGTCTTCCGCCAAGACGTATGGCGCCCCGACGCCCCTCGCGGGCGTGAAGATCCATCGCCTTGCGCGACACGTGGACGACCGCGGCTTCTTCCAGGAGGTCTATCGCGCTCAGGCGGACCATCCGGGCAGCGAAATCCTCGCCGAGTTCTTTCGGGATCTACCCGTCGGCCAGATCAACTTCACGATCGTGAACGCCGAGAACCACGTCAAGGGCCTTCACTATCACCTCAGGCAGCAGGACGTATGGTTCTGCCCTCATCCGTCGAAGGCGAAGTTCGTCCTGTTCGACGTTCGCAAGGATTCTCCGACCGCCGGCAGGACGCAGGTCGTCGTGGCCGGCGACGGACACGACGTCCTCGTGCGCATCCCGGAAGGTGTCGCGCACGGTTACAGGCCGCTCACGAATCCGTGCGCGCTGTTCTACATCGTGACGCGCACGTTCGACGCAAAGGACCCCGACGAGTGGCGCATCCCCTGGGACCATCCCGCCGTGAAGGACCTCTGGCACGTCCCGAACGGGTGAACGCCGCGAATCCGGGGTTCAGCGCTTCTCGCGGACCGTCAGGACGGGCACGGGGCAAAGGCGCACGACGCGCTCGGCCGTGGAGCCGATGAGGAGCTTCTCGAAGGCGTTGCGGCCGTGCGTGCCGAGGACGACGAGTGACGCCTTCGACTTGACGGCCGAGTCGACGATCGCGTCCGAGGGACGGCCCCACAGGAACTCCGACGTGGCGTCGACGCCGCGCTTGACGGCGGAGGCCACGGCTGCCGCGAGACGTTTTTTCGTGGCGTCTTCCCATTCCTTCTGCGTCGTGACGTCGAGATAGGGAAGCGCGCCCGCGACGTCGAAAGCCTGCACGGGCTCGACGAGCACGTGCACGAGGTGAATCTTCGCGCCTTGCGAAGCGGCGAGGGACACCGCGAACGAAAAAGCTCGCGCGGCGCAAACGGAGAAATCCGTCCCGACGAGGATGTTCTTGAGGAACGGAGCGGTTTTCTTCGGCATGCGCTCACCTCTCGTGTTCGACCCGGCGCCGCTTCAGGGCCGCGACGGCGGCCTCGATTTCCGCGGATGAAGGCTTCAAGGGAAACGGCGCCCCGCGCCGGTAACGTGAAATCCCGTCCACGAACGTCGCGACGACGTGCGACCGGTCCATGCTGTAGACGATAGGCCCGTACGGGTCGCCGCGCCAGGTCGTGGGCTCCGCGAAGCCCGAGCCCGGGTCCAGGAGCAGCAGATCGGCCCGCCGGCCGGCCTCGAGCGTGCCCGCGGCGAGGCCGAGAGCCGAAGCCCCTTCGGCCGTGGCCATCCGGACGACGTCCCAGGCCGACAGCGCGGCGGGCCCGACACGGATCTTCGGGAGCAGCGCGGCGAGGCGCATCTCCGTGAACGCGTCGAGCCGGTCGTTGCACGGAGCGCCGTCCGCCCCGATCGTCACCTTGATGCCGAGCGAGAGGTACTCCGGCACTTCACAGATGCCGGAGGCGAGCTTCAGGTTCGAGGACGGACAATGCGCGACCGCCGTGCCGCGCGCGGCGAGGAGCGCACGTTCTTCGCGGTCCGCGTGGATGACGTGCGCGAGGACGACGTGGGCTCCGGAGATCCCGACTTCGTCGAGATACGTCACGTTGCGCTTCCCGGTCCTCTCGAGGACCAGCGCGATCTCCTCGAGGTTCTCTGAAGCGTGCGTGTGCACGAGGAAGCCGTGCGCCCGCGCGCGCGCGGCGACGGCCCTGAGGAGCCGGTCCGTGCACGAGACGGCGAAGCGGGGGCAATACGCGACGCGCAGCCGCCCGTCGGCGGCGCCGTGCCACCTCTTCGCGAGGCGCTCCGTCTCCTCGAGAGATTCTTCCGTGCCGGCGCGCAGGTCCTCGGGGTTCGTCGCCGGGTCGTCCATGAGCACGTTCCCGCTCGTGACGCGGAGACCCGAGACTTCCGCGGCGCGGAATACGGCGTCCGTGTGCCGCACCGTGCCCATGTCGAGGACCGACGTCGTGCCGCCCGCGGCGAGCTCCGCGAGGCCGAGCCTCGCCGAGACCTCGAGAGACGCCTCGTCGTGCGCCGCCTCGCCCGGCCACACGTGCGTCCTCAGCCACGGGAGGAGAGGCAGGTCGTCGGGACCGTTCCGGAGGAGCGTCTGGCAAAGGTGGACGTGCGTCTGGACGAATCCCGGCAGGAGCCAGAGGCCTCGTGCATCCACGCGCTCGAGGGGCCGTCCCGCGGAAATCATCTCTCGCCCACGGCGCTCCGCGTCGCCATGGAGAGCCGTGATCACGCCGTCCTCGACGAGCACGTGCCCGCCGGGCGTCACGTCCGAGGGCGAGGTCATGCCGATGACGAGCGCGTTCTCGACGAAAAGGGGAGTCACCGGCGGATTATCTGCCTCCTTAGGCGAGGATGGCCCCTTCGTGCGCGAGCAGCCAGCGCTTTCGAGAGATCCCGCCGCCGTAGCCGGCGAGCTTTCCGTCCGACGCGATGACGCGGTGGCACGGGATCACGATCGAAACCGGGTTCGCGCCGTTCGCGGCGGCGACGGCGCGGACGGCGGACGGGCGGCCGATCTCCTTCGCGAGGCGGGCGTACGACCACGTCGCGCCGACCGGAATGCGGCGAAGCGCCTTCCAAACGCCTTCCTGAAAGGGTGTTCCAGCCGTGTCGACGGCGACCGAATCCAAAGCGCCGAGATCGCCTTCCAAATAGTCGCGCAAGGCGCGCGCCGAGGCTCCGCTTCCCTCTTCCCTTTCTAAGAAGATCTCTCCGAATCTCCTTCGGAGGTCCGCTTCCATCCCTTTCCAGCGATCTTTGTAGACGAGTCCGACGAGGGCCGGGCCCCGGCTCACGAGGACGAGCGTGCCGGCGGGCGTCTCGATTTCCGTTTTTCTCAGCCGAACGGGGTTCATTCCGATCTCCTTTTCTCCCGGGAGGGAAGTGAATTCCAGAGATGCAACGTCGCGTACGCGCGGAACGGGCTCCAGGACGCCGCACGCGCGCGAAGCGCCGTGGCATCCGCCGAAACACCCGCCGTCTCGAGCGCCCGGCGGAGCCCGAGATCCCCCGCAGGGAACGCGTCCGGCTCGCCGAACGCGCGGAGCGCCACGTATTGAGCCGTCCACGGCCCGATGCCCGGAAGCGCGCAGAGGCGCTGCTCGAGATCGTCGAGGCCGCGTGTCGCGGCGAGCTCGACCTTCTTCGTGTGAACGGCGGAAGCGAGCGCCCGGATCGCGTTCGCGCGCGCGCGGGGAACGCCGATCTTGGAGAGGTCCGAGACGGCGAGAGCGGCCGGCCCCGGGAAGACGTGCGTCAGGCCTTCCACGCTTCCGTCCTCGAGCGGCCGTCCGAACGCCGCGACGAGCCGTCCCGCGAGCGTCCGCGCACCGCGCACGGACACCTGCTGGCCGAGAATCGCGCGGACGGCGATCTCGAACGGGTCCCAGGCGCCGGGCACGCGAAGTCCCGGCCGGGCCGCGACGAGCGGCGCGAGGAGCGGATCGCGGCTCAGCACGGTCCCGATCGCGAGCGGGTCCGCGTCGACGTCGAAGATACGTCCTGTGCGGCGCACGAAGTCGAGGAGATCGGGGCCCGGCGAGAAATTCAGCGAAAGACTCAGGAATTCCCGTCCGGCTTCGTGTGAGACCGTCACGATTCCCGCTCGTCCGCGGCTTTCGATCGTTCGAGAATAAGCGTGACCGCGAACCGCTTCGATGCCCGGAAGAGCACGATCTCTGAGAAAGGAGAAAAGGGCGGTCGCATCGAACGGCGGCCGGACCGGCAGCTTGAGAGTCAGCGTCTTCTCCGGCATTCCCGTCGCTGGCGCTCGCTCTTTTCCCTTCGAAGCTCTTCGCAGCTCTCGAGGGGCCCGATGGAACGTTGCGCGGATCGCGTCGTTGAAACGCCGGACGCTCTCGAAGCCGGCCGCGAACGCAACTTCCGAGACGGGGAGCGACGTCTCGTCCAGTAGCCGGCGTGCGAAATGGACACGATGCGTGCGCTGGAGCGACGCCGGCGATGCGCCGACGTGCTCCGCAAAAAGGCGCCTGAGGTGCCGGGAGCCGAGCCCGAGACGTTCGGACAGCGCTTCAACGGACTCATGGCCGTCGCCGTCGAAGATCCTCTTCAATGCGCGCGAAACGGTCGCGGACGTCCCGTCCCATACGGGCGAGCCCGGGGCGGTTTCCGGCCGGCACCGCCGGCACGGGCGGAACCCGGCGTCTTCGGCGGCCGCGGCATACGTGTAAAAGCGCATGTTCTTCGGTTTCGGAAGAGGCGCGGGGCAGCCGGGCCGGCAATAGACGCGCGTCGTCACGACGCCGACGAAGAATCGGCCCGAAAAGCGGGTGTCGCGGCTCAGGATCGCCTTGGTGCGGGCGGCGTTCTCGATGTCCACGCCGGGAATCTACTCCCCCGCGGGCGAAAAACTAGCCGTTTTCGGACATGGCTGTCCGGGTCAGGGAGCTGGAGGTTCGGGCGGGACGGGCGAATCCAGCAGGTCGGCGGCGGGCGCGCCGCCGAGGCCGATTCGGTCCGCGATCGGGACTTGAGAGGCGAGAACGAGCGCGACGAGCTCGGGAACGGGAACGCCCCATTCTTCCGCGCCGCGCGTCACGTACGTCCGGTCGACGGAACGCGCGAAGGATTTCTCCTTGAGCCGCTTGACGACGGATTCGACGGGGACGTCCGCGATTTTCTTCGTCGGTCGAATGAGCGCGCACGCCCCCGCGAAGCCCGTCAGCTCGTCTGCCGCGAGGATCGCTTTCTCCATTCGCGTCTTTCGCTCGATGTTCGTGTAGAAAGCATGTCCGCCGATCGCGCGGATGACCTCCTCCGGCCATCCGCGCTCCTTCAGGATCTCCATGCCGCGCCACACGTGGTCCTGTTGCGTCGGATACTTCTCGTAATCGAAGTCGTGGAGCATCCCGACGAGGCCCCACGTTTCAATCTCCGCCGCGTCCGTCACGCCCGAAACGCGCGCGAGGTGGCGCATCGTCGCTTCCACTGCGAGCGCATGGCGTCTGAGCGGCTGCGAGTGCGTGAATTCCGTCAGGAGCGCCCAGGCGGCCTCGCGCGAAGGGATCGTCATGATGCGATCCTCGCATCTCGCGGCTTCGCGAGAAAAGGCGCCCGAAAACAGGACTGTTTTATCGTTAATACGATTTCTGCACAGTTCCATGTGCATTTTGCTGAATATTCATGGAAAACTTCGCTGCCTTACCCCAGAATCCCAGCCGCACGAGCAATTTCTGAAGGGAAGAAAGGGAAAGAATGGGCATGAAGGCGGCGGAGATCCTCAAGGAGTGCGACAAGCAAGGCGTCCGGTTCCTGCGTCTCCAATTCACGGACATCCTCGGCATCATCAAGAATGTCGAGGTCCCCCGTTCGCAGTTCGAGAAAGCGCTCGACGGCGAGATCCAGTTCGACGGCTCTTCCATCGAGGGCTTCACGCGGATCGAGGAATCCGACATGGGCCTCGTGCCCGACCTCGACACGTTCCGCGTCTTCCCGTGGTCGCACCCGAACGGAAAAGTCGCCCGCCTCGTCTGCGACATCATCGAGCCGGACGGCAAAGCGTTCGCCGGCTGCCCGCGCCAGACGCTGAAGCGTCAGATGGACAAGGCGAAGGCTCTCGGCTACACGCTCATGACCGGACCCGAGGCGGAGTTCTTCCTCTTCCGCCGCGACGCGAACGGCGACCCGATCGTCGACACGCACGACCAGGGCGGCTACTTCGACCTCACGCCCGTGGACCGCGGCGAGGAAGCGCGGCGCGACATCGTCGTCGCGCTCGAGGCGATGGGCTTCGAGGTCGAAGCGGCGCATCACGAAGTCGCTCCCGGCCAGCACGAAATCGATTTCAAGTACGGCGACGCGGTCACGACGGCGGACCAGGTCACGACGTTCAAGCTCATCGTGAAGAAGGTCGCGCTCGACCACGGCCTCCACGCGACGTTCATGCCGAAGCCGATTTTCGGCGTGAACGGTTCCGGCATGCACGTGCACCAGTCGCTCATCACGGGGTCCGGCGCGTCCATGAAGAACGCGTTCTTCGATGCGAAGGCGAAGTACCAGCTCTCCAGCCTCGCGATGAACTACATCGGCGGCGTCTTGAAGCACGCGCGCGCGATCGCCGCGGTCACGAACCCGCTCGTGAATTCGTACAAACGGCTCGTGCCCGGCTACGAAGCGCCCGTGAACGTCGCGTGGTCCGAGCGCAATCGCTCGCCGATGGTGCGCATCCCGGCGCGGCGCGGCATGGGGACGCGTTGCGAAGTTCGGATGCCGGACCCGTCGTGCAATCCGTACCTCGCGTTCACCGTCATGCTCGCGGCGGGCCTCGACGGGATCAAGAACAAGCTCGACGCGGGTGAACCCGTGAACCAGAACGTCTTCGAGATGTCGGCGCGCGAGAAGAAGCGACTGAAGATCGACGTTCTCCCCGGAAACCTCTCCGAGGCGCTCGACTGTCTCGAGAAGGACGACCTCCTCAAGAACGCGCTCGGCGAGCACGTCGTCGAAAAATTCATCGAGGCCAAGCGCTCCGAGTGGCAGACGTACATCGCGTGCGTTCACCCCTGGGAGGTGGAACGCTACCTCCAGTCGTATTGACTGGCATTCGCCCCGGAAGGCGGCGCCGGCCCTCGGGCCCGCGCCGCCATTGTCGCGGGCGGTCAAGCCCGCCGTCGCCCGACGGTCGCATCCAGGCTGAGCGCCCCCGAGCCGTGGGCGGAGATGTAGAGGAACACGAAGCAAAAGAGCACGGCGAGCTCGCCCTTGTTCTGGATCGGCCAGAACGAGTTCGGGGCATGCTGCTTGAAGTACCCGACCGCCATCTCCCCGCTGGCGACGAACGCGGCCGGGGCGGCGAACAGGCCGAGCGCGATCAACCCGCCGCCGACGAGCTCGATCACCCCCGCGAGCGTCATCAGCGTGTTGCCGATCACCTTCTGCCCCCCGAGAGAGCCGAAGAGCTTCTGCGCGCCGTGACACGCGAACAGGACACCCGCGATGAAGCGCATGAGAGCGTAAACGCGTTCGGCGTGCTTTCCGAGGATCGTCATCGTCGACCTCCGAATGAAGCGTGCAAGTTCTGGACGAGCCCTTCCCGCCGTCCCTCGGGCTGCAACCGTCGCGCCATCGGCCGGGAGTCGGGGCGTGAGCGGTCGGCCCGGAACGTGCTTCGGCGTCGAGGGGATCTCCACGATGAAAAAGGTCGCTCGGTTCCTTCCGGCGCTTCTGGCTCTCCTCCTCGTTGCTCTCACCCTCGGTCTGACCGGACTCTCGGCGGACGACCTGAAGGTCTCCATCCGGGAATGGGACGTCCCGACGCCGAACGCGCGGCCGCACGACCCGGAGGCCGCTCCGGACGGCTCGCTCTGGGTCACGGAGCAGCTCGCGAACAAGCTCGGTCGCCTCGATCCCAAAACCGGCGCCATCAAGGAGTTCACGCTGAAAACGCCCGAATCCGGGCCGCACGGCCTGGCCGCCGACAAGGACGGCAACATCTGGTTCACGGCGAACTACAAGGGGTACATCGGGAAGCTCGATCCCAGGACCGGCGACGTGACCGAGTACAAGATGCCCGAGGGGCGCGCCCGCGACCCCCACAGCCTCGCGTTCAATCGCGCCGGGCTCATTTACTTCACGGCGCAGCAAAGCAACTTCGTCGGTAGGCTGGATCCCGTTCTGGGCAAGGTCGCGTTGAAAGAGGTTCCAACGGCCGGCGCGCTGCCGTACGGAATCATCGTCGGGCCGGACGGGGCCGCCTACTTCTGCGAGTTCGGAAGCAACAAGATCGGGAGGATCGATCCGAAAACGCTCGACATCCGGGAGTTCCCGCTGCCCTCCGGCGCCCGCCCGCGCCGCCTGACGAACAACCCGGACGGCCTCATTTACTACAGCGACTTTGCGCGTGGATTCGTCGGTCGGCTCGACCCCCGGACCGCGAAAGTGGAAGAGTGGGCATCACCCGGCGGTCCCGGTTCGCAGCCGTACGGCATCGCGTCGACTCGGGACGGCAGAGTTTGGTACAGCGAGTCCGGAGTCGAACCGAACACGCTCGTCGTCCTCGAGCCGAAGACCGGAGCGACGCGGCGCTGGCCTATTCCTTCGGGCGGAGGCGTCGTGCGCAACATGGTCGCGACGCCCGACGGCCGGCTCTACCTGGCGTGCAGCGGGCTGAACAAGGTGGCGGTCGCCGAGGTGAACGGAAAGTCGTAAAACCCGGAACGCGGGCCGGCCGTCACGAAATGAACATCGCGTCGCCGTAGCTGAAGAAACGATAGCCCTCGCGGACGGCTTCGCCGTATGCGGCGAGGACGTGCTCGCGCCCGGCGAAGGCCGAGACGAGCATGAGCAGCGTCGAGCGGGGCAGGTGGAAGTTCGTCAGCAGCGCGTCGACGACGTTAAACGTCGCGCCCGGCACGAGAAAGAGGTCCGTCTCGAACGCGCCGGCTGCGACGAGGCCCGCGTGCGCACGAGCAGACGCTTCGAGCGTGCGCACGGACGTCGTTCCGACGGCGACGATGCGCCGCCCCTCGCGTTTCGCCTGGTTGACGCGTTCGGCGGTCGCCGCGGGAACTTCCGCCCGCTCGAATTCCATGAGGTGCTCCTCGACGTAATCAACTTTCACGGGCTTGAACGTGCCGAGGCCGACGTGCAGCGTCACGCGCACGACCTCGACGCCCCGCGCGGCGACGGCCGCGAGAAGCTCGCGAGTGAAATGGAGGCCCGCGGTCGGCGCCGCGATCGCGCCGGGCCGGTCCCCGAACACCGTCTGGTAGTCGATCGCATCCCGCGCGTCCGCGACGCCGAGTGGTCGGTGGATGTACGGGGGGAGCGGCGCGGACCCGAGAACGTCAAGATCATCGAGAAGAGAAGACTTTTTGCTCCCGCTCTTCGTGAAGCGGAGGGCGTAAAGGCCGGCTTCGGTGCGACGGGTAAGGGCGCTTTTCTTAGAAGGTGGATGGGGCTCGGGCTGCGCCGTCGCGCCACTCGCGAGCGCCTCGGCCGCCCATCCACCTTCAAAGAAAAACCTCCTCCCGGCCTTCACCCGCCTCCCCGGTTTCGCGAGGCAGCGCCAAAGCTCGTCTTCATCTTCTTCCCCTTTCAAAGAAAAATCCGAACTCCCCGGTTCCTGTTCGATCTTCGAAACCAGCAGAAATTCCGTCCTTCTCCCTCTCTCGTCCGTGCCGAAAATTCGCGCCGGAATGACTTTCGTGTCGTTAAGGACGAGGATGTCGCCCGGGCCGAGGAGGGACGGGAGGTCCGCGACGAAGCGGTGGGCGAACGCTCCCGTCTTTCGGTCGAGCGTCATGAGGCGGGCGGCTCCGCGCGGTGCGGGCCGCTGCGCGATCGATCCGTGCGGCAGCACGAAGTCGAAATCCGCGACGTCCATCCGGCGCATTTTGCACGGGCGCTGTGCGAGACTGACGCGATGCGGTCGAGGTTCGGAGCCGTCGTGGGGCTTTACGCCCTTCTGGCGGTGCTCGCCGTGCCTGTTTACCCGCACTTTCTCTCGCCGAACGAATTCACGCGCTGGGCGCTCGCCGCGTCGCTCGTCGAGCGTGGCACGCCGGAGATTTCCTCCGTGCTTCCGCTCCTCGGGCCGGCATTCGAGGACGTCTCGGAGAAGGACGGGCGCGTCTACTCGAACAAGGCGCCCGGCGCGACGCTCATGGCGCTGCCGGGCTACCTTCTCGCGCGGGTGTTCGCGGGCGCGCCTTCGCCTTCCTCGATGCGCCCTGTGTTGTGGGCGATGCGGCTTTTCGGCGCCACGCTGCCCGCGGTGTTTCTCGCCCTCGTCCTCTACCCGGTTGCCCTGCGTTTCGGAGCCGCCCCCACGCGCGCAGCAGACACGGCGTTCGCCCTTCTTTTCGCGACACCCCTCTTCACGTACGGGTTGCTCCTTTTTTCCCACGCCCTCGTAGCGGCGTGCCTCTTCGGCGCATGGGTCGCGCTTTTTTCTCCCGGAGATCCCCGCCTCTCGTTCCGTTGCGATCTCGCCGCCGGCGCGCTCCTTGGACTTGCCGTGATCTCGGAGTACCCCGCGGCGGTGCCGGCGGGAGTGCTCGTCCTCTGCGCTGTCCTTCCCGCTCCCCGGCGCGCTCTCGCCCTCGCCGCGGGAGGCGCCCCTTTTGTCGCCCTTCTCGGCGCGTACGACCTCGCCTGCTTCGGAGGGGTCTTCGAGCTGTCCTCCGCTCACGAGCGCGCGGCCGGCTTCCGGTCGCTCGCGTCTGCCGGCCTCTTCGGCATTTCTCTGCCGTCCCCGGAAATCCTGCTTCGACTCCTCGCGGATCCGTCTAAGGGCCTCCTCGTCTTCTCGCCGTTTCTCCTTTTGTGGCCGGGAGTGGTTCTTTCGTCGCGCCGCAACGTGTCTTCCGCGGGTCGTCTCGCGCTCGGGCTCGTCCCCCTCTCGCTTCTCCTTCTCTACGCGGGCTACCCGAACTGGCACGGAGGTTTCTCCGTCGGGCCGCGTTATCTCGTCGCGGCGCTGCCCTTCCTCGTCTTTCCGTTCGCGTTCGGAAAGGGAGGACTTCTCGAGAGTGCTCTGGTCGGAGCCTCGACGCTCGCCATCTGCGCGACGACGTTCGCGTTTCCGTTCGTTCCGCCCGGTTTCGCGCTGCCCTGGGGCTCTTTCGCGGCGTTCTTCTTCGAAAGGGGATTGACCGCGCCGAATACGTTGCATCTCGTCGCGCCCGGCGCGGCGCGCTTCGTTCTGCCGGCGATCGTGTGTGTCGCTGCTTATTTTTTCTTAGTGGGGAAGAGAGAAGAGAAGATTTTCGTAGAAGGGAAGAGGGAAGAGAACAGGAACGGGAGCGGAAGGGGGGGCGTGGCGCTTGCATTTTTCTGTGGCGCGGCGGTCTACGCGGCCCTCGGATTCCTCCTTTCTAAGCAGATTTCTTTTTTTTCTCCTTCTCTCTCTCCTTCTCCTTCTCTCCTCCTCCAGCGCGCGTACATCGCCGACGTCTACTTCGAGCAGCGAGGCACGCTCGAAGAGGAGATCGCGCGGACGGGATCCCCGCAGCCGCGGCTCCTCGCCCGCCGCGAACGCGAACTGGTTCTCCCGCCGACTCCATGGCCTTTCAGGGCCGCGTCACGCTGATCGAGGCGGAGGGCGGCGAGACGCAGGACGAAAGGGCGGACAGCGACCTATGTTAAGGGGTGCGTTCGGCGCCGCCGAATCGGTTGTATAGTCCGCGCGCTCATGGGCGAAGCCGCGGGGACCTACCGGAAGCTCCGGCTGCTCGATGGCGCCGGCCAGGGGCGGGCGGTCGCCCGCATGGCCCGCGAGATCGTCGAGGCCGAAGGCGGGACCGAGGGTTTCGTTCTGATCGGAATCCGAACGCGGGGAGTCCCGCTCGCCCGGCGCCTCGCGGCCGAGATCGAGCGCATCGAGCGCGTGCGCATACCCGTCGGGCTCCTCGACATCACGCTCTATCGCGACGACCTCTCCACGGTCGCGGCCTCCCCCGTCCTGAAGAAGACCGAGATTCCGTTCCCCGTCGAGCGCCGCACGGTCATCCTGTGCGACGACGTCATCTACACGGGCCGCACGGTGCGTGCCGCGATGGACGCCATCCTCGATTTCGGCCGTCCGCGGAAGATCCTCCTCGCCGTCCTCGTCGACCGGGGCCGCCGCGAGCTGCCCATCGAGGCGCAGTTCGTCGGCAAGAGGGTCGCGACCTCGGCGACGGAGATCGTCTCGGTCACGTTCCGGGAAACGGACGGGGACGATGACGTCTGGCTGCTGGACCGCGAGGCCGCCGCGAAGGCCGCGCGGCGAGCCGTCGCGCCGGCCGCGAAAAAGGGCCCGAAGCGGCGTTCGAAGAAATAGGCGGTGCGCACGGCGTGACCACGAAGCGAAGCGAGAACCCGGAGCCGGCCATCCCGCGCTTGCCCACGTTCTCGCGGAAGGACCTTCTCGACATCGAGTCGATCACGGTGGACGACATCCGGCTCGTCCTCGACACGGCCGAGTCGATGCGCGAGATCAACCAGCGCTCCATCAAGAAAGTCCCGACCCTCCGCGGCAAGCTCGTCGCGAACCTCTTCTTCGAGAACTCCACGCGCACGCGTTTCTCGTTCGAGATCGCCGAGCGGCGGCTCTCCGCGGACTCGATCGCCCTCTCCGCCACGGGGACGTCGGTCGCGAAGGGAGAAACACTGCTCGATACGGGGCGGAACCTCATGGCGATGGCGCCGGACGCGATCGTCATCCGCCACCAGCGCGCGGGAGCCCCCCACCTCCTGGCGCGGAACCTCCCGTGCGCGGTCGTGAACGCGGGCGACGGCGCGCACGCGCATCCCACGCAGGCCTTGCTGGATGCCTTCACGATCCGCCGGGCGAAAGGCTCGCTCGCGGGACTCAGGGTCGCGATCTGTGGCGACATCTCGCACAGCCGGGTCGCCCGCTCGAACCTGTCTCTTCTGACGAAGATGGGCGCGGGCGTCACGCTCTTCGGCCCGGCGACGCTGCTGCCCGTCGAAATCGAGCGCACGGGCGCGCGCGTCGTGACGCGGCTGGAAGAGGCCGTCGAAGGCGCGGACGTCGTCATGATCCTGCGCGTCCAGAAGGAACGGGGCGGCGGCCTCGGGTTCCCCTCCGACAAGGAGTACTTCGATCTTTTCGGCCTGACGCCCGAGCGGAGGCGCCTCGCGAAGAAAGACGCGATCGTGATGCACCCCGGCCCGATGAACCGCGGGGTCGAGATCGACTCCGCCGTGGCGGACGGGCCCGACTCCGTGATTCTCGAGCAGGTCGAAAACGGCGTCGCGGTCCGGATGGCCGTCCTCTATCTCCTGATCGGAGCGAGCGGCGATGAGTGAAGCCGTGCTCCTGAGGGGCGGACGCGTCGTGGACCCCTCCCGCAACCTCGACCAGACTCTGGACGTCCTTCTCCGCGACGGCGTCGTCGCGAAAGTGGACGAGAAGATTGCGGCGAAAGGGGCCGACGTCGTGGACGCCGCGGGCCTCGTCGTCGCGCCGGGATTCGTGGATCTCCATGCGCACCTTCGCGAGCCGGGCTTCGAATACAAGGAGACTGTCGCGACCGGCACGCGCGCCGCGGCGGCGGGAGGCTTCACGACGGTCTGCGCGATGGCGAACACGATGCCCGTTCTCGACGACGCGCCTTCGGTTGCCTTCCTCGTCCGGCGCATCCGGGAAACCGCCGTCGTGCGCGTCCACCCGATCGGCGCCGTTACGAAAGGGCTTCAAGGCCTCGCGCTCGCCGAGATCGGCTCGATGAAAGCCGAGGGCATCGTCGCCGTCTCCGACGACGGAAAGCCGATCGCGAACGGCATGCTGATGCGGCGGGCCCTCGAGTACGCCTGGATGTTCGGCCTGCCCGTCGTCGTCCACGAGGAGGACGCCGCGGTCGTGGGCGGCGGCGTCATGAACGAGGGCTGGGCCTCGACCCGCCTCGGGTTGCCGGGCTGGCCGAACGTCGGCGAGTCCGCGATGGTCGCGCGCGACGTTCAGCTTGCGGCGCTCACGAAAGCGCGCCTTCACGTCGCTCACGTCTCGACGCGCGAAAGCCTCGACGCGATCCGCGCCGCGCGGCGGGCCGGAGTCGCGGTGACGTGCGAGGTGACGCCGCACCACCTCACGCTGACCGACGAGGACGTCGTGCGCTCCGGCTACGATACGCGCTTCAAGATGAACCCGCCGCTGAGGTCCGAGATCGACCGCGCGGCCTTGGTCGCCGCGCTCGTGGAGGGAACGATCGATGCGGTCGCGACCGATCACGCTCCCCACCACGAGGACGAGAAAGCTCTCGAGTTCGAGGACGCTCCCTTCGGCGTGACCGGCCTGGAGACCGCCCTGCCGGTCCTCGTCGACGCGCTTCTCGTGCCCCGGGCGATCACGCTCATGCGGCTCGTCGACGTGCTGTCGACCGCTCCCGCGCGCGTCTTCTCCCTTCCGGGCGGCACGCTCGGGGAAGGGGCGCCCGCCGACGTCGTCGTGTTCTCGACGACGAAGTCGACGCATGTCACGCCCGACGGCTTCGTGAGCCGATCGAAGAACTCGCCATGGACCGCGCGCACTCTGCGCGGACGCATCGAGCGCACGTTCGTGGGGGGGCGCGAGATCTACGCGCGCGGCGCAGGCGTGGCGGGAGCCGCCCGTTGAGCGAGCCCTATCTGAAGCCCGTGTCCTCGGAGGTCCCGGTCGCGGCGGGGAAGCCGAAGCGGGTCGTCCTCGTGGACGATTCCCCGCTCTATGCGGAGGCCTGGCGCGCGGTCCTCGCGTGCCGCTACGGGCCGGCCGTCTCGTTCGAGTTCTACCGCGATCCCATCGAGGCGCTCGCGGCGCTCGGTGCCGACGTGAGCCTTCTTCTCATCGACCTCGAGCTGCCGCTCTTCGGCGGGCGGAAGATGTTCGAGCTCGCGAAGGGCCGCGGCGTCGCCTGCCGGCGGATCGTGATCCTCTCGAGCCGGCCCGCCGAGGAGCTCCACCAGCTCTTTCCGGAGGGCTCCTGCCTCGCCGTCATCAACAAGACGGAGCCGAACCAGGAGAACGCGTTCCTCATGATCCTCGACTCGATCGTGAAGCGGCACTAGGCCCCGTGATGAGCCGCGCCGACCGATTCCACGTCACGTAATTCCACGCCCACTGGACGAGGGTCAGGATCCGGTTCCCGAACTGCACGAGATACATGAGGTGGATGAAGAGCCACGCGAGCCACGCCGGATATCCCGCGATGCGAAGGAACCCGAGATCCGCGACCGCGCGGCCGCGGCCGATCGTCGCCATGCTCCCCTTGTCGTGGTAGCGGAACGGCGCGGGGGCCGGACGCCCCGCGAGGCGCGCCGTGAGGACGCGCGCGACGTACCGGCCCTGCTGCATGGCGACGGGCGCGACTCCGGGCAGCGGGCGGCCCTCTTCGTCCGTGAGCGCCGCCATGTCGCCGATCACGAAGATCTCCGGACGTCCGGGAAGCGTCAGGTCGGGATTCACGGGGAGACGGCCCGCGCGGTCGGTTTTCGCCCCCGTCGCCGAGGCGAGCGAGGCCGCCAGCGGAGACGCCGCCACGCCGGCAGCCCAGAGAATCGTCCGGGCCGCGATCGTCTCGGGGACTCCAGCCCGGGAGACCGTGACTGCGGCTTCCTTCACGTCCGTGACGCTCGTGTCGAGCGACACGTCGACGCCGAGGGTGGCGAGCGCTTTCTGCGCCTTCGTGGAAAGCTCCGGCGGATACGCGGGCAGGACGCGCGGACCTCCCTCGACGAGGAGGATGCGAGCCTCCGAAGGGTCGATCGCGCGAAACTCGCGACGCAGCGTGTGGCGCGCGATCTCGCCGAGCGCTCCCGCGAGCTCGACTCCCGTGGGTCCGGCGCCCACGATCACGAACGTGAGGAGAGCGCGTCGCTCCGCGGGATCCGTTGCGGTCTCCGCCCGTTCGAAGGCGAGCAGGATACGGCGCCGGATCTCGACCGCGTCCTCGAGCGTCTTCAAGCCGGGGGCCGCGGACTCCCAATCGTCGTGTCCGAAGTAGTGGTGGCGCACCCCGGCCGCGACGACGAGGATGTCGTACGGGAATTCGCCGTTCGTCGTCAGAACGCGGCGGGCCGCGGCATCGAATCCGGTCACGTCCTCGAGCAGCACGCGGGTGTTGCGGCTGCGCTTCAGGATCGCCCGAAGAGGCGCGGCGATGTTCGCCGGCGAGAGCGCGCCCGTCGCGACCTGGTAGAGGAGGGGCTGGAAGAGATGGAAGTTCCTTCGGTCGAGGACGGTGACCTCGACGGGGAGCTGGCGAAGGCGACGGGCCGTGCGGAGGCCCCCGAAGCCCCCGCCCACGATCACGACGCGCGGACGGGCCGCGTTCACTAGAATGGGATTCTAGGTGGTGCGATGAAAGAGCTCTGGGCGCGCGAGGACGAGCGGGATCTCGCCGAGTTCCTCGAGGCCGTGCGCCGTGACGACCTCATCGGGGCGATGTTCTCGATCGAGGGCACGCGTCCCGGGGCGCGTCGGCCGGCCGAAGCGCTTCTCGACGAGGCCGCGTCCGCGGTCCGCGCGCGCGCGGCCGGGACGCGCTCGTCCTTCCAGAAGGCGCGGCTCCTCGCACGTGTTCTCTCCGAGGAGCTCGGATTCGCCGGCGACGAGGACGACTATTACGACCCGCGCAACGTGCTCTTCGGGCCGCTTCTCGAGCGGCGCAAGGGAATGCCGATCCTGCTGTCGATTCTCTGGATGGAGGTCGGCCGCCGCGCGGGAATTCCGGTCGCGGGAATCGGCCTTCCGGGTCATTTCATCGTGCGCGTCGGGACGCCGCCCGGAACCCTCGCCGACCCCTTCGCCGGAGGTGTCCCGCTCACGGTGGACGACTGCCGGCGCAAGGTGAAGTCTCTCGCGGGCGGGCGCGTTCCCTGGCGCGCCGAGTATCTCCGGCAGCTGGAGCTGCCGGCGCTTCTCGAGCGCGTCCTTCGCAACCTGTCCGGCTGCCGCGGGAGAACCGGCGACGAGGCCGGACGTTTTCGGGCCGTGACGTTCCTGTCGGCGCTGCGCCCGGACGAGCCCGAGAACCTCCTGTCGCGCGCCGAACTCGCCGAAGAGCTGGGAGTCCGCGGGCTTGCCCGCGCGGTGTGGGCTGAGATCGTCGAGCGCTTCCCGGAATCGGTGCAGGCCCAGGCCGCGTCCGAGAAGATGGCGGAGGAGGACGAGCCGCCCGTGTTCCATTGAGCGGCCCGCGCCCGGTCGACGCCGCGATCGATGCCGCGCGCGAGGCCGGAGAGGTCCTTCTCGCTCACTTTGGACGGCTCGATCCGGCGCGCGTCGAGGAGAAGTCGAAGAACGACGTCGTTTCGATCGCGGACCGTGAGAGCGAGGCCGTCATACGGCGCGTGCTCCTCGGCGCGTTTCCCAGCGACCGCTTTCTCGGAGAGGAAACCGGGCTCACGGGGGCGGACGAGACGGCTCCGTCGTGGATCGTCGATCCGCTCGACGGCACGGCGAACTTCGTGCGCGGCTTTCCGCACTGGGCCGTCTCGATCGCGCGCACCCGGGGCGGCCTCCTCGGGTCCCTCGAAGCCGGCGTCGTGTGGGACCCCGTCAAGAAGGACCTCTTCGCCGCCGAAGCGGGCGCGGGAGCCTTCCGCAACGGACAACGGCTCCGCGTGCCTCCGCGCGAAGGCCTCGGGGGCGCGGCGCTCGCGACGGGCTTTCCGTTCCGGCAGCAGCATAAGATCGACCTTTATCTCTCGATCTTCCGGGCGGTCTTTTTGAAATCGCGTTCGCTCCGCCGGGCCGGCAGCGCCGCGCTCGACCTCGCCTACGTCGCAGGGGGCATCTTCGACGGCTTCTTCGAGTTCGGCCTGTCGCCGTGGGACACGGCGGCCGGCGCGCTCCTCGTCGAGGAGGCGGGCGGCGTCCTCACGGACTTCGACGGCGGCGCATCGTGGCGGACGCGCGGCAACGTCCTCGCCGCGACGCCCGGCGTCCACGCGGCGCTTCTCGAGGTCATGCGGGCGACCGGAGTCGAAGAGAAGGATCTATGAAAGGCCGGAAAGTGCTACTCGCGTTCTGCGCGATCTCGGCCGCGATGCGTGCCGAGGAGCCTCACGACTACTTCGCAAACCTGAAGGACAGGACCTTCGTCGAGGTGGACCGGTCTTATGTCGTCAAGGAGAAGCCCGTGCGCCCCGGGTCGCCGGCTCTCTTCCGCGTGCGGCACCTTCTTCTTCGAGTGAAAGCATGGACGGGGGATGCGGAGCGACGCTGGTGGCCGACACGCAGCCTCTTCCTGATCGAAGCGGATTCGGGAAACCGGTTTGTCGCCGAGATCACATCGGACGTTGCCGATCTGGAGCACCTCGATGCACCTCGGGCATGGACGCGTCTCTCGAGTGCGAGCCGCGGGCTCGCCTTCGAGAGCTGGGCGACCGTGGATCCTCGCGAATCGGATGCGTCGAACGCGAATGAACCCGGCACACTGCCCGAACAGGCGTGCGCGGGGACACGTTACCGGTTCATCGGGGGTGGCCAGGAAATCAGTCGCGTGCGCCTGCAGGACATCCGTTCGCGAACCGTCTCCGTCGCGCTCGCCGAGATTCGCGACGCGGTCTTTTCGCGCGACGAGGTCAGGGAGCTCGACCGCCTGCGTTCGCTGGATATTCCCAGCCTCGGCGGCGGCTCCGGTCCCGCGCCGGGCTTCTCATCCGGCATCCGTATCGCCTGGAGCTATCTCTTCATGGAAAGATCGAATGTTCCGCCCGATAGGCGGGACCTCGCGCTGGTACCCGAGGACGCCCCTCCAGGCGACCTTGCGCCGTGGCGCACGCTGACGTACCTGCCGCAGGACCTTCCGCCCTTCCCGGCATTGCCGCCGGAGAGCCCGATGCAATGAGGACCGCGAGGGCCCGGTTCGACGGACGCTTTCTCTCCCTTTCGAAGAATCTCTTCGCCCTGACATTGAGCGTGGCCGCCCTGCATTGTGCGGTATCGGCCGCGCTCCGGGCGGAAGAGCCGGACTGGTTCGACTCATTCCGGGGCCGGGCCTTCCTGCAGGGCGATGCCAGCTTCGTCGCCCGCGAGAAGGCGGCACCGCCGGACGCGCAGCCCCTCTTTCGGGCGCGCTGGGTCGTCCTGCGGTACGCGGCCCTCACGGAGGAGTGGCGGCGCTTCTGGCCCTCGCGCAACCTCCTCCTCGTGACGATGCCCTCCGGGGTGCAATACGTCCTCGAGTCGTCGAGCGGCCACGTGGACGAGCGCCACCTCGAGGAAGAGCGAACCTTTGCGCGCGTCGCATCGGCTCGGACTGCCTTCGAGGTCTGGTCGTCGGGGCGATCTTCTCTTCCCGAGAACGCGGCCGACGCCGCGCTCTGCGACGGGATGCGCAATCGCGTGCGGGCGCCGGGCGGCACCCTCGAGTACTTCATCGACGACTTCGGGAGCCGGACCGTCCGTGCCTCCCTCACCGAGATCGCGGGCGGAACGTTCGATGAGGACGAGCGACGCGACCTCGCGGCGCTTCTGAAGATGTCCGTTGAAAGCAACCGCTCGCTCGGGGACTTCCCGGCGTATCACCTCCGGGATCCGTTGCTGGCGGTCAACATTGCATTCCTCGACCAGCTGCAGCCGCTTGACAAGAGGACGGTCGTCTTCGAGCCGGACTCCGCCGCTCCCGCGGACCTTTCGCCGTGGCGCGCCCTCGCGCGTCTTCCTCTGGACCTCGTGCCGTTCCCAGCACCCCCGGCGTTCCCGCCGCCGAAAGGAGGCGTCAACTGAACCGCCAGCATTCTCGCCGTTCTTCCTTTCTAAGAAATCCACTTTTCTTCTCTTGTTCTATTTTGATCGCAGGGCGGATTTTGAATGCCGAAGAGCCTCCGAAAATCACGCTCGAGCGCGTCGTGGACGGCCGAGGGAACCGCGTCTGCGACCTCGCGAAGGTGTCCGTGAAGGCCGAGAACGCGCGGCGCAGCGCCTGGCTCGTGCGCGGTCTCGTCCGAAGCGACCTCATCCTCCGGCACGAGGTCGTGCGGGGCGTCGACGGGCGGGACGTCATGCAGGACGAGATTCGCCTGGACCTCGGGCCGCCCCTGCGGTTCATGCACGGCGGCCCGGGAGGGCGGATCACCGCCTCATCGCCGGCGTCCACGTTCCGGTATTTCGACCAGGATGTTTCGCGAAAGACGGTGCGGTGCAACCTCTCCCGCCTCGCCGAGGAGACCGACTACTTCCTCCTGCCTGCTGCGGCCGAGTACATCCGCCAGGGGCTGGAGGACGACGGGCTCGCGCCCGAGGAATTCCCGGTCCTCACGCTACTGGGAGGCGAAAAGCGTTTGGCGCAGGTGTCCGTTCCTCCCCGGAAAAAAGAGCCTCTTCCCGAAGACGCGCCCGAGGCGCCCGAGCTGATGGCCGCCGCTCTCACCGCGCTCGGGAAGGACTAGTTCCTCACCAGGGCAGGCCGCGGACCTCGCACGCGCGCCTGTAGACGGCTTCGTACTGTCCGGCCGAGCGGTCCCAGGAGAAGTCCTGCGTCATCCCGTTCATGACGATGCGATGCCACATCTCGCGATGGAAGAACACGCGCTGGGCGAAGAGGACGGCCGCGGCGAGGGCGTGCGGCGTGGCCTCGTCGAACGAGAAGCCGGTCGCCCGCGCGAGGTTTCCGCCGTCGAAGCCGGTGACCGAGTCCGCCAGGCCTCCCGTCCTGCGTACGATCGGCGGGGTGCCGTAGGCGAGCGAATACATCTGGCTGAGGCCGCACGGCTCGAACCGCGATGGCATGACGAACGCGTCCGCCCCGGCCTCGATCTTGTGCGCGACCGGCTCGTCGTAGCCGACGAACGCGCGAAAGCGGCCGGGAGCATGCGCTTCGAGGAGTCGCATCGCGCCTTCGAGCGCGGGCTCCCCGGACCCCAGCATCGCGATACGGATTCCGCGCCGGATGAGCTCGGGCGCGGCCTCGAGCAGGAGATCGAAACCCTTCTGGTCCGTGAGGCGTCCGATCGCGCCGAGGATCATTCCGGGATCGCCCGGCTCGAAAGCCGCGATCCGGCACAGCTCGGCCCGGCACTCGGCCTTTCCGCGCAGGTCCTCGCGTCCATAATGGGCGGGCAGATGGGGGTCGTGCGCGGGACTCCAGACGGACGCGTCGACGCCGTTCAGGATCCCGACGACGCGGTCGCCGCGAGCCTTGAGCACGTCGTCGAGGCCGACTCCTTTCTCCCTCGTTCTGATCTCGTTCGCATACGTGGGGGAGACGGCGGTGATCATGTCGGCGGCGAGGATGGCGCCCTTGAGGAGGTTCACATCGCCGTGATGCGCGACGGCGCCGCCCGTCCACGCGGAGTCGGGCAATCCGAGGATCGGAAACTCCTCCCGGCCGTACACGCCCTGGTAGCCGAGGTTGTGGATCGTGAGGACCGACGCGACATCGTCGAACCAGCGGTCGCGCCAGTTGCTCCAGGCGCCGAGCATCGGCGCGAGCGCGGGGTGCCAGTCGTGCGCGTGGAGGATCCGCGGCCGCCGGTCGAGCCTTTTCAGGGCCTCGATCGCCGCGCGGACGAAAAGCGTGAAGCGCCAGAGCCCGTCGTCGCGTCCCTGGTCGTTCGGCGCGTAGATCTGGCGGCGATGGAAAAGGGGATCGTGCGCGACGAAATAGATCGGAACGACGCTGCCGGGCAGGAGGTCCCAGAGAAGGCCAACCGTGTGCGGGCGCCCGAAGATCGAAACCTCGTAAGGAGGGAGAGCTGCCTCGGGCCAGGTGTTGCGGCGCCGGTACCAGCGCGCCGCCTCGAGGTGGAACGGCATGAACACGTCCACGTCGTTTCCGCGCGCCGCGAGCGCCTTCGGAAGCGAGCCGACGACGTCTCCGAGTCCCCCCGTCTTCGCGAAGGGGACGCATTCCGCCGCGAGGTGCGTGATACGCAGGGCGGCCTCAGTTCACCAGGACATCCGCCGCCAGCGTCTGGGCGGACGTCGCGACGGAAATGCGAGCCGTTCCACGTCCCACGCCCGTGACAGCGCCGTTCGAGACCGTCGCGGTCCTCGTGTCGGAAGACGTCCAGGCCAGCGCGGCGTCCTCGATGAGGAGGCCCGTGGAGTCCCGGATCGTCGCCGTGATCCTCTGCGTCTCACCCGTTTTCAGGATCAACGTGACCGGAGACAACTCGAACGTGGCGATCGCCCGATGGAGGACCTTCACGTCGCACGCGGAGCTCACATCGTTGCCGAGGCTCGCGATGATGTTCGTGCGGCCCTCCGACGCCGACGTCACGACGCCTTCTCCGTCGACGGTCGCGATCTTCGGGTCTCCCGAGACCCATTTCGGCTTCAGAGGCGAGACGTTTCCCTTCCCGTCCTTGATCTCGGCGAGAAGCTGCATCTTCGTGCCTGCCGGCCCCACGAGAGTCATGCGGTTCGGGGTGACGGTGAGCGTCGAGACGTCCATGACCTCCACGACGGCGGTCGCGGTGAGCGTTTGAAACGTCGCGGTCACGATCGCGCGCCCCGGCGCGAGAGACCGGACGAGTCCGTTCGTGTCGATCGACGCGACTTTGGGCTTGTCGACGGCCCAGACCGCGATCAGACCCGGCAGCGGATTGCCCTTCTTGTCGGTGATCTCGTACTTGAGCGACTGGGTGTGACCGGGTCCGTAGAGGGTCACCTTGGTGGGCGTCATGACGAGTCTGGAGGGCTTGGGGCGGCACGCCGCAGCGGTCAGGACGATCAAAGAGAGAGCGAGGGCTTTCCCGGCCAGGCGCGTGGAGCTTTTTGTCATCGCGGCCGGATTCTAGCGCGCGCGTCTCGTCAGACCGGCGGGCAGCGGCTGGCTCTCCATGTGTCGCGCGACCAGCTCGGCGCGTCGCTCCCATGCCGCCGGGTGCGCGCGATACCACACCGGACCCGGAATCAGGGCGGCGAGACGAGCCGCCTGCGGGGCCGACAGGCGGCTCGCGCTCACGCCGAAGAGCGCGCGTGACGCGGCTTCGCAGCCATAGGTCGTCTCGCCGAACTCGATCGCCGACAGGTAGATCTCGAGAATCCGCCTCTTCGGCACGAGGAGGTCGAGGGCGGATGCGAGGACCGCTTCCCGGCCTTTCCGCCACCAGCTCCGTTCGCCCGTGAGCCACAAGTTCTTCGCGAGCTGCTGCGTGAGCGTCGACGCGCCGCGAAGGCGCGGTCTTCGGCTCCGGGCGTGCGTCCGGTTCCACTCGCGCGCCGAAGAGACGGCCTCCCAATCGATGCCGTGATGGTCGAAGAAACGTGAATCTTCCGCCGCGAGAACGGCCTGCACGAGGACGGGCGCGACCTGCCCGAGACGCACGGGGCGCCGGTCGATCGCGTCTCTCTTCCCCTGCGCGCGGAGGCGCTCCTGCCGCGCGCGGATGAACGCGGTCGTCGACGGGTCACGCCAGCGGAGGAGGAGGATTTGCGGAAGAGGGATGAAGACGAGGAAAGCAAAGAGAAAGAGAAGAAGAGAGAGATTTCTTAGAAGGTGATTAGGGCGGCCGATGCGCCGAAAGAAGCGCGACGTCGCGGAATGGGCGCCGGAGTCCGCAGGCGATGCTTCGGCGTCTCGTTGCGCCGTGAGCCCATCTTTCATTCTAAGAAAAGCGCCCTTGCCGCTGCACAGGCGCGACCGGCATCGGGCGGGTCTTCAGCCGAGAATCTCGGTCAGCGCCGCCCGGAGCCGCTGGACGCCGAGCGCCGCTTCGTCGCGCGTGAGGGTGAGAGGCGGACGCAGCCGGATCGCGCGCTCGCCCGAGGCCAGCGCCATCACGTTGTGCTTCTGGAGCCAGCAGGAGAGGACTCCGGCCCGCGCATTCGGGTCCGGAAGGTCGAAGGCGATGAAGAGGCCGCGCCCTCTCACGTTCGTCATCTTGCCCGGGAATTCCGACGCAAGCTCGCACAGCTTGCCGAGCAGGAACTCGCCCGTCGTTCTCGCGTTCTCGACGAGCCTCTCCTCGGTCATGATCTCGAGGAACTTCCGGCAGCGCACCATGTCGACGAGGTTCCCGCCCCACGTGGAGTTGATGCGCGAGGACACCGTGAAGACGTTGTCCTTCTCCTCGAGAATCCGATCGTTCGACGCGAAGCCGCAGACCTGGGTCTTCTTGCCGAACGAGAAGAGATCCGGCATGACGCCGAGTCCCTGGAACGCCCACATCGTTCCCGTCAGACCCATGCCGGTCTGCACCTCGTCGAGGATGAGGAGCATGTCGTGCTCGTCGCAGACCGAACGCACGCGGGCGAGGAACTCGGGACGAAAATGGTTGTCTCCGCCTTCCCCCTGGATCGGCTCGAGGATGAACGCGGCGATGTCGTCGCCGCTCTCGTGAATCGCCCGTTCGGTCTGGGCGATCGAAAGGTCCTCGAGGGCGATCGTCGACGTGAGGCTCTCGGGAGTGACGGGGAACGTGAGCTTCGGGTTCACGACGCGCGGCCAGTCGAATTTCGGGAAGTACATCGTCTTCCGCGGATCGCTCGTGTTCGTGAGGGAGAGCGTGTAGCCGCTGCGCCCGTGGAAAGCCTGCTCGAGGTGCAGGATTTTCGTTCCCACCTCACGCCGATGCCCCTTGCGGAAGTTCCGGCGGACCTTCCAGTCGAAAGCGGCCTTCAGGGCGTTCTCGATCGCGAGGGATCCGCCCTCGACGAAGAACATGTGCTTCCCGTGAGTCTCGGGGACGCCGAGCCGCGCGAACGTCTCGACGAAGGACGCCAGCTGCTCAGTGTAGATGTCGCTGTTCGCCGGCTTCGTGACGGCGGTCCAGGCGAGCTCCTCGAGGAATTCCGGCGTCGTCAGCTTGGGGTGTGCGTAGCCGATCGGGCAGGTCGCGAAATGCGAGAAGAAGTCCAGGATCTCGACGTCGTGGAGGGAGTCGCGGAGGAAGTTGCCTCGCGAGGCCTTGAGGTCCATGACCACGTGATAGCCGTCGACGAGGATGTGCTTCGAGAGCGAATCCAGGACGTTTTTCGCCGGCACGGAGGGCCTCAAGGACGAGGAAGGCACGGTCATGGAAGGCATGATAACTCTTCCGCAGATGCGGCGTAAAGCATTGAAAGGAACGGACCTTTGAGAAAGCGTCAGCTCTTCAGGATGACCGTCGAACCGCCTCCCCGCGCGGAAGCGACCTCGGCGGCCACGACGCAGTTCTTTCCCTTGGTCTTTGCGGCGTAGAGGGCGGAATCCGCCTTCTTGAGGATCTCGTTCTTCTGCTCGGCGACGGGGAGCGACGTGTCCACGTGGGCGCGATACGTGGCCACGCCCACGGACATCGTGACGACGTTCTTGAGGTTCAAGGCCGGCTCCCCGGGGCCGATGGACATCGGAAGGAACGTCCAGTCGTCGATCGCCTTTCGGATTTTCTCGGCGATCGCGACGGCGGCGTTGAGGTCCGCGTCGAGCAGGATCACCGTGAACTCGTCGCCGCCGTAGCGGCACGCGAGGGAGACCGTGTCGGCGAGCGTCCTCTGGAGGATGAAGGACACCTCGCGGAGCACCTGGCTTCCGGCGAGGTGGCCGTGCTCGTCGTTCACTTTCTTGAGGTGGTCGCAGTCGAGGAAGAGAAGCGCGAGCTCCCCGTCCTTCGACTCCCCGAGCCGGTCGATCTCCCGCTGGAGCTTCCGGTGGAAGTACCGGTCGTTGTAGAGGGACGTCAGCGAGTCGCGCCGGGCGACCTCGCGCGCGCGCCGCTCGTCGAGGAGGTTCTGGAGCGCGAGGGAAAGCGTGTCGCCGAACAGCTCCATGAGGCGCTCGTCGCGGGGCGTGAAAGCAGGTTCGCCCTGGCGGTTGATGAGGATGAGCGAGCCGCACACGTGGTTCTCGATCACGACGGGCACGGCGAGGACGTTCGTGATGGGGATCTGGAGAAGCGCGTCGATCTCGCGCGAGAACGCGTGAGCACCTCCCACCTCGTTCACGCACGTGCGCTCGCCTCGGGCGTACACGAAGCCGGCGATGCCGTCCACGGGACGCACCTTGCGGCCGACGGCGCTCTCCTTCACGTCGCCCGCCGTCACGATGATCGCGAGCTCGTTTCGCGAGCGGTCGTCCTCTTTCGACACGGGATCGTCGAGGAGGAGGGCCCCCGCCTGCGCGGGCACGAACTCCATCGCGCGGTTCACGAGCGTGATGAGGAAACGATCGGGTGGCGTCCCGCTCGTCTCATCGAGCAGGCGGTGCCGCTCCATGTAGCGAATGAGCTGCTTGGCCGGGATGACCCGGGCGACTCTTGTGTTCACGGTGAGACGCCATTTTACGCTTCGGCGTTGGAAACCCCCGGAGCGCGCCTCAGGCGAGGCGGGGCAGGATGCGGGCGGCGTGCGCGCGCAGGGTGGCGATCTTCGTGCCGTAGTCGCCGAGCTGGGGGGCCGTGCGGAGGAACTCCACGTCGGAGAGCAGCGTCCGGACGTCCTCGATCCGCCTGGCGGAAACGCCGCCCTGGGCGAGAGCGGTGAGGACGCTGGACGTGGACGCGCCGTCGGGCACGAGGTACCGGCGCGCGAGAAGCTCGCGGAGCGCACGCTCGACGCGCGCGGCCGCGCGCTCTTTCGTCTCTCCCGGCTCCGGCTCGAGGACCTCGCGCCAGACGCCGAGGGACCGGCGCCGTCTTACGGCGACGACCGCGCCGAACCCGAGGAGAGCCGCCCCCGGCACCGCGGCCAGGGCCCAGAGCGGGAGCGTGACGGTGTTCCGGGAGAAGTCGACGCTCGCGTCGAGACCGGACTTCGCGTTTCGCGGAGCGGGAGACGGTCCGGGAGGCGGCAGGAGAGGCATCGTCGTTTCGGCGGTGGTGAGCCCGGCGGCCGCGCCCGGGGCGGCGCCGCCCTCGGCGACGAGCGTGAGCGGCTGTGTCGTCTTCGTGACGATGCGCTTCTCGGAGGGGTCGAAGACGGCGAGCGAAACCGGCGGGATCGTGACGGTGCCGTTTTCCTTCGGCACGAGGACATAGCTCCATTCCGTCGAGACCTGCGTACGGCCGGCGCGCGAGGAGTCGGACTTCATGCTCGGCGGATACAGCGTGGCGTTCGGGACTTCGAGCTTGGGCGACTCGGTCGCGGTGCGCAGGTTGCCGGTCCCCGCGAGCCGGATGCGCAGCGTGGCGGCTTCGCCGGGAGCGACCTTCGTCCGATCCAGCTTCGCGCTCAGGTCGAAGCGGCCGACCGGTCCATGGAACGCGGGGTCTCCCGGGATCGGAAGGATCCGGAGGCTGACCGGCCGGGCGACGAGGTCCATGACCTGCGAACGCGGGAAGAACCCGAAGGGGTCGCCGAAGGGATCCGCGGAGCCGCGGACGCTCGTGCGGATCTTCGCCTCGGGGATGTTCACCGTGCCGGGGTTCAGGCCCGACACGAGCTTTTTGAGCAGCGTGAAGCGCATCACCGTGCGGCCGTCGACGACGTCGCGGTGACCCACGGGCTTCTCCGGCTTCTCGAGGTCCTCGGCCCAGCAGCCGGGGAAGCGCGGCGGCTCGAGGTACTCGAGCCCCTGCACGTCCGCCTGGGTGAGCAGCTCGTAGTGCAGCGTGATCTCCTCGCCCACGTACGCCGTCGTCTTGTCCGGCGTGACGCGAAACTCCAGGAACGGCCGCGCGTGGGGGGCGCCCGCGGCGGCGGGACGCGCGGAAACGTCGCGCCGCCGGAAGAACTGCGCAATCGGGTCGTCGTCTTCGGGCTCCGGCGCGGCGCCGCTCCGGCCGCGCGCCGGCCCGACCTCGAGCAGGTAGCTCGAGGCTTTCACGGTCTTCTCGTCGAATCCGAACGAAACTTCGCCGATCTCGGCCGGACCCGGACCCTGGGGCCGCAGAAAGTAGGTCAGCGAAAGCGAGCGGCTGAAGACGCCGTTCACGAAAGAAACCTGATCCGACTTCGACGGACCTCCCGCGAGCACGAGGTTCTTCAGAGGCAGGCTCGCGGGGAGCCGAAGCGTGCCGCCGAGACCCGATCCCGAGAACGTGTACGTCACCCGCACGACGTCGTCCGCGGCGGGCCGCGCCTTGTCCACGAGAACCTGCACGGAAAGCTCGTCCGCGGAGCGGGCGACGCGCGCGCCGAGCGCGGCCGCGGCAACGACCACGGCGAGACGGGCAGCTCTCTTCACCAGTCCCTCGCGACGCGCCGCTTGCTGCGCTGCTCGGCGATCTTCTTCTTCTGCTCGTCGAGATCGGAACGCTCGATGGCGGACAGAAGCTGCTCGGCCTTGTCCCGCGTCATCTTCGCCTTCTGCTCGAACTCCTGCTCCTGCTGCTGCTTTTTCTGCGCCTCGCTTCCCGCCTGCTGCTTGTCCTTCGCGTCCTTTCCGCCGGCTTTTTCCTTGTCGTCCCTGGGATCCTTCTTGTCCTTCTGCTGCTCTTTCTGCTTCTGCTTTTCCTCCTGGGCGCGGCGCACGCACAGCTCGTAGTTCCAGGCCGCGTCCGCGTCGCCCGGACGGCGCTTCAAAGCCTCGCGAAAGGCCGCCGCGGCGGGCTCGTACTGCTTTTCGCGGTACAGAGTCTGGCCCGTGTTGAAAGACGCGTCCGCCGCGACGGCACCGCGCCCTTGGCGCCGCGCCTTCTCGAGCGACGAGAGCGCCGCGGAGGGCTTGCCCGCGCGCGATTGCGCCGTGCCGAGGTTGTAGCTGCCGGTCAGGTCCTTCGGCGCCATCTCGGTCTCGCGCTGGAAATGCACGATCGCTTCGTCGGGCTTCTTCTCGTCCAGCGCCTGTCGGCCCTTTTTTGCTTCGGAACGGGGGGAAGAGAAGATTTTGCTTAGAAAGGGAAATTGAGAGGGAGTGTCGGGAAGCGGCTGGGCATCTCGAAGCGTCGGGCCAGTCGCGGGGTTCGAAGAGGCCGTGGAAGGAGCGGGCCCGGCGGCGCCGTTCGAGGACGCCGACGGAGCGCTCGTTTGCGCTGCGGGTGCGGCCGGGGCCTGCTGCTGCCCCTCGGCGCGCGCGCCCAGGACGATTGCGAGGAACAGCAGAGCCGCCACCCCGAGCTCCGCGGCCCCCCTCTTCCCCCTTCTAAGCAGATTCCGAAGAAAACCCGATGCCCCTGCTCGTCTCGAAGCGCTTCGCCCCCGTCCGACTCCGAGCAAGAGAAGTCCGAGCGCCCCGACCGCGGCGCCGAGCGGAATCTGGAAGCGCTCTACGAGAGACGTGACGAGTACCTCGGAGAGCGGGCGGCGCGCGCCGAGATCGATCTGTCGGGCGACACCTTCGAGGTCCGTGCGGCCGGACGAGACGACCGTGAACGAGCCTCCGGTTTCGGCCGCGAGGCGGCGAAGGAGGTCGGGATCGGCCTTCGAGAGCACAGGCTGCCCGCTCGCGTCGCTCTTGAAGCCGCTCGTGCGCCCGGCAGCGTCCACCTCGGGCACCGGAGCGCCCGTTCCGCCGAGCGCCCCGACGAAAACGGCGTGTACGGTGATGCCTTCGGCTTTCGCGCGTGCGATCGCGGCGTCGACGCCGCCTTCGAGATCCTCGCCGTCCGAGAAGACGACGGCGTTCCGGCCGCCCGCCGACCCGGCGGGGAACATTTCAGCGGCCGCGGCGAGGCCCGAGGCAAGCGAGGTGCCGGGCTTGGCGCCCATGCCGGGCTCCATCGCGTCGAGGAAGAGACCGACGGCCGCCGCATCGAGAGTCAGCGGCACGAGCGCCTGCGCCTCTCCTTCGCACGCGATCAACGCGGCGCGGTCGCTGCCGAGGCGGGACAGGAGAGACTGCGCGGCCTGCCGCGCGAGTACGAAGCGCGACGGCGAGACGTCCGCCGCGCGCATGGAGGCGGACGTGTCGAGGACGAAGACGACGTCGGCTCCCCGCCTCTGCGCGGTCTCGGCCGACTTCCCCCAGCGCGGCCGCGCGAGCGCGGCACCGACGCCGAGGACGACGAGGAGCGTGAGCACGGCGGCGACGGCGGGAAAGCCGCCTGCGGGAGCGAGACCCGCCTTCGCCGCGAGCGCGGGCGAGACGAGCGTCGCGGTCCGTGCGGCGCGCCGCCGGACGGAGAAGACGAGCGCGCCGGCCGCCAGGGCCGCGAGGAGGAGCCCGGGAAGGAGCATCGCAGGCTCGCCGAAGACCTTCGCCACGTCGCTCATCGCGGCGTCACCGGGAAGAGGAAGAGGGTGGCGAATCCGGCAAGCGCGAGACACGCGGCCGCGGGCTTGGCGGCGATCGGAAAGACCTCGCGAAAACGCGTGTATTTCGTCGTCTTGATCTCGCTCTTTTCGAGCTTGTCGATCGTCGAGAACGTGTCGGCGAGGCCTTGCGCGTCCGTCGCGCGGAAAAAGCGGCCCCCCGTCGCGGTCGCGATCCGCTGGAGCAGCGCCTCGTCCACGTCCACGTTCGCGCGCACGCGCCGTTCCGTGACGCGCCCGGTCTCGGGGTCCCGGATGGGAATGGGGATCTCGACCGGCCCGCCGTTCGTTCCGACGCCGATCGTGTACACGCGCACGCCGAGAGCCTTCGCGACGAGCGCGGCGGTATCCGGGTCGATTTCCCCCGCGTTGTTCCCGCCGTCGGTCACGAGGACGAGGACGCGCGATTTTGCCTTCGAGGGCCGCAGGCGCGCGAGGGCGTTGCCGAGCGCAAGGCCGATCGCGGTGCCGTCGCCCTGATCCCCGAGCCTGAGAGCCTGGAGTCGGTCTAGGACCATGCCGCGGTCGGTCGTCAGCGGGCTGATCGTGCGCGATCGGCCGGCGAACACGAGGAGGCCGACGCGATCGCTCGAGCGCCCCTCGATGAACTGGCGCGCGCAGGCCTTCGCGACGAAGAAGCGGTTCTTCGGCGCGAAGTCCTCGGCGGCCATCGAGCCGGACGCGTCGAGCGCGATGAAGATGTCGACCCCCTCGGTCCACGACTCCGTCCGTTCGAGGCCGAGGCGCGGCCGGGCGAGCGCGACGACGAGGCCGGAGTAGCCGATCAGCGCCAGAGCGAAAGGCAGCAGGCGGAAGCGCACGCGCCACGTCCGACGCACGCCGGCGACGTTCGCGAGCGTCGGCACGACGAGCGCTCCGTCCCCGCGCTTCTCGCGAAGAATCTTGAAGGCGATCGCGAGCGGGACGAGGAGGAGAAGAAAGAGCAGCAGAGGATCGCGAAACGACAGTCCCGGCGGCAGGAGCGAGGCGAGGAAGGAGCGGATTTCGGTCACGAGGCGCGCTCCTTCGCGGCGGCGGCGCGGGCGGCGTCGGCCTTCTGTCGCGCTTCGACGTCGTGGAGGACGACGCGTGCCCTGACGAGCGCTTCCCTCGCGTCCGCGCGCGTCGCGGGTCCTTTTCCGAACTTGACGCGGTCGGCGGAGGCGAGGAGCTCGGGGAACGCGGCCTCGCGCGGGAACTCGAAGCCCTTCTCACGCAAGCGCCTCACCGTCTCGAACGTCGTCCATTCGAGGACGGGATCGCCCGTCACGCGCTCGAGGAAGCGCTTCACGGCATACGTGAGCTCGGAGTAGAAGCCGCGCGCGTCGTCGCCGAGCTCCTCCGCGGCCGCGGCGAGCCGGGCGAGCGCGAGGCGCAGCTCCTCTCCGGGCGGGATGGGGGGCTCCGCGGCCTCGGGGAGCGCGGCCTTCCGCCGCCGGCGCGCGACGAGCCAGGCGACGAGCGCCGCCACGAGCGCTGCTCCGACGCCGAGGGCGACCCACCAGGACGCCGGCCATGCCGGGATCCGCACCGGCTTGTCGGCCTTCGGTGCGAGCTGGTCGGGCTTCTGGTCCTTCGGGAGGCGCGAAGCCACCGTCAGCTCCACGGTGGGTGGTCGGACGTCGACGGAGGAAGACGAAGAAGGAGATTCTTTGAATGAATAGTGGGGGCCCGGCACGCTCACCGTCCCCGCCTGAAATGGGAACAGCGCCACGGCCTGCCGCCATTCGAAGAGATCTCCCGTGGCGCTCTTCGCGACGGTGGGCGGCGAAGGGTTCTCGAACTCCAGGACGGCGCCGCCGGGAGGCCGCGCGCCCTCTTCGGGGGCCGGCGTCACGAGCGCGTCGAGCGTCAGCGTCGCGCCCGCGGGAATGCGGGCGGCGTACGTCACGACCACGCGGTCGCCGAGGGAGACGGACGCGTGGTCGACGGTCGCGGAAATCGAGTATGAAGAGAAAGAGGAAGACGAAGATTTCTTGGCGGCGCCCGCGGGCGGTCCCTCTTGACCGTTCAAAGAGAAAACAGCGAATCCCGACGTGAGCAGCAAGGTCATGACGCCCAGTGCAACAGTGCGCGAGGGAGCAAAAAGAATTCTCTTCATCGCCCCGACGCCTTGCGTTTTTCGCGCTCCTTGAAGAAGCGCACGAGGGGCAGCTCGTAGGACGCGTCCGTCCTCAAGGGGATGGAGTCGATTCCCGAGGAGCGGAAGACCGCGGCCGGCTCCGGCAGGCTCGCCGTGCGTCGCCCCCAGGCCTGGCGGAACACCGGGTCGGCCGTGTCGAAGACGCGCGTGGCCCCCGTCTCGGCGTCGCGCAGCCGCACGAGCCCCGCGGGCGGGAGGGCCTGCTCGCGCGGATCGGCGATCGGGATCGCGACGACGTCGTGGCGCTTGTTGAGGGTCTTCAGCGCCTTCTCGTATCCCGCCGCGAGGAAGTCCGACACGACGAAGACGACCGCGCGCTGCTTCAGGAGCGACGCGGCGCTTCGAAGCGCGAGCGCGAGGTCGGTCGTCCGACCGGCCGGCACGAGCGAAAGCGCGTCACGGGTGATCGCGAGCGCATGATCGACGCCCTTGCGCGGCGGGTGATAGCGCTCGAGCCGGTCCGTGAAGAGGAGCGCGCCGACGCGGTCGTGGTTCTTGATCGCCGCGAACGAAAGAAGGGCCGCGAGCTCGGCCATCAGCTCGCGCTTCGTGAGGTACTGCGAGCCGAAACCCTGCGACGCCGAGAGGTCGAGGAGGAGCAGAACCGTGAGGTCCCGCTCCTCCACGAACTTCTTGACGTGCGGGACGCCCGTCCGGGCCGTGACGTTCCAGTCGATCGTCCTCACGTCGTCTCCGGGCACGTATTCGCGCACCTCGGAGAACTCCATCCCGCGCCCGCGGAAGACCGAGTGGTATTCGCCTCCCACGCCCGCTTCCACGAGACGGTTCGTCCGGATGCGGATGCGGTGGAGCTTTCGGACGATCTCGCGTGGCAGCATGCGGGGGTCCGAGGGGGCTAGAGCCCCCTGAGGGAGAGGCACGACTCGGCGCGTTCCACCGCGTCCATCAAGGGACCTCGATTCTTTCCAAAATTCTCTTCACGACCTGGTCGCTCGTCACGTTCTCCGCTTCTGCCTCGTAGGAGAGGAGAACGCGGTGACGCAGCACGTCCGGGGCGACGTCCTTCACGTCTTCCGGCACGACGTAGCCGCGGCCGGCGAGGAAGGCACGGGCGCGCGCCGTGGCGAGCAGCGCGAGCGTGGCGCGCGGCGAGGCTCCGTAGGAGACGAAGTCGGCGAGATCCGGGAGGCCATAGGCCTTCGGGTCGCGCGTGGCCGAGACGAGCTCGACGAGGTATCCCTTGATCCTCTCGTCCGCGTAGATGCCGCGCACGAGGACGCGAAGCTCGCGAATCGCCTCGGGCGTGAGGACGGGACGCACGTGCGCCGAAGCCTCCGCCTCGGTCGTGTCTCCCATCCGGTCGAGGATCTGTCGCTCCTCGGCTTTCGTCGGGTAGCCCACCGTCAGCTTCATGAGGAAGCGGTCGACCTGCGCCTCGGGCAGGGGATACGTGCCTTCCTGCTCGATCGGGTTCTGAGTCGCGAGGACGAGAAACGGATCGGGCAGCGGGGTCGTCGTGTCACCGACCGTGACCTGCCGCTCCTGCATCGCCTCGAGAAGCGCGGACTGCACCTTGGCGGGCGCGCGGTTGATCTCGTCGGCGAGCACGAGGTTCGCGAATACGGGGCCGCGGCGCGCGACGAACTCCTGCGTCTTTGGATTGAAGACGAGTGTCCCGATGAGGTCCGCCGGAAGGAGGTCGGGCGTGAACTGGATGCGCGAGAAGGAAGCGTCGAGGCCGCGCGCGAGCGTCCTCACGGCGAGCGTCTTGGCGAGGCCCGGGACGCCTTCGAGGAGAAGGTGGCCGTCGGCGAGAAGGCCGATCGTCAACCGGTCGACGAGCCCGCCCTGCCCGACGATCACCTTGCGGATCTCGGTGAGCAGGGCACCGACGAGGAGAGACTTCTCGCGGATCCGATCGGTGAGGGCGGCGGGATCGATGCCCGGGGCGGCGGTCGTGAACGTCGTGGTCGTCGTCATCCTGTCCCTTCGAAGGCTTCATTTCGACGCCGAATCGGCATCGGGGAACGGCCGGAAGTCAAGTACAGCAAGCGGGATGCCGGGGCGTCCGGAGCTGATTTCGCCCGTTCCGAGCTCGGGTAAGGATAACCCGGGTCTCGCGGTTATCCTCGAACGGATGGCTTTCCCGGCATCCGCCCGCTTCGCGTGTCTCGCACTTGCGGTGCTCTTCCTCTCGGCGCCCGTGTCGGAGGCCGCGAGGAAGAAGAAGCGGCGGACGCCCACCCCGACGCCCGCCCCCACGGCGACGCCGACACCGGCGCCGTTCCTCCGGGCGGCGGGATCGTGCCTGCGGTACGAGCCGGGGGCATTCCTCGTCCTGTCGGAAGTCGGACAGCCCGGCCGCGCGTTCGACATCGATGCGAACACCGAGATCACGGCGACACCGAAGCGCGGCGCCCGCCTCAGGATCCTTTACGAAGACGGTCCCGACGGCCCCATCGCACGGAAGATCATGCCGGGGCCGGAGGAAGAGAAACCCGGGAAATAGTCAGTTCAGATGCGGCTCGAACTTGCGCTCGAGCGAGGCCTGCGGCGAGACGCCGACGACGCGCTCGACGATCTGCCCGCCCTTGAAGAGCATGAGCGTGGGAATCGACATGATTCCGTAGCGCTCGGCCACGGAAGGCACGTCGTCCACGTTCAGCTTCGTCACCGTGACCTTCTCCCCCCACTTCAACGCGAGCGACTCGACGATCGGCGCCACCTGCCGGCAGGGGCCGCACCAGACCGCCCAGAAGTCCACCAGGACGGGCTTCGTGCTCTTCAGGACGGTGGATTCGAACGACCCTTCGCTCAGCTCGAGGACGTTTGCGGACATTTCGTGAGTTCCTTTCTGGCGGCCGTGCGGTCGCGGCGGGGCGATCCCGGGCGCAAGCTTCGATGGTAGGGTGCGGCGTGTGAGAGCGTCAAGCGTGCGGCTTTCCCGGCCCCGCTGGGGGCAGCACTTCCTCGTCAACGTTTCGACGGTCGAAAAAATTCTCGACGCGCTGGGGGCCCGGGAGGGGGAGACCGTCGTCGAGGTGGGGCCGGGCCGCGGAGCTCTCACACGGCCGCTCCTCGACCGGGGCGCGCGCGTCCTCGCCTTCGAGGTGGATCCCGTCCTGGCGGCGCGCCTTTCGCACGAGCTCGCCGAGCGGGCCCTCTTCGTGGAGACGGCGGACGTCCTCAAGGCCGACATCGAGACCACTCTCGCGCAAATCGGCGCGCGACCGCCGGTGCCGTTCGTCGGCAATCTCCCGTACGAGAGCGCCACGCCGATGCTGCGTGCGTTCGTCCGGCGGCCGGACCTCTTCTCCCGCCTGGTCGTCATGATCCAGAAGGAAGTCGCGGACCGGATCGTCGCCGAGCCGGGAGGCGACGCCTACGGTTTTCTCACGCTGGACGTCGGCGCGCACGCGGCTGCGCGCCGGCTCTTCGACGTCTCGCGGGGGGATTTTTCGCCGCCTCCGAAGGTGCGATCTTCCGTCCTCGAGCTCGTGCCTCACGGGCCGGTGGCCGGATCGGACGACGCGCTCCGCGTGGCCTCGGCGGGCTTCACGTCGCGGCGAAAGACTCTCGTGAACGCGCTCACACCGCTCTGGGGACGCGAGCGCGCGATTTCGGCGGTCGCGGACGCCGGACTTCCCTCGACGACGCGAGCGGAAACGCTCGGACTGGACGTCTTTCGCGCGCTCGCGCCGAGGCTCGGACCACCCGGCAAGTAGCCCGAGAACCGCGACACCGCCTGCTACAATTCGTCGATGTCGGTGACCGTCGGCCAGGCCGTCCTGCTCGGCGTCGTGCAGGGCCTGACCGAGTTTCTGCCCGTCTCCTCGACGGCGCATCTGGCGCTCGCGCAGCGCTTCCTTCCCGGGTTCGCGCAGCCCGGAATCCTCTTCGACGTCCTCCTTCACGTCGGCACGCTCGCGGCGGTCGTGCTGTATTTCCGCGAGCGGCTGGGCAAGACGCTCGCGGGGCTCGTGTCGGGCGACGCGTCCGAGCGCCGTTCGGCGTGGCGCCTCGCGGGGCTCCTCTTCCTTGCGGTCGCGCTCACGGGCGTGGTCGCGATGCCATTCAAGGGCGTCGCGGTCTCGGGGATGACGGAATTCCGTCGAATGGGAGCCGCGCTTTGCGCCACGTCGGTGTTGCTCCTGTTGGCCCAGAGGATCGGCCGGCGCCGCGGCGAGGGCGGTCTCACGCTCGAAGAAATTCGTCCGCGCGATGCTTCCGTCATGGGGGCCTGCCAGGCCCTTTCGGCGATCTTCCACGGCCTCTCGCGCTCGGGGAACACGATCTCCGTCGGCCTCCTCTCCGGACTGTCGCGGCGGGCAGCGGCGGAGTTCTCGTTTCTCCTCTCGATTCCGACGATCCTCGCGGCAGCGGCCGTGGAGAACCTGCACGCGTACCGACACCACACGGGCCCACTCGCCGACGGAGGCTCTCTCCCTGCCTACGGAGTCGGGATGCTCGTCTCTGCGGTGGTCGGGTACTTCGCCGTCGGGGTCCTCCTGAAGCTCGTCATCTCGATGCGCCTGACACCGTTCATCGTCTACTGCGCCGTGCTCGGTCTCGTGCTCGTCCTCCTCGGCGAGCGGATCTCGTCGGGATTCGCCGGGGAGCTGAAGGGCGTTTCGTGATGGCGACCGCGCTCAAGACCGCGCCTCCTCCGTCGGCCCTCGTGCGGCGGCGGGACGAGTTTCTCGGAATCGTTCTCCTCGCCGCGGGCCTCGTTCTGCTCGCGGCGCTCGTCTCGTATCACCCGAACGACCCCTCGCTCTTCTCGGCCGTGAACGACCAGGGGCTCCGGCCACGCAACTGGGCGGGGCGCTTCGGCGCCACGTTCGCGGACGGCAGCCTCCAGTTCTTCGGTCTCGCGGCGATCGTCGCGCCTCTCGCGCTCCTCGTTCTCGGCTGGCGGCGCTTTCGTTCGAGGCAGGTCGGCGGCTGGGGCACGAAGGGCGTGGGCATCGCGCTCGTCGTCGTGACGCTCGCGCCTCTCGCGCACCTCGCTTTCGGGCGCCCCCGGGCGTTCGGAGGCGGGCTCGACGCGGGCGGCTTCGTGGGCGACCTCCTCGGCTCGTTCGCGGTTTCGGCGCTCAACCCTCCGGGTGCCGCGATCCTCCTGTCCGCCGGCCTTCTCATCGGGCTGCTCCTCGCCACCTCCCTCTCTCTCGGCGACGGCCTTTCGGGTACGACGCTGCGGCTCTCGGGCTGGTGGCGTTCTCTCCTGCTCGAGCGCCGGCGCCGCCGTGAGCTCGTCCTCAAGGAGAAACAGCGGCGGGACGTCGTGAAGAAGCATCTCGAGCGCGCGAAAGAGGACGCCACGCGGCCGACGCCCGAGAAGGCGGCGGAGCCGGAGGGGGACCTCGTCTACATCCCCTCGGTCGCCACGCTCCGCGTCAAGGAAAAGGCGGGAGAGGGACGCTTCTCGATCCGGAAGGCAGGCGGCGCCGAAATCGAGCCGCCGAGACCCGTGGCCCGGCCGGCGCGGCTCGAGAAGAAGGCGGACGCCCCGCAGAGGATCCTGCCTTTTCCGGCCCCGCGGGATTCCTCCGGCTGGGTTTTTCCGCCCGCGAAGCTGCTCCGCGCCGCCCCGAAGCGGGACCGGGAAAGCGACCGCGAGGAATTCCGGCAGACGATGGAGCTCATCGCGGCCAAATGCCTCGAGTTCGGCGTCGAGGGCGCCGTGGACGCCTACACGCCGGGGCCCGTCGTCACGACCTACGAGTTCAAGCCGTCCGCGGGCGTCAAGGTCTCGCAGGTTGCGTCCCTCGAGAACGACCTCGCGCTCGCGCTCGCGGCGGAAAAGGTCCGCATCGAGCGGATGCCGGGCCGCGCCGCGATCGGGATCGAGGTTCCGAATCGAAGCCGCGACCTCATCGCGCTGCGGGAGGTCATCGAAAGCGAGAAATTCCGGCGCTCTCCGTCGCTCCTCACGATCGCGCTCGGCATCGACGTGCACGGCGAGCCCGTCGTCGCGGACCTCGGGCGGATGCCGCACCTCCTCGTCGCGGGTCAAACGGGAGCCGGGAAGAGCGTGGGCGTCTCCGGGATGATCACCTCCATCCTCTTCAAGGCACGCCCGGACGAGGTCAAGTTCATCTTCGTCGATCCCAAGATGAACGACATGAAGGACTACGAGGACCTTCCGCATCTGCTCGTGCCGGTCATCACGGACCCCAAGAAGGCCGCGAATGCGCTCAAGTGGGCCGTGGACGAGATGGAAGGCCGCTACAAGCTCCTGTCGGAGTGGCCCGGCGTGCGCAACATCGAGCAGTACAACGCCGCGATCCGCGATCCGCGCTCGGTGGCCGAGGTGAGGGAGAAGCTCGGCGAAAGGCTGAAAGCCGACGAGACCGGCGCGATCTCCCCGATGCCGTACATCGTGATCGTCATCGACGAGCTCGCAGATCTCATGATGACGGCGCCGCGCGAGATCGAGGAGTCCGTCGCGCGCCTCGCGCAGAAAGCCCGGGCCGTGGGCGTCCACCTCGTCCTCGCAACGCAGCGCCCATCCGTGGACGTCATCACGGGCACGATCAAGGCGAACCTGCCGTGCCGGGTCGCCTACACGGCGCGGACGAAGATCGACTCACGCACGATCCTCGACTCGATGGGCGCCGAGTCTCTCCTCGGCCAGGGGGACATGCTGTATCTCGCCGCCGGAACGTCGTATCTCATGCGCGTGCACGGCGGCTTCATCAGCGGCGAGGAGACGAAGGAAATCTGCCGGTTCCTGAAAAAGCAGGGCAAGCCGATCTACGACGAGAGCGTGACGGTCGACCGCGAATCACAAGGCGCGGCCGGCGGCCTCAGGGCGGACTCTGACGACACGGATCCGATCTACGACCAGGCGGCGCGCCTCGTCGTGCGGGAGCGCATGGCATCGATCTCGTTCTTGCAGCGGAGGCTCGAGATCGGTTTCTCGCGCGCCGGCAAGCTCATCGACATGATGCAGCGCGACGGAATCGTGGGACCGCCCGCGGGCGGGAGCAGGAGCCGCGAGATCCTCGTTCCGACGGACTACTTCGAGGAGATCGACCGCAACCGACGGTCGTAGGAAATCTCGATGCCCGCGGCCGGAGGCCGCGGGCACGCTATCGCGCTACTTCTTTGCGCCGAGGATCGCGTCTTTGGCGGCTTTCGCGACGCGGAACTTCACGACGCGCTTCGCCGGGATCTTGATCGCCTCGCCGGTCGCGGGGTTGCGACCCATGCGCGCCTTGCGGTTCACCAGCACGAGCTTGCCGAGGCCAGGCAACGTGAAGGAGTTCTTGGCGCCCTTGTAGGCGAGAGCGGCGAGCTCCTCGAGGTATTGCGCCGAAGCCTTCTTCGTGAGGCCCGTCTTCTCCGCGAGGGCCTCCGCGATCTGCGATTTCGTCATTCCAGCCATTTGATTCCGTCCTTTCTTGATTCGCTCCCGGTTCGGGATGCGCGCATTCTAGAGGGAAAACGAGGTTTCGTGTCGATACACTCGCGCGGTGCAAATAATTTTTTTCGGATCGCCGCCTTTCGCTCTCCCGACGCTCGAGGCGATGCTCGCTGCGGGTCATCGCGTGCCGCTCGTCGTTTCCCAGCCGGGAAAACCCGTCGGGCGAAAAGGCGAGGTGACCGATCCGCCCGTCGCTGCAAGGGCGAAGTCGCTGGGAATCCACGTCTTCCAGCCTTCTACGCTGAAGGATGACGCCGCGGTCGCGCGCCTCGCCGAGGCTCGTGCCGACGCCTTCGTGGTCGTCGCGTACGGAAAAATCCTGGCGCAGAGGGTGCTCGACCTCCCGCGGCTCGGCTGCCTGAACGTGCACGGCTCGCTCCTCCCGCGCTGGCGCGGGGCCTCGCCGGTGCAGGCGGCCATCCTCGCGGGAGAGGAGGTCACCGGTGTCTCGATCATGAAGATGGACGCCGGGATGGACACCGGCCCGGTCTACGCGACGCGGGAGACGAGGATCGGGGAGAGAGAAGATTCTGCTTCCCTCGGCGCGCGGCTGGCGCAGTTAGGTGCGGGTTTACTGGTGGAAACGTTGTATTTCTTAGAAGGTGAATTGCCCGACGCAACCGCACCGCTGATGCCGCGCGGCATCGGCGGCGCGGAGGTGCCGGCGCCCCCCGCGCCTTCCAAGAAAATCTTCTCTCCTCCTCTTCCTCAGGATTCTTCCTTGGCTACGTATTGCCCGAAGATCGCCCGCGAGGACGGCCGTGTCGACTGGGCCCGGCCCGCGGCCGAGCTGGCGCGCCGAGACCGTGCCTTCACTCCGTGGCCTGGTCTCTTCACCTTTCGAAGGAATACGCGCCTGAAGCTCTCGGGCCTCACGCCGATCGCGCGAGATGCCTCCGTTGCGCGAGGGAGCAAAGAAACCCCGGGGGTTCTCCTCGAAGCGGGCCTGCGCATCGTCGTCGCGTGCGGCGAAGGGGCAGTCTCGATTGCGACGTTGCAGTCCGAAGGCAGGAGGCCGCTCGCCGCGGCCGAGTTCGTGCGCGGCGAGCGCGTCGCACCCGGCGAGCTGTGGGGCTGATGGGCGATACGCGGCCCGTCCGCGAGCGGGCGCTCGGAATTCTCGTGCGCGTGGCCCGGGACGGCGCGCACGCCTCGCCTCTTCTGGACGCACGCGGTCGCGACCTTCCGCCGCGCGACCGCGACTTTCTGCGCGCGCTCGTGAAAAAGACGCTTCGGGGCGCCATCCGTCTCGACCACGTCCTGTCGCGACATCTCCGGCAGACGCCGGAGTCGCTCGAGCCGGCGGTTCTCGCAGCGCTTCGCCTCGGGGCTGCCCAGCTCCTTCTCATGGATCGCGTGCCGCCGCACGCCGCCGTCGGAGAGACCGTGGCCGCGATGCGAAGCTTCGCGCCGAAGGCGGCAGGCCTCGTGAACGCCGTTCTCCGCCGGGTGGCCGAGAAAGAGGCGCGGCCCGGCGCCGTCGTCCTTTCGGGGAAAGTCGATCCCATCCGCCGGCTCGCGCTCGAGACGTCGCATCCGGAATGGCTCGTGGCGCGTTGGGTCGCGGCATTCGGCGAAGAAGCGGCCCGGGCCGCGCTGGCGGCCGACGACGAGGACGCGCCGATCGACCTCCTGGCGGATCCCCGCGCCGGGACCCCCGAGGAGATCCTCCGGCGTCTCGCGGCGGACGGCGTCGAGGCCGTGCGTTCGCCGTGGGCCCCGCTCGCGCTCACGGTGACGGCGGGAAATGCCGTTTCGAATTCCCGCGTCGCATCCGGCGAGCTCGCGGTCGTCGACGTGGCGGCACAGGCGATGGTGGAGCTCGTTCCGGCGGCCGAGGTCGTGATCGACCTCGCCGCGGCCCCAGGCGGCAAGACGCGCACCCTTCTCGCGACGAGGCGGGCGCGCGGCGTCATCGCGCTCGAGAAGTCCGTTTCGCGCGCGGTCAGGCTCGCCGCCAACCTGAGAGCTGCCGGACGTCGACCTGAGGCGCTCGTCGTCCTGGCGGACGCGGCCCGCCCGCCCCTGCCCGTCGGCCGGTTCGCCTCGATTCTCCTCGACGCTCCGTGCTCCGGAACCGGCACGCTCCGCAAGAACCCCGAGATCCGGCTTCGCCTGAAGCCGCAGGACCTGACCGGGTTCGCCGAGACCCAGCGGCGGCTCCTCGCAGCGGCGCTCGACCTCGTCGCGCCGGGCGGCACGCTCGTCTACGTGACGTGCTCGTTGGAGCGTGAGGAAAACGAGGAGGTGCTGGCCGCGCTCCTCGGAAGGAGGCCGGACTTCCGCCCCGTCGTCCCCGGCGCGGCGGGCCTTCCCGCGCCGCTCGCGGCCGCCGTCTCGCGCGATGGCCTCGTCCGCATCCTGCCGGGGAGCACGCACGACGGATTCACGGCGGCCGTTCTTCGCCGCGAATCCCCGCGTTGACAAGGCCCGGGGCCGAGCCTACATTGCCGGCGCTTCCCGGCGACCGCGAAAGCCAGAAGGAGACCCCATGGCGGGCAAAGCCGACATCGTGGATGCAATTGCGAACGACACGGGCCTGACGCGGAAGGACGCGACTGCGGCGCTCGACTCGGTCGTGAACGCCGTCACCGGAAACCTGAAGAAGGGCCTGCGCGTCGCGATTCCCGGTCTCGGCGTCTTTCACGTGGCCGACCGAAAGGCGCGCGCGGGAATCAACCCTCGAACGAAGGCCACGATCCGCATCGCCGCGGCGAAGGTCGCGCGCTTTCGCGCCGGCAAGGACCTCAAGGACCTGCTGAACAAGCGGCGGAAGTAGGCGCCCGCGCCTCGCGCGCGCCCCGATATGGATCGTTCATGATCCCGCTCCGCGACACGATCCGGACGCGGACCGTTCCCTTCGTCACACGGCTCCTCGTCGTCGCGAACGTCGCGGCCTTCTTCCTTGAGATCCTGCAGGGCGAGACCCTGGACGCGTTCCTCGACACCTTCGCGTTCATTCCTCTCCGGTTCTTTCACCCCGAGCTCGCCGGCTGGACGTTCTCGGCCGCGGTCGTCACGATCTTCACCGCGATGTTCCTGCACGGCGGGCTTTTGCACCTGCTCGGAAACATGCTTTTCCTCTGGATCTTCGGCGACAACGTCGAGGACGCGCTCGGTCACTTCCGGTTTCTCGTCTTCTACCTCGCGGCGGGCCTGTGCGCGACCCTCCTGCAGGCGTTCCTTTCGCCGTCGTCGGCGATCCCGAACCTGGGCGCTTCGGGAGCGATCGCGGGCGTCCTCGGGGCGTACCTCGTCTATTACCCGCGCGCCCGCATCGTGACCGTCGTCCCGCTGTTCGTCCTTTTTCCCGTCGTGGAGGTCCCCGCCGGCGTCTATCTCCTCGGATGGTTCGCGCTGCAGTTCTGGATGGGATCGGAGCAGCTCACGCGTGCCGGCCGGGCGGCGGCTTCGCAGGGGGGCGTCGCATTCTGGGCGCACGTCGGCGGATTCGTCTTCGGCGTCGCCTGGGCGCTGGTCTTTCGGCCGTCCCGCAGGCCTCAACCGGCCTACAGGATCTCGTGAAGGTCCGAGGCGGGACCGTCCTCGCGTGGAGCCTCTACGAGCTCGGGGCGACGAGCTTCGCGATGAACCTGCTGTCTCTGCATCTGCCGCTCGACATCGCCGGACGCGTGCCCCGCGGAAGCGAAAAGTTCTCGCTCGCGTTCGGCCTCTCGATGGCGGTCGTGGCGGTGGCGGCGCCGTTCCTGGGACACCTCGCGGACCGGGCGGGGAAGCGGCGCTTCCTCGTGCCGTTCGTCCTCGCGGGAGTCGCCTTCACGGCCCTCGTCGCCGCACCCGGGCCGGTGCCGCGCCTTCTCGTCTTTTTCGCGTTCGCGAACATCGCGTTCCAGTGCGCCTACGTCTTCTACAACGCGCTTCTCCCGGACGTGTCCGACGAGACCAACTCCGGGCGCGTGTCGGGCTTCGGCGTGGCGGCGGGGTATCTCGGATCGCTCCTGGGCATGTTCCTCGTCCTGCCGTTCGTGTCGGGCGCGATCCGGCTAAAGATGCCTCACATTCTCTTGCCGGTAATCGATGCGTTGTCGGTCACGCAGGTTTCTTCGAATGTAAATGCGGCCTGGGTGCGCCAGAACGCCTATCTGCCGACGGCGCTGCTGTGGCTCGCGGCGGCCGTCCCGCTGCTGTTCTTTGCGCGCCTGCCCCGCCCCTCTTCCCCTTCCAAGAAATCTCTCTCTCCCTCTTCATCCCCTCTTCGGGACGTTCTCCATACCATCCGCTCTCTCCCCTCGACGCCTTCTCTCCTCTGGTTCCTCGTCGCGAACTTCCTCTACATCGACGTCATCCACACGATCCAGATTCAGATGTCGACGTACTCGCGTTATGCCGTGGGCCTGAACGATGCCCAGGTGCAGATCCTCCTGCTCGTCGCGACTGCCGTGGCGGTCGTCGGCGGGCTCCTCTACGGCTTCCTCTGCCAGCGCGTGACGATCCGTACGGCGACGCTCGTGGCGCTCGGCAACTGGGTGCTCGTCTTCGCCCTCGCGCTCCTCGTGCGCGACCCGAGGACCTTCACGATCGTCGGCGTCCTCGCGGGAATCGGACTCGGCGGCATCAAGGTGACCGGCAGGCTCGGGCTCATCGCGCTCGTTCCGAAGGAGCGCACGACCGAGTTCTTCGGGTTCTTCACCCTCGCCGGCGAGGCCGCGTCCGTGCTCGGGCCCTTCCTCTGGGCGGCGACCCTCACGCTCTTCCCGGACAAGAGTCCGGCGGGATATCGCGCGGGGATCTCCGTGCTCTTCGTCGTCCTCGTCTTCGCGATCGGCGCATTCCTCAAGGTGCGCTTCCCGAGAGTCCCGGCCGCGGCGCCTCCTGCGTGAAGCGCGCCGTCGTCTGGCTCGTCCGTTTCCTCGTCGATCTCTTCTACCGGCGCGTCGAGGTTACCGGGCGCGAGAACGTGGCGGACCGGGGCCCGGTCCTCTTCGTCGCGAACCATTACAACGGGCTCGTCGACCCGATGCTCGTCCTTCGCGTCGTCGAACGTCCCGTCGTCTTCGTCGCGAAATCCACGCTCTGGAAGATTCCCGGGCTGAAAACCCTTCTTGACCTCCTCGGTTGCGTGCCGGTCGTGAGGAGAGGGGAGGAGGACCGGGAGATTCCTTCGAAGGGGGAAGACAGGAATCGCGGCTCGTTCGAGCGGCTCGCGGCCGAGCTGGAGCGCGACGGCTGCGTGCTGATCTTCCCCGAAGGACGCTCACACTCGGACCCGCGCCTCTCGGAGCTGCGCACCGGGGCCGCCCGCGTCCTCCTCCTTTCTAAGAAATCCCCGGTGGTCGTCCCTATCGGCCTCTGGTTCACGAAGAAGGAGGAATTCCGGTCCGACGTGCTCGTGAAGATCGGCGCACCCGTTGCGCCCCCGGCCGATCCGACCGTCGAGGCGTGGACGGAGGCAATCGAGCAGGCGCTTCTCGGCGTCACGCTCAACGCGGACGACTGGGAAGACCACGAGGTCGTCGCGGCGGTGGACGCTCTCTACGGGTCGAAGATTCCGGGAAAGAGAACCACGGGGGAGGGAACGACGGGGGATTTCTTAGAAGGTGAAGAGGGGGAGGGCGAGTTGGCACGTTCGTTCCGCGTTCGCCGGCTTCTCCTCGCCGCGCGCGAGGTTCTGAAGCGTGTAGAACCCGGCGCCGTGGCCTCCGTCGCGCGGCGTGCCCGCGCCTTCAACCACCTTCTAAGAAGAATCTCTTTGACTGCGTCCTCCCTGGACTCGCCGCCCTCGGCGTGGACCATTCTCTTTCATACGCTGAGGGCCCTGGCCGTGATCGCTGTCGGTTTCCCCGTCGCCGTCGTCGGCGTGGTTGCGTGGTGGGTGCCCTACCGCCTGTGCGGGGCGATCGCGAACCGCATGCCGGGCGCCTCGGAGCATCGCGACCAGATCGCGCTCTACAAGCTGGTCGCGGGAACCATCCTCTTCTCGCTCTTCCTCGCGCTCGAGACAGCTGCTGTCTGGAAAGTTGCCGGCGCGCTCTGGGCCGCCCTGGCCCTCCTCTTTCTTCCATTCGCAGGAATCTCTTCTCTTCTCTTCTTCGAGTACGCGTCCTGGCGCGAGAGCCAGGCGCGCGAGCTCCTCGCCCTCGCGTTCGCGCCCGGCGGGATCGCGCGCCTGCGCGCGCGGCGCGACGCCCTCGTCGCCGAGTGCGACCGGCTGGCCGGCGTGTTTCGCCGGGCATCGGATAATCCCGCGCGATGAGTGATGCCCCTGCGGTTGCCCGCCCCGTTCCGTACGAACGGGCGTCATTCGTCCTCTCCGCGCTCGCCCTTCTGGCGGTGCTGGTCCTTCATCTCGTGCCGGCGCTCCTCGCAGGATTCCTCGCATGGGCTCTTCTCCAATCGATGGCACGTCGGCTGCGTGGCGGGCGCGTCTCGCACGGCCTCGCGCGTGCGCTCGCGGCGGGCCTCCTCGGCCTCGTCGCGGCGGGTCTCGTCGCCCTCGCGATCATCCTTCTCTACGGCTTCGTCCGCGGGCGGATCGGCGACCTTCCGGCTGTGCTCGAGAGGATGGGGGACACGCTCGCGCGCTTGAGGGAGACCCTCGAAGAGGCCGGCCTTCCCCTTCCGCTCCCCGGCCCCGGAGGATCGACTGAGGCCGTCGGAGACTGGTTGCGCGAGCATGCGGGCGAGCTGCGCCACGCGGGAACCGTCGGCGCACGCGGCCTGGTGCATGCGCTGCTGGGCGCCGTCGTCGGCGTGCTCGTCTTCTTCCGCGCACCGAAGAGCGTCCCAGGGCGGCTCGCGGCGCAGCTCCAGGAGAGGCTCGTCCGCTTCGGCGACAGCTTCCGTTCCGTCGCGAAGGCCCAGATCGAAATTTCCGCAGTCAACACGATCCTGACGGCGCTCTTCGTTTTCGCGATCCTGCCGGCCTTGGGTGCGCGGCTTCCGCTGGCAGGCACGCTCGTCGCGATCACCTTTCTTTGCGGTCTCATTCCCGTGGCCGGAAACCTCGTCTCGAACACGGTGATCGTCCTCGTCTCCCTCGGCGTGGCGCCCTGGGTCGCGGCCGTATCGCTCGCGTTCCTCGTCCTCATCCACAAGCTCGAGTACCTGCTCAACGCGAAGATCGTGGGCGGGCGCATCGGCGCGTCCGCATGGGAGACGCTCCTCGCGATCCTCGTTTTCGAGGCGGCCTTCGGGATTCCGGGAGTCGTGCTCGCGCCGGTCGTCTATGCCTGGATGAAGGCGGAGCTCGTGAATCGAGGGCTGGTGTAGCCTCGCCTGCCGTGACCACTGTGACCGCCGTTCCCGTACCGCTCCTCGATCTGAAGAAACAGTACGCGACGATCCGCGAGGAAATCCTGCGCGCGACGGCCGAAGTCTTCGAGAGCCAGTACTTCATCCTGGGTCCGCGCGTCGAGGCCTTCGAGAAGGCGGTCGCCTCGTACGTCGGCGTGCGGCACGCCATCGGGATGTCCTCGGGCACCGACGCGCAGCTCGCGGTCATGATGGCGCTCGGCGTCGGCCCGGGCGACGACGTCGTGACGTCCCCCTACTCGTTCTTCTCGACGGCCGGCGCCGTCGCGAGGCTGGGCGCGCGGGCGGTCTTCGTCGACATCGAGCCGGAAACGTTCAACCTGGACGCTTCGAAGCTCGAGAAGGCGATCACGCCGCGGACGAAGCTCATCCAGCCCGTCCATCTCTACGGCCAGTGCGCGGACATGGATCCGATTCGCGACGTGGCGAAGCGTAAGGGGATCCCCGTCCTCGAGGACGCCTGCCAATCGCTCGGAGCGGCCTACAAGGGCGTCAAGGCGGGAGCGCTCGGCGAGTTCGGCGCCTTCTCCTTTTTTCCCTCCAAGAACCTCGGCGGGTTCGGCGACGGCGGCATGGTGACGACACAGGACGACGCGCACGCCGCACGCCTCCGCGCCTTGCGGATGCACGGCGAGACGTCGCGCTATCACCACAGGCTCGTGGGCGGGAACTTCCGGCTCGACGCGCTGCAGGCCGCGATCCTGCACGTGAAGCTGCCGCACCTCGACGGCTGGGCGCGCGCGCGGCGTGCGAACGCGGCCGAGATCGAAAAGCTGTACCGCGACGCGGGCGGGCGGGATTACGAGGCGGGGGGCCTGAGCTTTCCGCGGCAAGCGGCCGAGCGCGAGCACGTCTTCAACCAGTTCGTCGTACGCGTGGGGAAGGGCCGGCGCGACGCCTTGAAGAAGCTCCTCGACGAAAGGCAGATCGGAAACGCGATCTACTATCCCGTGCCGTTGCACCTCCAGGAGTGTTTCGCCTCTCTCGGCGGGCGCCCGGGAGACTGTCCCGAGGCCGAGAAGGCGGCGAACGAGACGCTCGCCCTCCCGGTTTTTCCCGAGCTCTCGGCCGAGCAGAAGAGCACGCTCGCGTCCACGCTCGCCTCGTTCTCTCGCGAATCCTAGAAAAATCTCATTATTAATCCATTCTGGATCAACAATTTATACAATATCTATAGATCTGCTTGACAGATTTGTCAGCGGAGGATAGATTTCTGGCACTCGCCGGCTTTGACTGCTAACAAAGCGACCGGCGGGAACAAGAATAGAGAGTCAAAACCAGGGCGTCGGCGAGCCATTCGCCTCGCGCGGCGTCCGAAGAACCGAAAGGAGCGTCCCATGAAAGTTCGTCCCCTCTATGACCGGATTCTCGTCAAGCGCATCGAGGCCAAGGAGCAGGTGCGTGGCGGAATCATCATCCCCGACACCGCCAAGGAGAAGCCCATGGAGGCCAAGGTCGAGGCCGTCGGCGAAGGCAAGTTCGACGACAACGGCAAGCGGATTCCGCTCGACGTGAAGAAAGGCGACCGCATCCTGATCGGCAAGTACGCCGGCACCGAAATCAAGATCGAAGACGAAGAGCTCCTCATCCTCCGCGAGGACGAAGTGCTCGCGATCGTCGAAACGAAGTAAGGGGTAAATGAAATGGCTGCCAAGAACATCACCTACGGCGAAGACGCCCGCCAGAACATCCTCCGCGGCGTCAACAAGCTAGCCGACGCGGTCAAGGTGACGCTCGGTCCCAAGGGCCGGAACGTCGTCATCGACAAGAAATTCGGCTCGCCCACCATCACGAAGGACGGCGTCACGGTCGCCAAGGAGATCGAGCTCGACAACCCGCTCGAGAACATGGGCGCCCAGATGGTCCGCGAAGTCGCCTCCAAGACCTCCGACATCGCCGGCGACGGCACGACGACGGCCACGGTCCTCGCCCAGGCCATCTACCGCGAGGGCATCAAGATGGTCACCGCGGGCGGCAACCCGATGGAGATCAAGCGCGGCATCGACCTCGCCGTCAAGAAGGCGGTCGATGCGATCAACGGCATGAAGAAGACCGTCGACGCCAAGGAGATCGCGCACGTCGGCACGATTTCGGCGAACGGCGACCTGGAGATCGGCAAGATCATCGCCGAGGCCATGGACAAGGTCGGCAAGGACGGCGTCATCACGGTCGAGGAAGCAAAGGGCCTCGAGACGACCCTGGAGGTCGTCGAGGGCATGCAGTTCGATCGCGGCTACCTCTCGCCTTACTTCGTCACGGACGCCGAGCGCATGGAGTGCGTCCTCGAGAGCGTGAAGATCCTGATCTACGAGAAGAAGATCTCCTCGATGAAGGACCTCCTCCCGGTCCTCGAGCAGGTCGCCAAGCAGAACCGTCCCTTCCTCATCATCGCGGAAGAGGTCGAGGGCGAGGCGCTCGCCACGCTCGTCGTGAACAAGCTCCGCGGCACGCTGCACGTCGCCGCCGTCAAGGCGCCCGGCTTCGGCGATCGCCGCAAAGCCATGCTCGAGGACATCGCCATCCTGACGGGCGGCAAGATGATCTCCGAGGACCTCGGCATCAAGCTCGAGAGCGTCAAGTGGGAAGACCTCGGCGACGCCAAGAAGATCACGGTCGACAAGGACAACACCACGATCGTGGTCGACGCCGGCGACAAGAAGCGCAAGGAAGCCATCACGGGCCGCGTGAAGCAGCTCCGCGTGCAGATCGACGAGACGACCTCCGACTACGACCGCGAGAAGCTCCAGGAGCGGCTCGCGAAGCTCGTGGGCGGCGTCGCCATCATCAAGGTCGGCGCGGCCACCGAGACCGAGATGAAGGAAAAGAAGGCCCGCGTCGAGGACGCCATGCACGCCACGAAGGCGGCCGTGGAAGACGGCATCGTGCCGGGCGGCGGCGTCGCGCTGCTGCGCGCCATCTCCGAGGTCGACAAGATCAAGGAGCACGGCGACATCCAGATCGGCGTGAACATCGTCAAGCGCGCTCTCGAGGAGCCCGCCCGCCAGATCATCGCGAATGCCGGGCTCGAGGGCTCGGTGATCGTGAAGGAGCTCAAGGAGCGCGGCGGCTTCATCGGCTTCAACGCCCAGACCGAGAAGACGGAAGACATGCTCAAGGCGGGCATCGTCGACCCGGCCAAGGTCACGAAGTCGGCGCTGCAGAACGCCGCGTCCATCGCTGGCCTCATGCTCACGACGGAAGCCCTCGTCTCCGAGATCAAGGAGAAGGAGAAGGCTCCTGCCGGCGGCGGCATGGGCGGCGGCGGCGGCATGGGCGGCATGTACTAACCTGCCCCCTCTCATCGATGCAATTCGGGCCCGGCGGAAACGCCGGGCCTTTTCTCTTTCCTTTCGGTTCCTGATCGCGGAGGAGTGGCGCCTGGGCGGCGTTAAGATGTTGCTTCGATGCCGTCGCGCCGCTCCGCGCGGGAGATCCTGTTGCGCGTCGCCGCCCTCGCGATCGGTTCAATCGTCGCCCTCGTCCTGAGTGAAGGCCTCATCCGGCTCGTCACTCCCAAGCCGATCGACACGGCGGAATTCTCGCAATTCGATCCCTGGGTGGGGTGGTCGGGTCGTCCTGGCGTCAAGGGCCCGATGCGAGAGGTCGGTCAGCCCGACTTGTTCGCCCGAATCAACTCGAGAGGTCTGCGAGATCGGGAGATCGAGCCCGCGCGCCGGGACGCGCGTCGCGTCCTTTGCCTGGGCGACTCCTTGACGTGGGGATGGAGAGTCGGAGACGGCGAGACGTACCCGAAGGTCCTCGAGCGCGAACTCGAAGGCGTCGAGGCCATCAACGCGGGGGTTTGCGCATGGGGAACGGCTCAGGAGCTGGTGTGGCTGGAGCGGGAGGGATTCCGGTATCACCCGGACGTCGTGACACTCGGGTTCTACCTCAACGACTTCGCGGACAACGCGAGCGACAGCATGTTCGGATATCCCCGCCCCCGGTACGTGCTGGAGGGCGGTCGCCTCGTTCTGAAGGGCGTCCCGATCGCGGCTCCGCCGACGGGCGGTCTGACGGCCCTGCGCTCTTTCTTTCGGAGACATCTCCTCACTCCGCGGTTGATTCTCGCGGCGTGGCAGTGGCTCGACCGCGGCTTCTTCCGCACCCCGGATCTGACGCCCCTCCGGCGCGCCCGGCTGAGCAGCAGGTCGGGGCCGCACCCGCCTCCGGCCGAGCTGGAGACGGGGGCGATCCTCGACGAAACGAGGCGTGTCTGTGAAGAGCGAGGCATCCGGTTCCTCGTGCTCGCGATCCCTTCTGTCTGTCAGGTCCGGCCGACGGCCCCCCTTCCATGCCGCGCGCAGGATGACGCGACGTACGCGGCACTCATTCGCTTGTGCCGGAAGGAGGCCATCGACGTCATCGAGCCTCTCGACGAATTGCGGGCGGCCGAGGCGAAAGGTGTTGCCGTGTTCCCTCCGTCCGACTTTCACTGGAATGTCGCCGGTCACCGGATCGCCGCGCACCTCATCGCGAAGCACCTGGCTGCCGAACCCGGAATCGGACTTCGGCGAGCGGGAAAGCTGGATCCAGAATGAGCTCGCGGGCGCGACACGAAATCGAACATGGCAAGAGGCTCGCCGACCTCGAGACGGAAGAAATCTGGGGCTGGAACACCCCCGCGGGCCGCCAGCGCGCCGACAGACGCGCGGACCTGATCATCAGGGGCGGAAACCTCGGTCCCCAAACCCGCGCGCTGGAAATCGGCTGCGGCACGGGGATGTTCACCGAGCGGTTCGCGCAAACGGGCGCGCGGCTCGTGGCCGTGGACATCTCGGGCGACTTGCTCCAGAAGGCCTTCGCACGACGGCTGCCGGAGCGGGTCGTGTTCCTCGAGAAGCGCTTCGAGGATTGCGAGGTCGACGGGCCCTTCGACGCCGTCATCGGCTCGTCGATTCTCCATCACCTCGATTCGAATGAATCGTTCGCGAAGATATTCGCGCTCCTGAGGCCGGGCGGGAGGATGAGCTTTGCCGAACCCAACATGCTCAATCCGCAGGTCTTCGCGGAACGCAGATTTCGACGATGGTTTCCCTACGTGTCGCCGGATGAAACGGCTTTCGTGCGCTGGCGCCTCGCGGGAGTCCTGTCGCGGACAGGATTCGAAAATATCGAGATCACCCCTTTCGATTGGCTGCATCCCTCCACGCCGGAATCGATGATCGCGTCCGTGAAACGCGTCGGTCTCGGGCTCGAGAGGCTTCCCCTCGTGCGCGAGCTCGCCGGATCGTTGTGGATCCGCGCCCGGCGTCCCGCGGACCGCTGAGGGCCGGGACGCCTCCGAGTCAGACCCGTTCGACGACGATCCGCGCGAACATCGCCCATCTCTCGGCGGCGCGCCGCCCGAGCCGCGCTTCGGCGCGTGCGATCCATTCGAAGGCAGTTCGTGGGACGAGGGATCGCATCGAAAGTCCGCCGGAAAGAAGGTAGCGGAAGGGAAGCCGCGGGGCGACGTCGACGACGCGCAGCGACGGAAACTCGCGCCGGAAACGCTCGCGGTCGCGGGAGAAGACGATCCAGGGCAAGGCACCGTTCGCCGCCGAGAGCGGCCCGCCCCCGGGAAACGTCCAGTCCTTGCTCCCTGGGTCGAACGGCTCGTGGTGGAAAGTCCCGTAGACGAAGCGCGACCAGGGCGTGACCCAAGGTTCCACCATGATGATGCGCCCGCCCGGGCGAAGCGCCTTCGAGGCCTCGCGCAGGAAGAGCGCCGCATCGGGCACGTGATGGAAGACGTCGGTCATGAGGATGGCCCGCAGCGCCCCGGGGCGGAAGGGGAGAGCGCGCGCGTCCAGGGCGCCGCGGAGGCCCGCACACACGAACACCTCGGAGGTGACGACCTCCGGAATCCGCTCTGCCAGGAACCCGGGCCCGGACCCCAGCTCGAGAACGGCTCCGGGTCCCGCGGGCAGTTGCGCCGCGAGGTCGTCGTACCACTCCTCGTAGATGCGGCGGAGCGGCGGCTTGCCGGCGATGATCGAGCGCCGCGCCACCGTCGTGGCGGGGTCGTCCAGCTCGAGATCCCGCGCGCGCGGCTCGGCGAGCAGTCGCGCGACGAAGGTGCGCATCGGTCAGACCATCCAGAGACGCGTCGCCGCGAAGCCGAGCATCCGGAAGAGGAGAGCGCCATGTCGCCAGCGGTCGATGTTCGTCGTCCCGTAACGGCGCTCGCGATAGCGGATCGGCAAATCCACGATCTTGAGATTGAGACGGGAGGCGCCGAACAGAAGGTCGAAGTCCCCGAAGGGGTCGAAGTCGCCGAACGCCGCGCGATTCGCCGCGATGCGCTCGTAGTCGGTGCGGCTCAGGACCTTCGTCCCGCAGAGCGTGTCCTTGACCGGCTGGCCGAGAACGCGCGAAAACGCGAGGCTGAAGAACTTGTTCCCGATGAGGTTGAGGAAGCGCATCGCGCGCTCCTCCATCGGGTAGACGAGGCGCACGCCGTTCACGAACTCGCCCTTGCCCTCGACGAGCGCCTCGTAGAAGCGCGGCAGGTCCTCGGGCGGCACGGTCAGATCGGCGTCGAGGATCATGAAGACGTCCCCGGTCGCGTGCGCGAAGCCCAGGCGCACCGCATCTCCCTTCCCGACGCCGGTCTGCCGGTGGAGCTGGCAGGCCATGCCCGGCCGATGTGCGATCTCCGCGGCAATCCTGTCGTACGTCGCGTCGCCGGAGTGGCCTTCCACGAACACGAGCTCCGTGCCCGCGCCCATCCGTGGCACGCGGTCGAAGATTTCGGCGATGTTCTCGGCCTCGTTGCGGGCGGGCACGACGACGGACACGCGGGGCGGCGGATCGTCGGGCCGAAGGCGCGGCACGAGCCTCGCGACGAGGACGTTCGTGAGCGCGAACAGCCGAAACGGCCAGAGGCGCCCGAGGACCCGGTTCGCGAACGGTGCGAGTAACGGCACGGGCAAAGGCAGGAGGAACTCCTCCCGGCGGCGCACGACCTCGAGGCCGGTCAGCTCACAGAGGTGCGTGAGGTCCTCGACGGTGAGCCAGTTCTGCGCCAGGTTCGGACGGGCGATGCCGAGGGAGCCCGCGATCGCGAGCGGCAGCTCCCAAACGCGGCTGTAGACGTTCACGAGGATGCGCGTCGCGCGACCGCTCAGGCGCCGGACCTCCGAGAAGATCCGCTGGACGTCCCACGCGTCGTTCACGAGGTCCGAAAGCACGATGACGTCGAACGGCCCCGCGAGCGGGACCGCGTGCGCATCGGCCTCCACGAAGGCGAGGTGCGGATGCGCGCGACGGGCGCGCGCGATCGTCTCGCGGGAGAAATCGATCCCGACCCCGAAACCGGGCTCGAGCGCTGCGAGCAGGTCGCCGCGCGCGCAGCCGATCTCGAGGACGCGCAGCCCGGGCGAGATCTGCATCCGGAGAAGCCGCGCGAGCCGCTCGTGGTAGTAGGCGCCCCAGCCGCGGCCCGCGTCGGTGCGGCGGGCGAGCGCATTCCAGTGCGCGACGCGGCGCCGCCGGTACTCGCGCTCCGCGCGGTCGCCTGATTGCATACGTGACGGCACTATAAGGCAGGGTCCGCGGCAGGCCGCGGGTGCGCTACCCTCGGCGCACCTGATGTCGGAGAGCTCGAGAACGGCCGGTCGGTCGGGCCTTTTCTGGACGCTTCTGCCGCACCTCGTTTTCGCGGTCCTCTTCGTCGCGACGTTCAGGCGCTGGATTCTTCCCTTCGAGGACTCCGGACGGGAGATGAACACGGGGCTGCGCCTCGCCGACGGCGAAGCGCTCTATCGCGACGTCGGCTACGCCTACGGGCCGCTTCCCGCCCTCCTGGATGGTTTCCTTCTCCGGACGTTCGGCAGAAGCCTCGACGTCCTCGTCGCGTGGCGAACCCTCCTCGCCCTTCTCGGCGTGGAGGCGCTTCGGAGGATCGCGCGCCGGCTCGTTCCAGGCGAATCGCTCGCGGCCGCCGTCTCGGCGTTCGCGATCGGCGCGTGCGCGTTCGGCATCGGGGGCTCGTGGCCGTTTCCGTACAGCGTCGCCGCGCTCGCGGGGACCGTCGGCGCATGGTGGGCCCTCGAGCTCGCCCTGGTCTCGCAGTCGCCCATCGGCTCGATCGCCGCCGGACTCGTCGCCGGCCTCGCGGCGGGAACGAAGGTCGAGATGGTCCCGCTCGCGCTCCTGGGTCCCCTTTTCGTCCTCGCCCTCCGCCGCCCGCGGAGGGAAGCGTTCCTTGCGGGCGCGGGAATGCTCGGAACGGCTGGAATCGCGTACGCGGCTCCGATCCTTCGGTTCGGCGTCGACCAGATGAAACGGCAGGGCTTTCTCATCGCTCTTTCCGTCCCCGAGTCATTCGGACGCCTTTATCGGGGCCTCCTCTTCGGCGGGCTGACGGCGGCCGACTTCGCGCATGGAGGGTTTTGGGAAGCGCTTTTCCCGTCCGCGATCGGAATCGCCCTCGCGCTCCTCCTTCGACCGGGAGGGAAGACGTTCAACGTCGTTCTGATTCCACTTCTCTTCGTGGCCGGGGGGCTCACGTTCTTCTCGCCCTCGAACGCGTGGCTGCACGCGCTCCTGCCGCTCGCGGGATGCGTAGGGATCGCCGCTCTCCTCCAGGCGGTCGCAGCCACGAGGCGTGGAGATTTCCCGCTCGACCCGGCGGCCGCGGGGGCCGCCCTCGTCATGCTTCCCGCGCTGGCGCGGCAGCCCTTCTTTCTCCGAAATCCCGTGTACGGCGCTTTCTCGGCTCCCCTCGCGCTCGTCGTCGCGCTGTCCTGGATCGGCCGGCACACGAAAGCGAGAGGAGCGTTCCTGGCTCTCGTGCTGGGGCTCGCGACCGCCCAGATCGCGCTTCGCATCCAGGGAATCGGAATGGCCGCCATGACACGCGTCGACCTTCCGGGTGCGTCGGTCTCTCTCGTTCCTCAGGAGGCGCGCTTCGTGACCGAGGCCGCGCGGGTCATCCGCGAGACGGTGCCTCAGGGGGGAACCATCGGAATCTTTCCGGAGCCCGGGTTCCTTCTCTTCGTGACGGGCCGCAAGAATCCGTTCGTGGACGAAGCCTTCGTTCCCGGATTTCAGGGAGCTGCGGCGGAAGAGCTGATGATCCGCCGGCTTCGCGAGCGCCCGCCCGACGCTCTTCTCGTGACGAACCGTGCCTATCCTGAGTACGGAGCGGCGATCTACGGAAACGGATTCCTCGATCGGTTCTTTCTCGAGGTTTCCCGCCGCTACGTGGTCGCGCGGCGCGTCGGGGATGCGGGACCGGTTCCGCTCCGGCACGCGTCGGAGGGGCTGCTCTTCCTGCCGAAGCCGGGCCAGCGACCGACCCCGTAGAATGTCGTCATGCCCGTGAGGAACGCGACACGCGCCCGATCGCGGCGTCCTTACGGTGCGCGGCGACGGACGAACCCGACGAAGCGTCCGGTATCGACCACGGGGACGTAGTCGCGCGCAAGCAGGTCCCGCAGCTCGGCGAACCCTTCGAGGGCTCCGGCGCTGTCGATCGAGTCGCCGGTCACTTGCGGGACGACGTCGCCGCGCTCGACGAGAATCGCGGCCGGCTTTCGTCGCCCTCCAAGATCCTCGAGGAGGCGCGGGCGCGCCACGTGGGCGTACCACGACGTGCGCAGCGGCGCGTTGTAGATGAATCGCGAGGCTGGTGCCCGACCGGAGTCGTCGTAGAGCACGGGTTCATAGCCCCACACAAAGAGCGAAGAGCCGGCGGGTGTTGCGCCGCGGACCCAATCTGAAGCCCGTCGGTTCGCAGCTGCGTCGACGTCACCAGCCGACTGAAGCGCGTCGAGGATGCGGTTTCGTTCCGCGGGCGAGAGGGCGGCGCGTACGCGGGACGCGGCCTGATCAAGCCACGGGTAGCGCGGCCGCGCATCGGCCCGGAGCAACAGCAACGCGAGCCCAACCCCGGCGAGGCGGGGGGCGACTCCGCGGAAGCGCCGCCATCCCCGCGCGGCGCCCCACGCTGCGAGGAGAGCGCCGAACGGCAGCGCCGCTCCGTAGTGGTAGGCGAAGAACTTGGCCTGCATCGCGACGCCGGCGATTTGGGGGGCCAGAACGGCCCCGACGAGCGCGAGGCCCCAGGTTTCGTCCTCGGACCCGCGCCAGAGCAGGAGAAGAGCGACACCCGCGGGGATGAGCGCGGAATACACGGCGAACCATTCGAAAAATGCGCGGTAAATGAGGCCCAGGGCGCTGTGTCCGCGAAGGCTTAGCGCGGTGTAGCGCGGTACGAAGTCGCGGAACGTCTCCATCAGGTCGGGAACGGCACCACGAATCAGGAACCACGCGAACGCTGCTGCCACGACTGCTGCGGAGCCGAGTGCCATCGTTACCAGGGGCTTCAGGGCGGCGCGGCCCTGTCCCGTTACCGCCGCGCGGGCATCCCGCCACGCGAGGATGGCCGCCACGAGGACGACCCCTCCGCCGAGAGGCGGTTTCAGGAGGGCGGCCATACCGAAGAGGGCGCCTGACGCGAAAAGGCTCAGTTTTCGGCGCCCGACGTTCGTCGCGAGGACGAGCGCCCACGCGAGGATGGGACCGCCGAAACTCTCCGGCTGTCCGGTATGCCAGAACTCGAGTTGCACATGGATCAGAATTGCGAGCGCACCGCCCCAGGCGCCCGGCACGGCCGATCCCACGAAGCGACGGGTAAGGACAGCGAAGGCGATCGCCTGAAACGCGAGCGCGAGCGCCTCGATCACGCGGACCGGTAGCATTCCGTCTCCGAAGGCGAGCGCGAGCCGGTAGACGAGAAAAATGCCCGGAGGTTTGACATCCCAGGCGTCCCGGTATGGCATTCCGCCAGCCTGCATCACGCGCGCGACCACGAGGTACGCTCCCTGGTCGCGCCCGGCGCCGAACTGGAGAAGGAGCAGGAGCAGAGGGACGGCGACGGCCGCGGCGCCGAGCAGCGCCCACGAGCGTGAGCGGACGTTCGCACATGTCAAGATCGCTCAGTATAGCCAGCGGTTTGCGACAGTCCGATTCACGGTGGAGGGGCATCGCCCGATGAGCGCTCCCGATCTGCGCGACCGAAAGGCGCAGCACGAAGGCCACGAACGCATCGCGCGCGGGCGTGTCCGCGCCGAAAGGCGCCGCGCGAGCGAGGCCGGCGATCGCGACGCATTCGTGCCCAGATGAAGATCGTGCCGGAGCGAATTCATCGCCTCGCATTCGCGGTCCTCATGGGAGTTCTCGCCTTGCGGACGCTTCTGCTGCCAGTCCTCGCATGGAACTCGCGCTACGTCATGGACGAGTACACGCAGGCGACGTTCCCGCTCTATATTCCCGTGGGTTTCTATCACGGGCTCGATCCCATCAAGACCGTCCTGTACATATACGTCTTCGAAGTAGCTCATTTCCTCGCCAGTAACGCGGTCGACCTGCTGCACGTCGCGAGGATGGAGGGCCTCCTTCTCGCGTTCTTCGCGGCCGGGGCGACGCTGGGGATCGCGCGCCGGATCGGCCACAGCCGTTTTGAAGCCTGGTTTGCCGTCTCGGTGCTTTTCTCGTTCACCAACTTCATGGAACGCTCGTTCCGGATCCGATCCGACACGGTCGCCGTCTTCTTCGCGACGGCCGCCGTGTTCGTCGCCGTCGGAGGGGAGGGCACGAGCCGGGCGTTTTTCGCCGGCCTCCTCGCCGGCGGCGCTTTTCTGAGCACACAGAAAGCCGTCTATCCGTTGGTCGCCCTCGGCCTCGCCCTTGCCGTCTCGGGTTTCGGGTGCCTCACTCTCCGCCGTCAGATCGCGCGGCTCGGCGCTTATGCCGGCGGCATCGCCGGCGCGCTCCTCGCCTACGGGATGTGGTTCGATCGCCGAAACCCTTTCCGCGTGATCGCGATGGTTTTCTTGAGCCCGCTGCATTTCGTTCCGCTCCATGGCAACCCGCAGTACGCGGGAATCCGCGGGCACTTCGTCCTACAGACTCTCGGACGGAACCCCGTGTCCTACGCGCTCACCGCGGTCGGACTCGCGTTGGTCCTGGCGCGAATCCGGTCGTCCCCGCCGCGGTTGCGACTCGCGGCCGTCATGGCGTCGGTCGTCACGCTGCTGGTGTTCCTGCACGAGCAACCCTGGCCTTACGTCTTCGTCATGGCATTGCCATTCCTCTCCTTGTTCGCGCCCGGCGCGCTCTCGTGGCTCGAAAAGCGTTCCCGGGAGCGCGGCCCCTGGGTCCGCATCGCGGCCTGCGCACTTCTCATGTGGCAGCTACCCCGCAATTTCGCCTATCTCGTACACGACAACCGAGTTCAGAATGAAGTCGTCGAGTATGCGGAGCATCTCGTCGCGCCCGGCGACCATTACTTCGACGGCATCGGCATGCTTCCGACACGCACCCTGGCGCCTCTGATCAGCTGGGAGGCGCTCGTCCTCGAGGGGGTTCGCGCCGAGTTGACGCGCGGGGACGATCGCTCGATCCGGCACATCCTCGATTCCCGGCCGAAGCTCTGGATCCTGAACTACCGCGTTCACCAGTTGCGGGAACCCCTGCAGCACCTGCTCGACCGCTCGTACATTCGGGTCCATCCCGACGTTCTTCTGACCGGAGCGTTCTGCGGGGACACTCGGCCCGTACCCTTCGTGAACCGGTGGCCTGGACGCTACCGACTGTTCCGGCCCGACGGGTCCCCAAGCGGAGAGACGTGGCGCCTCGACGGCCGGGAAATCCGTGCGGACGATTTCGTCACGCTGGGCTCGCACCAAGTCTCCGTCTCGACCGCCGACGGTCCACGCTATCTCCTCCCCGTCGGAACGACGTTCGCAATGCCTCTTCCGGTGACCTTGCCGCCCGACGATCTCTTTCGCGGCGTCTACGACTGAGGCCGAGAGCCTGGCCGTAGAATGGGAGCGATTCATGGCTGAAAAGCGGACGCTCGCGGTGCTCATTCCGTGCCTGAATGAGGAGAAGGGGATCGCGTCCGTCGTGTCGGAATACCGCCGTGCGTTCCCCGAGGCGCGCATCCTCGTCGTCGACAACGGGTCGACAGACGGGACGGCGACCGCTGCCCGTGCCGCAAGCGCGGAGGTGATCCTGGAAGAGAGGCGCGGAAAGGCGAGGGCCGTGGCGACCGCCCTGAACCTGATCGACGAGGACCTCGTCCTCATGGTGGACGGCGACGGGACGTACCCGGCCGAGGGCGCGCGTCTCCTGTTCCCGCTCTGCGAGCAGGGGATGGACATGGTGACGGGCCTGCGGACGCCCAAGGGAAGCGAGGCCGTGTTCCGCCGTTTTCATCGCGGCGGCTCGGCCCTGTTCCACGCCGCGATGAGCGTCGTATTTGGCTACTCCCCGCGCGACCTGTTTTCTGGACTGAGACTGTTCTCACGCCGTTTCTACAAGAACGTGCCGATCCTGTTTCGCGGATTCGAGCTCGAGACGGAGCTCACGATTCAGGCCGTCGAAAAGGGCTTCCGCGTCGCCGAGGCGCCGGTACCCTTCCGGGAACGAGCGGAAGGGACCGCTTCGAAGCTGCGGACCGTGCGCGACGGAACCCGGATTCTGCGCCTGATCCTCGTGCTCTTCCGCGACTATCGTCCCTTCGAGTTCTTTGCGCTCGTTTCGGGGTTCTTCTTCGTGGCCGGCCTCGCCGCGGGAATTCTGCCTGTGCGCGAGTACTTTCAAACCCACCTGGTCGGACATTTCCCACTCGCGATCCTCGCCGCGGCATTGATGAACCTGGCGCTCTTCTCGCTCCTGACGGGCGTCATGCTGGAATCGGGGCTCCGGCACCGTCGGGAGTCGTGGCAGATCCAGCTCCGAAACTTCCGGGGATGAGCCGGGAGGCCTGGGGACCGCGCGGCGGCGTCGTTCACATCCTGTCGCAGTACCTTTGGCCGGACGACGCGCCAACGGGAATTTATGCGGAGCAGGTGGCGGACGCACTCGCGCGCGCCGGCGTCCCGGTGCGGCTCGTCGGAGGCACGGGCTCGTATCGCCCGGGCGAGAGACCGGCGCCCGCGACGTCTATCGAGCGGGTGCCCCATCGCGAAGGGAAGAGGGGCCGGCTTCTTTCAACCGCGCTCGAGTACGAATCCGTGAGGCGCGCGTTCGCGTCGGAGATCCTGCGGTCCGTCTCGCCCGGGGACGTCGTCGTCGTGACGAGCGCCCCGCCGACGACGATTGGGCTCATTCACCAAGTCCGGAGGAGAGGCGCGCGCGGCGTTTACTGGCTGCAGGACTTCTATCCCGAGCTGATCCGCGGCGTCGTTGACCTTCCTCTCGCGCTCCGCCGCCGCTTCTCTGCGAGATGGCAGGCGCGCCTCGCGGAATGGGACCGCGTCGTGAAGGCCGCCGGGAACCTCGGCTACCATGGCCCGAATGCGCGGGTTATCCGGAACTGGCCAACGCTCGACCTCGGCGAACCTCGTCCCTTTCGCCCGGGAACCGCGCTCTACTCCGGCAACCTGGGGTGGGGTCATCACCTGCCCAGCTTCCTCGCGCTCTGCGAGAGACTTCGGCGCGACGGGTTCGAGATCACCGTTCAGGGCGATGGCCCCGGCCTCGCGCGCCTTCCGGACTGGATTCGCGTGGGGGCCGCCCTGAAGCGACCCGGTGACCTGATCCGCGCGTACTGGGAGGCCGAGATCCATCTTGTCGCGGGCCACCCGGCCATTCCGAAAGCCGTCTTCCCGTCCAAATTCTGGAACGCGTGGTCGACGGGTCGTCAGGTTCTCTTCTCCGGCCTGGTCGGCGAAATGGAGGAAGAGAGGCTCGCCTCCGAGGCCGCGGACTACCGCCGTCACCTCCCGGACCTCACCGACTTCCTCGGCGGCCTGGCCGGGGGAGCCGCGTGATCGGCATCAGTCTCTTGACGCTCGTTCCGGGGGCGTCGGGCGCGGGGATCGAACGCTATGCACGCGACCTGTGCCGCGGGCTTGGCCGTTGCGGGTCACGTTCCTACGTCGCCCTGCTTCCAACCATCGCTCCGGACGTGGCCGAAGGCATTCCGGCCCGTATCATTTCCGCGTATCCCGCGTCGCGGAGCCTCACGGGGCGGGCGGTCGCGATGGCCTTCGCGGTCGCGAGGCCGGGCCGTGTCGCGCGGGAGATGCTGGCGGGTGGCACCGTGGCGTTGCACTATCCGCTGACGGTCATGATTCCGCCCGTGACGCGCGTCCCGGCTGCCGTGACGATCGCCGACGTTCAGCACGAGGTGTATCCGGAGTTCTTCTCTATTCCGGAGCGTGCGTACCGGAAGTGGATGTATGCGCGAACCGCGAAACTGGCCCGAGTGGTCATCACGCTCAGCCGATTCAGCGCAAGCTCTTTGATGCGGCATCTTGGTGTGCCGGCCGGCAAGATCCGGGTCATTCCGCTCGGGATCGATCCGGACCGGTTCCGCCCGGGCGCGGACGCGCGCGAGCCCTTCGTCCTCTACCCGGCGAATTTCTGGCCTCACAAGAACCACGCGCGTCTCTTCGAGGCGTTCGGCCGGGTGCGCGCGCGCCGGCCGGAGGTCACGCTCGTCCTGACCGGGGCGGGCCACGGCAGCCGCCCCCTGCCGGACGGCGTCGTGAGCCGCGGCCTCGTGAGCGACGACGAGCTGATCCGTCTTTATCAGACCGCGTCCGCGACCGTCTTCCCAAGCCTGTGGGAAGGATTTGGACTTCCTCCCGTCGAGGCGATGGCCTGTGGCTGCCCCGTGGTCGTCTCGCGCGTCACGTCGCTCCCGGAGGTCTGCGGCGACGCGGCGCGGTACGTGGATCCGCTCTCTCCCGGTGACATCGCGAGCGGGATCGAAGACGTGCTCCGGAACCCCGCCGGCCTCGTCGAGGCGGGCCGCCGGAGGGCGACGCAACTCACGATCGAGGCGTGCGTGCGCGCTCACGACGCCGTCTATGGAGAGCTCGCGGCGTGAGCGCGGGGGCCGGCCTCCAGCGGGCATTCTCACGCCTGGTCGCCGCACTCTCCCGCGCGGGCGCTGAGCGCGTGCCCGGCGCCCGGCAGGCCTACGCGCTGCTCCACCGCCTCGTTTTCCCGGGTGGCGAACAACGCGTCGTCGTGAACGGGATGCCTATCTGGGTGGACACGCGCGACCGCGTCATCGCGACACACCTTCTCGGAGACGAGGTCTGGGAGCGGTCGGAGACCGAGGCTTTCCTCGCCAACGTGCGCGCGGGGATGTGTGTCTTCGACGTCGGAGCGAACATCGGCTATTACACGCTCCTCGCGGCGCGCGCGGTCGGGCCTTCGGGCCGGGTGTACGCCTTCGAGCCCGAGCCTCGGAACTTCAGTCTGCTGATGCGCAGCATCGCGGAGAACGGGTTCACGAACATCCGACCCCTTCCTGTCGCCGTCTCGGATAAGGCCGGCATCGTACGGCTGCACCTCGATGACGCGAACTTCGGGGCGCACTCCTTTCATCCAGGCTCGGTCCGGACGTCGTCGGGCCGCTTCGTGGAAGTCGAAGCGATGACTCTCGACAGTTTCGGAGACGAGGCCCGTTCCTTCGACGCGGGAATCCTCGTGAAGGTCGACGTTCAGGGCGCCGAAGCTCTCGTCGTTGATGGCGGGCGCCGCCTCTTCGGGCTGCCGCGAATCACGGCCCTTATGGAGATCTGGCCCGAGGGGCTCGCACGGGCCCTCGTCGACGCCGCGTCGTTCCTCGCGGATCTCGAGAGCCTTGGCTTCCAGTTCGAGGACGTCGAGGTGCCGGAAGCCGAGCGCCATCCACTTCGCCCCGCGGAGATTCTCGAGACATGTCGCGGACGAACACAGGCGTGGATCAATCTTCTTCTCACGAAGAGGGCCCGGCCGTGAAGCCGGGAGATCAAGCTGCGGGCTTCCTCAGCCGGAGATAGACCACGCCGAACCGTCCGTCTTCGGGGAGGAAAGGAGTCTGGGAGACTCGGAAGTTCCGCGGGCACAGGAAGCGAAGGAGCCTCCCCAGAACGTACGAGAACGGGAGCAGGCGGACGAATGCGTCCTCGATCCAGCGCGAAGACTCCGTTACCCACTCCCAGGTCAGGACGTCCAGGAGCGCCGCAGCAGGCGAGCCGCGACCTCGTCCGGACCATAGTGGCGCTCGAAGAACGCGAGGCCGTCACGCTCGACATGAACCGTACCCCAAGGCCGCCTTCGGCCCCAGATCTCGCGCGGCTCACGCGCGGCGTTGGTCGTGAGGTGGAGGACGCCGCCGGGCTTCAGGACACGCCAGATCTCGTCCATCGTTCGTTTATCGCCGTCGCCTGCGATGTGCTCGACGACGGACACGCACACGGCATGCTCGAAGGTGGCCTCCGGGAAAGGGAGAGAGCGGCCGTCGCAGACCGCGAGCGCCAGTGACGGATCGAGGCGCCGCCAGCGCGCGACCTCCTCATGGAAGAAGTCGACCGCCGCCCACGCTCCCGTGCACTCACGGGCGAGGAGACTCGGGAGGAGCTTCGGACTCGAGACGTCGAGGCAGCGGCCCGAGAACGGCACGTCGGCGAGACGTCCCAGTTCCCAGTACCTCCAGGGGTCCAGCGGCACGAGAAGCCTCGCCAGACCTCCCCGTGCGTCGCGCCAGCCCGTGGCCCCACGCAGCCAGCGAAGTCCGAGGCGAGAGCTGTGGCGGAAGAGCCGCCGCCACCCGGGAACGCGCGACACGCCCGTTTCGTGCATGCGGCGCCGCAGTATCGCATCTGGTCCCGCAGGCACGCCGTGGCAAGATGATGCCGGCCCCTCGACGGCGGGCGGAGGAGGAAGAACGGTGAAGTCATACCGGCGAAGTTTTCTCTCGCTACGGCGTTCACGTCCTGCTCCTCGTAGCGGTCGCTGCAATGACCTGCGCGAACCAGCTCTTCCTCAAGGCCGGCGTCTCCAAGGGCGGGCCGATCGGCATCAGCTTCGAGGGGCTGCTCGCGCTCATCCGCCGCATCTTCACGACGCCCCTGATCCTCGCGGGGTATGCGCTAGGTGCCTTGACGAACCTCGTCTGGCTGGCGGCGCTCTCCCGGTTCGAGATCAGCTTCGCGGTGCCCGTCATGGCGAGCCTCTACTTCGTCTTCCTGCTCGCCGCGTCCTCCCTCGTTCTCGGCGAGTCCGTCGGCCCGAACCGCTGGGTCGGGACGCTCCTGATCGTCGCCGGCATGTTCCTCGTCGGGCGGAAATAGGCCTTCATGACGCACGTGACCGTCCTCGGAGCCGGACTCGTCGGCTCGCTCATCGCGCGGACGCTCGCCGACGACGGGCGGTTCGAGGTTCTCGTCTGCGATCGCTCCGAGGACGCCCTCGGCTACTTCGCGGGCCGGCCGCGCGTCACGACGGCTCGCCTCGACTTCGCGAGCCCGACCGCGGTCGCCGCGGCGGTCGCGCCGTCGGACGTCGTGGTCGGCGCGGTGCCTGCGATTCCTCGGCCACGCGATGCTGGGGACGGTGATCGATGCCGGCAAGCCCATCGCCGACATTTCTTTCGCTCCCGAGGACCCGATGCCGCTGGACGCCCTCGCGAAGCAGAGGGGCGTCGCCGCGATCGTGGATTGCGGCGTCTCCCCGGGCCTGTCGAACCTCGCGTGCGGGCGCGCGGCCGGCCGTCTCGACGTCGTCGACTCGATCGTGATCTCGGTCGGCGGACTCCCGTTCCGGCGCGTGCCGCCGTGGGAGTACCGCATCGTGTTCTCCGCGACCGACGTCATCGAGGAGTACACGCGCCCGGCGCGCCTCGTCGAGGACGGGCAGATCGTCACCAGGCCCGCGCTGTCCGAGGTGACGCGCTTCGACGTGCCGGGCGTCGGGACGCTCGAGGGGTTCCTGACGGACGGCCTTCGCACCGTCCTCAAGACCGTGAAGGCGCGAAACCTGCGCGAGCAGACGCTGCGCTGGCCGGGGCATGCCGAAAAGATGCGCCTCCTGCGCGACAGCGGCTTTCTCCACGACGAGCCCGTCGAGGCGGGCGGCGCGCGAGTGGCACCGCGTGCGGTCGCCGAGGCGCTGCTCTTCGCCCAGTGGAAGAGACCCGACGGGGAGGAGGAGTTCACCGTCCTCCGCGTGGAGTCTCGCGGCTCGCGCGCCGGCCGGCCGGTCCGCCTCGTGCACGACCTCTTCGACCGGACGGACGTGAAGACGGGCGCCACCTCGATGGCGCGGACGACGGGGTTCCCGTGCGTCATCGCCGCGAAGCTCCTCGCATCGGGCTCGCTCCTCGATCCGGGCGTCCTGCCGCTCGAGTTGCTGGGCACGAGGCCCGATCTCTTCGCCGCCTTCGTGGACGGGCTTGCGGCGCGGGGAGTCTCGTTCAAGGAGACGGAGGAGGACCCGTGGCCGGGGTGAAGAACCCGATGGGACGCCTTCCGGGCGCCGAGAGATCGGCGGGTCGGTCGCGCGAGGAGCGGCCGAAGCTTCCGAAGTCCGTGCGGCTGCGGGCGCTCCTGCCCGACATCAAAGCCCTCGTCGCTCCCCGCAAGGGAATCCTCGCATTCGGCTTCGTCCTCATGGCGATCAACCGCGTGTCCGGTCTCGTCCTGCCCGCCTCGACGAAGTTCCTGATCGACGACGTGATCGGCAAGCGGCGCATGGACATGCTCGTGCCGCTTCTCGGCGCCGTGATCGCGGCGACGCTCGTCCAGGGCGTCACGTCGTTCTCCCTCACGCAACTCCTCTCGAAGGCGGCTCAACGCCTCATCGCCGAGCTTCGGCGGAGAGTGCAGGCGCACATCGGACGTCTGCCCGTGACCTTCTACGACGCGAACAAGACCGGCGCCCTCGTGTCGCGCATCATGACGGACGTCGAGGGAGTGCGGAACCTCATCGGCACGGGTCTCGTCGAGTTCGCCGGCGGCCTCCTGACGGCGGCGATCGCTCTCGTCGTGCTCTTCAAGATCTCGACGACGATGACGCTTCTCGCGTTCGCGTTCCTCGTGGGCTTCGGCGTCGTCTTGAACCGGGCATTCGGCACGATTCGCCCGATCTTCCGCGAGCGCGGAAAGATCAACGCGGAAGTGACGGGGCGCCTCATGGAGTCGCTCGGCGGCGTGCGCGTCGTCAAGGGCTACCACGCCGAGGCGCGCGAGGAGGGCGTCTTCGCGGCGGGCGTGAAGCGCCTCCTCGACAATGTGCTCAAGACACTCACGTCCACGAGCATCATGAGCCTTTCCTCGACCGTCATGCTGGGTGTCGTCGGGGCGGTCGTCATGTACGTGGGGGCGCGCCAGATTCTCGCCGGGACCCTCACCCTGGGAGGGTTCTTCACGTACACGATCTTCATGGGCTTCCTCGTGGCGCCGATCTTCCAGATCGTCGCGATCGGAACCCAGCTCACCGAGGCCCTCGCCGGGCTGGAGAGGACGCGCGAGATCCTCTCGGAAAAGCCGGAGGACGCCGACCCCAGCCGCACGGTCGCACTCGGAGAGATCACGGGGGACGTGATCTTCGACGAGGTCAAGTTCGCGTACGAAGAGGGGAAGGAGGTGCTCCACGGAGTCTCCTTCCAGTCGCCTCCCGGCACGGTGACGGCGCTCGTCGGGCCTTCGGGCTCGGGCAAGAGCACGATCATCGGCCTCGTCGCCGCCTTCCACGTCCCGACGAGCGGAGTCGTGCGCGTGGACGGCGTGGACCTGTCGACGGTGCGTCTCGAGTCCTACCGGACCGCGCTCGGCGTCGTCCTTCAGGAGACCTTCCTCTTCGACGGCACGATCCGCGAGAACGTGGCGTTCTCGCGGCCGGAGGCCTCGGAAGAGGAGATCCTTCGAGCGTGCCGGATCGCGCGCGTGGACGAGTTCGCCGAAGGCTTCGAGAAGAAATACGACACGATCGTCGGGGAGCGCGGCGTGAAGCTCTCGGGCGGACAGCGTCAGCGCGTGTCGATCGCGCGGGCGATCCTCGCGGACCCGCGCATCCTCATTCTCGACGAGGCGACGTCGAGCCTCGACTCCGAGTCCGAGGCGCTCATCCAGGAAGGGCTGGCGTTCCTGATGAAGGGACGGACGACGTTCGTCATCGCCCACCGGCTTTCCACGATCCGGCGGTCGGACCAGATCCTCGTCGTCGAGAACGGGCTGATCGTCGAGCGCGGCACGCACGCGCTTCTCTACGCGGCCCGCGGCCGGTATTACGAGATGTACACGAAGCAGCACGGCGTCGAGACGAACCTCTTCCTGGCGCCGGGCGAGGGCGACGAGAAGCCCGCGGCGCCGGACTCCAATGGTGAGAAGGAGTCCGCCACTCCGGCGCTTCAGGAAGCGGTGAACCTCATTCGGCGGCCGGCGGGTTGAAGGAAGCCCTACGGGACGGGCTGAGGTCCCGCGGCGCGGCCCTGGCGCTCCTGATGCTCGTCTGCATGTGTGCGTTCGTCGCTCGAAGCGTCAATACGTCCGACGGGGCTGAAGTGATCTCCGAGGCGCTCGGGGTCCTGATCCGCGGCGAGGCGGCATACGGGCGGATGCCCTCCGGAGAAGCCGCAACAGCGGGCCTCTCGGCGACTCATTCGATGTACGGGATTTTCCCGACGTGCCTGGCGCTCGTCGTCTTGGCTCCCGCGTGGCTCCTCAGGGCTCTGCTCGGTGCCCGCGGGCTCGACGCAGCGGCCGCTCTCCTCTGGACGATGGGCGCCATCCTCTGCGGCTGGGCCTTCGGTCGTCTCGTGCGCGCGCTCGAGCCATCGGCTTCCCGCCTCTGGGCGCCGGCCTTCGTCGCCGGCACCTTCCTCTGGCCGTACGCCGCCGACTCGTTCATGGAGCCGTTCGCGGGAGCGGCGCTCGCCGTCGGCGCTGCGGTGCTGATCCGGGGAGGGACCCGGGCGGGGGTGAGGGCTGCCGCGCTCTGGAGCTGCGCCTGCCTCCTGAAGCCGGTCCTGTGGCTCACCGTGCCATTGTTCGTGCTGGCCGCTGCCCTCGGCCCGCGCCGCCAGGCGGCGCCCGTGTTGCGGATCGTCTCGTGCTTCGGCGCTGCGATTGTGCTGCAGCTCGCCGCAAACGCGTTGCGCGGGAGCGTGTGGGACGTCGGCTACGGTGGCCTCGCCCTCCGCTTCTCGACGCCTCTCGCGACGGGTCTTGTCGGCCTTCTCGTCTCGCCCGGGAAGGGCCTGGTCTTCTACGCGCCCGTCGTTGTCCTCGCCGCCTTCGGATGGCGCCGACTTGCGCTGCCCGCGCGTCTTCTTCTCTTCGCCATTCCCACCGCACACATTCTCGTCGTCGCCCGCTGGTCGTGGTGGGAGGGAGGAACCGCATGGGGCCCGCGTCTTCTCCTGCCGGTCCTGCCGCTCGTCTGCGCGCCGGCCGTTCACGCGCCGCGCCGCGCGGTGGCCGCTGCGTTCGCGGTGGGTGTTGCCGTCAACGTCCTCGGCGTACTCCACGCGCCGGGGGCCTGGATCGGCTACGCGGAGCTCCTGCGTCCTCCTCCCGGCATCTCGTGGCCGGCGCCCGGGCCGGTTCGGGTCTCGACGATTCCCACGCTCAGTCCCATCGTGGGCCACGCGTGGCTCGCCGCGCGCAACATCGCCGCCCTCGAACTGCGCCGGCCGTGGCTGAGGCACGGCGTCGTGGAAGGAGAGCCTCCTCCCGATGCCGCGGCTTCCGTGTCGCCCTGGCTCCTCCGGCGCGCGATGGGGCTTCCCCCCTTGTCACCGATGATTCCCCGACTGCTCGTCCGTTCGGCGGCGGGGTACGTCGCGCGCGACGAACCCGCGAAAGCCCTTTCCTGGGCGCGCGAAGCGGCGCGGCTTTCCCCCACGGACCCTGACTCGGCCCGGCTCCTCGCGTACGCCGAAGCGCGCGTTCGGGCCGCGTCGAATCGCTGAGTGCCGCTCGTTCGATCCGCCTGATACCGGCGCATCATGGTTCGACGCCGTCGCTGCCTGCAGCTTGTGAGGGGGTGGTCCCGCAGCCCGCCTGACGAGGATCGTCCTGCACGAAGGGAGGATTTCCATGAAGATCCTGATTGCGGACGCCTTCGACGAGTCACTTCCCGGCCGCCTCGCCACGTTCGGGGAGGTGCTGACCGACCCCGCGCGTCTCAAGGATGCCGAAGTCGTCCTCGTACGGTCGAAAACGAAGGTGACGAACGAGTTCCTGAACGGCGCGCCGAACCTGAAGCTCGTGATCCGCGGCGGGGTCGGCCTCGACAACGTCGATATCCAGGCCTGCCGCGAGCGCGGGATCGACGTGAAGAACACGCCGCGCGCATCGTCGGTCGCCGTGGCGGAGCTCACCATGGCGCTCCTTCTCGCGGTTCCGAGCCGCCTCGTCGAGGGACACACCGGCCTCAAGCAGGGCCGCTTCCTCAAGAAGGAGCTCAAGCGCACCGAGCTCTTCGGGAAGACGCTCGGACTCGTCGGCGCCGGCCTGATCGGCACGGAGGTCGCGCGGCGGGCCCAGGCCTTCGGGATGAAGGTCATCGCCTACGACCCGCACATCGCGAATCATGCCCTCGCCGAGCTCGTGGACGACCTCGACGAGCTCTTCCTGCGCTCCGATTTCATCAGCTTCCACGTGCCGGCCACGACGGAGACGCGCGGCCTCGTGAACGGGCACACGCTCGCCAGGATGAAGAGCGGCGTCGTGATCGTGAACACCGCCCGCGGCTCGATCGTCGTGGAGTCCGATCTCGCCGCGGCTCTCGCGTCGGGGAAGGTGCGCGCCTACGCGACGGACGTTTTCCTGAGCGATCCGCCAGATCCGAACAGCCCGCTGTTGTCCGCGCCGAACGTCCTCATGACGCCGCACCTCGGCGGATCCAGCCGCGAGAACCTCCTCAGGATCGGCGACAGCGTCGTCGAGCTTCTCAGGAAGTGGCGCAAGGCGCCCGCCGAATCCCCTGTGTCCGACCTCGGCTCGCTCATGATCGAGGGCGCGGTCATCACCGCGCGGTAGCAGCCCGCGTCGCGCCCGGGCCGAGAAGCGGCTGGCCCGGTCGTTCCGCCGTGATTTTCCCCGCGTCGACGACGAGGACGCCGTTGACGGCGACGTACGGGAACCCCTCGGAATAGTGCAGCGGGTCGGCATACGTGGAGACGGCCTTCACGCGGCCGAGATCGAAGGCGACGACGTCACCGGCCAGCCCCGCCTTCAGAAGGCCGCGATTCCGGAGCCCGGCGCGAGCGGCGGAGAACGAGGTCATCTTCCTCACCGCCTCTTCGAGCGGAATGAGCCTCTCGTCGCGCACGTACGTGGCGAGGATGCGCGCCGTGGATGCCCAGGCGCGGGGGTGCGACCTCTCTTCCGAGTAAATCCCGTCGATGGCCGCCGCTCCGGAATCCGTGCAGAAGCCGACGAAAGGATCTTTCAAGGCAGCCCGCACGTCGTCCTCTCGCATCATGAAGATGATGCACTGCGCGTTCGCGCGATCGGCGAGCACGATGTCCATCAGCGCGTCGCGCGGATCCTTCTTCATGAGCGCGCCGATTTCCTGGAGCGTCCCGCCCTCGTATTTCTTGAGCTCGGGGCTGAGAACGGCGGCGAGCATGACGCCGGTCCCGCCGCCCGAGCCGAACCACTGGTTCTCCCAGGACTCGGCATCCTCGGCCATCTCGTTCCGGATGCGAACACGCGCCTCCGGGTCGCGCAGGCGCGCCAGCAGCCTCTCGCGGCCGCCCTGGCGCACCCACGGCGGGAGGCACGCGTCCAACCCGTTCGAGCCCGCGTTCCAGGGATACTGATTCGCCGCGACGTCCAGCCCCGAGGCGCGCGCGGCCTTGAACGCGGCGAGAATCCTCGGCATCGATCCCCAGTTGCGCCGGTAGGCCGTCTTCAGGTGCCACACGTTCGCCGGGATGCGGGCTTCGCGGGCGATTCGGAACACCTCGGCGAGCGAGGTGTCGATCCGGTTTCCCTCGGAACGCTGGTGCGTGAAGTACACGCCTCCACGTGAGGCCGCGACCTTCGCGCAGGCGATGATCTCCTCCGTCGAGTTGTAGAGGTCGGGCACGTACTGAAGCGACGTGGAAACTCCGAGCGCGCCGTCTTCCATGGCCTGTGCGACGAGCGCCTTCATCCGTTCGAGCTCGCTCGGGCCGGCTCGCCGGTCGTCGGTCCCGATGACCATCCGCCGGATTCCCCCGAGGCCGACGAAAGTGCCGAGATTGATCGTGGGCGGAGTCCGACGGAACCTCATGAAGTACGTGAGGAGCGACGACCAGTCCGGCCTGAGGCCGTAATGGCGGTACGTGTCTTCATTGGACTTGAGCAGCGTTTCGTCGAGGGGCGCGATGGACTCGCCTTCTCCCGTGACCTCGGAGGTGATTCCCTGTGTGATCTTGGAGGCCGCGCGCCGGTCGACGAGGGCGTTGTATTCGGACTGCCCGAGGAGGTCGATGAACCCCGGCGCGATGACGAGGCCGGTCGCATCGATCCGGCGGCGGGCACGGGCGATCCGATCCGGTGCGAGGTTCCCGACTCCGGAGATGCGGCCGTCCCTTACGGCGACGTCTCCCCGGAATGCCGCTTTCCCCGATCCGTCGACGACGCGTCCGCCGGTGAACACGAGGTCGTCCCCGGAAGGCGCGGCTCCGGCGAAAAGAAAAAGGGCCGCGGCCGGCAGGGCCGCAGCCCGAAAGAAACGAGTCATGTCGCGGGTGCCCTCCGGGGGACCCGCAACCCGCGCCTGCTCAGCGGGGTCCGCGGGGTCCGCGCGGCTCGTCGGTCTTCGGACGGGCCTCGTTCACGCGGATCGTGCGACCGTCGTGCTGCGACCCGTTGAGCGCCTGGATGGCCTTCTGGGCGTCCGCGTCGCTCATCTCGACGAAGCCGAATCCCTTGGAGCGGCCCGACTCGCGATCCGCGACGACCGTGGCCGATTCGACGGCTCCATGGGGTTCGAAGAGGGCCCGGAGGGAGGCATCGTTCACACCGTAAGAGAGATTGCCGACGTACAGTTTCATTCCCGGAATTTCCTTTCAGTGGCGGGTCCGATCGATGGGAAAGTCTAGCACGCTCACCCCGCGCAAGACCCGGGCTGGGGGATACTTCGCCCATGGCTCGCATCCGTCCTTTCCCCTCCGGCCGGCCCCCCCGCAAGCTCGCGGCGCGCGTCGCATCCGTCCCCTACGACGTCGTGGACACGCCCGAGGCCCGCGCGCTCGCGGCCGGAAACCCGTTGTCGTTCCTGCACGTCTGCCGCCCGGAGATCGACCTGCCGGAGAACGTCGACATCCATTCCGACGCCGTCTACGCGAAGGGGCGCGAGAACCTCGACGCCTTTTACGCGAACGGCACCCTCGAGAGCGACGCCGTCCCCCGTCTCCTCGTCTACCGCCAGACGTGGAGAGGGCGCACTCAGGACGGCGTCGTCGCCGCGTGCTCGGTGGACGACTACGACGCGGACGTCATCCGCAAGCACGAGAAGACGCGTCCCGACAAGGAAGACGACCGCGTCCGGCATCTGCTCGCGCAGTCGGCCCACGCCGAGCCGGTGTTCCTGACCTATCGGGCGGCGGACTCGATCGACGGCCGCGTCGCCCGCGTGACCGCGGCGGCTCCCGAGTTCGACTTCGAGGCTCCGGACGGCGTGAGACACACCCTCTGGATCGTGCCGGAGGGCGACGCCGCGTTCTTCGTCGCGTCCTTCGCATCCGTGCCCTTTCTCTACGTCGCCGACGGCCATCACCGCTGCGCGTCGGCCGCGCGCGCACGCCAGGCCGTGAAAGGAAAGGTCGGGACTCTTCCGGACGAGCATCCGGTCAACTGGTTTCCCGCGGCGATCTTCCCGGACGACCAGCTCGCCATCCTTCCGTACAACCGGGTCGTGAAAGACCTGGGGGGGAAGACGACCGGGGATTTCTTAGAAGGTGTGAGAAAGAGGTTTTCGATTGCGCCCGCTTCTGCTGCTTCGCCGTCGCGAAAAGGCGAGTTCTCCATGTTCTTCGAAGAAAATTGGCAGACCCTGACACCGAGCGAGCCGATTGCGGTTTCAGATCCCATTGAATCTCTGGACGTTTCGATTCTCCAGGACCGTCTCCTCGGGCCCGTCCTCGGCATCGGCGATCCCCGCACCGACCCGCGCGTCGACTTCGTCGGTGGGATCCGCGGCACGGGGGAGCTCGAGGAGCGCGTGCGCTCGGGGCGGGGAGCCGTCGCGTTCGCGATGTTCCCGACGTCCCTCGCCGAGGTCATGGCGATCGCGGACGCAGGGGTCACGATGCCGCCGAAGTCCACGTGGTTCGAGCCGAAGCTGCGCTCCGGCCTGTTCGTTCACCGATTCTGAGGTCCGCCATGAAAGTGCTCGTCGCTGACAAGTTCGAGGAGTCGGGTCTCGCCGGCCTCAAAGCCCTCGGCTGCGAAGTGCTCTACGAGCCGAAGCTCGAGGGTCCCTCTCTCGCCGCGCGACTCGCCGAGACCGGTGCCGAGGTGCTTGTCGTGAGGTCGACGAAAGTCGGTGCCCAGGAGATGGAAAAGGCCTCCGGTCTCGCGCTGATCGTCCGCGCGGGCGCGGGCGTGAACACGATCGACCTTCCGGCGGCTTCCACCCGGGCCATCGCGGTCTCGAACTGCCCGGGCAAGAACGCGATCGCGGTCGCCGAGCTGACGTGGGGCCTCATCCTCGCGCTCGACCGGCGCCTCGTCGAGGAAGCGGTGGACCTGCGCAACAGAGTGTGGAACAAGGCCGAGTACCAGAAGGCCCGGGGTCTCGCCGGACGCACGCTCGGGGTGATCGGCCTCGGATCGATCGGGCTCGAGGTCGTGACGCGCGCGAAAGCGTTCGGGATGCCGGTCGTCGCGTGGAGCCGGTCCCTGGACGACGACCGCGCCTCCCGGCTCGGCATCGCGCGCGCCGACTCGATTCACGCGCTCGCGGCCGCGTCCGATGTCGTCACGGTGCATTGTGCGCTCACGAAGGAGACGAAAAGCATGCTCGACGCGAAGTTCTTCGCGGCGATGAAGCCGGGCTCCTTCTTCGTGAACACGAGCCGCGGCGAGGTCGTCGACCAGCCCGCCCTCGAGGCCGCGATCGCCGAGAAGGGGCTTCGAGCCGGACTCGACGTCTTCGCGAAGGAGCCGGCGGGCGGCACCGGTCCGTTCGAGGACACCATCGCGCTCCTCCCCGGCGTCATCGGCACGCACCACGTGGGCGCCTCGACGGACCAGGCGCAGAACGCAATCGCGGCCGAGGCCGTGCGGATCGTCGCCGCCTTCGCTTCGACGGGGGAGGTTCCGAACGCCGTCAACCTCGCGAGCCGCACGCCGGCGACGCACGTCCTGTCCGTCCGGCATCGCGACCGCGTCGGCGTCCTCGCGCACGTGTTCGGCGTCCTCCGCGCGGCCGGGATCAACGTCGAGCAGACGGAAAACGTCGTCTTCGCGGGCGCGGAAGCCGCGTGCGCCAGCATTCAGGTGGGACAGGCGCCGCAGGCGTCGGTGCTCGAGGAGATCCAGCGCGGCTGCGCCGACGTCCTCTCGATCTCGGTGCGGCCGCTCTAGGGCCGCGCCTGCCGCCGGAGCCGACCCTCTCCGGCATAATGGATCGGAAGATCGTGCTCGAACCGCTTCCCGCCCAAACTCTGCTGGACTATTTTCGATATGCCGCCTCGAGCGGGAAGGCGGAGCTCCTCGTGTCGAAGGTCGGCGGGACGTGGACGTCCCTCTCGGCGGAGGACTTCGGAGAGCGCACCCGGGGCCTCGCGCTGGGGCTCGCGCTCCTCGGCGTCGACCGGGACGACCGCGTCGCGATCCTCTCGGAGAACCGTCCCGAGTGGCCGATGACGGACTTCGCGGCCCTTTCCCTCGGCGCGCTCAGCGTGCCGATCTACACGAGCTACCTCGCGCCGCAGGTCGAGTACATCCTCCGGGACTCGCTCGCGAAAGTCGTCGTCGTCTCGACCGCCGTCGAGCTCCAGAAAGTCGTCGACGTCCGGGACCGGTGCCCGGAGCTCAAGCACGTGATCGTTCTCGACCACGTGCCCTGGAGCGGCGGGAAGGCCACGCCTTTCGCGACCGTGGTCCAGAAGGGCCTCGCGGCTCTGCGCGCCGATCCGGAGGCTTTCGAGGAACGCGCGTCCTCGGTCCTTCCAGGGGATCTCGCGACGATGATCTACACGTCGGGCACGACGGGCGAGCCGAAGGGCGCGATCCTGACGCACGAGAACTTCGTGTCGAACGTCGCCGCCTGCTCCGCCCTCTTCGACGTGACCGGCGACACGAGCGCCTTGTCCTTCCTGCCTCTCTCGCACGTTTTCGAGCGAATGGTCGACTATCTCTTCTTTTCGCGGGCCGCGACCATCACGTACGCCGAGTCGATCGACAAGCTCTCGGAGAATTTCGTCGAGATCAAGCCGGATTGCTTTGCCGCCGTCCCGCGCGTGTACGAAAAGATGCTCATGCGCGTCCAGGCGGCGGTGGAGAGCGCTCCGGCGCTGCGCCGGGCGATCTTCAACTGGGGCGTTTCGACGGGCCTCCGCCGTCTCGCGGCCGTCGAGGCGGGGAATTCGCCGGGGTTCTTCTTGAGGGCGAAGTTCGCGCTCGCGGACAGGCTCGTCTTCGGGAAGATCAAAGCCAGGCTCGGCGGGCGGTTTCTCTTTGCGATCTCGGGCGGCGCGCCGCTTTCGCGCGACGTCGCCGAATTCTTCTGGGCGGCGGGCATCGAGGTGTACGAGGGCTACGGCCTCACGGAGACGAGCCCCGTTCTCGCCTGCAATCGTCCGGGGGAGTGGCGCCTCGGCACGGTCGGGCGCGCGATCCCCGGTGTCATGTTGAAGATCGCCCCGGACGGCGAGGTCCTCGCGAAGGGTCCGAACGTGATGGAGGGCGGCTACTGGCGGAAGCCGGAAGAGACCGCGAGCGTCTTCGATGCGGATGGATGGTTCCTGACGGGCGACATCGGCTCCTTCGACGAGGACGGGTTCCTCACTCTCACCGACCGCAAGAAAGAGATCCTCATCAACGCCTACGGCAAGAACATCGCACCGGCGCCGATCGAAGCCGCGCTTCGGTCCGTGCGGTACGTCTCGTCCGCGGTCCTCATCGGGGACCGACGGAAGTTCCTGTCGGCGCTCATCGTGCCGAACTTCGAGAAGCTCGAGGCCTGGGCGCTCTCCACCGGCGTGAAGTACCGGGACCGCGACGCGCTCGTGAAGAATCCTAAGGTCCTCTCTCTCGTGAAGCAGGCGATCGACATCCTGAACGGCGACGAGCCTCACGAGCGTCAGATCCGCGCGTTCAGCCTTCTCACGAACGACTTCACGATCGAGGGCGGCGAGCTGACGCCCACGATGAAGATCAAGCGCCGCGTGATCGCCGACAAGTACAGGGACGTCATCGACAAGATGTACGCGGACGCGGAAGAGTCGCTCTCGGGGGAAAGACCGGGAGATTCTCTTAGAAAGAAATAGTCCAGGCGGTTCTAGAGGAGCTTCGCCAAACGGGCCAGTGCCCGCCGCGCGCCAGGCTCGTTCATCTTTTCCGCCGCCGCCTCCAGCGTGAACCAGGCCAGGTCGAGCGACTCTCCCGCGTCGCGTTGAATTTTGTCCGGGCGTCTCGTCTCGAGCGCGTAACGAACGTCGTGATGTTTGTGGGGCGGTTCGCCCTTCGCGGCGGGGATGTCGTGCACGTCGACGTCGAGGATCTCGTCTGACAGGAGGACGAGGTCCTTCAATCCCGATTCCTCCTCCGCCTCCCTCAGCGCGGTCGCACGCGGGTCGTGCTCTCCGTCGTCGTGCCCTCCGAGCTGGAGCCACGCGTCGAGCCTCCGGTGATGGTGGAGGAGGACATTCCCCGTCGAACGGCAGGCCACGAACGCGCTGCCCGTGACGTGCCCGGGAGAAAACGTATGGCGCGAAAAGCAGGCCCGCTCGCGCTCAACGAGGAGGAGGATCTCCTTCAGGTCGTCCGCCTCCTCGGCGTCCACAGGGGTGTGCCGCAGGAGCGCGTCACGAAGTGCCGCGCGGGCGGGATCGAGCGGCGCGGGCCGGCTCACGCGGGCGACCTTAACAGCCCGGGAGGGCCGTTCGGGCATCATTCCGGAATGCCACGCACTTTCGACCGGCCCATGCTCGCGGTCTTCTGCGGCGCGCGCACCGGACTTTCGCCTGTGCACGCCGAAGACGCGGCGGCCGTCGGGCGCGCGATCGCTCGCGCCGGCGCGGGCCTCGTCTACGGCGGCGGGCGCGTCGGGCTCATGGGGATCCTCGCGGACGCGGCCCTCGAGGAGGGCGCGCCCGTCTACGGCGTGATCCCGGCGGGCCTCGCGGAAAAGGAGGTCGCGCACGGCGGCCTCACGCATCTCGACGTCGTGACGACGATGCACGAGCGCAAGGCGCGGATGTCGGAAGTGGCGGCCGGTTTCCTGGCCCTCGCCGGAGGCTTCGGGACGCTCGACGAGTTCTTCGAGATCGTGACGTGGCGCCAGCTCGGCCACCATTCGCGGCCGATCGTCCTCTTCAACGGCTCCGGCTATTTCGACCCTCTCCTCACCGCCCTGCGGCACGTCGCGGATCAGGGATTCGCCCGCGACGGAGCCGAGTACTTCGCGGTGGAGACCGAGCCCGACGCCGCGGTGAGGCGCGCTCTCGCCGGATCGGAGCGGAAGGTGACGGAGAGATGGCCCTCCCGTCCCTGAAGAGCGCGCCGCGTGCGCTCGGTCTTTCGGTACTCGCCGTCTTCCTCCTGCTCGCCGGGACGGCGGAAGAGCGGACCTTCGGGACGGTCTCCGACGAGCAGCAGATGCTCTATACGGCGATCTCGATCGCCGAGACCTTCGAGGTCGGGATCGCCCGCGGGCAGACGTTCGCCATCCCGCGGCCGGCCGGCGACGCGGTTTCGCCCTACGGCATGGGCCTGCCGCTGCTCGAGGTGCCTTTCGCCCTCGCTGCGGGCCCGTGGGAGGCACGTTTTGGAGCGCGGACCTCGCAGACTCTCTTCGTTCTCCTGCAAGTCCTCCTCGTGACGGCGGCGGCCGGCGGAGCCGGCCTCCTCGCAAAGCTGCTGGGCGCGGGCCTTTTCGGCCAGGGCCTAGCCGTGTTCGGGACGGCCCTCGCCTCGCCTCTCTGGCCGTACACGGCCTGCGGGTTCACCGAGCCGCTCCAGGCCGTGTGTCTCGTATTCGCCGTGATGCTCGCGGTCCGCGCGAGCCGGACGGAAGGAAAGCGGGCTCTCGAGCTCGGCTTCGCCGCGGGCTTCTGCGCCGGTTTTCTCGCGCTTACGAAGGTCGTGAACCTCCTCTTCGTCCCGCTGCCGCTGCTGCCGCTTCTCGCCGGCGCGTGGCCTCCGGCGCGTGAGAAGTCGAGGGCCTGGGCCGCGGCTCTCGCGGGCATCGCCGTCCCGATCGCGGCCATGCTCACGTTCGAATTCGTTCGCTTCGGCCGCCCTTTCTCTTCCTACTCGCGCGGGCAGTTCTTCTCACATCCGCCCCTCGACGGGGCCTGGCGCCTCCTGGTCGGCCCGAACAAGGGGCTCCTGCTCTATTTCCCGCTGGGTCTCCTCGCCGCGGTCGGCCTCGTCTCCCTCGTTCGCGGGCGGGAGACGCGCGGCGCCGCGGCCTCGATGCTCGCTCTCACGGCGGGAACGCTCGCGCTCTACTCGGGCTGGTGGGCCTGGGACGGCAGCGGGGGGTGGGGACCGCGCTTCCTGGTCCCGCTCGTCCCGCTTCTCGCCTCGGCGGCGGGCACGGCCGTCGGGACGCCCGCGCGACGCGCCGCCGGCGTCGGGCTCGTCGTCCTCGGCATCGGGGTGAACGCACTCGGGACGTTTCAGGCCGAGGCGGCCACGTTCTACTACGTTTCGGCCACGGGGCTCGCGCGCGTCCCACGTGCGCTGTACGAGGAGTACCCCGTTTCCTTCCGGCCGCCGGAGAGCCGTGAGGGGACGTACTGGCTGCCTCGCTACGTGCCTGCGGCTTCAGACCCCGCCTTCTCGGCGTTCCGGGTTCATCCGTTTCTCCTCGCGAACCGCATCGCCGAGCGTGACGACGACGAGCGCAGGCGCCGCCTCGCTTCGCCTCCGTGGCTCGCGACGAGCCCCGATGCCGTTCCGCGCCTTCCGGCCGACTCGCCGCAGATCACGACGCAGACGCCGCTCGTGCGGTACCTCGCCTCCAGGTTCCGGTGGCCGCACCTCTTCATGTGCTTCGGGCGACCCGACGGTGAGCGGCCGGGCACGTACAGCACCGCCTGGATCGCGGGGCTCGCGGATCAGACGCTGCGGAATCTGGACATCGCGCGTCCGGATCGCGCCTCCCGCCTCGCCAGGAAGCTCTTCGAAGTTTCGCCCTCCGCGTACACCGCCGCCCTCCGGGCGGAAGCGCTGAGACTTTCGGGGCGGATGGAGGACGCCCGGGCGTTTCTCGACTCTCTGCCCGAGCGGGTCCTGAACGCTCCGGTCGTCGCCCTCGTCCGGGCGCTCGCGGCGCGCGACGCGGGTCAGGACGCCGTGGCCGCCGCCCTCCTCTCCCAAGCGGGGCGCGGGATCCGGACGGTCACGCTGAGGCAGGCGCTCGCGCGTCCGCCTTCGGAATGGCCGCGGTCCCTGCGCGCGTTCCTTTCCGACCTTCCCGAAGCGCGGTGAGACCTGTCGGCGTGCGGCGGCGATTCGCCGCTGTTAAGATCGAAATGATGCGTGTCCCCCGGCCCCTTCCCCCGTTGCTCGGCGCCTTCCTCGCGATCGTTCTGGCCGTGCCCGGTCCTTCACGATCGGATACGAGCTTCAGGAAGGCCGCGCATGGCAAGGAACCGATCAAGTGGCGCTCGATCACCGCCGGTGATGCCGAGGCGAAGAAGAGCGGAAAGCCCGCGCTCTACTTCTTCACGGCCGGATGGTGCGAGCCCTGCCGGCAGCTCCAAGGGCAGGTCTTCGCGGTACCGGAGACGGCGGCCCAGGTCGAGAAGGACTTCGTCCCGATCGAGGTAGTGGATCGCATGCGCGAAACCGGGCAGAACTCCCCGGAGATGCTCGCGCTCGCGGAGCGCTATCGGCTGCGCGGATTTCCGACCCTCGTCGTCTCGCGCCCCGGCCTCGCCGCGAACGTGACGCTCGAGGGCTGGTCGGGCAAGGGACGCGCGTTCGATTTCCTGAAGACCGCGAAGAAGCGCTTCCTCGATCTCGAGAAGAAGCCGCATTGAGGTGATGAGATGAGCGACGTCAAGATTCTGGTGAAGCCGAACGGCCCGCTCCTCGTGACCGGGGACGTCAACGTCGTGGACGGCACGGAGAAGGCGTTCGGGCTCGGCGGCCGCACGACGATCGCCTTTTGCCGCTGCGGCGGGTCCGCGAGCAAGCCGTTCTGCGACGGCACCCACAACAAGATCGGCTTCCAGTCGGATCCGCAGGCGTGCGATCTGCCGCCGCGCGCACCGAAGCCCTAGGATCGATTTCCCTCAACCCCCGCAAGCAGGCCTTCCGCGGTGAAGGTGCGAAACGCGCGCGTGACGGCGCGCGGCTCGAGCGTTTTCCCAAATGCGCGGGCCGCCGCGCGAAGCGCCGCCCCGAGCGTCCGTCCCTTCGCGAGGGCGCCGAGGAGATGGAATTCCTGCCGCGTCAGCTCGAGACGGTAGACCGCGTAGCGGCGGCGGTGCAGCGCCGTCCACGTCGCGCGCGGGCGGGTTTGCGGACGCTTCCCCGCCTTCAGCGCGTCGAGCGCGGCTCCCGCGGCGTGGTCGAATGCGAGAAGCCGAAGCGTCGAGGGCGTGGCGAAGCGCCGCGACTCCCAATCCGCGGCGACGTGGCGGAGCGGTCGCACCGGGTGCTGCGCGCCCTCTTCGTCGACTTCGAACACCTCGGTGATCGCGCGCTCGAGACGCGCGAGGTCGTGGAGGAAGGGAGCGGGGTAGAAGCGACGCGTTCTCCTCAGGAACTCAGGCACGTGGGTGCCGAGGTGGGCGAACGTGTAGCTGCGGGAGGGATGGACCGCCACGTAGGCGAGGACGAATTCGAAGAAGCGTTCGGGTCCGAGGAAGGCGGCGACGCCGGGATAATCGGCCGCCAGCGCATCGTGCATGCGCAGCGGGAACATCCCCTGATAGACCGCGAGCCGCTCGAGGGGCTCCATCGTCCGGGAAGGGAGGATCGCCCGGCGCGCTTCGGCAACTCTCAAGTGGCGCGTCGCGGACGGGGCGCGGACGGCTTTTTCGACGCCGGCCGGGTGCACGATCACAGCCTGCATCCAACGCTCGAGACGCGGCAGCTCAGGCACGGGCAGCCCGCCGCGGAGCGTCGAAGCGGGATTCGCGCACGAAGGGCGGGCGATACCTGAAGGCCTTCTTCGCCTCGCCGTGGAGGGTCTTGAAGCTCGGGATGTCCTCGTCCCATTCGTACAGCGTGGTGCGCGGCCCCGTGCGGGCGATCGCGTGCGCATAGAGCTTCCAGACGTCCCTCTTCATGCGCGCGCTGTGCGTGTCGAGGAGGTGAGTGCCCTTGTCGGTGTGGCCGGCGAGGTGGTACTGCACGACTCGGTCCGCCGGAATCGCATCGAGATAGGCGACGGGATCGAACCCGTGGTTCACGGAACTCACGTAGACGTTGTTCACGTCGAGCAGCATCCCGCAGTCTGCGTCCTCCAGGAGGCGCGCGAAGAACGCGGCCTCGGACATCGTCGAGGACCGGAACTCCAGGTACGAGGACGGGTTCTCGAGGACGAGGGGCTGCTCGAGGGCGTCGGAGGCCTGCTTCACGCGGGACACGACGTGGCGCAGAGTCTCCTCGTTGTACGGCAGGGGGAGCAGGTCGTGTGTGTTGCGCCCCGAAACTCCGGTGAAGCAGAGGTGATCCGACACCCACTGCGCGTTCACGCGCGCGGCGAGCGCCTTGACCTTCTTCAGGTAACCGAGGTCGAGAGGGTCCGCCCCCCCGATGGACATCGAGACGCCGTGGAGGACGATCGGATAGCGCTCAGCGACGCGGTCGAGCACGTAGCGCGGCCGCCCGCCCGTATCGAGAAAGTTCTCGGTGAGGGCCTCGAAGAAGTCCACGTCGGGCGCCTTCGAGAGGACGTGTCCGAAGTGGACCGTGCGGAGCCCGACCCCCACGCCGAGATCGGGCAATCCGAACCGGTCTCCCATGGGAAGAAGAATCAGCTTGCCTTCGGCGCCGCGGGAGCCGCCTTCTTCTTGAGCGGAACCGCGCAGCCCCCCTTGCCCTTGCAGTCGTTCAGGCCGGCGCACTTGTGGTCTTTCGTGGCGCAGCCGCCCGCGCCATGGCACTCGTTCTTCCCGGAACAGTCGTGTTTCATGGACGCCGAGGCGCAGCCGCCCTTGCCCTTGCAGGCGTTCTGGCCGGCGCACGCGTTGTCCTTCGTGGTACAGGCGCCCTGGCCCTTACATCCGTTCTTGCCCGCGCAAACGTGGTCCTTGGGTTTGGCGGACTCGGCCGGCTTGTCGTCGGCGAGGAGGGCTTTCCCGGCGACGATGCCCGCGACCGCGGCTCCGAGGGTGGTGGCGAACTGGCGACGATTCATGGGTGCCTCCTTGGAGTTCCTTTGCAGTTTTGGGGGTGATTCTTCTGCTTTTCCGGCGATGCGTAGCATTGCGGCGTGTATGAGAACGAGATTATGTCGCAAAATCGACTCCATTCCATACGGACGTCACGGAGGACCTGGATCAGCCGCTCCGGCCTTTTGCATGAGGCGATCCAGTGATACGGCGCCCGCACCGAACGCGAGGACGATCACGGAGACGAGGAGGAACATGAAGGGATCCGCCTTCTGGAAGGCTTCGAGGTTGGAAAGAACGCCGAAGAGCGCACCGCGGTCAGCGGTGAGATAGGCCACGACCATGTTCCCTGCGAGGAGAAGGGCGACGGGGCGCGCGAAAAGGCCCACGAGCAGGAGCAGACCTCCGGCCATCTCGAGCGTTCCGACGAAATACGCGCTCAGGGCCGGGGCCGGAATCCCGAGGGACGTGAAGAACGTGATGACGCGCTCGATGTTCCGGAGCTTTCCGAGGCCCGTCTGGAAGAACTGCCATCCCCATGTGGCTCGTAGGACGAGCAGCACGACGTCTGAAAGTGGCGCGAGGAGTTTCGCCATTCGAGCGTCGAGCCCCAGAACGAGCCGGGCCAGCTTCAATGGGCTCTCCTTTCGGCTTCGAAGGGGTGGATGCCGGAAGGGATCCGTCTTATTCCCGGGTTTTCAGGGCTTTCGCGTCGACGGCTGCGCGCAGGAGCTCGGCGACGCTCCAGGCTTGCGCCGGGCAGCCGCGCGGTCGGTGGGGCGCATCGCCGTCGAAGATCTCCGGAAGCTGCCCGAGTCCGTCGCCGACCAGGAAATCCCGGAGCGGCGCGAGGAGGCGGCGGATCGCGTTCTTGGTCTTCGATCCTTCGCCGTGTAGCCGGCGGAACGCCGTCGCGTAGGCCCCGAGGAGCCACGGCCACACCGTGCCCTGGTGATACGCCGAGTCGCGCTCCGCCGGTCCCCCTTCGTAGCGACCGCGGTACGCCGGGTCCCTCGGTGAGAGCGTGCGGAGACCGTACGGCGTCAGGAGGTGCTCCTCGACGACCGCGAGGACGCCTCGGGCGAGGGGCTTCGGAACCATCGAGTGGTGGAGGCTCACGGCGAAGAGCTGGTTTGGGCGGATGGAGCGGTCGCGGAAGGTCCCGTCGATGCAGTCGACGAGGCCGCGGCCTTCGCCCTCGTCGGGGAAGACCGAGAGAAAGCTCGCGCGGCACACCTCCGCACGAGCCCGATAATCATTCGAAGAATTTTCTTCCCCGATCTTCCTCGCGAAGTCGCTCATCGTGCGGAGGGCGTTGAACCACAGGGCCTGGATCTCGACCGGCTTGCCCTCGCGCGGCGTGACCGGTCGGCCTCCAATCCGCGCATCCATCCACGTGAGCGCCTCGCCGGAGGCGTGCCATTCGAGGAGGCCGTCTTCGTCCACGCGGATTCCGTAGCGCGTGCCGCGCTCGTGCCAGGAGACGATGTCCGCGAGGACGCCGAAGAGGCGGTCGCGGACGAGCGCGAGGTCGCCCGTCGCCTCCACGTACTGCCGCACGGCCTCGAAGTACCAGAGCGTCGCGTCGACGGTGTTGTATTCCGGCTCCTCCGCGTCTCCGGCGTCCGGGAAGCGGTTCGGGAGCATCCCCTGATCCACGTGTTCCGAAAACGCGAGGAGGATCTCCTTCGCCACCTCCGGCCGGCCGGTCGTCAGCGTGAGGCCCGGCAGCGAGATCATCGTGTCGCGGCCCCAGTCGGAGAACCACGGGTAGCCGGCGATCACCGTCGTCAGGTTGCCGCGGGCGACGAGGAACTGGTCGGAAGCGCGCAAGAGCGCGCGCACGAATGGGCTGCGCCCACCCTTTGCAGCGATGTTCTCGCGCCGGGTGAGCTCGTTTTTTCTTAGAAGGTGAATGTCGGATGCGGAGCGGGGGGAGGTGGAAGCGACGAAGTTGGCGGCCCTGCGAGCGGTCGCGCGTCCGGGAGTTTCTTCGAATGAGTAAGAGAGGGTCACCGGATGCCACAGATCCTCGCTGAAGTCGAACCCTCGAGCCCTCTCCTCTTCATACTCGAAGGATCTGTACCAGTCTCCAGCTCGCTCCGCGCTGCCGTCGTGCGCGATGAAGAGCTCGGGGAGACCTCCGTATGGAGCAATTCTGATCTTCCCCTCGGCGATCTCGACCGTCCGGTCAAGCCCGTCGTTCTCGTGCGTCAGCGCGTGGAAGTCGCGGAAAGCGACGAGGGGGCGCACCTCGAGGCCGATCGACCGCTCCTGCGTACCACGATCCAGAATCCGCCACGTCACCCACACGGCGTTCTCGCCGCGCGGCATGAAGACTTCCTTCTCCAGGACGACGCCGTCCACGTCCCACGTGAACGTCGGGAACGGATGCTTCCGGAAGTCCTCCAGGAACCGATAGCCCTCGGGGTGTGTGACGCCGGGGAAGCGGTTCGTCGAGAGGTCGATCCGCCGACCGGCGACGACGAGCGTCTCCTCGAGCTTCGAGAGAAGCACGACGCGGCCCACGGGCGGTTTCGTCGCCGCCACGAGGAGACCGTGATACCTGCGCGTGTTTTCGCCGGTGACCGTCGACATCGCGTACCCGCCGAGGCCGTTCGTTTCGAGCCACTCGCGCCTGTCGGGCTCGATCATTCACCGCGAAGCTGAATGAGCTTATCTGTCATTTGCGCTCCGCTGTTCGCATCGCGGCTAATCGCCGCTTTGCTGGATCAGCTTCGCGACGAGTCCCGTCCAGCCGGTCTGGTGGCTCGCGCCGATCCCGGCGCCGAGATCGCCGTGGAAATACTCGTAGAAGAGGACGTAGTCGCGCCAATGTGGATCGGTCTGGAACGTCTCGGTGCCTCCGTAGACGGGCCGCCTCCCGCTCTCGTCCTTCAGGAAGATTCGCGTGAGGCGGCGCGAGAGCTCGCCGGCGACGTCCCACAGCGTCGACTTCTTTCCCGAGCGCGTCGGGAACTCGACCTGGAACGAATCTCCCAGGAAGTGGTGGAACTTCTGGAGCGACTCGATGATGAGGTAGTTCACGGGAAACCAGATCGGCCCTCGCCAGTTCGAGTTCCCGCCGAAGAGGCCGGTGGACGACTCGGCCGGCTCGTAATCCACTCGGTGCTCCATGCCCATGACGTCGATCACGTACGGGTGCTCCCTGTGGAAACGCGAGAGCGCGCGGATGCCGAAGTCCGAGAGGAACTCCTCGGGGTCGAGGAGGTACGAGCACACCGAATGCAACCGGTGGCGGTTCACGAGAGAGAGGAAACGGCGCGGGCCGTCGTCCGTCGAGATCGTCTCGACGTGGCTCGCGAAGTCCGGCCGGTTGTCGATGAACCACTGCATGCGCCGCTTGAAGCCGGGCAGGCGGTCCACGACGTCGGGCTCCAGCGTCTCCACCGCGAAGAGGGGGATGAGGCCCACCATCGAACGAATGCGCATCGGGAGGCGGCCGCCGCCGGGAAGGTGCAGGACGTCGTAATAGAAGCCGTCCTGCTTGTCCCACAGCTCGATGCCTTCGCCGCCGAGGTTGTTCATGGCGCGCGCGATGTAGACGAAGTGCTCGAAGAACTTGGACGCGACGTCTTCGTAGGCGGCGTCCCCGCGGGAAAGCTCGAGGGCGATCGCGAGCATGTTGAGGCAATACATGCCCATCCAGCTCGTGCCGTCCGACTGCTCGAGGTGGCCGCCGGTGGGCAGCGGAGCGCTGCGGTCGAAGACGCCGATGTTGTCGAGGCCGAGAAAGCCTCCCTGGAAGACGTTCCGGCCCTCCTCGTCCTTGCGGTTCACCCACCACGTGAAGTTCAGGAGCAGCTTGTGGAACACCCGCTCGAGAAACTTGCGGTCTGCTTTCCCCGAGCGCTTCGCGTCGATCTTGTAGACGCGCCACGCGGCCCACGCGTGGACGGGAGGATTCACGTCGCTGAACTTCCACTCGTACGCGGGCAGCTGCCCGTTCGGGTGCATGTACCACTCGCGCAGGAGGAGGATGAGCTGCTGCTTGGCGAAGTCGGGATCCACGAGCGCGAGCGGCACCGTGTGGAACGCGAGGTCCCACGCGGCGTACCACGGGTACTCCCACTTGTCCGGCATCGACATGACGTCGGCGTTGTAGAGGTGCCCCCACTCTGCGTTGCGGCCGTGCCGGCGCTGCGCCGGCGGCGGGGGCTGGTCGGGATCGCCCTTCAGCCAGCGCGCGATCTCGAAGCCGTAATACTGCTTGCTCCACAGGAGGCCGCCGAACGACTGGCGCATGACGCTCTTCGCGTCGTCCGAGACGTCGTTCGGGATCACGTTTGCGTAGAACGCGTCCGCCTCCGCGCGGCGGACCGCGAGAGATGCATCGAAGGAGGGACCGAGCGGATCCGCCGGCTTCACGTCCGTCAGGCGCAGCCGAACCTTCATCGATCCGCCCGCCGGGATCTCGAGCCGATACCACGCTGCGGCTTTCGTTCCGAAACCCGCGGGGTTCACCGCCTCTTCCACGCCGTGGACCACGCGCTCGTTGAACGCGTCCTTCACGTACGGCCCGTCGTTCTCGGTGCCGTAGAGAAACCGGTGGTTCGTCTCGTTCTCGGTGAACAGGAGCTCCGGCGCTCCTTCGGCGTAGAGCGTGCGGTCGCCGTAAGCGGGGTGCGTGATCGCGACCGCCGCCGCGCCCGCAGGGCCTTCGACTTTCCGCGCGCGCGGCTTCCGCGCGTTGAGGCCCCACGACCATGTATTGCGGAACCAGAGCGTCGGAAGGACGTGAATCGTCGCGGCCTGGGGCCCGCGGTTGACGACCTCGATCTCCGCGAGGATGTCCTCCGGCGAAACCTTCGCATACGTCACGAAGACGTCGAAGTAACGATTCTCCGAAAAGACGCCGGTGTCGAGGAGCTCGTACTCCAGCTCCCGCCTGCCGCGACGCGCGTTCTCCTCGCGCAGCTTCGCGTACGGGAACTCCGCCTGCGGGTACTTGTACAGCATCCGCATGTACGAGTGCGTCGGCGTGGAGTCGAGATAGAAGTAATACTCCTTGACGTCCTCGCCGTGGTTTCCTTCGGAGCCGCTGAGGCCGAAGAGGCGCTCCTTCAGGTACGGGTCCACCCCGTTCCAAAGCGCGAGCGCGAGGCAGAGGCTTCCGTGCCGGTCGGAAATGCCGGCGATGCCGTCCTCGCCCCAGCGATACGCCCGCGAGCGCGCGATGTCGTGGGGGAAGTAGTCCCAGGCCGCACCGTCCGGGCTGTAGTCCTCGCGGACGGTTCCCCACTGACGCTCGGAAAGATACGGGCCCCACCGCTTCCAGTTCTTCTTCCGGACACGGTCCTCCGCGAGTCGCAGCGACTCCGGATCGGACGCGCTGGGCTCGATCATGCGGCTCTATTTTACGGTTGAGATTGACTCTCATCGCAAACGCGTCAAAATCCGCGCGCTCCAAGGGAACTTCAGACGGGAATTCCGGAGGTGACGTCATGTCCGTTGCGACGAACCACGTGCTCACGGACACTCTGCTCGCCAAGTGCCGCGAGAGGGCCCCTCTCTACGACCGCGAGAACCGCTTCTGCCAGGAGGACTTCGACGACCTGAAGGCCGCTGGGTACCTCCTCATGGCGGTGCCGAAGGAGTTCGGCGGCGCGGGGATGACGCTCGAGGAGGTGGCCCTCGAGACGCGCAAGCTCGCTCTCTACGCGCCCGCCACCGCGCTATGCATCAACATGCACAACTACTGGGTCGGCGACGCGGCCGACCTCTGGCGGAGCGGCGACAAGTCCCTCGAGTGGATCCTCAAGGAAGCCGCCGCTGGAGAGGTGTTCGCCGCCGGGCACGCCGAGCACGGCAACGACATCCCGGGTCTCCTCTCCACCGCGAAGGCGGAACGCGCCGACGGGGGCTGGCGCTTCACGGGGCACAAGGCCTTCGGCAGCCTGACCCCCGTCTGGACGCGTCTCGGACTGCATGCGATGGACACGAGCGACCCGACCGCCCCGAAGATCGTTCACGGGTACCTGCCGCGCGGCACGAAAGGCGTCACCGTCAAGGAGACCTGGGACGTCCTCGGGATGCGGGCGACGCGGAGCGACGACACGATCCTCGAGGGGGCGTTCGTGCCCGACAAGTACGTCGCCCGCGTGATCCCGGCGGGCGTCGCGGGCGTCGACATGTTCGTCCTCGGCTTCTTCACGTGGGCCCTCGTGGGCTTCGCGAACGTCTACTACGCGATCGGCCTCAGGACGCGCGACGTCCTGGTCGAACAGCTGAAGACGAAGACGTCGATCGGGCTCACGCGGCCGATGATCTATCACCCGGAGATCCAGCACGGCATCGCGGAGATCTCGATCGAGCTCGAGTCGATGGGTCCCCACGTCGACGCGATCGCGCGGGACTGGACCCGGGGCGCCATCGGTCCCGACTGGTTCCTCAGGCTCGTCGCGATGAAGTATCACGTGGTCGAAGGCGCGTTCCGGATCGTGGACCGCGCGCTCGACCTGTCCGGCGGCTTCGGCATGTTCAAGAAGAGCGAGCTGGAAAGGCTCTTCCGCGACGCCCGTGCGGGCCGCTTCCACCCGGCGAACTCGGCGCTGACCCACGAGATCGTCGGAAAGCTGACTCTCGGGATCAGCCCCGACGAGCAGCCGCGCTGGGGCTGATCGTCAGGAAGAACCACTCGGTCCGCGCGAGACGACCCTGAGGAAGGCCTCGAGGCGCCCGTCGGCTGGATGCGCGCGCAGCTCCCCCGGCGTGCCCGCCTGCGCGACCTTCCCGTCGAGAAGGACGACGAGGCGCTCGGCGAGCGCGAACGCCTCCGGCTGGTCGTGCGTGACGAGGAGCGTGGTCAGGCCCGTTTCTTCGTGAAGCCTGAGGAGCCACTCGCCGAGCTCGAGCCGCACGCCCGCGTCGAGGGCGCCGAACGGCTCGTCGAGAAGGAGGACGCGCGGGTTCACGGCGAGAGCCCGAGCGAAGGCCACGCGCTGCCTCTGGCCGCCGGAGAGCTCCGACGGGCGGCGTTCGCCGAATCGGTCGAGCTGGACGCGGTGGAGGAGGTCGTCTGCCCGCTCCGACGCTTCCTTTCGCGGAACGTGCCGGACGCGCAGGCCGAAGAGAACGTTCTCGCGCACGGAGAGATGTCCGAAGAGCGCATAGCCCTGGAACACGAAGCCGACGCCGCGCTTCTGGACCGGGACTTCCGTGACGTCCTCGCCGTGCAGCAGGACGCGGCCCTCGTCCGGTTCCTCGAGCCCGGCGATCAGGCGCAGGACCGTCGACTTCCCGGCCCCGGACGGGCCCAGGATGCCCGTGATCGCGCCCGTGGGCGCGGTGAACGAGACGCCCGCGACGGCCGGCGGCCCGTCCGGCGTGAAGCGGCGCTTGAGATCCGTCACGACGACGCTCATGCCGATCTCACCCGCGCCTCCGCCAGCTTCCGCGCCGCGAGCGTGACGAGAGCGAGGAAGGTCAGAAGCGATGCAACCGCGAACGCGCCCGTGAAGTCGTACTCGTTGTAGAGGATCTCGACGTGGAGCGGCATCGTGTTCGTCACGCCGCGGATGTGCCCCGACACGACCGAGACCGCGCCGAACTCTCCCATCGCGCGCGCGTTACACAGCACGGCGCCGTAGAGGATTCCCCAGCGCGCCTTCGGGAGCGTCACGCGGAAGAACGTCTGCCAGCCGCCCGCCCCGAGCGTGAGAGCGGCCTCCTCCTCTTCGTTTCCCTGCGCTTCGAGGACGGCGAGAACCTCTCGGGCGACGAACGGAAACGTCACGAAGACCGTCGCGAGGACGATCCCGGGGACCGCGAAGATGACTTTCCAGTCGTGCGCGGCGAGGAAGGGGCCCAGGAGTCCCTGCCGTCCGAAGAGCAGGACGAACACGAGGCCGGCGATGACCGGGGAGACCGCGAACGGAAGGTCGATGAGCGAGACGAGGAGAGCCTTTCCCCGAAATCGGAACTTCGCGACGAGCCACGCCGCGACCACTCCGAAGACGAGGTGCAGCGGCACCGCGATCGCGGCCGTCAGGAGCGTGAGACGAATCGCCGCGAGGGCGGCGGGCCGGGTGATCGCCGCCAGATAGGCCGCCGGACCCTTGGCGAGCGCCTGCGCGAAGACGGCCGCGAGCGGCGCGAAGAGGAAGAGTCCGAGAAAGAGGATCGCCGTGGCCAGGAGGCCCCGCCGCAGAGCCGGCGCGTCCGCCAGCGCGGGAGCGAGCCGGAAGCCGCGTCCGATCACGGTGGACGCCCCCGCCCGGCGCCGCGTCCAGCGCTGCAGCGCGTTGATCGTGAACACGAGGGCGAACGACGTCACGAGGAGGACGAGCGCGATCGCCGCGGCTCCGGCCGTGTCGTACTGCTCGAGCTTCGTCACGATGAGAAGGGGCGCGATCTCGGTGCGGAACGGCATGTTGCCCGAAACGAACACGATCGAGCCGTATTCCCCGAGCGCCCGCGCGAAGGCCAGCGTGAACCCCGTCAGGAGCGGCGGGAGGAGGTTCGGAAACACGATGCGGACGAACGTCTGAAGGCGCGAGGCCCCGAGCACGGCCGCGACCTCCTCCAGCTCCGCGTCGAGGTCCTCGAGGACCGGCTGGACCGTCCGGACGACGAACGGCAGGCCGACGAACGTGAGCGCGAGGACCACGCCGACGGGCGTGAAGGCGACCTTGAGTCCGAGCGGCTCGAGAATGCGGCCGATCCAGCCGTGGCTGGAGTACAGCGCCGTGAGCGTGAGACCCGCGACGGCCGTCGGAAGCGCGAAGGGAAGATCCACGATCGCGTCCACGAACGCGCGCCCCCGGAAGCGGTAGCGGGCCAGCACCCAGGCGAGGAGGAGGCCGAAGACCGCGTTGAGGAGCGCGGCGGCGAGCGCGGCCCCGAAGCTCAGGCGGTAGGCCGCGAGCGCGCGGGGCGCCGTCACGACGCGGAGAAGCTCCGCGGGCGAAAGGCCCGCTGTCTCCACGAAAAGCGCGGCGAGGGGCACGAGGACCAGGAGGCCGACGTAGAGAAGGGTGACGCCGAAAGCGGGCCCGAACCCGGGAAGAACCCCGTGCCGGCGGGCTCCTCTCATCGGCCGGCCTGGTAGATCTGGTCGAACGCGCCGCCGTCGTCGAAGTGGGCCTTCTGGGCCCGCCCCCATCCGCCGAAGACGTCGTCGATCGTGAAGAGGGAGATCTTCGGGAAGTCGCCCGCGTGAGAGGCCGCGGCCCTCGCGCTCCCCGGCCTGAAGTGGTGCTTCGCGGCGATCGCCTGCGCCTCGTCCGTGTAAAGGAACTCGAGGTAGGCCTGTGCCGCTGCACGGGTGCCGTGCTTGTCGGCATTCCTGTCCACGAGGGCGACCGGCGGCTCTGCGAGGATGCTGACGGACGGAACGACGATCTCGAAACGGCCCTTGCCGACTTCCTTCGTCAGGAAGAGCGCCTCGCTCTCCCATGCGATGAGGACGTCCCCGAGACCGCGCTCGGCGAACGTCGTCGTGGCGCCTCGGGCGCCGGCGTCGAGAACGGAAACGTTCCGGAAAAGAGCCGACAGAAAGTCGCGCGCGGTCTTCGCGCTTCCGCCCGGTCTCTTCAGAGCGTAGCCCCAGGCCGCGAGGTAATTCCAGCGGGCGCCGCCGGACGTCTTGGGATTCGGCGTGACGACCGCGACGCCGGGCTTCGGGAGGTCGTCCCAGTCCCGGATCCCCTTCGGGTTCCCCGCGCGGACGACGAAGACGATCGTGGAGGTGAAGGGAGCGCTGTTCCGCGGAAGGCGCGCCTGCCACGTCGCGGGCAGGAGGCCGGACCGCGTCGCGATCGCGTCGACGTCGCCGGAGAGGGCGAGCGTCACGACGTCGGCCTCGAGGCCGTCGATGACGGACCGGGCCTGCTTGCCGGAGCCCCCGTGCGACTGATTGATCGTGACCTTCTGGCCGGTCTCTGCCAGCCACGCTCTCGCGAACGCAGCGTTGATCTCGTCGTACAGCTCGCGCGTGGGGTCGTAGGAGACGTTGAGGAGGGTAACCACGGCGAGGGTGGCGAGCATTTTTCTTATGTTATTTACCCCACTGGTCTAGTCAAGTATTATCGGCCGGGAGAAATCGGCCATGAAGCTCACGCGGCGCAGCGAGTACGCCCTCCTCGCGCTCCTTCACCTCGCCCGCGCGAAAGGGGAGGGCTACGTGGCCGTGGCGGCGATGGCCGAGGCGCAGGGGCTGCCCGCGAAGTTCCTCGAGCAGCTGTTGATGGCCCTCAAGCGTGCGCGGCTCGTGCAGAGCCAGAAGGGGCCGCACGGCGGGTACCGCCTCGCGCGGCCGGCCGGCAAGATCTCGCTCGCCGAGGTGATCCGGCTGCTGGATGGCGCTCTCGCGCCGACCGAGTCGGTCAGCACGTATTTCTACGAGCCGACGCCCGTCGAGAGGGAAAAGCGGCTCCTCCGCGTCTTCAAGGAGATCCGGGACCTGGTTTCCTCCCGGCTCGAGAAGACGACCCTGGCCGACGTTCTCTAGGGGATCCGACGGCCCTTGACATTGTACTAGTTGACTAGTATATTAGAGACATGGCGAGCCCGCCGTTCCGCCTCGATACCGGCTCCGGGGTGCCGTTCTACCGGCAGATCATCGACCAGGTCCTCCTCGCCGTGGCCGACGGACGCCTGAAGGCGGGGACGCAGCTCCCGACGGTGCGACAGCTCGCCGTGGACCTTTCCGTCAACCTGAACACGATCGCGCGGGCCTATCGGGAGATGGAGATCCGGGGGATCGTGGAGACGCAGCAGGGCACGGGCACGTTCGTCGCCCACCGCAAGCCCGAGAAACGCACGGCCGAGCGCCGCAAGGCCCTCGACCGCCTCGTGGACCAGTTCCTGTCCCTCGCGACGGCGCAGGGATTCACGTCCGATGAGTTCGCCGACGCTCTCCTCGGGAAGACCGAGGAAGCCGGCAGGAGGTAGCGCCATGCTCGTCAGAACGATCCGTCAGCTTGCCGAAAAGGCGAAGGCGGACGCGAACGCCACCGTGTCGCCGCGGCGATCGGCTTCCGACCGGCGGCATCGCGAAAGCGAGAAGGACCTGCAGGCGCGCCGTTACGTCAGCGGCGTGAGCCTGCTCGCGTTCTTCATCTCGCTCGCGGCCGGAGGCATCTTCGCGGGCGTCGCCGGCTCTCCGATCCCGTTCGTGGCGGCGGTTCTCGTCGGACTCTTCCTCCTCTTCTCCCTGAAGGTCGCGAACCAGTGGGAGCGCGCCGTCGTGCTGAGGTTCGGACGCTTCGTCGGGCTCAAGGGCCCCGGCCTGTTCTTCCTCATCCCTGTCGTGGACGAGATTTCGCAGCTCGTGGACCAGCGCGTCCGCGTGACGGACGTGTCCGCGGAGTCCGCGCTCACGAAGGACACGGTCCCCGTGAACGTGGACGCGATCGTCTTCTGGACCGTGTGGGACGCGCAGAAGGCGGTTCTCGAGGTTGCTGACTTCCTCGACGCGATCGCGCTTTCGGCGCAGACCGCCCTCCGCGAGACGATCGGCCGGCACATGCTCGCCGAGATGATCACCGAGCGCGAGCAGCTCGGCAAGCAGCTCCAGGCGATCCTCGACGAGAAGACGAACCCCTGGGGCATCACGGTCGGATCCGTCGAGATCCGCGACGTGAAGATCCCGGCCGAGCTCGAGGACGCGATGTCGCGTCAGGCCCAGGCCGAGCGCGAGCGCCAGGCCCGCATCATCCTCGGAACCGCGGAGACCGAGATCGCCGAGCGGTTCGTGGCGGCGGGGGACGCCTACAAGGACCGCCCGCTCGCCCTCCATCTTCGCGCCATGAACATGCTCTACGAGGCGATCAAGGAGAAAGGCTCGATGGTCATCGTGCCGTCGAGCGCAGTCGAGACGATGGGTCTCGGCGGCCTCGCCGGGTTGACGGCGCTCGGCCAGCCGAAAAAGATGGGGGAGTGAGAAGAGGGGAGTTTTCTTAGAAGGTGAAGAGCGGAGAGAGGAGGGCGTTGTGAGGCAGCTCTTCGTGATGGTCAGGGCGCTGGCGTATGCGACAGGCTTCGTTTCCCTGTGGGGGTGGCTCGTGTTGCAGGCCGCGCGCCTCGATCGGGCGGCCGGACGTGCGCTGCCGGCGATCGCGGGGCTGCCCGAGGTCGGTATGACGCTCGCCGTTGCCGGCGGTCTCCTCGCGCTGACCTGCGTCGTCCTTTTCGTCGCGCGGGGAGAGGGAACGCCGGCCCCGTTCGACGCGCCGAGGCGCTTCGTCGCCGTCGGGCCCTACCGCTTCGTGCGCAATCCCATGTACGTCGGCGCGATCACGCTGATGGTCGGCTCCGGCCTCGTCCTCGACGCGCCGTCCGTTTTCGGCGTCGCCCTCGCGGCGCTCTTCTTCTCGAACCTCTTCGTGATCTTCGTCGAGGAGCCGGGCCTCGCGGCGCGTTTCGGAGAGACGTATCTCGCTTACAAACGGGCGACGAACCGCTGGCTCCCAGCCCTCCCGTCCGCCGCCTAGCCGGGGGAGATCTCGTCCAGGGGCAGCTTCTTCAGGAGGTGCGCGGCGTAGGCGAGGACGTAGACGACCCCGAGCGCGGCGTGGATCCACCCGGTCCACTGCCGAGCCGCGTCGCCGGTGAGAACCTGGATCATCGCGCCTGTGAGGATCATCGGCGCCGCGAGGCCGAGGAGGCCCGAGCCGCTCGTGCGGCCCGTATCCATGCCCCCCTTCAGTCGCGCGAGAGCGTGGCCGCTGAAGATGAGGCCGAGGGCGAAGACGAGGAAGGGCGCCGCGAGGATGTGGACCTTGAGCATCGGCTGCTGCCACGGATGCCCGACGCGCGAATCCGGGTCCGAGCCCGCCAGGAAGTACTTCATGACGCCGTACGCGATTCCGGAGAGCCCGACGAAGACGCAGGCGAGGTGGTTCAGGACGACGGCCCAGCGCTTCACTTCCGACCCTTCTCCTCGAGGAAAGCGTCCAGCGCGAGGACGCGGCGCGCCGCCTCGACGGTGACGCGCACCGTGATGGTCGCGCCCGTGACGGGCCTGATGCCCTTTCTCTCGGAAAGCTCCTCGCCCAGCGTCCTCCCCGCAAACTGGCCGTACCACGCCTCGCGCGGCATGTACTCCTCGGGCTCGGAGAAGGAGAAGACCTCGATCCGCGCGATCGCGCCTTTCGGATCCACGGCCACGAGAATCGTTTCGGGCAGCGTCCGCACCACGTGCGTGTCGAAGTAGGCGGTCCCGGCTGCGCGCCCCTCGACGGTCGCCGTGTAATAAATGACGAGGCGCGGCGGGGGAGCACCGCCCGAACGGCGCGCGACGTCCGCGCGATCGGCCTCCGAGAGAAACACGGTCTTCCGCGTCACGACCGCGCCCTTCGGGAACGCGAGCCGCAGCGCCTCCTCCTGCGTCAGGAAGCTCTTGGCGAGGGAAAGTGAGCAAGAGGAGAGAAGAAGGAGGAGGAAGACTTTAGAATTCATATCCCAATGCGATGTTCACCTGGTTCACGCCGGTTCGCGCCGCGTTGCGGCGCCACTGACCGTCGAGTTTAAGCACGACCTGCGGAATGGGCTTGAAGACGACGCCCGCCGTCCACTGCGTGACGTCGTTCTCGGGGTTCCGCTCGAAGCCGTCCGCCACGGAAGCCTGTGTGTCCCACTCCTCGTACCTCACGAACGGCGAGAGCGAGAGCTTCGTGCGCGGAACGAGAGCGAGAACGTCGAACCCGGCCTCGCCGTACCAGCCTCGCTGCCGGCTTCCGACTCCCTCGTCGCCCGAGAGGCCGTTCAGCTCGTTGATGGCGGCGGTGTCCGAGATGGTCGAACCGGCGACGATCGCCCGCAACGAGAGCCCGCGCCACCGGAAATCGGCATGGACGTCCCACACCGTCGTCTGGCCGCAGATGTTCTCGCCGGAGGCCGTCGTCCGGCCCTGGCCCGAGCAGCCGGCGAAGAACGAGGCGCCGGCAACGAGGCCGTTCGTCCCGACGAAATCGAGACGGCCCGTGAGGGCGAAGTCGCGTGCCTTCGCGAGCGAGCCTTCCTGCCGGCCCTCCCGGATGCCCTCGGCCGTGTAGCCCTCGGAGCTGAGACCGTTCAGGAGGAAGAGGCGGTAGGCGAGAGGTCCCGCCTCGCCGTAGGCGCCGAGGCCGAGCTCGCGCCAGGTCGTCGGAAGGATCAGCGTCTCGACGTCGTTGCGGCGCGCGCCGAAGAAAGTCGGCGGCTCGTGCAGCTCGTCGAGAAAACCCATCGGGACCAGGATGAGGCCCGCCCGCGCGCGGAGGGCGCGCGAGCTGCTGAGCCAGTCGACGTAAGCGAACTCGACTTCGACCTCGCCTTCCTTGTCGGACGCGGCCACGGCATGCTCGTACTCGACCTCGGAGTTGAAGACGAAGTGGTCGTCGAATTTGTAGCCGAAGTAGAGGACGGCGCGGGAGAGGTCGATCGTGTCCGAAACGCCGGATGGCGATCCATCCTGCTTCGACGCGGCGAAGCGCTGGTAAAGGACCTCCCCGTACCCGCCGATCGAGACGCCTTTCCTCGAGTAGACGCGCGACGCGGCAGGCCCGAGGCCGAAGCGCGACGCGGACGCTTCGGGCGTCGGGGTGGCCAGAGCGCCGGCCGGGACGGCGGGCGCTTCGCCGAGACGCAAGGCCTCGATCTCCTTCGTGAGGACGTCGACCTTTCCCTCGAGATCCTTCAGGCGCTGCTCGCGCTCCTCCTCGGCCTTCGGGGGGGGCTCGTCGCATATGGCGGGGGAGGAGAGAAGACTGCTTAGAAAGAAAAAGAGGCCGATCGCGGCAGCACCTCGGAAGCGCGTCGAGGAACGTTTGTTCATGGGTGGACTCCTTCGGAAGATTTCTTAGAATGGGTAAGAGGAAAAGGTCCGGTGCGCGGGCTACGCGCGGAGACCCGCAGCCGTTTCCCCTCTTCACCTTCCAAGAAAAACAGCGTTTCATGAGCGACGCCTGCCGCCCGAAGGCGCTCCGAGAGCACCAAACCGTCTTTCGGTCCCAGCACGAAGAACGCCGTCGAAAGGACGTCCGCGACGAAACCCGTTGGCGCGACGACGGTCACCGAGCCGAAAGCGGGCGCGGGCTCGCCGGTGCGCGGATCCAGGAGGTGGCCGATGCGCCGGCCGTTCAAGGCGAGGCCGCGCTCGGAGTTTCCCGACGTCGACGCGGAGGAGTCCTTCAAAAGCAGCCTGGCGACGGTTCGGTTCCGGTCGACAGGAGACGCGACGCTGATGGGCGTCTCTTCCCCGAACGAGAGAATCTGCCCGCCGAGGTCCACGACTCCCGCGACCGCACCCGCGTCACGCATTGCGGCGGCCGCCCTGTCGAGCGCCCAGCCCTTGCCCCAGGCGCCCTCGTCGATGCCGGCGGCGGAGTCGCGCCGCGAGATGGACGAAGAGGATTCTTCGAATGAGAAGAGGGAAGGGCCGGTGACCCGGCGCGCGGCGCGCAGCTCCGCGAAGCCCGGAATGCGCCCCCCGCCGCGAAGCCCCCATGCCCTCACGAGAGGCGCTACCGTCGGGTCGAACGCGCCGACGGTTCTCTCTCTCCATTCGAAGACTCTTTTCAGCAGCGCGAAAAGCTCCGGCGGCAACTCGACCGCCGTCCCGGGCGCGGCGGCGTTCAGCCGGGCGAGGGGAGTGTCGTCGCGCCAGGTGGAGAGGAGCGCCTCGATCCGCTCGATTTCCCTCACGCCCGCCTCGCTTGCGGCGAGCGCCGTGTCGCGCGTCGGGGCCGACACCGTCAGGGCAAGGGCGGTGCCCATGGCCGCGAGGTGGCGGACGATCGTCTCGTTGCTCATGCGACTCAGTCTCAATCGCAATGTAGCGAACGACCGCACGGACGTCAAGTCATGCAGATCTTCAGCCGGTCATGGGTACGTCGCCGAAAGCCGGAGTGCCGTCCCGCAGCACGTCCGCGGGAGAGCCACGCGCGACGAGCCGCCCGGCGGCGAGGACGACGACCTCGTCCGCGAGGGCGGCCACTTCCCCAGCCTCGTGCGTGACGTAGAGGATCGGCAGCGGAAAGGCCGCCTTGATCTTCAGGAGGTGCCCGAGGACCCTCTCCTTGAGCGGACGGTCGAGACCGGAGAGCGGCTCGTCGAGAAGCAGGATCTCCGGCGCTGACAGGAGGGCCCGGCCGAGAGCGACGCGCCGCCTCTCACCACCGGAGAGCGTCGACGGACTTCTGTCGAGAAGAGACGCAAGGCCCAGCGTCTCGACGATTCGATCCTCCCCGAGAAAAGCCTTGCGCGCGCCGCGTCCCGTCCCGTAGCGGAGGTTGCGGGCGACGGAGAGATGGGGGAACAGCGAATCGTCCTGCGTGACGTAGCCGACGGCCCGCTGACGCGGGGGAACCCGGATTCCCGCGGCCGCGTCGTCGAGCACGCGGCCCGAGAGGACGATGCGCCCTCTCTCCGGATGCCTCAGGCCCGCGACGGCCTCGAGGAGTGACGTCTTGCCGGCGCCGGACGGTCCGAAGATGGCCGTGACGTGGGCGCTCAGCACGGCGTCGAGCTCGACCGCGAAAGGAGTGAGCGGCAGACGGACGCCTTCCAGGGACAGAGTCACGCGTTCGTCCGCCGCTTCAACCAGGCCTCGGAGAGAAAGATCGCGCCGAACGCGAGCGCCGCCGAGACGGCGAGGAGGCCGTACGCGCGAGAGTCCGCGCCCGTCTGCACGTCGTTGTAGATCGCGGTCGCGATCGTCGTCGTGCGGCCCGGAATGTTCCCGGCGACGAGGATCGTGGCGCCGAACTCGCCGAGGGCGCGCGCGAAGGCGAGGAGGAGGCCCGCGGCGATGCCACGGGACGCGAGCGGAAACGTGACCGTCGAGAGGAGGCGCGCCTCGCTCGCCCCGAGCGTCCGGGCGACCGCTTCGAGGCGCGGGTTCACCTCCTCGAAGGCGACGCGCGCCGTGCGCACGAGGAGGGGGAGAGACATCACCATCATCGCGACGACCACGGCTTTCCACGTGAACACGACGTCCACGCCGAACAGGACGTGTGCGGCGCGCCCGCCGGGGCCGCGGCGCCCCAGGAACTTCAGCAGAAGGAGTCCCGTGGCGACGGGAGGGAGGACGAGCGGAAGAGAGACGATCGTCTCGAGGAGGGCTTTCCCCGGAAAGCGCCGCCGCGCGAGCAGCAGCGCGAGGGCGAGCCCGAAAGGAGCGAGGAGGAGGACGGCCAGTGCCGCCACGCGCATCGTGAACCAGACGACCGGGAGGTCCACCGCGAGCTCGGACACGTCAGTTCTTCACGAGGAAGCCGTAACGGACGAAGAGCTCGCGGGCAGCGGCTGAGCCGAGATACGCGAGGAATCTCCGCGCCTCCTTTTCGCGCGGCGCCCCCTGGACGAGCGCGAACGGATACGAGATTGCGGGACCGGACGCCGCCGGGACCTCGAAGGCGATCCGCACCCTCCTGGAGATCAGGGCATCCGTGCGGTAGACGACCCCCGCGTCGACGTTGCCCGACTCCACGGCAGCCAGAGTCGCGCGGGCGTTCTCGGTGGGGATCACCTTGCCGGCGACGGAGGACCAGAGTCCGCTGCTTTCGAAGAATTTCTTCGAATAGACGCCCACCGGCACGCTGTGCGGCTCCGCGAGAGCGAGGCGGCGGACACGCGCGTCGGCCAGATCCCTTGCAGAGGAAATCTCCGTCCGGCTCTCTTCCGGCACGATGACGACGAGCGCGTTCGAAAGAACACTCCTTCGGGTTCCGGGCGCGACGAGCCCGGCCTCCTCGAGCGCATCCATCTGGTCCTCGTCCGCCGAGAGGAAGAGATCCGCCGGGGCCCCTTCGCGGATCTGCCGGGCGAGCGTGCTGGAGGACGCGAAGTTGAATGCGATCTTCCCGCCCCCGCCCTTCTCCCAGGCCGCCCCGATTGCCGTCAAGGCGTCCGTCAGGCTCGCGGCGGCAAAGACGAGAACGAGAGCTTCCTTCATCCTGATCGATCGCAGGATATACAGGAACGAGGATCGTTTCTCTTCTGAGCTACTTCCTCTTCTTTTTCTTTGCCGGGCGTGCCGCCTTCTTGATGAGGCGCGTCGCTGCCTTCGCGTCGGCCTCGTTCGCGAAGCCGAAGACCGCCGAGAACTTCCGGCCGACGACCTGCGCCATCAGGAAGTCGAGGTTGATCCCGGCGTCCGCGATTCCGCGCGCGAGCGCGTATCCGAGGCCCGGCCGGTCGTCTCCTTCGACGAGAAGCGTCGGGATTCTGGAGGCCCCGAGGCCCACCGAATCCGCGGCGGCGACGGCCTTCTTTCCGATGACCGGCGACACCTCGATGACGGCGGTACTGCCCCCGGGTTGCCTGTATCCCATCGCGACCTTCAGGCTGAATCCGTACCCGGCGAGCGGCCTGAGCGTTTCCGCCATGAGGCCGGGATGATCCCCGGACTCACGGCGCCAGAGCGTGATCTTCTTGACGGTAAGGGCCATAGTCGACTCCTTTCCGGTGAGTTCGCCCGGGGACCAACCTAAGTCAGGGAACACCGGGAAATCAAGCTTTCAGACTAAACTCCCGCGGTGCTCGCGCGCAGATAGGTGAAGTGAGTTGTCACCCGAACGCAACTCGCTGACTCGCCTCGTCCTGGGGAAGCCCCGGGACGTCAACGATCCGAAGATCTTCCACCGGATTTCGCTCGTCGCGTTTCTCGCATGGGTGGGCCTGGGTGCCGACGGCCTCTCTTCGTCGGCATACGGGCCCGACGAGGCGTTCCGCGCGCTCGGCAGCCACCATTCGCTCGCGATCATCCTCGTCGCGATGACCGCGATCACGGTCGCCGTCATTTCCACCGCCTACGCGAACGTCATCGAGATCTTCCCAGGCGGCGGCGGCGGGTACCTCGTCGCGACGAAGCTCCTCGGACGGAAAGCCGGCGTCGTCTCGGGCTGCGCCCTCCTCGTGGATTATGTCCTCACGATCACGGTGTCCATCGCATCGGCGTGCGACCAGATCTGGAACTTTCTCGGACCCGGGATGATCCGGTACAAGCTGTCGACCGAGGTCGTCGTCCTCGTCTTCCTCGTCGTCCTGAACCTCAGGGGCGTCAAGGAGTCGGTCACGTTCCTCGTGCCGATCTTCCTCGTCTTCATCGGGATGCACGCGTTCGCGATCCTCTATTCCTTCGGCGCCCACGCGCCCGAGCTCCCGACGGTGTTCACGAGCGCGGCAGGGGATTACCGTTCCGCAAAGGCGACGATGGGCTTCTGGCCGCTCGCGCTCATCCTCCTCAGGGCCTATTCGCTGGGAGGTGGCACGTACACGGGCATCGAGGCGGTTTCGAACGGCGTCACGATGCTGCGCGAGCCGCGCGTGAAGACCGGGAAGAAGACGATGCTGCTCATGGCCGTATCGCTGGCCTTCACCGCCGGAGGCATTCTCTTCGGCTATCTCCTCGTCGGCGCGCGGGAGCACCCGGGAAAGACGATGAACTTCGTCCTCTTCGACGCGCTCTTCGGACACTGGAAGATCGGAGGCCTCGCAATCGGGACCGCGATCATTCTCACTCTCCTTCTCGCGGAGGCGGCTCTCCTCTTCGTGGCGGCCCAGGCGGGACTGCTCGGCGGGCCGCGCGTCCTCGGAAACATGGCTATCGACTCGTGGGTGCCGCACCGCTTCTCGCAGCTTTCCGACCGTCTCGTCTTCAAGAACGGCGTCTTCCTGATGGGCATCGCGGCGATCGCGGCGCTCCTCTACACGCGCGGCAACATCACGATGCTCGTCGTGATGTATTCGATCAACGTCTTCATCACGTTCTCGCTGACCGAGCTCGGCATGACGCGTCATTGGATCCTGGAGCGCCGGACGCCGGGCTGGAAGCAGCAGCTTGCGATCCACAGCACCGGACTCGTGATGTGCGTGACGATTCTCTGCATCACCCTCTACGAGAAGTTTGCGGACGGGGGCTGGATGACGACGCTCGTGACGAGCGTGACGATCCTCATCTGCATCCTCATCCGGCGGCACTACGAGAGCGTGCAGCGGGACCTCAAGCGTCTCGACGACGTCCTCGTGCCCGTCCAGCCCGTCCCGGTCGCGGAGAACGCCCTCGAACAGCTGGACCACAAGCTGCCGACCGCGATCCTCACGGTAGACCGGTTTTCAGGCTACGGGATCCACCAGATCCTGAGCATCCACACGCTGTTCCCGAACTACTACAAGAACTTCGTCTTCGTGTCGGTGGCCGTCGTCGACTCCGGCAACTTCAAGGGAAGCGACGAGATGGGGCACCTCGAGGCGAACGCCCGGGAGAACCTGGAGAAATACGTCGCGTGGTGCCGCGCTCAGGGATGGAACGCGGGATACAAGCTCGCAATCGGGACCGAAGCCGTCGAGAAGGTCGTCGAGATCTGCAAGGAGCTGCGCCAGGAGTTCCCGCGATCGGTCGTGTTCAGCGGGAAGCTCGTCTTCGAGAAGGAGGAGTGGTACCACCGCCTTCTGCATAACGAGACGGCGATGTCGATTCAGCGGAAGCTCCAGTTCGAGGGTGTGCAGGCGATCGTCCTGCCGGTCCGCGCCGCGGTGTAGAGCGGCTCTGCACCCGGAGCGCGCTCCATGCGTGGAGGGGCTCGCCGGCGGGCCCCGGCGGCCCGTCGATCAGCGCTCCCCGAAGAACGAGCTCGCGCAGTGCCCGTGCGGAGAGGAGCACGAAGACCGCGAAACCCGCGATTCCGAGCACGGGTCGGAGCGTTCCCTCGAAGGAAACCGCGAGGAGCGCGCCCCCGCAGAGGATGAGGAGCGACGTCGCGAGGAGCCCGAGAGAGGAGGCGAGGGAACGCGGCGGGGTCGGGTGCTCTTCCACATTTGAACCCTCGCACCCGGCGGCCAAGGAAGTCCGGAGAAAGACCTAAAGAAGTTCTAAAGGTCGCGCTGGCGAGGCTTCCCGATCTCTAGACTTTCCATGGGCGCGAGTCGCCCCCGCGATGTCCGAGCCCAGCAAGATCTCCCAGGTCCTCCTGGGCAAGCCTCGCGACGTCAAGGATCCGCACGTTTTCCATCGGGTATCCCTGGTGGCCTTCCTCGCGTGGGTCGGCCTCGGGGCCGACGGGCTCTCGTCCTCTGCGTACGGCCCGGACGAGGCTTTCCGGGCCCTCGGGACCCACCGCTCGCTGGCAATCGTCCTCGTCGCGATGACGGCCCTCACGATTGCGGTGATCTCCATCGCGTACTCGAACCTCATTCAGCACTTCCCGGGAGGAGGGGGCGGGTACCTCGTCGCGACCAAGCTCCTCGGACCGAAGGTGGGTGTTGTTTCGGGCTGCGCCCTCCTCGTCGACTACGTCCTCACGATCACGGTATCGATCGCCTCGGCCTGCGACCAGGTCTGGAACTTCCTCGAACCCGGAATGGTTCGCTACAAGCTGCCGGCCGAGATCGTCGTCCTCGTCTTTCTCATCATCCTGAACCTCCGGGGCGTCAAGGAGTCGGTCACGGTCCTGGCGCCGATCTTCCTGGTCTTCGTCGGCACGCACGCCTTCTCGATCCTCTACGCGCTCGCGACCCACGCTTCGGGTCTTCCGACCGTCTTCGCGGGCGCCTCTCGCGACTTCCACGCGTCGGTATCGACCATGGGTTTCTGGCCGCTCGCCTTCGTCCTCCTTCGGGCCTATTCGCTGGGAGGCGGCACGTACACGGGAATCGAAGCCGTCTCGAACGGCGTCTCGATCCTGCGCGAGCCGCGCGTCAGGACCGGAAAAAGGACCATGGCCATGATGGCCGCCTCGCTCGCCTTCACGGCCGGCGGCATCCTGTTCGGCTATCTCCTCGTTGGCGCGCGTCCCGCCGAAGGGAAGACGATGAACTGGGTACTCTTCGACGCGCTCTTCGGACATTGGCACATCGGCAGTTTCGGCGCAGGCACTCTTTTCGTGCTGATCCTCCTCGCGTCCGAGGCGGCTCTCCTCGTCGTCGCGGCCCAGGCAGGGTTCCTGGACGGGCCGCGCGTCCTCGGCAACATGGCGATCGACTCGTGGGTCCCGCACCGCTTCTCGCAGCTCTCCGACCGCCTCGTCACGAAGAACGGCGTCTTCCTGATGGGCCTCGCGGCGATCGCGGCTCTCCTCTACACGCGCGGCGCCATCACGATGCTCGTCGTCATGTACTCGATCAACGTCTTCATCACGTTCTCGCTCACCGAGCTCGGCATGTCCCGCCACTGGATCGTGGAGCGGCACAAGGAGCCACACTGGAAGGGCCTTCTCGCGATTCACGGCACCGGGCTCGTCATGTGCGTGACGATCCTCTGCGTCACGCTCTACGAGAAGTTCGCGGAGGGGGGCTGGATGACCTCGCTCGTGACGAGCGCGACGATCGCCGTCTGCTTTCTCATCCGGCGGCACTACGAGAGCGTGAAACAGGACCTCAAGCGTCTCGACGACGTCCTCGTGCCGGTGGCTCCCGTTCCGGTCGCGGACAACTGCGTGGCCGCGCTCGACCACAAGGTGCCGACCGCGGTCCTCACCGTGGATCGCTTCTCCGGTTACGGGATCCATCAGATCCTGAGCATCCATATGCTGTTCCCGAACTACTACAAGAACTTCATTTTCGTGTCTGTGGCCGTGGTGGACTCCGGCAACTTCAAGGGCAGCGACGAGATGGGCCACCTCGAGGCGGATACCCGGCAGAACCTGGAGAAATACGTCGCGTGGTGCCGGGAGAAGGGCTGGAACGCGGGCTACCGGATGGCGATTGCGACGGAAGCCGTGGACGAGGTCGTGAAGATCTGCAAGCAGCTGCGCGAGGAGTTTCCGCGCTCCGTCGTCTTCAGCGGCAAGCTCGTGTTCAAGAAGGAGGACTGGTACCACCGCCTCCTCCACAACGAGACCGCAATGGCGATCCAGCGCCGACTCCAGTTCGAGGGGGTCCAGGCGATCGTGCTTCCGGTGCGGGCCGCGGTGTGAGGGTCTAGATGGGTTCAGCCACGAACCTGTAGCCCACCCAGGGCTCCGTCACGACGTAGCGCGGGCGGGCGGGGTCCGGCTCGATCTTCTTACGCAGAGAGCCGACGTGGACGCGGACGGCGTCGGGCGTGGTTCCGGGGGCCCCATGCCACACCCGGCCGATGATCTTTCGGATCGTGACGGGCTTGCCCGCCTGGGACGCGAGGAGGTCGAGGATCGCGAGCTCGGTCGGCGTGAGCCGTACCTCCTTGCCCTCGACGATGACTCGCCGCCTCTCGCGGTCCAGCGTGAGGCCAGGGAACTCGAGGACGCCCACCTCCTCCTCCGCGTGCCGCCGGAGCTGTGCCCGCACGCGCGCGAGGAGCTCCGGTACGGAGAACGGCTTGACGACGTAGTCGTCCGCGCCCAGGTCGAGCGCGCGGATCTTGTCCGCGTCTCCGCCGCGCACCGACAGGACGATGACGGGCGTCGCGCCGCGGTGTCGGATACTCCTCACGAGCTCGAAGCCGTCCCTCACCGGCATCGCCAGGTCCGTGAGGACGAGATCGGGCTCGCGCTCCACGAAGACCTTCTCTCCTTCGGCGCCGTCGGCCGCCTCGGTCGCCTCATAGCCGCCGGCCTCGAGCTCCGCGACGAGCGCGCGTCGGATGGACGGATCGTCGTCGACGACCAGGACGACGGGGCGGGCCACCATCAAAGGGCCGCCTCGATCTGCGCAGCGGGCAGGTCCAGCCGCGCGATCGTCCCGCCGCCCGGCCGGTCCAGCAGGACGACGCTGCCTCCCATCGCGCGCGCGAGCGATTGGCAGATCGTGAGTCCCAGGCCGGCACGGCCCGCGTCACCCGGCGCACCACCCGCAGCGGCCCGTTTCACGTCCGGCGAGACGCCGGAGCCGCGATCGAGCACGTCGAGACAGACCCGCCCGGCAGCGCTTCGGCTCGGCTCGGCCGAGAGGGCCAGCGCTCCGGACGAAGCGGCTCGTGAGGCATTCTCCACGAGGTTCGCGAGGATCTCGACCGTGAGGGCCGGATCCACGAAGAGATCCGGGGTCTCGAGCGCCACGGAAACGTCGACGGCGCGGCCCGCGAGGGCGAGCGGAAGCGCCTCGAGCGTCGCCCGGAACAAGTCCGCCGCCGGGGTCGGTTCCGGTCGCGGCACGAACGTACCCGCGTCGAGTCGCGCCATCGCGAGGAGGTTGTCGATCCGTCGCGACAGCCGCTCCGTCTCTCGCGCCACGTCCTCCACGATCCCGTTCGTTCCCGGCGAGCGCCTCAGGCGGTCGAGCCCGAGGCGAATGGACGTGATGGGCGTCCTCAGGTCGTGTGACACGGCTTGCAGGAGCGAGGTCTTGAACGCGTCACTCTCCCGCAGCGCCTCGAGGTGAACCCGGTCCTCGAGCAGTCTTTCGCGTTCTGCCGAGAGGGTCTCGATCTCCCGCCGCCGCGCTTCCGCGACTTCGGCGCGCCTCTTCTCACGAGCCGCGAGGCGGCTCACGACGACGGAGGCGAGAAGGAACGTCGCGAGCGCGACCCAGTTCGCCGGGTCGGCGATCGTCCAGGTTCCGACGGGGGGCAGGAAGAAATGGTTGAAGCATGCAGTCGCCGCGAGAGACGCGAACATCGCCGCGGCGAGGCCGAGCCTGAGCGCGGCCAGAAGGACGACGACGAGGAAGACGAACCCGATCGTCGTCGCGTTGGCCCGGAGGACCTGCCCGAGCGCCGTCGTGACGGCGACGGCGGCGAGCGCCGCGACCGCCCGCGCGATGCCTCTAGCCGTGGATGTTGTGGCCGTGAACGGCCTCCGCCGCCTCGTGCATGGCCTCCGACAGCGTCGGATGCGCGTGGATCGTCCGGATCATCTCTTCGGTCGTGGCCTCGAGCCTGAGGAGGGCTCCGCCCTCGGCGATGAGCTCGGTGGCGTGCGGGCCGACGATGTGGACGCCGAGGATCTCGTCGTACTTCGCGTCGGAGACGATCTTCACGAAGCCCTCCTGCGTGTGCTCCATCATCGTCTTGGCGAGGACCGAGAAGTTGAACTTTCCGGTCTTCACGACGTAGCCGCGCTCTTTCGCCTTCGCCTCGCTGAGCCCGATGGACGCGACCTCGGGATCGCAGTACGTACAGCCGGGGACCTGGTCGCGGTTCACGGGCACCGTCGGATGGCCGGCCATCGTCTCGGCGGCCACGATGCCTTCCGCGGATGCGACGTGCGCGAGCCAGATCGTGGGCGTGACGTCGCCGATCGCCCACACGCCCGGCACGTTCGTGCGCTGGTTCGCGTCCACCTTCACGTAGCCGCGGTCCGTCGCGACGCCCACGGCCTCGAGGCCGAGGCCTTCGGACAAGGGCTTCCTGCCGACCGCGAGGAGCACCTTCTCGACGGACCACGACAGCGGCCCGCCGTCCGGCCCCTTCGCCTTCACGGTGACCGTTCCGTCCCCGTTCGGCGCCACGGACTCGACACTCGTCTTCGTGCGCACCTCGATGCCGCGTTTCTTGAAGACGCGCTCGACCTCCTTCGAGATCTCCTCGTCCTCCACGGGCAGGACGCGCGGCAGGACCTCGACGAGGACGGTCTTCGTGCCGTAGCGCGAGAAGCAGGACGCGAACTCCGCACCTACGGCCCCCGAGCCGATCACTAGGAGCGATTTCGGGATCGATTGCGACTTCAGGATGTGGTCCGAGTTCAGGACGCTCTCGCCGTCCGCCTTCAGGAAAGGCAGATCGCGCGGCACCGAGCCCGTCGCGACGAGGACGTTCTTCGTGTCCAGGGTCGTTTCGCCCGCGTCACCCTTCACGGCGACCTTCTGCGGCGAGACGAGCCGCCCGAGCCCCGCGTGGACGTCGACCTTGTGCTTCTTCATGAGGTATTCGACGCCCTTGGCGCCCCGCGAGACGACCTTGTCGCGAAACTTCACGACGCCGGGAAAGTCGAGCTCGACGCCGGCGACCTTCACCCCGAAATCGGCGGCGTGGTTCTTCGCCTCGTCGTAAAGAGAGGCCGACTTGAGCATCGCCTTCGTCGGGATGCAGCCGCGGTGCAGGCAGACGCCTCCGAGACCGACGTTCGGCACTTTCGCGTCCTTCTCGACGATCGCGGTCTTGAGGCCGAGCTGGGAGGCCCGAACGGCGGCGACGTAGCCTCCCGGCCCCGAGCCGATCACGACCAGGTCGTAGGACGGTGGGTTCGGGCTCAAGATTTCTCCTTTTTTGAGCGGACGGGACCGGTCCGATTCCGCTTGATCGCCCCTCAGGGGGCGATGATAGCTTCGAAGCGCCCGCTCGGGTTTCGACCCGCGTACGACCGCGCCGTGTCCCCTGAAGCGCGGAAATGACGAGATTGTGAGTATGAGAGTGGTCAGGAGGCCGATGATGTTCACAAGAGTCAGAACAGGCGCGAAAGTCATCGTCGTCGGGGCGTTTCTCATCGGAGGCGCACCGGTTCGTGCGGCGGTCCAGCATCCGCTCGATCCTCTGGAGGACGGCGAAATCCTCGCCGCGGCGAACATCCTGCTGCAGGCGCACGTCGCGAAGCCCGGCGCGATCTTCCAAAGCATCGACTTGCGCGAGCCGGCGAAGGACGCCGTTCTCGCGTTCCACGCCGGCGACCCGATCCCGCGCGCGGCAACGGTCTTCTTTCGACAGGAGAAAAAGAGCTACAAGACGTTCGTCGACCTGACCCACGGAACGTTCACGGCGCCGAAGCTCATACCCGGGAGCGACGGCCAGCTCGGTCTGACGATCACCGAGGTGAGCGACTTCTCGTTTGCATTCCAGAATCCGGCTTTTCTGGCCGCGCTCGCGCGGCGCGGCATCACGACGCCGAGCCAGCTCGCGCACGTCCTCGTGACGCCACTGACGCCCGGCTCGTTCGGACTGCCCGAAGAGGCCCGCCGCATCGTCAAGGCGCAGATGTATTACACCGAAGGCGCCGGCATCAACCTGTACGCCAGGCCCATCGAGGGCATGCAGGCGATCATGGACCTCGACGACCGGCAGGTGATCAAGGTGATCGACACCGGCGTCATTCCGCTGCCGGCGAACACGCAGGACTTCGACGAGGCCACCGTCGCCTCGCGTTATGGGCTGCGCCCCGCGCTCAAGCCGATCACGATGGCGCAGCCGCAAGGCGTCAACTTTGCGTTCGACGGCAATTTCATCGAGTGGCAGAAGTGGCGTTTCCACGTTCGCTTCGAGCGCCGTTCCGGGACGGTGATCTCCCTCGCGAACTACGACGGCCGCCCCGTGCTCTACCAGGGCTCGCTTGCCGAGATCTTCGTCCCGTACCAGGACCCCGGAACAAACTGGTTCTATCGCACGTACATGGACGCCGGCGAGTTCGGTTTCGGGCTGCTCTCGTCCCCGCTCGCGCTCGGGCTGGACCTGCCGTCGAACGCGGTGCTGCGCGACGCGCTCGTCGCGGCGGCGATCCCCGATCCCGTCCTGCCGGTCATTCCGCTGCCTCTGCCGAACGTCGTCGGCGTCTTCGAGCGCCTGACGGGGAGCCCGGTGTGGCGGCACTTCGAGCTGTTCTCGGGCGGCGCGTACGAGGGGCGGGCCGAGGTCGAGCTGGTGGTCCGGTCCATCTCCCAGCTCGGCAACTACGACTACATGGTCGACTGGATCTTCACGCAGCGCGGCTCGATCCGCGTCGAAGTCGGGTTGACGGGCATCGACGCGCCGAGGGCCGTCGTGGCCGAGACGCTCGGCGACGGCGCGCCGGAGACGGAGTTCGGGGCCCTCGTCTCGCCGAACCTCGTCGCGATCAATCACAGCCACCACTTCAACTTCCGCCTGGACGTCGACGTCGACGGCCGCAACAACAGCTTCGTGCTCGGCCAGCTCAAGGAGCGCCCGGCGCCGGGGCCGCGCAAGAGCGTCTGGGTCCTCGACGAAACGGTGCTGCGACGGGAGGCCGATGGCCAGCTCGACGAGAAGAACTCGTTGTGGCGTGTCGTCAATCCGCACCGGCACAACGCCCGCGGCTACGAGACGGGCTTCGTTGTCGAATCGCAGGCCAACGTCGAGCCGCTGCTGAAGAAGGACGATTTCCGGCGCGCGCGGTTCATCGAGCACAACCTCTGGGTGACCGCGTTCGATCCGGACGAGCGCTACGCCGCCGGCGACACGCCGAACCAGAACCCCGGCGAGCCCGGGCTGCCTCAGTACATCGCGAACAACCAGGGGCTCGTCGACACGGACATCGTGCTCTGGCTGACCGTTGGATTTCACCACGTGCCGGTGACCGAGGACTCTCCGGTCCTGGCGCGTGAATCACTGTCGTTCGAGCTGAAGCCCGCCCATTTCTTCGACCGCAATCCCGCGCTCGATCTGCGGCGCGCGCCGTTCGAGGTCGGCCCGTAGGAAGAGAAACCGCTCAGCCGAAAACGACCCCGAGGATCCCGCCCGCGAGGACGAGCCAGGCCGCGTTGATCCTCACGGTCGAGAGAAGCGCCACGCTGGCGAGGAAAAGGGCCACCGTCGGGCCGTTCGTCAGAGCGGGCCGCGCGAACTGGAGAGTGACGTAGCCCATCAGCGCGAGCGCCGCGACGTTGACGCCGTCGAGGAAAGCGCCGAGGAGTCTCGACTGCCGCAAACGGGGCACGAACGGCCCCATGACCGCGACGAGGACGAAGGCGGGAAGGAAGATGCCGAGCGTCGCGACGGACGCCCCCGGCAGGCCCCCGAGCACGTAGCCGATGAACGTCGCGGTGGACGAGAGCGGCCCCGGCGTGAACTGGCCTACCGCGACGGCATCCAGAAGCTGCGCGCTCGTGAGCCAGTGCCAGCGCTCGACGAGATCCGCTTTCAGGTAGGCGAGGAGCACGTAGCCGCTGCCGAACAGCACCGCACCGGTCTTCAGGAAGAAGAGGAGAAGGCTGGTTAGGGAGAAAGACGAGAGAGGGACGCCGAGGGAGAAGAGGGGAAGGAAGAGAAGAGAAGATTTCTTAGAAGGGGGTTGGGGGTGGGCAGGCGCGCCTCCCGACACGTCGCCGCGCTTGGCATCACCTGCACCTTCAACGCCGTCGACGCGCTCCGACGATGCCGGAGCTTTGCCGCTCCTCTTACCCTTTCTAAGCAAATCTTCCAACACCATCACCCCCGTCGAGAGACAACCCGCAACGAGCAACAGCAGAAGCTCATGGACGAAGAAACTCGCAGCGAGCGCGGCGAGCCCGAGCGCCAGGAAGAATTTGTTCTTCACCGCCGTGCGTCCGAGGCTGACGAGGGCGTGCGCGATGAGCGCGAGGACGACGGGCTTGATGCCCTCGAAGAAATGCGGGAACGCGGGAAGGGAGCCGAAGCGCACGTAGGCCCACGCGAAGACGGTGACGAGGAGAGTCGCGGGCAGGACGAAGCCGAGGCCGGCGAGGAGAAAGCCCGGCCAGCCCCCGCGCGCGTGGCCGATGAAGAGCGCCATCTTCGTGGAGTTCGGCCCCGGCGCGAGATTCGTCGCGCCGAGGAGGTCGAGGAACTCCTCGCGCGTCATCCAGCCGCGCCGCGTCACGACCTCGTGCTCCATCATCGAGATGTGAGCCGCGGGGCCGCCGAAAGCCGTGGCGCCGAGGCGGAGAAAGAGCATGGCGAGATCCTTCAAGTCCGCGCGGTCCCCTCTCGCCATCGCCTCCGATTATGGGCGGGCGGCACGCCGCGGGTCGCGCCTGCGCACTAAGATGCCGCCGTGGTCGGCGAAGTCCTCGCGCATTACCGCATCGCGGAGCGCCTCGGCGAAGGCGGGATGGGAGAGGTCTTCCGCGCCGAGGACCTCAAGCTGCGGCGGCCCGTCGCCCTGAAGCTGCTGCGGGGCGCGGAGGACCACGAAGGGCGCCTCCTGCGCGAGGCGCGCTTCGCCTCCCAGCTCAACCACCCGAACATCGCCGTCGTCTACGACGTCGACACGGTGGAACGCGAAGGGCGGAGGCAGAGCTTCATCGCGATGGAGTACGTCGCGGGGCGCACGCTCTCTGCGATTCTCAAGGAGCGCCCGCCGGAGGTCCGCGAGACCGTGGACATCGTCCATCAGGTCGCTGACGCGCTCGCGGCGGCCCATGCGCGCGGCGTCGTCCACCGCGACATCAAGCCCGGGAACGTCATGGTGGACGGAAGGGGACGCGTGAAGGTCCTGGACTTCGGCCTCGCCGCGTTCCGGCCCGTGCCGGGCGAGGGAAGCGAGACCTGGAGCGCGATCGGCGCGGATCCGACCCGCTCGACGCCGGGCTCCGTCCTCGGCACCGTGGCGTACATGTCGCCCGAGCAGGCCCTGGGCCGCGACGTCGACGCGCGGACGGACGTTTTCTCGCTGGGCGTGCTCCTCTGGGAGCTTCTCGCCCGCCGCCGGCCCTTCGAAGGCACGAACACGGTCGCCGTCATCGACGCGCTGCTCCACGCGGAGCCGCCCTCCCTGACGCGGCTCAATCCGGCCGTTTCGCGGGACCTGGAGGCCCTCGTCCTGAAGATGATCGCGAAGGACCGCGACCGACGCGTGGCGATGCGCGACGTTGCGCACGAGCTCTCGGCCCTGGCGGGCGGCGCGCCGCGATCGGGAGCGCCTTCGGTTTCCTCGACCCCGGCCGAAAGCGTGATCGCCGTTCTCGCGTTCTCGAACATCACGAAGAACCCCGAAGACAACTGGCTCTCGACCGGCATCATGGAGACCGTCACCGCCGACCTGAAGAACGTGCCCGGGCTCTCCGTGATCGGCTGTGAGCGGGTGTGCGAGGTCGAGAAGCGGCTGACCGGCGAGTCGGCGTCGGGCGCGGGCGAGCTCGCCATCCGGCTCGGCCGCGAGGTGGGCGCGCGTCGCGTCGTGATGGGGGGATTCCAGGGCGTCGGGGACGTCATGCGCATCACGGCGCGCGTGACGGACGTGGAGTCCGGCGAGGTCGTGACGACCGTGAAGGTGGACGGCAGCCGCAGCGACCTCTTCGCCTTGCAGGACCGCGTCGTCGCGGAGCTCGCCGCGGCGATGCATCTCGCCTCGAGCCCTGCCGGGAAAGAGCCCGAGGAGACGCACGTCATCGACGCGTACGAGGCGTATTCCAAGGGTCTCATCAACCTCCGCGCCGAGAGCCGGGAATCCGTCGACCGCGCGATCCTCTTCTTCGAGCGCGCCGTGGCGCTCGATCCGCTCTATGCCCGCGCGTGGCTCTCGCTCGGCGAAGCCTACGAAGTGAAGGCGACGGATCTCGCGATGCCGGAGCTGCTCGAGAAAGCCATGACGAGCTTCGGAAAATGCCTCGCCCTCCAGCCGCGCCTCGCGCGCGCGTGGAAGGAGCTCGGCGGAACGCTCGTCGACATCGGAAGCACGGACAAAGGGCTGGAGGCGATTCGCCGGTCTCTGGAGCTGGACCCGGACGACGCCGCGGCGCATGCGGCGCTGGCGCGCGCCCATTTCATCGGCACCGGGCGGTTTCAGAACGCGGTGGATTCCTTCGAGCGGGCCCTCGCCCTGAATCCGCAAGGAGGCTGGTACGCGCTCCAGCTCGCGCACGTCTCGGCCCTGCTGAGGGACTTCCCGCGCGCCGAGCGCGCGGCGCGGCAGGCCATCGAGCTTCAGGAGAGGGGACTCTCGGGCCGCGAAGGAATCGTCATCGTGGGGGCCTACATGAAGCTCGGTCAGATCCGAGCGCTCCAGGGCCGGCCAGCGGAGGCCCTCGAATCCTACGACCGGGAGCTCTCTTTCCTGCGGCGCGTCGATCATGCGCTGAAGGACCGCGCGGTCATCGAGCTCCACACGCGGATCGGAAGCGCGCACCTCGCGCTCGAACATCCCGAGGAGGCGCACCGGGCGCTCACGCTCGCCGTGGGAGCCTTCGAGGACCGCCTGCGGTTGGGAGCGGACGAGCCGTTCACGCGGTACTACGTCGCCGCGGCCTGGGCCCTCCTCGGCGACGCGGAACGGGCGCTCGACGTCCTCGAGGCCGCGGCGGCGATGCGCCGCGTCTACGTCGTGGAGCGCGCCCGCCTCGATCCGGACTTCGAGAGCCTGAAGAGCGAGCCACGGTTCATCCGGCTGATCGAGAGCTCACGGCCGGAATCTATACTGCTCTCGTGACGAGACTGGTCCTGGGAGCGGTCACGATCGCCCTCGCGCTCTCGGCCGCTGCCGAGAGACCGCCTGCGCCCGCGATCTCTCTTCCCGACGCGGACGGAAAGACGGTCACTCTCGACGAGTACCGCGGGCGCCTCGTCCTTCTCGCGTTCACGCGCGGCGCGTGGTGACCGGCGTGCCTGGAGCAGTTGCTCCAGCTCGAGCGCCTGAAGGGGACCGCGTTGAAAGACGTTTCCGTCCTCGTCGTCGCCCCGGACTCTCCCGAACAGTCGCGCGCCCTCGTCGCGTCCGTCGAACAGCAGCGCCGGGTTCGGCTCACGCATCGCTTCCTCTCCTCGCCGCGCGTGAGAACCCTGAACCGCCCGGCGGCCGGAAACGGGGGAACGGCTCCCCGGCTCCCGCCTTCCCTCGTTCTCGTCGACCGTGAAGGGCGAGAAGCCTGGCGTTTCGTGGAAAGCGATCACCGCAAGCGCCCCGGAGACTCGGAGATCGCGCGGGCGGTCGCGGGCGCCGAGTCTCGAACGCGATAGCGAACGGCCGTCAGGCCGAGAGGTCCACCTCGATTTCTCGGCCCGCTCGGAGAGCACGTGATCGCCGCGCCGGGCGTGGGAATAGACGCATGGCCTCGCGAGATATCCTGAACGAGGCGGTCCGATGTCTTCTGTCTTCGAAGTCCTTTCCAAGAGAATCATCTTGACGGCGGTGCTCGTACTCGCCGCCGGCTCGACGAGCGCCGAGGGACCTCGATCCGCCCGCATTCCGGTCCTCGTGGAGCTGTTCACGTCCGAGGGTTGCTCGAGCTGCCCTCCGGCCGACCTCGCGCTCGTGCGCCTCGAGCGGACCCAGCCGGTCGCCGGTGCCGAGGTCGTGCCACTGTCCTTGCACGTCGATTACTGGAACCGCCTCGGGTGGGCCGATCCTTACTCCTCCGAGTCGTTCAGCGCGCGCCAGAGCGACTACGGCCGCGCCTGGGGCGAAAGCCGCGTCTACACGCCGCAGGTCGTCGTGGATGGGCGCACGGAGCTCGTCGGGAGCGACGAGAAGAAGGCGCGGCACGCGGTCGAGGAGGCCGCCCGTCTGCCGAAGGCGTCGATCGAGATCCTGCCGTCGGCGAACGGGCAGGGGGCCGCCCTGCGGGTCCGGGTCAGCGCGTTGCCGCCCGTCACGCCTGGCGATACGGCCGAGCTCCTCCTCGCGATCACCGAGGACGGGCTCGCGAGCGACGTGCCGCGGGGCGAGAACGCGGGGCGGCGCCTCGTGCACGGCGCCGTCGTTCGCGAACTCGCGGTCGTGAGCACGGTTCGACCGGGAGGACTTTTCGAGACGGAGCGCCCGCTTCGCCTCAAAGCGGACTGGAAGAGAAATGAGCTACACGCCGTGGCTTTCGTTCAGGAGAGAAAGAGCCGGAAGGTCCTGGGCGTCGCGCGGATATCGATTTAGGGCGAATGAGCTGTCGAGCGCGCTAGTCTTCCCCATATGCGCGTCTCGTTCTTTCTTTCCTTTCTAAGCAGATTCTCATTCTCTCTTTCTCTTTCTTCTTCGCTCCTCGTAGCCGACCGCGTCGTACCGTCGCGCCTGCCGACCGGCGAGGTCCAGCTCCCGAACGGGCGCCTGCTGACCCCGACGGGCACGCAGACCGAGGTTTCGCCTTACCCGTTCGCGCTCGCGCTCGCGCCCGATGAAAGCCGGGTCGTCGCGCTTTGCACCGGCGCGGATGACCAGTCGCTCCACCTGCTGGACGCCGCCTCGGGGAAGTCCCTTTTCAAGCAGCCCCTGCCGCATTCGTGGCTCGGCATGGCGCTCTCGCCGGACGGCGCGCGGGCGTACGTCGCCGGCGCCAAAGGGAGAAACGTCCTCGTCTATCGCCTGGAACGGGACCGCTTCGTCGCCGAGGAGCCGATCTCGCTGAAGCGCAAGGAGGACGGGCCGAAAGTCGACGCGACGCCGGGAGGGCTCGCCATCTCACCGGACGGCAAGACTCTCTGGGCCGCGCGCATCCTCGCGAACGACGTCGTGAAGGTCGATCTCGCCGCAAGGCAGGTCGTCGCGGGGGTTTCCGCGGGCATCCATCCCTACCGGCCGGTCTTCTCCCCGGATGGAAAGATCCTCGCGCTCGCGGCATGGGGCGGAGCGGCCGTGACGTTCGTCGATCCGGAAAAGGCGATCGCGACCGGCTCGGTGAAGACGGCGGACCATCCGGGAGATCTCGTCTTTTCGCCCGACGGAAGAACGCTCTTCGTCGCCCAGGCGAACCGGAACCTCGTCGCAGCCGTGGACGTCGCGTCGCGGGGAGTCGTGCGGCAGATCTCGGTCGCGCTCGGTCCGGACGGGCCGGGGACGCCCTCGTCGGACGCGATGCCCGACGGCTCGACGCCGAACGCGCTGGCCCTTTCGCGCGACGGGAAGAGGCTCTTCGTCGCGAATGCCGACGACGACGCCGTGGCGGTGGTGGATCTTTCCCTCGGTCCCGCGAAGGCACGCGCGAAGGGATTCATCCCGTCCGGCTGGTATCCCGACGCGCTCGCCCTCTCGCGCGACGGGAGGACCCTCTGGGTCGCGAATGCGAAGGGCGGCGGCTCGTGGGAGAATTCGAAGGGCGGGCCGGATCCGACGAAGCCGAAGCTCGGAGACCCGACGCGCCTCACGCGGACGATCCCCGGCAGCGTCTCGCGCGTCCGGTTCCCGACGGTCGCCAGCTCGCATCTCTCACCACGCGGGCGTACGCGAACCGCCGGCCCGCCGCGCGGGGATCCCTCACCGTGCGCGCGTCGGCCGTCGTGCCGGCCGCGCCCGGCGGCACGTCGCCGATCAAGCACGTCGTCTACGTCGTCCGCGAGAACCGCACGTACGACCAGGTCCTCGGCGACCTCCCGAAGGGCAACGGCGACCCGTCGCTCGTCCTCTTCGGGCGCGACGTGACGCCGAACGCGCACGCGCTCGCCGAGGAGTACGTCACGCTCGACAACTTCTACTGCGATGCCGAGGTCTCCGCCGACGGCCACAACTGGTCCATGGGCGCGTACGCGACGGATTTCGTGGAGAAGGTCTGGCCTCCGAGCTACGGCAGCCACGGCTTCTCCTACCTCTTCGAAGGGAACGATCCCGCGGCGTTTCCGACGAACGGCTACCTCTGGGACGCGGCCGCGCGCGCCGGGCTCTCGCTGCGCAATTACGGCGAGTTCACGGGCATCGCCTCCGAATCCGAAACGCCGCTCGAGGCGGGCCTCTCGCAGGGTCAGGAGGGCGCGCTCAGGGCGAACACGAATCCCTACTACCCGGGATTCGACACGGAAATCCTCGACAACGCGCGCGTCGACATCTGGCTGAAGGAATTCGCCCAGTACGTGAAGAAGAAGGAGATGCCGCGGCTCATGATCGTGCGGCTGGGCAACGATCACACCGTGGGGACGAAGAAGGGCGGCAAGACGCCGCGCGCGATGGTGGCCGAGAACGACGTCGCCCTGGGCCGCCTCGTCGAGGCGCTCTCGCTCTCGCCCTTCTGGAGCGAGACGGCGGTCTTCGTCGTCGAGGACGATGCCCAGAACGGACCCGACCACGTCGACGCGCATCGCACGGTCGCGCTCGTCGTGTCGCCGTACACGCGGCGCCGAGCCGTGGACTCGACGATGTATTCGACGACGTCCATGCTCCGGACGATGGAGCTCATCCTCGGGCTTCCGCCCATGTCGCAGCACGACGCGGGCGCGACGCCTATGACGGCCGCGTTCGCAGACGTGCCGGACCCGGCGCCCTTCGTCCACCGCGAAACGGCGATCCCGTTCTACGAGACGAATCCGCGCGGCGCGCCGATGCAGGCTCTTGCGGACACGTGGGACTTCTCGAGGGAAGACGCCGCCCCCGACGTGCCCCTCAACGAGGCGATCTGGAAGAGCGTCCGCGGCGCCGACTCCCCGATGCCGGCCCCCGTCAACGCCGCCTTCGTGAGAAGCGCGCCCTGAAGAATTCCCCGAGGCGGCTTGGTGCGCTCAGGCGAGGAGCTTCTTCACGAGCTTTCCGGTATCGACGGAACCGAGGCCCGTGGTCGGGTCCCACCCTTTCGTCGCCGGATATCCCGAAACGCCGCCGTACGAATTGTCACCCTGCGTGACGTCCCGGAAAGGCGAGACGCCGCGAGCCAGGTCGTAGAGGGCCGCGTTCGCGGCTCCCATGCGGGGTTTCCCTGCCTCCGCGCGCGCGGCGTTCACGTGCGCGAGGATTCCGGACCAGATCGGCGCCGCCACGCTGGTTCCTCCGGCGGCGGTCCACTTTTTTCTCACGAAGATCGAGAGGCCGGGATCGGGCGACGCGACCGCCGCGACATCGGGAATGCCCCGACCCGTCACCCCGCGGCGCGCGCCCAGAGCCGCCCTCTGCCACGCGGGGACCGCCACGAACCTCGAGAAGCCCCCGCCCGTCGCGCCGCGACTCGGGCCGTCGTTCCAGGCGCTCTCCGCGAAGGAGCTGCCCTTCGGGACGAGCTTCGTACCCCCGACCGCGGTCACCTCCGGGACGACGCTCGGAAAGTCCACGTGGCGCTGGCCGTCGAAGGCGGCGTCCTCCGGAAGGATGTCGCCGGCGCCGGCGTCTCCCGAGGCGCAGACGAATGTGATGCCGAGGAGCGCACACGAAAGGAAGAGCTGGCGGGTCTGGTCGTACCTCCGGGACGTCGCGAAGCCGTCCTCGGGCATTCCCCATGAGATCGAGACGATCGAGGGGCGGCGGGCGTCCGGCGCATCGAGGAGCGCGTTGAGGAAATCGACCCAGCCCGTATCCGTGTTGGGCGTCCACCACAGGTCCAGGTCCGCCTGCGGCGCCGTGCCTCGCACCCAGTCCATGTCGAGCGCGACCTCCACGTCGGCGTCGCCCGTCCTGCCCTGATAGTCGTTCTTGGCCCCCGAGACCGAGACGTCCGTGACGTCGCCCACAGGCAGGCCGTAGTGCGTGCAGAACGTCGCGAAGTCGTCACCCGAGAATCCGCCTCCGAACTCGAGGATGGCCACGCGCTCACCGCGGCCTCCCGCCGTGGCCGGATCGGGGAGGGCGTACGCCGCGCGAATCTCGTCGGGCGTGAAGCCTCCGCCGGGCCCGCGAGCCGCGGCGGGTCCGCGCCGCGGTACCTTGGAGCGGGGCGGGGCGAAGATCGGCGGGAAGCGCCGGGCCGCGGGAAGGGTGTTGAGTCCCGCGACGCCGCGAATCACGGACGCGAGCGACGCCGGAATCGTGGGGTCCCGCTCGGCCGCGATCGCGCGCCGCACGCGAGGCGATACGGTGCGCGGCGGCGCGTAGGTGCCGATGGGAACGTCGAACGCGCGCGAGATCCTCTCCGCCGGGCCGTGGCCCTGGACCGCGGTACGCGCCCCGGCGACGCCGTCCACGGTGAGGCCGGCGTCTCTGAGGAAGGCCAGCACCGCGTCGAGATCCTGATACCCGGGCGCGACGAGCGTGCGTACCTCGTCGGCGGAAAGGTGGCGCCCATAGACGGAGCTCTTCGGGTCCGAGACGGCAGCTGCCGCTTCCCGGAGCATGCGCATGTCCTTGGCATGGAGGAGTACGGTGAAGCGGATGTCCTCGTCCGGCGGACACGGACCCGTCCGGCGACAGAGCGGCAGTCGTCGCGAGACGTGGCGGGGAAGGACGAATCTCTGCACGTGCGTCAGGCCCCCGCGACGGGAGCGAGCCGCTCCCACACGAGCATCACGTCCATGAGGTGTCCCCCGACCTGCTGCGTCGGCGCGCTCACGATGAGACGGTCTCCGGAGATCCGGTAGAAGCGGATCTGATCCGTGCCGACCCAGTTCGGGAAGAGGGATTGTGAGACGTGATGCACGACGACGCCGTGGACCTCGTCGGCGACGTACGTGCCCGCGTAGGCGAGACATCCGAAGAAGGCGGCCGCGACCTCGGCCGGCGTGCCCAGCTGCTGGTCGTTCGCGGCGAATCGGGGGCGGTCTCCGCGCATGATCTGCAATGCCATGTGGCCGGTCGCGTCATAGAGGCACAGTCCGATGACGTTCGTTCCGAATGGAAATACGACCTGTCCTTCGGAGCGGAACTCGAAAACGAGCAGCTTCCAGGCCCCGGCGAGCGAATTGCCGTCCATGTCGGGGGCGATCCTACTCCGGCTGGCCCGAGGCGAAGCGTCCGGAAAAGGTGTCCTCCCGACGGTATGCTCCGTGCAAGGGGCAATCGAGGTCTCCTCTTCGAGGAGCACCGGAGGAATCATCTTGAATCCATTCCCGCGGCGGTCGGGTCCGGCCTTTCTGATGGCAGCCACTCTTCTTCTCTCGAGTGTCGCGAGTCTCCACGCCGACCTCGAGTCCCCGAACGTGAAGAAGATGGGTCGTACCGTTTCGAGGTACCGGGACGAGGTGGTCCAGGTCGTCGTGGGATACAAGCACGCGCAAACTCACCTCGACAGCCGCTGGATCCTGCTCGAAACCTGCATTTCCGCGACGGGCAGCCAACCGGTCGAGATCTATCGCGAGGACGTCAGTCTGCTCGGGCCGGACGGAACGCGGATGCCCCTCCCGAGCCAGAAGAAGATGGCCCACGGGATTCCCGACCTGAGCCGCATGCTGCTTCAGGCGCGCGTCATACGCGATCCGCTCGACGGGTATTTCCCCGGACGCATCAAGGAAGAACGGCTCGGATTCTTCACCATGCCGGGCGAAGGGATCGTTTTCGACCAGGTCACGGTCGACCACGAGACGCTGGCCTGGGGGCACCTCTTTTTCGAGTCACCGAAGGGCCGGTTCGAGCCGGGGATCTACACGCTCGTCATGGAGAACAAGGTCGCGCACGTCCGGCTGCCGATCGCGCTCGGGATCGAGGGCACGCTCGAGCGCACGAAGTAAAGGGAGAGACGGCCGCCTCCTTCGGCCGACGGTACACTCGCGGCGGTGACGGTCAACGCGTTCTGGCTGCTCCTCGGAGCGCTCGGCGTCTACGCGATCTTCTACCGCTTCTACAGCGGATTCCTCGCGCGTCGCGTGATCGGCCTGGACGACCGGCGACCGACGCCGGCGCACACGCGCCGCGACGGCCAGAATTTTCATCCCACGAACCGCTGGGTCCTCTGGGGCCATCACTTCGCCGCGATCTCGGGCGCCGGGCCGCTCATCGGGCCGGTCCTCGCGGCCCAGTTCGGATGGCTCCCCGGCCTCCTGTGGCTCGTGTTCGGCGTCTGCCTCGCGGGTGCGGTGCAGGACTTCGTCATCCTCGGGGCTTCCGTTCGGCGCGGCGGCCGTTCGCTCGCGGAGATCGCACGCGACGAGATCAGCCCCCTGAGCGGCATCGTCGCGATGATCGCGATTCTCTTCATCGTCGTTGTCGCGATGGCGGTTCTCGGGTTTATCGTCGTCAAGGCGCTCGCCGAAAGCGCCTGGGGCACGTTCGCGATCGCCGCGTCGATCCCGATCGCGCTGTTGATGGGCCTCTACATGTACCGGATCAGGCCGGGCCGCGTGGCCGAAGCGTCGGCCATCGGCGTGTCGCTGCTCATGGCGTGCGTCGTCCTCGGCGGACTCTTCGCGCCGGGCCATCCGTGGGCGGGTGCGTCGCACCTTTTCACGCTTTCGGAGACGTCGCTCACGGCCGCCATCGCCGCGTACGGGTTTCTCGCGTCGGTCCTGCCCGTGTGGATGCTCCTCTGTCCCCGCGACTACCTCTCGAGCTACATGAAGGTCGGAACGATCGCCGTAATCGTCGTCACGGTGTTCCTCGTGCGCCCCGAGATGAAGGCGCCGGCCGTCAGCGGGTTCGCGTCCGGCGGCGGGCCGCTCGTGCCGGGCGCCCTCTTCCCGTTCGTCTTCATCACGATCGCGTGCGGCGCCATCTCGGGCTTTCACGCGCTCGTGTCGTCGGGAACAACGTCCAAGATGCTCGACAAGGAGAGCCACGCGCGGGCCATCGGCTACGGGGCGATGCTCATGGAGAGCCTCGTGGGCGTGACGGCGCTCGTCGCCGCGTCGTCGCTCTTTCCGGCGGACTACTTCCGGATCAACCTCTCGCCGCAGGCGTTCGAGGCGCTCGCCGCAAAGATGAATCTCGACGGCGGCCGCCTGTCGGAGCTCGCGGCGCTCGTGGGCGAGCCGCGCCTCGCCGGGCGAACGGGGGGCGGGGTCTCGCTCGCCGTCGGGATCGCCCAGATCTTCGGCGATCTGCCCGGCGCCAAGAGCCTCATGAGCTACTTCTACCACTTCGTCATCATGTTCGAGGCGCTCTTCGTCCTCACGACGATCGACACGGGAACGCGCATCGGCCGCTTCCTCGTCCAGGAGCTCGCCGGGCGCGCCTTCCCGCGCATGGCGAGAACGGACTGGCTGCCGGGCAGCATTTTCGCGACGGCTCTCATCGTGGGCGGCTGGAGCTGGTTCATCTTCACCGGTTCGATCCAGTCGCTCTGGCCCATGTTCGGCGTCGCGAACCAGCTCCTCGCGGTCGTGGCGCTCACCGTCGCCACGACCGTGATCGTGAACGAAGGCCGCTCGCGTTACGCCCTGGTGACGATCGTGCCACTCCTCTTCGTCGGGACGACGACGCTCGCGGGCGGGGCGCTGTCGATCCGCGACATCTTTCTTCCTCTCGCACGGTCCGTCCGCCCGGGGGACGCGTTCAAGGGCTGGCTGAACTCGGGTCTGACGGCCGTGATGATGGCGTCCGTCCTCCTGGTCCTCGCCGACGCGATTCCGCGCTGGGCGAGGCACTGGCGCACGGGCCGTGAGGAGACCAAGGCCGCGCTCGACTCGATCCCCCGCGCGGCCTGAAGGCCGCCCTCTCGCATAATCGCGGCATGAGCGCCGCCGCAACGCCGCCCGTGCCGCGCGCCGCGCGGGCTGCGGCGTTCGGCGTCGTCCTCGTCCTCGCCGCGACCGTCGACACGCGCTCCTACGGCCTCATCCCCGACGGCAGGGAGATGCTCTCGGCCGCCGCCGCCGTCGCACGCTTTTTGGAGATCGGCGTCTCCCGCGAGTTCTCCAACGCTCCGCGGCGGCCGGCGGGAGACGCGGTTTCGCGCTACGGCATGGGGCTGTCGCTCGCGGAGGCCGTCCCCGTGACCGCGACGCGCCTCGTCCGCGCAACGGCGCCCGCGACGCCCTCGGCGCCCCTCTTCGTCCTCCTCCCGATCGCGTGCCTGGCCGCCGCCGCGTGGGCCACGGCGCGTTCCGTGAGTCTTCTCGGTGCGACGCCCGGCTGGGCCGCGGCCTCGGGAGCCGGCCTCGTCCTCGCGACGCCGCTCTGGGGCTACGCGGCGAGCGATTACGGCGAGCCTCTTCAGGCGGCGTGCGTCGCGCTCGCGGTGCTCGCCGTCGTCACGATGCGCGCGGAGCCCGCCTCGCGGCGCTGGCAGATCGTCCTCGGGGTCGCGGCGGGCTTCGCGATTCTCACGAAGACCCTCCTGCTCGTCGCGGTCGCGCCGCTTCTCGCGTGCGCACTCTTCGGAAGAAGAAAAGAGGGAGAGAAAGATTTCCTAGAAGGGAAGAGAAACAGGCGCCGGGCCGCGGCGGACTCTCGCCGTCCTGCGGCGCCATGGCCGATGTTCTTTTCATTCTCAGCTCTTCTCCTTCTCTGGGCGTTCTTCGAGCTCATTCGCTTCGGCAAGCTCTTCGGCGGGTATGCCGGGGAGACGTTCACGTATCCCTTCTTCACGGGACTCCTCAGGCTCACGGTGCTCCCGAACAAAGGGCTGTTCTGGTATGCGCCGATCGTCCTTCTCGCGCCGTTGGGGTTTCTTGCGCTTCGCAGGCGCGACGCGCGGCTCGCGTCCGCCCTTTGCGCTTCGGCCGCTTCTCTTCTCCTCACCGCGTCCGCCTGGTGGGCGTGGGACGGACAGGCGGGATGGGGGCCGCGCCTCCTCCTGCCTGCGCTGCCTCCGCTCCTCGCCTTCGCAGGTCTGGCGTGCTCGGGCTCCGGTCGTCCCATGCGCCTCGCGGGAGCGTTCGCGCTCGTCCTCGGAGCCGGCGTGAATCTTCTCGGCGCCCTCGTTCCGTTTCCCGCGGTCTACGCGCTCTCGTCCGTCGTCCCGCCGCAGCCGATCTCCGACGCCCGTGCGGCAGGCACCGAATACGAGGTCGAGCGCGGGGCCGACGGCGTCCTTCGCGCCACGGGGCCCCATCACCTCTCGCTCACGCCTTCCTGGTCGCCGATCCGCGTCCACGCTCTGCTCCTCGCCGCGAAGCTGCGGGGGGCGGCATCCGAAGTCCTGGCACGTGAAGGACTCCGGCAGCTCGATCCGCCCTTCAGACCGACGTTGCCGAAGGAGCCTGCGCCCGCGCTCGTCCTTGCGCTGCGGCCGGTTCGTGTCGGGTGGGGAAGAGAATATTTCTTGGAAGAGGAAGAGAGAACGGGATCTTCGGATCCCTGGACCGAAGCTCTGCGTGACCAGACGATCCGGGCGATCGACACGAAGAGGTACGCGCGGGCGCTGGTACTCGGAGAAGAGCTGCTCGGGAAGAAGGGCGAGGATTCGGATTCGGATTCTTCGAATGACCCTCGCGCGGTGGCCCTGGTCGCAGAATCGCTGCGCCTCGGCGGGGGCAGAGGCGCGGGCGCCAGCAGCGGCGCCGGCGATTCAGATGCCGCGGCCGCCCTCTCTTTCCTTTCCAAGAAGACTCTTTTTTCCTCTTCGTCTTCCTCATCTTCGCTTTCCTGCCATCCCTGGATCCTCTTCGTCCGTTCGATGGCTGCTCCGCCCGGCGACCTCTCGTGCATGCCGGAGGGTCAGCGCGAAGGCTTCGCGCGCGGACTCGAGCTCGCGCGCCGGCAGGGCTGGCCGCTCACCGCGTGGGCGCGGGCGGCACGGACGGGGAAGCCGTAGTCGGGGTCTCGGGGCGGAGGCGGATCAGGAGCTGCGAATCCCCGAAGGGCTCGATCGAAACCGCGCGTGCTTCGAGCCCCCGCCTGAGCGGCGGCAGCCAGCCGCGCAGCCAGACGAACTTCGACCAGGTTTCCGTGTTCTTCTCGATCGCGGCCGCGTTGTCCCAGAGGAAACGCGAGAAAAAGACGGTGTCGACCGGCGCGTCCGGCGCCGTGACCTGTCCCGCGATTCCCACGGCACGCGCGCCCGACTCGTCCACCATGAGCGACGCGAGGCCGACGCGCCCCAGGTCGCCCTGCCGGACGCGCTCGAAGATCTTCCCTTCCTCCTGACCCCAGTCCACGTTCGAGTCCGAGAGGATTGCCGGAATGCCGGCGGGGCCTCCGCAGAGGAGATTCCCGAACGAGATCTCCCGGCCGAGCCGCAGTACGGCCTCACCCGTGGCGGCGAGGACGACGGCGGCGAGCGCGAGCGCGAGCGTCCGGCGCCGGAGAACGAGCGTCCGAAGGGTCCCGACCGCGGCGACGATCGCGAACGGGACCACGGGTAATGCGTGGCGGACGCCGATGTTCACGTTCGAGGCGCACGCCGCGAGGAGATAGGCTCCGCCGAGCACGGCCGGAAGAGACGTGCGTGCGGCGAGAAGGCTCCGGAAGCGCGAACCCCGGGCGGCGAGAACGACCGCAGCGACGAGCGCCGCGAGGACGAGAAGGACGCTCGCCGTCGTGAGCTTGATTCCCAGGGCGACGGGGAAATAGAGCGCATGTCCCCGGCCCGAGATCTCACCGAAGAAGTAGTTGAAGCGTTCGCCGGGGCCTGCGACGCCCTGCACGAAGAGCAGTCCCGCGCCGTACGCCGCGATCGACTTCGGGAACGTGCGCGCCAGCGCGACCACGGCGCGCTCCTGCGGGAGGCCGGAGAACTCGTGCGCGATTCCCGCGCGAAACGCGGTATCACTCGTGCCGAAGAATGTGAGGAATTGGATGAGAAAGAGGGTCACGAGGGCGGGAATTACAAAAAAGAGAAGGACCGAAGGGAGAGCACGAAGAGAATTTCTTAGAAGGTGAAGAGGGCTGGGGCGTACGTTCAAAGAAAAACTGCCTGATGCGAGCCGAAAGGCAGCAATCGCAGCAAACACCGCGAGGAACGGGAAAGCAGAATATTTCGACGCCATCGCGAAGCCGTAGAGGAAGCCGCTCGCCACGAGCCACGTTCTCGCCTCGCGTTCGCGGCGCGCGCCGCGCGCCGCGTATTCCAGCGCGAGCGCCGCCGCCACCAGAAAGAACGTCACGAGGGCGTCGCTCTGGACGAGGGCGCCGTGGCCGCGCAGCGTGGGCTCGACGGCGACGAGCGCGGCGGCGGCGATGCCCGCGAGGTCTCCCGCGAGGGCGCGCGCGAAAAGGCCGCTGACGAGGGCGAGGCCGGCGAACACGAAGGGCATGGGCGTGCGGCCGGTGCGCGTCTCGTCGATCTCCATGGCGGGGACCTCGCGCGGGAGGAAGACTCCCGCGAGGACCTTCATGAGGACCGGGTGCTCGAAGTTCGAGACCATGCCGGGCCCGTAACGCCACTCGCGCGCGGCCGCGAGGTGCGCAGGCTCGTCCGAGGTCGTCCAGAGAGAGAACCGCGCGCGTTCGCCTCCCAGCAAAGCGAGAAGGACGACGGCGGCGAGGGCCGCCGCGAACCGCGCGCGCGACATTCGGCCGATTATGCGTGCACGCCGGGAGCCTCGTGGCCGGTGCGCGCCACCCACTCCACGTAGGACCCTCCGTACGCGTGCGGCGCGGCCGTGCCGTCCTCGCCGGTCAGCTCGAGGACACGGTTCGCGAGGCCGCGCAGGAACGTGCGGTCGTGCGAGACGAAGAGCATCGTCCCGTCGAACTTCGAGAGAGCCACGACGAGCATTTCCTTCGTGGCGAGGTCGAGATGGTTCGTGGGCTCGTCGAGAACGAGGAAATTCGGAGGATCGAAGAGCATCCGCGCCATCACGAGGCGCGACTTCTCGCCTCCGGACAGGAAGCGGACCTTCTTGTCCACGTCGTCGCCGGAAAACTGGAACGCGCCGACGAGCGCGCGCAATACGCCGAGACCGGCCGCGGGGAAGTCCTTCTGGACCTGCTCGAGGACGGTCAGCCCGGGGTCGAGGAGATCGAGGGCTTGCTGCGAGAAATAGCCGAGCCTCACGCTCGCGCCGAGCCGTACCGTGCCGCCGTCGGGAGGGAGGACCCCCGCGACCATCTTCAGGAGCGTCGTCTTCCCGGCGCCGTTCACGCCCATGACGCACCAGCGCTCGCCGCGCCGGACCAGGAAATCGAACCCGGTGTAGAGGCGTCTCGTCCCGTAGGCCTTCGAGATCTTCTCGAGGATCGCCACGTCGTCGCCGGAGCGCGGCGGCGGCTTGAAGTCGAAACGCACGACGGCGCGCTTTTTCGGGAGCTCGATCGTCTCGATCTTCTCGAGCTTCTTGACCCGGCTCTGGACCTGGGCGGCCTTCGCGGCATGCGTCTGGAAGCGCTCGATGAAGCGCTGTTCTTTCGCGAGCATCGCCTGCTGCCGGGCGAAGGCGGCTTCCCGCTGCGCGTCTCGCAGGGTCCTCTCCCGCTCGTAGAAGTCGTAGTTCCCCGAGTACGTCACGAGCTCTCCGGCGTCGATCTCGACGACTTTCGTGACCACGCGGTTCATGAAGTCCCGGTCGTGGCAGGTCATGAGGAGAGAGCCCGGAAAGCCCGCGAGGTACTCCTCGAGCCAGATGATGGATTCGATGTCGAGGTGGTTCGTGGGCTCGTCCATGAGGAGAACGTCGGGTCTGCCGAGGAGCACCTTCGCCATCGCGACGCGCATCTTCCAGCCGCCGGAAAGCTCTCCGACGTCCCCGTCGACGCGCGCGTCGTCGAAACCGAGCCCGTGGAGGACCTCGCGGGCACGCGCCTCCAGCTCGTACCCGCCGAGCGTCTGGTACTCGGACTGCACGTCGCCGAACCGCGCCAGGAGGTGCTCTGCCTCGGCCGCGCGTTCCGGGTCCGCGAGCGCGTGCTCGAGCCCGATGAGCTCGTGATGGAGGTCGCCGAGGCGGCCGCTGCCCGCGATCGCCTCGTCCAGAACGGGCCAACCTTCCATCTCGTCGATCTCCTGCTTGAAGTAACCGATCGAGAGCTTCTTCGGCACGGAGACGTCCCCGTCGTCGGCGTGCTCCTCGCCCGTGATGAGGCGGAAGATCGTCGTCTTGCCGGAGCCGTTCGGGCCGACGAGGCCGGTCTTCTCGCCGGCGTTGAGCTGAAAGGAGGCGTCGACGAAGAGGACCTGGCGGCCGTACTGCTTGTTGATTTCGGAGAGTGCGATCACGGGCGGCGGACGATAGCAGGACCGCGCCCGCGACGGATCATTCGAGCATCGCGATGCGGCGGGCGTGGCGGCCGCCGCCGGCACCCGGCTCGAACGGCGTCTCGAGGAAGATCCGGACGATCGCGAGCGCCGTCTCCAGGGGGATCATCCGTTCGCCGAGGGAGAGGACGTTCGCGTCGTTGTGCTCGCGGCAGGCTTTCGCGGTCGCCTCGTTCCAGCACAGCGCGCAGCGCACCCCGCGGACCTTGTTCGCGCAGATGGCCTCGCCGTTTCCCGAGCCGCCCAGGACGATTCCGCGCGCGCATTCGCCGCCGGCGACCGCCTCGGCGGCGGGCCGGACGAACACGGGATAGTCCACCATGTCGGCCGAGAACGTGCCGCAGTCCTTGATCTCATGACCCAAGTTGAGAAGGTGCGTCTTGATTTTCTCTTTGTACCGGAAGCCGGCGTGGTCGCAGCCGAGAGAGATCTTCATGGCGGGGAAGTCTACGTCCGCCCGAATGACGCGGAGCAGCGTTTCAGGGGACGAGCGTCGCCGGAAAGTAGCTGCCGTCGTTCGTGCGGTTGTCGACGAGCGTCGCCCAGGCCGTCGCGGTGCCGCCGTCAAGGACGTCGACGAGGAGAGACGCCTGCTCGAGGGCCGGCGTCGACATCTCCGCGAAAACGTCGCTCCACTGGACCGCCTCGTTCGGGCCGAGGGTGAGCGCGCGCGTCGCGACCGCGACGCCGTACGAGGTCAGGAGCGAGACGCGGAGGCTCGTCGCTCGGCCGGCCGTCTCGACGAACCCGACGTTCGTGCGCTGACGCGAGGAGCCCGACAGGAAAGTGAGCGCGAGCGTTCGCCCCGGGCCCGCTTCGCCGGCGCCGGAGAGCGGCTCGATCGCGACCCCGTAGCTTCGGGTGCCGTCGAGCGTGTACGTGCGGCTCGAGGCGAAGATGGCGGCGCCGTCGAGCGCGGTGAGGCGCAGCGCCCCCGATACGTCCGCGGCCGGAGAGAAGAGCTGGCCGAGGGCATCGTCCAGAAAGCGCGTCTCGCCGCCGGCGAGCGTGACGAGCACCGGGGAGAAAGCTCCCCCCGTCGTGGCGAAGAGGGAGACCTTCACGCGAGCCGGCGACGCTCCTGTGTTCGCGACCTTCAGGTCGGTCACGTAGCGCGCGCCGAAGCGCCCATCGGCCCGGGCGACCGCGGGGATGAGGAGGTCCGAGCCCGCCACCGCGGCCCCCGCGAACGCTCCGTCGTTCGAGGAGTCGTCGACCGGAGTCGCGAAGGGAATGACCCGTCCCGTGCCGGAGACGACACGAATCTCGAATCGGTCCGCGGCGTCCGGGAGGAGGTGCGCGACCGTGTAGACGTCGTTCACCTGCTGGAGTCCTCCGCCCGGGACCGTCTGGGGGAGCACGGCACGCACCGCACCGTGCCCGTCCTTCACTACGATCTCGGCCACGACCTCCTGGCCCGTAACCTCGGTGAGACCGACGTTCACGCGAAAGCCCGTGTTGCGGAAGACGGGCACGAGCGTGAGCGTCGAGCCGGTCCCGGCCGCTGCGGAAGGTCGTGCCGACGGAATCGAGAGGCCGAAAGAGCCTCCGCGCACGGCGGTCGTGGCGGTGTGCGATGCGGCAATCACGGACGCCGGCCCGGAGAGGAACAGCGGTCCGTAACCCGACGTGCGGAACGTGTTGCCGAGGACGTCGTCGAGAGCGCGCGCGGAGAGCGGCGCCAGGGTCAGCGAGACGGTGCGCGCCGGGCTGGCGTCCGCCGGCTGGAACCTCAGGGAGACCGTGCGGGGATTCGCCGGATCCGTGTTGAAGAGGCGGAGGTCCGTCGTGAAGAACGCGCCGAGCCTGCCGATCGAGTGGGCGGAGGACGCGATCACCCCCGTGGCAAACGAAAAAGGCGCATCGCCGGCCGGGGCCTCCGGCTCGACGAGGAGAGCCCACGAGACGACGCGTCCCGCGCCGGCGCCGGGCGCTGCGTCGAGAATGCGAAGCCGCCACGCGCCCGCGGCCGGCCGGCCCGCGAAGGCCGAGAGAGGCTCGAGAGGCTCTTTCGTGCGGCCGAAAACCTCGCGCAGCGCGTCCCCCCGCCGCCCGCCGCGGTTCATGAGCAGGATGTTCGTCCCGTCGGGACCGCTCAGCGACACGATGAGCTGCGAAATGTCGGGATGGTCGACCGACAGGGCGACGGCGACCGAGGACACGCGGCCCGTCAACGCCGAGATGGAGGCCTCGCAGACGAGCTCTCCCGTGCCGTCGGGAATTGCCGTGTCCGCGCACGAGCCGACGGGACTCGTCGCGTTCAGGGCCGCGGAAAGATCGAGGCGAGGCGTGATGCGGTCCGTGCGGTTGTCGAGAACGGGAACGCCGGTGGCGCGCAGGAGGTCGAACGCGAGCGCCGGATCCGCCAGCGGCCGGGCCTGTCGCGTGAGCAGGACGGCGGCGGTCGCGGCCGGCGCCGACGCCGACGTGCCGGAGAAGATTGCGGTCCGGCCGCCTCCCGAAGCGGTCGTCGTCCATCCGACACCCGGCGCGAGCATCGAAAGGCCCGGGCCCGACGAGCTTGCACACGGCACGACGTCGGGACCGGAAAGGGAGTCCTCGCACGAGGGAGGGCCGCTCCACGCCACGCTGCCCGAGGAGGCGGAGTACACCATCCCGACCGCGGCCACGTTCGAGAGACACGCGGGCCAGGGCAGCCCGGAGGACTTGCCGTCGTTTCCAGAGGCGGCCACGGCGGCGAGGCCGGCCGCGCGTACGGCGGCGAACGTCGCCGCGCCGGCGGGGTCGTCCGCGTCGCAAAAGCCGCTGTGGGAGGAATCGTCGGCGAGGCTGAGGTTGATGGCCTCGATGCTCCAGGCGTCGCGGTTGGAGACGGCCCAGTCGACGGCGGCGAGGACGTCCGATGCGCGCGTATTGCGGCATCCGTCGTTGAGGCTGAAGACCTTCAGGACGACGAGGCCCGCCTCCGGCGCGACGCCCTGAGGTCCTGCGACCACCCCGGCGACCTCCGTCCCGTGGCCGTTGCAGTCGGCGAGGTCCCCGTTGTCGTCGGCGAAGTTCCATCCGGGCCAGCCCGACGTCGTCGGCGGCTTCAGGTCGGGATGGGCGAGGTCGATTCCGCTATCGACGATCGCGACGCTCCGGCCCAGTCCCGTTACGCCGAGACCGAGCAACCTGTCCGCTCCCATCTGCGCCGTTCCGATCTGTCCTGCCGGCCGGACGAGGCGATCGAAACCGACGTGGAGAATGTCCGGATGCGCGGCGAGTGCGGCGATGTCCGCCGGCGTCGCCCAGCCCGCGACGACGTTCGCGTTCACGAGGCGGCGAGTCAGCGTCAGGCCCGGACGCTCCGCCCCTGCCCGAAGCGATACGAGGATCGGAATCCGCGACTGTCCGGACCTCGCGCGCGCTTCGACCTCGGACGAGACGACCGCCGCCTGCGCCGAGAGAGACGCAAGGGCGAGTGCGGCGACGGCCGCGGACCGGTAAAGGGCTCGAACGTTCATCTGGAGGGCACGGGACACGACGTCCCGTGCAACCGGCGTGCCCGAAGTGATCTCAGCCGGTAAGATCTCACCGTGACGCACTTTCCTCAACCTCTGCAGGTCGCGGGCGGCGTGGCCGTCTTCGCGGATGCACATCTCGGGCAGGTGGAGCGGGATGCGGAGGATTTTCTCGAGGCGCTCGAGGGGGTGAGAAGGAGCGGATTTTCGACGGCCGTCCTCCTCGGCGACATCTTTCATTACTTCATCGGCGACTCCAAGCTCGAGACCCCGCTCCTCAGAAAGACGCTTGATGGACTGCAAGGAGTCGCGTCACGCGGACTTTCGCTCCGGTACGTCGAGGGGAACCGCGATTTTTTCGTCGCCGGATCGCCCTATGCCGCGCCTTTTGCGTCCTGGGCGCTGACCGACGGGATTCGCGTGGGTCCGTCGGCTTACGCGTTCGTCCATGGAGATCGCGTGAACACCGCCGACCTGCCGTACCGGTTCTGGCGGGTGGTTTCGAAGAATCCGGTCGCGCACGCCGCGCTGAAGGCGATTCCCGGCTCCCTGGCGCGCGCGATCGTCTCGCGAACCGAGGCCCGGCTCTACCGCTCGAACTTCAAGCACAAGGAGAAGCTCCCCGAGGCCGCGCTCCTCGCCGAGGGCCGCGCCGCGCGTCGGGCGGGATACGACGCGCTCCTCGTGGGCCACTTCCACGTGGCGCGGACTTTGACGGGCGAGGGGTCCGTCACGCACGTCCTGCCCGCGTGGCTCGAGGAGAGGAAGCACGCCGAGATCGCACCGGACGGTGCGCTCACGATCGTCGAGGAAGAAACCGCCGCGCGTGCGGTCCGCCGCGGGTTCGGCGCGCTCGAGACGGGCGGTCCGGCGCCGGTCTCCGCAGCCGGCTCTTGAACGTTCCCCGACTCCTTCCGGGAGGCCGTCTCGCCGGAAGTCTCCGCGTCCCGGGCAGCAAGAGCCTGACGAACCGTGCGCTCGCCGCCGCGGCGCTCGCGGAAGGCGAGAGCGAGCTGCTCGATCCGCTGGATTCGACAGACACGCGAGCGCTCGCGGCGGCGCTGAGGCTCCTGGGAGCGGAAATTTTCTTAGAAGGTGTGAGTTGGCGGGTGCGCGGACCGCTGCGTCCCCGCGGCGATGCGGCGGCGGAGTTGACCGTCGACGTCGGAGATGCGGGCACGCCGGCGCGCTTCCTCGCCGCCCTCCTCGCAGCGATCCCCGGCCGTTACGTCCTGGACGGCACGACTCGCCTGCGCGAGCGCCCCATGGGCCCTCTCTTCGAAGCAATCCGAACCCTGAGTGGAGACGTGACGTGTCTCGTGCGCGAAGGCTTCCTTCCCGCCGCGATCCGCGGCGGCTCGCTGCGCGGCGGGCGCGTGAAGATCCGCGGCGACGTCTCTTCGCAATTCCTGTCGGCCCTCATGCTCGTGTCGCCCGTCGTTCCGGACGGCATCGAGATGGAGGTCGAAGGGCAGGTTTCGTCGGCGTCGTATCTCGCTCTGACCCGGCGCGTCCTCGACGGATTCGGCGCGTCTTCGGGCGGCGGCTACCGACCGGCGCGCTTTCGCGTGAGCGGCGACGATTCGGCCGCCTGCTTTCCCATCGCGGGCGCGCTCGTCTCCGGAGGACGCGTGACGCTGCGCGGCCTCGCGCGCGACTCGGAGCAGCCGGACGCGGCCTTCCGGGCGTGGGCGGCTGCCGCGGGCGGAACGCTCGGGTGGGAGCAAGCGCCGGATGGCGAGGAGGCGCTTACGGTCGCGGGGCCGGACGGCGGCGCGCGCGCGCTTCTTCCGGTCGACGCGGACGTCGACGCCGCGCCGGATGCCGCGCTCCCGCTCGCGGCGCTCGTCGCCTTCGCGGGCGGCACGTCGCGCCTGACGGGCGTCGCGCGCCTCCGCGAAAAGGAGTCCGACCGCCTCGCGGCCGCGCTCGATCTGCTCGCGCGCGCGGGCGCGGCGGCGCGTGAGGAGAGAGACAGGCACGGCCCCGTCCTCGTCGTGGACGGCCCGACGGGTTTCCCGCGAGCGGCGGCATTCGTGGCGCACGGAGATCACCGCGTCGCCATGTCGGCCGCCGTCCTCGCGCTCGCGTTGCCTCGAGGTTCGACGCTGGACGATCCAGATGTCGTCGCGAAGTCGTGGCCGGGATTCTGGGAAGCGTGGGAGGCGCTTTTCGCGTGAAAACGCCTTCGCGCTCGCAGGGACAGATGAGGGAGGAAGGGCCCATCGGCTGGGTTCTGTATGACGACTCCTGCGGGTTCTGCCGGCGATGGGTTCCGTTCTGGGCGAATACGCTTCGCAAGAGGGGCTTTGACATCGCACCGCTTCAAAGTGAGTGGGTTGCGCGAAAACTGGGTGTTCCACAGGAGGACCTCCTGTCCGATCTGCGCCTGTTGCTTGAAGACGGCAGGCAGGTGCGCGGCGCGGACGTGTACCGCCACGTGATGCGGCGGATCTGGTGGGCGTACCCGCTCTACCTGTTCTCGGTGGCGCCGCTTCTACGGCGCATCTTCGACCGGGCGTATCGGACCTTCGCGGACAATCGCTATCTGGTTTCGCATGCGTGCCGACTTCCCGGACCTGGCGGCGACGGCGATCCCATATCCATGAAGAAGAAGCGGCATGGCTAACGAAGATCCAGACGCCACACTCTTTGTCGTAACGACGCGGCTGGGTTTTGACGTCCGCGTAACGAAAAGGCAATGGGAGAAGATCGTCTCGGAGAAGCACCCTGTGATGGCTAGGCGGGAAAGAGACGTGCTTGGCGTGCTTTCGGAACCGGAGGAGATTCGACAAAGCAAGCACGATCCCATGGTTTTTCTCTTCTATGTCCGGGAGAAGCCGGGGCGTTGGCTTTCGGCGGTCGTCAAGAAGGTCGATAATGAAGACGGCTTCCTGGTCACGGCCTATCCGACGGACGCGATCAAGGAGGGAGAACGGCGATGGACGAGGTGAAGGTATTCCACGACGCAAAGGCCCGGACGCTGACGGTCTGGTTCGGCCGGCCGTCGGACGAGTACGTGTGCGAGGAAACGGGCGACGAGGTGATCCTGATGAAGGACCGCCAGGGCCGCGTCATCGGGTTCGAGAAGCTGAACTACGACGCCGACCCCAAGAAGCTGCGCCTGAATCTCGCAACGGCAGCTGCCTGATGTGACTAGCAGGGGGCTTGCGCGGGCGAGGTGCTCATACGGCCCCTGATCCGGTGGAGCCAGCCGTGACGATCAAGGCATCGCCTCAGAGGCATCCCTCCACGTATTCGACAGCCGGGAGGCGGCCAGCCCGGATGTAGACCACGCGCTGCACGACGCCGATTCTGTCGAAGGTAATTGGGCTGTCGGATCCTCCTGATGCGCCGGCCGGGCCCATGAGCAGAGCGACCGTCAGAACCGACGTGACGCTCCGTGCCGCCCACGAGGCACAGACGGACAACAGTAACGGGACGGGCATCAATCCTGCGGTGCGAGTGGTCTCGGAACTCCTCACCAGCCCTCATTTTTCAGACGAGCTCCCCGAAGCTGACCGCCGCGATGCCGCGGGCGGCGAGAGCCGCCGCGATCGCGCCGGATTCAAGGGCTTCAGACTCGTCGTCCCACGCGTATCCCCATTGGTGATAGCGCGCGCGCGTGACGTCGTCCTCTTCGCCGGAGTGGAGCGCGACCTCGTAGTCGCCCTCGGGCAGATCCGCCACGGCGCGTCGAAACCGAGCGGCGTTCATGTGCCCCGCCTCGGCGAGGCCGAGGACGCGCGGGGGCTCGGGAAGGCCGGCCTTTTCCAGGAGCCGCCGGCCGCGGCCACCGAGGCGCGTGAGAAGGCCCGTGCGAAAACGCGCGGCCGGCGGCGCATCGGGCCGGTTCGGCGGGTCGTCCGCCCGGGGCGCGCGCACGAAAGGAACGCGGAAGCGGCGCGCGAGCGACACGGCGACGGGGAAGAGCCGCGGATGCAGATGCAGGTTCTGGTGCGAGTCGAGGTGCGTGACGGTGAGGCCGGCGTCCGTCGCCCGCGCGACCTGCGCCTCCCATTCGCGCTCCACCTCGGCAAGGCGAATCCGGCGGGCCGCGAGCGCGGCGAGAACCGGAAGCCAGTGGGGGCGGAACACGGATCCCGCGATGAGCGACGGGATCTCGCGCGCGGCGCACACGGGCTTCTCGCCGCCGGTCAGGCAGAGGTGCACGCCGGTCTCGGAGAGGCCGGCCCCGCGAAGATCCGCGACCGCGGCCTCGAAGGACATGCCGTTCACGAGAAGGCTCGTGTCCGTGAGGAGGCCCTTCGCGCGCAGCGCGGCGATGCGGCGCTCGTGTGCCGGCGCGAGGCCGAAGTCGTCCGCGTTCAGGACGAGCCGCGTCAACGCTTCGCCCGGCGCTCCGCGCGGATGTCGGATTCTAAAAGCGCCATTTCGCGGAGGATCGTCAGCACGGTGCGCCCGGACGAGAGCGTCGAGAGCCCGCGCGTGCGGGGAAAGTAGTCGAGGCCCACCTGCTGGATCACGGCGCCGCGCGCCACGCAGCGGGCGAGGAGCTCGGCATCGATGAAGGACCCCTCGCTCTTGAGAGTCAGGGTATCGAGGAGGGTCCGCCGGATCAGCTTGCACGAGAAGTTGACGTCGCGCAGCACGATTCCGAAGAGGAGGTGTACGAGGCCGTTGTAAACGAAGGAATAGAGAGAGCGCACGACTCCTTCTCCCGTGCGGTCGAGCCGGTACGCGGAGACGACGTCGGCGCCCGTGATCTCGGCGGCGCGGAAGAGCCGGCCGGTCTCGGCGAAGTCCCAGGGCAGGTCGCAGTCGCTGTAGAGGATCCAGTCGCGCCGCGCGGCGGCGAAGCCGGTTCTCAGTGTGCCGCCGAGCCCCCGGTTCGAGGCGTGTGCGATCACCTTCAACCGGGGCTCTTTCTCGGCGCGTTCCTGCGCGAGCGAAAGCGTCGCGTCCCGGGAGCCGTCGTCCACGAGCACGATCTCCCAGTCGTCGGTGTGCTCCTCGAGAGCCGGAATCGCGACGTCGAGGAGGCGCGTGACGCTCTTCTCCTCGTTGAACATCGGGACGACGAGAGAGACGGAGCGGGCGGGACGCGCGGCGGCCGCCGGGCCCGGACCGGGGTCTCTCGGTGTCACGGCCGGAAGCATACCCGGCCCCTCACGAGACGAAGTGCCAGTTCACGAAGAGAGCCGCGCGCAGGAGAAGGAGGGCCGTCGACAGCGTGAGCGCCGCCGTCCGGAGGCCCGGCCTGTGCTCGAGGAGCTCGAAAAGCAGGATGTGCCCGGGGAAGATCGTCGCCGTGTATCGCGGCACGCCGTTCGTCGTGCCTGTGAGGAATGCCAGGCCCAAGACTCCCGCGGTCCAGGCCGCGTCGGAAAAACGCCGCTTTTGGATCTGCACGGCAGCCAGAATGGCGAAGAGCGTGAAGTGCGCGAGCGGCGCGATCGCTCCGGGGTGGCGGAACAGGGTGCCGCCCGAGAAGAGCGCGACCTGCTCCCTGAGAAACGACACGACTCCTCCGACGGGGCTCGTCGAGCGATGTTCCCAGGCACCCATCGCACGGAAGAAGAGTCCGGGCTCTCCCTTCCACCACCCGATCCCGAAGACGTACGCGAGCACCCCCGCGAGCGGCGCGACGGCGAGAGCGGCGGCGACGGGCAGCCGTTTCCTCCAGTCGGGGCGAAGGACGTACGCGAGAGCAAGCGCAGGGCCGACGGCCGCTGCCGGAGCGCGCGTCAGGCCGAGGAGCAGGCCGACGAAGATCGCCGCCAGGGGGCGCTCGGTCCGAATCATCCGGAACGCGAGGAGGAGGAGCAGGAAGAAGAGCGATTCGGTGTAGGCCGCCGCGAAGAAGAACGCCACGGGATAGAGGAGGAGGAACGGCAACGGCCCCCTCGAACGCTCCGGGCCGAGGCGGGCGCGGCATTCTTCCCCGAAGAGCGGCAGCGCGAAGGCGAACGCGATCCACGAGATCGCGGCGAGCGCCCAGAGGGGATCGAGCCCCGTGAGAAGGACGACGCCTCGCGCGAGCATCGGATAGAGCGGGAAAAACGCGTGCGCCGATTCCGTCCCCGGGGGAGGAGGCGCGCCGTATCCCGCTCGCGCGATGCTGGCGTACCAGCCCGAGTCGAAGCGAGCGAAGTAAGGGATCGCCGTCTGTCCCCAGGGCGAAGGGCGGCCGAGCGGCAGCACGTGGACGGCGAACGCGGCCCAGAGGTGGAGGGCGGCGAGCCAGGCGATCGCAAGCGCAGCGAGGCGCCGGTTCTCGGCGCCTCGAAAAGGCCACGGGTAGGCGGCGGAGGATTCGTCGGCGCTCGTGCCTGTAGTCTACGGGCGCGATGGAGAGAGACCTCGGGACCACGGCGGAGGGTCTCCTCGCGCTCGGAAGCGGCGAGCGGACGGAGCTCTGGAGAGCCGCGGCCGCGCTCACGTTGCCCGAGCGCGTGCATCTCTTGCTCCGATTTCGAAGCGCCCCCTGGACGCGGGTCGTCGCGGCCTTCGAATCCGGCGGGATGCTCGTCGACTTCGGATGCGGACCCGGCCTTCTCGCGCACCTCCTCGCCCGCGCCGGCTTTTCGGGAACCTATCTCGGCCTCGATCCGGATCCGCGCAAGATCGAGCGCGCCCAGCGATGGCTGCCCGAGACCGCGACGCGCACGTTCCAGCAGGGCGAGATCGATCTGGCTCCTTCGGCGGCGTTCTCGCAGGCGGCGCTCATCGACGTCCTTTACCTCGTGCCGCCTTCGGAGAGGCCCGGTTTCGTCTCGCAGGCCGCCCGGGCCCTCTCGCCGTGCGGGCTCTTCGTGGTGCTCACGAGCGGAGGGGGGCCGCGCTGGAAGCGAGGGCTCGATTCGGCGCAGGAGCGGCTCGCCGTCGGCCTCGGGATCACGCGGGGAGCGGCGGTCGCCCCGTGCGGGGGCGAGGAGGTCGCGGAGCTCCTCCTGGGCGCGGGTCTCGAGCGCGTCGGGATCGCCGACGTGGGCCGCGGGTATCTCCACGGGTTCGAGCTCGTCACCGCCCGACGCCCCTCCGCTTGACAAGGGAACGCCTTTCGGAAATCGTCCGCCGTAAGACAGCCCGGCAGCCGCGGTCGGCGGGAGGACGGACGGTGCCTTCGAAGGCGCTCCGGCAGTGGACGATTCCGCGCCGCGACCTCGCGGCGGGCGGGTCGGCGCTCGTGCGGCTCGAGCATCCTCTGCTGCCCGTTTTCGTCGCCGCCCGCCCCGGACCGAAGGGGCTCGTCCTCGCCATGGAGGGCCCCGATCCCGCTCCGCTCGCGCGCCTGGATGCGCCCTCCCGCCGTGCGTATCTCGTCAGGCTCGGCTCTCTCGCCGGATTCCTCTCGTTTCACGGGCTCGGTCTCGCTCCCGAGGACATCTCCCATCTCGGAGCACGGGAGAGCGACCCGGAGCGGCCGGCCCTGGCCGCCCCTCCGGTCGCGGCGTGGCGCGCGGTGTCACCCGGTCTCGCGGTTGCGGCCGCCGCCGTCAGGCTGGGGGGCGGGCAAGCGGGCGGCAAGGACGCGGAATCGCTGCGACGTGCGGTCGAGGACGCCCTCGACGGCGTCCTTCCCCGCGACGTCGCGGAGGACGTCGTCACCGCTCTTCGCGCGGCTGACGCGCGCGGGCGATCCGAGGGACTCGTGGCCGAGCTGGCGACGCGGGGCGGCGTGGGGCGTGACGTTTCGCGGGACCTCCTCGGCCTTTCGCTTCCCCCCGCGAGCGCCGCGGGCGAGGGCGGGCCGGGACCCGCGACGGCCGTAGGAAGCGCTGCTCTCTGGCTTGCACGGGGCGCCGCGCGGCGGGAGGAGCCGCCGGCGTTCGTGGAATGCGCGGCGGGTTCCGCCCTGGACCAGGGCGGCGCCCTCCGGCGCCTCGCGTGTTCGCTCGAAGACGATCCGCGTGCGGCCACGCTGCGCGATCTCGCGGACGGATCGCGCCCACGACGTTCGGCCGAGGGCCCTCCCCTTGCCCTCGTCGCCGTCTCGCTGGAACGCTGGGACGCGCGATCGCGCCTCGCTTTCGAAAGGGATCTCTCGGGTCTCGGCTTCCGGCCCTTCGCCACGAGGGCGGCCCGCCTCGAGCCCTGGGAGGACGCGCCCCTTCTGTCCTTCAGCCTGGGCCCCGGAGACGCCGCCTCGCTCCTCTGGCTTCCGTTCGCATCCGTGCACCATGCCGTCGCCGCGTGGCGCGAGGCGGAGGATGCTGCCCGGGGAGCGACAGGGACGACCGATCCGGGCCGTGTCCTCGACGTCGTGCGTGACCTCGCGGCGCGTTTCGATCCGGCCGAGGGCCGCGTCTCGACCGCGCGCCCGCGGCCCGCGGGATCGGAGAGGTGCGGTCCTGCTCTCGAGGCGGCCGCGCTTCTCGCCGCGGGGTTCCGCGTCGCCGAGGCCGCCGTTGCCGCCGGAGTCGCTCTCCCGGCCGCGGAGGAGGCGCTCGCGAACGCCGCCGAGCGCGGAGTGCTGGTCACCGGGGCAGAAGGAACGTTCGCGTTTCGGGACGAAGGCGAGCGCCGCCGGATCGCCGCGCGGGTGCCGGCGTCCGCACGAGGCGAGGCGGTCGGGCGGCTCGAGGCGTGGGGACTCGGGGGAACGCGATTCGCGATCGCAGCGCTCGGACGAGGCAAACCCGCCGACCTCGAGGCGGCGCACGCGGCGCTCGACGTGGCGGCCGCAGACCGGGATCTCGGCGTGGCCGCCGAAATTCTCTCCCGCTCTCCGAGGAAGAGCCCCGATTTCGGCCGGCCGCTCCTCGCCGTGCGGATTCTGCATGCCGCGGGAAGGCCCGAGGCCGCGCGGGAAGCAGCGGGCCGAATCACGGCCGGAGCTTCGCGCGGCGCTTCCCTCGAAGAGAGGCTCGCGACGGCCAGCGTTCTCGTCGCCCTGCGCGAGGAAGACCGCGCCGTGGCGCTCTGCCCCGGGGGGACTCCCGACGAGGACGTGGCGCGCGCGCGTGTGCTCGCGGGCGCGTGCCGCGACGAGGCGGCCCGGCGCGTTCTGGCGCGCGCGGCTCGAAAGGTCGACGGGGCTCCGGTCTCGTTTCGTCTGCAGGAGAGGCTCCTCGCAGCCGAGCTCCACGAGCGCGCCCACGACTACGCGGCCGCGGCCGCCGCGCTCGCCGAAGCCGAAGTTCTTCTCCCCGGCGTCGAAGATCCCCGCCTCGCGCGCGAGCTTGCGCGCACCGCCGGATTCCTCGCGAACGACCTCGGCCGGACGGACGAAGCGATCGCGCTCTTCCGCCGCGTGGAGGATCTCTCCACGACTGCACTTGAAAAGGCGGACGCGGCGTACGACGTCGCGCACGCGGCTCTCGACGGCGGGCGCCTCGACGTCGCCGCGCGCGAGCTCGACGCCGCGCTCGGACTCTACGCGGCCGGACGCCACGAGGAGCGCTACCTCTCGGCGCTCGGCAACCGGATCGACCTCCTCCTCAGGTCCGGCGACTTCTCCGCCGCGCGGATCGTTCTGGCGCGGGTCCTTTCCCATGAGCGGGCGGGCGGGAGAAACCACCAGATCCTCTTCGCGATTCCGAGCCTGCAGGAGCTCGCGCTCCTCGACGGGGACGACGGCGAGGCCGCGGCCGCGTTTCTCGAGGCTCAGGAACGGGGAAACGAGGGCCCGTCACACCCGGCATGGCGAGAAATTCTCCTTCTCGAAGCCGAGCGCCTCCTCGCGGCGCAGGACCCCGAAGCCGCGCTCGCGCTCCTGGCGCGCGCGGGAGAGCTTCCGGACAACCGCTCGCGCACGGAGATGCGCCGTCTTCGCCTCTGGGCCTCCGCGTCCCACGACGCGGGGCGCACGGTCCGGGAGACACTCTCCGCCTGGAGCGCTAACGAGATCGCCCTCCTCGAATCCGAGGCGGCGCTCAGGGCGGGACGGGCGCCTTCGGATGGCGCGTGTGCGGCGCTCGAGCGAATCGCCTCCACGGGTGCGGGTGCCGGCATCGCCGTCCGCCGTGTTCTCGAGTGGCGCGGCCGTTTTCCGTCCGTCTTCGCGACCTCGGCTGCCGGGCCGCTTCTGAGTCTGACCCGCCGCATGGCGGCGCGAGCGGGTCTGGTGCGCGCGGAGCAGTGCCTGACACGGGCCCTCGAACACGGTGCTCCGGCTGAAGCCCTTCGGCCTCTGCCGGCACCGGCGGCGCTTTCGATCGTGGCGGAGGATCCCGCCACACGAGAGGTCTTCGAAAAGGCGGCGCGCGTCGCGCGGTCGACGATCTCGGTTCTCCTTCTCGGGGAAAGCGGGACCGGCAAGGAGATCCTGGCCCAGGAGCTTCACCGGCTCTCGGGGCGGCGCGGGGCTTTCGTCGCCGTGAACGTCGCGGCTCTTCCGGGGACGCTCGCGGAATCGGAGCTGTTCGGACACGCGCGCGGAGCGTTCACCGGCGCCGATCGGGACCGCAAGGGTCTCGTCGAGGAATCTACAGGGGGAACGCTCTTTCTCGACGAGATCGGCGACCTGCCGCTCGCCCTCCAGGGCAAGCTCCTGCGCGTTCTTCAGGAGAGCGAGGTGCGGCGGCTCGGGGAGACCGCCGTCAGGCGCGTGGACCTGCGCGTGCTCTCGGCGACGCACCGGCCGCTCAAGGAGATGGCCGAAGCCGCCGCGTTCAGGGCCGATCTCTACTTCCGACTCGCCGGCCTCGAGCTCGAGCTGCCGCCGCTCCGCGAGCGCCCCCGAGACCTCGTTCGTTTCGTGAATGCGGCCCTCGGGTCGCGCGCGACGCTGACACGCGAAGCTTCGGCCGCTCTCAGGAGCTGGCCATGGCCCGGCAACGTCCGCGAGCTCCTCGCCGCGATCGAAGCGGCAATCGCGCTCGCCTCGCCCGGGCGCGTCGTGGGCCTCGAGCACCTCCCGCGCGCCTTGCGCGAAAGAGGGGAACGAACGCCCGCCGCGCGGTCCTACCGGGCCGCCGTGAACGCCGCGCGCGTGGGCGCGATCAACGACGCCCTCCTCGAGACGGCGGGGAACCGCACGCGCGCCGCGCGCCATCTCGGGATCTCGCGCCAGTCTCTGCTGTACGAGATGAAGAAGCTCCGGATCGGAGCCCCCTACGCCGAACGCTAGACTCCGCGCGTGTCGCTCCGCCGCCGTCTGGGACTCGCGTTCCTCGCGCTGCTCCCGTTCCTGAACGCGCTTCCGTACGACTTCACGTACGACGACAAGCTCATCATCCGCGACAACGAGCGCATCGCGACCCCGGAGAACGTGGGCGAGGTCTTCACGACGCAGTACTTCGGCGGGTCGCTCACCTCGGCTCAGAACTACCGCCCGGTCCTCCTCCTGACGTACGCGGTGCAGGAGTGGATTCACGGGAACCGGGCATGGCTGTTCCGGGCCGTGAACCTCGCGCTCAACGCCGCCGTGACCGTGACGTTCGCATCCTGGCTCGTCGCGCTGGGGTTCGCCGTGGGGGAGGCCTCCGCCGCGGCCGCGCTCTTTGCGGTCGCCACGATCCACGTGGAGGCCGTGACGTCCCTCGTCGGGCGGGCCGAGCTCCTCGCGGCCTGGTGCGTCTTCGTCGTGTCGCTTCTCTGGCTGCGCGCGACGCGCGACGGCCCGCTCGCGAAACGCCCGTACGCGGCGGCGCTCGTGGTGTTCCTGCTTTCGGTCTTCGTCAAGGAGAACGCGGTCGTCGCGCCCGGCGTCATCCTGCTCGGGGAGCTGTTCCGGGGAGGCCGCGGCCGGTCGCCCCGCGAAGCGTGGCGCGCGCTCTCACCCCCGGCAAGGTGGGGCCTCGCGGGATTCACGCTTCCGATCGCGGTGCTCTTCACCGTCCGTTTCGTCGTCATCAAGGGCTTTCTCATCTCCAGGGAAGCGGGCATTTTCGAGCTCGAGAATCCGCTCGTCGGGATGTCCATTCCGGTGCGCACGGTGAACGCGCTGAGCCTCGCTCTTCGTTACATGGGGAAGACGTTCCTGCCGGTCAACCTCTCCGCGGACCACTCGGCGTTCGCGCTGCCGCTCGTTCGTTCGCTGCGCGAGCCGGCGGCATGGGTCGGCCCCTTGGGCGCATTCCTGGCCGCGGCTCTCGCGGTCGTGCTCTGGAAGAGAAGGCCTCTCGCCGCGTTCGGGCTCTGCCTCTTCGCGGGCGCCCTCTTTCCCGTCTCGAACGTCCCGTTCGTGATCGGGACGATTTTCGCGGAGAGGCTCGCCTATCTTCCGTCGGCAGGCCTCTTCTGTTTCGCCGTCGGTCTCCTCGCCGCCGAGGGACGCGAGGTCCCGCGGCCGGCGCGGCCCTGGCGCGAGGTCGTTCTTCTCGTCGCCGTCGTCGGGTATGCGGCCGCGACGCTCGTACGCAATCGCGTTTGGAAGGACGACGAGACCCTCTATGCCGACATGGTCGCGAAGGTCCCGCGCTCGGCGAAGGCTCATTACAACGTCGCCTGGGACGCGCAGCGCGAGAGCCGCCGGGCCGTGGCCGTGCCTCATCTGCGCGAGGCGATCGCGATCTTTCCGGATTACTACGACGCCTGGGCGCTGCTCGGCAAGCAGCTCTGGGACGAGAAGAAATGGGACGAGGCGATCGGGTGCTATCGGAAATCCGTGGAGATCTTCCCGGCCTACGAGAACGGGAACTGGGGGCTCGCGAAGACCCTCGAGGAATCGGGGCGCACCGAGGAGGCGCGCAAGCAGTTCGAGACGGCGTACGACCGCTTCCCCGATTCGTATCCCGTCGCCTTCCATCGCGCGGGGTTCCTGGAGCAGCACGGGACGCTGGAGGAGGCCGAGGACGCGTGGGACGACGCGGTCGAGAACGGCGACGGCGCCGTCTCGGCGCGCCTGGCGCACGCGCGCGTCCTCCGGAAGCTCGGGCGGGAGGAGGAAGCCTGGGACGAGGCCCGCTGGGCGCTCGTGAAGGACTCCGCGAACGGGGAGGCGCGGCGCTTTCTCGCGGAGGGCTACGAGCGGGCCGGCCGGACGATTGCCGCGGGGGCGGAATGGACCCGCGCCGTGCGCGCGAACCCGCAGGATCAGATCCTGGCTTCCGAGCTCCTTGAGTACGCCGTGCGCCATCCGGAGACACGCTTCCGTGCGCGCCTGAGGGTGCCGGACATACGCAAGAACATTCCGAAGCCCGACGCGCGACTCGCGAAGGCCCTGGCGGCATTCACGGCGACGGCGGGGTGAGAGGGGAGCTCGCGCGCGCGGCGAGCTTCGCGCGGTGACGCCGGATCAGGTTCACGAGGACGACGTACGTGAGCGCCCCCACGATCACCGCGAGAAAGAACATGCCGACGGCCATCTGGAGGCCGATCGCCTTCATCGTCGGTCCCGCGGTGGTCCAGAACGAGCGCCGGAACATGTCGCGCCACGGCAGATGTGCGATCGCCTCGCGCCGCGCCCGGAGCAGGAAACGGCCGATCGGGATCGCGACCGCGGCGACCGCTGGAAGCGTCATGGGATTCACGACGAGAGTCCCGAGGAGAACGTCCACCTTGTTGAGCTTCAGGATCACCGCCAGGACGAGCGCGATGATCCAGTGAAGCCCGATGAGCGGGGTGAAGGAGATCGCGACGCCGATCGCGAACGACGCGGCGACGACCTCGGGAGGCGAATCGCTCCCGAGCATGTGAAGGAACCTGTGCTTGAACGTTTCAGGCGCCAAAGTGATCGAAACCCGCGTCGGCAAGGGGCGCCCGCCGCCCGTCGCGCACGAGGCGGACGCCGGCGCCGTCGTCGATCAGGCCGATGCGCCGGAGGGCGAACCGCCCGGAGAGAGCTTCGACCGCGGCGAGCTTGCGCCGCGGCACCGTGAAGAGCAGCCCGAAATCCTCGCCCCCGTAGAGGGCCGTGGTGAGCGGATCGAGGCGGAGCACGCCGGCGAGGTTGGAGAGCGCGGAATCCGCCGGCAGGAGAGAGGCCTCGACGGTCGCGCCCACGTCCGACGCGCGGCAGATCCTGTAGAGATCGCGCACGAGGCCGTCCGAGACGTCCAGCGCCGCCGACGCGAGGCCTCCCGAGGCGAGCGCGGCACCGAGCTCGAGCTGCGGGCGCGGATCGATCTGATGGCGGATGAGCCGCCCCTTCTCGGGTGCGCGCGGCGCCGGAACGCGCCGGCCCTTCGGGTCGAGGACGTCCTTCTCCGCGGAGAGGCGGTAGCCGGCTTCGAGCAGCTTCAGGCCGGCCGCCGCCGCGCCGAGCGTTCCGGAAACGTAGAGAGCGTCTCCCGGCTCGGCTCCCGAGCGCAGGAGCGGCTTCTCGGGCGCCTGCCCGAGGGCCGTCACGGTGACGAAGAGCTTCTCCGACGCGGACAGGTCCCCGCCGACGACGGCCACGCCATGCTCGGCGGCCGCTTCGCGCACTCCCGAGACGAGCGCGTCGAGCCACTCGGTGCGCGTTTTCTTCGGGAGTCCGAGCGCGAGGATGGCCCACAGCGGCGTCGCCCCCATCGCGGCGAGGTCGGAGAGGTTCACGTTGATCGCCTTACGCCCGAGGCGGCGCGGGTCGGCGTCCCGGCGGAAATCGTGATCCTCGAGGAGGACGTCCGTGGTCACCGCGAGCCGCGAGGGCGCCGCGACGATCGCGGCGTCGTCGCCGATGCCGATCTTGACGTCGCGGCGGCGCGTCGCGAAGGCCGCCGCGAGGCGCTGGACGATCGCGTCCTCGGTCGGCAGGCGCGCTTTCATGCCGTTTTCTTCCCGCTCTCCGGATGCTTCGCGAGCTTCAGAACGCGGGCCTCTCCGAGCGCCGCCTTGAGGACGTCGTCCACTCGCGAGGCGAAGACGAATTTCAGGTCGCGGCTCAGCTCCTTCGGGATCTCCGTCAGGTCGCGCGCGTTCGCCTTCGGCATCACGACGGTGCGAATCCCCGCGCGGCGCGCCGCGAGGACCTTCTCCTTCAGGCCGCCGATCGCGAGGACGTCTCCCCGCAGCGTGATCTCGCCCGTCATCGCGACGTCGCGGCGTACGGGACGCCCCCCGAAGGCCGAGATCATCGCCGTCGCCATCGTGACGCCCGCGGATGGCCCGTCCTTGGGAATCGCGCCCTCGGGGACGTGGACGTGGATGTCGTGCGTCTCGAAGTAGTCGGCGGGCAGCCCGAGAGCGTCCGCGCGCGAACGCGCGAAGGTGAGCGCCGCATGGGCCGACTCCTTCATGACGTCTCCAAGCTGGCCCGTGAGCTGCAGGCGGCCCTTGCCACGCACGGCGCGCGCCTCGACGAGGAGGACGTCTCCGCCCACCGCCGTCCAGGCCAGGCCGGTCGCCGTGCCGACCTGGTCGGTCCGAAGGACCTCGTCCTGCTGGAACTTCGGGTTCCCCAGGAAGGCGCGGACCTGCCGGGGCGTCACCGTGACGCTCTTCCTCCGGCCCGACGCCCAGCGCACGGCCACCTTGCGGCAGCACGAGCCGATCTCGCGCTCGAAGCTGCGCAGGCCCGCCTCCCGCGTGTGCCCTTCCACGATCGCGCGAAGCCCCGCATCCGTGAACGTGACCGCCGAGACGGGGAGGCCGTTCTCCCGGAGCTGTTTCGGCACGGTGTGCGCCCTCGCGATCGCGAGCTTCTCCTCCAGCGTGTAGCCCGAAAGCCGGATGACCTCCATGCGGTCGAGGAACGCGGGCTGGATCGTGTCGAGGACGTTCGCCGTGGTGATGAAGAGGACCTTCGAAAGGTCGTAATTCACGCCGAGGTAGTGATCGCGGAACGTCCTGTTCTGCTCGGGATCGAGGACCTCGAGGAGAGCGGACGAGGGATCACCGCGGAAATCGGCGCCGATCTTGTCGACCTCGTCGAGGATGTAGACGGGGTTCGACGTGCCGGCCTGCGAGATGCCCTGCACGATGCGGCCCGGCATCGCGCCGACGTACGTGCGGCGGTGGCCCCGGATCTCGGCTTCGTCACGCACGCCGCCCAGCGAAAGCCTCAGGAACTTCCGGTCGAGGGCGCGCGCGATCGACCTTCCGAGCGACGTCTTTCCGACGCCGGGCGGTCCGACGAAGCACAGGATCGGGCCTTTCGACTCGGGCGCGAGCTTGCGCACCGCGAGGAACTCGATGATCCGTGCCTTGACCTTCTCGAGGTCGTAGTGGTCCTCGTCGAGGATCTTTCGCGCGCGCTGGAGGTCCAGGTTGTCCCTGGAGACGTTTCCCCACGGCAGGTTCGCGAGCCAGTCGAGATACGTCCGCAGCATCGCGTTCTCGGCCGAGTCCGGATTGCCGCGTTCGAGCCGCTTGACCTGCTTCTCGATCTCCAGGGCGGCCTCTTCGGGGATCTGCTTGTCCGTGATCTTCTTTCGGTAGGCCGCGATCTCCTCGGAGATGTCCTCGGTCTCGCCGAGCTCCTGCTGGATCGCCTTGAGCTGCTGCCTGAGGAAGTATTCGCGCTGGCTCTTGTCGATCTCCCCCTTGGCGGCGCCCGTGATCTCCTGCTGGACGGTCAGCACGCGGATTTCACGCCGCAGGATCTCGAGCACCATGCGCAGCCGGTCGACGGCGGGAATGGTCTCCAGGATCTTCTGGGACTCGTCGATCTTCAGCTCGAGGTTCGAGGCCGCGAGATCGGCGAGCCGCGCGGGGTCTTCGAGCCCCGCGGCGACGACCATGACCTCCGGCGAGATCGACTTCCCGAGCGTGACCGTCTTCTCGAGCGCTTCCTTGACGCTGCGCGTGAGGGCTTCGATCTCCTCGGAGGGAGGAGTCGGCTCGTCGGGCTCGGCGAGCCGCGTCACCTTCGCGCGGAGCGCGGGCGCCTCGGCGAGGAACGAGTCGATTCTCACGCGCGCCAGTCCTTGCACGAGAAGGCGGATGCGGCCGTCCGGGAGCTTGAGCATCCGCATCACGGCCGCGGCCGTCCCGACCGTGTAGAGGTCTTCGGGTTTCGGCTCCTCGACGGAGGAGTCCTTCTGCGCGACGAGGAGGAGGACGCGCTGCTCGGCGAGCGCCGCGTCGACGGCGGCGATGGACTTCTCGCGCGAGACCGAAAGCGGCACGATGACGTAGGGAAAGAGGACGACGTCCTTGAGCGGCAGCGCCGGCAGGATGTCCGGGATGACGACCTTCTCGGCCGAGGGGGCTTCCGCGCTCATGCGCCTTTCTTTCCCTTCACGACCGGGATGGAGTGCCCGCTCTTCGTGGACCGCTTCGGCACCTCGAGGACGAGCAGGCCGTCCTCGTACGTCGCGCGGGTGCGCTCCGGGTCGGGATCCTGCGGCAGCTCGAGCACGCGCTCGAAAGCCCCCGCCGCGCGCTCCACTCTCAGGAAGACGCCTCCAGCCCGGTCGGTCCCGCGGCGAACGCCGCGCAAGGTCAGGACGCGTCCCTGGACGTCGACGGAGATCTGGTCGGGATCGGCCCCCGGAATCTCGAAGACGAGCCGCCACCCCTGCGCGTCCTCGACGATGTCCACGGGGGCGTCGGGAGCCGGGCGGGCGACGGGCAGGGCCGTCTCCGTTCCGAAGACGAAGACCGACCTCTCGCGATTCCTCATCTCGCCCTCCCGCTTCCCGGCACGCGCCCGAGCAGCGCCTTGAGCTCGTCGACGAAGTCGCCGAGGTCCTCGAACCGGCGGTAGACGGACGCGAACCGCACGTAGGCCACCTGGTCCAGCTCCTTGAGCTTCTCCATGATCGCGGCGCCCAGCTCCACGGTCGTCATCTCCCGCGGCTCCTTCGCCGAGAGCGCCGACTCGATCTCGTCGCAGATGGCCTCGAGGGTCTTCGTCTCGACCGGGCGCTTCTCACAGGCCTTCATGAGGCCCCGCAGGAGCTTGTTGCGGTCGAACGGCTCGCGCCGCCCGTCCTTCTTGACCACGAGGAGGGGGATCTCCTCGACGGTCTCGTAGGACGTGAAGCGGCGCTGGCAGGCGTTGCATTCCCGCCTCCTTCGGATCACGGCTCCTTCGCGGCTCTCGCGCGAGTCGACGACGCGGTCGTCTCCCGCGCCGCAGTAGGGGCAGCGCATGGGGCGGAGCCTAGCAGGAACGACTGGTTCCGTTCGCGAGGCGGGGTGTATCGTGGGCCCGGCGATTCCCGGCGTTGTGCCTCGAAGAAGCAGGCGGTTTCCCCGGAAGGATGTCGGGCTCTGCTGCCGCGAGCCGCGGAGCCTCAAAGGAGGCAAGTATGAAACGCGTCCTCGCCGTCCTCGTCGTCGCTCTGATCTCGGCCGTCACGGCGGCGGCGGAGTGCCCGGTCCCGATTCCCCCCGGGGCCATGACGCTGACGAAATGGGTGATCGCGCGAGGCGGCGCGAACTCGTCCTCGACGGAAAAGGGAGGCGTCGTGAAGGTCGGAGAGAACCCCGCATCCGTCGCGACGAAGTCGTTCGACTGCGGCTCGAAGGGGGGGCACTGCAACATCACGTTTCCTGTTTCGGCTCCCACCGGGGCCACCGATCAGAGCATGACGGTCCTGTTCCGGTACCAGGCGTCCGGAGCCTGGAAGGAGCGTGCGATCACGTTCCATCGGCAGCCGGGAGCCGCGGAGCACCCGGTGCACGTCTCCCTGCCGGCGTGCGGAAAGGTCGAAGTTCGGGTTTCGGGAAACGCCGGAGGCAAGCCGACCATCCAGTCGCCGTTCGCGGCCGGACCGTTCTACGCCGAGTGCCGGGATTGCATGCTGAAGGAACGCGGGACCGAAGGAAACTGAGAGATCGGGCCGCGACCGCGAGCCGGGGTCAGGTGCGGCCGAACGGGAAAGGAATGACGTCGCCGTCGCTCGGCGCCTGGGGCTGTTCGACGGCGGCGGGACGGTCGGCGCGCGCGCCGCGCCGCACCTCGAGGATGAGGTCGCACAGCTCGCGGACGGCGCCGGCGCCGCCCGGCTTCGTGAGCTGGAGGGCCGCGGCGTCCCGCACGATCCCGACCGCGTCGGCGGGCGCCGCTCCGACTCCCGCACGCCGCAGCATGCCGAGGTCCGGGAGGTCGTCTCCAACGGCCACGATCTCGATTGCGTCGAGTCCCCAGCGCTTCGCGAGGAGGTCGAACGAGGCGACCTTGTCGCGCTCGCCCTGGAGGACGTATTCGTCGGAGATCTTCAGCTCCGCGCATCGGTGCGCCACGACCTTGGACGTCCGGCTCGAGACGACGCCGATCCGGTAGCCGAGGTCGCGCAGGAGGACGAGGCCGAGGCCGTCCTTCACGTCGAACGACTTCGTCTCGTTCCCGGTTTCGTCGAACGTCATCGAGCCGTCCGTCAGGACGCCGTCCACGTCGAGGATGATCCCGCGGATGCGGGCGAGACGACTCCTGAGGTCCTCGGGGACGATCGGTGCGGCCGGCATGTCGGGGAATTATGCGCGTGAAGATGACCGTTCCGAAAGACCGCGCGCTAGATCGACTCGATTCCCCAAAGGTCGTGGAGGTGGAGGATCCCGGCGGGAGCGCCCGCCCCGTCGAGGACGAAGAGCGACGTGATCCTCCGCTCCTCCATGAGCCGCAGCGCCTCGGCGGCGAACGCGCCGGCGCCGATCGTCTTCGGGCTTCGGCTCATGGCCTCCGCGGCCGAGTCGCCCATGATCTTCGGCCCGTCGCGCTCCAGCAGCCGGCGGAGGTCGCCGTCCGAGACGACGCCCACCAGCCTCCCGGCCGGGTCGGTGACGCCCGTGATCCCGAGGCGCTTGTGCGACATCTCGTAGACGACGTCCTTCATGGCGGCGCTCTCGGGGACGAGCGGGATCGCCTCGCCCCTGTGCATGAGGTCCGCGACCTTTAGGAAGCGCTTCCCGAGCTTCCCTCCGGGATGGAGCGCGGCGAAGTCCTCCGGCTGGAAGCCCTTCTCCACGGAAAGCGCCATCGCGAGCGCGTCGCCGAGGACGAGCTGAGCCGTCGTGGAGGCGGTGGGCGCGAGGTTGAGCGGGCAGGCCTCCTCGTGGATGACGACGGAGACGACGATGTCCGCGCTCTTCCCGAGAGTGGAGTCGCGACGGCCGGTCATCGCGACGAGCGTCGCGCCCCGGCGCTTGACGTGCGGGATGAGCGCGACGACCTCCGACGTTTCGCCCGAATGCGACAGCGCGAGAACGACGTCGCCCTCGAGGATCATCCCGAGGTCGCCGTGGATCGCCTCGGACGGGTGCAGGAAGAACGCGGCCGTGCCGGTCGAGGCGAGCGTCGCGGCGATCTTCTGGCCCACGATCCCGCTCTTTCCGATGCCCGTCACGACGACGCGGCAGGAGGTCGCGCCCGTCGCCTTCATCGCCTCCACGGCGCGGTCGAAGCCTTCGTCGAGGCCGGCGGCGAGGCCGCGCACCGCTTCCGCTTCCGCTTCGATCACGCGGCGCGCTTCCCGCCGTGCGGACGTGGTCATTGGAGGGATCTTAGCGTCTGCCGCCGAGGAGGACTTCCTGCTTGCCAGTCGCGGGATCGAGCCGCACGAGCGCGCCGGACGCGTCGAGGAAGAGCTTCGAGGCGGGGGATCCCGCTTCGGAAGGCGGCAGGACGGGCGAGAACCACCACGAGAACCGGGCGGCGGGGGCAAGGCCATCGGGGCCGGGAGAGACCTCACCCGTCACCACGTCCACGAATGCGAGCTTCCAGGCTGGGTGTGACCGTTCGTCATTGCTTAGAAAGGCATTGAGCGCCACGGCGACGCGCCCGGGGGCGACTTCGCCTCCGAGGACGAGGGTCGCGGCCGGGCCGAGGTCGATCGCGCGCGCAGCCGCCGCGCGCGCATCACCTTCTAAGAAGATCCTCGACACTCCCTTTCCATCTGCGACGCCGGCCACGGCGATACGGCCGCCCGAGATGAAGAGAGCTCTTGCGCCCTTGAGATCGCTCTCGAGAGTCCGCAACTCCGCGCCCGTCCGGCCGTCGTGGAGCGTGAGGCGCTTTTCTTTCGTGCCGACGAAATATCGCCCGTCCGCGCTGACACGCAGGTAAGGGAGAGCATCGCGATCGAAGCGGCCGGTCACGATAGATTTCTTAGAAAGGAAAGAGATCTCCTCGATGTCGAAATCGCGCGGCGTGACGTCCTTCCGCTTCGCCGCCCAGTAGTACCTTGGAAAAATCCGGACGGTGTCATCGTCGATGAAGACGACTGTGTTCGAGCTGATTTCGACACGTATCGCCGCGGCCTGCTTCGGGTTCGCGGGATTGGAAACGTCGTAAGCCTCGAGCGTGTGCCCGTCGGAAACCGCCAGCCGGTTTCCCGACGGAGAGAGGGCGACCCGGGACCACACGGAGCTCTCGAGGCCCGTCTTGACGGTCCTCGCCGATGCGAGGTCGGCGACGAAGAGATCTGCCTTTCTCCCCCTTTCGAAGAATCCGATCCTCTCCTCCGCCCATGCCGCGCGCGCCCCGTTCGCGGAGAAGACGGCTTCGCCCGACCGGATCCGCACCGAGCGGCCTCCTTCGGTGTCGAAGAGGAATCTCCCCGCGCCCCGTCCTGCGCGGAGGGGACCAGCGACGGCTACCCACGACCCACGGGGCGCCGTCATGACTCCGGGTTCGATTCGCGCGAGGTCCGTCGCCCGAGCGGACGACGCCCACCAGGCGAGACCTCCGAGAATCGCCACGGCGAGGGCGATAAGACCCCAGAGCGTCGCGGAGAGCGCTCCGTGCGAGCGTCGTGCGTCCGTGCGCCCGTCGGCCACCTGCACGCAGCTCGCGGCGAGAAGCACCCCGATGAGCGCGGCGACTAGCCATCCGGCGAGAGGGTCGGGGGACTGCCGCATCTCTTCGAGATCCCAGAAGCCCGTGAGGAAGAGACTTCGAAGGGAGAGCGCGATCGCGACCGTGAAGGCCGCAGCCAGGATGAAATCCAGAACGATCCAGGCCGAGCGCAGCCGCGCCATCGAGGCCACGACATGTGCGAGAAGAAGGAGGAGAAGAACGCCAGGAACGGCGAGAGCGAGGAGGCCTTGCGAACCGAAGCCGCCCGTGTCGGACGAGAAGGCGCTTTCCCCTTCCAGGAAGAAAACCGGCGCCACGGCGAGGAAGGCGCAACCGATCGAGATCACCAGCGCGGCGAGCAGCTTTCCGGCCCAGATCGAAGCGGCAGGCAAGGGCCGCGAAAAGTAGAAGCTCAGGCGCTTCTGGGCGATGTCGCCGACCAGGATCGTGGCTCCGAAGACCAGCGGAAAGGCCACCGCGATCGTGGCGGCCACGAGGAGCACGGCCACGGACCGCGCTTCACGCGGGTTGTGATGCAAGACGGGGATGAGCGGGAACCCGAGCGGCAGAAGCCCGGCGACGAAGGCGCCGAGAAAGAGAAGCTTCCGCTCCGCGATCTCCCGCGCCGCGACGGCGAGAGTGCCTTTCATGCATTCCCCTTTGCCGCGGGAGACGCTTCCCCCACGACGGCGAGGAAGATCTCCTCCAGAGAGAGCGCCGACGCCTCGGCGTCCACGACGCCTTCGAGCGCGCGAAAGCGCGTAAACGGCTCGTCGCCGAAATTCGAGACCAGGGCCTCGATGCCCCAGCCGCGCACCTTGACCTTGACGGCGTCGAAGGCCGAAAGCTCCTGTCCGTACATGGCCGGATCTTCGGCCCCCTCGTTTCCATAGCGCAGGCGCCGGAAGCGCGCCTTGAGACTCTCGAGAGTCTCGTCGAGGACGAGCTTCCCGCCCTTGAGGATCCCGACGCGGTCGGCCATCTTCTCGACGCCCGCGAGGTCGTGCGAGGTGAGGAGGACGGTCGTCCCGCGGTCGGCCAGCTCGCCCACGAGCTCGTCGAAGAAGGCCGCGCGCGCGACGGCATCGAGCCCGAGCGTGGGATCGTCGAGGACGAGAAGGTCGGGCGAGGAAGCCAGGGCGAGCGACAGCGAGACGAGCGCCCTCTGACCTTTCGAGAGGCTGCCGAACGGCGTCGTCGCCGGGACCTCGAAGCGGGTGAGCCGGGCCGTGACGCCCGCGCCGTCCCACGAGGGATAGAAGCGCGCACAGAAAGCCGAGAGCTCGCTCGCCGTCATCGCGGGCGGCGCGTCCGGGTCCTCGGGGACGACGCCCACCTTCGCCATGAGACGTGCCCGGCGTCTCCAGGCATCCTCGCCGAAGAGCGCGCATGCGCCGGCGGTCGGCTTCTGCTGGCCGAGGAGGCAGCGCACGAGCGAGGACTTGCCCGCGCCGTTGCGCCCGAGCAGCGCATACACGGAGCCACGGGGAACGGAGAAAGAGATTTCTTCGAGAGTGGGTTTCGGATTGCCGCCGTATCTCACGAGCAGGCGGCGAACCTCGACCACCGGAAATGAAGAGTTCCTAGAAGGTGAATGTGCCGGGTGCGCCGAAGTCGCGCGCGACGGATCGCCCCTCTGGCCCGCAGCGGCAACGACACCACCGGCCTGCTGCTGCGTCGTCATTCCGCTCCCCCCTCTCTCTTCCTTCTAAGAAATCCGAAACTGCGTTTCACCTGCTCCACAGCCTCCTCGCTCGGCGCACCGAGCGTGACGGCGAGGCTTGCGTAGCGCATCGCGCCTCCTTCGAGCTCCTTCTCGCGCTCGCCACGCGGGAGAGCCGGCGGCTTTTCGGCCACGAAAGTTCCCTCGCCCCGTTTCACGGCGAGGATTCCCGCGTCCACGAGGCGCTGATAGCCCTTTGCCACGGTCGCGGGATTGATCGAGAGATCGCGCGCGAGGTCGCGCACGGAGGGCACGGCCGAGCCCGGCTTCATCGCGCCCGAGGCCACGAGCCGCCGCACGTTCTCCTCGATCTGCTTCCAGAGCGGAACGGCGTCGGAGGGATCGACGGAGAGGCCGCGGCTCATCGAGGGTTTCCTCTCCTCCCGACGAGCGTGAAGCCCCGTGCCGCCTTAGTGTATCGCAACACTAGTACACTACGGATGCAAGGGGCCGTTTGTCAAGGGTCGGGGAAGGAAATCTGAAGATTCAGCCCGGAGCGCGGCGGCTCAGGAGCCGCGAGGCGAGGTCGTCCGGATGCGAGGCGCGGAGGCGGGCCTCGGCTTCCGAGATCGTGCCGGCCACGACGAGCGCCGCCAGCGAGTCCTCCATCGTCATCATCCCGAAGCGCTTCCCGAGCGTCAGCTCCGTGTGGATCTGGTGAAAGGTGCCCCGGCGGATGTGGGCGCGGATCGAATCCGTCGCAACGAGGACCTCGACGGCCACGGCGCGGCCCGAGCCGTCCTTCTTCGGGACGAGCTGCTGGCAGACGATGGCCGACAGCGCGAGCGAGAGCTGGTGCTTCACCTGCGCCTGCTGCTCGGGCGGGAAGATGTCCAGGATCCGGTTGATCGTCTGCGGGACGTCGTTCGTGTGGAGCGTCGTGAGAACGAGGTGGCCGGTCTCGGCGGCCGTCACCGCGGCGCGCGTCGTCTCGAGGTCCCGCATCTCGCCGACGAGAATCACGTCCGGATCCTGGCGGAGCGCGGCGACGAGGGCCGTGGCGAAACCGGACACGTCGATTCCCACCTCGACCTGCTCGACGAGCGATTTCGCGTGCGCGTGCTCGTACTCGACGGGGTCCTCGATCGTGACGATGTGGCGCTTCTCCGTCCGGTTCATCCGATCCACGAGGGCGGCCAGCGTCGTCGTCTTGCCGGAGCCGGTCGCCCCCGTGACGAGGATGAGGCCGCGCGAGGCCTTCGTCAGGTCGTAGAGCATCTCCGGCAGCCCCAGCTCGGAGAGCGAGGGCACGCGCTTCGGAAGGAGCCGCAGGGCCGCCGCCGTGCCCCCTCGCGTGCGGTGGAGGTTCACCCGGAAGCGGCCGAGGCCCGCGAGCCTGAGCGAGAGATCCACGACGCCCGTCTCCTGATATCGGCGCCGCCGATCTCCCGAGAGCGAAGGAGACAGGAGGTCGAATACCGTCCGGGCCGAGATCGCCTCGCCTTCGCCGGCTCTCTCGAGCGCGCCGTTGACCCGGACGACCGGCGAGGCGCCGGGCACGAGGAGGAGATCCGTGGCCCCCCGGCGCACCGTCTCGGACAGGAGCGCCACGAGGCGGGGAGGGAGCTCGTCCAACGAGGCCGGCGGGAGTTTCGTCGTCGCGTCGAGGTCGGGAACCGGCTCAGCGGCCTCTTCCCCACGCACGAGCTCGATCTCGGGCGACTCGCGCCGGTCGGACGACGCGCCCTGATTGAGCGACCGGATCAGCTGGTTGAGCTCGTCCGTATCCACGGGAGGATTTTACGGACGAGGGCCGTCTCGCGTCTCGTCAGGAGAGCGTTTTCCGCCTGAGCGCGTCGAACGCGAGGAGGTCCGACAGGAATTTCGGCAGGCTCGCGAGCGGAAGCTGCGTCGCCCGATCGGACTTCGCGCGAGCGGGATCGTCGTGAACCTCGAAGAAGTAGCCGTCGACTCCCACGGACGCCGCGGCCCGCGCGAGGGCCGGCGCGTACTCGCGGGAGCCGCCCGTCTCGTTCCCGAGGCCGCCGGGAAGCTGGAGCGAGTGCGTCGCGTCGTAGACCACGGGCACGCCGAGGGCCCGCATCATCGGAAGGCCGCGGAAGTCCACGACGAGGTTGTGGTATCCGAACGTCGTGCCGCGCTCGCAGAGCATCACGTTCGTGTTCCCGGCCGCGTGGCATTTGTCCACGATCTGCCTACAGTCGTCCGGCGCGAGGAACTGGCCCTTCTTCACGTTGACGGCCTTCTTCGTGGCGGCCGCCGCGAGAACGAGGTCGGTCTGGCGGCAGAGGAACGCGGGAATCTGGAGGACGTCCGCCACCTCCGCCACGATCGCGCACTGCTCGGGCTCGTGGACGTCCGTCAGGATCGGGAGGTCGGTCTTTTCCTTGACCTCCGATAGGATCGCGAGCCCCTTTTCGATCCCGGGTCCCCGGAAGCTCGCCCGGGCGCTCCGGTTCGCCTTGTCGAAGGAGGATTTGTAGACGAGGCGGTCCGCGACGCCGGCGTCCTCGAAGGCTCTTTTGAGCTCCTTCGCCATCTTCAGGGCGTGCGCGCGCGACTCGATCACGCACGGACCCGCGAAAAACACCGGACCACAGCGGTCCCCGACGGAAAGATGCGGCGTGATCGACGCGAAGACCTTCACGGGCTGATGTTACAGAATGAGGGCGAAGGAGGTCCGACCCGATGGCCATCCGCATCCTCGTGACGGGCGGGACGTTCGACAAGGAGTACGACGAGCTGAAGGGCCGCCTTTTCTTCAAGGACACGCACATACAGGAAATGCTCCGGCTCGGCCGCTGCCGGGTGCCGGTCTCGGTCGAGACGCTGATGATGATCGACAGCCTCGAGATGACGTCCGCCGACCGCGAGACGATCGTCCGGCGCTGCCGTGAGGCTCCCGAGAGCTGGATCGTGATCACGCACGGCACCGACACGATGGTCGAGACGGCCGCCGCTCTCGCCGCCGCCGGAACGGGCAAGACGATCGTCCTGACCGGCGCGATGGTGCCGTGGGCGTTCGGGAGCTCCGACGGCCTCTTCAACCTCGGGAGCGCGGTTTCCTTCGTCCAGTCGCTGCCGGCCGGCATCTACGTCGCCATGAACGGCCGCTGGTTCGCGTGGGACAACGTGAGGAAGGACCGGGGCACGGGGGTTTTCGAGGCCATCCGCTGAGAGAGCGTCAGAATGGGGCCGTGCACGAGACCCCCACGTCTCCCTTCGCGGCCCTCGGCCTCGACGCGCGCCTCGTGAGCGCGCTCGCCGCCCTGGGGTACGAGGAGCCCACACCCATCCAGAGCGCGGCGATCCCGCCGCTCCTCGAGGGCCGTGACGTTTTCGCGCAGGCGGCGACGGGCACCGGGAAGACGGCCGCATTCGCGCTCCCGATCCTCCACCGCATCGGGGGGGAGACCGAAAGGGGAGTCGCGCCGACGGTCCTCGTTCTCGTGCCGACCCGCGAGCTCGCGATGCAGCTCGCCGAGGCGATCCACCGGTACGGCCGCGAGATCGGCGTCCGCGTCCTCCCCGTCTACGGAGGCGCGTCGATGGAGACGCAGCTGAAGGCCCTGAAGCGCGGGGTGGACGTCGTCGTCGCGACGCCCGGGCGCGCGCTCGATCACGTGAACCGCCGCTCGCTCGCTCTCGGCGGCCTCCGTACGCTCGTCCTCGACGAGGCCGACGAGATGCTCGACATGGGATTCGCCGAGGACCTCGACGCGATCCTCGCGGCGACTCCGAAGGCGCGCCAGACCGCGCTGTTCTCCGCCACGCTTCCCCCGCGCATCGCGACCCTCGCGGCGCGGCACCTTCGCGAGCCGGTCCGCATCGCGATCGAGAAAGAGAAGACGGCGCCCGGGAAGATGCCGAAGGTCCGGCAGACGGCCTACGTCGTGGCCCGCGGCCACAAGCGAGCGGCGCTCGGGCGCATCCTCGATCTCGAAAGCCCCGCCGGCGCCCTCGTCTTCTGCCGCACGCGTCTCGAGGTCGACGACCTGACCGAGACCCTCAAGGGCCGGGGTCTGCGCGTGGAGGCGATGCACGGCGGGATGTCGCAGGAGCACCGGGACCGCGTCATGAAGAAATTCCGTGCGGGAACGCTCGAGCTTCTCGTCGCAACGGACGTGGCGGCCCGCGGCCTCGACATCGGGCACCTCTCGCACGTCGTCAACTACGACGTCCCGTCCTCTCCCGAGCTCTACGTCCATCGCATCGGCCGGACGGGGCGCGCGGGACGCGAAGGAGTCGCGATCACGCTCGCCGAGCCGCGCGAGCACTGGCAGCTCCGCAACATCGAGCGCCTGACGAAGCAGAAGATCGAGGTCGCGAGCGTGCCCACGGTCGCCGACCTGCGCGCGAAGCGCCTCGAGCTGACCCGCGCGTCTCTCCGCGAGTCGATCCTCGCCGGCGGGCTCGAGGATTATCGCGTCGTCGTCGAATCGCTCGCCGAGGAATTCGACCCGATGGACGTGGCCGCGGCGGCCGTGAAGCTGGCGGACCCCTCCGCGGCGGGCTCGGGGTCGGTCGGGGACGAGCACGAGATTCCGGCGGTCGCCGCGCCTCCGCCGCCGCGGGCGCCGAGAGCCGGGACGAAATACAAGTCCGGGTCCAGGGAGCCGGGCAACGCGGCGAGCATCTTCGTCGGCGCGGGCCGCGCGGCGGGCGTCCGCCCCGGGGATCTCGTGGGGGCCATCGTCAACGAAGCGAAGGTCAGCCCCCGCGACGTCGGCTCGATCCAGATCGCCGAGCGGTTCTCGCTCGTCGAGGTGCCGGAGAAGATCGCCGATTCCGTCATGCGCGCCCTCCGGGGCACGATGATCCGCGGCCAAAAGGTGGTCGTGAGGCGCGACAAGGACGCGGGGCGCTGAGGCGATATGGCAACGACTTCCCTCGCCACGGCCGGTCTGGCCTTCGCGATCGCGCTCGCGGAGGGCGGAAAGTCCGTTCCGATCGACCGCTTCACCCTGAAGGTGCCCGGCGTGAAGGGAGCGCTCGTTCTCTCGCTCGAAGGTGCCGACCTGATCGGCGGGACGTTCGTCACGCCCGTGCGCCTCGCGAACGAGACGGACGGCGACGTCCTTTCGCCGAGGATCGACCTCGTCTCCGTCACCGAGACGCGGCACGAAGGCGGACGCGAGACGACGCACCCGATCGACGCCTCCGCGGGCGCGCCGCCCGCCTGGGACCGGGTCCGGAAGAAGACGGACGTGGCGGGGCAGCTCTTCCGGGCCTCTCCCGTCGCGTTCTCTCCCGAGACCTCGCTCGTCGTGATTCTCGGGGCGGTGAGCGGCGTTGCGGAGGTAGGAGCGTTCGAGGTCGAGGGCGCGCGAAATCCCACGGGCATCGCCGTCGACTCCGGCTCGCTTTTCCTCACGGACGCCTCGGGACGGATCGTCCGGTGCGCTCTCGACGGGCGCGGCGCCGCGGAGGTGAAACAGCAGCCCGTGCAGAAGCCCGATCTCCCTGGGGGCCCGTGCGCGCGAGCGCGCCTTCAGGCCGTCATCTGCCGCACGGCGCCCGGCGGCGGCGCCTGGGCGATCGAGGGACGCGAATTGACGCAGCTCGACAACGAAGGGAAAAGGGTGCGCTCGTTTTCGCCGGGCGGCGAAGGCCCGCCGGTCGCGCTGGCGTTCAGCCCGGACGGGCGCCTCTTCGTCGCGACGGCGGGCGAGGAGGGTCGCAGCGGCTCCGTGCGAGTCTTCAGGCCCTTCTGACCGGCCACGAAGCGCCGCGTATCATCGGTTTGTGACCGAAAATCTGCCGGGGGCCGAATTCGTCGCACGAGGGATCGAAGACCTCTCTCGCGCGGTCGATTCTCAGGAAGCGCTTCTCGTTTCGATCGGTGCGGCTCGCCTTCGGCGAATCGGTCTCCAGATCCCCGAGCCCCTCTCATCGCCCAAGGATCGGCTCTACGCGCTCCTCGCGCTCTCCGATCCGAACTCGGCCCATTCGCGCTACAACGCCCTGATCCGGCGGCTCGTTTCATTCGAACCGTCACGGTCGTCGACCCGACGGCCGCCGGATACGCGCAGCTCTACGCGGGTGACGCCGCGGCACCGGTCGCACGAGGGCTTCCATGAACTTCCGGACGCGAGCCGCGTCTACGGGGCGGCGCATTCCGCAGAGGGGCCACTCGGAGGTCCAGCGCTCGGCGCGAACGAGACCCGGATTCTCACGATCACAGGCTCGTGCGGCCCCGCCGGGCCCCGCGTATCCACGGCGCGACACGGACCCATCGTGACGAGGGCCTCGCCGGTTGCGGCTGAAAGCGGGAGGGTGAGCAGCGCGAGCGCACAGGCGACGGTGGCGGCCACGAGAAGGTTCGGAATTAAGGATGAAACGTACACGCGGCGGAGCTGTCTCATCGAAAAAAGCCCTTTCCTCGTCGCGTCACGACGTCGTACGAAATCTGTGTGTCGAATCGGAACGTGGGACGAGCCCACGTCACGACCAGCTGTTCCCTCTTCCTGGATTGCCGTCGAGATCCTATCTCAAAACCGGAAACGCCAGCGAGTCTCTTACCCGTTTTTTTGACGGACCTGATTCATTTGCGGGATACCGCAAGAGGTGTCCAGACGGGTACCTTGACCGTGGAGGTTCCCGCATGCCCACTGCGCTCAGGGAACGCCCCAAACCCTTCCTTCTGCCGGAGTTCTGCAAAGGCTGCGGCCGTTGCATCGACGCGTGCGCGAAGGACTGCATCACGGCGGGCCGCGAGATCGATCCGCGAACGGGCCTCGTGCCGGTCGCGCTGAATCTCGAGGCCTGCAACGGCTGCGGGCTGTGTCTCGACGCGTGCCCCGAGCCATACGGCTTGAGGCCGCAGCCGGAAGGCGACTTCGAGCTCCAGGACCCGGAAAAGCTGTTCGGAACCCGGGCGGCCCCGCCCCGACCGGCGCCCATTCCTCCTCGAGAAGTTCCCTTGCCGTCCGTCGCGCCGCTCGTCCTGAAAGGCAACTACGCCGCGGCGATCGGCGCGCTCGTCGCAGGCTGCCGTCACGTCTTCGGCTATCCGATCACGCCTTCCACCGAAGGCGCCGAGCTGATGGCGAAGCTGATGCCGAAGCTGGATGGCGTCTTCCTGCAGGCGGTGAGCGAGGTCGCGACCGTGAACATGATGTACGGCTGCGGCGGCGCAGGCCTTCCCTGCATGACGTTCACCTCGTCGCCCGGCTTCAGCCTCATGCTCGAGGGCATCTCCTACATGATCGGCGCCGAGGTGCCGGGCGTGTTCGTGAACGTGATGCGCGGCGGGCCCGGCCTCGGAAACATCGCCCCCGAGCAGGCCGACGTGAAGCTCGCGTGCCGCGGCCTCGGCCACGGAAACACGCACGCGATCGTCCTCGCCCCCTCGACGCCGCAGGAAATGCTCGACCTCACGCGGCTTGCCTTCGAGCTGTCGTTCCGCTACCGGAATCCGGTCGTCATCGCCGCGGACGGTTACCTCGGACAGATGACGGGCAAGGTCGTGCTCCCGGACACGATGATCCAGCCCGGCCTTCCGGACTGGGCGGTCTTCGGCGACGCCGCCCACCGCGGCAACCTCATCAATTCGATCTACCTCGACGAGAAGGATCTCGAGAGCCACAACGCGCACCTGAACGAGAAATACAAGCGCATGGAAGCCGAGCAGAGGTCCGACGCGTTCGCCTGCTCGGACGCGACGACCCTCGTCGTGGCGTTCGGAACGCCGGCGCGGATGGCGAAGGGCGCGGTCGAGACGCTGCGCAAGGAGGGCGTGCCCGTGGGCCTCTTTCGTCCGGTCACGCTGTGGCCGTTCCCCATCGCCGCGTTGAAAGCGTTCCTGCCCAACGTGAAGAGGATCCTCGTCGTCGAAGCCAGCAACGGCCAGCTCGAGGACGAGCTTCGCCTCGCCCTCTCGAAGGCAGGCGTCGCGCCGCCCGCCATCGAAAGCGTCCGGCACTCGGGCGGCATCCTGCCGCAGGCGGCCGAGATCGCCGCGGCCGTCCGCGTTTCCCAGGAGGTGCCGGCATGAGCGTCTTCTACGAGAAGTTCGAGCGCCACGCGGGCGGAGAAGGGCTGAAGAGCCACGCGACGCACTACTGCCCCGGCTGCGGACACGGGCTCGCGCACAAGTACCTCGCCGAGGCGATCGAGGAGCTCGGCATCCAGGACCGCACGGTCGCGATCTCGCCCGTCGGCTGCTCTGTTTTCCTCTATTACTACTTCGACGTCGGGAACTCGCAGGCCGCCCACGGGCGCGCGCCGGCCGTAGCTCTCGGCCACAAGTACGCGAATCCGGAAGCGGTCGTGATCAGCTATCAGGGAGACGGCGACCTCGCCTCCATCGGCCTCGCCGAGATCGTCTCGGCGACGCAGCTCGGCACTCCGATCACCGTGATCTTCGTGAACAACGCGATCTACGGGATGACCGGCGGCCAGATGGCGCCGACGACGCTCATCGGCCAGAAGAGCGCCACGAGCCCGACAGGCCGCACGGCCATGATGGGGCAGCCGATGAAGATGGCCGAGCTCGTCGCCGGGCTCGACGGGCCGGTGTACGTCGAGCGTGTCGCGCTCTTCGACGCGAAGCAGCGCATGAAGGCGAAGAAAGCCATCCTGAAGGCCGTGAAACTGCAGGCCGAGAACCGGGGCCTCGCGTTCGTCGAGGTGCTCGCCGAATGCCCGACGCACCTCGGGATGACGCCCGAGGAGACGGAGCGCTGGGTCAAGGAGAAGATGCTTCCGGTCTTCCCGCTCGGCGTGAAGAAGGACGTCGTCGTAGAGCCCTCGTTCCACCTCGGGAAGCCGCGCTTCGACGCCGAGAGCCTCCTCGCGGCGATCGGAGCTTCCGCCGAGCGCCCCGAGCGCTTCGCGGCCGGATTCCCCACGCATCTCGGCGGCACGGACATCGCCCTGAAGCTCGCGGGCGCGGGAGGCGACGGCGCGCAGACGGCGGCGATGCTCCTGACGCGCGCGGCCATCCACGAGGGCTACGACGCAACCCACATCCCGAGCTACGGGCCCGAGTCGCGCGGCGGCACCTCGTACGCCGACGTGCACGTGAGCGCCGACGAGGTCCTGTCGCCGGCATCTCCGCATCCCGCGATCCTGGTCGCGTTCAACGCCCCGAGCCTCGCGAAGTTCGCTCCGGACGTGCCGGTCGGCGGGACCATCCTCTACGACAGCTCCGTCGTGAAGAACCCGCCCGCGTTCCGCGACGGCGTGCGCGTCTTCGGCGTGCCCTTCACCGAGATCGCCGTGGACCTCGGCAAGGCGATGGTGAAGAACATCGTCGCGCTCGGCGCGCTCCAGGCCGCGACGAGGCTCTTTCCCGCCGAGACCTTCCGCACCGCCATTCGCCTCGCCCTCAAGGACAAGTGCGCGCTGATTCCCCTGAACGAAGAGGCCTTCTCCTGGGGGATGCGATCCGTCACGCCGGCTCCGAACTGAACGCGGAGGACACCATGACCCAGGACCTGATCCCCGTTTCCCTGACACCCGCCGAGTACCGCCTGCTCATGGGCCTGCGCGACGTCCCGGAGTCCTCGCTGAAGACGCGCGTGAAGGCGCTCATCGAAGCCCTCTTCCAGATGGCGCGCGAGCCGCGCTGTCCCGAGCACCAGTCGGACGGCGTCCCGTGCCAGAGCGTGCACGCGAACTGCGACCAGTGCGTCGAGGTCACGCGGATGCTCGACGGCCTCGAAGCCATGGAGCTTCAGCTCCGCGGCTTCCCGGGATGAGCGGAGCGGCCGCGGTAGACGCCGTTTCACCGGCGGCGATCCTCCGGAAGGCGCGTGCGGACGGCCGCGCGACGCTCTTCGAGCACGAGGTCTACGCGCTGCTCGGCGCGGCGGGCTTCGACGTGCCGCGACACGTCTTCTGGAGCGGCGCGCCGGGGCTGGTGCCCACGGAGATTGAAGATTTCTTAGAAGGGTCGAGAGGGGACGAAGTCGTCCTCAAGATCGTCTCACCGGATCTCGCCCACAAGTCCGACGTCGGCGGATTCTCATTTTCAAAGAAATCTCCTGCGTCGGTCATCGCTGCGGCGAGGACGATGTGGGAAAACGTTTCCCGCCGAGGGCCCGCAGCCCAGCGCCTCGGGATCCTCGTCGTGGAGAAGCTCGTTCCCGCCTCCGGCACACCCGCGGCCGAGGCGCTCCTCTCCTTCAAGCACGACCCCGCGTTCGGGCCCGTCCTCGTCTTCGGCCTCGGCGGCGTTCTGACCGAGTGGTACGGCGAGCTTGCGCCGGGGGCGACGACTGTGATCTTGCAGCCCGGAGAGGTGGAGCGGGGCCTCCGGGCTGGAGTCGAGAAGAATCCGGCGTTGAAGATTTTCTTTGAAAGGAATAGAGGGCAGGCGCAGGCGCCGCTCGTGCTCGACGAGGTGGCCGTTCGCCTCGAAAACCTCTCTAAGAATCTTCTCTCCTATTCTCCTGACAACTCACTGGGCAATCCGACTCTTGAAGAACTGGAAGTAAACCCGCTCTTGCTCACGACGGATGGGCGATGGGTGGTCGCGGACGGGAAGGCGCGGATCTCCTCCCGGCGCCTTGCTCTTTCGCCGCGTCCCCTCTCCAAGATCTCTCGACTCCTTGCCCCCCGGAGCGCCGCAGTCATCGGCGCTTCCGCACACGCGATGAACCCGGGCCGGATCATCCTCCGGAACCTCAAGCAGTCCGACGGCATCGCCTACGGCCACCTCTTCGCGGTCCACGCGCAGGAGAAATCGATCGACGGCGTGCCATGCGTCCCGTCCGTGGACGCTCTGCCCGAGAGAGTCGACCTCGCCGTCGTCTCCGTGCCGGCCCCCGCGGCGACGGAAGTCGTGGAAGCACTCGCCCGCGGCCGAGCCGAGTCCGTGATTCTGATTCCGGGCGGCTTCGGCGAGGCGGGCCACGCCGATCTCGAAGCGCGACTCCGTGGAACCCTGACCGCCGCGCACGCGAGGCCGGACGGCGGGCCCGTGCTCGTGGGCGGCAACTGCCTCGGCATCGTCTCGAAGAGGCAGTACAACACCTTCTTCCTTCCTCAGTACAAGCTGCCGTTCCACGACGCGCCGGGCGACGGCCTCGTGGCCGTCAGCCAGAGCGGGGCGTACCTCGTCTCGCTCACGAGCAACCTCGACGGCATCGTGTTCCCCCGCGCGTCGATCTCGTACGGCAACCAGATGGATCTCACTGCGGCGGATTTCCTCGAGTACTTCGCCGACGACGCGACCATCCGCCTCCTCGTCTTCTACGTCGAAGGGTTCGCGCCGATGGACGGAGAGCGGTTCGCGCGTGTGGCGCGCCGCGTCACGCAGGAGGGACGCCACGTCATTCTCTTCAAGGCTGGCAAGACGGCGCTCGGCGCCGAGGCCACGCGCAGCCACACGGCTTCGCTCGCCGGCGACTATGCGGTCGCGAAAGCGCTTCTCGAGGGTGCGGGCGTTCTCGTCGCGCAGTCGCTCGACATGTTCGAGGACTACACGAAGGCCTATACGATGCTCGGCGACCGGCTGCCCGCGGGCCGGCGTCTCGCGGTGCTCTCGAACGCCGGCTTCGAATGCGCGGCCGTTCTGGACAAGCTCTACGGCCTGACGCCGGCAACGCTCGCGGAACCGACGCTCGCCCGTCTTCGCGCGTGCCTTCCGGCCATCGCCCATGCGACGAACCCCATCGACGCGACGCCCATGGCGGAGACACCCGCGTTCGTGGAAGCGGCGGCGGCGCTCCTCGACGATCCCGGCGTGGATTCCCTTCTCGTGTCTCCGATCCCCGTCACGCCGTCGCTCGACATCCTCGCGCCGGATCCTTTCGGGGCGCACTCCGAGAACCTGTTTTCGAAGGGCGCGCTCGCCCAGGAGCTGCTGCGCCTCTTCCGCGCGACGAAGAAGCCGCTCGTCGTGAACGTCGACTCCGGACGCCTCTACGACGATTTCGTCGCCGTCCTCCAGCGCGGCGGAATCCCCGTCTACCGGAAGATCGACCGCGCTTCCCGGGCTCTGTCGGCCCTCTGCTCCTGAGCGCGCGTCAGGAGTTGTTCGGGTTGTCGGACGTGCGCAGGTAGTAATAAAGGCGTTTCGCCGGATCCTGCGGGAAGACGTTTTCGCGCAGCACGCGATACGTCGTCCCGGGCTGGCCCTCGAAGGCGAAGCGCGTGTCGATGCGGGCGGCGCCCTCCGGGAGGAGAAGGTTGCCCCAGCGCTCCGCCGTCTTCCCGTAGCGGCTCTTCGGGTCGAAGGAGACGACGTCCGTCACGCCGACTGGCCGTTCGGGGTCGGAAGGTTCGCCGGCGCGACGACGGCGGGCACCAGCTCGGCGCTCTTCTTGTCGACACCTTCCTGCCGCGCGTGCTTGTGGGCGCGGGCGGCGCGGACGAAGTCCTTGAAGAGCGGGTGCGGCGCGGTGGGCTTGCTCTTGAACTCGGGGTGGAACTGGCAGCCGAGGAACCACGGGTGGTCGGAGAGCTCGATCATCTCCACGAACTTCCGGTCCGGCGACATGCCGCAGAACGTCATGCCGGCGTCGCGCAGCGCCGGCAGGTACTCCTGGTTCACCTCGTAGCGGTGACGGTGGCGCTCCCAGATCGTCGGTTCGCCGTACGCGCGCCGCGCGAGCGTGCCCTCCGCGAGGTCGCACGGGTACTTCCCGAGACGCATCGTGCCGCCGAGCGCTTCGACCCCGATGAGGTCGCGCAGCATGAAGATGACCTTGTGCGGCGCGTTCGGCTCGAACTCCGTCGAGTTCGCGTCCTTGATGCCGCAGACGTTCCGCGCGTATTCGATGACGGCGCATTGAAGCCCGAGACAGATTCCGAAGAACGGGACCTTCGTTTCACGCGCGAGTCGGATCGCCTTCAGCTTCCCTTCGATGCCGCGCCGGCCGAAGCCCGGCCCCACGAGGATCGCGTCCGCGCGGGCGAGCGTCTCGGGGAAGCCGGCCGTCTCCAGCTCCTCGGAATCGACGAACGAGATCCTGACCTTCACGTTGTTCGCGATGCCGCCGTGGTGGAGCGCCTCGTTCAGGGACTTGTAGCTGTCCCCGAGCTGCACGTACTTGCCCACGAACGCGATCGTGACCTCCTCCTGGGGGTTCTTGACGCGGTTCACGATCGAATCCCACTTCGCGAGGTCGCGGTCGTAGTGGGGAAGGGAGAGGTAGTCGAGGAGGATCTCGTCGAGCCCCTCGCGCGCGAACGCGAGCGGCACCTCGTAGATCGACGGGACGTCGCGCGCCGTGATGACGGCCCGCTCGTCCACGTTGCAGAAGAGCGCGATCTTCTTCTTCATCTCCTCGGGAATGGAGCGGTCGGCCCGGCAGAGGAGGATGTCCGGCTGGATCCCGATGGAGAGAAGCTCCTTGACGGAGTGCTGCGTGGGCTTCGTCTTCAGCTCGTCGGACGCCGCGATGTGCGGCACGAGCGTGAGATGCACGTTGATCGCGTTGCCGCGGCCCACGTCCTGGCGGAACTGGCGGATCGCCTCGAGGAACGGCAGAGACTCGATGTCGCCGACGGTGCCGCCGATCTCGACGAGGACGACGTCGTTGTCGCCCGCGACGCGGCGGATGCAGTCTTTGATCTCGTCCGTGATGTGCGGAATGACCTGAACCGTCTTCCCGAGGAAGTCGCCGCGGCGCTCCTTCTCGATGACCGAGAGATAGATCTTTCCGGTCGTCACGCTGTTCGCCTTCCCGGTGACGGCGGAGGTGAACCGCTCGTAGTGCCCGAGGTCGAGGTCGGTCTCGGCGCCGTCGTCGGTCACGTAGACCTCGCCGTGCTGGAACGGCGACATCGTGCCGGGATCCACGTTCAGGTAGGGGTCGAACTTCTGGAGAGTGACGCGGAACCCCCGCGCTTCCAGGAGCGCGCCCATCGACGCCGCGGCGATGCCCTTGCCGAGGCCCGAGACCACGCCGCCGGTGATGAAAATGTATTTGGTTCCCACCCTACACCTCCGCGAGAAGAATCTCTTCTACTCTCTTTGCATCTTCTTCCGTGTCCACTCCGATCGAGTCGCTGGCCGCGTCCAGCACCGCCATCGCCATTCCCGCCGCGAGCGCGCGGAGCTGCTCGAGGCTCTCGGCGCGCTCGAGGGCGTGCTGAGGCAGGCTCGTCCAGCGCCTCAGCGCGTCCTTGCGGTAGCCGTAGAGGCCGAGGTGCTTGAGCGTCGGCAGCGCGGTCTCGGGCCTCCGGCGGTAGGGGAGAGCGGCGCGCGAAAAGTAGAGAGCCCTGCCGTCGTCGCCGCGCACGACCTTGACGTTGTTCGGATTCGCGATCTCGGCTGGGTCGTCGATGGGAAGCGCGACCGTCGCCAGCGGAAACTCCGGATGCTCCAGGAGAAAACCCGCCACGCGGTCGATGTTCTCGGGATCCATCAGAGGCTCGTCCCCCTGCACGTTCAGGACGACATCCACTTCCAGGTCTTTCACGGCCGCCCAGACCCGGTCCGTGCCCGACGGCAACGCCGGGTCCGTCATCACTGCCCGGCCTCCGGCGGTTTCGACCGCTCGCGCGATCCTCTCGTCGTCTGTCGCGACGAGGACCGTCGAAATCCGTCTCGCCGCGCGCGCGCGCTCGAGGACCCGTAGGACCATGGGAATTCCGGCGATCGGATGGAGCGGCTTACCCGGAAAGCGCTCCGCCCCGTAGCGGGAGGGGATGACGGCGACGGCGTGAGGGGGGGAGGAGGTCGCCAGCCGGGGCACGTTCGATCTTAACATCGGCTCCGGCCGGCGCGTCAACGTCGTCACCGGCCCGCGGGAGCGGGTCGATGGCGACTTGAAAGGATGGAAGAAAAGGGATTCGGGGGAAGCCCGCTATCCGGCGACGTTGTGGACGCGACCGCCGTCGTCTTCGAGGGATTCGTCCTCTTCCATGAGCTCGTCGAGGGGAAGGACCGCCGTGTCGATCGCTCCCTCCAGCTCGCGAATGCCTTCGCGGGCCGCGACGGCATAGGAATTCGACTCGTCGTAACCGGACGCCGCGACGACCTTCTCGTACGTGAGGAGGGCCTTCGTCGGCTCGCTCAGCGCGTAATGGTACGTGTGGGCGACGGTCATCCGCGCCTGCAGATCGTAGGGATTGAGCCGCAGGATCTTCGCGAGAAATACGAGGGCGTCGTTGTAGCGTTCCTCTTCGAGCGCGACTTCCGCGCGGTGGCGGTAAAGCGCGACCTCCTCCTCGAGGGTGAAGTCCTCGCGGGAGGTTGCGCTGAAGGGCGACCGGAAAGACCGGAACAGCTTTTCGATCATTCGCTCTCCTGACCGTTCACGGGTTGTGGGAGCTGATCTGTGACCCACGATATGTTGGGGAGAGCTTAGAACCTAAAATCGTAGAAATCAAGATAAGAACCAGAAAAAAGAAGGGATTTCTTCGAAAGTGCCTTACTAAATTCGGGCCCTAGGTGTACAGATGGCTATGGCGGGGCGATCATTAGGCAATCTTAGCCTTTAACCTATTTTCATTCGAAGAAATTAAATCTTCTATTTCTAATTATTTACGCCGATTTGCGGCGTATTCGGCGGCGAGGAGAAAACCCTCCCTCGAGGCCGTTTCGGGGAAGAGGGAGGCGATTTCCCGGGCCCTCTCCGCGTGGGTCTCGACCATCTCGTGGGCGCGCTCGAGGGCGCCGAGGCGATGGACGATCCCGAGAATCTGTTCGGGCGTGACCGAAGCGAAGCCCTGCTCGGCCACGACGGTCTCGACGAGCTTGCGCTCGGTCCGCGTCGCGTGCGGCAGGCAAAGGATCAGGGGCAGCGTGAGCTTGCCCTCCCTGAGGTCGGAAAGAACGGGCTTGCCGAGGTCCGCTTCCTTCGCGGTGTAGTCGAGCAGGTCGTCCTGGAGCTGGAAAGCGATCCCGAGCGACATTCCGTATTCCCAGAGGCGCTCGCCCCAGACTTCGCGGCTCTCGCCGAACGCTTCCGTCACGAGAAACGACGGGATCTTGCAGGCGCCCGCGAAGAGGAGGGCGGTCTTGCGGCGCACGATGTCGAGATAGCCCTCGAGCGTGAGGTCGAGGAGCCCGCGCCGCTCGGCGCCGATGATCTCGCCTTCGGTCATCCGGAGCGTCACGTCCGAAAGAAGGCGCAGCACCCTGAGGTCCCCTTCCTCCAGCGCGATCTCCATGGACTTCATGTACAGGAAGTCGCCGAAGAGGACGGTCAGCTCGTTCCCCCACCGCCGGTTCACGCTCGGCCGGCCGCGCCTGAGCTCGGCGTCGTCGATGATGTCGTCGTGCACCAGCGTCGCCGTGTGGATGAACTCGATCATCGCCGCGTAGTTCACGTCCCGGTCGCCTTCGCACCCGAGGAGATGCGAGCCGAGAAGGAGGAGCGCGGGCCTGATCCTCTTGCCGCCGCCTTCGACGAGGTAGTCGCCGATGAGGGAGATCGTGGGAATGCCCGAGCGGGTGCGCTCCTGGAGGCGGGCCTCGACGAGCTTCAGCTTGCCTTCGATCGGCGCGAGAGCCGAGAGGAGGCGCCGCCCGTTCTCCCTCTCGTCGGCGGGGAGCGTGGCGACGAGCAGCCGGTCTTTCAGCGAGGTCTGGCTCATCTCGGCGGTGCATCTTACCGCTGTCAGCCGCGGAAATTCGTGAACTGGAGGGGGATACCGAAGTCCGCCCCGCGGATCAGGGAGATGGCGGCCTGCAGGTCGTCTTTCTTCTTCCCCGAGACCCGCAGCTGCTCGCCCTGGATCGCGACCTGCACCTTCAGCTTGCTGTCCTTGATGGCCTTGACGATCTCGCGCGCCTTGTCCGAGGAGATGCCCTGGCGAATCGTCACGAGCTGTCGCACCGTGCCCTTGGACGCGGGTTCGATCGGGCCGTAGTCGAGGGCCTTCAGGGAGACTCCACGCTTCGCGAGCTTCGTCTGGAGGAGATCCGTCACGGCCTTCAGGCCGAACTCGTCGTTCGCGGTGAGCGTGAGCTCCTTGTCGTTCTGCTCGATTCCGGCCGCGGTGCCCTTCAGGTCGAAGCGCTGCGCGACTTCCTTCCTGGCCTGCGAGACCGCGTTCGCGACCTCGGGCAGGTTGACTTCCGAGACGACGTCGAATGTGGGTTCGGCCATGGCTCACTCCGAGAGGATCTTCGTTCCCGCGGGCGGCACGAGGGCGAAATCGGTATCCGGGAGCTTCGGGCCGGGCACCTTCTGCGTGAACGTGAACGTCGTGCGGTTGCCCGAGGCATCCACGAGGACGAGCCTCTTCACCTCTCCCGAAGCCGCAGCGAGAAGCGTGATCGATTTCGGATCGCCGCCGGCGCGAGGGGTGAGGGTGAGCTCGGTCAGGCCGGCGTCGATCGCGGCCGCGCGCGCCGCGTAGCGCGCGAGAAGCGCGTCGGGGCTCTCCAGGAACACGATCGGCAACCGCGCGATCTCCGCGGGGCTGAGGCTCCGCACGACGAGCTGCCGATCCGCCGCAACGTACTGCCGGCCGGCCTTGCCGTCGAACGTGAAGACCTTTCCCTCCGGCCCGTCGTAATCGAAGCGCACGCGGTCCGGCGCCTGCAGGACGAGCCGTCCGGTCTCGGGCGCGGTCTCCGCGAACCCGGCGGGCGCGTACGTCTGCACGAACGTGCAGCCGACGGAGGGAGTGGAGGAATAGGCTTTTCGGACGCTCGCGAGGACGGATCGCGAGTCGAGGGATGCCGTGGCGGGAGGAGATGGCGTTGCGGCCGGCTTCGCCGGCCGTGCTTCGAAGGCGAAGACGCAGGCGAGAAAGGCGACGCCGAACAAACTACGGCGCGCGGTCGGGATGCTCGGGGATGCATTCACTTTCTAAGAAAATCTTCCTCTTCTTCTTCTCTCAATGTCTGAAATGTCTCTTCCCCGTGAACATCATTGCAATCCCCGCGCCGTCCGCAGCGGCGATGACGGCGGCGTCCCTCACGGAGCCGCCCGGCTGGACGATCGCCGTCACTCCCGCCGCCGCGAGCACCTCGAGGCCGTCCGGAAAAGGGAAGAACGCGTCCGAGGCCGCGACCGCGCCGTTCGCGCGCGCTCCGGCCTTGCCGACGGCGTCCCGGCACGCGTCCACGCGGCTCGTCCGCCCGCCGCCGATGCCGTACGTCGCGGTCTCGCCTGCCACGACGATGCCGTTCGAGACGACTCCGCGGAGAACGCGGTTCGCGAACGAGAGCGCGCGCCTTTCGGAATCGTCCGGCACCCGTTTCGTGACGACCTTCCATTCCGACGGCTCGTCGGGAGCGAGATCGCCTTCCTGGACGAGGAGTCCGCCGTCGATGGCCCGAACTTCGAGGCGAGGGCGGGCGTCTCTTTCCGGCGAGACGGTCAGGACGCGGAGATTCGGTTTCCCGGCGAGGACCGGCTTTGCCCCGTCCGTCACCTCGTGCGCGACGATGACTTCGAGGAAGCGCGACGTGATCGTGGTCGCCGCCCCGGCGTCCAGCGTGCCCGTGTACGCGACGACGCCGCCGAAGCCCGAGACGGGATCGGAAGCCCAGGCGGCCTCGAACGCCTCGGCCATCGTGTCCCCCGTGGCGACGCCCGAGGGGACGCGGTGCTTCACGATCGTGAGCGCGTTGGGTCCCACGACGCGCGACGTGTAGAGCGCCGCGTCCGCGTCGAGGAAGTTGTTGTACGAGAGCTCTTTCCCCTGCATGAACCGGTGGCGCGAAAGAGCGGGAGGCCCGGCTGCGGAATCCACGTAGAGCGACGCCTTCTGGTGCGGGTTTTCGCCGTAGCGCAGCGGTGCTCCGAGCGAGAAGGAGAGCGACAGGAGTTCGGGAAACTTTTCACCCGTCTCTCCCGAGAACCAGCGGGCGATCGCGGCGTCGTAGGCTGCGGTGCGCCGGAAAACCTTCGCGGCCAGACGCCTGCGCGTCACGTCGCTGAGGGTCCCACCGCTCTTCGTCAGCTCTTCGGCGACGGCGGCGTAGTCCCGGGGATCGCATACGGCTCCGACATGGGCGTGGTTCTTCGCGGCCGCGCGCAGCAGCGAGGGGCCGCCGACGTCGATCTTCTCGATGGCCTCGCGAAAGTCCACGTTCTCTCTGGCGACGGCTTCCTCGAACGGGTAGAGATTCACGACGACGAGATCGATGGGCGAGGCGCCGTGCGCGGAGGCTTCGACGCGGTCCCGTTCCTCGGAACGGTCGAACAGGATGCCGCCGAAAAGCCTGGGATGGAGCGTCTTCACGCGACCCCCGAAGACCTCGGGGAAACCGGTGAGATCCGAGACGTTGGTGACGCCGAGACCCGCGGCCGCGAGATGCGCCGCCGTGCCGCCTGTCGAGACGAGTCCGAAGCCCAGTCCGGCGAGAACGCGCGCGAATTCGACGAGGCCGCTGCGCTCGGAGACGGAGAGGAGGGCGAGGCGGTCACTCACGAACGACGTAAGGTCCTTTCGAGAAGGGGTACCGCGCGACGGAAGAAGCGTCGCCACCGGCGGTCTTCCAGATCCAGGCGAGGAGCCTCGCCGTGAGGGTGACGGACGCGTCGTAGCATTCGCGCGCCGTGCCGGAGGGCAACGCGTCCGACACGAGCTTCTCGGGGGCCGCGAAGGTCTCCACGGGGAAGCCGAGGAAGCGGGCGCCCGCCGATACGTCCGCGGCCGGCGCTGGCGGCGGAGGGAACGCCCGTGCGAGCTCGTGGACGATCCCCCCGGCCTGGTAGGCGATCTCGTCGAAGGGCGTGTGACGGCGGATCGATTCCGCCAGCGCGCGCGCGCCGCGGCCCGCCGCGACGCGATGGGCTGCAGCCGTGCGGGCACCGGTCTCGGCGGCAGCCGCGTCGCTCACGCCCTGCATGAGGCGCCGCGAGTGCCTGGCGAGCTGGCGCTTGAAATCCGGAGGCGCGAAGGAAGCCGCGTCGGCGGCCATCCGCCTCTCGTCCGCGAGCGACCATCCCGCGCCGCGCGCGCGAGCGCCGGGAACGAACGCGAGCAGAACGAAAAGGGCGAGGAGCAGGCGGCGCATCGCGCCGGGATTGTACGGGTCGCGGCGTAGACTGATCCTCACGGTCGGAACGGGCTGATGAAAGGACACCGCGTCGCGGTTCTCGGCAGCATCGCGGCGCTCGCCGGCGCCGCCGCGCTCGCGATCTTTCTCGCCCCGAAGCCTCCGGCGCTCTCCTCGCGCTTCAGGCCGATCGAAATCGCCGGACAGGATCTCGTCCTCCTGCCGGAGTCGGAACGGCCGTTCGCGCGCGTGGTGATCGGCCTCCGCCCCCACGGAGCGTCCGGCCGGAATCCTCTGCGCGGCGCGACCGATCCGCGGATCGTGGACCTCAGGCGCCGGCTCTATGCCCTCGACTTCGAGCTCCTGCAGGGAGACAGCATGAAGGTGCTGCCGGCCTACGCGACGTTCTTCGTGGCCGTGCCCGACCCGGCGACGGTCCCCGAGGCTTCGGGCGAGGAAGAGGCTGATTTCCGTGCGTACCTGGCGACGCGCCACGGCTGGACGCAGGCGACGATCCAGGCGCGGACGAGGTTTTTCCGCGTGTCGCGACCGCTCCCCTATCCGCAGGACATGGCGGAGATCCTGGGTCACGACCGCGCCGGCCGGCTCGTCCTCGGCGTCGGCGGTGACACGGATCCCACGTATGCCGAGCCGGTCGAGCGGATCTCGAAGGCCTTTCCCGGCGACTTTTCCGTGTGCCGGCTCCGCGGCGTCCACGTCGGCGACATCAATACGGAAGGCGGCGACCTCGCTTTGAGCTGGCTTCCCGACGGCTCGATCGGGCTCCTCGTCGGCCGTCATCGCGCGATCCGCTATCTCGAAAGGCGCGACGGAAAATCCCTCGTCGGACGTCCGATGACGACGGAGCAGATCGAGGAAGTCCGGCGCGCGTTCTCGTCGGCCTTCTTCGGCGTCGAAGTGCTGATCCTCGGAGAGGGCGCGCTCCGCGACCCGTCGCGGGGGAGCGAGGAGCTGTTCCACGCGGACATGGCGGTCGCGGCCATGCGGAACCTCACCGAGACGGTCGCGTTCGTGCCGACATACGAAAAGGCTCCCGTCGACGCGAACTCGCGGGAGGCCCTTCCCGAGGCGTTCGTCCGGGACGTCCAGAAGGAGTACGACCTCGTCGCGAGCCAGATGGAGGCGCGCGGCTACCGCGTCGTGCGCCTCCCGTTCGAAGACCATCCGGTACGCTCGCCGGTGAACGTGAGCAAGTTCATCGACGCGACCTCGGGCAGGCCCGTCGTGCTCCTCGCTCGCTACCCGGAGCACCGGCCTCCGGCGCCGGGAGTCAGGAGCGCGATGGCGCAGCTGCAGGACGCGCTCTTCACCCTGCAGGGACGCCTCGACGCGTGGGAGACCGCCCCCACGGAAACGGCGTTCGCGAGTCTCGACGCGAGCCTTCGGGATGCATGGCGCGAGATCGACGAGGCGGCCACGAGCCCGAACCCGCTCTTCGACGGGCAGCGGGCGCTTTACGAGGCGAACGGTCTGTCCGTCGTCCCCGTCGCGCTCTTCCCGAGCGGCGAGGGCGGCGTTCACTGCCTGCTGCTTCGTTAGAAGATCTTCAGAAACGTGAGGCTCACGACGAAGCCGGTCTGGCCGCGGTTGCGGCCGGCGACGGGCGTCCCGGCGTCGAATCGAACGAGCGTGGACCAGGGGCCGGGCACCTCGCCCGAGAGGCCCGCTCCGCTGAAGTAGGCCCAGTCGAGCCCGGCCGCGAGGTCCTTGACGCGCGCGTCGTCGTAGACGACCTCGAGGCGCAGGACGTCGCCGAAGACGTATCCGTAGGCGAACCTCGACGTGACGGCCTCCTCGGCCCGCAGCGCACCCGAGCGGAAGCCCCGCAGGGATGTTCCGCCGAAGAACCCGAAGCTGTACTTGGAGAAGCGGTCCGTGTTGTCCGAGCCGAGATACGAAAGAGACGCCTGAATGCGCTGGAAGCGCGGGAGGTGAAAGTCCTTGGAGAGCTGGAGGGAATACGTACGGTACTCGTCCTTGCCCGGGGCGTAGTCCGGGTTGCCGGCGGGGCCCCACGGATCCCAGCGCGAGCGCCTGTTCCATGCGTACCGTCCGGAGAGCGCCCATCCGCGGAGGTCCCAGACGGCCTGCCCCTCGAGCCGCGTGACCCAGTGGTCGGACGGAACGACGAACGCGGGCGACGTCTCCGTGTCGTCGGCGGCGAAGTCGCGATGGGTCTCGCCGAGCGTCGCCGACAGCTTCACGTGCCGCCCGAGGGGAATGCCCGCCTTGAAGCTCCCCGCGAACGAGCGCGACTTCACACGCTGGAGCTTGTCCTCCGTCCCGTCCACGAACAGCGCGTCCGATCCCCGGATCGCGATGCCGAAGACGTCGATGCCTGCATCGATGGCCGTCCCGAAGAGGCGCGGCTGGTTGTACGAGGCGGCGAGGAGGACCCCACCGAAAAAAACCTGCAGCTGCTCGTGCCTCTTGTGAAAGTCGAGGTCGACGTAATACACGCCGAGAAGGGGGAGGGGGTAATCGAACGAGCTGTCGTAGAAGACACCGCCGAGACCGAACAGATGCGTGCGCTTCGTATCGGAGGTGACGACGCGCCCGCCTTCCTTCGTCTTCTCGAGATACCGCACGCCCTTCTCGGTGTCCCGCACCATGACGTCCGGCGAGGCGAAGGCCGCCTGACGCTCGGCGACGAACCCCGGGGGATCGAGCCGCACGTTCGAAAGCGTGCTCTCCCGCTCGATCACGGTGGTTCGCGAAAACGTCTTGAGAATCCACTGTCCGGTCGTGTGCGTGGGGAGGCGAAGAGGAGGCCCGCCGTCGGGAGCGGGCACCTCGCCGAAATCCGAGATCTCGTCCACGGCCTGGATCTCGGCCGTGAGGTTGAGCTGGCGCGTGCGCGTCCGGATTGCCGCGAAGTCCGCCTTGGCGACCCAGACCGTTCCGGCGTAGAGAGGCTTGTCGGAGGCCGCGGCGCGAGGCGTGAAATCGAGCGCCCAGCAGGGGATGCCGTTCACGGTGTCCTGCCCCGCGAGCGTGTAGGCGTAGGCGTCGTCGAAGGTCAGGGCGAGCGGCATGTCCGAGACCTTCTCGGGCTGCAGGAGAGGCAGCTCGGGGATCTTCTTCCCTTTCCAGCGCACGCCGTTGAAGTACGCCTCGCTCCAGGCCCAGTCGTAGCTGCCGCCTTTTTCGTAGAAGAACGGCCCCGCGAGCGCGAGGTCGAACGTGTTGTTCAATTCCGCGAAGCGAAAACGCATCGACATCGTGCTCCGCGCCGTGAGCGTCTTCCACCGTGAGTCGCGGGCGGCGCGCCACGCCTGATGTTTCGCGAGGATCTCGTCGGCCGTGATGCCGCGAGTCACGGCGACGCCGACAGCGGCCTTCGCGGCCTCCGAAGGGAGCTTTTCCCGGGCGAGGAGACGCACGCCGAGAGGGCCGTTTCCGAGAGAGAGCGAGAGACGGGCCGGGACGGAGCGGGCGGGAACTTCGAATTTTTTCGAGGCGCCGGTCGCAAGCTCGAAGACTTCGGCCGAGGCGTATGCCGTCTCGTCGAGGGTCAGCGTGAAGGTGCCGGACGGGAGGCCCGCCGCCGGCGAGGTCCCCGGGACCAGGACGACGCCGCCGAGATCGGCTCTCTCGACGAATCGGAAGACGTCGAGGGCTTCGCCGCCCGCCGCCGAGGCCGTCGCCGCGCGGGAATCGGGCCCGAAATCGCCGTCGAGGAGGCGTGCGAGGCGCTCGAGGGCGGCGTCCCTCGAGGGATCCCACGCCGGGCTCGCGACGACGAACGGGACGTTCTCCGGCGCGAGGCGCGCGGCGGCGGCGAGGAGGTCCGCAGGGGAGCGGACTCCGGAGGAATCGAGGTCGACGAGAGCGGGCTTGCCGAAGGCGACGTCATCGATCGCCACTCGGACTTCGCCGGGTTTTGGCGACGCGAGAGGGGTCGCGCCGACGAAGTCGAAATACGCGGTATTTTCTTCTGAAAGGAGTTTGCGGACGTCGGCGGGGAAAAGTTCGCCTCTCGCGAGGGGACCGGCGGCGAGGACGAGACGCGCTTGGGGGGCTGCCGCGCGCGCACCCGCAGCTACCTTTCTAAGCAAATAGGCCCGCGCCTTCGGGTCGAATGTGCCTTCCTGAGGGTGCCCGAAGTCATGAATTCCCGGAACCCTCGTGTATTGGAAGTCGATCGCGACGAGGTCCGCATCCTTTGCGACCCTGAGAATCTCTCCGAGTCCGGGCCACAGCTCTTCGACGGTGGCCGCCTCGGCGGCGCGCACATCCGCCGGAATCGTCACGTCCGGCAGCTCGAGCGAGAGGCCCCACCGCCAGCCCCGGCGATGCGCTTCCCTGGCCAGAGCGCGAACCGCGTCCCGCGCGGCGGCATTGCCGGGCTTCCAACCTTCCGAGTCGAGCTTCAGGAGGAGACCGGGCGCGTTTGGCGAGAGCGGGGCGGCGGCGAGGGAGGTGAGCCGCCCGATGCGGGCGGCTCCTGGAACGATCTTCAACCAGGCAGAAAGCGTGGTCGGAGATGAAGCGGCGCGGGCCGGGACCGTCAGCCCCATGGCCGCGATCGGCAGGAGCCGGAGAAGGAAGGAGAGCGCTCGGCCCCGCCGCATCAGCACGGATTCTACGGGTGCCCGCCGTGGGACGTCGGGTCAGGGAATCGTGAGGGTGTCTTTCGTGGGTGTGCAGAGGAGCACGCTCACGATCCACGCGGCGAGGAGAAGCGCGGCGGCGCCGAGGAGAACCTCTCCTGCGAAAAGCAGCGGGAGAGACGGGTCGAGGTTGGCCCGATGCCTCACGAAGCCCGCGCTGACGAGCGCGGTCCCGACGAGATAAAACCCGAATTGCGAGATCTGGAAGGCCTTCGTCGGGCGCCGCTGATATTTCTTTTCCGCGAAGCGCGCGAGGGAGAGAAACAGAATCGGGAGGAGGGCCGCAAGCGCGAGGACTCGGACGGTCTGCTGGGGCGGCGCCGAAGCGGCCGGAAACGCCACGCCCAAGGCGACGACCGCGGTTTCGAGAAGAGCCGTCGTCGCGACGGCGACCATCCAGAAGCGCAAGGCCTCGGATCGGCTCCAGGGCAGCCGCGTCCTTCCCGCCGGGCCCTTCGGCTCTTCGGGAGAGGGGTTCGGGCCGGCATTCATGACCATGACCTCACATGAGACGAACGAAGGGCCTCCAGGGTTTGCCCCGCCGGCCCGATTTCACCTCTTTTTTTTCGCCCGGGGCCGCGGACTTTGCGGGTTTCGGCTCGGCGGAAGACGGCCCGCCGGCCGGGACCGGAGCGCCGAGGACGTCGCCCGTCGGAAGTCCGAGGTTCGCCCGGATCTTTCTCTCGACCTCGCCGGCCACGTCCGGGTTTTCGCGAAAGAACTGCTTCGTGTTCTCCCGACCCTGGCCGATGCGAAGGTCGCCGTAACTGAACCACGCCCCCGACTTTTCGATGATCTTCATCTCGACGCCGATGTCGACCAGCTCCCCCGTCTTCGAGATGCCTTCGCCGTACGCGATGTCGAACTCGGCGATGCGGAACGGGGGCGCCACCTTGTTCTTGACGACCTTGACCTTCGTCCGGCTGCCGACGACGACCTCGCCGTCCTTGATCGCGTTGATGCGCCGGATGTCGATGCGCACCGACGAATAGAACTTCAGGGCCCGGCCGCCCGTCGTCGTCTCGGGGTTCCCGAACATCACGCCGATCTTCTCGCGGATCTGGTTGATGAAGATGAGAGTGGTCTTCGACTTCGAGACGACGGCGGTGAGCTTTCGGAGAGCCTGGGACATGAGTCGTGCCTGCAGACCCATCGAGGCGTCGCCCATCTCGCCCTCGAGCTCGGCTTTCGGAACGAGCGCGGCGACGGAATCGATGACGACCACGTCGATGGCGGCCGAGCGGACGAGCGCTTCGGCGATCTCGAGCGCCTGCTCGCCCGAGTCGGGCTGCGACACCATGAGGTTGTCGACGTCGACGCCGAGCTTCTTGGCGTAATCGGGGTCGAGGGCGTGCTCGGCGTCGATGAATGCCGCGAGCCCGCCGTGCTTCTGCGCCTCGGCGATGACGTGCAGGGTCAGGGTGGTCTTGCCGGAGGACTCGGGCCCGAAGACCTCGATGACCCGGCCCCGGGGGATGCCCCCGATCCCGAGCGCGGAGTCGACGCCGATCGAGCCTGTGGAGATGGATTGGATGACTTCGTGGGGCTTGTCGCCGAGACGGACGAGCGCGCCTTTTCCGAACTGCTTGTCGATCTGCTGGACGGCCTGCTCGAGCGCCTTGAGCTTTTCCTTGTTCGCTTCGACCATTGGGTCTCCTTCAAGCGTGGCAAATATATAGGTTTCTGGGAAACTCGATTAGCTTGACTTTCGCATCGGGCGGCGGAGCTTTTCTTAGAAGGTGAATGAACGCAGCGCGTTCTTGTTCGGCCGAGGCGAGACACGCCGCCCCGACTTCACTCACCCTTCTAAGAAGTCCGAAAACGCGGCGAATCGGCCTAGGATGGCGTCGCCGTGCGGAAGGAACGCGTGCAAGTTAGGTCCGATATCCGCGAAACGCAAGAGAATCTTCGCCCCTGGCCCGACGTCTTCGCGGCCTCGCGCGTGACGACGCTCGTGGCGACGTGGTTCGGGACCGGGTTCCTGCCCGCGGCGCCGGGAACGTGGGCAAGCCTCGTGGCGATTCCCCTCGCGTCTCTCGTGGCGGCTTTCGCGGGCGCGGGGGGCCTTTTCGGTTTCGCCCTCGGGGTCGCCCTGATCGGCGTTCACGCCGCAGGCGAGACGGCACGCCTGCGCGGCCGAGTCGACCCGCCGGAGATCGTCGTGGACGAGGTCGCGGGGCAGTCGATCGCGCTTGTTCCGGTTTGGGCGCTCGTGCCTCAAGGAGCCCACGCACTGCGAATCGGCGCCGCCCTGTCTTCGTTTCTGATCTTTCGCATCCTCGACGTCTGGAAGCCTGGACCCATCGCCGCGCTCGAGCGCCTGCCGCACGGCTGGGGAATCATGGCGGACGACGTCGTGGCGGGCGTGATCGCCGCGGTCTTCGTCGGCACCGCCCTCGTCGTGACGCGATGATCGAAGAGGCCCTGAGCGGAATGCGCGCCACCGTGCGCGAGAACGTTCCTCTCTCAGGACGGACGACGCTCCGGATCGGCGGTCCGGCACGGTACTTCGTCGAGGTCCACGACGCGGACGCGCTCGCGGCCCTCCTCGCCGCGTGCCGGACGGAGAGAATTCCGAGCCTGGCGCTCGGGAAAGGCTCCAACCTCCTCGTCCCGGACGTGGGCTTCCCCGGAGTCGTTTTCACACTCGCGGGTGACTTCCTGGCGACGCGGATCGCGCCTCCGGATGTCGTCGCGGGCAGCGGTGTGTCTCTGATGTCGCTCGCCATGGCGACTCAGAAAGCGGGGCTGTCCGGGCTCGAGAATCTATCGGGCATCCCGTCTTCGCTCGGGGGAGCCGTGAGGATCAACGCAGGCTCCTACGGCTCGGAGATCTTCGAAGTGCTCGTCGCGGTTGATCTCGTCTCGACTCGGGGCGAGCGCCGGACGGTCCCAGCGTCGGAGATCCTTCACGCCTACCGCTGGACCGCTCTCTGCGAGTCGGAGGACGTCATCTCCGGCGCCGCGCTGCGGCTCGTCCCCAAGGCCCCGGACGTCATCGCGGCGCGCATCCACGAGGTGACCGCGAAGAGAAGAGGGGCGCTCCCGAAACAGCCGAACGCGGGATCGATCTTCAAGAACCCGCCCGGACTCTTCGCGGGCAGGCTGCTGGAGGATTGCGGCCTGAAGGGGCGCCGCATCGGGGGCGCGGAAATCTCGCCCGTTCACGCGAACGTCATCGTCAATCTCGGGGGAGCGACGGCGGCGGACGTCACGGGGCTGATGGATGAAATGATGGAAGCCGTGAAAGGACGATTTGGCATCGAGCTGGTCCCGGAGATTAAAGTGCTCGGGAGGACACCTCCATGAAAAGACATTCGACACTCTGCCTGTTTCTCCTCTCCGCTGCAGCCCTGTCCGGGGCCTGCGGCAAGAAGGAGCTCCCCGTCCTGAGCGTCGGCGTGATCGCCGAGTTGAGCGGCGACATCCCCGCCGTCGGAGTCTCGTGCAAGAACGCGGCGGAAATGGCCGTGGCCAAGCTCAATGGGGCGGGCGGGGTGAAAGTCGCCGGGACGTCCCATCAGATCCGGCTGGTGATGGAAGACAGCAAGGGGTCCGCGGGGGAGGCCGTGGAGGCCGCGAAGCGCCTCGCGAAGGATGACAAGGTCCTCGCCATCGTGGGTCCGAATGCGAGCCTCGGCGCCGTGCCCGCCGCGCAGGTGGCCGAGGATGCGAAGGTCACCATGATCTCGCCGTGGTCCACGAACCCGAAAACCACGGCCAGAAAGAGGTGGGTCTTCCGCGCCTGCTTCACCGATGCCTTCGAGGGACACGTCCTCGCGAAGTTTGCGACCGGCTACCTGCGAGCCACGAAAGCTGCCGTTCTCTACGACCCAGACTCGGAGGCGCCAAAAAGCCAGGCAGAGCTCTTCAAGAAGGACTTCGAGGAAGCGGGCGGCAAGGTCGTCGCCTTCGAAACCTACAAGACGGGGGACAAGGAGTTCACCTCGCAGCTCGGCCGGATCAAGGCTGCGTCGCCCGATCTCGTTTTCCTTCCCAGTTACTACAACGAGGTTCCGCTGCAGCTCCAGCAGGCTCACAAGCTCGGCATCAACGTGCCGTTTCTGGGCAGCGACAACTGGAGCAGCCCTGAGCTCGTCAAGCTGAGCGGACCGGATGCCGAAGGCGCGACGTTCTGCAACCACTACGCGCCGGAAGCGCGCGTGGATGCCGTCGCGAAGTTCGTGACGCGGTACCGGAACAAGTACTCCCAGACGCCGGACGACGTGGCCGCCCTGACGTACGACTCCTTCATGTTGCTCGCCAAGGCGCTCCCAGGCGCGGCGAAACCGGACCGCGAATCGATCCGGGACGCGCTCTCGAAAATCCGGGAGTTCGAAGGCGTGACGGGGAAGATGACGTTCCCGGCGGGATCGGGCGACCCCGTCAAGAGCGCCGTGATGATGAAAGTCGAGGGCGGCAAGCCGATCTTCATCACGAACATCGATCCCTAGGAGGGGGGCGCGGGGGGAACCATAGAATGGTTCCCCCCGGCTAGACGATCTTCGGCCCCGTACAATCCTCTGGATGTCTCACCCTGGGAGCCTCCGCGCGCTCATCCTCGCCGGCGGCAGCGGCACGCGCCTGTGGCCGCGCTCGACGAACGAGCGTCCGAAGCCTTTCCTCGCGCTGACGGGCGGCGAATCACTCCTGAAGCAGACGTTTCGGCGCGCGATCGCCCTTGCCGGCGCCGGGAACGTTTTCATTTCCGGGCGAGCCGCCCACGCCGCGCTCCTCTTCGCCGAGCTGCCCGAGGTGGCGCGGTCGCACTTCGTCCTCGAGCCCGTGCGGCGCAACACGGCGCCCGCGATCGCGCTCTCCGCGCTTGCCGCATCGGAGGGCGAGCCGGGCGCCGTTCTCGCCGTCCTTCCCTCCGACCAGGCCGTGCGCGACGAGGCGGCATTTCTCGCCGGCCTGCGCGCGGCGGCGGACGCGGCGCACACGCACGACGCCTTCGTCACGCTCGGCATTCCGCCAACGCGCGCCGAAACGGGATTCGGGTACATGGAGGTCGAAGAAGAAGAAGAGAAAGAAAAAATTTCTGCTGAAGAAAAAGGGAATAAAGAAAAGATTTCTGAGAATGGGAAGAGGGGAGGGGGAGCCGCGGCACGACGTGTCGTACGGTTCATCGAGAAGCCAGACCTGGCGCGCGCCCAGCAATTCCTCGCCTCCGGCCGCTTCTATTGGAACGCCGGCATCTTCGTGTTCCGGGCCTCGCTGCTCTTCGAAGAAATGGAGAGGGCGTGTCCCGATATCCTGAACATCGCTCGCCGCGCACATGCCGCTCGAAGAGCTGGTTCTTCCACCTTCGAAGAAACCCCCTCTTCCTCTTCGTCTTTATTCGCAGAAATCTTCTCTTCATCCCCCTCCGTCTCCTTCGACGTCGCCGTCATGGAAAAGGCTCGTGAGGTGCTCACGGTCCCCTGCGCGTGCGGCTGGAGCGACCTCGGCTCGTGGGAAGCGGTCTTCGAGTTCCGGGGTGGAGCTTCGGGCCGGAACGTGCTCGAAGGCCCCGCTGCCGCGGTGGAAGGTTCCGGCAACCTCGTCCTCGCCGAAGGGCGGCCCGTGCGCGTCGTCGGGTTGTCGGACGTCGCGGTCGTGGACTCCAAGGACGGCGTGCTCGTCATGCGCCGGGGCGCCTCGGACGCCCTTCGCCGGAGCGTGGAAGAGGGACTTTCGCGATGACCGACGCCCGGACGTCTTCCGCGGCGAACACGCCGACGGCGACGATCCTCGCGTCTCTCGGGCGGCTCGTCGCCACCGTTCGCATGGCCTACCGCGGGCCGGCGGCGGCCGTCGAGGACGCGGTCGTGTGCCTCCTCGCGCGCGGCCATCTCCTGATCGAAGACGTTCCCGGCGTGGGCAAGACGACGCTCGCCTCGGCCCTCGGAAAGGCTCTCGGCGTCGGCGTCCACCGCGTGCAGTTCACGCCGGACACCCTGCCCTCCGACATTCTCGGCCTCACGGTCTTCAACGTCCGGACGCAGGAGTTCGAGTTCCATCCGGGTCCCGTGTTCACTCCGGTGCTCCTGGCCGACGAGATCAACCGCGCGACGCCGAAGACGCAGGCGGCGCTGCTGCAGGCGATGAGCGAGCGCGCCGTGTCCTCCGACAGCGTCACCCGGCCGCTACCGGAGCCGTTCCTCGTCCTCGCGACGCAGAATCCGGTCGAGTACCTCGGCACGTACCCGCTGCCCGAGTCGCAGCTCGACCGCTTCCTCATGCGCATCTCGCTCGGTTATCCCGCGCGGGAGGACGAGAGACGCCTCCTCCTCTCCGGCGGCGCCGACCGCGTCCTGGCGACGCTCGCGCCGGCGCTCACGCTCGAGGAGCTGGCCGCCGCGCAGTCCGCGACCGAGCGCGTCACGGTCGCCGACAAGCTCATGGATTACATCCTCGCGATCGTCTCTCGCACCCGGAACGGCAAGGATCTCCTCCTCGGGGTCTCGCCGCGCGGCTCGCAGGGCTTTTTCCGCGCGGTGCAGGCGCGCGCTCTCGTCTCGGGCCGGCCCTATGCCACGCCGGACGACGTCAAACGCGTCGCCGTCGCGACGCTCGCTCATCGGGTTCTCGCCTCACAGCCGGGAGCGTGGGACGGCGGGGGGAGCGGACGGCGCGAGCGCGACGCGATCCAACGCATTCTCGACGAGACGCCCGTCCCCCTGTGAGCCCGTGGTCTTCGCCGCGCGCCTGAAGAAGCTCCTCCACCCGGGCATCCTCGTGAGGGTCACGAACCTGGGGTTGGGGTTCATCCTCCTGACGCTCGTCGTCGCCGTGGCCGCGACGAACACCGGCAACAACGGCCTCTACATCCTCGTGTCGCTTTTTCTCGGCGCGCTGGTGGTCTCGGGCGTCATCTCGCGCCGGAACGTGGAAAACGTCGCCGTCGAGCTCGAGGGCCCGGCGGAGATCTTCGCGGGCGTGCCGGTGCGCTTCACGCTCCGGCTCACGAATTTCGGGCGCCTCCCGCGGCGCGGCCTCCTCGTGAAGATCTCGAGCGCTTCGGCGCCGATCCTCTTCGGCCGCCTCGATCCCGGCCGTCCCGCCGAGCGCGGAGTGGACCTCGTCTTTCCGAAGCGGGGCCGGCGGTCGATCGAGTCGCTTCTCCTCTACAGCGGCTATCCGATCGGCCTCTTCCGGAAGGGCCGCGTCCACCCGCTCGAGGACGAGCGCCTCGTGTATCCGGCCCCTGCGGCGGTGCCGTACGTCCCGCCCGACCCGCGGGAAGCGGAGGGCGGCGATCCCCGCGACCGGCGGAGAGGGCGCGGAGCGGAGATCCGCAATCTGCGCGAAGCGGGATTCGGTGACGACCCACGCGACGTCCACTGGCCCCAGACGGCACGCCAGGGAAAGTTCATCATCAAGGAGCGCGCCTCCGAGGAAGGCCGCGACGCGCTCGTCGCCCTCGAGACGTACCGCCCGCCGGAGGCGGATGCCCCCTGGACCGAGGCCTTCGAGCGTTCCGTCTCCGAGGCCGCGGGGCTCGCGCTGCGGCTCCTCGCGCGCGGAAGCCGGGTGGGACTCCTGCTCGGAGGCACGATCGTTCCGCCCGGTTCCGGACCCGCGCACCGGCGCGGCTTGCTGCGCGCACTCGCCCTCGTCGAGTCCGGCGGCGATGCGGCGCGGCCGCCCTCCGTCATTCCTGCCTCTGTCGCCGTTTTTCGTGCGGGACGCGGACCGGAGAGAGCCGCGTGACCGCGCGTGCGGCTCCCGCGGCGGGGGAAGAGCCGATCCCGTTTCTCAAGGAGCGCCTCCTCGCGCTCGGGTCCCTCGCGCTTCTCGCCCCCATTCCCCTGTTCTTCACCAACGCGCTCGAGCTTTTCGTCCTCCTCGTCTACCTCGGCACGCTCGGCGCGTTTCTCCTGCGCGTGCGCAGCGGCCGCGTTCCGCGACTCTCGAACCGCGCCCTGAATCTCGCCGGGATCCTCTACCTCCCCGTGATCGTCGCCGACGTCCGCTTCGGGAGCCATACGCTGTTGAAGACGATGCTCCACCTCCTGCTCTTCACGAACCTGTTCAAGCTCGCGGCGATCCGAAAGGAGCGCGACCTCTCCCTCGCGCTCGTCCTTTCGGGAATGCTGTTCGTCGCCTCCGTGTCGACCTCCTTTCATTACGCGATCCTCCTCTATGTCCTCCTCGTCGCCTTCGTCGGCTGGGCGGTCCTCGTGAAGTGGGCGCTCTGGCGCGACCTCGCCGCCGCCCCGGAGGAATGGGCTCGCGACCGCGCGGCGCGCGAGCTGCCGGGTCGCGGGCCGCTGTTCACGTCGGTGCTGTCGACGGTGGTCATCTCGGTGCCGCTCTTTCTCTTCCTTCCGCGTCTCAAGACCCCGTACGTCAGGGGCTCGGAGGCCGGGCGTGAGATCACGACGGGATTTTCGGAGAGCGTGGACCCGGATCTCTTCGGAGCCCTCAAGCGCAACGAGCGGGTCTTCCTGAGGATCACGAGCGACGAGCCGCTCGGCGAGGGCGCGGCGACCATCCTGAGGCTGCGCACGCTCGCGCTCTCGCGTTGGGAGGGCGGCGTCTGGAAGAAAACGCGCGAGCGCGGGGCCACCATTCTGCCTGCGGGAAAAGGCGCGCTCATCTCTCTCGCGTCGGGCGCACGCGCGGCGTCGGGAGGCGCCGCGATGACGATCGACCTCACGCCGATTCAGACGCGCACCCTTCCGTATCCGCTTCTCGGCAATGCTCTCCGCCTCGCGGAGGGCTCGTTCCGGAATCCGAACCTCGCCTACGTCGAACGGGACGCGACGCGCAACGTGCGGATGCCGACGGAGCCCGACCGCACCATCCAGTACACGGTCCTGTACGGGATCCGGCCGGTCCCCGACCTCGAGCCCGGCGACCTCGTCGAGGCCGGTACGGCCGGCGGCTCCGGAACGCTGCGCGCCTTCGCGCTCGAGACGCTGGCTGGCATCGATCCCGCGAGCGATCCCGAGGCCGCGGCCGGCAAGATCGAGGAGGCCTTGAGGAACTGGGACTACGAGCTGGATCTCCAGCCGCGCGGCCCGAACGCCGTCGAGGATTTCGTCGCGACTCGGCGCAAGGGCCATTGCCAGACGTTCGCGACGGCGATGGCGCTCCTTCTGCGTGAAGTGGGCGTCCCGACGCGGTTCGTGACGGGCTTCCTCGGCGGAGAGGTCGGCGCTTTCGGACGATACGTCCTCGTCCGAGGGCAGAACGTCCATGCGTGGGTCGAGGTCTGGTGCGGGGCGTCGAAAGGCTGGCTTACCTTCGATCCGACGCCGAAAACGGGCCAGCCGGGTCTCGAACGCGTACCCGTCTCGCAGCGCCTGCGCCAGGTGACGGACGGGCTGGAGTTCTTCTACGACCGCTTCATCCTCTCGTTCGGCCAAGGCGACCAGGTCGAGCTTCTGAGGAGGATCCGGGAAGCGGCGGGCGGCGCGTTCGACGTGCTTCGGCGCGCGCGCGGAGGGAAGGGTCTCCCCGGGAGCGAGGTGGTCGCCGTCACGGCGGGCGTGGCGCTCCTCCTCGCGCTCGCTTTCTTCCGGCGGCGGCTGGGCGGCGCACGCTGGAGGACTCGGGGCCTGGCGCCCGCGTCGGCCGCGTACCGGCGCCTCCAGAAGGCGCTTCATCGGTCCGGCGCGCCGCTCACCCCTGCGTCCGTGCCGGCCGAGACTCTCGCCGCGGCGGCCGCGCTCGGACCTCGTGCCGCGCGTCCCGCGGAAGCGATCGTGCGCGCTTACGTCCGCGAGTCTTTCGGCGGCCTCCGGCCCGCGGAAGGTGAGGAGGGCCGGCTCCAGGAGCTCCTCGACGAGTTCCGCGAGGCCGCGACGCGGCTTCGGACGCAATGATTCAAATTAGGGATATCCTTTCCCGTGCACTCAGGCTCTCCTGCGACGAAAGTGGAGGAACGACATGAAGAAAACGACGATGGCCGTTTCCGCTGTTCTTGCGTTCTGCGTCGGCACGACGCTGCTCGCGAACCTCGATAACCAGAAGGCGTTCGTGGCGAAATATCCCGACGCCAAGGCCTCGCTGGGCAAGTGCACGACGTGCCACGTGAAGCCTCTTCCAAAGAAGGAAGACCACGAGCTGAACCCCTACGGAAAGGACGTCCTCGGGAAGGCAGCCGTCGACCCGAAGGCCGTGAAGAAGGATCTCAAGTTCGAGAAGATCGAGGCTCTCGACAGCGACGGCGACGGCGTGAAGAACATGGACGAGATCAAGAAGGGCACGAACCCTGGCGACCCGAAGTCCAAGTAGAAACATGGGCTCTCAGCCCCTCACGCGGCGTCGCTGGATCGACGCCCTGCTCGGCACGAGCTTCGCCGCGTGGATGGGGGCCGTTCTCTATCCGGTCCTGAAGTACCTCACGCCTCTCAAGGACGGAGGCGGCTCGAACAAGGCCACGCTCACCGACGCTCAGAAACAGGAGCTTTCGAGCAACGGGTTCCTGATCGCCCGCGTCGGCACCGATCGGGTCCTGCTCCTGAAGGACAAGGAGCAGAAGCTGAAAGCGCTCTCGGCCAAGTGCACGCACGAGGGCTGCACTGTCCAGTTCGTGCCGGCGGACGGCATCATCTGGTGCGCCTGCCACAACGGGAAGTTCGCGCTCGACGGCCGCGTCATCTCGGGCCCGCCGCCCCGTCCGCTGGCCGCCTTCACGGTGGAAGGCGACCTCAAGGGCGCGGTGAGCGTGATCAAGCCGGGCGGTGCGGCATGAGCGCCGAGCGCGATGCGGCCGCAGCCCCTCCGGCCTCCGTCGGCGCGCGGATCTGGCGCATGGTGGACGAGAGGTTCCAGCTCTCGGGCCTCGTCGCGTTCCTCGGCCACAAGGAGGTGCCCGTCGGGTCGCACTCGATGGTCTGGTATTACCTCGGCGGGGTCTCGCTCTTCTTCTTCGTCGTCCAGATCGGCACCGGAATCCTCCTCCTCATGAACTACCAGGTAGGGGAGAACACGTCCTACGAGAGCATGAAGAACCTCGTCGGCCGCGTGCCGTTCGGCTGGCTCATCCGCTCGATCCACTGCTGGTCGGCGCACCTCATGAGCCTCGCGGTCCTCGCGCATCTCTTCAGCGTCCTGTTCCTGAAGGCGTATCGCAAGCCGCGCGAGCTGACCTGGTACACGGGCTTCGCGATGCTCGGCATCGTCCTGGGCTTCGGGTTTTCCGGCTACCTCCTGCCCTGGAACGAGCTCAGCTATTTCGCGACGGCGGTGGGGACCGACTCGGTCAAGTCCGTTCCCGTCGTCGGCCCGTGGATGCTCCGCGTGCTGCGCGGAGGCGAGGAAGTTTCGGTCCAGACCCTGTACCGGTTCTTCGCCCTCCACGTCTGCATCCTCCCGCTCGTCATGGCGGGGTTCATCGGCGCCCACCTCCTCTTCATCCAGAGGCAGGGGATGGCCGAGCCGCTCGAAGGCGAGCCGTCGGATGCGACGAAACCGCGGCCCCGCGGGATGCCTTTTTTCCCGAACTTCGCGATGCGCGACCTGCTCCTGTGGGTGATCTGCCTGAACATCCTCGCGCTCCTGGCGGTCGCGCTTCCGTTCGGGCCGGGAATCCCGGGCATGGAATGGGAGCTCGGAGCCAAGGCGAACCCGCTGAAGCCGGCCTATCCGGGCATCAAACCGGAGTGGTACTTCCTGTCCGTGTACCAGATGTTGCGCGAGTTCCCGGCACATCTCTTCGGAATGGAAGGGCCGCAGGCCTGCCTGCTCCTGGCGAGCATCCTCGGCGCGATCGCGTTCGCGATCCCGCTTCTCGACCGGAACGCGGCGAAGGGAAAGCCGAGCCCGCTCTTCACCGACCTCGGCGTCGCAGGACTCCTGTTCCTGGGGTTCCTGACCCTCAAGGCGTGGGACGTGGGCGTCCACGCGCCGCACGGAAAGGACCCCGCGGGCGACCCCGTGATGGCGGCGACGATCGCGCGGACGGCGGCACTGTGGATCATCGGGATCGGGCTTGCCGTGACGGTCCTTCGGCGCCTGAAGTGGGGCCACTCGGCGTTCCCCTTCACCGCCGCCGTCCTCCTGCAGGCGGTGCTCAACGGATTCGCGCACCTGAGCTGGCTCGCGAGCGGCGGCGCCGCTCTCGCCGTCCTCCTCGCCCTTCTTTTCGCAGGGCGGGTCCGACGCGGCACGTCCGCAGCGGCGCTCGTGGTTCTCGGGCTGATCGGCGCCTTCGAGGTACGTGCGGACGAGAAGGCGGGCGCGCCGGCTCCGGCGACCGCTTCCGCTCCGGCAAGTGCGTCGGCTCCGGGGCACGTCGTCGAAGGAGCCTGGCCCGCGGAGTTTCAGAAGCTCTTCACGGAAGTCGACAAGAAGACAGGGCCTCTCCTGAGCGAGAAGGCGAAGGCGCGTTTCCGGACTCTCCCCAGCCACGCCCAGGAGCTCTTCTTCGTCGCCGCGAAGGACGGGAGGGTCTCGTCGGGAGCGCACCTCGCGACGCTTCTCGCTCTCGACATCGACGACCGCAAGGTGGAGCTGATCCTGGGAGACAACTGCGTCCTGTGCCACTCGAACCCGGACCTCCCGGACGAAATCCTCTTCAAGCCGCGCGCGAAAGGCGACGCGAACGCCCACCTCGACCTCCGCGAGATCGTGAGCGACGTGCATTTCCGTGGCGGGCTCATGTGCGCCGGGTGTCACGGCGGGAAGCCCAGCGACGCCGAGATGTCGGCGGACATCGGCAAACGCTGGCCCGCGTCCGAGGTCCGGCACGAGGATCGCTCGTGGATCCCGGAGTTCTGCGCTCGCTGCCACTCCTCGAGCGAGTTCATGCGGGGCTACAACCCGTCCCTTCCGGTGGACCAGCTCCTCAAGTACCGCACGAGCAAGCACGGGCAGCTTCTCCTCGGCAAGACGAAGGACCCGAAGGCCGCGCAGTGCGTGAGCTGCCACGGCGTGCACGGCATCCGGCCGCCCGACAGCACGAACTCGCTCGTGTACCGCGAGAACATCCCGTCGACCTGCGGCAAGTGCCATGCGAACGCCGCCTACATGAAGGGCTACACGCTCGACGACGGGGTGACCCCCATCCCGACGAACCAGCTCGAGCAGTACAAGAAGAGCGTCCACGGCCTGGCGCTCCTCGGAAAGCACGATGCGGGCGCGCCGGCGTGCAACGGCTGTCATGGAAACCACGCGGCCCTCCCGCCGCATACCGAGTTCGTGTCGCAGGTCTGCCGCACCTGTCATGCCGCCAACGGCAACCTCTTCGACGGGAGCCCTCACAAGAAGGCTTTCCTGGCGCACGGGTGGCCCGAATGTGAAACCTGTCACGGGAAGCACGACATCGCGAGGCCCACCGACGAGATGCTCAGCGACGCGCCGCAGGCGCTCTGTCACTCGTGTCATGCGAAGTACGGCCAGCCGAAATGCGACGAGACGGCGCGGTTCTTCCACACGTCCATCACGTCCCTCCGCGAGTCGCACGAGGCCCTCGGAAAGGACGTCGACCGGCTCGCCGAGCGGGGATTCGACGTCGACGAGCTGCGTTTCCAGTCGAGCGCCGTGAACGACGCGCTTCGCAAGACGCGCCTCGGCATTCACACCTTCGACCGGAGCGACTTCATCCGCAACTCCGCGGCGGCGTCGGAGGCCGAGGAAAGCCTCCGGAAGGCCGCCGCCGCCGTCTGGGCCGAGTACCGGTTCCGGCGAAACGGCCTCATCCTCGCGAGCGGGCTCATCTCGGCGTTCGCGGTCCTCCTTTACCTGAAGATCAGGCAGGTCGACGGCGGCCCGGACCCGAACACCCCCCCTAAATAGCACGCCTGAATCATTGGCGGGCGGCCGCCCGCGCTCCATCGTCCCCTTTCATGAACAGGTTCATGAAGGACAAGGAGCATCTTGTTCGCATCGCGGTCCTGTTCGCGGCCGGGATCGTGGTCTTTTTGATCCTCCAGGCCGTGCTCGTTCCGAAGGGATTCGGCGTCTACGGCCACTACCGGGCCGGCGCCCTCGCGGACAACCGCGTCCGCGCCCCCCACTTCGCCGGCCGGAGCGCCTGCATCGAGTGCCACACGGACGAGCGGGACGTGTGGAAGGGCGGAAAGCACGCCGGCGTCGGGTGCGAAGCCTGCCACGGGGCGCTCGCGAAGCACGCGGAGGATCCCTCCACGAACAAGGCATTCAAACCCGACCCGAAGACGATCTGCCTGACGTGCCACCTCACGAACGTCGCGAAGCCGAGCAAGTTCCCCCAGATCGATCCGAAAAGCCACTTCGACGGCGGGGCGTGCAACGGCTGCCATGCTCCGCACGCGCCCGACAAGGAGCCGAAGAAATGAACTCCGACCGTCGCGACTTCGTGCTCACGGCCGGAAAGCTCCTCGTGCTGACCGCGCCGGCCGCCGCCTACCTCGAGGCCGTGGAGACCGGCAAGGCGGAGGAGCCCGCGTACAAGGCCACCGAGCACTACTGGGGAATGATCGTCGACATCGAGAAGTGCATCGGGTGCGGCAGCTGCGTGAGGGCCTGCAAGACCGAGAACGACGTGCCCCTCGAGCCTTACTTCTTCCGGACGTGGGTGGAGCGGTATCACGTCGCAGAAGCCAAGGAGCATCCCGAAGTCGACTCGCCGGACGGAGGCTACAACGGCTTTCCCGAGAAGTACGCGGCCGGCGACGGTGCGAAGAGCTTCTTCGTGCCGAAGCTCTGCAACGCGTGTGCGCACTCGCCCTGCACGCAGGTGTGCCCGGTAGGCGCCACGTTCGAGAGCCCCGACGGCGCGGTCCTCGTCGACAAGACCTACTGCCTCGGCTGCCGCTACTGCGTGCAGGCGTGCCCGTACGGGTGCCGGTTCATCGACCCGCGCACGAAGACGGTCGATAAGTGCAACCTGTGCTACCACCGCATCACGAAAGGCCTCACGACGGCCTGCTGCGAGGGCTGCCCGACCGGCGCGCGCCAGCTCGTCGACCTCAAGGACCCGAAGGATCCGGTTCACGAGTTCCTGAGGACCCACAAGATCCAGGTCCTGAAGCCGCAGCTCGCGACCGGAGCGAAAGTCTTCTACAACGGCCTCGACGGGTCGGTGAGGTAGCGCCATGGAAGAAGGGCTTCTCCAGGCCGTTCAGGGGTTCATGTACCCCAACGAAGTGGAGCTCCAGTGGAGCATCCTCATCGTCCTCTACCCCTTCACGACCGGCCTCGTCGCCGGCGCCTTCATTCTCGCCTCGCTCGAGCGCGTCTTCAACGTGGCGGCGGTCAAGCCGACGTACCGGCTCGCGCTCCTCTCCGCGCTCGCGTTCCTCCTCGTGGCGCCGCTGCCGCTGCAGCTCCACCTCGGCCATCCGGAGCGCTCCTTCGAGATGTACCTCACGCCGCACACGAGCTCGGCGATGGCGATGTTCGGCTTCATCTACCTCTGGTACCTCATGGCCGTTCTCGTACTCGAGATCTGGCTCGACTACCGCAAGGACATGGTGCTTCTGGCCCGGTCCGAGACGGGCTGGAAGAAGACTCTCTACCGGGTCCTCACCCTCGGCGTCGACAACATCAGCGAGGAGTCGCTCCGCATCGACGACAAGCTTGGGCGCTTCATCACCATCGTGGGAATCCCGTCGGCCTTCCTCCTGCACGGCTACGTCGGCTTCATCTTCGGCTCCATCAAGGCGAATCCGTGGTGGTCCACGCCCGTGATGCCGATCGTGTTCCTCTTCTCCGCCATCGTTTCGGGTATCGCCCTCGTCCTCCTCATGTACATGATCGTCTGTTTCCTGAAGGGCATTCCCATCGACATGCCGTGCGTGGATACCATCGCCCGCTACCTGATGTACGCCTTCCTGATCGACTTCTCGCTCGAGATGCTCGACCTGATCCACCGCATCTACGAGGCGGACGAGTCCTTCAAGAGCCTCGACTTCATGGTGCACACGCGGCTCTACACCTCGCAAATCCTCGTGCAGATCGTCTTCGGCACGATCGTCCCGATCTCCATGCTGGCGTTCATCCAGGTCGTGAAGCTGAGCGACGCGGCCCGGAAGGGGATCTACGCCCTCGCCGGCGTGCTCACCCTCATGGGGATCTTCGCGATGCGGTGGAACGTCGTCATCGGCGGACAGCTCTTCTCGAAGAGCTTCCTCGGGTACACGACGTACAAGATGGCGTTCGCCACGAGGGAAGGGCTGCTCCCCGCGATCCTCCTGATGATCCTGCCGTTCGGAATCCTCTGGGTTCTCGTCAAGGTCCTGCCGCCGTTCGAAGAGGAAAAAGCGGCCGTCTGAGCTCTCCTCCACGGAGGTGCGAGAGACGCAACAGCAAGAGTCGACCGCCATGGACGACCTCGTTTCCGATCTCGAGAAGCAGGTCGCCGACCTGGCCCGGTCTCTCCGGTCGGTGGAGATGCGCGTCGCGGCACTCGAGAAAGCCGAAGAGCACCCTTTCTTAGAAGGTAATAAGGCCGGCCGCACCGCCGCAGCAGACGCGGAAACGGCGGCGCGAGACGCAACGCTCCCTGGCGCGCTTTCTGAGAAATCTCCCGGTCTCTCATCCCCCTCGATCGTCGCCCTCTTGGGCCGCTGCCTTTTCGTCCTCGCCGGGGCATTCCTCATTCGCGCCTTGACCGACTCGGGCGCGTTTCCGCGCGGCGCGGGCGTGACGCTGGGCCTTGCCTACGCCTTGACCTGGCTCGTCCTCGCGGACCGGGCCGGGAGGAAGGGCTCCGACGCGGCCGCAGCCGCGTGGGGTATCACGGCGCTCGCCATTGCATGCCCCCTCGTCTGGGAGGCCTCGACCCGTTTCGGCGTGTTCGGTCCGAGGGCCGCGGCCGCCGTGCTCTTCACGGTCGGCGCTGCCGCGCTCGGCGCGTCCGTCCACCGCAACCTACCGGCTCTCGCCTGGGGCGCCGTCCTTTCGGTCGTCCCGACCGCGTCGTTGCTCCTCGTGACGACGCATGCTCTCGTAACCTTCGGCGCTCTTCTCGTCGCCCTCGTGGCGGGGGCGCGGGCGGCCTCGATCCGCAGAAGTTGGGCCGGCCTTCCATGGGTTCCGGCCGCCGTCGCGGATCTCGTCGTGCTCGAAGCCGTCTGGATCGCCGGACGTTCCGGGGGACTGCCCGAGGCGTACGCGGGCCTCTCCCGGAACGCCGTTCTCGCGCTCGCGCTTTCGCTCTTCGCCGTTTCCCTCGTGGGGACGGTCCGGCGAATCCGGCGGCGCGCCGGGGATTCCGACGTCTTCGAGGCGCTCCAGCTCGGGGCGGCTCTTCTTCTCGCCGTCTTCGCCGTCTCGCGGCTGACCCCCCTGGCGGACGTTCCCGCCTCGCTCGTCTGGGGCGTTGCCGGATTCGCGGCGGCCGTCGCGCCGGCACGGATCGCGGGCTCGATGGCTCCCGCCTATGGAGCGGTCCTGCTCCTCGTGGCATCGGCCGCATCCGGCCTGGCCGGTTTCGCCGGGCGCGCCTTCCTCGGCTCTCCCTACGCTGGCGCCTCGCCACACAGAGACTCTCTCGTCGTCCTCGCCCTCTCGGCCGCGTCGGCGGCGCTCCTTGCGGCCCGCGTCCGCTCGGGCACCGGTGGACCTGCGCGCGGAGCGATGTTCGGTCTCGCATGCGTCTCGATCGCGGGCGCCGGCGCGCTCGCCGTGCTGGGTCTGGCGGCCGTCGTCGCGCCCGACGGCGACGCCGGCCGGGTCGCCGCGGTACGTGGCGCCGTCCTGGCCGCGGCGTCCGTGCTGCTCGCCTCGCTCAGGCGCCTCCCGACGCTCGCCCCCCTCGCTCGCCTCACCTACCCGGTGCTCGCGATTGCCGGTCTCAAGCTGCTCATCGACGATCTCCCGCACGGGCGCCCGAGCACGCTGGTGGCGACGTTCGTCGTGTATGGCGCTGCGTTGATCATCGTGCCCCGGGTCCTGCGGGCGGCGCGCGCAGCCTGATGGGTTTGCACCATAGCGGCTGTCCCCCCTGACCCGGAGAATCCGGGTCATGTACCAGATCGTCCGCCGCCACCAGTTCTCGGAATCGACGTTCCTCTGGGACGTTTTCGCGCCCGACGTGGCCCGCGCCGCCCAACCGGGCCATTTCGTCATGCTGCGGCTGCGCGACGGTGGTGAGCGCATCCCTCTGACGGTGGCCGACTACGACCGCGATTGGGGCACCGTGACGATCGTCATCCAGGCGATCGGCAAGACGACGCGGGAGATGATGGCCGCGTACCAGGAAGGCGACACGTTCCTCGACTTCGTGGGGCCGCTCGGAATGCCGAGCCACGTGAAGAAGGTCGGGCACGTCGTCCTCGTCGGCGGCGGCCTCGGCGTCGCGCCGGTCTTTCCCCAGCTGCGCGCCTTCAAGGAGGCGGGCAACCGCGTCACGGGGATCATCGGCTTCCGCTCGAAGGACCTCGTCTTCTGGGAAGACCGGTTCGCGAAGTACTGCGACGACCTGATCGTCTGCACCGACGACGGCTCGTACGGGCGGCCGGGATTCGTCACGGCCGCGCTCGAGGACGTCCTGTCGAAGGAGAAAGTCGACGAAGTGGTGGCGATCGGCCCGCTCCCGATGATGCGCGCCTGCACCGAGGTCACGCGCCCGCGCGGCGTGCCGACGGCCGTGAGCCTGAACGCGATCATGGTGGACGGTACCGGGATGTGCGGCTCGTGCCGCGTCTCGGTCGACGGCGAGATCAAGTTCGCCTGCGTCGAGGGGCCCGACTTCGACGCGCACAAGATCGACTTTCAGGAGCTCATGCTGCGCCAGCAGCGCTTCAAGTCCCAGGAAACGCGCGCGAACGAGGACTTCGCGCACACGTGCAACCTCGAGAAGACGCTCTTCGAGGAGGAGAAACGCAACTACAAGAAGCTCAAGGACGTCGCGCCGCACGCCACCAAGATGGCCGAGCGGAACGCCGAGGAGCGCGCGCACAACTTCCTCGAGGTCAACCTCGGCTACACGATGGCCGACGCGCTGACGGAAGCCGAGCGCTGCATCCAGTGCCTGAGGCCGTCCTGCGTGCAGGGCTGCCCGGTCGCCATCGACATTCCGCGCTTCATCCGACACCTTCTCGTCCGCGATATCGCGGGCGCCGCGGCTGTCATCCGCGAGAACAACCACTTCCCGTCCGTCTGCGGCCGCGTCTGCCCGCAGGAAAGCCAGTGCGAGGCGCAGTGCATCCTCATCAAGAAGATGGAGCCGGTCGCGATCGGCCGGCTCGAGCGCTTCGTGGGTGACCACGCGCCCGTCACCGCACCGCCCCCGCGCCCGGCCCCGATCGGCAAGGTCGCGGTCGTGGGATCTGGCCCCGCCGGCCTCGCCTGCGCGGGCGACCTCGCGCGCGACGGCGCCGAGGTCACGATCTTCGAGGCGCTGCACATCATCGGCGGGGTCCTGCGCTACGGGATCCCGTCCTTCCGTCTGCCGCGCAACATCATCGACCGCGAGGTGAAGCAGCTCGAGGACATGGGCGTCCGCTTCGAGACGAACAAGGTCATCGGCAAGACCTTCACGATTCCGCAGCTGCTCTCCGAGCAGGGCTTCGACGCCGTCTTCGTGGGGACCGGGGCGGGCGCTCCGTCTTTTCTCGGCATCCCGGGCGAGTTCGCGGGACAGGTCTACAGCGCGAACGAGTTCCTCACCCGCGTGAACCTCATGGGAGGCGACAACTTCCCCTACCAGGACACTCCCGTCACGCTCGGCCAGCGCATCGTCGTCATCGGCGCGGGGAACACGGCGATGGACTGCCTGCGCGTCTCCAAGCGCCTCGGCGCCGAGCTCGTCCGGTGCGTCTACCGCCGTACGAAGGCGGAGGCTCCCGCCCGCATCGAGGAGCTCCGCCACGCCGAGGAAGAGGGCATCACGTTCCACTGGCTGCGCGGCCCTACCGAGATCGTCACGGACGACAAGGGCGGCGTGAAGGCTCTCGTCTGCCAGAAGATGGAGCTGGGCCCGCCGGACGCCTCCGGCCGCCGGCGTCCGGTCCCCATCCCCGGCGAGATGGAGACGTTCGAGTGCGACACCGTCATCTACGCGCTCGGCACACGCGCGAATCCGGTCATCGCACGGTCCACGCCGGGGCTCGACATACGCGGCGAGGGCTACATCAACGTCGACGAGACGACGCAGGCGGCGAACCTCCCGGGCGTCTTCGCGGGCGGTGACATCGTGACCGGCGCCGCCACAGTGATCCTCGCGCTCGGCGCCGGCCGGAGAGCGGCCCGCGCGATCACGTCGTACCTGAAGAATCGCGTCTGGCCTCCCGAGGTCCGCGCGGATTCGAAGATCCCTGCCGTGGCTGCACCCACTGAGTCCGTGTGCAAGAAGTGCCGTCGGCCGATCGAGCCGGGCGAAGACTACGTGTGCTGCGCGGGCGAGCGGCTGTCCTTCGAGTGCACGTCCTGCGGGAAGGTCTCCGAGGGATTCGCTTTCCCGTACGGCCTGTGCCCGATCTGCGGCGGCGCGTTTGCGCCCCGCGAGGAGCTCGCGACTCCCGAAGGCGCTCTCGCCGAGGCCGTGCGGCGCGCGTACGAGATCGAGATCGGCGGCGTCCTCTTCTATGCCCGTGGAGCGGAGGAGATGGCGCGCGCCGGAGCCGACCCCGAGGTCATCGAGCTCTTCAATCGGCTTTCCTCCATGGAGCGCGAGCACATGGAGACGCTCGCGCGGCGCTATCACCTCGAGGCCCCGGACCTTTCGGGCAAGGGGCCGTCTTCCACGCAGCTCGCCGTCTTCTCGGGCGTCGAGACCTCGAAAGACGCGGACGGCGTCGCGCTGCTGCGCCTCGCCGTCCATCTCGAGAAGCGGGCGGGCCGGTTCTTCCTCGAGACCGGCCGCGCGTTCTCCGAGGCCTCGCCCGAGTGGCGCCTCTACCGCGAGCTGGAAGCGGAGGAGCGCGAGCACGCCGAGCTCCTCGAAGGCGCCGCGATGCGGCTCAAGGCGGGACGCGCGCTCGTGATCTAGCGCGCCGCGTGCTTCGCACGCACCAAGAAACGGGCGCGCTAGAAGCTGTCATGTTCGGGGGAAACACGGTCGTGTTTCCCCCGTTCCCCCTTCACTGATCGAGAAACGCCGGTTCGACCGGCAGGCTCAGTACGCGTTCTTGTGGGTGAAGCCCCACTTGACCGTGAGCCACAGGATCTTCACGTCCAGGCCGACCGACCAGTTCTCGATGTAGTACAGGTCGTACTCGATGCGCTTGGAGAGGCTGGTGTTCCCGCGCCAGCCGTGGACCTGCGCCCAGCCCGTGATCCCCGCGCGCACGCGGTGGCGCAGCATGTACTGCGGGAGCTTCTCCTTGAACGTGCTGACGAACTCCGGGCGTTCCGGACGCGGACCCACGAGCGACATCTCGCCCTTGAACACGTTGATGAGCTGCGGCAGCTCGTCGAGCGAGGTCTGGCGCAGGAACGAGCCCACGCGCGTGCGGCGTGGATCGTTCTCCTCGGCCCAACGGGCTCCGTCGTCCTCGGCGTCGACGCGCATCGAGCGGAACTTCAGCATGCGGAAAAGCCGCCCGTCGAGGCCCATGCGCTCCTGTGCGTAGAAGATCGGTCCGCGGTCCTCGAGCCAGATGGCGAGCGCGAGGATGGGGAAGAGAACGGCGAGCGCGACGAGGCCGAGCGCCGAGAGCGCGACGTCCATCGTGCGCTTCACGAGCGAGTTCCAGCCCTCGAGCGGCATCTGCGTCAGGTTGATGACGGGCAGCCCGTCGAAATCCTCGATGCCGGCCTTGAACGTGACGTACTGGAAAAGGTCCGGCACGACCTTGAGGTCGACGATCTGGTTGCCGACCTCCTTGAGGATCGTGAGCATCGTGCGATACGCCTCGACGGGCAGCGCCAGGAACACCGTATCGACCTCGTGCTCCTGGATGAGCGCCGTGACTTCCGAGGTCGTGCCCAGGACCGAGAGGCCGCGATAGTTCTCGACCCTCTTGAGCGGGTCGTCGTCGGCGAATCCCACGGGCTTCAGGCCGGTCGCCGGGTGGTCGAGCAGCTTGTCGGCCAGCGCGCGGCCCGCATGCCCCGCGCCGACGATGAGCGTCCGGCGCACGCCGGTGCCCGTGGACCACATGGTCTCGAGGTACTTGCGGATTCCGAAGCGCACGAGCGAGACGAAGAAGACGTCGAGGAAGAGGAACAGGACCAGGAGCTGCCGGCTCGTATACGTGAACCCGCGCCAGAAAGAGAGGATGCCCACGAGGAGGATCGTTCCGAGAGAGGCCGCCACGATCACCGCGAGCACTTCGTCGATCGTCGATCGGTCACGCCGGATCTGATACAGCCGGTGGAAGTAGAAGACGACCGGCCAGATGACGAAGAGAATCGGAATGAACGCCGCGTAGTTCTCGAACGGCTGCCCGCCTTTGGGCGTGGGCCATACCGACTCGAAGCGGATGAGCCAGGCCGCGCCCAGCGCGAGCACGGTCGCGAGGACGTCGGCGGCCACGAACAGGGCCTGAAGGCGGCGGGTTTGACGGCGGATCACACGGACTCCGGACCGCCGATTCTAGCGTCCCCGGGGGATCCGGCGGGCGCGGCGTGCGCCGTCTCGAAGGTCGCCCGGAAGCGGGCCCGAAATACGTATCGCGAGAATCGGGCGGCATTTCGGGAGAGAGCCGCGGAGTCGAGCGCCATTCCGCCGAGGCGGTCGAGCGCCGCGAGAAGGCCCGCGGCGCCCGGTTCGGCGTAGAGGACGCCCGTCTTGCCGTCCAGCACCGTCTCGGTGGCTCCTCCGAGCCCGAGCGCGACGACCGGCGTCCCACAGGCCTGCGCCTCCAGAGGCACGATGCCGAAATCCTCCTCGCCCGGCATCAGCACGGCTTCCGAGGCGCGGTACAGGTCGCGCAACATCTCGTCGTTGGGAGTGTCGAGGAAGCGGATCGTCTCACCGGCCCGCTCCGCGAGGCGGGCGCGCTCCGGCCCGAAGCCCGCGATCGTGAGCGGAAGCCGACGGGCGTTCGCGGCGTCGATCGCGTCGTCGAGGCGCTTGTACGGGGCGAGAGCCGACACGACGAGGAAGCCGTTCCGGCTCGCTCCGGAGGGCGGCGGCGTGTAGAAATCCACGTCCACTGGCGGAAAGACGACCGCCGATTCACGTCCCCAGAGTCGGGCGATGCGGGCCTTGACGTTTTCCGAGTTCGCGAGAAACGCGTCTACGCGGGGCACCGTGGCCCGGTCCCAGGCACGAAGCGGAGCCCGGGCGAGACGCGCTGCCGCCCGGACCGCCGCGGGGCGGTTGCGGAAATACTCGTCGAACTGATCGTGCAGATAGCGCACGGGCGTGTGGCAGTAGCACAGGTGAAAAGCGCCCGGCGCCCGCCTCGCGTTCTTGGCGACACAGTGGGACGACGAGATGACGAGGTCGAAGCCGGAGAGGTCCCAGGTTTCGGCGGCCACGAAGAAGAGAGGAAGGAGCTTGCGGTAGCCCCCCTCTGGCGAGACGAGCTTCTGGAGGAACGTCGTCCGGATCTCCGCGGCCTCGATCTCGGGATGCTGCGACCCCGGGAAATGAAAGAGTGTGAAGACCGGCGCGTTCGGAAACATCCGGACGAGCTCGAGCAGGACTTTCTCGCCGCCGCGCGTGCCCGTCAGCCAGTCGTGGACGAGGGCGACTCTCACGTCACCCTTCTAAGAACATCTTCATACACAGCTGCGGTTTGCTCCGCCGCGCGCCGCCACGAGTATTCCTTCGCCCGCGCCCGTCCCCTCTTTCTCAAACCCTTTCTAAGCTCTTCCTCTTTCAAAATTCTCTGTATCCCCTTAATCATCGAATCGACGTCGTGCGGATCGAAGTACACCGCCGCGTCGCCCGCGGCCTCGCGGAGAGCGGGGAGGTCCGAGCACGCGACGGGCGTGCCCGCCGCCTGCGCCTCGAGAACCGGGAGTCCGAAGCCTTCCGCGAAGGAGGGCAGGACGAGCGCGCGGGCGCCGCCGACAAGAGAAGGCACGTCCGCATCCGGCACGAAGCCGATGGCCTTCGCGCCTTCGGGCAGCGACCGCCCGGGCTCGACGCCCGCGAGGACAAGAGTGAGCGTGGGAAAGGAACCCCGCACGCGCGGCCAGGCGGCGAGCAAACCATCGAGATTCTTGTGCGGCTTGTCGTTGCCGAGGAAGAGAAGATAAGAGGAAGATTCTTTCTCTTCACCTTCTAAGAAAAATCTCTCTCCCACGCCGTTTGGAATCACTTCGACCTTGAGGCCTTGAGAGGGTCCGAAAGCAAGAATTTCTTTCTTCGTTGCCTCCGACACCGCGATGACTCGGGCGGAAAGGCGCAGCGCGCGGCTGATCATCCAGCGCGCGTACGCGCGCTTCGCGGGCGTCGCGTGCTCGGGCCGGGTGAGGTGCATGAGGTCGTGGATCGTGACGACCGTGGCGTGTGGCGGGAAGAGGGGCACGACGTAATGCGGGGCATGGAAGAGATCCGGTTTCACCGCCGAGATCGCCCGCCGGACGGCCACGAGCTCGCCGAAGGAATAATGCGCGGCCGCGCAGGGCGTCGTTCCGACGCCCGCGGGAAGGAGCGCCCCGTCGCCGGGTAGAACGAGCGCCCGGAGTTCGAAGCGGTCCAGGCTTGCGAGGCCGCAGAGGAGGCCCCGCAGGTACGTTCCAATCCCGAAGTCGCGTGCCTTCCGAGCATCGACGAGGATGAGCTTCTTTCGCTCCGTCAAGAGAGCGCCTCCACGAACAGGGCGCGCGTCTTGGCCGCCGCGGCCGCCCACGTGAAGCTCTGAGCGCGCCGCGGGCCCTCCGCAGCCGCGCGGCGACGGAATTTCTGGTCGTCCTGCGCCCTTTCCAATGCCGAGGCGATGTCTTGAATATTCGTCGGATCCGGCAGGAGACCGGCGTCGCCCATCACCTCCGGAAGCGACGAAGACGAGGAGCCCACGACCGGTGTCCCCTGCGCCATCGCTTCGAGGGGCGGGAGGCCGAAGCCTTCGTAAAGACTCGGATACGCGAAGACGCGCGCCCCTCCGAGCCAACGCGCCCTTTCGCCCGAATCGAGATAGCCGACGCGCGCGATGCGCGCCGCGTGCCGTGAGCCCGAAACGGTCTGGGCAAATTCTTTCATGCCCCAGCCGTCTTCTCCCGCCAGGACGAGTTCGGGAAAATCCGGTCGGCGATCCCAGATCGACTCCATCGCCGCCACGAGCCGCGAGACGTTCTTGCGCGGCTCGAGCGTGCCCACATAAAGGACGTACGGCTTTCCGCCGTGAGGGACCGCGGCGAAGGCGGCGGGAGTCTCGGGTGCGATGCCGTTGTACACGACAACGGTCTTCGGCTCGGCATCGGGAAACGCGGCGACGAGGTCCCGCCGCGTCGCCTCGGAAACCGTCACGATGCGGCGAGCGTGCCGGACGGTCGCGCCGATGAAGGGGTTGAAGCCAAGGCGATTCTTACGCGAGTGCCACGCGGGAAAAAGAAGAGGCGTGAGGTCATGAACGGTTGCGACCCCCGGCAGCGAAGAGAGAAGAGGCAGGATGCCGAGACTTCCGAAAAAGGCGTCGGCGCGGGCCCGGTGAGCGGCGCGCGCGGCGGTGGTCTGCAGCCAGACCGTCCCCGGGAGCGCGGGTGTCTTCGTCACCTCCACCCGGCCGGAAAGGCGCGACGGCACGTGGACCCTCCGCGGCGAGAGCAGGACGAAAGAATCCGCTGGCGTCTGGTCGAGCCAGGCGGAAAGCAGCCCCTCGAGATAGCGGCCGACGCCAGTCGGACGCTCCTCGAGCGGGCGCGCATCGACGGCGAGGCGCATGCTTTCCATGTTATATTCCGCGGCTGCTCTCCGTTACGGAGGAGCCTTTTCCCATGGATCTGAACCTCGAAGCGGCTTTCGATCAGCCGGTTGATCTTTCTCATCAGTTCGACTTTCCAGCCGGGAGCCTGGCGCGCCCCGAGCTCGTGTCGCTCTCGCCCGTGACGTTCACGGGACGTCTCGAGCGGCAGGGGCCCGGCTTCGTGCTCAACGGCCGAGTCGCCTTCGAAGGGGTCACGTCTTGCGCACGCTGCCTCGCTCCCGTCTCGTTTCGGCGCGCGAGCGATGCGTTCTGGGTTTTCGCGCCGGCGCACGAGAAGCCGCGCGAAGGCAAGCCCGCTTCGAAGGCGGACCGGACCGAGAAGCGCACGAAGGGAGACGCGGAGTCCGAAGAGGGCCTCGAGCTCGCGCCGGAGGATCTCGACGTCCTGTACTACGACGACCTCGTCGTGCCCTTCGACGGTCTCGTCGAAGAGCAGGTGCAGCTCGAGGTTCCCCTGAAGGTCCTCTGCCGGGAAGACTGCCGCGGGCTCTGTCCGATGTGCGGTGCCGACCGGAACCTCGCGCCGTGCGTCTGCCGGCCTCCTTCGGACGAGCGCTGGAAGTCGCTTCGAACTCTTCTCGAACCCGGGAACTGAAACCAGACTCTTTTCGTCCTCGCCTTCGCGCGTCGGACCGTCACAGGAGACCGCCATGCCGAATCCAAAGCACCGCCACAGCAAGACGCGCCGCGACCTGCGCCGCGCCCACGATTTCCTGAAGCCCAAGCAGACCTCGAACTGCCCGAACTGCGGCACGGAGAAGTTGCCGCACCGGGTGTGCCCCTCCTGCGGTCATTACAAGGGCCGGGAAGTCATGAGCGGAGCCGAGAAGGCCTGACTTGACGATCGCCGTCGACGCCATGGGGGGGGACCACGCCCCTCGCGTCAACGTGGAGGGAGCGGTTGCGGCGGCCGTGGACTTCGGTCTCGACACGCTCCTCGTCGGCAGGCGCCGGGAGATCGAGTCCGAGCTTCGCAAGATCGCGTACAACGGCAGCCGTATCGGCGTCGTCGACGCGGACGAGGTCGTCCTCTTCGACGAGCCTTCGATCACTCCGATTCGAAAGAAGCGCCGCGCGTCCATCCGGATCGCCGCCGAATGCGTGCGGGACGGGCGCGCGAAAGGCATGTTCACGGCGGGGCACACCGGTGCCGCCATGGTCGTCGCGAAGATGATCATGGGCGTCGTCGAGGGGATCGACCGGCCGGCGCTCGCGACGGTGCTTCCGGGGCTCGACCGCAAGCGCGTCCTCCTGGACGTCGGCGCGAACGTCAACTGCCGGCCGGAGCACTACCGCGAGTTCGCCGTCATGGGCCACTTCTACGCGCAGGAGGTCCTCGGCATCGAGAAGCCGAAGATCGGCCTGATGTCAGTCGGGGAAGAGGAAGGCAAAGGCACGGACACCGTGAAGGAGGTCTACAGCCTCCTGAAGGAGTCAGGTCTGCGTTTCATCGGGAACGTCGAGGGGCGTGACGTGTATGGGGGCGACGTGGACGTCATCGTGACGGACGGCTTCACGGGCAACGTCATCCTCAAGGTCTCCGAGAGCCTCGCGCACCTCGTCGAGGAAGCGCTCAAGCAGGAGATCACGCGAAGTCTCCAGGCGTCGATGGGTTTTCTTCTGTCCAAGGACGCCTTTCGGTCGTTCAAGAAGCGTCTCGACTACAGCGAGTACGGAGGCGCGCCTCTCCTCGGTGTGAACGGCGCGTGTCTGATCGGGCATGGGCGCTCGAACGCGAAGGCCGTGCGAAACGCCATCCGGGCGGCCGACGACTTCGTGCGGCGCGGGATTCCCGAGAAAATCCGCGAGAGGGCACTGCTGTTCGCGCCGCCGTCGCTCTCTAGGTAACATTCCGGCTTCACGTCCCTACGGAGGAACGATGTTTCACGCCACGATCGCCGGCACGGGCCGGGCCATTCCGGAAAGGATCCTGACGAACGATGACCTTTCGAAGATGGTCGAGACGTCCGACGAATGGATCACGTCGCGCACGGGCATTCGCGAACGCCGCGTCGCCGGCGAAGGAGACATCCTGTCGGACTTCAGCGTACGCGCGGCCCTTCCCGCGCTCGAAGACGCCGGAATCACGGCTTCCGATCTCGACACGATCATCCTGTCGACCTGCACGCCCGATCACCTGATCCCGGGCGCCGCGCCGGTCGTGCAGTTCAAGCTGGGCGCGAAGAAGGCAGCCGCGTTCGACCTGAACGCCGCCTGCTCGGGCTGGCTGTACGGGCTCCACGTCGCGGACGGGCTCATCCAGTCGGGCAAGGCGAAGAACATCCTCCTCATCGGCGCCGAGTTCCTGACCCGGTTCGTGGACTACACCGACCGCGGCACGTGCATCCTGTTCGGGGACGGCGCCGGCGCCACGGTCCTCAAGGCCACGAAAGCCGACCACGGCGTTCTCTCGACGTCGATCCACTCGGACGGAGAGGGAGCCCCCTTCATCGCGATGCCGGGCGGCGGGTCCACGTACCCGCCGAATCGTCCCGAGACGCTCGAGAAGAGACTTCCGTTCATCCAGATGAAGGGCGGCGAGACGTTCAAGGTCGCCATCCGGTCGATGGTGGAGGTCAGCAAGTTCGTCCTCGCGGAGAGCGGCTTCACGACCGCCGACGTGGACTGGCTCCTCCCGCACCAGGCGAACGAACGGATCCTCACGGCCACGGCCGACCGGCTCCAGATCCCGGCCGAGCGCTGCATGAACAACATCGGACGCTACGGGAACACGAGCTCGGCCTCGATTCCGATCGCGCTGGACGAGTACGCCCGCGACGGCCGCCTGAAGCGCGGCGACATCATCCTCATCACGGCGTTCGGCGGCGGACTCACGTGGGGTGCCGCGCTCGTCCGTTGGTGAGACGTTGAGCCTCGCCTTCCTCTTCCCGGGCCAGGGCTCGCAGTTCGCCGGGATGGGACGGGATCTCGCGGAGGCGTTTCGCGAGGCCCGCGACGTCTACCGGCGGGCCGACGCGGCGCTCCAGCCTCTGGGTCTCGACGTCTCGAAGGTGTCCTTCGAGGGGAGCGACGAGGATCTCAAGCAGACCGCGGTCACGCAGCCCGCGATCCTCACGCATGCCGTCGCCGTCCTCGAGGTCCTGAAGGCGAAGGGTTCAACGCCCACGGTGGCGGCGGGGCACTCCCTCGGAGAGTACGCCGCTCTCGTCGCCGCCGGCGCCCTCACGCTCGAGGACGCGGTCGTTCTGGTCCGGCGTCGCGGCCTTTTCATGCAGGACGCCGTCCCGGCGGGGCAGGGTGCCATGTCGGCGGTCATCGGTCTCGCGCCCGAGGCCGTCGTCGAGGCGTGCGCCCAAGCCGCCGCGGCAACCGGCGAAGTCTGCTCGGCCGCGAACTTCAACTCGCCGGAGCAGACCGTCATCGCGGGAAGCGCCGCCGCCGTCGCGAAGGCGGCCGAGATCCTGAAGTCGAAGGGCGCCAAGCGCGTCCTTTCGTTGCCGGTTTCCGCCCCTTTTCACTCCGCGCTCATGAAGAGCGCCGAAGAAAAGCTCGCGCCGTTCCTCGCGGCGGCGGCCTTTCGCCCGCTCGCGATTCCGGTCGTCACGAACGTGGACGCCAAGGAGACGATGGATCCTGATGTCGCGCGCGACTCGCTCCAGCGCCAGATCTGCTCGCCGGTCCGCTGGGTCGAGTCGGTCCAGCGCCTCGCGGGCCTCGCCCCGTCGGCGGTCGAGGCCGGTCCGGGCGCTGTCCTCGCGGGTCTCGCGAAACGCATCGCGAAGGACTGGCCGGTCAGGACCACGTCCACGGCCACGGCTCTCGCGACGTTCGCCTGACGGAGAAAGGAGTCAGATGGCTCTTTCGTTCTCGCTCGAGGGAAAGATCGCGCTCGTCACCGGCGGCTCGCAGGGGATAGGCGAGTCGATCGCGAACGCGCTCGCCGCGGCAGGCGCGCTCGTCGTCGTCGCCGCGCGCAGCGAAGACAAAGCCGCCGCGGTCGCGCACGCGATCACGTCGGCAGGCGGCCGGGCCGAGGCCGTGCGCCTCGACGTCACGAATCCCGCTTCCGTCTCGGCCGCCTTCAAGGGGATCGTGGAAAAGCACGGCAAGCTCGACGTCCTCGTGAACAACGCCGGCATCACCGACGACGGCCTCATCCTCAGGATGTCGAAGGAATCCTGGGACAAGGTCCTCACGACGGACCTCACCGGCGTCTTCCTCTGCGCCCAGGAGGCCGCGAAGGTCATGCTGAAGAAGAAGGTTCCGGGGCGCATCGTGAACATCACGTCCGTGGTGGGCCTCATGGGAAACCCGGGCCAGACGAACTACGCCGCGGCGAAGGCCGGCGTCGTCGGGTTCACGAAGGCGCTCGCGCGCGAGATCGGATCGCGGGGGATCACCGTGAACGCGGTCGCGCCGGGCTACATCGAGACGTCCATGACGGGTGCGCTGAACGACGACCAGAAAAAGGCGCTCGTCGACCAGATCGTCCTCGGACGGCTCGGGACGGGCGCCGACGTGGCGGCCGCCGTCGTCTATCTGGCGTCCGATGCCGCCGCTTACGTGACCGGGACCTGTCTCAACGTGAGCGGCGGGCTCTACATCGGATAGGTCCTATCGACGGTCGGTGGAGTGCTCCGTCCACGACAGCACGGCGAGACGCACCGCCGTGTTCGTCGAGAGCCCCGAAGCCTTCGCCTGTCTTTGCAGCGCGCGCCACGTCGAGTCCGGTATTCGGAGCGACCGGACCCTCCCCGGCTCCACCTTCGTACCCTTCGGGGGCCGGCCGCGGCGCGTGATTCGGGGGACGTCAGGACCGAGGTGTTTCTCGAACCACGCGGCGTCTCGCTCGAGGGTGCGCTTCGCCTCCTCGAGCGGGACAAAGCTCTTCGGCAGCTCGGCGAGCGAGCGGTAGGTTTTGCGTGATCGCTTCTGCTTTGTTCTCATGTCCGCCGCCTCCTTCGCCCGATCGGATACGCCGTGATGACGTGCGCTTCGTCCGGTCCGCTCAGCGTGAACGCGACGCGGAGAGCACGCCCCGCGACCGTCCCCTCGGCGACCCATCGCCCGCGCCTGCCGGATGCTTCGATGCCGAGGTCTTTTGCGCCAAACACGGCCTCCACCTCTTGCGGGCTTAGCCCGTGGCGCGCGACGTGCTCGACGTTCTCCCAATGCCAGACGAAGCGCACGGTCGAAATGGTACTACATTTTCGCCCTTTCAAGTTCTTTGCTTCTCGCGACCGCTTCGGCGGGAGGAGCTATCCCCCGTCGATACGGCCCAGGCAAAACGAAAAGGTGAGATTCGCGGTCAGGCGACGGCACGCGCGAGCTCTTCGACCCGCTCGTGGCCCTGGGCGCTCAGCTCGCGCAGGCTCCTGTCGAAGTTCGGGTGAGTAATGCCGCTCGCGAGGAACGTCCAGCGGTACGCCTTCGTCTGCGCCTCGGCGATCTCGGCCTTCTCCTCGGCGGAGAGCGTGCGCCCGATCGCTTTCTGCAGACTCTCCAGGTCGAGCTGCACCTGCGCGGCCAGGCCGCCGTCGAGGAACTTGCCGATGGACATGTAGTCTTCGATGCCCGCGTCGATCTTCGCCGGCTCGAGCGCGCTCGCGATCTTGTCGACGATGAGCGTGTCGAGCTTGGCGTGCTGGCTTTCCTCGAGCCAGTGGTGCTTGAGCAGGCTCGAGAAGAGCGGATCCAGCCGCTCCGCGGCGTTGTCCTTCACGCTCTCCGTGTAATGCTTCTGCGTCATCCATTCGATGTGCAGCGTGGTGAGGAACACGCCCAGCCTGGAGTGGTTGAGGATGGCCGCAGCGATCTCCTTCGCCGGACCGATTCCCCCGCAGGGCGTGCCGAACCCCTTCTCGAACTCCTTTACGAACCACTTGAAGAGCTGGATGTGCTTCGCTTCCTCCTCGGCGAACCGCAGGAGCGCGCGCATCTCGTAGTCGTTGCCGTGCACGCTGCCTTCGGCATGCTCGATCACCGAGGGCAGGATGTATTCCTCGATCAGGCCGAAGAGGTACAGGTAGGTGAAGCCGCGGATCTGATTGAGCTTGAGCTTTTCCCCGGCGTTCAGGCAGCCGATGCCGTCCACCCCCGCGAGCGATTCCGGCAGGAACCGCCGCCCGAAGTCGAAGGTCCGTCCCTCGATCACGTCTTCGAGCTTCCAGTTGGCCTTCTCCGATGCTTCCAGATTCGACCTGTAGTCGTATTTGTGAGTGAGCATGTTCCGATCCTCCTGCGCCGTAAGATCGGCTCCAGACGGCGCGTTGCCAATGGGAACAATGTCCCGATCTGGCTATGATCGCCGCGGATCGATGGGACGAACGTCCCGCTGCCGATGGAAAAGAGGCCAGGCCAGCGCATCCACTTTCTCCGCACGCCGGACGGCGTGCAGCTCGCCTGGGCCGAGGCCGGGACCGGCCCGCCGCTGGTCAAGGCCTCGAACTGGCTGAGCCATCTCGAATACGAATGGGAGAGCCCCGTCTGGAGGCACTGGATCCGCTTCTTCACCGACCACTTCCGCTTCGTGCGCTACGACGAGCGCGGCTGCGGGCTGAGCGACTGGAACGTCGCCGATCTCTCCCCCTCGCGCTGGGTCGGCGATCTCGAGGCCGTCGCCGACGCGGCCCTTCCCGACGGCGCCTTCCCGCTCATCGGCGTCTCTCAAGGGGCGGCGACCTCCATCGCCTATGCGGTGAGACACCCCGAACGCGTCTCGAAGCTGATCCTGTACGGCGGTTACGCGCGCGGGTGGGCGCTCCGCGACGACTCCCCCGCGAAGCGCGAGTACGAGGCGATCGTCGACCTCGCCGTCCTCGGCTGGGGCCGGGACAATCCCGCTTTCCGGCAGGTGTTCACCTCGCGCTTCATACCAGGGGCGACCAGCGCGCAGATGGACTGGTTCAACGAGCTCTGCCGGAGGACCAGTGCGCCGGCGGTCGCAGCCGACCTGTTGCGCGCCCGAGGCGACGTGGACGTCAAGGACCTGGTGGCGAAGGTGCGCACGCCCACGCTGGTCATCCATGCGCGCGAGGACGCCGTGGTGCCGGTCGCCTCCGGGCGCCAGCTGGCCGCCCTCATCCCCGGCGCCGAGTTCGTCGAGCTGGACTCGAAGAACCACATCCTGCTCGAGGCCGAGCCGGCCTGGGAGCGATTCTGCGCCGCCATCCGCGACTTCATGGGAATCGCACCTGCCGAAAGAGGCGAGGAGCGCGCGTTCGCCTCGCTGACCCTTCGCGAGCGGGGAATTCTCGCCCTGCTGACCAAAGGATTGAGCAACGCGGACATTGCCCAGCGCCTCGGCCTGAGCGAGAAGACCGTCCGCAACCACATCTCGAACCTCTTCGACAAGCTCGGCGTGTGGACGCGCGCCCAGGCGATCGTCTTCGCACGCGATCGGGGTTTCCGCACGTGAAGTCCCCTGAAAATCGTCATTCTTCCTCGATCGGATACACTCCGCACGCTTGAAATCGGGTCCCGGCAGCCCTCAGAATGCCGGTCTTTCAGACGACGAAGACTTTCGGAGGATCGCGATGGCGAATTCGGTGGAAGAAAAGGTCAAGGGCATCATCGTGGAGCAGCTCGGCGTCCAGGCGGACGAAGTGAAGCCCGAGGCCTCTTTCGTGGACGACCTCGGCGCGGACTCCCTCGACACCGTCGAGCTGGTCATGGCCTTCGAGGAGGCGTTCGGCATCGAGATCCCGGACGAGGACGCCGAAAAGATCCAGAAGGTCAAGGACGCAGTCGCCTACATCGAGTCGCACGCGAAGCCCGCCTGATCCGGGGTTGCCTCGACGCGTGTCCGCGAATCCAGTTCCCCTCCTCGACGGCCGAGGCCGGCGGCGTGTCGCCGTCACGGGCGTCGGCCTGGTGTCTCCCGTGGGCCTCACGGCGAAGGAGAACTGGGCCAGCCTGACGGCGGGCGTCTCGGGCGTCGGGATGATCACCCGATTCGACGCCACGGATTACGCGTGCCGTATCGCGGGTGAGGTGAAAGGCTTCGACCCGTCCGCCTTCCTCGAGAAGAAGGAAGTCAAGAAGTTCGACACGTTCATTCACTTTGCCGTCGCCGCGGCGAAGGAGGCGATGACCGATTCGGGCCTCGTCGTCACGCCCGAGAACGCCGAGCGCGTGGGCGTGTGCATCGGCTCGGGAATCGGCGGCCTTCCGCTCATCGAGGAGACGCACAAGATCGTCCTCGAGAAGGGCCCCCGGCGGATCAGCCCCTTTTTCATCCCCGGTCTCATCGTCAACATGGGTGCCGGACTCGTTTCGATCCAGACCGGAGCGAAGGGTCCGAATTCGGCCACGGCCACGGCCTGTGCGACGTCCGCCCACGCGATCGGCGATGCGGCCAACGTCATCCGGCGCGGGGACGCCGACGCGATGATCGCGGGCGGCTCGGAGGCCGTCATCACGCCGCTCGCGGTGGGCGGGTTCTCCGCGATGCGCGCCCTCTCGACGCGTAACGACGATCCCCAGGGCGCGTCGCGGCCTTGGGACAAGGGCCGCGACGGCTTCGTCCTCGCCGAAGGCGCAGGCATCCTCGTCCTCGAGGACCTATCACTCGCCAGGGCGCGCGGCGCTTCGATTTACGCCGAGCTCGTGGGGTATGGCATGTCCGGCGACGCGTACCACATCTCGGCGCCTTCCGACGACGGCGACGGCCCGTTCCGCGTCATGCGCAACACGCTTCTCGACGCGGGCGTGAACCCGGAGGAGGTCGTCTACGTGAACGCGCACGGCACGTCCACGCCGGCCGGTGATCGTATCGAGACGATCGCGATCAAGCGAGTGTTCGGCGATCACGCGAAGAAGCTCGCCGTCTCGTCCACGAAGTCCATGACGGGGCATCTCCTGGGCGCGGCGGGGGGCCTGGAGGCGGGCATTCTCGCGCTCGCCATGCGCCACGGCGTCGTTCCGCCCACGATCAATTACACGACTCCCGACTCCGAGTGCGACCTCGATTACACGCCGAATACCGCGCGCGAGAAGAAGATCCCCGTCGCCCTGTCGAACTCGTTCGGGTTCGGCGGAACGAACGCCAGCCTCCTGATGCGAACACTCTGACGGAGGAGCGCATTCGACGCGTCATCGTCATCGCGGCCGCCGTCGCGATGCTCGTGATCCTGGGCGTCGGACTCCTCGTCCTCCCTGCCCGCAGGCCGTTTCTCTCGCGTTTCCGCTCCGACGTCGACGAGCTGGTCTCGCCCGAGAGGATCGGCGAGATGCTCGATACCCTCGCCAAGAGTCCGCACCGGGCCGGCACCCTCGCGAATTCCGAGGTCGCGGAGGAGATCGCCCGCCGCCTCGGGACAGCCGGACTGAAGACGTGGAGCGACGTGCACGAGGTCGAGCTCTGGCAACCCGTGGCGCTCTCTCTCGCGCTCACGAAGCCGGCGCCGCGAGCCTTCGACCTCCACGAGCGCGCCCTGGCCGAGGATCCTGCGACGGCCGTCGCGAAGGACGAGCTTCCTTTCCTCGCATACGCGCCGGAGGCCGATCTCGAAGCTCCCGTCGTGTACGCGGGGTTCGGTGCGCCCGAGAACTACGAGGCCCTGCGCAAGGCGGGCGTCGACGTTCGCGGAAAGATCGCGCTCGTCAAGGCGCAGGGTGTCTGCCGGGGAATGAAGGTGCTCGCGGCCGAGCGCGCGGGCGTTGCGGGACTCCTCATCTATCTCGAGCCCCGCGACCAGGGCATCGTCAAGCCGGCCTATCCGCTCGGCCCGTCCACGAACCGCTGGGCGGTCTCGCGCGGCTCGCTTCTCAAATACTTCCTCCGGCCGGGCGATCCAGGGCGTGCGAAGGTGATGGGCGTCGACACCCTGCCGAAGATCCCCGCCCTCGCGATCTCGGGCGAGGTCGCCGAGGCGCTCCTTCGTGAAATGGCGGGACCGGCGTCTCCCCCGGACTGGAAGGGACTCCTCGACGCGCCTTACGCGCTCGGCCCCGGGCCGGCGCGCGTGCGCATGACCGTCCGGGGGAAGCGCGTGCGCGCCTCGCTCCGCAATGTCCTTGCGACCATTCCGGGGGCCGACCCGCTGGCCTCGCCGGTGATCGTCGGCAGCCACATCGACGCCTGGGTTTACGGCGCCGTGGATCCCTCGTCCGGCACGGCTGTCGTGCTCGAGACCGCGGCCGCGCTCGCGCGTCTCGTGGAGCGCGGTTGGAAGCCTTCGCGTCCCGTCGTGTTCGCATTCTTCGACGGCGAGGAGCCCGGCATGTTCGGGTCCACATGGTGGCTCGAGGAGCGACTCGCGAGCGGGGAGATTCCAGCGCTCGCTTTCGTCAACGTCGATTCGGCCGTCCGCGCGAACGACCTCTATCTGAGCGCAACCCCGGGTCTCAGCGGCCCGCTCGCGGACGTTCTCAGGCTCGTGCGCGATCCGGGGGCTTCAGGCAGGACTTTCGCGGAGACCTCCGGCGTTCCCGAGCTGCCGGGCTTCTCCAGCGATGCCGCGCCGTTTCTCGGGTTTTCGGCGACGCCGGTCGCCGAGCTCGGCTTCGGCCGCTGGTATGGGAGCTACCACACTCTTTATGACACGGTGACGTGGATGAAGCGCTTCGGCGACCCCGGCTTCGTGCGATCCGCAGCGCTCAGCCGGATCCTCGCCCTGTACGTCGGCATGCTCGCGACCCCGCGCCTTTTTCCGCTCCGGTTCGCCGAGCTCGCCGATTTCTCGAGCCGCAAGGTACTCGAGATCCAGTCGCGCCATCCCTCCTCCATCGGGTGGATTCCGCAAATCACCCGGCCCGTCTCGAGCCAGATCGAGCTTTTCGAGGCCGAGGCGCGCACATGGGATCTCCGTGTGCGAGGTGCGGAGGGTCCGGGAAAGGACGCGGGCCGGTTCGATCGTCTCCTCTCGGTGGCGCTCGGCGCTTTCACCGCGCCCGGCGCGCCCTTTGGGCGGGGTTGCCGCCTCTGGGGGCCTTCGCCCGAGACCGGGTGCGGTGCCATACCGTTCCCGGCGCTCGAAGAGGCCGTCGGCCGGAACGACCGCGCCGCCGCGGCGAAGGAGGTCGCGCGTCTTGCGGGCGCCTTCTCCCGCGCGCGCGACCAGCTCGTCGTGGCGAATCGCGTGGCGGAGGGCACCGGGCGACCGCCGCGGCCGACGCCGGGGATCTCGCGCAAACAGTGACGCGCCGCCCGAGCGCTGCCGTCGCACTCGCCCTCACTGCGCTCGCGGCCTGTGGAGGGCGCGACCCGCTTGCGCGCCGTACAAAGCGCCTCGAAACGCTCGTCGACCCCGTGCGGATGGAGCGAAACGTGGAGGCACTCGCGCGCGTCCCGCATCGTGCGGGAACTCCGGGGCAGCGCGCGGCCGTGGAGGCGGCGGCTGAACTCCTCCGCGCCGCAGGCCTCGAGGCGACGATCTCGGAGCAGACGGTGGCAATCCCCGAGCCCGTCGAGGCGTCGCTCGCGGTCGAAGGGGCCGCCGGCCGCGGCTTCGACCTCGCCGAACGCGAGCTGGCGGGCGATCCCTACTCGGCCGCGGCCCCGGCCGAGCTGCCGTTCTTCGCGTGGGTCCCGGACGGGGACGTCGCCGGGCGCGTCGTCTACGCGAACCACGGAGCGCGTGAGGATTACGACGTCCTGCGCCGGGCGGGTGTCGCCGTGAAAGGCGCGGTCGTCCTCGCACGGGCCCAGGGCATCTGCCGTTCCATGAAGTCCCTTCTCGCCGAGGAGGAAGGTGCCGCGGCCCTCCTCCTTTATCCGGAGCGGCGCGACCTCGGGATCGTCAAGCCAGACTTTCCCGCCGGCCCGTACCTCAACCCGTGGACCGTCCAGCGCGGCTCCATGCTGCGCTATTTCCTCCGTCCGGGCGCTCCCGATTGCGCGGAGTGCCGCTCTCTCCCGCGGCTTCGTCCGGCATTGCCCGCACTGCCCGTATCGGAGAGCGTCGCCAGGGATCTCCTCGGACGCGTGGAGGGCCCGCCCGCACCCGAGGAGTGGACCGGATGGCTCAAGGTTCCGTACCGACTCGGAGCGACCCGGGAAACCGTGCGGCTCCGCACGCGTTCGCGCACGGAAGCGCGCGTGCTCCGGAACGTCACGGCGACGCTCGCGGGGCGCCGGCGCGACGCCGGCGCCCTCGTCGTCGGCGCGCACACGGACGCCTGGGTGAACGGCGCCGTCGATCCCGTTTCGGGCGTCGCCGCCGTCCTCGAGGCCGCGGCGGCTCTCTCGGCTCTCGCGCGCGAAGGCTGGAAGGGAGAACGCGACATCGTCTTCACGCTCTTCGACGGCGAGGAGTACGGGATGCTCGGCTCCACGCTCTGGGTGGAGCATCGCCTGGCAGCGCGCGCGCCGCCGATGGCGGCTTTCCTCTACGTCGACTCCTCCGTGCGTGCTCTCGATTTCATGGCCGACGTCTCGCCTGGCATGCGCGAATCGCTCGACGAAGTTCTCGGCCACGTGATCGATCCCGCCTCGGGTCACGTCCTGCTCTCGCTCCGCGGGACCATGCAGCTGCCGGGCTTCAGCGGCGACACGGCGCCTTTCCTGGGCCTCGGCGGCATCCCGTCGGTCGAGCTCGGCTTCGGGCGGCGCACATACCCGCAATACCACTCGGCATACGACGATCCGTACCTCCTCGGCCGGATCCTCGATCCCGGCTACCGCGTCAGCGCGACCCTCGCGCGCATCCTGGCGCTCTACACATCGGTGCTTGCGGAATCTCCCGAGCCGCCGTGGCGCTTCTCCGAGGTCGCGACGTTTCTGGAGGACGAGCTCGCCAAGCTCTCGAAGGATCCGGCGTCGGGGCGGCTCGCGCGGCGAAGCGAGCTCTTCGCGGCGGTCCTGCGCCTGCGCCTCGCGGCCCGCGGGTGGGAATCGCTCGGAGCCGCGCGCCGACGCCTCGGCGCGGAGAAGATCGAACCCCTCCTTCTCGACGCCATGGCCGCTTTTCACGACGGAGCTGCACCCGAGTTCGCGCGCCGCAATCTTCTCCTCGGGCCCTCCGCCGAGACCGGCTGCGGAACGGACACGCTGCCCGGCCTTCGACGGGCGCTGCATGGCGACGGTTCGGTCGAGGCCGAGACGACCCGGCTGCTCGACGCTCTCGCGGCGTCCGCCTCGAAGCTGCAGGAAGCGGCGCGAATCGCGGGGCGCTGACGCGGAGCCTCAGCGAAAGTCGTGGCTGGGAAGGTCCGGCAACGAGGGAAGCGGCCAGAAACGCTCGGCCCTCACCGAGAGGTTTCCGCCTTCCTTCTGGAGCTTTCCCTCCACGACGAGGCCTCCGGAGCCCACGATCACCGAACGGTTCTCCCGGAAGAGATCGGGGCGCACGATGGCCTGCACGATGCCGCTTTCGTCCTCGAGCGACAGGAAGACGAAGCCCTTCGCGGTGCCGGGGCGCTGGCGAACGATGACGGCGCCCGCGGTTTTCACGCGTTCCCCTCTCTGGCGCCGGACAGCTCGGCGGCCGAGAGGATCGATTGCGCGGACAGAAATGGCCTGAGGTGCTCGAGGAGATGCGGCCCCGCCGTGAGGTCCGTCGCCCGGTAGTCGGCGGTCGTCTCTTCGATCAGGGACATCTCGGGGAGAGGAGAGTTCCGCGAGGAAAGAGAAAGAGGAAGAGTTGCGTAGAGAGCGCCGAGAGGGCGTGAGACCTCCGCCACCTGCCACAGCGCCGCGCGGCGGGAGACGCCGAGGGACGAAAGAGAACCGGAGTAGGCGAGCAAGGTCATCTCGTCGGGACGCAGGCGGCACCGGCGAGAAAAGTCCGCGACATCTTCGAAGAATCTCTTCTCTCGTTCCTTTTCGATGGCTTCCCCGGTCGTCTGCTTCAGCCCCTTGATGAAGCGCATGCCCAGACGCACGGCGAGGGGCGGGCGCGTGGCCGCCCTCTTCTCTTCTCTTTCTATCCTGCAATCCCATCCAGAAAAATTCACGTCGATGGCCAGCACCGGCGTGCCCTTGCGCTGGATGTCCTTCACGATCGTGGCGGGATGGTAGAAGCCCATCGGCCACGCATTCAGGAGGCACGCCGTGAACGCCGCCGGGTGATGCGCCTTCAGCCACGCGCTCGCGTACGCGATGAGCGCGAAGCTGGCCGCGTGCGACTCGGGAAAGCCGTAGAGCGCGAACGACGTGATGGACTTGACGATCTGGTCCTGCGCGGGCCCCGTGATCCCTTTTTTCGCCATGCCCGCGCGCAGCCGCTCCTCGATCGCGCCCATACGCTCCTCGGAGCGCTTGAAACCCATCGCGCGGCGCAGCTCTTCCGCCTCGCCCCCCGTGAAGCCTGCGGCGACCATCGCGATCCGGAGGAGCTGCTCCTGGAAAAGCGGCACGCCGAGCGTGCGCTTCAGGATCGGCTCGAGACACGGGTGCGGGTACTCGACCGGCGCCTTGCCCTGCCGCCGGTCGAAGAACGGGTGCACCATCCCGCCCACGATCGGCCCCGGCCGGATGATCGCGACCTGCACGACGATGTCGTAGAAGACCTTCGGCGCGTGGCGGGGCAGCGAGGCCATCTGCGCGCGGCTCTCGACCTGGAAGAGGCCGATCGTGTCGGCCGCGCGGAGTAGCTCGTACACCTTCGGGTCGCCCGCGGGCAGATGCGCGAGGTCCACCTCCACGCCCTCGTGCGCCTTGATCAGGGGCAGCATCTTCTCGATCGCGCCCAGCATCCCGAGGCCGAGGAGGTCCACCTTCACGATGCCGAGGTCCGCGCAGTCGTCCTTGTCCCACTGGATGACGACGCGCCCTTCCATCGCGGCGGGCTCGAGCGGGACGACCTCGGACAGCCGGCCCATCGCCACGACCATTCCGCCCGAGTGCTGCCCGAGGTGGCGGGGGAGGCTCTGGACGCGCATGAAGAGCTTCCCGAAGTGCGCGACCCGCGGATGCGCGGGGTCGAACCCGGCGGCCGCCATCTCCTTGCCGAGGTCGGCCGCGCCGTCGCGGTACTCGCCGAAGCTCCACGTCCCGAGGTGCTTCGCGATCGTGTCCACTTGCTCCGGCGAGAACCCGAGGGCCTTCGCCATCTCGCGCGCGGCCGAACGGTCGCGGTACGTGATGACGTTCGCCGTCATCGCGGCGCCGTCGGCTCCGTACGTCTTGTAGACGTGCTGGATCACCTTCTCGCGCGGGTCGCCCGAGGGTAGGTCGAGGTCGATGTCGGGCCACTCCCCACGCTCCTCCGAGAGAAAGCGCTCGAAGAGAAGCTCCATCTTCACGGGATCCACCGCCGTGATCGAGAGCGCGTAGCACACGGCGCTGTTCGCGGCCGAGCCGCGCCCCTGCACGAGGATGTGCTCCTTCTTGCAGAAGTTGACGATGTCCCAGACGATGAGGAAATAGCCCGCGAGGTCCAGCTTTTCGATGAGGTCGAGCTCCCGCTGGAGCTGGGCCTGCGCTTTTCCCGTGAGCGGCCGGAAGCGCGAGCGCGCGCCTTCCCACGTGACGTGCCTGAGGAACGACGACGGCGTCTCCCCCGGCGGCAGCGGGTACGCGGGGAAGCGGTAGCCGAGATCCGCGAGCGTGAAGGAAAGGCGTCCCGCGAGCTCGGCGCTTCTTTCGAGGACGCCCGGCAGATCCGCGAAGAGAGTTTCCATGTCGGCCGCGGACTTCAGGTGGCGCTCGCGCCCCGCGTGCAGCTTCGTGCCGGCCGCGTCGAGATGCGTGTGGTGGCGGATGCACGTGAGCGCGTCGAAGAGGTCCTTGTCTTTCCGCTGTGCGTAGCGCGCGCCGTTCGTCGCGAGGACGGGCAGGCGCGCGGCGCCCCCGAGATCGAGGAGCGCGCGGTTCAGGTGCTCCTCCTCGCGCAGGAAGTGGCGCTGCAGCTCCATGTGCACGCGTCCCGGGAAGAGCGCCGCGAGGCGGTCGAGCTCGCGCCGCGCCGCGTCGAAACCTCCCGCGTCGCGCGATGTCAACGCGCGCGTCACGACGCTCTCCTCGCCCCCCGTCAGGACGTGCAGCCCTTCCGCGTGGGCGGCGACTTCCTCCCACGTCGCCGCCGCCTGCCCCTTCGGCTTCCCCGCGGCGGCCGCGGTGAGAAGCGAGCAGAGGTTCCGGTAGCCTCTCTGGCTCTCGGCGAGCAGCGTCAGGCGGGGATAAGAAACTCCTGCTGGGAGGGGAGGGGGGACGAGGCCCAATGGGCCAGGGAGGTGGCTGTTGTGAGGATGACCGGGGATTTCTTCGAATGGGGAAGAGGGCGATTCGCCGCTTCCGCGGCGCGGGGCTGAGCTGCGCGCGCCCCGCGCTTCGGCTTCTTCTCCCTTCTTACCCTTCGAAGAAAATCCCGAAATCCTCTTCGAACGACTCCCGATGAGAGCCGGGTGCGGCGCGATGACGACCTCCGCTCCAACCAGCGCTTTCACTCCCGCCGCTTTCGCCGCCTTCCAGAAGCGCGGGGCGCCGGAGAGGCCGTTCGTGTCCACGAGTGCCATCGCGGGGAGGTCGAGCGCCGCCGCTCGCACGACGAGATCCTCCGGCAGCGACGAGCCGTTCAGAAACGAGAACGCCGAGGCGACGCGCAGCTCGGCATACGGTCTCGCGCGCTTCGGAGGAACGGGCGGCCGCTCGAACGCGCGCACGCGCGCTTTCTCCTTGCGCGCGCCCGCCGAGGAATGCAGGCCGCATCCGATGTATGGGCCGATGAAGTCACGGCTGGGGGGCCCTTCCGCCATGGGGCGAGCCTATGGCGTAAGTAAAGCGTAAGTCAAGGCGCCTGTTTCTGTCCGGGTGCGCGCTCGAGCAAGGTGAGCCGGGGAGCGAGCTCCGACGCAGCCCAGAAGCCGAGGCCGCACTCGACGAGACCCGCCTCGCGGAACTTTCGCCGATACCAGGAGGTGCGGCGCATCTTGAAGCCGACGAGATCGCCCTCGATGCCCGTTTCGAGATCGTCGTCGGCCGAGAGGAAGTCGAGATACGCGACGCCCGCCACGAGCTCCGGCAGGACCTCGAGGCCCCGCACGAGCTCGGACGTCCGCACGTAGTGGAGCGTGTCCGAGCACACGACGAGATCGAACGGCTGGTCGAAGCGCAGCTCCGAGAGCTCGCCCCAGGAGCCCCGATGCACGTTGCGCGAGCGGCAGAACCGACGCACGGCGTAGTCGCTCGTATCGAGGCCCAGGTAGCGCAGCCTCGGGCGCAGCGCGCGCAGCAGCGGAAACCAGCCGCCCTCGCCGCAGCCCACGTCGAGCACCGAATCGATCGGACGGCCGAGGAGATGCTCCGCGACGAAGACGGCCATCGCGACCTTGCGCGCGACGCCCGCACGACGCACGATGCGCTTCTTCGGATCGCGATACCACTTCCGGAAGTACGCCTCGTCGTAGAGCTTTCTTTTCAGACGAGTCCTTCCTTCTTCCACGTCTCGTAGGCCGACTTCGTGAGGCCGGAGAGATCCTTGAAGAGCGCCGGATCCGGTGCCTTGAAGTTGAAGCAGGCCTTGCCCTGCATGCGCCTTTTCAGCGCCGGAGAGATCTGTTTCGCGAGTTCGGGAGACATGTAGATCGGCATCAGGTGAAAGCTGACGTACGCCTTTCCGACGCGCGTGCAGACGAATTCGGCGGAAACAGGAGCGCGTTTGGCCTTTTTCATTTCGACCTCGTTGCGATCGGACGATAACGCCTGCAGGGGAGCACGGCGAAGATCTAGTCGTACACGCCGTCTGCGAACCACTCGCCGCCCGCTTCGTCGTGGAAGATGCGGTAGAGGCCGCCGCCCGAAAGCTCCACGTCCCAGTACGCGCGGAAGGCAGGCGCCTCCTGCCACCACCCTTCCTCGAGGCGCCAGGGCCCGGAGGCCACGCGCACGGTGCCGGCCACGTCCACCGGCCGTCCCCCGCCGCCCTCCGTGGAACGGGGCTCGAGCGCGCGCAGCGAAGTGGGCCGCTCGCCTTCGAGAAGCACCTCGAGCGGCACCGGCGGCCGCAGCACGCGCACCGAGAGAAGGCCACGGCCCGTCTTCGGCATTTTGCGTACCACGGGAGGCGGCGGCGGCGCGAATGGCACGAGCGCGAAGCGCTCGGGTCGGTAGCCGTCCACGGGGCTCGGCGCGCCCACGCGCCCGGGCCCGAGGAGCGCGAAGAGCCTCGCGAGCGCCGTCGCGAGGCGATCGGGCGAGATCTCGGCCGGCCCGAAGAGCGTGAGCTGGCTCTTGCGCGGGGCGTCGGGTTGCGCCGTGAGGGAAAAGCCCGTCACGGCGGCGCCCGGCGGCCGGCCCTCGAGCCCGAGACGCACGAGGGTGAGCAGCGTCTTCACGTCGCGCGTGGGCGCGGGCAGATCCAGGCTGCGCGTGTCGCAGCCTTCGGGCTCGAGCGTCAGGGAGATGTCCAGCCGCGCGCAGCCCACGGCCTCCGCCTCGAGGCGCCGCGCGAGGCGTTCGAGCGCGCTCTCGGCCAGCGCGAGGAACGGCTCGAGCGTGAGGAGCGGCCACTCCAGCTCCATGCCTTCCGTGAAGCCCGGCGGCGGCCGGCGCGGCACGAGGGGGCGCGGGTCGCGCCCGCGCGCGATTTCGTGCAGCGCGTGTCCGCGCGCGCCGAGCCGGCTCGCGACGTCGGCCGCGGGCAGCTTCGCGAGGTCGCCCACCGAGGAGAGACCCCAGCGCGCGAGCGTCTCGACGATCTCGGCGTCGGGATCCAGCTTCGCGAGAGGCAGCGGCGCGAGGAACGCGGCTTCGCCGCCTGCGGGCACGGCGACGGGAGAGTCCGGCAACGTCGCGGCCACGCGCGCGGCGAGCTTGCTCGACGCGAGCCCGCAGCGCGCGGGCAAAGACTCGCGCTTCGCGGCGGCGATCAGGGCGCGGCCGAGGTCGTGCTCGTCGGGAAAGAGGCGCTCGAGGCCGTCCGCGTCGAGGTACACGACACCGTCGCCCGCGTCCTCCACGCGCGGCGACACCGTGCCGGCCACGTCGAGGAGAGCCTCCTGCGCGGCGCGCTCGCTCTCCGCGTCGCGCGCGCGCGTGAGGAGGTCGGGCAGAAGCGCCCGCGCCTGCGGCAGCGTGAAGCCCGGGCGGATGCCGACCTTGCGCGCCTTGCGCGTGGCCGCGACCACGTGCGCGGCCGTCCCGTTCCCTTCGCACAGGATGACCGCCTCGTCCCGCAGCGCGGGCTCGCTGCGCAGCCGGGCGGCGAGGGGGAACAGCGGCACCACGAGACACGCGAGGCGGGGAGCGGCCGGAGTGGCCGGGGACGAATTTTTTTGCTGCTCCGCATGCGCATCTGCCGGTCGTTCCATGCCTGCTGTGCCTCGGTTGATGTCATGCAGTTTTTCTTAGAAGGTGAATATCCCTGGCTCCCAGACCCCTCAACGCTCGAATGCGGATGAATGCCTGGAAAACGAAACGGCGTTCTCTCTTTCTCTTTCTTCCCTTTCTAAGCAAATCTTTCTTTCTTTTCTCTCTTCCTTACCTGCCTGAACCGCATCCAGCAGGGAGAGATTCAGCAAGCTCGTCTTGTCTTTCATATTCATATTCATCTTCGAGTCCCGCGTTTTCTCGAGCACGAGGCGCGAGGACAGGCCGTCGAGGAGCGACACGCTCTGCGCCCGCCGGTCCAGGCTCGCGCGGTCCCAGCCCGCGTGAGCCGCATCGGCCGCGAGCACGACGTGCGCCGCGGTGCCCGTGACGCGGTAAGGCGCCAGGACGAGGAGCGCCGCGTCGTGGAAGCGGGCGCGCCGCGCGAGGCGCAGCCAGACGGCGTCGTCGAAACGCCGCCTGGAGATGCGTGAGAGCCCGAGGTCGAGGACGACGAGCGCGAAGCCCGTCGCGAGGATGGTCTCGGCCGCGGCGAGCGCCGGCTTTAGCCCACGCGGGCGCAGCCAAAGCATCCGTGAAAGCTCGGCGCCGGCGGCAGCCGCCCCCTGCGGATCGAAGTGGTCGCCGGGATCAACGAGCGCGGCGACTTCGCCCGTCTGCGTGGTTGCGGCGAGGGCAGAGAGCGCCACCGAAAAACGGCCCGAGGTTGCGCGCCCCGAAATCTCCACGAGCGCGCCGCGGGGCAGCCCGCCTCCCAACAATCGGTCCAGCCCCTCGATGCGTGTGGGCAGGAACCCCGGTACGAACCGTTCGCGCGAAAGTCCGGAGGCGGTCGTCAGCCGGGCGGCGATCTCTCGAGGCAAGTCAGGAAGGGGCAGCGGGGCGGAAAGAAGCAGCGCCGACACCCGGCCAACGTAGGTCCGCCTGAGACGTAAGTCAAGCGTAAGTTTTTACGCCTAGGAAAGCCTCGCCTTCAGCGCGCCTTAGGCCTGCGGGGGCCGACCGAAGCCACGCACTCGATCTCCACGCGCGCGCCCCGGGCGAGGCCGCTCGCGCCGAGAGCGCTGCGCGCGGGAAGGCCGTGCGTGAAGAAGCGCCGGTACACCTCGTTGAAGGCCGGCCACTCGCGCATGTCGGCCAGAAATACCGTGCACTTCACGACACGGTCCAGCGAGGAGCCGTGCCGTTCGAGGATCGCCCGCATGTTCTCGAGAGCCCGCCGGCCCTCCGCGTCGATCCCACCCGGAACGAGGTCGAGCGTGCCGGGCGCGTTCCCGATCTGACCGGAGACGAAGAGCAGGTCGCCGGTCCGCACGGCCTCCGAGAAAGGAAGGGCTTTGAGCGCGGGATCGGGAGAGGGAAAGAACTGCGGCGCGGGCGGGTCTGCGGGCGATCCCGCGGCGTTTGCGGCGATCGCGAGGGACAGGACCGCGGCTCGAAGTTTCATGGCCTCTCCGTGGGCGGTTTTTCACCCGGGCCGGGCAGCTCCGGCCACTCGCCGCCGGCGTCTTCGGCGGCGAGCAGGTGCTCGAGCGAGCGGTAACGGTAGAGCGTCGGGGCCTTGTTGAGAAAAAGCCCGCCCGTGTCGGCCGTCGGCCCGTACGTCGAGTAGAGCGGGCGGCCCAGGAGACGCAAGTAGACGGTGAGCTGGCCGCGATGGTGCGACGAGTGCGTCAGCCGCCGGAGGAACACCCACGAGCGCGTCTCCTCCACGTCGAAGAACTTCGTCTCCGTGTCCCACCAGTCTGGGGTTTTCGTCGCGAGAATCTCGCGCCGTTTCCCGGACGCCTCGGCGTAGTGGTGTAGGAAGCCGAGGCGGTCCTCGCGCGCGGGCAGCGCGGGAAGCGTTACCTCGATGCCGAGCATGTTCTTCATCCAGGTGTCTTCCGACACGCACTGGTGAACCATGTGCTCGAGCGGCGTGCGAGACCTCGGCGCCGGCTGGAAGCCGAGATCCGAGTCGCCGAAGCAAGACCACACGCTCAACGTCTTCAGCCGCTCGGTCTCGTAGGCCGCGACGAGGAAATTGCCGCGATTCGTCTGCGTCATGGCGTCGTCATTTCCGGGATGTCGCGCGTGAACTTGACACCCTGCTGCGCGTATCCCCGTTCGCGGTAGAAGCGATGCGCCGCCTCGCGGTGCGACGCGCTCGTCACCTCGATGCGGCAGCAGCCGAGCGCGGCCAGGAATTGCTCGGCATGGCGAAGAAGCACGGAGCCGACTCCCTTTCCCGTGTGCGCTCGGGCCACGACGAGAACGCTGACGCGTCCCACGGGCAGAGCCCGGTGGAGAACCGGCGTCGAGAATGCGGAGACGAGCCCGACGACCGTTCCATCCACAACCGCGACGAAGACGGCGTGGTTCGGGGCGAGGGCCTGAATCCGTTCCAATTGCGTTCGGGCGAGGACCGGCTCGAGGGGATGACCGAGCTCCGTCAGAAGCTCCGAGATCACGTTCGCGTCGTCCCGAGCTGCGGGCCGGATCTCCAACCCGGCTGGAACGCTCGTCCCCACGGCCCGACGATATCAAGCGACGTGAGGGGATCGAGCGAGACGTCAGGCCGCGCCGAACTTCTCGTTCTCAAGGAACACCTCGAGATCCCGGGGCGAAAAGAAAACGAGCCGGACCTCGCGAATCCGCGGGAGCTCCGCGAGTGTCGAGGCGATCGCCGAGGACGCGACCTCGGCGGCTTCCGGGCGCGGAAAGCCGTAGATGCCTGTCGAGATCGCCGGAAACGCAATGGTATGGAGACCGTGCTCCTCCGCGAGAAAGAGCGACTTCCGATAGCAGGAAGCGAGAAGGGCCGCCTCGTTTCCCGAATGTGATCCATAGACCGGTCCAACAGTGTGAATCACGAATCTGGCGGGAAGGTCGCCGCCGGGCGTCATGACCGTCTCTCCGGTGGGAAGCCCGGAAGGCCACACCGTGCGCCTCAGCTCCTGGCAGGCCGATAGGATGGCCGGCCCGCCCGCGCGATGGATGGCCCCGTCCACGCCGCCCCCGCCCAGGAGGGAGCTGTTCGCGGCGTTCACGATGGCGTCGACGTTTTGCCGCGTGATGTCCCCGGAAGTGGCGAGGACCGCGCCCGCGAGAAAGCTGCGCATCGAGATGCAGGGCTGGAAGGCGCCGTGCGAGCCGCCTCAGCCCGCGAGCTCCAGGTCGAGCGTGAGGTGGAGGAGGGCCGTAAGGTCTCCCTCCGTCGAGATGACGCCCTTCTTGTAGCCCTCGGGGCTCCCCGGCGGAGCGTAAATGCCGGGAATCGTCACCGGAGCCACGAGTGCGAGCGTGACGGGATGGGACCCGCGGAACGTCGCGTCCACGGGCACGATCGCCGTCGCGCGCGCGAGCTCGGTCGCGATCACTTTTCCGATCTGGACGTGGAGGACTTCCCGCGCCGGCGTCGCGAGGAGCGGAATGCGGCCCAGGAACTGCCCGATCACGGTATTCAGGGCTGCTCCCAGGATCGGGCCGACCGCGTTCGTGCGCTCCACGAAGAGGCGCGCGTGGAGGTTCACGTGGCTCGAAAGCTTCACGGCTCCGCCGAAGAGCGGGTTTCCATTCTGATCGGGCGGCAGCTGCGCCGCGGTGACCGTCTGCCCCGAGGATGCCGAGAACGGAAGGTGCGCGGAGGCGAGCGCGGCTTTTTCGCCGGCTACGGCGGGATCGGGATCCTCGAGCTGAAGGACGAGCGAAAGATCCGTCGCGCGAACGCCTTCACCGGGCCAGCCGTTGTGCATCACCTCGATGGAGACGAAGGAGACGGTGAGAGTCGGGGCGGGAGAAGACGAAGGTTTCTTTGCTTTCGGAGCAGGCCGGGGAGCCCGACTTATAGCCGGGCGACTCTTAGCAGGACTTTTCGATGTTCTTTTCTTAGAAAGTGAATGGGACCCGGGGTTGCGCATCGGGCCTCCTCCTTGGCTTCGGCGGCGCCCGTGATTCTTTCACCTTCTAAGAAAAAACAACCGTGCCTTCGCTTCGCTGTAGCACGTCGCACACCGCCGAAACGATCCGAGAGGGAAGCAGAAATCTCTTGTTCTCTTCTACTTGACGAGCGGCAGCGAAGGATCGGCCGACCACTCCCAGAGCGATCCGTCGTAATTTGCCGAGACGACGCCGAGGCGCGCTTCGAGAAGGACGGCGAGGAGGGCCGAGCGCACGCCGCCGGTGCAATACGTGATCGGTCTTGCTCGGGGGCTCGTCGAGTCCGGGCCGATTCCCGCGAGGCGCTTCAGCTCTTCGGCATCGACGTACCGGCCGTCGGCGGCATACAGGCTCTTCGCGGGGACGAGACGTGCGCCCGGGATGTGGCCGCCGCGCTTCTGCCCGGCCATCCTCTTCCCCGCGAACTCCGCCGGGGTGCGCGCGTCGAGAAGCGCCGTGGCCTTCGCGTCCGCAGCCGCCTTCAGCTTCTTCGCCTCGATCCGTCGCTGGGGGCGGACGTCGAGGACGAAATTTCCGGGCGCGACGCGGCGCGCCGCGCCGACCTCGACCGGCCTCGCGGGATTCTTTCGCCACGCGGGGAAGCCGCCGTCGAGGAGCCGGACTTCTTCCGCCCCCCAATAGAGCAGATTCCAGGCGACGCGGCCTTCCTCGCCCCAGCCCCCGGGCGCCCCGACGACGAGAACGGGGCGCGCGTTCGAGAGCCCGAGGTCCGAGAGACGCTTCTGAAGAACCGCGTCCGCGTTCGGGACCCGGCCCCAGCGGGCGGGATTTCCGAAGAAGGCGTTCAGCGTGCCCGGCTTCTCGAGCGTCCACTCGCGCCAGTCGACGCGCTGCGCTCCCGGGACGTGACCGGCCGCGAAATCCTTCGCGGAGCGCGCGTCGAGAACGACGACTTCCGGAAAGCCCGCGGCCTCGTCGGCATCCACGATCCTGATCCGCCCGGTCGACGTGCCCGTGCTGAACGCGCCCGACGCCGCGAGCGCGGAGATTCCGAGAAGGAGCAGCGCACCCACGGCCGCATTCTCATCGAGGAATCGTGTCCCGGCCTTCGAAATGGCCTCCCGTGCCCGTAGAATCCATCCCTCGCAGGAGGATTCGATGAAACGCATTTCGTCTCTCTCACTCGGGGTCTTCGCTCTCTCGGGCCTCTTCCTGGCCGACCGCCCCGCTCTCGCCCGCGACATGGCGGGCGTCACCCTGCCGGACACGCTTTCGGCGGGCGACAAGACGCTCAAGCTGAACGGGCTCGGCCTGCGCAAGAAGGCCATCTTCAAGGTCTACGTGGGCGGCCTCTACCTCGAAACCCCTTCGAAGGACGCCGCGGGAATCGTCGCCGCCGATGCTCCGAAGGCGGTGCGCATGCACTTCCTCCGCGACCTCAAGAAATCACAGCTCACCGAGGCTTTCTCCGAGGGATTCGAGGCCAACGCGAAGGAGAAGGCAGCGGCCCACAAAGCGGCACTCGACAAGATGCTCGCACTCGTGCCGGACGTGAAGGAAGGCGCGACGCTGTCGTTCGTCTACGTGCCCGGGAAAGGCACGACCTTCTTCGCCGGCGACAAGGAGCTCGGGACGTTCGAGGGCAAGGACTTCGCCGACGTCGTCTTCCTGCTCTGGCTCGGGCCGAAGCCGCCGTCCGAGGATCTGAAGAAGGGAATGCTGGGTTGACGAACGGCGCCCCTCTTCAGAGCCTGCTCTCCGAAAAACGCTTCGATCTCGTCGAAACCGCCTTCCTGGACGCGCTCTCCGACCCCGTCGGGAAGTCCGAGACCCTGCTCGCCGCGGTGCGCGGCCTCGCGCGGGCCGGGCAGAAGGCACGCGTACAGGCCGTCGCGGGGATGGCCGAGGCCGAGCTGAAGAGAAGGTCGTCCGATCCGGTCGCGGCGCGCCTTCGCTGGACGATCCTGAAGGAGGCGGTCCGCGCGGGGGCGACCCCCTCGACACCCGACGGCTTTCACAAGCTCTTCGAGGAAGCCCTGGCCGCCGCATGGCCGTCCCGCCCTTCGCTCCAGGCCCTTCTCGGGCGCTTCAAGTTCCGGGAGGCAAAGGATCCCGCGGACGGTCTCACGCGTGCCGAGAAGGCCGAGAAATGGCTGCCGTTCGAGGTCGGCCGGGTCTTTTCGATGGCGGGCCGCGGAGCGGGGGTGGTCGTCGAGACGAACTTCGCCCTCGATTCCGTGCGGATGGACTTCGAAGCGGCGAAGGGGATCGCCATTCCGATCGGTGTCGCGTCGAAGAATCTCGTTCCGCTCCAGGAGGGACATTTCCTCTTCGAGAAGCTGACCTCTCCCGAGTCCCTGAGGAAGCGGGTCCTCGCGGACCCCGGCCTCGCCCTCAAGCACCTCGTCGAGTCCTTCAGCAGGCCGTTGACGATGGCCGAGGTGAAGGAAGCCGTGAAGGGGCTGATCCCCGAAGAGGCGTGGACCTCGTGGTGGACCGCGGCGCGCAAGAACCCGCAGGCCGTCGTGCACGGCAGCGGAAAGACGGCGACCGTGGAATGGTCGCACTCGGCGGACGCCGCGGACGCCTCGCTCCTCGCGCGCTTCGAGAGGGCCTCTCTGCGGGACCAGGTCGACCTTTTTCGCAAGAACCAGAAGCGCTCGGCCGACCTCGCGACGGCCATGGCCAGGACTCTCGCGAAGGAAGCCGAGGCGCTCGAGGATCGCGATCCCGCCCTCGCCTTCGAGATCGCGGTTCTCGTCGAGAAGATTCCCGGCGTCTCTCTCGCGGGCGCGATCGAGAGGCACGTCCTCGCGCAGCCGCTGGCGCTGCTCCCGCGCCTGGGGGACCGGGTGATGCGCGAGCGGGCCCTGGAGATCGTCGTCAAGGAGCGGCCGGCGGAGGCACCCGCGATCCTCGCCGACTGGTTCTTCAAGGAGGAGGACGTGCGCACGCTCGAGGCAATCGACCGGCGCCTCGCCGAGATCGAGCCGTCCACGCGCGAGCGGACCCTCGAGAAGCTCGTCAAGTCGCCCCGCGTCGGGCCGCGTGCGTTCATCTGGCTCGTCCAGCGCTCGGTCGAGGACGATTCCTTCCGCGCGCGTCTCAACCCGGCCGTTCTCGCGCGCCTTCTCGACGCGCTCACGTGGGACGAGCTGGGAGCCGCGCGCTCGAAGGTCCGGGAGATGTTCGACCGGACGGGCCTCGTCGCCGGCTGGCTCGTGAAGCAGGCCACCGTCGAGGACGCGCGCCTCTTCCTCGAGGCCCTCTCGCGCCACCACGAGCTCGAGCCGCACCGGCGCGACGGGCTCGTCGCCGCCGCCGAGATGCGCTTTCCCGATCTCAGGCGGACCGAGGACGACACCTTCTTCGTCACGGCGCCGGCCATCGAGGCCAAACGCAAGGAGCTGGAGAACATCCTCAAGGTCGAGATCCCCGAGAACACGAAGGGAATCACGATCGCGGCCGCGGAAGGCGACCTCACGGAGAACTTCGAATACAAGGCGCGCCGCGACAAGCAGCAGCTCCTGTCCGCGCGCGCTGGCAAGATCCAGGAGGAGCTGTTGAAGGCGCGCGCCCTCGACTCCGCGACCGTGGACACGACCGAGGTGAGGCCGGGCGCGCGGGTAACCCTGAAGGGCGCGACCGGCGGGAAGACCGTCACCCTCCTCGGCCCCTGGGACTCGAAGCCCGAAGAGGGGATCTACTCCTATCTGTCGGACCTGGGGAAAGCGCTGCTCGGAAAGACGGTCGGCGAAAAAGCGAACGTCCTCGGCGAGAGTCTGGTCATCGAGAAGATCGAGCCGTGGAAGTAGAAGAGAAGAACCGGGATTTTCTTCGAAAAGAGGTATGAGCAATGCGTTTGAACGAAAGTATGAGCAGCGGGAGAGCAACGGCCCCCGTCTTTCTCTTTCTAAGCAGAATTTCCCTTTTCCTGGTGCTCTTCGTGCCTTGCCTTCGGGCGATGGGCGACGAAGCCCTCGTCCCCCCGAACGAGAACCTCGTCGCCGACGGCTTGCCGCCCATCCCGAAAGCGCTCGCCGAGCGCGTCGCGCCCTGGACCGAGTCGCGGGGCGCTGTGTTCGAAGCCTGGCATCCCGTGCGCCGCGAGATGCTCATCGGGACGCGCTTCGCGGACGTCGCGCAGGTCCACCGCGTGAAGTTCCCCGGCGGAGCGCGCACGCAGCTCACCTTTTATCCCGAGCGCACGGGCGGCGCGCGGTTCCGCCCCCTGTCGGGCGACGGCTTCGTCTTCAACAAGGACGTCGGCGGCGGCGAGTGGTACCAGCTCTTCTGGCGGGACGAGAAGACGGGCAAGGTCACGATGTTCACGGACGGCAAGTCCCGCAACACGGGCGGCGACTTCTCGCATTCCGGAAAGTGGCTCGCATACCAGTCGACGCGCCGGAACGGGAAGGACAACGACGTCTGGGTCGTCGACCCGGCCGACGCGAAGACCGAGCGGAAGGTCCTCGAGGTCTCGGGTGGCGGATGGGGAGTCTCCGACTGGTCGCCCGACGACAAGACTCTCCTCGTGGGCGAGTACGTCTCCGCGAACGAGAGCCGGTACTGGCTCGTGGACGCCGCAACGGGCGCGAAGAGCCTCGCGACGCCTGAATCGAAGGAGAAGGTCGCCTGGGGCCGCGCCATCTTCGCCAAGGACGGCAAATCGGTTTACACGACGACGGACTCGGGCGCCGAGTTCCACCGCCTCGTGTCGCTCGATCTCGCGTCGAAGAAGATCACGGTGCTCGCGCCCGGCATCGACTGGGACGTGTCTTCACTCAGTCTCTCCGAGGACGGCGGCAAGCTGGCGTTCGTCGTGAACGAGGGCGGCGTCGAGACGCTGCACGTCCTCGACACGGCCACGAGAAAGGGGATCGCGCTCCCGAAGCTCCCGCTCGGGACGATCGGCGCGGTGCGCTTTCACGCGAACGGGAAGGACCTCGCCTTCTCGCTCGCCTCCGCGCGCTCCGCTTCCGACGTGTATTCGATCGACGTGACGGCCGGTGCGACCGGGAAGATCGAGCGCTGGACGGAAAGCGAGCTGGGCGGGCTCGACGCCGCGGCTCTCTCCGAGCCCGAGAAGATCTCGTGGAAGAGCTTCGACGGACGGACGATCACGGGATTCCTCTATCGCCCGCCGGCGACCTTCACGGGACCGCGCCCGGTGATCGTCAGCATCCACGGGGGCCCGGAGGGGCAGTACCAGCCCGGCTTTCTCGGCCGGAACAACTTCTACCTGAACGAGCTCGGCGTCGCGCTGATCTACCCGAACGTGCGCGGCTCGTCCGGCTTCGGCAAGACGTTCCTCACGCTCGACAACGCGGAGAAGCGCGAGGATTCCGTGAAGGACATCGGCGCGCTCCTCGACTGGATCGCGTCGCAGCCTTCGCTGGACAAGAGCCGGGTCATGGTGATGGGGGGGTCGTACGGCGGCTACATGACGCTCGCCTCGATGACGCACTACAACGACCGTTTCCGGTGCGCCCTCGACGTCGTCGGGATCTCGAACTGGGTGACGTTCCTCGAGCACACGGAAAGCTATCGGCGCGACCTGCGACGGGTCGAGTACGGCGACGAGCGCGATCCGAAGATGCGCGAGAAGCTCCTGACGATGTCACCCCTCACGAGCGCCGGCAAGATCACGAAGCCGATGTTCATCGTCCAGGGGCGCAACGACCCCCGAGTGCCGTACACCGAGGCCGAGCAGATGGTCGCGGCGATCAAGAAGAACGGCGGGCCCGTGTGGTACCTCCTCGCGAAGAACGAGGGCCACGGCTTCTCCAAGAAGAACAACCAGGACTTCCAGTTCCTCGCGACGCTGAAGTTCGTCGAGGACCATCTGCTCAAGTAGTTCGTTTTCCTTCCGAGCTACCTCGAGATGCGCTCGGGGTGCGTGTACACGTTGAAGCGCTCGCCGCGCAGGAAGCCGACGAGCGTGAGGCCCGTCTCTTCGGCGAGGTCGACCGCGAGGCTTGTGGGCGCCGACACGGCGGCCACGATGACCGCCCCGGCGAGCGCCGCCTTCTGGGCGATCTCGAACCCGAGCCGGCCCGAGACGAGGAGGATCGGCGGGCACGGCCGCCGGCTCCTCAGGAGGGCGCCGACGGCCTTGTCGGTCGCGTTGTGGCGCCCTACGTCCTCGCGCGCGAGGAGGAAGGTCCCGTCCGCCTCGAAGAGGCCCGCCGCGTGGAGGCCGCCCGTGGAGGAAAACACCGACTGCTGCGCGCGGAGGAGTCCGGGAAGCGACGTGAGGATTGACGCGGAGATCGTCAGGTCCGGCGACGCGCCGGGGAGGGGCGTTTCCTTCCCGCGGCGCGCGGCCGCGGCGAGGGCCGCGACGTCCTCGACCGACGTGCGGCCGCAGACTCCGCAGGCCGAGCCCATGACCGTGGCCCGGCGGGCGCGCCGGCGGCCCGAGCGCGGGGCGAGCGTGACGACCCGGACGTTCTTCGCGAGCTCGCGCGAGACGCTTCCCTCGTCCGGCGCCTCGATGGCCACGATCTCGCCGATCTCCTCGATGACGCCCTCTCCATAAAGAAGGCCCGTGACGAGGTCGTCGTCGTCGCCCGGCGTCCGCATCGTGACGACGAACCGCTCGGGCTCGGCGCCGCCTTCCCGCAAGCGGATCTCGAGCGGCTCCTCGGCGACGAGGGAGTCCTTCTCCCAGCGCGTCCCCTTCCCGTCGCTGCGGTACACGAGCGTCGACACGGAGGCGTCGCGGTGCGTGTCGGTCACGCCGCTAGCCTACACTCGGGCCCTTGACGCCCGGACACATCCTCGTGCCGCTGCTCGCGGTTCTCGCGGCCCTGCCGTTCGTCCCGCCAGCGGCCGCGCTCGTGTCGGGGATCCTCGTCGCGCTCGGCGCCGGGAACCCGTGGCTTTCGGGGACGCGAAGGCTCGCGCATCTGCTGCTCGGTCTGTCGGTCATGGGGCTCGGAGGGGCCGCCGATCTCGGCGTCGTGGGGCGGGTGGGAGCGCGGGGAATCGGATACACGGCCGTCGGGATCGGGCTGACGTTCTGCGCCGGGCTCCTCCTCGCGCGCCTTTTCGGCGTCGAGGAGGACACGGCGCTCCTCGTGACGACGGGGACCGCGATCTGCGGAGGCAGCGCGATCGCGGCCGTGGCGCCGGCGATCAAGGCGAAAGCCGAGTCCATCTCGGTCGCGCTCGCGACGGTCTTCCTCCTCAACGCCGTCGCGCTCGTCGTGTTCCCGCCGCTCGGGCGGTTCGCCGGGCTCGACGAGGCGAGATTCGGCCTGTTCGCGGCGCTGGCGATCCACGATACGAGCTCGGTCGTCGGCGCGGCCGCGGCCTACGGGCCGAAGGCCGTGGAGGTGGCCACGACCGTGAAGCTCGCACGCGCGCTGTGGATCGTGCCGGTCGCGCTCGTCATCGGATGGGCGCGGGCGCGCCGAACGGGCGAGCGCGGGAAATCCGTCACGGCGCCGCCCTGGTTTCTCGTCGGCTTCGTGGCCGTCGCGGCTCTCGCCACGGGAGTGCCCGCGCTGCGCCCTGCCGGCGTCGCCGTCGCCGCGGGCGCAAAGCGGGTCCTCGTCGTGACGCTCTTCCTGATCGGGACGTCTCTGACGCGGGATGCCTTGAGGCGCGTGGGTCTGAAGCCCGTCGCCCTCGGCGTGGCTCTCTGGGTCCTCGCGGCCTCGGCGACGCTCGCGGCGCTGAAAGCCGGCTGGATCTCCTGAGCCCGTGCGGGGTACTAGATCCCCCCGCCGTCCACGAGCGCTTCCTCGTACACGGGCTCGGAGAAAGGCTTGACCTCCGTGTCGAAGAGCGAGTACGTGCCCATCTGGAGGAGGGGCGGGGAATAGACGTGGAGCGTGACGAGGTCGCCGCCGTCGGCCGCCAGGTTCGAGACCTGGTGGATGTCGTCGTCCTGGGTCGCGCAGATCGATCCCGGCTTCATCTCGTGGGAGCGGACGGCATAGATCATCCGGTTGCGGGCGCGCTCGAAGACGGTCTCGAGCGCCGTGCCGTGGAGGACGCGCACGCCGCAGCTCGATCCGCGGTGGTCGTGGATCGGACTCCGCTGGCCGTTCCGCCAGCAGAGGACGAGCGCCTGATAGACCGGCCCCGAGTGCATGAGGTTGCGGCGGTAACCGTCGCCGTCGAACTTCACGAACGGACGAACGTCCTCGAGAGTGACCGTCAAGTCCGCCAGGGCGCGCTTCAGCTCGGGAAGGGGAATGCGCTCGCGCCAATCGTCGAGCTCTTCGAGGACCCTGCGGAGAGGGGACGTCATCAGCCGCACGCTGAATCCTAGCATCGGCCGGGCCCTTCGCTAGACTCCGGACGTGGATTTCCGGAGCGCGCGGAGCGCCGCGAAAGAGAAGCTGGCGCGGGCCTCGGAGAAGGCCGCTCAGGCCGCGCGCGCGCTCCGGGCGCGCCTGGCTCCGGCGCTGCGCGCGCTCACCGAACGCCTGCGCCGCGTCCCGCACCCCGTACTTTTCTTCCTGGGCGCCACGCTCGCCCTCTTCCTCGTCGCAGGCCTTGTGGTCGTCCTCTATTTCTCCCGTGTCGTCTCCCGCACGATGGACGGTCGGCGGTGGTCGCTTCCGACGCGCCTCTATTCGGACGTGTGGGCCGTCCGGCCGGGAGACACGCTTTCGGCCGACGACGTGGTCCGGCGGCTCTCGCGCCTGCGCTACGTCGAGGTCCCGAAGCCGCCGGTCGCCGCGGGGCAGTACGCGCACGTCCGGGGACGCATCGCCGTCACCTCGAACGCGCGGGAGACGGCCTGGGGGCGGACGCCCGGTGTGCCGGCCGAAATGGACTTCTCGGGGCGTCGGGTCGCGGCGCTCAAGCGCGCGGACGACGGAACTCCGCTGCCCTACGTCGTGTTCGAGCCGGAAGTCGTGGGGTCCGTCTACGACGAGAAGATGCAGGACCGGACGCTCGTCACGCTCGACCAGGTCCCCCAGGTGGTCCTCGACGCGATTCTCACGACCGAAGACCGCGATTTCTTCACGCATGGGGGCATCGCGTTCCGAAGACTCGTGGGCGCCGTCCTCCAGGGCGCGGCACGGCGCGGTGCGGTTCGCGGAACCTCCACGCTCACGCAGCAGCTCGTGAAGAACATGTTCCTGACGCCCGAGCGGAAGCTGAAGCGCAAGGTCGTCGAGGCCCTGATGGCGGTCATTCTCGAGGCTAAATACGACAAGAAGCAGATCCTCGAGGCGTACCTGAACGAGATCTACCTCGGCCAGCGCGGCTCGATCTCGGTCACGGGCGTCGAGGAGGCGTCGCGCTTCTACTTCGGGAAGAGCGTCTCGAGGCTGGACCTCCCGGAAGCCGCGATGCTCGCGGGTCTCATCTCCTCGCCGGGAAAGTACTCGCCTTACCGGAATCCCGAGAACGCCCGGGCGCGACGCGCCCTCGTCCTCAAGGGGATGCTCGAGCAGAAGAAGATCGACAAGGCCGCCTACGAAGCCGCGCTCGGCGCGCCTCTCACGCGGTCGAAGGGTCCTCCCGCGGGCATCATCGCGCCGCACTTCGTCGACTTCGTCCTCAACCAGGTGAAGGAAGCACCCGGCTTCGTGAAGGAGGACGGGCTTTCGGTCTACACGACGCTCGACCCCGACATGCAGCAGGCCGCGCAGGCGGCCGTTCTCAAGGGACTCGAAGAGCTCGAAAGGCGCTACAAGCGGCTTCGGCCGAAAGGCGAGGACGACGCGCTCCAGGCCGCCGTCATCGCGCTCGACCCGGCGACGGGATCCGTGCGCGCGCTCGTGGGGGGACGCGACTATCAGGTCAGCCAGTTCAACCGCGTCGTGCAGGCCCGCCGCCAGCCGGGCTCGCTGTTCAAGCCGTTCGTCTATCTGACGGCATTCGGAAAGCGCGACCTCCCGAAGCCCATCACGCCCGCCTCGATTTTCGTCGACTCGCCCATCGCGCTCGTGTGGGGCAAGGGCGAGGACGAGACCTGGTCGCCGAAGAACTACGACGGCGAGTTCCGGGGGCCGATGACCGCGCGCCAGGCGCTGGAACAGTCCATCAACATCCCGACGGTGCGCATCGCCGTCACCGAGACCGCGCCGGGGCGAACCCTTCTCCCGGACATCGTCGACACGGCGCGGCGCACCGGCATCGCGTCCCCCATGAGGCCGTTCCCGTCGCTCGCACTCGGAGCGTTCGAGACGAGCCCCATGGAGATCGCGGCCGCCTACTGCACGTTCGCGAACGGCGGTTTTCGCGTGCGACCGAACGCGCTGCTCGGCATCGTTGGTCCGAACGCCCGGCGCATCGAGACGAAGGACGAGCCCGTCGTGCGCGGCGCGGACGCGGACGCGATCTCGATCCTCGACTCCGTCCTGCAGGGGGTCGTGGATCACGGCACGGGCGCCTCCGCCCGCCGCCTCGGGGCGCAGGGCATCCTCGCGGGCAAGACGGGCACGACCAACGACGGACGCGACGCCTGGTTCATCGGCTTCTCGCCGCGCCTTCTCGTGGCCGTCTGGGTGGGCTTCGACGACAACCGCGGCCTGAACCTCTCGGGCTCTTCGGCGGCGCTTCCGATCTTCGCCGACTTCGTGCGGCGTCTCCCCTCGCAGTATTTCGAGGCGCCGTTCCCGACCACGCCGGGCATCGTGACGGCTTCGATCGATCCGACGACGGGCATGCTCGTCACGGAGGAGTGCCCCAAATCCCTCAACGAGGTCTTCCTCGAGGGCACCGCGCCCACCGAGCGCTGCAACGTGCACGGCGGCGACGGGCCGGGCCCCGGCATCGGCTCGAGCCCGTGATGCTCAGGCTCCCGCCGATGGACCTGGGGCTCGTCGTGCGGAGTCACGGCTGGTACGACCTGCCCCCGTTCGCGTGGGACGAGAAAGAGAAGACACTGGGATTGATTTTCTTGGTCGGAGAATGCCCCGTGCGCGTCATCGTCGGGGAACGCACGAGCGGACTGGTCGCGACGGCACGGGCGCTTTCTTCGAAGGGTGAATTGCGCGGCGGCGCATCTTGTCGCGCCGCGGCGGCGGGCGTGCCCTCTTCACCTTTCAAAGAAAATCTCTCTTCGGACATTTCTTCTCGCGCCGTAGGTCGCGTTCTAGAGAGGGTCCTCGATCTGAAAGCAGATCTTTCTTCCTTCCATTCCCTCTGCGCCGGCGACCCCCGCTTCGCGTGGGTCGCGCGGCGCGGGGCGGGGCGGATCCTGCGCGCGCCGACGCTCTTCGAGGACGCCGTGAAGGTCCTCGCGACGACGAACTGCACCTGGGGCCTGACGAAGGTCATGGTGACGAACCTGATCGAGCGTTTCGATCGAGGCGGCGCGTTTCCCGACGCGCCGTTCGTCGCGGGAATGACCGCGCGCACTCTCGCGGCGGCGAAGTGGGGCTACCGGGCGCCGTATCTCGCCTCCTTCGCGCGGCGCGTCGCCTCCGGAAAGCTGGAGCTGACGCGCTGGGAGGATCCGGAACGTCCCGACGAGGAAGTCGAGGAGGAGATTCGGGCGGAAAAGGGCTTTGGCCCTTACGCCGCCGACACGCTGGGGCGTCTCCTCGGCCGACACCGCAAGCTGGGCCTCGACGCCTGGTCACGCAAGAAGGTCGCGACCCTGAGGTTTCGGGGGCGCGCCGTGAAGGACGCACGCGTCGCCCGGGTCTACGCATCTTTCGGACCGCATGCGGGCCTCGCGTTCTGGCTCGACATGACCCGCGACTGGCACGAGGAGAAGGAGAGCGTGTGGCCGTGAGCGCCTTCTCTGCGAAGATTCGGCGGGAGAGCAGCAGGGTGTGAAGCGGGTGATCCTCGTCGGCGCGACGGACGGCCTCGGGAAGGCCCTTGCGGAGGTGTACGCCGCCCGCGGCTTCTGGGTGACGATCCTCGGGCGGTCGCCGGAGAAGCTCGAAGCGCTCGTCGCCGATCTCAGGCGGCGCTTCCCGATCGCGACGGTCAACGGCGTCGTCTGCGACGTCGCGGATTCGGCACGGCTCGAGCCCGCGTTCCACGAAGCCCTCGCCGTGACGGGCCACTGCGACCTCTTCCTCTACAACGCCGGGGTCATGCACAATGGCGATGGCGTCACGAGCGTGCCCCGATTCGACGCCGAGACGATGGAGATCAACGCGGTCGCGGCCGTGAGGCTGCTGGGCCTGGCCTCGAACTGGTTTCGAATCGCCGGGCGCGGGCAGATCGCGGCCATTTCCTCCATCGCGGGCGACCGGGGCCGCAAGGGGAATCCCGCGTACAACGCCTCGAAGGCCGCTCTCTCGACGTTCCTCGAGGGCCTTCGCAACCGGCTCGCGCCGTTCGGCGTGACCGTCTCGACCGTGAAACCCGGCTACGTCGCGACGCGGATGACGGCCGGGAAGGCGGGAACTTTCTGGGTCGCGCCGGCCGAGGAGGCGGCGCGGATCATCGCAGACCGTCTCGAAAAGCAGCACGAGGTCTTCTACGTCTACCGGCGCTGGGCTCTCCTCGGCCTGGCGATGCGGCACGTGCCCCGTTTCCTGTTCAAGAGGTTCGGCCCGCCGTGAGCGCGCTTCCTCCCCCCGAGCGCCTGGAGGGTTTCGGCCTTTACAACGTGTCCGTGTCCCCGGTCTTCCGGCCCCGCTCGCTCGACGCGCTTCGCGAGGCGCTCGCGGCCTGTGCCGCGAGCGGGGCGACGCCCGTCTTCCGCGGCGCGGGCCGCTCGTACGGCGACGCCTCGACGAACCCCGCCGGCCCCGTCGTGGAGATGACAGGCCTGAACGCGGTGGCCGGCTTCGACGAAGCCTCCGGGATCGTCCGGGCCGGGGCGGGCCTCACCCTCGGCGACCTGTGGAAATGGTCGATCCCCCGCGGCTACTGGCCGCCCGTCGTGACGGGGACGATGCACGTCACTCTCGGCGGCGCCGTGGCCATGAACGTGCACGGCAAGAACGGCTGGAAGAAGGGCACGATCTCGGAGCACGTCGAGAGCGTCTCGATCCTGCGCGACGGAGGGCGAATCGAGACGATCGCACGCGGGACGCCGGACTTCGACGAGGTCGTCGGCAACTGGCGGCTCCGCGATCCGATCGTCGAGGTCTCGCTGAAGCTCAAGAAGATCGCGACCGGCTACCTCGACGTCGAGGCCTTCGTGGCGCCCGATCTCGCCGCGACGCTCGCAGCTCTCGACGGCGCGAAGGAAGACTGGGATTACGTCGTCGGGTGGATGGACTGCTGGCCGAGGGGCGCGGGCCTCGGCCGGAGCGTCGTCCACGTCGCGAACGAGCACGCGGTGAAACAGGGGGAGCGGAACGGCTTGAGCGTCGAGGAGCAGGTCGCGGACATCCGGATCGGGCCGATGCCGCAGCCGGTCCTCCTCTTCGCTCTCAAGCTCATGGCCGCCGGACCTCAAATGCGGTTCGTGAACCTCGGAAAGTACGCCGTCTCGCGCCTGCACGGGCGGGCGCGCTATCGCCAGTCGCTCGTCGCGTATTCCTTTCTCCTCGACTATCTGCCCGGCTGGAACGAGGCCTACCGGCCGGGCGGGTTCATCCAGTACCAGCTCTTCGTGCCGCGGGATGCCGCCGAGGCGGCCTTCGAAAAAGCGCTGCGTCTCCAGCACGAGATGGGAGTCGTCTCCTCTCTCGCGGTCGTCAAACGCCACCGGGCGGACCGCTCTTCACGAGGGTACGCGCCCGACGGCTTCTCGCTCGCTCTGGATTTCCCGGTCTCGAGGAGAAACGCGAGCCGCCTCATCGCGCTCTGCCGCGCGTTCGACGCGCTTCTCCTCGCGTGCGGAGGGCACACGTATAAGGCCAAGGACTGCGTCGGAAGCGTCGAGAGGCTCGCCTCGGCGCGCGGAGCAGAGTGAAAAGGGCGGCGCTCGGCCTCGTCTGTGCGGGTTTCCTCGCGGGCGTCCTCCCTCTCGGAGGCTGCCGCCAGGACACGTCTCCCACGGCGATGCCGTCCTGCATTCCCCTCACGGGCCAGTACACGGGAGTTTTCACGGACTCGTGCGGCCTCTCGAAGACCGAAGACGTCACGCTCTTTCAAACGTCCTGCACCGTCGTCGCGGAATTCCCGGGCGTCGGCAGCCTCCAGGGAGCGGTCTCGGGCGGGACGCTCGTCTTCTCGATCGGCTTCAGCGGGTTTTCGCCGTGCGGCGGCTCGGCGAGCGGCAGCGCCACGCTGACGCCCTCCGGCGGCCTCACGGGGAGCTACAGCGGAGAGGCGACCGGCACCGGGGCGACCTGCTGCGGAAACGTCTCGGGAACGTTCACTCTCACGCGGCGGTGACGCCGATCAGCCTCCGGGCGCGGGTTACGCGCTGAGGAATTCGTCGGTGTCCGACGAGACGATGATCGCGATCCCGCCTTCCGCGCTGTACGCCGCGGTTTCGGTGGTGCCCGCCTCTGAGCGGCAATAATCGCCGGCGCGGAGCATCACGCCGTTCAGGAGCACGGAGCCGGCGACGATGAAGACCTCCTCCGTGGCGCCGTGACGGTGCGCGGGATACGTCGAGCCGGGAGCGAACCGCAGGAGGCGCGTCGTGTAGCCCCGGGCATCGTCCCGGTGAAGGAGCTTGTAGTCCAGGCCGGGCAGCGGAGCCGGAATCCACGAGGTGTCGGCGACGAGCACCGCGGTGACGCCGGGCAGCACGGCGCGTCCGCCGGGAGGCAGGGAAGCCTCGGAGGCGATCCTCTCGAGGATGCGTTTCTTGAGGTGCGGCGGCGGCGTCGCCGCGGCGGAGAACGCGAGCGCCTCGATGACGTCGCTGAATTCGCGTCCGAGCTCGAGGGCGTCGCGGTCGTTCGTCTCGTCGCTCACGACGTCCACCCTTCCGAATTGGGTCCGAGCGTCTGGCGCAAGCGATGGAGCGCGAGCCGGATCCTCGATTTCGCGGTTCCGAGGGGTTGCGCGAGCTTCTCGGCGATTTCCGTGTGCGTGAGACCCTGGAAGTACGCGAGCTCGATGACCTCGCGCTGCTCGGCGGGGAGACACGCGAGCGCGGCGCGCACGTGGGACGCGCGCTGCTCCAGCGCCGTGCCCGACTCCGGGTCCGTGAGAGGGGACGGGAAATCCCGCACCTGGTCGAAGCTCTCTTCGTGCCGGGAGATGCCTCCCCGGGCGCGAAGCCGGTCGATGGCACGCGAGCGGGCGAGCATCAGAAGCCAGGCGACCGGCTCACCGCGGCTCGCGTCGAACCGGGCCGACTGGCGCCAGGCCTGGGCGTAGACGTCGAGGGTCACTTCCTCGGCATCCGCGTGGTTGCGGAGCACCTTGAGACAAATGCCGTAGACGTAACGGCTCGAGAGGTCGTAGAGCTCGGACAGCGCGGAGGGGTCTCCCGCGGCGATCCGGTGCATCAGCTCGGCATGCCGTGCGCGAGCGCCGTCCTGCCGCGGCACCACGCTCATGAACGGTCTCGCATTCAGGCCGGGATTATGCCCGGCCCGGCGTTCCCCGAGCATCGGCAGGGCGCGGGCCATACGCAGAATACGGATCCCGGCCGCGGCCGGATCACCCCGGGCTCGACGCGGGCCTACTATTCGGGTTCCTTCAGGTCCTCGGCTTTCACCTGCGCCGTCGCCTCGTGACCGTAGCCCACGGAAACGGTGATCGTGAGCGCGGTCCTTTCGGGAGGCGCGAAATCGAAGACCCCCTTCGCGTCCGTGCGCCCGGTGAGAAGGACCTTCCCCTTTGCGTTCGAGACCTCGATCGGCGCGTCGCCCACGGGCGAGCCGTCGCTGAAATACACCTCGACGTGGACGCGGCCCTTCATGACCTCGGCCCAAACGGCGATGTCATGGGCGAGGAGGGAGCCCGAGACCGCGAGAAGCAGCGCGAGCACGAAGAAGCGCCTCATGGAATCACCTTCCGGCGCCGGCGGACCGGGCGCCACGCGAGCGTGAGATAGAAGAGGGCTGTCGAGACGAGCGCGATGGCGCCGCCCGTCGGAACGGGGAGGAAACCCGAGAGAAACAGTCCGCCCACGGCGGCGAGCGTGGAAAGAGCGACGCTCGCGAAAAAGAACTGGCGCAGGTTCGAGGCCACGTTCTGCGCCGCGGCGGCGGGCACGACGATCATGACCAGGACGAGGAGCGCGCCCACCAGCTTCAGGCCCGAGACGACGACCGCCGTCGCCAGCGTCACGAAGACGTAGTCGAGAAGCGCGGGCTTCTTCCCGCGCGCGGCCGCCAGCGACGGGCTGAGGCTCGCGAGAACGAGGTCGTTGAAGAGGAATCCGCCCGCGAGCGCCGCCGCGACCGCCGTCGCGAGCAGGATGGCGAGATCGGCGTCGCGCAGCGTCAGGAGGCTGCCGAAGAGCGTCCCCTCGATCTGGTGGATGTCGAACCGCTTCGAGACGAGCGACACCATGAGAACGCCGAGGCCCAGCGTCTGCGCGAGGAACAGGCCGGTGACGGTGTCGGACGGAATGCGGCCGCGGTGCTGGACGAAAATGACGAGGATCGCCGAGGCGAAACAGAATCCGTAGAGGCCGGCCCAGGTGGATCCGGGCGGCTCGCCGAGCAGAAGGCCGAGGGCCGTTCCCGTCATCGCCGCGTTTCCGATCGCCTGCGTGAAGAACGACATCCGCCTCGCCACGACGAGAGTGCCGACCCCTCCGAAGAGAGGGCCGAGAAGGAGGGCGCCGATCAGGCCGCGGACCATGAACGCGTGGACGAAGATCGCCGGCAGGAACCCCGCGCGCGCCCATCCGGCCACCGTCTCGTAGACGCCGCTCACGGTGCGATCCCTTCCGCGACGGGATCCGTAATGGACAGCCGTGCCGGATCGCCCGTCGAGACGACCCGCCGGTTCAGGAAGGTGACGCGCGTCGAGACCCGCCCGAGGAGGCCGAGGTCGTGCTCGACGAGGAGGACGGCGGTGCCTCGCCTCGCGAGGCGGGGAAGCAGCGCCTCGATGAGGCGTGTTCCCTCGTCGTCGACGTGGCTGGCCGGCTCGTCGAGGAGGAGAAGCTTCGGCCGCGGAACGAGCGCCTGCGCCAGAAGGACGCGCCGCAGCTCGCCGCCGGAAAGCTCGGGGAGACGGCGCACGGCGAGGCCCTCGGATCCGGTCTCCGCGAGCGCGGAGGCGATGCGGGAGCGAAGCGCCGGGGAATGCCGTCCGAGGACGGGAGCGCGGCGGAGCGCGAGCGCGACGAGGTCGGATACGGAGACGGGCAGCGCCGGGTCGAGCTCGAGGCTCTGTGGCACGTAGCCGATCGGCTCGCCTGGGGAAAGGGCGAGGCGGATCGTGCCGGTGAACGCCATTCGGCCGAGGAGACACTGAAGGAGCGTCGTCTTTCCAGCGCCGTTCGGGCCGGCAAGCCCGTGGACCTCGCCCGCGAAGACGTCCAGGTCGACGCCGTCGAGCGCGAGGTCGCGTCCGCGCGAAACGCTCAGCCCGCGGATCGCGACGACCGGACCCGCCGCGGCGCTCACGGGCGGCGCCCCGCGACCGCCGCGACGCCGGAGACGATCGCGTCGAGGTTCGCTTGCGTGTCGCGAAGAAACCGGCCTTTCGAAACCTCGCCGCCCGCCATGTGCGTGAGCCGGAAGATCCGGCAGCCGGTCTCCTTCTCGATCGTATCGACGTACCGGCGATCGAGGCCCATTTCCGTGAACAGGAGGTTCACGTGCGCCGCCCGGATGCGCGCGATCGTGTCGGCGAGCTGCTGCGCCGAGGGCTCGAGGCCGTGCCGGGGCTGAACGACCGCCTGCACTTTCAGGCCGAGATCGGAGAAGAGATAGGCATAGCCGTCGTGGACCGTCGCGATGCGGACAGCGGAGAGGTCCAGCCCGTCGAGACGCGCGAGAGCCTCGGCGAGGAGGCGCCGCAGCTTCTTCGTATAGCTCCTTGCGTTCTCCTCGAAAAGCGCGGCGTCCTCGGGATCGAGGCGGGAGAGCTCTTTCGCCAGGGTCTGGATCTGCTGCGAGGCCGCGAGAACCGAGAGGAAGGAGTGGCTGTTCGCTCCCCCCGAGGCTCCGGGAAGGAGCGGGACGCCACGGTTCGGGTCGAGCCGCGCGAGGCCGTTCTTGCCGGCGGCCTCGAGCATCGGCTCCAGGAAGGCGTCGTGGCCGAGCCCGTTCACGACGACGGCGTCGAGCGACTCGAGCGCCGCGAGGTCTTCGGGCCGCGGCTGGTACGAATGTGGATCGGCGCCGGCGGGCACCACCGAGACCACGGTGACGGCGTTCCCGCCCACGTTCGCGATCCACGAGTAATAGGGATTGAGCGTGACGCCGACGCGCAGCGGGCGCGCCCGGGACCCGGCGGCGGGGAACGCCGCGAAAGAAAGAAGCGCGAGCGCCGCGGCGCGCGCTCTCACCGCCGCGCTCCTGCTCCGGCCTCGCCGTCGAGCGCGACGAGCTGAAACCAGCCGTCGGTCGCGGGATAAGCGCCGGGCAGCGCGGTGCCGCCCTTGACGATCCATACTTCGGCCGCGACACGCGGCCCCGCGCGCGCGGCACGCGTGGGCGTGCCCTGGTCGAGGCCGCTCGTCGACCTCTCGGAGACGCGGAGCAGGAACGCCGTTCGGCGGCCCTTCGGGTCGAGCCCCGCGTAGTCCGCGGACGTGCCGTCGACGCGCCGTTTCCAATCTAGGCCGCGCGCCTCGGCGGGAAGGAGCGCGGGCGCAAACGGGGGGACGTCGTCCGCGGCGAGAGCCGCGACGTCCGGCCAGGCACCGGTTCTTCGTTTCAGGTCCGCGATGGCGTCGACCGAGACCAGGATCGCCTGGAAGAGCGTCTGATCGGTCCCCTCGAGCGCCGTCGTGGCCGGAATCGCCGCGGACGCGCTCGAACGGTCCAGCGTCAGGACGCGCAATGCCCCGGCGGCCAGCACGATCGCGAGTGCGGCTGCTACGCCCGCGGCTTCCCGGGCGGCGCTCGGCGGGCGCACGACGCGTCCCGGCGGGTCCACGAGCTGCATCAGGGGACCCGCCCTGCGCCGAACCTCACGCGCAACGCCGCGCGCGTGACCTCCGCCGGCGGCTCCGACGGGTCGGTCGGGTATTCGGTCAGCCCCCGGGTGCGGTCCGAGGCGGGCACGTCGGCGGCGAGAATCGCGGCCCCTTTTCCGGCTACCGCGACGACTTCCTTCCAGCCCGCGCGGCCTTCGAAGTTCGTATCCGAGAACGCCACGGCCCTGACGCCCTCGAGCAGTGCCTTCGCCTCGAGGTCCAGCGTCAGGCGCGCGGTCGGGAGGTCCGCGACTCCCGGGGTGAACTCCAGATCGCTTCTCACGACCGCGAGCGCCACGCGCGCGCCGTCGACGGTGAGAACCAAGCCCGGCAGAAAGCGCGCGCCGAGCGCGTCCCGCAGCTTCGCGAGCGCCTCGCCTCGCGGCGCGCTCGTCAGGTTCGAGTCCGAAAGCGCCTTCTGCGTCGGGATCTCCGCGAGGTCGATGACGTGCGTCACGTCGATGCCCCCCGCGCGCGGCGAAAGCCGCGTCCAGCGGTTCACGGAGAAATTCCCCATGGGATGGGAGAAAGATTTTGCTGAAGAGAGGAGAAGAAAGAGGAAAAGAAATACAGAGGAAGATTTTCTCATTCGATCTCTTTCTTCATCCTCCTCGCTTCTTCCGCATGGAGCACGTGGAAGCGCGAGTCGATTTCCAGCGCGCGCGTGAGGTGCTTCACGGCCGACTGGCAATCGCCCGCTGCTCGGGCGATCGCGCCCGCGTGGAACTCGAGCACGGGGTCGATCGTACCGGTCGCGAGGGCTTTCGCCATGGGCTCCACGGCATCGCGGGCACGTCCGGCCCGGTACAGGCACCACGCATACGCGTCGTATCCGCCGATGTCCTTGCGGGTCTCGAGCTCCCTCGACGTCATCTCGACCGCCCGCTTGGCGTCGCCGTGCTCCGCCAGATACAACGCGAGGAGGCGATGGACCTTCTTCTCCGCGGCGGGAAGAAGCGCCTCGAGGGTCTTCACGGTCGCCTTCGCGCGCTCCTCGCCGGCGACGTCGCCCATCGCGCGCCGATAGTCGACGAGAGCGGCGGCGACGGAGAACTCGGGCACGAAGGAGAAGGAGCGCTCGGCGAGACGCGTGGCCGGCTCCCAGAGTCCCTTGCGGGCCGCGATCTCCGCCGCGGCGGCGAGCGCCGGCGCGTGATTCGGAACACGGAGGAGGGCTTCGACGAGGCGCCCTTCCGCGTCTTCGTACCGGTTCATCTTGAGCAGGATCCGGGCGGCGCGCGCCCGGCACCAGGCGTAGCCCTCGAGGTCCGCGGGCAGCGCGGCGTTCGCGGCGAGGTCCAGCGCGGCGAGCGCGCCCGGGAGGTCGCCCACGGCGTCTTTCGCGAGAGCGGCGCGGCTGAACGAAGCCGTGCAGCGCTTTGCCGCCACGAAGCGGTCGTAGGCGGCGAAGGCCTCCGGATAGCGGCCGACTTCGAAGAACGCGTCCCCGAGCGCGCCGTCCAGCTCCGGGTCGTCCGGCCGTTCCGCCTTCAGCGCCGCGGCCTCGCGCGCCAGCTCCTCGAAGCGGTGGTGGGGAAGGAGGAGCCTCAGCCGGAATTTTCGGAGGCCGAAGTCGGTCGGCGCGGCGGCGAGGCCTTTCGCCACCGCGGCCTCGGAAGCGGCGAGGTCGGAGGGATCGAGCGTCCTCCGATAGCGCTGGTATCGCTCTTCGGCGAGCGCGAGCGGGCCGTTCTTCCCTCCGGGTTCGGCTCCCCTCACGGCGAAGGGCAGGAGAAGCGCGGCGGCCGCCGCCCGCACGAAAAGGGAGAGCGGCGGCCGGAGAGGATGCACGAAAAGAGCTTACTTGAGGTCCACGGGCTGGATCTTCGCGAGGTCGTCGCGATCGCGGGCGATGCGGACGCGCTCGGCGAACTCCTCGTCGGTGATGCCTTCGGGAAAGCCCTTGGCGCTGGAATCGCGAATTCCCTTCACCTGAGCGTTGTGCGCTGCCTGCGGCGGGCCGGCGTGGAAGGCCGCGAAGCCGCTCGTGGGCGACCACATGTAGGGGAAATTGTACCGGCAGCCGCGCTCCGGGAAGTCCACTCCGTCTCCGAGGAGGCTGTTCGGCGAAGCGTTGAAGGGCGGTCCGACGAGAACGCCCGCGACGACGCGCAGCTCGACGTCCACGACGTCGTCGCAGGGCCGCCGGCCGTTCGGGAAACCGGCGGCGTCGCCGCCCAGGTACCCGAGCCGGTTCGCGCTCGAGAAGGGAGTCGGCGCGACGGCCGTGTTCAGCCGGAGCTCGTCCGCGTACACCTCGCCCGGGTGCGAGTTGATCTGGACCCCGAACTGGGCGGCGGCCGCGGGCCCGAGGCCGCGGAAGAGCGCGAGCTCGATGTCCCCGCGGGGGCCAGGAGGCACGTTGACGCCGGGGAAGAGCACCGTCATGTACGTCGCGAGGATCGGGAAGAGCTCGCCCGGGGTCGTGGCGTTCCCCTGGAAGAAGGATTCGTTCGCCGGCCCGACGGAATTCCACCTGTCCTTGCGGCCCACGCCGACGAGGACCTCGTTCACGAGCGGGTTGCCGAGCCGCGAGACCTGGATGTAGTTGGTGCCGGACGTGATCGTGCCGTCGGGGTTGATCGTGCGCGTGGCGGGGATGCTGACCGAGGCCCACCCCCCGATGACGGCGACCGAGTTCGTCGGGTCGCCGACCTGAAAGCCGACGGAGGTGAGGTTCGCGATGGGAACCTGGAGAGCCGTCGAAAGGACCGTGTAGCCGAACAGGGTGTCCCGGCCGCTTCCCGTGGCGCCGACGCCCACGCCCGGCCGGCCGTTACCGGCGCCGACCTCGAGGTTGACCGCGTCGAAGACCATGCCGAGGTCCACGAAGAAGGGATCCTGCCGGGGGCCGACGAAGACGGAGGTCTTGCCGTCCGCGGTCTTCTGGATGCCGTTCGGCAGGCTCACGTAATTCGGAAACGTCTTGGGGCCGATGTACGGCGGGACCACCGGCTGATCCGTGAGGATCCGCGTGATCTGGCCGGCCGACGGGTTTCCCGCAGGGCCCGCGATCCGGTCGAGCGTGTACGTCTGTGTCACGAGGAGGTTCGGATCCGTGAACGACGTCAGGCCCGGGAGCGCGTAGAGGAACGTGTTCGGGTCCTTGTACGTGGTCTTGAACGTGAAGCGGTACGTGATGTCCTCGACGCCGTCGCCGTTGTTGTCGATCTTGATGTCGTACCAGGCGCCGTCCTGGAAGCCCGCGTAATTCGGGCCGCCCTGCGGCTCGATGAGCCCGTAGCGACAGGCGATCAGGTTCACCATCGAGGGGTCGTTCGGGTCCCGGAACATGTAGAAGTCCGTGTCGTCGAGGCTGGGGTTCCGGGACGTGAAGGGGGCCTCGTTGTGGCTGGACGCGAGCGCCGGGGTAGGCGCGAGGAGCGCGGCGGCCGCCAGGATTCCGGCCGTGACGGCCGTGACGATGCCGCGTAAACGCAGTTCTCCCGTTCTGGACATGGGACCTCCTTGGGGTGGTTCGAACGTGGTTCGTTCCCGCTTGGCGATCGATTAAGCGTCTCGGACGTGGTGCACGGGCGACATTCGCTGCCTTGTACGAAATTCCCCTCAGCGCCGGATGACTGGAAACACGCGATCCACGTTTGCAGAAGGCATGCCCGGTAGAATCTGCCGCGGAAGCGCAAGGGGCCCGGCGGCCCTCCTGGTCTTCAAAACCAGCGTGCCCGCTCCGAGAGGGGCGGCGGGTGGGTTCGACCCCCACACGCTTCCGCCACTCCTTTCTCCGCCGCGGAGCATCGCGCCCATGACGCGCCTCACAGTTTGGAAGAACGCTCCAGACAGCCCCGGCGCGCTTGTTGCAACGGACGGATGACTGGCACGAGAAATCGTGCCGAGAGAGGAGGAACGGCCATGATCGCCCCCCTTCTCGCCACCGCCCTCACGCTGCGGGCCCCGCATCTCCCGGTCCGCCACGCGGCCCAACCCTCCGTGGGACTTCATGCCCCCCAGAGAGTCGACGACTCCGCGCTGAATCTCTTCTCGTACTGCGATGCGAAGGGCCAGACGTGGGTCATGGTGACGAATGTCGGGCCGACGGCCTTCGTCGTGGAGTGGACGTTGACCGCGGTCAAGCCCGGCTATCCGCCGGACCGCTGGTCGAGCGTCAGCCGCGTGGAGCCCACGCAGTTCGAAGGGTGGATGTCGCCTGCGCCGTACCTCCACCTGGAAGTTCGTTACGACGACGACGGCGTCCCCGCCACGAAGAGCATCGACGCCTACTGCTCGGCCATGGCGACCGCGGGCAACGGGCTGGACGCCTTCGGCAGAGGACTCGAGCAGTAAAGCCGGCGTCGAACCGGCCTCGCGGTCCTAGAACGGCGTCGCGAGCTGGAACGTGCCGTCGTTCGTGTTGTTGTCCACCTCGACCGCGTAGCAGACGGCGTTGTCCGACGCGGTGATGTAGATCCCTCCGTTCGTGAGCGTGAAATTCGCCGCGTACTGGGCCCAGCCGAAGCCGGCGAGCGTGAAGCTCAGCTCGCTTCCGACGGCGAAGTTGTTCGCATCGAACCCCTGAAACCTGATCGTCTGAGGGGAGGCACTGTTGCTGGCGCATCCGACGTTCGTACGTTTCGTCGCGTTGACCGAGACGCCGACCACGTAGCCCGGGCGGGAGGGCGTGATGTCCCCGAGGTCGTCGGCGAACTGAAACGCCGTCGTGTAGCGGCCGTTCGTCGTGTCCACGTAGACCTGGGCATTCACGATGAACCGGAACGACGTGTTCTGGCTGTCGAGATCGATCGCGGCGCCGCCGGTATAGCCGAAGAGATCGTCGAGGATGTTGTCGAAGGTCCGGGTCTGACCGGGTGACAGGATGATGAAGGCGTGCGCGATCTCGCCGGTCGAGACGCTCAACCCCACCCGGATGCTGTAGGTGGCGTTCACGGCGTTGAAGATGCTCACCTTCGTCTTGAAGAAGGCGCCGAAATTGCCGTGGACGTTGGCGGAGGTCGGGAGCAGAAGATGTGACACGGCGCCCACGGCGAGCGCCTGCCTGCCCTCCGCGGTTCGCGCGGACCGCGATTCTTCTCCGAGGGGCCTCCGTCCCGGATCCGTCGGTTGGTCTGCCGAAATGGAGGTTGTCGACATGGCGACGAGCAGAAGGACGGACATCGTGAGGACTCTCATTCGAAACTCCTTCCCTAACTGTTCTTGACGCTTCGCGGACTTGACGCTTCGAGGGCCGGGATCCAGACGCTCCCGCGGAATAGGGTAGCCTTATGAAAGGGAGAATCCATGAAAAAGACAGCCGTGCGCGTGGCGGTCCTTCCGATGCTCATCCTTGGGGTTTTTGCGGCACTTTCGGCGGACTCGGCCGAGCCCGCGAAGGAGAGGCGGATTCAGGGGGCCGAGATCCTGAAGCATCCCGTCGGTGACCTCGCGTTGAGGTATGCGGAGGCTCTCCACGGCGGCCGGATGGACGATGCGATGAAGCTCGCCAGCAGCAAGGCACAAGCCGACTGGAAAGCCCTCCCCGCGAGCGAGCGGGCCGAGAGCACGGCTTTCCGAAAGAAGATGCTGCCGAAGAAGGCAGCCCTCGCGGCCGGGATCCAGGCCGGCGGCATTCTCATCATCGAAGACGATTCGCGTGCGACGCTCAACGTCGTCCAGGTCGAGCAGAAGTCGTCGGAGCCCGGGACCGTGAGCTCGTCGTCGAACACCATCGCCATTCCCTTCGTGCTCGAAGGCGGCAAGTGGAAGCTGGCGCAGTGAGCGTGGCGCTATGATTCCGGCCCTCGGGAGGACGGCATGATTCACGACAGCATCCTCGGCACAATCGGAAACACTCCGGTCGTTCGCATCAACCGCCTCGCGCCGGCGGGAACGACGATCTACGTCAAGTGCGAGGCCTTCAATCCGATGAGCTCGGTGAAGGATCGCCTCGCGATCGCGATGATCGAGGACGCCGAGAAGCGCGGCGTCCTGAAGCCGGGCCAGACGGTCATCGAGCCGACGTCGGGCAACACCGGAATCGCGCTCGCGATGGTGTGCGCGGTGAAGGGTTATCCCTTCGTCGCGATCATGTCGGACTCGTTCTCGGTCGAGCGCCGGAAGCTCATGAAGGGCCTCGGCGCGAAAGTGATCCTTCATCCCGCGGCCGAGCGCGGCACCGGAATGGTCAAGAAGGCCAAGGAGCTGGCCGACAAGCACGGCTGGTTCCTTCCGCAGCAGTTCGAGAACCCGTCGAATCCCGCGTATCACCGCCAGACGACCGGCCCCGAGATCCTGCGCGACTTCGCGAGCCGGCGGCTCGACTACTTCGTGTCGGGCATCGGCACCGGGGGCACGATCACGGGCGCGGGCGAGGTGCTGAAGCTGGCCCGCCCCGAGGTCAAGATCATCTATACGGAGCCGGCCGGCGCGCCCCTCGTCTCGAAGGGCGAATGGGCGCCTCACAAGATCCAGGGCTGGCTCCCGGATTTCGTCCCGGCCGTCTTCAACCGCAACGTCTACGACGAGGTCGTCCTCGTGACCGACGTCGAGGCGCGGGACGCGGCACGCGAGCTCGCCTTCAAGGAAGGCATCTTCTGCGGGATCTCCTCGGGTGGCACGTTCGCCGCGGCACGCAAGGTGGCCGAGAAGGCGCCGAAGGGCTCCGTCCTCCTCGCGATGCTGCCCGACACGGGTGAGCGCTACCTCTCGACGATCCTCTTCGAGGGGATCACCGAAGGAAGCGACGAGCTTCCGGCCTGACGGGCATCGATCTCCCTCCGACCCGCGACCTCGTCGCCTTCTTCCGCCGGCGGTTCGCGGAGGACGCCCGTGCCGCGTTGAGCGACTGGTACGTGCTCCAGGAGCACCTGAGGGACGAGGGGACGACGGAATCTTGTGCCTTGGCGACGACCCTCGCGAGCGACCTGTGGGACATGAGGGGAACGGTGGTTTTTTCTTCGAAGGGGGAAGAGGCGAGGTTCCTGCACAACCTCGCGGTGTTCTTCGGCTCGCGTGGGCCGGCCGAAAACCTCTCCTCCTCCCTCCTTCTCTTCGAAGAATCTCTCGACGCCGGTTACGGAAGCGAAGACCTGGAGGCGTGGGCACGCCTTTTTCACAACCGCGGCAACGCCCTCCAGAATCTCGCGCGCTCGGAGGACGACCTCAGGGAGTCGCTTTCCTGTTACGAGCAGTCCCTCACGGTTCGCGACGCCTCGCGCCGCGTCGCGCGAGGGGTGACGCTTCACGCCCTGGGAAATCTCCTCCGAAAGCTGGCCGAGGCAGAGCCCGACAGGCGAGAGGCGCACCTCCGAGCCGCCATTTCTGCATTCGAAGAATCTCTTTCTCTTCGCTCCCAGGAGAACCTCGAGCGGGGAATGGCCGAAACCGCCGCGGCCCTCGCCGACGCGCGGCGCGCCCTTACATCGGGCTGCTAGGATCGCCGGGATGGCGCGACGCATCCTCGTCTGCGACGACGAACCCGACATCCGCGAATCGCTCCGGACGCTGCTCTCGGAAGAGGGATACGAGGTCACCGCGGTCGCCTCGGGAGCGAGCGCGGTCTCCGAGGCGCCGGATCACGACGCCGTGCTCCTCGACATCAAGATGCCCGGCCAGGACGGGCTCGAGACGCTCGCGAAGCTGCGCGCGCGCGGGATCGCGACGCCCGTGATCGTCATCTCGGGCCACGGCGACGTGAAGACGGCGATGGACGCCGTGCACGCCGGGGCCGAGGACTTCCTCGAGAAGCCCCTCTCGTCCGAGCACGTCCTGAACGCGCTCCGGCGCGTCCTCGATTCGACGCGCCTCGTGCGCGAGAACCTCGAGCTGAAGTCGCGCCTCGGCATCACGCGCATCGTCGGGAACAGCGAGGCGATCCGCCGCCTGCTCGCCGACGTCGCGAAGGCCGCGCCGACGCCCGCGACGGTCCTCATCGTGGGGCCGAGCGGGACGGGCAAGGAGCTCGTCGCGCGGGCCATCCACGAGGGCTCGCTCGTGAAGGCGGGTCCGTTCGTCCAGGTGAACTGCGCCGCCATCCCGGACAGTCTCATCGAATCGGAGCTCTTCGGCCACGAGCGCGGCTCGTTCACGGGCGCGGACCGCAAGCAGACGGGCAAGTTCGTGGAAGCGGACGGCGGCACGATCTTTCTCGACGAGGTGGGAGACATGTCCGCCTCCGCGCAGGCGAAGGTGCTCCGCGTCCTGCAGGAGGGCGAAGTCGAGCCCGTGGGCAGCCCGCGCGTCGTGAAGGTCAAGGTGCGCGTCGTCGCCGCGACGAACCGCGACCTCACGGTGCTCATCGCGCATGGAAAGTTCCGCGAGGATCTCTATTACCGCCTCAACGTCCTCGTCCTGAGGACGCCCACGCTCGCCGACCGTCCCGAGGACGTCCCCGTCCTCGTCAACCACTTCGCGGAGCTCTTCGCCCGCACGAACAACTACCGGCCGAAGCGGTTCACCGACACCGCCCTCGAGGCGCTCGCGGCGCGCCCCTGGCCCGGGAACGTGCGCGAGCTGAAGAACCACGTGGAGCGCCTCATGATCATGTCGGACGCCGACGTCCTCGACGCTCAGAACGTGGATTCGGGAAGTTATCCGCGGGTGGAGGACGCGCCGCCCGCGGTCGTCGTGCGGGGCGGGCGCGTGGTCGACGCGGCCGCGGCCGCCGCGAGCGCCGGTACGTGGGAGAAGATCCTTTCGATCCCCACGCTCCAGGAGTTTCAGGACGAGACGGAGAAGCTCTTTCTCGTCGCGAAGCTCGCGGAAAACGCCGGGAACGTGACGCGCACGGCTGAGGCCATCGACACGCCACGCTCGAACCTCTACAAGAAGATCGACCGGTACGGCCTGCGCCGGGACCGCGAGCCCTCGGAAGGCCGGGAGTCGCCGTGACCGAGGACGAGGTTCGCCGCCATTTCTCGGAAGCCGGGGCGCTCCTCCACGGCCACTTCAAGCTCTCGTCCGGGCTCCACTCCGAGGCGTATCTGCAGTGCGCGAAAGTGCTCCAATGGCCCGACCGCGCGGGCGCGCTCGGCGCTGGGCTCGCGTCGCTGCTCGCCCCGTTCCACCCGTCCGTCGTCGTCTCGCCCGCCATGGGAGGCGTGATCATCGGCCACGAGACGGGCCGCGGCCTCTCGGTTCGCGCGATCTTCACGGAGCGCGTGGAGGGAGTCTTCGCGCTCCGGCGCGGGTTCGCCCTCGAGGCCGGCGAGCGTGTGGCGGTCGTCGAGGACGTCGTGACGACGGGGAAGTCCACGCGCGAGGTCCTCGCCGTGCTTCGCGGCTCCGGCGCCGAGCCGGTCGTGTGCGGGGCGATCGTCGACCGGAGGGCCGCGTCCGAGAAGACGTCCGGCGTCGACGGCGTTCCGTTCCGCGCGCTCCTCGCGCTCGAGGTTCCCGCGTGGGAGCCCGCGTCCTGCCCGCTCTGCGCGCGGGGCGAGCCGATCGCCGCGCCGGGCTCGCGCCACCTCGCGGCGAAGGCGTGACGCTCGACGCCGAGCTCGTCCGGGCGGTCCGTGAGCGGGCGGAAGCAAACGACTCGCTTTTCTACGCGCATCGCGTCTTCGCCGAGACGGACGCCCTCGCGCGCCGCCATGGCCTCCCGTTTCCGCGTTCCGTTCTCGAGATCGGCCCCGGCGCGAACCTCGGAGCTCTCTTCGCCTTCGCGGCCTCGGGTGCGCGCGCGGCGGGAGTCGACGTGGCGCCGCTTCCGCCGCTGTCGGACGGGTTCTACGAAGCGCTCCGCGATTACCTTCTCGCCGTGGAGGGCTTTGCGTGGTGGCGGCCCTTCGCCGAGCCCCAGCCGGGGCGCGTCGACTTTCCGTCGGTGTCGTCGTTTCCATCTGCCGCCACCCTCCTTTCGTCGGTGGATTACCGGAGTGCCGTGTCGTCGGAAGAGCTGCCGTTTTCCTCCGGGAGTTTCGATCTCGTCTACTCGGTCGCGGCGCTCGAGCACGTCCCGAACCCCGAGGGCACGGTGATCGAGATCGCTCGCGTCCTCGTGCCCGGCGGCCTGGCCGTCCACGAGATCGACCTGAAGCATCACGGCTCCGAAGATCCACTCCAATTCCTCGAGCTCGAGGACGAAGTGTGGGAGCGTCGGGCGACCCGCTATGGAGAGGTCTCGCTCCGGACGATCCTCGACGGCGGGTTTTCGGGCGAGGTCTTCTGCAACCGGCTGCGAAGCTCGGAGTGGAAAGGTCTCTTCGAAGGCGCGGGTCTCGCGGTCGAGAGTATGGAGCCTGTCATCGTCCTCGACGCCTCCGTCGTTCGCCCCGAGCGGTTCGTGGCACGGTTCCGAAAGCTGCCCGTCGAGGAGCTCTCGGTTCTGGCGATCCGCGTCGTCGCGAGGAAGGCCGCGTGAAGCCGCTCCGCGCGCTCGCGTCGAATCTCCTCGTCCCGCTCGCGATCGCGGCGGTGCTGTTTGTGGTGCTCGAGGGGGGATGCCGGGCCGCGCTTCGCGTCAAGACCGGCTCCTGGCCCGAGACGCAGGTCGAGGCGTACACGAAGTTCGTGGAGAAGATCGGCAAGGCGTACCGGCCGCATCCCCAGCTCATCGTGGTGGGCCGACCGAACGCCGTTCTCGAAGCGGCGGGCCACGTCGTGCATTTCAACGCACGCGGCCAGCGCGTCACGAACGTGCGCGACGTCCCGGTGCCGAAGCCCGTGGGCACATATCGCGTCGTGTGCGAGGGCGGCTCGACGACGTTCGACCTGCTCGCGCCGGACGACGCGGCGACCTGGCCCGCGCGGCTCGGAACGCTCCTCCGTCCCCGCGCCGACGTCGTGAACGCGGGATTCTCCGGCTGGACGAGCCTCGAGAGCCTCGTGTCGCTGGAGATTCGCGATCTCGATCTTCAGCCGGACCTCGTCGTCGTGTACTCGGGCGTGAACGACCTTCAGCCTGCGGGACACGTTCCGTTCGCGGCCGACTACTCCGTCGGGCATGCGGAGCTCCTTCCGCGGGTGACGGGTGTGGCCCCCGTGCCCGTGCGTCTCGTCTCCCGGCTCGTCTTCGTGGAGTGGTTGCGGGGCCGGCTGAAGTCACAAGGCCCGATGCCGGCCGCCGAAGGCTATGCGCCCTCGTACGAATGGAAAGGCGGGCCGAGGCGCGACGACATCCCCGCCGAGGCCGTCGCCGTCTACGAGCGCAACCTGCGCTCCACGATCGCCGTCGCGAGCGCGCGCGGGGCGCGGACGCTGCTCGTGGCCCAGGTCGCGCTCGTGCGCGCCGGGTTCGAGAAGACGGATCTCGCCTGGCTGGAGGGCTGGACACCCGGACTCACGGCGAAGGGGTATCTCGCGGGTCTCGCCCGCTACAACGCCGTCGCGAAGAAGCTCGGGGACGAAGGGCTTGCCATGTTCCTGGATCCGTTTCGCGAGGGGGCCTTCACCGACGCGCACTTCCTGGATCCCGTTCACTTCTCTTCCGAGGGCTCGGAGCTCTTCGCCAAGACCCTCGCGGCGTACGTGGACGCGCCCGGCGGACCGCGCGGCCCACGCTGAGCGTGTCCATGAGGCTCCGGGGTGACCGACGCTCACCCGATGCGGCGCTAGATGTAGACACCGGTGGTTTACCTCCGGACGAGGAGTGCAAGTGATTCGGGAAACCCTTCGGTAGATGACAAAGCCACGGCGTTTGGGAGAAGCGTGATCCATTGGGACGTGGGTTACGTGCAGCTCTTACGTCCTATTAGCGTTCGACAAAACGCGTGAGAAAGGAAATGGCCGCACTACCATTCGAGGTCAAGGCGTCCTTCGCCTGAGAAGCAACCCTTTGAGATCGGGCTCGTCGACCCGTTCGTAGTTGGCTTTCAGGAAGCGATCGATGCAACCCGCGTATTCTTTCCACGGATAGGCATTCCAGATCGCCATTTCCTGCAGCGCGACGAAGCGCGGAGAGCGCGAATACAGTTGCGTGCACGTGTTCGGGCGGGTCGGGTTCTCGTTCTCCCAGGCGGCCTGCCAGGGGAGAAAGAAGAGGGCATCTGTCGCGGGTCGCCGCCGTGCCTCGATGTAGACGATCGCGCCCATGGGAAACGCGGCGATCCGCTCGTCCGGACTCGTGTGCCGGGCAATGTACCTTGCGACGTTAGTCCATGCGCCCTCCGCCGCTGTCCTGTCGTCATCGTGAAAGCGCAGAGAGTTGTGATGGGACACCTTCACGAATGCTGGTGCGAACGCGAGCGCGAGGACTACGGCAATAAGTCGGGTTGAGCGCAAGCGCGGAGCCACGGGCAGCAAGACGCCGACTGCCGCGATCGTGAGATGCAGCGGAATGGCTCGAAAACCGGCGCCGCGCATCCTGAGGGAAAGCACCGTCAGCACGATTAGCGATGAGAGTGCCGCGGCTCGGGCCAGATCTCTTGCAAGGTGCGCGCGACGAAACACCAGGATGATCACGATTACCGTCACTATGATCGTGGGTGCGAGAAGCTGTGCGTCGAGTGAGGTGCTCGCAATCGGCGTCGAAATCCTGATCCAGGACGGCCAGGTGCGCGGGCCGGTTTCACTGTGGATCGCGTCTGGTACGGCGTGAACGAGGTAGAGCATCCAAGACCGCAGGCTCTCAAGAACGAGCGAGGTCGAGCCGCTCTCAGCCGCGACGAATCGAGCGTAAATGCGCGTGTTGAACCGGAACACTTCCTCGACGAAGCCGGTCAAGCTCCCGAATCGGAGAAGCCAACCCGCCATGCATGCCGCAACGCTTCCCATGCCGGCGAGAAAGGCCGCGAGTTCTGAAAGGCCTCGCGCAGGCGGGGTCGTGAGTACTGCGAGCGCCAGGGAAAAGAGCAGAGGGAATATTGCCAGTGGGGATCCCACGAGGGCCAGAGCGGCGGCGGCGCCGGCAAGAGCAACGTCTCGTGGGCTGGGATCGTCGCCGAATAGCAGTGCCATCGGGAACAGGACGAAGAACGTCGCGAACGAGATCCCCCAGAAGACGTCGTTAAGGACCATGTGACCCCAGATGAGAGGCGCCACGGCCGAGACGACGACAAGGAAGATCCCCGCTGCTAGCGGCCCGCCCAGATTGCTCCGCCGCCCGGTCGGGCCGAAGGCGATGGCCAGCGTGAGAAGGACGTAGGCTGCCCAGGGTGCAGCCCGAAAGTGCGCGGGATGGGCGGAGGGGGAAACGACCGAAACGAGCTGGCAGGCCAAGGTCACGAGCGGCATGTGGTGTGAGAAGACGCTCGAGTAGAGCGTCTCGCCTTCGCTCACAAGCCAGCCAGTCGTCATTTCGACCGATTCGTCGGGGAACTCTAGATAGTTACGAATGCGGTAGAAGCGCCAGGCGCTCAAAGCGATCGCAAAGAAGAGGAATGCCCTCGCTGCGATCGGTGATCGGTCAGTGAGGCCATGGAGGCTCCTCAAAAACCTCTCGTCCTTTGGCACACCACCACCTTAACTCCGCGGTATGCGGAACGACCGGTTTCCCGCGTGTCTAGCGCCCTCGGCCGAGACCGGAAAGGTGACGGTGCTGAGGAACTAGGGGCTTCGAGGTGAGCCGTCGACGGGAACGTACAGGTAGTACCTCTCATCCGGCTTCGCGAAAGCTCGACCTTCGGTCGCATAAGCCAGACGGTAGCCCTCTTGGCCCGGCTCCTCGAGAGGCTCGCTGGCCAGGAAGAGCGGGGGGGTGCCGTAAGGGTTACGTCGCCTGACCCGGGCGAGAGCTTCCGCAGTCGTCAAGTCGAGTCCCCTTAGGTATGCCACATCCCATTTCATGAACGACCCCTCTTCTCCGATTCCCGGGTACCAGAATCTCCGTGCGGGAAGATTCGCCAGCACGGCTTCAGCGAGCGGGGCAGGGTGCGCGGCGATGGGCGTCGACTCGAGACCTCGACGGGTCAGCTCGCGCGCCATCTCGCGCGCCTCAGAGAACGGAAGATTCCATTCGAGGATCCAGATCCGCGCGGCGGCGACGAACGACACGATGGCCGCCACGCCGAGCGCCGCGTGGAAGAACCGACGACTCCGTTCGTCGAGCGGCGACGGCGTGCCATCGGTGATCCACGCGACGAAGATCAACCATATCCACAGGAGGCCGTCGTACCGGGCCGAACCGCCGCGGACAACCGTGAAGAGAGCGAGAAGCGCAAGCCATCCCCCCGCGAGAAGGAGGAGCGCTCTCGGGCGACGAGCGAGGAAATAGGCCGCGAACGCGCACAGGAGCGCCGCGGCCGCGACGCGTACGGGCTCCACGTCGAGCGGGAAGAAGGCGCGCGAGAGGGCGTCGAGCGCGAGGCGCCCGCGGAAGCCGATCACCGCTCGCGTGAACTGTCCGTCTGCGGGCGGCCAGAGCTGCCAGAGCGCGGCCAGGAGGCCGGCGGCGGCAATGGCGCGGGTTGGAAGCGGCAGGCGGTCGAAAAGGACGACGACGAGAACTCCAGCAAGAAGGAACCCATGCACGTTAGCGTTCGCGAGGAGTACAAGGGCGGCGCCGAAGGCGACAGGTCGTTTTGCTGGATCCCGGAGAGACGCGAGCGTGAATAGCAGAAGGGCATCGAGCACGTAGCTGCGCGCGACGACGGCGTACTCGTACGATAGGTAGTATCCGAAGAGGAACGAGGCGCGAAGAAGGAGCGGGAACGGCGCGCGAAACAGCAGCAGGCCGGCCGCGGCAACGGCGAGGGCGGCGTGAACAGCTTGCATCGCCTCGACGGGAAGGCCGAATTTCGCGAAGGGAAAGAGAATCACGTACCAGAGTCCGGGCGTGCCCTTGTAAGCAAGCCGGTGGAGGATCTCCAGCGGCCCAGCGTCCCGCACCAGCAGCCAGGAATCGGCTTCATCACGCCAGGGCTCGTGGCGGAACGCGAGAAGGAAGACGAGAGCGGCGAAGATTCCGAGGATCAGGACCTGCAAGGCCGCGGCACGTTTTCTGGAAGAGGGGCGGGATCTCGGTTCAAGGCTCTTCATCTCATCCGCTCATCTGGCGCGAGTGTGGGGGGATATCCTGCACCTCTCGCCTGGACACACCGACCGCGCAGAGAGCGGCCAGGAGCGGTGCGACGGCGACCCGATAGCGGTCGTCGGACGCATCGGTGCTGGCCGACGCGAGAATCAGGTAGCCGCAGGCCGTGACGCAAAGGAGGCCGAAGAGCGTCCTCCGCCCCGCCAGCAGGAATGCCCCGCGGCCCGCGAGGAGGGCCTGGAGCACAAGGGCGAGAAACAGGAACAGAGAGACGAGAGCGAGCGCGGGCTCCTCGCGAATTCCGATGCGAAGGACGGCGAGCCAATCCTGATCTTCCCACGCGCTGCCGAGCGCATCTGAAGGGTCGACGAGGCCGTACCGGTCCGACAGGAGAAGCGAAGGCGGGATCGCGACGACCAGCAGCGAGCTCCGCGCCATCACCCACGACGTGGCGAGCGGATGTCGGCGAAAGATGTCCGTGGCCTGGGCGGACCAGAGGCGGTCGAGCTCCCAGATCGAAAGGTCTCTCGTCCGGGGATGAGTCGCCCGGTAGCCGGCCGCGCCAAAGAGCTCGCGCTCGGCGGATGGGCCGCGAAAGCGAAAAAAAGCCTCGCGCATCCCGAGCTCTTCCTGGACGGCTGAGAGACGCCGCTTCTCGGTCAGGGCGAGCACGGCCGCGGCCCGGCGATGCAGGAGCTGGTGGCCCACGACGGGCGCGAGGACGAGCCGACCGCCCAGGCGCGCGTTACGCACCATCCAGAGGAATGGCGGGGCGAGCGCGAGGAAGGCGAACGTCGCGACGACCGGCCACTGCCGTCTTCGGGGGCGTTCGGTCCAGAAAAAGAGCAGCACGGCGATCGGAAGAAACCACGCGAGGATCGGCCGGACGAGCGTCGCGAGCGAAAAGCACAGGCCCGCACTTCCCGCCGCCGCCACGGAGAGACCTGCTCGACGATCCGGCTTCGCGACGAATGAGAGTCCCACGACGAGAAGGAAAGCGAAGGTCGTCTCGGACAAGACCTCGAGCGACCTGCAGAACGAGCCGGGGTCCAGCGCGAGGAGGATTGCCGCGAGAGCCGAGGCGCGGTCGCCGAGAGCGGCTTGAAATCGCGTCAGGATGACGACGATGGAACCCGTCGAGACGGCAAGACCGAAGAGCGAAAGCAGGATGACCTTCTCTGCGAACACTCGGAAGAGCATCGCCGCGATCAACGGGTATCCCGGTGTCCGGACAACCTCCGGTGTCGCGAGCCGGTCCGGGCCAGCGGCGTATGTCCCGAAGCGCGCGAGCGCGCGGGCGGGCTCGAGATAGGTCTCGCTGTCGACCCACCGGAAAGCTTCGGGGTGCCGCCGCTCCAGCGTGACGAGGAGAGCGGTCTTGAGGACAATCGTGATGGCGAGAACGAGCCAGGCCACTCTTCGGATCCGCGACGTCCGATGCCCGCGCGCAGATTCGAACGCGGAGACAAGGGAATCGTGCACGCAATGGCAGAATATCCGACCTGGAGTGCCACGCATGAGCCCCTTTCATCGTCCGACCCCTCTCCTCGACAAGGTCACTTGGCCGCGCGACCTGCGCATGCTGACGCCCGACCAGCTGCCGCAGCTCGCGGAGGAGCTCCGCACGTTCGTCATCGACACCGTCGCCAAGACGGGCGGACACTTCGCGTCCGGCCTCGGCGCGGTCGAGCTGACGGTCGCGCTCCACTACGTCTTCGACACGCCGAACGACCTCCTCGTGTGGGACGTCGGCCACCAGACGTATCCGCACAAGGTGCTCACGGGCCGGCGCGACCGCCTCAAGACGATCCGCCAGGCCGGCGGCCTCTCGGGCTTCACGAACCGCTCCGAATCCGAGTACGACGTGTTCGGCGCCGCGCACGCGTCGACGGCGATCTCGGCGGCTCTCGGGATGGCGATCGCGCGGGACCTCCGCGGCGAGAAAAGGGAAGTCGTCGCGATCGTGGGCGACGGCGGCCTCACCGGCGGCGTCGCGATGGAGGGCCTCAACCAGGCCGGTTATCTCAAGAGCCGGCTCCTCGTGATCCTGAACGACAACGACATGTCGATCTCGCCGAACGTCGGCGCCATGTCGGGCTACCTCCTCCGGATCGCGCGCGGGCAGATCTACCAGCGCGTGCGCGAGGACGTCGCGCACATCCTGAAGAAGCTCCCGGCCGGCCAGAAGCTCGCGGGTCTCGCGGAGGCACTGGAGGACGGCTTCAAGAAGGCCCTCGTGCCCGGCACGCTCTTCGAGGAGCTGGGCTTCCGGTACGTGGGCCCGATCGACGGCCACAACCTTCCGGTCCTGGTGCGCACGCTAAAGGAGACGAAGCAGATCGAAGGGCCCGTCCTCCTCCACGTGCGCACCGTGAAGGGCAAGGGCTACCAGCTCGCCGAGAAGGACCCGGTCTACTGGCATGGCCCGGCGCCGTTTCAGGTCGACACGGGCGAGATCTCGAAGAAGGCCGCGTCGCCGAGCTATACCGCCGTCTTCGCGGACGCTCTCTCGGAACTCGCCGAAAAGGACCCGCGCGTCGTCGGCGTCACGGCGGCGATGGCGGAGGGCACGGGCATCGACCGCTTCGCGAAGAGGTTTCCCGTCCGCGCCTTCGACGTGGGAATCTGCGAGCAGCACGCCGTGCTCTTCGCGGCGGGCCTCGCGACGCAGGGTTTCCGGCCCGTGTGCGCGATCTACTCCACGTTCCTTCAGCGCGCCTACGACCAGATCATGCACGACGTCTGCCTCATGGACCTGCCGGTGGTTTTCGCGCTCGACCGGGCCGGAGTCGTCGGCGCGGACGGTCCGACGCACCACGGCGTCTTCGATCTGACGTACCTACGCGTCTTCCCGAACGTGCAGGTCTGCGCGCCGAAGGACGAGAACGAGTTGCGGCATCTCCTCGCGACGGCGCTCGCCTCGTCTCATCCGACGGCGATTCGATATCCCCGCGGGGCGGGCTACGGCGTCGCGATGGATCCCGAGCTCAGGATCCTCCCCGTGGGAAAAGGCGAGGTCCTGCGCGTCGGAAAGGACGGCGTCGTCTTCGCGATCGGCGATCCCGTCGTGCCCGCGTGGAAGGCCGCCGAGCGCCTCGCGGAAAAAGGCGGGCCCTCGCTCACCGTCGTGAACGCCCGGTGGGTGAAGCCTCTCGACCTCGAGCTCCTCGCGCAATTCGTGAAGAGCAGGACGAAGGTCCTGACGGTCGAGGAGAACCAGCTCGCGGGCGGGTTCGGCTCGGCCGTGGTCGAGGCCCTCGAGGAGATCGGCGTCGTGGCAGACGTGAAGAGGCTCGGCATTCCCGACAGATTCGTCGCGCACGCGACCCAGGCGGAGCAGCGCCAGGAGCTCGGTCTGGACGAGGAGGGTCTCCTCGCCTCGTTCCGCGGGCATTTCGGCGCGAAAGGCGAGGTCGTGCCGATCGCGACGCGGTCGGCGTAGCCTTCGACCTGATCTCCGGCTTGTCGAGTCTTGAGCGGATGGGCTGGCTGGGGGAGGCTTAAGCTGAAGCCTCGAGTCGCCAGCCTGGAGTTCGCAATTCTCCGACAGTAATAGTGAGTTGAGTTCGTAATTTTCCGACAGTAGTAGCCGTCGTCGCGCTGTGGACCTACGGGGGCCTCCGCATCGCAGGCGGCGTTTTGGCTCGAGGCATACCCCTTTCGGGGTAGTACCGGTGCATCACGAAGGAAACGCAGGCTCGACGTCACTCGTGAAGGGATGCACAAGCTGCCGAGCAGCTTCAGGCATCCGAGCTGATGTGTTTTATGTTCGTAACCTTTTTCATCTTAGTGACCTGCGTTGGACCGGTGAAACCCTGGAGGTTCTTATGAATAGATCCACGTTTGCCTTTTTCATAGCTATTCTTGGACTCACACAATCTGCCGCCGGCGAACAGATTCTCCACATCCGAAAACCGCCGGCCACGACGTACTCGAATTTGACCTCAAGCCAGTTCAACGCGCTTTCGGCGCGTAGCGTCCGGGTGCTCGAGGACTATGGACCCTTCCTGATCGCGTCCGCTCCTGATAGTGTGAATCTGGCGTCGATCAATTCCGAAACAGGTTTGACTGCGTCCATCGACCCGGACGCCTTCGTGCTCGACCTCGGCGGCGTCGTCCTTGACACCCGTGATCCCGGCAAGGTCCTTCAGTCTCTCCCCAGCGATCTTGCTTTGACCGATTACAGCGGTTCGACGGGCCTCTACGCCCTTCAGTTCCATAGCCCCGCACGGCCCGAATGGCTGAACGCACTCAAGGGCGCAGGTGTGCGAGTCATCCAATACGTCTATCGGAACAGCTATATCGTCGCGGCGCCAGCCGGCATCGAGAAGCTCCGCGGCGCGCTTGGCCCCGAGGTTCGCTTCGCGGGGGTGCTGCAACCATTCTTCAAGCTCGCGCCGGCTCTTCGAGACGCGACCGTCCTTGCGGGCACGGCTCGGCAGCCAGTCTCGGTCTTGCTCGACTCCGCTCAGGATCTCAAGAGCACGATTGCCGCACTCCAGTCCACCGACCCTGAGCTCAAGATGTACCCTAAGGAAATGGATGAGATGCTCATCGCTCTCTCTGCGGCCCCCGCCGACTGGAAGAAGCTCGCTTCGCTTTCCACCACGCGCTGGATCGAACCGATCTATCAGGCTCAAGCTTCGGACGAGCGAGCGAGCCAGGTAGGCGTCGGACATCATTCCACGTGGGACGCGACGAGCCCCGGTCAGTACAAGTCTTGGCTCACGAACCTGGGCCTCTCCTTTTCGAACGAGATCGTGGATATCGTGGACTCTGGTCTCCAGAATTCCTTAGGCGACCAGAGTGGCTGCCTGACGGGAGCTTCCATTCCGGGTGGGCATCAGGATCTCAATTTTGATGATCCTAATGATCCTAACCGAACGCTCAGGAATCGTCTGGCATACGCCTGCGCCTATAACGGCCTCACGACGACGAATGACAGCTTTTATCATGGCACCTTCATAGCTGGACTCATCGCGGGGGATTCGACGCAGACGGGCGGAACTGGGGGAGCGGACTCGAGCGGGTACTACTGGGGCATGGGAGTCGCGCCGGGCGTGAAGTTCGGGGTCTCCCGTATTCTGACGAACAGCGGATCGACGCCCCCAGGGGAATCGATTCCCGGTATCCTCGATTCGATCGGGCAACGGACCATCACGTATGGTGCCCACTTCCAGAACAACAGCTGGAACTTTTTGTATGACACGACCTATTCGCTCACGTCCAGGGAGATGGACCGCCTCGTGCGGGACGCGTCCGGGAATTTCTCAAGCTACCTGAACGCACTTACGATTGCAGTCTCGGCGGGCAACGGGACCACGAGCGACTACAGTGTCCACGGCCCAGGCACCGCAAAGAACGTCATTACCGTGGGCGCGACGGGCTTGCCTAGAAGTGGCTTACCGGGCGCGTGCAACACCGGGATTGTAATCTCGGACATCCCGTCCAATAGCAGGATGGGCCTCGCTTACGACCTCAACCGGTTCAAGCCTGACATCATGGCGCCAGGCCGAAGCGTGACGTCAGCGCGCACATCCGACGCCACCGCTCCGAACCAGAGCGCCAGCGACTGCGCGACCAGCACCGGGCTGACGCCCTATCAGGCCGCGCTTCCGTCGCAGGGCGGGCCCTATGGGGCAGGTCACGGCACCAGCTTCTCGACGGCTCTCGTTACGGGTGCCGCGGTCCTCGCCAAGGCGAAGATCGGCGGAACGCCATCGCCAGCGATGATCAAGGCGGCGCTTATCGGAACGGCCTCGTCCATGCAGGGCGGATACAACTATGTATTGAATTCAACAGTGGGGTGGGAACCGTCCACAGTGCAAGGTTGGGGTCGGTTGGACCTTGCGAAACTTCTCCAGGACGGCACACCAAAAGTCTATAAGGACTCCGTGTCCCTTCGATTCACCCAAGCCGGCGCCTACCAGAACTTCTCCTTCACTGTTGCTGATCCAACGAAACCCGTTATAGCGGTGCTTGTTTTCACCGACGCTGCTGCAAATGCGGGACAAAGCTTCACGTCCGTCAACGAGATCGACATGTATCTTTTTCAGGGCGGCGCCGTCTATTGCGATGGTCAATACGGCACCCCATACTCGTACCGAAGCTCCTCATGCTGGCTCCCCGACTTCTATAACAACGTCAAGCGCGCTCTCATCGCACCGAACAGCTTCTCGGGTGCGTTCACAATTCAAATGGTCGCCAGCTCCGTGAATCAGGTCGCGGTGCCGGGGTTGGACAGCGGTAATCCCAACCAGGATTGGGCGCTGTTCGTCTACAATGCGTACTAATCGGCTCCTTCGCGTGGTCTGTCGAATCCTAGGGGCGCTGTTGGGCTGCCTGGCGACAGGTGGTCAAGGAGCCGAAATACTGCTGCCCGCACTCGCCGCGCACGTGGAAGGAGCGAATGGCTCGGTCTGGGCGAGCGAGGTGCGTGTGACGAACTTCTCGTCGGCGCCGAAGACACTACGGATCGTCGACTGGGTCGGGACCGCAGGGTGGACTGCGACTTCGTACTCGATTCCGCCGGGGGCTACGCAATCGATCTCCGGATGGGCCATCTACGCCGGCGTCCATGCTCACGACAACACACGCGACTCACGCAGTGCCTTCGGCGCCGCGGTGGCGGATGTCGAGGACGGCTTGTCAGTGCAAACTGCGGTTTTGACGGGCATTCCACGCGGAGAGTATGGGGGGGTGGGCGACAGAGCTCGCTGCTCGGAATGGACGGGCGGATGGGACTATGACGTTGGTGGTATCTTTTACCCGGACGGGACGGAAATCAATACAGACGGCTGCGACCAAGGAGCAGGGCCCGTCATCGACAACGGCTCGAACTTCTTCCCCGCGGATGCGCCGATCCTCCTCCCCTGGCTCCACACGGACTCGAAGCGGCGCGTAAACCTCTCGCTAATCAACCCGGACGCGGTCGCGGCGGACGTCACGATATCCGTGTATTCCGCCGACGGCGCGTCTCCGCTCATCGTCCACGTGACGGTGCCCGCGCGCACGGTCTCTCAGATCAACGACATCTTCTCGACGTCCTTTGCCAATGTTCGCGCGCGGAATGCAGCGCTGAAGGCTGCCGCTGCTCGCGCCACGATCGTGTCAACGACACGGCTCTACCCACTCGCGTACGTCATCAGTAACCAGAACAATACCGTCTCGCTCTCGCTTCCGCGCTGAACGTGCCCACGGCTAGGAGCCCGCTGATCACCCAGGCGGGCTCCTAGCTGAGCCGCCGGTCGAGGCCGCGGTCGTCCCACGAGGCCGGGTCCTCGAGCGGTTCGAGATGCGTCGTCACCGTGCTGCCGGGAAGCGCCGAGGTGACGCCGCGCTCGATCTCCTCGCAGAGATCGTGGCCCTGCGTGACCGACCACGAGCCGGGCACGAGGACGTGCATCTGGACGAATCGGCGGTGCCCGGCGGCGCGGGTCCGCAGGCCGTGGATGACGACGCCCCGCGCGTGAAAGCGCTCGAGGAGCCCCGCGATCGCCGCCTGCTCGTCCTCCCCGATCGCGCGGTCGAGGAGGCCGTGCTCGGTCTCCTTGAGGAGCCGGACGCCCGTCCAGACGATGTTCGCGGCCACGAGGAGCGCGACGAGGGGATCGAGAAGGAGGAGGCCCGCCACCTTCACGAGGCAGACGCCGACGATGACTCCGAGAGAGGTCCACACGTCCGTGAAGAGGTGGTGGGCGTCGGCCCTCAGCGTGATGGAGCGCAGGCTCTTTCCCGCGCGCAGGAGAAGGACGGCCGTGCTCCCGTTGATCGCGGACGCGACGACCGTGATCCCGAGCCCGAGCCCCACGTTCTCGATCGGCTGGAGGTGCCTGAGGCGCTCGACCGCAGCGACCGCGATCGCGACGGCCGCCGCGATGATCATCAGCCCCTCGAAGCCGCTCGAGAGGTACTCCGCCTTCGTCTGTCCGAAGGAGTAGGTCGCGTCGGCCGGCTTGCCCGCGCGCCAGAGCGCCCAGAGCGCCACGAGAGCCGCGAGGAGGTTCACGCCCGACTCGGCGGCGTCGGAGAGAAGACCGACGGAGCCCGTGACTTTCCAGGCGAAGAGCTTCAGTCCGACGGTGAGGATCGCGGCGGCGATCGAAACACCTGCATAGAAAGTGGGGCGGAGTGCCACGGGCCGAGCGTGAGGGGCCGGATTCGGGCCGTCAAGGCCACGGGTGCATCAGTCGTCCTGCTAGGCTCTGGCCCATGCGGGCTCTCGTCTCGGAGGGGCCGGAGCGGCTCGCGCTCCGCGAGGTCGCGACGCCCCGTCCGGCGGCGGGCGAGGCCCTCGTGCGCATTCGCGTCGCGCTCACGTGCGCGACCGACTTCAAGCTCGCGAAGCGCGGGCATCCGAAGTTTCCGTTTCCGCTCACCCTCGGGCACGAGTTCGCGGGCGTCGTCGAGGAGACGGGCCCGGGAACGCCCTTTTCGCCCGGCGAGCGCGTCACCTCGGCCGTGTCGGGTCCCTGCGGGAGCTGCGACGACTGCCGCGGGGGCCGGGAGAATCTCTGCGCGACCGCATTCGAGAGGCCTCTCTTCGGCGCCTTCGCGGATTTTCTGCTCGTCCCGGAGCGCATCGTGACGAGCGGCCTCAGGAGAATCCCGCCGGACCTCTCCGACGAGGCGGCCGCGCTGCTGGATCCTCTGGCCAGTGTCGTCCACGCGCTGAGCAGAACCAACGCCGCAGACGGCGGGGACGTTCTCGTCGTGGGGACCGGCCCGATCGCCGCGATGATGTTTTTTCTTTTGAGGGGGAAAGAAAGAGGAGAAGGAAGAGAGAGGACCAGCGGCGCGGGGCGCCGGGTCGTCGTCGCCGGAAGGAAACCGGAGAGACTCGCTTTCTTCGAAAGGATGAATGCGGAGGTGGCGCGCATCGCGGGCTCGTCGCGCGACCCGGGCGCCGGCACTCCGCCACCCATATTCACCTTCAAAGAAAATCCTCCGATGCCGTTGCGCATCGAAGGCACGCGCGGCTCGGGAGCAAGATTTTCATTGATCCTCGACACGACCGGCGATCCCGAGGTGATCTCGGCGCTCCCCCCGCTCGCGGAGAATGGAGGCACGGTGGTGCTCTTCGCCGGGATGCAGGAGGGGGCGCGCGTGAGCGTGGACGCGTACGCGGTGCACTATCGCGAGGTGTCGATCACAGGCGCTTTCCACTACACGCCGCGCGACGTCGACACGGCCCTCGCCCTCCTCTGCGAAGGCGCGATCCCCGTGGGCTCGCTCGTCGAAGAGAGGCGGGGGCTCGCCGAGTGGCGCGAGGCATTCGACCTCGTCGAGAGGAGAGCCGCGATGAAGGTCGCCCTGATCCCGTGAGGGCTGTCCTCGTCCGGTCGCTGGAGGACATCGCCGTCGTGGAGATGGAGAAGCCGGTCCCGGGCCCGGGCGAAATCACCGTCGCCATGAAGGCCGTCGGAATCTGCGGGAGCGACACGACGGGGTGGTACGTCGCGTCGAAGGCGCCGGTCGTCCTTGGTCACGAGCCGGCGGGCGTCGTCGCCGCGACCGGACCCGGCGTCGACGCCGTCAGGCCCGGCGACCGCGTCGTCGTTCACCACCACGCGGCCTGCGGCGCGTGCCGCTTCTGCCGGGCCGGAGAGGACGTCATGTGCCCAGAGTGGAAGAAGACGCGCCTCCACCCAGGCGGGCTCGCGGAGTACGTGCGCGTCGAGGCCGCCGCGGTCGCGACGGACACGCTGCGCCTTCCGGACGCCCTCTCGTTCGAGGACGGCGCCCTCGTCGAGCCGCTCGCGTGCGCGGTGAAGGCGGTGCGCCGGGCGCGGATCGCGGAGGGGGATTCCGTCGCGGTGATCGGCCTCGGGGCGAACGGCATCCTGCTCGGTCTCGTCGCGAAGTCGGCGGGCGCCGGGACGCTCGTCGGCTGCGATCCCGATCCCGCGCGGCGAGCCCATGCCTTTCGACTCGGCTTCGACCAGGTGCTGGCGCCCGAAGAGGACCTTTCTGAGAAGGTGAAGAGAGGAGATCGCGCGGGCGCGGACGTCATCTTTGTGTTGCCGACTGCGGAGTCCGCCGTGGCCGCGGCGCTCGCCGCGGCAGGCCCCGCGGCTCGGGTCGTCTTCTATTCACCCATTCAGCCCGGCAAGACCTGGACGATCGAGCCGCACCTGCCTTACCTGCGCGACCTTTCGATGCTCTTTTCCTACTCTTGCGGCGCGCGGGATTTCCGGGAGGCCCTGACACTCCTCGAGCGCGGGGCCGTCCGCGCCCGGGACGTCGTGACGAACCGCGTGCCTCTCGCGCGAGCGGCCGAGGCCTTCGCGCTGGCGCGGCAGGGGGGCGACGTCCTCAAGGTCGTCGTGACCCTCTGAGAAAACGTCTCGACGTCGCGCTCGTGGAACGCGGTCTCGCGGAATCGCGGACCCGGGCCGAGGCGCTGATCCTCGCGGGCCGGGTTTCGGTCGCCGGCCACGAGCGGGTCAAGCCCGGAACGCCCGTGACCCTGGACGCCGAAATCACGGTCGGGGAGCCCGAGCATCCCTGGGTCTCGCGAGGGGGAGTGAAGCTGGACTTCGGCCTGACTCGTTTCGAGATCGACCCGAAAGGGCGGATCTGTCTCGACCTGGGCGCGTCGACCGGAGGGTTCACGGACGTCCTCCTTGCACGCGGCGCCTCGCGGGTTTATGCCGTCGACGTGGGCTACGGCCAGCTCCACGCCCGCCTTCGGAACGACCCGCGCGTCGTCCTGCGGGAGAAAGTGAACGCGCGGTTCCTGAGCCGGGCCGAGGTGCCGGAGGCTCCCTCGCTTCTCGTGGCCGACCTGTCGTTCATCTCGCTCACGCTCGTTCTGCCCGCGGCGGTGCCGCTTCTCGCGGACGAGGCCGACGTCCTCGTCCTGGTCAAGCCGCAGTTCGAGGCGACGCGCCGAGAGGTCGGCCGGGGCGGCATCGTGCGCGATGAAGCCGTGCGCGAGCGCGCCCTGGCGCGCGTCGTGGCGGCCGCCGCGCGGCTCTCTCTCACCAGCCGCGGAGCAGTCGAATCCCCGATCACCGGGGCGGAAGGAAACGTGGAGCTCCTCGCCGTGTTCCGGAGGAATCCCGCTACACTTCCGGGGTGAAATCCGGGCTTCGGCCGGGCCGTCGCGTGCGGCGCGTGGGTCTCGTGACGCGCTACAGCAGCGCGGCGGCGATCTCTCTTTCGCGCAAGCTCGAGCGCCAGCTCTCGCGCCGCGGGATCACGGTGATCCACGACGTCGAGTCCTCGCGGGCCCGCGGCGTTTCGGGCGGGGCGCCCCGCGCGCAGATCGCGCGTCTCGTGGATCTCGTCGTGACGCTGGGAGGGGACGGGACGCTCCTCTCGGTGGCGCGGCATCCCGCGCCCGGCGTCCCGGTCCTGGGGATCGACATCGGCACGCTCGGCTTCCTGACGACCTGCAGGCCGGACGAATCGAAGGACGTGCTCGAGAGAGCGCTCGCGGGAACGGCGCACCTCGAGAGACGGCGCCTCCTGTCGGTCCGCGTGTCGGATCGAACGCGCGCGCCGCGCCGTTATCACGTCGTGAACGACGCCGTGCTCTCGAAGTCGGCGCTCGCGCGCATCGCGACGATCCGCGTCGACGTCGACGGGCGCATGGTCTCGCGGTACCGGGGAGACGGCCTCATCGTGTCGACGCCGACGGGCTCCACGGCCTACAACCTCTCGGCGGGCGGCCCCATCCTCGAGCCGACGTTGCCGGCGCTCGTTCTCACGCCCATCTGCCCCCACACACTGACCCTGCGTCCCTTTGTCCTTCCGGATTCCGTCCGCCTCGACCTCTCCGTGGAGAACGACCCCACCGACGTCTTCCTGACGCTCGACGGCCAGGAGGGATTCCCCGTGGGCTCGACGACGCGGATCTCGATCGCCCGGTCCTCCGGCTCGGTGTCTCTCGTGCGGGCCTCGGAAGCGTCTTTCTTCGACGTCCTCGCGCGGAAGCTCTCGTTCGGCGGCGAGCGGGAGAACGCGGCTCGGTAACGAGGAGATGCGCCGCCTTCCGCACCTCTCCCTCACGCAAGTCCGGCTCGTCCGTCTCTTCACGCTTCTTCTCGTCTTCACGGCGCTGGTCCTGTACGCGGTTTTTCGCTCCTCGCGTTTCCAGGAGCTGCTGCGCCGCCGGACCGAAACGCTTCTGACGGCGAAGATCGGCCGGGCCGTCACGATCGGGAGCTTCGACCTCGCGCTCGTCCCCTTCGCGTTTCTCGTGCGCGACGTCTCGGTGGCGAACGACCGGCGGGGCCTCGCGGGCCCGGCCTTCTCGGCCTCCGAGATCGAGCTGCGCGGCCTGCCGACGATCACGAAGAGCCGCGTCGACATCCCGAAGCTTCGCGTCGTCTCACCGCGCGTGGTCGTCGAGGTGTTCCCGGACGGCACCACGAACCTGCAGTCGATTCTCGATGCCTTCGCGGGAGGAGGCGACGGCGGCGTCGACGTCCGCCTCCGCGAGGCGGTCATCCAGCGCGCGACGCTCCGCTTCCGGGAATGGGACTCCGAGATCGACGCGGTGCTCCAGAACGCCGCGGTCACGGCCAGAGCCGGCCGCAGCCGTACGGTGACCCATCTCGCGCTCGCGTGCCGCAAGGGACGATTCCGGCTGGAGGAGAACGAGACGCTCGAGTTCGCGATCGGCGCGGAAGTGATTCTCGCGCCCGGGCGCGTGCACCTGACGGGGCTGAGGCTGCGCGGCGACAAGCTCAAGCTCGAGGCCTCGGGGGGCGTCGATGATCTGAGGAAGCCCGTTCTCGCGCTCGCCGCGCGCGCCGAGACGACCGGCGAGGCGCTGTCGAAGGTCTTCGGGCTCGGCCTTCCCGTCACCGGCGGCGTTGCGCTGCGCGGCACCATGCGCTTCGGCGAGCCGGGCGGCTTCCGCATCAACGGCGCGTTCGACCTCGTCGCCGCCGCGTTCGGACCGTTTCCGATGACCGGGGAGGGCCTCCTTCGCGTGGACCCGAAGGGCCTCCTCGTGAACGTGACGCGCGCGAGCTACGCGGGAGGAACGCTCGAGGCGCTCGTCCAGCTCGAGCGGATCAAGAACCCGCCCCTCCCGGTCCGCATCGCGCTGCGCGGCCACGGCCTGGACTTCGAACAGTTCTTCGGGGACCTCGGGCTCCGGGGAACCGGGCTCGAGGGACGCGTCGATCTCGACACGACTCTCACTTTCGGACGCGGCGGAATCGAGCATGCCGACGGGATCGGACGCATGACCCTGACGCCCGAGCCGGGACGCCCTTCGGCAGTCGAGGGCCGTTTCGCGCTTCCGGTCTCCGGAGGCGGTCCCCTCGAGGTCCGCGACGGGCATCTCCTCTTCGACGGCGTCAACTTCGCGACGGCGGGAGGCGCCAGGATCCGGGTCGACGGCGGGATTCGCCTCGGAACCTGGGAGCCGGATCTCCAGCTCGAGATCGCTTCCGACGACCTCGCCGAGGTCGAGCGCCTCGCGGATAACTTCTATCCCGCCATCCAGAACGAACCGTTGACGCCGCCCCTCGGGCTCGGGGGAACGGGCCGGATCGCCGCTCGCCTCTCCCGCAGCTTCTCGGATCCGCGCATCGAAGGGCGCCTCGACGCCACGGGCTTCGTGCTCCGGAACGTTCCCTTCGGCACGGCGTCGGCGGCGTTCCTCGTGGACCGGAACGTGGCGACCTTCTCGCCTTTCACCGCGACGGACGGGAACGCCTCTCTCTCCCTCACCGGGAAGATCGGCTGGGGCGGGGCCCTCATGGGCGCCTATCGCCTGGACGGACTCGTGGCGGAGTTTTCCGCCTGGCCGATCGAGCGCGTGCTGAAGTTCCTCGACATCGACCTGCCGATCACCGGCGCAGGTACGGGACGCCTTCCGCTGAACGGCGTGACCCCGGCCCTGTCGGGGCGGATTCCGCTCGTCCTGACCCAGGCGAGCCTGTGGGGACAGAAGATCGACGCGCTCGAAGGCGTCCTGGCTTTCGAGAAGGACCGGATCGCCGTCGAGAACGCGACGGCGCGGCTGGCGGACGGAACCGCGCGCCTCGGCGGCTTCTTTCGATACGCCGACCGGGCGTACGAGCTCGATCTCGACCTCCGCTCCATTCCCATCGCCCGGCTGGACGCGGCCGAGGGATTGCCTCTGACCGGGACTCTCACGGGGCAGGTGAAGGGATCGGGGACCCTCGACGAGCCGAACTTATCGGTGGCGGCACTCGTCGCCGACGCGGCATGGAGCGGGAGCCCGCTCGAGCGAATCGGCACGCAGCTCGAGGTCCAGGTCAAGGCCGTCCGCGGCGTCTACACGTTCCTGGCGCGCGCCCCCGATGCGGCCGAAGCCACGCTCGAACCCGACGCGACGAGAGATCGATGGCGCGGCCGCATCGAGGTGTCTTCGCTCGCGCCGTTCGCGTCCCTCTTCGGCTTGCCGGAGGAGGCCCGCCTGGACGGGCGGCTCTCCGCCGAGGTGTCGCTCTCGGCCGGGAAGGACGTGGATGCCCTGCGGGGCGCGGGCACGGTGTCCGCCGCGCGTGTCACGGCCTACGGGAGGACGCTCGAGCTCCGCGCACCGGCAGTTCTCAAGGCGGAAAACGGAAAGGTCTCTCTCGAAAAGCTCGCGCTCGTCGAGCTGCCGCGCGAAGACCTGCCGCCCGCGCCGCCGACGGCGCTCACGATCTCGGGCAGTGTGGGGCTGAGCGCGCCTCACGCCGTCGACGTGGCCGCGGTCGGGTCGTTCGACGCTGCGCTCCTCAAGCCGGCGCTCGAGGGAATGAACGCCGCCGGGCGCGCGACCGTGGACCTCAGGGTGTCCGGGACGGCCGCCAAGCCCGTGCTCCTCGGCCGGCTCTCGCTCGACGGCGTGGACCTCACGTCTTCGGCCGGGACGGCATTCGAGTCGATGACGGGAACGCTCCTGTTCTCGGAGGATCGCGTCACGGTCGGGGACTTCTCGGTTCGATACAACGGCGGGACGGTGGATCTCGGAGGCTTCATCTCGCTGTCCGGCCTCAAACCCACGTCCTTCCGGTTGAGCGCGCACGTCGGCCACGTGCGCGCGTCGCCGTTCGACGGGTTCCGGGCCACGTTCTCCGGAGATCTCGTGCTCCTGGGCGACACGGCCCTTCGAACCGTGCGCGGCGACCTCTCCCTCGACCGGGCCATCTACAGCCGCGACTTTTCCCTGGACATCGCGTCGCTTCTCGCCCGCAAGCGCGCCGCCGTGACGGCCGGAAACCCGACTGCGTTCGACGCGGTCACGCTCGACGTCCGGCTGGTTGCGCCGGCCTCCTCGATCGAGGTGCGCAACAACGTGGCACGCCTGAAGCTCTCGGGCGAGCTCTTCGTGCGCGGAACGTGGGGCCATCCGCTCCTGTTCGGCGAAGTCACCGGCGAGGAGGGCGGCCGGCTCACGCTGCAGGGCCAGCGCTACGAAATCCTGTCGGCCAAGGTCCTCTTCTCGAACCCGCTGCGCATCGAGCCCTTCTTCGAGCTCGAGGCGCGGGGAACGGTGAGCCGTTACCAGGTGTCGTTCGGCCTCACGGGAACTCCTTCGCGCCTCGTGCCCCGGTTCTCCTCCGACCCGCAGCTCTCCGAGGCGCAGATCGTTTCGCTCATGACCTCGGGCGACATTCCGCAGAACGCCGTCGCGGGGGCGCCCGTCGGAGGGTCTCCGATCTCGTCCGACGATTCCGTGTCGAAGGCGGCACGCGAGCTCCTCGCGAGCCTCGCGACGTCCGCCGTCACGAGCCGGACGAAGGAGTTTTTCCGGCTGGACCGGTTCCAGATCGACCCCACGATCACGGGCACGTCCTTCGACGCGCCGCGCGTCACCGTCGGAAAGAGCCTCGGGAAGGACTTCAACGCGACCGTCTCCTTCGTGCTGTCGAGCAATCAGCAGCAGATCATCACCCTCGACTACCAGCTCACTCCCGCGGCAGCCATTCAGGCCCGGCTCGACGAGAATGGAATCTATTCGCTCGAGCTGCGCATCCGGCAGCGCCTGCGATGAGATCGTTCCGCGCCGTTCTTCTCGGCCTCGGAACGCTCCTTTTCGTCGCGGCGCGCGGGGCCGCCGAGACGACGTTCTACGGAACGGGTATCGCCTCCCTGTCCTTTCGCGGAGATGCCCCGGTCGACGAGGAGCGGCTCGCGGCCCTGACCGAGCTCGCACCGGGCCGTACCCTGACGGGCGAGGCCGTCCGGACGAGCCTTCGCAACCTCTTCGCGACGCGCCTCTTTTCCGACCTCGCCGTCGAGGCGTCGCCCTCGCCCGCCGGCTCCGTCGTGGTCGTCGTTTTTTCAGCGGCGCCGCGGATCGAGCGGCTCACGCTCTCGTCGGGGGTGCCCGCGTCCGGCCGTGTCCTCGACGCCATCGGTCTCGGGCCCGGGAATCCGTGGCAGAGCGATCTCAAGCCCCGATACGAAGCCGAGATCCGGCGCGTCCTGCGCGAGGAGGGGTACTTCGGCCCGAAGATCGCGACGGTCGTAGAAGCCGGCGCCGACGAGACCTCGGTGGTCGTCCGGTTCGAGGTGGAAAGGGGGCCGCGCGCGCTCGCGGGAGCGCCGCGCTTCTCGGCGCCGATCGCGCCCCTCGACGAGGCGACTCTGCTCGCGAAGGCGAAATCGAAAAAGGGGAGGTTCTACCGCGGGGCCGCGGCGCGAGAGGACGCGGAACGCTATGCGGCGGCCTACCGGAAGGCCGGGTATTCGCGCGCGGAGGTGCGCCTCGACGACGAGTCGTACGACGCCGCCTCAGCGGTCGTGATTCCGCATTACGCTCTCTTCGTCGGCCCGCGCGTCGTCCTGAAGGTCACGGGCGAGAGCGAAAAGGTCGTGCGCGCGCATCCCGACTCGCCGTGGACACGCGGCGAGCCCTCGGATGAGGACTCTCTCCAGCTCCTGAAAGACGGCCTCAAGCGCACGTACCAGGAAAGCGGCTACGCACGCGCGAAGGTGGACGTCACGTTCGAGACCACGGCGGACGAGGAGCTCGTGGTGTTCACGATCGAGAAAGGAGAGCGATGGACGATCGCCTCCGTGAAGGTGACGGGGGTGACGAGCCTGTCGCGAAAGGAGGTCTTCGGCGCGATCCAGATGCGCCCGCGCGGTTTTCTCGAGGCGGGACGATACGTGGAGGGAGACGCGGCGGCGGACCGGGACGCCCTCGAGGCGCTCTATCGTGCCAACGGATTCCGATACGCGAGGGTGTCGCCTCCCGCCGCCATCGAGGGGGCCTCGCGGGACACGCTCGACGTGACGTTCAAGGTCGAGGAGGGGCTCAGGACGTACGTCGCGACGCGGACGGTGACGGGCATCAAGACGATGCCGGAGAAGACGCTCCTCCCGCGTCTCGTCGTCCAGGCGGGCCTCCCGTACTCGGAATCTTCGGTCAGCGACGACGCGGCGCTGCTTCAGTCCCTCTACGTCGATCAGGGCTACGTGGACGCGAAGGTGGAGTCCTCCGTGCGCTTTCCGGATCCGGTTCCGCCGGAGGGAGAGCGGGCGGAAGTGACGTACAAGGTGACCGAAGGCACCCCCGTGACCTTCGGCAAGACCATCCTGCGCGGAAATCGGAGGACCCAGCCTTTCATCGTGGAGGACCGCCTCGCGAACAAGGAAGGCTCACCGTTCTCTCTCACGAAGCTTCTCCAAACGCAGCAGAATCTCGCGCGTCTCGGCATTTTCCAGAAGATCGAGGTCTCCACGTTTTCGACCGACCCGGAGACCCTGTCCCGCGCCGTGCTCGTCACCGTCTCCGAAGCGCGTCCGTGGAGCCTCACGTACGGCATCGGCGCCGAATACCAGCCCCGGGCGGCCGGCAGCGACCTCTCCGCGCGACTTTCCCTCGGCGTGTCCTACAACAATCTCTTCGGACGCGCGCTCGAGGTCAGCGGTGAAGGGCGACTCTCGAATCGCGACCCGCGGATCATCCTGTCTGCGCGGGACCGCTCGCTCTTCGGCGGCCTCGTCCCCGTCTCGGTGGCCGCATACCGCACGAACGACTTCTTCTCGGACATTCTCGTGAAGCGTACGGGCGCCTTCCTTCAAGTGGAGTACCACCCGTCGACCTCGCTGCGGACGGGCCTGCGCTACCAGTACGAGCTCGTGGATCCGAGCTCCGACCCGGGGCTCGGCGCAGACCAGCGCGCGAACCAGCCGAGCCGCATCAGCTCGATCGCCGGCGGGGTCACCTGGGACCGGCGGGACGACCCCCTGAACCCGCGTTCGGGAACGTTCCTGGCCGCGGACGTCAAGTACGCCTTCCCTTTCCTCACCGCCGACGCGGATTTCGTCAAGTCGCTCCTCCAGGCGGCCCTCTATCGGCCTTACGGCACGACCCGGTTCGTCTTCTCGGTGCGCGGCGGGATCATCTGGAACCGTCAGGCGTGCCCGCCGGAGCTGCAGGAGGCCGGGACCTGCTCTCCGAATCTCATCGTGCCCGTTCCCGAGCGTCTGTTCGCGGGCGGGTCGTCGACCCACCGCGCGTTTCCGCGCGACAACCTCGGCATCCCGGGCGAAACCCTGAATGCCGACGGCGTGGGCGTCGGCGGGACGGTCGAGCTCATCGCGAACGCCGAATGGCGCATTCCGGTCGCCAGCGGCTTCGAGGCGGCGCTCTTTTTCGACGTCGGCAACGTCTGGGCCGACCCGGGCACCGTCAGTCTGGGACAGCTCCGCTCCGGTGCGGGCTTCGGCCTCCACTACCAGACGCCGGTCGGTCCGATCCGCCTCGAGTACGGCCTGAAGCTCGACCGCAAGCCGGGCGAGGACGCCGGCGCCTTCGCGTTCGCCGTCGGCTATCCCTTCTGAAGCCTCGCGGCCGCGGGACGGGCGGGAGCCCGCCGCCGCTCGTCGCGGAGGTGCCGGACCGCGAGGACGGGATGGAAGAGGAGCATGCGCGGCCCCGAGAATCGCATGACCTCCTTCACGCGCTCGCGGCGGTCGGGACGGTAGCAATGAATGGGACAGCTCGCGCACGTGGGCTTCTCGTCGCCGTAGGGGCAGTGCCTCAGCCGTGCGGCCGCGTAGTCCCTCAGATCGGCACAGCCGCCGCAAAGACGGTTCTCCGGCGTCTGGTGGTCGTGCGCGCCGCAGTAGATACGAAGCATCGCCTCGAGCGTCCGGCGTTCGCGCCGGAGCCGCGGGCTCGTCAGGTAATGATCGGGAAGCGGCTGCGTCGCCTCGCGCACGGTTGAGAGTCTCGCGCGCCAGGCGGCGCGAGACTCTCATGCAGATGAATCAGGGCGGGCTTAGAATGGTCCATGCCCCGCTTCACGGTTCTCGAGACTTCGGCGCTCTTTTCGAACCGCGTCAAGTACGACTACCTGTTCGAGATGGAGATGTGGCTGAGGGGCCTCGAGCGGTTCTTCCAGATCGACTGCCTGCCGCTCTCGGCGTTCGAGCGTTCGCACGCGTCGCTCAAGAACTACGTCGAGGAAGTGGGAGCCGTACGCGCCGGCGTGGCCCACATGGCGATGCTGACGACGCAGCTCCTCGGGGAAGGGAAGGAAGACCTCGCGTCGTTCCTCGTGTACCTCGACAGCCAGGTCCAGCGGACGGGCAGCGGCGAGATGGCCGCGCGCCGCCGCGGGAACGCCGAGACGGAGCTCGCGCTCGTCGTCGAGAAGCTCGAGGACTTCGCGAAGATCCTCGACGAGCTCTCGCGGGCGCCGTTCGTCGCGCTCCAGACGTACCTGTCGCTCGGCCGGATCGTGGTCGGCACGCTCCGGCACGATCCCAATCTCGGCGTTCTCTTCCGCGAGAACCTGAGGCCGGTCCTCGACAAGGAGTCGAAGCAGTCGCTCGGCCGGGTGCTCGAGAGCCTGCCCGAACCCTCGCACCGGGGCGCGCTCGCAGCTCTCTTCGTGGCGCTCTTCAAGGGCCTGCGCTACGCGGACCGCGCGCGCACCGCGGCCGGGTCGCCCCTGACGCGCACCCGTGCTCTTCTCGTCTTCAGCCTCCTCAAGGGTGAGAGCGAGTCGATCTCGTCGTTCATCTCGAAGCGTCTCGCGCCACGCTTCCCGGAAGCGTCGCCCCAGGCCGCAGGGCTTCGACGCATCGTCACCGCATTCGAGGCGGAGGTGAAGAAGGTCATGGACGTCGAGCTCGTCGACGTCGTGCTCATGAAGGATCCGGCCCTCGTCCTCACGCGCCTCGAGGACGCGGCCGCCCTGGTGCGCGACCTCTACCAGCAGAGCGTCATCGCGCTGGCCGAGACCTTCTCGTCCGGGCTCGACGAGCGGACGCTCTTCCCCGAGTACCGGACGCGGCTCGACCAGAGCCTCGTCCTGAGGGACGAGATCTCCCAGCTCGTGAAGGCGACCCACGACTTCGTGAAGGCGCCGGACAAGAAGTCGCTCAAGACTCTCGTGGCCGAGCTCGAATCCTTCCGCCGGAGCGGCATGCGTCACCTCATGTTCAAGGACTGGTCGCTGTTCGAGCGTTTCCTCGCCGGTTTCTCCCGCGAGCGGCCGCCGAGGTCCTTCCTGCCCGCCGCCCATCAGTTCGAGGGCTTTCTGAAGACTCTCGTCAAGGAGATCGGGAAGAGGTCCGTCCTGGCGAACCATCCCTTCAAGGGATACCGCCTCGACGGAGGCTCGCCGGCCGGCGGGTCGGGCGCCTCCCGATACAATTGACGCGCGGCGCCCGCGGCGGCGCGTTGGGATTCCGAAAGGACGAAAAAAGTGGGATTCGTTTCCGTCACCCAGGCAGCGGCTGCCTACAAGCAGGGCCGCTTCGTGATCATCGTCGACGATGAGGACCGCGAGAACGAGGGCGACCTGTGCCTCGCGGCCGAGCACGTCACGCCGGCCGCGATCAATTTCATGGCGCGCGAAGGCCGCGGCCTCGTCTGCGTCTCCTTGACGGAAGAGCGCTGCGACGAGCTGGACCTGCACCCGATGGTCGAACAGAACACGTCCAACTACGGGACGGCCTTCACCGTGTCCGTCGAGGCGCGCGGCAAGACGACGACGGGCATCTCGGCGGCCGACCGCGCGGTGACGGTGAAGACGCTCATCGACCCGAAGACGAAGCCCCACGACCTGCTGAGGCCCGGCCACACGTTCCCGCTGAGAGCGCGGAAGGGCGGCGTCCTGAAGCGGGCGGGTCAGACGGAGGCGTCCGTCGACCTCGCGCGCATCGCCGGCCTCGCGCCCGCCGCCGTCATCTGCGAGATCATGAACGAGGACGGGACGATGGCCCGCGTCCCGGACCTTCTCCTCGTCTCCGAGAAGCACGGCATCCCGATCGTGTCCGTGGCCGACATCATCCGCCACCGGATGCGCACCGAACGCCTCGTGCAGCGCCTGGCCTCGCCCACGCTGCCGACGCGCCGCGGCCTGTTCCGCGTCGTCGCCTACCGGTCCGACGTCACGCACGAGGAGCACGTCGCGCTCGTGGCGGGAGAGTGGAGCGAGGACGAGCCGGTCCTCGTCCGCGTCCATTCCTCCTGCCTCACCGGCGACGTTTTCCACTCGGAGCGCTGCGACTGCGGGACGCAGCTCGAGCGCGCGATGGAGCTGATCGCGCGGGAAGGCAAGGGCGTCCTCCTCTATCTCCTCCAGGAGGGCCGGGGCATCGGTCTCGTGAACAAGCTGCGGGCCTACGAGCTGCAGGAGCAGGGCCTCGACACCGTGGCCGCGAACGAGAAGCTCGGCTTCGCGCCCGACGTCCGCGACTACGGCATCGGCTGCCAGATCCTGCGGGACCTCGGCGTGCGCAAGATCCGCCTCCTCACGAACAACCCGTCGAAGTACGTCGCCATCGACGGCTACGGCCTCGAGATCGTCGAGCGCGTCCCGCTTGAAATTCCTCCCACGGACGGCACGCGCGACTACCTGACGACGAAGAAGGCCAAAATGGGGCACATCCTCAAGCTCGTCTAGAGGGTTCTCGTCCGCACACCGGCTGGAATTTTCTTCCGGGACCTGTGGCATTCCACTTGCTCCCCGCCTTGGGTGAGCAGAGTTGTCCGACGCCACGAAGGCGAGGAACCGGACGAGCGGGACGAGCGGGTCGAACGGGACGAACCGAAGCGCTCCGAGCCTCGGATCCATCGACAGACGGCGCCGTCCCGCTGGCGGCGCTGGCGGTGGCCCCTCGGAGTGGTCGGCGTCCTCCTCGCGATCTTCTTCGTCGCCACGTTCTTCGGAGACGAGCCGCTCCGGCGCACGATCGAATCGAACATGAACCAGAAGCTGAAGGGGTACAAGGCTTCGGTCGGCCATGCCCACCTCAACCTCTTCGGCCTCTCGGTCACCCTGCGGAACGTCTCGGTGGCCCAGCTGGCGAACCCCGATCCGCCGGTGATGGCCCTGCCGCACCTGAAGGCGAGCGTGCATTGGAAGGAGCTCCTGACGCTCCACCTCGTCGCCGATTTTCTCTTCGACCGGCCGGAGCTCCACGTGAATCGACCGCAGCTGCTGAAGGAGGTCGCGGACGCCGTTCCCGTGAATCAACGGGGATGGCAGCAGGCGCTCGAGTCGATCTACCCGCTGAAGATCAATCTCCTCCGGGTGAACGACGGCGATCTCACGTACATCGACGACGAAAAATCGGAGCCGCTGCGCGTCACGCGCCTCAAGATCCGCGCCACGAACATCCGCAACATCCATTCGAAGGCGCACGTCTATCCTTCGCCGGTCGAGGCGACGGGCGTGATCCTCGGGAGCGGCCGGGGATCGATCGAGGGGCACGCGGACTTCCTCGCGGAGCCCTATCCCGGTTTCCACGTCTTGTTCGACCTGGTCGACGTTCCCCTCGGGCCGTTCCGGCCGTTGGTGGCCCGGTCCAACCTCGTCGTGAAGGGCGGGATCGTGTCGACGTCCGGCGAGCTCGAGTCCGCCTCGAACATCCAGGTCGTCCACGTGCGCGAGCTCGGCCTCCGGAAAGTCACGATCGACTACCTCCACACGGCCGGCACGGCGCCGAAGGAGAAGGCTCAAGTCGAGGCCGTGAAGCAGGCGGCCAAGAAAGCCGCCGCCGCGCCACACACGGATCTCCGCGTGGATCGGCTCGTCATCGCCGACAGCGAGCTCGGATTCGTGAACAAGGCGAGGGATCCGGCCTATCGCGTCTTCGTGTCCGCCGCGTCGGTCACGGCCACGAATCTCTCGAACGGCCTTCGTACCGGCCCCGCGATCGTTCGCGCCTCCGGGCGTTTTCTGGGGAACGGACCCGCGGAGGCGAAGGCGACGTTCCGACCGGACGCGAAAGGCCCCGACTTCGACATCGCGGTCTCCATCCACGAAACCGACATGCGGCTCATGAACGATCTCCTCCGGGCGTACGGCAAGTTCGACGTCACGGCCGGCGCGTTTTCGTTCTTCTGCGAGCTCAAGGTGAAGAACGGAGCGGTCGACGGCTACGTGAAGCCGCTGTTCCGCGAGATGAAGGTCTACGACGCCCGGCAGGACGCCGAGAAGAGCCTCTTCAAGAAGCTGTACGAGAAGCTCGTCGGGGGAGTAGCGAAGCTGCTCGAGAACCGCCAGCGGAACGAAGTCGCCACGAAGGCGCGCGTCGTGGGGCCCGTCGACACCGCGCACGCGAGCACGCTCGAGATCATCGTCCGCCTCATCGAGAACGCGTTCTTCCGGGCCATCCTTCCCGGCTTCGACGCTGAGCTCTCACGGCAGAAGGGGCCTGCGGCGACGAAGAAGTGAGACTACCTCCGGTACTCCCGCGCGAGCTCTTCCGGCGTCGCGCCCCTCCGGAAACGCCAAAGCGTCTTCCAGTTCTTCCAGATCGTGCGGGCGACGCCACGCTCGAGATAGCGCCGGGGCGAAGTTTCGACCGCGTTCTCGAGGATCATTATCCGACCCTCGTTCCTGAGCCTCCTCGCGAAATCCCAGTCGTCGAGAAGCGGCCAGGGCGGATGGCCGCCGAGCCTCTCGTAGACGTCATTCCGTACGAAGGGAGCCTGGTCGCCGTACGGCACGCGTGTGAACGCGCTGCGGGCGTTCGCCCAGAACGCGACCCACCTCATGCGCGCTCCGCCGCCGGAGAAGGACAGCCGGAACGCGCCGCCGACGGCGCCCGAAGCGATCGCGTCGCGGACGGCCTTCTCCCAGCGCTGAGGCAGAAGTGTGTCGGCGTGGAGAAAGAGGAAGACAGAAGTTTCTGGTGAAGAGGAGGAGGAAGACGAGGACGAGGGAGAAGAATCTTTGAAGGTGAAGAGAGCGGCCTCGCGCAGGCGCTGTCCGCGTGGAGCCGTAGAGATGTGAACACGGGCGCCCGCCCGCGCGAAGGCCTCACGGACATTCGAAGAAATCTCCGAATCCGCCGCCACGACGAGTGAAACGGGTTTCTCCGCTCCCAGCACCCTTTCGAAGAAAATCTCCGGTGGCGCTGCTTCGCCGGCCGCCAGCGGAACGATGACCGCGATGCGAGCGGGCCCCGGCGAAGGCGGTAGCATCCCGCCACGATGCCATACGGGTTTGTCCTCGTGGGCGGTCGCTCGGCGCGGATGGGCCGCGACAAGACGCGCCTGCCTTACCGGGGGGTTCCGATGGCTCTCCATCAGGCGGAGAAGCTGGCAGTCGTCTGCGGGCGCGTCGCACTCGTCGGGAAGGACCCCGAAGCCTTCGCCGACTCGCGCTTTCCCTACGTGACCGACGAGGCACCCGAAGTCGCCGCGGCGTTCGGCGTCGCGACGGCGCTGGCGTTCTCGCCGGAGGAGACGAACCTCGTCCTCGCGGCGGACGTGCCGCGCTGTCCGGAGTCCTTTCTCGCGGCTCTGCTCGACGTCGCCGAGGCGATTCACGCTCCCGCCGTGGTGCCGGTTTCGGGCGGGCGGCCGCAGCCGCTGTGCGCCGTCTGGAGGCGCTCCGCGCTCGCGCCGCTCCGCGCACGTCTCGAGGCCGGCGATTACTCCCTCGTCGCCGCGCTCCTTTCGTTTCACGCGGTCCTCATTCCGGAGGAAGTCACGGCTGCGATGGCGGGCGGCTCTCCGTCCGGTTTCTTCAACGTCAACACCCCGGAGGAATATGAAGCGCTCCAAAGCGAAGTCCCGGCGGACGGACCGTCTGGCACGGCCGCTCAGTCACCTCGACGCTGAGGGGCGCGCCCGCATGGTGGACGTCTCGTCCAAGCGGCTGACCGTTCGCACGGCTCGCGCCCGCGCCCTCGTGTCCCTCGGAAGCACCGCCTTCCTCTCGCTCGATTCCGCCATGAACCGGAAGGGCGACGCTCTCGCCGTCGCGCGCCTCGCGGGGATCCAGGCGGCCAAGCGCACGGCCGAGTGGATCCCGCTCTGCCATCCGCTCGCGTTCGACTCGGTCGCCGTGCGCCTGGAGCCCCGCCGTCGGGCGTGGGCGGTCGAGATCACGACCGAGGTCAGGGGAACCGGAAAGACCGGATACGAGATGGAAGCGCTCGTCGCGGCCTCCGCCGCGGCGCTCGCGCTGTACGACATGTGCAAGGCGGCGGACAAGGGCATCGAGATCCGCGAAATCGCCCTCCTCGAGAAAACGGGCGGCAAGAGCGGAAGGTGGCGGCGGGGAGAGACCGGCTGAGCTAGACTCGATCTCAGGGAGGCGGCATGGAGCGGGCGCTCATCGACGGGCACGGACGCCGCATCACCTACGTTCGCATCTCCGTCACCGACCGGTGCAACCTTCGCTGCATCTACTGCATGCCGGAGGACCAGAAGTTCCGGCCGCTGCCGCACCTCCTCTCGCGCGACGAGATCCGCCGTACGGCGCGCCTCCTCGCGGATTTCGGCGTCGAGAAGATCCGCATCACGGGCGGGGAGCCCACGACGCGTCCCGATCTCGTGGACATCGTGCGCGACCTGGCCGAAATCGGATTTCCGGGCGGGATCGCGATGTCGACGAACGGCGTCCTCTTTCCGAGGATGGCGCACGACCTTCTCGCGGCGGGCCTCACGAAGGTGAACGTCTCTCTGGACGCGGCCGAAGCCGAGCATTTCCGAAAAATGACGCGGCGCGACCACTTCAAGCCGGTCGTCGATTCGATCGCCCTCGCCCTTTCGCTCCCGTTCGACTCCATCAAGATCAACGCGGTCGTCATCCGCGGCCTGAACGACGATCAGATCCTTCCGCTCGCGGCGATGACGAAGGACAAGAAGCTCGGCGTGCGCTTCATCGAGTTCATGCCGTTCGGCGACAACGACTGGAAGGAATCCGACTGGGTGGGGTGGGAGGAGGTGTGGGACCGCCTCGCCGCCGCCGGCTACGTCCTCACGCCGATCTCGAAGACGCTCGTGGCCGGACCCGCAGACGAGTATTCGGTCACGTCGCCCGCCGGCGCGCATACGGGCTCGATCGGTTTCATCACGCCGGTCTCGGACAGGTTCTGCGACACCTGCAACCGCATGCGCCTCACGCAGGACGGCTTCCTCAAGGGCTGTCTCTTCGGACACGCGGACGTGGACCTCCTGAAGCCGATGCGCGCGGGAGCGAGCGACGAAGAGCTGCGCGCGCTCGTGATCCGCGCGGCCACGATCAAGGAAGAGCGGCACCCCATGTTCGTCGGGATGAACAAGGCGACGCTGCCCCTTCATGCCCGCAACATGAGCGAGATCGGCGGCTGATGGCGCCGTGCGCGTCGCGATCCTGACGATCTCGGATCGGTCGTACCACGGCGAGCGCGCCGACAAGAGCGGGCCCGCCGTAGCCGAGGGAGTGCTGCGTCTGCTGCCCGGCGCCGTCGTCGTGGAGCGGACGATCCTGCCCGACGAGCGCGAGGACATCGCGTGGAACCTCAAGCGACTCGCCGACACCGGCGCCGCCGAACTCGTGCTCACGACGGGCGGCACGGGCCTCTCTCCGCGCGACGTGACGCCCCAGGCGACGCGGGACATCCTCGATTACGACGTTCCCGGCCTCGCGGAGGCGATGCGGGATGCGAGTCGGAGGGCCGTCCCCACGGCGATCCTGTCGCGGCAGGTCGCGGCCGTGTGCGGGCGCACGCTCATCGTGAACCTCCCGGGCTCTCCACGCGGCGCCGTGGAGTGTCTCGAGGCCGTGGCCTCCGTGCTTCCGCATGCGATCGCCACGCTTCGAGGCGAAGCGGGAGACGCCCATCCGAGCTCCGGCTGACCCTCAGCCGTTCCGACCTCTACAATTCACCCCCGTGACCAGGCGGTTCCTGCTCGCCTCTCTCCTCGCGCTCGGCGCGACGTTTCGGGCCGCGGCTTCGGCCGCCCCACGGACGCGGAAGATTCTTCGCGTGAAGACGGGCGCCGTCGAGGAAGTCGATCTCGAGGAATACGTGGCGGCCGTAGTGCCGAGGGAGATCGGCCGCGCGCCCCCGGCGGCGCTCGAAGCCCAGGCCGTCGCGGCGCGGTCGTACGCGCTCGCGCGCGAAGAGCGCCATCTCGAAAACGGCGCGGATCTGTGCGACGGCACGCATTGCCAGGTCTTTCAGGGGCTCTCTGCGGCCACGGAAGATTCGCGGCGGGCGGCGGCCGCCACGGCAGGTGTCGTCCTGACTCAGAAGGGCCGCGTCATCGCCGCGCCTTTTCATGCCGTTTGCGGCGGCCGGACGGCGCGCCCGAGGGACGTGTGGGACGACGAGGAGATCCCCGACCTCGAGTCCGTCGAGGACGACGCCTGCGTGGGAGCGCCGGGCGCGGCCTGGTCCTACACGATTCCGCGCCCCGCCCTTTCGACTCTTTCGTCCTCACTCGGCTTCGGTGACGCGCGGTTTCTGGAGGTGTACGGCCACGATGCGAGCGGGCGCGTCTCGATGGTGCGTTTCGCGGCGCCGGGCGGAGCCTCTCGTGTCGTACGCGGATTCGAGTTTCGCAAGGCCGCGTCGGAGCTCTGGGGCTGGGACTCCGTGCGCTCGACGGCTTTCGCTCTCGAGGAATCGCGGCCGGCATATCTCTTGTCGGGACGCGGCACGGGCCATGGCGCCGGAATGTGCCAGGCCGGTGCGATCGCGCGTGCGAAACGCGGCGAAAGTCGAGACGCCATTCTCGCTCTCTATTACCGCGGAGCGGAGACGAAGACCCTCTCGGCCTGAAGGCGCCCGCCGCGAGGCCGCCCGATTCCTGTGCGCAGAGCGGGTGCGGAAAACGGATGACACATCAACGTCTCGCCGCAGTGTGTCACGGCGCCTTGAAGGATCGGCGGAATCGCGATTGCAGCGTCGCAAAAGCGACATTTCTTTTGCCTCGATTCCCCGAGGCTAGGCGATCCTTGCAACGTGCGCTATGGCAACTCCAGTTCGCGCTGAATCGGACCAGATCGAAAACTGGTCCGCTCCGCCCTACTGGCAGGCGACGGCGGCTTCCGACTCGACGTCCGCCGCCGACTCGAAGAGCACGCGACACGCGCTCGACGTCAGCGCGCTCCCGTCGCAATCGGCGCCCGCCCCGTTCGTCGCAATCACGCCTTGTCGCGTAGCCGATACGCGGGGCAACGGATTCACGGGTGCATTCGGCCCGCCTTCCGTCATTGCCGCCGTCGTGCGCGATATCCCCATCACGGGGCAGTGCGGCATTCCCTCGGGTGCCGTAGCCGTCTCCTCCAACCTCACGGCGACGAACACGCTCGGACCGGGCCACCTGTTGGCGTGGCCCTCGGGTGCTGCACTCCCTTGGTGTCGACGCTGAACTTCGTCGGGGGACAGACGATCGCGAACGCCGCGGTCGTGCCGCTGGGCGCGGGCGGCGCGATTTCGATCGCGTTCGGCGTGAGCGGGGCGGACATCGTCGTGGACGTGAACGGCTACTACGGACCGAGCGTGGTGACGTCGGTCAACACACTCACGGGCGCGCTCACTCTCAATGCGGGCGCAAACGTGACGGTCACGGCCGGGGCAGGTTCGCTCACGATCGCGACGTCCGTTCCGGCGGGTCCGGCCGGCCCAGCAGGGACCAACGGCCCTGCCGGTCCTCAGGGTCCGGTCGGTGCCACGGGACCGGCCGGGCCGACTGGCCCTGCCGGATCGGCGGGCGCGACAGGACCGCAGGGTCCGATCGGCCTGACAGGTGCCACGGGTGCGACAGGACCGCAGGGTCCGATCGGTAACACCGGCGCGACCGGTGCCACGGGTGCGACCGGTTCCCAGGGTCCCGCCGGCTCGAACGGAACCAACGGTCAGGACGGAAAAACCCTCCTGAACGGCATTGGAGCTCCCGGCGCCGGAGTGGGTGTGGACGGAGACTTCTACGTCGACACGTCGACGAATTCCTTCTACGGCCCGAAGGCCTCCGGCGGGTGGCCGGGTTCGGGCGTCTCGGTCGTCGGTCCGGCCGGGGCGACGGGCGCCACGGGCGCGACGGGACCGCAGGGTCCGATCGGCAATGGCGGGCCCACTGGCTCGACCGGTGCCACCGGCGCAACGGGTGCGACAGGCGCGACGGGACCGCAAGGTCCGATCGGTTTGACCGGGGCGACTGGGCCTCAGGGACCGACGGGCGCAACCGGTGCGACCGGCGGCGGCGCCGTGATCGGCGTGACGGTCGTCAACAACGTGACCGACAGTACTTTCTTCGGTCCGTGGGGCGCGTCGGCCGCGTCGGCCGAGACGGACGTTCAGCTTCCGATGCCGGCCGGCACCGCGACCGCTCTCCGTTTTGCGATCAGTCCGGCCCCCGGGTTGGGCAAAACCGCGACGGTGACGATTCGGAAGAACGGCGTGAGCACCGGGCTCACCTGCACGATAAGCGGCACGGGCCGCGTGTGCAGCGAGCTCTCGTCCACCATAACGTTCTTGGACGGTGACACGCTCTCGATCCTCTTCAACAAGAATCCGAACTTCGCGGTGAACTCGATCGGCATCTCCCTCAAGTACGCTGTTCCCTGATCTCTCTCTATCCTTCGAACGGAGCGGCGGGCCACCCGGCCCGCCGTTTCCTTTTCAAGGCGCCCGCGGCGGTTAGACTCGATCGCGTGAAACCTTCGCGCGTGAAGACCGGTCTCGACATGCTGTTAACGGAAGGCGAGAGCGCAAGCGAGGTTCTTCGCGGCAAGAGGATCGGCCTTCTCGCGAACGCGGCCTCGGTGACGTCGGCATTCGTCCCGGCCGAGCGCGCGCTTCGCGACGCGGGGTACGACGTGCGCGTCCTCTTCGGGCCCGAGCACGGGTTCTGGGGTGCGGCGCAGGACATGGAAGCGGTGGCGGGCTGCGCGTCCTGCAGCGTGCCGATCGTTTCCCTCTACGGCTCGACGTTCGAAGAGCTCTCTCCGAAGCCGGAGCACCTGCGCGATCTCGACGCCGTGGTTTCCGACCTTCCCGACGTGGGCAGCCGTTACTACACGTTCGTGTGGACGACGGCGCTGATGATGAAGGCCTGCGCCGCGCGCGGAATTCCCGTCGTCGTTCTCGACCGGCCGAATCCGCTCGGCGGCGAGATCCTCGAGGGCAACCTGCCCGAGGAGAGGCTGCTGTCCTTCGTCGGCCTGTATCCGGTGCCGGTCCGCCACGGGATGACGCCCGGCGAGATCGCGCGCTTCTTGAACACCGAGTATCGCCTCGGCTGCGACCTCACCGTCGTGCCGATGCGCAAGGGCGGCCGCGCGCCCTCGCGCCGCGAAGTCGCCGAGACGCCCGCCTGGGTCCTCCCGTCCCCGAACATGCCGACGCGAGAGACCGCCCTCGTCTATCCCGGCGGTTGCCTCGTCGAGGGGGCGAATCTCTCGGAGGGGCGCGGCACGACGCGGCCCTTCGAGCTCGTCGGCGCGCCGTGGCTCGACGCGGAGGAAGCGGCCGACGCGGCGAACGCCCTCGGACTCCACGGCGCCGTCTTTCGGCCGCACGTCTTCAAGCCAACGTTCCAGAAGCACGCGGGAAAAACCTGCGGCGGCGTGCAGGTCCACGTGACGGACCGCGGCGCGTTCCGACCGTACGAGACGTACCTGCGCTTGCTGAAAGCCCTTCACGACCTGGACCCGGACCGGTTTCGCTGGCGGACGGAAGCGTACGAGTACCGCGACGACGTCCCCGCGATCGACCTCCTGACCGGCACCGCGAAATACCGGCAGCTCGTGGATGAAGGCGCGAGCCTGGACTCCTGGATCGAGAGTTTTCCGGCCGACATCGCACGTTTCGCTTCCTCGCGCGAACGCGGCCTCCTTTACCCTTCCAAGAGATCTTCATCCCCGGTGGTCCTCCTCGTCACCGGCGCCCACGAATCGGGCAAGACGACCGTCGCCGTGAAGCTCATCGAGGCGCTCGTGAAGGACGGCTTGAGGGTCGGCTCGCTCAAGCACACGGACCACGAATACGAGACCGACGTCGAAGGCAAGGACTCGCAGCGCCACAAGGCGGCGGGCGCCGAGCCCGCGATCCTCGTCGCGGGGCGGCGAAGCGCGGTGCACCGGAGGCCACCGGAGATTTCTGCTTCGGACCCGAGCACGGGCGCGGCTGGAGCCAACCTGCGGCCGGCTCTGTCCGTTTTCTTAGAAGGGGAATATGGGCTTGGCTCGTGTGACGTCGTGGTCGTCGAGGGATACCGGAGCGAGCTCTACCCGAAAATCGAGGTGTGCCGCGCGGCGACGGGCCGGGAGCCGCTCTGCGAGAACGATCCGGACGTCGTCGCAGTCGTGACGGACCGCGCCACTGGGCACCCCGCTCCGATCCCCCGATTTTCATTCTCAGAGGTTCCTGGTCTTCTTTCCTTTCTAAGAAAATCTTCAATTCTCTTTTCTTTCTAAGAAACCCCCGGTCTTCTCTTCTTTCTATGACAATCAAGGTTGCATGAAAGCCATCCTCGTCCCCAAGCCCGGCGGACCCGAAGCTCTCGTGTGGGGCGAGGTGCCGGATCCGGTGCCGGGGCCCGGCGAGGTCGTCGTGCGCGTGCGAGCCACGGCGGTGAACCGCGCCGACCTGCTGCAATCGCAGGGCAAGTACCCTCCTCCTCCCGGCGCCTCGGAGATCCTGGGACTCGAGGCTGCGGGAGAGGTGGAGGGGACGGGGGAGAGGGTCTTCTTCCTGCTCTCCGGGGGCGGCTACGCCGAAAGGGTGGCCGTGCCGCGGGCCATGCTCATACCGATCCCGCGCTCGCTCTCGTTTTCGGACGCGGCGGCGATTCCCGAGGCGTGGTTCACCGCATATCTGAACCTGTTCCACGAAGGCGGGCTGAGGGAGGGACAGCGCGTTCTCGTCCATGCGGCGGGCTCGGGCGTCGGGACGGCCGCGATCCGGCTCGCAAAGCGGGCTGGAGCCTCCGTCGTCGCGACGGCGCGCAGCGCGAAGAAATGCGATGCTCTCGTCGCTCTCGGGGCGGATCTCGCGGTCGACACCTCCCGCGAGGAGTTCCTGAGCCGCATCGAGCAGACGTTCGGCAAGGAGTCGATCGACCTCGTGCTCGATCCGGTGGGGGGGCCTCTCTTTGCTCCGAACCTCAAGGCGCTCCGGCGCGGCGGACGGATCGTCCTCATCGCGAGCATGGCCGGGCCTTCGGCCGAGATCGATCTGCGCATCGTGCTCGTCAAGCGGCTGCGGATCATCGGATCGACGCTCCGGAGCCGTCCGCTCGCGGAGAAGATCGACCTGACGGCCTCGTTCGTGAGAGACGTCCTGCCCGGCTTCGCGGACGGCTCTCTCGTCCCGGTCGTGGACCGGAGCTTCCCGCTCTCGGCAGCCGCCGACGCTCACCGCCGCATGGCAGCGAACGAGAACGTGGGCAAGATCGTGCTCGTCGTGGACTGAGTGGCGTCTCTCCCGCCCCACCCGCGAGCCGTCATCTTCGACCTCGACGGCACGCTCGTCGACGCGTACGCGCCGATCCACGAGTCGCTCGGCGTGGTCCTCGAAGCCTTCGGACGCCCTCCCATCACGAGGGACGAGACGCGCCGGATGGTCGGCCACGGCCTCGAGGTGCTCGTCGCCAAGGCCGTCGGGCAGGAGAACGTCGCCGAAGGCGTGCGGCTCTTTCGCGAGCGCTACGAGAGAGTCGGGGTCGAGTCCACGCGGCTCCTGCCGGGCGCCGAGCTCGTCACACGGCGGCTCTTCGAGAGTGGCATCCGCCTCGCCATCGCGTCCAACAAGCCGGCCCGCTTCACGCGGCCGCTCCTGGAGTGGCTCGGCCTCGCGGGCCGGTTCGCCTTCGTCGCCGGGCCCGACGACGGCTTCCCGCCGAAGCCCGCCCCGCACATGGTCTTCATGGCGCTGGCCACGCTCCTGGTTCCCGCGCGCGACACGATCTTCGTGGGCGACATGCCGATCGACGTCGCCACGGCCCGGGCGGCCGAACTTTCCATCATCGCACTTCCGAGCGGCAGCGCGACACGAAAAGAGCTCGAAGCGTGTTCTCCTGACGCCATCGTCGAAAATCTCGAAGAGCTTCTGCCTCTCCTCGTGGCCTCGTAGAATCCAGCGCCATGACGAACTTCGATTCGACCTCCGGCTCTCCCGGCCAGGTGCGCTTCTTCAACCCGGGTCCCGTGTGGGTGAGGCCCCAGGTGTTGCAGGCGCTGACCGGTCCCATGCTCTCCCACCGCTCGCAGGCTTTCATGGACCTCTACGGACGAATCCTCGAGAAGCTTCCCAAGGTCTTCCGGACCGCGCGCACGGCCCACACGCTCGCGTCCTCGGCGACCGGCGTCTGGGAAGCCGCGCTCGTCTCCTGCGTCGAGGGTCCCGTTCTCTGTCTGTCCAACGGAGCTTTCTCCGGAAAGTGGGGAGAGATGGCGTCGCGTCTTGGGCTGGAGACGGACGTCCTCAAGTTCGAGTGGGGCGAGGCCGTCAAGCCCGACGCCGTGAAGAAAAAGCTCGCGGAAAAGAAGTACGCCGCGGTGACCGTCGTGCACAGCGAGACGTCCACGGGCGTGCTCTCGGACCTCGGGGCGATCGCGAAGGTGGTTCGCGAGAATTCCGACGCGCTCGTCTTCGCCGACGCCGTGACGTCGGTCGCAGGAACGCGCGTGGAGACGGACGAGTGGGGTCTCGACGTCGTTCTCACGGGTTCGCAGAAAGCCCTCGCGCTGCCGCCGGGACTCGCACTCTTCGCCGTCTCCGAGCGCGCGATGGCCGCCGCGAAGAAGAAGAAATTCCGCGGCCTGTACCTCGACCTCGTCGACATCGAGGCCTTCGCGGCCAAGAAACAGACGCCGACGACGCCGTGTCTGCCGCTCCTCTACGCTCTCGACATCCAGCTGGACCACATCCTCGCCGAGGGAATCGAGAACCGCTGGGCGCGGCACGGCGCGATGCGAAAGGCCGTGGAGGACTGGGCGGCGAAGAACGGCTTCCGCGTGTTCGCCGAGGCGGGCGCGCATTCGCCCACCGTCACGTCCCTCATCCCGCCGGAGGGCGTGAACGCGGAAGAGCTGAACAAGGCCCTCAAGGGCATGAAATGGACGACGGGCTCCGGTTACGGAAAGCTGAAGCCCACGAACGTGCGCATCGGCCACATGGGCGACGTGGACGTTGCCTCCGTCGAGGCCTACCTGAAGGCTCACGAGGAGGCCATGGCCTCGATGCGGCCGAGGGCCGGGCAGCCCGCGTGAGCGGTCCGCGCGTCCTCATCGCCGAGCCACTCTCCCAGACCGGCCTCGCGGTGCTTTCGAAAGAGGGCCTCGTGGCGGACGTCCGCACCGATCTGTCCCGGGGAGCGCTCCTGGCGGCGATCGGCGACTACGACGCGCTCGTCGTGCGCTCCGCGACCCAGGTGGACCGAGAGCTCCTGACCGCCGGGAAGAAGCTCCGCGTCGTCGGACGGGCGGGAGTCGGCCTCGACAACGTCGACGTGAAGGCGGCCACCGAGCGCGGGGTCCTCGTCGTCAACGCTCCGTCCGGGAACGTCGTCTCCGCGGCGGAGCATGCGATCGCGCTTCTTCTCTCGTTCCTGCGCAAGATTCCCGAGGCACAGACCTCGCTGAAAGCCGGGGAATGGAAGCGCACGAAGTTCGTCGGAACGGAGCTGCAGGGCAAGACCGTGGGCCTCGTGGGCCTCGGACAGGTCGGGGCCCGCGTGGCCGCGCGGCTGCGCCCCTGGCACGTCACGCTTCTCGCGTTCGACCCCTATGTGACGCCGGAGCGGACCGCCGAGCTCGGCGTGACACCCGTCTCGCTGGACGAGCTGCTCGCGAAATCCGACGTCGTCTCGCTTCATGCGCCGGGCGGCTCGGAGACGAAACATCTCATCGGCGCCCGGCAGCTCGCGGCGATGAAGAAGGGCGCCATCCTGGTGAACTGCGCGCGCGGCGCCCTCGTGGACGAGGCCGCGCTCGCGGCCGCGCTCGACTCCGGGCATCTCGCTGGTGCGGCGCTCGACGTCTTTTCCGTCGAGCCGCCGAAGGACTTCTCGCTCGTGAAGCACCCGAAAGTGCTCTGCACGCCGCACCTCGGGGCCTCCACGGTCGAGGCGCAGGATCGCGTGGCGGTGGAGACCGTCGAGATGCTCGCCGAGGCGCTGAAAGGCTCCCCCTTCGTCGCAGCGGTGAACCTGCCGTTTCCCTCCGGAGGCGACCCGCACGCGGCCCTCCCGTGGATGCGCCTCGCCGAGAAGGTCGGGGCATTCGTGGGGCAGTCGATGCCCGAGGCGCCGAGACAGCTCACCGTGACGCTTGCGGGAATACCGGAGGCGATCCGGAAAGCCTGCGTCGTGGCCGCCGTGAAGGGCGTCGTCTCGACGTTCGCCGAGGGCGTCAACATCGTGAACGCCGTTTCTCTCGCGAAGCTGAACGGAATCTCGGTTTCGGATTCCGTGCGCGAAGACGGGGGAGGCTACGCGAGCCTCGTCACCGTGTCTGCGGGCGACCGAAGCGCGTCCGGGACGCTCTTCTCGGACCGGCATTGCCGGATCGTGGGCGTCAACGGCCTGTCACTCGAGTTCTCGCCCGAGGGGACTCTTCTCGTGATCGCAAACCGCGACGTGCCGGGCGTCGTCGGGCGTATCGGGACCCTCCTGGGGTCGCGCGGCGTGAACATCTCGGACCTCGCTCTCGCACGGGGAAAGGACGGCCAGGCAGCCGCCGTCGTCCGGATCGACGCGGCGAACGGCGCGATCGGACAGGATCTCGTCAAAGCGGTCAAGACGCTCGAGGGCATCGATTCGGCGCGGCTCGTGACGCTCGGGTGAGCGCGTGAGCTCGGCGCCCCGCGTCCGCGCGCGCCGACGCGTCGGCGTCGTCTTCGGCGGCCCGTCGCGCGAGCACGGCGTGTCGTTCGTCTCGGCGGCGTGTCTTCTCGAGAATCTCCCCAAGGACACGTACGAGGCGATCCCGCTCTTCGTCGGGAAAGACGCGCTGTGGCACGCGCCTTCCGCGTCGAAAACCGAGCTCGAACGTCAGCTCTCCCGCCCTTCGAAGGAGCTGCTCCTCGACGGCGTCAAGCCGGGCAGCAAGGCGGCGCGGACTTCGGAGATCGTGGATTCGTTCTTCTCCGCCTGGCACGAAGCGGGAGCCGAGGTGCTCTTTCCGATCGTGCACGGGACGTTCGGCGAGGACGGCGTGCTGCAGGGGCTTCTGGAGTCGCTCGGCATCCCGTACGTGGGCTTCGGCGTCGCGGCCTCGGCCGTCGGCATGGACAAGATCTTCATGAAGGCCGCGTTCGGCGCGGCCGGCCTGCCCCAGGTACCGTACGTCGCGTTTTCCCGCGCCGAGTGGAAGGCGGAAGAGAGCCACGCGTCGATCGTGCATCGCGCGAGCCGCCTTGGGTTTCCGCTTTTCGTGAAGCCCTCGTGCGCCGGCTCGTCGGTGGGCGTCTCGAAGGTCAAGTCCGAAGCGGGCTTGGCGCCCGCGGTCGAGGAGGCGTTTCTCGTGGATGGGCGCGTCCTGGCGGAGCAGGGCGTCGATGCCCGCGAAATCGAATGTTCGGTCCTCGAGGGCGAGGCCGGCCGGCCGACGGAGGCTTCCCTTCCCGGTGAGATCGTGCCGGGCCGCGAGTTCTACGACTACGAGGACAAGTACATCGGCACGCTTTCGCGTTCGATCATCCCGTGCGATCTGCCCGAATCGTTCCGCGACGAGGTGCGGGCGCTCGCGGTGCGCGCGTTCGACGTCCTCGGCGGCGCCGGCTTCGCGCGCGTCGACTTCTTCCTCGAGCGCGGCACGCACCGGTTGCTCGTGAACGAGATCAACTCCCTGCCGGGCTTCACCCCCATCTCGATGTTCCCGAAGCTGTGGGAAGCCACGGGGCTGCCGCTTCCGAAGCTTCTCGACCGTCTCGTCCGGAGCGCGTTCCAGCGGCCGATGCGCGGGCGCTGAAGGAATCTACCGGTAGATCACGACGACGCCGGCGAGACCCATGTCGCCGAGAGATTCCCGCGCGGCATCGGCCTCTTCACGCGTCCGGTAAGGACCGAACTTCACGCGCTTGAGTCCCTGGTATTCCTCGATGAAGGGGTTCGGGTAGCGCGCGGCGAGTCGGTTGCGCAGCCGGACCGCATTCGCCTCGTCTCCGAACGCGCCGGCCTGCACGGCGAATGCGCCGGGCTCGGAACGCGTCGCCGTGTTCGCGGCGGTCACGGGGGGCGGCTCGTCGGAGCCGGCACGAACGCGGAAGTTGTCTCCGAGCGACACGACGCGAAGCGTGACGGGGACGACGCCGTCTCCGACGGACGCAATCTCGTGCGCGGCTGCCTTCGAAAGGTCCACGATGCGGCCGGCGACGAACGGGCCGCGGTCGTTGATCTTCACGCGCACGGTCTTTCCGTTCTTCTCGTTCGTCACGTCCACGACCGTGCCGAGCGGCAGCGTGCGGTGCGCGGCGGAGATCTTCTCGGGCCGGAACGTCTCGCCCGAAGCCGTCGGAAGCCCGTCGAATTCCTTCCCGTACCACGACGCGAGCCCGCGCTCTGCGGAAGGGGGGGCGAGAGAAGTTGTCTGCGGTGCGGGCCGCGGTTGTGATGAGCAGGCGATGAGGATCAAGACAAAAAGAGACGAGAAGATTTCTTTGAAAGTGAATAGGGCGCGGCGCGGGCGGCGCCGTTGAGCGTCGATTGCGCGGCGGGCAGCCAGCTCATTCACCTTCTAAGAAAATCCCTCTTCCTCTTCTATTTCCGAAACAAAATGTTTTTTCTTTTCTTCTCTTCAGACGCGAACCTCTTCGCGCGTCTCGCCGGAGGCGGCCTCGGGGTCCGTCGCGAGGATGGGCTCGATCTCGACATCGAGGAACTCGTCCACCTGCTCCGGAGCGCGCCCGATGAACCGCGCCGGCTCGGAGGCCGCGATGACCTCGGCCGGCGTGAGGCCGAACGCCGGATCGCCCGCGATGCGGAACAGGAGATCGTTTTCACCGCCCTCGGCCTTCATGCGGTCGCCCGCGGCCTGCGCGAGGACGCGCAGCCTCTCGTGGAGAGCCTGCCGGTCGCCGCCCTTCTTGGCCGCCGCCATGAGGATGTTTTCCGTGGCCAGAAAGGGCAGCTCGGCGTCGAGGCGGCGCCTCACGACGGTGGGATGGACGACCAGCCCGTCCGTCACCGCGTCCCAGAGGAGGAGGATCGAGTCGGCCGAGAGGAAGGATTCGGCGAGCGCGAGTCGCCGGTTCGCGGAGTCGTCGAGAGTCCGCTCGAACCACTGCGTCGCGTGCGTCCAGTTGCCGTTGTCCGAGATCGAAAGCAGCCAGCGCGCGAGCGCGTTCATCCTCTCGCTCTTCATGGGGTTGCGCTTGTAGGGCATCGCCGACGAGCCGACCTGCTTCTTGCCGAAAGGCTCTTCGACCTCCTTGAGGTGCTGAAGCAGCCGGACGTCGTTGCCGAACTTCGAGGCCGAAGCCGCGAGGCCGGCGAGCGCCGAAAGCACGAGGGCGTCCTGCTTGCGCGTGTACGTCTGGCCGGAGATCAGGAGGCGGTCCGTGAAGCCCGCCTTCTGGGCCACGAGGCGGTCCAGGCGCTCGGCCTTGTCGGCGTCGCCGTCGAAGAGCGCCACGAACGACGCCTGCGTGCCCGTGGCTCCCTTGCAGCCCAGAAAGCGCAGCTCGTCGGCGCGCCGGACGAGCTCGCGGTGGTCGAGAGCGAGGTCCTGGAGCCAGAGGCACGCGCGCTTGCCGACCGTGGTGGGCTGCGCGGCCTGGAAGTGCGTGAATCCGAGGCAGGGGAGGTCGCGGTACGTGCGCGCGAACCGCGCCAGGCGTCCCATGACGCGCACCGTGCGCTTCGCGAGGAGACGCAGGGCGGTGCGCAGGAGGAGGAGGTCGGCGTTGTCGCCCACGAAAGCCGAGGTCGCGCCGAGGTGCAGAACCCCGCGCGCCGCGGGAGCGACGTCGCCGAGGGCGTGGAGGTGCGCCATGACGTCGTGCTTCGTCTCGCGCTCGTACCCGTCGGCGGCGGCGAGCTCGGCTTCGGTCGGGACGAGGTGGGCGCGGAGCGCGTCGAGAGAGGCCTCGGGGATCGGGAGCCCGAGCTCCCGCTCCGCCTCGGCGAGCCAGAGCCAGAGCTTGCGCCACGTCGTGAATTTCGACCGCGCCGAGAACAGGGCGGACATCTCGGCGGACGCATACCGGCTCGTGAGCGGGTTTTCATACCGGTCGATGGGGGAGTCGCTCACCTGGCTCACTCCTCGATCTCGTCGTCCGTGGGAAGGCGGAACTCCTTTGTTTCGTCGTTTCCGCACACGTTGCAGAACGCGCTCGTGATCCCCTTCGCCTCTTCGTACTCGAAGAAGTAGCACGGCGTGTCGCAGTTGAGACAGACGATGAACTCGACATCCTCCACGGCGCGATCCTTCGGCGTTCAGGTTAGCATCCCGGCGGCGGCCCGAGCCGCCGTTCGAGACCGCCATGACCCTCCGTGTCGACTCCGAGATCGGGCGCCTGCGCTCGGTCCTCGTTCACGAGCCCGGTCGCGAGATCGACCGGATGGTGCCCTCGATGATGCAGGACCTCCTCTTCGACGACATCCTGTTCGGAGCCCGGGCGCGCGAGGAGCACCGGCGGTTCCGCCAGGTGCTCCGCTTCGTGGCGGACGAGGTGATCGACGTCCAGGAGCTCCTCGAGGAAGTCCTTCGCGATCCCGACGCTCGCAACGAAGTGCTCTCGGAGCTCGGGCGGCTCCTCGCCTGGCCGCCCGCGGTCCTCCTCGCGCTGAACGACCTTCCCGCCGGCCGGCTCGCGGCGGGCCTCGTGGAAGGAGTCGAGCGCGCCGAGCCCACGATCTCCGACTCTCTCGACTCCCTGTACCTCCTGCCGCCGCTCCCGAACTGGTTTTTCCAGCGCGATCCCGCCACCGTCGTGGGAGACCGCGTCGTGAGGGGTTCGATGGCGACCCGCGCGCGCTGGCGGGAGCCGCTGCTGTCCGGGGCGGTCTTCGCCCGGCATCCCCGGTTCGCCGGACCGGAGCCGCGCTTCTGGTTCCAGGAGTTCGCCGCGGGCGAAGGGCGCGACCTCGCCTGGGCGCGCATGAGGCCCACGCTCGAAGGAGGGGACGTCCTCGTCCTCTCCGACGAGGTGCTCGTGATCGGCTACTCGGAGCGGACCGAGAAGACGACCATCGAACGCCTTGCCGAAGCCCTGAAGCGGGAAGGCTCGCGGGTGAGGAAGATCCTCGTCGTGGCCATTCCTCCCCAGCGCGCGACGATGCACCTCGATACGGTGTTCACGCGCATCTCGGCCGGCGAGTGTCTCTGCTACGGGCCGATGATCCTTTCCGGCGGCGCCGAGGAGGCCGACGTGTACGAGGCCGACCTCACGGCGCGTGAGATCACGTGGACGACCAGGGAGGACCTCCTGTCGGCGCTCAAGGCCCTCGGCATCGACCTCGTTCCCATCCTCTGCGGCGGCTCCGATCCGATCGACCAGCAGCGCGAGCAGTGGACGGACGGGGCAAACGTCTTCGCGCTCGCGCCCGGGATCATCCTCTGCTACGACCGAAACGAGCGCACGGCCGAGTCCCTCGCGCGCGAGGGATACGCGGTCGTCGCGGACGACGATCTCCTGCTGGGACGAGAGACGCTCGACCCGAGAAAGCCCGGCAAGCACGCGATCCTGCTCTCGGCGCCGGAGCTGTCGCGGGCACGCGGCGGGCCGCGCTGCATGACCATGCCGCTCGTGCGCGATCCGGTGTAAAAGGGAAGACATGCTCGAGAAGGACCTCGTCTCGATCCACGACCTGACCGCCGCCGACGTCGCGGCGCTCTTCGCCCTCGCCGCGCGGATGAAGGCGCGCCCGGCCGAGTTTCGGACGGCGCTCAGCGGAAAGATCCTCGCGATGATCTTCGAGAAGTCGTCCACGCGGACGCGCGTCTCGTTCGAGGCGGGGATGACGCAGCTCGGGGGCGCCGCGCAGTTCCTCTCGTCGCGCGACATCCAGCTCGGGCGGGGAGAGCCCATCGCCGACACGGCCCGCGTCCTCTCGCGCTACGTGAACGGCATCATGGCTCGCACGTTCGCCCACGAAACCGTCCTGTCTCTCGCCCGCCACGCGACGGTCCCCGTCGTCAATGGACTCACGGACCTCCTCCACCCCTGCCAGGCCCTCGCCGATTACTTCACGATGAGCGAGAGGTTCGGAAAGCTGGCCTCTCTCAGGCTCGCGTACGTCGGCGACGGGAACAACATGGCGCACTCGTTGATGTACGGAGGGCCGAAGTGCTCGGTGAACGTGGCCGTCGCGACGCCGAAGGGCTACGAGCCGGACGCGACCGTCACCGCGAACGCGCGGGCCGACGCCGCCGCGGCGGGGACGACGCTCCTCCTGACGCATTCGAAGGAGGAAGCGGTCGAGGGGGCGCACGTCGTTTACACCGACGTGTGGGCTTCGATGGGGCAGGAAGCCGAGCAGCAAAAGCGCGCGCGCGATTTCGCAGGATGGACCGTCACGACCGAGCTTCTCGCCCGAGCTCATCCCGATGCGGTGTTCATGCATTGCCTCCCCGCGCATCGCGGCGAGGAAGTGGCCGCCGAGGTCTGCGACGGGCCGCGCTCCGTCATTTTCGACGAGGCGGAGAATCGCCTCCACGTCCAGAAGGCGATTCTCGCCACGCTGATGGGCCGCCTCTGAGGCGCAAGGTCGCGCTCGCTGCCGCCTGCGGTGTGCTCGTGCTCGTCGGCGCCTGCCGGAAGAGCCGCCCGGCAGCCCTGTCCCCGGTCGGGCCGCCCGACGATCGAGCCGTCGTGACGCTCGAACGGGTGACGGCACGCGTTTCGGCGGAGCCGAAGGCCGCCGCCGCGCTGACGCTGCCGCGGGGAGCGGCGCTCAAGGTGCGCGAGCCTCTCGGGGACCACGTCCACGTCGTGGCCGAGGGCCGCGACGTCTGGATTCCCGCCGATTCCTTCGAGCGGATGGCCGACCGTGCGGCGCGCGAAAAGAGAGCGGCCGCCGTCGCGGCTTTCGCTCCCCAGCCGGCGCGCGCGGTCGAATCCTGCCCGATCCTGCTCGCCCCCGACTACGGCGCGGCGCGGTGGGGCACCCTCGATGACGGCGAGAACGTCGATGTCGTGCTGGCGGACCACGATTTCTTCGGCGTCCGCCTCGCGGGGAGGATCCTCGCGTTCGTCCCGGCGCGATCCATACGCCTGCTTCCCTCTGCCGTCCCGGCCCTTGCGTCGGGGCCCGGCGGGCGCGGCATCGTGCCGGAGGTCCAGCCGCTCGCACCTTCCGATGGCCCCGGGGGAACCGGCGCGCAGATGTCGCCGCCCGGAGTCCCGGCGGTATCGACGACGCCGGCATTCCCGATTTCCGCGGCTGCTTTCTCGCGCACCCCGCTCGCCTCGCTGCCCGAGGGAGCGGATCCACCCGTCCTCGTGACTCGCGTGGATCCCCGGTTCCCGGAGGCGGCGCGCCGGATGAATCTGAGCGGCGAAGTCATCCTCCGCATCGTGGTGGAGGCGAACGGCACCGTGGGCCGGATCGACGTGATCTCTCCGGGGCCAGCCGGGATGACGGAGGCGGCCGGCGACGCCGTGCGGCGATGGACCTTCCGGCCGGCACGGATCGCGGGCCAGCCGGTGGCCGTCTGGAAGGTCGTCCGCGTGCGCTTTTCCCGAACGCCAGAGCGCGAGCCTCCGCTCGACTGAACGGGCGGGCAGGACCGGCGGCTTCACCCGGTCCTTATAAACTCCGTCCTGCCGATGCTGGAGATCGTCTACGAGGTCGAGGGGCAGACCCGGTGTTTCCTACTCTCCGGCGGTGACGTGTCCATCGGCCGCTCGAGCGAGAACGGAATCGTCCTGAACGACTTCTCCGTGTCGCGCCGGCATGCGCTCCTGTCCGAACGCGCGGGGGTCTGGACGGTCGAAGACCTGAAGTCGACGAACGGCGTCAAGGTGAACGGCGAGTTCGCGGCCAAGTCGCCCCTGAAGGTGAACGACGTCGTCTCCGTCGGCACCTTTACGCTTCACGTGCGCGAGCAGCCCACGACGAGGAGCGTCGCCACGAAGTCGATCAGCGACTCGAGCTCGACGTTCGTCCGCTCGATCGCCGATTTCAACCGCGACTTCAACCTCGACGCTGCGATCACGGACGTCGGGGGAACGCTCGCCGGGCGGCGGGCCCCGCCCGAAAAGGCGCGCGAAAAGATCTTCGAGATCCTCGTCCAGGTGGCGCGCACGCTCATCGAGGCGCCGGACGTCGACCAGATCCTCTCGAAGGTCGTCGACCTGCTCTTCGATTTCCTTCCGGCCGAGCGCGCCGTCGTCGTTCTTCTCGAGGATGGGGGCCGGCTCGTCGCGACGCTCGCGCGCCAGCGAGGGCGCGCGGGACCGGAGTCGACCGAGACGTTCTCCCACACGATCGTCGAGACCGTCGTACGCGAGCGCGTGGCCGTGCTGACGTCCGACGCCCTGACCGACGATCGCTTCGAGGCCGGCCAGTCGATCCGCATCCAGCAGATCCGGTCCGCCATGTGCGTCCCGCTGTGGAACCGCGAGAACGTCATCGGCGCCCTTCACGTCGACACCCCCCTCAAGACCGGCACCTTCACCGCGGACGATCTCGACCTCCTGACCGCGCTCGGAAATTTCGCGGCGGTCGCGATCGAGCGCGCGCGCCTGCAGGGCCGCGTCGCGAAGGAGGAGCGCATCCGGGAGCGTCTCGCGCGCTATCACTCTCCGGGCGTCGTCGAGGAGATCGTCTCCGAGGGTCCCGCCGGCGTCGAGAAAGTGCGCACGCGCGACGTGAGCGTCTTCTTCGCGGACATCGTCGGCTTCTCGACCGCCGCGGAGGGCATGGCTCCGGAAGAGCTGTCGCGCTTTCTCGAGACCGTGTTCACCTTCGCGGCGGACGCGATCTTCGAGCAGGGCGGGACGCTCGACAAGTTCATCGGCGACGCCGTGATGGCCTTCTTCGGTGCGCCGATCCGCCAGCCCGACCATCCCCGCCGGGCGGTGGCCGCGGCGGCGAGGCTCATCGAGAGCCTGACCGCGTGGAACGCGGAGCGCGCCCGGCGCGGGGAGGGAAAAGTCGCGGTGCGCGTGGGCGTCAATACGGGTCACGCCGTCGTCGGCGACATCGGGTCCGACCGGCGCGTGGATTACACGGTCCTCGGCAACACCGTGAACGTGGCGGCGCGGCTCGAGGACTACGTCGCCGGCCCGAACGAGATCGTCGTCGGCGAGGAAACGGCCCGGCTCGCGGGCGAGTTCTTCGTGTTCGAGCCCCTCGGCGAACAGCGCCTGAAGGGCCTCACGAAAGGCCTGAAAGCGTATCGCGTGAAGCTCGACGAGAAGGGCGCGCCGGTTCGCCCGCGGTGACGGACGCGCTCGCAGGACTGATGTTCGTGACCTCGAACGCGGGCAAGGCGCGCGAGGCGGCGGTGTTTCTGGGGCGGGAGGTCGCGGTGAAGGACGTCGAGATTCCCGAGATCCAGTCCCTCGACTTCGCCGAGGTGGCCCGCGCCAAGGCGATCGTCGCGGCGGGTGCTCTCCGTGTCCCGGTCCTCGTCGAGGACTCGGGACTCGCGGTCGATGCCTGGGGCGGCTTCCCCGGCCCACTGACGAAATGGATCACGGCGGGAGCCGCGGGCTGCGACGCCTTCGCGAAGATGCTGGACGGCTTCACCGACCGGTCCGCCGAGGCCGTTTCCGTCCTCGCGGTCGCGCGGCCCGGACAAGACTCCGGCGACGTCGTCGTCGCGGAAGGGCGCGTCCGCGGCTCCATCGCACTCCACCCGCGCGGCACGAACGGCTTCGGCTGGGACGTGCTCTTCATCCCGAGGGGCGACACGAGGACCTGGGCGGAGATGAGCGAAGAAGAGAAGAACAACGGCTCGCACCGGGCGCGAGCGTTCCAACGCCTGAGAACCTCGCGCGAATTCCTATTCTAAGAAGATCGTCTTTGTTCAATTCTTCCCCGCGAGCGCGCGCAGCTTGTCCGCCAGCGCGTCGACTTTCGCGAGCAGGTCTTCCTTCGTCCCGTCCGCGCGCAGGACGATGTCCGCGACCTCTTCGCGGACGGCGTCCGAGAACTGCGACGACATGCGGCGTATGAGCTCGTTCGGGTCCGTCTCGCCGCTGCGGCGAATCGCCCGGGCGAGGCGCACGTCCGTCGGAGCCGAGACGGTCACGAGGACGTCGAAGCGCTGGCGGCCTCCGGTCTCCACGAGGAGCGAGGCCTCGACGACACCGAGCTTCTCGCCCTTCGCCTCGAGCTCCTGGAACCAGCGCGCCTGCTCGTCGCGGACGAGCGGGTGAATGAGCCCGTTGAGGCGCGCGAGCGCGTCGGGATCGTGGAAGACGTGGGCGGAGACCTTGCGGCGGTCGACCGAGCTGTCCGGCGCGAGGAACTCGGGCCCGAACGCATCCGCCACCGCGAGGGCGCCCGCGCGGTGCGCGCGATAAAGGTCGTGGACGATGAGGTCCGCGTCGAGAACGGATATTCCGTGCTCGCGAAGCCGCGCGGCCACGGTGCTCTTGCCCGACGCGAGACCCCCGGTCAGGCCGACTTTCAGGATCATGCCGGGCGCCTTACCCGGCAGAGGTCGAGCGTGTTTCGGAGGAGCATGGAAATCGTGAGCGGTCCGACGCCGCCGGGGACAGGCGTGTAGCGGGACGATCGCGGGAAAGCCGTCGCCGGGTCGCAATCGCCCACGAGCGTCGAGCCCTTCTTCTCGAAAGCCAGAAGGCGCGCGGCGTCGCCGGGAAAGAATCTCTCCACGTCGGCGCGCAAGGTCAGCCGGTTGATCCCGACGTCCACGAGGACGGCGCCTTCCTTCACGAAGTCACCCGTCACGAAGCCGGGCCGCCCGATCGCCGCGACGAGGAGGTCCGCCTCCCGGCAGAGGCCCGGCAGGTCGCGGGTCTTCGAATGCGCGATCGTCACGGTCGCGTGGCTCTGGAGAAGCAGGAGCGCCGTGGGCTTTCCCACGATGTCGCTCCGGCCGACGACGACGGCCCTCGTCCCCTGGATCGGGATCCCTTCACGGGCGAGCAGCTCGAGGATTCCCGCCGGCGTGCAGGGGACGATCGCGGGCTTGCCCTGCAGCAGCCGTCCGGCGTTCAGCGGGTGGAACCCGTCGACGTCCTTCCCGGGGTCGATCGCCTCGAGGACGCGGGTGGTGTCGATGTGTTTCGGAAGGGGAAGCTGGACCAGGATCCCGTCCACCGCGTCGTCCGCGTTGAGCTCGGCGACCGTCCGGAGGAGCACCTCTTCCGGCAGGGTCTCGGGGAAGCGCAGCGTGCGTTCGGCGATCCCGGCCTCGCGCGCCGCGGCGCCTTTGCTCGCGACGTAGACCGCGCTCGCCGGATGCTCTCCCACGAGGACGACCGCGAGGCAGGGGATGACCCCGCGCCCTGCGAGCTCCGCCACGTCGTCGGCCACCTCGGCGCGGATCGCGCGTGCGACACGCGCCCCGTCCAGAATGGAAGCCGTCATCTCTTCTATTCTGAGGGAGAAAGGACGGGGGCCTTGCTTGACAGGGACCGGCAGGGGGCGTATTTTTCATGGCCCTGCGGGTGGATGGTTCGCCGGAAGCCCGCTTATCGTGTGCCGTCGGGGCCCTGGTCTTTCGATGCTTCCCTGGTCCGCATCGTGAGACCGACCCCGGAATTTTCCAGCCGGGGTGACGCACCCCTCAACCGCCCCGATCGGAGACCGCTGTTCCCGTGAGCACTCGCACGCCGCTTCCGAAAATCTCCGACCTCTCCCGACGCTGGATCGTCGTCGATGCCGACGGCAAGGTGCTCGGTCGTCTCGCGACGCTCGTCGCGCGCCACCTCACGGGCAAGACGAAAGCCATCTACACGCCTTTTCTCGACACCGGTGACTTCGTCGTCGTGGTGAACGCCGAGAAGGTCGCCTTCACCGGCACGAAGCTCGACCAGAAGATGTACCGGCACCACACGGGCTTCCCGGGAGGCCTCCGCTCGATCGAAGCGGGCAAGCTGAAGGCCACGCATCCCGAGCGTGTCATCGAAGCGGCCGTCCGCGGCATGCTGCCGAAGACGAAGCTCGGCCGGAAGATGTTCAAGAAGCTCAAGGTCTACGCAGGCCCGGCTCATCCGCACACCGCCCAGTCTCCGGCCGCCGTCGCCGTCTGACCGGGATTGACGACGAAAGCACGAACGGAAAGAGAGAAACGAACCCCGTGACGAACCTCCAGTATCAGGCCGTGGGACGCCGGAAAGAGTCCGTTGCCCGCGTGTACCTCCGCCCCGGCAAGGGGACCGTGCAGGTCAACGACCGCACCTTCGAGGACTTCTTCCCGAACGACGTGCTCAAGATGGTCATCCGCCAGCCCCTGCAGCTCACCGAGACGGTCGACAAGTTCGACGTCGTCGCCCTCGTCGAGGGCGGGGGGAGCGCGGGCCAGGCGGGCGCGATCCGCCACGGGATCGCCCGCGCGCTCTGCCTCTTCAACGGCGAGCTCCGCGGCGCGCTCAAGAAGGCCGGCCTCCTCACGCGCGACTCGCGCATGAAGGAGCGCAAGAAGTACGGACAGCGCGGGGCTCGCGCCCGGTTCCAGTTCTCGAAGAGGTAATGGGGGAGAGATGAGTCAGATCACGATGAAGGAGCTGCTCGAGGCGGGCGTTCATTTCGGGCACCAGACGAAACGCTGGAATCCGAAGATGAAGAAGTACATCTTCGGCAAGCGCAACGGCATCTACATCATCGATCTCCAGAAGACCCTCAAGTGCTTCCGCGAGGCCGCGGCCTTCATCACGGACGTCGCCTCGCAGGGGAAGAACATCCTCTTCGTCGGGACGAAGCGGCAGGCCCAGGACGCCATCTACGAGGAGGCGAACCGCTGCGGCATGTTCTACGTGAACAACCGGTGGCTCGGCGGCACCCTCACGAACTTCGTGACGATCCGGAAGTCCATCAGCCGCCTCAAGGAGATCGAGGCGATGCTCGTGGAGGGATCGGACGCGATCCTGACCAAGAAAGAGCGCATCCAGCTCGACCGCGAGAAGGCGAAGCTTTCGAAGAACCTCATCGGGATCAAGGAGATGGAGGAGCTGCCGGACGTCCTCTTCGTGATCGACCCCAAGAAGGAGGCGATCGCGGTGCAGGAGGCCCGGAAGCTGAGCATCCCGGTCGTGGCCATCGTCGACACGAACTGCGATCCCGACAGCATCTCGCACGTCATCCCCGGCAACGACGACGCGATCCGCGCCATCAAGCTCTTCACGGGCAAGATGGCCGACGCCGTTCTGGAAGGCCTGCACGCGCAGGAAGAGCGCTTCGTGGGTAAGGTCGATCATGCGGACGACGAGCCCATGCCCGCGAACTTCCACGTGGCCGACGCAACGACAGCCGCCGCGCCTGCGGCGGGCGCCGCCGCCGGCTCCCCAGCGAAACCCGAGGTCCCGGTCGTCCCCGTCCCGGTCTGAACCGAATCCGAGAGAGAACGGGGCCGGCTGGAGGACACGCTTCTCCCGCCGGCCCCTTTTGACGTAAGAGGTACCCATGGCGATTTCCGCAGTGATGGTCAAGATGCTCCGCGACAGAACGGGCGCCGGAATGCTCGATTGCAAGCGCGCGCTCGAGGAGTCGAACGGCAACATGGAGGAGGCCGAGAAGATCCTCCGCAAGAAGGGGCTCGCGGCCGCCGCGAAGAAGGCAGGTCGCGTGGCCGCCGAGGGCCTCGTCGGCTATCACGTGGAGGCCGGCATGGCGGCTCTCGTCGAGCTGAACTGCGAGACGGACTTCGTCGCGCGGACGGACGCGTTCAAGAAGGCGCGCCACGTTCTCGCCGAGCTCGTCTTCCATTCGGCAAGCCTCGGAGACACGGCCGAAGGAGACGTCGAGCGGGTGAAAGCCCTCCCCGCTCCGAAGCATCTCCCGTGTGCGACCGGAACCGTCGCCGAATCGCTCCAGGCCTTCACGGCCGAGACGGGGGAGAACACGCAGCTTCGACGCTTCGCGCGCCTCATGGCCGCGCCGGAATCCGCGCTCACGCTCTATGCGCACCCCGGCGACAAGACCGTCGTCGTCATCGAGACGAAGGGAATGCCCGGGGATCTGTCCAAAGACCTCGCGATGCACGTGGCCGCGTTGTCTCCGCAGTTCGCGAATCGGGACGGCGTGTCCGCCAAGGCGCTCGCCGACGAGCGCGAGATCGCGCGCGCCAAGGCGGTCGCCGCCGGCAAGCCGGAGGCCGTGGCCGACAAGATGGTCGAGGGGATGATCGGAAAGTGGTATGGAGAGGTCGTGCTCCTCGACCAGCCTTTCGCGAAGGACGACAGCAAGAAAGTGTCGCAGGTCATCGCCGAGCGCGCGGGCAAGGACGCTTCCGTCGTCCGCTTCGTGCGCTTCAAGGTGGGCGAAGGCATCGAGAAGAATTCCGGCGGCGGAGACTTCGCGGCCGAGGTCGCCGCGCTGGCCAAGTAAGAACGTGGAAGCCCGCTTTCGCCGGGTCCTGCTGAAGCTCTCCGGGGAGGCCCTCCTCGGCAGCCAGTCTTTCGGAATCGAGCCGGCCGTCGTCGAGCGCCTCGCCGACGAGATCGCCGAGGTCGCGCGCCTCGGCGTCGAGGTCGCCATCGTGATCGGGGGCGGCAACATCATCCGTGGCGTCTCGGCGGCGACGCAGGGCATCGACCGCGTCACGGGTGACAACATGGGGATGCTCGCGACCGTGATCAACGCGCTCGCGCTGCAGGACGCTCTCGAGAAACGCGACATCCACACGCGCGTCATGACGGCTTTCGAGGTGCGGGCGGTCGCGGAGCCGTTCATCCGGCGACGGGCGATCCGGCATCTCGAAAAGAAGCGCTGCGTCATCTTCGCCGGAGGCACGGGCAATCCGTACTTCACGACGGACTCGGCCGCCGCCTTGCGCGCGAACGAGGTCCGCGCCGAGGCGATCCTGAAGGCCACGCGCGTCGACGGCATTTACACTGCCGACCCGAAGACGGACCCGAAGGCCGTTTTCCTGCCGCGGGTCACCTACCAGGACGTGCTCGAGAAGCGGTTGGCGGTCATGGACGCCACGGCGATCTCCCTCTGCCGGGACAACAAGATGCCGATTCGCGTCTTCAACCTCCTCGTTCCCGGAAACATCCGCAGGGTCGTCCTCGGAGAGCCGATCGGGAGCGTTGTGGACTCCGTGAAGGCCTGATCTCATCACGAGCCGGGTGAAGGAGCCGGGGAACCATGCCGACGATTGCCGAGATCAAGAAGGAAACCGAACGCCGGATGCACGCCACGCTCGACGCGCTCAAGACGGAACTCAAGCACCTGCGTACTGGTCGCGCGTCCGTCGGGATCCTCGAGGGAATCCTCGTGGAGTACTACGGCACGCCGACTCCCCTGAACCAGGTGGCGAACCTTTCGGCGCCCGACGCGACGTTGCTGCTCGCGTCTCCCTGGGAGCCCTCGCTCTGCCCGGCCATCGAAAAGGCCATCCGGACGAGCGACCTCGGCCTCAACCCGTCCTCGGACGGTAAGGTCGTGCGCATCCCCGTCCCGCAGCCCACGGAAGAGCGCCGCAAGGAGATCGTCAAGAAGGCTCACGGCTTCGCGGAGCAGGCGAGAGTCGAGATCCGCCATCATCGCCACGAGGGAAACGACGCGATCAAGAAGGAGGCGAAAGCCTCGTCGATCTCGGCCGACGACGAGAAGCGCGCTCTCGACGACGTCCAGAAAATGACGGACAAGAGCGTCGCCGAGGTCGAGCACGTCCTGAAGACGAAAGAAGCGGAAGTGCTGGCCCGCTGATGGTTCTCGCCGTCGCGCTCATCCCCTCGGCCGGCTTCGGAACACGCTTCCACGACGAGGGGCCGAAAGCGCTCGTCCTGCTCGCGGGGCGGCCCATGCTCCTGCACGCTCTCGAGCGCCTCGCGGCGTCGAAGCGCGTCAAGGAAGCGGTGATCGCGGTCTCGCCGGGCCACACGGATGCATTCCGGGAAGCTCTTGCCCAAACCCCGATACCCTGCGTGCTCGTCGACGGCGGTGTGACACGGCGGGAATCGGTCGCGCGCGCGTTCGCGGCAGCCCGGTTCGAGAGCGACGACGACCTCGTCCTCGTCCACGACGCCGCGCGTCCGCTCGTCGATCCCGTCGAGGTGGCGGCGGTCGTGGACGCGGCGGAGAAGACGGGCGCGGCCATCGCGGGCTACTCGATCGTCGAGACGGTCAAGAGGATTTCCGGCGGCACGGTGGCCGGCACCGTCTCGAGGATCGACCTCTTCGCGGCCACGACGCCGCAGGTTTTCCGCGCGGGCCTGTTCCGGCCTGCCGTCGAGAAAGAGGGCGGCCCCGACGCCACCGACGATGCCGAGCTCGTGGAACGAACCGGCGGGCCCGTGACCGTCGTCCTCACGTCCCGCTGGAACATCAAGATCACGTATCCCGAAGACCTCGCCTGGGCCGAGGCGTTCCTCGCCCGGACGTCCTCATGAGGATCGGGCACGGTTTCGACGCGCACCCTCTCGCCGCCGGGCGGCCGTGCGTCCTCGGCGGCGTGGCGATTCCTTCGGACGCCGGGCCCGTCGGGCACTCGGACGGAGACGTCGTGCTCCACGCCCTGGCGGGCGCCCTCCTCGGCGCGGCGGCCGCCGGAGACCTCGGCTCGGTCTTCGGCACGGATCGGCCCGAATGGAAAAGCGCGGCGGGGGAGGCGCTCGTGCGCCACGTGCGCGAGCTGACGGATCATCCCGAGATCCGAAACGTGGACGTGACGGTGCTCGCGGCGCGGCCCGCCGTCGCGGAGCACCGCGACGCGATGCGCGCGAACATCGCGGCGCTTCTCGGCACGTCCGTGGACCGCATCTCGGTCAAGGCTTCCTCGGGAAACGGCCTGACCGACTTCGGTCGCGGCGTCGGAGTGGCCGCGACGGTCGTCGTCCTCGTCGGCGGCAACGCGGCCGAGTGATCGTCTCCGGCTTCCATCCGGTGCGAGAAGTGCTCGAGCGGCGTCCGCGCTCGGTCGAGGCGCTTCTCGTGCAGCGGGGCCGCAAGGACGCGCGGGCCGCGGAAATCGAGGAGCTGGCGCGGGGAAAAGGCGTCTCCGTCCGGCTCGTCGCGAAAGAAGAGCTCGACCGTGCCGCGGGCCGCGCACACAACGGAGTCGCAGCGCGAGTCGCCGAGCGCGAATACGACACAGTCGAGGAATGCCTCGCGGGGGTGAAGGGGAGCCGCTGCGTCCTTTTTCTCGACGAAGTGACCGATCCGGGGAATCTGGGGGCCATCCTGAGAAGCGCTGCCGCGGCAGGCGCCGCGGTCGTCCTCACGGAGCGTCACTCCGCAGGTCTCAATGAAACCGTGTCGAAGGCCTCGGCGGGAGCGCTGGAGCGCGTCAGGATCGGCAGAGTCGTCAACGCGGCCCGCTTCATCCAGCAGGCGAAGGATGCCGGCTTCTGGGTCTTCGGCGCGGCAACCGAGGGCGAAAACCTCTACGACGTCGACATTTCCGGTGACGTGGTCCTCTGCCTGGGCTCGGAAGGAACCGGCCTGAGGAGGTTGACGAAAGAATCATGCGATCGACTGATTTCGATTCCGATGCGCCCCGGAGCCGGATCCCTCAACGTTTCGGTCGCTGCGGGCGTGCTCGTTTTCGACTGGGTCAGGCGCCGGAGCTCCCCGCGGAGCAGCCCCGGCATGAAAATGGCTTGACGCGCCTCGAACGGGGCTGGTATAAACCACAGTTCGCGCCTTTGCCGAGGTGCGCGAAGCCGTGCCACCGCTTCAGTTACCAGTCCGGGTCGCACGGTCGAGCTCTCTTCGGCGGGAACGCGAATGCTGGCGTAGCTCAATGGGTAGAGCAGCCGATTTGTAATCGGCAGGTTGCGGGTTCGAGTCCCATCGCCAGCTCCAGGTGAGCCTCCGTGGGGCCGGAGATCGGGATCGACGAAGAACGGGGAGCGGGCAGATGGCCGAGCGGTTAATGGCAGCAGACTGTAAATCTGCCGCACCTTGCGTGCTACGGGGGTTCGAATCCCTCTCTGCCCACCATCAGCAGGGAACCTCCGCCCACGTAGCTCAGTTGGTAGAGCACGTCCTTGGTAAGGACGGGGTCAGCAGTTCAAATCTGCTCGTGGGCTCCAGCTTCACGGGATCCTTTCGCGGGAGTAACTCAGGGGTAGAGTCACAGCCTTCCAAGCTGTTGGTCGCGGGTTCGAATCCCGTCTCCCGCTCCACGAGCGCCTTTCAACCTTCTTACAGGGGTGTAGCTCCAACTGGCTAGAGCGGCGGTCTCCAAAACCGTAGGTTCGGGGTTCGAATCCCCGCACCCCTGCCAAAGCCGAACGGACCGCACGACGACGAACGAACGAAGACGACGAATCACGAACCCGAGGACGAACAAAAAGACATGAACCCGATCGAGCGCTGGCATCACTTCCGCGGCTTTCTCTCCGAGGTCAGGAAGGAATCCGGAAAGGTCTCGTGGCCGGGCCGCGAAGAGGTCGTCGGCACGACCACGGTCGTCATCATCTCCACTGCGATCTTCGGACTCTTCCTTTTTCTCGTGGATGCGGGGGTGACGCCTCTCGTCAACAAACTCTTCGCGGCTTTCGGCAGCTGACGACACAAGGACGGATACACCGTGAGCACCACCGACCCGCAGGACCAGACGACCGCCGCCCCGGCTAGTGCCGCGGCACCGATGGACTGGTTCATCGTGCACACGTATTCGGGGTTCGAGGACCGCGTCGTTCTCGAGCTGACGAACCGCATCAAGGCCCTCGGCATGGAGTCGCACTTCGGCGAGATCCGCGTGCCGAAGGAGACGGTCGTCGAGATGAAGGCCGGAAAGCGGCGCAACGTCGAGCGGAAGTTCTTCCCGGGCTACGTCCTCGTCCAGATGGAAATGTCCGACGAGACCTGGCACCTCGTGCGTAACACGCCGAAGGTGACCGGCTTCGTGGGCGGCTCCTCGAAGGCGCCCGTCCCGCTCACGCGGGAGGAAGTCGACTCGATCCTCCACCACACGGCCGAGTCGAAGGAGAAGCCGAAGCCGCGCTACGTCTACGAGCGCGGCGAGCAGGTCAAGATCACCGACGGCCCCTTCAAGGAATTCACCGGGCTCGTCGAGGACATCAACCTCGAGCGCTCCACGCTCCGCGTCCTCGTCACCATCTTCGGCCGGCCGACGCCGGTCGAGCTCGAATTCGTCCAGGTTCAGAAACTGTAGGAATGACATGGCAAAGAAAGTAACCGGTTACGTCAAGCTCCAGATCGAGGCGGGGAAGGCCACGCCGGCTCCGCCCGTGGGCACGGCGCTCGGCCCGCAGGGCGTCAACATCATGGACTTCTGCAAGGCCTTCAACGCGAAGACCGCGAAGGACGCCGGGCTCATCATCCCCGTCGTCGTCACGGTCTACTCGGACCGGTCGTACTCCTTCATCACGAAGACGCCTCCGGCGTCCGTCCTGCTGAAGAAGGCCGCGAAGCTCGAGAAGGGCTCGGGCGTGCCGAACAAGACGAAGGTCGGAAAAGTCACCAAGAAACAGGTCGAGGAGATCGCGAAGCTCAAGCTCGTCGACCTGAACACCGTCGATCTCGCGGCCGCCGTCAAGTCGGTGGAGGGAACGGCGCGATCCATGGGTATCGAGGTCATCGGCTGAGGTTTGAATAGGGAACAGGAATCGCGCTCATCCTGGTGCCCGGGTATGCCCCCGGGGCTTCTCGCCGGACGACGCGAAGCGCCTAGTTCCCCGGAGTAGAAACACATGAGTGGCAAGAAATTCACCGCGGCCGCCGCGAAAGTCGACAAGACGAAGGTCTACGACGTGCCTCAGGCCGTCGCCCTCGTCAAGTCGGCGGCGTTCGCCAAGTTCAACGAAACCGTCGAGATCGCGCTGCGTCTCGGAGTCGATCCCAAGCACGCGGATCAGATGGTGCGCGGCACGGTCGTGCTGCCGCACGGCCTCGGCAAGACGACCCGGGTCGCGGTCGTCGCCTCGGGCGAAAAGATCAAGGAAGCCGAAGCGGCCGGCGCCGATCTCGTGGGAGGCGACGACCTCGTCGCGAAGATCCAGGCCGGCATGCTCGATTTCGAGGCGCTCGTCGCGACGCCGGACATGATGAAGTCGCTCGGCCGTCTCGGGAAGATTCTCGGACCGCGCGGCCTCATGCCGAACCCGAAGGCCGGCACCGTCACGTTCGACGTCGCGAAAGCCGTCACGGAGCTCAAGGCCGGCAAGATCGAGTTCCGCGTCGACAAGACCGCCATCATCCACGTGCCGGTTGGAAAGGTCTCGTTCGGCGAAAAGCAGCTCGCCGAGAACACCGAAGCTCTTCTCAGCGCGGTTCAGAAAGCCAGGCCGGCCACCGCCAAGGGCAAGTACATGCGTTCGGTCGTTCTCTCGTCGACGATGGGCCCAGGCATCGCGGTCGACCCTACCGCCGCCGAGAAGCTCGTCGGGAAGGGGGTCTGACGTGACCGCAACCCGCATCACCAAGAACGACGAGATCCTCGAGCTCCAGGGCACGGTCGGGAAGGCCGCGCACGCGTTCCTGATCGATTACAAGGGCCTCACGGTTCCGGCCGTGACCGACCTGCGTCGCCAGATCAAGAGCGCGAACTCGGGCTACGTCGTCGTCAAGAACACCCTCGCCCTCCGTGCGCTCGAAGGCAGGCCACTCGGGTCGCTCAAGGAGCACTTCACGGGGATGACAGGCGTCGCCTACAGCGCCACGGACGTCGTGGCGCTCGCGAAGGTGCTGCACACGTTCGGCAAGACGAATCCCAACCTGAAGGTCAAGGCCGCCCTTCTCGACGGCAAGCCCGTCGCGGCGAAGGAGCTCGAGACCCTCGCGAACCTGCCCTCGCGCCTCGAGCTCGTGGGCAGGCTTCTCGGCCTCATGCAGTCGCCGATGCGGCGCCTCGTGACGGTCCTTTCCGCTCCTCATCGCAACGTCGCCGCGACGCTCGCGGCGATTTCGAAGCAAAAAACCGCTCAAGAATCCGCGGCCTAACGCCGAAGAATCAGGAGAAGAACCATGGCTCTCACCGTCGAAACTTTCATCAAGGAAATCGAATCGATGTCGGTCCTCGAGCTCAACGGCCTCGTGAAGGCGCTCGAGGATAAGTTCGGCGTCTCCGCCGCGATGATGGCTGCCCCTGCGGCTGCTGCGGGCGCCGCCCCTGCCGCCGCCGCCGCCGAGGAGCAGACCGAATTCACGGTCGTCCTCAAGGAAGCCGGCGCGAACAAGATCAACGTCATCAAAGCCGTCCGCGAGGTCAACAGCTCGCTCGGCCTCAAGGAAGCGAAGGACCTCGTCGAGAACCTCGGAACGATCAAGGAGGGGATCTCGAAGGACGAGGCCGCCTCGATCAAGAAGAAGTTCGAGGACGCGGGAGCGAAGGTCGAAGTCAAGTAACCCTCCCTCATCCTTCGTTCTTCGCCGCCCCATCGCGCGCCTCATACCCCGGCCTGCGCGCGGCCATGAGAGGGACCTGACTCAATGAACCCACGAAGCTACGCACCCGGCGCGAGAGAGCGCTCGACCTTCGGCAAGATCCGCTCTTTTCTGCCCCTCCCGAACCTCATCGACGTCCAGCGCAAGTCGTACGAGGACTTCCTCCAGATGGATCTCCTGCCGAAGGAACGGCAGGACGTCGGTCTGCAGGCCGTCTTCAAGAGCGTCTTCCCGTTCAGCGACTTCCGGGAGACGTGCGCGCTGGAGTTCGTGTCGTACCGCATCGGCGATTGGAAGTCGCGAAGCGGTCGACTCGAGGGACTCGAGCACCTTCGTTTCCCCTGTGAGCACTGCGGCGCGACGGTACGCGTGAAGGACGCCCGCGCGACGAAGGTGGAATGCGATGCGTGCGGGCACCCGAATCCGAACAAGGTCACGATCGACGAGGTCTGCGGGACTCCCGTCGAGCTCCGGCAGCCGTACTCGGTGGCCGAGTGCCAGGAGCGTGGAGCGACGTATTCCGTTCCGCTCAAGGTCACGTTCCGCCTCAAGGTGTTCGACAAGGAGAACGCGCCGACCGGCAAGGGCGCTCCGAAGGAATGGCCGATCCGCGACATCAAGGAGGAGGAGGTCTACTTCGGCGAGATCCCCCTCATGACGGACAACGGCACGTTCGTCATCAACGGCACGGAGCGGGTCATCGTCTCGCAGCTCCACCGCTCGCCCGGCGTGTTCTTCACGCGCGAGGGCGCCCACACGCTCATCGGGAAGATCATTCCCTACCGCGGCTCGTGGGTGGAGTTCGAGATCGACACGAAGGGCCTGTTCGGCGTACGCATCGACCGCAAGCGCAAGTTCCCCGGCACGGTCTTCCTGCGCGCCCTCGGCCTCGAGAGCGACGAGCTCATCCTCAAGAAGTTCTACACGGCCGTCCCGCTCACGTACGAGAAGGGAAGGGCTCATCTCGCGCTCTCGCTCGAGGTTCTCGCCAAGGAGGAGCTCCGCCACAAGCACCTGCGAGGCCTGAAAAAGGACGGGCGGATCTTCGCGGACGTCAAGCTCACGAACGAGATGAGGGAAGCGCTCGGCAAGGGCGAGACGGTGTCGGCTTCGGTCGATCCCGGCAAGCTCGGCCGAGCCCTGTTCGCCGCCGACGTCGTGGACCTCGGCTCCGGCGAGGTCCTCTTCGAGACCGGAACGGAGATTCCCGAAGACCTCTCCACCCAGATAGAGGGCAAGCAGGCGACCGCCGTCGAGGCGATCTTCCCCGACTGGGAGCCCATCGGAGACACGCTCATCACGACGCTTCGCAAGGACGGCGTCAAGACGAAGCGCGAGGCGCTCCTCGAGATCTACAAGCGGATGCGCCCCGGTGACCCGCCGACCGACGAGAGCGCGAAGAATCTCTTCGCGGGCATGTTCTTCGACCCGCGCAAGTACGATTTCTCGCGCGTCGGGCGATTCAAGTTCAACATCCGCGCCGGCCTTTCCACGTCGCTCGACCAGAAGACGCTCACGGCCGAGGACTTCTACGTCGTCATCGACCACCTCCTGAAGCTCAAGCGCGACATCGGCAAGACCGACGACATCGACAATCTCGGCAACCGCCGCGTGCGGTGCGTGGGCGAGCTGCTCGAGAACCAGTTCCGCATCGGCCTCGTCCGCATGGAGCGCGCGATCAAGGAAAAGATGTCCGTTCACCAGGACATCGACTCCGCGATGCCGCACGACCTCATCAATTCCAAGCCGGTCATCGCGGCCATCAAGGAATTCTTCGGGTCGTCCCAGCTCTCGCAGTTCATGGACCAGACGAACCCGCTCTCCGAAGTCACCCACAAGAGGCGCCTTTCGGCCCTCGGGCCGGGCGGCCTCTCGCGCGAGCGCGCCGGGTTCGAAGTGCGCGACGTCCACGCCACGCACTACGGTCGCATCTGCCCGATCGAGACGCCTGAAGGCCCGAACATCGGCCTCATCTCGTCCCTGTCGTGCTTCGCGCGCATCTCGGAGTTCGGTTTCATCGAGAGCCCGTACAAGAAGGTCAAGAACGGCCGCGTCCTCGATCACTACGAGGTCGTGACCGTCGGCGACTCGGGCTGGAACAAGGGCCAGATCGTCGAGGCCGAGGAGCTCGAAGAAGCGAACCAGAGGCTCAAGAAGTCCCACAAGAAGCCCGCCGTCGGGCGGCCGACGGCGTTCTTCCAGCCCGCGTGGGAAGAGGAGAACTACGTCATCGCGCAGGCGAACGCCGAGGTCGACGACAAGGGCCGCTTCACGGAGGACAGGATCGTCGCCCGCTACAGCGGCGAGTTCGTGACCGTGGAGAAGGCCAGAGTCGAGTTCATGGACGTTTCGCCCAAGCAGCTCGTCTCCGTCGCCGCGGCGCTCATTCCCTTCCTCGAGCACGACGACGCGAACCGGGCCCTCATGGGCTCGAACATGCAGCGTCAGTCGGTTCCGCTCCTGAAGACCGAGCCGCCTCTCGTGGGCACGGGCCTCGAGGGCGTCGTCGCGCGCGATTCGGGCGCGGTCGTCCTCTGCAAGAGGGACGGCATCGTCGACACCGTCGACGCGCGGCGCATCATCGTCCGGGTCGAGGCGAAGGACGAGGAGGGGCAGACCCGCGATTTCGGCGCGGACATCTACCCGCTCCTGAAGTTCCGGCGCTCGAACCAGAACACCTGCATCAACCAGAAGCCCGTCGTCTCCGAGGGCGATCACGTCACCCAGGGCCAGGTTCTCGCGGACGGCCCCTGCACGTCGCAGGGCGAGCTCGCGCTCGGCCGCAACATCCTCGTCGCCTTCATGCCGTGGCGCGGCTACAACTACGAGGACGCGATCCTCATCTCCGAGAAGATGGTCAAGGAGGACTACTACACCTCCATCCACATCGAGGAGTTCGAGATCGAGGCGCGGGAGACGAAGCTCGGCGCCGAGGAGATCACGAAGGACATCCCGAACGTCTCCGAGCATGCGCTCCGCGACCTGGACGAGTCCGGCATCGTGCGCATCGGCGCGAACGTCAAGCCGGGCGACATCCTCGTCGGCAAGGTCACGCCGAAGGGCGAGACGCAGCTCACGCCCGAGGAAAAACTCCTCCGCGCGATCTTCGGCGAAAAGGCCGGAGACGTGCGCGACGCCTCGCTCAAGTGCCCCCCTGGCATCGAAGGCGTCGTCGTCGAGGTGAAGATCTTCACGCGCAAGGACGAGGAGAAGCAGAAGGACGTGAGGGCCAAGCAGATCCTCGACGAGGAGATCGGCCGTCTCACGAAGAACGCCGACGACGAGATCCGCATCATCCGCACGGAGGCGAAAGAGAAGATCGAGTCGCTCCTCTCGGGGCGGACGGTCCTCGAGGACGTCTCCGACTCGCAGGGCAACGTTCTCGTGAAAGAGGGCGGCAAGCTGACGATCGAGAAGATCGGGCAGATGACGCCCCGCATGCTCAAGAACCTGAAGCTGAAGGACGAGGAGATCCGCGACCAGGTGCGGCTCATCCTCCAGCGCACCGATTCGCAGATCGACGTCATCAAGAAGGTCAGCGCGGACCGCGTCGCGCTTCTGGCGAAGGGAGACGAGCTGGCGCCGGGCGTCAACAAGACGGTCAAGGTCTTCGTTGCCATGAAGCGAAAGCTCCAGGTCGGCGACAAGATGGCCGGACGCCACGGGAACAAGGGCGTCATCAGCCGGATCCTCCCCGAGGAGGACATGCCCTACCTGCCGGACGGAACCCCGGTCGAGATCGTGCTCAACCCGCTCGGCGTCCCCTCCCGCATGAACGTCGGACAGATCCTCGAAACGCACCTCGGGTGGGCCGCGAAGGCGCTCGGGATGAACATCGCGACGCCGGTCTTCGACGGCGCGTCCGAGGACGAGATCCGCGCGCTGCTGCGCAAGGCGGACCTCCCCGTCGGCGGCAAGACCGTCCTCTACGACGGCATGACGGGCAGTCGCTTCGAGCAGAACGTCACCGTCGGCTACATCTACATGCTCAAGCTGTCGCACCTCGTCGACGACAAGATCCACGCGCGCTCCATCGGCCCCTATTCCCTCATCACGCAGCAGCCGCTCGGCGGCAAGGCCCAGTTCGGCGGCCAGCGGTTCGGCGAGATGGAGGTCTGGGCGCTCGAGGCCTACGGCGCGGCGTATACGCTGCAGGAGCTCCTCACCGTCAAGTCCGACGACGTCGAGGGCCGCTCCAAGGTGTACGAGGCCATCGTGAAGGGTGAGGTTCCGGACGAGCCGGGCCTCCCCGAATCTTTCAACGTTCTCGTGCGCGAGCTGCAGTCGCTCTGCCTCGACGTCGAGCTGCTCAAGGTCTGAGGAGAAGAGAGTCACATGGAAGCGTTCTCGACCTCTTCCGCGTTCCCCGGCACGGGCTCCGTGTCGCCGTTCAAGAACCCCGGCCCGCGCGACTTCAACGCGATCAAGATCGCGCTCGCGAGCCCGGAGAAGATCCGCTCGTGGTCGTTCGGCGAGGTGACGAAGCCCGAGACGATCAACTACCGCACGTTCAAGCCCGAACGTGACGGCCTGTTCTGCGCCAAGATCTTCGGTCCGATCACGGATTGGGAATGCCTCTGCGGCAAGTACAAGCGGATGAAGCACCGGGGCGTCGTCTGCGACAAGTGCGGCGTCGAAGTGACGAAGTCCAAGGTGCGTCGCGAGCGCATGGGTCACATCGAGCTCGCCGCTCCCGTTTCTCACGTCTGGTTCTTCAAGGGGTTGCCGTCGCGCATCGGGCACCTCCTCGACCTCACGCTGCGCGACCTGGAGCGCATCCTCTATTTCGAGCAGTACGTCGTCATCGATCCGGGCCCGCTCGCCGAGGAGGAGAAGCTCGAGGAAAAGAGCCTCGTCTCCGAGGAGAAGTTCCGGGAGATGAGGGCGAAATACGGCCTCGACTCGTTCGTCGCGAAAATGGGCGCCGAGGCGATCCAGGAGCTCCTCCAGCGCGTCAACATCGACGACCTGGCCGAAGAGCTGCGCCTGGTCATGAAGACCGAGACGTCGGCCCTCAAGCGCCTGAAGGCCGCCAAGCGGCTGAAAGTCGTCGATGCGTTCCGCCGCTCGGGTCACAGACCGGAGTGGATGATCCTGAACGTCATTCCGGTCATTCCGCCGGAGCTCCGCCCGCTCGTCCCCCTCGACGGCGGCCGGTTCGCCACGTCGGACCTGAACGACCTCTATCGCCGCGTCATCAACCGTAACAACCGCCTCAAGAAGCTCCTCGAGCTGCGCGCGCCCGAAGTCATCGTGCGCAACGAGAAGCGCATGCTCCAGGAGGCCGTCGACGCGCTCTTCGACAACGGCCGCCGCGGCCGCGTCCTGAAGGGCTCGAATAACCGGCCCCTGAAGTCGCTCTCCGACACGCTCAAGGGCAAGTCCGGCCGCTTCCGCCAGAACCTCCTCGGCAAGCGCGTCGACTACTCGGGGCGGTCCGTCATCGTCGTCGGTCCCGAGCTCAAGCTTCACCAGTGCGGCCTGCCGAAGAAGATGGCCCTCGAGCTCTTCAAGCCCTTCATCTACAACCGCCTCGAGCAGAAGGGCATCACGTCCACGATCAAGGCCTCCAAGGAGCTCGTCGAGCAGGCGCCGAACGAGGTGTGGGACGCTCTCGAAGAGGTCATCAAGGAGCACCCGGTGCTCCTGAACCGCGCGCCGACGCTCCACCGCCTCGGCATCCAGGCCTTCGAGCCCGTCCTCATCGAGGGCAAGGCCATCAAGATCCACCCGCTCGTGTGCGCGGCCTTCAACGCGGACTTCGACGGCGACCAGATGGCCGTCCACGTCCCGCTTTCGCCGAAGGCCCAGGTCGAGGCGCAGGTCCTGATGCTGTCCTCGCACAACATCCTTTCGCCGGCGCACGGCAAGCCGTTGACGGTGCCGTCGCAGGACCTCGTCCTCGGCCTCTACTACCTCACGCGCCGCAAGGACGGCTGCAAGGGAGAAGGCCGCGTCTTCTCGAGCTTCGACGAGGTCGTCCTCGCGCACGAGGCCGGCGAGGTCGACACGCACGCGGGCATCGCGGTGCGTTTCACGGGCAGCCTCATCGACCTCGAGAGCCAGGTCCTGAACGACCAGGACATCGTCCACACGGACCCGATCGCCTGCAACCGCACGCGCATCGAGACGACGGTCGGACGCGTTCTCCTGTCGGCGAGCCTGCCTCCCGAGCTGCCGTTCCTGAACGGGACGCTCAAGAAGAAGGGACTGCAGGACCTCGTCAATTTCTGTTTCGTGCACTACGGCCTCGAGCGCACCGTCGAGATCCTCGACATCGTCAAGGCCGTCGGCTTCAACGTGGCGACGAAGGCCGGCATCTCGATCGGCATCGACGACATGCACATCCCGGACACGAAGCCCGAGCTCGTCGCACGCGCCCGCAAGGACGTTCTCGAGGTCGAGAACCAGCGCCAGCAGGGCGCCATCACGGACGGCGAGCGCCACAACAAGATCATCGACATCTGGCACCGCATCACGGAGTCCGTGGCGGAAGCCATGTTCAAGGAGATGAAGGCGTCGGACGGCGTCGGCGGCTCGGAGTTCAACCCCATCTACATGATGGCCGACTCCGGCGCCCGAGGCTCGAAGGAGCAGGTTCGCCAGCTCGCCGGCATGCGCGGCCCCATGTCCAAGCCCTCGGGCGAGGTCATGGAGCAGCCCATCATCTCCAACTTCCGCGAGGGCCTCACCGTCCTCGAGTACTTCATCTCGACGCACGGCGCCCGCAAGGGCCTCGCCGACACGGCGCTCAAGACGGCCGACTCCGGCTATCTCACGCGGCGCCTCGTCGACGTCGCCCAGGACGTCATCATCACGCAGGAAGACTGCGAGACGGTCGACGGCATCGTCGTGTCGGCGATCGTCGAAGGCGGCGAGATCCTCGAGCCGCTGCGCGACCGCATCGTGGGCCGCATCGTGCAGGAAGACGTCTTCGATCCCGCGAGCGACGAGGCTCTCGTCTCGGCGAACGACACGATCACCGAGGAGCTCGCCGGCAAGATCCAGGAAGCTGGCATCGAGCGCGTCAAGATCCGCTCGGTGCTCACGTGCGAGACGCGGCGCGGCGTCTGCCGCAAGTGCTACGGCCGCAACCTCGCGACGGGCGACCTCGTCGACATCGGCGAGGCAGTCGGCGTCATCGCCGCGCAGTCCATCGGCGAGCCGGGCACGCAGCTGACGATGCGGACGTTCCACTACGGCGGTACCGCCCGGGTCTCGGAGGCTGCGAAGCACGTCGCGAAGAACCCCGGCATCGTCAAGCTCCTCAACGCGACCACCGTCCAGAAAAAGGACGGGACCGAGGTCGTCGTCAACCGCAACAGCAAGCTCGTTCTCCTCGACGCCAAGGGGCGCGAGAAGGAGCGCTACTCCCTCGCCTACGGGTCGGTCCTCAAGGTCTCCCAGAACGAAGAGGTCAAGCCGGGCCAGCTCCTCGTGAGCTGGGATCCGTTCGCGTCGCCGATCCTTTCGGAGATCGCGGGCAAGGTCTCTTACAAGGACATCCTGGACGGTGAGAACCTGCGCGAGGAGACGGACAAGGTCACCGGCCTCAACCAGAAGATCGTCGTGGAGACGACCGGGACGACGGAGAAGCGTGCGCCCACGCTCGTCGTCACGGGCAAGGGCGGCGTCGAGAAGCGCTACAACCTTCCGATCCCGTCGCACCTCATGGTCGCGGACGGCGACGTCGTCAACCCGGGCGACGCGCTCGCGAAGAAACCCGTCGAGAAGAAGCGCACGCGCGACATCGTCGGCGGCCTTCCGCGCGTCGTCGAGCTGTTCGAGGCGCGGCGCCCGAAGGAGCCGGCGGTCATCACGGAGATCTCGGGCGTCGTCCACCATGCGGGCACGGTCAAGGGCCAGCAGAAGATCACCGTCGAGTCCGAGGACGGGCAGAAGCGCGACATGCTCGTGCCGCGCGGCTCGCACGTCATGGTGCAGGATGGCGAACGGGTGGAGGCGGGCGATCCGCTCACCGAAGGCGATCCCTCGCCGCACGACATCCTCGCCGTCAAGGGCGAGAAGGAGCTCCAGCGGTACATGACCGACAAGATCCAGGAGGTCTACCGCTCACAGGGCGTCGGCATCAACGACAAGCACATCGAGGTCATCGTCCGCCAGATGATGCGCAGCGTGCGCGTGGAGGAAGTCGGAGACACCGAGTTCCTCGTGGACGAGCAGGTCGACCGCTTCCGCTTCAACGAGGAGAACGAGCGGATCCTGAACGCGGGCGGAAAGGCCGCCCAGGGGCGCCCGCTGCTTCTCGGGATCACGAAGGCGTCGCTCTCGACGGACTCGTTCGTCTCGGCGGCGTCGTTCCAGGAGACCACGCGTGTCCTGACCGAGGCGTCCATCGCGGGCCGCGTCGACCTCCTGCGCGGTCTCAAGGAGAACGTCATCGTCGGACGCCTCATCCCGGCCGGCACGGGCATGGACTACTACCGCAACGTCGTTCTCGAGCGCGAGGAGATTCCGCCCGCGCCGGAGGAGACGGAGGAGCTCTACTTCGACGACGAGACGCCGGTCATCGCGGCGGACCTCGACGACGAGGTGTAGCCCCTCTTACCTTCCAAGCAAATTCCCGGGGCCGGCGAAAAGCCGGCCCCGTTTCCTTCTCCGACCTACACGAGAGGCAGGGCCGCGACGCCGGCCTTCCGGAGCGTGGCGATCAGGCGGCCGTCCGCCGTGACGAGCGGAACGGCGAGCATGCGGGCGAGGGACGCATAGACGGAGTCGTAGACGGAGATTCCGGCGTCGAGGGCGAGGTCCAGCGCCGCGGACGAGAGCTCTCCAGACGCGACCACCCTCAGGGGCAGGCCGCGCAGGATCCCGAATGCATCGCGCGCCGCCTCCGGCTTCATGAGTCGCCGATGGACGCGGCTCCGGAAGACGTTCGCGCAAAGCATTCTGATTTCATCAGAATCCGTCCGTGGACGAGATCGACCGGCTGCACGCGGCGGCCATCGCCGAGGGGAAAGACACGTACCTCGACCCGGAGACGGGATACGAGGTCTTCACGACCGCGTATCTGCTCCGCCGCGGCGCCTGCTGCGGCTCGGGCTGCCGCCATTGCCCGTTCGACCACGAGAACGTCGAGCCCGCTCGGCGCAGGTTGCCGCGGATCGTCTCGCTTCTTCGGGACTTCGTGAGGCGGCTTGGATGATCCGTGCGGACGAGCCCGGGTGGCGCCGCCACTTGACGCACCTCCGGGAAACGTGTTCAACTCAAAATGAACTTGTCGTGAGGAGCCGCCATGAACATCACCATCAACGCGAAACAGCTCCGAGCGTCCCTGCCGAGAGTGGTCGAGCGCGTTCGCAAGGGGGCGCGTTTCACCGTGATTTACCGCAGCCGCGCGGCGTTCCAGATCGTTCCCGCGGAGGAAATGACCGCGTCGTTGCCGGAGCTCGAGGCAGACACCCTTTATCGGGCGAAGGCCGTGGGTCGCTCCGTGGACGGCGGAGCGGCGGACCGGCACGACGAAGTGCTGTACGGGCGATGAAGGGGATCTTCGTCGACACGGCCGGTTGGATGGCCTGCGCAGACGGTTCCGACCCCGTGAACGGCAGAGCGTGTGCAGCGCGCGATGAGGCACTCGAGAAGGGCAATATCCTCGTCACAACGGATTACGTGCTGGATGAGACTCTGACTCTGATCCGGATGAGGCTGAGCCTCTCAGCTGCCCAGAACTGGTGGACTCAGGTCGAAGGGAGCTCCCGTGTACGGTGGGAGTGGATCGGAGTTACGCGGGCGGAGAAGGCGCGGCGCGTCTTCTTCCGGCATCGCGACAAGAACTACTCCTTCACGGACTGCACGAGCCTCGTCGTCATGCAGGAGCTCCGGCTCAAGCAGGCTCTGACGACCGATCGGCATTTCCGGCAGATGGGGTTCGAGATCCTGCCGGCTGTCTCGTCCGGACGTCGCTGACGCCTAGTTCTTCTCGACGCGGAACCCGAGCGTCTTCCTGAGCACGCCGTCCATGTACAGGTTGACGGAGTAGCTGCCGACCGGCCAGCCCTGAGGCGGCTTCGAGCAGTAGAAGGAGCCGATGAACTCGCCCTTCGACGAGAACGTCGTTTCGTTCTCGGCCAGCTTCGTCTTTGGCTCGAGGCCCGCGACCTTCTCGGCGAACCACGAGGCCTTCACCTTCGTCCCCTGTCCGACGATGACCCGGTACACCGCGAAGACTTTCGGAGCATCGGGTGCGAAAACGCCTTTTTCGTCGCGCGAGTACTTGTCGCTCGTGATGATGGCGAGCTTGAAATGGGCCCCTGCCGATGCCGAGGCCGGGTTCGTTTCCTCGGCCGCGTAGACCGCCGAACCCAGCAGCGCCGCTGCCAGCGCGATGAGAGAGATGTTTTTCATGGTTCCTCCCGAGCGTCTCCGGAACCGGGGCCGGGCCCGGAGCGCCTACCTAATGTTGGCGGCCCCGGGACCCGGGCGTCTCTGATGAACTTGCATGTAGAGGACCCCCAAGACTCGGAGCCGGTGTTTCGGCCGAGCTCGCGGCAAGCCCATATTTGATCTAAGTACTAGTAATTCCAGCTACTTAAGTCGGCCCCAGGCGGCGCAGACTTCCGGATGCGTTCGACGATCCTGGGCAAGAACATCTGATGGTAGCGCAAGCGGGAGATCGCGTTCGGGCGGGTGTGATCGCCGTTCCAGCAGTGCTCGGCGCGAGGCTCGTAGTCGACGAAGGCGCCGGAGGGCGGGTTCTTCGCCGATTTCAGGAACTCCTCGGCGAGGACGACCGCGTTGTTCAGGAAGTAGTTGTCCGCCTCGCCCACGAAGATGTGGAGCTTGCCCTCGACCCTCTTCCCGAGTCCCTTGTCCCAGTCGCGCTTCAGGATGTGCGTGAGGTCGAAGTGCTCCTTCCAGTACGCGGCGACCTCCTTGTCGATGACTCCGGTCCGCTTGTTCCAGATCGGCTTCGGGTAGCCGTCGGCGCCAGCCGGCGAGTAGACGGCCTGCCAGATGTCCCACTGCTCGCCCGAGCGGCCGTTCGTCCCGAGGACGAGCTCGAGCCGGTTCGTGTCCTCGACGGTCGCCGAGATCGTCCCGAAGGCGTCGCGCTGGGCCGGGCGCGCAATCTTCTTCCAGGGAGAGTCGGGGACGTAGGCGTTCGTGTCCTCGTAGAGGTTGATGACCGTGTACGCGCGGAAGTCGATGGGGTCGGGACAGGCGACGTACACGCCGTTGTAGTCGTCGGGATAGAAGACCTGGACGGCCATGGCTTCCCAGCCGCCCGTCGAGCCGCCGTAAGCGAATCTCGCCCAGCCGGCGCCGAGCGCCCGGTATTTCTTCTCGAGGTACGGGATGAGCTCGTATTCGATCGCATCGCCGTAAGGCCCGAGGTTGGCGGAGTTCACGGCGTAGGAGTCGTCGTAGTACGGGTTCGCGTGCTGGATCTCGACGACGATCGCGCGCGGGAACCCGGGAGACGTCCAGTCCTTGTAGAGCTGGTGGGCCTGTTCCTGCTCGATTCGGTTGTAGCCCTCGAGATGGAACCGCTCGCTGAACTTCGGCTTCAGGTTCGGGTCCGGCGGCTCCTCGCGGAAGCCGCCGAACGTTTCGGGGAAGTGGCCGTGGAAGATGACGAAGGGGTAGCGGGCCTCCGGGTGCTCGTCGAAGCCGAGGGGAAGGAGCACGTGCGCGCCGAGATACATGTCCCGCCCCCAGAACCTGGACAGGCGCTCGCTCCGGATCTTCTCGTGCCGGATCCACTTCGTGGCGGGCGGATCGGGGATGGGCGGGATCACCTGGTCGAGCGCAATCCGAATCGTGTCGGACCGGGAGGGGTCGACGTCGATTTTCCGCGGCGTCGAGTAGAAGTTGCCCGGCGCGAGGTTCCAGTGCTGCCCTTCGCAGCGGTCCATCGGGAGCTTGACGACGTGGCCGTCGGCGCGGCGAAACGTCTCGTAGCGATGGAGAAGAGCCTGGACGATGTACGTCCCCTTCGGAACGCGCGCGAGGCTGTCGACCGGATAGCCGAGGACGGCCGCATCGAAGACCGCATCCACCCCGGGCAGGAGACGCTCCACGTCGATGCCGAAGATCTGCTGCGTCTTGAGGCCGATCGAGATCTGCTTTCGAGGCTCCTCGGCCGGGTCGGTTGACAGCATGAGGTAGACACGTCCGTCGAGCGGCGCCGCGCTGCGTTCCTTCGGGAAGGAGACGGCGAAACGCAGCGGCGAAGGGATCGTCCCGGACGCGGTCCCGGGTGCCGCCCAGAGCACAACTAGGATGAGAGGGGCGAGCGTCCGGCGTGCGCGAACGTTCGCCGGAAAAGCAGCCGGCTGCGACATGAGGCCTCCGTCTAATCGACGGAAGCCTATCTCGGAAACCTCAGATCACGTCGGGATCGTGGACGTCGAACGGAAGAGGTCCGAGCGGGCACGACTCGACGGGCATCGTCAGCAGGCCGTCGGCAAGAAGCTCCGACGTTTCGGCATGGACGCAGACGCGGCCTTCGGCCGAGCGCCGTTCCACGCCAGGCCTTCCGCAGCGCGGGCAAAGCTCGATCACCGCCTCCGGACCTTGAAGGGAGCCGGGCGCCTGATCCGTGAAAGTCTCGAGAAGGACCATTTTCTCCCTCCTTTTCGTGGCTTCCATACCGCCACACCGGTGTTGTTTCACGTTGCGTGCCGGAAATTCCTTCAGGAGCCCCTCGGCGCGAGAAATGTCCGTCTCGTAACATGCGGAAATGGCCGGACGACGTGGCTGATCTCTTCGATCTCCTCGAGAAGACGAGCCGCACCTTCGCGCTGTCGATCCCTCCTCTGCCGGAGCCGACGCGGCGGGAAGTCACGGTGGCATACCTTCTCTTTCGGATCGCCGACACGTTCGAGGACGCCTCGCACGTTTCCCCCGAAATTCGCATCGGCGCGTTGCGCGACTTCATCGGTCTCGTCGCCGCCCCGAGGCCCGACGAAGCGCTCGGCCTCTCGCGGAAATGGGCGGACGCCCGGATCGCGGCGAGTCGCGGAGACCGGGAGCTCCTCTCCGAGGTCCCTTTCGTTCTGGATGCGTTTCGTGGGCTCTCGCCCGGGGCCGCCGAGGCGATCCGCAGATACGTGAGCCGTACGGCGGACGGCATGGCCGGGTTCGTCGGGCGCGTCCGCGACGGGCGTCTCACGCTCCTTGATTTCGACGACCTCAAGGCGTACTGCTATGTCGTCGCCGGCCTCGTGGGGGAGATGCTGACGGAGCTCTTCCTGCTCGATCGCCCGAACCTCGAGGCGGTGGCGGAGACGCTCCGCTCCAGGGCCGCCACCTTTGGGGAAGCGCTGCAACTCGTGAATATTCTGAAGGATGCCGCCGTAGATGCCTCGGAAGGCCGCACCTATCTGCCGACGTCCGTCCCCCGTGGCGAGGTGTTTGACCTGGCCCGCCGAGACCTCGTGGCGGCCGGGAAGTACATCGGCGCCCTCGAACGGGCAGGCGCTCCCCGCGGCATTCTCGAATTCACGGGCCTGCCCGTGGAGCTCGCCTGGCTTTCCCTGGAGAAGATCGAAACGTACGGCCCGGGATCCAAAGTCGGGCGACCCGAGGTTTTCCGGCTGGCCCGGAGGGTGCGTCACGCCTTGGACACCGGCGAGAGCCTCGCGCAACGTCTGTCAAACGCAGGGGATCGCGCTTGACAGCCCCCGCCGGGACCTATATTCTCCACCGGTTTCCCCGGGGACCGGCTCGGCGGCGAAAAGGTCGTGTCGCGCCTCTGGGACAGCCGTTCGGCCGTCGACTCGGCTGATTCCGCTCCGTCGTCTTCCTTCAACGGGTCGTCCCATCGTCTTTTCATGTCCGAAGGAGTCTCGAAACTCTCATGCCGACGATCAGCCAGCTCGTGAGAAAGGGCCGCGAAAGCGTCCGTTACAAGACGAAATCGCCCGCTCTTCAGTCCTGCCCCCAGCGACGGGGCGTGTGCACGCAGGTCAAGACGACGACGCCGAAAAAGCCGAACTCGGCTCTCCGCAAGATCGCCCGCGTCAGGCTCACGAACGGGATCGAGGTCACGACCTACATCCCGGGCATCGGCCACAACCTGCAGGAGCACTCGATCGTCATGATCCGCGGAGGCCGCGTGAAGGACCTTCCCGGCGTGCGCTACCACATCATTCGCGGAACGCTCGACGCGGTCGGCGTCGCGAACCGCAAGCAGTCGCGCAGCAAGTACGGCGCGAAAAGGCCGAAGGCGTAAGGAAAATTCATGCCGCGTCGCCGTGAAGTTCCGAAGCGGGAAGTTCTCCCGGATCCGCTCTACCAGTCGCAGCTCGTGACGAAGTTCATCAACTGCGTGATGGAGCGCGGGAAGAAGTCGACGGCCGAGTCCATCTTTTACGGGGCCATGAAGCAGATCGAGGAGAAGACGTCCGACGATCCGCTGAAGACCTTCAAGAAGGCTCTCGAGAACGTCAAGCCGGTCCTGGAGGTCAAGTCGCGCCGCGTCGGGGGCTCGACGTACCAGGTGCCGGTCGAGGTCAAGCCCAATCGCCGCAACTCTCTCGCGATCCGCTGGGTCATCTCGTACGCGCAGGCGCGCGGCGAGAAGACGATGCGCGACAAGCTCGCCGGCGAGATCATGGACGCCGCCAACAACCGCGGGAACGCGGTCAAGAAGAAGGAGGACACCCACAAGATGGCCGAGGCCAACAAGGCCTTCGCCCATTACCGCTGGTAGGACTGCACACTTCTCCGGGTGAGCGGAAACCGGCCGGTCGGCGCTGAAAGGCGCAGACCCGGACAGGTCCTCTCGAGAAGCCCGGACACGCCTCACAGCGTGCGGATCTCAGGTTCCCGGCGCCGGCCCGATTCGGCAACCGCGGAAACACTGCGATCGACGGCGCAGACACCCCGGGACGGGACACACTCGTTATGCCGAGAACTCATCCTCTCGATAAGTGCCGCAACATCGGCATCATGGCTCACATCGACGCGGGTAAGACCACGACGACTGAGCGTGTGCTCTATTACACCGGCGTCAGCTACAAGCTCGGCGAGGTCCACGAAGGCACCGCCGTGATGGACTGGATGGTCCAGGAGCAGGAGCGCGGGATCACGATCACGTCGGCCGCTACGACGTGCTTCTGGAAGGACACCCGGATCAACATCATCGACACCCCCGGGCACGTGGACTTCACGGCCGAGGTGGAGCGGTCGTTGCGCGTGCTGGACGGCGCGGTGGCCGTGTTCGACGCCGTCTCCGGAGTCGAGCCGCAGTCCGAGACGGTATGGCGCCAGGCGGACCGCTACGGCGTTCCGCGCATCGCGTTCATCAACAAGATGGACCGCGTCGGCGCGGATTTCGACCGCTGCGTCGAGATGATGATCACGAAGCTCGGGGCGAAGCCCACGGCGGTCCAGATTCCGTTCGGCTCGGCCGAGACCTTCGAGGGGGTCATCGACCTCATCGAGGGCAAGGCCTACGACTTCAAGGACGACGCGCTCGGCGCGGAATTCGAGACCATCGAAGTCCCGGCCGACCACAAGGCCATGTACGACAAGTACCGCGAGCGGCTCATCGAGCTTCTCGCGGAGACCGACGACGCGCTCATGCAGAAGTTCATGGACGGCCATGCGCCGACGCCGGACGAGATGCGCGCCGCCCTTCGCAAGGCGACGATCTCGGGCAAGCTCCATCCGGTCGTCTGCGGCTCGGCGTTCAAGAACAAGGGCGTCCAGCAGCTTCTCGATGCCGTCGTCGACTACCTCCCGTCGCCTCTCGACATTCCCGCGATCCGGGGCGTGGATGACGACGGGAAGGAAGTCGCGCTCGACACGGACGACGAGGCGCCGTTCGCCGGCCTCGTGTTCAAGATCATGACCGACCCGTTCGTCGGCCAGCTCGCGTTCTTCCGCGTCTACGCGGGGCACCTCGACGCCGGCTCGGGCGTCTACAACTCGACGAAGCAGACGAACGAGCGCATCGGCCGTCTCCTGAAGATGCACGCGAACAAGCGCGAGGAGATCAAGGAAGTGTGGGCGGGCGACATCGCCGCCGCCGTCGGCCTGAAGAACGTCACGACGGGCGACACGATCTGCGAGCGCGACCACATCGTCGTCCTCGAGTCGATGAAGTTCCCCGAGCCCGTCATCACGCTCTCCATCGAGCCGAAAACGAAGGCCGATCAGGAAAAGATGGGGATGGCGCTCGCGAAGCTCATGCAGGAGGACCCGACCTTCCGCGTGCACACGGACAAGGAGACGAACCAGACGATCATCGCCGGGATGGGCGAGCTCCACCTCGAGATCATCGTCGACCGCATGGTGCGCGAGTTCAACGTCGGCGCGAACGTTGGCAAGCCCCAGGTCGCCTACCGCGAGACGATCCGCAAGGACGTCGCGGGCGAAGGCAAGTTCATCCGCCAGTCGGGCGGCAAGGGCCAGTACGGCCACGCCAAGATCCGGCTTCGGCCGCATCCCGAGGGCAAGGACTACGAGTTCATCAACGGCATCACCGGCGGCACGATCCCCAAGGAATTCATCAAGCCGATCGACCAGGGCATTCGCGAGGCGACCCTCACGGGCGTCCTCGCCGGCTACCCGACCGTCAACATCCAGGTCGAGCTGTACGACGGCTCGTACCACGACGTCGATTCGTCGGAGATGGCCTTCAAGATCGCGGGCTCGATGGCGTTCCAGGACGCCGCGCGAAAGGCGAACCCCGTCATCCTCGAGCCCATGATGGCCGTCGAGGTCGTCACGCCCGACGAGTTCCTCGGGCCCGTGAACGGCGACCTGAGCTCGCGCCGAGGCCGGATCAATCACATGGAGCCGCGCGTGAACTTCCAGGTCATCACGGCGAGCGTCCCGCTCGCGGAGATGTTCGGCTACGCCACCACGCTCCGGTCGCTCACGCAGGGCCGGGCCAACTACTCGATGCAGTTCGAACGCTACGACGAGGTCCCGAAGGCGATCGCCGAGGGGATCATCGCCAAGGTCTCGGTTTAAGAATCCCGAGCAACGGAGGAGACGATGGCAAAGGAAAAATTCGAGCGCAAGAAGCCGCACGTGAACGTCGGCACCATCGGTCACATCGACCACGGCAAGACGACGCTGACGGCGGCCATGACGAAGGTTCTGGCGACGAAGGGCTTCGCCACGGCGAAGTCGTATGACGACGTCGCGAAGGCCGATGCCAAGACGTTCCGCCGTGACGCCACGAAGATCCTGACCGTGGCTCTCGCGCACGTCGAGTACGAGACCGCCAAACGCCACTACGCGCACATCGACTGCCCGGGCCACGCCGACTACATCAAGAACATGATCACGGGCGCCGCGCAGATGGACGGCGCCATCCTGGTGGTCGAAGCCCCCAAGGGACCCATGCCGCAGACGAAAGAGCACGTTCTCCTCGCGAGGCAGGTGAACGTGCCCGCGATGGTCGTTTTCCTCAACAAGTGCGACCTCATGGAAGACGCCGAGCTCCTCGACCTCGTCGAGCTCGAGGTCAGAGAGCTCCTCAGCAAGTACGGTTTCCCCGGCGACAAGGTCCCCGTCATCCGCGGCTCGGCCACGAAGGCGCTCGCGAACCCGACCGGTCCCGACGCGCAGCCCATCTGGGACCTCGCGGCCGCTCTGGACGAGAGCATCCCCGACCCGGTGCGCGAGACCGACAAGGACTTCCTGCTGCCCATCGAGGACGTGTTCTCCATCTCCGGCCGCGGCACCGTCGTGACCGGACGTGTCGAGCGCGGCATCGTGAAGGTGGGAGACGAGATCGAGATCGTCGGGCTGCGCGACACGCAGAAGAAGACCGTCACCGGCGTCGAGATGTTCAAGAAGCTCCTCGACCAGGGCCAGGCCGGTGACAACATCGGCGTCCTCCTCCGCGGCGTCGAGCGAGACGACGTGGAGCGCGGGCAGGTGCTCGCCAAGCCCGGCTCGATCAAGCCGCACACGAAGTTCAAGGGGAAGGTCTACATCCTTTCCAAGGACGAGGGCGGGCGCCACACGCCGTTCTTCAACAACTACCGGCCGCAGTTCTTCATCCGGACGACCGACGTCACCGGTTCGGCCATGCTGCCGGGCGGTGTCGAGATGGTCATGCCCGGCGACGACGTCGAGCTCGAGATCACGCTCATCTCGCCGATCGCGATCGAGAAGGGCCTGAAGTTCGCCATCCGCGAAGGCGGGCGCACGGTCGGGGCCGGCACCGTCATCGAGATCCTGGCGTAGGGAAACGAGATTCAAATGGCCAACGACCGCATCCGCATCCGACTCAAGGGATACGACTACCGGATCCTCGACCAGTCGACGACCGAGATCGTCGACACGGCGCGGCGCTCCGGCGCCAAGGTCGCGGGGCCGATCCCGCTGCCGACCACCATCGCGCGCTGGACGGTGAACCGCTCGCCGCACGTCGACAAGAAGTCGCGCGAGCAGTTCGAGATGCGGACGCACAAGCGCCTGCTCGACATCTTCGAGTGGACGCCGCAAACGGTCGACGCCCTCACGAAGCTCGAGCTTCCCGCGGGCGTCGAAGTCGAAATCCGGACGATGGGCAAGTAGACCGTCCCGTCACACGAAGGCGGGACGAGGAAGCACACGATGATCAACGGAATTCTGGGACGCAAGATCGGGATGACCCAGGTCTTCGAGGCGGACGGCACGGTCGTGCCGGTCACCGTCGTCGAGGCCGGGCCCTGCCTCGTCGTCCAGCGCAAGACGAAGGACAACGACGGTTACGACGCCCTTCAGCTCGGGCTCGTCGGACGCGTCTCGCCGCGGCGCCTCACGGCTCCCGCGAAAGGGCATTTCGAGAAGGCGGGCGTGCCGCCGACGAAGACCCTCGGCGAGGTGCGCTGCGACGCGGACGAGAAAGCGGCGCCGGGCGACAAGGTGCTCTGCGACATCTTCGCCGAGAAGGAGCACGTCGACGTCGTCGGCGTCTCCAAGGGCAAGGGTTTCCAGGGCGTCATGAAGCGCCACGGCTTCGCCGGCGGCGCGGCCACGCACGGCTCGATGTTCCACAGGGCCCCCGGCTCGATCGGGCCCTCGGCCTTTCCGTCGCGGGTGTATGCCGGCACGCGTTCCTCGGGTCGGATGGGCGGCAAGCAGACGACGATGAAGAACCTCGTCGTCGTGCGCGTCGACTCGGAGAACCACCTGCTCTACCTCCGGGGCGCGGTCCCGGGAGCCCGCAACACGGTCGTCAAGATCGTGAAGAAGCTCTCCGGGAAAGCTAGCCGCGGGGCGGCGGCGTGAAGGGGGCGATGATGGCGACGACCCGGAAAACCCCCCTCCGAAAAGCCGCGAAGAGCGGCACCGCGGCCACGCCGAAGGCGGGCGAGAGCGCGTCGCTCACGCTCCCGCTTCGCAACCTCGCGGCCGAGAAGGTGGGCGAGGTCACTCTTCCGGAAGAGATCTTCGGCGTGCCCTTCCGCCGTCACCTCGTCTGGGAGGTCGTGAAGCAGATCCGCGCGCGCGAGCACCGCGGCACGCACAAGACGAAAGTGCGCTCGGAAGTCTCCGGCAGCGGCAAGAAGCCCTTCAAGCAGAAGCACACCGGCCGCGCGCGTCAGGGCGGCGGACGCCCGCCGATCCACCGCCACGGCGGCACGGTCTTCGGCCCGCGGCCGCATTCCTACGACCTGAAGGTCAACGCGAAGGCGAAGAAGGCGGCCCTGCGTTGCGTGCTTTCCGAGAAGGCGCGCGGCAACCAGGTCGTCCTCCTCGACTCGCTCGAGCTCTCGAGCCACAAGACGAAGGACTTCGCGGGCGTCCTCGCGAAGCTCGGCGTCGAGGGCAAGGCGCTCGTTCTCGACCGGAAGCAGAACCTCAATCTCTCGCGCGCGGCTTCCAACAACCCGAAGGTCGTGGCGATGGACGTCCTCGGCATCAACGTCTACGACGCGCTGAACGCGGGAACGGTCGTCTTCTCCGAAGACGCTCTCCGCGCGGCGATCGAGGTGCTGGCGTGAGCGAGCGAACGATGCAGTCGGTGCTCGTTCGTCCCGTCCTCACCGAGCGCTCGACGGCGATGAGCCAGGCGCAGAACGTCCTCACGTTCGACGTCGCCCGCGACGCGAACAAGATCCAGATCCGCAAAGCCGTCGAGGCCCTCTTTCAGGTCAAGGTGGACGCCGTCCGCGTCGTCGCCGTGTCCGGGAAGATCAAGAAGGTCGGCAAGTCGATCGGCCGGGCCCAGGATCGCAAGAAGGCCTACGTGAAGCTGGCGAAGGGCCAGAAGCTTCCGGCCCTCTTCGAAGGGGTGTAACGCGCCATGCCCGTCAAATCGTACAAACCCACGTCTCCCGGCCTCCGCCAGCGGACCACGTCCGACTTCTCGGAGATCACGAAGTCCACGCCGACAAAGTCGCTCACGCGCGGGAAGCTCAAGACCGGTGGCCGCGACAGCCGCGGCCACCTCACGTCCTGGTGGCGGGGCGGCGGACACAAGAAACGCTATCGCGACATCGACTTCAAGCGCGACAAGCGCGACATCCCGGCGAAGGTCGCCTCCATCGAGTACGACCCGAACCGCTCGGCGCGCATCGCGCTCCTCGCCTACGCCGACGGGGAGAAGAGGTACATCGTGGCGCCCGCCGGCCTCGCGGTCGGCCAGACGGTCGTGGCCGGTCCCGCCGTCGACATCGTGGTTGGAAATGCGCTCCCGCTCAAGGCGATCCCTCTCGGCACGGTCGTCCACAACGTCGAATTCAAGCCGGGCGGGGGCGGTCAGCTCGCGCGCTCCGCCGGAGCCGGGGCTCAGCTCATGGCGAAAGAAGGAGCCTTCGCGCTCCTCCGTGTGCCGTCGGGCGAGCTTCGGCGCGTCGGCGTCGATTGCTACGCCACGATCGGCCAGGTCGGCAACCTCGAGCACGAGAACATCTCCATCGGCAAAGCCGGGCGCAACCGCTGGCTCGGCTGGAAGTCCCACAACCGCGGCGTCGCCATGAATCCCGTCGACCACCCGATGGGCGGCGGAGAGGGCAAGACGTCGGGAGGGCGCCATCCGACCTCGCCGTGGGGCTGGAAGACGAAGGGTATGAAGACGCGCAACAACAAGCGGACCGACGCCATGATCGTCAAGCGCCGCAAGTAGGGATTCGAGGAAACACATGTCTCGTTCCACGAAAAAGGGGCCGTTCGTCGACACGCCGCTCCTCGAGAAGATCACCGCGATGAACGCGGCCGGAGAGAAGCGCGTCCTGAAGACGTGGTCGCGCCGCTCGACGATCCTGCCCGACATGGTCGGACACACGCTCGCCGTCCACAACGGCAAGAAGTTCATCCCCGTCTACATCTCCGAGAACATGGTCGGGCACAAGCTCGGCGAGTTCTCGCCCACGCGCATCTTCAAGGGCCACTCGGGCAAGAAGGTCGAGAAGGGTGCGACGCCTGGCGCACCGGGCGTTCCTGGCGCACCGGGCGCGCCGGGCGCTCCCGTGGCCGCGCCGGCGGCGAAGGCCTGAGGAGGAGAGCGATGCAAGCAGTCGCCCGTCTCCGCCATTACAGGGGCTCCGCCCAGAAGGTGCGGCTCGTCGCCGACCTCATCCGGATGAAACCCGTCGGGAAAGCCCTCGCGACGCTGCGCACGACGCGCAAGGGCTGCTCGTCAGACCTCCTGAAGCTCGTGGAGTCCGCGATCGCGAACGCCCGGCAGAACGAGTCGGGCGTGGACGCGGACGCGCTCGTCGTCTCGAAGATCCACGTCGACGAAGCCGGACGCAAGCCGCTCCAGCGCAACGCGATGATCCGCGCGATCTCCAACTACAAGAAGCGCTTCGCCCGTCCGCGCTTCATGAGCGGCCCGCAGGGCCGCATGTGGCTCATCCCGCGTCCTTTCTGCCACGTGACGGTCACGCTCTCGGACGACGCGGCCGCCCGGAAGGAAGCGGGTCTCAAGGCCGAAGCACCGAAGCCGCTCGTCAAGAAGCGCCAGGGCCGCGTCGCGGCCGCCGTTTCCGCCGCCGCGCATCGCCCCGGCCGGGAAGACCGGGCGGTCGAGCGAGCGCACAAGAAAGTGGCGTCCGACGAGAAGCGCGCCGAGCGGGTCGAAGCAGCCGAAGCAAATCAGGAAAAGCACGAAAAACACGAGAAGAAGTCCAAGAAGCCGACGAAGCCGGAATCGGCCGGATAACGGAGCAAACGATGGGTCAGAAAGTCCACCCCTACGGTTTTCGTATCGGCTACAACCGGACCTGGCATTCGCGCTGGTACGCGGAAAAGGACTACCTCAAGTTCCTTCACGACGACCTGAAGCTCCGCGACGAGCTCAAGCGGGATCTCGTCAACGCGGCGGTCTCCGAGGTGGAGATCGAGCGCGGCAACAAGCTGAAGATCAACATCATGACGGCCCGCCCCGGCGTCATCATCGGGAAGAAGGGCGCGTCCGTGGACCAGCTCCGCGACCGGCTGCAGCAGCGGCTCGGGAAGGACATCCACGTGAACATCGTCGAGATCCAGCGCCCCGAAACGGACGCCCAGCTCGTCGCCGAGTCCATCGCGATGCAGCTCGAGCGCCGCGTCGCCTTCCGCCGGGCGATGAAGAAGGGCATGGAGTCCGCGTTCCGGTTCGGCGCGCAGGGCATCAAGATCCGCTGCGGGGGGCGCCTCAACGGAGCCGAGATCGCGCGCTCGGAGTGGTACCAGGAAGGTCGCCTTCCTCTTCACACGCTCAAGGCCGACATCGACTACGGCTTCGCCGAGGCGCGCACGACGTACGGAAAGATCGGCGTCAAGTGCTGGATCTACAAGGGCGACCTCCACCGCGCCAAGAGCCGCCGGAAAGTCGCGTAAGGAACAACGCTCATGTTGATGCCGTCGAAGGTCAAGTACAGAAAGCAGCAGCGCGGCCGCATGCGCGGCACGGCGCGCAAGGGCTCGTCTCTCTCGAACGGGGAGTACGGGCTGCAGGCGCTCGAGCCGGGCTGGCTCACGGCGCGCCAGATCGAGGCGGGCCGCGTCGCGGTGCAGCGCCACGTGAAGCGCGGCGGAAAGCTCTGGATCCGCGTGTTTCCGGACAAGCCGATCACGAAGAAACCCGCCGAGACGCGCATGGGCAAGGGCAAGGGCGCGCCCGAAGGCTGGGTGTGCGTCATCAAGCCCGCCCGCATCCTGTTCGAGATGGAAGGCGTCGACGAGAAGACCGCGCGCGAGGCCTTCGGCCTCGCGTCGGACAAGATCGGGATCAAGACCCGATTCGTCTCGCGCTCCTTCCTCGCGGCGGTGAGGTGACGAGATGACGATGAAGATCCAGGCGATGCTCGACTGGTCCGCCGAGGAAAAGGCCGCCAAGGCGAAGGAGTGGGCGCAGTCCCTCTTCACGCTCCGCCTCCAGAAGGCTACGGGCCAGCTCGAGAATCCCATGAAGATCAAGGAGCTCCGCAAGGACATCGCCCGCCTGAAGACCGCGCAGCACATGAGCGCGGCCGAGGCGGCGGCCGCTGCGGCCGCCGAGACTCATGAGACTGGGGTTTCGGAGGGGACCGAAGAGAAGATTTCTGCGAATGAGAAGAGCGCGGCGGGGACGGCGAAACCGAAGCCCCACGCCGCGGCAACGGGCAAAGGCGCGAAGAAGCGCGCGGCCGCCCACAAGAAGAAGACGGCTGCGGCGACGGGCTCGAAGACGGGCGGCGCGGCTGCGAAGGCTCAGGCCCCTTCTAAGAAATCTTCAGGACCTAAGGGGAAGACGGCCGCTCCTCCGAAGGCCAAGTCCGCTCCCAGCAAGAAAAGCAAGAAGAAGTAGTTCGTAACAGGAAGCAGTGAGCACGCCCATGAGCAGCACCCCTGAAATCGCGACGGCCGTCGAGCCGCGGCGCAGCCGGAAGGTCGGGACCGTCGTCTCGAACAAGATGGAGAAGACCGTGGTCGTCGAGGTGTCTCGCCTCGTCAAGCACACGCGCTACGGCCGTTACCAGCGGAAGTCGGCGCGGTTCCTGGCGGACGACCGCGTCCTCAAGGCGCAGCCCGGCGACACCGTGCAGATCGAGGAAACCCGGCCTCTGTCGGCCAAAAAACGCTGGCGCGTGATCGCGATCGTGACGAAGGGCCGCGCCCTCGTCTCCGACACGGCCGAGGTCCCGGGCAGCGAGACGAGAAGCTCGGCGAAGAGCGCGCCCGAGAAGAAGGCGCCCGCGAAGGGCACGTCCGAGCCGGCGGGGAGGGAATCGTGATCCAGATGGGGACGATCCTCGAGGTCGCCGACAACTCCGGTGCCCGACGTCTGGCGTGCATCAAGGTGCAGGGCGGCTCGACCGGGGATTTCGGCCGCATCGGCGACGTCATCACCTGCTCGGTGAGGGAGTCGAACCCGGACGCGCCCGACCCGGTCAAGAAGGGCAAGGTCGTCAAGGCCGTCATCGTGCGCACGGTGCGCGAGCAGCGTCGCCGCGACGGCAGCTACATCAGGTTCGACACGAACGCCGCCGTCCTCGTCAACAACGAAAGGGAGCCGATCGGGACTCGCGTGTTCGGGCCGGTCGCCAGGGAGCTCCGCGAGAAGAAGTTCATGAAGATCATCTCGCTGGCTCCGGAAGTCATCTGACATGAAGAAAAGGCAGCCGACGTACACCGGGAAGCGCCGGATCCGCAAGGACGACGTCGTCATCGTCCTGACGGGGAAGGACCGCGGAGCGCGCGGGAAGATCCTCAAGGTGCTGCCCGAGAAGGGCCGCGCCGTCGTCGAAGGCGTCAACAAGATCAAGCGGGCCACGCGCGCGAATCCCCAGAAGAACATCAAGGGCGGCATCCTCGAGCGCGAGGCGCCGATCGCCCTGTCGAACCTCATGCTCGTCGACCCCGAGGGCGGCAAGCCGACGCGCGTGGGAATCCGTGCCGAGGGCGGCGAATGGGTGCGTTACGCCAAGAAGAGCGGGGCCACCATCGGCACCCTCCGGCCGGCGGCCGAGTGAGGACGCCATGACAACCGCACGTCTCCAGGACAGATACAAGAAGGACGTCATCCCGGTCCTCAAGAAGGAGTTCGGGATCGCGAACCCGATGGCCGTTCCCAGGCTGGAAAAGGTCGTTCTCAACATGGGGATCGGCGAGGCCATCACGAACGCGAAGCTCGTCGACGCGGCTGCCGAGGAGCTCACGAAGATCGCCGGCCAGCGTGCCGTCGTCACGCGTGCGAAGAAATCCATCGCCACGTTCAAGCTGCGCGCCGGCATGCCGATCGGCTGCCGCGTGACGTTGCGGGGCGACAGGATGTACGAGTTCCTCGACCGCCTCATGAACGTCGCGCTCCCGCGCGTGCGCGACTTCCGGGGCGTGCCGACGCGCGCGTTCGACGGGCGCGGCAACTACACGCTCGGCGTCAAGGACCATCTCATCTTTCCCGAAATCGACCCCACGAAGATCGACAAGTCCAAGGGTCTCAACGTCACCATCGTCACGACGGCAGGCTCGGATGACCGGGCCCGGGTTCTCTTGCGAGAGCTCGGCATGCCGTTCGGCCGATAGCAAGTCAAGGAGCGCAGGCATGGCTCGTCGCGCCGCGATCATCAAGGCGAACTCGAAACTGAAATACGCGATCCGCAAGCGAAACCGCTGCAGGCGCTGCGGCCGTCCGCGGGCGTTCATGCGGAAGTTCGGCCTGTGCCGCATCTGCTTCCGGAACCTCGCGCTCGCGGGCTACGTGCCCGGGGTGACGAAGGCGTCGTGGTGAGGAGGAGACGATGAACATCAGCGATCCCGTCTCCGATCTCCTCGCGCGCCTGAGGAACGCGCTGTCGGCCCGGCACGAGAAGGCCGACATCCCGTCGTCGCGCTTCAAGGTCGAGCTCGCCCGGATCCTCAAGGACGAGGGCTACATCAAGAACTTCAAGGTGATGGACGACCGGGGCGGCAGCCTCCTGCGCCTCTACCTCAAGTACGACGATATTGGGAATCCCGTCATTCACGGCCTCGCGCGCTCGAGCAAGCCGGGACGGCGCCTCTATGCCGGCAAGAACGAGCTTCCCGAGGTTCTCGGCGGACTCGGCGTCGCCATCGTGTCCACCTCGCAGGGTCTCCTCACCGGCCACGACGCGAAGAAGCGCGGCGTGGGCGGCGAGGTCGTCTGCACGGTGTGGTGAGGAGCGACATGTCTCGAGTCGGTCTCAAGCCCATTCCCATTCCCAAGGGCGTCGACGTCCAGGTCGCGGATCTTTCGGTCACGGTGAAGGGGCCGAAGGGCGCCGTCGTGACACCCATCCTCGCGGGCATCACGGTCGAGAAGAAAGACGGGATCGTCCGCCTCGCGCGGGCGGGCGAAGAGAAGAAAGACAAGGCGCTCCACGGCCTGAACCGCGCGCTCCTCCAGAACGCGGTCCTGGGCGTCACCCAGGGCTTCAAGCGCGAGATCGACCTCGTCGGCATCGGCTTCAAAGCCGAGGTCAAGGGGCAGGCCGTCGTGTTCAGCGTCGGCTTCTCGCACGTCGTGAAGTTCCCGATGCCCGAGGGCATCAAGGTCGAGGTCGCGCCGGACGCGAAGGCCAAGGACATCACGCACATCATCGTCACGGGCGTCGACAAGCAGAAGGTCGGCCAGACGGCGACCGAGATCCGCGGCATTCGCCCCCCCGACCCCTACAAGCTGAAGGGTTTCCGCTTCGTGGGCGAGGTCCTCAAGAAGAAGGCCGGCAAGGCCACGGGCAAGTAAGGAAAGAGCACCATGGACAAGGCACAAGCCCGGGTCGAGGCGAAGGATCGCATCCACGCGCGGATCCGGCGGAAAGTGAAAGGCACGGCCGAACGGCCGCGCCTCGCGGTCTCCAGGACCCTCCGCTGGATTTCCGTTCAGCTGATCGACGACGCAAAAGGCACGACGCTCGCGCACGCGACGTCGCGCGAGGCGGGCGTGCGCGGCGAGGCGAAGAGCGCAGCCAACAAGACGGCCGCCGTCAAGGTCGGATCGCTCATCGCCGAGCGCGCCCAGGCGAAGGGAATCTCGGCCGTCGTGTTCGATCGCGGAGGCCATCTCTACCACGGCAACGTGAAAGCGCTCGCGGAAGCCGCTCGCGAGAAGGGGTTGAAGTTTTGAGCAGCAACGCGCCGACCAATCGTCCCCCGCGCCCGAACCGTCCGGGCGGCAACCGCCCCGGCGGACCGCCGCCCCGCCCGGCCGGCGCCCTCGGTGAAGGCCGTGCCGGAGCCGACCTCATCGACCACGTCGTGCACATCAACCGCGTGACGAAGGTCGTCAAGGGCGGCAAGAACTTCTCGTTCTCGGCCCTCGTCGTCGTGGGCGACGGACACGGCCGCGTCGGCTACGGCGCCGGAAAGGCGAAGGAAGTCCCGATGGCCATCAAGAAGGGCATCGAGATGGCCAAGAAGAAGATGATCAGCGTCCCGCTGAAAGGCAAGACGATTCCACACCCCATCGTCGGCCACTACGGCGCGGGCCGCGTGATGCTGAAGCCGGCGTCCGAAGGCACCGGCGTCATCGCGGGCGGAGCGGTCCGCGCGGTGCTCGAATCGGCGGGCGTCCAGAACATCCTGACGAAGTCGCTCGGCACGACGAACCCGCACAACGTCGTCAAGGCCACGTTCGACGCGCTCCAGCACCTGCAGCTCGAAGCGACGATCGCGAAAGCGCGCGGCGTCGGCAACGGCGAAGCGAAGGCGGAGCCGGCGACGGCTGCCCCCGTCGCGGCGGTGCCGGTGGCAGTGCCCGAGACCACGGAGAAGATCGGATGAGCGAGACGGAAAAGACCGACAGAATCGAGAGGAAGACCGAGAAGAAGAAGACTTCTTCGAAAGTGAGTACCCCCGCGCAGGCCGGCCCGGCGGAGCTGAAGACTGCTGCGGCGAAGAAGGCCGAATCGTCCGAAGTTTCTTCGAAGGTGAATGTGCCTTCGCAGGTCGACGCGGCGGCCCCAGAAAGCGCGACCGGTGAGAGTGCTGCGGCGCTGACATCTTCCCCTTCTAAGCAACCCCGGGCCGCCGCGAAGGCGGCGGCTCCTGCGGCCGCCGCAGCGGCCGCTCCGAAGCAAATCCGTATTCGCCAGATCAAATCGGGCATCTGCGCGCCCGTCGACCAGAAACACACTCTCTTCGGGCTCGGCCTTCGGCGCATCCGCCACGAGGTCGTCCGCCCCGACACCCCGACGGTTCGGGGCCAGGTCCAGAAGGTCCGCCACCTCGTCGAAATCGTCGAGGGTGGCGCGGCGAGGTAAACGCATGTCGCACGGACTCCACAACCTCGGGCCCCGCAAGGGCGCGACGTCGTCGAAGAAGCGCATCGGCCGCGGCCCGGGCTCCGGCCTCGGCAAGACGTCGGGCAAGGGCCACAAGGGACAGAACTCGAGGAGCGGCTATTCGCACCTGCGCGGCCACGAAGGCGGCCAGATGCCGCTCCATCGCCGCATGCCGAAGCGCGGCTTCACGAACATCTTCCGCAGGGAGTGGTCGACCGTCAGCGTCGAGGCTCTGGAGCGGTTGTTCAAGACCGGCGACACCGTGACCCTCGAGGCCCTCAAGAACGCCGGCGTCAAGAAGACGAGCCAGGGCGTGAAGGTCCTCGGCTCCGGCGAGCTCAAGAAGGCGCTCATCGTCTCGGCGCACCAATTCACGGAAGGCGCGAAGAAGAAGATCGAAGCCGCGGGCGGCCGCTGTGAGGTCCTGGCCCGGTAATGCAGATCCTCGAGTCGTTCCGCAACATCTTCGCGATCCCCGACCTGAGGAAGCGTGTGCTCTTCACGTTCGGGCTGCTCGCGATCTACCGGATCGGTTCGCACATCCCGACGCCCGGTCTCGACGCCTCCGCCCTCGAGGAGTTCTTCAAGGCGAGCGCCGGAGGCCTGCTCGGCTTCCTCGACGTCTTCTCGGGCGGCGCCTTGAGGCGCTTGTCGGTCTTCGCGCTCGGCATCACGCCGTACATCACGGCATCGATCATCCTGCAGCTCCTGACGGTCGTCTGGCCCTACCTCGAGAAGCTCTCGAAGGAAGGCGAGATGGGGCGCCGGAAGATCACGCAGTACACGCGCTACGGCACCGTCGTCCTCTCGGTCGTTCAGGGCGCCGGCATCGCGCTCTGGCTCTGGAGCCAGACGACGCCGAGCGGCCGCACTCTCGCGATCCGGGACCCGGGGTCGGACGTCGGCAAGGTCGGTTTCGTTCTTCTCGCGATCCTGACGCTGACGACCGGCACGGCCTTCGTCATGTGGCTCGGGGAGCAGATCACGGAACGCGGAATCGGCAACGGAATCTCGCTCATCATCTTCGCGGGCATCGTCGCGGGCTTCCCGACCGCCGTCATCAACTCGATCCAGCAGGTACAGCGGGGCGGGATGTCTCTCTTCACGGGGATCATCCTCCTCGCGTTCATGATCGGCGTCGTCGCGGCGATCGTCTTCGTGGAACGGGCCCAGCGGCGCATCCCCGTGCAGTACGCCAAGCGCGTCGTGGGCCGGAAGGTCTACGGCGGGCAGAACACGTACCTGCCGCTGCGCGTAAATACGGGCGGCGTCATCCCGATCATCTTCGCGATCTCGATCATCCAGTTTCCGCAGTACATCGCGTCCGCCATCAAGAGCGACTTCATGAAGAAGATCGCCGAGCAGCTCTCCATCGGACAGCCGCTCTACAACCTCTTCTACGGGCTCGGGATCATCTTCTTCTGCTACTTCTACATCTCGATCATCTTCAACCCGAACGACACGGCCGAGAACATGCGCAAGTACGGCGGCTTCATTCCAGGCATCCGTCCCGGCAAGGCCACGTCGGACTACATCGACAACGTGCTGACCCGCATCACGCTGATCGGCGCGGTGTACCTCGTCGTCGTGGCGCTGATTCCCGAGTTCCTCATGATGGGCTTCAAGGTGCAGGGGCTCCCGGGAATCGGGCCCTGGCTCGATACCCACCTCCCGGTCTTCTTCACGCAGGGCCTGGGCATCACGTTCTACTTCGGCGGCACGTCGCTCCTCATCGTCGTGGGCGTCGCGATGGACACCGTCCAGCAGGTGGAGTCGCAGCTCGTGATGCGCAACTACGACGGCTTCATGAAGAAGGGCCGCATCCGGGGGCGCCGGGGCTGACGATGCCTTCCGCCATCGTATTCTTCGGCCCTCCCGGCTCGGGAAAGGGGACTCAGGCGTCGCGGCTCGCGGCCTCTGCCGGCATTCCCCAGATCTCGACGGGCGATCTCCTGCGGAGCCACGTGGCCCGCGGCACGGCGCTCGGCGCCATCGCGAAGCCGATCATGGAATCGGGCGCGCTCGTGCCGGACGACCTCGTGACGCGGATGCTGAAGGAGCGCCTCGACGGGCCCGACGCGAAGAACGGCGCGATCTTCGACGGCTATCCGCGGACGGTCGCGCAGGCGCGGTCCTTGGAGGCGCTCCTGAAGGAAACCGGAGGCCGCGTCGACGCGGTTCTCTTCATCGACGTGCCGGATGCCGTCCTCGTCGAGCGCCTGCTCAAGCGCGCGACGCTCGAAGGTCGGGCGGACGACACGAAAGAGACGATCACCGAAAGGCTCCGCGTCTACCGCGAGAAGACGGCGCCTCTCGCCGACCTGTACGCGAAAGCCGGGGCGCTCGTCACGATCGACGGAGACCGCCCCGTCGAGGCGGTCGCGGCGGACGTGGCGTCGGCCGTCGAGCGCAGCCGGGCGGTGAAGTCGTGATCACCTGCAAGGGCAAGTCCGAGATCCTCAAGATGGAGCGCGCCGCGCGCATCGTGCACGAGACGCTCGCCGAGTGCATCGCCGCTTGCCGCGTCGGCGTGACGACCGAGGAGATCGACCGGGTAGCCGCGACCGGCATCGCTTCGCGCGGCGGCAAGGCCGCCTTCCCGGGTTATCGCGGCTATCCGAAGACGCTCTGCATTTCGCTGAACGACGAGGTCGTTCACGGGATTCCGTCGCCGAAGCGGGTCCTCGAGCCGGGCGACGTCGTGGGACTCGACCTGGGCGCCATCGTCGAAGGCTACTTCGCGGACGCCGCGCGTACGGTCGCTCTCGAGCCCGTGGCCCCTCCCGTCAAGGAGCTCGTCGAGACGACTCATTCCGCGCTTCTCGCCGGCATCGGGGCCGTCGTGGTCGGCGGGCGCATCGGAGACGTCGGCGCCGCGGTGGAGACCGTCGCGAAGAGCCGGAAGTACGGGGTCGTGCGCGAGTTCGTGGGGCACGGCATCGGGACGGCGCTCCACGAGGAGCCGCAGGTGCCTAACTACGGACAGCCGGGTAAGCGGGAGATCATCCGGGAGGGCATGACGCTCGCGATCGAGCCGATGTTCAATCTCGGGGCCGCGGCCGTCACGACGGACACCGACGGCTGGACGGTCCGCACGAAGGACGGCCGCGTGTCGGCTCACTTCGAGCACACGGTCGTCGCCACGGCACAGGGGCCCGTCGTGCTCGGCTTCGGGCGTTTTTCGGCCGGCTCGGTGCAGACGGGCGCACCCGGCTTTCACGAATATCCGCTTCCCGTCGCGGTCTGACGGAGGCGAGACAGAAGGTTTATGTCGAAGGAAGACGCCATCGAAGTGACCGCGACGGTCATCGAGCCGTTGCCGAACGCGATGTTCAAGGTCGAATTGGAAAACAAGCATCAGGTGCTCGCGCACATCTCCGGGAAGATGCGGAAGCATTTCATCCGCATCCTGCCGGGGGACAAGGTCCTCGTCGAGCTTTCGCCGTACGACCTGACGCGCGGCCGCATCATCTACCGGTACAAGTGAATCGAGGTCCCGCATGAAAGTCCGCACGTCCGTCAAGAAGATCTGCAGCAAGTGCAAGGTGATCCGCCGCGCCGGCGTGGTGCGGGTCATCTGCGAGAACGTCAAGCACAAACAGCGTCAGGGCTGAGAGGAATCCGAGAATGGCACGTATCGCAGGCGTCGACCTTCCCCCGAACAAGCGCGTCGAAATCGGCCTGACCTACATCTTCGGGATCGGGCGCCCGAGCTCCGGCAAGATCCTCGAGACCGCGAAGGTCGACCGGAACACGCGCGTCAAGGATCTCTCCGAGGACGAGGTGTCCCGGATCCGCAAGACGATCCAGGACGATTACGAGGTCGAGGGCGATCTCCGCAAGGAGACCTCCCAGAACATCAAGCGTCTCATGGAGATCGGCTGCTATCGCGGCGTGAGACACCGCCGGAACCTGCCCGTCCGCGGACAGCGCACCCACACGAACGCCCGCACGCGGAAGGGTCCCCGCAAGGGCGCCGTGGCCGGGAAGAAGAAAGCCACGAAGAAGTAAGGGCACCAAGAGGAAATAAGACATGGCAAACCCGACAGAACCGACCGGAGCGACGCCCGCCAAGCCCGCTGCCGGCAAGGGCAAGAAAAAAGGCCCCAAGAAGGACAAGAAGAACATCCCGCACGCGCTCGCGACGGTGCAGGCGTCCTTCAACAACACGATCGTCTCGATCACCGATCAGCAGGGCAACGTGCTCGCGTGGTCGTCGGCCGGGCGCATCGGCTTCAAGGGCTCGCGCAAGGGCACGCCCTTCGCCGCTCAGCTCGCCGCCGGCAACGCCGCGCAGATCGCGCAGGAGCACGGCGTGCGCTCGCTGGACGTGCGCGTGAACGGCCCGGGCGCCGGGCGCGAGAGCGCCATTCGGGCCCTCGCCGCCGCCGGCATCGACATCCGTTCCATCCGGGACGCGACGCCCATTCCCCACAACGGCTGCCGGCCGCGTAAGCGCAGGAGGGTCTGACCGTGGCTCGTTATCGCGAATCCGTCTGCCGGTTGTGCCGGCGTGAGGGCATGAAGCTGTTCCTCAAAGGGGACCGCTGCTTCACGAACAAGTGCGCCATCGAGCGTCGCAATTTCCCGCCCGGCCAGCACGGCAAGCGCCGGTCGAAGATCCTCGGATACGGCATCCAGCTCCGCGAGAAGCAGAAGCTGAAGAGGTTCTACGGAGTCCTCGAGGGCCAGTTCCGGCTGACGTTCGAGGCGGCCGAGCGCATGCGCGGCGTCACGGGCGAGAACCTGCTCTCGCTGCTCGAGCGCCGGCTCGACAACGTCGTCCACCGGCTCGGATTCTCCGGCTCGCGCGCGCAGGCGCGCCAGCTCGTTCGCCACGGGCACGTCCGCGTGAACGGGAAGAAGGTCAACATCCCGAGCTACGTCGTCGGAGCCGGCGCCGTCGTCTCCGTCAAGGACAAGAGCAAGACGAACCCGCTGATCGCGGGAGCCGTCGAAACGGCGAAGGGCCGCGGGATTCCCGCGTGGCTCGAGCTGAACGCGTCGGAGTTCCAGGGCAAGGTCGTGACGCTCCCGAAGCGCGAGGACGTCGCCTTGCAGGTCAACGAGAAGCTCATCGTCGAGCTTTACAGCAAGTAACCGTTCGAAAAGGAGCCCGCGCGCGCCGCACAGCGGATAAGTCGCAGGGCCAGGAGTGACATATGTTGTGGAAGGGCTTTCAGCGTCCGAACCGTCTCGAGGTCGATGAGGAGAAGGGGAACTACGGCCGGTTCACGGCTCAGCCGCTCGAGCGCGGCTGGGGCACGACGGTCGGGAACGCGCTCCGGCGGGTCCTCCTCTCGTCGATCGAAGGCGCCGCGGTCACCGCGGTGAAGATCGAGGGCGTCGAGCACGAGTTCACGGCCGTGCCGGGCGTCGTCGAGGACGTCACGGACATCATTCTCAACCTGAAGGGGCTCGCGATCCGTCTGCATGACGAGGGTCCGCGAGCGCTCACGCTCGACGTGAAGACCAAGGGCGCCGTGACCGCCGACGCGTTCGAGGACGACGCGCAGCTCGAGATTCTCAACGCCGACGCGCCCGTCGCGACGCTCGCCGACGGCGGCCGCCTGCGGCTCGAGGCCACGGTCAGCAAGGGGCGCGGCTACGTGCCCGCCGATCGCAACTTCGATCCCGAGGCGCCGATCGGCACGATCCCCCTCGACTCGGCCCACTCGCCGGTTCGCCGCGTGAACTATCACGTCGAGGCGGCCCGCGTCGGCCAGGCGACCGACTACGACAAGCTCGTCATCGAGGTCTGGACGAACGGCACGATCTCGCCGCGTGACGCCGTCGGCGTGGCGGCGGTCCTCCTGCGCGAGCACCTCGCGATCTTCGTGAACGTGGAGACCGACGAGGCAACCGCGACGGCCGGCGCCGAGATGCCTCAGAGCGAGCTCGACGCGCTTCTCGACACGAACGTCGAGGAGCTCGAGCTGTCCGTCCGCAGCGCGAACTGCCTGAAGAACGCCGGCATCCGCACTCTTCGCGAGCTCGTCCAGAAGACCGAGAAGGACATGCTCGAGACCAAGAACTTCGGGCGCAAGAGCCTGAACGAGATCAAGGACATCCTGCGCGACAAGGGCCTCGCCTTCGGCATGAAGCTCGAGTCCCCGGCCAGCGCGGGGCGCTGAGGGTTCCATGCAGCACAATCGCGCGGGCCGAAAGCTCGGCCGGACGACGGCGCATCGAAAGTCGTTGTTCCGGAACCAGCTTTCGTCCCTCATCACCCACGAGCGCATCCAGACGACGCTGCCGAAGGCGAAGGACCTCCGGCCGCTCATCGAGAAGATGGTCACCCTCGGGAAGCGCGGGGGACTCCACGCGCGCCGTCTCGTCCTGAAGACGATCCCGGAAGCTCCGACCGTCAAGAAGCTCTTCGAGGAGATCGCGCCGCGCTTCCAGTCGCGTGCGGGCGGTTACACGCGCATCCTGAAGCTCGGACGGCGTCCGGGCGACGGCGCCGAGATGGCGATCCTCGAGTTCATCGACTTCGACTGGGCGCACCGGCAGGCCGAGAAGAAGGTCGCGGCGAAGGCCGCCGAGGAGAAGAAGCAATCGCTCCTCGAGAAGGCGAAGAAGCTCGTCTCTGGGAAGGGCGGCGAGGACAAGGGCGAGAAGGCCGAGAAGAAGGCCGAAGCGGCCGAGGGCGAAGCCGAAAAAGAGAAGAAGCCGGTCCCTCCCACCGAGAAGAAGAAAGGCTACACGGCGCCGAAAGGCCCCAAGGGCTCCGGCCCGAAGGGCGGCGGCACCCACGGCGGCACTCCGAGAAAAGTCGGGGGCGGCTAACTCAGCGCTTTCTCGATCTCCTGGATGAGGACCTTCGTCGAGAAGGGCTTCGTGATGTAGCTCGACGCCCCGAGCCGCAGGCCGAGGTCGCGCTCGGACGGAAGAGTCCGCGCCGTGAGCATGACGATCGGCGTGTGGGACGTCGCCGGATTCTCCTTGAGGATCCGGCAGACGTCGAAGCCCGTGAGGCCCGGAGTGAGAGAGACGTCGAGAAGGACGAGGTCCGGCGCCTCCTCCCTCACGAGGCGCAGGGCCTCCTCGCCGCCCGTGGCCTCGATCGGCTGAAGGCCCGTGAGTCGCAGCTTGAACGAAAGAATCTTCAGGATCGTCGGCTCGTCGTCGACGACGAGGATCTTGCGGCCCGCGAGGCCCGGCGGAAGGCTGCTCACCGGTTCGCCATTCTAGTGCGGGGCGCCCGTGAGCACGACGACGGCGGCGGCGAGCTCCCGCGTGTGGGTGATCGTCACGTGCGCACCCGCCACCCCGAGCCGCTCGCCGCAGGAAATCGCCCGTCCGAAGAGCGCGAGGCGGGGCGGACCTCCCGACGCCCGGACGATCGCCAGCTCTCGAAAGAAGACCCCGCGCATCCCGGTGCCGAGCGCCTTCATCGCCGCTTCCTTGGCCGCGAAGAGGCCCGCGAGGTGCTCGGCATAGACGGGTGACTCCGGGGAGCGGCGCACCTCACCGGGCCGGAACAGCTTTTCGACGAACCGCGTACCGTGCCGTTCGAGGGCACGCGCCACGCGCGAGACCTCGCACAGATCGAGCCCGACACCGACGACGAGAGAGCCCGGGGGCAGGCCCTCGCCGGCCGTGACGCGGAGGCTCACGCGGTCTCCCGCGGGGCGTCGGGAGGGGCATCGTCCCGCGGCTCCCGTCTCCACGCCTCGATTTCGGTGGCCGCCGCCCAAAGGTGCAGCAGGCCGAGACCGAGCAGGAAGCTGCGGAAGTACGAGGAGGCGAGGAAGGGGCGCGTGCGCCCTGGAGACCGCTCGACGACGCGCACCGTCCAGTACCGTCCCCATGGAGCCAGCGTCAGGAACGCTCCTGCCTCGAGCGCATAGATCACGAACAGAGCCCGAAGGAAACGATTGCCGCTGCGAGGCCGCGCCACGCCTTGATTGTAGAGGGAGCGTTCCGGCGGCGGCTCAGGCCACGCGGAGCTGCTCTTCCGGAACGGCCCGGTCGAACGTTCGGATCGCCCCATCGCGCCGCGAGGGCGCGGGAGCCGATTGCGCCGGGGGCGCGGGAGCCGACTGGGAGGGAGGTGGCGGAGCCGGTTGAGCCGCGGGAGCCGAATGGGGCGCGGACGGAGGGGCGGACTGCGGCGCGGCCCTGGGGGCCTCGCGCATCGGCGCCTCGCGCGGCGACGGCGAGTCGTGAGCGCGATCCCGTTCGATGACGCGGGGTTGCGGCGCTCGCCAGCCCGAATCGTCGTGGCGCGCCGGCGGTTCGGCGCGGCGCTGGATCGGAGCGGGAGGCGCCGAGGAGGGAGAACGCCAGCCCTCTTCTCCGCGACGCCGCGAAATGCCCCGCTCGGGCGAAGGGGAGGAAGCCTGTCCCGATCGGACCGGACTTTCACCGGGTGCGCCGCGCGAGGGGCTCCGGTCCAATCCCCGGCGCCAGGAGTCGGCGGACGAGCCTTTGTCCGCACCGCGCGGGGTTTCGAGAGGTGCCTGGCGGTATGCGGGATCATGCCCGGCGCTTACGACGGCACGGCGAAGATCGTCCTGGGCGGCGGGCGAAAGCGTGCGGTCGCGCCGCAGGACGGCCGTGAGACCGTCGTTCACGGAGGCCGGCGTCTTGCCGCTCTCCGTGCCCGGGACACGGCGGATTGCTTCCTGGATCGACGCGGACACGCTGCCGCCGCGCTCGAAGCGAAGCGGAGCCGTCGCGATCATACCGATCTCGCCCGGCCGGAAAGGCACACGGTCTCCTCGAACGATGTCGCGAGCCGGATCGAGTCGGACCCCGAGTCGCCGGGCCGGCGCGTAGTGCCATCCCTTCGGGTCGATCTGCCCGACCGCGACCTGTCCGCGAAGATGCGGGTAGATGTGGGGAACCGGACCGCCGACGACCGTGCGGGCGTGGGGAGTCGGACCGCCGCCGACCCGGCGCGAATGTCGGTAGTACGTCGAGTAATACCCGATCGGACACCAGCCCACCCAGTCGGACGTGTAGCTCCAGTAGACCCAGGCGGGGGAGTACTCGTCGCCGGGGACCCAGAGCCAGCCGAGCAGGGCGTCGTAGACCCAGGTTCCATAGTGATAGGGAAGCCATCCCCACGGCTCGGAGGAGACCCAGGTCATGCCGGCGGGCGTCCACCGCCAGTAACCGAGCGCGTAGGGCGTCCAGCCGGGCGGCACGCGCGGCCGCCAGCAGTACGCACCGTACGTGGCGACGTACACCCAGCTTCCGTAATCCTCGAAGGAGGCCGTGTCGTAGTCGTACGCGAAGTCCGACGAGACGTAGCGCGTCGACTCGCGGCGGTCGGTCCGGTCCCGGCGCTCCTCGATGAAGCGCGCAAACCGGTCGCGAGGGGACGCGGACACCTCGACCTCGATCTCTTTGTCTCCGCTCACGAACGCGTATTCGCCCGCGCGCACGAGCGCTCGATCGACGCGGCCCTGGACCTCGACCTTGCCCGAGAGGACGTAGACCTCGGTGCCGCGCCGCGCGGCGTCTACCCGAAAGAGGGCGCGGGACGCGGAGAGAACCGTGGCGTCGTCCGTGTCCAGTCGCAGCGCGTGTTCGCGCGTCGCGACGTCGCGGACCTCGACGGCCGCCGTTCCACGCGCGAGAAAGAGAAGGTCCTGGTCGTCGTCCGCGTCGTAGGTGCGCGCCATCTTCTCGAAGCGAAGCTCGGTGACCCCGTCCACGCGGACGACGTTGCCGTCGGCGAGCACGGCCTCCGCGCGCGACCCGACTCCCGTGACCAGGCTGTCGCCCGCGAGAACCGGCATGTTGACAAGGGCCGAGACGTCGCTCTCCGCGCTCGAGACGAGGAGAACGTCGGCCTGCGCGTACGAGAGGTACGTGTATCCCTCTCGCTGGGCTTCCGCGCGGCCGGGCGCGCCCGCCGTGGCGAGAAGGAGGGCGGCGGCGAATGCGGACGCGGGCAGCCTGCGGGGATTCATGACGTTCCTCACACAATCCTATGCGACCTCCATACCACGGGCGGCCGGGCTTCTCGTCCCCCGCCGGGGACGCTTGACCGGACCCCGGAAGCCCTTCAATCTCCGCGCGCCGCCGCCCCTCTCCTGAAAAGTGGAGCGCGCCGATCGTTGCCGGAGACCGTGTGGCCATACGCGAGATCGTCAAGTATGGGGATCCGCGACTCGTCGCGAAAAACGAAATTGTCGAGGTTTTCGACGACCCGGATCTCGCCGCGCTGCTCCAGGACATGAAAGAGACCTGCTGGGCGGCGCCGGGCATCGGCCTCGCCGCGCCGCAGATCGGCGTCAACCTGCGTGTCGCGATCGTGGACCTCTCCGTCGGAAAAGACCCGTCGCAGCTGCTCGTCCTCGTCAACCCGCTCGTCGTGGACACCCAGGGACGAATCCGCGACGAGGAGGGTTGCCTGTCCCTTCCCGACCTCGTCGAAACTCTCGACCGGCCGGAGCGGGTGACCGTGGAGGCCTTCGACGAGCGCGGCAACAAGCGGACGCTCGAAGGGAGCGATCTTCTCGCCCGGGCTTTCTGCCACGAGATCGACCACCTCGACCAGAAGTTCTACGTCGACCGGCTCTCCCCGCTGAAGAAGGGGCTCCTCCTGCGCCAGGTCCTCAAGCGGCAGAAGAAGGGGACCTGGTAAACGAAACCTACGCTCCCGCCTTCGCGCGCAGCTCGTCGACGAGCTGGAGACGGTGAAGCATCCGGCCGAGGTGGGCCGCGAACGCAATGAGATGCTCGAGCTCAGGCGACTGGCCCGGCGGTGAAAGGGGCCCGCGGCGATAGAGGCGGAGGGTCCCGAGGAGCTCGCGGCCGGAGAACACGGGAGCGGACGTGATCGTCCAATCCATGGCGCCGTCGCGCGTCTCGCCCGGAAGCCGCGGGGCGCGTCCCGTGCGCGGATCCTCCTCGAGGCCGAGGGTCGCGACGAACTCCGGAGGATTTCCGCCCGGCCAGTTGGTGGATGCCGCCGCGCTGAGCTCGACGCCTCCTGAGCGGCGCACGTGGAGCGTCACGCCGTCGGCGCCGAAGACGGACGAGATCCGGTCCAGGATGGGAACGAGGAGCCGGCTCCGGAAGTCCTCGGTGGTGACGTCCTCCTCCTCGATCTTCGCCGAGATGTCCTGCTGCAGCTCGAGGATCTGGGTACGCGCCGTGAGCGTGTCGAGGAGCTCCTTGATGCGCAGCGCGTTCTTCACGCGCGCCTTGAGCTCGCGCGCCGAAAAAGGCTTCGTGACGTAGTCGTTCGCGAGCGCCTCGAAGCCCTGCAGGAGGTCTTCCTCCTCGGTGCGCGCGGTCACGAAGATCACCTGCGTTCCCGCAGTCGCGCCGACGGTCTTGATGCGCCGGCACACCTCGTAGCCGGACAGGTCGGGCATCCGCACGTCGAGCAGGACGACATCGGGCTTCCGCGCGTCCACCTTCTCGAGGGCCTCCGTGCCCGAGAGAGCGCTCTCGAAATCGCAGCCCAGCTCGTAGGCGATGTACGACGCCACTTCGGCCTGATACGGGTCGTCGTCCACGAGGAGGAGCAGCGGAGGCGCGGCGGGCGATCGAAACATCACCTTCGAGGATAGCGCACAGGCGTCACGGGGTTTTCGCGGGGACGGACTCCCCGAGCAAGGACTCGATCCGGGCCGAGAGGTCGGCCTCCGTCAGACGCGTCGGCGCATAGAGGCGGACCACGCCCTTTCTGTCGACGAGGACGTACGTCGGAGTCGCCGAGACGCCGTAGCGCACCATCGTCTCCGTGTCGATGGTTCGTGGAACGGATGCGAGCCCGGGATACGTCTCCGCCCAGACCTTTTCGATGTTGGCCGACTCCACCTCCGGGGTGGGGTCCTTGACATCGCCGGCGTTGCCGTAAAGGCGTGTCGGCGCGAGGAAGACCGCCTTCGAGCCGTATTTCGCGGCGAGCCGCGCGACCTTTGGCGCTTCCGCCTTGCAATCACCGCAGCCCGCCATCCAGAAGAAAAGGACGACGGGCTTGCCGGCAAAGCTCGCGAGGCGCGATCCCGTTCCGCCGAGCTCGGGAGCTTTCTGCCCTTCGAGGCTCACGAGGTTCATGTTCTTCCGGATGCGCGAACGGAGCGAAGGGTCCTTGGCGCGCGCGAGCTCCGATTCCCAGAAACGAAGCGCCGCGCCGCGGCCCTCCGCCGCGAGCAGAATCCTTCCCTCGACCTCGATGGCGGCCCCCAGCGGCACGAGGAGCGCGTGATCCTCGGCGGGGATCGCCTTCCTGACCTCGGCGGCATACGCGGACGCCTTTTCACGCCGGCCGAGCATCTGGGCGCCGCGCGCGAGCCAGCCGACGGCGTCGAGATACTCCGCGTCCACACCGGTCGTTCGCTTGTATTCCTCGGCGGCGGCCTCACCGCTCGCGAGGTCCCCGGCGGACAGCTTGTACCGCACCATGCGGACGAGTTCCGCTGCCGACAGGTCGGTCGACAGGAAGAGGAGAAGGGCGGCTGATGCTGCTCGGATTCTCTTCAAGGGATCCCTCCGTACGTGGAGTCAAGATGGCCGGTCTGCGGCCGCCACGCGAGACACGTGCCAACCGCAGCCGCGGCGGTCCGCTGGCGAAATCCCGGGCGGTCGTCGAGAATCGCCCAACGTGACGCTGCGCCTCTTCAACACTCTGACCCGCACGGTCGAGGAGTTCAGACCCGTCCGAGAGGGGAAGGTCGGGCTCTACACCTGCGGCCCGACGGTCTACAACCGCGTGCACATCGGCAACCTCAGGACGTTCGTCTGGGAGGACGTGATGTGCCGCGTGTTCCGCGCTCTCTCTTTCGAGACGACCCAGATCATGAATCTCACGGACATCGACGACAAGACGATCCGTGGCGCCGTGGAGTCGGGGCTGCCGCTCCGCGAGTTCACGGCGGGGCACATCGCGACGTTCTTCGAGGACCTCGGCACGCTCGGCGTCGTCCCGGCCGCGCTCTATCCTCGCGCCACGGATCACATCTCCGAGATGGTCGCGCTCGTGCGGAAGCTCGCCGACCGCGGACACACGTACGAAAGCGACGGCTCGTTCTGGTTCCGGATCGCGACGTTTCCGGCCTACGGAAGGCTCTCGAAGATCGACCTTTCGGCCGTGAAACGCGGAGCGCGCGTCGCCGACGACGAGTACGAGAAGGAGGACGTCCGCGATTTCGCGGTGTGGAAAGCGGCGAAGGAAGGCGAGCCCGAGTCCGCGTCGTGGACGACCGAGCTCGGCCGCGGGAGGCCCGGCTGGCACCTCGAGTGCAGCGCGATGTCGATGAAGTATCTCGGCGAGACCTTCGACATCCACACGGGCGCCGTCGACAACATCTTTCCGCACCACGAGAACGAGATCGCGCAGAGCGAAGGCGCGACCGGGAAGACGTTCGTCAACCTCTGGCTCCACGCCGAGCACCTCCTCGTGGACGGCGAGAAGATGTCGAAGAGCAAGGGGAACTTCTACACGCTTCCCGACCTCCTCGAGAAAGGCTTCTCGCCGCGCGCCATCCGCTATCTCCTCGTCTCGGTTCCCTACCGCATGAAGCTGAACTTCACGCTCGAGGGGCTCAAGGCGGCGACATCCGCGGTCGAGCGACTGGAATCGCTGGACATGCGGCTGGGAGAGAGAGAGGGGAGAAGAGAAAAGGAGGAGATTTCTTCGAAGGTGAATATGCCGGAGGCAGCGGGAGAGGGCTTCGCGGAGCGAGTGACGGCGGCGCGCGCCGCGGTGTTCTCCTCTCTCGAGGACGATCTGAACACCGCCGCCGCCCTGGGTGCGCTGTTCTCATTCGTCAAGGCGACGAACATGGATCTCGAAGCGGGGCACCTTTCGGCGCCGGATGCGACGGCCGCACGAGGTCTCTTGAGCGAGGTCGCAGGCGACGTTTTCGGCATCCTGGTGGGTTCGGCCGCTTCCGCTCCCGATGCGCCGGTCCCCTCTTCACCTTCCAAGAAATCCTCTTCCGAATCCATCGACCTTGACGAGACCTGGATCCTGGAGCGCATCGAGGCCCGAAGGCAGGCCCGGAAGGCCCGGGATTTCAAGGGCGCCGACGCGATCCGCGACGAGCTCCTCGGCAAGCGAATCGTCCTCGAGGACACGCCCCAGGGCGTGCGTTGGAGGAGGAAGCCTTGACAGGGGCTCGGGGTTTCGGGTCTACTCAACCCGTCATGATCTTCGTCGTGCGCCACTGGCACGTGCATCACAGCTGAGCCGGCCGCGCTTCGCGCCGCCGGCCCATCGTGGTCCGGAGGCGCGCGGGTTTTCAGGTAGCACTCACCCAGCCCCCTCCGGACCGGAGGGGGTTTTCGTTTTGGCCCAGACCGCGGAAAACACGCTTCTCGTCGTCTCGGTGGCTCCGGCTTCGAACGCCGAAGCGCTGGGGGCATGTTCCGCTCTCGCCGAGCTGCCTCCCTCGGTCGCGCTGGAGCTGCGCCTCGACGCCATGTCCGAAGAGCCCGAATTCGGCGCGCTTCGCGCGTGCTTTGAAGGAAGAACACTCGTTGCGACCGTCCGATCCGCATCAGAAGGCGGCACGTTCCGGGGACCGGCAGGGGAGGCCCAGAGACTGATTTCGAAGGCTCTGGACGCCGGGTTTGAACTCGGCGACGTGGAGTTCCGCCGCGACGGCGGGGACGAGGCCGCCCGCATTTCCCCTTCTAAGAAAATTCTCTCTCTTCATGACCCGGAGGGCATCCCTGCCGACATGAGCACCCTCGTTGCCCGGATGCTCGCGACGCAGGCTCGCTTCGTGAAAGTCGTGGCGACGGCGAACGACTCAGGCGATGCCCGCCGTCTCCTCGAGCTCCAGGCCGCCCATCGGGATGGGCGCCTCTCGACGTTCGGCATGGGAGAGGTCGGCATCTGCACGCGCGCACTCGCGCCGTATCTCGGGGCTTCGCTCGCGTACGGCGCCCTCCTTCCCGGGCGCGGGACGGCGCCGGGGCAGCTCCTCGCCCTCGACCTGGCGGAGATCTACGGCGTCGGCCGGAGGCGAAAGGTGTCCCGGCTCTTCGGACTCCTGGGAGGCATCGTCTCGCACTCACTCTCGCCCGCCCTCCACAACGCGAGCTTCGAGGCGCTCAGTCAGGATTCGCTCTACGTACCGTTCGCAATGCGCTCGCTAACGGAGGAGCTCGAGCCGCTGGTCGCGACGTTCGACAGCCTCGGACTTCCTCTCGCCGGCGCGTCCGTGACCATCCCGTTCAAGGAGGAGGCCGCGCATCTCGCCGGCACGGACGAGGACGGCGAGAAGGCGGTCAACACGCTGCTCAGGTCGAGCGCCCCGGGCCAGCCGCTCCGACTGCGCGGGACAAACACGGATCGCGATGCCTTCGAGGCCGTGATTGAAGATCCTTTGAGGGAGAAAAGGAAAGAGAAAGCGAATGCGGGGGTCGCAATCGTCTTCGGGGCTGGTGGTGCGGCTCGGGTCGCGGTGGATGTTCTTAGAAAAAGGGGATGGGAGGTCTTCCTCTCGAACCGGACCAAGGAGCGCGGCGAAGACCTCGCCAGAGAAACCGGCGTGCGCGCGCTTTCGAAGAAGTCCGAAGCGGCATGGCCCGCCGCGAGTGTCATCGTCAACGCCACCTCCCTCGGTCTCCGCGCGGGGGATCCCCTCCCGTGCGACCCGGGCCTCCTCCGCCCCGGTATGCTCGTCATCGACGCGCCCTACCGAGAGGGCGGCACCGAGCTCGCGAAGGCGGCACGCGCTGCCGGGGCGCGCGTCGTGGATGGGCAGACGCTGCTCCTGCTCCAGGCCGCGGGCCAGGCAACGCTTTTCACGGGAAAGCGGACGACTCCAAGAGAGCTTCTCGAGCGCCTGCCTTCCCGCTTGCGGATGGCTTTCCAATTCTTCGAAGAGTCGCTTCATCCCCATCCTGAGATTCCCGCATGAAGTCCGACCGTCCCGATCCCAACCTCCCGCGCGGGGTACAGGCGTTCCTCTTCGACGCGGCCGAGCGGCGCCGCAAGGCGGAGGATTCCGTCGTTCGGAAGCTCCAGGAGGCCGGCCTGCGCGAGGTCATCCTCCCGGTCCTCGATTTCGCGGATCCCTACGCCGGCGTGACGGCCGAGGGAGACGAGCGTGTTTACCGGTTCCTCGACCGGCAGGGCAACACTCTTTCTCTTCGGGCGGACTTCACGCCCATGGCGGCACGCGTCGTCGCGCCGCGCCTCGGCGCGATCTCGGATCCCGTGTCGCTGTTCTACAGGGGCGACGTCGTGCGCGATGAAGAGACGGGCGTCGGGCGGCGGCGGGAGTTCGCGCAGGTGGGAGCGGAGCGCTACGGCGACGGACGGCCGGAAGTCGACGGCGAGATGCTCGCCCTCGCGCTCTCGTGTCTCGGGGACGTTCCTGCCGAGCGCCTGAGGCTGACGCTGGGCTGGGCGGGCCTTCTCGAACGGTTGCTCGCCGCCGTCGCGCCGGCTCTGGCGCGCGGAGGGGGCGCGGGCCTCACCGAGGCTGCCGCGACGGCGCGGGCGCGGCACGTGACGCAGCTCGAAGCGCTGCTCTTCCGGTCGGGCGCGACCGAAGAGGCCGCCTCGGAAGTTGCCCGTGCTCTCCTCGTCGGCTTCGATTCCGGCTCGGGACTCTTCCGGCTGCCGGTTCTCGCGGGCGCTGCCGCGGAGCTCGCGCGGGCCGTCGCCGTGGCGAAAACCGCAAGGCCCGGCTTGCCGGTCGTCGTGGACCTGGCGGATACCCCGTTGGCTCCCTATTACACGGGGCTCACGTTCAGCGTGGACGCCTCGGGCGGAGAGGGTACGATCGCCGGAGGCGGCCGGTACGACGGCCTCCTCGCTCGCTTTGGAACAGCCGCACCCGCTCTCGGGTTCTGCATCGGGCTCGAGGCGCTCGGCGCCGCGATCGACGGCGCCGACGCGGACGGGGGAACGCGACCCCTCCGGATCGCCGTGGGCAAGGGAAGGCTCCTGCCGCAGGCGCTCGCGGTGCTCCGCGCGGCAGGCGCTGCGTTCGACGACCCGGACGGCAGGCGTCTTCTCGTTTCCGCGGCGGACGGCGCTTTCGAGCTCCTTCTGCTCAAGGACGACGACGTGCCAACCTACGTGGCGCACGGAGGCGCCGATCTGGGCATCGTGGGCAGTGACCGCGTCGCCGAGAGCGGAGAGGACGTGACGTCGCCCGTCGAGCTGCCCTTCGGAGCGTGCCGACTGTCGCTCATCGGGAGGGCCGGGGAGACTTTCAGACCGGACGGGCAGCCCGTGCGCGTGGGAACGAAGTACCGCCGCCTCGCCGCCCGCTATTTCGACGAGAGGAAGATCGCTCACGAGATCGTTCCTCTCGCGGGCTCCGTGGAGCTCGCCGCCGCGTTGAAGCTCACGGACGTCGTCGTGGACCTGATCGAGTCGGGATCCACGATGGCCGCGAACGGACTCGCCGAGATCGAGACGATTCTTCCGAGCCGCGCGACGCTCATCCTCGGGCGTGGCGCGCTCGTGGCGCGGCGGACCGAGATCGCGGCGTTCGTCGAACGCCTGCGCGCGAACGTGCGCGCGGGGACCGGGAAGTCGTGATGAAGACCGTCGACGCGTCGACGCGCGAGGGGCGACGGGAGCTGGAAACGCTGTTGAAGAGCCGGCGGGGCGCGGCGCCCGACTTCTCCACGTTGAAGCAGATCCTGCCGGTTGTGGAGGACGTTCTGCGAAGAGGGGAACCCGCGCTCCGGGAGTACGTGGAGCGCTTCGACCTCAAACCGGCGCGCGCCCACGGTTCGAAGAGAACGGTTTCTATGAAAGGGGGAGAGGGGCAGCGGCGTGACGGACCGACGACGGCGGTGCGACAAAGCGAGCGGCCCCATTACCCTTCTAAGAAGATCTGTATTGATCCGTGTCTTGAAAAGCCATCTCGTGTGGATCAGTCTTTCGCTTCTGCCTTCCGCCTCGCCCGCCGCCGCATCGAGGCGTATCACCGCAAGCAGCTCTCATCGTCTTCGTCGGGCTTCTCTTTCAAGGACTCCCTCGGCGTCTCGTTCGTCGAGAAATCCGTGCCGCTCGAATCCGTCGGCGTCTACGTCCCGGGAGGCCGTGCGTTCTATCCGTCTTCGCTCCTGATGGGCGTCGTGCCGGCGCGCGTCGCGGGGGTGCCGCGCGTGGTCGTCGCGACGCCGCCCAACGCTTGGGAGGCGAGTCCCGAGCTCCGGTGGGCGGCGCGCGAGCTGTGTGTCGACGAGGTGCTGCTCGCGGGGGGCGCTCACGGAGTCGCGGGGCTCGTCTCCGTCTGTGGTGTCGCGAAGATCGTGGGCCCCGGCAACCGCTTCGTAGCGGCGGCGAAGCACCTCGTGTCGGGCCTCGTGGCGGTCGACATGCCGGCGGGTCCGTCGGAAGTCCTGATCGTCGCTTCCGCCGATGCCGACGCGGACCTCGTGGCGGCGGATCTTCTGGCACAGGCCGAGCACGATCCGGACGCGATGTGTCTTCTGTTTACGAATTCAAGCAGGCTCGCCGCCGCAGTACGGGCCGCGGTCTCGGCCCAATTGCGAGCCCTCGATTCGTTTTCCTTGAAGGTGAATGCGGCCGCCGCGCGCGCCTCGCTGTTCCGGCGCGGCCGGATCTTCATTTTCAAAGAAATATCTCTCGCTGCTTCCGCCGGCTCGCAGATCGCCGCAGAGCACGTGCAGTTGATGGGGAAGTCCGCGGAGAGATTCAGCGGCAAGCTTCTTCCGACCGCAGGCGCCCTCTTCATCGGCTCTTCGACACCGACCGCGCTCGGTGACTACCTCGCCGGTCCGAACCACGTGCTCCCGACCGGGGGCGCGGCGCGCAGCTTCTCGGGCCTCTCCGTGCGCGATTTCCGGCGCTGGGGCCGATCGGTGAAGGCGACGGCGAACGCCGCGCGCCGGCTCGCGCGGCCGGCCGCCGCTCTCGCGCGCTTCGAAGGCCTCGCGGCGCACGCGGCCGCGCTCGAACGGAGGGCGCCATGACGCGCCGGACCGTGCCGATCCGCGAGGAGATCCGGGCGCTCGAGGCCTATCGCCTCGTCCCCGAGGACGCGCCGCCGCTCCGCGCGAAGCTGGACTTCAACGAGTCGCCGTTCGACGTGCCCGAGGAGATCCGCACCGAGGTCCTCGCGCGCCTCGCGGCGAAAAGGTGGGGCCGCTATCCGGAATTCGGAGCGCCGCGCCTGAAACGGGCCATCGCGGACGCGGTCGGCCGACGCCCGGAGGAGATCGTCGTCGGGAACGGCTCGGGAGAGGTGATCCTGGCCGCCGTGTCCGTGTTTGCCGGCGGAGGGACCCTCGTGCTCCCGACGCCCACGTTCTCGCTCTACCGGCAGATCGCCGCGATCGCCTCTTCGCGTGTCGCCGAGGTGCCGCGCACCGGACCCGACTTCGCGCTGGCCGAGGACGCGTTCCTCGAAGCCTCGCGGGAGCCGGGCGCCGTTCCGCTCGTCTGCTCGCCGAACAACCCGACCGGCGGCGTCGTCGGGAAAGATTTCCTGGAGCGCCTCCTCGACGCCGCCCGGGTCGTCCTTCTCGATCAGGCGTACGTGGACTTCGCGGAGCCGGCGGACGATGCGCTCCCCCTCGTCGGCCCGCGCGCGAACCTCGTCGTCTTCCGCACCCTTTCGAAGGCCTACGCGGCGGCGGGCTTTCGCATCGGATATGCGGTCGCGGATCCCGCGCTCGTCCGCGAGGTCGAGAAGGCCATCCTGCCGTTCAGCGTGGACCTCGCGGCCGAGGAGCTGGCCATCGCCGTTCTCTCCCATCCGGAGGTTTCGCGGGAGCACGTGAGGAGGATCGCGGCGGAACGTGAACGGGTCGCCGCGACGCTTCGCGCTGCCGGCTCCGCCGTCGCCAGCTCGCGTTCCAACTTCCTCTTCGTACGCCCCCGGGGGCCGATGCGCCGCGGGTGCGCCGCGGCCTCCTCGACCGGGGCATCCTCGTCCGCGACATGACGTCGGCTGCGCCCGGACGGCTGCGGGTCTCGATCGGGTCACAGGCCGAGAACGATCTCTTCCTCGAGTCCTTCCTGGAGGTGATATGAGCCGGTCCGGAACGGTCGAGCGGAAGACGAAGGAGACGTCCATTTCCCTGGCCCTGGCTCTCGACGGCGACGGACGGGCGGACGTGGAGACGCCGGTGGGCTTCCTGTCGCACATGCTCGAGACGATCGCGAAGCACGCGCGCGTCGACCTCACGGTGCGCGCGGCGGGGGACGTGTACATCGACGCCCATCACACCGTCGAGGACGTCGGCCTCGCGTTCGGCGAGGCGCTCGACCAGGCGCTCGGCTCGCGGGCGGGAATCGAACGATTCGGGACGGCCCTCGTCCCCCTCGACGAAGCGCTCGCGCGCTCCGTCGTCGACCTTTCGGGCCGGCCCTACATCGTCTTCGAGTCGCCGGTCGACAAGGAGCTCCTCCTCGTCACGAAGGACTTTCCGTTCGCGCTCGTCGAGGAATTCTGGAAGTCCGCCGCGTTTCGCGGCAAGTTCAACCTTCACGTGGACGTCGTCCGCGCGAAGAACGGCCATCACGCGGCCGAGGCGGTCTTCAAGTCGGCGGCGCGCGCGCTGCGCCAGGCGATGGCGGTCACGGGCACGGACGTGCCTTCGACGAAAGGAACGCTCACGGCATGACGACGCCCGCCGGCTCGTCCGTCACGCTCGTCGACTACGGGGTCGGCAACACGGCCTCGGTGATCCGGGCGTTCCGTCGCCTCGGCGCGGAGGTGGACTTCACGGCCGACCTCGACCGCGTGGCATCCGCCCGACGGCTCGTGCTTCCCGGCGTCGCCGCCTTCGAACCGGCGATGAGCCGCCTTCTCGAGACCGGCCTCGAGTCCGCCGTGCGTGCCGCCGTCAAGCGCGGAGGGCGGCTCCTCGGCCTGTGCCTCGGCTTCCAGCTCCTCTTCGAGGAAAGCGAGGAGCACGGAGTGCACAAGGGTCTCGGGCTCGTGCCGGGCCGCGTCCGCCCCTTCGGCGCGCGCGTCCGCACGCCCCACGTGGGCTGGAACCAGCTCCTGACCCGTCGCCCCGACGGGTTCGTCGAGGGACTGCCGGACGGAAGCTGGGTCTACTTCGTCCATTCCTTCAGGCCCGAGGGCGTCGACGCCGCGGACGTCGCGGCGGCCTGCGACCACGGCGGGGAATTCGCCGCCATCGTGCAGCGGGGAAGCGTCTGGGGCTGCCAGTTCCACCCGGAGAAGTCGTCGGAAAGCGGCCGCATCCTCCTTTCGAATTTTCTTAGAGAGGACGCGGCGTGAGCGACGAGCGACTCGCTCTCTGGCCCGCGATCGACGTCATGGGCGGCCACGTCGTCCGGCTGCTGAAAGGCAAGCGCGAAGAGGTGACGTATTACGACGAGCCCCCCGCCCGGGCCGCGGAGCGATTCGCTTCCGAGGGCGCCGACGGGATCCACGTCGTGGACCTCGACGCGGCGTTCGGGACGGGCAGCAACGAACAGGAGATCGAAGAAATTCTTTCTGTTTCGGACGCTGCGGGGGTCGCTGTGCAGGTCGGGGGAGGGCTGCGTACGGCCGCAGCTGTTGAAGATTTCTTAGAAAGGGGGAACGGGGCACGCGCGGTTATCGGCAGCCTTGCGCTGCTCGACCGCGCAGCCCTCACGCACCTTCTAAGAAAATCTTCCTCTTCCTCTTCCTCTTCCTCTTCGTCTTTGTCGTCCCGCATCGTGGTCGCTCTCGACTGCAAGGACGGGCGTCCGACGGTGCGTGGCTGGACCGAGGATGCCGGAATGGGAGACGCCGTTTCCGCCGCCCGCTCGCTCGCGGATCTCGGCGTCTCGGCTCTTCTCGTCACGGACGTTTCGCGGGACGGGGCCATGACCGGCCCGAATCTCGAGCTCCTGTCCGCCGTGCGCCGCGTGTTCGGAGGCGAGATCCTCGCGTCGGGCGGCATGCGCGGCGAAGAAGACCTCGAGCTGGTGAACCACGCGCTCGCGGGCGGACCTCGCGGCGCCATCCTCGGCCGCGCGCTTCATTCCGGCGCCACGACAGTGTCGCGGCTGAGGGCGGCCCGCGACCAGGGGAGGTCTTCATGACGGTCGCGGTTCGCGTCATCCCCTGCCTCGACGTCGCGGGCGGGCGCGTCGTCAAGGGCATCTCGTTCGAAAGCCTCCGCGACGCGGGCGATCCGGTCGAGGCCGCGGTGCGCTACGAGGCAGAAGGCGCCGACGAGCTGGCATTCCTCGACATCCGCGCCGCTCACGAGAAGCGCGGCACGCTCGTGGAGCTCGTCTCGCACGTGGCCGAAGCTCTCTCGATCCCGTTCACCGTTGGTGGAGGGGTCCGGTCCGTCGAGGACGCGGATGCGCTTCTCCGCGCCGGGGCCGACCGGGTGACCGTGAACACCGCCGCGGTCGAAGACCCCTCTCTCATCACGAGGCTTGCCGGGCAATTCGGATCGCAATGCGTCGTCGTCGCGATCGACGGCAAGCGTCTGCGCGACGCGAGCGGCGTCTCGGTGATGCGCGTGATGACGCATGGGGGACGCCGTCCGACCGACCGGACCGTGACGGGATGGGCCTCCGCGGCAGCCGCAGCGGGCGCGGGCGAGATCCTCCTGACGTCCGTCGACGCGGATGGAACGCAGGCGGGGTTCGACCTCGAGATGCTCCGTTCGGTGCGTGCGACCGTCGAGGTTCCGATCGTGGCTTCAGGGGGAGCCGGCCAGCTCGACGATTTCGCAAAGGCCGTCGTCATCGGCGGCGCGGACGCCGTGCTCGCGGCCTCACTTTTCCACGACCGCGTCTTCACGGTAGGCGCGGTCAAGGAAGCGATGCGCCGGGCCGGGCTCGCGGTTCGTCCCGCGCCGGCGCACGTGCGCACTCTCCTGCCCCGCTACGACGCGAGCGGGCTCGTCCCCGTCATCATGCGTGACGTCGTGACGGGCAACGTCCTCACGCTCGCCTGGGCAAACGCGGAGGCCCTCGCCAGGACGCGGGAGACCGGCCTGGCGCACTTCTACAGCCGATCGCGGAAGGAGCTCTGGAAGAAGGGGGAGACGTCCGGAAACGTGCAGCACGTCGTCGGAATCTCGCTCGACTGCGACGACGACGCCGTGCTCTACGACGTTCGTCCGTCGGGTCCGGCCTGCCATACCGGGGCGGATTCGTGTTTCTCGTCTGTCGAGACGCTGGGGGTCGCCGGGAAGGATGCGGGATCCGCGGACGCGCTCGACCTCACGGCTCTCTTCGCGGTCGTCCGCGCGCGGAAGGAGTCGCCGGTCGCCGGGTCGTACACGAATCAGCTCCTCGATGCCGGCGTGCCGCGCATCGCCCAGAAAGTGGGGGAGGAAGCCGTCGAGACGGCGCTCGCGTCGGTCACCGGCGACGCGGGAGCGCTCGCCGGCGAGGCGGCCGATCTGCTCTACCATCTCGCCGTTCTCCTGACGGCGCGCGGCGTCGCGCCGGGCGAGGTCGCTCTGAAGCTCGTCGAGCGCCGGAAGGCGCCGCGCCGAGAGAGGCCGTGAAAGCGCCCGGGCAGCTGGTCGTCGTCGAGCAGCCGGCGGATCTCACGACTCCGGTCGCGTTGATGCGTGGACTCCTCTCCGGGGGTGGGCCGTGCTTCCTCCTCGAATCGGTCGAGGGCGGAGACCGTGTCGCGCGCTGGTCGTTCCTGGGCGCGTCGCCGTCGGGCGAGATCTCGGGCCGGGCGAGCGATCCCTTCGACGCGCTCCGGACGCTTCCTCGCCACGTGACGGCGGCGGGAGGCGAGGACCTGCCTCCCTTCACGGGCGGGGCCGTCGGCTACGTGGGCTACGACGCGGTGCGCCGGCTCGAGCGGCTGCCCGACTCGAAGCCTGACCCGATCGGGATGCCCGACGCTTGGTTCGGGATCTTCGACGCGGTCATCGCGTTCGATCACGTGCGTCACCGGCTTCTCTTCGTCACCCACGCCGGGGAAGGAACCGGCGAGGACAAGAGAGCCTTCGAAAGGCTACGGGACCTTCAAGCCCGCGCCACCGCGACGCCCGTGCCCACGGCTCCGGCTCCGTCCCCCTCTCTCTCATTCGAAGAATCTCTTCCTCTTCCGTCCTTCTTGTCCGCCGTCGAGCGCGCGAAGGAGCACATCCGCGCGGGGGACGTCTTCCAGGTCGTCCTCTCGCGGAGGTGGTCCGCGCCGTTCACGGGCGATTCCTTCGCGGTCTATCGCGCCCTGCGCTCCCTCAGTCCCTCGCCCTACCAGTACTACCTCAGAACGCCTCACGGCGCGATCTTCGGCGCGTCCCCCGAGCGTCTCGTCCACGTGGCCGCCTCAGCGGGAGAGTCGACGGCCGAGACGATTCCGCTCGCCGGGACCCGGCCGCGTGGGGCGACGCGGGAGGAGGACCTCGCCTTCGAGAGGGAGCTCGTCGCCGACCCGAAGGAGCGCGCCGAGCACGTGATGCTCGTGGACCTCGGCCGGAACGACCTCGGCCGGGTCGCGAAGGCCGGCAGCATCCGGGTCAAGGACTTCTTCCACGTCGAGCGCTACTCGCACGTCATGCACATCGCGTCGCGAGTGACGGGCGTCCTCGCGCCCGACAAGGGCGCCGTCGATGCGCTGACCGCCACGTTTCCGGCGGGCACGCTGACCGGGGCGCCGAAAATTCGCGCGATGGAGATCATCGAGGATCTCGAGCCCGTGAGACGGGGGGCCTACGGGGGAGCCGTGGGCTATCTCGACTTCGCCGGCAACCTCGACGTCGCGATCGCGATTCGAACGGCGGTCGTGGCGAACGGCACGATGCACATCCAGGCCGGGGCGGGGATCGTCGCGGACTCGGATCCAGAGTCCGAGGCCACCGAATGCGAGAACAAGGCGCGCGCTCTCATGCGCGCCGTGGAGAGAGCGGGGACGTACCGATGATCCTCGTGATCGACAACTACGATTCCTTCACATACAACCTCGTCCAGATTCTGTCGACCCTCGACGACGACGTCCGCGTGGTGCGGAACGACGCCCTGTCCGTGGACGAGGTTCTCGCCGCGAAGCCCGACCGGCTCGTCGTGTCACCGGGGCCGGGCCGCCCCGAGGATGCCGGGATCTCGTGCGAGCTCTTCCGCCGGAACGAGACCATCCCGCTCCTGGGCGTGTGTCTCGGCCATCAGGCTCTGGGCGCCGTCTTCGGCGGAAAGGTCTCCCGGGCGCCCGTCCTCATGCACGGAAAGACCTCCGAGATCGCGCACGACGGGAGAGGGCTCTTCGAAGGCCTCGAGAACCCGTTCACGGCCACGCGCTATCACTCCCTCGTCGTCGAGAAGGATTCGGTACCCGCCGCGCTGCGCGTCACGGCGACGAGCGCGGACGGCCTCGTGATGGGACTGGCGCACCGGACACTCCCGCTCGTGGGCGTGCAGTTCCATCCCGAGTCGATCCTCACGCCCCAGGGGGAGCGTCTCCTGAAGAATTTCGTCGCCGGGCGGCTCGCATGACGACGGCGGCCCATCGCGCGCTTTATTCCGTGACGCGTGGAAGGCGCCTGACGCGCGAGGACGCGAGGAGCGCCGTCTCGGCGCTCCTCGACGAGGAGATCCCGGCGGCGATCGCGGGAGGCCTTCTCTCGGCCCTGGCCGCCATGGGCGAGACGGTCGAGGCCGTGGCGGGCGCCGTGGACGCCCTCCGGGCGCGCTCGCTGAGGCCTCCGGTGGATGCCGCGCTGGCCGCGCGCGCGATCGACGTCTGCGGCACCGGAGGCGATTCACTCGGCACGTTCAACGTCTCGACGGCCGCCGCTTTCGTCGCCGCCGGAGCCGGCGCGCCGGTCGCCAAGCACGGCAACCGCGCGGTTTCCTCCGCCTGCGGTTCGGCCGACGTGCTCGCGGCGCTCGGCGTCGACATCGAGATGTCGCCCGTGCTCGCCGCCGAGGCGCTCGCCCGCGCGAACGTCACGTTCTTCTTCGCGCCGCTCTATCACCCCGTGATGAAGAAGGTCGGTCCGCTCAGGCGCGAGCTGGGCCTGCGCACCGTCTTCAACCTCGCCGGGCCTCTTTCGAATCCCGCCGGCGTCACACGTCAGATCGTCGGCGTCGATCATCCCGAGCGCGTCCCGGTGATCGCCGGCGCCCTCGCGGCGCTCGGGACGGAGCACGGACTCGTCTTTTCGCACGAGACGGGAGGGGACGAGCTCCTGCCCTTCGGCCGCACCTTCGCCGCCGAGGTTCGCGGCGGGGACGTCGAGCTTCTGCAGCTCGGCCCGGTGGACTTCGGCCTCGACGATGGCAGCCCCGACGCGCTCCGTGGCGGAGACGCCGTGACGAACGCGGAGATTCTGCGGGCCGTCCTCGGCGGCTTCCGGCGCGACGCGCGGAGCGTCGTGCTCATGAACGCCTCCGCCGCGCTCGTCGTGGCGGGCATCGCCTCGGATTTCCGGGAAGGCGTGGCGCGGGCCGAGGCCGCGCTCGAGGACGGGAAAGCGGCGACGGCTCTCGAAGATCTCATTCGGATCTCGCGAGGGGACGAGAGAGAAGATTGAAGATTGCTTAGAAGGGGTAAGAGGGGTGGGCGAATCGGTTCTGAGCGAGATTCTCGCGGCAAAGCGGCGGCGCATCGCGGCGGGGGAGTTCACCGCCAAGATGGGTGCCCAGGTGCGCGCCTCTGCCGCTGCAGCGCAGCCCGCTGCTCCGCCGGACGGAGTCGGCTTCGCGCGTTCCCTCTCTTCCCCTTCTAAGCAAATCTCTTCTCTTCCTCTTCCTGTGTTTCTCGCCGAAATCAAGCACCGCTCGCCGAGCGCGGGGTTGATCCTTCCCGACGCCGCGTCGCGCATCGAAACCGTCGCGCGCGCCTACCGGCGTGGCGGCGGCTCGGCGGTGTCCGTCGTCGTCGAGCAGGATTTCTTCGGCGGCGACCCCTCGTGGCTGCCACGCGCGAAGGCGGCGTCGGGCCTGCCCGTCCTCATGAAGGACTTCGTGGTGGACGAGATCCAGCTGGACTTTGCGGCCGCTCTGGGCGCCGACGCCGTGCTTCTCATCGTCGCGGCCCTCGATGACGCCACCCTCGGGCGGCTCCATGCGGCCGCGAGGTCCCGCGCACTCGCGGTTCTCGTGGAAGCGCACGACGAGGGGGAGATCGAGCGGGCGCTCGGCGCGGGCGCCGAGATCGTCGGCGTGAATTCACGCGACTTGAGGACTTTCGAAGTCGACCTGGCCGGAATGGCGCGCCTCGGCGCGCTCCTTCCGGCGTCGGTCGCGCGCGTGGCCGAGAGCGGCATCCGGTCGCGGCACGATGTCGAGGCGCTCGCCGCCGCGGGCTATGGTGCCTTTCTGGTGGGTGAGACGCTTCTCAAGGCTACGGACCCCGCCGCGACGCTGCGCGCGCTGCGCGGCGAGAACGCGACGGAGGTCAAGATCTGCGGGATCACGCGGGGGGAAGACGTGGATGCCTGTCTGGAACAGGGCGTGGACTGGATCGGCCTCGTCTTCGCGCCGCGGTCGCCGCGGCGACTGACGCCTGAAGAGGGGAGACTTCTGCGAATGAAAGCGAAAGGCAGCGTGAAGGGCGTCGTGGCGGTTTTCGACGAGACGGCGACGGAAGAGGACGTGCAGCGCATCGTCGACCTTGTCCGCCCGGACGTCGTTCAAATGCCCAACCCCGCTCTTTCACCTTCTAAGGAATTCTTCTCTTCGGACATCACGTTCTGGAACACCATTCGCGTCGGCCGCGACGACCTCTCCTCGGCGAGCAAAGCCGAAGGCGATGCCCTCCACTTCGACACGTCCGTCGCCGGAGCGGGAGGCGGCACGGGCTGCGTCTTCGACTGGAGTCTCCTGGAAGGGATCGATCGCTCGAGACCCGTGGTGCTCGCGGGCGGACTGCAGCCCGGGAACGTGGCGAACGCGGTGAGGAAGGTGAGACCCGACGTCGTGGACGTCTCGTCGGGCGTCGAGACGGCGCCGGGAGTCAAAGACCCGGCGAAGATCGCGGCGTTCGTGAAGGAGGTTCGAGGTGCCTGAAGCGAGAGGAGCCGCTTTCCGTCCCCCGGAGGCCGACGCGCAGGGCCGGTTCGGCGCCTTCGGTGGGCGCTTCGTGCCGGAGACGCTCATGGCGCCGCTCGAGGAGCTCTCCCGTGCCTACAGGGACGCGCGGCGCGATCCTGCATTCCGGCGCGAGCTGGACGATCTCCTCAAGACGTACGCCGGACGTCCCACGCCGCTCACGTACGCCAAGCGGCTCTCGGAAAGCCTCGGGGGCGCGCGGATCTTCCTCAAGCGCGAGGATCTCCTCCATACGGGCGCCCACAAGATCAACAACGCGCTCGGCCAGACTCTGCTCACCGTCCGCATGGGGAAGTCCCGCGTCATCGCGGAGACCGGTGCCGGCCAGCACGGCGTCGCCGTGGCCACGGCCTGCGCGCTCCTCGGGCTCTCGTGTGTCGTCTACATGGGGGCCGTGGACGTGGAGCGCCAGGCGTTGAACGTCTACCGCATGAAGCTCCTCGGCGCGACGGTCGTGCCCGTGATGGGCGGCACGCGCACGTTGAAGGATGCGATCAACGAGGCGATGCGCGACTGGGTCGCGTCGACGGCGACGACGCACTACGTCCTCGGCTCGGTCCTGGGACCGCATCCGTTTCCGACGATGGTCCGCGACTTTCACGCGGTCATCGGACGCGAGGCCCTCGCTCAGAGCCGCAGGTTTCTCGGAAGGCTGCCGGACCTCCTCGTGGCCTGCGTGGGCGGGGGCTCGAACGCGATCGGCCTCTTCCGGGAGTTCCTTCCCTTCCCCGGGGTCGAGATGGTCGGGGTCGAAGCCGGAGGCCGAAGCCTCTCGCCCGGCGAGCACGCGGCGCGCTTCGGCCAGGGCTCGATCGGCGTCCTCCACGGCACGCGCACGCTCATCCTGCAGAACGCGGACGGGCAGGTCCTCCCGACGCACTCCGTCTCCGCCGGGCTCGACTATCCTGCCGTCGGACCCGAGCACGCGCGCCTCGCCGAGCTCGGAAGGACGCGATACGTCTCCGTCGACGACGAGGCGGCTCTCGCGGCCTTCCACCGCCTCGCCGAAACCGAGGGCATCATTCCCGCTCTCGAGACGGCGCACGCGGTCGCCTGGGCCATCGCCGAGGCTCCCCGACGGCCGAAGGGCACGGTCCTTCTCGTGAATCTCTCCGGCCGCGGCGACAAGGACGTCGCTTCCGTGGCGCGGCGCGAGGGCGTCACGCTGTGAATCCCATCGGGCGCGCCTTCGGAAGAGCGAAGGCTTCGGGTCGCGCGGCTCTCGTGGTGTTCGTGGAGGCCGGCGACCCGGACCTCGCGACGACGCGGCGGCTCCTGCCCGCGCTCGCGGAATCCGGGGCCGACGTCGTCGAGCTCGGGATCCCCTTCAGCGACCCTCTCGCCGACGGGCCGGTCATCCAGCGCGCGAGCGAGCGCGCGCTCGCGTCGGGGACGACGCTGCCGGCGGCTCTCTCGCTGCTCGCGGAGCTGCGCGCCGCCCGCTTCGCAGCACCCGTCGTGGTCTTCACCTACGCGAACCCGATCCTCGCGATGGGCGAGGCCGAATTCGCGCACCGCGCGGCCGAGGCGGGTGCGGACGGGGTTCTCGTCACGGACCTTCCGCCCGAGGAGGGCCGCGGATTCGCGTCGATCCTGAAGAGCGCGAAGCTCGATCCGGTGTATCTCGTGGCGCCGACCTCTCCGGACGGGCGTATCCGCCGGGCGGGATCGCTGTCGCGCGGGTTCCTCTACGTCGTGTCGCGCGCGGGCATCACGGGAGCGCGCACGGAGCTTCCCGTTGGGCTCGAGGCGCTCGTCGCCCGCGTCCGGAAGAACGTGCCACGCCTTCCGATCGCGGTCGGCTTCGGCGTCTCCACGGCGGAGCAGGTGCGCGCCGTCGCTTCCTTCGCGGACGGAGTCGTCGTCGGTAGCGCGGTCGTGGGCTCGATGGAAGAGGCCCTTCAGGAGGGCCGGGATCCCGTCGAAGCCGCCGCGGGCCTCGTGCGCGCGCTCGCGGCTGCGACGACGAAGGGCTGACGTGGCCGAAGGCAATACGGGCTTGTCTGCCCGGATCTCGAGCGCGGACCGCCCGACCCTCGCCGCGCTCGTCGCCGACAACCTTCCCCGCCTCACGGAGCGCGATGCGCTTCAGGCTCTCCGGCACCCGCAAGCTTCGGAGGCGATGATCGAGGAGATCCTCTCCTCCAAGACGCTCCTCGCGTTCCGGAGCGTGCGGCGCCTCATCGCCGCGCACCCGCAAACACCCCGACACGCGGCGCTCCGGTGCCTCGAGGACCTCACCTGGCGCGACCTGCTCGACATCGGCCGCGAGCAGCGTGCCCCTCCGCCGGTTCGCGTCTCGGCGAATCGGAAGCTCCAGGATGCCCTGAGATTCCTCGCGTTGGGCGAGAAGGTCGCGGTCGCGCGGCTCGCCGCTGCGGCGCTCTTTCCGTCCCTCCTGGACGATCCGGACCTTCGCGTCCTCGAGGCGGCGCTGACGAATCCGCGGCTCACGTCCGACGACCTCCAGCGGTGGCTCGCGACCGGGCATCCGCGGCCCGAAGCGCTCGCTCTCCTCGCGCGCGACAGGCACTGGGCGAGCCGGCCCCCGATCCGAGTCGCCCTCCTGACGCACTGCGTCACACCGCGGGCCGCGGCACTTTCGCTCCTGACCTCGGCGTCGCGTGAGGAATGGAGGAGACTCGCGGAAGACCCCGCGGCGGACGCGCTCCTTGCGGCCTGCGCGCGTAGACTCCTCGGAAACGGCCCGAATTTCGTTGACAGGGGCGGTAAGTCACCATAGGCTAACGTCTTACGGGGAACCGGGTGACTGCCGAAACTGCCCAGGAATTCGGCGAAGAACTTCGCCGCGAACGCGAATTACGCGATGTGAGCCGGGAACAGCTGTCGGCCGCGACGAAAGTTTCGATGAGGCATATCGCCGCGCTCGAATCCGGCCGTTACGAACAGCTTCCCGCCGGCGTTTTTTCCAAGGGCTTCGTTCGCGTCATCGCTCTTCATCTCGGCCTCGATGCCGAACGCTCCGTCACGGCGTTCCGGCACGTTCACGCGGGCTGGGAGGCCGAGTGCCTGCGGCGGCAGCACCAGGCGACGACCAGCACGGCCGGCCTCCGCCTGTCGCAGCCCCGGCGTTCGGTGTCGTCCTCGACGACGTTGCGCGGCATCGCGATCGCGCTTGCGCTCGCGGTGGTCACCGGCGCGGCGGCATTCATGCGTTCCCGCAGCACCGATCGCCGCGGACCGGAGGCCTCGGCAGTTCCGGCGGCGCGGGCGGAGAGCGGGCCGGCGTCGCTCGCGCTTCCCCCCGCGGTCGCGGCAGCCACGGTCGCGCTGCCCGCGGGGACCGCGCTGCCCGGCGCCGCATCCCCAGCCGGCTCGCGGGGACGAACGCTCACCCTGAGCTTCCGTGACGACTGCTGGGCCGAAGTCCTCGTGGACGGACGGCTCGTGGTGCGCGGGCTCTTCCCGAAGGGATCAAAACGCGAGTTCGCGAACGGCGCCACGTTCACGCTCACCCTCGGGAACGCGGGGGCGGTGGACGTCATCGTGGACGGCCGGCCGCTCGGCGTCCTGGGCGGAGAGCACGAGACCGTGAAGAACTACGTCATCGATGCAGCCCGAAACGGCTGACCGGGAAGGTTAGCTGCCTCTCGGTTAAGCTGGCTCGCCGTGACCGACGTCGCGCCGGAAGGCGATCTCCTCACCCAGATCGAGCGAGGAGAAGCCTCGCGCCAGATCCTCGATTTCGCCGCCCGGGGAATGATCCCGCTGCCGCCCGAGGAACTCGTCCGCGCCATCGCGAGCATCCTGGCCTCCGGGGACGAGCAGCTGGCGCCCGTCGCCGAGGAGTCCTTCAAGGCGTTCGACACGGCCAGTCTGAAGGGCGCCGTGATGAGCGACGGTGTGAGGCCCGAGCAGCTCGCGGTCGTGGCGCGCCGAACGCACGACGCATTCGTCCTCGAGCCTCTCATCCGACATCGCGCCGTCCCGGACGAGACGCTCGCGTGGCTCGCCGAACGCGTGGATGCCCCGCTCCAGGACATCCTCGTCACGAACCAGACGCGGCTCATCGCCTCCCCGGTGATCGTCGAGCGGCTCTTCGAGAACCCGAGGCTCTCGCCCGAGATCCGGCGGAGGGCCGACGAGTTCCTCGAAGAGTTCTTCCTCAAGAAAGAGCGCGAGAGGGACGAAGGGCGCGACCTGGACGAGGCAGTCGAGGACGTGCCGGCCGCCGTGGCCCCGGACGTGCCCGTGGACGACGCGGGGCTCACCGAGGACCAGAAGAAGAGTCTCTTCGCCCGGGTCGCGACGATGTCGGTCGTCGACAGGATCCGGCTGGCGTACCGCGGCAACAAGGAAGAGCGGATGTTCCTCGTGCAGGATCGCAATCGGCTCGTCTCGTCCGCTGTCCTGAAGTCGCCGAAGACGCGCGACGCAGACGCCGAGACTATCGCGAACATGAAGAGTGTCTCGGAGGAGGTCCTCCGGTCGATCGCGTTCAGGCGGGACTGGATGCGCCACTACGGCACCATGCGGGCCATCGTGAGGAACCCGCGCTCCCCGATCGACGTCACCATCTCGCTCGTCATGCGCCTCAGCGCCAAGGATCAGAAGACTCTCTCCACCGACCGGAACGTGCCCGATGCGGTCCGTTCCACGGCACGGCGCGAGGTCGCCCGCAAGGAGACGTGAGCCCTCTCACCCGCTGTTGGAATTTCGGGCCCCGGGTGTGAGAATCTGATCCGTGCCGACAACCCGGGTAGGGCGGGCAGAGGGCCCTGCGAGGTCGAGTTGACGAATTATTACGACGTGCTCGGGGTTCCTCGAGACGCTTCCGATTCGGAAGTCCGGGAGAAGTTCCGCCGGCTCGCCCGCGAGTACCACCCCGACCGGTTTCAGGACGCCGCCCCCAAGAAACAGGCTGAAGAGCGTTTTCAGATCCTGACCGAGGCCATGAACGTCCTCACGAGTCCTGTGCGGCGCAAGGCGCACGACCTCGAGCTCGAGAAGAACCGGCCCATCTCCCAGGACCCGGCGGCGCAGGCGCGCGTCTATCTGGCGAAAGGCGTCAAGGCCTACCGGGAGGGAAACTATCCCGAGGCCATCGCGCAGTTCGACCTGTCCGTGAACCACTACGACAAGGACGCCAAGGCACAGCACTACCTCGCGCTCGCCTGCATGAAGGTGATGGGCCAGGTCCGCCGGGGCGTCGACGCCATCGAGGCCGCGATCCGGCTCGACGGCAACAACGCGCTGTTTCACCGCGACGCCGGAAAGCTGTACATGCAGGCCGGCCTGAACTCGAAGGCCGAGCGTCATCTGGAACAGGCTCTCACGTGGCTTCCCGAAGACGCCGAGACCTTGAAGCTGCTTCAGGAAGTGCGTCCGAAGAAGGGGCTCAGCGGCGAGCGCAAGACCCCGAGCGGCGTCTTCGGACGGAAGGGATGATCGAGGCGTGAGCGTCTCCGCATTCGGACTCACCGACGTCGGCCGAAAGAGACGTCACAACGAGGACGCCTATCTCCTCGACTCCGAGCGCGGCCTTTTCGTCGTCGCCGACGGCATGGGCGGCCACGCCGCGGGCGAGGTCGCCTCGCGGATCACCGTCGAGTCGATTCAGGAATACATCGCCGCCACGGAAGAGGAGCACGAAAGCTCGTGGCCCTTCGGGTTCAACAGCCGCGTCTCGCTCGAGGGGAACCGTCTCACGACCGCGGTCGAGAAGGCGAACGAGAAAGTCATGCGGGCCGTGCAGAACAGGCCCGAGCTCAAGGGCATGGGCACGACGGTGGTCGCGGCTCTCTTCGACGCGGACCGCGCGACGCTCGTGCACGTGGGCGACAGCCGCGCCTACCTCTTTCGGGACGGGGAGCTTCGGCGCCTCACGGACGACCACTCGTGGGTTCAGGAGCAGGTGAACGCGGGCATCCTGAGCGAGGACGAAGCCAAGAGCCATCCGCTCAAGAACGTCGTGACGCGCGCGCTCGGCGGCGCCGCCCACGTCTCCGTCGACCTCATCGAGGTTCCCGTGCGCTCGGGCGACCGGTTCCTCCTGTGTTCCGACGGCCTCACGGGCATGGTTCCCGACGAGGACCTTTTCGCGCGCTTCAAGTCCGAAGACGATCTCGAGAAAACCGTGCGACAGCTGATCGACGTGGCGAACGACCGCGGGGGTGTCGACAACATCACGGCCATCCTCGTCGAGGTCGCGGGAGACGCGGCGCGCAAGGAAGGGGGCCACGCCGGAAACGAGGCGATCCGGCGGCAGGTGGTCACCTCGGGCGAAAGCACCGCGGTCAACGTCGAGGGGCCGGGCACGCCCGCGCCCGATCCCGACTCCAAGCCCCAGAGCTGATGCGCGTCAAGGCCCGTTGCCTCGCGGTTCTCGTCTTCGTGTCGGTCGCGCTGTTTCCGTGCCTCCCGGCGTTCGCGAGCGTTCCGGACGAGTCCTCGGACGCGGCGGCCTCGCGGAGGCGTCTGGAGATTCTGCGCTCGCCCTATGCCCGCTCCGCCGAGCGCCGCGCCCTTCGCTCGGGCGAGCTCTTCGTGAGCTTCGACGCGGGAATCCCGGCGGGCCAGCGCGATGAGCTGGCCCGCGACTTCGCTGCTTTCATCTCGGCTCTCGTGGACCGTGACGGATGGTCGAGGCCGCTTTCCGCCCGGTCTCCGCTGAACGTCCTGTTCACCGCCGGACCCGGCGTCACGGCCTCCGGCTGGGACGGCCGGGAGCGAAACGGCGCGCTGCGCTCTCCGGTCATTCTCGTCGCCTCGGCGACCCGGGAGAAGGGGAACGCACTGAGCGATGCCGCTCTTCAGGTCGCCCTCCTTTCGCTGCGGCAGGCCGCTCCCCTCGAGCCGTCCTGGGCCGTGGAAGGCGTCGCGGCATGGCTTTCGCGTCGCGACCTCGGACCTGCTGCCCCGGTTCTCGCGATCCCGGATCCTTTTCTCGACGAAGCCGGCGCCCTCACGTCGCCGGCGGTCCTCGCGGCCTTTCTCGAGGCCCTCGAGAATCGCCTTCCGCGAGGCGCCCAGGACGTGCGAGAAGCCTGGGAGCAGGCCGGGGAACGCGGCGACGAGGCGGACGCATTTCTTCGCGACCTCGCGGGCCGGACCGGCTCCGCGAATCTGGGCGCTCGCATGACCGAGGTCGTCGTTTCGCGCCTGGCTGCCGCGAGCGCTTCTCGCAGGGATTCGCCCGGCATTTCCCGGAGGACCTGGCTCCCGGGAGACGTCGTCGCGGCTGCCCCTCAACCGCTCGGCTGGAGGCGCGTCTCACTGCGCACCGAGGACGAGCGGGCCGGACTGGAGATCGCGCTCCCTGACGCAGGCGCACACGCGGCGACACTTCTTCTTTTCTACCGCGGGGACGGCGGCTTCGACTCCCTGCCGGTCTCTCCGGGAGCCACGCGGGTCGTTCCGGCAGCGGGCACCGCGAGTGTCGAGGTCGTGCTCGCCGGTGGCGACGGGGCCGGCGAGATGCTTCTGCGCGTGCGCCGCATTCCGGACTATCCGGCCGCTCTCACGAGCTCTCGAGCGAACTGGACGGGCGGAGGCGTCGAGCTCGCGTGGGAGACTTCGCGGCACGAAGACCTTCTGGGTTGGGTCGTGGAACGTCGCGACGAGACGGACGCCGACGCGGCCCTCGAGAGGAGCACCCTCCCCGCGACGAAGGCCTCCGAAGGCGGGACGGGCTACTTCTGGCTCGACCGCGACGCGACCCCGGGACACCGCTACCGTTACCGCGTCCTCGCTCTCACCGAAGACGGCCTGCTCGGCGAAGCCTTCGAGGCATCCGTCGCCGGACGGTGACTAACCGCCGGTCGCGACCGGCAGCTCGCCCGCCTTGACGCGCAGGAAGAACTCCTCGGTCGCGCGGCCGACCTCGATGCACGCGAGCTCTCCGGGGTCGTCGAGATACCAGTCGGCGGGCAGGTAGCGGCTGTACGGCGCCTGCAGGAACCTCCGGCAGGCGAGGACGACGACGCCCGTGTCGGTGCCGGATCGAATGAGCCTCCCGGCGCTCTGGACGACGCGCGTCATGCCCGGAACGACGTACGCATACTCGAACCCGCGCTCGAAACGCTCCTCGAAATAGGCGCGCATGCGCTCCTGCTCGAATCGGACCATGGGGAGCGCCGGAGAGACGACGACGACGGCCTGGAGCATCTTGCCCGGATAGTCCACGCCTTCGGCGAACGCGCCTCCGGAGACCGCGAAGAGGACGACGGGCGCGCCGCCGTCCTTCATCGCCGCGAGGACCGAGTTCCGCTCGAGCTCCGTCGAGCGGTCGGAAGGCCTGAGGACGCGGCGGCCGTTCAGCGGGGGGAGGTGGGCGCGTACCTCGTCGAGGAAGCGGTACGACGGGAACAGCGCCAGCATGTTGCCCGGGCAGGCGCGCGCCACGTCCGCAACGAGGGCCGCGATGCGCGGGGCACCCCGCCCGCGGGCCGCGAAGGTCGTATCCACGTCCGGGGCGACGAGCACGGTGCGGTTCTCCCGGGGAAAAGGCGAAGGAAGCCGGAGCACCGACGTGCGATCGGGATCGAGCCCGAGGAGATCGCGGTAGAACTCGGGCGGAGAGAGCGTGGCGGACATCGAGACGGTGGCTGCGGCCGCGTTCAGCGTCTCCCCGAGGAGCTTCGACGGGTCCTTGCAGAGGATCGCGAGTCGCGCGCCGCCCCTGCCGCGCGCCGCGAGGACGTCGAAAGCCGGGTCGGGGCGTCCGCCTTCGGGCTGCGCGCGCTTACTGACGTCGTGAAAACGCGCGAACGAAAAGTAGAGGTCGAGCACCGGGTCGTCGGGCACGCGTTCGCCTCCGGCGCGGAGGTCCGCGAGATGGCGCACGAGAAGCGACTCGAAGTCGAGGCGCAGGTCGTCGAGACGCTCCTCGTCCAGGGTCACGAGCTCGACGGGATCCGTCTCGTCGGGTGCAAGGGGTGCGGCCGCGTCCGCCACGAGCCTGCGCAGGCGCCGCGCGGCCTCTCCCGCATCCCACGCCGTCCTCGCGTTCGAAACGCCGATGCGCTCCTCGAGCGACGCCAGAGACGCATCGGAAAGCTCGGGCGAGTAGTAGCCGCGTCCGCGGTCCACGAGGTTGTGCGCTTCGTCGACGAGAAGGATCGAGTCGGAGAGCGCGGACGGCTCGCGCGCCGCCGAGAGGGCCACGACGGGGTCGAAGACGTAGTTGTAATCGCCCAGGACGACATCCGCCTGTTCGGCCAGCTCGAGGGAGACCTCGAACGGGCACACCGTCTCGTCGCGGGCCGCCTCGAAGACCGTGTCCGGATCGAGGTGGCGGTGGCTCGCGAGGAGACGATCCAGGAGGCCCGACGCTTCCATCTTGGCGCCGTAGTCCTTCGCGTAGGCGCAGTGGTTCTCGTGGCACAGGACGACGTCGTTCGCGCACATGCGCTCTTTCGCGCGGAGTCTCACGGACCGGAAGGACTCGCCGTCGATCGCGGCCAGCGTCTTTTCGTAGATGTCCTGCTGCGTCGTCTTCGCCGTGAGGACGAAAAGCCGGCGGTTGGACTCGAGCGCGCCCACGAGAAGGGGGTGCAGGGCGGCGGCGGTCTTGCCGATGCCGGTCGGGGCCTCGACGAGGAGATGCTCGCCTCGCGCCGCCGCGCGCGCGACGGAGGACGTCATCTCCCGCTGCCCGGGTCGGAAGTGCGCATGTGGGAAGACGAGCGTCGCGGCTTCGGCGGCCTTCGCCTCGGCGAGAGCCCGCTCCTCGAAAAAAGCGTCCAGGAGGATCCGGGTGCGGGCGACGAGGTCCTGGAGGGTTTTTTCGGGCTCGTGCGCGACGTCGAGGAGCTTCGTCGCGCCCGTCTCGATGTCCGCGAGGACGAGGCGCCCGTGAACGGGTCGGCCTTCGGCGACGTGCACGGCCTGCATGTACCACCGGAGCTGGAGCTGGAAGCGCTCGAGGCGAGGGGACCCGTGAAGCTTCCCGAGGTCCTCGGCGAAATGCAGCGACTTGACCTCGTCTACGACGACGCGGCCGCCCTCCTCGAATCGCCCGTCGAGACGGCCCTCGAGGATCGCGGTGAAGTCGTCCACGAGGTACACGAGCCGAATCGCCTTTTCGACCGCGTAGCCGGGCACGTTCAGGAGGTTCTCCCCGAGCACGCGCCGGTGGACCGCCTGGCCGATCCAGAGCCTCTCGAACCCCTCACCGCGGTCGAACCCGGCCCGGCGGGCCACGCCGCCGAGGAGCGTTCCGGGGGAGAGCGTGATCGTCTTCGCCGCGAGATCGACCGTGAGCGCCACGGCCGATTGTAGGGCCCCCCCGGGTATCCAAGGAGGCCTTGTTCAGCTAAAATGCACCCGATGTCGCGGATACCCAGGCTCATCGGCGGCGCGGCCGTCGCCGTTCTTCTCGTATGGGCTCCAGACGTGCGCGCGGCGAAAAAACCTGCGCGGCCGGCCACGCTCCAGCAGCGCCTGAATGCGCTGCTCCGGAGGGGTCCCGCCCGGCGCTCCGAGATCGGCGTCGTCGTCACGCGGCTCGGCGATTCCGCGCCCCTCGTCTCCCTGAACCCGGAAAAGCCCTTCATCCTCGCGTCCACGACGAAGCTCCTGACGACCGCCGCTGCGCTCGACCGCCTCGGCCCCGACTACAAGTTCCGGACGAGGCTCTATCGCGATGCCCCGATCGGCGTGGACGGCGTCCTCCCAGGCCACCTCGTGGTGGTGGGCGGGGGCGATCCCGGCCTTTCCGGCCGCTGGTACGAGGACGATCCCCTCGCGGTGTTCCGGCCCTGGGCGGCGTCGCTCGTGAGCAAGGGAATCCGTTCGATCAGGGACGGCCTTCTTCTCGACGTTTCGTTCTTCGACGACGTGCAGTCGCATCCCGACTGGCCGAGCGAGCAGGAGCAGCGGTGGTACCAGGCCCCGGTGTCGGCCCTCTCGTACAACGACAACGTCGTCCTCGTGCGGGCCTCCGGAGGGCTCAGGCCCGGCAGCCCCGCGCTGATGGGATTCGATCCCCTCGGTCCGCCCCTTCTGAACCTCATCTCGAACGTGGTCACGGCCGCGCGCCGCACGTGGGTGGGGGTCAGCCGCGAGGCCGGCAGCCACACGGTCAGGGCCGCCGGGGCCGTCGGGAGGAACCGCACGTGGGTCGGCGACGTGACCGTGCCCGACCCGCCGCTCTACTTCTCCGCGGCGCTCTCGCAGGTCCTCCGCGAAAGCGGCATCCGCATCGACGCCCCGCCCACCGTGCGCACCGAGCCGGCGAGCGTGCCGGCTCTGCTCTCGGGCCGCGTCCTCCTCCACACCCACGAGACGCCGCTCCTGTCCGCCCTCGCCGTCTGCAACAAGCGCTCGCAATCCTTTTTCGCCGAGCAGATCCTCAAGACGCTCGGCGCCGAGAAGCGCGGCCGCGGAACCTGGGAAAACGGCAGGGCCGAGGTGGCCGCGTTCCTCGGATCGCTCGGGCTGGACCCATCGCGCTATCAGCTCGCGGACGGATCGGGACGCGCGCACTCGAACCGGGCTTCCGCGGCGGCGTACGTCGACTTCCTGACGGCGCTCGCGACGCGGTGGGAGCGCTTCGAGACCTGGAAGCCCACGCTCGCCGTGGCTGGCGAGCCGGACGGCACTCTTCGCCACCGGCTCCTCGGCCCGGCCACGGCCGGAAGGGTCTGGGCGAAGACCGGGAACGTCGCGGGCGTCGTGACGCTGTGCGGATACGTGAAGGCGCAGAGCGGCCAGACGTACGTCTTCAGCATCCTCCTGAACGGGGGATGTCGCGATACGAGCGGGCACGCGTATCAGGACCGTCTGCTGAGCGTGCTGGCTGCCTTTGGATAGCACGCGCCGTGCAAGCGCGTGACGTTCGGCTAGGATGGACTATCGCCTTCTCCTGAAGAACGTCGAGAGGACCCTCGAAGCCATCGCGGGCGGCGAGGACGTTCTCGCGACGATCGTGCAGGTGGGCGAGGCGATCGTTCGCAACTTCCGGAACGAGCTGGGGATCCTCGGCGGCCGGCTCTACGTCCGGCGCGAGAACCAGTACGTCCTGGAGCGTGGCTTCGGCCGCTCGCGCCGCGTGCCCTCGGGGATCACGGTGTCCGCCGAATACGGGCCCATCCGGCGCGCGGAGGAGGACGGGCTCGCCCTCGCCGACCTCGACGACCCGTCCGTGGATCGCGAGCTCGAGAGGAGCCTCGGCGTGACGCGCTTCGCGGCCGTCTCCTTCGGCGGGGAGCGCTACCTCCTTTCGTTCGACGTCCACCCGAAAGCGCGCGCCGAGGATCTTCTTCTCGCGCTCGGAATCATCCGGACGGTCGTCGACTCGAAGGTACGGACGGAGCGGCTCGAGGGACTGATGCAGGACGCCCGGCGCATCCAGCAGTCGATCCTTCCGCGCGCCGTGCCCCAGGTGGGGGACTTCGAGATCTTCGGGCTTTCCCTCCCCGCCGAGGCCGTCGGCGGCGACTTCTACGATTTCCTCCCGCTCGGCGATCTGAGCTTCGGCGCCGCGATCGCGGACGCCTCCGGCCACGGGCTCCTCGCGGCGCTCCTCGTGCGCGACATCTACGTCGGCCTGCGCATGGGCATTGGAAGCGACTTCAAGATCGCCCGCACGATCGAGCGCTTGAACCGGATCCTGAACAAGAGCCGCCTCACGACGAAGTTCGTGTCGCTCTTCTACGGCGAGTTCGAGACGAACGGGGACGTCGTGTACGTGAACGCCGGCCATCCGTCGCCCCTGCACCTGCATGCCGCGAGCGGCGCGTTCACCGAGCTCGAATCGACCGGGATGGTACTCGGGCCCGCGCCCGACGCGGTCTATGGCCGCCGAGCGATTCACATGGAGGTGGGGGACCTGGTCCTCCTCTACACGGACGGGGTCGTCGAGGCGCACGATTCGAAGGGCCGCGAGTTCGGCGCCGGACGGCTCAAGCGCCTCCTTTCACAGGCGCGGCGCGAGACGGCGCGCGAGGTGGTCCAACGCGTGATCAACGCGGCGCGCTCGTGGTCGCATGGCGCGCCCGCCGAGGACGACATCACGGCCGTGGCCATCCGCCGGGACCCCCGCCGCCTCGCCGCGTCCGGGCGCGTCAGGCCGGTGGCGCCGTCTGGCGGAACCACTCCGCCGTCCGGCTGAGACCGTCCGGAAGCTCCACGAGAGCGGTCAGGCCGAGGGCCGAGCGGCTCTTCGTCACGTCCAGAACGCTGCGCATCTGCTCTCCGGCCTTCGCCGGCCCGCGCCGCGCGGGCCGCGAAGTCCCGCACGCGGCGGCGACGAGATCGTAGAGACGGTTCACGGACGTTTCGACGCCCGTGCCCACGTTGACGACGCCGGCGGTGCGGTTCGCGGCCGCCGCGAGATTTGCCTTGACGACGTCCCCCACGAACACGAAGTCGCGCGACTGGTCGCCGGCGCCGTTGATGAGGCATTCGCCGCCTTCGAGGAGCTTCTTCATCCAGATGCCGATCACCCCCGCCTCGCCGCGCCCGTCCTGGCGCGGCCCGTACACGTTCGCGAACCGCAAGGCGGTCACGACGAGCGGGGTTCCGTGCGCGAGGCCGAAGAGGTACTTCTCGCCGGCCAGCTTCGCGACGCCGTAGGGGGAGACCGGGTTCGTGGGGTGGCTCTCGTCCGCCGCGAAGCCTTCCGGGTCGCCGTAGATCGCGCCTCCGCTGGACGCGAAGACGATCTGGGTGACACCGGCCGCGAGGGCCGCCTGTGCGATCCGAATCGTGCCGAGGACGTTGACCTCGGCGTCGAAGACGGGGTCCTCGACGGACTTTCTCACGTCGATCTGCGCCGCGTAGTGGAGGATCGTGTCCACGTTCGACTCGCGGAGGAGGCTCGCGAGATCGAAGCGCCGAATGTCGCCTTCGACAAATCGGACCCCTCTCGGGAGCCGTGAGCTCTGGCCGGTCGAGAGGTCGTCGAGGGCGACGACTGTCTTGCCGTCCGCGAGAAAGGCGTCCGCGAGATGGGAGCCGATGAAACCGGCGCCGCCGGTCACGAGGACGGAACGCGTCTCGGGCATCATGCGGCGGAGGATAGCGTGCCGCCTCTCCGTCCGCTTCCGCAGTCCTTCTATCGCCGCGAGACCGCCGTCGTCGCGCGAGATTTGCTCGGCTGCCGCCTCGTTCGAACGCTTCCGGACGGCGAGCGGCGCTCGGTCGTCATCGTCGAGACCGAAGCCTATCTCGGAGCGAAGGACCGCGCCGCGCACACCTGGAACGGCCGGCGGACTCCCCGCGTCGCCCCCATGTGGGGCCCGGGCGGCCACGCCTACGTCTACTTCGTCTACGGCATGCACTTCTGCATGAACGTCGTGACGGGGCGAGAGGGCGTGCCGGAGGCGGTTCTGCTGAGGGCGGCTGTTTCGGAGGAGTGGTGGGAAGAGTGGGAGAGAGAGAAAGGAGAAGAGAAGACAAAGATTTCTTTGAAGGTGAATAGGGCAGGACGCCGCGGCGGCGCCTCGTCGGCGGTGGCTGGAAAGGCCGTGGGCGCGCGCAGGGGGTCCCCCTCTTCCCTTTCTAAGCAAATATCTCTTTATTCCGGTCCCGCGAAGCTCTGTGCGTACCTCGGTGTGACGTCCGCGCTCTCCAGCGCTTCCCTCTCCGGTCCCGAGCTGATGATTTCCCGCGGCCCGCGCGCGCGTTTCGACGTGCTCGTCGGCCCGCGCGTCGGGGTGGACTACGCGAGAGAGGCGGCCGCCTGGCCGCTGCGCTTCGCGGTCGCCGGGTGCCCGGCCGTGACGCGGCGCGCGCTTCTCTCTCCGTTCGCGAGCCGGCCTAGAGCGTCTTGAGGTCTGCGAGCGAGGAAGCCGTCACGAGACAGTTCTTGCCGCTCCGCTTGGCCTGATACAGCGCCTGGTCGGCGCGCTCGATGAGCGAGCGCTTCGTGCCCGCGTCCTCCGGGAAGCAGGCGAGCCCGAGCGAGATCGTCACGGCGAGCGCGTGGTCGAGCTGGGGAGCGACGAAGAGACGCCCGGCCACGCGGTTTCGCAGCCGGTCGGCCACGACCCAGGCCTTCGCGGGCGTCGTCTCCGGAAAGATGAGCGCGAACTCCTCGCCGCCGTAGCGCGCGACCGTGTCCATCTCCCTCACGCCCTTCGTCAGCTCGTCCACGATCCCGCGCAGAACGAGATCGCCCACCGGGTGTCCCCAGCGGTCGTTGATCCTCTTGAAGTCGTCGATGTCGAGCATGACGAGAGCGAGCGGCTGCCCGCTGCGCTCGTGCCGGGCGAGCTCGCGCGAAAGAGTCTCCTGGAAGTACCGGTGGTTGTACGCCTCGGTCAGCGAGTCCCGCACCGACATCTGCCGCGTCGCCTCGTACACGCGCGCCGAGTGAATCGCCGTGACGGCCTGGTTCGCGAAGATCTCGAGCGCCTGGACGTCCTCGAGGCGCGGGACGAGCCCGCCTCTCGGCTGGTCGAGCTGCAGGGTGCCGACGACCTGATCGCCCGCGGTCAGGGGAACGAAGAGCAGATCGTTCGGGTGCCACGCGCCCGGCGCCGTCGTCCGCCGGCGGCGGTCGATCTTGCCGGAATTCTCGACGGGCTCCTTGCGGTCGAGATGGCTCACGAAGTAGGACTTCGAGATCCGGAAATGCTCGCCGAACCAGCGCGCGATCTCCTCGCGAGGCACCTTTCGAGGCGGGGAGCCCGGGGACGAGTCGTCGAATCCGACCTGTGCACGGCGCTCGAAGACGTTTTCGGCCGGATCGAAGAGCGAGAGCACGACCACGCGGTAGCCGAGGCTGTGGTGGACGGCCTGAACGATGCTCTGGACGAGGAGCTCCAGCGTGAGGTGCGCCTTCAGCTCGTGGGAGACCTCGAGGATGCGCTGCAGCATCTCGGCGCGCCCCTGCAGGCGCTCGTTCACGGCCTGCATCTGCCGCCTGAGGTTGCGGTCCTGAAGCGCCAGCGCCACGTGATCGGAGACGACGGAGAGCTCCTGGAGGGTCTGCGGCGTGACGAGGGACGGGTCGTCGGACTCGGCGATGAGGATGCCGGCGATGAGGGCGGGAGTCTGGAGCGGCAGGAAGACCTGGTGCGAAAAGCGGGGGTTGAGAACGAGCTCGCGATCGGGCCCGCTCGCCACGCGGGGCGTGGGAGAGGCCGGCAGGAAAGGAGACTCGAGGTCCTTCTGGGTGGCGAGCCAGTCGAGAAACGATCGCCGTTCGAGCGTCACGTCGCCGCCGAAGGCGACGAGCGCCTGCCCGTCCGGATCCTCCTCGTACGAGACGGCCGCCAGGGCGCGGATCGGCAGAGCCTGGCGAAGGCTGTCGAACAGACGCGCAAGGACCTCCTGGCCCGGCGCGACGCTGGACACGATCGAGGTCAGCTCGCGGAGCGTCGCGAGCTCGCGGTTCTTGCGCGACAGCTCGGCGGCGCCGGAGCGAGCCCTCGCGAGCTGCCGCGTGACGACGATGACCGCGACGAGGAGACCCGCCGCGATCGCCGTGAACAGGACCGGCCGGAAGTCGAAGGAAATCATCACTTGAAGGAAACGACGCCGCTCTTCGTGAGCTTTTGGAAGACGCGCATCACTTCCTGTTCCGGGAACGGCGAAATGCGGGCGATCGACCGGACGTCCCACATGCCGTTGATGCGCGAGACGATGAACGCCTCCGACGGGGTGAACGGGAACGACATGAGCTCTTCCATCGGCTTCGTGAGAATGGGCACGGCCCCCGGTGGGAGCTTCGGAAGCGGCTCGGAGATGGACGACGCATCCGCCGGACGGGGGACCGCCTTCACCGCCGGGGTGGAACCCGCGGAACCCGCGGCGGCCAAGGGCGTCGGAGGGGGCGAAACGGGGGTCGCCGGCCGCGTCGTGGATCCGAACGAAACGGGCTCGGATGTCGATGTCGAAGCCGGTGCCGGCACTGGGGTCGGCGCCGGGGTCCTGGGCGCCGGAGTGGCGGGCGGCGTGGCGGTTCTCACGCGCGGCGCGGTGTCGGAGCTGTCTCCCGGCGCGCGCTGCGCGGCCATCTCGCCGGACACGCGTCGGGCGGCAGATTCGCCCGATTCGGGCCGCCGTTTCAGAAACTGGTTGAACGTCGTCGGCACGGGCGTCCGCGAGGCGGACGATGCGGGCGGCGCGAGCACGAACGTGTCGATCGTCGGCGCCGGCGGCACCATCCCTTCGGGAATCGAGTGCAGATCGCCGGACAGCAGCGGATCGAACGAGGACGACTCCTCCTCGACCATTTCAGTCTCTTCGAACACCGGCTCTGCGGCCGTCTCCTCCCGTTCGCCCACGAGCTTCACGTGGCCCGTGAGCATGAGGTCGTACATCAGCTTGGCGACGTGGAATTCGGGGTTGTGGGTCTCGAGGGCGATCTGGTCGATCGCGCGGTGGCCGTTCGCGGCGGCAAGGATCATCTTGTCGCGCTCGCCGAGGTCTTCCTCGACGGGCATGACCACCGAGGGAATGACGCGCATGGTCGGGACGCGCGTCTTGATGCGCTGCCACTCGTCGTAGCGGCGCAGGCCCTCCATGACGATGCCCGTGACGTCGGAGGAGATCGGAACCATCGGAAGGCTCGGAATGTCCCCGTCGATGAACGCGAACGAGCCCTCGGTCCACAGGAAGATGTCGTAGATCGTCTCCGCGGCTTTCAGCCGCACGAGATCGGCGAGCTCCTCCTCCTTGATGGCACCGATCATGACGAGGATCTTGCCGAGGAGGATCCGGGATTCCTGCTGGACCTCCAGCGCGCGGATGAGCTCCTCCTCGGTGATGAAGCCGAAACCCACGAGAAAACGCCCCAGGTGCTCGCGCTCGAGCGTGGACGAAGAGGAGGTGACCCGGCCATTGTTGAAATAGATGCGCTTCTCGCCGGGCGCCCCCCGTACGACGAGCGTCCCCGTCTTCAAGCCGGTCGAGAGCCACTGAAGCAGCTCCGACAACTGCATCGTGCGCAGATTTCCTGCGATGGCCATCCGATGCGATTGTACGCGTAAAAGGCTGACCCGAGCGGCTTTACTCCATCGGAGGGTTGTACGACGGAATCCCCGTCACCGCCTGTCCGAGGACGAGCGTGTGGATGTCGTGCGTGCCTTCGTACGTGTAGACCGACTCGATGTTCGCGAGATGCCTGAAGACGGGGTATTCGCCGACGATCCCGTTCGCCCCGAGAATCTCCCGTGCAAGCTTTGCGCACTCGCGCGCGACCCAGACGTTGTTGCGCTTGACCATCGAGACGTGCTCGGGCTTCATCGTACCGGCGTCCTTCATCCTCCCCAGCCTGAGAGCCAGGAGCTGGCCCTTCGTGATCTCCGTGATCATGAAGGCGAACTTGGCCTGGACGAGCTGGTGCGACGCGATCGGGCGGTCCTTGAACTGCTTGCGGCTCTTCGCGTAGTCGAGCGCGCACGTGTACGTCGCCATCGCCGAGCCGAGGCCTCCCCACGAAATCCCGTACCGCGCCTGGGTGAGGCAGGAGAGCGGGCCCTTGAGCCCCTCGACGCCCAGAACGCTCGTGGCGGGCACCCGCACGTCCTCGAACACGAGCTGCGACGTGACTGAGGCGCGAAGAGACATCTTCATGCGGTGCTCGGGAGCGCTGAAGCCCTTCATGCCCCGCTCCACGAGGAAACCGCGGACCGGTCCGTTCACGTCGCCGACCTTCGCCCAGACCACGGCCACGTCGGCGATCGAGCCGTTCGTGATCCAGGACTTGGCGCCGTTCAGGATCCAGTCGTCCCCGTCCTTCTTCGCGATGGTCCTCATCCCTGCCGGATTCGACCCGAAGTCTGGTTCGGTCAGGCCGAAGCAGCCGATGCTCTTGCCCTTGGCGAGCGCCGGGATCCAGCGGTCTTTCTGCTCCTTGGAGCCGTACGTGTAGATCGGGTACATGACGAGGGCGGACTGGACGGAAACGAAGGAGCGCAGCCCGGAGTCGCCGCGTTCGAGCTCCTGGTTGATGAGCCCGTAGGCCACGCCGTTCAGTCCCGGGAGGCCGTATTCGGCGATCGTGGATCCGAAGAGGTTCATTGCGGCCATCTTCGGGACGAGCTCCTTCGGGAACCGGCCCTCGTACGCGCACTCCTCGATGATCGGGAGGACGTCGTCGTCGACGAAGGCGCGCACGAGATCTCGCACGGCCCGCTCGTCGTCGGACAGCATGTCTTCGATGCCGAGAAAATCGACTCCGGAAAAGCTCACAGATCCTCCAGCGTTCGAAGAGTATCGAAGATTAGGGTTTTCGAGGTGCTCTTCGAACACGTCATAATCGCGACATGGCAGCCCCCGCGTGGAAGATGGCAGCGGATCTCTCGGAGGGTTACGTGACCCTCAACCCCGTCACGCTCAAGAAGTACGAGAGGCACGAGGTCGACGCGCTCGCGAAGGAGCTCGAAAAGCTCACCCGTGATCTCCGCTCCCAGATCGTGCCGCAGGACGACGCCGATGCGAGCCAGACGAAGAACCGCAAGCTCCTCCGCCTCTCGCAGGCGACCGTCGTCCTGAACCACTGGCGGATCCGGATGCCGAAATAAGATCTTGGAAGTTTCGCTCTCCATCTCCGCGCTCCCGTCTCACGTCGGCGAGACCGTCACCCTCAGGGGATGGCTCTACCACTGGCGGAAGGGCGGGAAGATCTGGTTCCTGGTGCTGCGCGACGGCAGCGGGTACCTTCAGTGCGTCGTCTCGAAGGCCGACGTGACCGAAGCCGTGTGGGAAGCCGCGACGGTCGCGACGCAGGAATCCACGCTCGAGGTCACCGGACTCGTGAAGGCCGATCCGCGCTCACAGGGCGGCGTCGAGCTGGGCGTCACGGACGTGAGGATCCTGGACCTCTGCCGCGACTGGCCGATCACGCCGAAGGAGCACGGGGTCGACTTCCTCATGTCGCAGCGGCACCTCTGGCTGCGGTCCGCCAGGCAGGTCGCGGTCCTCAAGGTGCGCAGCGAGGTCGAGAGCGCGATCCACGACTTCTTCTACACGCGCGGCTACACCCGCATCGATTCCCCGATCCTGACTCCCGCGGCCTGCGAGGGCACGTCGAACCTCTTCGAGACGCAGTACACGGAAGACGAGAAGGCCTACCTGTCGCAGTCCGGCCAGCTCTATCTCGAGCCGGCGGCGGCGGCGCTCGGAAAGGTCTACTGCTTCGGGCCCACGTTCCGCGCCGAGAAGTCCAAGACCCGGCGGCACCTGCGCGAGTTCTGGATGGTCGAGCCGGAGGTCGCTTTCCTGGAGATCGACGGCCTCATGGACCTCGCCGAGGAGTTCGTCAAGGAGATCACGGCGCGCGTCCTCGACCGAAGGAAGGAAGATCTCAAGCGCCTGGAGCGCGACGCCGCGAAGCTGGAGCCCGTGGTCTCGAAGAGGTTCCCCCGGATCTCGTACCGCGACGCCGTCTCGATGCTGCAAAAGAAGAACATGCCGGTGAGTTTCGGGGATGACCTGGGAGGCGACGAAGAGACGTCGCTGACCGAGGGCTTCGACACGCCCGTCATGGTCACGCGCTACCCGACGTCCATTAAGGCGTTTTACATGCAGCCCGACCCGAACGACCCGGAGCTGGCCCTCTGCCTCGACGTGCTCGCCCCGGAAGGCTACGGCGAGATCATCGGCGGGTCGCAGCGCATCCACGGCCACGACCTGCTCCTCTCGCGCATCCGCCAGCACGACCTGCCGCTCGAGGCGTTCCAGTGGTACCTCGACGTGCGCAAGTACGGCACGTTCCCGCACTCGGGCTTCGGCATGGGCGTCGAGCGTTTCGTCGCGTGGATGTGCGGCGTTCCGCACCTCAGGGAGTGCATCCCGTACCCGCGGATGCTGTACCGGATCTATCCGTGACGAACAGCTCGTTACGAGAGAAACAGGTGTTGGAAGGGCGAGACGTTCCTGTGGCTTTGTTCGAGAGCCGGCTGGAGCTCTGAAAAGGGGAGCGGGCGGCTGAAGAGAAAGCCCTGCCCGTGGTCGCAGCTCTGTTCGCGCAGGAAAGACAGCTGCTGTTTCGTCTCGATTCCTTCGGCGACGGCCACGCGCTTCAGTCTGTGCGTCATGGCGATCACGGCCGATACGATCGCGGAGTCGTCGGGATCGTGCGTGACGTTTTGCACGAACGATTGATCGATCTTGATCCGATCGATCGGCAGTCTCTTGAGGTAGCTCAGAGAGGAATACCCGGTGCCGAAATCGTCCAGGGAGATGTGAACTCCCAGATCCTTCAGGCGCCGAAGAACGGTGGCAGAGTACTCGACGTTCTGCATCGCGCTCGACTCGGTGATCTCGAGGTCGAGGGAGCTGGGGGAGAGTTGGGCCTCATCGAGCGCTTCGGAGATCTCACCCACCAGATCGGTCTGCTGGAAGACGCGGCTGGAGAGGTTGATCGCGACGGTCAGCCGGGAGTTGGTTTCGAGCTGCCAGGAAGAGGTCTGCGCGCACGCGCTTCGCAGCACCCACCGGCTGATCGGGACGATCAGATCGGAGTTCTCGGCCACGGGCATGAAATCCGCCGGCGAAACGGGGCCGCCCCGCGACTGCCAGCGCAGGAGCGCCTCGACGCCGGTGATCTGACCGTCGTTCAAGTCCACGATCGGCTGATAGTGGAGAAGGAACTCCCCCGCGCGCAGCGCGTTCCGGAGCTGCTTCTCGATCGCCTGCCTCTCCGGAGACGCGGCGCTCGTCCCGGGCGTGAAGAGCTGATACCTGTTCCGGCCCTGCTGTTTGGCGCGGTACATGGCGGCGTCGGCATTCCGGACGAGGAGGTCGGGGTCCGGGCCGTCCACCGGAAAGACGCTCGCGCCGACGCTGATGGTGATGGACACCTCGCGGCCGTCCAGGAGAAAGGGGGCGCGAATCGTCTCGAGAATCTTCTGCGACACCGTCGCGACATCGTGCTCGGAGGCGATCCCGGTGACGAGAAGGATGAACTCGTCGCCCCCGAACCGCGCCAGCGTGTCCTCTTCCCGGACACAGGTCCGGAGACGCTCCGTGACCAGGAGCAGGAGCTTGTCGCCCACGGTGTGCCCCAGCGTGTCGTTGATCACCTTGAAATTGTCGATGTCCATGAAGAAGGTGGCGAGTTTCTTCCGATGGCGGCGCGCCTGGCTCAGAGCCATGGCGAGACGATCGCTGAAAAGGAGACGGTTCGGCAATCCGGTCAGCGGATCGTGAAAGGCGAGATGTTTGACCTCCTCTTCGTGACGCTTGCTCTCCGAGACATCCTTTTCCAGAGCCTCCTTCGCCCGGCGGAGATCCGCGTTGCCCTCGGTCAGCCGCACGCGGACCGTCTCGAGCTCCTGGCTCTTCTCTTTCAGCTTCGTAACGAGCTTCTCGCTGTATTCCTTGAGAACCTCGGGTTCCGCCGACGGTGCAGCGGACTTGCCCGGGGCACGCGACATCCCGCAGGCCTCCCGCAGGACCTCGAGGAAAGCAGCGGCAGGCGCGGGTCTCGAGATGAACCGGTCGGCACCGGCGTTCAGGGCGACCTCCTCGTCGGCACGCGACGCGTAGATGGAGCTGTAGACGACGATTGGGAGGTTTCGCAGCTTCTCGTTTCGGCGGATCTCCGAGCAGAGGCGATATCCGTCCATCCCGGGCATCAGGACGTCCGAGACGAGAGCGTCGAAGTTGGAGCTCTCGAGCGCCTCGAGGCCCTCGAGGCCGTTCACGCGTTCCACGACCTCGTGACCCTCGGCCGAAAGCATCGCCCTGAGGACCTTCCGGTTGATCTCGTTGTCGTCGACGATGAGGATTCTCATCCTGGCCTCGGCGCAGGCGCGCGGACCTACTATCTCTCCTCGGGTCCGCCCGCGTCCAGCGCTTCGCCACGGGACTTCCCTTTCGCCGCGTTGGCCCCCGGGGACCTGGTCGCGCCGCGCCTCGGCAGAATCGCGAAGAACGTGCTTCCGCTGCCATAGCGGCTCCGGACGCCCACGCGGCCTCCCTGCGCCTCGACGATACGCTTCGTCAGCGCGAGGCCCAGGCCGGTGCCGGGATACTTCCTGGCGGAGCTCGCGTCGAGTTGCTGGAACTTCACGAAGAGCCGTCCGAGATCATCCGGCCGGATTCCGACACCGGCGTCCTCGACTTCGATCCGGAACGCGTCTTCGCCTTCGGCCATCACGCGCACCCAGACCCTTCCGTTCTCGTTCGAGAACTTCAGCGCGTTCGAGAGGTAGTTGTACAGGATCTGCTTGAGCTTCGACGAGTCGATGACGACTTCGCCCACTCGGGGATCAACCGAGACATCGATGCGGACCCGCTTCTGCGCCGCGATATTCCGCAGAACGTCCCCCACCTCGCCGACGACCCGCGCGAGCTCGATGGGCTCGGGATGGAACTCGAGCGTGCCGGATTCCACCTTCGCGAGATCGAGCACGTCGTTGATGAGCTGCAGCAGGTGGCGGGCGCTCGAGAGGATGTCGCCGAGGTACTCCTTCTGATCCGGCGACACGCTGCCCACTTTCTCGAGGTGCATGAGCTCGGCGAATCCGATGATGGCGTTGAGCGGCGTGCGCAGCTCGTGCGACATGTTCGCCAGGAACTCGCTCTTGAGCCTGCTGGCCTCCTGGACACGGCGGTACTGCTCCTTTCGCTCCGAGACGTCCCGGATCGCTGCCGACACGAGGATCCCGTGCTCCGTTTCGAGGGGGCTGAGGCTGATCTCGACGGGGATCTCGACCCCGTCCTTGCGAAGAGCGGAGAGCTCGAGCCCGGAGCCCATCTCCCGCACTCTTGGTTCCGTGAAGTAGTTCCGGCGGTGCCCCTCGTGCTCCGCGAAGTGCCGGGCCGGTACGAGCTTTTCGACCGGTTGACCGATCAGGTCGACGCGGGAGTAGCCGAAGAGCCTCTCGGTCTGCCCGTTGACGAGGACGATCCGACCGTCGCGGCCCACGATGACGAGGGCGTCGGGGGCGGCCTCCAGAAGCGCGCGGAACATCCCTTCCCTTTCCCATCGCTCGGTGATGTTCGGTACGCCTTCGGGAACAGCGTCGGGTTCCTTCACGGGTTCGCCTTCGCCGGCGCGTCCAGCACGTCCCGGACTTTCTGCGCCAGGGAGCGCGGCGTGAAGGGCTTCTGGAGGAAGGCCGTGCCGGCGTCGAGGACGCCGTGGTGCAGGATCGCGTCGTCGGTGTAGCCCGACATGAAGAGCACCTTCATCCCGGGCCGTAGAGACGCCGCCCGCTCGGCGAGCTCTTTTCCGCTCACGTGCGGCATGACGACGTCCGTGAGCATGAGATGGATCTCGCCGGCGTGCTTTTCGCAGAGGAGGAGCGCTTCGCTCGCGCTCGCGGCGGGCAGCGTCTTGTAGCCGTGGGCCTCCAGCGACCTGCAGCTCAGGCGACGTACGGCTTCCTCGTCCTCGACGACGAGGACGGTTTCCGTCCCGCCGGCCTGGTGCGCTTTCGCCGGCGAGGCTTTCTCCGGAAGCTCTTCCACCCGGGGAAGGTAGATCTTGAACGTGGTCCCGATGCCGGGCTCGCTGTAGACGGTGATGTGGCCTCCGCTCTGCTTCACGACTCCATAGACCATCGAAAGGCCGAGGCCGGTCCCCTTTCCGACACCCTTCGTCGTGAAGAAGGGCTCGAACACGTGACTCAACGTCGAGGAATCCATGCCCGTCCCGGTGTCGCTGACGGCGAGCAGCACATAGCGCCCGGCAGGGATGCTGAAATGAGGCATCGAATAGGGTTCGTCGAACTCGATTCCCGAAGTCTCGATCGTCAGCTTTCCTCCCTTCGGCATCGCGTCGCGGGAGTTGACCGCCAGGTTGACCAGCACCTGTTCGATCTGGCCCGTGTCGGCGCTCACCGAGCCCAGGCGCTCCTTCAACGACGTGACGAGCTCGATGTCCTCGCCGATGAGCCGTCTCAGCATCTTGTGCGTGTCGCTCACGACCTGGTTCAGGTCGATGACGCGGGGCTGCAGCACCTGCTTGCGGCTGAAGGCGAGGAGCTGCCGCGTCAGGTCGGCCGCGCGATGAGCAGCTTTGGCGATCTCGGAAAGCTCCGCGCGCGACGGGTCCTCCGGCTCCAGACGCGAGGTCGCGAGCTCCGTGTAGCCCATGATGGCGGTGAGCAGGTTGTTGAAGTCGTGGGCGATCCCTCCGGCGAGCCGTCCCACGGCGTCCATCTTCTGCGCCTGGCGGAGCTGCGCTTCGAGGGTCCGGCTCTCCGTCACGTCGCGGGAATTGACGACGATCTGGGCGGCACCCTGGCCGGGCAGAAGCTTCCCGATCCCTTCCATCGTCCGCCACGACCCGTTCGCGTGTCGAAACCGGAATAGCCACAATTGGGGCGATTCCGCGCTCTCGATGGCGTGGCGTATCGCGTTCTTGCCGGCGGGCATGTCATCGGGATGGACGAAGTCGAAGGCGCTCTTGCCCACGAATTCCTCCGGAGGGCGCCCGAGAATCCGGGCGACCGAAGGGCTCTGAAATCGGATCACGCCTTCCAGGTCGATGATCGTGATGAGGTCCTGCGCGTTCTCGATGAGCGAGCGGAAGTGGTACTCGCGCTCCCGAAGAGCCGCCTCGGCACGCTTGCGCTCGGTGATGTCGATGAACGTCGACAGGATGCAGGGCACGTTTCCGAGCTCGACCCTCACCGCGGAACCCGCGACGTCGCGCAGCTCGCCGGCGCGGGTGCGGATGCGGATGTCCGCATCGCGCACCACGTTCCCTTTGTCCAGTCCGGCGGCGATGCGGTCGCGGTCCGCCCGTTCCGCCCAGAGGCCCATCTCGGCCGACGTGCGGCCCACGATTTCGTCCCGCTTGTATCCGAACGTGGCGAGGAACTGCTCGTTCACGTCGAGGATCCGGTCCGTGCCGGCCTCGCTGATGCTCGTGGGGACGGGGCTGGAGTGAAACGCGAGCGAGAACCTCCGCTCGGACCCGAGGAGGGCTTCCTCGGCGCGCTTTCGCTCGGTGACGTCGTGAACCAGCGCGACGAAATAATCGACGGAACCGTCGTCACGACGAACGCACTTGACCGAAATGGACGAGTCGACGATCCGGCCGTCTTTCCGGATCCAGCGCTTGTCGATCGTGTAGCCGTCGATCTCTCCTGACAGGACGCGCTCGAATTTCGCGACGTCGGCGGGAAGATCGTCGGGATGGGTCATTTCCGCCCAGGTCTTCTTCAGCAGCTCGTGTCGCTCGTAGCCGAGGATCCGGCAGATCTCGTCGTTCACCTCGATCATGCCCTTCGTCGGGGACGTGATCGCCATCCCGACCAGGCCGAGATCGAAATAGCTCCGGAAGCGCTTCTCGCTCGCCCGCAACGCGTCCTCCGTCTGGAGCCGGTCCGTCACGTCGTAAGCCAGCACGAGCAAAGCCGATCGCCCTTCGAAGGTGATCGTGTGCGCCGCGATCTCCACGTTGATGAGGGTGCCGTCCTTCTTGAGGTGCCGCCAGACCCCCAGCTTCTCGAGCCCGGCCTTCTCCTTGGGAATCGCTCGCTTCAACGCTTCGATGTCCTCGGCCGGCCGGAGCTGTCCGATGTTCATCGACAGGAACTCGTCGCGCGAATAGCCGTAGTGCTCGACCGCCGCATCGTTGGCGGCGAGGTACCGGAGGGTCTCGCGATCCACGACCCACATCGGCTGGGGGCTGTTCTCGAAGAGGAGCTGGTATTGTCCCTCCGCGGCTCGCAGGGCCTCCTCGGTGGCCCTGCGCTTCTCGTCGGCCCGCATGAGCGCCGCGGCTGTCCCAAGCAGGATCGCGACCAGGATGAGGGCGTCGAAGACGGCGTACAACGCCCGCCCCAACTCCTGGCCGTAGAGCCCGCGTTCCTGACCCAGGATGCGGAGCCAGCCCAGGATGAAGGGCGCCAGGAGGGCGACCGGAAGGATCCGCCGGGCGACGACGCCCCCGGCCGTGTCGCTGACGAGGAGGCGCGACAGGCCGCGGGCGTGTACGAGAAGCACACCGACCGACAGGACCAGGAAGGCCACCGCGGTGTGGATCGCCATCCCCTTGTAGATGCCGATCCAGGAAAGGCTGCGAAGGCCGTACGTGTATCCCGTCAGCGAGACCATGGCGAGAACGCCCGGGAGGAGGGCCAGCCCGTCTCTCGTCCACGGCGCCCATCGCAGGTCCAGGCTCAGCAGGGCACCCGCCAGCGCGACGAACCCCACCGCCGTGAGGATCGCCATTCGGCCGGGGAAGACGCTCGTCAAGCCGGCCGGGTCCCGGAAAAGCAGCTCGTCGATCCCGAGGTTCCTGCCCGAGACGTACTGGACCAGATTCAGGAGGCCCAGGAGACCGGCCACCGCTGCCGCTGCACGAGAGGCCGCGACGAACGAAGGGCCGCTTCGGCTCGCGCGCATCCACAGGGAGAGGCCCGCGAGCAGAAGACCGACCGCCGTGTTGGGCACCATCGCCACCTGGCCGGGCAGCACCTGCATGAGGACGGGAAGATGGAAGAGCCAGCCGGCGATGACGACGACTCCGATGGCGATCGAGACCGCCGCGCAGAGCCGCGAAATTCTCCTGAGCGGCTCGGGAGGAACCGGAGCGGTCTGGCTCGCAGTCATGCGTTCGCTTCCGGGGACGACTTCGGGTGGGTCGTTGCGCCGGCCTCCGGAGCCGCGTCCAGCACTTCCCGCACCTTCCCGGCGAGACCGAATGGCGTGAATGGCTTTTGAAGGAACGCGATCCCCGGCTCGAGCACGCCGTGCTGGGCGATGACGTCGTCCGTATAGCCGGACATGAAGAGGACCCGGGCGTCCGGGCGCAGGATTCGCAGCCGCTCCCAGAGCTCGCGTCCGCTCATTCCCGGCATCACGACGTCGGTCACGACGAGCTGAATCGGTCCGGGCTGAGAGCGCGCGACTTCCAGCGCCGTGTCCCCGGAAGCGGCCTCCAGAACGACATAGCCCTGAGTCTTGAGGACGGACGCCGAAAGGTTGCGGACGCCGACCTCGTCCTCGACGAGCAGGATCGTCTCCGTGCCGGTGGGCGAGAGTGAGGGGCTCTTGGTCCGCTCCGAAGTCGTCGCCGTGCCTTCGACGCGCGGAAGGTAGATGCGGAAGGTCGCGCCGCGGCCCGCTTCGCTGTCCACGGTGATGTATCCGCCGCTTTGCTTGACGATGCCATACGCGGTCGCGAGGCCGAGCCCGGTCCCCTTCCCCTTCTCCTTCGTCGTGAAGAAGGGCTCGAAGACGTGGCGTCGAACCTCCTCGGTCATGCCGGACCCGCCGTCGGTGACTGTGAGGACGACGTAGGCGCCGGGCACCGCGCCCGGATGGACCGCGGCGAAGTCGGCGTCGAGCACGGCGTTCGCCGTCTCGAAGGTGAGAGTGCCGCCTTTCGGCATCGCGTCCCGCGCGTTCACCGCGAGGTTCATGAGCACCTGCTCGAGCTGTCCGGGATCCGCCTCGACGCTCCCGAGCGCGGGCTCGAGCCGCGTCACGAGCGTGACGTCCTCGCCGATGAGCCGCGCGAGCAGCTTCCCGACGTCGGAAACGACGTCGTTGAGGTCGAGGGTCCGCGGCTGCATGACTTGCCGGCGGCTGAACGCGAGGAGCTGCCGGGTGAGCGCGGCCGCGCGCTCGCCGGCCGAGCGGATCTCACGGAGCTCGGACTTGAGGCCCTCATCGTCACCGAGCTGAGATTCCATCAGCTCCGCATAGCCGAGAATCGCCGTGAGCAGGTTATTGAAGTCGTGCGCGATCCCGCCGGCGAGGCGGCCGATCCCCTCCATCTTCTGCGCCTGGAGGAGCTGTTCCTCGAGCCGGCGCTGCTGGGTCGCGGCGCTGCGCAGATCGGCGGCGGCCCTCTCGGCCGCGAGGCGGGCGTTCACCTCCGAGCGCGTGACGGCAAAGAGCGCGCCGCTCACGAGGAGTCCCGTCAACAGGAAAAGGGCGACACGGTTCCTGCCCGAGCCGGCGTCGAATCCGCGAGCAGCCGCCGTGGAAAGCGTCCACGTGGAGCCCGCCACTTCGAACGAGGTTCGTCCCTCCAGGCCCGCCGTTTCAGGGCCGGGGCCGTCCGAACCGGATCGGTGAAGGAGAGCTTCCGGCTTCGTCTCAGGGCCGGCGAAGACCTCGTAGCGGACGCCCGGCTGTCTGTCCGCTATGAGGATGGCGTGCAGGAGGTCGTCGGAGCGGAAGGAGCCGTACACGAATCCCTCCAGGGCGGCGCGGCGATCGCCCGCGGTCTCCGTCGGCATTCCGCGGCGGTAGCGGGCCAGGTAGATGATGAAGCCCGCCTGGCTGCCCGATCCGATGTCGAAGATGAGTGTGATCCTTCCCGTGGAGGCCGGGAGGCCGCTGTCCCTGGCGCGTTCCATCGCGGCCCGCCGCACGGGCTCGCTCGACATGTCGTATCCGATGACTATCCGGTTCCTGCTGTCGCGAGGCTCGAGGTAGACGACGGGCTCGTATTCGTCCCGCGGTCCCTCCGGCCACACCCGAAAGTCCGGGACCTCCTTGCGCATCGCCACGACGAGGGCATCCTTGTCCTTCCCGAAGGTCCGCCGGGAGATCCCCACCCCCTGAATTCCCGGATAGGTTCCCTGGAGCTCGGCCTGGTCCATGAAGATCCGGAAGTCCTCCCGGGTGACCATCTCGGCGGCGGTGAAGAGACCGCGGGTGGCGCGAAGAAACGCGATGTAGGTCTCCATCCGTTCTTCGATCTCGTCCCGGGTGATCCGAAGCAGCCTCTCGAATCTGGTTCGCTCGGCCGTTTTTGCATCGTCGGCGACGTGCCAGGTCGCGGCGAGGGTCACCAAAAGGGAAAAGCCGGCGACGAGATAGGGCGTCCAGGGCACGCGCCGGGGCGTCGGCGTTTCGAACGGACCAGGTCCATCAGTTGTCAGGTGAGCCACCAATCTGTACCCAAGGAGTCTCTCATGCGTGGACGTCCCCGGGCTTCCGCGGGCACGTGACCCTTCAGGCGGTCCGGGCGCAAGCTCGCGAGACTCGGAAGCTGGGCTGTCCCAGACGGGAGACGGTGACCGGACTCGTCATCGGGCCTCACCCGCCTCCAGCGTCTGGCTCCTGAACGCGGGGGAGATAGACCTTGAGCGCGGTTCCCACGCCAGGCTCGCTGGATACGGCAACGTGTCCGCCACTTTGCTTCACGATACCGTATACGGTCGAGAGGCCCAGCCCGGTCCCCTTCCCGGCTTCCTTCGTCGTGAAGAACGGCTCGAAGATGTGGGACACCGTTGCCGCGTCCATGCCGGTGCCCGTGTCCTTCACGGCCAGGACGACGTACGGGCCGGCGGGGGCCTCGAAACGCAAGGCCGAGGTGGTGTCCAATTCGACGTCGGCGGTTTCGATGGTCAGCTTCCCGCCGTTCGGCATCGCGTCTCGCGCGTTGACTACCAGATTGAGCAGCACTTGCTCGATCTGTCCGGTGTCCGCCTTCACGAAGCCCAGCCGCTCCTCCAGCGCCAGGACCAGTTCGATGTGCTCGCCGATCACGCGTCGGAACATCCCGTCCATGTCGCGTACGACCTTGTTCAGGTTGACGACGCGGGGCTGAAGGACCTGCTTGCGGCCGAAGGCGAGCAGCTGCCGCGTGAGGGCCCCGGCACGGTCGGCGGCCTTGCGGATCTCGGCGAGGTCACCAGCCAAAGCCTCGCCCGCCGCGTCGCGAGTGCCCGCGAGCTCGGCATAACCGAGGATCACCGTGAGGACGTTGTTGAAGTCGTGGGCGATCCCTCCCGCCAGGCGGCCCACGGCATCCATCTTCTGCGACTGTCGGAGCTGCTCTTCGAGGGCGTGGCTTTCCGTCAAGTCTCGCGCGTTGATGATCAGCCCGCGAAGGCCCGTTTCGGGCGGAGAGGGCTTTCCGATCATCGACAGGGTCCGCCAGGAACCGTCCGCGTGCCTGACCCGAAACTCGACCTGCTCGAACCGCGTGCCCGTCTCGAGGGTGCTTTGGAACCTCGCTTTCGCCTGGGCGAGGTCGTCGGGGTGGATGAGGTCGAAGACGTTCAGGTCGCCGACGCGCGCCGGGTCGTGTCCCAGGAGGCGTTCGACGGATGGGCTGACGTAGCGGACAGCGCCGTCAGGCGCCACGACCGCGATGATGTCGAGGGCGTTCTCGATGAGCGAACGGAAGAGGAGCTCACTCCTCGCGAGCGATTCCTCGGTGCGCTTTCGGTCGGTGATCTCCTCTTTCACGGCGACGAAGTGCGTGATCTGCCCGCGCTCGTCGAAGATTGGCGAGATCGAGGCGAACTCCCAGAAGAGCTCTCCGTTCTTCTTCCGGTTGTGGAATTCCCCGCGCCACTCCCGGCCCGCGGTGATCATCTCCCACATCTCCCGGTAGACCTCGGGCGACACCTCGCCGGATTTCAGAATGCGGGGATTCATCCCGAGCACCTCGTCCGAGGAGTAGCCCGTGACCTGGGTGAACTTCGGGTTGACGTACTCGATCGAGCCGTCCGTGTCCGTGATGACGACGGAAACGGGGCTCTGCTCGACGGCACGTGAGAGCTTTCTCAGCCTCTCGCGGGCCTCGCTCACCTCGCGCTTTGCGCCGTGGGACTCTTCGAGACGGGGTGTGGACGATGCGCTCGCCATGGGACTTGATCGGCCCGGGTGCGGCCGCCTTCCGGACGCAGCCTAGTTCCCGCGCGAAGTGACCGGTATTGGCGGCGCGACGACTTTTCGCGTCGTCCGGAGGACGACGGGCGGCGGCGTTGAGGCGCCTATTTCAAAAGGCCGTTCTGCAGCGCGTATTCCGTGAGCTCGTCATTCGTGGTCAGGCCCATCTTCTCCAGGATCCGGTTCCGATACGTGCTGACCGTCTGCGTACTGAGTGAGAGCTCCTCGCTGATCTGCTTGACCGTCTTGGCGCCCGACAACATACGAAAGACCTGAAACTCACGATCCGAGAGGCGCTCGTGCGGCGCCGCCGCACCCATGTTGAGCTCTCCGACGAGCTTTTCCGCGAGGGAAGCGCTGATGTACTTTCGGCCCGCTAGTACTTTTCCCACCGCGGCGGCGATTTGCTCCGCCGCCGTCCTCTTGGTCACGTACCCGGCGGCTCCTGCCCTGAGCGCGCGCGCCGCGAACTGCTCCTCGGGGTGCATGCTCAGGACGAGCACCGGAAGCCGCGGATGCATCTGACGAAGCTCCTTCAGGACCTCGATGCCGCTCGCCCCCGGAAGAGACATGTCGAGAATGACGACGTCCCAGGCGCCGGCTCTTGCCTTTTCGAGGGCCTCGTCGCCCGTGGCGGCCTCGCCGAAGGTTGCACCTCGAATCGAATCCGCCAGGATCTGTTTCAGGCCCTCGCGCACGACCGCGTGATCATCGACGAGAAGGATGCGCGTCAAAGTGGAACCCTGAGCGTGACCGTGGTCCCGACGTCCGGTATGCCGCTGACCGAGATCTCACCTCCGAGGGAACGGGCCCGTTCGCGCATGCCGAGGAGGCCGAGCGAATGGGACGCCGCGACGTGGTCTTTCGAAATCCCCCGGCCGTCGTCCCTGATCTCGAGAAGAAGCTCGTTCGCATAGGCCGAAAGGAGGATCTCGACCCGACTCGCGCCCGAGTGCCGGGCCACGTTCGTGAGCGCTTCCTGGAGAATCCGAAACACGGCCGTCGCGAGGTCGGGCTCGACCGCCGCACCCTTCAGGTCGGACCGGAAATCGCAGGGGATGCCGGTGCGCGACTCGAAGTCGCGGACGTACCACTCGGCCGCCGCTTCCAGTCCCAGCTCGTCGAGAACCCCTGGCCGGAGCTCGGTCGCGATGCGCTGGACGGAACCGAGAGTCGAATCGAGAAGCGAGGTCATCGACTTCAGCTTTTCCGAGCAGCTTTCGGGGGCCGCTTCGGAAGAGGTCGCGAGCTTCTTTTCGAGCCAGGCCACGTCCATCTGAAGCGCGGTCAAGGCCTGTCCGATTTCGTCGTGCACTTCTCGCGCGATGCGCGCGCGCTCCTCTTCGCGGACGGTCTGCAATTCCTCCGACAGCAGGCGCAGCTCGTCGCGCGAACGCTGCAGGCTTCCCTGCGCGAGCATCTGCTCCGTGACGTCTTCGTTGACGAACACGGCGCCCACGATCGTCCCGTCCGCGTCGCGGATCGGTGCGGCCGAGTTCTGGATGGTCTTCTGCCGGCCATCGAACGTCTTGATATCGATCACCTCGTTCAAGCTCGTTTGCCCCTCGGTCAGCGCCCGCGCGGAGGCCCAATTCGTCGGGTCAACTCTCTCGCCGGAGTCGTGCCAGAAGCCTCTGCTCTGCGCCCATCGTTTTCGGCCGGAGACGATCGGATCGCCGCCCCAAATGCGCTTCGACGCTGCATTCACGAGAACGATGTCGCCCCCCCGATCGGTGACCGACACGCCGACCGGCAGGGTAGCGAGGACCAGGTTCAGAAGCTGCTGGCTCTCACGCGCCCGATCTTCCGTCCGCTTGCGCTCGGTGACGTCGACATTCGTCCCGTAGACACGGACGGCCCGTCCCGATTCGTCGCGAACGACCGTCGCGCGGCCGAAGATCACATGCACGCTGCCGTCCGGCCAGACCACCCGGAACTCGATATCGCGCGGATGTCCTTCGGCGAGCAGTTGCTCCCGTCGCTCCTTCACCATTGCCCGGTCGTCGGGATGCACGGTGTCGACGTAGTCCTCCAGGCGCGCGCCTTTGCTGGGTTCGTCACCGAAGAACAGACGGAGGTTCTCATCGGTGTTGAAGATCTTGCCGGTGACCAGATCCTGCTCCCAGCTCCCGGTGTGGCCCAGCTCTTGAGCCTCGCGGAGGACCCGCTCACTCTTGCGCAACGCCTCCTCGGCCTGCTGGCGCTCGGTGACATCGATGATGACGCCGACGTACTCAAGCAGATCCCCGGAATCGCCGAACGTCGGGTGTCCGACGACGTGGACCTGCCGGACGGTCCCGTCCGGATGAACCAGACGGTGATCGATTTCGAAGCCCTTCTTTTCGGCGACGGCCTGCTCGAAGGTCGTTCGGACTCTGGTCCGGTCCTCTGGATAGACTATGTTCATCCGGTCCTCCGGATGGACCATGCTCGCCGCCTCCGCATAACTCGCCGGCCGGAGCCCGTCCGCCGCCGAAGCCCGGGACGACGCTTTGGAATCCGACGCCAGGCTGAAGATGCGAAAGGCTCCCGCCGACCAGACGAGCTTTCCCGACTCGAGGTTCAAGACCCAGCTCCCGGTCTGGGCGAGTCTCTCTCCCTCCGAGAGGAGCGCCTCGCTCGTTCGGATCCCTTTCTCGAGCCGTTTGCGTTCAGTCAGGTCCAGGCCGAACCCGATTCGCGCGCCGTCCGAGAGCCCGACGCGTAACCAGGACGTGTCGATGACGCGACCGTCCTTGGTCCGCGTTCTGAAATCCTGCCATCGCTGCTCCGCTTTCCGCATGAACTCGAGCACTTCGCGCCGACTGTCCGGATCGGGATAGGCCTCCGCCAGAAAGTCGTAGCCCTGCGCTTCCTGGAAGGACCAGCCCAGGACCCGCTCCCACTCCCGGTTGACGAGGAGCAGGCGACCGGACGGATCTACCAACGAGATCATGACGGGAATGTTGTCGAAGATGGCCTGGAGGGTCTCCCGGGGCACCCGCCGCCCAGAGATACCCAGGTCGACGAGGGAAGACCTCGAATGCGGCGGACCGCGTTTCTTCGTCGGGTCGGAAGTCTTCGCGGAGCGCCGCAATACCTTTTCGGTCCGACGGCGGGAAGTGCGTTGCTTCACTCCGGCCTCCGCGCACAGACGCCCCACCCCGGGCGTCTTCGATCAAAGAATACAGCGTCAACCGACCGGCGGGCGCCTCCGGTGCCAGTCCGTTTCCTTCTGATATGCCTTTGCGGCGGCGAGACAGAGCGATTCGTTTCCCGCCGCCGCCATGAACGTGATGCCGAGAGGCAGGCCGGCGGAATCGAAGCCGCACGGGACGCTCGCGGCCGGCAGCCCGCAGAGATTCCCGGGGGCCCCGAGCGGATCGGCGGGAAGCGCGTACCACGTCTCGAGGTTCGCCTCGATCGGGCTCGCGGAGCTGGCGAAGCCCGGCCCGGCGAGGACGTCGATCCCCGTGAAGAGCTCCGCCATCGCGCGAATCGCGAGCGTGCGACGCCGGAGCGCGTTCGCGTAATCGGCCGCGGAAATGGTCGTGCCGGGCAGGAGGCCGATCTTCGAGAGCGGGTCCACGAGCTGGAGATGCCGCCCGCTCGCGATGAGGGGCTCGAAGGATGCCGCAGCCTCCGAGGCGAGGATCGTGATGAGAACGGCGTCGAATGGAAAGTCGGGCAGCGTCACGGGCACGAGCTGATGTCCCTTCGCTTCGAGCGTCTTCAGGGCGGTGCTCGCGAGCGTCACGGCTTCCTTCTGATACCCGTCCCACGTCTTGTCCGGAAGCACGCCGATTCGAAGCCGTTCGGGCGCGGGAGATCGCGTCCAATTGCCGCGAAGAGTCGACGGATCGGCCGGGTCGTCGCCGGCGATCGCGTCGAGAACGGTTTCGAGGTCCTCGGCCGAGCGCGCGAGCGGGCCGATCTTGTCGAGCGTGAAGCAGAGAGGCATCGCGCCATGGCGGCTGACGCGCCCGTACGTGGGTCTTAGGCCCGAGATGCCGCAATAGCTGGACGGGCACACGATCGAGCCCCATGTCTCCGAGCCGAGCGCGAAGGGCACGAGGCCGGCCGCAACGGCGGCACCCGAGCCGCTGGAGGAGCCGCCCGTCCAGTGTTTCGGATTCCACGGGTTCTTCCCGGGCCCCTGAGCCGATGCGGATGCGAACCGGTAGCCCGCTCCGCCGGCGAGCTCGACCATCGAGAGCTTGGCGACGAGGATCGCGCCGGCTTCGGCAAGCCGGGAGATCGCGGTCGCATCGCTCCCCGGGACGCGATCCTTGAAAAGAGGCGAGCCCCAGGTCGTTGCCACGCCTTTGGTGTCGAGGAGATCCTTCACGGCATAGGGAATTCCGTGGAGCGGCCGTCGGGGGATACCGGGCTTCCGATCCGCGTCGGCACGGCGGGCGGCCTCGAGCGCGCTCTCTTCCATCAGAGTCGCGACAGCGTTGAGAGAGGGTCCGATTCTGCGAAGGCGGGAAAGGAAAAAGCGTGTCAGCTCGACCGAGGACGTCTTTCCCGCCGCCAGCGCGCCGGCGAGCTCGGCGACCGAGGCGAACGCCAGATCGCCGCCTTTCGAAGGATCTTCGGTGCTCATCCCCGCCCCGTGGGCAGAAAGACCGTCGCCGGATCGGTCTCGTACGGCACTTGGACGCGGCGCGCGTCCGCGAGAGCCTTCTGCAGGTCGCGGACGCCTCGCCTCACGTCGAGGCGCTGCTCCGCCGAAAGGGTGGCCGGCGTCGCGGAAAGAGCCGCTTCGACGAGCGCCTCGGTATGGGAGTCCTCGAATTGCTTTGAAAGGTGTGCGGGCGCCTCGACCGCCTCGGACCGGCCAGGCAGAAGAGCGGCGGCGGCCGCGCCGCTGATGACCCTGGCCAAAGAACGACGTGACAGGCCTCGCGGATCCGGCTGGAATTTGCTCATGCCCTATCCTATTCGAAGAAATATGGCTCACGGGACTCGCGGTACCGCGGAAGTGGCGAAACCCGCATCGGCCGCAGGACGTACATCCGACATGCGAAACACGATTCGGCTCGTTGCCCCTCTGCTGATGGCGCTCTGTGTGCCGGGCACTCTCGCGGCGATCACGCCGGAGGAGATCGTCGCGAAGAACGTCGAGGCGCGCGGTGGCACGGCGGCGCTCGCGTCCCTCAAGAGCCTCCGCCGGAAGGGGCGGTTCGTGATCCCGGGCCGCTCCATCCTCATCACGGTTTCCGAGGTGAACGCCCGTCCCGGCCGCATCCGGCAGGAATCCACGTACCAGGGCCTCACGCAGATCCAGGCCTTCGACGGCGAGAAGGGCTGGCAGGTCCAGCCGTTCGAGGGCCGCAAGGAGCCGTCGATGATGTCCGAAGACGATGCGAAACCCTTCCGGCTCGCGGCCGATCTCGACGGGCCGTTCGTGGATGCGAAGGCCAAGGGTCACGCGCTGGAGTACCTCGGGACCGAGGACGTGGACGGCACGCTCGCGCACAAGCTGCGCGTCAAGCTGAAGTGGGGAGGCGACCTGACCGTGTGGATCGACCCCGATACGTGGATGGTGATTCGCGACCTGCAGAAGACGATGGTCCGCGGAGCCGAGCAGGAAGTCGAGACGGACTACGGGGATTACGAGAAGGTTGGCGGCGTCTACGTTCCGATGAGCGAGGAGAGCGGGTCGCGGAACTCGCCGCCCGCCTCTCGAGGGAAGACGATCTACGAAAAGGCCGAAGCGAACGTCTCCCTCCGCGCGGACGCGTTCTCGTTCCCGGCGCCGGCCTCCGCGAAGGCGGGAGCGGGCCGATGAAAGCGGCCGTATCCCTCCTTCTCGCCGCGTCGGCGCTGGGCGCGTCAGCCGCATCTCCCGCCGTCGACTCGGGCACGATCTCGGGTCTCGGCGCGCGCAACATCGGCTCGGCCCAGATGAGCGGCCGGATCGCCGCCGTGGCAGGCCGCGTCGAGGACGACGGAAAGGTCACGCTGTTCGTCGGCTCTGCCTCCGGAGGGGTCTGGAAGTCGCTCGACGGCGGGACGACGTTCAAGCCCGTCTTCGACAAACAGCCCGTTCAATCCATCGGCGCGATCGCGCTCGACCCGTCGGATCCGAAGGTCGTCTGGGTCGGGACCGGCGAAACGTGGACGCGGAACTCCGTCTCCGTGGGGAACGGCATCTACCGCTCGGGCGACGGCGGCGAATCCTGGACACCCATGGGGCTTCCGGAATCCGAGCGCGTGAACCGGATCGTCGTGAACCCGAAGAAGGGCGACGTCGTCTACGCGTGTGTGCCCGGCAAGCTCTGGTCGGACTCGCCGGACCGCGGCTTGTACAAGACGACGGACGGCGGGAAGAGCTGGGCGCTCGTCCTCAAGGGCGGCAGCCTCTCGACGGGCTGCTCCGGTCTCGCGATGGATCCGCGCAACCCGGACCGGCTCTTCGCGGGCCTATGGGACTTCCGCAGGAAGGGCTGGACGTTCCGGTCCGGGAGCGACGGGCCGAAAGGGGTGTCCGGATCCGGCCTCTTCCTCACGGAGGACGCCGGCGCGACGTGGAAAAAACTCGACGAGAAGACGGCGCATGGCCTGCCGCCCGCGCCGTGGGGACGCCTCGACGTCGCGATCGCGCCGTCGAAGCCCGACCGCGTCTACGCCGTCATCGAGAGCGTGAAGCCGGCGCTTTTCCGCTCCGACGACGGCGGGAAGACCTGGGCGCGGAAGGACGACAGCCAGCGGATGGTCTGGCGGCCGTTCTACTTCTCGCGCCTCGTCGTCGATCCGACGAACCCGGACCGCGTCTACAAGCCGAACCTGACCCTGATCGCCTCCGAGGACGGCGGCGAGAGCTTCACCGACGTGGGCGGCGGAACGCACGGAGACCATCACGACGTCTGGATCAACCCGAAGAACCCGAAGCACGTCGTGACGGGCGACGACGGCGGCCTGTGGATCTCCCACGACGGCGCGAACCGCTGGTGGAAGTGCAACAACCTGCCCGTCTCGCAGTTCTACCACGTGTCCGTCGACGAGAAGCAGCCGTACCAGGTCTACGGCGGGCTTCAGGACAACAGCTCCTGGGCCGGGGACTCGGCGTATCCCGGTGGGATCACGAACAGCCGGTGGGAGAACCTCTACAACGGCGACGGTTTCTGGGTCTTCGTGGACCCCGCCGACCCGAACTTCGTCTACGCGGAGATGCAGGGCGGCTTCATCGGCCGCGTCGACCGGCGCACGCTCGCCGCGCGCGACATCCAGCCGAAGGCTCTCTTCAAGGAGAAGCTGCGCTGGAACTGGAACACGCCGATCCACGTCTCGCGCCTCGAGAAGGGGAAGCTCTACATCGGCGCGCAATTTCTCTTTCTGTCGCGGGATGGCGGACAGTCGTGGCAGCGCATCTCGCCGGACCTCACGACGAACGATCCGGAGAAGCAGAAGCAGGAGCAGTCCGGCGGCATCACCGTCGACAACTCCGCCGCCGAGATGCACACGACGATCTACGCGATCTCGGAGAGTCCGCGCGACGCGAAGACGATCTGGGCCGGGACCGACGACGGCAACCTCCAGCTCACCCGCGACGGCGGCGCGACGTGGACGAACCTCGTCGGGAACGTTCCCGGCCTGCCGCCTGCGAGCTGGGTCTCGTGGATCGAAACCGGCCCGCATGCCGACGGCGTCGCCTACGCGGCGTTCGACCGCCACACGTTCGGCGACCTGACGCCGTGGGTTTTCGTGACGAAGGACTTCGGGAAGACGTGGGATCGGATCGTCGGCCCGTCGTCCGGAGTCCGCGGCTGGGCGTACGTGATCAAGGAGGACCCGGTCCACCCCGGACTCCTCTACCTCGGCACGGAGTTCGGGCTCTGGATCTCTCTGGACGCCGGGAAGACGTGGGCGGAGTTCAAAGGCGGCAACTTCCCGTCCGTTTCCGTCCGCGACCTCGCGTTCCAGACGCGCGAGCACGACCTGGTCGTCGCGACGCACGGACGCGGGATCTGGATCGTCGACGACCTCACGCCGCTGCGCGCCCTCACACCGGAGACGCTCGACAAGGACGTCGCGTTCCTGCCGGGGCGCCCCGTGACGCAGAAGCCCCGCGGCTCGGGCGGCTGGCCGGAAGGCGACGCCTCGTACGCGGGGCGGAACCCGCCGTCGGCCGCCGTCATCACGTACACCCAGAAGACGCGGCACACGTTCGGGCGGATGAAGCTCGAGATCCTCGACGCCTCGGGGCGCGTCGTCGACACGCCGCCGGCGGGAAAGCGAAAGGGCATCAACCGCGTCCTGTGGTCCATGCAGGAGAAGCCGCCGCGCGTCCCGACGGCCGCGTCGACCGCGGGCGCCTCCACGGGACCGCGCGTCCTGCCGGGCACGTACACGGTGCGGCTCACGAAGGGCGACCACGTGATCGAGACACCGCTCGTCGTTTCGCTCGACCCGCGTGCGCCGTTCACGCCCGCCGACCGCAAGGCCCAGTACGACGCTGCGATGACGGCGCATGCGCTCTTCGGACGGATGAGCGACGTCGTGGACCGTCTGAACGGCTACCGGTCGCTCGCGGGCGAGCGGGCGAAAGGCCTTCCCGCGGGCGACGGCCTCCGGAAGACTCTCGGGTCCTTCGCGGAAAAGGCCGACGCGATCCGGAAGGACGTCGTCGCGACGTCGGAGGGCGGCGCGATCACGGGCGAAGAGCGCCTGCGCGAGCACCTCGCCTACGTCTACGACGCCATCCTCTCGTACGAAGGCCGTCCGGGCGACTACCAGGTCGCGCGCGTCGCCGCCCTCGAGCGCGAGCTGAAGGAGGTCGAGGGACGCGCGGCAGAGCTGGCCGCCAAGGACCTCCCGGCGCTCAACGAGAAGCTGCGCGGGAAGAGGCTCGCGCCGATCGCGGAGCCCGCAGCGCGCGAGTGAACGGTCTTTTCGCTCCTGCAGGCGCGTCGCGCGAAGCACGCCCTGCTACTCGACGGCTCGTTTCGTCCACAGCCACAGGCCGGCGGTCACTGCGGCCGGCAAGCGGAAGCCGAGCTGCCTCGCCGCCAGCACGATCTGCCCCCGATGATGGCCTTCGTGGGCCACGAAGTAAGTCAGCACGTGCCCGACGTCCAGCGGCAGATTCCGCCACGCGTAAGCCGGGCTGGCGGGAACCTTGCCGCCGGAGCGACACCCCAGCCTCAAGAGCGCCTCGATGCCGCGGCTGCTCCTGTTCAGCGCGGCGACCAGCTCGCGGCGGCTCACCTCCCTAACCCATTCACCCGAGATCCTTGTACCAAAGGAGCTGGACTTCATGAGGAACGTCGCGATACGCGAAGCGATCGATCCCCCCGAGTTCACAGCCCTGGCGAGCATAGAACCTGCATGCCGGAACGTTCGTATTTTGAGTCTCGACCTTGAGCCGCCGAGCGCTCCGCGATTTGCTCCATTCCTCGGCAGAGCGAAAGAGCGCAGAACCGACGCCGAGTCCGCGCGCATCCGGAGAAACGCGAAGGTCCCATATCAGCGAGAGATCGCTGCGGCCCTCCAACATCTCGACATCAGGAGCGTCGAGAACCACGGCCGCGCCGCCCACGCGTCGGTCTCCTACACGCGCCATGAACAGCCGCCAGTTCGAAAGATCAAAACGCCTCGGCCACGTGAGCGGCCCCTCGCCCGCCATGGCGTCATAGTCCTTCAGGTAGGGATCCTCGAGGCTGCGTTCCATGATCATCAGCCCGCCAAGTCCTTTGGCTGCCGCGACGACGTCGAAAATCTGGCGCACCTCGTACGCGATCGGAATGCGCGCGTACTCCGCGAGGTCAACCGCCAGGTGCTCGACAACCTCGATGGAGATCCGACGCTCCATAACCCTGTGGCCTATGTGAGGACCATGCAGAACGCCGGGGGCTCGCCCCAGAACCGCACGAAGTGGAAGCCGAGCTTAGCCGCCGAGTCCGCTAAAACGCGTTGTGAGGCGGTCTTCGGATTCGTGCCGTTCGGATCAGCGGGCGAGCAGTGCGATCCTGCCGCGGGCGCGGTCAGCAGTGGCAGGCGTGGCCATTGGGCGTGATGCAGTTGTTGCACTGAGCCCCGTCTTCGTAGGCTGGAAGTCCCATCTCTCGGCGGGCTTCCGGGTCGATCCCCACGGCCCGCAGCGCTGCCGCCGAATCGCTGTCCCACAACTTCTGGAATTCCGGTTCCTCGAGCCGCTTGGCCAGTTCTTCGAATTGAGCGATCGCCTTCTTTGCGTTCGGAATGAACGTGCTCAGGTCCTGCAACTTCTCTTTGGCGGACTTGAGGGGCATGGAACCTCCTTCTGACGGTGTGGGCGTCCTTATACCCCGGTTGCCGGTTCCAGACCAGCGTGTTGGCGCTCTTTTTTCACGGCGGAACACCGGCAGCGCAATGGAGGGGAGGGCTCGGCCACGTCGTCGATCTTCGATGTAGAATCGGAAGTCTGCCGCAGCGCGTGGGCCGCCCGCGTGCGAGGCCGGAACGCTCTTCCCGTTCAATGAAAAATCCCCTTCTTCCTCTTCCCCTCCCGTCCGTGGGCATCGTCTCTCTCGGTTGCCCGAAGAACCTCGTCGATACCGAGGTGATGCTGGGACATCTGCAGAGGGAAGGGCTGACGCTGACGGACCCGGAGAAGTCGCGCGTCGTCATCGTGAACACGTGCGGCTTCATCGACTCGGCCAAGGAGGAGTCCGTCGGGGCGATCCTCCGCGAGGTCGCGCGCAAGGCTGCCGGCGAGATCGACCGCGTCGTCGTCGCGGGCTGCATGGTGCAGAAATACGGGAAGGAGCTCGCCGACGAGATTCCCGAAGTGGATCACTTCATCGGTCTCGACGAGCTCGAGAAAGCGCCCGCCGCAGCCCTGGGCCTCCCGGCGCTCCCGCGCTTCACCAACAAGCCGCTCGCGACGCGCCTCTACGACGACCTCTCCCCGCGCGTCCTCACGCACCGCAAGGGCTACGCGTACCTGAAGGTGGCCGAGGGCTGCAACAACCCGTGCACGTTTTGCACGATTCCGCAGATGCGCGGCCTCATGCGGTCGCGGACGGTTGCGTCGCTCGTGAAGGAGGCGCAGGCGCTCGAGGTCCAGGGCGTGAAGGAGCTCGTCCTGATCTCGCAGGACACGACGCGCTACGGCGAGGATCTGGGCCTGGGCCGAACCGGCCTCGCGACGCTCGTCGAAACCCTTCTGAGAGAAACGTCGTTTCCGTGGGTTCGGTTTCTCTATGCATATCCGAAGACGCTGCATCCGGGCGTCTTCGAGCTCATGGCGAAGGAGAAGCGCTTCGTCCCGTACGTGGACATGCCGCTCCAGCACGTCTCGCGGAAGATCCTCGCCGCCATGAAACGCGGAGGCGATGCCGCCAGCTATCTCCGACAATTCGAAGAAATCCGAAAAACTGTTCCCGACATCTCGCTCCGCTCGACGTTCATCGTGGGATTCCCGGGGGAGACGGACGAAGATTTCCTGGAAGTGAAAGAGTTCCTCGAGGCCGTGCGCTTCGACAACGCGGGTGTCTTCACGTACTCGCCCGAGCCGGGATCGGGGGCGGAGCCCCTCGGCGACCCGGTGGCGCACGAGGTCAAGGAGGCGCGCCACGCCGCCCTCATGGAGCTTCAACAGCAAATTACCCTTTCCAAGCACCGCGCGAAGCGCGGAATCACCCTGCCCGTGCTGCTCGAGGGTCCCTCGAGCGACACGGACCTTCTGCTCGAAGGTCGCATCGCCTCGCAGGCCCCCGAGATCGACGGCCGCGTCCTCGTCAACGAGGTGCCCGAGGGCTGGCTACCGCGCGTCGGGGAGATCGTGCGCGTGACGATCACCGAGGCCCACCCCTACGACCTCGTCGGGAAGATCGTCGCTTAAGATCTTCCCCCGTTGCAGGTCATCAAGGATCCTTTCCGTCCGGTCGACCTTCCACGCGGCGGAGTCGTGACCGTCGGAAACTTCGACGGCGTGCATCTCGGCCACCAGGTCATGCTCCGGGACGTCGCGAAGCGCGCGGACGAAGTCGGCGCGCCCGCCGTCGTCGTCACGTTCGAGCCGCACCCTCTCAAGGTCCTCCACCCCGAGCGCGCGCCCCAGATGATCCAGACCCTGAGGCAGAAAGGGGAGGCGATCGAGGCCTGCGGCATCGACGCCCTCGTCCTCGTGCCGTTCACGCGGGACTTTTCTCTCACGCCGGCGGAGGATTTCATCCGGGACCTTCTCGTCAAGCGCCTGGCCGTGCGCGAGGTCCACGTCGGGGAGCACTTCATGTTCGGGCGCGAGCGGGGCGGGAACCTCGAGGTCCTGCGGCGCATCGGCGACGCGTCGGGCTTCACGGTGACGGGCATCGCCGACGTCACGGTTGAGGCCGCCGCCATCTCCTCCACGCGCATCCGGAACGCGCTCCTGGAAGGAGACGTCGTCTCCGCGAACGCGCTGCTCGGGCGCGCGTATGCGATGGACGGGCTCATCGCCAAGGGAGACCGCATGGGGAGGAAGATCGGGTTCCCGACGATGAACCTCAAGCCCGACAACGAGCTCTATCCGAGGGACGGCGTCTACTTCACGAGCGTGAGGATCGAGTCGTTCGAGCGCACCTTCCCGTGCGTGACGAACATCGGGCGCCGGCCCACGGTGTACGAGGATTTCGCGACGACGATCGAGTCGTACATCCTCGACTTCTCGTCGGACGTCTACGGCGAGCGCGTGCGCCTGTCCTTCTTCGACCGCGTGCGGGACGAGATGAGGTTTCCGTCCCTGCTGGACCTCACGGCCCAGATCAAGCGGGACGTGGAGGCGACGCGGCTGTACTTCCGGGATCACCCGCTGCCATGAGCGCCGAGACCGTCATCCGGATCTTTGCGGCCGTTCTCGCGCTCTTCCTCGCGGGCCGGTCCGCGAATCGCTCCGCAGCTTTCATCGCGGGCGTCCTGGCGGGATTCGCCGTCTTCGGAGCGCGGATCGCGGAGATGCCCGGCGCCGGGACGGCCGCGCTCCTTGCCGCGGCTCTCGTCGCTCTCGTCGCGCTCGGAGCCGCGCGCACCTGGTCGCCGATCGCCGGGGACGGCCTTGCGGCCGGCGCGCTCGCCGCCGGAGGCGCCGCGTGCGCGACCGCCGTCGCGGGTCGGCATCTTCCCGGATGGCAGGCGCCCGCCCTCGCCGCAATCGTCCTGGCCGCCGTGTCGGCGTTCGCGGCGGAAGCGACGCGCGCGAGCGCGGAAGCCGGTTGGAGGGAAGCCGCGGCCTGGACGAGCGCCGGCGTGTCGCCCCTTCTGCTCGCGGCCGCGTTATCGGGTCTCTTCGCCGGCGTTCCGCGCCGTTTCGAGCCCCTCGTCGCGGCCGGCGCTCTCGCGGCGGGAGTCCTCGCGTGGGCTCCGGTGGTCCTCGCCGAGCGCGCGCGCGTCTCGCGTGAGCTCGCCGAGGAGGTCACGATGGGCCTCCTGCCCGAGGAGGATGCGGTCGCCTTGCGGCTTCCGTGGACGCGCGGATTCGAAAAGCGTTTCGGACGTCCGGACGAGCGCCGCGAATACGTGAGGAGCGCGCTCCTCCTCGCCGTCGCGCGCCACCAGCAGAGGCACCGATCGGGGGAAGCCGAGCGCCTGAGACAGCTCGAGGTTCTCACCTTCCGGACGCGGCTCCGGAGGACCCAGGAAGCGCGCGCCGCGCGATTCCACGTGCGCGAGTCGGGCGAGTTCGGGGAAACGCAGCCTCCCGGCGGCCCCGGCGTTTCCTGAGCGAGGAGCGGACCCGAGTGGAGCTTGCGGCCCTTCGTGCGTTCCTGGCGAGGCGCTTCTCGCCCGAGGGCGAGGTGGGTCTCTATTTCACGCTCGGCGCCCTGGCGTGCGCGGTTCTGGCGGTGCTTTTCGGACTTCTCGCGGAGGAGGTCTTCGAGGTCGCGACGAAGCCGCAGCCTCTGGATTTTGCGATCGGCGGCGCGCTCGCCGGACTCCGATCGCCCGGGCTCACCCGGTTCATGAAGGCGCTCACGTTTCTCGGAAGCGCGCCGTTCATCGTGGCCCTCACGGCCCTCGTCATCGTTCTGCTCGTCCTGGAGCAACACATGATTTCGGCGCTCCTCTTCGCCGGGTCGGTAATGGGAGGCTTCGTCCTGGAATTCACGCTCAAGATCGCTTTCGGACGGGCGCGTCCCGCCCTCTGGCCCGCGCTCGTCACGGAGGACACGTACAGCTTCCCGAGCGGACACGCGACGATGTCGACCGTCCTCTTCGGCGGCATCGTCGCCGTCGTGTTCCACCTCTCGCGCCGCCGCGCGGCCCTGCGGGCGATCCGGACCGGCTCCCTCGTCGCCTGTGTCCTCGTGGTCGTGGGCGTCGCCGTGAGCCGGATCTATCTCGGGGCTCACTGGACCTCCGACACCGCCGCCGGTGTCGTCGTCGGCCTCTTCTGGGTCACCTTCTACGCGACGGGAACCGAGTATTTCGCGCGCCGCTGAAACGCGTTCCTAGAGAGACTGTTCCTCTTCTCCCCGGCGCACGCGCTCCCACGCGTCGCGTGCCACGTGCCGCAGCTGGTTCCACGTGAGGCCGTCCCGTCCGCGGACACCGTCGCCTACGGGCAGCCCCCGGGCTTTCCACTTTCTCTCCAGCTCGGGCTCGAGCTCCTCGAAGGAAAGGCCCGCGTTCGCGGGGTCCGCGGCCGTTTCCCAGCCGAACCGGTAGCCCGGCTCGTAGTCTTCGTACGGCGTACCCGCCTCGTAATACGGCCTCTCGCGGAAGTTCTCCCGCCAATAGTCGCCCTCGGCGACCGGATCGAGGTCCTCGCCTTCCGTGAGACCTCCGACGCCCGTCGCAAGTCCGCGATCGATGCCGAGACCGGTCGCCGTCCCGGACGCGACCTGCTGGAGCGAGGAGTCACTGTCGCCCGTGGACGCCATCGTCTCTTCCTCGTCGACCGCGGTCGCCGCGGAGCTCATCCCCTCGCGGAGCGCCTCTTCAGAAGCGTCGAACTCGGGTCGGTCGGAACGGCGCGTGTGCGTGCCGTGGTCGGGATCGGCGATTCCCGGATCCAGCGTGCCCTCGACGGAAACGGCGTTTCGCGCGTTCTTTCGGTGTTTGGACATATTGCATGCCCCCTTCAGGTTAGCCTGCAAGGGACGTACCCAGCGGGATTCTCGGGGGAACATCACCTCACTTCAAGGAACCTTCGGAGTCAACGAACGAGGAGGCGATCATGGAGGCTCCAGCTTCTCGGAAGACCCCGTGGGTCCAGGCGGTTCCCGTGGCCCTCGATCGCCGCGCCTTCGTCCGCCGGCTCGGCGCGGGTGCCGCGGCTGCCACGCTCGGGGGAGCGGGGTTCGCGCCGGCGACTTCGACACCCTTCTCCGGGCGTTCCGTTCCGGCGACCCTTCCGACCTCGAGCACATCACGCTCGGGCTGGGCCGAAAGCTGACGAGCCCGCAGGCGGGCCTCGCGTTCGATCTCGAGGGCGCGGACACGCATCACCTCGCGAGCCCGGCGTCGGTCACGCAGATCGGGTTCGTGGGGTTCGGCGGCCCGCACATCCTGAGCATGCTGACGGAAGTCGCCACGCGCGCGCTGAAGGCCGTCTGGTACCAGAAGTGGTCCGTGCACCGGCGGCTGCGGCCAGAGGTCTACGCCGGCCGCGTCCACAACCACAAAACCGGTGCGGCCTCCTACCCCGTCCCCTACGCGGGTCCCGCGCTCACCGCGGGGCACGAGCTCGACAAGGTCGCGGCGAACGTCGCGATCGGCCGGAACGCGGCGGGCGTCCACTGGCGGAGCGACTACACGGAGTCGCTGAGGCTCGGCGAAGCGGTCGCGCTCAGTGTCCTCGAAGAGCAGAAGGCCTGCTACAACCAGACCTTCCATTGGAAGGTGACGAAGTTCGACGGGACGACCGTCACGCTCTGAGCGGAACCGGCTACGGGGCCCCAGGCACGTCCGCCTGGAGGAATGCGCCGTCGCCGGTGCGCTGTCCCGCAATGGCGCCGTCGTTCACCACGGCGTAGCACAGGAACGGGCTCGATCCGGACGTCCTCGTGACGAGGGCATACGCGTTCTGGGCGTTGTTCCCGAGGATCGCGTTGAGCTGGACGAATCCCGCGGCCGGGACCGAGAGCGTCGTCGGCTGCGCGATCGGCTGTCCCGTCGCGCCGTCGAAGAGGTCGATCCGGAACGTGTCGGCGCCGCCGTCGAAGCCCGTGTTCACGACCGCGAGGTTCGTCCGGTTGTCGGCATTCTGCTGAAGGCCGTAGATCCAGGCGCGCTCGGTCGCCTGCGAGCCCGACGGCACCGCTTCCGAAAAGAGACCGAAGCGGCCGCCGCCGCCCGGCGTCGACGTCCGGGCGCCCACGGCGATGCCGCGCAGATCCCCGGTCGTGTCGCGAGCGACGAGCGGGCCCGCGAAGACCGGCCCGGCTGCGTTGCTGATCACGCCGCGGTCCCTCAGGAGCTGCACGAAATTCGGGAGGATCTGCTGCTCTCCGCCCTCCAGCTTGATGAGCAGGCTCGCGGACCCGCCCGTGACCGCGGACGAGTAGAAGGTGAGCTGCACGCCGCGCAGGAAGTCAGAGAAATTCGTGAGGACGAGCTCGGTGGAGAAGGAGATCGTCTCGACGAGGGCCGGAAGCGTGAGATTCGCGATCGGCGCCTCGGGAGCGACGGGGACCGGCGCCACGAAGGAACCGTCTGAGGTGGCCTGGTCATTGATGATGCCGTACGCGAAGAACGGCGCCGTCCCCGCGATGCGCTCCACCTTCACGTAGCCGTTCGTGAGGTTGAGGCCGAACGCCGCGAGCACACCCGAGGTCTGGCTGAAGCCGCCCGGGGAAAGGACGACGTCCGGGAGCGCGCGGAACACGTTGCTTCCCTTGTCTCCCGAAAAGACCGTCAGTCGAAGCGTGATGTTGCCGTCCGCGGGGCCGCCGGCGTTCAGAACGGCCACGTTCGAGCGGTCCGTGTCCGTCTGCCGGAGGCCGGCGATCACGACGGGTGCCGAGAGGAGGCGGGTGGACAGGAGTCCCGGGTAGGAGAGTCCCGCGCGGCCGCCGGCGACCGCGCTCGTCGTGCGCACCGTGGCCGTTCCCGCGTCCGGAGACGAAAGGCCCGTGAACGTGATCTTCAGAGTGCCGCCCCGATTGCCGGAGGTGCCGACGGGAACGTTGAGGGTCCTCAGGAACTCGATGACGTCGGGCACGACCTTCTGCCGTCCCGCGGCGAGCGTGTCCGTCGCCGTCCCGCTCGCGCCGGCGAAGCCGGCGGCGACCGTGTAGGCGTACGTGATCGAGGCGTCCGTCGTTCCGCGGTTCGAGAGCGTCAGCTCCGACGTGAAGAACGACCCGTTGAGGCCGGACGACGAGAGGACGATCGGCACCGTGACGCCGGCCGGCGGATTCGCGACGGTGAAGTCCAGGCGCGAGAGGCTCACGTCGACGCGCCCGTCGAACGTGCCGCCCGAGCCGCCGGGGCCCGACGAGACGACGAGGTTCGGGTACGTGTAGCTCTCGAGGGAAGGAGCCGCTGGCGACGTCGAGAGAACGGTCTGGCCGGTGCCCGTCGACGGAAGGCCGAGGACGATCGCCTGGCGCAGGATCTGCGCCGCGTCGCGGACGTCCGTCACGACCGACCCTGATTTCAGGACCACGGAGCCGAAACCGATTTCCGGATGCGAGGCGACGTTGAAGAGGTTCGCGAGGCTCGTGTTCGGCCCCCCCGAGTCGCGAAGCGCGACGAGGAGCGGCGCGATCGAAGAATGAGCCGCGGCGAGATCGTTGAGGACCTCGGTTGGCAGGACGGCGCTCGCGGCGATGTACGACGTGGCGGCGGGGCTCGAGCCGGGAGGCAGCGTCATCGTGCCGTACGTCACGGTCACGGAGACGGGCACGGTGACGGCCGACGCGGCCGAGGCGATGGCGAAAGAGAGAGAAAGGACGCCGGCGGCGAGACGAAGCGACATGTGGTGACTCCTGTCCATATTGCGGAGTGCCACGGGAGTCCCGATTCCCACGCCGGCTTTTCAGGCCCTCGGGCCGTCCGCGTCCCAGAGAGTCGTGTCGCCGAACGACTCGAGGACCGGCCGGACGAGCTTCGCGTCCCCGACCGCGGCGAGGATGCCCGTCGCGGGGTCGAAGAATTCCGCCGCGACCTGGCACGCCTCCGGCCTCGAGACGGCGCCAACGCGGCGGCGCCACGTGGTCCACTCGTCCTCGGGCAGGCCGTGAAGGATCCTCGCGATCTCGTCCTGAACGATGCCGCCGGGAGTCTCGCGCGGGATCGGAAAGCTGCCGAGCAGATACAAGCGCGCGCGCTCGTGCTCGGCTTCCGTGGGTCCGTCGGCGGCGAACGCGCGGATGAGGTCGAAGAGTCCCGAGCAGGCTTCGCGAGTCACTTCGGTCCGGCAGTCGATCGAGGCGCCGAACTGCCCCCCCGCCACGCGCGCGGCCAGCGACGAGTACGCGCCATACGTGAGGCTGCGCTCTTCGCGCAGGACGTGAAAGAGACGCGACGATGCGCCGCCGCCCAGCGCCTGGTTCGCGACGATGGCCGAGGGGAAGCGCGGACTCCGGCGCCGGAGCGCGGGCCGCGCGAACAGGAGGTTCGTCTGCACGGAGCCGGGCCGGTGCACGAGATGGATCGAAAAACCGTCGAGGCGCGGCGGCGGAGGAACCGGGGAGCCGGCATCGCCGGAGCCCGCGGGAAGGCCCTCGAACGCGCGAGCGCCCGCCCGGAGCAGGACGTCGGGGTCCGCCGCGCCCGCGAGGATGAGCGTCGCCCCGTCGAACGAGAAGCGGCTCGCCGCGAAGAGGGCGACGCGGTCGCGCGTCAGGGCTTCGAGGCCTTTTTCCGTCGCCGTGAGGCGTCCGTAGGGGTGGCCGGGATAGAGCCGGTCGAGGAGGCGCTCGCGGGCGAGGAAGTCGGGCTCGGAGCGCTGCTCGGCGAGAACGTCGATCTGGCGTCTGCGGTTCTTCTCGAACTCGTCCTCGGGAAACGTGGATTCCGTCAGGACCTCGGCGAGGAGCGCGAGGCCCGCGTCGAGATCCCTTTCGAGGATCGAGAGCCGCGCGACGGACGAGTCGCTGCCGGCGGAAACCTCGACTCCCGCGGCGAGGTCGTCGATCGCCTCGGCGAGTCCGCGCGCATCACGCCGGCGCGTCCCGCCGAGAAACGTCTCGCCGGTGATCTCGGCCGTCCCTTCGTAGCCTGGCGGATCGGCCGCGGCTCCCGCGCCCGGGAACAGAACCGAGACGGCGACGGTGGGGCGCCGTCCCCAACGCGCCGCGCGCAGCGTGAGACCGTTCGCGAGCCGCGTTCCGGTAAAGGAGGGCAGCAGGAAAGGAAGCGGCGGCAGCGAGGGCGGAGGCAGGCGTCGCGCGCCGCTCATGCCGCGTCCCTCGACTCGTCGGGCTCGCTCGGGACGACCCTCACGATCGAGCGGCGTGACGCGACGAGAAGCCGCGCCGCGGCCTCGCGGACCGCGGCCGCGTCGAGCGCGAGGACCGCCTCGACGTCGTGCGGGAAGAGTCCGGGATCGCCGTCGTACAGGCCGTACTCGGAAAGCAGGAAGGCGATCGACTGAGTCGTCTGCGTGGCGCGCACGGCGGCCGAAAGGAGCAGCCGTCGCGCGCGCTCCATCTCGCGCGGCGTCGGCCCGTCCGCGGCGAAGCGCATGAGATCGCCGAGGATCTCCGCCTCGAGACGCTCGAGCGTCACGCCAGGCCGGGCGAGAGAAAAGATGCGGAAGAGGGACGGTCCGCGGCGCTCGTCGAGCGACACCGAGAGAGACAAGGCGAGCGAGTCGTCCTTCACGAGCCGGCGCCAGAGCCGTCCCGACTCGCCGGCTCCGAGGATGCGCTCGACGACCGAGAGGGCGAAGAGGTCGGGGTGGCGACGTTCGGCCACCTTGAAATTGACGTGCAGCGCCGGCATCGCCGCGTGCGCGTCGTCCACGTGCTGGCGCCGCTCGCCGGAAGGGGCCGGCTCCGTGAATGCGAAGGGCGGCGGCGTCTCGCGCGGCGAAACGTCCTCGAAGGCCTTCGCGACCCGGCGGAAGGCGTCCGCGGGCTCGACGTCGCCCACGACCGCCAGGAGAGCGTTCGCCGGCGCGTAGTAGCGGCGATAGAAGTCGCGCGCATCGTCGAGCGAAGCGGCCTGAAGGTCGTCCATCGATCCGATGACGGGGTGCTTGTAGGGAAAAGCGTCGTACGCGAGCGCATCGGTGGTCTCGAACGACGAAGCGTAAGGTTGGTTGTCCACGCGGAGGCGCTTCTCCTCCTTCACCGCTTCGCGCTGGTTGTCCAGCTTTTCCTGCGTCAGGACGAGCGCGCGCATCCGGTCGGCCTCGAGGAAGAGAGCGAGGTCGAGCGACTCGGCGGGCATCGTCTCGAAATAGTTCGTCCGGTCCTCGGACGTCGTCCCGTTCATGGAGCCGCCCGCCTCGGCGACGAGGCGGAAGTGCTCGCCCTTGCCCACGTTCTCCGAGCCCTCGAACATGAGGTGCTCGAAGAGGTGCGCGAACCCGGTCTTCCCGGGAGGCTCGACGCGGCTCCCGACGTCGTACGTGACGTCGACGGTCACGAGGGGAATTCCGCGCTGCGGCGACACGACGACCATCAGCCCGTTCGCGAGGCGCTCGACGTGAAACGGAACTTCGAGATCGAGGGAAGAAGCGATGGTGTCCTCCTCGGAAAAACCCGCACCGGACGGGCTCGTAATATAACGATTGTGTTGAAGCGACGTGTCCTCGCGCTCGCCGTCCTCGCCGCCGGCATGGCTTCCGCTGCGCGCGGAGAGGATGCGCCCGCCCAAACGGATTCCGGTCTGCCGAAATTCCGATTCGAAGCGGTCCTTCACGACTACGAACCGGTCTCGGACCGGCACGAACGGTTTGCGGAGTTCTTCTACGGCGCCCTCACGGCGGAGTGGACGCGCGGCGGATTCGCGGCGAAGGCCGAAGTGCGCGGACGAGACGGGCGCTTCCGCCCCTTCTACGACGGCTCGGTCTGGCTCGAGGAGGGATGGGCTTCCGTCACGACGCCGATCGGCGCCGTCAGCGCGGGAAAGATCCCGCGCGACTTCGGCCTCGCGGACGCGTCGTTCCTCGGGACCCTGTTCTCGGCGAACGGCGTCACGCGGAATCCGGATTGGGGAGCCGGCCTGAAGGGAGAAGCGCGCCGGGGCTACGACACGCTCGGCTGGAGCGCGCGCTACTTCGGACAGAACGACCACGTGAGCTGGGAAGAGAACGGACGGAGCGTGGAGTCGGATCCGGCGCGCCTCCTGCGCGACGGCCTCGAAGCACGCGTCTCTTACCTGCTGAACCACGGCCTGTGGACCCTCAAGCCGGGTCTCTCCGTCGCGTCCGCGCGGCTCGAGGAGCGCGAGGGACCGGCCTCCTTCCGGCGCACCGATGCGGCGCTCGATCTCACCGCGACGTTCGGCCCGTTCGCGCTCCTCCTCGAGGGATTCACGCGCTCGGGAGCGCGCTGCGCGGGAGAGGCCGCGTGCCGGCTCGGGTACGACGACGCCACCGCGGCTCTCGCGGGATTCCGCGCGGAATTCCCGACGGTCACGTACCGTTATCTCTATTCGGTGTGGCGGTACCGCGGCGCCGAGGTGACCGAGCGGCTCCATCAGCCCGCGGTCGTCTGGATGCCGCGAAAAGGACTCCTCGCGACGATCGAGTACAGTGCGCGGCTGATGACGACGATTTCGGGCACCGAGGTCGTCAAGGCCTTCCAGCTCGGCCTCTCGGTGGCCTTTTGAGATCCGACCCCGTCATCGCCTTCCCGCCTCCCTCATTTCACGCGTCTCCGAGGAGCTCATGAAGAAACGAGTCCTGATCATCGCCGCCGCCGTCGCGCTCGTCGCGCTCGGGGCGTACCTTCTCCTCTCGCGTCGCGGGTCGGCCGAACCGAAATTCCGAAAGGCGAAGGTCGACAAGGGCGACGTGGTCGCCACGGTGACGGCCACGGGGACGCTGTCGGCAGTGACGACGGTACAGGTGGGCAGCCAGGTCTCGGGCATCATCGCGAAGCTCCACGTCGACTTCAATTCCACCGTGAAGAAGGGTCAGCTCCTCGCCGAGCTCGATCCGACCCCGTTCCTGCAGACCATCGAGCAGCGCCGCGCGGACCTCGAGAAAGCGAAGGTGGAGCTGAGAAACGCGGAGATCTCGCTCACGCGCGCGAAGAACCTGAACGCGCAGCAGCTTCTCGCGCAGTCCGATCTGGACGGCGCCCAGACGACGCGGGACGCGGCCGCGGCCGCGGTCGCGCAGTCGCAGGCGGCGCTGAAGCAGGCCGAGACGAACCTGTCGTACACCAGGATCACCTCGCCGATCGACGGCGTCGTCGTGAGCCGCCAGTACGACGTGGGCCAGACGGTTGCCGCATCGTTTCAGGCGCCGGTCCTCTTCACGATCGCCCAGGACCTCACGAAGATGCAGGTCCTGACGAACATCGACGAGGCCGACGTCGGGCGCGTGAAAGTGGGGCAGGAAGCCAAGTTTTCGGTGGATGCGTTTCCGGACCAGCCCTTTCGCGGGGACGTGTCGCAGATCCGCCTCTCGCCGCAGACGGTCCAGAACGTCGTGACCTACCCCGTCATGCTCGACGTCGCGAACCCCGATCTCAAGCTGAAGCCCGGCATGACCGCGAACGTCCAGGTTCCCGTGGAGGTCCGCAAGGACGTCCTGCGCGTGCCGAACGCGGCACTGCGCTTCCGGCCGGACAACGCCGATCTCGTTCCCGAAGCGCGAAAGGACAAGGCGAAGGGCGCGCCGCCTGCGGGGACCGCGTCGTCCGCGCCCTCCACGTCGCCCGCTGCTCCCGAGACCGGGCTCGTTGCCCCGCCTCCGAGGTCCGCGCCGCCCGGCGGCCGGCCCGGTGGCCCCGGAGGGCGCGGGCCGGGGGGGCAGGGCGGCCGCCCGGGTGGCGGCGCGCGCTCGGGGGCCGGCACGGGAACGCTCTACGTCGAGGTCCCGAACACCGGAGGGAAGCTGAAGCCCGTCACCGTGAGGACTCTCATCACGGACGGCAACCTCACCGCGATCCGCTCGGACGACCTCAAGGAGGGCGACGAGGTCATCGTGGGTCTCGCGACGGCACGCGCCGGAGTGCCGGGTGGAGGGACGGGCGCGCCGGGCGGCGGACGCCGTCCTTTCTGAGGCGGCGCGGGTCATGGCGCGTCCCGTCATCGAGATCGAGAACCTCACGCGCGTCTACCGGATGGGCGAGTCGGAGGTGCGCGCGCTCGACGGCATCACGCTGAAAGTCGAGCCGGGCGAATTCCTCGCGGTCATGGGGCCGTCCGGCTCGGGCAAATCCACGTTCATGAACATCGTGGGATGTCTCGACCGGCCGACCTCCGGCCGCTACGTGCTCGAGGGAGTCGACGTCTCGGGCCTGGACCGCGACCAGCGCGCGAGTATCCGGAACGACAAGATCGGGTTCGTGTTCCAGAACTTCAACCTGCTTTCGCGGACGAATGCCCTGGAGAACGTCGAGCTCCCTCTCCTGTATTCGAAAAAGTCGAACATCACCGACGAAGAGGCGCGCGACAAGGCGATGAGCTGTCTCGCACGGGTCGGCCTCAAGGATCGCTGGGACCACACCTCGGCCCAGCTTTCGGGCGGCCAGCAGCAGCGCGTCGCGATCGCGCGCAGCCTCGTGAACGATCCGGCGATCCTCCTCGCGGACGAGCCCACGGGAAACCTCGACTCGAAGACCTCCGTCGAGGTCATGGCGATCTTTCAGGAGCTGAACGACGAGGGGAAGACCGTCGTCCTCATCACGCACGAGCCGGACATCTCGGAGCACGCCCGCCGGATCGTGATGTTTCGCGATGGAAAGGTTCTGTCCGACGTCCCGGTGACGAAGCGCCGGCTCGCCTTCACGGCCGCGGGAGGAGTCGCGCCATGACGAAGACCGGCAACATCCTGAAGGTCGCGTTTCGGGCGCTCGCGCGCAACAAGCTGCGCTCGCTCCTGACCGCGCTCGGCATCATCATCGGTGTCGCGTGCGTGGTCGCCACGATCGGGATCGGCGAGGGAGCGCGCCTCCAGGCCGAGAATCAGCTCAAGTCCCTGGGCACGAACTTCCTCATGATCTTTCCGGGCACGACGACCTCCTCCGGGGCGAGGGCGGGATGGGGATCGAGCTCCAAGCTCTCGGGCGACGACGTCGACGCGCTCCGGCGCGAGGTGGAGACGGTCTCCTACGTGTCGGCGACGATCCGCACCGTCGCGCAGGTCATCTATGGGAACCAGAACTGGTCGACGTCGATCCAGGGCGGGGAGGTGGACTGGCCGCTCATCCGCTCCTGGAACCTCGCGCAAGGACAGTTCTTCACGGACCAGGACAACCGCTCGGCGAGCAAGGTCTGCGTCCTCGGACAGACCGTGAAAACGAATCTCTTCGGCGACGAGGACCCCATCGGCAAGACGATCCGCATCAAGAACATTCCGTTCAAGGTCGTGGGCGTTCTCGAGTCCAAGGGCGGATCCACGATGGGGCAGGACCAGGACGACATCGTCATCGCCCCGTACGGGACGGTGCGCAAGAAGATCATGGGCACGACCGCCGTCGGGGCGATTCTCGCGTCGGCGTCCTCGAACGAGCTCGTCCCGCGGGCGCAGGAGGAGATCACGGCGCTCCTCCGCCAGCGGCACCACATCAACAAGGCGAACGGTCAGGACGACGACTTCATGATCCGCTCGCAGACGGAGATGCTCCAGCAGGCCGAGGAGCAGAGCCGCACGATGAGCGCCCTCCTGTGGTCGATCGCGGGCGTCTCGTTGCTCGTGGGCGGGATCGGCATCATGAACATCATGCTCGTCTCGGTGACGGAACGGACGCGCGAGATCGGCGTGCGCATGGCCATCGGCGCCAAGGGTGCCGACATCCGCGCGCAGTTCCTCGTGGAGGCGGTCGTCCTCGCGATCACGGGCGGAGCCGTGGGGATCGCGCTCGGCATCGGAATCCAGCGCACGGTGGCGCGGTTCGCGGGCTGGCCGGTCTCTGTCCAGCCGCAGGCCGTCTGGCTCGCCTTCCTGTTCTCGGCGCTCGTCGGCGTCACGTTCGGCTTTTATCCCGCCCTGAAGGCGTCGAGGCTCGATCCGATAGAGGCATTGCGATATGAATGAACGCGGGGGTCCGGGGGCGCCCGACAGGTAAGCCCCCGGAGAGCCCAGCAGGCTGGATCCGATCGAGGCCCTGCGCTACGAGTGATCCGGAACCGCGCTAACCTCATCGGGTGATTCCCGAGATCTCGGCCGGGAATCCCGAGGATTCCGGTCATGTCCCTCCGGGTGACACGCCGGCTCTTCGGGACACCGGCGTGTGGACGCCGCAGCGATCTCTCGCGGCGCGCCTGCTCTGGTACGTCGTTCCCGTGGCGCTCGTGCCGGCGGCCGTCTACTGGGTCATGGGAGACCGCATCGGAGCCGAGCAGCGCGAGAGCCTCCTCCAGACGCTCATCGTCGACGCGCGCCGCCACGAGGCGAGGTCTCTTTCGGAGGACGGGGCCGACCGCGTCCGTGCGATCAGCAACATGTCGGGCGAGGTCGTCTCCATCCTCCATCGGTCCGTCGAGGAGGCCCGGCGCGCGCTGGAGGACGGGCCCGACCCGAAGCTTCCCGCGGAGGCGCTCGTCGACGAGCCGAATGGGTTGCTCCGGTCGCCGGGGCGCGGCGTCAGCGCCGCGATGGTGAGCCGCGAGCACGGCCTCGACGCGGGGGCCAGCCGGGATCTCGCCGCCACGCGCCGCCTCGAAGCGCCGTTCGTCGTCCTCGGCCTCGGTCCCGTGGACCTTTCCGCCCTTTCGATCAGGACCGCCTCGGGCGTCCTTCGCGTCGTCCCCGGTCTCGATTTGAAGCCGGGTGGAAAACCGGTCGTCGATCCGAGATTCCGCTTTCCGAGCGCGCACGCCGCCCTCATCGCCGACGGGACAGGCGGGACGGGGTCGCCTCCGGTCATCTGGACGTCGGTGTACGAAGACACGTACGCGGGGAACGGGAGCATCGTGTCGGCCGTCGCTCTCGTGAAGGGACAGAACGGCCGGCTCCTCGGGGAGGTCGCCGTGGACTGGGTCTTCCCGCGGATGTTCCTGGGATTGCTGGACCCGACGCGGCCCGACGACGTCGAATTCCTGTTCTCGGCGGACGGGCGAGCGGTGCTCGTCATGCCGGAAAACCGGCTCTCTCCCGAACAGGTCCTGGAGCTGGGCGCGGCCGCGACGAAGTGGGGCGACGGGACCTTCGAGACGAAGCTCGGCGAAAGCACGTTCCTGGTGGCCGCCCGCCGGGTTCCGGACCTGCGATGGACGTTCGTGAAGATCACGCCTCGCGAGGCCCTCGAGAAGAAAGTCGCGGCCCAGCTCCAGTCCATCTTCGCCGAGACTATCCGGAAGCGCGGCGAGCTGCGCCTCTTCTACATCGCTCTCGTGGGATTGCTCGCGGCGGCCGTCGTCGTGGCGACGCGCCGCGCGCTCGCGCCACTGCGCCGCGTCGCGCGCGTCGCCGATGCCGTCGCCTTCGGCCGGCCTTCCCCCCGTCTCCCGGAGGGCGAACGGCTCGACGAAATCGGCCGTCTCTCCCGGGCCGTGATGGACCTCGATCGCCGCGTGCGATGGCGGATCGCTTCCATGGAAGGGGTCCATCGTCTCGCACAGACGGCCGCGCTCATGACGCGTCCGGAAGAGACGTTCGCCCAGCTCACGCGGCAGATCGCTGCCCTCGTCGGCGCCACGAAGGCCTGGATCTGCCTCTGGGAGCCCGAGACCCGGTCGTTGGTGCTGACGCCGCCGGGCTTCGGCGTGCCCGACGAGGCGCTGCGCGGCCGGCACGTGAGATTGACCGATCAGAGCCTCGCGATCCTGTGCTATCGAACTGGCGAGACGTGCCTCCAGAACGACGTAGCGTCGGACCCGAGACTCTCGAAGGCGCTCCTCGCCGCGCTGGACATCAAAGAGAACATCGTCTTCACCCCGCTCAAGGCCGAGGTCGGAATCCTGGGGGTCCTCGCCGTCGCCGACAAGCCCGGCGGCTTCGACGCCGAGGACCAGTCCGCGATCGACGGATATGCCGGCGAAGCCGCGCTCCTCCTCCGGAACGCGAGGCTCTACGAGGAGCTCCAGCGCAGCTACGAGAGGCTGAGAGACGCCCAGCGCAACCGCGACTACTTTCTTCAGAACATCAACCACGAGCTCCGCACGCCGCTCACGGCCATCCTCGGCTGGAGCGAGGTCCTCGCGGAGGACCGGCCCGACCGGGAAACCATGCGGATCGCCGTGGACCAGATCAACCGGTCGACCCAGTTCCTCCTCGCGCTCATCTCCGATCTCCTCGACCTGTCGCGCTTCGAAGAGGGCCGCACACGCCTCGAACCCGAGGACGTGGACCTCGGCCCGCTCGTGACCGATTCCGTCGAGCCCGTCTCCGTCATGGCGGAGGCCAAGGGCATCAAGATGGCGCTCGCGGTTCCGGCCGAGAAGACGATCGTGCGCCTCGACCCGCTTCGCGTGCGCCAGGTCCTGTGGAACCTCGTCCACAACGCCGTGAAGTTCACGCCGAAGGGGGGCGAGATCAACGTCGAGGCCGGCGCCGACGAGCGCGGCGTGACGTTCGCGATCGCCGACAACGGCGTCGGCATCGACGCGAAGGACCTTCCCTTCATCTTCGAGCGCTTCCGGCAGATCGACGGGTCCTCGACGCGCGCCTACCGGGGAATGGGCATCGGTCTCGCGCTCGCGAAGGCGTTCGTCGAGCTGCACGGCGGGACGATCCACGTGGACAGCCAGCCCGGCCGCGGCACGACCTTCCACATCCGGCTGCCGCGGATCGCGAGCGGCGCCGCGGCGGCGCCGGAGCCCCTGCAGGGGACGTTGCTCTGAAACTCGTCGAGCTTGTCTCAGCCGGCCGGCGGCCGGGCCTTGAGGCGGTGAGCCTCCGCTGCCTTGGGGTGACCGAGGCGCCGCTCGATGTCTGCGAGTCGCTCGTGCGCCCGCGCGACGGCGCGTCGCGCCCACGCGTTCGCGGGGTCGCTCGACGCCACCTCCTGGCGCAGGGCGAGAGCGCGCGTGTACAACGCGCGCCCGAGGGGAAGGTCTCCCGAGTCGACCGCCAGGGATCCGAGCGAGCCGACGCTGAACGAAAGGTCCATCCGGGCTTCCGAAGATTTGGAATTTTCTGCGACACGGGCTCTCGTCGAGCGCAACGGCCTCTTCGTAGAGCGGCCGCGCGCCTGCGAGGTCTCCCGCCTGGTGGAGGGCTGCGCCGAGCAACTTGTCAGACAGGGCGAGGTTCCGCCGATCGGACGAGGCGGCTGAAGGACCGGCGGCGAGGCCCGCAAAAAGCTCGTGCTCGCGGCGCCGGAGCGCGAGTGCCTCGCCAAACTCCTTCCGATCGACGTGATAGCTCGCAGAGGCATCCAGGCTCCGCGCGAGCCCCCGTTGGAACGCGGGTGAAGACGGGGCCTTTTCGAGGAGTGCCGTTCGAATTTCGAGCGCCCGCGCGTGGGCCGCGGGCGCGTCCGGATGCGACGACCCGAGCAGGCGACCCACGGCATCCAGCTGCGCCGCGAGCGACTCGAGGTCTTCCGCGGCTGACCGCTGGGGTGTGACGAGGCTTTCGAGGAGCGCGATCGCCGCCCGCCGGCTGTGGAGCGACCCCTCCCGATCCCCGAGGCTCGCATTCCGGCCGCCCTGGATGTCGGCGAGGCGCGCATAGCCGGCGGCGACCTCGCGCACGAGGGTAGGATCCGGTCCGGCCTCCTTCGCGAGCGAATCGAGATAGCGGAGAGAGGTCGAGACGAGCGTCGCGCGCGCCTTCGTCGAGCCCGGCAGCGTCTCGATCTGGTCGTGGAGATCGAAGAGAACGGTCTTCGCGAGAGCGCGCACCTGCTCGAAGCGCCGCAGCGCGGCGCGCTCGTTCACGCGCGCGCGGCTTGCCTGCCAAAGCGCCACACCCGAGCCTCCCGCGAGCGAAAGGAAAACGAGTGCCGCCGCCGCGAGAGAGAGCCAATGACGCCGGAAGAACCTTCCGGCGCGGTAGGAGATAGTGTCGCCGCGGGCGAGCACGGGACGGTGCTCCAGCGCGCGACGGATATCGTCCGCGAGCCGCTCGGCCGTTGCGTAGCGCCGAAGGGGCTCTTTCGCGAGAGCAGTCTCGAGGATCGTGTCGAGATCGGCTCCGAGAGACGCCTTCTCCGAGATCGGACGTTGCTCGAGCACGGCGTGCGAGATCTCCGCGACGGACCGGCCCTGGAGCCGGTACGGAAGTCGGCCCGTGAGCAGACGGAAGAGAACGACTCCGAGCGAATAGACGTCGCTCGCGGTCGTGATCGGGTCACCGCGCACCTGCTCGGGGCTCGCGTACTCGGGAGTGAGAATGCGGTGCATCGTCGCGGTGCGCTCCTCCGACGGTACGTCCAGAAGCTTCGCGAGGCCGAAGTCCAGGAGCTTGGGGACGCCGCCTTTCGAGACGAGGACGTTTCCCGGCTTGAGGTCGCGGTGCACGACGAAGTTCTGATGAGCAAACTGGACGGCGGCGCAGACGTCGAGGAAGAGCCGAAGGCGCGCTTCGCGCGCGAGGCCACGGCGGTCCGCCCATTCGATCAGGTGCTCTCCCTCGACGTACTCCATCGCGAACCACGGGAGTCCGTCCCCGGTCGTTCCGCCGTCGTACAAGCGCGCGATGTTCGGGTGCTCGAGCGCCGAGAGGATTCGCTGCTCGGCGCGGAAGCGCGCGACGACGAAGGCGGAATCGAGCCCGCCACGGATCACCTTCAGAGCAACTTTTCGCTCGAAGCCGGGACCTCGCTGGATCGCGAGATAGACGGTCCCCATGCCGCCGCGACCGAGCTCGCGCAGGATCTCGTACGGCCCGATGCGGGCCGGTAGAGCGGGGGGCGCCTGAGGCGTGCCGTCGTCCCTCTCGAGGAGCGCCGCCTCCTCCCGGATCAGGGCGTCGAGGCGCCCTGTCGGTTCGAGACCGAGGAGCTCCTCCACTTCCCGCCTGAGGCCCGCGTCCGCGCCGCACGAAGCCGCGACGAACGCGGCCCTTTCGGCTCCGGGGATTTCGAGAGCCTCGAGATAAACCGCCTTGGCGGCCTGGAAAAGCTGGGGCGTCAAGGGGCGGGCTCGCTCATCTCGCGCTGGAGCCACGCTTCCGCGTGCCGCCACTCTCGACTCACGGTGGCGTGCGAGATCTGGAGCGCCTCGGCCGATTCCTCGATCGTCAGACCGGCGAAGAGGCGAAGCTCCGCGAGCCGCGCCTGCCGCTCGTCGAACGCGGCGAGGCGCGAAAGAGCCCGGTCGAGGTCGAGAAGATCCATCGCTCGGACCGGCGCCGCGGCGCCGGCCGCGTCGGCGACGTCCAGCCCGACCTGGACCCGGCCTCCGCCGCGCTTTTCGGCGTTGCGAGCCCGCGCGTGGTCGACGAGCACCTGCCGCATCGTCCGGCCCGCGATTCCGAAGAAATGGGTCCGATCCTTCCAGTCGATCGCGTTCTGGCCGACGAGCCTCAGATACGCCTCGTGCACGAGCGCCGTAGGTTGAAGCGTGTGGTCGCCACGTTCCCTGAGGAAGAAGCCGCCGGCCTGTCGGCGTAGCTCGTCGTACACGAGCGGGAGGAGCTTTTCGAGCGCTTCCTGGTTCCCCGAGCTCCATTCGCGGAGAAGACGCGTGACCTCGCCCGGATCTCCCATGAGGTGAATCGAGACCCATTCTCGCATTTCTTACCGGTGAAGCAGATTTGCAGTCGCTCGGGAGGTCCCATGCGGATTCGCCGCGCTTTCGTGGCCGCCGTTCTTGTCGCATTCGCAACGGGCACGTCGGCCGTGGCGTCCGTCTGGACGGTCCCCGGCACCGTCAACGCCGGCGGGCTCAACAACACGCGGTTCGTTTCCGATCTCGCGGTTACAAATCCAGGGAACGTCCCGGTCGTCGCGACGATCTCGTTCGTCCCGGCGAACGGCACGACGCCCGTTCAGATCACGCTCAACGCCGGGGAGACGGTCGCCTACCGCAACGTCCTCGACCGCCTGTGGAGCGCTCAGGGAGCCGGAGCGACGCAGGTCGCGAGCGACGCGCCGCTCCTCATCCGGGCGCGGACGTACAACACGGCGACATCGGGCACGTACGGCGTGGCACTGCCCGTCTTTGCGGATGACCGGCTGCTCTCGCCCGGCAAACCGGCCGACAGCCTCTGGATCAGCCAGTCGGGCGACGGAAGCTCCGGCTACCGCACGAACGTCGCCGTCGTCTTCCCGGACGTCGGCGGCGGCGCGGCGACGGTGACGATCTACGACGCGGACGGCAACGAAGTCGGGTCGCAGGACTTCGCGCTGGACTCTGCGGGATTCCAGCAGTTCGGTGCGGGCGCCTTCGCGGGAGCCGTGTCGGTCGCGCGCGCCGAGGTGCAGGTCACGCGGGGCCGGGCTGCGGCTTACTCCGTCGTCGTCGACAACGTGACGGGAGACTCCTCGCTCTTCACGTTCGAGGACCTGCCGACGGGATATCAGGACGTCCTCGTGAACGGAGTCGCGCGCGCGAACGGCCGCAACTCGACGTTCTTCCGAACGGACGGCCGCTTCTTCAACCCGACCGACGAAGATGCCGAGGTAAAGGTCTCCTTCCATGCCGCGGGCTCCTCGAACCCGGCGCCCGCCTCGGGCTCATTCACCGTCGGAGCCGGGCGCATCCTCGACGTCGTCGACGTCCTCGGCTCCCTCCTCGGCCTTCCGGTCGGCTCGGCTGGCGCCGTGCGGTTCGAGACCGACGCGCCCGTCGCGATCCTCTGCCGGACGAGCAACGTCGATCCTCTCGGAGTCAAGGCGGGCACGTATGGCGCGCAGCAGAAACCGACACCGCTCCTCTCGTTGCTCATGTCGGCGGACGCGGGCGCCGTCATCACGGGCATCCGCCAGAACGCGACGTTCCGGACGAACGTGGGCTTCGCGGCGGGGCCGGACGGTGCCGATTACGCGCTGACGCTGAAGAGCGCGGCGGGCGCGACGGTCGCGGCGACGACCGCTTCGCTCGGAGCCTTCGGCTGGACGCAGCCGAACGTCCAGGATCTCTTTCCCAGCTCGACGATCCCCGACGACGCCACGCTCCAGGTGAGAGTCACGTCCGGGAGCGTCGACGTGTTCGATTCCTCCATCGACAACGCCTCGGGCGACCCGGTCGTCACGCCCATCATGCCGCTTCCGGTGAGCATCCCTTCCTCCGCCACGATCGGGCCGCAGGGAGGCTCGGTGAGGTCCGCCGACGGACGACTGACACTGAAGATCCCGGCCGGCGCTTTCTCGGCTGCCGTTCCGGTCGCGCTCACGGCGGAAGCCGTCGCGGACGCGGAGGCTTTCGGCTCGGCCTATGCGCTGACGCCGTCTACGCTCCCGCTCGCGAAGAGTGCGCTCCTCGTCTTCCGAGCGAGCGATCCCGCTCCCGCACTCGGCCTCGTGAGCGTTAGCCTCGCGGTCCGGACCGCTTCCGGCACTTTTGTGGCGGTGGGAGGCCGCGTGGATCCGGCTGCGGGGACGCTCTCGGTGCCCATCGCGTCGACCAGCCCTCAGGCTTCGTCTCTAGAAGCGTACGGAGCCCGAGGCGCTCTGGATGCTGGGACGATCCTCCTGCCGATCAACAACCTGAGCGTCGGCCGTGAGAAGCTGGCCGTCCTGACGAACGGGTCCGAGGGCCTCTTCCTCGGCCTCGTTTGGCCCGCATCTGCCGGTGTCAAACCCGCCGGTTTCAAGATCAAGCTCTCACCCGAGGACCGGAGCGCCCTCAGAGTCCGATGGAACCACCCGGACCTCGGCAACATCGTGCAGGATCCAAAGAACCAGCTGAACGCGACATTTGTCGCGCCCCCCCGGATCCCGAGCGCCTCCTCGATTGCGAGCCTCCGAGTGTCCGTCCGTGGCGCTGAGTCCTTAGTTGACGTTCTCGCGAGCGTGGAGATCGTGCGAAAGAACTGGGTGATCGAGACCGACTTCACGTTCAACAGCCCGCCCTGCGCGGAGCAGATCAATCCCTACACGGTGAAATGGCACAATTCCCAGAAAGTCGGGTTCAGGATCCTGGATGTCGGCTCGCTCACGTTGACCGGGGCGATTTATGGCCTCGAGAAACCTGTATGGGCGCTTTGTCCCGCCTACACCGTCGGCGACGCGAGCAAGTGGTATACGACGCTGACTCCGGACACTGACGGAATCGTTGACGGAACCGTGGAATTGACGCCATTTTCCAACTACGATTTCGGCAAGAGAGGGTTCGTTTTCGAGATCGGTTGGACCGTCGAGTTACCGGGCGCCATGATTTCCGGGGGCAAGTTTCCCTATGAGGATTTCCGTGTGGAACCGGTGAAGTTGCCAGACTCTTTTTCCCGAACGGTGCCCATCGATCAGGAGAACGTATGGTTCCCGGAACATTCGATCCTCGACCCCTACTCGCTCTATTCCTACCGGGTCTATTCCGTCGATGCTCCCTGACGATGAGCCGGGAGGTTTTTAGCATGCGGAGCATCGCGGTCCTCAGTGCGGCCCTTCTTTTCGTTCTGTTGGCGGGCATACCCGTGGAGGCCTCGACGTGGACAGTGCCCGGCACGGTCAACGCCGGCGGGCTGAATAACACGCGGTTCGTCTCCGATCTCGCGGTGACGAATCCCGGGAGCGTCGCGGCGCAGGCGACGATCTCGTTCGTCCCGGCGAACGGAACGACGCCAAGGCAGGTCACGCTGGGCGCGGGGGAGACGGTCGCCTATCGAAACGTCCTCGACCGCCTGTGGGGCGCCCAGGGTGCCGGGGCGACGCAGGTCACCAGCGACGTCCCGCTCCTCATCCGCGCGAGGACGTACAACACGGCGGCTTCCGGCACGTACGGAGTCGCGCTGCCCGTCTTCGCGGACGACCGGCTGCTCTCGGCCGGGGAATCGGCCGACAGCCTCTGGATCAGCCAGTCGGCGGACGGGACCTCCGGCTACCGCACGAACGTCGCGGTCGTTTTCCCGGATGAAGAGGGTGGCGAGGCCGCGGTCACGGTCTACGACGCGAACGGCGTCGCGCTGGGCTCGCAGGAATTCAGCCTCGACACGCCGGGTTTTCAGCAGTTCGGGGCGGGCTTCGCGGGCTCCGTCGCGGTCGCACGCGCCGAGATCCAGGTCGTCCGCGGAAGGGCCGCCGCATACTCCGTCGTCGTCGACAACGTCACGGGCGACAGCTCGCTCTTCACGTTTGAAGCTCTACCCGCCGGCCGTCAAGACGTCCTCGTCAACGGCGTCGCGCGCTCGAACGGAAAGAACAACACGTTCTTCCGGACGGATGGGCGCTTCTTCAACCCTTCCGAGGACGATGCGCTCGTGAAGGTCTCTTTCCACGCCTCGGGCGCCTCGAACCCGAGCCCGGTCGCCCGCACGTTCACGGTCGGAGGCGGGAAGATCCTAGACGTCGTCGACGTGCTGGGGTCCCTTCTCGATCTGCCCGTCGGCTCGGCCGGTGCCGTGCGGTTCGAGAGCGACCTGCCCCTCGCGATCCTCTGCCGGACCAGCAACGTGGATCCCTTCGGCGTCAAGCCGGGGACGTATGGTGCGCAGCAGAAGCCGACGCCGCTGCTCTCGTTCCTGATGTCGGCGGACGCGGGCGCCGTCGTTACGGGCATCCGGCAGAGTGCGACGTTCCGGACGAACGTGGGTTTCGCGGCGGGGCCGGACGGGGGCGCCTATTTCCTGACGCTCCGGAACACATCGGGGGCGACGGTGATGACGACGACGGGCTCCCTCGGAGTCTTCGGCTGGACGCAGCCGAACGTCCAGGACCTTTTTCCGACCGTACCGATCCCCGACGACGCGACGCTGGAGGTCAAGGTCACCTCGGGGAGCGTGGACGTCTTCGACTCGTCCATCGACAACGCCTCGGGCGACCCCGTCGTCACGCCGGTCATGCCGTTGCCCGCGGACATTCCGCAATCCGCCGTGATCGGTTCGTCGGGCGGAGCCATTCGCTCCAGCGACGGAACGCTGACGCTGCGCGTGCCGGCCGGAGCGCTCGGCGCGCCGACGCCGATGTCGATCGGGATTACCACGAACGAGGCTCCGGGCGCCCTCGGCTCCGGCTACGACCTTTCGCCGGCCGGCCTCTCCTTCGCGAAACCGGCGGTCCTGAGTCTTCGCTATGGAACCGGGACTCTGCCCGCCGAAGGGATCGACGGAGTCGCCGTCGCCGTGCTCGCGGGCGCGGGCTGGGCGGCGTTGACGGGTGGACAGATCGACACGTCGTCGCGTTCCCTCCTCATTCGCGTTCGTAGCACGAGCCCCGCAGACGTGCCCGCCGCGGCGCGGACGACGCGGACGGCGCTCAAGGTACCGAGCTCGAGCCGGCTCGGCGCGAACCAGGCGATCGCGGTCAGAGTGCCGGAGTGGCTCCCGACCAAGGGCAAGCTGCCCCTTCAGGTGGACGTCCGCACGACGCCTTCGAGCGCCGGCTCGGAGTTCACGTACGAGTTCGTCGGAGCGGTCCTCAACAACGTCACCGTGAAGTGGGCGAAGCCGAGCTCAGGCTCGCTCGACAGCACGACCCGCCTCCAGACCAACTACACGGCTCCCTCTCGCATCGCCCACGTCTACGTGCCCGTCGCTTCGAGCGTGACCGTCAACTCGAAGGCGAACCGTCCGGCGCTGGTCAAGTTCGGCTTCAACCTCATCCGCCGGAATTTCAAATTCCGGGCGAGCTACACGCTGGACATTCGTTGCGGCGGCTCGAACGACGTCTCCCTGAAGAGCTTCGACCCCGAAGTCAGCACGCAGCCGAGAGAGAACCCGGACCCCGAGTACGTGGTAAACAACTTCCGCTTCTCGGACGACCTCTCGTTCCATCCGGACCTGCCGATTCCCGGTAACCTCGTCGCCTGCAGCCTGGAGACGTGTCGCGCGGCCCAGGGATGCATGATCACGGCAGTCACGGGCGTCCCGCACCGCATCGAGCTCAACAATCTCCTGGGCAGGTTCCAGGGAGCTTCCGGCTTCTTCATGACAGGTGCCCTCTTCCAGAAACAGGCCTTTCCGGGTTACGAGGAGTCGTGCCCGTATCCCTTGAGCGGCGGATCAGAGGGAGTGGATCTCGATCTTCCGATCATCGGGGGCGTCTGGACCCTCTCCGACAAGATTCAGAATTTCGAGACCCCTGCGAACGGAGGAGTCGTCATCAGGTTCGATTGGAGCTCCATCGACGCCGACATTCCGTGAGGCCCCCGCGAGCCCTTCCCGCCTGACGTAGAATCCCGCTCGTGACGCTTTTCACAAGCGTCCGGGGTGCGCCATGAAGATTCCTCCGCCATCACTGCCGGTCCGGTCTCCCGCTGGGGCGATCCAGCCGCCGCTCGGCCCGGGGATTCCATCGTCCTCGGGCGCCGACTTCCTCACGACGAAGCTCGACATCGCGGTCCAGTGGGCGCAGTCGAACTCGCTCTGGCCGATGCCGTTCGGGACGGCCTGCTGCGCGATCGAGTTCATGTCGGTCGTCTCGTCCCACTACGACCTGGCGCGTTTCGGAGCGGAGGTCGTCCGGTTCTCCCCTCGCCAGTCGGACCTCCTCATCGTCGCCGGCACGGTCGTCGACAAGCTCGCGCCGGTCCTGAAGAAGATCTACGACCAGATGCCCGAGCCGAAGTGGGTCATCTCGATGGGCGTCTGCGCGTCCACGGGCGGCTTTTACCGCGCGTACCACGTCGTGCAGGGCATCGACGAGATCATTCCCGTGGACGTTTACGTCGCCGGATGCCCGCCCACTCCCGAGAACCTCATTTACGGAATCATGGAGCTTCAGAAGAAGATCCAGTCCGGCGAGCTGGCCCGCCACCGCGAGTCGAAGACGTTCGTCCCGATTCGCGTCGGCGTGGATCCCGACCTCTCGATTCCGGCCTATTCCGACGGCGTCATGGCCCACATGCAGGGGAAGAAAGAGCTCCCGGAGATGCCCGAGACGGCCGAAGGCGAGGCGGCCGCGAAGGCCACGGCTTCGGCTGGGAAGGACAACCGATGAGGGCGACTTTCGCCGCTCCATCTACCATTTCGTTCGGGCCGGTCCTCGATCAGAAGCTCGGCGGCCGCGTCCAGGTGGAGCCGCGGCCGGCGTTCGACATCCCGACGCTCGTCACGGACGCCGCGACGCTGAAGGAAGCCGCCCTCTTCCTGAGGGACGATCCCGCGACCGCGTACGACCTGTTTCTCGATCTCGCCTCCGTAGACCGCTCGAAGCTTCCCGGCGATCAGGCTCCGAAGGACGGGACCCGCTTCCAGGCGAACTACATCCTCTACTCGACGAAGAGGAACGAGCACCTAAGGCTGCGCGTGAACCTGCCCGCGAAGGAGCCGGCCGCCCCCTCTCTCGTCGGCATCTGGCCCGCCGCGAACTGGTTCGAGCGCGAAGCCTGGGACCTCATGGGAATCAGGTTCGACGGCCACCCGAACCTCCAGCGGCTCCTCACGCACAACGGGTTCGTCGGCCACGCGCTGCGCAAGGACTACGACAAGAAGCAGCGCTGGCTCTGCACCGAGGAAGACCTCCTCCAGACGGAGCTCGCCGCCAAGACGGACGACCCGGCCGAGATGTTCGAGACGATGACGCTGAACATGGGGCCGTCCCACCCGGCGACGCACGGCACGCTCCGCGTCGTGATGCGCGTGGACGGCGAGAAGATCGTGGCGGCCGAGTCCGAGTGCGGGTACCTGCACCGCTGCTTCGAGGGGATGTCCGAGACGCACACGTGGGTGCAGGTCGTGCCGTACACCGATCGGCTCAACTACTGCTCGCCCATGATCAACGGCAACGGTTACGTGCGCGCCGTCGAGCAGATGCTCGGCGTCGAGGTGCCGCCGCGCGCGAAGGCCGCGCGCACGGTGCTGAACGAGTTCTCGAGGATCATGGACCATCTCGTCTGCATCGCGGCGAACCTCGTCGACATCGGCGCGCTCACGAACTACTGGTACGCGTACCAGCCGCGCGAGGAGATCTACGGCCTCCTCGAGGCCTGCTGCGGCGCGCGCCTGACGTCCTCGTACGCGCGCATCGGCGGGCTCGCGAAGGACGTGCCGGACAACTTCGTCGAGTGGTCGCGGTCGCTCCTGCCCACGATCCGCGACCGGATGGCCGACGTCGACGGCCTCGTCACGAAGAACAGGATCGTCTGGAACAGGTTGCGCGGCGTGGGCGTCGTCTCGAAGGAGCAGGCTCTCTCCTGGGGCTTCACCGGGCCGTGCCTGAGGGCTTCCGGCGTCGCGTACGACGTCCGCAAGGACAAGCCGTACGAGATGTATGGCGACGTGGACTTCGACGTCCCGATCTCGACGGACGGCGACAACTTCGCGCGCTACCTCGTGAGGATGGAGGAGATGCGGCAGTCGATGCGGATCATCGAACAGCTCCTCGCGCGGTTCCCGAAGGGCCCGATCAACTCGGACGACTACCGAGTCATCCTGCCGCCCAAGGAGATGGTCTACAACGAAATGGAGGCGCTCATCTACCACTTCAAGCTCGTCTTCGAGGGCGTGAAGGTGCCGCCGGGGGAAATCTACTCCTTCACGGAAGGCGGCAACGGCGAGCTGGGTTTCTCGCTCGTGTCGGACGGCAGCGGTTTCCCGTACCGGATCAAAGTCAGGCCGCCGTGCTTCCCGCTCTTCGCGGCGTTCGAGAAGATCATCAAGGGCGGCATGGTGTCCGATGCCGTCGCCACGCTCGGCTTGCTGAACATCATCGCCGGCGAGCTGGACCGGTAGGCAGGTAGCACATGGCCGCACGCGTCGTCACCGTCAACGCTCCCCAACCCACGTTTCTCGAGCGTCTCTATCTACCGGAGATCTTCAAGGGCCTCGCGCGCACGCTCGGCCACCTCGTGAAGAACCTCGGGAACATCAAGGGCATGCCGACGATCCAGTACCCCGAGATGCGCAGGAACTACTCCGGCCGTTTCCGCGGACGCCACATCCTCAAGGCACGCGAGGACGGCACGCTCAAGTGCGTGGCCTGCTACATGTGCGAGACGGCCTGTCCGGCCGAGTGCATCTATATCGAGGCGGGCGAGCATCCCGTCCTCGCGTACGAGAAGTACCCGGTGAAGTTCGAGATCGACATGCTGCGGTGCGTCTTCTGCGGATACTGCGTCGACGCGTGCCCGAAGGACGCGATCTGGATGACGAAGGACTACGAGCTCTCCTTCTTCGACCGCAAGAGCGCCATCCTCGGCATCCCCGAACTCACGGAGAAGCCGTCCGACACGGGCCCCGACGGCCCGGGCTACGGCTACCGGCCATACGAGGGCGAGAGCCCGATGAAGAAGGCGGGGGAGTTCGAGCCCTCGGGCCTCCCTCTTCTCCCGGCGCTCGCCGAGCGCGGCCTCGCGATCAACCGCATGCCGCCTCCCCCGCCGCCGAAGCCTGCGGCTCCGCCGCCGGCGCCGGCGAAAGGGGTGTGAGGGGCCAGGCCTTGCTTTCGAGCACGGACAATTCCAGCGGCGTTGCCCTCGACACCTGTCACAGCGAGATTTCGAGACCGCAAAAGGCGAACAGCCGCTTGTGACGAACAAGACACAGGCGAATGAGTAACGCCGTCGAGGTTGCACTACGCCGTCTGGGCGCAGCGGGCTCCCTTAGAACCGGTGAACAACGGCTTAAAGAAAACCGCGGCCTCATCAGGCAGGCATGAACTATGCGCATCGATCGATATGTACCATGAGCCGAGAGTGCGCAACTGCGATCGTCCTGCCAACCAGCCCGGGAGATGACACCTATGACCGTTAGATCGTGCATATCTGTCATCCCCAGCGCCGATCTCGAGAAGAGTCTGCGCTTTTGGGTCGAGAACGGCCCCCGCGTCTCTTCCTCCGCGCGCTCGTTTTCGGCGCGGTGGCCGTTCGTAATCCCGCTGCTCTTTCAGGACTTTCTGAGCCCGGTGCCTCTCTATGGCCTACAGTTCGCAGGCCAGACGCTGGTCTTCGCCGTCTTTCGCTGGGCCTGGCTCAAGTCCAGGCCTCGATGAACCCGACTCTGCGCTTGATGACGTTAGCCACATGACGCGCGCGACGAACGCGAGAATCGCCGGCGTCACGTTCCTCGTTTACATCGCGGTCACCTTCGCGAGCCTGACCCTGTTCGCCCGGGCGACCAGGGGAGTCGGCGTTGCCGCGCAGCTCGCGGGCATCGCCCAGCATGCGACGGACGTGCGACTCACGATCCTGCTCGGTCTCCTTGGGAATTTCTGCGCCCTCGTGCTGGCCGTGACGCTTTACGCGATCACCCGGGATCAGGATCCCGATCTCGCGATGCTGGCCCTGGCCTGTCGCGTGGCCGAAGGCATCGGCGGCATGGACGTGTCGAAGACGCTCGGCCTTCTCTGGCTCGCGACGGCAACCGACGCGACCGCGCTCGACGCGGGGGGATCATCCGCGCTCGGTGCCTACCTCCTGAAGATGGAAGGATCGTTCAACGCGAGCGCGGCCTTCTTCGCCCTGGGGAGCACGCTGTTCTCGTGGCTCCTCCTCCGCGGCCGGATGGTTCCGGTCGCGCTGGGCTGGCTCGGGGTGCTTGCGTCGATTCTGGTCGCGGTGTGCTTTCCTTTGCAGCTCGCGGGACTGCTGGGCGGTCCGGTGACGTCGTTCATGTGGTTCCCCATGATTCTGTTCGAGGTGGCGTTGGCCCTGTGGCTGTTCATCAAAGGCGTCGCCGCGCCGCAGCGCACTCCGAGGTGACACGCGACCAGGGACGACCAGGCCACACGGCGACCGTTAACGGTCTGAAGATGTATTACGAGATCCACGGCAGAGGCCGGCCTCTGGTGCTGCTGCACGGGGGTGGATCCACCATCGTGTCCACGTTCGGCCGCATCCTCCCGGACCTGGCGAAAACGCATCGGGTGATCGCCATGGAGCTGCAGGCTCACGGGCATACCCCGGATCTCGACCGCCCTCTGAGCTTCGAGCAGGACGCGGATGACGTGGCCGCGCTGCTCGAGACGATCCATGTCGAAAAAGCCGATTTCATGGGCTTCAGCAACGGAGGCACCACCTGCCTCCAGATCGCGATCCGCCATCCCAAACTGGTGAACAAGCTGGTGCTGGCGTCCACCACGTACAGACGCTCCGGGATGCAGCCCGGGTTCTTCGGGGGGATGCAGCAGGCTTCCCTGGAGAACATGCCGCAGCCGCTGAAGGATGCCTACCTCGCGGCCAACCCGGACCCCGAGGGACTCCGGAGGATGTTCGACCGGGACGTCGCCCGGATGAAGGCCTTCAAGGACATCGACGACGCGGACATCAAGGCGATTCGGGCGCCGGCGCTCGTCCTCAACGGTGACGCCGAAGTGGTGCGTGCGGAGCACGCGCTGGCGTTGTCGCGGACGCTGCCGCACGCCCAGCTGGCCATCCTGCCGGGCGGGCACGGGGATTACATCGGAGAGGCCTGTGCTCCGGACGGGGACAGCAGGGTCCCGGCTCTCGTGACGGCGATCATCGAGGCATTCCTCGGGAGGTGACGCGGGTCAGGCGGGCGTGCGGAGTCAAGCGGGCTCCGCTCTTTGCGGTGCTTGATATCGTCCGGCCGGTCGAACGCAGTTCCAAGGAGCGCCGATGCCTCCCACGCTCACGAACGGAAAGATCTGCTACGTCGAGATCCCCGCCGCCGACGTGCCTCGTTCCATCGCCTTCTACGAAGCGGTATTCCACTGGCAGGTCCGCACGCGCGGCGACGGGAAGGCTGCTTTCGACGACGCCACGGGTCAGGTCAGTGGCACGTGGGTCACCGGCCGGCCGCCCTCCGGCCAGCCGGGGTTGCTCGTTTACGTCATGGTCGACGACATCGGCGCGACCATCGAGGCGATCAAGGCTCATGGGGGCGAGATCGTGCAGCCCGTCGGCGCCGACGCCAGCGAGAAGACCGCCCGGTTTCGCGATCCCGCGGGAAATGTCCTCGGGCTTTACCAGGAGTCCGGCTGATCCGGGCATGGAAATCGAACCGAAATTCGTGAAGCGGGAAGCTCGGCCGTACGCGGGCATCCGCGAGCAGGCGATGCGAGAGGGCCTTCCCGAGATCGTGCCTCCCACCTTGTCCGCGCTGCAGGCATTCCTTCAGAAACATCGGAACAGCGCCGCCGGGCCTCCCTTGATCCGCTATCTCGTCGTCGACTACGACACCGATCGCGTCGAGATCGACGTGGGAATCCCCATCGAGGAGGCGACTCTGCCGGCGGACGAGCGGGTTCGCGCCGGCGCCATCCCTGCCGGCACCTTCGCGACCGTGGTGCATCTCGGGCCGTATGACGCTCTCGTGAAGACGACCGCGGCTCTACTCGATTGGGGCAAAGGGAAGAAATTGAAATGGCAGGTCGCCGAGGATGGCAAGGTGACCCGGTGGAGCGGTCGCGTCGAGCATTATCTCGTTGGCCCGCCCGAGGAGACGAATCCGAAGAACTGGCGCACAGAAATCGCGATCCTCGTCGCAGGAGATCAGGCGTAGCGGGTGGCGGCAATCGGAGAGGAGGGGTATGCGGAAACTGGCGGTCTTCAACAGCGTGACGTTGGATGGCTACTTCACCGGCCGAAACGGCGATCTCAGCTGGGCGAAGAGCCGTGACGACGCGGAGTGGAATGCCTTCACCGCCGAAAACGCGAAAGGCGGCGGCGTCCTCGTGTTCGGCAGGGTGACGTACGAGATGATGGCGAGCTTCTGGCCCACCCCGGCGGCGCTCGAGGCCGCTCCGATCGTCGCCGAACGGATGAACAACCTGCCGAAGGTCGTGTTCTCGCGAACGCTCGACGAAGCGACGTGGAACAACACGAAGCTCGTGAAAGGCGATCCGGCTGCGGAAATGAGAAAGATGAAGGAAGAGTCCGGGGAGGACATGGTGATCATGGGAAGCGGCAGCATCGTTTCGCGGCTGGCGCAGGAAGGCCTGATCGACGAGTATCAGATCGTCGTGACTCCCGTCGTCCTCGGCGAAGGGAGGACGATGTTCGAGGGCGTCAAAAAGAAGATGTCCCTGCAGCTGACCACGACGCGGACCTTCGGCAACGGGAACGTATTCCTGCGCTACGAGCCCGACGGCGTGACGCACGTCGTGCGCGGCGCGACCGCCCCGTGAACGTCGCCTTCGGGCTGAAGGCCCATTCGGGCTGGGCGGCTCTGGTCGTCCTCGGGAAAGGAGACGGCGGAGTCGCCGTGGTCGACCGGCGCCGACTCGAGCTCGTCGATCAAGCGTGGGCGAAACAGCCCTATCACGCTGCCGAGGACCTGAAGCCGGAGGCGGCGCGAGACGTCGTGAAGCGCGGCGTCGAAGGGGCGCACCGGATCGCGGTCCGGGAGCTGCGAGCGGCGGTGAAGCTTGAGCGGGAGCGGGACAACGACGTGAAGGCCTGCGCGGTGCTCGTCGTCGATCCGATGCCCGATTGGAGCACCGACGAGATCCTCGCCGTGCACTTCCGCATGCACAAGGCCGAAGGCGTCCTGTTCCGCGAGGCGCTGGTCCAGGCGGCGAAAGCCTGCGGCCTGAAGCTGGTCGCGATCCCGGAGAAAGAGCTGGCGAAGCACGCCGAAAAGGCCCTCGGAGCCACCGCCAGCGGCCTGGCGAAAAAGATCGCGGCGCTCGGCAAGTCCGTGGGCGCTCCGTGGGGCCGGGACCAGAAGGACGCCGCGCTCGCGGCCCTCACCGCGCTTCGGGGGTAGTCGAGGTCAGCGCGCCGCGGGCTTGTCGCCGATGAGGACGTGAGGCTGGACGTAGCTCGTCTTCAGCGCGATCTCGTCGGTGATCGCGAGCGAGAGGATCTGGGGCCCCGGCCGTACTTTCAGGGTCGCCGTGTACACGAAGGACTTTCCGGACAGCGCCGCGAGGTCCTTCTCGGGCACGTCGACGGGGACCTTCTCCGAGGACACGTCCGAGATGCGGCCGTCGGACGTCGCCGCGGCGGAGGTGAAGAGGAGCTTCCCGCGCGCGCGCCCGGACTCGGGCACGAGCGTGATCTTGTCGAACGGGACCTTGAACTCCAGCGGAACGAGCCAGAGCTTTCCCGACTTCGACGGCGTGCCCACGTGCAGCGTGGCCCGCAGCGGATTGAAGGTCCTCGGAAAATGCACGCCGGAGAGCACCGCGTCTGCGATCTTCTGCTCGTCGGTCCGCTCGATGATGGAGCGCCGCGTGAGCACGGAGAGCCCGGGCCTCTTCACGGTCACGCGGATCGGCCGCGCGACGCCGGGCTTGATCGCGCTGCTTTCGAATCCCAGCGAGTAGTAGGCCGTCCACGCGGGCTCGAGGCTCTGGAGCGCGAGTGAGAGATTGTTGCGCCCGACGATCGCCGCGCCGCCGGTCTGCTCCGCGAGCAGGTGGAGTGCCGACTCCGCGTCGAGCGTCGCGAGCCCTTCGTTGACGGATCCCCCCGTGCCACCGAACTCCGCCGAAAGAGTCGCGTCGCCCGTGAGACCCGAAGCGTCGACCATGAAGAGAGAGACGCCCGCTCCGTTCGCCGCGGTCGCGAGCCGCCGGAACGAGGGAGAGCGGTCGAAGTCCTTCCACGTCAGGTCGTTGAGATTCATGCTCGTCACGGAGGACCTCTGGCTCCTCGAGATCCGCTCGAGACCCCGCTGGAAGTAATCCCAGAGCTCGCGGCCGGGGGCCGGCGCGAGCCTCTCGGTCACGACGATCAGGATCTTGCGGCCCTCGAGCCCCGAAAGAGTCGAGGAGATGGAGCGGGCGGCATCGAGCGTGGCCTCCACTTCGTGGGACCGGTTGTCGCACCACGAGCGCACGGTGGAGATCGCCTGGTCGATCAAAGGCCCACGGAAGCGGGGATCGGCGTTCAGGGCGCTGTCGATCATGCCGTAGAGGCGGTTCCGCTCGCGGGAGGGCTCGTCGCCGAAGACGGCCTCGTTCCTGAGGGACTCGAGCACGGACGCCAGGACCTTTCCGTCGTTCGTGAACGTGCCGCGCGCCCGGAGCGTGCGATCCCACGTCACGATCTGGACCTCGACGCGGGGACCGACCGTTCGCGGGAAGAATTCGGCGAGGCTCGCCACCGCGCGGTTCCGGTTCGATTCGGTCAGGTGGAGCATGTCGACGAAAACCGCGAGGTGCGCTCCGGCCGGAGCCGGGGGGGCAGCGGCCGGGGCCTGAGCGGTCGTCGATTCGGGAGGAGCGGCTTCGGGGGCGGGCGGCGGGGAAGAGGGAGAGGACGAGTTCCTCACGAACGAGAAGTTCGTGATGACCTGCGGCACGCCTTCCTGCGTCACGACGAAATCCAGCGGGCCGAGGTCGGTCACGGGACGGCCCTTGCCGTCCGTGACGACGACGTCGACGTTCGTGACGGAGACGCTCACCGAACGCGAGACCGAGCCCGTCTGCGCGGCGAGAGGAAGCGCGAGGGCGGCGGCGGCCGCGGTGGAGAGGACCGATCTCATCCGGTCAGGCTACCAGACGAGGCGCGCTCCCAGTCGAAGCTGGTAGGGCCGTCCGGACCCGTCGAGCGGCAGGAAGCTGCCGGCCGCGCGGGGACGCGTGTCTCCGAGGCCCTGGCTCGCGTCGGGCGGGATGGCCTTGAGGAAGATCTCGTTCAGCTCGATCGCGGCCTTGAGGCGCACCTGTCCTTCGGGCGTCGGGTCGCCGAGCGTGAACAGGGAGTCCGGGTCGCCCTGCTGGTGAAACAGGCGCCTGTCCTCGGGCAGACCCGAAAGGTCGAGAACCGGGAGGGGAAGGAGCGTGAGGGAAAAAAGGCGGAAACGCTCGGCGAGCGGCGGGCGCGGCGGCGCGGCCGGCACTTCGGGAACGGACACCGACGGAGGCGCGGACGGCTCGGCCCCGCCGGCTGCGGCCGCCGGGATCAGTGCGAAGACGAGGATCCACGCGCCCCTCGACATGTCCGGACCTGAAATTATCCGCCCGTTTGCGTCCGCCGGCGCGGATTTCGGGGACACGCTCAATGGAGGAAGGAGCCGCCGTTCAGGGGAATCACGATGCCGTTCGCATACGAGCCGAGAGCGGACACGAGGTAGAGCACGGCGTTCGCGACGTCGGCCGTCGTGGCGACGCGGCCGAGCGGGATCTGGGAGAGCACGTCGGCCGCCTGCGGGCCGTCCAGCGCTTCGCGCACCGCCTCGGTGCGTACCCAGCCGGGGCAGATCGCGTTTGCCGTGATCCCGTGCGGCCCCTCGTTGCGGGCGAGGCAACGGGCGAGATTCACCATCCCGGCCTTCGAGACCGCGTAGTCCGGATGGTCCGTCTCGGCCCGGAACGCCGAGCGCGACGAGATCATCACGATCCGTCCCCACGCGCTCGCGCGCATCGCGGGCAGCGCGAGGAACGTCAGGTGCGCCGCCGCCTCGAGGTTCACGGCCATCGTCTCGCGCCACCGCGCGAGCCACGCCGCGTCGTCCGGCTCCTCGAACGCGTTTTTCCGGTAGAAGCCCGCGTTGTTGACGAGGATCGCCGGGGCGCCGAGGCCGGCGGCGACCTCGCGATAGAGCCTCCGCCTCTCGGTTTCCGACGCGACGTCCGACTGGACGAGGAGCGGCTCCGCATGGCCGGCCGCGGCGATCGACGCCGCGACGGCGCGCGCGGCGTCCCGGGACTTCCCGTAATGGAGCGCGACGCGCGCGTTCGCGGCCGCCAGCTGCCGCGCGATCTCGGCGCCGATTCCGCGCGAGGCGCCCGTCACGAGGGCGACGCGGCCCTCGAGGTCCACGGCGACGCCCGTCACGCCCGCGCTCCCTCGCGGCGCTGGCGCGCGCGCACGAGAGCGCCAACCGCGCCGACGAACTCTCCGTACGGGAGAAAGCGCGCCCGGGCTCCGCCGACGGACGTCGCGAACGCCAGGATGTCCTTCAAGGCGACGTTCCGAATGAGCGTCGAGCCCGCATACACGACGTCGAGGGGCCCGGGCGTGGCCTCCTGCTTCGAGAGGGCCGCGGCGAGGAGCGCGACGTTTTCTCCCACGAGACCCGTGATCGCGTGGGCGATGTCCCGGGAATCCCGTGAGGACACCCGGCCGAGGTTCGAGGCCGTGAGATTGCCCTGGAGCGGGATCTCGCCCGCCTGGTAGAGGTCGCGCACGAGAAGGTCGATGCGCCGCCGGTCTCCCTGGCCCGCGAGCGTCGTGAGCGCGTCGTGATCGACCTGGCCGAGGAGGAGCTGGCCGAAGCCGCGCAGCGTGCCGCCACCGAGGCCCGTGCCGCCCGCGCGAGCCACGCGGCCTTCCTGCCCGACGCGCAGGATCGACGTCCCCGTCCCGAGGCTCACGAGGAGGTGGGGCGTCGTCGGGGTGAAGCCGGCCCTCGCGAGGAGCACGCGTTCCCCTTCGCCCCAGGCCTCGAACTCGTCCGTGAGCGCTATCTCCCGGGCCCTCTTGAGAGCGTGCTGCAGGCGGCCGGCGCCGGCACCCGTCGCCGCGAGAGACGCCTCCGGGTGTCGCCCGAAAAAGGCGGAGAGCGCGGACGCGTCGCTGCTCGCGCACACGAGCGTCTGGTACGCGGCGGGATCCTCGAGAGCCGCGCCCGCCGGCACGACGACGGCCTTGGCGAGCGTCGCGCCGATGTCGACGCCCGCCTCCTCGCGAATCGGATCCATCAGGACCTTTGCGGCGCGGCCGCGGGGACGTTCAGCGTCGAGAGGACGCGCGATGCGATCTCCCCGTAGCCGTTCGGGCCCGGATGGAAACGATCCGGCGAGAGGCGGTCCGGGCGCTCGTCGAAGAGGTCGGCCGTCGGCACGACGCTCGCGCCGGAGACCGTGTAGCTCGCTTCCTCGAGAGCCACGTTCCATTTCAGAAGAGTCTCCTTCGCCATGCGCTTGTCGAACGACGCGGGAAACGGGTTGTAGAGGCCGAGAAGCCTGATGGGGGCAGTGGGATTGGATTCTCGGAGAAGAAGAAGAATTCTTTGAAGGTTAATAGAAGAGTCCTTGAGGGCCGTCGCGGTCGGGTCGGTGGCCGGCTCGCCCGCGCCCACCCCCGCCGGGATCGCGTGACTGAGGTCGTTGCCCGAGATCGACATGAGGATGAGCTGTGCCTGCGCGATGCGGCGCCGCGAGTCCGGGTCATTCACCTTTCTGAGCAAGTCCCCGGTCTCGGCCCCGTCCACGCCGAAGTTGTCCACGGAGACGGTCAGTCCCGACTTCCTGAGCGCCGCCGCGACGCGCTCCGGGTATCCGCCGCCTCCCGACGCGTCGCCCGCGCCCCGCGTCAGGGAATCACCGAGCGCGACGATGCGGAAGGCGCCCCCGGGCGCGGTAGGCGCCGGGAGGATGGCCGATGCCGGAACGGGAGCCGCGGAAGGATCCACCCTTTCGCCGAGTCTGCCCTGCAGCGCCGCGGTGAAGCCCGCGGCGAAGACCGCCGCCGTCGCGAGGCCGAGCGCGGCGGGCAGGAACCAGAGCGCGAGGCGACGGCCGGCGAGCGTCATGGGCGCGTATTGTGCCGGAAGTAAGAACTCCGCTTGACGCAGGGCGTACAACATGGTCGTGAGCGCAGCCGACGTGGTCCTGTCCGCCGAAGGGCTCGCGAAGCGCTACGGCCGGCGGGAGGTCGTCTCCGACGTTTCGTTCGCGCTCCACCGGGGCGAGGTCTTCGGTTTTCTCGGGCCGAACGGCGCGGGAAAGACGACGACGATCCGGATGCTCGTGGGCCTCGTGAAACCCACGCGGGGCCGCGTCGTCATCGACGGGCACGATCTCGAGCGGGAGTTCGAGGCCGCGATGCGCCGCGTGGGCTGCATCGTGGAGACGCCGGACCTCTACAAGTTCCTGACGGGGCGCGAAAACCTCGAGCACTTCGCGCGCATGCTGGGAGACGGGGCGGCGGCGCGGATCGACACGCTCGCGTCGCTCGTGCACATGGACGGCCGGCTCGACGGCGTCGTGCGCACGTACTCGCTCGGCATGCGCCAGCGCGTCGGCATCGCTCAGGCCCTTCTCTCCGACCCCGCCGTACTCATCCTCGACGAGCCCACGAACGGCCTCGATCCCGCGGGCATCCGCGAGATGCGCGAGCTCGTGCGCCGGCTCGCGGGCGAGCACGGCCTCGCGGTCTTCGTGTCGAGCCACCTGCTTTCCGAGGTCGAGAAGATGGTGGACCGGATCGCGATCGTCCACCGCGGGCGCTCGCTCGCGGCGGGGACTCTCGCCGAGCTGACGGGCGGCGGCAAACGCGGGCTCGAGGAGCTGTTCCTGGAGCTGACGGGCGGGGAGACGGTGTAGGGCTGCTCCATGAGGGTCATGCTGGGATTGATCGAAAACGAGTGTTTGAAGATTCTGAGAAGGAAGAGATTCAGGGTCGTTCTTGTCGTTCTAGCCGCGCTGTTGTGCCTCGTCGTGTTCGCCCAGAACCGCCAGCAGCAGAATCAGCGGCGCGACCATCCCGAACGCGACTGGAGGGCGCAGGTCGAAAAAAGGGCTTCGGACCTCGAGCGGCAAATGAACCAGAGGCGGATACCGGAACAGTGGAAGCGTTGGATGCGCTATGAGTCTGGAAGACTCCGTTATTACCTTTCTAGGAATCTCAATCCGAATGAACTCAGTGGCCCCGTGTTTGCCCGGGGCTTCGCGGGCGTCGGAAGCGTGCTTCTGATCCCGCTCCTCATCGCGGTCTTCGGAGCGGACCTCGTCTCGTCGGAGTTCGCGGAAGGCACGATCTCGCTGCTGTTGACGCGGCCCGTCGCGCGCTGGAAGGTGCTCCTCTCGAAGGTCGTCGCGATGGGGCTCTTCACGACGCTCACGCTCCTGGCGGCATTCTTCCTGGCCTGGGGCATTTCGGGAGTCGCGTTCGGCTGGGCGGGCTGGGGCGCGCCGATGCTGACGGGCTTCCGCCTCTCGGCGCCGTCGGCGTCGGCTGCTTTCGACCTGAGCGGGGTGCGCATGGTCCCGCTGTGGCAGGACACGATCGCGGCGTGGGGCCTCGCGTGGTTCGCGGCTCTCGCGGTCGGCTCGATCACGCTGCTCCTGTCGGTCGTCTTCCGGTCGGCCGCGGCCGCGATGGGCACGATGATGGCGACGCTCGTGGGTGGAACGATCCTCTCGCGCGTGGCATCCGACTGGGACGGCGCGAAGTGGTTCTTCGTCACGAATCTGCCGCTGCCCGATTTCTACGCCGGAATGCCGACGCCTTTCGAGGGGATGACGCTCCCGTTCTCGGTGTGGGTTCTCCTCGCATGGGCGGCCGCGGCCCTTCTGGCCGCGTTCCTGCTGTTCACGCGGCGCGACGTGACGGCATAGCTCGGAAGGTTCAGCGCGCCGAGGAGGGCGCGGGCGGCTCGGCGGTTCGCACCGGCTGCAGGGAAGGGGAAGGGCGGGAGGTAGGAGTGGGCGATGGGGAAGGTGTGGGCTCGGACCGGACGGGAGTCGCCGGAACGGAAGCGCGCGTACCCGCCGCCTTCGGGGCGCGGCGCGTCGGCGCGGCCGCTCGCGGCTTTTTGGAAGCGGGCGGAATGGGCGTCGGCCCGGTGCCGGGATTGCGCGCCTCCGTCCGCTGTTTCACATAGCCGGGCCAGCCGAAGGCGGCGAGCTTCACGGCAGCGGCCTCCGCCTCGGCCTTCGTTTCGTACGGGCCCGAGAGGAGCCGCGTGAGCTCCGGGCCGTGCTTCTGAGCGAGCGGCTCCGTCGTGACCGGAAAGCCGGCCTTCCGGATCGACTCGCCCATTTTCCTGAGAAACGAGGAGTCGGCGAGCGCCGCGAGCTGCACGACCCAGTCCGCCCGCACCTCTTCGACGAAGGCGAGCAGAGCGAAAAGGAAAACGCCGCGGAGGAGCGGCCTCATTGCAATCATGGTAGCACCCGGCTCGGCCCCGATCGGACGGCCTAGAATGGCGCCTTCATGGGCGACGCCTCCTCTTCTCCCGTCCTGAACGCGATGCTCGAGGAATTCGGCGACAACGCCCCGTTCGCGCTCGAGCTCTACGCCCAGTACCGGCTCGAGCCGTCTTCGGTGGGCGAGAACTGGAAGCAGGCGTTTCAGGAGATCGAAGAGAGGGTTCCGCACGAAATGACGGGCCGGTCTCTCGGCCCGGTCGAGCCGATTCCCGACCTGCCGCCCGCGACTGTCCCCGCGGCGCCGCCTCCTGCCGCTCCGCCCGCCCCCGCGCGCCCTCCCGCTTCCGGGCCGCGTGCCGGCGAGCAGGCCATCGCGATCTCCGGGGGCGCCGCCACGATCGTGAGGAACATGGAGGCCTCGCTCGGCGTTCCGACGGCGGTCACGAACCGCGTGATTCCCGTCAAGACGATGGAAGAGAACCGCCGCATCCTGAACCGGCATCGCGAGGCGCTGGGCCTCTCGAAGGTTTCCTTCACGCACTTCGTCGCCTGGGCGATCGTGCGCGCGCTCGAGAAGCACCCGGGGATGAACGACGCCTACGGCGAAGCCGGCGGCAAGCCCGCGCGGATCCGCAAGTCGGCCGTGAACCTCGGCATCGCGATCGACATCACGAAGAAGGACGGCACGCGCAGCCTCCTCGTCCCGAACATCAAGGGCGCCGAAAAGCTGTCCTTCGGCGAGTTCCTCGAGGCCTTCGACGGCATGGTGGGGAAGGCGCGGAAGGGGACGATCGAGCTCGACGCGTTCGCCGGCACGTCCATCACGCTCACGAATCCCGGAACGATCGGCACGACGGCGTCGGCGCCGCGTCTCATGCCCGGCCAGGGCGCGATCATCGCGACGGGCGTCATGGGCTATCCGGCCGAGTTCCAGGCCATGCCCGAGGAGGCCCTTTCCACGCTCGGCATCTCGCGCGTGATGAACGTCTCCTCGACGTACGACCACCGCATCATCCAGGGCGCCGAGTCGGGACAGTTCGTCGGCACGCTGCAAGACCTCCTTCTGGGAGGCGACGGCTTTTACGAGCGCATCTTCTCGGACCTCAAGGTGCCGCACCGGCCGATGCGCTGGGAGAAGGACTCGTCGACGCCGCTCTCGGCGGGAGGCCGGGGCCTGGAGGCCGTGGAGAAGCAGGCGCGCGTTCTGCAGCTCATCAACGCGTACCGCGTGCGCGGCCACCTCGTGGCGGACCTGAACCCGCTCGGCAGCGACTCGGTGCCGTATCACCCCGACCTCGACCCCGCGACCTACGGCTTCACGCTGTGGGACCTCGACCGGCCGTTCATCACGAACGGCCTCGGCGGAAAGGACAGGGCCACGCTGCGCGAGATCCTCGAGGTCCTGCGCCAGACGTACTGCGGAAAGATCGGCGCCGAGTTCATGTACAACCCGGACCCCGCGCAGAAGCAGTGGCTCATCGACCGCATGGAGTCGACGCGCAACCGCTCGACCCTCTCGGACGGCGACCGGCGGCGCATCCTGAAGAAGCTCGTCGAGGCCGAGAGCTTCGAGAAGTTCCTGCACATGAAATACGTCGGCCAGAAGCGCTACTCGCTGGAGGGCGGCGAGGCCGCGATCCCGCTCCTCGACCGTCTGCTCGATCGCGCGGCCGAGGCCGACCTCGGCGAAGCCGTCATCGGCATGTCGCATCGCGGCCGGCTCACGGTGCTCACGAACACCGTCGGCAAGCCGGTGGGGAAGGTTTTCGCGGAGTTCGAGGGCGAGGTGGACCCGGAGTCGATCCAGGGTTCCGGCGACGTGAAGTACCACCTCGGCGCGTCCGGCACGCACGTCGCTCCCGGTGGCGCGAAGGTCGAGGTCTCGCTCGCCCCGAACCCGAGCCACCTCGAGGCCGTGGATCCCGTCGTCGAGGGCATGGTCCGCGCGAAGCAGACGCACCTCGGCGAGGACCTCGAGCACCGCAAGGTCCTGCCCGTCCTCCTGCACGGCGACGCGGCGTTCGCCGGCCAGGGAATCGTGGCCGAGACGATCAACATGTCGCAGCTCCACGGCTACCGCACGGGCGGCACCGTGCACGTCGTCGTGAACAACCAGATCGGCTTCACGACGAACCCGGCCGACGCGCGGTCGTCGCCCTACTGCACCGACGTCGCGAAGATGGTGCAGGCACCCGTCTTCCACGCGAACGGCGACGACCCCGAGGCCGTCGTCCATGTCGTGGACATCGCGATCGACTACCGCAACACGTTCCGGCGCGACGTCGTGATCGATCTCGTCTGCTATCGCCGCTACGGCCACAACGAAGGGGACGAGCCGAGCTACACGCAGCCCCTGATGTACCAGAAGATCAAGAGCCACGCGTCCGTGGCGCGCCTCTACGGCGGATCGCTCGTTCGTCAGGGGCTTCTCACCGCGGCCGAGGCCGAGGAGATGTGGTCCTCGGAGAAGGCCGGGCTGGAACGCGCGTACGACGAGGCGCGCGGGACCCCGAAGGGTTCCTTCGTCGACTCGCTCGCCGTGCCTCCCGCGCCACGCCTGAGTCCCTCAGGCGACGCGCGCGCGCGACTCGCGCAGATCATCCGCGCGGTCTCGACGGTGCCGGAGGGCTTCGAGGTCCATCCGAAGCTGAAGTCCCTCCTGAAAAAGCGCGCCGAGTACGGAAGCGGCAAGGCCGAGATCGACTGGGCGGGCGGCGAGATGCTCGCGTTCGGAATGCTGCTCCTCGAGGGAACGCCGGTCCGGCTCTCGGGGCAGGACTCCGGCCGCGGCACGTTCAGCAACCGCCACGCCGTCCTCGCCGACGCCACGAGCGGCGCCGAATGGGTGCCCCTCAACACGCTCGCGCCCGAGCAGGCGCGCTTCGAGGTCATCGACAGCCTGCTCTCCGAGAACGCCGTCATGGGCTTCGAGTTCGGCTACGCCGTGGCCGACCCCTCGACGCTCGTCCTGTGGGAGGCGCAGTTCGGGGACTTCGCGAACGGCGCGCAGGTCGTGATCGACCAATTCGTCTCGGGGTCGGAGCAGAAGTGGAATCAGCGCTGCGGCCTCGTGCTCCTTCTCCCGCACGGACAGGAAGGGCAGGGGCCCGAGCACTCCTCGGCGCGCCTCGAGCGCTTCCTCACCCTTTGCGCCGAGGACAACCTGAGCGTCGCGAACGTCTCGACGCCGGCCCAGTACTACCACCTCCTGCTTCGGCAGATGGCGCGCGAGGACAAGAAGCCGCTCGTCGTCATGACGCCGAAGAGCCTCCTCCGGCACCCGAAGGCCGCGTCGACGCTGGACGAGCTCGCGGACGGGGCTTTCCGTCCTGTGATCGACGATCCGGCCTTCCCCTCGGGCGACGGGTCTTCCGTGCGGCGCGTCGTCCTCGTGAGCGGCAAGCTCGCCTACGACCTCTTCGCCGCGCGGGACAAGGCGGGGAAGGGCGACGTCGCGGTCGTGCGGCTCGAGGAGCTCTACCCGTTCCCGGGCCGCGAGCTCGGGCAGGTGCTCTCGAGCCATCCGCGCGACGCGGAGCTCGTCTGGGCGCAGGAGGAGCCCCGCAACATGGGTGGTTGGCGCTTCGTGCGCGAGCAGTTCCTCGACGGCAATGTCGAGGGCGTCGACCCCTCCAGACAAATCCGCTACATCGGCCGCCGCGAGCTCGCGAGCCCCGCCCCCGGCTCCCACCACGCCTTCCAGAGCGAGCAGGACGCGCTCGTCGCGGAGGTGGTGCGGGTGGGAGCGAGAGAGAAGGCGGCGGTCTGACAGGAGAACCGCATGAAGCGATTCGGCCCCCTCGCCCTCGTACTTCTGATCGTCGTTCCGTGCGCCGGAAGCTGGCCCTATCCGCCTTCCAAGGCCGGTGACGCCGCGGACACCTACTTCGGAAAGGTCTACGAGGATCCATACCGCTGGATGGAGGACCTCAAGAGCAAGGAGGTCGACGCCTGGTTCAAGGCGCAGGCGGACCTGACGGACGGGATCCTCGCGAAGATTCCGGGGGCGGAAGCGCTCGCGAAGGAGTGGACGGAGCTGGACAAGCTGCAGGCCGCCCGGTATTCCTCCATCACCTGGGAGAACGGGAGGGTGTTCTACAAGAAGACCCTCGGGGGCGAGAACGTCGGGAAGGCCTACTTTCGCCAGGGCTGGAACGGAGCGGAAAAGCTCCTCTTCGATCCGTCCACTTACAGGAAGGGCGTCACGACGACCATCGAGAGCCTGATTCCCTCGGTCGATGGTCGGCTCGTGGCGATGGGCTTCTCGGCCCAGGGAGCCGAGTTCTCCGAGATCCGGATCCTGGACGTCGACCGCGGCGGACTCCTCCCCGAAAGCGTCTATCCGTCCTACGGCCCGTACGGCTGGACGATGGACAGCAGGTACCTCTTCTACGACGCCGGGAAAGTGACGGACATCAAAAGCCTCGACATCGAGCTGAACCACAAGACGAAGCTGCACAAGGTCGGAACCGATTTCTCCGTGGACGTCGATTTCTTCAGCAACGAGAGCAACCCGGAGCTGGGGATCCAGCCGAAGGAGTTCCCGTCCGCCTCGGTCGACGAGTCGTACCCCGGCTACATTGTCGGATCGGTCTTCACCGTACAGAACGAAATGCGGATCTTCTACGCGCCCGCCTCCGGGCTGAAAGCGCGGAAAACCAGATGGAGCGTGCTCTGCAAGCCTTCCGACAATCTGGTCCGCGGCATGGCCTTCTACAAGGACCACGTCTACGCCGTTACCCACAGCGGCGCTCCCCGCTACAAGGTGGTGCGGACGAGCGTGAAGCACCCGGACTGGGCTCACGCCGAGACGGTCGTTCCCGAACAGAAGGACTCCATCCAGTCCATCGCGAAGAGCAAGGACTTTCTCTTCGCCGTCACCTCCAGCGGAGTCGCGGGCCGGATCGTCCGGTACGAGTTCGCGACCGGGAAGACGAGTGACGTGACGCTTCCGGCCTCAGGGATCGTTTCGATGCAGTGCCCGGACTTCCGCACGAACCGGTGCCTCGTTTTCCTGACTTCGTGGACGAGACCCGTGACGGTCTACGACCTCGACGGGGAAACCGGCACGTTCACGAAGAGCATCTTCAACACGGACGTCACGTACCCGGGATTCGACACGCTCGCCGTGGACGAGGTCGAGGTGCCGGGCCACGACGGCACCCCGATCCCCCTCTCCATCATTCACAGGAAGGGTCTTGCGCTCGACGGCAGCAGCAGCTGCATCCTGGAGGGCTATGGCGCTTACGGGATCAGTCTCGAGCCGTGGTTCAACCTGAGGCGCTCCGTCGCGCTGAGGGGAGTGGTGCTCGCGTACGCCCACCCCCGGGGAGGCGGCGAGAAGGGCGAGGCCTGGTACAAGGCGGGGTACAAGACGACGAAGCCGAACACGTGGAAGGACTTCATCTCCTGCGCCGAGTACCTCGTGAAGAAGGGCTACACGAGCCCGCAACGGCTCGCCGGCACCGGCACGAGCGCGGGAGGGATCCTGATCAGCCGCGCCATCACCTCGCGCCCCGACCTCTTCGCCGCCGGCGTCTGCAACGTCGGGTGCGCCAACGCCATGCGCATGGAGTTCTCCTCGAACGGCCCCATCAACACGCCCGAGTTCGGCACCGTGACGGACCCGGTCGAATGCAGCTCCCTCTACGAGATGGACGGCGTTCAGCACGTTCAGCCCGGCGTGAAATACCCGGCCGTCCTCTGTGTCGCCGGCTGGAACGATCCTCGCGTCGCCCCGTGGCAGCCCGGAAAATTCGCGGCGGCTCTCCAGAATGCGAGCACGTCGGGGAAGCCGGTCCTTCTGAAGGTCAACTACGACAACGGCCACTTCACCGAGGAGAAGACGGTCACCTTCAGGAATTTCGCCGCCCAGTCGGCCTTCATGCTCTGGCAGACGGGCCACAAGGACTTCCAGCCCAGCCAGTAGATATCTGGCTCGCGGGTGAGCTTCGCCACAGCGGCGCCTAATGTATCGGGACGGGCTCCGGAAGGCATTCGTCCTGGATCGCCTGGCGGAGTGCCGCCGGATCGGGGACGGGAGAGTGCTCGCGCCCCGATTCGTGCTCCAGAAGGTCGTACATCTCGCGCGCGTACAGCCACATCCGAGCGTAATTCAACGGGGCGTTCGGCTCGCCGGCGGGGGCGTGAAAGAGTCGATAGCACTCCGCGTAGAACTCGGCGGCATCGCGAGCCGGATAATCCCATCCGGCCAGCTTGTAACGATCCGAGAGTGAATTGAATTGTGTCTGTGGCCGGCATCCGGGCCTCAGACGGTGGCTTTGAGAGAGCTCCGCCAGGCGTCGCCGGTACAAGCCCAAATATCGCTCCACGCGGTCGGTACTGGATAGCGTGAAGGGCGAGGGTCGGGCGATCGCCGCTGCAAGCGCGTGTCCCGACAGGCCACGCAAGCTGTGGACGTTGCCTCGGCGCACGTGGTCCCAGCAATGCGCCAACTCGTGCCGGACGTTCTCGATGCTGACCGTACCGAACAAATGCAGAATCCTGATCGACGGGAAGTAGCGCGCCGCCCCGCCGGTGTGGTACTGAAGCTGGCCCCGCTGGACCAACGCGTCGAATTCGGGAGGCAAGGCTTGATCGGGCCAGAACCGCACGCCCGCGCGGATCATCACCTGACGTTGATGGTCGGAGAAGGCGCGCATCGCCGTCTCGATGATCTCTCTCACCGCCGCCGTCAGAGTCGTTCCCGGAGTCATCTCCTCGAACCAACCCATGAGGCAATTATGGCGCCTTCCGGGCGACTCGCCGTGAACGGGTGCATGATTCCGGCCGTCCGACATCTCGCACGCGGAGGTCTCGTGAAGCACATCGGCCGACTCGTCGCTGCTCTCTTCCTCATCCTTTTCGCCGCGGCCCCTGCTCTCGCGGCGGACCGCGGCGTCGTCCTCAAGGCGGCGCGCGACGTCGCCGAGAAGGCTCGCTACGCGACCTTCATCACGGTGGGGGAGGACGGTCAGCCGCAGGCGCGCATCGTGGACCCCCTCGGGCCGGACGAGGATTTCAACGTCTGGGTCGCAACGAACGTTTTGACGCGCAAAGTCACGGAGATCGCCAAGGACCCGCGCGTCACGGTGTCCTTTTTCGAGCCCTCCGGTCCGGCGTACGTGACGCTCGTCGGGACTGCGCGTCTCGTGACCGATCCCGCGTCGCGGGCGAAGCACTGGAAGAGCGCATGGGCGCCCTTCTACAAGGACGAGCATCGCGGCAACGATTTCGCCCTGATCTGCGTCCTTCCGCGCCGGCTCGAAGTCGTGAGTCAGGGCCACGGCCTTCTCAACGACCCCGTGACCTGGCGGCCGGTCACGGTCGAGTTCCCGGCGAAGGCGCCGGCGCGCTAGTTGCTCGCTCGGCCCGGTCGGCGGGGCGAGGACGATGTGCTCCCCTCGGCGCGCCGATGTGCGTGTCGGGGGGAAACGTGCCCTCGGAGCAAGCCGCCTCAGCGGCTCATCGGCACGTAGGCCCCGTCTCCGGTCCGCTGCCCCGGACTGCCTCCATCGTTGATGACGCCATAGGCAAGAAACGGCTCGTTCCCGGCCGTCTTCGTGACCCCGACCCATCCGTTGGCGACGCCCTTGGTGGCCAGGAAGTTTCCGAACTGCGTCCACTGGCCGGGCTGCAGGTCGACCACCTCGGGCGTTCCTCGCGGAACGCCCCCGGCATCGCCGTCGTAGGCCTGAAGCTCCAGGGTGATGGACCCCGAGCCGGTGCTGGTCCCCGTGTTGGCCACGGCCACGTTGGAGCGATTGGTCTGATCCGAGCGCAGGCCGAAAAGGAAAGCCTTCGACTGCGTCTCGCCGCCCGCGAAGATGCCCGGCGTGAAGAGGCCGAACTGGCCCGCCGCCGGCGAGAGCGCCGAGGTGCGGGCCCCGGCGAAGACGTTCGAGATCTCGGTGCCGGTGACGGCCACGTGGAGCGAGCCGGCGTAGCCGCCAGCCCCGCGTGCCCCGATCGACACTCCGAGGCCCCGCAAGTACTCCAGGGCGCTCGGGACAATAATCTGGGCTCCGGCCGGGAGCCGGACCGTCACCGTGCCACTGCCTCCCGAGGGCGCGAGCGACTCGCGATAGCTGAGCTCCAGGACCGCCTCGCTGACGCCAGAGTTGGCGAGGAGCAGCTCGCTCAGGAAGGCGGAGGTCTCCACGAGGACCGGCACGTTGAGGTACGGCACGAGGAAGCCCTGCGTGGGCTCCAGGAACGATCCGTCGTTCGTGCCGTTGTCGTTCACGACGCCGTAGGCGCCGAATGCTCCGGTCGCGGACGTGCGCTCCACCTTCACGTAGCCGTTCGTCATGCCGGCGCCGTCCAGGATCCCGTTGTACTGCTTCCATCCGTATGGCGGGAGCGTCTCGGCGTCCGCGATCACGGCCTGCCGGCCATCGCCGGAGCCGGAAATCGCCGTCACCTTCAGCGTCACCGGCTGGGCGGTGGTGTTGTAGACCGCGAAGTTAGACCGTTCCGTCACGTTCGAGCGCAGGCCGTAGACGATCACGCCGCCCGTGAAGCCCGCGGCCGGGTCCACTCCGCCATAGGCAAGCCCCGCACTCCCGACCGGCTGCGGGGCGAGCGTCGCGGCCGTCGTGCGGGCCGTCACGGCCACGAGGCTCGAGTCGCCGGCCCCCTCGAACGTGACGAGGAGCGTCCCCCCCTGCGAGCCCGACGACGGGATGGCGACGCCCTTGCCGCGCAGGAACGAGATCGCGTCGGGTATCACCTTCTGCTCACCCGCCTGGAGCTGCTCGTGGACCATTCCGGTCCCCGAGCCGATGGAGGCGGTGTAGGACAGCGACACGTCGAGCGGCTTCGCGGAGGCGTTCGTGAGCGCGAGCTCGGTGGTGAAGCGCGTGGCCCCCGTGGCGACGTCGAGGACGATCGGCACGAGTCGCTTCACGCGCTGTGGAAGGTCGAAGACCCTGAGCGAGGCCCCGACCGTTCCCGCATAGACCCTGCTCGCGGAGGCGGCCAGCGAGAACACGGAGATGCTTTCCAGGCGCCTGGAGAAGAGGTACCAGCTCGCGCCGCCGTCCGTGCTGGCGTAGAGGCCGGTGTACGTGCCGGCGAAGAGCGTGTCGCCTGCCGACGTCAGCGAAAGGACTTGCCTGTTTCCGAGGCCGCTGCCCGACGGGGTGAACGTCAATCCGCCGTCCGTGCTCTTGTAAAGGTGCTCGGACGCCGTCCCGGTCAGGCCCGCGTAAAGGGTGGAGCCGGAGAACGCGAGCGCCACCGGACTGCCCTGGGTGAATTCCGCTCCTTTGGACCAGGTGAGCCCCCCGTCCGTGCTCCGGTAGATGGCTCGCGCGCTGGAGGTGGTGACCTGGGCGACGACGAGGGCGCCGCTGGAGGCGAACGTCGTGACGTTGATGTTGGTGGGCAGCCCCTGGCTGGTCCGCGTCCAGGTGGCGCCGCCGTCCGTGCTGCGGTAGACGCCTCCCGGCGAGGTCGCGTTGAGATACACCGACCCGCCCACCATGCTGGCGCCGAGCGTCGTCAGACCGAAGAAATACGTCCCCGCCGGGAGGCCGGCGACGCCCTTGACCCACGTGGCGCCGCCGTCGGTGGAGCGGAAGATGCCGGTCTCGCCGGAGGCGACCACGTTGTCTCCCACGGCGGCCAGGGCGCGCGTCGCCTGATTGGCGAGCACGGCATTTCCGGGTGAGAAAGCAAGGCCGTCGGACGAGCGGTAGACGGAATTGGCGTTGTGGTACGTGCCGGCATAGACGCGATCGGGGGTTACGAGCACTCGGGTGACCGTCGCCGAGGCGACGCCCTGGTTGAAGGGCGCCCAGGAGGCGCCGTTGTCCGGGGAACGGAAGACGCCCGCGTTCGTCCCGGCGTAGAGCGCGGGCGGCGGGTCGACCAGGGGTTGCACGACATTGCCCGCGCCGCCGGTCGAACCCGGCGCGTACGCGAGGCCGTCGATCGTCTCCACGGGAACCACGGCACCGTCCTCGACCCTGACGTGGACACCCGGCCCCCAGGTGACGCCGCCATCGGAGCTGCTGACGACGAAGCTGTCTCCGTCCTTCTGGCCCGCGAAAGCGAGGTTCGAGTTGCTCCCCGCGATCGCGTTCACTCTGTACGGCGGGCTGATGCCGGTGTTGAGCTGGACGACTGTGCCCGACTCGAGTATGGCCCCGGCGCCGTTGTTTGACGTTCCAAAGAGCACGTTCTTGTCGTACTGCCCGAGGCACGTGAACGTGATACCCGGCGGAACGGACACCGGCGTGAGCGCCTGCCCCCCGGCTGGGAGTCTGAAGATTCCAGTCGGATAGGCGACGTAGACGTCGCCCGATTGCATTTCTATCATGGCGACGGCGGTCCCGAAGTTGTCGGGGATGCCGGGAAGCTCCTCGCAAGGAACCTCGGGCGGGGCCGGGTTCTGCGGCTTGCAGCCGTAGACCTTCTGGCCTGCGACGATGACGTCTTCTACGTGGATCGTCACGAGGACCCTGGTCACGGGCGCGTTCTGGACTGGTGTGATCTTGATGGTCCTGGTGGTGCCGTTCGAGAGGTTCGTAACTAAGACGCCCGACTGTAACGCTGTGGCGACCGTGTTTCCATTGGCCGAGACGTCGTTGATCGCATTCGGTTGATCCACCTCGGTCGCGTTGTGCCGGAGGATGCAGGCGGACTTGGAGCTGCCGTTCCCGTCGATTGCGGTCCCGCAGGGGGCGCTGCCGCTCGCTGCGAACAGCGCGTCTGCTGCGGCCCCTACTGCGGCCCCCCTCAAGTTGATGGCGCCCGGAATGGGCACGAGCCGACCGTCCTCGCCGACCTGGAGGTCCGAGAAGTCGTACTCCCGGTCAGCATCAAACGTAACCGCGCACCCCGGCAAGAGCAGCACGAAAAGCCCTCCGAGCGCCGAAGCGATGACGACGGGCTGGAGAAGACTGCGGACGCGCCGGCGGAAAGTGCCGTTCTTCATGACAACCTCCCCTGCTGGAATTCCTACCGGAGTAACTCGCGAAGCTGAACCGACGCTATTTCAGAAAGGGAAGTCCCGTCAAACAGCATCTCCAGTGCGGACCCGGTCCGGCGTGAGATCCTCCGCCTCACGATGCCTCCTTACCTTCTCAAGGCCCTTCCCGGCCCGTACCGTTTCTACCGTGGGGGCGAGATCCCCGAGGTGACGCTCGCGTACGAGACGTGGGGAACGCTCTCGCCAGCGAAGGACAACGCGCTTCTGCTGACGACGGGCCTCTCACCCAGCAGCCACGCGCGCTCGAACTCGTGGAACCAAGAGCCCGGCTGGTGGGAGGACATGATCGGGCCGGGCCGGCCGCTCGACACGAACCGCTGGTTCGTGATCTGCAACAACTCGTTCGGGTCGTGCTACGGCTCGACCGGGCCCGCTTCGACGGACCCGCGCACCGGCCACCCGTATCGGCTCACGTTTCCGTGCCTTTCCATCGAGGACATCGCGACGACGAGCCGGCTCCTCCTGAAATCGCTCGGCATCCATCCCGTCTCAGCCGTCGTGGGCTCTTCGATGGGCGGGATGACGGCGCTCGCCTACGGTGTCCTGTTTCCGTTCGAGGCGCAGCGGATCATGTCGATCTCGGCGGGCGCGCACGCGCAGCCCTTCGCGATCTCCATGCGGTCCACGCAGCGCGAGGCGATCCGGCTGGACCCGGACTGGAAAGGCGGCGCCTATCCCCCGGACAAGCCGCCGAAGAACGGGATGAGGATCGCGCGGAAGATGGGCGTGACGACGTACCGGTCGCCGGGCGAGTGGAACGAACGCTTCGGCCGCAAGCGCATCGCAACGGCCCCGGCCGACCCGTTCGCGACGCGCTTCGAGATCGAGTCGTACCTCGATCATCAGGCCGAGAAGTTCGTGGGCCGCTTCGATGCGAATTGCTACCTCTATCTTTCGCGGGCGATGGACCTGTTCGATCTCGGTGACCATGGCGAGTCGCTCGTGGACGCGCTCTCGAAGCTCCGGGCGTGCCGCGTGCGCATCATCGGCGTCGAGAGCGACATCCTGTTCCCGGTGGAGCAGCAGCACACGCTCGGCGTGGCTCTTCAGGAGGCCGGCGTCGAGTCATCGTTCGTGAGCCTCGGCTCCATCCAGGGCCACGACTCGTTCCTCATCGATTACGAGCGCTTCGGTCCCGCGGTGGGGGAGTTCCTGAAGGATTGAAGAATCGGAGCCGGAGCGTGAGAATGAGTCCGCGTAAAGCGACGGAAAAGATCTCAGAGAAGGGACGTCGCCGTGATTACCCCGGGGCAGTCGGGAGGCTCGAACATGAGACGAACTGATTTTCTGTTTCACACCAGGCGGTATTCCGACGCAGCAGCTCTCTTGCTGGTCTCCGCAACGATGGCGGCGGCGGCACAACGGGCCGAGCTCGCGCCACCGGCCGGCGCGAGTCGTCCAACGTACCGTTCCGTGACCCGTTACCCGGTCGTGGTCGCCCCGGTCGTCGAAGACCTGGCGGCTGCCGTGCGCCGCGATCGCGAGGCGCCTTCGCGGCGGCCGCCAACCATGACGAGCCAGCGATGCCCCGAAATCGACGAGCCTATGCCTTCCGCGAGGAGAACGACTTCACCGGCGACGCGTTCGTCGCAGGGTAGAGCCCCGCTCTTCCTCGCGACACCGTCGCCTCTTCCCGACCTGCAATTCGATACGAACCCGTCCACGGGCCTGAATCGTCCCGACAGCGCGATCGCCGCGGGTCCATCCGATCTCGTGACCGCGGTCAATTTCGCCTTTCAGGTGCAGGATCTCGACGGAGGAAACGTCGTCGCGACCGGTGCCAACTCGTTCTTCCCCGGCGATCCCACCTTCTCGGTCGGCGATCCTCGGCTGAGCTACGACCAGGCGAGCGGCCGATTCATCATGTCCTGGCTGGGGTTCGACTACCCCGGCACGAACGAGCCTCCCACCGCCGGCGATTCCTATTGCGACGTGGCCGTCTCCGCGACCTCGGATCCGCGGGGCGCCTGGAACAAGTACACGTTCCACGTCCTTCGCGGCACCGAGCAGATGGACTTCGACAGCCTCGGCTACGACGGCAAGGCGATCTACGTCACCGCGAGGATGCGGGACTTCGCCAACGGCACGCAGTTCAGCGGGAACCGGATCCTGATCCTCGACAAGGCGAAGGCGCTGGCGGGCCAGGCGCTCGCCCCCCTCGTCGTGGACGATCTCATGCTGCCCGGCGGGGGTCTTGCCGAGATCATCAAGCCCGTCGAGTCTGCCGAGCCCGTGACGGCGACCTCGCCGGCGTACTTTCTCTGCGCGCAGGGAAACAACGCGGTCGCGCTGTACACGTTGACGGATCCTCTCGGATCGCCGTCGTTCGGAAGCGTCTCGATCCCCGTCCCGGCGTGGGCTCCCGCGGGACTGGCGCCGCAGCCGGGAGGTCCGCCGGATCTTGGGCAGGAGTCAGGCACCCCGCTACACAAGACGGTGATCCGCGACGGCGTGATCTGGTCGTGCCAGTCACCCTCAGCGACGGGAATTGCGAACGACCGATCCGGCGTCGTCGTCTACAGGATCGACGCCGCCGCGGGGACTCTCCTCGAGAGCCATGCGATCTCGGACGCCTCCATCTGGTACTACCTGCCGGCCGTCGTGCCGGACCTTTCTGGAAACGCGGCCGTCGTGTTTGCCGGATCCGACGCGACCCACTACGCGTCCATGTACTACGCGCGATACGTCGCGGCACTCGGCGATTTCGAGGCGCCGGTGCTGGTGGCGGCGGGCACGACCAATTTCAACGCGATGCAGGACCCCGGCCCGCAGCCGCAGGCCGAGGAGGCCTGGGCGATTATCTGGACGCGGCGCCCGACGTCGCCAGCGGCAACCGGGAGATCTGGATCCATGGCGAGCTGCCGGCGACTGCGACGACGTGGAAGATGCGGGCCGCGCGCATTCCCACGACGCCGCGGCCGATCATCGGGGTGAACAAGACGTCTTTCCAGTTCGGCACGGTCTGCGTCGGCGAGACGAAGGATCAGACTCTGACGGTCTCCAACACCGGAACCGCCGACCTGCAAATCGCGAGCATCCTGCGGATCTCGGGAAGCGCGGAGTTCTCCCTCGCAGGAGGACCTGCATTGCCGACGACGATCGCGCCGGGCGGCCACGCGGACTACACGATCCGATTCGCCCCCTCGCTCCCGACCGGATCCCGGACGGCGACGTTCCGGATCTCGAGCGACGACCCGCTGACGCCGACCGTCGACGTCGCCGCGAGCGGCACCGTCGAAGCGCCCGGAATCAGCGCGCCCGCGTACCTCGCGTTCCCGCCGACCGTCATCCAGAGCGCGGGGGCGTCGTGCTTCAGTCAATTGCCGCTGGCGATTCAGGACACCGGATTGTGCAACCTGACGATCAACGCGCTCACGATCACCGGCGCGGACGCGAGCGAGTTCACGCTGACCGGTCTTCCTCCGGGCGGTTTCCCGGTCACTTTGACTCCGGGCCAGGATCTCGGGAGCGGCCTCGCCGTGCAGTTTCGCCCGACCACCGTCCGCCGCGTCCACCAGGCGCAGGTCGCCGTCACGTACGTCACCGATCCGAGCACCTCGGCAACGGGCACGGTGTCGATCCCGCTTTACGGCGAGGGAGTCAGCACGGGGGCGCGTGTCCTCGTGACCTTGAACGGGGTCCCGGTGAGCGAGGTTGAAAAGCTGCATCTGCAGCTCGCCGATCCGTCGCGCAATGGCGGAAACGAGGTCACCCAGAATGTGCCGCTCGCCACGGTCGTGGGGCCGGTCCCCGAGCTGACGTTCCAATACCACCGCGAGTGGGGGGGCGCGTCGAATCCGGCAGGCCTCCCGCCCGATGACTACAAGATCACGGTGACGATTCGCGTGGGTAACAAGCGGCAGACGCAGACGGTCTTCTTCTCCGTGAAGCCTTGTGGCTTCGTCTCGAACCTGATCGCGAGCTTTTTCTAGCGAGCCTCGCTCCAGCCAGCGAGAACGCTTGTCATATCCTCCGTTTCCATCGGAGGTAACACGTGGACTTTGAGATCCATCCCGTGAAGCTCGTGCCCCGCGTCTGCACGCTATATATGTTCGCGCCGCTGATTTGCGCGTCGTTCCTTGCCGGACCCTCGACCGCGCAGCCTCCGGCCGCGAAGGCCGCTCCGGCACCGACGCCGCCCCCGGTCATGTACCCGGCGCTGCCGAGCGAAATGCCGGCGACCTTCGTGCCGACGAACGAAGGCTTCGATTACGTCAGGCGCGAGGTGAAGATCCCGATGCGCGACGGCGTGAAGCTGCACACGGTCATCCTCGTGCCGAAGTCGGCGCTCGGCGCGAAAAAGGCTCCGATCCTCCTCACGCGGACACCGTACGACGCCGACAAGCTCACGAAGATCAACGAAAGCTCCCACCTCGGCCCGACGCTCGACGGCTACGACAACCCCGTCGAAACGATCGTCGAGGGCGGCTACATCCGCGTCGTGCAGGACGTACGCGGCAAGCACGGCTCCGAGGGGGACTACGTGATGAACCGTCCCCTCCACGGGCCGCAGAACCCGACGCCGGTCGACCACGCGACGGACACGTACGACACGATCGACTGGCTCGTGAAGAACGTCCCCGAGACGAACGGCAAGGTCGGCATCCTCGGCATCTCGTACGACGGATTCCTTCCGCTGATGGCGCTCGTGAACCCGCACCCGGCGCTCAAGGTCTCCGTGCCGATGAATCCGATGGTCGACGGGTGGATGGGCGACGACTGGTTCCACTACGGCGCGTTCCGGCAGCTCGGGATGTCGTACTTCTACGATCAAGAGGCGACGCGCAAGTCGGAGAAGAAATGGTGGACGAGCCACTTCGACGACTACGACACGTTCATGGCAGCGGGGTCGGCGGGCGAGCTCGGGCGCCGCAGGGGTCTCGAGCAGGTCGGCATGTGGAAGAAGGTCCTCGCGCATCCGACCTACGACGCCTTCTGGCGGGATCAGGCCGTCGACAAGATCCTCGCGGCGCTGCCCCTCAAGGTGCCCGTGATGCTCGTCCACAGCCTGTGGGACCAGGAGGACATCTACGGCGCCCCCGCCGTCTACAAGGCGATCGAGCCGAAGGACACCGGCAACGACAAGGTGTTTCTCGTGATGGGTCCCTGGCATCACGGCCAGGAGATCAAGGAAGGAAGCGCGCTCGGCGCGATCAAGTTCAACAGCGACACCGCCCTCACTTTCCGGCGGGAGATCCTGCGCCCCTTCCTCGACCAGTACCTCGTGGACGGCGCTCCGAAGGCGGACCTCGCTCCCGTCACGGCGTTCGAGACGGGGACGAACGTGTGGCGTCGGCTGCCCGCGTGGCCGGCCGGCTGCGCGGCGGGCTGCACGCTGAAACCGACGCCTCTCTATCTGGCGGCGGCCTCGAAGGCGAGCCTGGCGGCGCCGAAAGCGGGCGATGCGCCTTTCGACGAGTACGTCTCCGATCCCGCGAAGCCCGTGCCTTTCCATGCGCGTCCCATCGTCCCCTCGAGCTTCGACAAGGGCCAGAGCTGGCGGGAGTGGCTCGTCACGGACCAGCGCGAGGCTTCCGGTCGCCCGGACGTCGCGGTGTTCGTCTCGGACGTCCTGGCCGCGCCGCTCAAGATCAGCGGCGAGCCGGTCGCGAACCTGGTCGCCTCGACGAGCGGAACGGACTCCGACTGGGTGGTCAAGCTGATCGACGTCTATCCCGACGAGGTGGCCGGCCAGCCCGTGATGGGCGGTTACCAGCTCGCGGTCTCGATGGACATCTTTCGCGGCCGGTACCGCGAGAGCTTCGAGACGCCGAAGCCCATCGAGGCGGACAAGCCGCTGCTTTATCGCTTCGCGCTGCCGAACGCGAACCACGTCTTTCTGCCGGGCCACCGCGTGATGGTGCAGGTGCAGTCGAGCTGGTTCCCGCTCTACGACCGCAACCCGCAATCGTTCGTGTCGAACATCTTCTGGGCGAAGCCCGGCGACTACAGGAAGGCGACGCAGCGCATCTACCACACCCCGGGTCAGGCGAGCTTCATCGAGCTGCCGCTCGTGACGACGCCCTGACGTCCTTTTCGGACGGCCGAACCGCCCGCCCCTGCGGTATAGACTTCCAAATGGGGATCGCCGGCCCCGGATCGAGAGGCTCGCCGTGACGGACGTCGCTGGGCACAAGCGCTTCGAGGGCGCACCGGGGCGTCCGGAGCAGCTTCTCCAGCTCGTCATCGACTCCATTCCCCAGCGCGTCTTCTGGAAGGACCGGAACTGCGTCTATCTCGGGTGCAACCGGTCCTTTGCGCGCGACGCCGGCGTCGACGATCCGTCGCTCATCATCGGAAAGAACGACTTCGAGCTCGCCTGGAAGGCCACCGCCCATCTCTACGTCGGGGACGACCGCCTCGTCATGGAGTCGAATACGCCGAAGATCGACATCGAGGAGCCGATGACCTTCACGGACGGACGGACGATCTGGCTCCGGACGAGCAAGGTCCCGCTGCGAGACGCGAGCGGGGCCGTCTTCGGCGTCCTCGGCATGTACGAAGACGTCACCGAGCAGAGGCAGGCGGCGATCGACCTGCACGAGAGCGAGGAGAGGTTTCGCGCCACGTTCGAGCAGGCCGCGGTGGGCATCGCCCACGTCGCCCCGAACGGCCGCTGGCTCAGGGTCAACCAGCGCCTCTGCGAGATGGTGGGCTACACGCGCGAGGAGCTCCTCGCGGCGACGTTCCAGGAGATCACGCACCCGGACGACCTCCCGGCCGACCTGGAGAATGTCCGAAAGCTCCTGGCCGGAGACATCCAGAACTACAGCATGGAGAAGCGCTACATCCGGAAGGACCGGACCGCGGCCTGGATCGCGTTGTCGGTGTCTCTCGCCCGCGACGCCGAAGGCCGTCCGAAGTACTTCATCAGCGTGATCGAGGACATCGAGCCGCGGCGGCGCGCCGAGGAGCAGCTCCTGCAGGCCCAGAAGATGGAGTCCGTGGGCCAGCTCGCGGGCGGGGTCGCCCACGACTTCAACAACCTGCTCACGGCGATCCTCGGCTACTGCGACCTGATCCTGGGGGACGAGAAATCCTCCCATCGAAGCGAGCTCGAGGAGATCAAGCATGCCGGCGAACGGGCCGCCGTCCTGACGCGGCAGCTCCTCGCCTTCAGCCGCAAACAGGTCTTTCACCTCGAACTGCTCGATCTGAACGACGTCGTCGTGAACATGGAATCGATGCTTCGCCGGCTGATCGGCGAGGACGTGCGGCTCACGAGCACCCTGTCGTCGGAGATCGGCCGCGTGAAAGCCGACCCCGCCCAGATCGAGCAGGTTCTCCTGAACCTCGCGGTCAACGCGCGCGACGCCATGCCGGATGGCGGCGTGCTGAGGATCGAGACCTCGAGCGCGGACGTCGACGAGGCCGTCGCGGCGGCGCACGCGCCGTGCGCGCCCGGCCGATTCGTGGTGCTCGCCGTGTCCGACACCGGCCACGGCATGGACTCCGAGACGCAACGCCGGGTCTTCGAGCCTTTCTTCACGACGAAGCCGAAGGGAAAGGGAACGGGCCTCGGCCTGGCCACCGTGTACGGCATCGTGAGCCAGAGCGGCGGCTTCGTCTCGTTCTCGAGCGAGCCGAAAAAGGGAACGACCTTCCGGATCTATCTGCCCCGCGCCGACGATTCCGCCGCGATGAAATCACGCTCCGGGGCACACCTCGCGACGCCGCCAAAGGGAACCGAGACGATCCTCATGGTCGAGGACGACGACGGCGTCCGACGCCTCGGGTGCCACGTGCTGGAGATGCTCGGGTACACGGTTCTCTGCGCGGAGTCGGGACATCAGGCCCTCGATCTCGCACGGGATCACAAGGGGAAGATCGACCTCGTCCTGACGGACGTGGTCATGCCGGAGATGAGCGGTCGCGAGGTCGAGCGGCGTCTCGCGGAGGCCGGCCACGCCGCGCGCGTCCTTTTCATGTCGGGTTATTCCGACGACGCCATTCTCCAGCACGGCGTCCTGGAGACCGGAGTCGCCTTTCTTCAGAAGCCGTTCACGCCGGACTCGCTCGCGCGAAAAGTCCGGGAAGTGCTCGACGCTCCGGTGTAGCGCGAGGAGACACTCTCATGTTCGTCTGTCGGTGGCATCTCGACGTCCCGTTCGGAAAGCAGGCCGAGGCCGTTCGCGTCATGACGGCCTGGGGGAAGGAGAAGTTCGCCTCATCGGAGTTCCGCCGGGCGAAATCGTCGCGCCTCCTCGTCGGCCACATCGGCTCGTCCCCGTCGCACGTCGTGGACGAATACGTGTTCGAAACCGTGGCCGACTTCGAGGCGGCCCTCCAGGGGATGGGCGCTCCGCAGTTCCGGGACCATGCCGAGGCGCTCGCGCCCTTCATCGTTCCGGGCTCCCAGCGCTGGGAGGTTCTCCGTGTCCTCGCGGGGAATCCCTGAACTCCTGATCGCCGCTCTGCTCGTTCAGGCATGCGCGAGCGCGCGGGACAACGAGAAACGCGCCTTTCTCGCGGCCGGCCTCGAGCTCCAGCGGCAGGCACGGGCGAGATGAGGGAATGCCGCGAGTTCCTGGACAGCGGCGGGCAGGATCTCGCCCTGTGGGGACGGCTTCACCTCGTGCCCTCGAAGGAAAGGGTTCCCCGCGCGCTCTGGCTCGACTACGTCGACCGCGTCGCCGCGCTTCGCGGCCACGAGTCCTGCCTGCGAGTTCGCTAGCTCGATGTGACCCTATCGGCCCGCTTCTTGCAGCGAGGCGATTGGTCCGGCTGTGGCCGGACGCATAAAGGAGCGTCATGCGCATCATCCCGCGCCTCAATCTCTTCATTTCCGCCCTTCTCGCGGTCGCAGCGGCGCCCGGGCTTCGCGCGCAGGACGCCGCCGACCAGCAGGACTTTCAACAGACGGTTGCACGCGTTTCGTCCGTCACGGGCGACGCGACGTTTCAACGAGGTGACGACCCGGACCACTGGCAGGGCCTCGCCGCCAACGTGCCGCTCACGATCGGAGACCGCGTCTATTCCGCGCCGGCTGGCCGGGTGGAGCTGGAGGCGCCCGGACTGCGGGCGTTCGTCGCTCCGGACACCGAGCTGACGATCCTCAACCTCACGGAAGACGTCCAGCAGTACTCGATCGCCCAGGGCACGGCCACGTTCCGGATCTCCCACATGGACGACGAGGACGTCTTCGAGATCGATACGCCGAACGCGGCCGTCACGCTGGAAGCCACGGGTCTCTACCGCATCTACGTCGATGCGGACGGAGACACCCGCGTTTCCGTGAGGCGCGGAGAGGCGCGCGTTTCCTCGGGCGGCGGGGAGGTCGCGTTGCGTACGGGCGACGCGATGCACATCGACGGCATCGACGCGCCTCAATACGACGTCTATGCGCTTCCGCTGGCCGATTCCTGGGATCGGTGGGTGGACTCGCGGGAACGCCGGCGTCACAGCGTCGTTTCGTACGACTACGCGAGCGAAGACGTCCTGGGAGTCTCCGACCTCGATTCCTACGGAAGCTGGGAGGAGACGCCGGAATACGGTCACGTCTGGTTTCCGGCAAAGGTCGCGTCGGACTGGGCGCCTTATCGGGACGGACGCTGGATGTGGCAGGACCCGTGGGGGTGGACGTGGGTGTCGACGGAGCCCTGGGGCTGGGCTCCTTACCACTACGGACGATGGGCCCGCCGAGCGTCGCGCTGGTGCTGGATTCCGGTCGCCCACAACGTGAGACACGTCGCCTACGCCCCGGCGCTCGTCGCGTTCGTCGGAGGCGGCCCTGGGTGGTCGGCGTCGCTCACCGTCGGCGGCGGAGGCTTCGTCGGCTGGTTCCCGCTCGGACCTCGCGATCCCCTCGTCCCGTGGTGGGGAGCGCGGGCGCGAGTGCAGGCGCCGATCCCGGTGGCCCGGAACGTGACCTACGCGAACCGGCCGTACATCACGGTGGTGAGCCGCGAGGCCTTCGTGGGCGCGCAACCCGCGCGTGCGGCCATCGTGCGTGACGCCAGAGTGGTTCGACAGATCGCACAGCAGCCGGTGCTGGCCGGGCCGCTCCCGGTTCTTCCGACGGTCCAGTCGATCCGGCCGATGGCGGACCGTGCCGGTGCCAGGCCGCAGCAACGCGTGGCGGAGCGGCCTGTCGCCGTGCGCCTCGCGCCGCCCCCGGCGCCTGCCGTTTTTACCGAGAAGCTCAATGCGATTCGCGCGAACCGCGGCGCCCCCATGACTCCCTCCGCTTCGGCCACGCTTGCCACGCAGTCGCCACAGGGCGCGCGCGCGGCGGTCCCGATTCGTCCGGTCTCCCGCGAGAGCGGGCACGTGGAGCTCTCGCCGCGGCGGGAAGCGGTCGGCGCGCCGCCGCCCGATCCCATTCGGTCCACCGGCCGAACGCTCGCATCCCCGCAGACACCCCTCATTTCGCACCCGTCCGGCTCTCGCGAGAACGTGCCCCCGATGCGCGTGGCGCCGGGCGCCGTGACGACGGCGATCTCGAGGCCGACGCCGCCCCCGCAGCCGACGCCGGCCGCCCAACAGGTTCCTCCCGGACGCAGGCTGGAGAACGAGCCCGGCCGGCCGGTCGTGATTTCCCCTCCGGCCCGCCCGACCCCCGCAGCGGAGGCCGCGCCAAGAAGGGCCGAACAGGCCCGCCCGCCTCAGGTCGAGCAGGTTCGCCCGGCACCGCGAGCCGTCGAACAGGCCCGCCCGCCTCAGGTCGAGCAGCGTCCGGCGCCTCAGCCCGAGCGGGCACCCCAGCCCGAAGGCCGGGAACTCAGCCGGGCTCCGCGCCGCGTGGCGCCCTCGGGGCCCGATCCTCTCAAGGGTCAAGGACCCGAGAAGGAGAAGAAGGACAAGGACGACAAGAAGAACGAGAAGGGAGAAAAGAAATAGAGTGTCGATCCCGGGGCTTCCTAACGGAGCGACTCCATGATCTCGTCCAGCGCCTGGCGGGACGGCCGGAGCGCGTCGAGCGGCAGGTTCGTGAGGGGCTCGCCCGTGGATCCGAGGAGCGCCGCGAGGTCTTTCTTGGACGGGTCGACGTAGAGGATCCCGGTCAGGATCTCCTCTTTGGCGTGGCTCTCGTGGATCGCCTTGAGCGCCTGTTCCTTGTCGGTGGGGTCGTAGTCGCGGCCGACCCCCCGGAACCTGAGCCGGCTGCCGTCGGGGAACGCCACGTCCTTCGTGTCGCCGGCCGGAATTTCCGCGAGCGTCTCCTCGAAGAACGGCACGAAGCCGATCTCGTGGACGGGCGTCTCGTGCTCCTTGGAGTACTTGTAGCTCTTGGTGGAACCCTCGTGGTCGTTGAAGGTCACGCACGGCGAGATGACGTCGATGACCGAGGTGCCCTTGTGGGCGATCGCGGCCTCGAGGATCGTCTGGAGCTGCTTCATGTCGCCCGAGAACGAGCGCGCCACGAACGTGCCGCCCAGCTCGATCGCGAGCGAGCAGCAGTCGATCGGGATGAAGTCGTTGATCGCGCCGCCCTTCTGCTTCGCGCCGAGGTCCGCCGTCGCGGAGAACTGGCCCTTCGTCAGGCCGTAGACGCCGTTGTCCTCGATGATGTAGACGAGCGGCAGGTTGCGCCTCACGAGGTGGACGAACTGGCCGATCCCGATCGAGGCCGTGTCGCCGTCACCCGAGATGCCGATGCCGTGGAGCGTCGGATCCGCGACGAGCGCGCCCGTGGCGGCGGAAGGCATGCGGCCGTGCACGCCGTTGAAGCCCCACGCGCGATTCAGGAAGTAGGCCGGCGTCTTCGAGGAGCACCCGATTCCCGAGAACTTCGCGACCTTGTGCGGCTCGACCCCCATCGCGTAGAACGCGTTGATGATCTGCTTCGTGATGACGTCGTGGCCGCAGCCGAGGCAGAGCGTCGACTTCGCGCCCTCGTAGTCGGCCTTCGGAAGGCCGAGGCGGTTCGTCTTCGGGGCCGGCGAGGCGGCCGGGGCGTTCGGTGTGGCGCTCATGCGTCGAGCCCTCCCTTGTTCGCGTCCGAGCGCCCGGACCGGGACGCGGGAGCGTCGTTCAGGACTCCGTCGACCACCGTCGTCGCGTCGAGGGGAAGCCCGTTGTATTGCCGGATGGAGACGAAACGCGTCGCGAGCTCGGGGAGCTCGTCCCGGAGGATCGTGACGAGCTGCCCGTCGCGGTTCTGCTCCACGACGTAGATCCGGTCGTGGAGCCTGAGCCAGTTCACCGTCTCGGCCGCGAGCGGCAGGGACCGGAGGCGGCAGTAGTCGAGCGGGATGCCGAAGTCCGACGCGAGCTTGTCGCGCGCCTCGGTCGTGCCGTAGTGCGACGTGCCGTAGGCGAGGAGACCCGCGCGCGCGCCCGGGCGCTCCTGAAACTCGGGCTTCGGCACCATCGTGCGCGCCGTCTCGAACTTCTTCAGGAGGCGGTTCACGTTGTTGACGTAGTCCTGCGGCTTCTCCGAGTACTGAGCCCTTTCGTCGTGTCCGGAGCCTCGCGTGAAGTACGCGGCGTACGCGCTCGGGGTGCCGGGGAGGGTCCGGTAGGGGATGCCGTCGCCGTCCACGTCCTTGTACCGTCCCCAGGACTCCTTCACCTTCTCGATGCCGGCAGCGTCGAGCACCTTGCCGCGGCGGAAGGGCTCCGTCGGATACGGGAACGGGTCCGCCATCCAGTTGTTCATTCCGAGGTCGAGGTCCGACATGACGAACACGGGCGTCTGGAGCTGCTCGGCGAGGTCGAAAGCCTGCTGGGCCATCGTGAAGCACTCTTCGGGCGACGCGGGGAAGAGCAGCGGGTGCTTCGAGTCGCCGTGCGAGCTGAAGTAGCAGAGGAGAATGTCCCCCTGCATCGTGCGCGTCGGGAGGCCGGTGGAAGGGCCGGTGCGCTGAATGTCGAAGATGACCGCGGGGATCTCGGCGTAGTAGCCGAGCCCGATGTACTCCGACATGAGCGAGATGCCAGGACCGGACGTGGACGTGAACGACCGCGCGCCCGCCCAGCCGGCGCCGAGCACCATCCCGATCGAGGCGATCTCGTCCTCGGCCTGGATGACGGCCACGTTCTTCTTCTTCGTGACGGGATCGACGCGCAGGTGGTCCGCGAAGTCGATGAAGGACTCGCAGAGGGACGACGACGGCGTGATGGGGTACCACGCGCAAACGGTGGCGCCACCGAAGACGCAGCCGAGCGCGGAAGCCGTGTTGCCCTCGACGATGACTTTGCCTTCCGTCGCGTTCATGCGCTCGACGCGGAACGGGATCTTGGCCGGGAAGCTTTGCGCGGCGTACTCGAGCCCCACCTTGACGGCGTTCACGTTGAGGTCCACGGCCTTCGGCTTGCCCTTGAGCTGCTTCGCGATGGCCTTGTCGATCTCCGCGGGGTCGATCCCCATGAGATCGGCCACGACGCCCACGTAGATCATGTTCACGATGAGCTTGCGGAGCTTCGCGTGCTCGGGCGCGGAGGTGATCTTGACGACGAGCTCCGAGAACGGGACCGCGTAGTACGTGACGTCGTCGCGCCTCTTTCCGGGGTTCTCGAGCCCGAGCTTCTTCTCGTAGACGACGTAGGCGCCCGAACGCACGTCGCGCACGTCCTCTTCCGCCGTCTCGGGGTTCATGCAGACGAGCACGTCGAGATCGCGCTTGCGCGCGATGTAGCCGTCCTTGTTCGCCCGGATCGTGAACCAGGTGGGGAGTCCCTGGATGTTCGAGGGGAAGAGGTTCTTCCCGGAGACGGGGACGCCCATGCGGAAGATGGACCGCATCAGGACGGTGTTCGCCGTCTGCGAGCCCGACCCGTTGGCCGTGGCGACCTGGAGCGAGAAGTCGTTGGCCACGACCTCTTCGGACGCGCCGCCGCGGGACGTGGTCTCGGTGAGAACGCTCGACATGCTTGTTTTTCCTCCGGGGCCGCGACCCATCCTCGGCCCTGGCGGGCCCGCGGCAAGATGAGATGCGATCTTAACGCGGCGCGGGCGCGCATGGAAGAATCGCGGTGTGCGCATCGTCTCGCTCTGCCCGTCGATCACGGAGAGCCTCGTCGCGATGGGCCTCGCCGAGAGCCTCGCCGGCGTCACGCGCTACTGCATCCACCCGCGCGAGGCGCTCAAAGGCCTCCCGCGGGTCGGAGGCACGAAGAACCCCGACCTCGCGGCGATCCGTGCGGCCAGGCCCGATCTCGTCTTCTGTAATGGGGAGGAAAACAGGGCTGAAGACATCGATCAGCTCAAAAGAGAGATCCGGGTGGACGTCTCGCACCCGAGGACCGTCGCGGAGGTCCCGAGCCTCCTGCGGCACTTCGGTGCGCTGACGGGTAAGAGAGAAGAATCGGAAGAGATTTCTACGAAGGTGGAGGCGGCTCTGGAGCGCGTCGAGGCGGGCCTGCGCGGTGCGTCGGCGCCGCGCTTTCGGTACGTCTATCTGATCTGGAAGGACCCCTGGATGACCGTCGGCCCCCGCACGTACATCGCGGATTTGCTTCGCCGAGTCGGCGGCTCTTCCTCATTCGAAGAAATAAACGGCGAAGGGTCTGACTATCCGGTGACGGACGTGGATGCGATCGTGGCTGCGCGTCCGGACGTCCTGATCCTCCCCGACGAGCCCTACCGCTTCCGCGAGCGCGACGCCGCGTTCTGGCGCGAGCGGCTGCCCGCCACGGCGCGCGTCGTCCTCGTGTCGGGCGACGACTTCTGCTGGCACGGGGTGCGGACCCTCCGAGGCCTCGAGGCGGCCGTCAGGCTCAGGAGCGGTTCGCGCTGACGATCGAGACGGGGCCGTTCGCCGTCGAGATCCTCACGGTCGCGTTCTCGTTCCCGATCTCGAAGAGCCGCGTGCGGTTTCCGTCCTGGCGCCGCGCGCTTTCGCAGGCAGCACCCCGGCAGGTAAAGGGGGAGTGCGAGGAGGTCTCGACCCTCACGCCCGAAGCGAATCCGTCCGGCACTTTCAGGGTGAGCGGGCCGTTCTTCGCGGTGGCGTCGAGTCCCTTGCCTTCCCACCGCGTCCCCGTGAGGGCGATCGTGAGGGGGCCGTTCACGGCGTGGATCTTCACGTCACCAGAGGAGCCTTTCAACGAGACGGGGCCGTTCGCGGCTTCGACGTCGGCAGAGCCCGTCAGGTTCGAAAGCGAAACCGGCCCATTCTCCGTGCTCACGGTGAGAGTGCCCGAGAGTCCGGTCAACGAGACGGGGCCGTTCGAGGCATCGACCGAGAAGTCTGCGTCTTTCGGGGCCGTCACGATCAGGAATCCCGTCCAGTGTTCGCCGGCGGGGCCATCGATCGTGACGCGGCCGCCCGACGAGCGGAGGACGACCTTCGAGAGGACGGCGCGGGCGGAAGCGTCGTCGTCGCCCGCCGCGGCGGTGCATGCCGTGACCTTGAACTCGCCCACGTCGGCGCCGCGGACGGTGATACCCCCGTTCCGCGAGCCCTCGAGAACGAGCCCCTTCGCGTCCCGGCGCGAGAGCGTGATCGTCTCCTCGCCCCGGGCCGTGGTCCGGTCGCCGAAGTGCATGTGGACGCCCGAACAGCCCGACCCGTCGTTCCCTTCGATCGTGACGGTGCGCTCGGCGGCAGCGGGGAGGGACAGAACGAGGGCGGCGAGAAGCGCGGGAACGGCGGCGGCACGGCTCATGGAGGTCCTCCTCGGAACGTGAGACGCCCGAGCGAGAGGAAGGTTCTTCAGGCCGGACGTCTGAGGAGGTCCAGAAACTCTTCGCGGACCGCCTTCTGCAGGAAGATCCCCCGGATCGCCGACGTGACGGTCACGGCGCCGGGCTTCTTGACACCGCGCATCTCGACGCAGAGATGCCGGGCCTCGATGACCACCATGACCCCCTGAGGCCTCAGCTCCTCCTCGAGGACGGCCGCGACCTGCTCGGTGAGCCGCTCCTGGACCTGCGGACGCCGCGCGTAGAACTCCAGGAGCCGCGGCAGCTTCGACAGGCCGACGATCGTGTCGTTCGGGATGTAGGCGATGTGGCCGTGCCCGTAGAACGGCACGAAGTGGTGGGCGCACATGGAATAGAAGGGGATCTGCTTCTCCATGACCATCGACGTGTAGTGCTCTTCGTTCGGGAAGGTCGTGAGCTTCGGCCGGGTGCCCTCGTCGAGCCCGGAGAAGATGTCGAGATACATCCGGGCGACACGCCGGTCGGTATTGATGAGGTTCGCATCCCGGTCGGGGCAGAGCCCGAGGATGCGGATGATCTCCTTCACGTGGCCGGCGATCTGGTCGACGCGGGGGTCGGGAAGATCGCCGTTTTCGAGGATGGCGGCATGGGAAGACGGGGAGGGGAAATCGCTCATGCGGGCATCATACGGGGGAAGGCGGGTGCGGATGGCACACGAAAAGCGGGCCCGGGGGCGGGCGACGCGCATCGTCGCGACGATCGCCTCGAACGCGGAGAAGACCGGGGCGCTCGCGGCGCTCCTCGACGCGGGCGTGGACGTGGTGCGCCTGAACGGCGCGCATTGCCGCCCGGGAGAAATCACGCGCCGGGTGGCGCTCGTCCGTCGGGTCTCCCGGATGCGGGGGTCTCCCACGGGCGTCCTCCTCGACCTCGGCGGACCGAAGATCCGCGTCGGCACCCTGTCCAAAGGCACCGCGACGCTTTCGAAAGGACGCACCGTCGAGCTCTTTCCGGGCGTCGGTTCCGACGGCGGGTCGGGTTTCGCCGTGCGCCTCGCGGTGACGTATCCGGCCCTCCTCGCCGACGTCGGACCGGGCGCGGACGTGCGGCTCGACGACGGGCGGATCCGCCTGCGGGTCCGGAAGCGCACGAAGCGCTCGCTTCTCGCGACCGTGGAGGTGGGCGGCCGCGTGAAGAGCGGTGCAGGCGTGAACTTCCCCAATTCGGCGCTGTCGGCTCCCGCTTTGACGGGAAAAGACCGGAGGGACCTCGCGGAGGGCCTCACGGCCGGGGTGGACTTCGTGGGTCTTTCGTTCGTGCGGAGCGCGGCTCACATCGGACAGCTCCGTCGGCTCGTCGCGCGCGTCGCCCCCGAGCGTCGCCCGTGGATCATCTCCAAGATCGAACGAAAGGAGGCCCTCGCCGCGCTCGACGAGCTCGCCGCGGCTTCCGACGCGCTCATGGTCGCCCGCGGCGACCTCGGCGTCGAGATCGGCCTCGCGAGTGTCCCCCGCGCCCAGCGGGAGATCCTCGCGGCGGGCCGGCGCCACGCCGTGCCCGTCATCGTCGCCACCCAGATGCTCGAGTCGATGATCGAGAATCCGACGCCGACGCGCGCCGAGGTGTCGGACGTCGCCGGCGCCGTGCACGACGGCGCGGACGCCGTGATGCTCTCCGGGGAGACGGCCGTCGGGCTCTGGCCGGTCGAGGCCGTCGAGGCGATGGCCGAGATCGCGCGCGCCGCCGAGGTGCCGGAAGGCGGGGCGTCTCCAGGGATCGCGCCGCCTCCTCCCGCGCGCGGAGATTTTTCCTCCGTCGTGGCGCGTACGGCCGCGGAGATGGCACGCGAAGCGCGTGCGGCCGCCATGGTCGTCTACACGGAGTCCGGGAGGACGGCGCGCCTCGTGTCGAAAAACCCGCTCTCCATTCCGGTTCTCGCGTTCACCGCACATGAAACGGTCCGGCAGAAGCTCACCCTTCTCAGGGACGTCACGTCCTTTCGGGTTCCTCTGGCGCGCAGCGTCGAGGCCATGATCCGCACCGGCGACGCCGTCCTGTCGCGCCTGCCGGGCCTTGCCGGAGCCGTCGTCGTCGAGATCTCGGGGGCCGCCCCGGCTGCGGGCGCGACGAACACGGTGCGCGTCCGGCGCGTCCCGCGCTAGCCGCGTGCAGCAACAAACACAGCACCCTCGAGGCGCAAAATACGCGGGATCGCGGGGGAGGCTCGTATGGCCGTGAAGATCCAGACACCGGCCGAGGCCAAGATTCCCGACGTCGGACAGTCCTATGTGCCGCCTGGGGGAGTTCCGCTCTACGTCGGGGGCAAGGACAAGCACGGGAACGACTGGAACTGGGAATCGGTGGCCACGGCCTGCGGAATGGCGGCGCTCGACCTTATCCGGTTTAACTACAAGACGACGATTCCCGAAGTGGTCAACTTCTACCTGGAACGGAACTGCGGGTGCACCGCCGTTACGCTCGACGGCAAGAATTATCGCTTTCCGGGCGCCAAGCCGGGCGTCATCTACATGCCCGCCATCCCGCCCCTCGTCCGATTCCTGCACACGACCGTTCTTCCAATGGAGATGCGTCCGCATCCCACCCGTCGCGGCAGGTTCGAGATGGCGGCTTATTTCACGATCGATCTCAAGCTGAATCCGAAGCTGCCGGATCCCTCGCTGTACGAATATCGTCAGGAGATCCGGGGAAGCGCTTTCATTCGTGAGGGCGCATGGAGCGGCGAAACCTGGACTCCGACCGGAGCATCGCACCAGGTTCCGCCGACGGCCTTTCCCGTACCCGGACTGCCGCCTGGCTTGCAAAGGTTCTGGAAAGAGGACGGCATCGTGGATCCAGTCGGAGACCGTTTTTATGGACATCGCGAGAACGGCTACTATCGATTGGGGGCGGAACGCGACGAATACGTGGGCGGCCCGCTGACAGGCGACCAATACATCGGTGCAGACCGACCGGGCCTGGAGGGTGATTTGGTCGTTGGACAGCGAGTCTCCCTGTCGATGGATTTCATCGGATCGGTGGTGAGGTTCGACAAGCCTCCGGGGGAGAAAGGACGGAGGATCGTGGAGACCGTGGCCAAGCGACACTGGTCGTACGATTGCGCTCGGACGGTCAAGTTCGACTCGCCCTTGGTGCCGGTGCCTTAGAGGCATCAGTCGTCGCCTTCGCCGGAGGGTGTGGCGAGGATGGGCGCCGCCGGGGGAACGCCGTGCGGCGCGATCTCGAGGTCCTCGCCGTCCATCTCGTCCGGGTCGTAAGCGAGACCGAGGTAGGACAGGATCGTGGGCGCGAGGTCGACCGTCCGCGCCGCGCGGAGGATGCCGGGAGACACGCCGGGGCCCGCGAACAGGAACGGAACGACCGTCTCGCTCCTCGAGAGCGAGCCGTGGCCCGCGACGTAGCCCTTCGTGAAGCCATATCCGTTCTTCGGAGACACGAAGACGTCGGGGGAGCGCGGCGAGTCGAAGAACTCCGGAAGCTGGACGACGAGATCGGGATACTCCGTCTCCGCCGTTCCCTCGAGCCATTCGTCGGCCTCGTGAGCCGCGCCGACGAGCGGCGCGGCAGCGGATTTGGAGTAGCCGAGGGGGTCCTCTCCCTCCAGGACTCGGTAGAGATAGAGCGCCTCGAGGCCTTCGCGGTCCTCGCGCACGATCTCGGCCCGTCCGGCGGGACCGTAGAGAGCGACCGTTCCGGGAAGGGCGCCGCGCGCGACGACGAGCCTGACCTCGGTCGCGCGCGCGAGCGTCGCGGCAAAAAGCGACGTTTCCGGCGTCTTCAGCGGTGCGCTGCTCGGCGGGCGCGGTTTCCTCCTGCGCCGCGGGGCGCTGAACGCGCTCGGCACCTCCTCGGGCAGCCGGTTCGCGGGGAGCCAGATCATGACGCCCCGGTAGGCGCCGACGGCGATCATGGCGTCGCCCACGTCGTAGGCCTTCTCTTTCCGCGTGGCCGGGACGAGGACGCAGCGCCCGTCGCTGCAGTCCGCCTCCGTGGGGTTCGCCAGGAGAGCGCGGTTCACGAGCTCGTTCGCGTCGACGAACGTCCCGTAGGAGCGGTTCCCGTGGTCGCTGACGAGGACGAACAGGACCCTCTCGTCGAGGTGGCGCCGCCCGAGGCGGCGCAGGAGGCGCCCGAAGGCGCGATCGATCTCGACCATCTCCGCCCGGAACTCCTTGCTCTCGGGCCCGCTCACGTGGGCGACCTCGTCCGTGCCGACGAAGTGCGCCCAGACGAGACGCGGCACGCGCTTCGCCGCGGCGGCGCCGGAGTACGCGTCGCCGACGTCGTCGAGCGTCTTGCGGTCCAGGAACGCCCAGTCGTTGCGGGCGTACGAGGCGACGAGCGAGATCCGGTTCCGCGCGTGGATGGTGGCGCCGCGGGCGATCGGCGCGGTGATGGCGACGGTGTCGTCCGAAAGCCGCTCGAAGAGCGTTCGCGCCTCGGGCGCGAGGTAGTCGGTCGAAGAGAAGACGCCCAGGATGTTCGTGTGCGCTTCGCGGACGTGGAGCCTCCGGTCGAGCCAGATGTTCGCGGGAATCCCGTGATGACCGGGAAGGAGGCCCGTCTCGAGGGAGGCGAGGTTGGGGTAGGTCTCGCTCGGAACCGAAGCCACGGCCGTCTGGACCCTCAGGCCGCGGTCCACGATGCGGGCCGTGATGTTCGGCAGCGCGCCTTCGAGGACGAGCCGCGAGAAGGCCTCGTCCGAGAGACCGTCGAAGAAGAGCACGCAGACGGATACCCCGGGATCCGGCGAGACGCGCTCGGCGGCCGTGTGCGCGCGCTCGCGAATCGAGCAGGCAGCCGCGAAAAGGCCGGCCGCGAGGAGAGACGCGGCGAAGACGGAACGGCGTGGTCTCACGGCGGCGAGGTTACAGGAGCCCCGCTGCTACCATCCTCGGATGGCCGAGTTCCGAGGCGCCGATCTGCACTGCCACTCCACGTTCTCGGACGGCCTCGAGCCTCCGGCGCAGCTCGTGGCCCGGGGCGTCGAGGCGGGCCTTTCCGTGCTCGCGCTCTCGGATCACGACGCCGTTCACGGTCTGCCCGAGTTCGAGGCCGCCGCGAGGGGTACGGGCCTCGTCACCGTGACCGCCAGCGAGCTCTCGACGCGCTGCAACGGCGACGACGTCCACGTCCTCGGCCTTTTTCTCGATCCGGAAGAGCCCGAGCTCGAGGCCCGTCTGGCGGTGTTCCGCCAGGAGCGGGACACGCGCGGTGAGGCGATGGTGGAGAAGCTCGGCGCCCTCGGGATGCCGCTCGACATGGCCGAGATCCGCGCCGTCGTCGCGGACGGCGCCTTCGGCCGCCCGCACATCGCGCGCGCCATGGTCGCGAAGGGCTACGTGAAGTCCCTCGACGAGGCCTTCGAGCGCTTCCTCGTGCGCGGCAAGCCGGCCTACGTGCCCAAGCCCAAGTGGACTCTCGAAGAGGCGATCGCCGCCATCCGCAAGGCCGGAGGTCTCTCGGTCATCGCGCATCCGATCTGGTACCGCGACCCGGAAACGGTGGTTACGCTCGGCGTCGCCGCGGGACTCGACGGGCTCGAGGTCATCCATTCCGACCAGGACGGGCAAAAAGAGAATGCGTTCGGGCAGCTCGCCGAACGGGAAGGCCTCCTGAAGTCGGCCGGCTCGGACTACCACGGCCCGCCGGAAGGCCGAAAGCGCATCGGGGCCTGCCGGCTCGACGAGAAAAACTGGAGCCGGATGGTCGCCGCGGCCTCGAAGCGCCGGGACGAGGCCGGCCGCACTCCGCTGGATCTTTCTCCGCGCTGACCTGGATGTGGCGCCAGGATCCGCCGACGTAGCACCAACCCTCTCGCGCGAGGGACCTGAACTGAGATAAAACAGGCGCCCCCGATGTCCACCCTCGCCCCCGTCGATTCCGAGGTTCTTCCCGCGCGGCCCGACGCCGAGCGCAGCCTTCTGGGGGCGATCCTGATCGACGGCTCCCTGCTGTCGCGCGTCATGGAATTCCTGGTGCCGGAGGACTTCGCGAGCGAGGCGCACCGGCTCGTCTACGAGTCGTGCCTCGCGCTCGCGGACCGGCGCGAGGGCGTGGACCTCGTCACGGTGCAGAGCGAGCTCGAGAAGACCGGGCGGCTCGAGCGGGCGGGCGGCGCGGCGGTCCTCTCGTCGCTCGTGGACCGCGTGCCGGACGTCGAGAACGTCGAGAGCTACGCGCGCCTCGTGCGCGAGTCTTCCCTCCGGCGGCTCGTCATCTTCCAGTCCCGCCGCGCGATCCGCGACGCCGTGACGGCCCCCGATGCCGAGACCGTCCTCGAGAACGCGCAGCGCGACCTCGTCGAGATCGCGAAGGGCTCCATCAAGGGCGGCTTCGTGAAGCTCTCGCGCATCGCGGAGAGGAACGAGGAGGAGATCCAGAAGATCCACGGGCGCGGCACGATGCTGACGGGGCTGCCCACGGGCTTCACGCGGCTGAACGCCCTGACACAGGGCTTCCAGAAGACCGACCTGATCGTCGTCGCGGCCCGGCCGGGCATGGGGAAGACGGCGTTCGCCCTGAACATCGCGTCCTACCTGACGATCCACCAGAAGTTCGTCGTCGGTTTCTTCTCGCTCGAGATGTCCGCGCAGCAGCTCGGCTTCCGCATTCAGTGTGCCGAGTCGCGGGTGAACCTGCAGCGCCTGCGCGAGGGCCGTCTCTCGAAGGAGGAGAAGAAAGCGCTCTTCTTCTCGACGCAGCAGATGCGCGAAGCGCAGCTCTTCGTGGACGACTCTCCGGCCGCGACGCTTCTCGAGATGCGGGCGCGGGCGCTCCAGCTCAAGCAGAGGCACGGCCTCGACGCGCTTTTCGTGGATTACCTCCAGATCATGGGCTCCCGCGGCAAGGTGGAGAACCGCACGCAGGAGGTCAGCGCCTTCTCGCGAGGCCTCAAGGCTCTCGCCAAGGAGCTCGATGTCCCCGTCATCGCGCTCTCGCAGCTTTCGCGGCGCACCGAACAGCGCGGCTCCGAAAAGGAGCCTGTCCTCTCGGACCTCCGCGAGTCGGGCGCCATCGAGCAGGATGCCGACGTCGTCCTCTTCCTGTCGCGGCCCGAGTATTACGACCCGGACACGGAGAAAAAGAACATCTGCGACGTGATCATCGCCAAGCAGCGCAACGGCCCGACCGACCGTTTCACGCTCGGCTGGTCGGGCGAGTACACGCGCTTCTCGGACCTCGCGATGATCAGCGAAGGCCCCGGGCTCTGATCTCTTCCCTCCGCCCCACGCACGCCGTCATCGATCTCGACGCGCTGGCGTCGAACTACCGGGTCCTCGCGCGCGCGCTGCCGAAAAGCTGTGCCCTGATGCCGGTCGTCAAGGCGGACGCATACGGCCACGGCGCCGGGCACGTTGCGCGCCGCCTCGCCGAGGAAGGCGCGCCGATCTTCGCGGTCGCGGTCGTCGAGGAAGGCCTCGAGCTGCGCCGGGCGGGCGTGGCGCAGCCCATCCTCGTCATGGGCTGGATCGGAAGAGATCAGCTCGGCGCCCTCGTCTCGGGTGGCCTCACGGCCAACGTTCATTCGGTCGAGCAAGCGGAAGAGATGAAGATTTTCTTAGAAGGGGAAAAGGGGAGGGGGCAATCCCCCTCGCCGTTGCCGGTACATCTGAAGCTCGACACGGGGATGACGCGGCTGGGAGTGCTTCCGGCGGACCTGCCGCGGGTCCTCGACCTTCTCGACTCGATGAAAGGGCGCCTTCTCTTAGAAGGTGTATTTCAGAACTTCGCTTCGGCGGACGATCCCGGCGGCGCACAAACCGAGGCGCAGACCGGGGTTTTCTTAGAAGGTCTGAAGGCAATTCGCGCGGCGAGTCACCGGCCGTCCATGATCCACGTGGACAACAGCGCGGCGACGTTCTCGCGTCTGGTCAATTCACCTTCTAAGCAGGTCCTCTTCGAACCTACCCACGTCCGCCCTGGCCTTGCTCTCTACGCTCATGTCCCTGGTATCCCCGGTCTCCCCTCCGAAGCAAATGATTCTCTTTCCGACGTGATGTCCTTCGTCTCCGTCGTCGACCAGGTGAAGACCGTCCCGCCCGGGACGCGCGTGGGCTACGGCGGGACGTTCGTCGCGGGGCGGACGACGACGCTCGCGATCGTGCCGGCCGGCTTCGCGGACGGCGTGCCGCGCCACCTCTCCGGGCGCGGGCACGTCCTGATCGGGGGCCGGCGCTGCCCGATCGCCGGGCGCGTCTCGATGGACCTCACGGCCGTGGACGCCACGGACCTCGATGCCCGTCCCACGAGGGGAGCCGAGGTCGTCTTCTTCGGCCGTCAGGGAGACGTGCGGCTCGGCGTCGACGAGGTCGCGGCGACGGCGGGAACCGTTTCCTGGGAGATCCTCTGCGGCGTCGGGCCGCGCGTGCCACGTATCATCCGGTCCGGAGGCCGGATCGTGGCACGGGAGACGAAGTTCCTGTGAACTCTGTGCTCGAGTTCCTCGGGCGCGGAGTCCTGAGCGTCCTGCAGGGAGTCGGGCGCTTCTTCGAGCTGCTCGGAATGACCCTGCGCGGCCTCGTGACGCCCCCGTGGACGCCCTCCGCGACGGCCAAGCAGGTCGTGCGCGTGGGCGTCGACTCCGTACCCGTCGTGCTCCTGACCGCGTTCTTCACGGGCGGCGTCCTGGCGCTCCAGACGTTCAAGGGGTTCCAGCGCTTCCATGCCGAGGGCTACATCGGGTCGGTCGTCGCGCTTTCGATGCTGCGCGAGCTCGGCCCCGTGCTGACAGGCCTCATGGTGACGGGGCGCGCGGGCAGCGCGATGGCCGCCGAGCTCGGCTCGATGCGCGTGACCGAGCAGATCGACGCGCTCGTCGCGCTCGCCACCGATCCGGTGCATTACCTGTTCGTCCCGCGGGTCCTCGCGGCGATCATCGTGCTGCCGATGCTCGTCGTCCTCGGGGATGCGATCGGCATCATGGGCGGCTACCTCGTGGCCGTGACGTACCTCGGTGCGAACCCGGTGATCTACATCAACAACACGTTTCAGTTCCTCGACATGGACGACCTGACGTCGGGCCTCATCAAGTCGGCGGTCTTCGGGCTCCTCCTGGCGCTCGTGGGCTGCCAGTGCGGCTTCGACACGAAGGGCGGCGCGGAAGGCGTGGGCCGGTCCACGACGACCGCCGTCGTCATGGGCTCCCTTTCGATTCTCATCGCCGACTTCTTCCTGACGAAGGTGCTGTTTTGAGCGCGACCCCCTCGGCGCCCGCGATTCGCCTCAAAGGCGTCTCGAAGAGCTTCGGCGATAAGAAGGTCCTCATCGGTCTCGACCTCGAGGTCAAGAAAGGCGAATCGCTCGTCCTCCTCGGACAATCGGGGATCGGCAAGAGCGTCCTTTTGAAGCACGTCATCGGCCTCCTGAAACCCGATTCCGGGACGGTCGAGCTCGAAGGGGTGGACCTGTGGGCCGCTCGCCCTCGCGAGCGCGACGAGCTGCGCCGCAAGTTCGGCATGTCGTTCCAGGAAGGCGCGCTCTTCGACTCGATGAGCGTCGGCGAGAACATCGCGTTTCCGCTCACGCGACACACGAAGAAGTCGAAGAAGGAGATCGCCGACCGGGTGGCGGAATGCCTCGAGCTCGTGCGCTTGCCCGGTATCGAGGAAAAGCGCCCTTCCGAGCTTTCCGGCGGGATGAAGCGCCGCGTGGGCTTCGCGCGCGCGATCGCCCTCCAGCCCGAGAACCTCCTCTTCGACGAGCCCACGACCGGCCTCGATCCCGTCACGACGGACGTCGTCGTGAAAGTCATCGAGGAGATGCGCAAGCGGCTCAAGCCGGCGGCGATCACGATCACGCACGACCTCAAGGTCGCGTTCGCGATCGCGGACCGCGTGGGTCTCCTCTCGGGAGGCAAAATCTACGTCGAAATGACCCCGAAAGAGTTCGAGCAATCGAAGGACAAGCGCGTCGCCGCCTTCGTGACCGGCAACAGCGAGCTCGCGCCGCCCGAGGCCGAGCCCGAGCGGCGCACGGAAAAGGGGCACCCGGAAAAAACCGGTGAGGCGCACGTATGATGGGCGCGCCATGACGACCACCGCGAAAATCGGGGCGTTCTTCGTCGCCGTCCTCGTGGCTCTCGGGATCCTCATCATGAAGATCGAGGACATCCACTTCGGGAAGAAGAAGCGCACGAACACGGCGGACGCGCACTTCAAGGATGTCGCGGGCCTCGACGACAAGTCCGCGGTGCGTCTCGCCGGGGTGCGCGTCGGCAAGGTGGACAAGATCTCGCTGCGGCCCGACGGGACCGCGGTCGTTCACCTCGAGCTCGACAAGGGCGTCGAGCTGCATCAGGGCGCGAGCGCCCAGATCCGGGCCCTCGGGCTCCTCGGCGACAAGTACGTCGAGCTCAATCCCGGCGACACGAACGCGCCCCGCCTCCCGAACGGAGTGCTTCTCGAGGGGGTGTCGGGCAGCGGCTTCGACGACCTCACGAAGATGGCCACCGACATCGGCAAGGACCTCAAGGAGGTCTCGAGCGCGCTCGCGAACTCCATGGGCGGGCAACGGGGCGAGGAGAGGTTGAACCGGATCGTCGATAACCTCGGGCGCCTCGCCGAGTCCCTGCGCGAGCTCGCCGACGCGAACCGCGGGAACGTCGACGCCATCGTCGCGAACCTGAAGCTACTGTCGCAGCAGCTTCTCGAGACCACCGCGCGGGTCGACAAGATGCTCGACGAGAACAGGGCGGGCGTGAAGGCGGCGGTCTCGAACGCGGACGACATCACGGCGAAGCTCAAGACGACCGCCGACACGCTGAACTCCATCACGGGCAAGATCGACACGGGGCAGGGCACGCTCGGAAAGCTCCTGAACGACGACGAGACGCACAAGAACATCAACGACGCGCTCAAGTCGGTCAAGGAGGGCGTCGAGCAGCTCTCGGGGACTCTCGGGCGCATCAACCGGCTGCAGCTCGACATCGGATTCCGCACGGAATACGCGTCGCGCAACCACGAGGAAAAATACTATTTCACCCTCGACGCGATCCCGCGGGAGGGAAAGTTCTACCGGCTCGAGATCGGGGCGCTTCCCCACGGCAAGCGCGAGGACATTCTCGAGTCCACGACGGTCACGTTTCCCGACGGCAGCAGACAGACGATCGATACGACGGGGCAGCGGTACATCGACCAGTTCGTCCTGTCGGCTCAGCTCGGCTACAAGCTGAACAACACGATCCTGCGCGCCGGGATCATCGAGTCGCGCGGCGGCGCCGCGGTCGAGCAGACGTTCAAGGGCGACAGGTACCGGGTCGCGGGCGAGATCTGGGATTTCACGAGGCCGGACCTGAACGGGCATCTCAAGCTCTTCGCCCGCTGGAACGCGAGCCCGAACCTCTACGTGACGGGCGGCGTCGACGACCTCCTGAATCCCGGCCTGCGGTCACCGTTCCTCGGCGGCGGCATCCGCTGGAAGGACGAGGACCTGAAGGCCCTGCTCGGCAGCATTCCGATCCCGACGAAGTAGCCGTGGCCCGAAAAGCCACGACGGTCTTCTCGTGCACCGCCTGCGGGGCCCAGAGTCCGCAGTGGCTGGGCCGGTGCCCTGAATGCGGCGCCTGGGGCACGCTCGCGGAGGAACGCGCCGCCGAGGCGCCATCGCGCGGCGCAGCGGCCCCGTCGTCCGGCTCGGCGCCCATCCGGCTGTCCGACGTCGCGGCAGCGGCGGTCCCGCGTATTCCCACGGGCATCGCGGACATGGACCGCGTGCTCGGCGGCGGTCTCGTCCCGGGCTCGGTCGTTCTCGTGGGTGGAGAGCCGGGCATCGGCAAGTCGACGCTCCTCCTGCAGGTCGCGGCTCGCCTCGCGGAACGCGTCGGGCCGGTCCTCTACGTCAGCGCCGAGGAGTCCGCGCGGCAGGTCCGGATGCGCGCCGACCGCCTCGGCGCCTCCGCGCCGGCACTCTTCCTCCTTCCCGAAACCTCGCTCGAGGCGATCCTCGAAGCTGCGAAGGCCGCGACGTTCGGAGCGATCGTCGTGGATTCGATCCAGACGATCGCGTCGGCGGACGCCCCCGCGGCCCCGGGCTCGGTCACGCAGGTGCGTGCCTGCGCGGGACGCCTGCTGGCCCTCGCGAAGACGACGGGCGTGCCCGTCTTCCTCATCGGCCACGTCACGAAGGACGGGACGCTTGCCGGCCCGAAGACGCTCGAGCACCTCGTGGACGCGGTCCTGTCGTTCGAAGGCGAGCGCTTTCACGCCCACCGCGTCGTGCGCGCCCTCAAGAACCGGTTCGGCCCGGTACACGAGCTCGGGCTCTTCGAGATGACGGGCGCCGGCCTCGTCGAGGTCGCGAACCCGTCCGCGCTCTATCTCGGGAGCGGGGCAGGAGGACGTCCCGGCTCGGTCGTGCTCGCGGGCGTCGAGGGGACGCGGCCGATGCTCCTCGAGGTCCAGGCCCTCACCGTCGAGGCGAAGTTCGGAAGCCCGCGCCGCACCGCGATCGGCTTCGACGGCACGCGCCTCGCACTCCTCCTCGCGGTTCTCGAGAAGAGCGGCGGACTGTCCCTGTCCTCGCAGGACGTGTTCCTGAACGTCGCGGGCGGCGCCGAGAGTGCCGAGCCCGCCGCCGACCTCGCCGTCTGCTCCGCCGTCGCGGGCAGCTTCCGCGGGAGGGCGCTGCCGGCATTGACCGCGGTCTTCGGCGAGGTGGGCCTCCTCGGCGAGGTGCGGGCCGTGTCCGACGCGGCCCTGAGGCTGAAGGAGGCGCTCTCGCTCGGGTTCAAGACGGCGCTCCTGCCCGCCGGAAACGCGGCGGAGGCGGCGGCGTTTCCCGATCTCTCCGTCACGCCCCTCCGGAGCGTCGAGGAGCTGCTCGAGAAGACCTGAGTCCGCGTGGTTCAGGGCCGCTGAGCCGCCAGGAGCCGTTCGAAAGCGGGAACGAGGTCGCTTTGAGCGAGCGCGCTTTCGAGAGATTTCAGGGTATTTCGGATCCGTTCCAGGTCGAGGCTCTTCTTCTGCCGGGCGAGGACGCCGGCGATATCCTGGAGATCTTGGGGGCGACCCGCGAGGATCTTCGCAATGACGAGGTCCTCCGGACTGATCACCGGGATCTCCAAATCACCGATCCGCGCCTGGCGGGCCCTGTTGAGAAACTCCTGCTCGAGGCCGGATGCGGCCAGAACGACATCCAGGGGCATCCCGGTCCTGGTGTGAACGAACGGGAGAACGTGCGTTCGCCTCACGAAGTCATCGACATCCCGCACTCGGAGCTCGAATCCGGTTGACTGCATCTCTTTGACGAAGCGCCCTGTGTCGGGAGGAACGAGAACGACCGTCACGTCCACGTCTGCCGTCATTCGAGGCCGGCCCCAGATCAGGACGGCCTGCGCTCCGAAGACGTACCACCGGTTTCCCCAGCCGCGCAGAACGCCGCCGAGGTCCGCGAGCAGCTCAGCCGGAGCGGTTCTTTGTGGCACGCAGCATCAGCTCGCAAAGAGCCTCGTGGGCCTTCAGATCTTCCAGGCGTTCGGCTGGCGACGGCCAGTCGGGATGCACGGCGAGAACTTCCTGGCGGAGACCTTCCCCAATCTCCAGGCACTGCTCCGCATCCGCCCCCGCGAGCCTCTCCGCCCAATAACGCTCTTTTTCGTTTCTCAGGAGCGACCAGTCGCGATCGATGAAAGCAGCGATGCCGGATGCATCCATCTCCGCATTCTATCGGGATTACTCGGCTCAGGTTCGACAGACCCGTGCTGAAGAAGCCCTTCAGACCGGCCGCCCGGGGCGGGTTTCGCCGCTGATCCGGTTGCATCATGGCCGCGCGGGGGCGCCGCATGTGAACGTGTCGCGCGGGAGACGCCGATGACGAAGCAGCTGGACCTGACGAAGCTCGATCTCATGGACGCGCTCGATCTCGCCATCCTCATCGAGCAGGAAGCGATGGAGCGCTACGAAGAGCTGACGGCCGTGATGCGCGAGCACCGGACCGAGGAAGCGGCGTCCTTCTTCCACTTCATGGCGAAGGCCGAGGCCAAGCATGGCGCCGACCTCCTCACGCAGCGGACGAAGCTCTTCGGAAGGACGGCCCGCCGCGTGGACCGCTCGCTCCTCTGGGACGTCGAGGCGCCCGGCTACGAGACCGTGCACGACTTCATGACGCTCCGCGAGGCTCTGAAGGTGGCGATGGACGCCGAAGTCAAGGCGTACGACTACTTCGACAAGGCCCTGAAACTGCCGCTCGCTCCTCAAGTGAAGAAGCTGTTCGAAGAGCTCCTCCAGGAGGAGATCGCCCACCAGGAAATGGTCAAGAAGGAGCTCGCGAAGGCTCCGCCGGAAGACGACGCCAAGCCCGAGGACTTCGCCGACGAGCCCGTCGCCCAGTAAGTCCCCGCCAGCTAGCTCTCGAACCTCGTTCCCGTCAGCTTCTCGAATGCCTCGACGTAGCGTGCCCGCGTGCCCGCGACGACCTCGGCAGGCAGCAGGGGCGCCGGCGGCGTCTTGTTCCAGCCGATCCTCTCGAGGAAGTCGCGCACGAACTGCTTGTCGTACGAGGGCGGCGAGCTACCGCTTCTCCAGGTGTCCTTGGGCCAGAAGCGGGAGGAGTCGGGCGTCAGCGCCTCGTCGATCCAGACGACCTCGCCCGTCTCGTCGAGGCCGAACTCGAACTTCGTGTCCGCGACGAGAATGCCCCGCGGCTCCGCGTAGGCCGCGGCTCCGCGGTAGAGCGTCAACGTGAGGTCCCGGAGCCGGCCGGCGAGGGCCGCTCCCACGGCGGCCGCGACGGCGCCGTAGGGGACGTTCTCGTCGTGTCCGGTCTCGGCCTTCGTCGCCGGCGTGAAGATCGGCTCCGGGAGGCGGTCCGCCTCACGGAGGCCCGGCGGCAGGCGCTGGCCGCAGACGGAGCCCGTCCTGACGTAATCCTTCCAGCCCGACCCGGCGAGGAATCCGCGCGCCACGCACTCGAAGGGCACGACGCGGCATTTCCTCGCGAGCACGGAACGCCCCGCGAGGAGCTCCCGCGAAGACGCGAGGGGCTCCGGGAAGCGCGCGGCATCCGTCTCGAGGAGATGGTTCGGGACGACGTCCTTGAACATCCGAAACCAGAAATTCGAGAGACCGGTCAGGATCTTCCCTTTGTCGGGAATTCCCGGCGTCAGGACGGCATCGAAGGCGGAAATGCGGTCGGTGGCGACGAGGAGAACGCGGTCTTTCAGATCGTAGATGTCGCGCACCTTGCCGCGGCGTGGAGGCGGCAGACCCGGGACGAGGGTTTCGAGAACGGCTTCGGGCATGGCCCGATTCTAAGGGCCGGACGGCGCGCTAGACTTCAGTCTCTTTCCGGCTTCATGCCAAATCGGAGGTTCTCTTGCTCAAAATCTCGATTCAAGGCGTCAAGGCGCGTGTTCCGCGTGCCGACGCCCACGTCGTCTTCGCCGCCGGCAGCACGAGGAAGGAGGCGCTCGCGTCGCTTCCCGCCGACCTGCGCGACCTGGTTGCCGCGGCGGCACCCGCGGCGCCCGCCGCGGACGGCGCGTTCTTCACGCTGCCGTTCGGAAAAGGAGGCGGAGCGACGCGTCTCTACGTCTTTGGCGCCGGCAAGGAGACGGAGGTCTCGCCGCGCAAGGCGCGCGGCCTGCTTCGGACCGCCGCGAAGACTCTGAACCGGAGCGGCGAGACCTCGGCGATCCTGGATTTCCCGCTCACGCTCAAACGGATGGATGCGAAAGAGACGCGCGAGTTTCTTCTGCGCTCGCTTTTCCTCGCCGACTACGGATTTCCCGTCTACAAGTCGGCCGACGCCGAAAAGGTCACGCTCGCCGCGATCGCCGTCCAGTCCCGTGGCGCGCTCGCCGGCGTCGAGGCCCGCGAGGTCGAGGAGGCACGCGACGTCGCGCGCGTCGCCCGCCTCGTGCGCGACCTCGGCAACACCCCGTCGAACGACATGCTCCCGCGCGATTTCGCGGAGCGCGTCCGGAAGGAAGCGAAGGCCCGCGGCGTGAAGGTGACGGTCCTGGACAAGAAGGCGATCCGGAAGGAGAGGATGGGCGGCCTTCTCGCCGTCAACCGGGGATCCGCCGAGGAGCCGCGCGTGGTCGTCCTCGAATACTCGGGCGGCCGAAAGAGCGAGGCGCCCGTGGCGCTCGTCGGAAAGGGAGTCACGTTTGATTCCGGCGGGATCTCGATCAAGCCCGCGGAGAAGATGGGCGACATGAAGTGGGACATGATGGGCGCGGCGACGGCGATGGGCACCGTCCTCGCCGCCGCGGACCTCGGCCTCCGCGTCAACCTCGTCGGGATCGCGGCGCTCACCGAGAACCTGCCTTCGGGGTCCTCGTACAAGCCGGGCGACATCGTGCGTTTCCGCAGCGGCAAGACGGCCGAGATCGACAACACCGACGCCGAGGGACGCGTGATTCTCGCGGATGCCCTCGACTACGCGGCCGAATGGAAGCCCGCGGTCATCCTGGATTACGCGACGCTCACGGGCGCGGCTCTCGTGGCGCTCGGGCTCGAAGCGGCGATCGTGTTCACCGAGGACGACGCCCTCGCGAGGTCGCTCGTGAGGGCGGGGGATCGGACGGACGAGCGCCTCTGGCGCCTCCCGATGTGGGAGGAGTACCGCGAGAACATCCGTTCGGACTGGGCCGACATGAAGAACACGGGCGGAAGGTGGGGAGGCTCGATCAACGGGGCGATGTTCCTCAAGGAGTTCGTCGACGCGAAGAGACCGTGGGCGCACCTCGACATCGCCGGCACGGCCTATTACGACCGCGACCACGCCGGCTATCCCGTCGGCGCGACTTCGTTCGGCCTCGGTCTCACGCTGCGCTGGCTGAGGGATCGACTGGAGGAGACGAAGAAAGGGTCGCGTTAGCTCTTTCATGTTGACGTCTCTCCGTGTCCGCGACCTCGCCGTCCTCGAGGACGTCGAGGTGGCGTTCGGTGAAGGCCTCACCGTCCTGACGGGAGAGACGGGCGCCGGCAAGTCCCTCGTCGTCGACGCCGTGATGCTCCTCGCGGGAGGACGGGCGGACCCCGCTCTCGTCCGCGCGGGGGCCGAGCGGCTCGTCGTCGAGGGCGCGTTCGACTGCGACGACGCCGAGGCGAGGCGTACGCTCGCCGACGCGGGCCTCCTCGAGGAAGGCGGCTCGGGCCCGTTCGAAGTCGTCGTGCGCCGAGAAGTCGCCGCGGGCGGCAAGAGCCGGCTCCTCGTGAACGGCTCTCCCACGGCCCTGAAGACCCTGCAGGAGATCGCGCCGCATCTCCTCGTCCTCTACGGACAGGCGGAGGCGCGCGACCTCCTCGATCCCGATGCGCCTCGCGAGCTCCTCGACCGCTTCGCGGGTCTCGGGGAGAAGGCGGCGGCGACGGCGGCGCTCTTCCGCGAGTTCGTCGGCGCCGAGCGCGACCTCGCCCGCCTTCACGAGGCGGCCAGGGACCGCGTTCAAAGGCTCGAGCTGCTCGATTTCCAGATCGGCGAGATCGACGGGGTCGGACCGAAAGAGGGGGAAGACGAGGAGATTTCTTCTGAAAGGAAGAGACTGGCGAGCGTCGAGCGGATCGGAAAGCTTCTCGCGGAAGCGTCCGCGGCTCTGGAGGACGACGAGCGGGGCGCCTTGAGGGCCGCCGCCGCGGCGCGTTCCGCTCTTCATTCACTCGAAGAATTCTCTTCTTCCTACGCCACCCGAAGCGCAACCCTCGCCGAGGCGATCGAACGACTCAAGGAGGTCGCCTTCGAGACGTCCCGCGACCTCGGGAGCCTCGAGGCCGATCCCGCCCGGGCCGCGTTCGTGGCCGAGCGGCTCGACGCTCTCGCGAAGCTGAAGCGGAAGTACGGCGCGACGCTCTCCGACGTGCTCGAGAAGCGCGCGTCCCTCGCCAACGAGCGCGACGAGCTTCGCGATCTCGAGGGCGCCGTCAAGAAGGCGGAGGGGACGTCGGAAAAGGCCTTTTCCGCCTTTCGCCGCGCCGCGCTCGAGCTCTCCGCCGCGCGCGAGGCGGCCGCGCCGCGCCTCGGCCGGGCCGTGGAGGCGCACCTGCGCGACCTCGCGTTCCTGAAGTCGTCGTTTTCGGTCTCCGTCGCGCGCCGGGAAGAGGAATCGAGCCGCTTCGCGGCCGGCGGCAGCCGCGTCTCCTTCGGGGCGCATGGCATCGACGTGGTGGGCTTCGCCTTCGCGCCGAACCCGGGGGAGCCGGCGCGTCCGCTCCAGAAGATCGCGTCGGGCGGAGAGCTCTCTCGCGTCCAGCTCGCACTCGCCGCGGCGCTGGGCGCCGAGGAGCTGCTCCGGGAGGACGAGCCGGCGGCCCGGCGGCGCGGCAGTCCGGTTCGGACCTTCGTCTTCGACGAGGTGGACGCGGGCGTGTCGGGCGCGACGGCAGAGGCCGTCGGGCGGAAGCTGCGGGGTCTGGCGGCGAAAGAGCAGGTCCTCGTCGTCACGCATCTCGCGCAGGTCGCCGCAGCCGGCGAGTGGCATTTCTCGGTCTCGAAGGAGGCTTCGAAAGGCCGGACGCGGACGCGCGTGGAGGCCCTCGACGGGACCGGCCGGATGGAGGCCGTCGCGGCGCTCCTCGCGGGCGCGTCCGTGGGGGAGCCGGCACGCGCCCAGGCGCGCCAGCTGCTCTCGGCTTTCGGGAAAAGCAGCTCGAGGGCGCGGCCCTCCGGTCGATCCGCCTGACCCTGATTCTCGTTTGTAAGAGGCGTGCGAAGAAACCCCAGTATTTCGCCGTCCCATCCATTCCAAATCGCTGACAATCAAGAAGTTGAGACATTTCAACTTATCTGTGGAAAAGCCTGTGTATTGCGGTCGAAAAAAGCCCTTGAAGCGGCGTTATTGCTCGGGTTTTTCCGCCTCGCACAAGGTGCTGTGCAGGGGGACGATTCAGTCGCGTCGACGCTTTGATATCGTTCGATTTGGATGACGATTCGTTCTTACCGCGGCCTCGCGCCCCGGCTCGGCTCGGGAGTCTTCGTCGCGGAGACGGCGGCGGTCATCGGGGACGTGGTCCTCGCCGACGACGTGTCGATCTGGTATTCGGCGGTCGTTCGCGGCGACTGCTGCTCGATTCGAATCGGCGCCCGCTCGAACGTGCAGGACAACTGCTCGCTCCACGTCACGAGCCGGATCGGGCCTCTCACGCTCGAGGAGGAGGTCACGGTCGGTCACAACGCCGTCGTGCATGCCTGCACCGTCCACCGGGGCGCCCTCATCGGCATGAACGCGACCGTTCTCGACAACGCCGATGTCGGCGCCAGCGCCCTCGTCGCGGCCGGCTCGGTCGTCCTGAACGGGACGGTGATCCCGCCGGCCACGCTCTGGGCGGGGAATCCCGCGAAGTACAGGCGCGACCTCACCCCGGACGAGGTCGAGGGCCTCAGGACGTATTGGAAGAACTACCTCGAGTACAAGACCGAATACCTCGGCAACGAGGCGAAGGGCCTGGCGGACGTGAACGCGGCCCTTCGCCGCGCGTGACGCCGGCGGCCCGCGAGGGCCCACGATGATCGCGAGCGTCAAGGGGACGCGGGACCTCCTCCCGCCCGAGACGCGTGTCTGGAACCGCGTCGAAGCCGCCGCGCACGCGGTTTTCGCGCTCTACGGGTTCGACGAGATCCGGACGCCGACGCTTGAGTCCACCGAGCTCTTCGTCAGGAGCGTCGGCGAGGCGACCGACATCGTCCACAAGGAGATGTACACGTTCACCGACCGCGGCGGGCGCTCCGTGACGATGCGTCCCGAGAACACGGCCGGGGTCGCGCGGGCCTACGTCGAGCACGCGCTCGCCCAGGCCGGGAGGCCCTGGAAGCTCTACTACGTCGGGCCGCAGTTCCGCTACGAGCGCCCGCAGAAGGGCCGCTACCGCGAGTTCCGGCAGATCGGCGCGGAGGTGCTCGGCCCCGCGGACGCCGCGACGGACGCCGAGCTGCTCGTCATGCTCTTCGACTTCCTCGGGCGGCTCGGGTTCACGGGACTTTCCGTTTCGCTCAATTCCGTGGGGACTGACGCCGAGAGACCGGAATTCATCCAGGCGCTGCGCGCCTGGTTTTCTTCGAAGGAGAAATCGCTGGATGACGACGACAGGCGGCGCCTCGCGGAAAACCCGCTCCGGATCCTCGATTCGAAGAACCCGCGCCTCGCGGAATGGCTCGCCGACCCCTCGCTGCCGCGCATGGTCGATTACCTTTCGAAGGAATCCTCCGAACACCACACGATGCTTCTCGGCTTTCTCGACGCGGCGAAGATCCCGTATCGAATCGATCCTCTTCTGGTCCGCGGCCTGGACTACTACACCCGCACGGTCTTCGAGGTGACGGCCGCCGGCCTCGGAGCGCAGGATGCGATCCTCGGCGGCGGGCGCTACGACAGGCTCGTTTCCGATCTCGGGGGACCGAAGACCGCAGGAATCGGGTTCGCCATCGGCGAGGACCGTCTGGTCGACGTCCTTCCTGCGGAATTCCGCAAGGAGGCGATCGAGGGGACGAGGCGCCTCGCGGTGATTCCTCTCGAGCGCGCCGACGTCGAGGAATCCATGGCGCTCGCCCGCGCGCTCCGCCAGGAGGGAATTCCCGTCGATCTCGTCACGGCCGCGAAGGGGCCCGGTCACGGCCTCAGGGTGGCGGAGAAGATCGGGGCCACTCTCGCGGTTCTCGTCGGGCAGAAGGAGCGCGAGGCGGAAGTCGTGAACGTCAAGGATCTCGCGCGGCGCACGCAGGAGTCGCTGCCGCGGCTCGGCCTCGCGGCCGTCCTCCGCGCGCGTCTGTAAGATCCGCCACGATGTCCTCTCCGGAACGCACCCCCGCCGGAACTCTCCGCAAGAACGACGTCGGGCGGACGGTTCGCCTGCAGGGCTGGGTGAACCGGCGACGCGACCACGGCGAGCTCGTGTTCATCGACCTGCGCGACCGCTCCGGCATCGCCCAGGTCGTGTTCGACGCGCGGTTCGTGCCTCAAGCCGATCTCCTCGAGAAGGCCAAGGAGCTTCGCAACGAGTTCGTCCTCGACGTGACCGGCGCGGTCGTCGAGAGGGAGGGGCCGAGCGTCAATCGCGACCTTCCGACCGGCGAGATCGAGCTCCGCGCGACGGCGCTTTCCATCCTGAATCGGGCCGACACCCCGCCATTTCCGATCGAGGACGGCATCAAGGCGTCGGAGGATCTGCGCCTCACGCACCGCTATCTCGACCTCAGGCGCCCCGAAATGACGAAGAAGTTCATGACGCGCAGCGCGGTGACGATGGCGATCCGGGAAGTGATGCACGCCGAGGGGTTCCTCGACGTGGAGACGCCCATCCTCACGAAGTCGACCCCCGAGGGCGCGCGCGACTTCCTCGTCCCGTCGCGCGTCCACGAGGGCGAGTTCTACGCTCTCCCGCAGTCGCCGCAGCTCTTCAAGCAGCTCCTGATGGTCTCGGGGATGGAGCGCTACTACCAGATCGCACGCTGCTTCCGCGACGAGGACCTGAGGGCCGACCGCCAGCCCGAGTTCACTCAGGTGGACATCGAGATGTCGTTCCCGAGCGAGGAGGCCGTCTTCGCGCTCGTCGAGAAGCTCTTCGCGAAGGTATTCCCGGCGTGGGGGATCCCGTGCGAGGCCCCGTTCAAGAGAATGACGTACGACGAGGCGATGGAGCGCTACGGCATCGACCGGCCGGACACCCGCTTCGATCTCGAATTGAAAAGCCTCGGCGAGGGTTTGCTTGTTTTTCCTTCGAAAATGGATACGGCCAAAGGACTGTGCGTGCCCGGCGGCGCGTCTTTTTCCCGCAAGCGGCTGGATGACCTCGAAAAGGCCGCGCGGGCGAGCGGCGCCGAGTGGTTCATCTGGGTCAAGCTCGCGGAAGAGGAGGCCTGGAATTCCAATTCCAAGAAAATCTTCAGCGACGGAGCGGTCGAGAAGATCGGTGCCGCGCTGGGCGGGCGTTCCGGCGACCTCCTCCTCATTGCCGCCGGTACGAAGAAGTCCGTCAATGACTTCCTCGGCGCGCTCCGCGTCCAGATCGCGCGCGAGGAGAAGCTCGTCCCCGAAGGACGCTACGAGTTCCTCTGGGTGACCGGCTTCCCGCTTCTGGAATGGCACGAGGAAGACGCCCGCTGGTACGCGATGCATCACCCGTTCACGTCGCCGCGCGAGGAGGACCTGCCGTATCTCGAGAGCGAGCCCGGCCGCGTGAAGGCGCGCGCGTACGACGTCGTTCTGAACGGCATGGAGCTGGGCGGCGGGTCCATCCGGATCCACCGGCCCGACGTGCAGTCGCGCGTTTTCACCGCGCTCGGAATTAGCCCGGAGGAGGCACGCTCCAAGTTCGGATTCCTCCTCGACGCCTTCCGTTTCGGCGCACCGCCCCATGGCGGGATCGCGCTCGGGCTCGATCGCATGCTCATGATCCTGACGGGCTCGTCCTCGATTCGCGACGTGATCGCCTTCCCGAAGACCGCTTCGGGGACGGATCTCATGACCCAGTGCCCGAATCCCGTGTCGTCCGAGCAGCTCGCCGAGCTCCACATCGCGCTCGCGAAACCGCCGAAGGCCGAGGGCTGAAGAGAATATTTCTTGTCTAGGAAAAGAAAAGAGAAGAGAAGATTTTCTTAGAAGGGGGAGAGGGGAAGGGCGTGTGGTTGGGGAAGGGCCGTCATCTCTCCTCGTTTTCGTTTGTTGCGGCCGGCGTCCGGACCGACGTCGTCGTCGGGTCCGGCGCGCTGGCTTCGCTCGGCGCGCGCCTCCGCCGTATTGCGCCGGGCCGCTGGTTCCTCATTACTTCTAAGAAGATCTTCAATCTCCATGGCCCGAAGCTGTCAGCTGGAGGCATTGAGGGGGTCCTCGATCCGAAACCCCTCTTCGTCCCGGACGGCGAAGCCGCCAAGACCTGGTCCGTCCTCGGCCGGCTCCTCGAGCAGCTCGTCCGGCGCGGCCTTCGGCGGGACGGGGGCGTCGTCGCGTTGGGAGGTGGAACCGTGGGTGACGTGGCGGGCTTCGCGGCCGCTCTCGCGCTGCGCGGCGTGCCTGTCGTCCAGGCGCCGACGACTCTTCTCGCGGCCTCCGACAGCGCCCTCGGCGGCAAGACCGCCGTGGACCTTCCCTCGGGAAAGAATCTCGCGGGCGCGTTCCATCCGGCTCGTCTCGTCGTCGTCGATACGTCCACGCTCGAGACGCTGCCGCTCCGCGCGTATCGGTCCGGTCTGGCGGAGGCCGTCAAGACGTCGATGCTCGACGCGGATTTCCATCGGGCGATGGCGCGCCTCGAGGTCCCCCTTTCCGCCCGAGAGCCGGCGGCCGTCACCGAGGCCGTGCTCCGGTCCCTGCGCGTGAAGGCGCGCGCCGTGTCACGCGATCCCTTCGAGAGAACGGGGGAGAGGGCCGCCCTGAACCTCGGACACACGGTGGGCCACGCTCTCGAAACGGCCTCGGGACACCGCCTCGAGCACGGGGAAGCCGTCGCCTGGGGGCTGCTCGCGGCGCTTCACGTATCGGTGAAGAGAGCGCGGCTTCCCCGGGGCACGGCCGAGGCGCTCGCTGGCCGCGTCGTCCGGCTCGTCCAGCCGCCGTGCCCTTCCACTTCCGCGGTGCGCGGAGTCGGCGCGCTCCTTCGGGCCGACAAGAAATCCGACCGCCGCGGCCACAAGGCCGTGGTCCTCGCCCGCCCCGGCGAAACCGCGCTCGTGCGCGTCGAGGCGGCGGAGCTCGTGGAGGCCTTCGAGAGCGTTCTTGCGGGGTACAATAGGGTCGGATGGGTGTTGCCCGGCTTCCCCGCCTGAGGATCGTGACGGCTCTGCTCGTCGCGCTGGTCCTCGTCTCGATCGTCCCCCTCGCCCTCCTGCATTTCAACCTCATCCGCATCAACCGGGACGCTCTCGAAACGGCCGAGAAAAAATACCTGAAGAACAGCTCGGTGACCCTCGCCGACAGCTTCGACACGTACATCACGAACGCCCAATCGCAGCTCAAGAAGATCGCGGACGGCATCCGGCTCGCGAGCTCGATGTCCACCGACCCGTTCTTCTATCTCTCGAAAAAGCAGCTCCTGCGCGAGTACGCCGATGCCGAGTCCAGCTTCCCCGTGCTGCGCGCCCTCGACCGCGACGGCGTCGCCTCCGCGGCCGATACCGCGACTCTCGACCCGGACGTGGAGCGCCCGCTCAGCCAGGCCTACAACGCCGCGATGCGCGGCGATTCGTACGTGGCCGACCCGATCTTTCCCAAGTCGCTTCCGGATGGCGCGCTCGTTCTCGCCGTGCCCGTCCGGCCGGCGGAGGGCCAGCAGCCGATCGGCGTGGTCGAGGCGTTGTTGTCTCTCAAGTTCATCAAGGCGAAGCTCGACGACGCGGGGCAGAGCGGCGTCGTCCTCGCCTATATCGTCGACCGGTCGGGCACGCTCATCCTGTCGAGCGACGCCTCGGCTTTCCGTTCGAGGGACGTGCACCACCTCGACCTCGTCAGTGAGTTCATCGCGCATCCGGTCCGGATCACGAAGTCGTACATGCGGGGCGAGGGCAAGACCGCGCGTCGCGTTCTCGGCACGCTCGCGACGATCCCGACCCCGGACTGGGGCGTCATCGTGGAGAAGGACGAGGCGGCGGCCTACGCATCGGTTGCGCAGATGCAGAAGGCCTCTTCCCTCCTCGCGGTTTTCTCTCTGTTCTTCGCCGGGCTCGTCGCTCTCGTCGCCGCGCGCCTGCTCGCGCACCCGCTCGTCGAGATGGTCGAGAAGGTGCGGTCGATCGCGGAAGGGAACTTCAAGCAGCGCGTCGAGGTCCGCGGCGTGCGCGAGCTCGCGGAGCTCTCCGAGACATTCAACTCCATGTCCGACTCGATCGAAAAATCTGTGGATCGGCTCAAGAGGGCGGCGAAAGAGAACCAGGAGCTGTTCATCAATTCCGTGCGCACGCTCGCGGCCGCGATCGACGCCAAGGATCCATATACGCGCGGTCATTCGGAGCGGGTCGCCCGCTATGCGGTCGTCCTCGCGCGCCACATGGATCTGTCTCCCGAGGAAGTGCGTGTCGTGCGGCTCTCGGCGCTGCTCCACGACGTCGGCAAGATCGGCATCGACGACCGCATCCTGAGGAAGCCGACCGCCCTCACGAGCGAGGAATTCGAGATCATGAAGACGCACCCGGCCAAGGGCGCGCTCATCATGGGTCAGATTCCTCAGCTCAAGGACGTCATTCCGGGAATCAAGCACCATCACGAGAAATGGGCTGGCGGGGGCTACCCGGACGGTCTGAAGGGCGAAGGCATTCCGCTCGTCGCTCGCGTCGTGGCCGTGGCGGACACCTTCGACGCCATGACGACGACGCGCCCGTACCAGAAAGCCATGCCGCTCACCTACGTCATCACGCAGATCATCTCCTTCGCGGGAAAATCGTTCGACCCGGCGGTCATCGCCGCACTCGACAAGGCGTGGAATTCCGGCGACTTCGAGTTCCTCGGGGAAGAGGTTCCGCTGAAGGCCTCTGCGTGAGGACGCGGAGCCTCCCGGCCGCGTGCCCCGCCGCGGCGGTGCTCGTCGCGCTCTCGGCCGTCCTCACGGGATGCGGCAGCGCCTCGGCGCCCCCGAAGGAAAACCCTGGTCTCGCCGACCTGGTCGACTACCGGAGCGGACTCTCCATGCTGCGGGAGGGCCGAGCCGACGAGGCCATCCAGATCCTCCTCCGGGCCCGCACGAGCTCGCCGCGCGATCCGCGCGTCCCGAACGCGCTCGGCCTCGCGCTGCTCTTCAAGAAGGACTACCCCGGCGCCCTCAAGGCGTTTTCGGACTCGCTTCGCCTCGACGCCGCGTTCGTCGAGGCGCGAAACAACCGGGGCGTCGCCCACATGGAGGCGGGCCACTTCGAGGACTCGGAGGTCGACTTTCAGGCCGTCCTCGACGGCCCTCCCTCGCCGGAGAAGGCGAACGCGCATTACAACCTCGGGCTGTTGCACCGGAGACGCGAAGCCTGGCGCGATGCGGAACGCGAATTCTCCCTCGCCCTCGCCGATTCGCCCGACAACGACCGCGCCTATCGTGAACGAGGCCTCGCGCGCATGAAGCTCGACGACCTGAAGGGCGCGCTCGAGGACTTCCTCTCCGTGCTGAAGAACGAACCTCGCGACACGGTCGCGAACTACCAGGCCGCGCTCTGCCTCCTGTCGAGCGGCCGGCGCGACCTCGCGGTCCGCTACATGCAGCGCACGGTCAACGCCGCCCCCGAGAGCGAAGAGGGGCGGCGCGCGCGCCGCTTCCTTTCGAACGAGCCCGCGACGCCGGAGATCGAAAGATGAGATTCTCTGACGCGCTCGAAGGCCTCCTCGACGCTCCGGGCGCCCTGGGCGCGGCGTTCATCGACCCGCAGGGCGAGATCATCGCAAGAGTCGGCGACGAGAGCGCGACGGAGGTCCTGGGCGCGTACCAGTCCGTATGGCTGGGGGAGCTGCGCCGTGCCGCGGAACGCTCGGGGCTCGGTGAAGTCTCCGACCTCTCTTTCCGGTTCGCGAACCGGCGGATTCTCACGACTCACGTGAAGGCGGGGTATTTCGTCCTCGTCGTCTTCGACGAAGGCGGCGAGCCACATGCCGCCCGTCCCCGGCTCGACGAGGCCCGCGCGCGGCTCGTGTCCGAGATTTCGTAGCTCTTCCAGGGGTGGAACGAGACGTGCAAGGCCCGGGACGATGGATTTCGTCTGGACGGAGAGACACTCGACGCGATGAAAATGTTCAAACAGGCCCGCAGGAGATGGAGGCTTCTCGAGAACGCGAAGCCGGGCGACCGCTTCGAGCGCACCTACCGCAGCCAGCAGGAGGGTCGCAGCCCCTTGCGAAAGGTCGTCTCCATCGTCATCGCCTTCGCGATCGTCGTCGCCGGGATCATCCTGCTGCCGGCTCCGGGTCCCGGCATGCTGGTGGTCGCACTGGGGTTGGGACTCCTGGCGCGTGAGTTTCTGATCGTCGCGCGCGTCCTCGACTGGCTCGAGCCGAAGCTCCGAAACGCCGTCGCGGCGGGGCGGCGCCTCTGGGCGCGGTCCTCGCCGCTGGGCCGCGCGGCTCTCGTCCTGGCCGCCGTCGTCATCGCGGGCGGCGCAGCGCTCGGCGGCTGCAAGCTGCTGTTCGCGGACTGACTTCGCGAACTGGACCGGTCGTTCCATATTGACTAGTCTCGAAGTCGATGCCGAACGGCGATCGCGATTCGTCCTCCGTGTTCGCCCGCCTGAAACGCGGGCTGTTCATGACCCACACGGAGCTGATCGCGAAGGTGGGTGGCGCGATCCGCTCCACGTTCGAGCCGGATCCCGCGGCGCTCGAAGCGCTCGAGGAGGGCCTCCTCGCGGCCGACGTGGGTCCTCAGACCGCGGAGGAGCTCGTCGCGGCCGTGAGGTCCGAGGCCGGACGGCGCGACGCCTCCGAAAAAGACGTCGTCAGCCGCGTTCTCAAGGCCGAGGTCGCACGCAGGCTCACCGTCACGGGCCCCGCCCTCGCGCCCGGTTCTCCCCACGTGGTCCTCCTCGTCGGCGTGAACGGGACGGGCAAGACCACGACGGCGGCCAAGCTCGCGGCCCGTGCCGTGGCTGCGGAAAAGTCAGTCGTCCTCGCCGCGGCGGACACGTTCCGCGCCGCGGCGGCGGAGCAGCTCGAGGTTTGGGCTTCCCGGCTGAACGTTCCCCTCGTGAAGCACAAGGCGGGTGCCGATCCGGCCGCCGTCGTCCACGACGCGTGCGCGATCGCGCTCTCGCGCAAAGCCGATCTGCTTCTCGTGGACACCGCCGGTCGCCTCCATACGAAGCACAACCTCATGGAGGAGCTCGGGAAGATCCGCCGCATCGCCGCGCGGAGCATCCCGGGAGCTCCCCACGAAGTCCTTCTCGTCCTCGATGCGGTGACGGGAATGAACGGCATCGCCCAGGCCCGCGAGTTCACGAAGTCCGCGGGCGTCACGGGCCTCGTGCTCACGAAGATGGACGGGACGGCCAAGGGCGGGGTGATCCTGGCGATCGTGCGCGAGCTCGCCCTGCCGGTCCGTTACGTGGGCGTGGGCGAGACGACCGACGACCTTCTCGACTTCGATCCGGCGGCGTTCGCCGAGGCGCTCGTGGATGGTTGACCCCGCGCCTCTCGACGTCCTCTGGAAGCGCGTCTTCGAGCTCGCCGAGCGCGGGCGCTTTTCGACGTCTCCGAATCCGCGCGTCGGAGCCGTCCTCGTCGACGCGCAAGGGAGAGTGGTCGGAGAGGGCGCTCACGAGCGCGCCGGCGGCCCGCATGCCGAGGCCATCGCGCTCGCGGCCGCCGGCGCCCGCGCGAAGGGCGCGACGCTGCTCGTGAACCTCGAGCCCTGCTCTCATTTCGGCCGTACGGCCCCCTGCACCGAGGCGTTGCTCGCGGCGGGCGTCTCGCGCGTCGTCTGCTCGATCGAGGACCCCGATCCGCGGACCGCCGGGCGCGGAATCCGCCGTCTCAAGGAGCGCGGCGTGGACGTGCTCGTCGGAGTGTTCGCGGAGGAAGCCGAGACGCTGAACGAGTCGTTCCTCAAGGCCATCCGCGCCCGCCGTTCCTTCGTTCACCTGAAATGGGCGGCGTCTCTGGACGGACGGACCGCGACGCGGAGCGGCGATTCGAAGTGGATTACCGGCGAGGCTGCCCGCGAGGACGCCTTGCGCCTGCGCGAAGAGAGCGACGCGATTCTCGTGGGCGCGCAGACGATCCTCGCGGACGATCCTCTCCTGACCCGCCGGCTCGCTCTGTCTTCGGCGATCACGCCACATCGAAGGCTCGTGCTCGACGGAGCGCTCCGCGTGCCGGCCACCGCGCGGGTGTTCTCCGCGGCGGGGGGCGAAGTCTGGCTCGTCACCGCGGTGCCGGCCGGCGATCCGCGCCTCGCGCCGTTCCTGGAGCGGGGCGTGCAGGTCTTCTCGAAGCCTGCGGCAGACGGCGTGGACCTTCGGGCTCTCCTCGGAGCGCTCCATGCCCTCGAAGTGCGCTCGTTGCTCGTCGAAGGCGGGGGGGTGACGGCCGCGTCGTTCCTGAAGGCGGGTCTCGTCGACCGCGTGACGTCCTACGTCGCGCCGCTCCTCGTGGGCGGCTCCGGGGCCCGCTCGCCGCTGGAGGGCGAGGGGGCGAGCTCTCTTGGAAACGCCTGCCGCCTCGCCGATCTCGACGCCGTGCGAATCGGAGCCGACGTCCGCCTGTCGGCGCGAATCCTCCCGGGCTACGCCGTCGGGTAGGATCGCGGGATGTTCACCGGTCTCGTGTCCGCCGTCGCCCGCGTCGTGTCGCTTCGCGCAGGCACGGCAGGGGGTCTGCTCGAGGTCGAGCGTCCGCCGGCATTCGCCGACGTGGCCGTCGGGGAGAGCATCGCGGTCTCCGGCGTCTGCCTGACGGTCGTCGCTCCGGCGGCGCGGTCCCAGGCTCTCTCCTTCGACGTCTCGCCCGAGACGCTGCAGCGCTCGGCTCTCGGAGATCTGGCCCCGGGCGCGGGCGTGAACCTGGAGCGCGCCCTGGCGGCGGGCGACCGCCTGGGCGGCCACATCGTCGCCGGGCACGTGGACGGGACGGCCGACGTGCTCGCGATCGAGAGGTCGGGAGACTCATGGACCTTCCGGTTCTCGCTCCCGCCCTCCCTCGCGCGCTACGCGGTCGAGAAGGGCTCGATCGCGGTCGATGGGGTCTCGCTCACCGTCGCCGCTCTCGGAGAAAGCTCCTTCGACATCGCCGTCATCCCGCACACTTTTTCCGCCACCACGCTCGGCACGAAGAAGCCCGGCGACCGCGTGAACCTCGAGGTCGACGTCCTCGGAAAGTACGTCGAGCGCCTCCTGGCGGCGCGGCTCGGCGAAACGCGCGAGGCCGTCGAAGCTCGGGGCGCGCGGGACGAGCGCCTGCGCGGCCTCCTGACCGAAGGCGCGTGAGCGAAGGCGGCCTCCCGCGCGGCGCCACGTCCGCTCCCGGCGCGTACGTCCACGTGCCCTTCTGCGAGCACCGCTGCACGTACTGCTCCTTCGTGGCGCTCGAGGGAAGAGAACAAGAGAGAGATTTCTTTGAAGGGGTAGAGAGGGAGATTCGCTCGAGGGCGGGCGAGACAAGAGGAGGAAGGCCCGAAGAGAGAGATTTCTTAGAAGGGTCGGAGGGGGCGGTTCTCTCGAGGACCCCTGCGGCTTCGGGCGGGCTCCTCGGGTTCGATTCCGTCTACTTCGGAGGGGGCACTCCTTCGTACGTCGAAGCGGCTCAGCTCGGCCGACTGCTCGGGACACTCGAAGAAATCTTCGGTCTCTCTTCGAACGTCGAAATCACCGCGGAGGCCAACCCCGACGACCTCGACTCCGAAAAGCTGTCTGATCTTCTCTCTCTGGGCATCAACCGCCTTTCCATCGGCGTCCAGTCGCTCGTGGATTCCGAGCTGCTGCCTCTCGAGAGGCGGCACGACGCCGTGGCCGCGCGTCGCGCGGTGGCAGACGCAGCACACATTTTCGGAAACGTCTCGGCGGACCTGATGATCGGGATTCCGGGACAGACGCGGGAGACGCTTCTCGCGAGCGTCGACGGGCTTATCGAAGCGGAGGTGACCCACCTCTCTGTCTATCTCCTCGAGATCGAAAAGGCGCCGAGGCTCGTGACCCTGAAGAAAGAGCACCCGGAGCTCTTTGCCAGTGACGACGAGATGGCAGACCGGTGGGAAGCCGTGGACGAGCGCCTGACGGCGGCAGGCCTGCCGCGCTACGAGCTCTCCAACTGGGCGAAGCCCGGCTTCGAAAGCCGCCACAACCTGAAGTACTGGACGCTCGTGCCCGTCCTGGGCTTCGGTGTCGGTGCCCATTCCTTCGATGGAATTACTCGGTTCGCGAACACGGGAATGCTCGCGGAATACCTGAAGCGAACCCGGGCGGGCGTCTCGCCCGTCGCGACGTCCGAAGAGAACGACGGGGATGTTCTTAGAAGGAAAGAAGGCTTGATGCTGGGCCTGCGACTGTCTGGTGGCGTCCCCTCTTCCACCTTCGAAGAGATTTGCAGAACGCTGCCCGACGCGGCTGCGCAGCGGATGGAGGACGCGATCTTCGCCGGATTACTCGAAAAACATCCCGGCTGTGTCCGCCTCACGCGCAAGGGCGTGCTGCTTTCGAACGAGGTGTTCGCGCTCCTCGTCTAGTCAGACCGGCCGCTTCCTCCGGAACAGGAAGAACGCCGGGACGCCGAGCGCCACGAGGACGAGACCCCGCACGGTGAACGTGGGCTTGAAGATCACGAGGGCAATCGTTACGTAAACCGTCGCGATGACGTAGAGGACCGGAATGACGCGGTCCCCGAGAGAGCGCGGCGCGAGGGCGGGGTTCGTCCGGGCGAGCTTCCATCGTCCGACGATCGTCGCGATGTAGAACATCAGGACCGTCGGAATCACGTAGTCCAGGAGGTCGCCGTACTTCCCGGAGAGGCACAGGAGCGCAGACCAAAGGAACTGCGCCACGAGCGCATTGACCGGAATCATCGTCTTCGGCGCCACTTCGCCGAAGGCCGGCAGGAAGAGGCCGTCGCGAGACATGGCGTAGAGAACGCGCGCGCCCGACAGGATGAGGCCGTTGAGGCAACCGAACGTCGAGACGAGGATCACGCACGCCATGATGAGAGACGGCGTACCGACCTCCGCGGTGCCGGAGACGGCGCCGATGGCCGCCGTGGCGACGCGGTCTTCGGGAGCCGACGCGATGCCGGAGAGAGGGAGGGCGCTCAGGTATCCCACGTTCGCGAGAACGTAAAGGAGCGTCACGAGCCCGGTTCCGTAGACGAGAGCCTTCGGGACGTTCGTTTCGGCGTCGCGTACCTCCTCGCCGAGGAACGTGACGTTGTTCCACGCATCGGCCGAGAAGAGAGAGCCGACCGTGGCGACGGCGAAGGCCCAGATGAGGGGAATCTTGAGATCCCCCGCGGCCGGAAGCGCCCAGGAGACGCCCGCGAGGTTGCTGCCGGCGATGAAGCACACCGACAGGAGGCCGACGAGGGACAGAACCTTGGCTGCCGTGAAGACGTTCTGGAGCCGCGCACCGTTCTGGACGCTCGTCGTGTTCCACCAGGTCAGGAGCGCGACGAGGAAAATCGCGATGATCTCCAGCGGCGTGATGCTCAGGTAGGCCGCCTTGAAGAAGACGTGTTTGCTCGAGATAGCGGGGATGAGCACGCCGAGATATTTCGCGAAGGCGACGGCCACCGCCGCGATCGTTCCCGTCTGGATGACGAGCAGGGCCGCCCAGCCGTAGAGGAAGCCGCCCATGTCGCCCCACGCCTCGCGCAGGTAGACGTACTGGCCTCCGGCCTTGGGGAACGCCATGGCGAGCTTCCCGTAGCTCCAGGCGCCCGCCACCGTGACGAGCGCCGTGAAGACCCAGACGAGGAGGAGAAGGCTCGCGCTCTTGACCTGCCGCGCGATGTCCGCCGAGGTGATGAAGATGCCCGAGCCGATCATCGAGCCCGCGACGATCGTCGTCGCGTCGAAGAGGCCGAGCCTCCTCGGAAGCGTCTTCGGGAACGCCGGCTGCGTCGAGCCCGACTTCGTCATCGTGCCCATGGGGTCCTCCTCAGGAGGCGGTCGGGGAGATCTCGATGCGCATCCCGTAGAACGAGCGGTAGACGAAGACGACGGACACGGCGAAGAACACGAACGCGAGCGCGAGGCTCGTGCCGCGCGAAAGGCCGATCGCGAGCTCGACGGCGAGAAGGCCGAAGAGCGTCGTGAACTTGATGATCGGGTTCATGGCGACGGACGAGGTGTCCTTGAAGGGATCGCCCACCGTGTCGCCGACGACGGTCGCGTCGTGGAGCGGCGTGCCTTTCTCCTTCAGCTCCACCTCGACGATCTTCTTCGCGTTGTCCCAGGCCCCGCCCGCGTTCGCCATGAAGATGGCCTGATAGAGGCCGAAGACGGCGATCGAGATGAGGTAGCCGATGAAGAAGAACGGCTCGAGGCATGCGAATGCGAGCGTCGAAAAGAAGACGACCAGGAAGATGTTGAACATGCCTTTCTGCGCGTACTGGGTGCAGATGGCGACGACCTTCTTGCTGTCTTCGACGGACGCTTTCTCGACGGAGGCATCGAGCTTGATGTTCCTCTTGATGAACTCGACCGCGCGGTACGCGCCCGTGGAGACGGCCTGCGTGGAGGCGCCCGTGAACCAGTAGATGATCGCGCCGCCGGTGACGAGCCCGAGGAGGAAGGGCGAGTGGAGGATCGAGAGCTTCTCGATGTCGCTCTTCAAGCCGTGGGTCAGGATCACGATGATGGAGAAGATCATCGTCGTGGCGCCGACGACCGCGGTCCCGATGAGGACGGGCTTCGCCGTGGCCTTGAAGGTGTTCCCGGCGCCGTCGTTCTCCTCCAGGAAAGTCTTCGCCGTCTCGAAGTTGAGGTCGAACCCGAAGTCGCGCTTCACCTCGGCCTTGACGTTCGGCACGTTCTCGATGAGCGAAAGCTCGTAGACGGACTGAGCGTTGTCCGTGACGGGGCCGTACGAGTCGACCGCGATCGTGACGGGGCCCATGCCGAGAAAGCCGAACGCCACGAGCCCGAAGGCGAAGGTTGGAGGCGCGATCATGATGCCGGCCGGAAAGGCCGTCGAGATCAGGTAGCCGATGCTCATGAGGGAGACGATGGCGAGGCCCATCCAGTAGGCCGAGAAGTTGCCGGCAGTGAGGCCGGAGAGGACGTTCAGCGACGCGCCCCCTTCGCGGGAGGCCGTGACGACCTCGCGGACGTGGCGGGATTCCGTGGAGGTGAAGACCTTGACGAGCTCGGGAATGATGGCGCCGGCCAGCGTGCCGCACGTGATGATGGCGCCGAGCTTCCACCAGAGCGTCCCGTCGCCGAGCTCGGGGATCAGGAGATACGACACGACGAACGTAATCGCGACCGAGACGAACGAGGTGATCCACACGAGGGAGGTCAGCGGCGCCTCGAAGTTCATCTTGTCGGCGTCGCGGTACTTCGCCTTCGCGAGGGCGTCGTTGATCCAGTAAGAGCAGACGCTCGCGACGATCATCATGATGCGCATCGCGAAGAGCCAGACGAGGAGCTTGACCTGCGTCGTGGCGTCGGGCACCGCGAGGAGGATGAAGGAGATGAGCGCGACACCCGTGACGCCGTACGTCTCGAATCCGTCGGCAGTGGGCCCCACGGAGTCGCCGGCGTTGTCGCCCGTGCAGTCGGCGATGACACCGGGATTGCGCGCGTCGTCCTCCTTGATCTTGAAGACGATCTTCATGAGGTCCGATCCGATGTCGGCGATCTTCGTGAAAATGCCGCCCGCGATGCGCAGCGCCGAGGCGCCCAGGGACTCGCCGATCGCGAAGCCGATGAAACAGGGTCCCGCGAGATGGGTCGGGATGAAGAGAAGGATGCCGAGCATCAGGAGCAGCTCGGTCGAGATGAGCATCGTTCCGATCGACATGCCGGCGGCGAGCGGAATCGCGTAGGTCGGGAAAGGCTTGCCCCTGAGGCTCGCGAAGGCCGTGCGCGAGTTCGCGAACGTGTTGATCCGGATGCCGAACCAGGCGACCCCGTAGCTCCCCCCGATTCCGACGAGGCTCGCGAGGAGGATCACCCCGACCTTCGTGGGCTCCATGTGCCTCAGCCCGCCGAAGTAGACGACGAGGATCGCCCCGATGAAGACCTCCAGGACGAGGATGAACTTCCCCTGCGTGACGAGGTAGGTCTTGCACGTCTCGTAGATGAGCTCGGACACGTCGCGCATCGCCTTGTGGACGGGCAGGTTTTTCAGCTTGCTGTACATGGCGAGCCCGAACGCGAGACCCGCGAAGCACACCAGGATGCCGATCATGAGCAGAGCGCGGCCCGTCATGCCGAGAAACGTCACCGAGGAGAGGTCGGGCAGGATGAGCTCGGACTCGTCGGCGCGGGCGCTCGTCGCCGAGAGAAGCGCAACCATAGCGAAGAGGATCGCGGCAGAGCGCCCCCACGCGGCGCGCGCCGTGCTGGCGAGACGTTTGAACATGACCATCAGTTGAGATCCTTTCTCTTCATCGACAAACGCACGACGTCCCCGGTGGTGGCCGGGGACGTGGGCGGAAAACGTCGTCTGCGTGGCGCGGCGGTCACGGTGTCGACGAGGCCGCCGGGTTGACCCAGTCCATGACGATGCCGATGTTCACCTTCTTGTCGCCGCTCCCGCTGTTTCTCACGATGTCCATGAGCTTCATCGCGTCGTCGTACTTGACCGAATCCTCGGCGGAGAAGAAGACGATCTTCGAACTGCGGTTCCGCAGGACTTCCTGAAGGCGAATGGCGATGTTCGCCGGGTCGACCTTCTCCTTGTTCAGGTAGTACTCCTTGTTCGCCGTGAGCGACACGATGATCTGGTCCGTCGGCGGCGGGGTGTTCGGCGGCGTTGCGGGCGCGTTCGGAGGGACCTGCACGTCGTAACCGCGCTGGAGCAGCGGCTGGACGACCATGAAAATGATGAGAAGGACGAGGACGACGTCCACGAGCGGAGTGACGTTGATCTCCGACCTGGGTCCGTCGCCGCCCCCGATGTCCATGCTCATGGGCTTGACTCCTTACTTGTCCGGTTTCTTCTCGGTGATGAGACCGACGCGCTCGAACCCGCCGTCCTTGATCATTCTCATGACGTTCTTGACCTCGCCGAAGTTCAGCGTGCGGTCGGCCTTGACGAGGATGTCCTTGTTCGCCGAGCGCTCGCCGAGCTCCTTCATCTTCGCCTCGAAATCCTTCGGTGGAAACCACTTCGTGTCGATGAAGATGGTCTTGTCCGACTGCACGGAGACGATGAGCTCCTTGTCGGACTCGGGTTTCTTGTCGGGCCGATCCGTCTGAGGGAGCATCACGGGCTTGCCCTTCTGGAGCATCGGCGTCACGACCATGAAGATGATGAGGAGGACGAGGCACACGTCGACGAGCGGCGTCACGTTGATGTCGCTCTTCATGCTCTGACGGCCGCCGTACTGTTCCATGCCCATGGCTGAACTCCTCGCTACCGGATCCCGATCAAGCGGCCTTCGCCGTCTGGCGCTTCATGAAGTAATCGATGAGCTCGGAGGACGAGTTCGACATCTCGACCTGGAAGCGCTCGATCTTGTTGAGGAACAGGTTGTAGAGCCACACCGCCGGAATGGCGACGAAGAGCCCGAGCGCCGTCGTGACGAGAGCTTCCGCGATACCGGCCGACACCGACCCGAGGCCGCCGGCGCCGGACGCCGCCATGCCGCGGAAGGCGTTGATGATGCCGATGACGGTGCCGAGAAGGCCGATGAACGGCGCCGTCGTCGCGATCGTCGCGAGGCCGCCGAGGCCTTTCTTGAATTCGGCCGTCGTCATCATCGCCGCGCGCTCGACCGCGCGCTCCGCGGCGGCCACGGTGTCGTGCCCCTGCGCTGAGGAGCCGTGCGCCTCATACGCGAACTCCAGGAGCCCCGCGGACACGCATTTCGCGACGTGGCTGTTCTTGTACTTCTTGGCGAGGTCGATCGCCTCCCTGAGCTTGTCCTGCTTCAGGAGCTGGCCGACCTCGAGGGCGAACTTGACCGACTGCTGCTTCGCCTTCTGGAAGGTCATCCACCGCTCGACCGATACGGCGAGCGAGTAGACCGAAAGCAGGCAGAGCAGGACGAAGATCGAGAGCGCCGGCCACGACATCGTCTTGATCAGCCCCATCAGACTCATATCCATTTGAAATGTCCTCCTTGAGGTTTCTTACTCTTCGATTCTATTTCGAGTGGCCGGCGCCGCCTTACTGGAGAGTAAAGGTGACGGTGACCGTCAGATAGACCGGAACCGGCCGTCCGTTGAAAGTGGCCGGCTTGTATTTCCACTGCTGGACCGCGCGGATGGCGGCGTTGTCGAGAAGCGGGTTGAGGCCGCGGAGCACGCGGACGGACTCGACGTCACCCGATTTCGTGATGATCGCCTCGAGGATGCAGACGCCCTGCATGCGGGCCTTGCGCGCCGCCTCCGGGTATGCCGGCTTCACGCGTGAGATCTCGATCGGCTCCTTGACCTCGCCGCCGACGCGGAGAGGCTCTTCACCGGTTCCGCCGAGCATTCCGCCCTTCACGCCGCCGAGGACGCCTCCCATGACGCCGCCGGCGACACCGCCCTCGACACCGCCTTCCACGCCGCCTTCCACGCCCGTTTCAGGCTCGGGAATGCTCGTCGGCGCCGGCAAGGTGTCGGGTACGACGACCGGGGAGGTCATCTGCGTCGGCTTGACGGGTTCGACTTTCTGGGTCGGCTTCGCCGGGGCCGCCTTGGGCGGCGGCGGCGGGGGGGCGGCGGCGGGGCCGCCTGCGAGTAGAACTGAACCGGGATCGGGGGCTCCGGAATCTCCTCGATGAACCACATCGAGAGCCCGACCGCCGTCCCGATCACGACCACGTGGATGATCACCGACAAGGGCAGCGTGTACCAGCGCTGGGCGCTGCCCTTGTGCTTCGCGGATTCGATGAGCGAGGCTTCGAACATGCGTGGTCTCCTGGCTCCCTACATCGCCTCGAGCGGATTCTTCTTGGCCTGCTCGGCGCGCTGCTTTTCCTGGATCTTCTTCTTGATCTCGAGCGCCTTCTGCTGCCACTCGTTCGCCTTCGCGGTCAGTTCCGCGACCTTGGCGGGGTCCGACTCGATGCGCACGTATTGCCGGTTGAGCAGGTTCTTGTACAGCATGGCCTCGAAGTAGTCGGGATTGAGCTGGAGCGCCCGGTCGAGCTGCGCCATGCCGAAATCCAGGATCTCCTTGCGCTTCTCGGGCGTGAGGCCATTGTCGGGGGAGATGTCCGTGCCCACGGTGTTGTAGGACTTGTCCCACGCCGTGACGCCCATCGTGTAGAAGACCTCGGGGTTGTTCGGCTCGAGCTCCCCCCGCTTCTTCTGCCAGAGGATGGAGTTCTCGTAGTCGCCCTGCTTCGCGTAGAGCATCGCGATCGTCTGGACGGCCTGCGAGTCCTGCGGGTGCTTGTCGACGAGCTCCTTGAAGTACTTGATCGCCTCGTCGTACTTCTGGGCGTTCATGTACGTCGTGACGAGGAACCGCGCGGCCTTGTCGTCGTCGGGCTTTGCCGCCAGGTACTTCTTGAAGTGCTCGATCGCCCGGTTCAGCGCCTCGATGTCCTTCGGGTGCGTGGAACCGGGGTTGTAGAGCGCCATGTAGCCCATCGCGACGAACTTGTCGAGGCGGACTTCGGTCGGATCGAGAGCCTGGGCCGCTTCGTACTTCTTGAGGGCGTCGTCGTAGAGCTGCTCCTTGAAATAGGCGTTTCCCTCCCGGATGAGCTGCTTGCTCTTGAACTTGTCGCAACCCGCGACGGAGAGCGACAGCACGGCGAGGCCGGTCGCGGCGATCCGCCGGACCGTCCGTCCCCTGCCGGTGAGATTTCCCGTCATCGCCCGATCACTCCTTTCGGTCTCCCGCCGCCCGCCTGTCCTCCGGCCGCTCCGTTGGACCCTCCCGAAGCGCTTCTAGTTCCCGAGCGGCCTCACGACCCCGCCCGACACGACGAGCTTGATCCCCTCCTCAACCGTGAGGCGGGGGTCGAGAATATCGCTTTCTTTCGCGAATATCAGGAAACCGCTCGTCGGGTTGAGCGCCGTCGGAACGTAGATCGAAAGCGTGCTCGCGTCCAGTGAGCCGATCCCGTTCCCTGTCACGAATCCCAACGCAAAAGTTCCCTTCTGAGGAAATTCAACGAGGACGACACGCTGGAAGGCCCGCCGGCCGCCCGGCGACACAGCCTCGACGAGTTGCTTCGAAGCGGTATAGACCGTCTTGACGAGGGGGAGATTCTCCAAGAGGCGGCCGAAAAGTTCAAGGAATTTCTTCCCGATGAGGTTCGAGGAAAGGAGGCCTGTCAGCCAGATGACGGCGATCGTGAGGATGAGTCCCAGTCCCGGAACGGTCCGGCCCACGAGGCGTTCGGTGACGGGCTGGCTGAATCCGTCGATCACGTTGAAGACGAAGCGGATGACGACCACGGTGACGACGAGAGGAACGAGCACGAGGAGCCCGGCCGTCAGGTGGCGGCGAACGCGGAATGCCATCGGGGCGGGATTCTATCCGCGTGACCCGTACAATCCGGCCATGTCGATTCGTCCCTTTCCTTTTCCTCGGACGACGCTCCTGCTCGTCGTCGCGCTCGCCCGATCGTCCGCCGTGTCCCAGGTTCCCGCCAGCAAGCCCGAGACGCCGGCGGGAGGCTTCGTCGCCCGCGAGGGCATCACCGTGACCAACCTCGACGTCGTCGTGACCGACGGAAAGGGGAACCGGGTGACGGGCCTGAAGAAAGAGGACTTCGTCGTCGTCGAAGACAATCTCGAGCAGCTCATCACGAACTTCACTCCGATTGAGCAGGGCCGCTTCCTCCTGCCCGTCGAGGAGGCCCCGCCCGCCGCTGCCGCGCCGTCTCCCGCTCCGGCGTCCGTTCCCGTGCACGAGAAGGTCCCGAAGACCCGCATCGTCATCTTCGTGGACAACCTTCACCTCGCGCCGTTCAACCGCAACAGGGTCCTGAGGAACGTCGAGGTCTTCGTCCGCGAGAACGTCAAGGACAACGTCGAAGGCATGATCGTCGCCTGGAACCGGTCGCTGAAGATCCGCAGGAAGTTCACGAACGACGGCCGCGACCTGTCGGACGTCCTCAAGCAGATCGAGGACGAGAGTGCGCTCGGCCAGCAGATCCTTTCCGACCGGCGGGAGGTGATCCAGGCCATCGACGACTCCACGACCGCGGATCAGGCGGCGGGCCGGGTGCGGTCGTTCTGCCAGTCGCTCGACAACGACCTGACCTTCACGATCGACGCGATGAAGACCACGATCAACCAGCTCGCCGGCGTCGAGGGCCGCAAGATCCTCATCCACGTCTCCGACGGCCTGCCGCAGTCCCCGGGGGCGGAGCTTTGGCAGTACATCGCCGACAAGTACCGCAACACCTCGGGCCAGAGCATGTCCTTCTTCGAGTTCGACCGGACCTCGAAGTACCTCTCCGTGGTGCAGGCGGCGAACGCCTCGGGCGTCACGATCTACACGATCGACGCGCAGGGTCTCACGGTGGATTCGAACATTTCGGCGGAAAACCGCACGCAAAGCCAGCGCATCGACACGTTCCTCGAACGAAACAACCTCCAGTCCATGCTGACCCTCATCGCCGAAGAGACCGGCGGCGAGGCCATCCTGAACAAGAACGACGTCACCATCGCCCTCAAGAACATCGAGAAGGACTACACGTCGTACTACTCGATCGGCTACCGGAGCGTGCGCTCCGGGCTCGACCGGCCCCACAAGGTCGAGGTCAAGCTCAAGAAGAAAGGCCTGACCGTCCGCGCGCGCCGCAGCTATCTCGAGAAGGGAATCGAAACGAAGGTGCGCGAGGCGGTCACCTCGGCCCTTTTCTTCCCCCGCGACGACAATCCCCTCGCCGTGGGCCTGGAGGTCGGCAAGCCCGTTCCGGCCGACCGCGAGAACTTCGCCGTCCCCGTGACCATCCGGATTCCGTATTCCCGCCTCGCCATGCTGCCCGAGGGCTCCAAGGTGCGCGGCCGCGTCGTCTTCTATTTCGTCGTCATCGACTCGGCGGGGAAGCAGTCGGAGCTCACGACGCAAACCGTCCCGATCGACCTCGACGCGAAGAAATTCGAAGCTCTCGGCCGCAGGGACTTCGTCTACGACGTGAAGCTCATCATGATTCCCGGCGGGCAGAAGCTTTCGCTCGCGGTCCGTGACGACATCACGAACTCCACGAGCTTTCTCCAGAAGTCCATCTTCGTGTCGGCCTTCTCCGGCGAGGAGCCCCCGCCAAGGAAGTGAGGCCCAGCCAGGCCGTGAACGCACCCGTCAAGCGCTTCGTCCTGTTCGCGCGCGAGCCCGTGAGAGGACGCGTGAAGACGCGCCTCGCCCGCGAGATCGGGGCCGCGGCCGCCACCTCGCTCTACGAGGCGTTCCTGGCCGACCTCGCCGCCTCGCTGACGTCGCCGGAGCAGTGGGACGCGGTGCTCGCGCACGCGGAGTTCGACGCGGGTCCGTATCTCCTCGGGACTTTCCGCCCCCCGTGGGACCTCGTGCCGCAGGGCGATGGATCGCTCGGCGAACGTCTGGCGCGCGCCGTCGTGCGCGCGCGGCTCGAAGGCCGGCGCGACGTGCTGATCGCCGGAAGCGATTCCCCGACCCTCACCGCGGAAGATCTCGCCGAGGGCTTCGCCGCCCTCGAGGGAAACGACGTCGTGTTCGCCCCGGCTCCGGATGGAGGGTTTTCGCTCGTCGGCATGCGCGGAAACGTGGAACCGGCAGTCGTTTTTCCCGCCGGAGTGAGGTGGTCTTCGGAACACGCGCTGGCCGATTGCACGAGGCCGGCGGAGGCGAAGGGTTACAGCGTCCGCCTTCTTTCGACCGTACCCGACGTCGACGAGATCACCGATCTCGGCAGGGTGGAGGCCCTCTTCGCGGCGGACCCGGACCTCGCTCCCGCGACGCGCCGTGCGCTCCTCGCGCTGCTCGGGCGGAGGGCCGGGTGAGGGTCCTCACCTCGGAGGGCGCCCGCGCCCTCGACTCGAGGACCATCCAGGCCGGGACGACGGGGCTCGTCCTCATGAAACGGGCCGCGACGGCGCTTGTGAGGGAGATCGCGGGCGTCGTCGGGCGACGGGTGTCGCGGGGCGCGCGGATCGTCGTGCTCGCGGGTCCGGGCAACAACGGAGGGGACGGCTTCGAGGCGGCGCGCCTCCTCCACGCGGCCCACGTCGGCGGCAACGTGGAGACGCTTCTCTTCGGAGCGCCCGCGCATCTGAGCCTGGACGCCCGAAAGACCCACCAGCGTCTCGAGAAGGCGGGTGGGGCGATTCGCGAGGTGACGAAGGAAGCCGATCTCGAGCCGCTGCGCACGGCAACGCTCGTCGTGGACGCGCTCTTCGGCACGGGCCTGAGGAGACCGATCTCGCCGGACGGGCTTCCGGCACGCGCCGTTCGCCTGGTCGCCGACGCGACGGCGTTCGTGGTCGCGGTGGACGTGCCCTCGGGCCTCTCCGCGGACGAGCTGCTTCCGTGGATCCCCTCCGTGCGCGCGGACCTCACCGTCACGTTCGGATACCCGAAGCCCTGTCACGTCCGCCTGCCCGCCGCGTCTCTCTGCGGGCGGATCGGCATCGCGGGCATCGGCTTTCTGCCGCTCGAAGATGAGAGCGGAGTCGCGGGGGAAGCGGTCGGAGCTCCCGACGTCGCGAAGCTGTTTCCGCGGCGCGACGCCACCGCGCACAAGGGCACGTTCGGGCGACTCCTCGTCGTGGGCGGGTCCGAAGGCATGGCGGGAGCTCCCGCCCTCGCGGCGCGCGGTGCCCACAGGGCGGGAGCCGGCCTCGTCAGCGTCTTCACGCCGGATTCGATCCGCGCGCTGGTACACGTCCTCAGTCCGGAGACGACGACCGCGGGCGACGACGTGGACGTTGCGCGCTTCGACGCTCTCGCGGTCGGGCCCGGGCTCGGCGCGTCGGCGGCCGCGCGTGCGTTGCTCCAGCGCACGGCGGCGGCACGCCTCCCCGCGGTCTTCGACGCGGATGCCCTCAACCTCGCCGGCGAGGCCGCTTACTTCGCCGCGCGCGCCGCGCCCACGGTGCTCACGCCGCACGCCGGAGAGGCGGGGCGTCTCCTCGGCATCGACGCGGCACGCGTCAACGCTGATCGGGAAGCCGCCGCCCTCGAGATCGCCTCGCGGGCGAAGTCGGTCGTCATCCTCAAGGGTTTCCGGCCGCTCGTGGCCTCGCCGGCGGGCCGGGTCATGCCCGTCCTCGCGGGGAACCCCGCGCTCGCCTCGGGGGGAACCGGGGACGTCCTCACCGGTATCGTCGGAGCGTGTCTCGCGCGCGGGCTCGACGCCTTCGACGCCGCCTGCGCGGCCGCGTGGCTCCATGGAATCTCGGGCGACTTCGTGCGGGAGGTCAAAGGGGAGGAGTCTCTCTCGGCGTCCGACGTCGTCGAGGCGCTCCCCGAAGCCTTCTTCGAGGCGCACGAGAGCGCCGGCGGGTGACGTCGCACGTATCTTTCAACGTCTCTTCGAGCGAGGAGGAGACGCGGCGGCTCGGGGCGAGCCTCGCTCTTCGCCTCAGCTCCGGCGACCTCGTGCTCGTCGAGGGAGAGCTCGGGGCCGGCAAGACCGCTTTCGTGAAGGGGATCGCGGCGGGGCTCGGCCTCGATCCGGAGGACGTGTCCTCCCCGAGCTTCGCGCTCGTCCGCGAGTACGGTCCGGCGGACAGGCCGCCGCTCCTCGTCCACGGGGACCTCTATCGCGTCCTTCCGGGCACCTCCATCGCCGACCTCGGCTTGGACGAGAGGCCAGGCGCGATCGTCGCGGTGGAATGGCCGCGTCCCCCGCTCACCGATTCGCGTGCCTGGCGCGTCGCCATACGCGTCGAGTCCGACGGGTCGCGCTCGATCGAGATCGGCTCCCCGGAGGATCGCGCTTCTTCGGGCTGAAGGTCAGAAGGCGAAGACGAGCCCCCCGGTGACCTCGCTGTTGTAGGACCAGTTTCGGCGCCGGTTGTCGCAATCCCTGAAGCCGTTGTGGTCGCAAGAGAAGTCGTCGCGATCGTCCGTCAGATTGATCGCCCGGTAGCGGGCATCGATGCGGAGGCCGACGCGCGGTACGAAAAAGAACTTCCCTCCGGCCGAGACGTTGGCCGTGAAGCGCCCGGTCGCCTCCGGGTTCACTCCCGGGACGTCCCGCTTGAGAACGGCGGCTCCTGCGCCGATACCGATGTAGCCGACCACGTGCCGCCGCCCGAAATTGAAGAGGGCGTTCGCCTCGTAGATATTCTGCCGGAAGGTCCCGACCTTGGGCCTGCGGACGAAGCCGCCGCCGGGGGCGACGACGGAGTAGGGCAAGCGCAGGTCGGTCCGCGAGGAGGTCCAGTCGACCTCGAACTCGAAGTGGCGCGTCACGTTGTACGCGAGGCGCGCTCCATACGCGAGGTCATCATCCTCGCGGAGGTAACTCTGATTCGAGGACCCCCCGACGGCCTGGAATTGCGGGCCATTCCCGTAGAGCCGCCCACCGAAGAAACCGCCCGCGAAGGGCGAGATCTCCCACGTGCCCGTGCGGTCCTGAGCGACGGCCGGCGAAGCGAGCATCAGAAAGGCGACCGAGAACACGGCGAGAACGAGAAATCGACGCATGGATCCTCCTGCCAGAACGGAGTTTGAAGCCGAACACCGGGGTGTTCCCGCAAGGAGACGCAAACCCTTCACACGAGGTTGGCAAGCAACGGGCGTACCCGTCTGGCCGACGCTATACTGACTCGGCGTCCGTCCACCGACCGGAAAAAGGGGTCCGATTGGTCCTGTCGCCCGGCGACTCGTTCGGCACCTATACGATTCTCGCGACTCTCGGCGCGGGCGGCATGGGAGAAGTGTATCGGGCGCGCGATCTGCGTCTCGGCCGCGAAGTGGCCCTGAAGGTGCTCACGGAGGAGGGAGCCGGCAGCGACGAGAGGCTGCAGCGGTTCGAGACGGAAGCACGTGCGGCGTCGTCGCTGAATCACCCTCACATCGTCGTCGTTTACGAAGTCGGGGACGCGCCCGACCCGCGGGACGGCCATGCGGTCCGCTTCCTCGCCATGGAGCTCCTCGACGGAGGCACTCTTTCCGAGATCATTCCGCAGGGCGGGCTTCCCCTTCGAAGGTTCTTCGAGCTCGCGATCGCGCTCGCGGACGGCCTTGCCCGGGCGCACGAGGCCGGGATCGTGCACCGCGACCTGAAGCCCTCGAACCTCATCGTCACGGCGGACGGGCATCTGAAGATCCTCGACTTCGGGCTCGCGAAGCTGAGGCACCAGACCGGAGACGGCTCCCCGGACTCGGCCACCTTGACGATCACGTCTCCCGGCGAGCTCGTCGGGACGCTGGGATACATGTCGCCGGAGCAGGCGCGTGGGGAAGCCGCGGGCGTGGCGTCCGACCAGTTCGCCGTGGGCTGCGTGCTCTACGAAATGCTGACCGGCCGCCGCGCCTTCGCCCGCGCGTCGGCCGCGGACACCATCTCGGCCATCCTGCGCGACGAGCCGGTCTCGCTCACCGTCATGCGGCCCGAGATCCCGCCGCCCCTCGTCTGGATCGTGGAGAGGTGTCTCGCGAAGGACAAGCGTGAGCGCTATGCGGCGACGCGCGACCTCGCGCGCGACCTGCAGAACCTGCGCGCGCACGCGGGCGATCCGTCGCTGCGCTCGTCCGGGTCAGGAGAAGAACAACGCGCTCCCGCACGGCGGCGGAACCGGCTCGTGGGTACCGCTCTGCTCGCGCTCGCCGCGCTCGCCGCCGTGCTCTGGTTCGGCTGGCCGAGGCGACCGCCGATGCCGGAGTTCCGACGGTTGACGTTCCGCCACGGTGTCGTTTCGCGTGGCCTCTTCACGCCGGGCGCCGATTCCTTCCTCTACACGGCCTCATGGGACGGAGGTCCCCGACGGACCTATCTCGCCCTGCCCGACGCCATGGGGCTGGACCGTCCCCTGGAGTCCGGGGAGCAGCTTCCCATGGCGTATTCGGACGACGGCTCCCAGGTGCTCGTGCTGGTCGGGGCATCTCGGGCGGGTATCAACCTCCTCGGGACGTTGGCGGCGTGGCCCGCCCTGGGAGGAACGCCGCGGATGATCCTCAACGACGCGGGCTGGGCCGACTGGTCACAGGGAGGCCGAGTCCTCGTGGCGGTACGGGACCTCGGCGCGGAACGGGTGCTGGAGCGCCGCGATGTGTCCGCGGCTCAGGCCGAGAAAGTCATCTTCCGCACGCCCGGAGCCATGTCTTTCGTCCGGCTCTCACCCGACGGCAAGCGGGTGGCCTTCATCCATCACCCGTCGCGTTTCGACGACGCAGGAGAGGTGCGGATCGTCGATCTCGACGGCTCCGCGTCGCGAGCCCTGACACCGGCTTACGAGCGGTGCTTCGGTCTCGACTGGAATGCCCGCTCGGGGGAGATATGGCTCACGGCTTCGGTCTCGGGCGCTTACAGCAGCACCCTTTTCGCGGTGAGCCCGGGCGGCCGGCTGCGCCCGCTGCATCGATTCCCAGGTTTCTTCGTCCTTCAATCGCTCTCGAGTGACGGAAAGAAGTGCCTGCTCCTCGAGGACGAGAACCGCAGAGCTCTCCTCTTTCAGAGGGCCGCCGAGCCGGCGCGCGAGCTCTCGTCTCTCGGCTTCTCGATCGTGACGGATCTCTCGCCGGACGGAAAGAAGATCCTTTTTTACGAAGGCGGCGCCACGCCGAGGGCCACTGGAATCTGGTCGCGGGACGTCGATGGAGGCGAACCGATGCGCTGGGGCGAGGGCTTTCCAGGAACGTTCTCTCCGGACGGCCGCTGGATAGCCGGAACGACAGTCGGCCGGCCGCCCCTGCAGCTTCTCCTCATTCCTGCCGGAGCGGGAAGCCCGAAGGCGCTCACGAGCTCGACCGCGAGTCACTGGGCCCCTTCGTTCGCCGGGCCCTCGACACTCCTCTTCGTCCGTTCGGAGGGGAGTCAAAAGCAAATCTGGACAATGAACACGGATGGAAGCGGGGCGCACGGGCTCGGCGCCGTGGACTGCAACAACCCACGAGCCAACCCTGCGGGAACGGAGTTCGTCTGCCTGGGCGGTGCGCCCGGGAGCACGCCGTTCATCCACCCGATCGGAAAGGGCGAGGGAAGGCGGCTCCTGGGGGTCGGAGAGGCGACGGTATTCATCTACGCGCGATTCAACGAGAGGGGCGACCGCATTCTCGCCGTCAGCCGAGATCGGCATGTCTGGACGCTCGACGCCCGGACGGGGGTGAAGCTCGCCGACGACGTGCTCCCGAACCTGGATCCGTCCACCGGTACGGGCCTTCTCTCCGTAGCCCTGAACGGAGATGGAACCGTGCGCGCTTTCAGCGAGGGCCGGTCCTCCTCTGGACTTCACCTGGCCTGGGGGCTAGATTGACGCCACTTTCGAACGAGGAGGGAGCGCACCATGCCCAGCCCGAAGAAGGTGAAGCGAGTTCCCGGATCCAAAACCTTCCGAGCCTCCGCCATCGGAAGAGTCCTTCCAGAATATCCGAGGTACGTCGTCGTCCAAGTGAGGGACAAGGCATCTGAGGACCTTCTTCGGAAGCAGTTGAGGGTCGCGCCACTGCCGGAGGGGCTCACCTCGCTCAACATCGAAGCCCAGGAGATGATGATATGGAGCGTCATGTCGGCCAGCAATCCCCAGTGCTGACCGGTTGTCGCAGCCAGCCATAAGGCTCGTTCGCAACCCGGAGCTCCTCGTTTCCTGGAGAGACGGGCGCTTGTTCATCGAGAATCTCTCGGGCCGAAGGAGCATTTCCACCACACTTGCGATCCTGGGCCTTCTCGATTCGTTCGGGAGTCCGCTTCGGATCGCGGACGCGAGCCACTTGTTGCCCGGCATGTCCCCGGCGGACGTCTCCTGGGCGATCGAGAAGCTCCGGCGTCTGGGATTTCTCGTTTCGCCCCAAGAGGCGGCGCGACGCGTCTCGCGCCTGAAGGAATGGAACGGAAACCTTGCCTCCGCCCTCTATCACACGGCCTGCCGCGACGTGCGCTACGTGTCTGAAGGACCAGCCGTCGACGTCGTGCTGCGGAAGACCCTGTCCGCGGGAAAACCGCCATCTGTGTACAAGTGCTATCGCGGGACAGAGGCGCGGAAGTTGACATCGCGGCCTCCCGTGTCGCTCCTCGAGCAGACTCTTCGTGCTCGGCGAACGGTGCGCGTGTTCTCGCGTCGCCGCGTCGCGTTCGAAGATCTCGCGCGGGTCGTACTCGGCACCTGGGGGCAGACCGGCTGGATCGACGGTGGCCCGCTCGGAAAGCTCGTGGCGAAGACGAGTCCGTCGGCCGGCTCCCTCCATCCCATCGAATGCTACGTCCTGGTCTGGAACGTGAGTGGGCTGCCGAAAGGGCTCTATCACTTCGACGTGAAGGGCGGCGCTCTGCGCCTCCTCAAGAAGGGAGACTTCAGGAAGGCGGCGGTTCGGGCGGCATCCGGGCAGCGCTGGGTCGGTAAGGCCGCGTTCCTCTGCATCATGACCGCCGTCTTCGCGCGAACGCTCTGGAAGTACGGGTTCGAGGGCGCCTATCGCGTCCTGTGGATGGACGCGGGACACCTCGCCCAGACGTTCGCGCTGCTCGCGACCGCGCGCGGGCTCGGGCCCTTTCAGACGGCCGCGATCCAGGACTCGTACATCGAAAAGCTGATCGGCCTCGACGGCGTGAAGGAATTCCCGGTCTACCTGTGCGGCGCCGGCGTGCCTAGCAGGCTGCTGAAAAAGGGCTCCTGAAAATCGCGGCGAGGCATTGACTGCTGCGCGATGCGGCTGCACCTTGGTGTGCATGCGTGGAGACAACGAAAAGCAGGTCGATCTTGTCGTGACGATGACGCCCGAGGAGCTCGTGCCGCGGGACCACCCGATCCGCAAGGTGAAGGCGCTTGCAGACGAAGCGCTCAGGCGTCTCGAGCCCAAGCTCGCCAGGCTGTACTCGGAGCGAGGGCGTCCATCGATTCCGCCCGAGATGCTTCTCAAGGCGCAGATCCTCATCGCGCTGTACAGCGTGAGAAGCGAGCGGCTCTTCTGCGAGCGGCTCGGGTACGACTTTCTCTTCCGCTGGTTCCTGGACATGCCGGGGCTTGCACCGGCCTTCGATCCGACGACCTTCTCGAAGAACCGCCAGAGACTGTTGGAGGCCGAGGTCTTCGAGGAGTTCTTCTCGGAAGTCGTCGCACAGGCCCGCAAGAAGTTTCTTCTCTCGGACGAGCACTTCACCGTGGACGGCACGCTGATCGAAGCGAACGCCTCCTTGAAGAGCTTCCAGCCCCGGAAGGACAAGGACGGTAAGGGCGGCGATGAGCCGCCAGCTCCTGGCGGCCGCAACGCCGATGTCGACTTTCGCGGCCAGAAGAGGCGCAACGACACGCACGCCTCGACGACCGATCCCGACGCCAAGCTCTACAAGAAGGGAGACGGCCAGCCTTCGCAGCTGTGCTACCTCGGCCACGTCTTGATGGAGAACAGAAACGGACTGTGCGTGAAGGCGCGCGTAACGACGGCCGACGGCTACGGGGAGAGGTCGGCCGCACTGGGCATGGTCGACGAGCTGGGCTCGGACAAGCGCATCACGCTGGCCGGCGACAAGGGCTACGACACGAGGGATTTCATCGAAAGGCTCCGAGAGAGAGGCGTCACGCCCCACGTGGCCCAGAACACCACCAACAGGCGCAGCGCCATCGACCGAAGGACGACGAGACACGCGGGCTACGCCGTGAGCCAGCGAATCAGGAAGCGCGTCGAAGAAATCTTCGGCTGGAGTAAGACCATCGGAGGCCTGGCCAAGACGCGCTTCCGAGGACTCGCCCGCGTGGCGGCTCACGTCCTCAGCGTGATGACGGCCTACAACCTCGTCCGAATGGCGCGAATGGAGTCCTCGACCGCCTGATTCCCCCTGAAGCGCCCCTCGGTGCGACCGAAGCGGGCCGAAAAAGGCGAGCAGCACGGACTCACTCTCTCGAAGCAATCCCCTCTTTCAGCTTGACGTGTCTTCTCCCGCTCAAGCTCCTTTGAAAAAGAGCCCTTTCTTCAGCAGCCTGCTAGGGGCTCGCCGGGAACAGCCCGGGCCAGAGCGTCGCGACGACGAGGACGAGCGTCAGTCCGATCATGACGAGGCACGTCCCCCACGCCACCCAGTTCCAGACGCGCCCATTCACGTATTCGCCCATGAGGTCCTCGCGGTTGATGAGAAGGCACATGAAGACGAGGACGAACGGCAGGAGCAGCCCGTTCAGCACCTGCGAGAGGAAGAGGACCGGGAAGAGGGGAATACCGGGAATCAGGATGACGCCGGCGCCGATCACGATCATTCCGGTGTAGAGCGTGTTGAACTGGGGCGCCTCGCTCCACGTCTTGTTCACGCCGGCCTCGAACCCGAGCCCCTCGCAGATGGAGTAGGCCGTCGCGAGCGGCAGGATGGACGCCGCGAAGAGCGACGCGTTCGCCAGCCCGAAGGCGAACAACGCCTTCGCCCATTTCCCCGCGAGCGGCTCGAGGGCGATCGCGGCCTGCTCCGCGCCTTCGATGCGGATGCCCTGCGGGAAGAGCGTCGCGCCGCAGGCGACGACGATGAAGAACGCGACCACCGCCGCGAAGATGCACCCGAGGATGACGTCCCAGCGCGAGAGCTTGTATTCCTCGGGACCGATTCGCTTCTCCACGATCGAGGCCTGGAGATAGAACTGCATCCACGGCGCGATCGTCGTCCCGACGAGGCCGATGATCATCAGGATCCACGCCGCGCTCGACTCGATCCGCGGCTCGAAGGTCTGCTTGAGGACGTCCTTCCAGGAGGGTTTCGCGAACAGCGCCGAGACGATGTACGTCAGGTAGACCGTGCAGGCGATCAGGAAGACCTTCTCGACGGACTTGTAGTTCCCTTTGACGACGATCCACCACACGACGAACGCGCCGACCGGCACCGAGACGAGGCGCGGGATCCCGAAGATCTCGAGCGCGGCCGCCCAGCCGGCGAATTCGGCGACCGTGTTTCCGATATCCGTCACGAGGAGGGCGACGAGCAGGTAGAACGTCGCCCGGAGGCCGTAGTTCTCGCGGATGAGCTCGCCGAGGCCCTTCCCCGTGATGGCGCCGAGGCGCGCGGACATCTCCTGCACGACGATGAGGGCGATCGTGATGGGGACGAGCGTCCAGAGCAGCGAATAGCCGAAGTGGGCGCCCGCGATGGAGTACGTCGCGATGCCGCCCGCGTCGTTGTCGACGTTCGCCGTGATGATCCCGGGCCCGAGGATCGCGAGAAAGAGCGTCGCGCGACGCTTCCAGTCGCGGACGTCGGGGCGCGAAGGGGGCGTCTCGGCGGCTGGCGCGATCACCTGAGCCTCCCCCGGTGCCGGCGAGGCTGGGGCTGGAGCCGGTCGACGACGTCGTCGATCGTGATGATGCCGACGAGGACCCCTTCGGGATCCGTCACGGGCAGGGCGAGGAGGTCGTACTTGGACATCGTCTCGGCGACCTCGTCGGCCGAGACGTCCGGCGTGACGGTCCGCACGGGGGCCACCATGGCACTCTCGAGAAACGCGTCGTCGTCGGCGGCGAGGATGTCGCGCACCGAGAGCGCGCCCAGGACGCGCTCCTTCTCGTCGACGACGTAGAAGTAGAAGAGCGCCTCGGCATCGCGGGCCACGGGCCTCAGGCGCGTGAGGGTCTCGCGCACGGTGAGAGTCGGCGGGAACGTGACGAAGTCCGTCCCCATGAGGCCTCCGGCCGTGTTCTCGTCGTGCACGAGCAGCTCGGTCACCTCTTCGGCGGCGCCCTTTTCCATGAGCTGGACGAGGTCCCGGGCGTGCTCGCCCTCGATCTCGCCGAGGACGTCCGCGGCCTCGTCGGCCGGCATCTGCTCGAGGATCTCCGAAGCGCGCCTCTCGGGCAGGTCCTCGATGATCTCCGCCTGCATCTCGGGCTCCAGCTCGTGCAGCGTCTCGGCGGCCGTCTCGACCTTCAGCTTCTGGAAGATCCCGGTTCGCTCCGTGCCGGACACCTGGCTCAGGATGTCCGCGATATCGGCCGGATGGAGCCGCTGGAGCTTCTCCTGCGGCATCGTGGTCTCGAGGCGCTCGAGGCGCCCGTGGAGCGGCTGCATCGAGTCCCACGGGATGAGCCGGGCCGGAAGAGACGCGTCGGAGAGCCTTCCCCCGCGCGGCGTGACACCCGCGCCGAAGACTCTCCTGATGAGGCCGCGCACGCCCACGTCGGCGGCGGTGAGGACGAGATCGCCCGACAGGACGTCCAGCTTGAGGTCGTTCACGCGCACGACCTTCACGCCGTTGATGTCCACGATCTGCTTGTCGAGCAGGTGGCGCGCGAGGAAGATCTCGTCTTCCCCCGCGGGACGGTGCAGGAGGTCCTCCCTCACGAGCCGCGTCCGCACGGCGCCGCGCTGGAAAATGGCGACGTCCTCCCAGGGCAGAACGAACGTCTCGAAGCGGTCGCGGATGAGGAGGCCCGTGACCCGCGGAAACGGGGCGCGCGTGGTCGTGGCGACGGCGAAGTCCGAGATCTTTCCGACCGGGTGCCGCGCCACGTCCCGCACCGTCTCGCCCAGGAACTCCGAGACGAAGAAGCCCTCGTGCGCGGGCACGGCCGTGGTGCGCGTCGGCGAGGTCGGCGAGGGCGTCACGGAGGCATTGTCCGGAGGCCTGCGCCCTCCGTCAACGTTCGATCGACGTCGAGATCGAGAATGAGGAGATCCGGCGTGTCGACGCGCCGGGGATACCGCGCGAAGAGCGCGCCGGCCGATTCGGATTCGCGAAAGTCCGCGAGAGCTTCGCCGGGGACCACGAGATAGCGTGCTCCCTGTTCGCGGCGAACCGTGACGGCTCCGGGCGTCAGCCAGTGGAGCGAGACGAACCATCCGCGACGATCCGCGTGGTAGAAAACCTCCGGAGGCGTGTCGATCTCGTCAGGCCTCCGGCTTCCGCCGTAGCCCGTCGTGACGATCAGAAGCGACCCGGGCTCCGTGGCGCGCGCCACCGCACGTCCCACGCCCCGATTGGCGCGCCCGTCTCTCACGATCTCGCGCGCCGCGCGGGCGAGGTAGACGTGGCGCGCGGCCGCGAAGTTGGCGGTCAGAAGGAGGGCGAGAACGCCCCGTAGCGGCCACGACCCGAGACGGCCGGCCGCTTCGGCAAGGCCGATTCCGGCGAAAGCCGCCGCCGCGGGCAGGAGGGGAAGCTGGTAATAGTCCATTTCCTGATTCCCGCGCGCCACGACGAAGACGTAGACGAGAAATGCGACGAGCCATGCGTGGAGCAGCAACGGAGCAGCCCCCGGCGTCCGCCGCCGCGCGCCGGCGAGGAAGAGAAGAGCCCCCAGGGGCGTCAGGAGATAGACACAGGCGCGTGCGGGGATGCGGAGCCAGAACTTGGACGACAGAAGAACGTCGCGGCGCGCCAGCTTGTCGTATCCGCCCGACAGAACGCCGAAAGTGTTTCCCCATTTCAGGTAGAGGCCGTGCGCGTGCCAATACCAAAGAACTGGCGCGAGCACCACGAGCGTGCCGAAGATCCAGAAGGTTCTCCGCTTGAGGAGACTCCAACGCCATTTTTCCCAGAACAGGTAGAGGAGAGGGAGGCCGATGAGAAGCGCGGTCGCCTTGACGAGCACGGCCAGACTCGTGAAGAGCCCCGCGAGAACGAGGTCCCGAAGGGAGTCCGTCTCGACCCAGCGCTCCATCGCGTCGACCGCGAGGACGGACGCGAACAGCATCGGGGCCTCTTCCTGAAAAGTGGTCCCGTACCACGCGAAGAGGGGAGACGCGGCCGCGAAGAGCCCCGCCGCGAAGCCGGCGGCCGGGCCGGCGAGCCGCGTGACGAGTCGCGCCAGGACGACCACCGTTCCGATCCCGCAGACGACGGGGATCATGCCCGCCAGGAGCTCGTGCGGACCGAACAGCTTCCAGAGAATCGCCGTCAGGAACGACACGATCGGCAGCTCCATCTCGAGGAAGCCGGGACCGGCGCCGCCCCAGTCGATTTGCGGGAAGAAGAGGTGGAAGCCGTTTCGGAAGTAGTTCCGGGCCACGCTCAGCATGTCGGCCTGCCGCCAGCCGAGGACCATTCCGTCGGGTTCGACGAGGACGTGGACACGCGCGAGAGCCGCGATGGCGGCGAGGAGAAGCAGGGCTCCCGGGGACAGCCGCGGAGGCGGGTCTCCGAAGCCAGTCGCGCGCATCCCGCCATTTTCTCAGAGCGTTTCGGCGCGGCGGACTCCCGGCGTAATCTCCCGCCGTGCTTCCGCACACCATCCGCGTAGGCAAGGGCGTTCAAGGCGTCCTTCTGGCCTCGTACTCGGGACTCCTCCTCGCCGTGACGCTCCTCGTGCAGGGGGGCGGAGCCGTGCGCACGAATCTCGCGCCGTTCGACGACATCCAGCGCCTCGTCCTACGCGCCGGGCGCGGCGGGTACATGTCGAACGCGTTTCTCTACGCGATCGTCGGGCTCGTCGGGAATCTCGCGATGTTCGCGGGATGGGCCTTCCTGCTGTGGAAGTTCCTCGACGGCCCCGGCCGCTCCTCCCTCCGCAACCACGGAGAAGTCCTGCTCGCGGGGACGCTGTTCAGCGTGGGTATCGAGATGGTCCAGCTCTTCCTGCCGACGCGCGCGACCGACGTGAACGACATATTCTGGAACGTGCTCGGCACGATCGCGGGCTCCGCCGCCGCGCATCTCCACCGCAACGTCCGGCTCGACTGGCAGTAGACTCTCCCCGGCGCGCCGGAGTGGCGGAATGGCAGACGCAGGGGACTCAAAATCCCCCGGTCCACAAGGCCGTGAGGGTTCGACTCCCTCCTCCGGCACCAGTAGGCACACAGTGCGCGTGACAAAGGACTTTTTGGCAGCCGCGGTATTGCTGGCCGCCGGCACGCTCGGGGCGCAGCCGGTCGAATATCCGCTGCCCGCGCTGGGGCAGCCGGCGGGGATCGTGGCAGGGCCGGACGGGGCGGTGTGGTTCACGGACTGGCTCGGGAAGGTCGGCCGCATCACGACGACCGGGACGATCACGTCGTTTCCGGTCGCCGTCGGCCAGTCCGACAGCATCGCGGCGGGACCGGACGGCAACCTCTGGATCGCGGGGCTCAACGGCGTGACGCGGGTGACGACCGCGGGGGTTGCGACGAACTTCCTGCCGCCGACTTCGGGCGGCGTGCGGTCGATCGTCGCGGGTCCCGACGGCGCCCTGTGGTTCACCGAGCCTTCCGCAAACAAGATCGGGCGCGTCACGACGGCCGGGGTCTTCACCGAGTATCCGGTGCCGACGGTGGCGAGCGGTCCTTACGGGATCGCGGCGGGTCCCGACGGAGCGCTGTGGTTCACGGAGCAGGCCAACAAGATCGGACGCATCACGACGGCCGGGACGATCACGGAGCATCCGATCGCCGGGGACATGAGCAACTCGAGCGCGATCGCGGCGGGCCCGGACGGGAACCTGTGGTTCACGGAGAATCCGGGAAACAGGATCGGACGCATCACGACGGCCGGCGCGATCACGGAGTTTCCCCTCCCGATCGTGAGCCGGCTCTTCGGTATCTGCCCCGGCTCGGACGGGAACCTGTGGTTCACGGAGTTCGACGGGGACCGGATCGGCCGCATCACGCCCTCGGGCGTCGTCACGGAGTTCTTCATCCCGACCGTGGACGGCGGTCCCTACGTCATCGCCAGGGGCCCGGACGGAAACCTGTGGTTCACGGAATTCAGGACGAGCAGGATCGGAAAGCTCGCCGCCGGAAGTCCTTCCTCCCTCCAGATCGACAAGGAGTACCCGCTGCCCGCGCTGGGGCAGCCGGCGGGGATCGTGGCTGGGCCGGACGGGGCGGTGTGGTTCACGGACTGGCTCGGGAAGGTCGGCCGGATCACGACGACCGGGACGATTACGACGTTTCCGGTCGCCGTCGGCCAGTCCGACAGCATCGCGGCGGGGCCGGACGGCAACCTCTGGATCGCGGGGCTCAACGGGGTGACGCGGGTGACGACGGCGGGGGTGGCGACGAACTTCCTGCCGCCGACTTCGAGCGGCGTGCGGTCGATCGTCGCGGGTCCCGACGGCGCCCTGTGGTTCACCGAGCCTTCCGCAAACAAGATCGGGCGCGTCACGACGGCCGGGGTCTTCACCGAGTATCCGGTGCCGACGGTGGCGAGCGGTCCTTACGGGATCGCGGCGGGTCCCGACGGAGCGCTGTGGTTCACGGAGCAGGCCAACAAGATCGGACGCATCACGACGGCCGGGGCGATCACGGAGCATCCGATCGCCGGGGACATGAGCAACTCGAGCGCGATCGCGGCGGGCCCGGACGGGAACCTGTGGTTCACGGAGAATCCGGGAAACAGGATCGGACGCATCACGACGGCCGGCGCGATCACGGAGTTTCCCCTCCCGATCGTGAGCCGGCTCTTCGGTATCTGCCCCGGCTCGGACGGGAACCTGTGGTTCACGGAGTTCGACGGGGACCGGATCGGCCGCATCACGCCCTCGGGCGTCGTCACGGAGTTCTTCATCCCGACCGTGGACGGCGGTCCCTACGTCATCGCCAGGGGCCCGGACGGAAACCTGTGGTTCACGGAATTCAGGACGAGCAGGATCGGAAAGCTCGCCGCCGGAAGTCCTTCCTCCCTCCAGATCGACAAGGAGTACCCGCTGCCCGCGCTGGGGCAGCCGGCGGGGATCGTGGCTGGGCCGGACGGGGCGGTGTGGTTCACGGACTGGCTCGGGAAGGTCGGCCGGATCACGACGACCGGGACGATTACGACGTTTCCGGTCGCCGTCGGCCAGTCCGACAGCATCGCGGCGGGGCCGGACGGCAACCTCTGGATCGCGGGGCTCAACGGGGTGACGCGGGTGACGACGGCGGGGGTGGCGACGAAGCTTCCTGCCGCCGACTTCGAGCGGCGTGCGGTCGATCGTCGCGGGTCCCGACGGCGCCCTGTGGTTCACCGAGCCTTCCGCAAACAAGATCGGGCGCGTCACGACGGCCGGGGTCTTCACCGAGTATCCGGTGCCGACGGTGGCGAGCGGTCCTTACGGGATCGCGGCGGGTCCCGACGGAGCGCTGTGGTTCACGGAGCAGGCCAACAAGATCGGACGCATCACGACGGCCGGGGCGATCACGGAGCATCCGATCGCCGGGGACATGAGCAACTCGAGCGCGATCGCGGCGGGCCCGGACGGGAACCTGTGGTTCACGGAGAATCCGGGAAACAGGATCGGACGCATCACGACGGCCGGCGCGATCACGGAGTTTCCCCTCCCGATCGTGAGCCGGCTCTTCGGTATCTGCCCCGGCTCGGACGGGAACCTGTGGTTCACGGAGTTCGACGGGGACCGGATCGGCCGCATCACGCCCTCGGGCGTCGTCACGGAGTTCTTCATCCCGACCGTGGACGGCGGTCCCTACGTCATCGCCAAGGGCCCGGACGGGAACCTGTGGTTCACGGAATTCAGGAGCAGCAGGATCGGCCGCGTCAATCCGCCCACCCGCTTCAATACGCTTGCGCCCTGCCGCGTGCTTGATACGCGCAACCCTGCCGGTCCCCTCGGGGGACCCCCACTTGCCGCGAACGCGACCCGGGCCTTCGACGTCGCCGGCCGCTGCGGCATTCCGTCGACGGCGCGCGCCGTCTTCCTCAACGTGACGGTCACCGGCGCGACGGCGCCGGGGACCCTGAGCGTCTTCGCCGAAGGGATGACGGTTCCTCTCGCCACGACGATCAGCTACGGAGCCCAGCAGACCAGGGCCGACAACACCGTCGCGGCGCTCGGAGACGGGACGCTCGAGATCCGCTGCGGTCAGGTCTCCGGGACGACCCACGTGATCCTCGACGTGAGCGGGTACTTCCAATAGCGTCTGTCGGCGGAAATGGCCCGCATCTTGCGGTGTCTCCGCCGGAGGTCCGCCATGGAAGGAATTCTCAATTCCCCGACTGTTCAGGACGCCCGAAAGGCCGCGAGGGAAGCGCAGAAGATCGGCAGTGAGTTCAGGAGCGATTTCGATCGCGCCGTGGATCGGAGCAAGGATGTCGCGAAGGATCTGGGTCAGAAAGTCCGTGGCGCGGCCGAGGAAGCGGCGGCGTCGGGACGGGACATCGCGCAGGATTACCTGAAGCGCGGAAAGCGGCGCCTGTCCCATGCCAGCGAGCGCGTCAGCGCGTACGCGGATGACAACACGGCCGTCGTCGCCGTCGGCGCGTTCGCCGCTGGCCTTCTCGTGGGGCATTTCGCGAGGAGGCGCTAGCGCGTTGGTCGCGAGTTCCTCGCGCCCTGATCCGGAACGATTCCGCAACCTGCCTGGGAGTGAAAAAATGACCACCGAAGACGGAAAGGTCCGATGGGCCGTCGTGGGCCTCGGCTATATCGCGCAGATCGCGGTTCTGCCCGGATTCCGCCACGCTCAAAACTCTGTCCTGACGGCCCTCGTGTCGGACGATCCGAAAAAGCTGCGGAAGCTGGGCCGGAAATACGGGGCCTCGCTGCTCCTGCCCTACGAGGAATACGAAAGCCTGCTCACGAGCGGGCAGGTGGATGCCGTCTACATCGCGCTGCCGAATCACCTTCACCGCGATTACGCCGTCGCGGCCGCCCGGCACGGGGTTCACGTCCTGTGCGAGAAGCCGATGGCCGTGACCGAGGAGGATTGCAGGGCGATGATCGATGCCGCCGAGGCGGCGCACGTTCGGTTAATGGTCGCGTACCGGCTCCACTTCGAGGAGGGGAACCTCGAGGCCGCGCGCCTCGTGCGTTCGGGAGAGCTCGGGGATCCGCGGATCTTCTCTTCGATCTTCACGATGCAGGTTCGGGACCCGGAGAACATCCGGCTCCAGGCAAAAGCCGGCGGGGGCACGCTCTACGACATCGGCATCTACTGCATCAACGCGGCAAGGGCGCTCTTCCGGAGCGAGCCCCTCGAAGTCGTGGCCTTCCGCGCGAACGGCGGCGACGCGCGCTTCCGCGAGGTCGACGAGATGACGAGCGCGGTCCTGCGATTCCCCGACGAGAGGCTCGCCAGCTTCACGTCCAGCTTCGGCGCGGCCGACAAGGCCATCTACACGGTCGTCGGGACGAAGGGCTCGCTGGAAGTGGAGCCCGCCTACGAGTACGCCGAAGGGATCTCGCATCGGCTCCGCATCGGGGACAAGACGACGAAGAAGAAGTTCCCGAAGCGCGACCAGTTCGGCCCCGAGATCGTCTACTTCGCCGACTGCGTCCTGAATGGTCGCGATCCTGAACCCTCGGGCACCGAAGGCCTGGCCGACGTACGCATCATCCAGGCCATCGCCCGCTCGGCGGAAACGGGGCATCCCGTTCGGCTCCCGCATCCTCCGTCCGGAATCCGGCGGCCGGCGCCCGCCCAGGAGATCTCGCGCCCCCCGGTCCGCGAGCCCGAGCTCGTCCACGCAAAGTCTCCGTCTGGCTGAAGAAGTCTCCGTTCGAATGAAAAAGCCTCGCGCGCTCCCGGCCGGCGGGAAGGCGCGCGAGGCTGCGATCAGCTTGGCCCGATCAGCTCGGATCAGAACGCGGGCCGAGATCGTGGAACGGGCTCATGTCAGCTTTTACGAGACCGCCGGCGCGCGCTGCCCGCGGAGCTCTTTCTCGCGGACGCGGCCTTCACCGCGGGGCGAGCGGGGTTCGGACGCCTCGGAGCCGAGGCCGCGGAACGCCGGGACTCGCGTGCCGGGCGTGTCTCGCTCCCGAGGAGCGCGTTCTTCCGCGATTCGATCCGCCTGCCGAGCTCGAGGAGCTCGTCATCGTCGAGACCCTTCCGGGCCTCGGGGAACATGTCGGATTCTTCCTCGTCCGCGTGGTGCTCGACGCCCTCCATCAGGACCTTCATCTTCGCGTCGAAGACCTCGTCGCCGGGATCGAGACTTTCCAGCTGTCCGAGAAGCGTCTTCACGATCGCGTGCTCCTCGCCGGCTTCGAGCACGAGACGCCTGGCCTCGGCTTCGGGAATCTTCTTGACGGCGGGATAGAAGATTTCCTCCTCGACCTTCGCGTGAATCGTCAGCTCCCTGCGGATTTCCTCGAAAAGGCGGCCTTTCTCCTGGTCCTCGTCCTCCTCGAGTCCACGGAACTCCTTGAAGAGACCCTTGACCTTCTGGTGATCCTCTTTCAGCAGGTCCGTCGCCTTTCGTGGAGCGCTTCCGCTCGTGTCGTCTTTTCCCTTGAACATCTCGGTGAGATTCATATGGCCCTCCTGGCATTTCTTTCCTTGGTGCCGAACGCGCAGACGCTATCCGCAACTCCCGTGCCGAGCGCGGCACGGTGAGTTCGCCACGTTCTTTCGCCGTTGAGTCATTCCTTCCATGGCCCGCAACTTGCGGCGCGGCGGGCGGGGCAAGCCGCAGATGGAGCCGAAGCGGGGCCCGGGAGACAACATGAGAAGCACAGCGGCCATGGGACGCCGATCTGTCCAACGGGCCTTGAGCCCCGACGTCCTGGTCGTCGACGACGATGCCACCTTGCGCGAGGGGCTCATCGGGTTCTTCCGGCTCGAGGGTCGGAGCGCGATGGGAGCGTCGAACGGGGCCGAGGCACTTTTCCTCCTCGGCAAGGAAGTCTGGCCGGGCGTGATCCTTCTCGACCTCAACATGCCGACGATGAACGGCTGGGATTTCGTATCCGCTCTGGAACGGATGCCGGAGCTTCCCAGGATCCCGATCGCCATCATGTCGGGCGTGGCCTCCGATTCCGACGCCCCGCCGTGCGAAACCGACGCCGGTTTTTTCAAGAAGCCCGTCAACTTCGACGCGCTTCTGGCGGCCGTCGACCGCCACCTGCCTCCCCGCGCGATTCGTCGCCGCTGGTAAGGCCTGGATCTCTGGCACACGTGTTGCGCTGCCGTGTCTCCGGAGGTTCCTATGGAAACTATTCTCGATTCTTCGACTTCCCAGGACGCTGCGCGAAAGGCCGCGAAGGACGCACAGAGGATCGGGAGAGAGCTCAAGAGTGACTTCGACGAGGCGGTGAGCCGGGGCAAGGACGCCGCCAGGGATCTGGGTGACGAGGTACGCGGAGCGGCCGAAGATGCGGCCGGTTCCGGACGCGAAGTCGCCAGGGACTACCTGGAGCGCGGAAAGCGGCGGATGTCTCAAACGGCTGAACGCGTCTCCGTGTACGCCGACGACAACACCGCCGTCGTCGCGGTCGGGGCGTTCGCCGCGGGACTCCTCGTGGGGTACCTCGCGAGCCGGCGCTAGAGCTCGATTACGAAACCTCGAGGAAGAGATAAATGGAGAACAGATGATGAAAAGGACTGAGGAGATGTCCGAAACCATTGTCGAGTCCAACCCCAACCGGGATCCGATTACCGGCGAACCAGGCTCCCACCCCGTCGGCACCGGATTGGGGTCCGCCGGCGGGGCAGCCGCGGGCGCCGCGGTCGGCGCCGCGGTCGGGGGGCCGGTCGGAGCGGTGGTCGGAGGCGTCGCCGGAGCGATGGCGGGCGGAGCAGCCGGTCACGCCGCCGGAGAGGCGCTGGATCCGACAGTCGAGGTCGCCTACTGGAGATCGGCGTACGCCACCCGCCCGTACTATCGCAGGGACCGGAAGTTCGAGGATCTCGAGCCGGCTTACCGGCACGGATGGGAGCGGGCCGCGGACGCGAAGGCCGAGCAGAGGTTCGAGGACGTGGAGTCCGAGCTCGAGCGCACGTGGCCGACCGCTCGCGGAAACAGCCGCTACGAGTGGGACGAGGTCCGGGACGCCACGCGCGACTCGTGGACCCGCGTGCACGGAAAATAATCCGACCGCGGGCGGGCCTGCCACGGGGGCGTCCCACGCGGGTCTGCGGCGCGGCAGGATGCGGAAAGTCGATCCTCGCGATGCGTCTGAGTGGGCGATGTCGTAACGGCGAGGGCGTTCCGTTCAGGGAAAGGAGTCGGTCGAAGCTCCTTCGATTGAACGCGGCAGTCTCACGGCAAACGTCGTGCCTCCGGCAGCTGCGGAGCGCACCGTGATGTCGCCGTGGTGCGCGCGCACGATCTGCTCCGCGATGTAGAGGCCCAGCCCGATCCCCTTGGTTCCGCGATGCTGTTCGGCCGGACCGCGCTGGAACGGATCGAAGATCACGTCCCGAAGAGTGGCCGGGATCTCCGGCCCTTGATTCGTCACGTGGACGACGACGCCGGCGTCGACGCAGCGGCCCCGGAACGCGACGGGCGCGCCCGGATCGCCGTACTTGAAGGCGTTCGACAGCAGGTTCGAAAGGACCTGGGCGAGCCGGTCGCCGTCCCAGGTGCCCCTCAAGTCCCCCTCCGTCGAGAAGCGCACCCGTCCGGGATGAAGAGCCTCGAACTCGTCCGCGACGCTTCGGCAGACGGCGGCGAGGTCGATGCTCTGCGGGTGTATCGGGATCCCGCCGCCGAGACGGCTCTGCGTGAAGTCCAGGAGCTGGTCGATCATGCGCGACATGCGCTCCGTACTCTTCGAGATCCGCGAGAGCACTTTCTGATCCGCCTCGGCGGCATGCCGCTTCAAGGTGTGTACGGACACGTTGATCGTGTTGAGAGGCGTCCTCAGGTCGTGGCTGAGCGTTCCGAGCAGCAGCTCCCGCGTCTTCTCGCTCTCCTGCCACGCCGCCCGTTCGGCCGTGATGTCGCGGACGATCTTCGCGGCGCCCACGATCCGGCCCTCCTCGTCGCGCACCGGAGAGACCGTGAGAGACACGTCGAGGATCCGGCCGTCGCGCGTCCGGCGGCGCGTTTCGAAGTGCTCCACGCGCTCCCCGGCGATGACGCGCGCCAGGATCTGCCGCCAATCGTCCGCCCTGTCCGGCGGCATCAGGATCTCGATCGAACGGCCGAGCACCTCTTCCCGCGGGTATCCGAAGAGCCGCTCGGCCGAACGATTCCATTCGACGATACGGCCCCGAAGGTCCTTGGCGATGATCGCGTCCTCGCTGGACTCCACGATCGCGGCAAGCAGACGGATGCCGTCTTCGTCCTCGCGTTCCGGAAGAGCCGCCTCAGCTTCTGCCATTAGTCCCGACTCACTCGTCGTGTCGGGGAAAGCATACCCTCTCCTCCGGCACGACTCGTGCACCTCCAGGGTCTCCGCTCGATGCGGATGAAAAAACCTCGAGGAGGAACCATGGCCACCAAGTACGGGAAAAAGGCTTCGCAGAAGGTCGAACGCGCCATGCACGAGATGAAGCGGGGCGAGCTGAAGTCGGGAGCGTCGGGCAGGAAGGTGAAGAGTCGGAAGCAGGCGATCGCCATCGGGCTGTCGGAAGCCCGGCGGGCCGGCGGGAAAGTCCCGTCCAAGCGCTCGTCCTCGCGCTCCAAGCGGTCTTCGTCCTGAGGCACCCGGCCCGGTTTGACATCGGCGGTGCCGTGCCATGGGCATCGGAGTTGCTCCGACGAAGTCAGGAGGAAAACTTTCGATGAAGAATCTTCAAGGGGTCGCGCTCATCCTCGCTCTCTCGGTCAGCGGAGCCGCCGCGACGGGCGGATGCCGCACGACACAGTCCGCCGGGAAGCAGGTGGACGACGCGGGAATCAAGGTCGCCGTGAAGGCGAAGCTCGCGAAAGACGTTCGGTTCTCGACGCTGACGAACATCGAGGTCAACTCGACGAACGGCATCGTGACGCTCGCGGGTCAGGTGAAGACCGAGAAGGACCGCATCGACGCGGGCGAGATCGCGCGCTCGGTCGAGGGCGTCGTGAGGGTCAACAACGAGCTGCAGGTCGAGAAGCGGTGAGCGGTCGGGAAAAGGTCAGGCCCTCGCCCGGGACTCCAGGAGCGCGCTCAGCCGGCTGACGTCGAAAGGCTTGGAGAGCCACGCGTCGAAGGAGGAAGCTCCCGCTTCGGCCTCGAGGGAGAGAGTCCGGAGATGGCGACGAGGAGGATCGGGAGCGGCGCTCGCTCGCGGCGGAGCACCTCGGCGACCTCGTGTCCCGACATGTCCGGCAGCCGCCAGTCGAGAAGCGCGACGTCGGCGCCGTTGCGGCGCGCCTTCTCGATCGCTTCGCGGCCGGTTTCCGCGATGTCCACGACGTACCCGCTCATTTCGAGCAGGAGGCGGATTCCCTCGAGATTGTCCGGGTCGTCGTCCACCACGAGGATCCTCCGGGAAGAGGTCCTGGCCGGCGCCTCCGCCGGGATCGCGGAATCCGGAGACCGGCGCGTGAGTCCGAGCACCGTCGCGACGAGGGATGCCGGATCGACCGGCTTCGCGACATGGGCGTTGAAGCCGGCCTCCAGAGCCCTGCGCCGATCGACGGGTCGCGCGTACGCCGTCAACGCGATGGCGGGAATCGCGCCGCCGCCTTCCGGCTCTCGTCTGCGGATCCGGGCCAGGAGCTCGTAGCCGTCGCCGCCGGGCATCCCGATGTCGCTGACGAGGATGTCGTGGAGCGGTTCGAGCCGCGAGAGTGCCTCCGCCATGGATTCGGCTAATGTGACTTCCGCGCCGTAAGAGGACAGCGCTTCGTGGATCGCCTCCCGGCCGTCCAGGTCGTCGTCGACGAGAAGGATCCGCATCCCGGCGAGGCTCAAGAGACTCGATTCGGCGGCGGTTTCGACTTCCCCCGAGGTCTCCGCAGGCAGGGCCGCGGGAAGCCTCACGGTGAAGGTCGCGCCGTGGCCGGGCCCCGCGCTGTCCGCGGCGACGCTTCCCCCGTGAGCGTCCATGATGTGCCGCACGATCGAGAGCCCGATGCCGAGCCCGCTGTGCCAGCGGGAGCTCGATGCGTCCGCCTGCCGGAAACGCTCGAAGACGAGCCCGAGGAAAGCCGGGCTGATCCCGATGCCGTCGTCCCGGATGGCGACGAGGAAGTCATCTCCCTCCCGGGTCAACGAGACGTCGACGTGCCCGCCCTGACCCGTGAACTTCAACGCGTTCGAGAGCAGGTTGCGGAACACCTGCTGGAGGCGCTCCGGATCTCCGGAGACCGTGCCGAGGGAGCCGAGCTCCGGGTCCGCCCGGAAGCGAAGCGAGAGTCGCTTGGCGAGAGCGGCCGGCCGCATGGCCTCGACGGCGGTGTGGAGGAGCGGAACCAGCTCGATCGTTCTCCGCGCGAAGCGCAGCTTCCCGAGCGCGATCCGGGAGATGTCGAGGAGATCCTCCACCATCCTGGCCTGCGAGAGGGCGTTTCGCTCGATCACCTCGAGGCCGTGGTCGACGCGGGCCGGGTCGCCGGCCGAGCCGCGCAGGAGGCGCGCCCATCCGAGCACGGCGGAAAGCGGCGTCCTGAGCTCGTGCGAGAGGGTCGTCAGGAACTCGTCCTTGAGGCGGTTGGCTTCGCGCAGGTCGCTCGAGAGAGCGTTCTCGATCGCGATCGCCGCCATCTGAGACAGCGGGACGAGGAGAGCCTCGTCGTCCGCTGTGAACGTCTCCGTCGGCGCATCGACCACGTGGATCCAGCCGAGATCGGAGCCGTCGCGTCGCGTCAGGGGCGTCGACAGCTTCCTGCGATCGGCATCCGCGATGATGGCGGAGGAGCCGGGAGGCCTCTGGACGGCGCCGTACCACGCGTCGCACGCCGCGGCGGACAGCTCTTCGGTGCCTTCCCGCGTCGCGGCGAAGGCACGCGTGGTGAGACCGGCGTCGTCGGCGAGCGCGATCGCGACGGCTTCGCGCGCCCCGAGGAGCTCGCGCGCGCGCTCGGCGACGACGCGCAGCATCGCGTCCAGGGAGAGGGCGGCGTTGATGGCGAGAGAAGCGCGGGTCAGGCGATGAAGTTGTTCCGCGCGGGCTCTCAGGGATTCGGCCTGGGCACGGATCTGGGCGGCCTGGCGGAAGAGGTCGATGAACACCCCGACTTTCGACTTGAGGACTTCCGGCACGACGGGCGCAATGATGTAGTCGACGGCGCCGAGGGAGTAGCCACGCGCCACGTGCGTGTCGTCGCTGAAGGCCGTTACGAAGATGATCGGCGTGTGCTCCGAGATCTTCCGTTGTCGAATCAGGGCCGCGGTCTCGAAGCCGTCCATTCCCGGCATGTTGACGTCCAGGAGGATCACCGAGAACTCGCGCCCCAGGAGGTGGCGAAGAGCCTCTCTCCCGGAACGCGCCTCGACGATCTCCTCGCCGAGGTCGGAGAGGACCGCGCGAAGAGCGAAGAGCTTCTCCGGGTTGTCGTCCACGGCGAGAATCGCCCCGCGCCTGCCCGCGGTCCCGGAGCTCAGCGGTGCAGCCATGCGCGAAGGACCGAGAGCATGTAGTCCGCATCCACGGGTTTCGCGAGGTAATCCCACGCCCCCGCCTCGAGCGTCTTCTCCCGGTCCCCTTTCATCGCCTTGGCCGTGACCGCGATGATGGGCAGGGATCGGAACCGCGGGAGCTTTCGGATCGCGCGCAAGGTGTCGTACCCGTCCATGTCGGGCATCATGATGTCCATCAACACGATGTCGATGCCCTCGGTGGTCTCCAGCGTGGCGATCGCCGCGCGCCCCGTCTCGGCGGCCATGACCCGCATGTCGTGGCGCTCGAGGACGCTCGTCATCGCGAAGATGTTGCGGATGTCGTCGTCCACGATGAGCACGGTACGGCCGGCGAGTGCGCGCTCGTTCGAATAGAGGCTTTCGATCAGGTGACGGCGTTCGGCGGGGATCTGACTCAGGCTCTGGTGGAGGAAGAGTGCCGATTGATCCACGAGACGCTCGTGAGACGAGACCGGCCGGAACGGACCTGCCCGCCCGAGCCGGCGGATCGCGTCTTCCTCGGCGCTCGAGGGGGAGTCGGGAAGCCACGCGAGCACCGGGATCGATCGTGAGGAGCTGAGGCGGAGGAGCTCCTCCGACGTCGCGAGCGAGTCTTCCTCGTCCAGGGCCGGCGCGAGGAGGACGCAGCGGTACGGCTTCTCGTCGAGCGCGCCGAGCGCTCCGGGCCCCGGCAGAACGGCACGCAATGGCACTCCGTCGAGACACGTGGCCAGGGGGCCGAGAGCGCTTTCCCGCGCCACGAGGAGGATTTCCCGCTCGGGCCTCGTCAGGAACGACTTCACCGTCTCGAAGACGGCGTCCAGCATCGTCTTGCTCTTGATGGGCTTCCTGAGAACTCCGAGCGCCCCCAGGATGACGCCCCGGTCCGCGTCGTCCTGGGTCGAGATGACGTAGACCGGGATGTGCCGGGTCGACAGGTCGCTCTTGAGGCGGTCCAGGACGCGCCAGCCGTCCATGTCGGGAAGCTGGAGGTCGAGAGTCACGGCGTCGGGAACGCGTTCCCGCGCGATCGAGACGGCGTCGGCTCCGCGAGCGGTGACGACGGCCTTGAATCCGTTCTCGTGCGCCATGTCGAGCAGGAAACGCGCGAAGTTCTCGTCGTTGTCGACGATGAGGAGGACTCTGTCGCCGGGCTGGATGGTCTCGCGGTCGTCCGCGACGTCGAGAGGCGTTGCGGCCACCGGGTCCGGCTCGCGCGCGGCGTCGCGCTCGGACATGAGAGTGACGACGCCGGTCGTCGCCGCGGGCTCCGTGTCCGTACGCGCCGCCTGCTTCGGCGGGACGTACGACTGCGGCAGGTACAGGGTGAACATGCTTCCCGCGCCCGGCACGCTCACGAGACGGATCTCGCCGCCGAGGAGCCGGGCGATTTCGCGGCTGATCGCGAGGCCGAGGCCCGTTCCGCCGTACTTGCGGCTCGTCGAGCCGTCGGCCTGCTGAAATGCCTCGAAGATGATCTGCTGCTTGTCGGGTGCGATGCCGATGCCCGTGTCGCGGACCGAGATCGCGAGGACGCCGCGGGCCTTGGCGAGGATCTCGTGATCCTGTCCCCACCCGCTCTCCGGCCGCGAGACCGACAGCACCACCTCTCCGCGTTCCGTGAACTTGAAGGCGTTCGAGAGCATGTTCTTGATGACCTGCTGGAGTCTCTTCGAATCCGTCTTCAGGGAATGCGGCAGGGCGGAATCCAGCTGGACCCGGAAGTCCAGGCCCTTCGCCGCGGCCACGTGCCGGAACGTGCGCTCGACGTATTGCTGCAGGTCCGCGAATCGAACGTCGCCGACGTCGATGACGACCGTGCCGGACTCGATCTTCGAGAGATCGAGGATGTCGTTGATCAGGTTCAGGAGATCGTTTCCGGCCGAGTGGATCGTCTTGGCGAACTCCGTCTCCTTCTCCGTGAGGTTCCCGTCCCGGTTCTGTGAGAGCTGGTCGGAGAGGATCAGGAGGCTGTTCAGGGGCGTCCGGAGCTCGTGTGACATGTTCGCGAGGAACTCCGACTTGTACTTCGACGTCAGGGCGAGCTGCTTCGCCTTTTCCTCCAGGGCCTGGCGCGCCTGCTCGACCTCGTGGTTCTTGCGCTCGACTTCGGCGTTCTGCTCGGCGAGAAGTCCCGCCTTCTCTCCCAGCTCCTGGTTCGTCTGCTGAAGGACTTCCTGCTGGCTCTGGAGCTCGCGGGCGAGGGACTGGCTCTGGGCGAGGAGGTCTTCCGTCCGGGTGTTCGCCTGGATCGTGTTGAGGACGATGCCGATCGACTCCGTGAGCTCTGCGAGAAAAGCCTCGTGCGTCGGATTGAACGCCTCGAAGGACGCGAGCTCGAGCACGGCCTTGACCTGGCCCTCGAAAACGACGGGTAGCACGATGAGGTTCAGTGGCGATGCCTCCCCGAGGCCCGAGGAGATCTGCGCGTATTCCTTCGGGACGTCCTTGAGGACGATTTTCCTGTTCTCGCGCGCGCACTGTCCGATCAGGCCTTCCCCGAGGCGGAAGACGCGCTTCCTCTCGGAGGTCGCATACCCCGCGAGGAGGCGGAGCTCGGGGCCGGACTCGCCCTTGTCCAGCGTGTAGAACACGGCCTGCTGCGCCGAGACGACCGGCACGAGCTCCGAGAGAATCAACTGTCCGACCGCAAGGATGTCGCGCTGGCCCTGGAGCATGCGGCTGAACTTCGCGAGGTTCGTCTTCAGCCAGTCCTGCTCGCTGTTCTTGAGCGTCGTGTCCTTGAGGTTCCGGATCATCTCGTTGATGTTGTCCTTGAGCGCGGCGACCTCTCCCTGGGCTTCGACCTGGATGGAGCGCGTCAGGTCGCCCTTCGTGACGGCGGTCGCGACCTTCGCGATCGCGCGCACCTGGGTCGTGAGATTCGCCGCGAGCCGGTTCACGTTGTCCGTCAGGTCCTTCCAGGTCCCCGCGGCGCCCGGCACGCTGGCCTGTCCGCCGAGCTTTCCTTCGACGCCGACCTCGCGCGCGACGCCCGTGACCTGGTCCGCGAACGTGGCGAGCGTCTCGATCATCCCGTTGATCGTGTCGGCGAGCGCTGCGATCTCTCCCTTCGCGTCGACGGTCAGCTTCTGCTTCAGGTCCCCGTTCGCGACCGCCGTGACGACCTTCGCGATGCCACGCACCTGGCTCGTGAGGTTGCCCGCCATGGAGTTCACGTTGTCCGTCAGGTCCTTCCAGGTCCCCGAGACTCCGAGCACGTACGCCTGTCCGCCGAGGTTCCCTTCCGTGCCGACTTCGCGCGCGACGCGCGTGACCTCGGCCGCGAACGAGGAGAGCTGGTCGACCATCGTGTTGACGGTGTTCTTCAGCTCCAGGATCTCGCCCTCGACGTCGACCGTGATCTTCTTCGACAGGTCTCCCTTCGCGACGGCCGTCGTCACTGCGGCGATGTTGCGCACCTGGCTCGTGAGGTTGCCCGCCATGGAGTTCACGTTGTCGGTCAGGTCTTTCCACGTCCCGGAAACGCCCTCCACCCGGGCCTGCCCGCCCAGCTTGCCCTCCGTGCCGACTTCGCGCGCGACGCGCGTGACCTCCGAAGCGAAGGAGCGCAGCTGGTCGACCATCGTGTTGATCGTGTCCTTGAGCTCCAGGATCTCGCCCCGGACGTCGACCGTGATCTTCTTGGAGAGGTCCCCGTTCGCGACGGCCGTCGTGACGGCGGCGATGTTCCGGACCTGCCCCGTGAGGTTGCCGGCCATCGAGTTCACGGAGTCGGTGAGGTCCTTCCACGTGCCGGCGACGCCGCGGACCTCGGCCTGGCCGCCGAGCTTGCCCTCCGTGCCGACCTCGCGCGCGACGCGCGTGACCTCGGCAGCAAAGGACGAGAGCTGGTCGACCATCGTGTTGATCGTGTCCTTGAGCTCGAGGATCTCGCCGCGCACGTCGACCGTGATCTTTTTCGAGAGGTCACCGTTCGCGACGGCCGTCGTGACGGCCGCGATGTTCCGTACCTGGCCCGTGAGGTTGCCCGCCATGGAGTTGACCGAATCCGTGAGGTCCTTCCACGTTCCGGCGACGCCCCGGACGTCGGCCTGGCCGCCGAGCTTGCCCTCGGTGCCCACCTCGCGCGCGACGCGCGTGACCTCCGAAGCGAAGGAGCGCAGCTGGTCGACCATCGTGTTGATCGTGTCCTTGAGCTCGAGGATCTCGCCGCGCACGTCGACGGTGATCTTTTTCGAGAGGTCCCCGTTCGCGACGGCCGTCGTGACGGCCGCGATGTTGCGCACCTGGGCTGTCAGGTTTCCGGCCATGGAGTTGACGGAGTCGGTGAGGTCCTTCCACGTTCCGGCGACGCCCCGGACGTCGGCCTGGCCGCCGAGCTTTCCCTCGGTGCCGACCTCGCGCGCGACGCGCGTGACCTCGGCGGCGAAGGACGAGAGCTGGTCGACCATCGTGTTGATCGTGTCCTTGAGCTCGAGGATCTCGCCGCGCACGTCGACGGTGATCTTCTTGGAAAGGTCGCCTTTCGCGACGGCCGTCGTGACGGCCGCAATGTTGCGCACCTGGGCCGTCAGGTTTCCGGCCATGGAGTTGACGGAGTCGGTGAGGTCCTTCCACGTTCCGGCGACGCCCCGGACGTCGGCCTGGCCGCCGAGCTTTCCCTCCGTGCCGACCTCGCGCGCGACGCGCGTGACCTCGGCGGCGAAGGACGAGAGCTGGTCGACCATCGTGTTGATCGTGTCCTTCAGCTCGAGGATCTCGCCCTTGACGTCGACCGTGACTTTCTTGGAGAGGTCGCCGTTCGCGACCGCCGTCGTGACCGCGGCGATGTTGCGCACCTGTCCCGTCAGGTTGCCGGCCATGGAGTTCACGGAATCGGTCAGGTCCTTCCACGTGCCCGCGACACCGCGCACGTCCGCCTGCCCGCCCAGCTTTCCTTCCGTGCCGACTTCGCGCGCGACCCGGGTCACCTCGGAAGCGAAGGAACGGAGCTGATCGACCATCTTGTTGATCGTGTCCTTCAGCTCCAGGATCTCGCCGGCGACGTCCACGGTGATCTTCTTCGTGAGGTCCCCGTTCGCGACCGCGGTCGTGACGGTCGCGATGTTCCGGACCTGCGCCGTGAGGTTGCCCGCCATGAGGTTGACGCCGTCCGTGAGGTCCTTCCACGTGCCGGCGACGCCGCGGACCTTGGCCTGCCCCCCGAGCTTTCCCTCGGTCCCGACCTCGCGGGCCACGCGCGTGACCTCCGACGCGAACGACGCGAGCTGGTCGACCATCGTGTTCACGGTGCGCGCGGTGCGCAGGAACTCGCCCTTGAGGGGCCGCCCTTCGCTCTCCACCTCCATCTTCTGGGAGAGATCGCCCTTGGCGACCGCTCCGATGACCCGGGCCGTCTCGGTGGTGGGATCGACGAGGTCCGTGATGAGGGCGTTCACCGATTCGAGCGACGCCGCCCACGCCCCCCGCACGTCGCCGAGCGACGCGCGCTGCGTGATGCGGCCTTCCTTTCCCACGACCTGGCTCAGGCGTTCGAGCTCGGCTGCCATCCGCTCGTTGAGCTCGACGACTTCGTTGAAGGTGTCGGCGATCTTGCCGTCGACGCCCGTCTCGTCGGAGGGAAGCCGCACCGAGAAATCCCCGCGTTTGAAGCGCGTCAGCGCCGAGAGGAGCGCCTTCTTCTCGAGTCCGGACCTGGCGATCTGACTGCCGTCTCCCAAGCCGCTTGCCGAAGATTCCACGCGTCCGTTGCGCATCCTCTTCCTCCCTGTTCGCGCGTTGGCTTTTTTACAACCCGACTTCCTCTCGGCAGCTCAAGCGCTCGTCTTCCAAACGCAGTAAATCCTTGGACGGGAAGCCATTAGCTCTTCGTTTTGGTTCGTTCGCGCGTTTCGAGATTGAATAGGCTTTTCCCTTGGTTGCGGGCGCACGCAAGCGAGCAAGAAGTGAGCCAGAGCGCGTCACCGGGCGAGGCGTGAAACCGGACCGTCGGTTGCTGGCACACCACGTGCACTTTCGCGGTGATGAAGACCTTTGCAAGGCAGTCGAAGGAGCTCCACCTCCCGTGGGCGACGCTCGTGAAGATCCTTGCCGCGGTCGCAGTCGGCTGGGCGGTCTTGCGCCTCCTGCTGTCGATCCAGATCTTCCTCGTCTCGGTTCTCCTCGCCGTGGCGCTCAGCCCGATCGTGGATGGCCTGGAGAAGCGCAGGATGGCTCGCGGATATGCGGTCAGCCTTCTGGCGCTCGCGATCGTCGTCGTCGTCGCGGCCTTTTCGTTCTTCGTCCTGCCGGCGCTCGTTCAGCAGCTCTCGGCTCTCTGGAAGAACCTGCCGCACTTCTCGAGCTCGCTCGCGAAGCAGCTCGAACACGGCGGCCTGCCCTCGCGCATCCTCCTTCCGCTCCTCGAGCTGCCGCGTTCTCCGGAGTTCGACGCGTGGCTCTCCAGGCCCCTCGCGTGGGGGCCGAAAGCACTCGAGGTGCTGGCGGGCCTCCTGATCGCGGTCGTGCTCAGTCTTTATCTCCTCCTCGACGGCAGAAAGGTCGTGGCCTGGCTCCTCGCGTATGTGCCACGCGACCACCGGCGGCGGATGGGAGACATGGTTCCGGAGATGTTCGAGGTCGTGCAGGCGTTCACGACGGGCCAGCTGATCACTTCCTCTCTCTTTTCGGTCTTCACGTTCACCGTCCTGACCGCTCTTCACGTCCCGGCCGCGCTTCCCCTCGCTCTTTTCGCCGGCCTGTGCGACGCCATCCCGGTGGCGGGAATCTCGGTGGCGACGGCGGCGGCATCTCTCTGCGCGCTCGCGGTCAGCCCCTCGGTCGCGCTGATGGTCTTCGGCATCTACGTCTGCTACCACCTCTTCGAGGCCTACATCCTCGTTCCGCGACTGTATGGAAACCGCCTGAAGCTTTCGACGCTGACGGTTCTTCTCGCGATTCTCGCGGGCGGAACCATCGGTGGCGTCATCGGAGCCGTTCTGGCGCTGCCGATCGTGGCGGCGTATCCCGTCTTCGAAAAGCACTGGCTCGACGATTACCTCGACCCGGACGCGGTCGAGGACCACCGGGCGCTCCGCGAAACCGACGGTAAGGAGGGCGAGGCCGTCGTGGACGCCGTTCTACAAGGCGCGGCGCCGGGGAAATGAGCGACCGCCTTCAGACTGAACCGGAAACGTTCACTTTCCGACGATCCGCGCGCTCTTATCGTCAAACTCCATTGACGGGTGAGGGGTGGGGGAGTAGGCTCCTATTCCCTTTCCCGAAGGAGGCGATGCCGTGGCTTTCAAGATCGGCGACAGGCTTGTCTATCCGAACCACGGCGTCGGGGTCGTGGAGACGATTCAGGAATCCCTCCTCGAAGGCTCGCCGGCGCCCTGCTATCAGCTGCGTCTCATCGGAAACAACTCGCGCGTGATGGTGCCGGTCGGGAACTCGGACCGGATCGGCCTTCGTCCTCTCACCCGCCGCAAGGACGTCGGCTCGGTGTTCCGCGTCCTCGAGAACGCGACCCTCCCGCCCAGCGGTGACTGGAAAGGCCGGTACAAGCAGAACCTCGACAAGATGCGGTCCGGCCGCCTCACGGACATCGCGGACGTCCTCAAGAACCTGACCTGGGTGCAGAAGCAGAAGGCCCTCTCGTTCCGCGAGAAGAAGATGTACGAGCGGGCCCGCTATCTGATCGTCTCGGAGATCGCGCAGATCAACGGGCTGCCGGAGGGCGAGGTCGCGACCGAGGTCGAGAAGGCTCTCGACCGGGCGATTCTCAAGCGGCGTCCCGTCTCGGCCGTGGCCGGGAACCACCGCGACCACTGACCTTCCACTTCCGTATAGTGGCGAGATGGCTTCGCGCCCGATGCTCGCCGGCCTCACGGCTGGCCTTCTCCTGACGCTCGTCCTGCCGGCGGCCGCCGCGACCTCCCCGACCCGGACGGGTGATGGCGTTCTCGACGTCCTCCTGGCGTCGGTCGACATGGAAAAGCGGCGTGTCACGGAGGACCTCGAGGACTTCGACCGGATCTCGGGGCAGGCATCGCGCGCGGATCACGACCTCAACACGGCCCTCAATCAGATCGCCCGGCTCGCCCGCGAAGGCTTGCTCGACCGCACGGCCCTCGAGCAGGCCGAACAGGCCGCGGCCGACGCGCGGGCGCGCATGGAGGCCAGCCAGGACCGGCGCCGCGCCGTTTCCGAGCGGCTCGCCGAGCGCGTTCGCCGGCTCGCCGCGTTCCGGGAGGAGATCGCTCGCCGCCGCGAGGCCCTGCGAGGCGTTCTTTCCGACCCTCTCACGGGCCGCTGGGAGGTGTTCATCAACCCGGGAGCGCGGCGCGGCTTCTACCGCCTCTCGCTGGACGGCACAATCCTCTCGGGAGACTATGTTCTCGACGGCGGTTTTCGTGGTTCCCTGAGAGGCACGTTCGTGGGCGACCGCGTCATGCTCGAGCGGATCGACTCCGAACGCGGACTTGATGCCAAGTTCTACGGCCGTTTGACGATGGGACCCACGCGTCGCCTCGCGGGCACCTGGGACGGGACGCAGATCGCGCCCGCTCCGGTGTCGGGGCCCGTAGCGGGCACATGGTCGGCGGCGCCGGTGCGTGACGAGGAGAGTGAATCGAGATGACGGCCGAAGAGTTGGATGACCACCTCCCCCCCCCGGCTCCGGCCGGCAAGGCCGCTCGGGAGAAGAAGGCCCGCGCGGCGAAGACCTCGGCGCCCCGTACTTCCCCCTGGGGGGACCGGGGCCTGTTCCTCGCGATCGGCCTTCTCGCGGGCTTCACCGCCGCCTACCTGTACCTGGACAAGAATCCGTCGTCGGTTCCGCAAGCTTCGCTCGCCGACCCGCATGCGGGGCTCACCGGCGTCGGACCCGGCGCGACGCGCGATCTGCCGGGCAGCGGCGGGGGACAGCCCTCACTGGCGGCGGATCCGGTCGTCCGGCAGAAGCTGAGCGACCTCGAGGCGGCCGTGGCGAAGGAGCCGAAGAACGCGGACCTCCTCGTCCAGCTCGGGAATACGGCGTACGACGTGGAGGACTGGAAGAAAGCGATCGACGCGTACGAGAGAGCGCTCAAGCTGCGAGAGGCGGACCCCAACGTCCTCACCGATCTCGGGGTCGCGTATCGGAATCTCGGCAACGTCGACAAGGCGCTCGCGATGTTCACGCAGGCGTCGGCGCGCGACCCGAACCACTGGCCGGCGCAGTTCAATCTCGCGATCGTCTACGGCATCGACAAGAGCGACCCCAAAAAAGCGCTCGAGATCCTGAAGAAGCTCAAGAAGGATCATCCCGAGATCCCCGCTCTCGACCGCCTCACGAGCGAGATCGAGCAGAGGGCAAAGGGACGCCCGGGGGCGTGACCTCGTCGCCGGGCGACCTCTTCGAGGACGAGCGCCCGGCCGAAGGCTGGCCCGCCGCCGAGAAGACGGTCTCGGGGGACGCCCCGCTCGCCGAGCGGATGCGGCCCCGCGACCTCTCCGAGGTTGAAGGACCGCCCGACCTCGTCGGTCCGGATTCTTTTCTCGCGAAGGCGCTCGCGGCCGACAAGGTCCCCTCGCTCGTCTTTTGGGGTCCTCCCGGGAGCGGAAAGACCACGCTCGCGCGGATCATCGCGGCGAAGACGCAGGCACGGTTCATCGGCTTTTCGGCCGTCGTCTCGGGCATCAAGGAGATCCGGAACGTGATGGAGGAGGCGGCCCGCGCCAAGCGCCGCGGCCGCCGCACGCTGCTCTTCGTGGACGAGATCCACCGCTTCAACCGCGCGCAGCAGGATGCGTTCCTGCCGTTCGTCGAGGCCGGAGACATCGTGCTCGTCGGCGCGACGACCGAGAATCCCTCGTTCGAGCTCAACGGCGCCCTGCTCTCCCGACTGCGCGTCGTCATCCTGCCGCCTTTGAAAGAAGAGGGTTTGATTCTTCTGATGAAGAGGGCGCTGGCCGACCCCACGAGGGGGCTCGGGAGCAGCGTCAAGGTCGATGAAGATTCCTTCGAATGGTTAGGACGCTTTGCCGACGGCGACGCGCGACGAGCCTTGACGGGCCTCGAGGCGGCTGCGATGCAGCTCATTTCCGACGGGCGCGCCTCGGCGCACTCCGCCGCTTCCGCCGCCCCTCTTTCCCTTTCAAGAGAAAATCCCTCTGTCTCTTCGGACGTCCCCCCGCGTCTCACCGTCTCCGTCCTCGAGGATCTCTTCAAGCGGAAAGTCCTGCTGTACGACAAGTCCGGCGAGGAGCACTTCAATCTCATCTCCGCGCTCCACAAGTCGCTCCGCGACTCGGACGTCGACGCGTCGCTCTACTGGCTCGCCCGAATGCTCGAGGCGGGGGAGGATCCCCTCTACGTCGCCCGCCGCCTCGTGCGCTTCGCCTCGGAGGACGTGGGCCTCGCCGACCCGTCCTCGCTGGCGCTCGCGATGGCGGCCAAGGAGGCGGTTCACTTCATCGGCATGCCCGAGGGCGCGCTCGCGCTCGCCGAGATCGCGGTGCATCTGGCGCTGGCGCCGAAGTCGAACGCGCTTTACACGGCGTACGGGGAGGCCGTGGCCGACGTGCACGAGCGTCCGAACGAGCCGCCTCCCCTCGCGATCCGCAACGCGCCGACGAAGCTCATGAAAGCCGTGGGCTACGGGTCGGGCTACCGCTACGCGCACGACCTGGCCGAGAAGACGGCGGGACTCTCGTGTCTTCCCGACGCGCTGCAGGGGCGGAATTACTACCGCCCGTCGGGCGAGGGAGCGGAGAAGGAGCTCAAGGCGCGGGCGGAAGCGGTACGCGCGCTGCGCGAGAGGCTGAAGAGGAAGAGAGAGAAAGAATGATTCTGGCGCTCGCAGCTGTCGCGTCACTCTCGGTACCCACCGGGGCTGTGTTTCTCCCGAACTAGAGATCGCCCGCTACGTCAGGGAGATCGGAGCTCCTGCGCCCGTCAGGTCGGGAATGGCCGAAGCGAGGAGCTCGAGAGCCGCCCTCTTGCCCAGGAGCTTGACGCGCTTCCCGTGGCGGGGGATGAGCCTCACGCTGGGGGAAGAAAAGAGACCGCCGACTTTGACCACGATGCTCTCGAGCTCGCGATACTCGAAACGCGTGCGGCGATCCGCGGCGGCGAGAATCTTGTCGAGAGACTGGGCGCGAAGGCGCGTGGACGACTTCCGGCTGCGCGGCGCGGCCGGGTCACCCCCGGTGAGGTCGAACGCGCGCTCCAGTTCGGCGCCGCCGGTCCTCTTCGCCAGGAAGACCTGCCGGGTCGTGAAAACGAGGTCTCCGACGGAGCGGGGCGCCCCGTCGAGATTGAGCCTCGGGACCACGACGATGACGCGCTCCTCTTTCACGGAGCGTCCCCCTTTCGAGATTCTGGCGCGAACGGTCGGCGCAGCCAATGATAAACGGCTGTGTCAGGCGATGCGTCCCGCGCGAAGAACGAGCGGCCAGGTGACGCTCTTCTCGTTCTGCAGTCCGCCCCAGGCGTTCGCGAAGGGATCCGCGAACTCGGCGATCGGGTCGCGGCCGGTTTCCCTCGTGCAGCGCTTCACGCACGACCATGTCGAGAGGTAGCCCAGCAGATGCTCGAGATCCCATGAGGCTGTCATCGTCACGGGCGCGACGGGGATTTCTTCGAATGGGAAGGGGAGGTCGGCGTAGCGGCGGGCCACGAGCGCGCGCTCCGCGGGCCAGAAACGCTCGACGGACTCGTGGAAGCCCCGAAAGACCAGGTCGACGGGCGCGTCGACGGTGAAGAGATCGTAGGCCCACGCAGCGAGAACGCTTCCCGCCGCGCCGACCCTTCTCACCTCTTCATAGAAAATCTTCAAATGAAACCAATGCAGCGCTTGCCCGGCAGTCACGAGGTCGGCCCATCGATCGGGGAGCCCGGACTTCTCAGCCGACGCGACGCGATAGGCAACGTGCGGATGCGGCTTCGCATGTGCGATCTGCTCGGCACTCGCGTCCGTCGCCACGACCTCTTCGAAGAACTCTCCCAGGCCGATCGCCGCCTGACCGTTTCCCGTCCCGGCGTCCCAGCAGTGTTCGCGCCGCGGTGCCAGGGACGAAACCGCCGAAAACAGGGACGAAGGGTACGTGGGTCGGTATCGGGCATAGTCGCCCGAATGGCCCGAGAAGTGGTCCTTGAAAGAAAGCTCGCTCAGATGACTCAGATCTCTTCGCGCCTGTAGTTCGGCGCTTCCTTCGTGATGATCACGTCGTGGGCATGGCTCTCCCTGAGGCCCGCCGCCGTGATGCGCACGAAGCGCGCCTTCTTCACGAGCTCCGGGAGAGTTGCCGCGCCCGCGAGGCCCATGCCCGCGCGCACGCCGCCCGTCAGCTGTGTCAGGAGCGTCGTGACGGGGCCCTTGTGCGGGACCATGCCCTCGATGCCCTCCGGCACGAGCTTCCGCGGCTCTTCCTCGTCCTGGAAGTACCGGTCGGCCGAACCCAGCTTCATCGCGCCGATCGACCCCATGCCGCGATACGCCTTGAACGTGCGGCCCTGATAGAGGATCGTTTCGCCCGGCGCCTCGTCCGTGCCCGCGAAGAGACTGCCGATCATCACGGAATGCGCGCCCGCGGCGAGCGCCTTCGTGACGTCGCCCGAGAACTTGATGCCGCCGTCGGCCACGAGGGGGACGTTCGCCTTGCCCACGCCCTTCACGCATTCGCGGATGGCGTGGATCTGCGGCACGCCGGCACCCGTCACGACGCGCGTCGTGCAGATGGAGCCGGGTCCGATCCCGATCTTCACGGCGTCCGCCCCCCGGCGGACGAGGTCGCGCGTCCCTTCCGCCGTCGCCACGTTGCCCGCGAGAACGGGCACGGACGGGAACTTCTTCTTCAGCGACGTGAGAGCCAGGAGCACGCCTTCGCTGTGACCGTGGGAGGAGTCCAGGACGAGCAGGTCCACCTTCGCGTCGACGAGCTCCCGGGCCCGGTCGAGGAGATCGGTGCTCGCGCCCACCGCCGCCGCCACGCGCAGGCGGCCGAACGAGTCCTTGCAGGCGTTCGGATACTTGATCTGCTTCTGGATGTCCTTGACGGTGATGAGGCCCTTGAGGTTGCCGGCGCGATCCACGACGAGCAGCTTCTCGATACGGTGGCGGTGAAGCAGCTCCTTGGCCTGCTCGAGGGTCGTGCCCGGTGGGCACGTCACGAGGTTCTCCTTCGTCATGCGCTCCGAGATGGGCAGGTCCATGCGCGTCTCGAAGCGCAGGTCGCGATTCGTCAGGATGCCGACGAGCTTGCCGCGGTCGTCCACGATCGGCACTCCCGAGATCCGGAAGTTCGCCATGACCTCGAGCGCCTCCGAGATCCTCTGCGTCGGGCGGCAGGTGACCGGATCCACGATCATGCCGCTCTCCGAACGCTTTACCTTGTCGACCTCGGCGGCCTGTGAATCGATCGTGAGATTCTTGTGGATGACGCCGAGCCCACCGTTCTGCGCCATCGCGATCGCGAGGCGCGACTCGGTGACCGTGTCCATCGCGGCGGAGAGGATCGGGATGTTGAGGCCGATTCCGGGCGCGAGCCGCGTCTTCAGATCGGTTTCGCCTGGATGGACTTTCGAGCGGGCGGGGAGGAGGAGGACGTCGTCGAACGTGAGGGCCAGCGGGATTTCCCGGTCATTCACCATGGGGATTCATACCACAGACGGCGAATGCCCTTTCCTTCTCCAGGTCAGCCGGCGGCGGCTCCGGCTCCGGTCGCTCCGTGGCATTTCTTGTACTTCTTCCCGGAGCCGCACGGGCACGGGTCGTTCCGTCCGACCTTCGGCCCCGAGGCCTTCACCGTGGAGACGTCGAAATCGCCTCCCGCCGTCGGATCGAAGGAGCCCTGCAGCTGGAGGTTCTGGTCTTTCTGGCGGCGCTTCTCGAGCTCGGCGGCGGCGCGGCGCGACGAGGCCGAGCCCGTTGCCGCGGCCGCGGAGGGCGTCGAGCCGTCTTCGGGAGCGCCGGGTGTCGGAACACGCTCGTCGCGCGGCGCGCGCTCGACCGGCGCCTGGGCCACCTCGAACCGGAACAGGTACTGGAGGATCTGCTCCTCGACGCCTTCCTTCATCGCCTCGAAGAGCTGGAAAGACTCCTTCTTGTACTCGACGAGAGGGTCGCGCTGGCCGTACCCGCGCAGGCCGATGCCTTCCTTCAGGTGGTCGAGCGCGAGGAGATGGTCCTTCCAGAGCGTGTCGACCGTCTGGAGCATGAAGAATTTTTCGAAGTCGCGCAGCGTCTCGGCGCCGACGGACTTCTCCTTCGCCTCGTACGTCTCGCGCACGGCGGCGCGCAGCTTTTCCTTGAGCTGCGCGTTCGTGTCGCCCGCCCCGAGCCCCTTCTCCGACGGCCTGAACCCGTACGTGTCGAACACCAGGGTTCCGAAGGCGTCCCAGCCCCATTCGGACGGGTCCTTGCCGGCGGGGCAATGGCGATCGACGTAGTCCTCCGAGACGTCTTCCGCGAGCGCCACGACGTAATCGCGCGAGAGCGTCCCCGTGAGGATCTCCTTGCGGAGCCGGTAGATCTCGGCGCGCTGCTTGTTCATGACGTCGTCGTACTCGAGGAGGTGCTTGCGCGTGTCGAAGTTGCGCCCTTCGACCTGCGTCTGCGCCCGCTCGATGGACTTCGTCACCCAGCGGTGCTCGATTGGGACGCCCTCCTCCATGCCGAGGCGCTTCATGAGCCCCGACAGTCGGTCGGACCCGAAGATGCGCATGAGGTCGTCTTCGAGCGAGAGGTAGAAGCGCGAGGAGCCCGGGTCGCCCTGGCGGCCGGAGCGGCCGCGGAGCTGGTTGTCGATCCGGCGGGATTCGTGCCGTTCGGTGCCGATGATGTGGAGGCCGCCGAGCTCGACGACCTGCTCGTGCGCCTCGGCCGTGTCCTTCTGGAGCTCGGCCGTGATCTTCTCGATCTCCTCGGGGGTCTTGTCCTTCGCCTTCTGCTTCGCGAGGTATTCCGGGTTGCCGCCGAGGAGGATGTCCGTGCCGCGGCCCGCCATGTTCGTCGCGATCGTCACGGCGGAGACCTGGCCGGCCTGCGCGACGATCGTGGCTTCCTGCTCGTGGTACTTCGCGTTCAGGACGACGTGCGGAACCTTTTTCTTCTTGAGCATGGTGGAGAGGAGCTCCGACTTCTCGATCGAGATCGTGCCCACGAGAACGGGCTGTCCTTTCTCGTTTTTCTCGGCGATCTCCTCGACGACGGCCTCGAACTTCTCGCGCTCGGTCCGGTAGACGAGGTCGTGCTCGTCGATCCGGATCATGTCGCGGTTCGTGGGGATCACGACGACGTCGAGCTTGTAGATCTTGTCGAACTCGGCGGCTTCGGTGTCGGCCGTCCCCGTCATGCCCGCGAGCTTGTCGTACATCCGGAAGTAGTTCTGGAGCGTGATCGTGGCGAGCGTCTGGTTCTCTTTCTCGATCTTGACGCCCTCTTTCGCCTCGACGGCCTGGTGGAGGCCGTCCGACCAGCGCCGCCCCGGCATGAGCCGGCCCGTGAACTCGTCCACGATGAGGACCTGGCCGTCGCGCACGACGTAGGAAACGTCCCGCTTGTAGAGCGTGTGCGCGCGCAGCGCCTGCTGGCAGGCATGGAGGATGTCGATGTTCGTCGGGTCGTAGAGGTTCTCGACGCCGAGGAGGCGCTCGCATTTCGTCACGCCTTCCTCGGTCAGGGAGGACGTGTGCGCCCTCTCGTCGAGGAGGTAGTCGCCGGTCGTCGTCTTGTTTCCGTACTTGTCCTTGATCTCCTCGCCCTTGACGAGCTTCGGGATGATCCGGTCCACCTTGTAATAGATGTCCGTCTCGCCTTCGGACGGGCCCGAGATGATGAGCGGCGTCCGCGCCTCGTCGATGAGGATCGAGTCGACTTCGTCCACGACGGCGAAGACGTGCCCGCGCTGGACCATGTGCCCGAGCTCGAATTTCATGTTGTCGCGCAGGTAGTCGAATCCGAACTCGTTGTTCGTTCCGAACGTGATGTCGCGTGCGTAGGCGTCGCGGCGATCCTCGTCGGGCATGTCGTGCTGGATGCAGCCCACCGTGAACCCGAGGAACTGGTAGATCTTGCCCATCCACTCGGCGTCACGGCGCGCGAGGTAGTCGTTCACGGTGACGAGATGGGCCCCGCGGCCCGAGAGGGCGTTGAGCGAGATCGCGAGAGTCGCGACGAGCGTCTTGCCCTCGCCCGTCCTCATCTCGGCGATCTTTCCTTCGTGGAGCACCATGCCGCCCATGAGCTGGACGTCGTAATGGCGCTGTCCGATCGAGCGCCACGCGGCCTCGCGCACGAGCGCGAAGACCTCCACGAGCTCCCTGTCGAGGACCTCGCGGGAAAGCGCGCGCCTCTCCTCGAGATCCGTAGAAAGGTTCTTCAGCCCGTCCTGGACGCGCGCGCGGATCTCGGCCATGCGCGCCCGGATCTGGTCGTCCGTGAGCGCCTTGATCCCGGGCTCGAGCGCGTTGATGGCTTCGACGCGCGGCTTCATCGCCTTGATGTCGCGCTCGTGCTTGGTCCCGAAGACCCTGGAGAGTGCCTTGTCGATGATCATAAAAGGAAGGCTCCGCGCACTTTCGCGCGAAGATCGTGGAGTTTAACAGGAGAGAAGGACCGGGGATTTTCTGAGAAGGTGAAGAAGGGCCGCAGGGTCCGCACGGCCGAGGCCGCAGAGCTCCACCGCGGCGATCACTCTCATTCAGAAGAGAATCCGAAATCCGAAATCCCCGGCGGATCGACCGGAGCGGCGCCGTCAGGGCTTCGGGGGCGGGGTCGGTGCGGGCGGCGAGGTCCGGATCGCCTCGATGAGCGCGGCGGCAGCGTTCGGGAGGGTCGCCTTCCCCTCCACGTAGGGAAGCCACGCTTTCTCGAGGGGTCGTCGGTAATCACCCCAGGAACCCCGGTCGAAGATCTCGTAGAGCATCGGCGTGTAGGCCGGTGCGTGCCCCTCGTCGAGGATCCCGCGCACCACCTCGCCCGTCGTGTAGAAGAGGACGACGTGCCACAGGTCGTCTGGCAGACGGAAACCGGCGGTGCTCGCGGCGTCTTCGAGAGCCTGCCGGACGGGGGCGCCCCGGCCCATCAAAATGTGCGAGGCCTCGTGGAAGACCACCTCAACGGCGGAGCGGGGCGGGTTTTCGATCGCGACCAGGATGTGCCCGCGTCCCGCGTCACGCAGGATCGTGTTGGCCCCGCTGAAATCCACGGTCTGGACGACGTCCACCGGGAGGCGCTCGCGGGCCCACTTCTGCCGGTAGAGGTCCTCCAGCCGCGGACCGATTTTCCCTTCGTCGGCGAGGAGGCGCGGCTTCAGGTCCTCGATCCACCGCCGATTCGCCGCGTCCTGGGCCGCCCAGCGGCACGCGCGGTAGGCGGGCGCGGCCGCCGCGCGGAAGCTCCGGGCGATCAGCGTGAACTGGCGGTCCGCGTCGTCGCGGAACTCCTCGTCGAAGCCCGCGATCTGGACGCGGATGAGGTACCGCTCCCTTGAATTCGAGCCGGAGGGCGAGACGATCCTCGTGTAGTAGTCGGCGGCGCCGTCCCAGCCCGCGCGCACGGGCTCCGGCAGAGCCGCGAAGCAGCCCGCCTCCACGCCGTCTCGGAACAGTTCGGGCTTGCGGAACCGGCGCGCCACCCCGGCTGCGATCAACGCGTCGTTCAGGTTCGGCTCGAAGTCGCTGTAGAAAAGGAAGTGGCGAGTCGCCGCGACCGGGACACGCACGGGTTCCTGCCCGAGCGAGGCGAACGCCGCGAGAAGGAGCGGGAGGAAGGAGAGAGTTTTCAGAACGCGTTCAGGACGTAATCCAGCGGGTTCACCGGCTTGCCGTCGGTGTGTACCTCGTAATGGAGGTGAGGCCCGGTGGAGCGGCCCGTGGAGCCCACGAGCGCGACGAGGTCTCCGCGCTTGACGCGCTGGCCCTCGGCGACGCGCGCTGTCTGGAGGTGGCCGAAGAGCGTCGTGACGCCGTAGCCGTGGGCGATCTCCACGAAGCGGCCGTACCCCTTGTCCCAGCCCACGCGCACGATCGTGCCGGACGCCGGAGCGACGACGCGGTTACCGGCGGGCGTCGAGATGTCGATGCCCGTGTGGAATTCGGAGTGGTTCGTGAACGGGTCGGAGCGCGCCCCGAAACCCGCCGTCAGCACCCCGGCGGCGGGGGTGATGCTCGGTGTCAGGGCGAGCTGGTCCGCCTGAAGGAAGAGCTTCTTCTCGACGACCGTCAGGCGCGACGACAGGAGCGCGCCCCGGCGCCCGGCCTCACTGAGGCCCGATTCGACGGAATCCGCTGGATTCACGGGCACCGCCGTGAGTCCTCCCACGCCGCCCATGCCGGGGTCCCGCACCGCCGACAAGCCGGCGACGATCGAGAGGCGCCGCGTCCGATCCTCGAAGTCGGCCAGCATCTTCTCGATCGACTCGAGGCGCGTGTTCGTGAGGGCGGCCCGCGACCTCAGGTCGGAGTTCTCGGCCAGGATGGCGGTGACCTCCCGGTTTCTGCGCATCGACCGCACCCACAGCACGGAGAAGGTCACGCCGAGGACGACGGCCAAGCCGAAAGAAATCCCCATCCCCCAGAGAAGCCGCGATGAGACGCGGAACTGCCGGAAACGCGCTCTGGCGTGCGGCAGGAAGATGATGGTGTGCTCTCTTTTCGACATCTTTTCCTTCACACAAACACACGCACAGCCTTACACCTGGAAGGCCCTCGATTGAGCGAGACGAATCTTATGCCCGCAGAAAAGGGAGTCAAGAAAGAAAGTCGTCTCTCATTCAACTCATTGACAAAGGACGGTCTACGTCGTATTGGCGGACTCGGAAACGGGACGGTAGCGAAGGGCCTCGGCCACGTGCGCGGGCTGGATGACCGCTCCCTCCTGGAGGTCCGCGATTGTTCTGGCAACGCGCAAAACGCGCTGGAAGCCCCTTGCCGAAAGCGTGAGGCGGTCGACGGCCCGCGTCAGGAGCGCGCGCGCCTCGGGAGTCGTCTTCAGGATGGATCGCGCGAGCCGGCCCGGCACGGCCGCGTTCACGAGCCGCGGGTCTCCGGTGCGTGCGGCCTGTCGCGCCCGCGCCTTCTCCACGCGCGCACGGACCGCGGCCGACCCTTCGCCATCTCCGTCCGCGCCCAGGTCCGACGAGGCGAGCGCCGGCACCTCGACATGCAGGTCGATTCGATCCAGGAGCGGCCCGGAAATCTTCCTGCGGTAGCGCGCCACGTCCCGCGGTGAGCAGGTGCAGGCACGGCGCGGATCTCCGCGGAAGCCGCAGGGGCATGGGTTCATCGCGCCGACGAGGAGAAAGCGCGCGGGAAACGTGCGCGCTCCGGCCACGCGGGCGACGGAGACGACGCCGTCTTCGAGGGGCTCGCGCAGAGCTTCGAGCGCGTCCCTTCGGAATTCCGGGAGCTCGTCGAGGAACAGGACGCCGAAGTGCGCGAGCGAGAGCTCTCCGGGACGCGGGTCGGCTCCGCCGCCCGCGAGAGCAGCCGCGGACGCGCCGTGATGCGGCGCGCGGAACGGGCGCTGCGTCAGGAGCCCGCTTCCCGCGGGAAGACGCCCCGCGACGCTCCAGATGCGCGTCGCGTCCAGGCTCTCCTCGCGCGAGAGCGGCGGGAGGATCCCCGGAAGCCTCCGCGCCAGCATCGTCTTGCCGGCGCCCGGCGGGCCGGAAAAAAGGATGTTGTGCCCGCCCGCGGCGGCGATCTCCAGGGCCCGGCGCGCGACCGCCTGGCCTCTCACGTCCGCGAGATCGGGCTCGGCTCCCGGAGTCGGCGGGCGAACGGCGGAAGGCACGACGCGCGGAAGCACTTCCCGCCCGAGGAGGTGGGCGATCGCCGCGCCGAGGTGCGGGGCCGCGAAAACGTGAAGGGAGGGAACGGCGGCCGCCTCCTCCGCGTTTTCGGCCGGAACGAGGAGGGCTCGCTCTTCCCGGCGCGACGTCTCGGCAAACGACAGCACGCCCGGAACGCCGCGGAGCTCTCCGTCGAGGGCGAGCTCGCCGACGAGAGTCGTTTTCGCGAGCGCTTCGGCCGGCAGGTCGCCGTTCGCGGCGAGGATGGCGAGCGCCACGGCAAGGTCGAGTGCCGTGCCCGACTTCGGAAGATCGGCCGGCGCGAGGTTGACGACCACGTTCTTCGAGGGAAGCGGGAACCCGACGTGGCGGAGCGCCGAGCGGATGCGTTCGCGGCTTTCCTTTACAGCCGCGTCCGGGAGGCCGACGATCGTCAGGGCGGGAAGCCCCGCCCCGATCGCGGCCTCGACGACGACCGTGCGGCCTTCGAGTCCCACAACGGCGGCCGAAAACGCACGGGCAACGGTCATCTGCGGATGACTCTACCGAAATGAGGCGACCGGCGCCTGTCGGGATGTAGTGCGACCAGTCTCCGTGAGCCGCCACCGCTAATGACCACCGCCAGCCTCGATGGTCTCGACCGTTTCACGTTGCCAGAATTTCCCCCGGCCACGATAAGATTCCGGATCTCATCCAGATGTCTCAGACCGGCGAGATCACGGCCCTTCTGCGCGAACTCCGATCCGGCGACCGGACCGCCGGGGATCGCTTGATCGAAAAGGCCTACCCGGAGCTTTATCGCATCGCGCAGGCCCATTTTCGACACGAGCGCCCCGGCCATCTGTTGCAGCCCACGGCCCTGGTGAACGAGGCGTGGCAGAAGTTCGTGGCGCTCGACGCGGTCGAGCTCCGTGACCGCGTGCATTTCCTGTCGCTGTGCTCGCGGTTGATGCGCCAGATCCTCGTCGATCACGCCAGGCGCCGCGCGACACACGAGCGCGCCGTCGTTTCGATGCGCATCGACGATCGGATTGAAGAGAACACGCTCGATCTGGATCTCGCGCTGAGCAAGCTCGAAAAGGCTCACCCGCGTGCGGGTCGCGTCATCGAGCTGCGCTACTTCGGCGGCATGTCGAACGAGGAGATCGCGCAATGCCTCGAGGTCTCGCCCGCCACGGTCAAGCGCGACTGGCTCGCCGGGCGGGCGTGGCTGTACGGGCAGCTCCGCGGGAATTCCGCGTGATCGGGCGGCGCTGGGAGGAGCTCTCCGAGCGCCTGGCGGAAGCGCTGGAATCGGCCGATCCAGAGGCCCACGTCGCCGCCTCGGGCGATCCCGACCTGGCCGGACTCTTCGCCTGGCACCGCCGGGCGGGCGACTTTCTGGAAGGCGGCGGCCCGCAGCGGGAGAACCCGTGGGTGGGCCGCCGAATCGCCGGGCGGTATTCGCTGAGATGCGTGCTGGGACGGGGAGGCTCGGGCGTGGTCTTCGAGGCCTGCGACGAACAGGTCGCCGGGCGCCGCGTCGTCGTCAAGCTGCTGCACGATTTCTGGTCCTCGGAAGACTGGATGCGCCGGCGCTTTCGCGAGGAAGCCGGCGTGCTGGCGCGACTGGATCATCCCGGCATCGTGAGCCTGATCGACGCCGGCGAGATCGAGGACGGGCGCCTCTTTCTGGTCCTCCCGTTTCACGAAGGACGTACGCTGCGCGACGGGCTCGCCGCCGGGCCTCTCGACGCTCCGTTCGCCGCGCGCCTCCTGCGCGAGATCGGTGAGGCCGTCGGCTACGCTCATGCAAAGGGAGTGCTCCATCGCGACCTGAAGCCCGAGAACATTCTGCTGGTGAGGCGCGCGGACGGCGAGCATCCGCTCCTGATCGACTTCGGCATCGCCCAGGTCGGAGACGCTGGCGCGTCACCCGAGACCACGACCCACCTCATGGGCAGCGCCGTCTACATGGCTCCGGAGCACCTCATGGGCAAGGCCGAGGCCCCGAGCGACGTCTATGCGCTGGGCGTGATCGCATGGGAGATGCTGGCCGGAGCGCGCCCGTTCGATTCCGTGTCTCCGTTTGCCCTGCCGGAGCTTCAGAGGAAGGGCGTGGGGGACGCGTTCTACCGGCTGCGCCCGGACCTCGGGACCGGAGTTGGCAAGCTGCTGGCGCGCGCGCTGGCATACGTGGCGGCGCGCCGTCCGGCGCCAGTCACCGCTTTCACCGGGGAGATGGCCGACGCGCTCCAGGCGGGCGCGATCGATTCGCGGCTCGCCCGGCTCTGGGTCCTTCGCCGCTCACGGCGCTGGATGCTGGCGAGCGGGGCGACGGCGGTCATGGGGGCGGCCGCCGGAGGATGGTGGCTGCGGGACCGGATGGCCCCGCTCGACTCGAAAGAGCGGGTCATCGATTTCCCACGGGGCGCTCAGGCGGAGATGGCCGGGTTCAGCATTCACCGGGAGCTGACGGAGCGCGCCATACGGGACTTTACCGGCGGCACCATCAGCGCGATGCGATGTATCTCGCCGGATCAAGGGCAGCTGCACAGGAAGCTAACGCCGCGGCAAAAGGAATGGGCCTTTCGCCGCGGCTGGAAGGTATCGGCACTCTGCCGGCCGGAGTCCGGAAACGCCGTGTTAGGAGTCGACTCCGGCCATTTCGCGCCCCGCTTCGACGCTGGGTTCAACGTGACGCGAGACGGCGTCGAGTTAATCGCCACGAAACAGATTCGCACCGGCTGGGACGGGATTCACGCGGCGGTCAACCTTCCGCCGGCGCCGCGTCTGGTTCGACTGGAGATGGCATACGATCCGGTCCGCGCCGCCGCCGCCCTATCCGTGGACGGGCAGATTCTCATCCGCGACTACACCGGCCACACCGAGTACCGCGACGACCTGGGCGTCTGGTTCGGGATCGGCAGCCTCGACGGCTCAATGGCGTCCGCCGTCTTCGGGGGGCTTCGCTTCGAGATTCTCGGGTAGCGGAGCGCTTCCGAAGCGGCCGGGAGGTTCCATCTCCTCGCTGCCGTGCTGCACGTAGCCGATGTCGGCCAGGACGATCGCCTCGGTTGAGAAGCGCGTGAGCCGTTTCCACGCACTCATTCGCCTACAGGTGCAGGACGAAGGAGGAAGAGATGCAAAGACGTCGCTCGCAACGAGGCTTTCTCACCCTACTCTTTCTCGCTCTCGGCGGGTCGGCCTTGGCGGACCAGCCGCCCGTGGTGGACTGCCCGTGGCTGTCGACCGCCAGCGCGAGCAACGTTTTCGGGCGGCTGGGGTTCTACCTCAAGTCCTACCCGGGCACATCGCTCAAGCAGGTCACGCTTTACATCGCGTTTCCGGGAGCCGGCGCCTACAGTCTCGCGCTTCAGGCCCGGTCGGGCACTTTCAGCACGGGGACCAGCCTGGGTAGAGCCACCGTCTCCCTGAACGTCTCGGCCTCGACGCTCGGTTACCAGCCCGTCACGTTCGACTTCGGAACCGTCGCCGTCCCCCAGGACTCGACTCTGACGTTCGAGACGCAGACGGTGAGCAAGCCGGCGGACGTCGGCGGTAACCGCCCGGTCTTCCAGATCATGACGTCGGAGACCTGTCCGGTCATCGAAACGTATGGCTTCAACCCGCCTCTCGACAAATTCCGGGCCAACGGCGTGGCGGTCAGGATCACGGGCGACGAGCCCGCCACCTTCAACCGGACGATCACGATCCCGGCCGTCGCGTCGGTGCACGGCGTGAACAACTCCTTCTTCCACTCCGATGTCTGGCTGGTCAACGGCACAACCGAGACCAAGAACGTGACGGCCCGGTACCGCTGCTTCAACGGGCAGAACTGCGGCAGCGCTACGGCCTCTTTCGTGATGCCCGCGGGTTCGGGGAAAACGATCCCGGACATCGCGGGAACTCTCTTCGGCGCTCCCGGGACGGCCGGCGCCCTCGAGCTGTCCTACCAGACGAAGTACAAGACCGACACTCTCGTCGCTCTCTCCCGCGTCTACACGCCTTCGCTCCCGGCCCCGACGAACGGAGCGGCCGTCCCGGCCCTCGGACCCTACGCGGCGACGGGGCACGCGGGCTTCCCGGGCCTCGGAAACAACGGCGGGGACCGCAGCGCCGGATTCCGGTCGAATGTCGGCGTATACAACAATAACGACATCGCGGTCGACGTGTCCTTCAGGCTCTTCCAGCCGGTCGGGACCAGCGTCAGGCAGATCGGACAGACCGTGACGCAGAGCTGGGGACCCTTCGAGTCGCGTCAGATCAACGACATCTTCGCGGCCGTGGGGGGCGGCGCGGAGGTCACGACGGACGCGTTCCTCGACGTCGAGTCGGCGCTCGCCGTGCTTCCGTACGTCACCGTGATCGACAACCAGACCGGTGACTCGATCTTCCTCGGCCCAACGGACTTCGCTTTCGACCCCGCGGATTAGTGACGTGCATTTTCGGTCACAGAAATTGGATGCTCTTAAGGAGGCTGACATGCATCGTTCTTTGCTTCGGATCGCCATCGCTCTTTCCACCGCGATGGCCGCGCCCGTTTTCGGGCAGAGTGTCGTGGTGCCCAACGGCAACGCAACAGTCACGGGAAACGATACATCGGGGCCGCTTCCGGGGTCGTCGGTTTCCGCGCGGTCTCAGACGGTGTTTGACCCGGACCAGTTCCCGTCGGGGCCGATCGACATCACGGGGTTTACGTGGCGGGCAGCCCCCGGCACGGGAGCGGTCAATGTCAGCCTCAGCGGGAACATCTATCTGTCTACCAGCCCCAATTGGGCGAATTCGACGGGACACCCGCTGATCAGCACGACCTTCGCGAACAATGTCGGGTCAGATAACACGCTCGTGATGTCACCCAGCAATTTCACGCTTACGGGCGCCGGGTGTGCCGCACCCGGTCCGTGCCCATTCGCCAACAACATCGTGTTCACCACGCCATTTCGGTACAACCGGGCGAACGGCCCCCTCCTGATCGATATCCAGGCCACAAGTTTCTCGGGATCGGGAACCGGGGAATTCGATGTCATACAGTGCGCGAACTCGAGCTGCGTGATCAACGGTGTGTTCGCGGTGCCGGTCGACGCCGCGACCGGGGAGCTCGGCCCGGGCGGAAACGTTACGCAACTCACGTACACGCCGGCATCGACGACGGCGACGCTCTTCGTGCCGGTCATCCTCTCCTCGTCCGGTGCCGCGGGCTCGTTCTACACGTCGGAGATGGCGCTCACGAACCGCGGGACGACGCCCGCCTCGATCACCTACACGTACGTGGCGGCGACCGGCGGCGGCACCGGCTCGGCCTCGGATTCGCTCGCCCCCGGAGAGCAGCGCATCGTCTCGGACGCGATCAACTATCTGCGCGTGAAGGGCGTGCCGCTCCCCGACAGCGGCAACCGCGTCGGCACGCTGCGCGTGGCGTTCGCCGGCCTCTCGTCGGCCTCTGCGGCCGTCGTCACCGTGCGCACGGCGACGCCCGTCCCGCCGGGCGCCCCGGCCGGCCGGGCGGGCCTGGCGTACTCCGGCGTGCCGGTCGGCCAGCTCCTCGCCGGCACGGCGTACCTTTGCGCGCTGCGCGAGAGCGCGTCGGACCGCACGAATGTGGCGATCCAGAACGGCGGAGCGGCGGCCGACGGTGACGTGAGGCTGCGGGTGACGTTCCTCTCTGGTGACGGCAGCTCCGTCACCGGCTCGGTCGAGCAGACGCTCTCGCCCGGCGACTTCCACCAGTACCGCTTGACCGACATCGCGCCGGCGGCAGCCAACGGCTATGTCCGGGTGGAGCGCGTGTCGGGCAGCGCGCCGTACTACGCCTACGCCGTCATCAACGACAACGTGACGTCGGACGGCTCGTTCATAACGCCGCTGCCCTAGAGAGCTCAGCTAGCTGTAAAGACTCAGGAGGTTGTTCACCCGGGTTAACCGGTGGGAAGCTGTTGGTGCGAAACATCAGCAGGCCATCGGAGAGACCCGGATGAACTGCCATAGCAGAGCAAGAACGAACCCCCGAAGTCGAGAGCTAACCGTCCACAGAGTGCAGTCCGAGGGCTGGAGCCGCCGGGAGGCGGCGGAAGCCCTTGGACTGAGCGTCAGAACCGTGGCCAAGGGGCTGAGGCGCTACCGTGAGGAAGGCTTGGCGGGGCTGTTGGACCGAACGAGCCGGCCGCGCAGCTCTCCCACGCGAACGCCAGAGAAGCTTAGAAGGAGGGTACTGGAGATGCGCCAGAAGCGCCTCGTGGGGCGCGAGATCTCCGAGACGATCGGGCTGCCACGGGCCACGGTGAGCCGGATTCTTCGAAAGGCCGGCGTGGGCCGTCTGCGATCCCGTCAGCCGCCCGAGCCGCCGAATCGCTACGAGCTCCCGAATCCCGGAGACCTCCTCCACATCGACATCAAGAAGCTGGCCCACATCGTCGGAGGTCCAGGCCACCGCATCCACGGCGACCGCACAAGAATGAAGCGCGGCGTCGGCTACGAGCACATCTACGTGTGCATCGACGACCACTCGCGCCTGAGCTACGTCGAGCCGCTGAAAACCGAAGACAAACACACGGCGGCCGGATTCCTCGAGCGCGCCATCGCCTGGTACCGCGGCTCGGGGATACAGCCCCGACGACTCCTCACCGATAACGGCAAGGTCTTTACCTCGGGCACTTTCAACGAAGTCCTCGACAGGGCCTCGATTCGGCACGGCTTCACCCACCGCTACCGCCCGCGCACCAACGGCAAGGCCGAGCGCTTCATCCAGACCATGCTCAGGGAGTGGGCCTATCGCCGCTCTTACTCTTCCTCAGCAAAGCGCCGCCACGCTTTACCGCGCTGGCTCCACTACTACAATTTCCACCGCCAGCACTCCTCACTCGGAGGTAAACCGCCGGTGTCCAGAGTGAACAATCTGTTTAGCCCCGACAGTTTGCTTTCCGCGCGACGACGTTCTCCGCCGTTTCGCGGTCGAGCCGGCGGGCGGTCTCGACGCCGTGATGGTGGCTGAGGTCGGTGCTTACGAGGACCAGCGTGCCGGTCTCGCCGAGGAACACGTCGATGAGATCCGCCTTCTCCGAAGCCGACTGCTCCGAGACGGCTACGGGAAGGAACGTGAAGCCCTCGCCGAGGATTCGCTGCAGGAACGGAAGCTGGACCTCGAACGCGTGCTCGGGACCCCGCGGATTAGTGACGTGCATCTCAAGATCTGACATGCACCGGACGCGGTGTGGGGAGCCCGTCGCGTCGAAACGCCGCCGTTCTCCACGCCGCGCGCGTGTGGTTGCGCGGTTTACGTCGCGGTCGCAAACATCCGGGGCGGCGCTACCTTCTGACGATCTGCGGCAGCTCGTCGAAGTGCTTGTCGCGGGCGTGCAGAGCGAGGTCGTTCTGGAGCACCAATGCGGCGATCCAGATGTCGTTCGTGGGGATCGGCGTGCTTTGTCTCCGAAGCTGCCGGAAGACGGCCGCGTAGTGGTGTGTCGTCTGCTCGTCGGCGTAGAGGGCGCGGACGCCGCTCTTCAGGAGGAAGAGCCGGAGGACGCGCTCGTTCTCGGCGGATCGGCGGCCGATCGAGAAGCCGGCGCGGAGCTCGGCGACGACGATGAAGGGAAGGAGAACCTCCTCGGCCGTGGCGACGAGCTCAGCCGTCTGAGCGCGACCGTTGCACAGATCGACGTAGCGATTCGTGTCGAGGGCAAGCCTCATCTCCAGAGGCTCTCGTCCACCTCGTCCTGCGCCGCGAGCGCTTTCTCGACCGCCGCCTCTCTCTTCCAGGTCCCGACGATGTCGGCGAGATCGCGCCTCACGACAGGCTCGTCCCCGAGGCCGATCCCTTCGGCGAGCGCCGCGACCGCAACCTCGTTGAGGCTCTTCCCCTCGCGCCGCGCGCGCTCGCGCATCGCGGCGTCGAGCTCTTCGGGAATTCCACGGACTGTGTATTGCATGCAGACACTATAGGCGCTGCATTCATAGCATGCAAGCAGCCGGGGCCGGAGCCCCCGCGACCATCAACGCCTCGGCTGCTGACGACGCAACGAGGATAAGGGGCCACGCCCCGCATGGGATCTCGGAGCCTCAGTTCAGAGCGACGAGCGAGAGGACGAGCGTCTGCCCGGCCTTGAGCGAGTGCGGAGAGCGAAGGCGGTTCTCGCGGAGGATGGCGTCGATCGTCGTCCCGTATCGAGCGGCGAGGGAGTAAAGCGTGTCGCCCTTCTTGACCGTGTGGCGGACGACGCGGATGCCGCGTACTTCCTGCGCCTTCGTGCTCTTTGCCAGGGCGGTTCGCGAAGGTGAATCGACGAACCCTTCCTGGGGAATCTCGAGGGCTCCCGCCGGGCCGCTCTGCCGCGAATCGGTCGTGAGCGGAACAGACGTGTATGGCCCGACGCCGGACGCCGACGTCACGGCGGCCGCGGGCGTCGGAACGCCGCGGATCTCGCCCTGAGGTGCGCGAGACTCCGAAGCGACCGCGACACGTTTCGGGACGGTCCCGCGGTTGCCCGGCACGACGAGCACGGTGCCCTTCTTCAGGCGGGCCGTGCGGGGCAGGTCGTTCCAGTCGCACAGCTCGGCCACGGACACGCGCGCGCGGCGCGCGATCTTCTGGAGCGTTTCACCCTTCCGGACGACGACGCGCTTCTCGAGGACGGCGTGCGCGGCGGGCAGGGCAGCGATCTGCGACGCCAGAAGGGCCGCCGAGCCGGCGGGAACGCGTACGTCGTACGTGGAAACACCGTGCGGAGTCGCACGGGTCCTCAGTTCGCTGTTGAGAAGCTGGAGCTCCGGCAGCGTCGAATGGGTGAGGTCGGCCACGCGCGCGAGATCGACACTCTTCCGCACCGTCACCGTTTCCCACGCGAGTGGCGGATCGGGCACGACGTCGAAACCGAAGCGCGCCGGATCTTTCGCGATGAGGGCCGTCGCGAGAACGAAGGGGACGTAATCGCGGGTCTCGCGCCGGAGGCTGCCGCCCGCCGCGAGCTCCCAGAAATCGCGCGCGCCGGTGCGCTGGAGTCCCTTCAGAATCCGACCCTCGCCCGCGTCGTACGCGGCCATCGCGAGATGCCAGTCGCCGAACATCTCGTACAGGTCGCGGAAATAGGCCGCTGCGGCGCGCGTGGACTTGATCGGATCGCTCCTCTCGTCGAGCGAGCCGTTCCGCTTGAGGCCGTAACGCTTGCCGGTGCCCGCGATGAACTGCCAGAAGCCGTGCGCGGCGGCGCGGGAATGTGCCTGGTACTTGAAGGCGGATTCGACCATCGCGACGTAGACGAGGTCCTCGGGAACCCCCTCTTCCCTGAGGATCCCGCGCATGAGGTCGAGATAGCGTCCCTTGCGCTTCAGGGCCGCGGCGAAGGCCATGGGCGTCCGGAACTGGTAAAAGGCGACGGCCTTGAGAACGGCGTCGTTCACGACGATCGGGATGTCGAAGCCGATTCCGGAAGGTGCCGACGAGACCTCCTTCTTGGCCTTCTCGACCTCGTCGGCAGAGGGGAGCGGCGCCGTGGCGACGAGGCTGTCGCGCGGGTCTTCGGCCGGCGGCCGTTCGGCTTCGCGTGCCCGCGCGCCGGCTTCGATCGCGGGGCGGTAAAGAGTGATCGAATCGTAGAGCTCTCTCGCAAAGGCGAGATCGGAGGGGTTGCCCTCTCGGGCCGCGATCCGGAAGCCCTCGAGGGCATCGCGGAATGCCTGGCGGGCGCAATCGCTCTCGCCCTCGAGCGCGAGCGCCTTGCCCTGGTGGAACTGCTCGGAGGCGAGCTTGCGCGCCGCGGAGATCGCCGGCGGGTCCTCCGGCGGTGCGGCTGAAGTCACCGGGACCTCGCGAGGCGCTGCCGAACAGCCGGCGATCACGAACGGCAGAAGCCCCGCCAGGAGGCCCGCGACCCGGGCAAGAAGACGCCGGCGGATACTCATCGTTTGGAAGTGGACCCGAGCCGGGAGCACGAGGTCAAGCGAAATCGCCCCCGGCCTCACTCGCCTTTGACATGGAACTTCAGCGAAAGCAGGAGCTTGTTGATGTCCTTCAAGCCCGCGAAATCCACGTCGAACCGTTTCTCGGAGCCGAGCGCGGCGCCCTCTCCGTCCCCGAACGAAAGCCCGACCGTCACGTGCCGGGTTTTCGCGAGCGTGTCGCGGGGGACCTGGAGGTCGAACGACTGCACCACGTCCTTGCGGTGATTCCGCGTCGACCCGAGCAGGTCGTCGAGCGAGACGTCGGCCGCGCTCTTGGTCTTCGTCTTGTGGGAGCCGCTCGGCGAGGCGGGCCGCTGCGTCGCGAGCTTGCGGAGCTTTTCGAGCTCGGAAAGGATGTCGACGTTCGAGCGCACGCGCACGTGCTTCATCGAAGAGTCCATGGGGACGTCGTCCGGCGGAGGCTGGATCTCGGCAAAACTCACCTCGCTGGACGCGTCGTCGGGATGCGGGAAATTGGCGGCGTCGAACGGGGCGGTTTCGGCGGGAAGGGGAATCGCGGGCGAGGTGTCGGCTGGAATTTCGCGTGAATCGAGATCGCGGGACTGCCGGGCGGCTTCCTGGAAGCGCTTGAGACGGGAGATCGTCGAGTCGAAGCCGTCTCCCGGCGCGACATGGGACGCGGAGACCGCAGACGTCGCCATCGCGTCGATGGCTTCGCCGATGCCCGACGCGGCGGCTTTGGACGACATGAGCGGCTGGGGACCCGGCGTGGCCGCGGACGCGACGACCGCGGGACGCCGCTGCTCGACGGCCATCCGTCCCTTGAGCGAGCGCAGGGTCAGCTTCGAGATCGCCTTGAGGGTCTCGAAGACTCCCGTCCCGTTCGTCGCCGACGCCTCGTACCACTCGATTGAGCCGTCCGGGTTCAACGCCTCGTTGAGCTCGTCGAGTGTCAGGATGTTCGCGAGGTCCCGTTTGTTGTACTGGAAAACGCGGGGAGTCGCATCGAGTGACACGCCGATCTCCGCGAGGTTCTCCCGGAGGTTGCGGAGGCTCTCGACGTTCGGATCCTTCATGGGTCGCTGCGAGTCGGCGACGAATACGATTCCATCCACGCCCTTGAGGACGAGCTTCCGGGTCGTGTTGTAGAAGACCTGTCCGGGGACGGTGTACAGCTGAAGACGGGTCTTGAATCCGCCGATGACGCCGACGTCGAGGGGAAGGAGGTCGAAGAAGAGCGTCCGGTCCGTTTCCGTCTCGAGACAGACCATCTCCCCTCGAGAGGTGGGTGCCGTGCGCCCGTAAATCACGTGAAGATTCGTCGTTTTCCCACAGAGGCCCGGACCGTAGTACACGATCTTGGCGGCCATCTGCATCGTCGCGTAATTGAAGAAAACCATACGGATAAGGCTCTGCCGACCTCCCCAGGGGGCATCTGATCTTACACCCGAGGGCGAGTCGCTTTGATATCATGGCCCTCTCCCGGGAAGCTCAGGGAGTCAGGCAAGGGCGGAGGGCCTTGCGTCGCGATGACCAACGATTTCAACGGTTTGGACGCGAGGTCCCGCGAGGTTCTCGCCTCGGTGATCGTCGCGTACATCGAGAGCGCGGTCCCGGTGTCGTCGCGTCAGCTGACGAAGGGGGGAAAGTTCGGCCTTTCGTCGGCATCGCTCAGAAATGCGATGGCCGATCTCGAGGATCTCGGCTTTCTCACGCACCCTCACGTCTCGGCCGGCCGCGTGCCGACCGATCGCGGCTACCGCGCGTTCGTTCGAGAGCTGATGCCGGCGCAGACCCCCTCCGAGACGGACCGCGCGCGCATCGCAGACGAGCTCTCGCCGGAGCCGTTCGAGATCGAGCTCTTCCTCAAGGCCACGTCGGGCGTTCTCTGCCGCCTGACGGGCGAGGTGGGCGTCGTGGCCGCTCCCGCCTCCATGAGCTTCGTCCTCGAGTCCGTGCATTTCACGCGTGTCGCCGACCGCAGGCTCGTCGTGGCCGAGGTTTCCGACACGGGGCTCGTGGAGAGCCGTCTCATCGAGACCCGCGAGGACTTTTCGCAGGCCGAGCTGGAAAGCATCTCGAACCGGCTGACGATTGACTTCGCCGGAAAGACTCTCGACGAGATCCGCATCCTTCTCCTCGCGTCGCTGGGAGAGGAAAAGGTGCGGATGGACAGCGCTCTCGCTCGCGCCCTCGAGCTCGGGCGCCGGGCCTTCGCCGAGGCGCGCCCGCCGGAAGAGGCGGTCTACATGGAGGGCACCGAGTCGCTGCTCCAGAAACCCGAGTTCCGGAACGATCTCGAAGCCCTGCGCCGGATGTTTCACGCCTTCGAGGAGAAGGCTCGGCTCGTGAACCTCCTGACCGACTGCATCACGGCCGACTCTCTCGCGGTCGTCATCGGCTCGGAAAGCCCCTTCACGGACGAGACCGGCAGCGCGGTGGTTTCCGCTCCGTACCGCAGGGGCGACCGTGTGATCGGCGCGCTCGGCGTGATCGGGCCGCGCCGGATGAAGTACGCGCGCGTCGTGCCGCTCGTCGCCGAGCTCTCGCGCTACGTGAGCCGACGGCTCACGGAGGGAGCCGCATGAGCGGCCCGAAAAAGCCGCGCCGCGAGGACGAGGACATCATCTTCCTCGAGACGGAGAGCCGCAGCGATGTCGCGCGCGCTCTCGCCGAGGCCGAGCGCGCCGTCGAAGCCGTCGAGGAAAAGCACCGAAAGCACGAAGCCACGCGTCCGGTGGCCGTCGCGGCGCCCGATCCCGCGCCGGCGGCCGCACCCCCCCTCCCGCGCCGGCCGCCCCGGACCCTCGGCTGGCCGTCCTGGAGAATCGGGTCGCGAAGGAGCGCGAACGTGCGATCAGCGCCGAGGAGGACCTGGGCCGCGTTCGCGAGGCGCTGCTCCGGAAGTCGGCCGACTTCGACAATCTCAAGCGCCGGACCGAAAGGGACAAGGCCGAGTATTTCCGGTTCGCGCTCGCGGAGGCGTTCGCCGACATTCTGGGCGTCGTCGACAACTTCGAGCGCGCCCTCGTCCATCGCGCCGACGCCACGGGGGACGAGTTCCACGCGGGCATCGACATGATCGCGAAACAATTCGCGGACACGCTGAAGAAATACGGCGTGGTGGAAGTGCCGGCCCTGGGGCTTCCGTTCGATCCGAACGTTCACGAGGCCGTCATGCGCGAGGAGACGGAATCCGTCGCTCCCGGCACCGTGCTCGAGGTCTTCCAGAAGGGATACCTCCTCAACGACCGGCTTCTCAGGCCCGCGCGCGTGAAGGTCGCAGCGCCCCGGGCCGGCGGGGACACGAAGGCATGAGCCAGGAGGAGCACCGTGGCTAAGGTTCTCGGCATCGATCTCGGCACGACGAATTCGTGCGTGGCCGTCGTCGAAGTCGGCTCGCCCCAGGTCGTCCCGAACCGCGAGGGCGCCCGGACGACGCCTTCGATCGTGGGCTTCACGGAGGACGGCGAGCGGCTCGTCGGCCAGATCGCGAAGCGCCAGGCAATCACGAACCCGACGCAGACGATCTATGCCGTGAAGCGGCTCATCGGCCGCAAGATGTCGGACGCCAACGTCAAGCACGCGCGCGAGCACCTTTCGTATGCGCTCGTCGAGGCTCCGAACGGCGATGTGAAGATCCAGGTGCGCGACCGCGACTATTCGCCCGAGGAGATCTCCTCGTTCACCCTGCGCGAGATCAAGGAATTCTGCGAAGAGGCGCTCGGCGAGGAGATCAAGGAAGCGATCATCACGGTCCCGGCCTATTTCGACGATTCCCAGCGCCAGGCCACGCGCGACGCGGGCCGCATCGCCGGCCTCGAGGTGCTCCGCATCATCAACGAGCCCACGGCGGCCGCGCTCGCATACGGGCTCGAGAAGAACCGCAAACAGGAGACGATCGCCGTCTACGACCTCGGCGGCGGCACGTTCGACATTTCGATCCTGCGCATCGACAACGGCATGTTCGAGGTGCTCGCGACCTCGGGCGACACGTTCCTCGGCGGCGAGGACTTCGACCGGACGATCATGGACTGGCTCCTTGCCGAGTTCCTGACGCAGACGGGGATCGACCTGAGGCAGGACCGCTTGGCGCTCCAGAGGCTCAAAGAGGCCGCGGAGAAGGCCAAGTGCGAGCTCTCGACCGCGCTCGAGACGATGATCGCTCTCCCGTTCATCGCATCCGACGCTTCGGGCCCCAAGCACATCAACAAGCTCCTGACACGCGACACGTTCGAGGCGCTCGCCGCGGACCTCATCAAGCGCACCGAGGGGCCGTGTCGGAATGCCCTGGAAGCGGCCGAGCTCAAGCCCGAGCAGATCGATACGATCATCCTCGTGGGCGGTCAGACGCGCACGCCGAAGGTCCAGCAGATGGTCGAGACGATCTTCGGCAAGCCGCCGAACCGCTCGATCAACCCGGACGAGGTCGTCGCGGTCGGCGCGGCGATCCAGGCGGGCGTCCTGCGCGGCGACATCAAGGACCTCGTCCTCCTGGACGTCACGCCGCTGTCTCTCGGCCTCGAGACGCACGGGGGCATCTTCGTCAAGCTCATCGAGCGCAACTCGACGATCCCGACGAAGAACACCCAGATCTTCACGACTGTCGCCGACAACCAGACGACCGTCGAGATCCACGTCCTGCAGGGCGAGCGCGACATCGCCAAGGAGAACAAGTCCCTCGGCAAGTTCCAGCTCGTCGGCATCCCGGCGGCCGCGAAAGGGGTTCCCCAGATCGAGGTCACGTTCGCGATCGATTCTTCGGGAATCGTGAACGTCTCGGCGAAGGACCTCGCGACCGGAAAGGCGCAGGGGCTTCAGATCAACCCGGCTGGCGGCCTGTCGCAGACCGAGATCGAGAAGATCATCGAGGAGGCCACCGTGAACAAGGCGGCCGACACGAAGCGCAAGGAGCTCCGCCAGCTCAAGAACAAGCTCGAGGGAATGATCGGGGGCAACGACCGCATCTTCCGCGAGTTCGGCAATCTCCTGCAGCCAGACGAGAAAGACCGCGTCCAGCGCACGCTCGAGAACGCGCGTGAGGTCCTGACGGGCGAGGAAAGAGGCCCGATCGACGACGCGATGATCGACATGAAAGGCGTTTCGCGCATCCTGACGCAGGCCATGCTCTACAAGCCCGAGTCCAAGGAGCGGCGGGGCGATGGCGCGGAGAAACCCGCCTGACTCCGAGCCCTAGCAGCCTGCCGTGAGCACGACCCTTCGCGACTATTACGAGGTACTCGGTGTGGGGCGAAGCGCCTCGACCGACGAGATCAAGTCCGCCTACCGCCGGGCCGCGCTGAAGCACCACCCCGACAAGAACCCGGAGGACAAGAGCGCCGAGGAGAAGTTCAAGGCGGCGGCCGAGGCATATTCCGTGCTCTCGGACCCCGAGAAGCGCGAGCGCTACGACCGCTTCGGGCACGAAGGGCTGCGCGGGATGGGCGGGGTGGGATTCGATCCGACACAGTTCGTGGACTTCGCCGACATCCTCGGCGACCTGTTCGGCTTCGCGACCGGAGGAGACGTGCGGGGGGCGCGCCGCAACGGCGAGGACCAGAAGGCCGATGTCACGCTGTCATTCGAATCCGCCGCCTTCGGCTCGGAAGTCTCGCTCCCGATCCACCGCTACGAGCGTTGCGAGGCCTGTCAGGGCCGCGGAGGTCGCGGCGGGGCCGCTCCCGTCACGTGCTCGACGTGCCGGGGCCAGGGGCGCGTCCAGTATCGGCAGGGGTTTTTCGCCCTCGCCCGTCCGTGTCCTGACTGCGAGGGCGCGGGCGAACGCGTGAAGGATCCCTGTCCCGAATGCCGGGGAGACGGCCGTACGCGCCGCGCGCGAACCCTCACGGTGGCGATCCCCGCAGGCGTGGACGAAGGGGCGAGGCTGCGCCTCACGGGAGAGGGGAATGCGGGCCGGCGCGGCGGCCGCGTCGGCGATCTCTATGTCTTCATCTCGGTCGCGCCGCACGAGCAGTTCCGGCGCGACGGTTTCGACGTGATCCTCACGTGGGCCGTGCCGTTCCATCTCGCCGCCCTCGGCGGCACGCTGCGGGTTCCGACGCTCCACGGCGACGCCACCTTCGATGTCCCGCCCGGCACGGCCGCGGGCCGCGTGTTCACGCTCAAGGGGAAAGGCGTTCCGCGGCTGGACGGCCGCGGCAAGGGCGATCAGCACGTCCTCCTCACCGTGCGCGTGCCGAAGAAGATGAACGCCGTGCAGCGCGAGGCGATGGAGAAGCTCGCGAAAGCGTTCGGTTCGGAGTCGGGAACGCCGACGAAGGATGAAAAAGGCTTTTTCGAGAGATTGAGAGAATTTGTTCGTACGTAGGAGGGGGGCGCCGGGGGGAACGCGACACGGAGTGTTCGCCCCGGTTTTCCTCGGTGCATGACAACTGCGGTTCGCATTGAAGTCCCCGCGAAGCTGGCCGCCAGATTCGAAGAGAACCATGGGGATTTCTTAGAAGGGTTAGGGGGGCTGGAGTTTTCGTCTGCGGCCGACGTGGATGGCAAACTCTTTCTCTGGGTCCGAACGTGGGACGTCGCGGCTGCGCTTTCCGCACTCGAGGCGCTCGGCGCTCGCGGTCTTTCCACCTTCGAAGAAGAATCCACCGATTGGGTCGCCGAGTCGGCTGCCTTGAGGAAGGCCGTGCTCGTCGAGAAATTTCTCTTCGACCCACACGACGGTCCTCTCGCAACTGCGGCGCCTCCCGGCGTTCGTCGGCTCTTCCTTCCCGCGGTCCGCGCCTTCGGGACCGGCTCGCACGAGTCCACGCGCATCGCCGTGCGTCTCCTCCTCGCGGAGAACCTGCGCGGCGCGCGGGTCCTCGACGTGGGCTGCGGCACCGGGACGCTCGCGTTCGTCGCCACGCTCGAAGGGGCGCGCCGGGTCGTGGCGTTCGACGTCGACCCACTCGCCGCCTTCGCGACGCGCGAGCAGGCCCGCGCGAACGGGATTCCGCGCGTCGAGGCGTTCGCCGGTCCCCTCGAGGCGATCCGAGACGAAGCCCGGTTCGACTTCGTCGTGGCGAACATGATCCACGAGGAGACGGCTCCGCTCCTTGCGGTGCTCCGCGGGCATCTCGCGCCGGGCGGGAGGCTTCTCTGTTCCGGACAGCTCGTGGAGAGGGAAGGGGAGTGGGAGATTCTGCTTCGGAAGGAAGGCTTTCGGCTGGTCCGATCCATTCAGGAGAACGAATGGCTCGGGACAGCGTGGGCTTCTTCGAATGAGTGAGAACGCCCCCGCCCCCGCGCGGCCGCCACGGGTCTACGTGCCCGATCTGGCGGAGCAGATGGCGACGTTCGAAGAGCACGAAGACCGGAAGAAAGAGATTCTACTTAGAAGGGAAGAGAGAGAACACGTTCGCTCGAGGCGCCTGCGCGACGGCGACGAGGTCATCGCGCTCGACGGAAAGGGCGCACGTGTCAGGGCCGTTCTCGCGAGGGGAGGCGCCGCGATCGCCCTATTACCTTCTAAGAAGATCTTCTCTTCTTCCTCCTCTTCCTCTTCTTCTTCCCCTTCTCTCCCCGGCGAGCCCGCGAACCGCGTGACCGTCGCCCTCGCGTGCGCCGAGCCCGCGCGCGTCGAATGGGCGATCGAGAAGGGCACGGAATGCGGAGCGGCGGGTTTCGTCCTCCTCGCGTGCGAACGGTCGCAGAAGTCGCACGTGACGGCGCTCTCGTCGCCCGCCCGCCTCGAGCGCCTGCGCCGGATCGCCGTCGAAGCGACGAAGCAGTGCGACCGGACGATCGTGCCGGGAGTGGAAGGTCCGAAGAGCACCGAAGAGTTTCTTGGAGAGGTAAGAGGGGAAAGGCTCGTCGTGTTGGATCCAGCGGCGCCTCTGGGCGGCGCCCAGGCGTTTTCCCAGCCCTCCCTTGTCGCCATCGGTCCCGAGGGTGGGTTCGCTCCGGCCGAAATCTCGTTATTCGAAGAAAACCGTGCTCTTTTCTTCTCTCTCGGCCCCCGCATTCTCCGCCTCGAGACCGCCGTGGTCGTGGCGCTTGCGAAGTTGGTCGATTCCGCTTGAAACCGTTTCCGGTCACACGCTTCGTTTCGGTTAGGATTCCTCGAGATCGACGCGGAGGGCTTCATGAGCTTCGAAAACGTCAAGAAGGTCTGGATGAACGGGAAGCTGGTGGATCTCGCCGACGCGAAGATCTCCATCTTCACGCACGCCCTTCACTACGGATCCGGGGTCTTCGAGGGCGAGCGCTGCTACGACACGGCCCGCGGGCCCGCGATCTTCCGGCTCGACGAGCATCTCGACCGGCTCTTCTGGTCCGCGAAGATCTACCGCATGGTGATTCCGTACACGATCGAACAGCTCCGAGAGGCGACGCTCGAGGTCGTGCGCGCGAACGACTTCAAGGCCTGCTACATCCGGCCGCTCGTCTATCGAGGATACGGGACGCTCGGCGTGAACCCGTTCCCGAACCCGGTGGACGTCGCGATCGGGTGTTATCCGTGGGGCAAGTACCTCGGCGCCGACGCGCTCGAGCAGGGGGTCGACGCCTGCTGCTCGTCCTGGATGCGCATCGCGCCGAACACGATGCCCGCGATGGCGAAGGCCACGGCGAACTACGCGAACAGCCAGCTCATCAAGATGGAGGCCATCACGAACGGCTACCACGAGGGGATCGCCATGGACCACAACGGGCGGATCTCCGAAGGCTCCGGCGAGAACCTCTTCCTCGTGTGGAAAGGCCGCCTCTACACGCCGCCCCTTTCGGCCTCGACGCTTCCGGGCATCACGCGCCTGTCCGTCATCCAGCTCGCCCGCGAGCTCGACTTCCAGATGGAAGAGAAGACGATTCCGCGCGAGATGATTTACGCCGCCGACGAGATGTTCTTCACGGGCACGGCTGCCGAAATCACGCCGATCCGCTCGGTGGACCGGATTCCCGTCGGAAACGGCAAGCGCGGCCCCATGACGGAAGCCCTGCAGAAGGCCTTCTTCGACATCGTGGAGGGCAAGGTCGACGACCGCTACGGCTGGCTGACGCCCGTGCATGCTCCCGTGGCGGCGGGCGCGCGATAGCGCTTCGCAGATCCGCGCTCAGCCGTACGCGAGCTCGTCCATCTTTTCGGCGAATCGGGTCCAGGAGATCTTCTTCAGGAGATGCCGGCGGCCCCCGCGCCAGAAGAGCGAACCGCGCCCGATCGTGACCTCGCCGATCTTCTGTTCGTCGGCGTAGACCTCGAGGGAGAGAGACGAGCCCGCCTTCGTGAGCTGCGGGACGTTGAAGTGGGCCTTGACCGTGTGCTTCTTGTTGAGTCGCGCGGCCGTCCGGGTCTTCCTGCGGCGTCTCTTCGTCACGCGTGCCTCCTTCGCCCCGGGATCCAGGAGAATCGTATCTCCGCCGCGGCGATCAGGGTGGAGTCACGTGCGAAGGGGCCGGAGGCCTGACGCGGGCGGCGAAGCGGTTCCCCGACGTCGGATAGATCGTCGTCGCCGCGACACCGAGAGCCCGAGCCGCGTCGTCGTCCTTCGGCGTCCAGTAGAAGAAGTCCGGGTCCAGGTCAGCCAGGCCGCGCCGGTTCACGGGGAGGAGCCAGTCGAGACGCCGGCGCACCCGGTAGTAGTTGATGGAAGGCTGCATGAGCCAGGTGATCCCGAGGCGCACGCGTTGGAGGAGGCCACGCTCGCGGCGCTCCCGGTCCAGGTCGTCGAGCATCCGGGGAGTGTCGGCGTCGAACCGCCAGAGGAGGGTGTGCGTCGTGTTCGCGGCGGCGGCGAACGCGGCGACCGCGAGAGCCGCCGAAAGAAACACGGCGGCCGAGGCCGGCTTCCGGCCCGATCGCGCCTTGGCGATCCAGTCCCCGGCGACGCCGGTCGCCGTCGCGAGAAAGAGGAACTGGACCGGAAGAGCGGCTCGCTCGACGGGATACCGGGCGCCGAAGAGTCGGCCCGACAGCTCGATGCCCGCCGCCGTGAGAGCGAGGAGAGAGGCGGGAACGAGGGAGAGCGGCGAGAGCCGTGCCGGCCGGGCGACGACGGCCGCGGCCAGGAGGAAAAGAACCGCGGCGAGGGCCGCCTCCAGGAGGGGAGCGCGGGGCGCCTCGGCGGGCGGGAGATACCGGAACGTGGCGAGCAGGGAGACGACCGTGTCGGACCAGAGGCCCTGGACGCCTCCCATGTAGAAGCGTCCCAGCTTCGTCAGCTCCATGGAATACGGGACGAGCACGAGAAGGAAGGGCACCGAGATGCCGAGGGGGATCAGCAGGGACGGACCAGACGAGGATCCAGGATTCGCGGAGCGGGCCCGGGAGACGAGGCGCCACGCCTCCCGGGCGAATATCGCCGCCGCGCAGGCGGCGAGCGGAAAGAGAAACGACAGGTGAGCATACGCGGCGAATCCGAGGCTGAGAACCCCGAGGCTCGCGGAGATCGGGGCGCGCCCGGGCCGCTCGAGCGCCCCGACGAGGAACGCGACGCCGGAGGCGAGGAACGCGAGTCCGAGGCCGTAACCCCGAGAGAGAGAGAAGAACTCCAGCGCGAACGCGTTGGCGTTGAGAAGAAGGAAGGCAGCAACACAGAGCGCAACCGTGCTCTGCCGGAGGGCGAGGCGCGCCGTGGCGACGAGGAAGAGGGGATAAGCGAGCAGGTTCGGCAGACGGAGGGAGAGGTCGCCGCCTCCGAAAACCTTCCAGGCCGCGGCCGAAAGGATTGCGTTGAGGTTGTTGTTCTCGGGAAACGGGATGCCCGGGTCGAGCCTTCCGGCCCACGGGCCCGCCACGAACTGGAAGTACGTGAGGGCTTCGTCGTGGACGATCGGGATCCGGATCGCCCGAGCCGCGGCATACGCGAACGCCGCCGCAGAGATCGCGGTGAGGACGAGGACGCCTCCGCGAGGTTTTGGAAGTACGCTCACGTCCGCCCATCGGCCTTGCGCCGGGTCGCGATCAGCTCCGCCATGATCGCGATCGCGATCTCCTCGGGGGACTCCGCCCCGATCTCGAGGCCGATGGGGTTGTGCGCGCGATTGAGCTCGGCCTCCGTATAGCCCTCGGCACGCAGCTCGTCGAAAAGAGCCTTTCGCTTCGCCTTGCTGCCGATCATCCCGAGATAGGCGAGGGGGACGCCGCGGAGGCGGCGAAAGGCGCGGCCGTCCGTCACGTGCCCGCGCGAAACGAGAGCGACGGAATCACGTGGAGCGGGGATGGGCAGGTCCGAGTAGTCGTCCTTCACATGCACCAGCCGGACGCCGTCCGGGAACGCCGCCGGATCGAGCTGCGCGGGCCTTTCGTCGGCGACCGTCACGTCCCAGCCCGTGAAGCGCGCGGCGCGCGCGAGCGCGCGGCCGCAATGCCCGGCGCCGACGACGAGGAGATGCGGCGCACGCTCGACGATCTCGAGAAGGACGGTGGCCGTCCCGCCGCAGACCGCGCCGAACGAGCCCTCCCCCGTCGGCACGAAGGCATAGTCGTGGGTAAAAGGAAGACCGTGGGACTCGAGGAGCTTCCGGGCATCCCCGACGACGAGCGACTCGAACTTCCCGCCGCCGATCGTCCCGACGGTCGATCCGTCGGGCAGGACGAGCATGCGGGCCGTGGTCTCGCGGGGCGTGGATCCGACGGCGGAGACCACCGTCGCCATCGCGAGCTGGCCATGGACTTCCAGCAGGGCGGGAAGCTCGGTGAGGAGTCGGCTGCTCATCGGGAGAGATCGCCCGGCGTGTCGACGTCATGAAGGATGCTTTCATCGAAGCCTTCGAGATGGAGGACCGAGAGATCTTTTTCCTCGAAGAGAAGATTCAAGCGGGCGGTGTCGGGCCAGGAGAGCAGACGCGCCCGAAGGGACGCGGGAATCACGAGCGGATGCCCGCGGCGGCGGCCGAAGGTCGGAACGACGACCGTGCGCTCGTCGGCGGAGGCTGCTGCACCGATCACGGTCCGAAGAGTACCTTTGCTTAGAAAGGGAAGATCGGCGGGGGAGATGGCGATGTGCGTCGAGTGGGCGGACGTCGCGGCGAGCCCCGCTTTCACAGAAGAAAACATCCCAGCCTCCCACTTCGGGTTCTCGACGAAGCGGACAGGCGCTGCGGCTGATTCTTCCCCATTGACCCTTCTAAGCAGGTTCTCTTCGAGCCTGGCTCGAATGTCAGCGGCATCCCTTCCCAGAACGACGATCACCTCGTCGAACCCGGATGCGAGCCATGTCTCCAGCACCCTGCGAAGCAAAGGTGTTTTTTCTTCTCCGACCGGCGCGAGCATCTTCGAAGATCCGAAGCGCGTGGAGGCACCTGCCGCGAGAAGAACTCCGGAGACGAACAGCTCGATCTCGCTCTTCTGCCCGCCCGCCGCCTTTTACAGCTGAGCCTGGAAGCAGGGTCGGCCGGCCCGGCAGTCGTCGAGCGCCGCGGGGCCGTCGTCGGGGCCCACGGGCCCCATCGTCTTCAGGCACCAGTAGGCCGCGCTCGTGGACGGGTATTCGGCGGCGTGCTCGTCCCACTCCATGACGACGGACATCATCTTCGTGCGCAGGTGGCGGCAGCATGCCGCGGGGTCGGGCCGGATGTCGTTGAATGCCGTTTCGCTCATGCCTGTGGTGCCCTTTCGGTCCCGTCGGGAAGCCCCGCGGCGCCCAGCAGCGCGCGCCGGACGGCCGCCGAGACGAGCGGCAGCTTGTACGCGTTGCCCGCGAGCGGCGTGGCGCCTTCGGTCGCGGCGGCGGCAGCCCGCGCGGCGAGCGTTCCGTCGATGTGTTGACCCTCGACGAGCGCCTCGGCCTTCTTCACGCGCCACGGCACGGGAGCTGCCGACCCGATCACGATTCTCACGTCGCGGGCGATGCCTCCGTCGTCGCGGTAGACAACGGTGGCGTCGGCGAGCGGCCAGTCAAAAGTCTGCTTGTGCTTGATCTTGCGGTAGGCCGATCGAAGGCCCGCGCGGCGGGGCACGACGATGCGGGTGATGAGCTCACCGTCGGCGAGCGCGTTCTCACCCGCGAGGTTCACCTCGGGAGTCACGAAAAAATCGGCGATCGGAATCGTCCGCTTGGATCCCGCGGAGAGAGTCTCGATCGCGCGCTCCGTACGCCGCGAGCGCGACTCCTGCCGCCGAAGGGTGGACGATCGCGCACGTGCGGTTCCCGAAGATGGCGTGGAACGCGTTCTCGCCCTTTTGCGCATAGCACTCGCCTCCGCCCTTCTTCAGGCAGGTGAAGTCGGCGGAGCGGAAGTACCAGCACCGCGGGCGCTGGCAGAGGTTTCCCGCGAGTGTCGCGGCGTTCCGGATCTGCGGGGTCGCCGCGCCTTCGCACGCGGCGGCGAGGGCGGGGAGCTCGGCGCGCAGGCCTTCGGCGACGCGCGTCAGCGTGACGAGGGCGCCGATCGCGATCTGGGAAGGAGACTTCTCGATGGTGTCGTTTCCCGTGAGCCGGCGGAGGTCGACGAGGCGGTCCGGCGCGGCGCTCCGCTCCTTGAGCCGGTCGAGGATGTCCGTCCCGGCGCCCTTCGCCTCGGCGGCGACGCCGGCCTTTTTCGCGGCCGCCAGGGCGGCGGCCGCGTCTTCCCACGAGGCGGGCTGAACGCGCTCGAACGCCTTCATGATTTCACCTCGGCTCCCGCCGGCCTTTCGGCGCGGAGCGGATTGACGATGGTGGGTGCGGCGGCCAGGATGCGCGCCGGCGTGATGGGCAGGTCCGTGACGCGGCTGCCGAGCGCGTGGGAGACGGCGTTTGCGATCGCCGCGGCGGTCGGGACGGTGGCGGGCTCGCCGATGCCTCTCACGTGCGCGTTGTTCTTGCCGGCGAAGAGGTCGAGGACGATGGTCACGACCTCGGGGACGTCCTTGGCGCCGAGGATCTTGTACTGCTCGATGTTCGGGTTCAGGAAGCGGCCCGTCGGAAGGTCGATGACGCGCTCCTCGAAGAGCGCGTAGCTGACGCCCTGCAGCACGCCGCCCCGGATCTGGCTCTCGACGCCCGTCCTCCACACGGGAAGGCCGCATGTGTGCGCGGCGGCGACCTTCTCGACCTTCACGACGCCCGTCTCGACGTCCACGACGACGTCGGCGAACTGCGCGCCCAGGAGGCGCGGATCGGCCCCGTCGTAGTCGGGAGCGCGGTCGCCGGTCGCGAGGATCGACTCTCCGCTCATCCGCGAGCAGACCTTCGCCCAGTCGGCGCGCTTTCCGTTCGCGAGGAACGCGCCGCCCTCGAGCTTGACGTCTTCCGGCTTCGCCCCGAGGAGCGGAGCGGCGATCTCGGCCATCTTCCGCGCCGCGTGGAAAGCCGCCGCGCGGACGGCGGGGATGAGGGAGGCCGTCGTCGTCGACCCACCGGAGGCGGGCCCGTAGGGATACTTCGAGTTGCCGATGTGAACGCTCACGGCCTCGACGGGGAGGCCCAGCTCCTCCGCGGTCACGAGTCCGATCGCCGTGCGGATGCCGCAGCCGATCTCCTGGACGCCGTTTTCGACCTCGACGGCGCCGTCCTTGTGGATCCGGACCTGGACCTGCGAGCCCTTGTTGACGATGTTGTACCAGACGGCAGCGGCGCATCCGAGCCCGCGCCGGAGAGGAAGGCCGGCGGCCGCCGCGGCCTTGTTCGCCCGTGTGATCGCGTCGCGGCGCGACCAGCCGATGGCCTTCGCCGCCGCTTCCCATTCCGCGCGGCGGATCTCGGAAGGATCGTTCTTGAAGCGCACGGCGAGCGGGTCGAGCCCGCACGCCTCGGCGACCGCGTCGAGGGCGGCCTCCACGGTGAACGCTCCCTGCGGGTGCCCGGGGGCGCGCATCGCACATCCGGGGCCGAGGTGCGTGAAGACGTCAGACTCGTCGACCTTGACGTTCTCGAAGCCGTACGCGTTCTTCGCGAAGGAGCCTGTTCCCGTCCCGGTGGCGACGCCGGCGGTCCCCACGGACGTGTACTGGACGGCCGTCACGGTCCCGTCCTTCTTGTATCCGACCTTGATCGTGTTGATGGAGTCCGGCCGGTTCCCCGCGGCGAGGTGCTCTTCTTTCCGGTCGAGGACCAGCTTCACCGGCTTGCCGGCCTTCTTCGCGAGCTGCGCCGCGAAGACGCCGTAGTCGCCGGCCCCGAACTTCGCGCCGAAGCCCCCTCCGACGTACTCCGTCACGACTTCGACCTTGTCCTTCGGGATTCCGAGGACGGTCGCGAGCTCGTCCTTGACGGTGAACGTGCCCTGAGTGGAGGCGTACACCTTCAGGTTGTCGCCTTCCCATTCGGCGAAGAGCGAGTGCGTCTCCATGGGGACGTGCGTTTGCACGGCGGTCGTCATCGTCAGCTCGAGCGTGGCGTCGGCTTCCGCGAAGCCCTTCGCGACGTCGCCCTTCCCGGAGGTCTTCGGGCCGCGCACATTGCCGTGCTGGGCCACCGCCCCGCCTGCCGCGGGCGCGTCGCCGGCGGAGCGCTTCTCCTCGACGGGCTTCTCGAAGACGAGCGGGGCACCGTCTTTCATCGCGTCGACGAGCCTCACCGTGTGCGGCTTCACGTCGTATTTCACGGCCACGGCGTGAAGCGCGTCGTCGGCGAGCTGGGGCGTCGCCGCTGCGAGCGCGAGCACCGCCTCACCGTGGTATCGAACCTTCTTCTTGTCCGGTTTGACCCAGACCACGCCCATCGCGTCGAGCTTCGAGGTGTCGATCGACACGATGTCGGCGTGTGCGTGGGGAGACCGCACGACGCGCCCGTAGAGCATTCCGGGCCGGCTGACGTCGTGCGTGTAGGTGGCCCGGCCGGTCACCTTCTGGGGGCCGTCGAGGCGCGGGCGGCGCTTGCCGGTCAGCGGACGGTCGACCTTGTCGTACGGAACGGGATCGCCGGGAGGAAGAAGGATTCTCTTGGAAAGGGTATGGCCAGCGAGGCCTATTTCGACGACCGTCTCGGTCCCCGTCGCGTCGGGCACCTTCATAGAAGTCTTTTCTTTCTCCAGCTTCTTCTCTTCAGCCACGGGCCACCCCCGTCTCTCCCGCCATCCGGCAGGCATCGAGGACGCCGAGGTACGTTCCGCACCGGCAGAGATTGCCGCTCACGGCGTTCTTCACCTCGTCCGGCGAGGGCTTCGGGGTCTTCGCGAGGAGCGCCGCGCACGAAACGACCATGCCCGGGGTGCAGAAGCCGCACTGCAGCGCGTCCGCCGTGAGGAAGGCCCGTTGGATGGGCGCGAGGGACTCGGGCGTGCCGAGGCCCTCGATCGTCGTGACTTTCCTCTTGTCCGCGTCGTGGACCAGCGTGAGGCAGGAATTCACGGGGATGCCGTCGAGCAGGACCGTGCAGGCGCCGCACGCTCCACGGTCGCACCCGACTTTCGTCCCCGTCAGGCCCCACGAATCGCGCAAAGCTTCCGCGAGCGTCACGCGCGGCTCGAAAGAGCCCGTCTTCACGGCGCCGTTCACCGTGACGCTCACGGCCATCGGCCCGGAGGGGCTCGCGGCCTCGAGCTCGTGGCGCGTCTCGACGAGCAGCGCCGTTGCGCCCGCCGAGGCTGCGGTCACGGCGCTCGCGATTCCCTTGATGAGGCCGCGGCGGGTGACGCCGCTCGTTTCGTCGGGTCGGTGAGGCTTGTCGTCGGCCATCTTCGTCCTCCCTCGGCGCCCCCGAAATATACAGCGAGATCGAGCCTCGGTGTCACCCCCCGCGTTGACCCAAGTGCCTGAAAAGTCTTATCCTTGCCCGAATCCCGTAAGGGCCCGGAGGTCGCTCATGCACATCAACGACCTGCTCAAGATCTCGGTCGAGCGGAAAGCGTCCGACCTCCACCTGAAGGTCGGTGCGCATCCGATCATCCGGGTCGACGGCGAGCTGACCCCGCTCGTGGACCTCAAGCGCCTGATGCAGGAAGACACGATCGCGATGGCGTTCTCGATCATGTCTTCGCGGCAGAAGGAAAAGTTCAAGAACAACTTCGAGATCGACATCGCGTACTCGGTGCCGGGGCTCGGGCGGTTCCGCTGCAACATCTTCCAGCAGCGCGGGACGGTGGGAATGGTCTGCCGCGTCATCCCGGCCCGCATCCTCACGGTCCGTGACCTTCTCCTCCCGCCCATTCTCGAGAAAATCTGCGAGGAGACGCGCGGCCTCATCCTCGTGACCGGGACGACCGGCTCGGGCAAGTCCACGTCGCTCGCCGCGATGATCGACTACATCAACTCGACCCGCGCCGAGCACATCATGACGATCGAGGACCCGGTCGAGTTCCTCCATCGCGACAAGAAATCGATCATCAACCAGCGCGAGCTCGAGGTGGACACGCGCTCGTTCGCGTCGGCGATCCGCGCCGCCCTCCGGCAGGACCCGGACGTCATCCTCGTGGGCGAGATGCGCGACTTCGAGACCGTCGAGACGGCTCTCGTGGCCGCAGAGACGGGCCACCTCGTCATGTCGACGCTCCACACGATGGACGCGACCGAGACGGTCAACCGCATCATCTCGGTCTTCCCGCCCCACCAGCAGAAGCAGATCCGCCTCCAGCTCGCGGCCGTCATCAAGGCCGTGTGCTCGATGCGCCTCCTCCCGCGCGCGGACGGCCTCGGCCGCGTGCCGGCCGTCGAGGTGCTCGTGGCGACGAACTACATCCGCGATTGCATCGAGAACAAGGAAAAGACGAAGTACATCCACGACGCGATCAAGGCCGGTACCTCGCAGTACGGGATGCAGACGTTCGACCAGTCGCTCTTCCAGCTCTACAAGACGGGCCTCATCACGCTGGACGAGGCGATCCGCCGCTCGTCGAACCCGAACGAGTTCAAGCTCAAGGTGCAGGGCATCCAGTCGACGTCGGACATCGCGAACGAGCTCATGGAAGGCGCCCTGCAGTCGCCCGATGCGCTCAGCTCGGAGGAGGCGGCCTCGCCGTTCGACTTCTCCAACCAGCCTGGCTAGGGGGGTGGGGGGGAGACCCCTTATCCTCCGAGCCATGGCGGCCTCCGGCTGGACCTCCCGCAAGGTCCGCGAGACGTTCCTGTCCTTCTTCGAGGAGAAGGGGCACACGCGCGTGGCGTCCTCCTCGCTCGTGCCGGCCGAGGATCCGACCCTGCTCTTCACGAACGCGGGGATGAACCAGTTCAAGGACCTCTTCCTCGGGCGGGAGAAGCGCGGCTACGTGCGGGCGACCTCCTCGCAGAAGTGCGTGCGCGCGGGCGGCAAGCACAACGACCTCGACAACGTGGGATACACGGCGCGGCACCACACTTTCTTCGAGATGCTCGGCAATTTCTCCTTCGGCGATTACTTCAAGGAGGAGGCGGTCGACTACGCGTGGGAGCTCGTCACGGGACGCTACGGGCTCCACCCCTCGCGCCTGTGGGCGACGGTCTTCACGGACGACGACGAGGCGGCCGCGCTGTGGGGGAAGTACCTCCCGAAAGAACGCATCGCCCGCTTCGGCGAGAAGGACAACTTCTGGTCGATGGGCGATACGGGTCCCTGCGGCCCGTGCAGCGAGATCCACTACGACCAGGGCGACGGAGTGCCCGGCGACGCGACGCCGAACGGCGCAGGCGATCGCGTCATGGAGATCTGGAATCTCGTCTTCATGCAGTTCGACCGCGACGCCTCCGGGAAGATGACCCCGCTCCCGAAGCCGAGCGTCGACACGGGCGCCGGCCTCGAGCGCATCACCGCGATCCTCGAGGGAAAGAACAACAACTACGACACGGACCTGTTCGCGCGAATCATCGCGAAGATCGAGGCAATCTCAGGCCGGAAGTACGTCGGAGGGATGGCGGTCGAAGACGCGCCGTTCCGGGTCGTCGCCGATCACGCCCGCGCCGCGACGATGCTCATCGCGGACGGAGTCATTCCTTCGAATGAAGGCCGCGGATACGTTCTGCGAAAGATCATTCGGCGTGCAGTCCGGTACGGGCGCCGGCTGGGCATCGTCGATACGTTCCTCTTCAGGCTCGTCCCCGGGGTAACGGAGTCATTGGAGATTTTCTTTGAAGGTGAAGAGAATCCCGGCGCAAAGGCGATCTTCGGGTTGATCGAAGAAGAAGAGGCGCGCTTTGCGAAGACGATGTCTGTCGGCGTCGACCGCGTCGGCGAGGCGATCTCGGAAATGCGGCGTCGCGGCGAGGCGCTTCTTTCGGGCGAGGCTGCCTTCCGCCTCTATGACACGTATGGTGTTCCGCTGGAGACGATCGAAGAGATTTCTTCTGATGAAGGCGTCAAGCTGGACGTTGCGGGCTTCGAAAAGGAGCTCGCCACGGCCCGCGAGCGGAGCAAGGGCGCGTCGAAGTTCGAAGGGGAGGGCGGTCTGCCGCCGGACGACCAGATCGATCCGTCGTGGACGACCGAATTCCGCGGGTATCCCGAGCAGGATTTCGTGAGCCTGGAAGGCGGGCGAGTCCTCGGTCTCTTTACACCTTCTAAGCAGGGTCTCTTCGAACGTGGCGAACGCCTCACCGCTGGTCAGCAGGGGTGGGTCGTCATGGAACGCACCGTCTTCTATCCCGAGGGCGGCGGCCAGGTCGCCGACCAGGGGGAATTCCTCTGGAAGGGAACCGGCGGCGAGGCGGGCGCCGCGACGGTCCTCGACACGCGCCGCGCGCCCAATGGCCGCGCCATTCTTCACCTTCTAAGAATTTCTTCTGGTGCCCTGGCCCCCGGGCAGTTGGTTTCTATGGGTGTTCCCGAGTGGACGCGCCGCAAGACCCAGGCGAACCATACGGGGACGCACCTCCTGCATGCCGCGCTGCGGAAGGTCCTCGGGGAGAGCGTTCGCCAGATGGGCTCGCTCGTCTCGCCGGACCGCCTGCGCTTCGACTACGCGGCCTCGCGCCCGACGACCGCCGAGGAGATCCGCGAGATCGAGCGCCTCGTAAACGAGGAAATCCTGCGCGACCGCGAGGTGTCAAAGGCCGTCATGTCGATGGACGACGCGAAGAAGAAAGGCGCCATGATGTTCTTCGGCGAGAAGTACGGCGAGCGCGTTCGCGTGGTCGACGTGCCGGGCTTCTCGACGGAGCTCTGCGCCGGCTGTCACGTCGGGCGCACGGGCGAAATCGGCGCCTTCAAGGTCCTTTCGGACAAGGGCCTCGCTGCGGGCGTCCGCCGCCTCGAGGCGGTCACGTCGCTGAACGCGGTCGAAAGGCTCCAGAGGGACGAAGACATCCTTTCTCAGATCTCGCAGATCGTGAACACACCGCTCGACGTGCTGCCCTCGAAGCTCAGGGAAATGGTCGATTTGCTTAGAAGGAGAGAAAAAGAGATTGCCGCTCTCAAGCGCGATCTCGCGCTGGCGGGCGGCGGCGCGGGGGTGAGCGCAGGCGCGATGGTCGCCTCGGGCGGGCAGCCGGGCGCCTCTGCCTCTGGACATTCACCTTCTAAGAAGTCTTCCTCTTCGTCCTCTTCGGACGTCTCCGGCCGCGACAACGATGGCATCGAGGAGATTGCGGGAGTGAAGGTCCTCGCCCGCCGCGTGCCGTCGCTCCCGACGAACGAGCTGCGTAATCTCGCCGACACGTTCCGAAGCAAGCTGAAGTCCGGCGTCGTCCTCCTCGGAACCGAGCTGGAAGGCAAGGTCACGCTGCTCGCAGCCGTGACGTCCGACCTCGTGGCCCGGGTCTCCGCCAACGAGCTGGCGCAGGTCATGGCGCCGGCGGTCGGGGGAAAGGGCGGCGGAAAGCCCGATCTCGCGCAGGCGGGCGGCAAGGACGCGGCCCAGATCGAGCCGGCCCTCGCGCTGGGCGTCGCGAAGGTGAGGGAGCGGCTCGCCCCCTGAGGCTGTACCCCGCTGGGCTATAATCTTCGGGCAATGCTGTCTCGCGGGATCGTTCTGACCCGGGTGTCGGTGGTCGCTGTGCTCGCGGCGGCGGGGGTCCTGCAAGCAGACGTCCATCTCGTGCGGCAGTCGAACGGCTCGGCGCTGATCTTCAACGACAAGGTCGGCAGCGGCTGGCGCGTGAACGGGGGCGTGCCTTCGGACGCCTACCTCGTCGAACGCCGGAACACGCCGTCTCCGTACGACGCGACGATCGCGAGCGAGTCGCGCGCGGCGGGCGTCGACGCGGCGCTCGTCAAGAGCGTCATGCTCGTGGAGTCCAACTTCAACCCGCGCGCCGCGTCGCGGAAGGGCGCCCGCGGCCTCATGCAGCTCATGCCGGGCACGGCCATGAGGTTCGGCGTCTCCGACCGGAATGACGCGGGACAGAGCATTCGCGCGGGCGTGAGATACCTCGCCGCCCTTCTCGAGCAGTTCAAGGGCGACGTCACCCTCGCGCTCGCGGGTTACAACGCCGGCGAGAACGCCGTGACGCACCACTCCGGCGTGCCGCCATACCGCGAAACGCGCGAGTACATCCGGCGCGTCCTGGTCGCGCGGCACGGAGAGGGCGCAGCTGGGCCTGCGTTCGGCGGCGGCTTCCGGGGAACGCCGACGAGGCCGGCGGCTCCGATCCGCGTCTCGAGCATGAACGGCATGGCGGTCCTTTCGAACACGGCCGTCGACCTCACGGAACGACAGGCTCCTCTGCTCGGGCGGGTGCGCTGAGGCGGACGGGGGCGGAATGGCGGCCACGCGGGGATCAGAGACGACCAGGGCCTTCAGACCCGCGCCCTTCTTCGACCACGGACTCTTCCTCCTCCACCTGAACCGCGGCAAGGAGGAGATGGCCCGCGGTTACCACGAGACCGCGCGGCGCGAGTTCGAGGAGGCGCGGCGGTTGCGCCCCCGCGACCCCGAAGTCCTGCTCAATCTCTCGATCACGCTCTTCCATCTGGGCCAGTACGACGAGGCCGAGACGATGACGCGCGATCTCCTCAACGAGCATGCCGAGTCGGTTCCGCTGTTGTTCAACCTCGGCCTCATCCTGTTCAAGTCGGGCCGGGATCGCGACGCGCGAGAGCCGCTCGAGAAGGTCCTCGGGTTCGCGCCGGCGCATCGCAAGGCGCATCTGACGCTGGGACTCGTCGCGCAGCGGCGGGGAGCCTGGGACGAAGCGCAGCGGCATTTCAAGATGGCGGGCGCGGAGCTCAAGGACGGGGCCGAGGGAGACGACTCGGTCGCCCGCACGGCGCGCGCCGCGGCGGCCGAGGTGCGGATCGCGACGGCGAAGAGCCCCTCCCCGGCCGACACCCGGCCGAGCCCGATGGTAAAGCCCGAGCCGCTGGACTCCCTCACGGCGAGCGGCAAGAACAAGATCTCCTCGGGTGTGAGGCCGCGGCCCTCCATGGCCATTCTGGCCGGGCTGGAGACCGCCGCGCCGGCCGTGGCCCGGCCTCTCGGACCCTTCTCCCCGAAGCCCGGCGGATTCCTTTCCGTTTCCTGCGCGAGCGGCGTGCGCGTGCGGCGCGGAATCGTGGTGGGCCGCTCGGGATCGCCGGTGATCGACAGCTCTCCGGCTGCCACGCCCGACGGCCTCGACCGAATCCTCGTCGGCGCGTCGGGCGACGGCATCCTGCTCGTGGCGGATCCGGGCCGCGTGCCGTGGCTCAAGGCGCTCGCGAGCGAGACCCTCTCGGTCCATCCCGAGAGGCTGCTCGCGTTCGAGAGCGCCCTCTCGTGCCGCGCGGACGTAACGCCGGACGCGGGTGACCGCACGGCGCCTCCCTTCCTGAAGCTGTCGGGCAGCGGGGCCGTGGCGCTCGCGGTCTCGTCCGAGCCGGCCCGATTCGAGGTCACGCAGGGTCAGCCGCTCGCCATTGCCGCGCGCGCCGTCGTCGCCTACGGGGGAGACGTCCTGCCCGAGCTCCTCTCGGAGTCCGATCCGCTCGCGGGCCTCGGCGCGGGCGCCTCGATGCGCTTCAGCGGTTCCGGATTCGTCCTCGCCGACGCGCGGTAGCGTGTTGCCGCGTTATCTCATTTTCGCCGGCGGCGACTGCACGAGCGCTTCGGACGCCCGCGTGTAGGTGGGATCGATCGTGAGCGCGGCTCGAAATTGCGCGACTGCCTCTGTTTCGCGCCCCGCCGAGCCGAAGGCTCGCCAACGAGCCAGTAACAAGGCCGCGCTCGGGCCATGAACCGTCCGGGCTTGCCTCCCTCGCGCGGAGGACCGCGGAGAACCAACGTTCGAATCGATTTGATCTTCCCCAAGCCGCCGCGGGCCGCGACATACCGTGAAACGAACATCTCTGCGGTCTCGACGACCGGGGCTCAACTTGGAAGCTTCGCGAGCTCCGCCTCCGTCTCGTCGAGGAGCTTCGCGATCATCCCCGGATCCTCGTGCTCGGCGTAGATGCGGATGATGGGCTCCGTACCGGAGAGCCGGTGGAGCAGCCAGCCGCGAGACCCGAAGAGCAGCTTCACGCCGTCCATGTCGTCCATGCCCGTCACGCGCTCGCCGCAACGGGAGGCCGGCGGACCGGACCTCAGGCTCTCGACGAAAGCGCGCAGGACCTGCATCGGCAGATGGAGGTCCCGGCGGCCGTAGGCGAGCGCGCCGTAGGCGGCTTCCTGTCGGGTCAACATCGTCTCGAGCGTCCCGCCCGAGTGCGCGATCGCCTCCAGGACGAGGAGCGCCGAGAGGACTCCGTCGCGCTCGGGCAGGTGGAAGGAGACGCCCAGGCCGCCCGATTCCTCGCCGCCGATCGCGACCTCGCCGGAAATCATCTTCGCGGCGATGTGCTTGAAGCCCACCGGCGTGACGTGGAGCTCCACGCCGAGACGCGAGGCGACGCGGTCGAGGAGAAGCGACGTCGAGAACGTCTTCGCGATGCCGCCGCGGATGCGACCGCGAATCGTGAGACTCTCGGCCAGGAGCGCGAGGATCCGGTGCGGCGTGACGAAGCGGCCGCCCGAGTCCAGCACGCCGAGCCGGTCGCCGTCTCCGTCGCTCGCGAGCACGACGTCGAAGCGACCCTCGGTGAGCGCCCGCCGCGACGCGGCGAGATTCTCGGGAATGGGCTCGGGGTTGACTCCGCCGAAGAGCGGATCGCGGTTCGCACGGAGCGAGACCACGGTCGTCGGGTGGCCGGCGCCGACGATCGCTTCGAGGAGCGTCCCCGCCGCTCCGTGGATCGCGTCGAAAAGGACCCTGAGGCCGGCCCCGCGGATCGCCTCGAGATCGACGAGGCTCGCGAGCGCATCGCGGTACGGCGTGGCGAGGTCGAGCGTCTCGACCGAGCCGCCGGTCTTTTCCGCCACGGGCCGGTCCACGGCTCGGGCGATCGCGTCGTACGTGGCGGGGGTCGCGCTGCCGCCGAACGAGGATTTCACCTTCACGCCGTTCCAGGGCGGCGGGTTGTGGGACGCCGTGATCGCGAGGCCCGCCCTGAGGCCGCGGGAGGCGACGTGCCACGACGCGCACGGCGTCGGAGCGGGGCGGTCCGACAGCAGGACGCGAAAACCGAGGGAAGAGAGGAGCGCAGCGCTCTCGGCGGCCAGCTCCGGGGAGAGGAATCGCGTGTCGAAGACGACCGGGAGCGTCCAGGGATCTCCCGGCTCGACGTTCGTCTCGTCGATCGTCCACGAGGCAGCTGCGGACACGACGCGGCGAACGCTGTCGAACGTGAGATCGCGTGCGATGCGCCCCCGCCAGCCGTCGGTGCCGAAGACGATGGGGGCATTTTCCATGGGGCAGCCGATTGTCAGGGAGCGATCGGGGCGTGTCCAGCGCGCGGCCCCGTGACCGCTCGCGGGTCTAGAATCGTGGTCTGGTGTTCGTCAACGTCCCCAACGCGCTCACCCTGTTCCGGATTTTTCTCGTTCCGCTCCTCGTCGTCATCCTCCTGACGAAGCTTCCGGCTCGCGAGTACCTCGCGCTCGCCGTCTTTCTCCTCGCCGCGATCACGGACTGGCTGGACGGCTACTGGGCGAGACGCTTCAAGAAAGTGACGACGATGGGGATGCTCCTGGACCCCATCGCGGACAAGCTCCTGGTCTCGGCCGCGCTGATTTCGCTCGTCGACCTGCAGGAGGCCGACGCCTGGTGCGTGTGCATCATCATCGGTCGGGAGTTCGCGGTGACCGGGCTGCGCTCGATCGCCGTGAGCCACGGGCTGACGATCGCCGCCTCGAAGCTCGGCAAATGGAAGATGGGGAGTCAGATCGTCGGGATCTCCCTGATGATCATGGGCGGCAAGCTCGACGACATCGGTCTCTGGCGCAAGACGGGTCGGGCGGCCCTCTACGTGATGACCGCGATGGCGCTCATCTCGGGAATCGACTACTTCCGCAAATTCCTCAAGCCGCTCCTCGCAAAAGGGCGCGAGGAAGCCTCTGTGCTCGTCTCGACGGTGCCCGAGGAGCGTCAGCGCACCGAGCCCGAAGCGCGCCTTCGAAAGACCGCCTTGTAGATCGGCCGACCCGTCCTCCGGAATTTCAATTCGTAGCTCGTTCCCGTCGACCAGTCGCCCGCCTCTTCGGGCGCGAGCTTCTCGAAGAGAGACTCTTTCGAGAGCACCTCGTCCATCAACGCGAAGTACTCCTCGTGGTCCGAGGCGACCCTCAGAGCGCACGCGGGCGCGAGAGAGCGAGCGGCGGCCTCCGCCCACGGGGCATCCACGAGACGGCGCTTGTGGTGCCGTTTCTTGGGCCACGGATCCGGGAAATACACGTGAAGGCCCGCGAGGCATCCGGGGGAAAGCCGGCGCAGCACGAACGCCTTGCCGTCGAGGCGTTCGACGCGGAGATTCGAGAGGCCCGCCCGCGCGGCCCTGAGACGCACGATCGCGGCGTACTCGGGCTCGATCTCGAGGCCGAACCAGTTCCGATCGCCTCGCGCGGCCGCGGCCGCGAGGAGGAACGAGCCCTTGCCGACGCCGATCTCCATCTCGACCGGGGCGACGCGCCCGAAGACGTCCGAGAAGTCGACGAAGCCCGCAGCTTCGGTCTCGCCGGGCAGGAAGATCTTCGGCGGCGGGATCCTGTCCAGGTTCCGCGGGCCGTCGGGGCGCGGCGCGCGCGGCGGCGTCTCCGCGCCCGCGCGGCGCAGGGCCCGCCGGATGGACGGCCTAGACAAGGATCGCCCTCGGAATCGGCACGACGCGAACCCCCACGTCTCCTTCGATGCGCGCCTGGCAGCCGAGTCGCACGCTTTCTCCGAGCTCGAAGGCGATCTCGTTCGGCTGGAGCGGCGAAAGGTTCTCGGGGTTGAGGACGCACGCGATGCGGCAGGTGGAGCACGTCCCGCCCCCGCCGCAGACGTTTCCGATCGCGACGCCGAGCTCCAGCGCGACGTCGAGCACCGTCCGGCCGGCGGCGACGTTCGCCCTCTTGCCCTCGTTCAAAAAAACGATCTTGGGCAACGCGTCTCCGCTCAGAGCTTCGCGGCGACGGCCCGCGCGAACTGCTGTGTCGTCGCCGTCCCGCCGACATCGCGAGTCCTCGCGCCTCCCTCCTCGAGGGCCGCAAAGAGAGCTCCCTCGACGCGCCGGGCACACGCCTCGTCGCCGATGTGGCGGAGCATCATCACGGCCGAGAGAAGGAGCGCCGTCGGGTTCGCGATGCCCTTGCCGGCGATGTCGGGAGCCGAGCCGTGCACCGACTCGAAGACGGCGCACGTCTCGCCGAGATTCGCTCCGGGCGTGATGCCGAGCCCCCCGACGAGGCCGGAAGCGAGGTCGCTGACGATGTCTCCGTAGAGGTTGTCGAGGAGCAGCATGTCGAACTGCTTCGGGTTCATGACGAGCTTCATGCAGGCCGCGTCGACGATGACGTCGTTCACCTCGATGTCGGGGAAGTCCGTGGCGACGTTCCGGCAGCTGTCGAGAAAGAGGCCGTCCGAGAGCTTCATGATGTTCGCCTTGTGCACGATCGTCACCTTCTTGCGGCCCTTCGCGCGGGCCCACGCGAAGGCGAAGCGCGCGATGCGCGTGGAAGCCTTTTCGGTGATGACCTTGATCGACTCGACGACGCCCGGCACGACGACGTGCTCGATTCCCGAATAGAGGCTCTCCGTGTTCTCGCGCACGACGACCAGGTCGAGATCGCCGTAACGGGAGGCGACGCCGGGCACGTTCTTGACGGGCCGCAGGTTCGCGTAGAGGTCGAGCGCCTGGCGGAGAGTCACGTTCACGCTTCGGAAGCCGGTGCCGATGGGCGTCGTGACGGGTCCCTTGAGACAGACCTTCGTCCGCCGGATGGAGGCGATCGTGGCGGGAGGAAGCGGCATCCCGGAAACCTTGATGCTCGCCTCTCCGGCGTCCTGGCGCTCCCAGGCGAGGCCGGCTCCGGCGGCCTCGAGGATGGCGGACACGGCGGCGGTGATCTCGGGTCCGATGCCGTCGCCGGGGATCAGGGTCACGACACGAGGAGATTCGGTCACGTGTTTCAGGCCTTTCGTGCGTCGGCCGGCACGGCCTGGGGAGCCGCCGGAACGCGGAGGATGCGGATGCGCTCGATGGCGCGGGGCGAGGCGCGCTCGACGAGAAACTCGATCTCGCCTTCCCGTGTGCGGGCTCCGGCTCTTGGAATGCGCCCGAACTTCCGAAGGAGAAGGCCGGCGACCGTCTCGTCGTCCGGGTCGTCGAACGAGGCCCCCAGATCGCGCTCGAGCGACGCCAGAGGATACGCGCCTTCGACGAGGAGCGACGTGCCGTCGCGTTCGGGGCGTCCCGCCGGCTCGTCGTGCTCGTCGAAGATGTCGCCCACGATCTGCTCGATGAGGTCCTCCAGCGTGACGAGGCCGGCCACGGCGCCGCTCTCGTCCACCACGACCGCCATGTGGAACCGGCGGCGACGCATCTCCCTGAAGAGATCCTCGGATCGCTTGAGCTCGGGCACGAACACCGCGGGACGCAGGTGACGGCTCATCTCGAACGTCTTTTCGTCGGCGTCCGAGACGTCGAAGAGGTCCTTCACGTGGAGAATCCCGATGATGTCGTCGGTATTCTGCCGAAAGACCGGATAGCGGCTGTAGCGATGCTCGCGGCAAACGGCCTCGACCTGCTCGAACGTGGCGAGGACCGGGAGGAGGACGATGCGCGCGCGCGGCACCATGGCTTCCTTGACGGGCGTCTGGCCGAACGCGAGAACCGCGTGGAGGAGCTCGCTCTCCTCGCGTTTGAGGCCGCCCTGCTCGCGGGACAGGTTGATGACGCTCTTGACGTCCTCGCCGGTGACGTCCGCCGGCTCGTCGGCGCCGAACGGGCCGAGGATCCACCGCGCGATCGCCGAGAGGAGGTGCGTCAGGGGCGCGAGGAGGCGGACGAAAAACGAGATCGGACCGACGAAGAGGGCCGCGACCTGTTCGGGCCTCCGCGCGGCAAGCGTCTTCGGCGTGACTTCCGAGACCACGAGGAGGAGAAGGGTCGTCACGACGGTCGCGACGAGGACGCCCCATTTCTCTCCGAACGCCGAGATCGCGAGGCCGGCGCCGAGCGAACCGGCGGCGGCGTTCGCGAGCGTGTTCCCGACGAGGAGGGTTCCGAGCGTGCGCGGGAGCTCGTCCCGCATGCGCTCGAGACGCTCGGCGCTCTTCTCGCCCGCGCTCTTCATGCGGAAGATCGCGGCGTCGGTCAGGGAAGTGATCGCCGTCTCGGCGGATGCGAAGAAGGCGGACGCGGCCGCGCAGAGCAGATAGAGGACGAGGAGAAGGGTTCCCGTCATCGGGTGCCTTCATCGTCGAGAGCCCAACCGGTCCCGCGCCGCGCGATCGGAAGCGGGACGAGAGATTCGCCTTCGCACGGCCCGGCCACGCAGAACCCGTCCTCCGGCGCGAAGAGGGCGCCGTGGTTGCGGCAGACCAGGAAGAGACCGTCGACCGTGAGAAGAGGCTCGCCGCCGCGGTCGAGAGGGATCGAGACGTGGGGGCAGACGTTGCGGTAGGCGCGCGCACCGTCCGGCGTCGCGACGAGGAGGCCGGAGACGACGCCCGCGCCGTTCTTCCGCGGCTTGTCGAACGCCAGGGCGCGGATCGAAGAGATCGATTCGGAGTTTTCTATGAAGGGGGAGCGGGAGGCGAGCGCGCGAACGAGGTCCCGCCCTTCGTCGGACTCGGTGTTCGCGAAGTCGCCGCCCCCGGCCTCCTCGAGGAGATGACGCAGGGCCGCGGCGTCGCCGGGCGGCGTGGGGAGAAGGCGGGCCTCCGCCGCGGGCGAGAACCTCACGGCGTCCACGGCGGCGGCGCGCGGCACGCCGGCCAACCCCCCAATTCGAAGAAACAACAGCGTCACGTGCTGCGAGGAGCCTCCCGGCACCGCCCCCGCGATGGTCTCGAACCTCCAGGGCGCGAGCGCAAGCGGCGTGACGTCCATCTCCTCCTTCCATTCCCTCACGAGCGCTTCTTCCGGCGTCTCCCCGTCCTCGACCTTGCCGCCGGGCAGCTCCCAGAGCCCCGGCCACGCCCCGCGGTCCGGCCGGCGCGACATGAGGAGCCGTCCTTCGCGGACGAAGATCCCCGCGACGACGAGCTGCGTCCCGCTCATCGGGACGCCTCGCGGCGGAGAGCCGCCGACGCGTTCCGCGCGAGGCCTTCGTGCGTCGCCCGCCAGATCGTCGAGCCGAAGAAGCGCGCCCGAAAGCCGTCTGCTCCGAGGGCGAGGACCTCCTCGGGGTCGAGTGAGGCCGCCGGTCCTCCAGGCGCGACGCCGCGGGCCGCGTTGAACGGACAGACGTCCTGACACACGTCGCATCCGAAGAGGCGGCCCTCGAGCGCGGCCTCTTCTTCCGGCGCGAAGGGCGTCCTCTTCTCGATCGTGAGGTACGAGATGCATTTCCGCGCATCGAGGACGCGCGGCGCGACGAAGGCGGCCGTCGGGCACGCGTCGAGGCAGGCCGTGCACGTCCCGCAGCGGTCCGCGCCCGGATCGGCGGGCGCAGCGGTCGGCGCGAGAGCGGCGTCCGTCAGGACCTCTCCGAGGACCACGTGCGAGCCGAGACCCGGGACGATCAAGAGCCCGTTTCTGCCAAGGAAGCCGAGACCCGCGCGCACCGCGATGTCCCGTTCGAGAAGGGGCGCCGTGTCGACGCAGACCCGGAAATGCGTGCCGCGGGGGGCGATCGGGCGAAGATCCTCGATGACGGCCTTCAGGTACCTGCGCACCACGCGGTGGTAGTCCTCGCCTCGCGCGAACTGCGCGACGTTGCCCGGCCCGCGGCCCTCCACGGCGCGCGCGACCGCGAGGACCGCCCGCGTGTAGGGAAGAATCGAATCGAAGCGCTCGCGCGCGGACGCGTCACGGTCGAGATACGCCATCTCCCCGTGAAATCCGCTCTCGAGCCACGCGCGGTACCTGTCGAACGAGAGCGGCCGCGTCACCGCGAGGATGCCGGCGGCGGCGAAGCCGTGCGCGAGCGCCGACTCGATCGCGGCCCTGGAAAGGCCGGCGGGATCGTCGGGGAGAGGGGGTGGCGGCTGGCGCGGAGCGCACGAGGGGGCGGGCCGCATGACACTTCAGTCTAGCAAGCCATTTCGTATGATCCTTCCCGTCCGATGACCGCGCGCGCAGAGGGCCGTACCTACCCGCTAGCCTTCTTTTTTCTCCTCGTCCTCGGGACGGGGATTCTTTGCTTCGTCGTCCTCCGCCCGTTCCTGACGTCGATCGCCTGGAGTGTCATCCTCGCGGTCGCTCTCTGGCCCCTGTGGGGGCGCTTCAAGGCGCGCGTGCCGGGGCGGCCAGGCCTGACGGCGGCCATCCTCTCGATCTCGACGGGGATCGTGGTCCTGCTTCCGGCCGTTCTCCTCGGCAAGGCGATCGTGAATCAGGCCTCCGCCGCGGTCACGGCGATCGGGGAGAAGCTTCGCGCCCGCGAGCTGCGGACGCTCGGCGATCTCGCGACGTTGCCGGGGGTCGGGCCGGCGCTGACGTGGATCGAGACGCGCACGGGTCTCTCCTCGGACGAGATGCAGGCGCGGGGAGCCGAGTTCGCGACGAAGGCGTCGGCGTTTCTCGCGGCCAAGAGCGGCGACGTTGCGCTGTCCTTTCTCGAGGCGCTGATCAACTTCTTCCTGACGCTCTTCCTGCTTTTCTTCCTGCTGATCGACGGAGAGGACCTGGCGGAGGCGGTCAGCGACCTTTTTCCGATCGAGGATGCGGAGCGCCACCGGATCGTCCAGTCTCTGGGTGGAATGCTCGAGGCCATCTTCAAGGGCTCGCTCGTATGCGCCATGGTGCAGGGCGCCTCCGGCGGGCTCTCGTGGGCGGCCGCCGGCCTTCCTTCCGCGATTCTCGCGGGCGTCGCGATGGGGGTCCTCTCGCTCCTTCCCGTGGGAGGGACGGCCATCGTCTGGCTGCCCGGTCTCGTCGCACTGTTCATTCAGGGTCGCACGGGGATGGCGATCGGCTTTCTGCTCTGGAACGTGCTCGTCACGTCCCTGCTCGCCGACAACGTCCTCAAGCCTCTCCTCATCGGCCGAAAGGACTCGGATCTCTCGACCCTCATGGTCTTCCTGGGCGTTTTCGGGGGAATACCGGCGTTCGGGCTCCTGGGGGTCTTCGTCGGTCCGATGGCGCTCGCCGTGGGGGTGATGCTCGTTCGCGTGCTGCGCTCCCTCGCCCGAGACGCCCGCGTCAGCGCAGCAGCTTGACGATGAGGACCTGAAGGACGCCTGCCGTGATCCCCACGACGAGGACGAGCACGAGCCACGGAATCAGGTAGTCGTAGCGCGCCGCCGTGCTCCGAAGCTTCTCCATGAGTCTCCTTCCGATCATTCGCGCTTAATATAAGCGACGCATGAGCGGAAAGCCCGAGGACGCGGCGAAACGCGACGTCGCGGCCCTGGCCGCCGAGCTTGCGGAGCAGATCACGTCGCTCGCGGCTTTCTCCGGCTCGGGTCTCGCGCCGACGAACGCGCCGGCCCAACGGTCCGCCCCCTCGCCGGGCGTCCCCGCGTACACGGGGCCGCGAACGATGCTGGAAAACGCGGGACGCTTCGTCGCCCCCGTGCTGCCGGCCGGCGCCTCTCTGCGGCCGCTCAAGGCCGCGCTGCTGCGCGTCCTCAGGATCGTCACGCGGGACCAGACGACATTCAACTCCGCGCTCCTCGAATCCCTCCGCGGCGCGCTTCTCGAGACGGAGGCCGTCCTGCGGCAGATCACGGAGAGCGACGAAGGCTTCAACGCGCGGCTCGCGCGCGAGAGCGAAGCACGCGAGAGCGCGGGCGAGGAGCTCCGAGCGAGCCAGCGCCGGCTGGACGCGCTCGAAAAGGACCGCGACCAGCGCTTCGAGGCGCTCGCGCGGGAGAGGGAACGGTCGGCGGAGGAAACCCGGGGGATTCTTGGAAAGGTCGAAGAGGCGAACGAAGGCCTCCGGATGCTGCGCCTCGATTGGTCCTCCCTTCGAAGCAATTTGCAGAACCTCTCCGAAGCCCGGCCCTCACCCGTCGCGCGTGGGCAGGCTGCGGATTCCGCGGTGCGTGCCGACGACCCCCTGCGCGCGGGTCTCTACGCCGACTTCGAGGAGCATTTCCGGGGAAGCGAAGAGGAGATTCGTGCCCGCCAGGCGAGCGACGCCGCCCGTTTTCGCGGCGCGCCCGGGCCCGTCGCCGACCTCGGCTGCGGGCGCGGAGAGTTCCTCGAGGCTCTGACCGCCGAGGGAGTCGCCGCGATCGGCTGCGACGCGAACCCCGTGATGGCCGCGCGCGCGAAAGAGAAGAAGCTCGCGGTGGATCAAGCCGACCTCTTCACGTGGCTCGCTGCCCGCGCGGACTCCTCACTCGGGGGCGTGACGGCCTTCCAGGTCGTCGAGCACCTTCCGGCCGCGTCCCTCTTCGACCTCGTGGAGCTCGCCCTCCGGAAGCTCGCGCCGACCGGCCGCGTGCTTTTCGAGACGATCAATCCCGAGTCCGTCTATGCGATGCGCTGGTTCTGGATGGACCTCACGCACGTGAGGCCGGTCCCCGCGCCTTCGCTCGCACGGCTCCTGACGGCGTCCGGGTTCCGGGACGTCGAAGTGGGCTTCCGCTCTCCCGTTCCGGAGTCGGAGGGGCTGCCCAGGGGTCTCGCCGACGACCCACGGTTCGCACCGCTCGCGCGCCTTCTTTTCGCCCCGCAGGATTACGCCGTCACGGGCGTGAAGTAGGGGAAGGGATGGCGCGCGTCCTCGTCTGCACGGCGCAGGTGCCGTTCTCCTCCGGCGGCGCCGAACGTCACGCCGAGGGGCTCGTGCGCGAGATCGCCGCCTCCGGTCACGAGGCCGACCTCGTGCGCCTTCCGTTCAAGTGGTACCCGCGCGCGGAGATTCTGACCTCGGCGCTCGCGTGGAGGCTTCTCGACGTTTCGGAAGCGGACGGCAAGCGCGTCGATCTCGTCATCCCCATGAAGTTCCCGTCCTACCTCGTGAGGCACGAGAACAAGGTCGTCTGGCTGATCCATCAGTTCCGCCAGGCCTACGACCGCTTCGGCACCTCCCAGAGCGATTTCACCGCCTCGCCCGAGGACTCGCGCTGGCGCGAGCTGATCGCCGAAGCGGATCGCACGGGCCTCTCGGAAGCGCGCAAGATCTTCACGAACGCGAAGAACACCGCGGACCGGCTCGCGCGGTTCAACGGGATCGAGGCGGAGGCTCTCTATCATCCGCCGCCGCTCGCGGGACGCTATCGGTGCGAGGTCTCGAGAGGATTTGCGCTCGTGGCCGGCCGGCTCGACGCGTGGAAGCGGGTGGATCTCGCGATCGCGGCGGCCGCAGCCGGGAGATTCCGGCTCGTCATCGCGGGTGACGGCGCCGACCGCGCCAGGTTGGAAGCTCTTGCCGGAAAGAGCGGCGCCGAAATTCGCTTCGCCGGGCGCGTGTCCGACGACGAGCTCCTCGGTCTCTACGCGACCTGCGGTGTCGTGATCTTTCCGCCGGCCGACGAGGACTATGGCTACATCGCGCTCGAGGCGTTCCTGTCGAAGAAGCCCGTCGTGACGTGCACGGACTCGGGCGGGCCGCTGGAGTTCGTCGTCGACAGGGAGAACGGCCGCGTCGTCGCGCCGAGCGCGGAAGCCCTCGCCGAGTCGGCAACAGCTCTTCTTGCGGACGCGCAGAAATCGAGGGAATTCGGAGAAAGAGGCTTTGAAAGGGTAAGAGGGATCTCCTGGGAAAATGCCGTGCGGGCGCTGCTCGATGCGGGCGGAATTCGATAAATGCCCCTCTCGGTAGGTTTCATCGGCCCTCTCCCACCCACGCGCTCCGGCATCGCGGACTACGACGCAGAGATCCTCTCTTCACTTTCTAAGAATCCCTCTCTTTCGGTCTCTTCGTACGAACCCGCGAACGCGGCCGCCGCGCTGAAGGCGAACCACGACGTGCTCCTCGTCCAGATCGGCAACGATCCGCTTCACGCGCCGTCCGTCGAGGCGCTCTTCGATCCGGAACGCCGGACTCCGGCGGTCGTGGTTCTCCACGAGTTCGTCCTCCACCATCTCTTCGCGGCGGCGTACCTCACGCGCTCACGGTCCGGCGACTACGTCCGCGAGCTGGAACGGGCGCATGGCGTGCGCGGGATGGCGTTTGCCGCGACGCTCAGGGATGGCTCCTGCGTCCCGGTCTGGGACCTCGACCCGTGGCGCTATCCGATGTCCGCGGGAGTGATCCGTGCCGCCGAAGCGGTCGTCTCGCATTCGAAGCTCGTGACCGGCGCGGTTCTCGCGGAGTGCCCAGGCACCCGCGCCCTCACGATCCCGCAGCACGTCGCGCCCGCCCCGCGGACGCCAATCCTCGAGGCGCGCGAGGCCCTCGGCTTCCCGCGGGACCGGCCGGCCGGGATCACGCTCGGGATCGTGTCGCCCGCCAAGCGCATCGCGAAGATCCTCGAGGCGCTCGCGACGCTTCCGCCCGGGCGCCGGCCCTTCTTCTTCATCGGCGGAGCCGTGGCGGACGACGACGCCCTCCGATCCACCGTGCGTGAGAGCGGCCTCCAGGAGGACGTGAGGTTCGGCGGCTATCTGTCCGAGGTGGACCTCTGGCGCGCGGCCTCCGCCGCGACCTTCGCCGTGAACCTGCGCCATCCTACGATGGGAGAGACCTCCCACGCCGTGTGCCGTCTCGCCGGCTTCGGACTGCCGCTCGTCGTGTCGGACACGGGCTGGTTCCGCGAGCTGCCAGACGCGTTTGCCGACAAGATCCCGGTCGGCGGCGACGAGGTCGCGCGTCTCGCGCAGACCATGGAGCGGCTCGCGTTCGAGCCGGATCTCGCCCCTGAGAGGGGACGCGCCGCGTCGGTCTGGGGCGTGCCCCGGCGGCCCGAGCGCATTGCCGAGGCCTACCGGGTGGTCCTCGAAGAAGCCGCTGCGGGCTGGTCGCGCCCGCGCGGCATTTCCGGGCGCGTCGGCGAAGCGCTCGCGCGCCTCGGCGTCGGCCAGCGCGGAATGCACGGCGCGGCGAGCCGCATGCCGGACGGAACGCTCCTCTCGGAAGTCGCCGCGCGCGCGGCTGGCGTCTTGCCGAGGGTGCCGGAAAAAGAAGGAGATTTTGCTTAGGAAGAAGAGAGAGAAAGAGATTTCTTGGAGGGGAACAGGGGCGCCGCGCGCGCCGTCACATTGGAAACCAGCTGCGCAAATCGACCCGTAGAAGGGCCTCAGGAGCCTCCGCGAGGGCCGATCCGATTTCCTTTCTAAGAAATCCAAGGTTTATTTCCCCCTCTTCCTTCCCGAACCGATCCAGCTTCGCCTTCGCGAGCTCCAGAAGGCGTTTCGCCGGCGCGGCGTTGCCACGCCCGATGTGGACGCACGCCGCGGCGAGCTGGATGAGCGCCTGCAGAAAGACCTTGTCGTCGCCTTTGCTTTCCTTCCAGAGCCGTTCCCATTCTTCGTGAGCCTCGAAGAAACGCGCCGCCCGGAACTCCGTGACGCCTTTCACGAAGTGCGGTGAGGAGGCGCCCCCGAAGTGCGCCGGCGGCGAGGGCAGGTGCGCGGGTGACGGCGCGAGGAAGCCGCGGTCGCGAAGCTCGTCCGCGAACAGCTCGGGATCGGCCACGACGAATCCGTCGATGCCGAGGCCCCGCGCCGCCTCGACGAGGTCGGGCCGGTCGTCGGCGTAGAGAGCGTCTTCGGACCGCGCTCCGGCGCGCGCGAGGGCGGCGTGAAAGTGCGCGGGATCGGGCTTCGCGGCGCCGACCTCGAAGGAAAGTGCCCGAAGGGGGACGAGGCGAGGCAGCTCCGGAGCGACGAGCAGCACACCTTCCCAGTGAAGAGCATTCGTGTTGGAGACGAGAATGGGCACGACGTCAGGCTCGAGTTGGCGTAGCGCGGAGAGAGCCGCGGGAACGACCGTGAAAATATCGCGCCAGGCCGGAATCCAGAGGTCGTCGTCGAGCCGGGGAATCCCCGCGGCACGCTCGGCCGCGCGAAAGAAGGCCGCCGCCGGCATCCGTCCGAGATCGAATTCGTGCTCGATCGGCCCGAAGAGGTGCGGACGCAGGGCCGCGGAAGGCACGCCGGTGGCCGCCTCGATTCGCCGGAGCGTCACGTCGTGATCGAACCGGACGAGGACGTTGCCGAGGTCGACGAGGAGAGTACGCAGCCGGAACCCTCCTCAGGGACGAGCGAGCTGGCCGGTCAGGAGGTACGGATCTCCCGTACGCAGATCGGTCACCGTCGCATAACAGAGAGCCTGCGCACCGTTCGAGGAATTGACGAAAACGGTGAGACGCCACGGGCCGCCCACCGGAGGAGAGGCCGAGGCGAAGGCGTCGTGAAAGATGTCGTTGAGCTGATGGAGCGAGAACGGAGGGACGTTGACGAGGACCGTTTTGTACGGGTTGCCATCCCGGTCCACGAGCTCGAGGCCGGCCTCGAGCGGGAACTCGGTCGGATTCATGACCACGGCGTTCGTCCGGTGATTCGAGTCATTCGGGATTCCCGTGAGATACAGGTCGCCGAGAATGGAGTTGTCGAATCCGACGGCGTTTCGCTTCGGCTGGCCGGGCGAAAACTGTCCGTACGTGCCCGGCACGGCGCCGGCGACGTTGTACGTGTTGCTCGTGACGTGGATCGGCAGAGAGCTCTTGATGTCGATCAGGCCGTAGCTCGACCCGAAACCGAACGTGGAAAGGACGACGTCCGTAAGCGTGACCGAGGAGCGCGGTCCGAGATCGCCGGGAATGGGGTACGGGATACTCGAAGAACCGTCTCGGTCGGCTTCCGTGTAATAGAGATCGACGGCGGCGGCGGCGGACGGATCCGGATTGAAGATCGTCACGTCGGTTCGAAAAACGCCGCTGGCTCCGTTGATGTGGACGGCCGGGAGGAACGAATCCATCGACGAGATCGTGTCCGCGGGGGAGCGCAGCGCGGAAAGGCAGAGAGCACCCAGAAGGGAGGCCCCAAAGAGCGACGAAATCTTCATCGGTTCCTCCGGTCCGTCCGTTTAGCAAGTCGGGTGCCCGAAAACGAAAACGCCCCGGCTCGCCGGGGCGTCTCGATGTTCCTGGGAGCTCGCCGCTTACTTCGTGGCGGGAGCGGCGGACGTCGTGGTCGTGGTGGTCGTGGAGGTCGTGGAGGCCGTCCCGGCCATGGGGGCCGTGGTCATCGTGCTCGTGGTGGTCGTCTTGGTCTCCTCGACGACCTTGGGAGCCTCAACCTTGATTTCGGTCTTCTTCTCCTCGGGCTTGTTGCAGGCGACGAGAGACGCTGCGACGGCGACGAGGGCGAGGGCGGACGTGAGCTTCTTCATTTCGGGGTACTCCTTAATGTGTGATCGATCAGGTCGTTGAAGGCCTGTCTGAGCGATAAAAATCCGGGACTCGAGGGTCGTCCTTGACGGACACAGACACCTAGTAGACGGTTCGTACCGCCTCGAGCTTCGCAGAGAGGATACGGGAATCCCGCGTTCTGTCAAGCCCATGAATGAGTTGGACTCTCAGAGCCGCTCTCTCCGGCCTGATAGACTCCGCAGCCCGGGCGATGTTCGAATCCCTCTCAAATCGTCTCCAGCGCGTCTTCAAGGAGCTTCGCGGCGAGGGACACCTCACCGAGTTCCACGTGGACGAGGCGCTCAAGGAGATCCGGACGGCGCTCCTGGAGGCCGACGTCAACCTGCAGGTTGTAAAGGACTTCACGGCCCGCGTGCGTGAAAAGGCGGTGGGCGAGGAGGTCCTGACCTCGTTCTCGCCGACGCAGCAGGTCATCAAGATCGTGAGGGACGAGCTCACGCGCGTCCTCGGAGGCGAGCAGGCGCCGCTTGCCCTGAAAAAGCGCCCTTCCGTGATCCTCCTCGTGGGGCTCCAGGGCTCGGGAAAAACGACCACCGCTGCGAAGCTTGCCCTCCACCTCAAGACCTCGTTTCGCAAGCAGGTGCTGCTCGTCCCCGCCGACGTGCACCGCCCCGCGGCGACGGAGCAGCTGCGGACGCTCGCGAAAGAGAACGGCCTCATGTCGTTCGATCCGAAGGGCGAGCCCGACGCGGTCGTCCGCGCGAAGTCCGCGGTCAAGGACGCCAGGCTCCTCGGATACGACGTCGCGATCGTGGACACCGCGGGACGGTTGCACATCGACGAGGTCCTGATGGACGAGGTCGCGCGCATTCGTGACGCCTCCGAGCCCGATGAGATCCTGTTCGTGGCCGACGCGATGACGGGCCAGGACGCCGTGCGCTCGGCAGAGGCCTTCGCCGCGAAGCTGCCGCTCACCGGGGTGATCCTGACGAAGACGGACGGCGACGCCCGGGGAGGCGCCGCGCTTTCGATCGCGACGGTCGTGGGCAAGCCTTTGAAGTTCGTGGGAACGGGCGAGAGAGTGGGCGAGCTCGAGCTGTTTCATCCCGATCGCGCGGCCTCGCGGCTCCTCGGCCTCGGCGACGTCCTCACGCTCATCGAGAAGGTCTCGGCCGAGACCGATGAAGCCGCAGCCCTTCGGACCGCCGAGAAGCTGCGGAAGAACACGTTCACTCTGACCGACCTCCGCGAGCAGATGTCGCAGCTCAAGAAGATGGGTCCTCTGGGCGGTCTGCTCGGACACCTGCCGAAGGTCGGACCTCTCAAGGGGCTCGCGAACCTCGACATCCCGGAGAACGCGACGAAGAGCCTCGAGGCGATGATCGACTCGATGACTCCGGCCGAGCGCGAAGACCCGAAGCTCCTCGACGGCAGCCGGAAGAAACGCATCGCGAAGGGCTCCGGCACGTCGGTGCCGGAAGTGAACCAGCTCCTGAAGCAATACCTGTCGATGAAGAAGATGATGAAGGGTGCCGCGCGCATGCGCGGCTGACCCTCGTCGTTCGAAGAACGGAAGGAAACGTCATGCTCAAGATTCGCCTGCGCCGCGTCGGCGGCACGAACGCACCGGCCTACCGCATCGTCGTCTCGGACTCCCGCCGCACGCCGACCGCGAAGATCGTCGAGGAGCTCGGCCATTACGACCCGACGAAGAACCCGCCTCGTCTCGACTTCGACCGCGACAAGGCCAAGGCCTGGATCGCGAAAGGGGCGAGAGCGTCGGAGACCGTTCGGAAGCTCATCGCCAAGCCGGTCTGAGGCGCGCCCGCGAGCGGGCGCGCCCGGGAGCGATCGAATGACCGCGCCGGAAGATCGCGTCGTCATTGGTCAAGTCGTGAAGCCGCACGGCCTCAAGGGAGAGGTCGTCGTCGAAGTGTTGACGGATTTTCCGGAGAGATTCTCAGAAGGGTTGAGAGTCCGCCTCTCCGGCGGTGCGCACGAGGAGCGAGAGGTGCGCATCGCGGCGGTGCGCCCCCATCAAGGCCGTGTGCTCCTCACCTTCGAAGGAATCTCGGACGTTTCGATGGCCGAGACGCTTCGGAACGCGGATCTGAGCGTGAGCGCGCGGGACGTCGCTCCCCGACCCGAGGGGTACGTCTACCACTGGGAGATCGAGGGCGCGCTCGCCGTCGACGCGGCGGGTACCGTGCTCGGGCGGGTCACGGAGCTTGCTGACGTCGGGGGGCGGTCCCTCCTCGTCCTCGAGACGGCGCGCGGCGCGCGCGACGTCCCGTTCTCCCGTCCGATCGTGGTTTCCGTCGACGTCGCGAAGCGGCGCATCGTCCTCGACCCGCCGGAAGGCCTCCTGGACTAGTCTCGGCGCGTGCGGTTCGACATCGTGACGCTTTTCCCAGGCTACTTCGCCTCCCCGCTCGGGGAGTCTCTCGTGGGGCGCGCGATAGAGGCGGGAATCCTGGACGTCCATCTCGTCGATCTGCGCGAGTTCTCCGATGATCCGCACCGCAAGGTGGACGACGAGCCCTACGGGGGCGGTCCGGGGATGGTCCTGACGGCTCCGCCCGTCTTCGCGGCGGTGGAAGCCCTTCGCAGCGACGCGGGGCCTCCGCCGCGCGTCGTGTTCCTCTCGCCCCAGGGCCGCCGGTTCGATTCGGGTCGCGCGCGCGAGGTCGCCGCCCTCCCGCGCGTCGCGCTCGTCTGCGGCCGTTACGAGGGAATCGACGAGAGGACGCGCCTCCAGGGCCTGTTCGATCAGGAGATCTCTCTCGGGGACTTCGTCCTTTCCGGAGGAGAAGCGGCGGCGCTCGCGATCCTCGAGGCCGTGTCCCGCTATCTCCCCGGCGTGGTCCAGGACGCCGCGAGCGTCGTGGCGGACAGCTTCGAGGACGGGCTCCTCGACTACCCGCACTACAGCCGCCCGCGTTCGTTCCGGGGATTCGAGGTGCCGGAGGTGCTCCTCTCCGGGCATCACGAGGAAATCCGGCGTTGGCGGCGGGAGCAGCAGCTTCTCGCCACGCTCGAGAGGCGCCCGGACCTCCTTCAGGAAGCGAAGCTCGACGACGAGGAAAGAGCACTCCTGGAGAGACTTGCGAGCGAGCGGCGTTCGCCTTAGAATCGCGTCTCACGGGTGAACGGTTTTTTCGGGGTGCCGGTCGAAGTGTCCCCGCCTGTTTCGTCCCGTCACCACGATTTTGGAGGTTCCGCGATGACGGACAAACTTCTGATGGCCGAAAAAGCCGCCCTGCGGCCGGACGTGCCGCCGTTTTCCCCCGGCGATACCGTCAAGGTCCACGTGAAGGTCAAGGAAGGCGAGAAGGAGCGCATCCAGGTGTTCCACGGCCTCGTGATCGCCCGCAAGGGCGGAGGCGCGCGCGAGACGTTCACGGTCCGCAAGATCTCGCAGGGTGTCGGCGTGGAGCGCACGTTCCCGGTGCATTCGCCCGTGCTCGAGAAGATCGAGGTCGAACGCCATGGCCAGGTGCGGCGCGCGAAGCTGTACTACCTTCGGGATCGCCGCGGCAAGGCCGCCCGCATCGCGGAGAAGCGCGACAACTGATCCGGAATCGCCGCGCCGGTGCGAAGCTCCGGCCGGGAAGCGAGGCACGATGGGATCTGGCGGGAGTCGGAACGCATGCGACCTCGCGAGGGAGCGGGAGCGGGTGAGAAGGCTCTTCGCCATCGAGGAGGAGGCGCGCTCCCGGGGCCACGTCCTGATCGCGGGCGTGGACGAGGTCGGGCGCGGCTGTCTCGCGGGTCCGGTGTACGCCGGTGCCGTCGTCTTCGACCGCCTCTTGACGCTGCCCGGCCTCGACGATTCCAAGGCTCTTCTGCCGGAAGTCCGTGAAGCCCTCGCACCCCGGATCCGTCTCGCCGCGGTGGGTGCGGCGGTCGGCGCCGCGACCGCGGCCGAAATCGACGCGATCGGCATCGTGGCCGCCACTCTTCTCGCGATGCGCCGCGCGCTCGAGATCCTGCGCGGCACCGGACTCGTGCCGACGCTCGTCCTGGTCGACGCGGTCCGAGTTCCGGGACTCGAGGCGGCCCAGGAGGCGTACATTCGCGGAGACGGGCGTGTGGCGGCGATCGCCGCAGCCTCGATCGTCGCGAAGGTGGAGCGCGACGCGCGCATGGACGAGCTCGAGGTGCGCTTCCCGTTCTATGGCTTCCGATCACATCGGGGATATGCGACCCCCGAGCACATCTCCGCGCTGCGCCGCCACGGCCCCTCGCCGGAGCACCGGCTGACGTTCGACCGCGTCGTCGTCCGCCGCGCCTCGAGGGCGGCGTAACCTCGATCATGGCGAGCAAGCGCGACGTGCTCGTGGCTTCGGCCGAGAAATCCCTGGCGAAGGGAAAGGTCGACTCCGCGCTGAAGGACTATCAGAAAGTCCTCGAGGAGATCCCGGGCGACATCAATATCCTGAACAAGGTCGGCGATCTCCTCACGCGTCTGAACCGCAACGAGGAGGCGATCCCCTACTTCACGAAGATCGCCGAGCACTTCGCGCGCGACGGGTTCTTCCTTCGGGGCATCGCGATCTACAAGAAGATAAACCGGCTGGACCCTTCCCGCCTCGACGTCTACGAGAGGCTTGCCGAGCTCTACGCGAAGCAGGGTCTCACGACGGAAGCGAAGAGCCAGTACCAGGTCCTCGCGGATTACCACGCGAAGAACGACAACCCCGTGGCCGCCATCGGGATCTACCAGAAGATGGTGCAGACGGACCCGCCGAACATCCAGCTGCACGTCAAGCTGGCGGACCTCTACTCGCAGGCGCGCCGCAAGATCGACGCCCTCAAGGAGTACGCGGTCGTCGCGGGCCTCCTGCGCGAGCGCGGCGCTCTCGACGAGTCGATCCAGGTTTACGAGAAGGCGCTCCAGATGTCGCCGGACAACGCCGAGATCCTGCGCGCGTTCGTCCCGATCCTCGTGGAGTCCGGGCGCGCGCACGACGCCCGCGTCGCGTTGCGCCGGGCGCTGGAAACGACGCCGCGGTCCGTCCCGCTGTTCCTGCTCTCGGCCGAAGCCGCGCTCGCGGAGAACGACGTCCGCGAGGCGCAGGAATGGGTCGGAAAGGCGCAGTCGATCGAGTCTGCGGCCGCCGAGGTTCTCGCGGTCGCGCTCAAGGTCCAGCAGGCGGGCGGCACGACCACGTTGTCGTTCGAGGCGGCGGCCGTTCTCGCCGATCAGGCGATGCGCCGGGGCGAGGCGAAAAAGGCCCTCTCGATCCTGGCCCCCCTCGCCGAATCGAATCCCGGCCGGGAAGACGTGCTCTTGCGCGTCATCCAGGTCGCGGAGGCGGCCGGCGACACACAGACGGTGATTCGCTGGCGATCCGCCCTCGTCGACGCGCACAAATCCCAGGGCCGGATCGGAGACGCGGCGACCGGCCTGCGCGCCCTGATGCTGCTCGTGCCGGATTCCGCGGAGTACCGCACGCGGCTGGCCCAGCTCGAGCCTCCGGCCCCGCGCCAGGAAGTCGAGCGGGCAGGTTCTCGTTCCCAGCCCGCGATTCCCGTCGTCCCGCCGCTCGAGACGAGCGGAAAAAGGCCGCGACCCTCGTCCGAAATGAGCGCACAGCGGCGTCTTCCGGTCGAGCCGGAAGCCCCGATTCCCCCTCCTCCATCCTTCGCTTCGGCGCCGCCGCCCGCCGTAGCGGCCGAAGGGGAATTCATCCTCGAGTTCGAGGACGATCAGCTCGTCCACGAGCCCGGCTCGACGGGGCCGGTTCCGAACGCCGTCCGCCGTCTCTCGCAGTCCATGCCCTCGTTTCCCCAGCCTTCCGCCCCGGGTCCGGTGGCTCCGCCCCTCGCGCCGCTCCCTCCCATCAAGCCGCTTGGGCCCGCGCAGGAGGAAGAGGTGGAAGCCGCGCTGGAGGTCGAGGTCGAGCCCGTTGGGGAGCCGTCCTTCGCACCGTCGAGCGAGGAGGGGATCTCCGACTGGTCCGAAGCGCCGCGCCCGGCGCCACGCGAGACCGATCTCGAGGTCGAGACGGCGCTGCCGGCCGACGAGTTCGAAGTGTCGGTAGAGCCCGCCTCGATTCCCGTCGAAGGGGAGTCGATCGAGCTCTCGGGCGAGCCGCTTTCGGCCGTCGAGCAGCCCGCAACCGCCGCGGAGGCGGAGACCGCCGTGGAAGCGGAAACCGCCGTGGAAGCGGAAACCGCCGTGGAAGAGGTGCTGGCGCCTGACGCGATCGAATCCGCGCTTGCCGAGGCGGACGTCTTCCGGAAGTACGGTCTTTACGACAAGGCCGTCGAGCACCTCAGGGGGGTTCTGAAGAACGCGCCGGACACGCTTCCCCTGCGCGAGAAGCTCTTCGAGCTCGCGCTCGAAGGCGGACGAAAGAACGTGGCGATCGCGGAGGCCGAGCAACTCAAGAGTCTTTACCGAACCGAAGGCCGCGACGATCGCGTCTCGGCCATCGACGCGCTGCTCGTCGAGCGCACGAGCACCGAAATGGGGGAGGCGAGCGAGTCCCATCCGGGCCTTCCGGCGGCCCTCAGGGACACGCTTCCGCGCGCGAGGCCTTCGAAAGAGCCCGCATCCGCGGCCGCTCCTCCTCCTCCGGCGCCCGCCGGGCGGGCCGAGCCCGCCGTCGCAGCCACGGAGCCTCCGGCCGACGAGCTTCTCGAGATCGATTTCTGCCTCGAGCAGGGGATGGTGGTGGACGCGTCGGAGCGACTTCAGACTCTCGAGCGGCTTTTCCCGGGGCATCCGCAGCTCGCGAGGCGACGGACGCGACTCGAAGGGGGAGCGGGTGAAGACGCGCGCCCGGCGCTCCGGGACATCCTCTCGGAAGACTTCGAGTCGGTTCTCGACGCGGAGCTGGGCAAGGCTCTGACCGACGAAATGGCACGCGGCGCCGAGGGCGCACCTCCCGCGACTCCCGTGCCAGTTCCGGCCGGGCCGCCGCTGGACGAGTCCTCCCTCTTCTCCGACGAGCAGGAGTTCTTCAACTTCGCGGGCGAGCTCCAGACGGAGATGCGGCAGGAAGCCGGAGCGGCGGCCGTTCCCGAGGTCAGCGGCGACGTTCCGCTGGAGGAGATCTTTCGCGAGTTCAAGAAAGGCGTCGAGCAGCAGCTTTCGCCCGAGGACTACGAGACGCACTACAACCTCGGCATCGCCTACAAGGAGATGTCGCTCACCGACGAAGCCATCAGCGAGTTTCAGAAAGCCGCCAAGAGCCCGCAGTACGCCGTGGAATGCTGCTCGATGCTCGGACTTTGCTTCCTCGAGAAGGGACTTCCCCAGCTTGCGATCAAGTGGTATCGCAAGGGTCTCGACACGACGGGAATCCGCGAGGAGGATCGCATGGGCCTGCAGTACGACCTCGCGAACCTCTATGCGGACCTCGGAGATCGCGAGAACGCGTACCGGACGTTCCTGGAGATCTACGGTTCGAACGCTTCGTTCCGTGACGTCGGTGAGCGGCTCAAGGAGCTCGCACCCGCTTGAGCCGCGGCCGCCTCCGCTGAGACCCGCCGTGTCCGGTGCCGCCGCCCCGCTCCTCTCGGTCCGTGCCCTCACGATCGCGGTGCCGGGTCCCGCCGGTGGCGAGGCTCCCGCGGTGGATGGAGTTTCCTTCGACATCGAGCCCGGCGAGATCGTCGCGCTCGTCGGAGAGTCCGGATGCGGCAAGACGCTGACGTCGCTCGCGCTCCTGGATCTCGTGCCGCCTCCGGTGCGCCTGGTTTCGGGAGAGGTCTTTTTCGCGGGCCGCGACATGCGGGCCCTGCCGGCGAGGGACAAGGAGCGCCTGCGCGGAGGCTCGATCGGCCTCGTCTTCCAGGAGCCCGCCACCGCGCTCGACCCGGTGCGGACGATCGGCCGGGAGCTGACGGACGTGATCGAGAGGCATCGCGGCCTGTCCCGAAAGGCGGCCGGGATCGAGGCCGAACGCTGGCTCGCACGCGTGTCGCTCCCCGATCCCGAAAGGCAGAGGAAGGCGTTTCCACACCAGCTTTCGGGCGGGATGCGTCAACGCGCTCTTCTCGCCCTCGCCCTCGCCGGAGGTCCGCGCCTTCTCGTCGCCGACGAGCCGACGGCGGCGCTCGACGTAACGGTTCAGGCGCAGGTCCTCGACCTCCTTCTCGACCTGAAGACCGAGCTCTCCCTGGCGGTCCTCCTCGTCACCCACGACCTCGGTGTCGTGGCCGAGGCCGCGGACCGCGTCCTCGTGATGTACGCGGGCGAAATCGTGGAGAGCGCGCCCGTTCTGGAGCTCTTCGCGCATCCCCGCCATCCCTACACGCAGGCCCTTCTCGGCGCGCGTCCGGGATTCCAACCTCCGGATGCCGCACGTCTCTCCGCCCTTCGCGGCGCGGTCCCCGAGCCTGGCAGGAGGCCGCCGGGCTGCGCGTTCGAGCCGCGGTGTGGAGAAGCGTTCGGGCGCTGCGCGGCGGCGCGACCGATCCTCGTGCCCGCCGGCCCCGGCACCGAGGCCGCTTGTTTCCTCTTCGACGGCGCGCCGGAAGAACGAGTCCCATGAGCGCGAGTCAGCCGGCGGCGCTCCTTTCGGTTCGCGACCTTCACAAGACGTTCCACTCGGCCGCGGGTCCGGTCACGGCCCTCCACGGCGTCGGCTTCGACCTCGCCGCCGGTTCCACGCTCGCCCTCGTCGGGGAGTCGGGCTCCGGTAAGACGACCGCCGCGCGCGTCGTCCTGCGTCTTGCGTCGCCGGACCGAGGGACCGTCCTTTTCGACGGGAGCGACTGGCTCGCGCTACCGGTCCGGGAGCTGAACCGCCGGCGCCGCGAAGTGGGCGTCGTCTTTCAGGATCCCGCGACGTCGCTCGATCCGCGGCTGACGGTCGGTGAGATCGTGGGTGAGCCTCTCGCGATTCACCGAATCGGCGGGCGGGCCAAGCGGCGAGCGCGCACGGCCGCGCTCGTCGCCTCGGTGGAGCTGCCCGTTTCGGCACTCACGCGGCTCCCACGCGAGCTTTCCGGCGGACAAAGGCAACGCGTCGCGATCGCGCGCGCCCTCGCCACGGAACCCCGGCTCGTCGTGCTCGACGAACCGGTTTCGGCGCTCGACATGTCCGTCCGTTCGCAGATTCTCAACCTCCTCCGGGATCTTCAGCGGGACACCTCTTCGCGCCCGGCCTACCTCTTCATCGGGCACGATCTCTCGGTCGTGAGGTGGATCGCCGACCGCACCGCGGTGATGTACATGGGTCACATCGTCGAGGAAGCGCCGACGTCCGTCCTGTTTTCCTCACCTCGCCACCCCTATACCGCTCTCCTTCTGGCCTCCCGGCCCCGAGAGGCACCCGGGGCGCGCCCTTCGCGACCGACCGCGTCGACGGAACCTCCCTCGAGCGCCATCCCGCCCCCCGGCTGCCCGTTTCACCCGCGCTGCGCGTCCGCCCGGCCGATCTGCGCCCAGAAAATGCCGCCCTTCGTTTCGGACCTGGCGGCAAGCGGGAGAAGCTTCGCCTGCCACGCGCCGCTCGGGACCGATTGAAGAGGGATCTGCGGGAAACTTTTTCGCCCCGCATCCGTACTCTTGAGCGATGCTCTTCCCCTATCATCACTTTTAGTTTCAGGAGGTTTTCGTGACTCGTGACCGTTCCTCGAACCTTGCGCGCTCGCACGGGGTGCGCTCTTGCCTCGTGGCGGTCCTGGTCGCGGGCTTCGTCACGGCCCTGGCCGTTCTTCCCGCACGTGCGGACGACACCGTGACGGTGCCCATCAGCGCGAAGGCGCGCCGCGAGGTGCCCCTGCCCTCGGGCGAGAAGATCGAGCTGTCCCTCAAGCAGACGATCGCCCTCACGCTCCAGAACGTGCTGGACCTCGACGTCGCGTCCTACAACCTCGAGGAATCGAGGTTCGGCATCCAGTCGGCGAAGGGCGCATTCGACCCGTTCGTCGAGCTCGACCTCGCCGCGACGAGCACGCAGAGCGCGACGGCCTCGCGCCTCCAGTCGGCCGAGACGAAGACGGCGAGCGGCAACTTCACGTTCGGCGGCCTCCTGCCCCTCGGAACGTCGTACAGCCTCGGCTGGACGAACCGGCGGCTCGACCAGACGATCCCGGGCTTCACGACCATCAACCCCACGTACACGAGCGGGCTCACGGCGAGCGTCACGCAGCCCCTTCTCAGGAACTTCGGTCCGGCCGCCAACCTTCGCTTCGTCGTGCAGGCGAGAATCACGCGCGACTCCTCCTCCTTCGACTTCGTGCGCGCCGTCCAGTCGGCGATCCAGCTTTCCGAGGTCGCTTACTGGGACCTCGTCTATGCCGTCGAGAACCTGCGCGCCAAGCAGGAAGCCCTCGACCGCGCGAAGGACCTCAACCGCATCACGAAGATCAAGATCGACGTCGGCGCTCTCGCTCCGATCGACATCGTGCAGACCGAGGTCACGATCGCGCAGCGGGAGCAGGACATCATCACGGCGGAAGGCCTGATCGGCGACGCCCAGGACCGGCTGCGCCGCCTCCTGAACGTGCAGTCGATTCCCGACTGGAGCCGGCCCATCGTGCCCACGGACCGTCCGACGCGGGAGTCCCTCCGCGAAGGCTTTCACGCGGACGTGAACGTGGGCTTCAAGCGGGCGCTCGAGACCCGGCCCGAGGTCCGGCAGGCGCTGCTGACGATCGAGTCGAAGAAGGTCACCCGCGCTTACACGAGAAACCAGCTCAGGCCGCGCCTCGATCTCTCGGGCAGCTACGGCTTCAACGGGCTCGGGGCCCAGGCGCTCGTCGAGAGTCCCGACGGGACGCTGACCCAGTTCAACTACGGCGACGCCCTGCAGGACATCGTGCACAGGACCTACCCGGCCTGGACGCTGGGCCTCACGTTCGTCATGCCGATCGGCAACAACGTCGCGCGCGGAAACGACGCCATCGCGAACGCCGATCTCGAGCTGGCCCGCACGAACTTCGCGATCACGAAGGCCAACCTGCAGGTGGAGGTCCGGGCGGCGGCGCGCGCGATCGACACGGCCTACCGAAGCGTCGCCGCCGCCACGAAGGCCCGCGAGCTGGCCGAGCGGAACCTCGACGCCGAGAAGAAGAAGTACGAGAACGGAATGACGACCTCCTTCCAGGTCGCGCAGATCCAGAACGACCTCACGTCGGCGATCACGACCGAGCTCCAGACGATCGCGACGTACCTGAAGAACATCTCGGGCTGGCACAAGGCGGTTGGGGATATCCTCGAGGTCAACAACGTCGTTCTCGAGGGGCTCGTCGTCTCCACGGCCCCGGCCCCGGCCGAGGAAGGATCGACCAAGTGAGCGCAGCGTCCCCGGCTATTCCCCCGGCCGAGGCCCCGATCTCGCCCGTCTCCGCGGTCGTCGGTACGTTTTCGCGTCCCTCCGAGACCTTTCGGCGGCTCGTCGCACGGCCGACCTGGTGGCTGCCTCTCGTTCTGATCCTCGCGGCCACCACGGTTTCGTGGCTCGTCGTGGCTCCCAAGATGGACATGGACCGCACGATTCGCGAGTCCATCGAGAAGCGGGCCGAGAAGAGCGGACGGACGATCCCACCCGAGGCCATCAACCGGCAGGTGGAAGTGTCCAAGAAGATGATGCCGCTGTTCTTCGGCTTCGCCCTCGCGGGAAGCGCGATCTTCTTCTTTTTGCCGGGCCTCGTCCTCTGGGGTTCGGCAAAGGCGATGGGGGCCGACGCGCGTTACACGCAGCTGCTTTCGATCTGGGGTCACGCGTACCTCCCGAACCTCGTCGGGGCGCTCGTCGCAATTCCCATTTTTCTGCAGCTTCCCGACGCCTCCTTGACGCAGGAGGGGATCGCCCAGGTCGTCAAGTCGAACGTGGGTGCATTCCTGGACCCCTCCACGCCGGCTCCGCTCCTCGCGCTCGCCGGGTCGCTCGACGTCTTTTCGCTGTATGCGCTCACCCTTCTCGTGCTCGGCTTCCGCCGCCTCCCGGGCCTCTCGAAGGGCGCCGCCACGGCGACGCCGATCGTTCTCTGGCTCGTCTACGTGATCGGCAAGGTCGGGTGGCGCGCGGTGTTCGGCTGAGGCGGCCATGCTGATCGAGATGGTCGACATCGAGAAGACGTACACGGTGGGCGAGGAGAAGGTGCGCGCGCTGCGGGGCGTCACGTTCTCGATCGACCGCGGCGAGTACGTCGCGATCATGGGCCCGTCGGGATCCGGCAAGTCCACGCTCATGAACCTGATCGGGTGTCTCGACACGCCCACGGGCGGCATTTACAGGCTGAACGGGGCGCCGGTGCAGGAGATGACCGACGACGGGCTCGCTCGCATCCGCAACCGGGAGATCGGGTTCGTCTTCCAGACGTTCAATCTCCTGGCTCGCACGAGCGCGCTCGCCCAGGTGGAGCTGCCGCTCGTTTACTCGGGCGTCTCGAAGAAAGAGCGCCGCGACCGCGCGGAGAAAGCGCTCGCCCACGTCGGTCTCTCCGATCGCGCGCATCACAAGCCGAACGAGCTCTCGGGCGGCCAAAGGCAGCGTGTCGCGATCGCGCGCGCTCTCGTGACCGGCCCGTCGCTCCTCCTCGGGGACGAGCCGACCGGAAATCTCGATTCGGAGACGGGAGAGGAGATCATGCGCCTCTTCCGGGAGCTGAACGAGCAGGGAAACGCGATCATCGTCGTGACCCACGAGGAGGACATCGCGGCTCACGCGCGGCGCATCATCCGGATCCGCGATGGCCGCATCTCGGACGACCGGCCGAACGACTCGAGCCGCGCCGAGCTCGTGGCGAGAGCGAAGAGACAGGCGCTCGAAGGTCCCGCCGAGAATCCGCCGGCCGTCAGCCCCGCCTGACGATTCGCTCCACCGCAACAGCCGCTACACTGCGCGCGTGGTCGCCGACGTCCTCGCGCTGGTGCTGCTGCAGCTCGCGGCGGGGCTGGCCGCATGCACCCTTCTGTCGTCCTCGAAGGATCTCTCGGGGGGATTCTTCGCTTTGCACGGCGGAATCGTCACGGCGTGCCTCTCCCTGTCATGGCTCGTTTCGGGTAGAGGTGGTTTTCTTCTTAGAAGGGGGAGTGAGGCCGGCGCCGCTGCCGCGGGCGGCGCAGCGCGAGACGGCGGCGCGCTTTCGATGATGCTCGCGCCGAGATCCCTTCTCCTCGCGGCCGTTCTGACCGCTGGCGCGGCGACGCTTTGCGCGCGCCTGCGTTCCGCCCGCTCTCTTACCCTTTCTAAGAATCTTCTCTTCGTCTCCGTTCTCTCGTCCCTCGCCCTTCTGCTCTCGCGCGTGTGGGTGGAGCCGTTCGTTTCCCTCCCCGGCCTCGGGCCCGTGTGGCTCGCCACCGGGCTTCTCCTCGGCGCGCTGCTCTTCGGCGCCGTCGTCTGGGCCATGAACCTCGGACACTGGTACCTCGTCTCGACGTCGTTGCCGTTCGGCCTCCTCGTGCGCGCAACCGAGGTCTTCGCTCTCCTGGTGCTCGCGCGGGTGGCCTTCGCGCTCCTCGCGCTCGGCTGGGCCGCGCGCCTTCACGCAGGCCCGGCGAACGAAGCCTTCGCGAGCCTGGTCGACCCCATGCGGGACGGTTTCTTCTTCTGGTCGCGCGTGACCTGGGGACTCCTCGCGCCGCTCGTCCTCGCGCCTTTCGTCGTGAGGACCGCGCGCATGAAGTCGAATCAGGCGGCGACGGGCCTCCTCTACGTGGGGCTCGTGTTCGTCCTCGTCGGCGAGCTCCTCGCCGCGTACCTCACGCGGCGTTCGGGACTTCCCGTTTGAGCGCAGGCTGCGGCCCCGGGAGCGTGAGCGAGAGCGCCGCGGCGACGAGGGGCAGGGCCGCCAGAACGGGGAAGACCGAAGCGACGCCCTGATGATCGGCGAGCGCTCCGAGAAGCGGAACTCCCGCGCCTCCGACGCCGATCGCGAGCCCCATCGTGACGCCCCCGGCGATGCCTTCGCGGCCCGGCAGGTACTCCTGTCCCATCACGACGGCCACGCTGTACGTCGCCACGGTGCCTGCGCCGATGAGCACGAGAATCGCGAGACCGGCAATCCCCGGGGCACGGAGAAAAAGGGCGAGGAGCGGAGCCAGCGGCAAGAGCGCGCCGACGAGGACCGCGCGGCGCCCAAAGCGGTCCGCGAGGCGGCCTCCCGCCAGCGTCGCGACGGCGCCGGCGAGAAGCATCGCGGTCACGGCGAGAGCGGCCCGTTCTTTTGGAATCCCGCGGACCTTCACGAGATAGAGAGGGACGAACGAAACGAGCCCGAAGGCGAAGAGCGAGCGAACCGCGATCACGACGGAGAGCCGGGTGAAGGCTCCCCATCGCGGGGCCGCCGCGTCGTCGCGGGCGCGCGAGCGCGAGGTTTCGGGTCGCAGGACGCGCAGGCGCGGCAGCTCACGCGCGAGGAGCGCCGCCATGATGCCCGCCGGAACAGCCATCCAGACGATGCGCGCGACGCCTCCCGACCCCGCGAGAAGAGCGATCGCGACCGGCCCGAGCGCGATTCCGAGATTGCCACCCACGGAAAAGACGCTCATTCCGGTGGCCCGACGCTCGCCCGAGGCGTAGTTCGCGTAGCGCGCGCTCTCGGGATGGAAGGCGGCAACGCCCGCGCCCGAGAGAAGGATCGCGGCGATCGTCGCGCCGTAGCCCGTCACGGCGCCCGCGAGCGCGAGGCCGCAGCCCGCGGCAAGGACCGCGAGCGGCATGAGGAAGGGCAGCGGCCGCCGGTCGGAGAGGTGGCCGAGCACGGGCTGGACGAGCGACGACAGCAGAGTCGCCGCGAGGACCACACCTCCCGCCGCCGCGTACGTCAGGCCGCGCTCGGCGATGAGAAACGGCAGCAGCGCCGGCACGGCGCCCTGGTTCATGTCGTTGACGACGTGGGCGGCGGCGAGCCAGCCGAGGGCGCGGCGGTCTATCGGGCGGATGGCCATGAGCTGCGCATGGTAAGAGACAGAGAGAAGGAGAAGAAAGAAAAGAAGATCTTCTTAGAAAGAGAAGAAGGGAGGGGATCGAAGAGAAGATTTTCTTAGAAGGTGAATGAGAGAGGGAGGCACAGTGGGGCGGCGCACGTATCCTCACCAGGTGCGCGTGTCCGTTTATTGCTCGGAATGCTTCGCCCGCATCGAGCTGCCCGCGCCCCCCGACGCGCCTATGGGTTCCGTCTCTTGTCCTTCTAAGCATTCTTCTATCGCCTTTTCCCACTCGCACGCCGTTCGAGGCGGAGAGAGGGTGGACGTCTGCTCTCGCTGTTCTTCCACCGCTCTCTTCTCCCAGAAGGATTTCGACCAGCGCCTCGGCTGCGCGATCCTCGCCGCGGGCGCGGCGGTCGCCCTCGCCGTGTCATGGCGCTTCGGCGGGATCTGGTTCGTGCCGGTGCTGCTGGCCGTGGCGGCGGTCGATCTCGTTCTCGCGCGGCGCGTCGCGCCGATCGTCATCTGTTATCGATGCAACACCGAGTACCGGGGGGTCCGCGATGCCTCCGCGGCGCGCCCCTACGACCCGCACGTCGCGGAGCGGTTCGCCGACGTGAAGACCGTGAGGCGCATGAATCCCTGACGATCGGCTATCCTCCCCCCTCCCCATGCGACCCCTCGGTACCTATCGGCTCGCTCCGGCGCTTCCCGACCGGCTTGCCCCGCTCTCGGCGATCTCGCGCGACCTTCGCTTCGCCTGGCGGGAGGACGTGCGGGCTCTCTTCCGGGACCTCGATCCCGAGGAGTGGGAGCGAGGCGGAAACCCCGTCGTGACCCTGAGGACCACCGATCCGGCGCGGCTTTCGGCCCTGGCCTCCGACGACCAGTACGTCGGGCGTGTTCTGGCGGTCGCACGGGCTCTCGACGCGGAAGACGCGTCGCCTCCGCGGCACGCGACCGCCGCGGCTCTCGCGGCGTCCGGCGATCGCATCGCGTATTTCTGCGCGGAGTTCGGACTCACGGAAATCCTGCCGATCTATTCGGGCGGCCTCGGCGTGCTCGCCGGCGACCACCTCAAGTCCGGGAGCGACATCGGGGTTCCGCTCGTGGGAGTCGGACTCTTCTACCGCGAGGGCTTCTTCCGCCAGACGCTGACGGCGGACGCGCGGCAGAAGGAGACCTACCCGATCGCCGATCCGCACGACCTTCCGGCCGACATCCTTCCGACGCCGGCGGGCGTCGCGCCGATCGTGAGCGTCCGCGTCGGCGAACGGGACGTTCATCTCCTCGTCCGCCGCGTGCGCGTGGGGCGGACGGTGCTCCTGCTCCTCGACTCGCACCTCCCGGTGAATCGGCCGAGCGACCGCGAAATCACGAACCGCCTCTACGGAGGCGACAAGGAGATGCGAATCCGCCAGGAGCTGGCGCTCGGCATCGGAGGCATGCGGGCGCTCGATCTCGCCGGCCTGAGGCCCACCGTGCGGCACGCGAACGAGGGCCATGCCGCGTTTCTCGGGCTCGAACGGATCCGCCAGCTTCGGGCCGAGAGAGGCCTGTCGTTCGCCGAGGCGCGCGAGATCGCGATGGCGGGAAACGTCTTCACGACGCACACGCCCGTCGCCGCGGGGATCGACCTCTTTCCGCACGAGCTCATGAAGAAATACTTCGCGGGAAAGGTCGAGGCGTACGGCTTCTCGTTCGAGGAGCTCCTCGGGCTGGGGCGACAGGTTCCCGAGGACCCTCACGAGTTCTTCTCGATGGCCGTGCTCGGGCTGCGCCTGTCGACTCACGTGAACGGCGTCTCGAAACTACATGCGCACGTGTCGCGCCGACTGTGGCGCGGCGTTTTCCCGGAGGCGCCGCTGTCGGAGATTCCCATCGCCGCCGTCACGAACGGAGTCCATCCGGACACGTGGACCGCGCCCGCGATCACCGCTCTCGACCCCCGGCGCGAGGAGGGCGCGGACCGCGCGGAGCTCTGGCGCCGTCACGAAGGGCTCCGGGCGGCGCTCGTCCACGCCGTGCGGTCGCGGACCGCGGTCGCGCGTCAGCGGCGGGGCGCGCCGGACGTCGAGATCGAGGGCGCGTGGCATCTCCTCGACCCGTCGGCCCTCACGATCGGCTTCGCCCGGCGCTTCGCGACGTACAAGCGTGCGACGCTGATCTTTCACGATCCCGAACGCATCGCGCGGCTCCTGGGCGACGCGCGCCGGCCGGTTCAGATCCTCTTCGCAGGAAAGGCGCACCCCAAGGACGATCCGGGCAAGGAGTTCCTCAGGCGGGTGGGGGAGTTCGCGACGCTTCCGGAATTCCTCGGCCGCGTCGTCCTCCTCGACGATTACGACATGCGTCTCGCCCGCCTCCTCGTCTCGGGCTCGGATGTCTGGCTGAACAACCCGATCCGGCCGTTCGAGGCCTCGGGCACGTCGGGCATGAAGGCTGCCATGAACGGAGTCCTCAACCTGTCCGTCCTCGACGGCTGGTGGGACGAGGCTCCGCGCGACGGGGCGGGTTTCACCATGGGTGACGACACGGACGGGCGCACGGACGACGACGTCGCGAGCGAGCTCTACGAGAAGCTCGAAAGCGAGGTCATTCCGCTTTTCTACGACCGGCCCGGCGGCGACCGTTCGCAAATGCCTGCGGGCTGGGTCGAGCGCATGGCCGCGGCCGCCTCCCGCCTCGGGCGGATGTTCTCGTCGGACCGCATGCTCGGCGATTACCTCGAGACCTCGTATGCGCCCGCGGCCGCGCGCGTGCGTCGCCTGTCCGAAGACTCTGACAAGGGCGCGAAGGAGCTGGCCGCCTGGAAGGCCAGGACGCGTGTCGCCTGGAACGCCGTGGAGTTCACGTCCGTGACGCTCGACCCGGCCGATCCGGCCCGCGTCGCGCCGGGCCATACTTTTCGCGTCGAGGTCCAGCTCCGTCTCGGAGAGCTCGGACCGGACGACCTCGCGGTCGACTGGTTCGAAGGAGAGATGGACCGCAGCGGAGGCGTCGACGCGGGCTATTCGACGCCGCTCGATTTCGTCGAGCGCCGCGACGGCACCGCGACGTGGGCGGGTACGGTCCAGCGCCCCGACGACGACCGGCGCGGCTACTCGGTGCGCGTGCGCCCCCGGCACGCGCTGCTGTCACACCCGAACGAGACCGGGCTCGTGCTTTGGGCTGAGTAACGCGGTCTGCGCGCTAGCTCCGGGCGATCGCGAGCTGGAACGAGAGGTTCTCGAGAAAGAACGTGAGGTCGAGGTTCTTCACGAGGACGCCGGGAAGAGCGGGCACCGTCACGGGCGCGAAGTTCAGGATCGCGCGGACACCCGCGCCGGCCATCCGTTGCGCGAGCGGAACAGCGCCTTCGGCCGGAATCGCGAGGATTCCGATCTCGATCCCCAGCTCTTTCACGAAACTTTCGAGCAGCTGGATGTCGTGAATGGGGATGCCCACGCGCGAGCGCCCGCCGACCTTGCGGCCGTCGACGTCGAAGAGCGCGGCCACCCGGAAGCCTTCCGCGTTGAAGTTCGGCGAGTCGGCGAGGGCCTGGCCGAGCTTGCCGGCCCCGGCGATCCCCAGAACGTGCGTGGCCTCGAGCCCCATGAGGGCCTTGAGGTGCGCCTTGAGGACGGGCACGCGGTATCCGACGCCGCGCACGCCGAACTCTCCGAACTGGGCGAGGTCCTTGCGGATCTGCGCGGAGTTGAGGGAAAAACGCTCCGCGATCTCGTAGGACGAGGCCGTGAGAACACCGGCCGCTTCGAGACTGCGCAGCGATCGCAGCAAGAGGGACAAGCGGTGGCTCGTCGCTTCGGGCACGGGCTCGGTCCGCGGCTCGGGTCTCTTCACGTCATTTCCACGTAAACGCGCCTGCGGCTCCGCGGGCGACGTCGAGAAGGGCGCGCGGGAACACGCCCCAGGCGAGCATGAGCGCCGCCGTCAGGAGAAAGGCGGCTCCGGAGAGCAGGTCCTCCGGCACGAGCGAGACCTCGCGAACGGGCTCCTTCATCCAGAGCACGTAGACGACGCGGAGGTAGTACCCGACGGAGATCAGGCTTCCGAGGACGCCGATCAACGCGAGCCCCACGAGACCGGCGTCGACGGCCGCGCGGAAGACGAGGAACTTGCCGATGAATCCCACCGTGGGGGGCAGGCCCGCCAGGGAAAGCATCGAAAGGGTCAGGGCGGAGGCCGCGACGGGATGCCGCCGGCCGAGGCCCGCGAGGTCGCCGAGGGGATGGGGCTCCTTCTCGCCCGCCGAGAGCGCCGCGACGGCGAGGAAGGCGGCGGCGTTCGTGACGACGTACCCCGCCAGGAAAACGAGCGCGCCCTCGAAAGCTTCCGGCGTCAGCGTCGCGACGGCAATCGCCACGTAGCCCATCTGCGCGATGCCGGAGTAGGCGAGCATCCGCTTGAGGTCGCGCTGGGACAGCGCCACGATGTTGCCGAAGAGGATCGAGAGCACCGCGATGATCGAGAAGAGCGGTCGCCACGGGTCCGGCAACGAGACCGGGAACAGCGCGTGGAGGACTCGAAAGAGGACGAGAAACGCGCCGACCTTCGGCGCGGTCGACAGGAACGTGACGGCGGGCGTCGTCATGCCCTGGTAGACGTCGGGCGCCCAGCCGTGAAAGGGCACGAGGGCGATCTTGAACGCGAGCGCCGCGACGATCGCGAGCAGGCCCGCCGCGAGAAGGACGTCGAACGGCACGAGAGAATTGCCCGAGGCGATCCCCTGAAGCCTCGTGAGGCGCGTCGTGCCCAGGCGGCCGTAGACCGTCGCGACGCCGTAGAGGAGGAACGCGGACGCGAGGGCCCCCATGAGGAAGTACTTGAGCGCGGCTTCCGTCGCGGCCGGGACGTCCTGGTACCAGGCGGCGAGGACGTAAAGCGCGAGCGACATGAGCTCGAGGCCGAGAAAGACGACGAGGAGGTCGACGCCGCGCACCATGAGGATCAGGCCGACCGCCGAGAAGAGAAGGAGGGCGTAGAACTCTCCCTGGTTGCGCTTGTCGCGCTCGAGCGCGGCCGCTCCGCCGAGCACCGCGAGCGCAACGGCTCCGAGCGCGGCGAGCTCGATGAAGCGCGAGAGGCCGGAGGATTCCACGGCTCCCCCGAAGAACGTCCCCGTCACGTCGCGTCCGGCGAGGTTCGCGAGCGCGAGCGCAAGGAGCGTCACGTAGGGAAAGTACGCTCGGAGGGGCCGCGCGAAAGCGTCGAGGAGAAGGATGAGCGACGCGAAGAGAGCGAGGACGAGCTCGGGCGCTACACAGGCGAGGTCCGCGCCGGTGACCTGAAGAAAACCGGTCATCGGGCGGCTCCCTCCGGAGCCGGCAGCTCGCGCACCGCGAGGCGCTTGAAGGACTCGCTGTCTGCGGGGCGGGCGGCGGGCGCCGCGGCAGGGGGGCTCACGCGCTGGAGCGTCCTCACGCTGCCGTCCACGAGCGCGAGGAGCGGTCTCGGGAACACGCCGAGGAGGACGATGAGGACGATGAGAGGAAATGCGCCCGCCAGCTCCCAGCCGTTGATGTCCGTGAGCGTGCGGTTCGCGGGCACGGTCTCGGGACCCCAGAACACCTTCTGGACGAGCGTCAGGAGGTAGATCGCGCCGAGGATCATGCCTGTCGCCGCGATCGCCGCCCACGCGACCTTCACCTCGAAGACGCCTCCGAGGATCAGGAATTCCCCGATGAATCCGTTCAGGCCGGGAAGTCCGATGGAGCCGAGCGTGGCGATCAGGAAGAGCGCCGTCGTCACGGGAACGCGCGCCGCGATGCCTCCGAAGTCGGCCATCTCGCGCGTGTGCCGGCGGGAGTACAGAACGCCGACGAGGAGGAACAGCAGCCCGGTCGTGAGCCCGTGGCCGACCATCTGGAAGACGGCGCCCGAAAGGGCGGCGCCCGTGCCCGCCACGATGCCGAGCACGACGAGTGCGAGGTGGCTCACGCTGGAGTACGCGACGAGCTTTTTCATGTCCTTCTGCGCCGCGGCGACCCACGCCCCGTAGACGATGCCCACGAGCGCGAGGACGGCGAGAACCGGCCCGTATCGGGCCGCGGCGTGCGGAAAGAGCGGATACGCGAAGCGCAGGAGGCCGTACGTGCCGAGCTTCAGGAGGACGCCCGCGAGGATGATCGAGCCCCCCGTCGGGGCCTCGACGTGGGCATCCGGAAGCCACGTGTGGAGCGGCCAGAGCGGCACCTTGACGAGGAAGGCGAGGGTGAAAGCGCCGAAGAGAAGCGCCTCGGTTCCCGGGGTCAGGTTCCAGGCTCCGGAGGCCGCCGCGCGCGTCCACTCGGCGAGCGAGAACGACTGGAAACCGGTCGCCCGAAGGTGGACGTTCGCCGCGTAGAGGATCGCGACGAACATCAGGAGCGAACCCGCCATCGTGAAGAGGAAGAACTTCATCGTGGCGTAGATCCGGCGCTTGCCGCCCCAGATGCCGATGATGAAGTACATCGGCACGAGCATCACTTCCCAGAAGACGTAGAAGAGGAGCGTGTCGAGGGCGACGAGGCTTCCCAGCATTCCCGTTTCGAGGAGGAGGAACGCGGCGACGTATCCCTTGAGCTTCTCGATCTCCTGCCCGCACGAGACGAGGAGGACCGAGACCGTGAGCACCGTCGTGAGGAGCACGAGCGCGAGGGAAAGGCCGTCGATGCCGAGCTGATAACGGATCCCGAAGCGCGGAATCCACGGGCGGTCGATCGCGAACGCGGTCGGCGTCGCGGTCGCCGCGTCGAAGCCCCGGTACAGCATGACGCTGGCGCCGAACGTGAGGAGCGACGTCAGGAGGCCGACGGCCTTCGCGCCGGCCTTCGAGGAAGCCGGGAAGAACGCGAGGACGAGAGCGCCCAGCGTCGGGAGGAAGACGAGCGTCGTGAGGAGGTCCGCGCCGAGGGGGTGGAACGTCGCGAAGCTCATGGCCCTACCTCACCCACACGTACACGAGGAACACGGCGATTCCCAGCGTGAACGCGAGCGCGTAGTTGCGGACGTGCCCCGTCGTGAAGAAGCGCAGGAGATCGCCCGCGAGCTCCACGAGGAAGGCCGAGGCGTTCGCGATGCCGTCGATGAAGAGCGCGTCGAACCCCCGCCAGAGGAACGTCCCGATCTTCCGGAACGGCGAGAGAACGAGCGCCTCGATGCCCTCGTCCACGTTCCACTTGCTCGCCACGAGGCGGCCGAGGACGCCGCTCCTCTCGTAGAAGGCGTGCGCCTGCGGCGAGACGGCCTCGGCCGGCCCGGAGGCCTTGCCGTACCAGCGCCATGCCCAGGCGAGCCCCGTCACGGCGACGCCGAGGGAAAGGAGCATGAGACCGAGCTCGAGCCCGTGCGACATCTCGTGGATCTCGGGGTGCGCGACGGAAGCCTCGAGGAAGCGCCCGATCCGGTCCGAGCCGCCGAGGGCCGCCGGAATCCCGACGAGTCCGGCGACGACCGAGAACGCCGCGAGGATCCAGAGCGGGATCGTCATCGTCGGGGGGCTTTCGTGGGCGTGCTCTCCGGGACCATGGCTGCCACCGCGCGCCGCTCCGAAGAACGTCATCGAGACGAGGCGGAACATGTAGAACGCCGTCAGGCCGGCCGTGAAGAGTCCGACCGCGTAGAGGCCCCAGTGGCCCGAGGCGGCGGCCGAACCGAGGATCATGTCCTTCGAGAAGAAGCCCGCGAGCGGGAAGATGCCGGCGATCGCGAGGGTCGCGACGAGCATCGTCCGGAACGTCTGCGGAATCCGCCCGGCGAGGCCGCCCATCTTCCGCATGTCCTGCTCGTGGTGCATGGACATGATGACGGACCCCGACCCGAGGAAGAGGCAGGCCTTGAAGAACGCGTGCGTGAAGACGTGGAACATGCCGGCCGAAAAAGCGCCCACGCCGCACGCGAGGAACATGTAGCCGAGCTGCGAGACCGTCGAGTACGCGAGGACCTTCTTGATGTCGTTCTGAGCCAGGCCGATCGTGGCCGCGAAGATCGCCGTTCCCGCGCCGATCCACGCGACGAGCGTCAGAGCGTCGGGAGCGAGAACGAAAAGCGCGCTGCAGCGCGCGACGAGGTAGACGCCCGCCGTCACCATCGTCGCGGCGTGGATGAGAGCCGACACGGGCGTCGGACCCGCCATGGCGTCCGGCAACCACACGTAGAGCGGTACCTGCGCGCTCTTTCCGCACGCCCCCAGGAAGAGGAGGACGCAGACCGCATAGACGCCGAGGGGCGCAGAGCCCGAGAGCGCCTGGTGCTTCGCAGCGTCCACGAACGAGAAATCGGCCGTCCCGAAGAGGGCGAACACACCGAAGATGCCGAGGATCATTCCGAAATCGCCCACCCGGTTCGCGATGAACGCCTTCTTTCCGGCCGCCGCGGCGAAGTCCTTGTCGTAGGAGTAGCCGATCAGGAGGTACGAGCACAGGCCCACGCCTTCCCAGCCCACGAAGAGCAGCGGCAGGTTGTCCGCGAGAACGAGCATGAGCATCGCGAACATGAAGAGGTTCAGATACGCGAAGTACCGCCCGTATCCCTCGTCTTTCTGCATGTAGCCGACGCTGTAGACGTGGATGAGCGTTCCCACGAACGTGACGAACGACAGCATGAGGGCCGAGAGGGCGTCGAGCCGGAATGCGACGTCGACAGCGTAGGTCCCGGCCGCCATCCACGTGTAGACCTTCTGCACGACCGGCGCGAGGCCTTCGGGAGAGCGCAGAGAGCCGAGCACGTATGGGACGAGCGCGCCGAAGGAGAGCACGGCGGCAAGTCCCACGGAACCCACGCCGACAACCCCGTGAAAGAGCCGCTGCGCATAGGGGAGAGGCGAGAGCGAATGGTCCGCGCCCGCTTCCTTTTCGGCGCGCGTCGAGCTCGCCACGAGCGCGACGAGGCCGTTCAGGAGGAAGCCCGCGAGCGGAAGCGCGGGGATGAGCCAGAGGCTGTTCATGGGCGGCTCACCATTTCAGAAGCGCGATCTTGTCCACGTCCACCGTCCGGCGGGCGCGGAAGAGCGCGACGAAGATCGCGAGGCCGACGGCTGCCTCGGCGGCGGCCACGGCGATCACGAAGAAGACGATCATCTGCCCCGCGAGGTCGCCGCGCATCCGGGCGTACGTCAGGAAGAGCAGGTTGACGGCGTTCATCATCAGCTCGATCGAGAGGAAGATCGAAAGCGCGTTCCGCTTGAGGAGGGCGCCCGCGAGCCCGATCGCGAAGAGCAGCGTCCCGACGACGAGAAACGCGCCGGGCGGGACGGCCATGGGGGCGACCCCGGGAAGCACGCCCGTCATTCGAACTTCCTCTTGGAGAGGAGCAGCGCGCCGACCGCGGCGACCAGGAGGAGCAGCGACAGGGCCTCGAAGGCGAGAAGGTAGTCGGAGAAGAGAAGCCGCCCGAGGGCGGGGATCTCGTCGAGCGATGGGATGGCGCTCGTCGATGCCGTCCCGCGCGTCGGCGTGGGCGCGCGGAGCGTGGCGCCCGAGAGGAGGCCCCCGAGCGCGAGCGCGACGAGAAGGCCGAGCGTGCGCTGCACGGGCCGGTCGTCCCGGTCCGCCGCCTCCTCCTTCAGGTTGAGCAGCATGATGACGAAGAGGAACAGAACGAGGATCGCCCCCGCGTAGACGAAGATCTGCAGCGCCGCGATGAAAGGCGCCGCGAGCAGGATGGCGAGGATCGAAAGCCCGAAGAAGGTGACGACGAGTGACAGGACGCTCCTCACCGGAGTCCTCTGGACGACCATCAGGAGCGCGAAGGCGAGCGCGAGGAACGACGCCACGGAGAAGACGACGAGCTGCCCGCTCATGGCCGGCATCAGATGACCCTCCAGAGGACGAGCGCGCCCGTCCACAGGAGGTTGAGCAGCGAGAGCGGCAGGAAGACCTTCCAGCCGAGGTCCATCAGCTGGTCGAAGCGGAAGCGGGGAAGCGTCCAGCGCACCCAGACGAAAAGGAAGATAAAGAACGCCGTTTTCAGGGCGAAAACCGCGATCGAGGCGAGGCTCCCCGCGATTCCCGTGAGGTGGAGGAACGGCAGGGACCAGCCGCCGAAGTAGAGCGTGGCCATCATGGCCGAGGCGGCGATGAGGTTCAGGTACTCCGCCATGAAGAACATGCCGAACCGAAAAGCCGAGTATTCGGTGTGATAGCCCGCGACGAGCTCAGCCTCGGCCTCGGGCAGGTCGAACGGCACGCGGTTCGTCTCCGCGAACGCCGACACGACGAAGATGACGCACCCGATGGCCTGCGGGAAGCAGTTCCAGAGCGGCAGGAAGCCGAGGAACGTCCCCGAGGCCTGGTACTCGACCACCCGCTGGAGCCTCAGCGAGCCGGCGGCGAGGAAGACCGCGATCGCCGAGATGCCCATCGCCAGCTCGTAGCTGATGACCTGCGCCGAGGAGCGAAGCCCTCCGAGAAGAGCGAACTTGTTGTTCGACGACCAGCCCGCGAGGACGAGCCCGTAGACGCCGACGGACGTCAGAGCGAAGACGTAGAGGATGCCGATGTTCACGTCCGCGACCACGAGCGAGATGTCTCGGTCGAAGAGGTGAATCGTCGACCCGAACGGGATCACGGCGAACGTCGTCATCGCCGGCACGAGGAGGATGAGCGGCGCGAGCGTGTGGAGGAGCCGGTCCGCGTACATCGGGACCACATCCTCCTTCATGAGGAGCTTGAGGATGTCCGCGACGGCCTGAAAGAGTCCGAAGGGGCCCACCCGGTTCGGGCCCGGGCGGTCCTGGATGAATCCCGCCATGCGCCTTTCCACCCAGATGAGATTCGGCAGAACGGCGCCGAGGACGCAGGCCCAGACGAACGCGATCTTGGCGGCGCCTTCCACGGCGGCGGCGAGCGTCGGGCTCATGGGAGTCGATCCGGCGCCGCGACGGACGGGCGCGAAAAGACCTCGACGTCGGGGTTGCGATCCAGGCCGATGACATCGTAGGCGACGGCGGGTGAGATGGAAGGCGGGTTTCCGACGAGGGCATCGGAGTCCCAGGCGAGGTCGCCATATCCTGCGACCTGTCCGCGCATCTTTTCGAAGACGTCGCGGGCGGTCCACTGCGTGTCGAATGCTCCCCAGCGCGCGCCGAGGTGCAGGAGGATCTCGAGGTCCGTGCGCACGATGGGCGGCGACACGATCGCCATGTCCACGCGCTGCACGCGCCCCTTGGCGTTCACGAACGTGCCTTCCTTGCCCGACAGCGGCGCGGCGGGGAGCACGATGTCTGCCGCGTCGGTCAGCGCGTTGCGCTTGCGGGCGTGGACGATGAGGACGCTCGCCTTGCGCAGCTGGGCGACGAACGCGGGATCGGCGCACTTTTCGCTGAAGTCCGCGTCGGCGATGTAGAGGACTGCGGGGATAGAAGACGAAGAGGAAGATTTCTTAGAAAGGGGGAGATCGGAAGAGGAAGAGGAAGATTTCCTAGAAGGTAAGAGGGAAAGAGCCGATCCAAGGGCGGAGCCGTCGCCCGCGGTTGTGCGCTTCAGGCCGGCCGCCTCGGCGCCACGGCTGTTGGGCGCGGCCTCCGTCCCGTAAATCCACCCGTCCACCTTGTTCCTGATCCGCCGCTTCGGCCCTTCGTCGACGAAAAACTCGGGCACATTCACCTTCAAAGAAACTTTGCAGAGCGTGGCGAGAAGCCAGGCTTCCTCGGTCGTGTGATGTCCCGACCCGATGAACCGGACTCTTTCTTCTCTTCCTTTCGAAGCAAAATCTTCTTTCTTCTCTTCTCCCAGCGCGCGGTCGATCGCGACCTTCACGGCGTCGAGCGCCTCGCCCCAGTTCGTCTGCTTGCGCGCGTCGCTGCCGGGGACACGGATCTCGGGCTTCGTGAAATCCTGCCGGTTGAGGTCCTCGGAGCGGAAGCGGCCGTAGTCGCACATCCAGAAGTCGTTAACGGCCGGCTGCACGCGGGGAAGGTACCGGTAGACGACGCGGTCGCGGTGCTCGATGGACATGTTGCAGCCGATCTCGCAGCCGTCGCACACCGAGCGCGTCTTGTCGAGCCACCACACGCGCTTGCGAAACCGGAACTCCCTCGTCGTGAGCGCGCCGACGGGGCAGACGTCCGCCGCGCAGGCCGAGAGGTCGTTGTCGAGCGCGCGGCCCTCGTGCGTCCAGACGAACGTATGGCCGCCCCTCTCGACGAACGCGAGCTCGCCCGTTTCGGTGATCTCCGCGCAGAAGCGGATGCAGCGCGTGCACTGGATGCAGCGCGTCATGTCCGCGATGACGTGGGGCCCGATCGGCGTGCGGTCGTAGCCGGGGAACTGCCGCCTGACCTCCGAGGTGCGCGAGACCGGCAGGCCCGCGCTCACGGCGTTGTCCTGCAGCTTGCACTCGCCCGCCTGGTCGCAGATCGGGCAGTCCAGCGGATGGTTGATGAGGAGGAACTCCATCGTCGCGTTGCGCGCGGCGAGGGCTTTCTCGGTCGAAGCCTTGATGACCATGCCGTCCCGGACGGGCACCGTGCACGACGCCTGGATCTTCGGCACGCCCTCGACCTCGACCATGCACATGCGGCACTGGCCGACGATCGACAGGCGCGGGTGGTAGCAGAAGTGCGGCACGTCGACGCCCGCAGCACGGCACGCCTCGAGCGCGTTCGCGTCGTTCGGGACTTCGACGGTCTTCCCGTCGACGGTCACTTTCGCCATGACACGTCCGAAGAAGAAGAAAAAGAGAAGAGGAAGATTTGCTTAGAAAGGGAAGAGGGGAATTCGTTCTTTCTCATTCTAAGAATGAATTCCGGCGGCCGTTCTGTCGGCAACCTTGTTCGTGACGTCTTCTGACGCCGCCAGTGCGAAATCCGGATGTTTCGATTTCGTTATGTAGGCCTCGAACTCCTCGCGGAACTTCGCGATGCCCGAAAGGACCGGCGCGATGGCGGCGTCTGCGAAGACGCAGATCGTCATGCCGTTGCCCATCTGGCCCGCGATCTGGAGGAGGAGGTCGAGGTCGCTCTTCTTGCCCTCGCCGTTCAGGATGCGCTTGAGCATCTTGTGCATCCACGGCGTGCCCTCGCGGCAGGGCGTGCACTGGCCGCAGGACTCGTGCGCGAAGAACTTCGCGATGTTCGTGACGGCCTTGGGGATGTCCGTCGTCTCGTCCATCACGATGATCGCGGCCGAGCCGAGCATCGACTTCGCGGCGGCGACGCCGTCGAAATCCATGGGCAGATTCTCGATTTCCTTCGCCGTGAGGATCGCGGCCGACGCGCCGCCAGGGATGACGGCCTTGAGCTTCCGTCCGCCCTTCACGCCTCCCGCCATCGCGAGGAGCGTCTCCCACGGGACCCCGATCGGGGCCTCGTAGACGCCGGGCTTCTCCACGTGCCCCGAGATGCAGTAGAGCTTCGGACCCGTGTTCTTCTCGTTGCGGCCGATCGCCTTGAACCAGTCCGCGCCGCGGTCGAGGATGTGCTTGACGCAGCACAGCGTCTCGACGTTGTTCACGACGGTGGGGCAGCCCCAGACGCCGGAGACGGCCGGAAACGGCGGTTTGATGCGCGGATGGCCGCGCTTGCCCTCGAGGCTCTCGATGAGCGCGGTCTCCTCGCCGCAGATGTAGGCGCCCGCGCCGCGGTGGATCGTGATCTCGAGATCCATCCCGGACCCGAGGACGTCCTTTCCGAGGAGCCCCTTCGCATAGGCTTCGGAGACGGCCTTGTCCAGAGTCTCGGCCGCATGCACCATCTCGCCGCGGATGTAGAGATAAGCGTGCCTCACGTCCAGCGCGAAGCTCGCGAGCATCATCCCTTCGAGCACCTGGTGCGGGTCGGTCTCCATGAGGAGCCGGTCCTTGAACGTGCCGGGCTCCGACTCGTCCGCGTTGCAGAGGAGGTAGACGGGCTTGACGCCCCGCTTCTCCTTCGGTGGGACGAACGTCCACTTCATGCCGCACGGGAACCCCGCGCCGCCGCGGCCGCGCAGGCCCGACGCCTTGACGAGATCGGTGACTTTCGCCGGAGTCCACTCTCCGGACTTCGCGCCGCCGAGGACTTTCTTCCACGAGGCATAGCCGCCGTCGGCGAGATACGTCTCGATCATCGCCGAGTCGGGCTTGCCGCGCCGGGCGAGGAGGACGGGCTCGATCGGGGAAAGGCCGCTCATTTCAGGCTCCCGAGGAAGGCGTCGAGCTTGTCCTTCGTGATCTCGAAGTGGTCGTCGTCATTGACCATCACCGCGGGCGCCTTGTCGCATTGGGCGAGGCACTCCACCTCGACGACGGTGAACTTCCCGTCGGGCGTCGTCTCTCCCGGCTTCAGGTCGCCGAGGCGCTTGCGACACTCGGCGTAGACCTCGCTCGCGCCGTTCAGGTGGCAGGAGATCGACGTACAGACCTGGATCAGATGCGTGCCGACCGGCGCACGGTTGTACATCGTGTAGAAGGTCACCACGCCCCAGACGAACGCCGGCGCCAGGCCGAGGAGCGTGGCGACGTAATCCACGGCCTCGCGCGAGATCCATCCCCATTCGCGCTGCGCCAGCCACAACGTCGGCAGCAGCGCGGCCTGTTTGGTCGGGTATCGCGTGAGCAGGCGCTCGAAGTCGTCGCGTGTCTCCCGCGAGAACGAGAGGGCGCGCCCGCAGGAGAGCGCGCCGTGCTCTCCCACACGCGGGTTCTGGGCCGGGTCGGCCGAGGGGAGCATCTGTGCGCCGCTCACGTCAATCCCAGTCGAACGCGCCTTTCTTCCACAGGTACGCGAACCCGAGGAAGAGGACGAGGACGAAGACCAGCATCTCCACGAAGACCGGCCATCCGCCCTGCCGGAAGACGACCGCCCACGGGTAGAGGAACGCCGCCTCCACGTCGAACAGGATGAAGACCATTGCGACGATGAAGAACTTGACGCTGATGCGCTTGTGGCTGTCGTCGAGAAGGGGCATGCCGCTCTCGTAGGGGGAGAGCTTGCGCACCGTGCGGATCCTGCGGCCGAGGAGGATGTTCAAGCCGAGCAGCAGGATGCCGACGCCGACGGCGCCCATCACCATGAGCAGAATCGGCAAGAAAGCCAGCGGAGTGCCCATGCGTCGCTCGTGATACTTTTCACAAAGTAGGCGCGTTCGTCAACCCCTCATTCGTATGCAGGCGATTCCTTGACATCCCCGGGCGAATCCCGGGGGCCTTTCCACCCCGCCGCGCTCGTCCCCGCCTACCGCTGCGCCGGTGCCGTGGGGGGCGTCGTCCGGGGACTCCTCGCCCATCTTCCCGACGTCCTCGTAGTCGATGACGGGAGCGGCGACGGGACCGCGGAAGAGGCAGTCACCGCGGGCGCCCGGGTTCTCGTCCGCGGGCGGAACGGAGGAAAAGGGCGCGCGCTCCGGGACGGGCTCGCGGACCTTCTGGCGCGTGACGTTTCGCACGTGGCCTTCGTGGACGCCGACGGGCAGCACGATCCCGACGACCTCCCGGCTCTGCTGTCGGCCGCCCGCGCGGGCGCCGACTTCGTCGTGGGGTCGCGGCTGAAGGACGTGGCGGCGATGCCGGCCAAGAACTTCTGGGCGAACACGATCGGCGACAAGGTGCTTTCGCGCATGACCGGACTGCCGATCGAGGACGGCCAGTCGGGGTACCGCGTGATCGCGGCGGACCTGCTGCGGAGACTCAGGCTCGGCGCCGCGCGGTACTCCATCGAGAACGAGATCCTCATCAAGGCGGCCCCGAACGTGGAACGTTTCGCGACCGTGCCGGTGAAGACCATCTACGGCCCCTCCCGCTCGCACTACCGGCCTTTCCGCGACACCTGGGTCACCTCCTGGCTGAGCGTTTATTACAAGACCCTCGATTCCGACGCCTCCTGAGCGGATCATCCACGGGCATCGTGATTGCGTCGTCCCGGGGAGGTGGCCGTGCCTCGTTCTCACGTCTTTCTCGTGACGCGGCGATGGGTCGGAGCCGCCGCGCTCGCCGCTCTGCTCGCGTCGGGCGGATGCGGGCTCGGCGGCGGGCGGAAAGCAACCGTCCTGGACCGCCTCTCCTTCATCGTCCTCGCGAGCGAGCGAGCGCTGTGGGCGCCGATCGTGGAGCGGTTCGGAAGGACGCACGGCGTCCGGGTCGAGATGGTCGAGGGCCCGAACGCCACCGACCTGCGGGAGAACATGTACACGACGTCGCTCCTCGCGGGCGACGATTCGCTCGACGTCGTCTACATGGACGTCACCTGGACGCCGAAGTTCGCCGCGGCCGGATGGCTCCTGCCTCTCGACGACGTCTTCCGGCCCGAGGAGCTGGGAGCGCTGCTCCCGCGCGCGCTCGACGCCGGCCGGTACCGCGGGTACCTCTACAGGATTCCCGTCAGGACCGACGTCGGACTCCTCTATTACCGCCGGGACCTGCTCGAGGAGGCGGGGATCCCACCGCCCGAGACGTTCGAGGAGCTGACCGCCGCGGCACGACGCCTCCAGGCTCCTCCGGACAGGTGGGGTTTCTTGTGGCAGGGGAGCCAGTACGAGGGCCTCACCTGCGTCTTTCTGGAGCTCCTCTCCGGCGCGGGCGGCTTCTGGGTCGACCCGGAGTCGCTCGAGGTGGGGCTCGACCGAAGGGAAGCCGTGGCGGCGCTGGAATTCCTGAGGCGATCGCGCTCAGTGGACGCCATCAGTCCGCCGGGCGTGACGAGCCTGAAGGAGGACGACAGCCGCCGCATCTTCCAGAACGGACAGGCCGTCTTCCTCCTCAACTGGCCGTACGTCTGGCGCCTCGCCCAGGCGAAGGACTCGCGCGTCGCGGGAAAGATCGGCGTCGAGGCCGTGCCCCATGCTCCGGGCCGGCCGGGCGCCGGCACGCTCGGCGGCTGGGGCTTCGGCATCTCGCGCTTCAGCAGGAATCCCTCGCTCGCCGCGGATTTCATTCGCGAGGCCGTCTCCCTCGACGCGCAGCGCGCCCTCTGTCTCACGTCCGGCTACGCTCCGGCGCGCCTCGAGGCCTACCGCGACCCGCAGCTCCTCGCTTCGAATCCGCTCCTTCCCGAGATCCTGAAGCTTCATGGAGATGCGGTGATGCGGCCGCCGATTCCCCGGTACGCGCTCGCCTCCGACATCCTTCAACGTCACGTCAGCGCCTGCCTCGCCGGTCTCGTGACGGCGCAACGTGCCCTCGCGGACGCGGCGAAAGAGACCCGGCTCCTGCTCGGACGTCCGCGATGAACAGGGGCTCTCGTTTCCGCGAGAACCTGCTTCCGCTCCTTCCGGCGCTCGCGCTCGTGACGCTCGTCGTCGCTCTGCCGATCCTCGACGTCGTCGCGCTGTCCTTCACGCGCGTCGAGCTCGAGGGAGGGATGGCGACGCGGTGGGCCGGCCTGGAACCGGCGACCCGCCTCTGGTCGGACAGCCGGTTCCTGGGCGCCCTGAGGAACACGGCGGTCTTCACCGGAGCGTCCGTGCTCCTCGAGACCTTTCTCGGCGTCGCCTTCGCGCTCGTTCTCGACCGGTCGTTTCGAGGCCGGGGCCTCGTCCGCTCCGTCATGCTCGTGCCCTGGGCCCTTCCGACCGCGGTCATGGCCCTCGCGTTCTCCTGGATCTTCAACGACTCCTTCGGGGTGGCGAACGACCTGCTCCGCCGCACGGGTCTCGTGTCGGGCTCCATCGCGTGGCTGAGCGGCCCACGCACGGCGATGGCGGCGATCGTGTTCGCCGACGTCTGGAAGACGACGCCCTTCGTCGCGCTCATCGTCCTCGCCGGCCTGCAGGGAATTCCCGAGAGCGTCCTCGAGGCCGCGCGCGTGGACGGGCTCGGCGCCTGGCAGCGGTTCCGGCACGTCGTCCTGCCGCTCCTCCTCCCTTCGATCGCCGTCGCGGCGCTCTTCCGGGCTGCCCAGGCCTGGGGCGCGTTCGACATCGTCTACGTCATGACGGGCGGCGGCCCCGGCGGGTCGACCGAGACCGTCTCGCTCTATGCGTTCCAGAGCTTCTTCCGGTACCTCGACTTCGGATACGGTTCCGCCATCGCGGCGCACGGCACTCTCCTCGTGGCCGCCCTCGCGCTCGTGATCGCTCTGTCCAGCCGGCGCCGGGGCCTGACGTGAAAAGCCTGGTTGCGCGTGCCGGCCTCGCGTTCGCCGTCCTCATGCTCGTGGTGTGGAGCCTCGCGCCGGCCGCCTGGCAGGTCCTGACGGCCCTGAAGCCGGATCGCGACGTGGCGCGCGTTCCAACGGTCTACCTTCCGCGTCCCGTGACGTGGAAGCACGTGACGTCGCTCTGGGAACGAAAGCCCATCGGCGCGTACCTCACGAACTCCGCCGCGATCTCGGGCGCCTCGACGCTTCTCTCGATCCTCCTCGCGGCGCCGGCGGCCAGCGCGCTGGGCCGGGCGACGGAGCGCCGGAGGCGGAACATCCTGCATGCGCTCCTCGCTCTCACCGTGTTTCCGCCGATCCTGCTGCTCTACCCGCTGTACCAGGGCGTGCGGATCCTCGGCTGGCTCAACCACCCGCTCGCGCTCATCCTGCCGTACGCGGCGCTGTCCCTTCCGCTCTCGGTGTGGATCCTGGAGCGCGGCTTCTCCCAGATCCCGCGTGCCGTCGAAGAGGCGGCGACGCTCGACGGGCTCGGCCCGTCGCGCCGCGTCCTCCTGATCCAGCTCCCGCTGGCCGCTCCCTCTGTCGTGACGGCCGCGATTCTCGTCTTCATCTTCTCGTGGAACGAGTTCATGCTCGCCCTGACGTTCATGACGCGGGACGCGCGCAAGACGATCACCGCCGGCATCGCGAGTGTCAGCGGATCCTCGATGTTCGAGATCCCGTGGGGCCAGCTCTCGGCGGCGATCGTGATCGCGACGCTGCCGCTCGTCCTCCTCGTGCTGCTCTTCGAAAAACGGATCGCGAGCGGTCTGACCCGCGGCGCGATCAAAGGGTGAGGACGGGCGCGTGGCGGGGGCTCTTCGCGGCGAGGGGATCACGAAGGACTTCCCGGGGGGAGCGCGCGCGCTCGACGGCGTGAGCTTCTCGGTGGACGCGGGGCGCGTCCTCACCCTCCTCGGCCCGTCGGGCTGCGGCAAGTCCACGCTGCTCCGGATCGTGGCGGGGCTCGAGACGGCGACCTCGGGCTCGCTCACGCTGGACGGCGCGTCCCTCGCCGACGTTCCGGCGGGGAGGCGCGACGTGGGGTTCGTGTTCCAGAACTACGCGCTCTATCCGCATTTGAGCGTGGCGCGCAACCTCTCGCTCGCGCTCGAGACGCGGAAGGTCCCGCGGGCGGAGATCTCGAGCCGCGTCGGCGACGCGGCGAAGCTCCTCGGCCTCGGGAGGCTCCTGGATCGTCGTCCCCGGCAGCTCTCCGGGGGCGAACAGCAGCGCGTCGCGCTGGGGCGCGCGCTCGTCAAGCGTCCCCGGATCTATCTCATGGACGAGCCGCTCTCGAACCTCGACGCGCTCCTGCGCGAAGGCATGAGGTCCGAGCTGCGGTCTCTTTTCGGCCGCCTCGGAGCGACGGTCGTCTACGTCACGCACGACCAGGGAGAAGCTCTCGCGCTGTCGGACGAGATCCTCGTGATGAAGGAGGGGAAGGCGCTGCAGTCCGGCGCGCCTCTCGACCTCTATCGCCGGCCGGCGGACCTCTTCACGGCGACGTTCGTGGGCAGCCCGCGGATGACGGTCTGGCGGGGGCATGTGGAGAACGGAGCGTTCGCGGGGCGAGGCGTCCGCCTTCCTCTTCCCGACGGAATCGCGGAAAGCGAGGTGTGCGTCGGGATCCGGCCGGAGGACGTCGAGACCATGGTGGACGCGCCGGGCGGCAGCTTCGAAGCGGACGTGACGCTCGTCGAGCACGCGGGGGACCGCGATCTCGTCAGCCTCCGCGCCGGTGAGGAGACCTTGCGCGCCCTGAGCGCGCCGCGCGAGTGGCCGGAAAAGCTCCGCGTGCGCGTGGCGAAGGAAAGGGTCCACGTCTTTTCGGCGGCGACCGAAAAGAGAATCGACCCGGCCGTCAGGTGACGCGCGGTCTCACGGAGACTCTCCCGAGCGGCATAATCCCAGGAAGGTGAGCGCGAGCGTGGCCCCGATCCTGACCGTCGACGTGGAGGACTGGTTCCACGTCTGCGGACATCGCGCGTATTCGGATCCGGCAACCTGGGCGGGACGCGAGAAGAGGGTCCACGTGGGACTCGAGCGCATCCTCGCGCTCCTCGACGGAACCGGTTCGACCGCGACGTTCTTCGTCCTCGGCTGGATCGCGCGCCAGAGTCCGGCGCTCGTCAGGCGGATCGCGGACGCGGGCCACGAGATCGGCTGCCACGGAGACCTGCACCGCCGCGTCTTCGAGATGACGCCCGAGGAGTTTCGCGGGGACCTCCGGAAGAGCCGCGACTCGCTGCGGGAGCTCGTCGGGAAGCCGGTGACGTCTTTCCGGGCGCCGGAGTGGTCGATGAGGAGCGCGAGAAACCCAGCCTTCACGGTCCTCGTCGAGGAGGGTTTCGAGCGGGACTCTTCGCTCACGACAGCACCGCCAGTCGGAGTGCGCTCGAATCCGGATCGACCCGCAATGCTCGAAACCGCCTCCGGTCCGATTCTGGAAATCCCACCGCTCATGGGCACGTTCTTCGGCTTCCGGGCGATGTGGGGCGGCGGCGTGTGCGCGCGCCTCACGCGCGAAAACCGCATCTCCGCGGCGCTCGAACGGGCCCTGGCGAACGGCATCCCGCCTGTCCTCTATGCGCATCCCTGGGAGTTCGACGACGCCCACCCTGCGATGCCCGGCCTCTCTCCCGTTCAGAGCCTCGTCCACTTCGCGGGACGCACGCGCACGGAAGGGCATTGGCGCCGCCTCCTCGCGCGCCATCGCTTCGCGCCGATCTCGTCGATTCGAGCGGAGCTCCAAGAGAAAGAAGAGAAAGAAGAAGAGATTTCTGCGAATAGGAATAGGGAAGAGAAGATTTCTGTAAGTGCCGAGACGGAAGAGAAGATTTCTGAGAATGGGAAGAAGGGAGGCGTCGCGGCGTGAAGGCTCCTCTCGTCGTCAGGGGGCCGTCCTCGTCGGCCTTCGCGGCGCTCTTCCCGGGTCAGCTCTCCGAGAAGGCCGGGATGGGCGAAGCCCTCGCCCGCCGATTCGAGTTTGCCTCTTCACTATTCGAAGAAATTTCCAGAAGGTCTGGAGTACGCCTCGCGGACACGTTCTTCGGCGAGGGTGCAAAGAACCTCCACGACGACCTCCCCGCGCAAGTCGGCGTCTTTGCCGTCTCGCTCGCGGCGCTCGAGACGCTGCGCCGTATCCATCACCTCGAGCCCGTCGCCGTGGCCGGGTACAGCCTCGGCACTTATGCCGCCTTCGCCGTGGCGGGAGCCGTCGAGAATTGGGCAGCGCTCGACGTCCTTCTCGAAGCCGAACGGCTCCTCTCCGAGTTCTCGCGGCGCGGCGCGGTGGACGGCACGATGGCGTACGTCATCGGCCTCGCGCGCCCGGCTGTCGAGGACGCGCTCGACACGCTGACGGGCGATCGCGCTCGCCTCGCGATCGCGACGGAGAATGCGGCGGCGCAGTTCGTCCTCACGGGTGAGCGGGCGCTCGTCGCCGCGGCCGTCGAAGCGCTAAGGCCGAAGGCGCTGAAGGCAGAATTGCTTTCGATCAACGTCCCGATGCACTCGAGCAGCCTCTCCTCGGTGTGTGATGGTCTGCAAAATTTCTTAGAAAGGGGTATCAGGACCGCGCATCCGCGTACGGCTCTCTTCGCTCCCATGCTGGGGCGCCGCGTGGAGAACGCCGAAGAGGCCGCTCATGTCCTTTCTAAGCAGATTTGCAGACCATCGCTCTTTGCTCCGACGTTACGGGCAATGGGCGATTCGGGCCTCTCACGCTTCGCCGAGGTCGGGCCCGGCGACGTCCTCACGAAGATGACGCGCTGGACGCTTCGCGAAGCGAAGGTCGCGAATCCCGCCCTGGAAGATCCAGAGTCGATCGAGTCGTTCGCGAAATCGCTGGCTCCTCCTCCCCTCTTCCCCTTCAAGGAAAAATCCACCTCTGCACACGCTTCGGCGCGACAGGATTCGCTCGGGTCCGAAACCAAATGAATTCTCCGAATCCGCAGACTTCCTCTGCCCGAACGCGCGTCGCGCTCGTCACCGGCGCGTCGCGCGGCATCGGCCGCGCCATCGGCGAGCGTCTCGCCGCCGACGGGTATCACGCGGTCCTCACCTACCGTGCCGACGCGGCGGGGGCCGAGACCGCGGTCGCGGCAATCCGTGAGGCCGGGGGCAGCGCCGAGGCCGCCAAGGCGGACGTCACGTCCGCGGCCGACATCGCGGCGCTCGCCGACCGGCTCGATCGGGAGCGCGAGGGCGTGGACGTGCTCGTGAACAACGCCGCCGTCCTGAAGAACGGCCTCTTCGCCCTCATGCCCGACGCGAGCTGGAATCTCGTCCTCGACACGGCGCTCGGCGGGACCTACCGCATGACGAAAGCCGTGATGCGCGGGATGCTGCGCCGACGCTGGGGCCGCATCGTGAACATCTCGTCGCTCGCGGCGTTCTCCGGCAGCGCCGGCCAGACGAACTATTCCGCCGCAAAAGGCGCGCTCGTCGCCTTCACGAAATCTCTCGCGGCCGAGGTCGGCGCGTTCGGAGTCACCGTGAACGCCGTCGCGCCCGGATTTGTGGAAACGGAGATGATCTCGTTCCTCACGAAAGAGGTCCGGGAAGACTTCCTGAAGCGGGTCCCGGTGCAGCGATTCGGCCGCCCCGACGACATCGCGCCGTTCGTCTCGTTTCTGTGCACCAACGGTGCGAGCTATCTCACGGGGCAGACGGTCCGCATCGACGGCGGCTTCGTCGGCTGAGGAGCTCTTCCGGCGCCGACGCTCGTATACTCCTCGGCTCCGGCCAACCCGGGAGGGAGTACGTCGTTGCCAGAAGATCTCAAGAAAAGAGTCAAGGAGCTGATCGTTCGTCAACTCAAGCTCGAGATGGACCCCGCGACGATCGCCGACGACGCGCCGCTCTTCGGCGACGCGGAGGGAGGCCTGGGCCTCGATTCGATCGACGCGCTCGAGCTCGTCCTCGGCGTGGAGAAGGAATTCGGCATCAAGGTACAGGACGAGGAAGTGGGTGTGAAGGCATTCGCATCCGTGAACGCCCTGTGCGACTTCGTGCGCGAGAAGGCTGCCTGACGCCCGTGGACTTTCAGCCCTTGCCGCATGCGTTCCCGTTCCGCTTCGCGGACGGTGTCGTCGCGCGGACGGGCCGTGCCGAGGGGCGCGTCCGGGCGACCGTGAGCGCGGACGCGGAGGCGGTGAGAGCCACGGGGTTTCGGACGGCCGCCCTGGCCGAGCTCGTGGCTCAGTCGGCCCTGCTCCTCGAGGGCGGCGACGCCGCGCTCGGGCGGAAGGGATTTCTCGCCGGCATTTCCGACTTCTCGGTCGAACGCCTGCCCGTGGCGGGCGACGTCCTGAACGTCGACGTGCGGATCGCCGGGCGATTCGGAGACACGGTCAAGCTCGAGGGCGTGGTGACGGACGGCGACGGAGGACCGGTCGCCCGCGGGTCGGTGATCGTGAAGCAGGGGACCGCATGACGGTCGAGGATTCGGGCACGTTCCCGCGGGGATCGGGCCTCTTCGCGAAGAAGAAGGTCGCCCTGGCGGGGGCGCCCGCGGGACTGCTGCGCGGGGCCGCGGGAACGCTCGAGACTGCCGGCTACTCGATCGTGGTGGCGGAGCGGCTGGAGGACCTCCTCCAGATTCCGGCCGCGAAAGTTCCGGACCTCGCGATCATGGACGCCGGTTTTCCGCCCGACGGCGGCGTCGCGGCCTGCCGGAGGCTGCGGGAGGAGAAACACTGGCGGACCGTGTCCATGATGCTCGTCGTGCCGGCGGGAGAACCGCACCTCGAAGAGGCCCTCGTGCCCGGCGTGAACGACTTCATCCTCGCGCCGTTCCCGCCCGACGAGCTTCTCGACAAGACGAAGCGCCTCACGCTCATCCCGGCGCGGCGCGAGCTGAACACCCTGGCGCGCGTGCGCGAGGGGCGCACCGACGGCTCGGTCCTGCTCGGCAAGCTCCTGAACGTCTCGGGGAACGGGATGCTCGTCGAGATCGAGAGCGCGATCGCGATCGGGCGCGTCGTGGAGATCGAGTTCTTCCTGCCCGACGATCCCGTTCCCCTGAGCGCGAAGGGCCGGATCATGCGCCGCACGACCGAGCTGGACCACTTCCACCCGGCGTTCGGCCTGCGGTTCACGGAGATCTCGGAAAAGGACCAGCTCCGCATCGACGCCTTCGTCACGGAGCGCGAGCGCGCCGGCTTCCGCCGCTGATTTGACGCGGGTTAGCCCCGGCTTTATCCTGCCGCTCCGCGCGAAAGTGGCGGAATTGGTAGACGCGCAAGGCTCAGGACCTTGTAGCCCTTACCGGCTGTGGGGGTTCGAGTCCCCCCTTTCGCACCAGGCTTCGCCTGACCCAGCCGACGGGAGGGAAGAACATGTCCGCGGTTCCGCAAAGACTGATGACGCTTTACGCTCTCTTGGAGAGCTGTCTGAACAAGCACATCTCGGAGTTCTGCGGTAACGGTTTCAAGGATGACTCCGACAACCACTGCGCTCACTTCGTGAGTCACAGCCGGGGATTCACCTTCGGCTATACCTGCAAGTCGGCGGGAAATGGAAAGGGCGACGCCGCGTGTCTGCGTGTTCACGAGGTATTCGCCCGGTGCGGAGATGTCGGTCTCTTCAGTGACCGGCCGTCCAGCGTGACCGATTGCCTTGCCTTCGTCACCAGGAGCTCCGCGGTGGATGTGGGCGCCCACACCATGGCGAACATCCCGAAGAAGCACATCGGTATCTACAACCTCGGGAGCATCTATCACTACAGCAATTCGAAGCATTTCGTGGTCAAGGAGAGCCCCGAGGACTTCAGCCATCATTACCCGGGAAGCGGCTTCGCGGTCTATTACGGGACATTCCCACCGTGAGTACGGCCGTCATGCGCCGGTCCGTCCCTTTTCTGTTGCTGCTGCTGTCGGCGGCCGCGCGCTGCCCGGGGGCGGACCCCCCCACGCCGAAGCGGGTCATCTCGGTGTTGCTCGCCAACGGAGACACTCCGCTCACGGTCGATGCGTCCTGCAAAGGCGTGGGCTCGGAACCGAAGGACGCGAACCTGCGCGACTACGTCAGCGGTTTGCTGGAGAACTTCACCGATGCGTCCGCCAGGAACTCCATCGCCGTGAAAGTCACACCCGTCAAGCTGCCCAACGGCGAGCGGCGCTGGCAGTGCCAGATCGAGTTCGTCCACGTGCCCGGAGAGGATCCGTTCCGTTACGGCGTGTCGTTTCAAATGAAGATGGACGGCACGCTGGTGAAAAAGAGCGTTCGCTGCATCGGTGCGGGATAGACGCGGCCCGATCCGCGGACGCAACTGGGTTTTCTTGGAAAGGTAGAAGATCCGGCCGCATCGGGCGACGGCGGCCCAGTTTGCCGTGCCCCGGTATTCTAACCCTCCAAGAAAAATGAAGAACCTCGAATTGACCAAAGCGATCCTCGACGCGCTTCATCCGCGCGGCTCGCGGATTCTCACGTTCTCGGACCTCGCGAATCGTGTGCTCGGCGCCGATCTCGATCCCGCGCGCGAGAACGCTCTGCGCGCCGCGGTGGCCGACCTCGAGCGCCGCGGCGAGATCGTGCGCGTCAAGGGCGAGAAGCTCTCGCGCATCGAGTTCACGGAGTTCCAGGCCGGCGTGCTCGCGATCCGCGGCGAGGGCCGGGCCTTCCTTCTCTCCGGCCAGACGGGCGTTCCCGACGTGCCCGTCACGGCGCTCGGCAGCGCTCTGGACGGCGACTTCGTGCTCGTGCGTCTCGAGAAGCCGAGGGCTGCCCCGAAGGGCGCCCCCAGGGGGCGGCGTCCGCGCTTCGAGCCGCGCTCGACGGGCGCCGTCGTGAAGGTGCTCGTACGGCGCCGCGAGACGGTCGTCGGAAAGATCGCGCGCTCTCCCGAGGGCACCTTCGTCGTGCCCTTCGACCGCAAGATCGACGCGCGCCTCGCGGTGCCGGACGGGAAGGATCTGGCGGCGCCCGACGGCATCTTCGTCGAGGCCCGCATCATCGCGTATCCCGACGACCGCCGGCTCGCCCTCGCGGAGGTTCTCGAGCTGATCGGGTTCGAAGGGGATGCGGGCGTCGACGTCGAGGTCGTGGCCCGCAAGTGGGGAATCCCGCGCAAGTACCCGCAGGCAGTCCTTGCCGAGGCCGAGGCCGCGAGCGGCGCCGTCGGGGAGGACGAGCGGAAGCTCCGCTCCGACTTCACGGGACGCACGATCGTGACGATCGACGGCGAGACCGCGCGCGACTTCGACGACGCGATCGAAGCGGAAGAGCTGCCGGGCGGAAGCTTCCGGATCGGCATCCACATCGCGGACGTGTCGCACTACGTGCCCGTCGGGAGCGCCCTCGACGCGGAGGCCTTCGAGCGCGGCACGTCGGTCTACTTCCCCGACCGCGCGATCGCCATGCTCCCCGAGCGCCTCTCGAACGACCTCTGCTCGCTGCGCCCGGACGAGGAGCGCCGCACCGTCTCGGCGGTGCTCACGCTGGACAAGCATGGAGAAACGGTCAAGGCGGAATTCTTCAGAAGCCTGATCAAGAGCCGCGCACGACTGACGTACACAGGGGTCGGGGGATTAATAGAAGAGTTCTTTGAAAGTAAAGAGAGGGAGGGTCAGCGGCCCGGAGCGCCGGGAGCCGCTCATTCCAAACCTACAGCGCAGCATTCGAGCACCGCAGAGGGGGGAAGCGAGGCGCTGGCGCATTCACTTTCTAAGAAATCCCCGTTCTCTTCGGACATAACCAGCATGCTCCGCGCGGCACACAAGGCGTCGGGTCTTCTCCGAGCAAAAAGATCCCGCCGGGGTTCCCTCGACTTCGACCTGCCGGACGCGGACGTGATCCTCGGCGAGGCGGGAGACGTGGTCGAGATCGTGCGGGCCGTGCGCAACGAGGCGCACCGGCTCATCGAGGAGTTCATGCTCGCCGCGAACGAGGCGGTCGCCAAGCACCTGGAGTTCGTTCCGACGCCGGCCCTCTACCGCGTGCACGACCGGCCCGACGAAAGCCGTCTAGAAGACCTTCGCGTCGTGCTCGGGCCGCTCGGCTACGACCTTCCCGAAGACGAGGAGGAGGTCACGCCCGCCACGTTCCAGGCCATCCTCGACCAGGCGGCCGGGAAGCCCGAAGAGCGCTTCGTCTCGGATCTCGTCCTCAGGGCCCAGAAGAAGGCAGTCTATTCCGAGGAGTGCCGCGGGCACTACGCGCTCGCGGCGACCCACTACTGCCATTTCACCTCGCCTATCCGCCGCTACCCGGACCTTCTCGTGCATCGCGCGCTCGTGGAATGGCTCGCCATCCGCCGGCCGCCTCCCGCCGAGGAAGCGGAAGGCCGCACGCGCTGGTTCCACGAGGCGGCGGCCCACTGCTCGTCGCGCGAGAGGCGCGCCGAATCCGCCGAACGCGAGGCCGTCGCGTGGAAGAAGTTCGTCTTCCTGTCGTCGCGCGTGGGCGAGGAGTTCTGGGCGTACGTCTCGGCCGTCGTGGGTTTCGGCTTCTTCGTCACGCTCGAGGACATCTACGTGGACGGCCTCGTTCCGATCTCGTCGCTCGGGGACGATTTCTATCGATACGAGGACGTGGAGCATCGCCTCGTGGGCTCTTCGTCGGGGCGCGTCTACCGGCTCGGGGACCGCCTGCGCGTGAAGCTCGTCCAGGCGGACCCGGAAAAGCGCGGCCTGGATTTCGTTCCCGTGGGGGAGAGCGCGCCGCCGCGGCGGGGAAGCCGGGTCGAGGCGATCGAGCGGCAGCGGCAGGGTCGAGGCCGCCGCCCGTCCCAGGCTCCGCGCGGCCGGGCGCGGCGGCGGTGAGCGCGTTCAAGGTCGTTCTCGTCGGCCGCCCGAACGTCGGGAAATCGGCGCTCTTCAACCGGCTCGCGCGCGAGCGGAGGGCCCTCGTGCACGATCGGCCCGGGATGACACGCGACGCGCTCGAGATGACGGCGAAGACGCCGTCGGGCCGTCCCTACACGCTCGTCGACACCGGGGGGCTCGATCTCGACGCCGCGGGCGGCTTCGCCGCGTGGACGAGCGACCGTGCGCTCGCCGCCGTGGCCGACGCCGACCTCATCCTCTTCGTGCTGGACGGGGTGGCCGGACGCCTCCCCGAGGACGAGCGTCTCGCCCGGCGGCTCCACGCGCTCGGCAAACCGGTCGTCGTCGCGTGGAACAAGTGCGACACCAGGACCGCGGCCGAGGCGCTCGCCGACGGCTTCGCGCTCGGCTTCCCGAAAGTCATCGGGGTCTCGGCGCTCCACGGCACGGGCGCGGACGAGCTCCTCGAGGCGATCGAGGAAGCGCTGCCTCCCGACCTCGATCCCGAGACGCGCACCGAGCCGCTCCCGATCGCGATCGTGGGCCGGCCGAACGTCGGGAAGTCCTCCCTCGTGAACGCGCTCGTCGGCGCCGACCGCGTCATGGTGTCGGAGATCGCCGGTACGACGCGCGACTCCATCGACGTGCGCCTCTCCAGGGGCGGCCGCGAATACGTCTTCGTGGACACGGCCGGCATCCGCAGAAAAGGGAAGACGACGGACTCCGCCGAGCTGCTTTCGATCGTTGCCGCCCGGAAGTCCATCGACCGGGCGCGGCTCGTCGTCATCGTCTTCGACGCTTCGGCCGGGATCACGTCGCAGGACGCCACGATCGCGGGATACGCCGAGGAGGCGGGCCGCGGCGTCCTTCTCGTCGCGAACAAGTGGGACCTCGTCGAGAAGGACCATCAGAAGACGGCGGAGCTCAAGCACGATGCCGAGCGCCGGTTCATCTTCCTGCGCCGGGCCCCCTTCCTGCCCCTGTCTGCCACGTCGGGGAAGGGCGTCCAGCGCCTCCTCCCGGAAGCCGACGCGCTCGCGAAGCGGTTCGCGACCCGCATGTCCACGGGCGAGCTGAACCGCTTGTTGCAGAAATCCTTCGAGCGCGAGGCGCCCCGTTCACGCTCGGGCCGCGACATGAAAATCCGCTATGCCGTCCAGGTCGCCGCCGAGCCCCCGCTCGTGCGTCTCTTCGCCGACCGAACGGAAGCCCTGCACTTCTCCTTCGAGCGATTCCTCCAGAACCGCATTCGGGAGAAGTGGAACCTGAACGGCGTACCGCTGAAATTCGTCGTGAAGTCGGGGGACTAAATCCCCCCGCAATGTGCTAAAAAGTGATCGGTTCAGATGGCCGAAACTGCTGGCTCCAGCGCCGAAGTCCGTTACAAGATCGGGGATGTCTGCCGCATCGCGGACGTGCAGCCGTACGTCCTCAGATACTGGGAGTCGGAATTCCCCGTCCTCGCGCCCGACCGTTCCGTTCCCGGCCCGCGCACCTACAGCGCGCGGGAGCTGGATCTCATCGGGCAGATCAAGAGGCTTCTCTACGACGAGGGCTACACGATCGCCGGCGCCAAGAAGCGCCTCGAGAGCGAGTCCTCGGGGGCGAAGTCGCACGACACCAATCCCGCGATCATGCCGCTCGAGGACGTGAAGGACGTGAAGGACGAGAAGGCCGAGAAGTCGAAGCCGGCGGGAAGGCCCTCCGAGAAGGTCCCGATGCGCACGCGGCCCTCGTCGAAGCCGGCCATGCCCCTCTTCGTCGAAACGGCTCCGATCGCCGGCTCGCCAGCGTCTCCGGCCGCCTCGACACTGGCCGAGCCGGCGCCGGACCCGCGAGTCGCACTCGTCGTCACGGAGCTCAGGGAGATCCTGAAGCTCCTGTCCTGACGCCGCTCAGTAGATTCCCTTTCGAGCCACTTCCGCTAGATCACCACCCGACTTGGTCCAGCGGTCGAGGACGGCAAACGTCCAGAGTCGAGGTGGGACGCTCACGCCGGCCTCCAGGGACACCTGGAACCATGCGTTAGCTTCTTCGAACCGGCCTTCGTGAGCCGAGGTCAGCCCGAGAATCCAGCCAATGCTGCAGACGTACGAGGGGTCCTTGATCTGCCCGAACAGCGCCGCCCGGTCGACTTGGCCGAGGAAGAAGAGGGCATAGACGACGAAGTCCTTTTTCGGGCGGCTTTCGAGGTACTCGATCAGCCCTTTCCGCTCGGGTTCCGAGGGCACCTTCCGATAGAGAAGGGCGGCCGCGCGGGCCATGTGCAGGATCTCGTTCTTCGTCGGGTCCGGGTGGTCCGGGAGATCCCAGACCAGGTCGTACTCTCCGTCCACCAGCCCCTGCTTGGCGATGACGTCGAGATCGGCCGCAGTGGCGTTCGCCCGAAGCCAGTCACGTGCCGCCGCGGGACCTCGGGCCTTCCCGAACGCCCGATAGGTGGCCACGGTGGCCCATCCCTGAGGCCCACCTCGTTTCCGCAGATGCTCACACAGTTTCACCGCCAGCTCGGCTCGGCCGTTGTCGGTCAGGTTCCCGACGAACCAGATGAGATTCAGCAACGGGACGCTCGGTACGTTCAGCTTCAGAAAGGCCGCGGCAGCCCTCTCGTCGCTCTCTTTCCTGAATGCTTCAATGAACGCGGCCGGAATGACCCCGGCCCAGCTCGAGCTGTCGAGCCGCCTCGTGGGCGAGGTCAGGAGCCGACTCGCTTCGTCGTCATTCCCGTCCATCCAGAGAATCCGCGCAACGAGCGCCGAACCTTCGACGCTCCCGTAGCGGTCGAGCATCCTCCTTGCCATCTGGAGGGCCTCGCCTCGTCGCCCGAGATCCAGCAGGGCGAGCGACGCCTCCTCGAGGCACTCCTCCTTCCAGGTGCCGGCGGCGGTCTCCGCGACCTCCCACGCCTCCCGGAACCTGCCGCGTTTTCGAAGGAGACGCGACTCGAGGGACGTAACTCCAGCCCACTTCAGATCGTGTTCGCCGTGAGCCGCAAGCCACTCGTTGACGAGCTGTCCTGCTTTCTCGAGCTGTCCCTCCTCCTCCAGAAGACCGACGGCCGTCCGAAGCGCTTCGTCGTTTCCAGGATCCTCCCGAATCAGCTCGGCGTAGCGGCCCGCAAGGACGTCCGGATCGGGTTTCTCCATCTGCGCCAGAGACGAGAGAGCGGAGGAGCGCACGAACGCGGGCCACGTCTTGTCGCCGGCGAGCGCTGTGAGGCGCGCCCGGTCGCCGAGGAACCGGAGGAACCAGGGGAGATCCCGGCCTACTTCTCGTGGACATCTTTCGGCCGCCAACCGCATGCACTGTTCCATGATTGCGAAGTCGTCGAGCAGTTCGGAAGCGGAGCGGGCCGCCGCGTGAAGACTCGAGGGGCGCGTGTCAAGGCGCTCGAAGTACCCGCGAACGGGAGCGCGCCGAGTTGGGTCGTTTCGATCGCTGCCCGAGATGACCACCGAGTATGAGATCCGGCTTAGCGGTGCAACTCCGATATGCCGGAGGTGGGACAGGTCGGATGCGACGGCCCGGACGCCGTCTGCCGAGCGCCGGAGATGCACGCGATGGAGAATCCAGTCCTTCAGCTCGGTCGCCGTTCCGGCCGGGGGATTCGTCAGAGCGTTCGCAACGCTCTCAGCGCCTTCCGTCGAACCGAGGCGGTCGAAGTAGTGGCGGGCGGCCGCATAGATGGAAGAATAGAAGCTGGCGAGATAGAAGCCTCGCACCACGTGTCGATCCAGGAGTGGGCCGTCCAGACCCGAGGCCCGGCGATTGACCGCCTCTTCGATCTCCGTGAGACGGCTTTCGGGCGGTTTCTGGCCGCTTAGCCGGAGAGCGGTCAGCCGCTGTGTGGCGATCTCGCGCCAAGTGGGACCTCCCTCGGCCGACGCGAGTTTTCCAGCGACGCGAGAAGCAGGAACGAGATCCTCGAGCACTTGAGATTCCATGAGGGTGGCCGGGGAGGCGCCCAGCTGAAAAGGGTCGCACCTCAACACGAGTCGGAGGCTGGGCCCTTCGACTTGGCGGCCCCACGAGGAGGACTCCAATTCCCGCATCCAGGCCTCCTTCGTCTCGTTCTCGGCGAGCCGCAGGAGATAGAGGTATTCCGCTCGCGGGTCGGCCTTGGCGCGATGCGCCACCTCCTTGAGCCGGGCGAGATCCCAAGCCGCGAAGTACCGGATGGGATCCCCCGTGGGAAGGCTTCGTGCGAGAAGCTGCGCATGATCCTCGTATCCGAGGAGACTGGCTAGGAGGGACTCTTCACGGGCGCGTCTGCCCGGGCTCCCGGCTTCGGCGATCGCGAGGAGCGCCATTGCCTTTCCGAGAACCGGATCCGCCAGCTCGAGCTCGTCGAAAGTCTGGAGCGAAAGCCAGAGCAGGCCACGAAGGCCCGCCTCGGCGAGGGCAGGATCGCCCGGCGACGCGGTCCACCCAGCGTTCAGGCGCGCGAGTGCAGCAAAAACGTCGGCCGGCAGCCCGCTCTCGAGTGTGGCGCGGTTTACACCTCCAAGCGCCTCGGCGCCGAAGGGCGATGCCGACCCGTTGGGCTTCGGGTGCGCACGGAGCCACGAGACGAGGAGGCTTTTCGCGTCGGCGAAGCTCGGAGATTCGGGAAGTTCGCCGAGCGGCTCTCCATCCAGGACGAGGTGCCAGCGGCCTTTCTCGAAGTGGAGGGTCACGGTTCCCTTGCGCGGGCCGCCCTGGGTGAGACGGACCATTTCCGCGGCTGCGTACAGAAAGCGGCGGTCCGGGCGCAGGCGGTAGAGGCTCCTCACGTGTTCCGGGAGGTTCTCCGGCTTGACCGCCATCAGCGAATCTGGCGGCGGGTTCTCCACGCGGACGGTGAGCCAGCCGATCTCTTCGGCCTCCGGACCCCTGCGTGCAATCCCGCCCGGAGGCGCGGCGGCTGCGACCCTCTCGGCCGTCGGCTTGGGCTCAGTGCGACACCCGAAAAGGCCCGAAACACAACAGAACCCGCCAAAAGCGACGACCGAGGCAACGATCATCACACGTTTTCGTTGTGCGCTCCGGTCGAGACTCGTCACGATGAGCTGCCTCCGCCGAGCCGTCGTTGTCGGGTTCTCGAGTGACGTAGGATCATAGCGCCTTGAATTTGTTGCGATAGCGTCTCAACCTCGACGATTCATCGGTGGAAGGAGGATTTCATGGCCAAGCCCACGATCGACGAGCTGCGCGGAGCGTCCCGAGGCCAGGTGATCACGCCGGGTGACCCCGATTTCGACGCCGCCCGCAAGGTCTACAACGGGATGATCGATCGGCGTCCTCGCGTCATCGTCCGGGCCGTCGACGCCGCCGACGTCATGACGGCCGTGAACTTCGCACGTGAGAACGGCCTCGACCTGTCGATCCGCGGCGGCTCGCACAGTGTGCCCGGATTCGGCACGAACGACGGGGGAGTGGTGATCGATCTCGTGAAGATGAATGGGATCCGCGTGGACCCGGCAGCGCGGACGGCCCGGGCCGAGGGTGGCTGCACCTGGGGCGATTTCTTCCATGCCACGTACGGGTTCGGGCTCTCCACGGCCGGCGGCATCATCTCCACGACGGGAATCGGCGGCCTCACGCTCGGGGGAGGCATCGGCCACCTGTCGCGCGGGCACGGGCTATCCATCGACAATCTGTTATCGGCCGACGTCGTCACGGCCGACGGGAGCTTCCGGGTCGCGAGCGAGAGAGAGAACCCGGACCTCTTCTGGGCGCTCCGGGGCGGCGGCGGCAACTTCGGCGTCGTCACCTCGTTCGAGTACCGGCTCCACTCCGTCAAGGACGTCTTCGTGGGTCTGGTTTTCTTCGAGCTGTCGGCCGCCAAACAGATCATGGAGTTCTACCGCGAGTACATCGCGACGGCGCCCGAGGAGATGGGAGCGTTCTTCGCCTACCAGATCGCGCCTCCGCTGCCGTTCATTCCCGAGAAGCGACACGGCGAGACCCTGTGTTTGATCGTGGCGTGCTGGTCCGGGCCGCTCGAGAAGGGAGAGCAGGCGCTCCAGTCGATCCGCAAGGCGGGACCTGTCGCGGCCGAGCTCGTGACGCCCATGCCGTTTCCGGCTCTCAACAGCGCGTTCGACGCGCTCCTGCCCCCGGGACTCCAGCATTACTGGAAGGCCGCTTTCTTGGACGAGATCACGGACGGAGCCATCGCGGCTCACGTGCGGCACGGGCCGAAGGTGCCCGTCGTCAACTCGACGATGCACATCTATCCGATCAACGGCGCCTGCAACCGCGTCGCCGCCGACGCGACCGCGTTCGCCTACCGGGACGCGCGCTTCGCGACGGTGATCGCGGGCATGTGGCCGGACCCAGCCGACAACGAGAAGAACATCCAGTGGGTCAAGGACTACTACGGCGCGCTCCAGCCGCATTCGCTGGCCGGCGGCTACGTCAACTTCATGGCCGACGACGACCAGGGCCGCATCCGCGACAACTACAAGGGCAACTACGATCGGCTCGCCTCGATCAAGAGGAAGTACGACCCGGGCAACCTGTTCCACATCAACCAGAACATCAAGCCATCCTGACGAGCGTTGACGGCTCCGCGCGCCGTCCTGGGACCGACACGGCGCGAGGTGTGATATGTTGGCGCCACATGTCGCCATGTCGCCATAGTGAGATTCCATGATCAGAACCCAGATTCAGCTCACGGAGCAGCAGATGCAGGCCCTCAAGGAAGCCGCAGCCCATGAGGGTTCCTCCGTCGCCGAGCTCGTTCGACGGGGCGTGGACGTTCTCCTTCGGGAAACCGGGTCGGCGGGAGGCGATCCCTGGGAGCGCGCAGCGGCTGTCAGCGGACGGTTTCGGTCGTCGCGGCGCGATCTCGCGCGCCGCCATGACGAACACCTCGCATCGGCGTTTGCCGGGTGAGCGTCTTTCTCGACACGTCCGCTCTCCTGGCCGTGCTGGACGCCGACGAAGCACCGCATTCTCGCGTCGACGCAATCTGGAGAAGGCTCCTCGGGGAGCGCCGACCGCTCGTGACGACGAACTACGTTCTCGTGGAAACGGTGGCGCTCGCACAGAGCCGCCTGGGCCTCGACGCAACTCGGGCGCTCCAGCAGGACGTCGTACCCGTTCTGCGCGTGATCTGGGTAACGGCAGAGGTACATCAGGCGGCGATGACCGCGCTCGTCACCGCGGGGCGTCGTCGCCTGAGTCTCGTGGATTGCGTGAGCTTCGAAGTGATGCGCCGGGAAGGTCTCGAGGAGGCGTTCGCGCTCGACCGGCATTTCGCCGAGCAGGGCTTCAGGCTCGTGCGCTGACATAGGGTCCGAGCTGCGAGCCCGCTGGGCGTGTCACGGTCGAATCAGCGCGCGGCGTGCTGTGACGTCAGCGTTCGCGAAAGAATCCGCTGCCGCCGTGGCGAGGATGAAACGGCGGCGGACCGGAGAGGCGATTGGCTGGGCCCGGCCGCGGAGTCGCGGTGTGAGCGGCGGCACGGTGATGGTGGTGGCGGCGGGCGATCTTCTGGCCGCCGCCGAACCACGTCGGAAGGTACGTCGGAACATAAACCGGCCGCGCCTCCGGGACGACTTCGGGCTCGGGCTCCTGCCTCTCGAGTTCCGGAGCGATCATCGGAACGAAAACGATCCGGCTTTGCGGCAGGGTGGTCTCGGCCGCCGAGAAGCTCCCGACGGCCTTTCTCCCCGCGCGCAGCTCGCGCGCGACGTCCGAGAGGCTGCGCCGCGCGGCGCTGACCGGCGGCCTGTCGGTTTCCCCGGAGAGAATCAGCGAGACGGTGGAGGACGGAACGGCGTCGATCGCTGCGAGAAGGGCGAGGGCCATCAACATGTGGGTCCTCTCCTCTCGGCAAGGATAGAACGCCGGTAGTTCAGCCGCCAGGAAATGCTATAAACAGCGACCCCCGGAGCTCGACAAACGAGTGTCCGATACCTGTCCTCGGTCGGGACGTGGCGCAGCCTGGTAGCGTACTTGAATGGGGTTCAAGGGGTCGCGGGTTCGAATCCCGCCGTCCCGACCACTGTTGAGTCAAGCGCCGGAGGACACGAAGATGAAGCCAAAGAACACGATCTGCCTTTGGTTCGACAAGGACGCGGAGGAGGCGGCGCGCTTCTATTCCGCCACCTTTCCGGATAGTGAAGTGACTGCCGTTCACAAGGCGCCTGGTGACTACCCGGGAGGCAAGAAGGGCGATGTGCTGACGGTGGAGTTCACCGTTCTGGGCATTCCCTGTCTCGGTCTCAACGGTGGCCCGACGTTCAAGCACAGCGAAGCGTTCTCCTTCCAGATCGCGACGGACGATCAGGAAGAGACGGATCGTTACTGGAATGCGATCGTCCGCAATGGCGGCGCGGAGAGCCAGTGCGGTTGGTGCAAGGACCGCTGGGGCCTGTCGTGGCAGATTACCCCGCGCGTTCTGACCGACGCGCTTGCGGCTGGTGGCGCAGAGGCAAAGCGTGCCTTCGAGGCGATGATGCCGATGAAGAAGATCCACATCGCCACCATCGAGGCCGCGCGGCGGGGCTGACCGCCGCGCGAAGCGCCTCCGCGGACCTCCTGCTCCTCGAACGTCTCCGCGCGCCAGGGTCGTGGGGGAAGGCGCGCTGAAGCGGAGCAGCGATTCCAACGGCCTTGTTTGAACGAGCCCGTTGGCTCGCGCCTTCCGCACGCGCGAGACCGCCAAAGCCGCATACGATGCCGGGCATGACCGACGAGCGCGACGACGAGGCGACGATGGCGCTGCTCGGCCGGCTCCTCAGGACCGCGGTAGACGGCGTGCCCTCCGGCGTCCTGGGCCGTGTCTCCTGGCTTGCCGGCACGATGGCGCGGGCGGGAGTCGCGTTCGGAGCCCGGCGACTCGGCGTGAAGGGTGCGCGCGACGAGGAGACGCTGGAGCGGCTCGTCCAGAGGCTCGGGAAACTGAAGGGCGTCGCGATGAAGGCCGGCCAGATCCTGAGCTACACCGACGAATCTCTTCCCGAGGAAGCCCGCCGCATTCTCGCGACGCTGCAAACGCACTCCGCGCACGTACCGTTCGATCGAATGCGTAGCGTCGTTCTCGACGAGCTCGGAACGAAGGGCCAGGCGCTCCTCTCGACGATGCATCGGCGGCCGGTCGCCGCCGCGTCGATCGGGCAGGTCCACCGCGCGACGCTCCCGAGCGGGCACGACGTCGCCGTGAAGATCCAGTACCCGGGCATCGATACGGCGCTGTCGTCAGACTTTCGTGCCGCGGCCAGCGGCGCCCGCTTCGCGCGGCTCCTGGCGCCGGCCGGCAACATCGAGGACTTCATCGCCGAGGCTCGGGAGCGGATTCTCGCCGAGTGCGACTACGTGCAGGAGCTCGCCTGGCAGCAGCGTTTCAGGCGCCTCTTCGCCCGCCATCGCGTGCTCCGCGTGCCGAAGGTGTACCCGGGCTACTCGAGCCGGCGCGTCCTGACGAGCGCGTGGCAGGACGGGAGACGCTTCGATTCCTGGCTCGCCAGCCGCCCGTCCCACGAGGAGCGGAACCGCATCGGAGTCGCCCTGTACGAGTTCTACGTCGGTGCGTTCCTCCGCCACGGTGTCTTCAACGCGGACCCGCATCCGGGCAATTACCTCTTCCGGGGCGACGGCAAGCTGGTGATCCTGGACTACGGCTGTGTGCGCGAGTTCTCTCGTGAGCGTGTCCTCGGCTTCCAGGCGCTTCGAGATGCGGTCCAACGCGACGATCAGGGGATGGTGCGCGCGGCGCTCAGCGCCCTCGGCGCCAAAGACCCGGGGAGCGGCGAGCGTTACGCGGCCGTACGCATCCTGCTCAGATCATTCTTCGGGCCGACGCTCGTCGATCGCGTCCAGCTCGTGTTGCCCACATCTCAAACCGGGCTTGGGCAGCTCGTCGCGGACAAGCGGACAATTGCCGACCTGAACCTCCCCGGGGAGATGCTCTTCCTCTTCCGGATCCGCTTCGGCCTCCACTCGCTCCTCGCGCGGATCGGCGCAGAGGCAAACTGGTACCAGCTGGAGCGGGCGTGGAGCGATCGCGGCCTCACTGCGAGACAATCGGAGAACGAACCGCGATGAAAGGAACACTCTCTAGTTATTCGGATTCCGCTTGGATCTATCGCCTCGAGGACGGCCGCACCTATTCCTGGGATCCGGGCTACATCTGTAACAAGGTGCTCGCGAGATTGTCGGGCACGACGGCGAAAGTAACGATCGACTTCAGCGGCGCGTTCGTCCAGTCGGGGCCGCCGCGTGAGCTTTACTTCCTTCCCGAGGATCTGGCAGTGGGCGTGCCGGTCGGCTAACAGGCCCTTCATCGGAGACAACCTCGTGCCCCGCCCGCGCGAAGAGCGTTCCAAGCTTGCTGCCCATCAACCCGGAGCCGAGGATGCCGACTCGCATAGAGTCCCCCTTCTCAGCGACCGACCAGTTACTGCAGGTGTTCCGGGTACCGTGCACCCTGCACCGTGATCTCCGAGGCGGCGCTCTCGATCTCACGGACGTCTTCGGGCGTGAGCTGAAGCTCGGCGGCTCCGAGGTTCTGGTCGAGGCGCTCCAGCTTCCGGGTCACCGGGATGGGAACGACCTTTCCTTCCCTTCCTCAGGCGCGTCGAAGCGGAAGCCGGCGAAGTCACTTCACGTCGAGAGCTTCCTCGCGGCTGTAGGATTCGCGCGTGGGATGGATCTCCCGTATCGCCGGGTTCTTCAGGAAGCGGCCGGCCCCTTCGAGGAGCAAGAGCGGCGAACGGGTGAGACGCGTGAGCGACTCGGAGATGGCCGTCTGCCTCTTCTGCGGTCGAACGGCGTCCATCCGGTCTCTTACGTCCACGGTGCAGCTCGATTGTTCAACCTGCGGGGCGTGCGAGGTGACGGTCGAAGCCATGGGCCTCCTACGCGCCGACGCGAACCTGAGACAGGCGGTCCTGCGACAGGTGCGGCGACACCGCGACACCGGCGCCGAGAGACCGCTCGTCAACCGCGAGTTCGTCCAGTCGCTCAGGGGGCGCTGACGGCCCGCCTGCCCCTTTCGGCCAGGCGCCCGTTCTAGCCCTTGACCTCTTCCCGGACCCACACGCCGTTCTTCTCGACATAGTTGAAGCGGGCCTTGCCGTTGATCTTGTGAACCGTCGTGTCGGTGATCACGAGCTTCCCGGACTCGTTCTTCAAGTAGAAGTCGACGTCCACCAGCGTGCCGTCCTTGGCCTTGAAGTCCGTGCACGCGAAGTAGGTGTCGGCCGAGAGCGGCGTCAGCTTGTCGGTGTGAACCTTGACCAGCGTGAGGTCCCAGGTCCTGTTCAGAACCTTGTCCTCCACCTTGAAGACCCCGCCGTCGGACTTCGTCTTTTCGGCGATCCTCGCCTTGATGGCCTTGTCGAGGTCGGCGGTCGTGACGGTCTTCGCCTTCTCGGATTTCGGGTGCTCACCCTTCGCGGGATGCTCGTGCCCCGCCGGATGCTCTTGCGTGAACGCGGGAGATGCCATGAGGAGGAGCGCTGCGGCCAGGACAGCCCCGTGACGAGTGGTTTTCAAGATTCACCTCCAGCGCCGGATCTTAGCCCTCGCGCCCTCGCGATCCACTGCAACCGTGCGCGTTTATGCGGGATTGAACAGTGCATATGCATCAAGTTTGCGTCTCGGCTGGACCCTATCCTCTCTTCGACGTCTGCTGGACTTCCAGACGTAGCGGAGTTTGGTATGCCGCGGCTCGATACCGACGTGCTCGAGATGCTCCTGTCGACGGTGCGCGATTACGCGGAACGGGAGCTCACGCCTGCCTTCCTTTTGAAGCTCGATCAAGAAGATGCCTTCCCGGCGAAAACCCTGAAAGATCTGTACGACCCGTCGCAGATCGGTCTCCATCTCCTCTTTATTCCTGAAGAGGCCGGAGGGCTCGGCGGCGGAGCGCATGACATTTATCGCGTCTCCGAGGTCATGGCCGCCATCGACCTCGGCATTGCGACCGGCGTGCTGGCGACGTTCCTCGGAACCGACCCGATCACCGTCGGCGCGACGCCGGAGCAGAAGTCGACTGGATGAGGCGGCTCGCCGACGAGTCGCTGCTGGTCGCCTACGGCGCGACCGAGCCTCAGGCTGGCAGCGATCTGGCGTCGCTGACGACCAAAGCCGTCCCCGTGCTCGAAGACGGGCAGCTGACCGGGTACAAGATCACCGGGCGCAAGCAGTGGATCAGCAACGGCGGCGTCGCCGACCTGTACACGATTCTGGCGCTCGCGCCGGGCGGTCCGTCGTGGTTCATCGTCGAGCGGGACAGCCCGGATTCACGCAGGGCAAGCCGGAAGACAAGCATGGCATCCGCGCCAGCAACACGGCGGCGCTGTTTCTCGAAGATGTGTTCGTCACGCCGGATCGGCTGGTTGGCTGCGTCGAAGGGCAGGGTCTGGCGCAGGCGCAGGCCGTCTTCGGCTACACCCGCCTGATGGTCGGCGCGTTCGGTCTGGGCGCGGGCTGGGAAGCGCTGCGCCGCGCGATCCGCTACTCGCAGGAGCGCGTGCAGGCAGGCGGGCCCCTCAGCAAGAAACAGGGCTACACCCATAAGCTGATCGTGCCCAATGCCGCGCGGCTGGAAGCGGCGCGCACCTACATCGAATGGGTGGCGGAGCGGCTCGACGGCGGCGAACAGGATCTGGCGACCGAAGGCGCAGTCGCCAAATATCTGGCGACCGAGGCCGGCAACAAAGCGGCCGAAGACGCCATTCAGGCGTCACGGCGGCTACGGCTACACCAAAGAATACATGGTCGAGAAGATCAAGCGCGACGTGCGCATCACGACGATCTACGAAGGCACGTCCGAGATCATGGAGTGGACGATTGCGCGCGACCGCTGGCAGCTCCACCTGAAGACGCGCGGCGCATATTACAACGACTGGGCGGCGCGGCTCGAGCGCAGAGCGGCAGCTCGAGCCGGACAACGGGCGCTCCGCTTCGCGGCGCTGGCGATGCGCGCGCTGGCGCGTTCTTCGAGCGCTGCCGGCTCGACCGGCTGACGCGCAGCCAGCACGTCCTGTTCCGGCTGGGCGAGCTGATCGCCTATGCCGAAGGGGCGGCGGTCTTCGCCGAGCGCGTCGTCAGAAACCGACCGAAGCGATCCCGCTGGATATCCGCCGCGCCAGGCGCTGGCCCGCATTTTCGCCCGCGAAGCGGCCTCAAGGTCGCCTCGACGGGCTGCGCTGGACGATCGGCGCGGGGCAAACCGACCCGATCTCGCGTCGGCACTCAACCTCGCCGGCGCTCTATCAGGCGCAGACCGGCTTGATCGCCGATATGGACGTGGTCGCCAGAGGGCTCGTCGAGGCGTTCGCGGCGGCTAGAGGGAAGAGCATGAGCGAAAGACGCCGAACGAGCCATCGCGATTGTGGGGCTGGGCGCCATTCTCCCGGACGCGCCCGACGCGTCCGCTTTCTGGAACAATATCTTCAACAAACGCTACAGCATCACCGAAGTGCCGCCGGAGCGCTGGAGCACGGCCGACTACTATGACCCGACCCGAGCCGCCCGGACAAGACCTACAGCAAGATCGGCGGCTGGGTGCGCGGCTTCGAGTTCGACTGGAAGCGCTTTCGCATCCCGCCGCGAGTCGCCGCCGCCATGGATCAGGGGCAGCAGTGGGCGGTGACGATTGCCGCCGAAGCGCTGGCCGATTACGGCTATCCCGAACGACCGCTGAACACCGAGCGGACGGCGGTCATTCTGGGCACGGCGATGGGCGGCGAGCTGCACTATCAGACGCATCTGCGCGTTTCGTTCCCCGAATACGCGCGTGCGCTCGAAGCCGTCGCCCGAATTTCAGGCGCTGCCTGCAGGACGTGCGCAGCGCCATCCGCGACCACTGGCACGGCGTGATCGACGACACGCTGCCGCCCGTCACCGAAGACTCGATGCCCGGCGAGCTGGCGAACATCGTCTCCGGGCGCGTCGCCAACGTGCTCGACCTGCGCGGACCCAACTTCATCACCGACGCCGCCTGCGCCTCCAGCTTCGCCGCCGTCAATGCCGCCGTCGAGCTGCTGATCGAGCATCAGTGTCGATGCCGTGATCACCGGCGGCGTGGATCGCAACATGGGCGCTTCGACGCTTCGTCAAGTTCTGCAAGATCGGCGCGCTGAGCGCGACCGGCAGCCGCCCGTTTGGCGACGGCGCCGACGGCTTTGTCATGGGCGAAGGCTGCGGCGGCGTTCCTGCTCAAGCGGCTGGACGATGCCGAGCGCGACGGCGACAAGATCTACGCGGTCATTCGCGGCGTCGGCGGCTCGAGCGACGGGCAGCGGCAAGGGCATCACCGCGCCGAACCCGGTCGGGCAGCAGTTCGCCATCCAGCGCGCCTGGGAAAACGCCGGGCTTGACCCGGCGACGGCGACGCTGGTCGAGGCGCACGGCACCAGCACACAGAGTCGGCGATGTGGTCGAAGTCGAGAGCCTGAGCGAAGATTTTCGGCAGCACGGCGCCGCGCGGCACAGCATCGCGCTCGGCTCGGTCAAGAGCAACATCGGCCACCTGAAAGCCGGCGCGGGCGCGGCGGGCTTGCTGAAGGCGACGCTGGCCGTCTACCACAAAATTCTGCCGCCGACGCTCAACTCCGAGCGCCCGAACCCGAATATCGACTTCGCGCACAGCCCTTTCTACCTGAATCACGAAGCGCGCGAATGGGCGAAGCCCGACGGCACGCCGCGCCGCTGCGGGCGTGAGCGCCTACGGCTTCGGCGGCACGAACTTCCACCTCGTGATGGAGGAACATGTCCCCGGCACGCTGACGCAAAAGAGCAAGTCGTACGCTGGCGTGTCGGTCAACGGCGACAGCGCCAGCGACGAACGGCGATCGCCATCCAACGGCCAAGTCTCGACCCCGCCGTCCTGCGCCGCTGCGCGGCATCTCTCGCGCTCGGCGCGGCCACGCCGAAAGAACTGCAAGAGAAGACTCGATGCCGCGCTCAAGCGCGTGCAGTCCGGCTGGACGCCGCCGGTCGCCTTCCCGAACCCGCTCGATCTGCGCGCGCAGCGAACGCCTCGTGATCGACTTCGGCGATCACGACGAACTGCTGGCGCGGCTGCAAACCGCCAGCAAAGCCATGAGCTTCGACAACCCGCAGGCATGGAAGGCGATGCAGCCGCAGGGGATTTTCCGGGGCAGCGGCCAAGCCCGGCAAGGTCGCCTTCCTGTTCCCCGGTCAGGGCAGCCAGTATGTCAACATGGGGCGCGATCTGGCGAAGCGTCTCGCCGCTGGTCGCCGAGGTGTTCGCGGAAGCCGACGCGCGTCATGACGCCGATCCTCGGCAAGCCGCTGACCTCGTATATCTTCGTCGATGCCGACGATCCGTCCGCGCTGATGCAGGCCGAATTCGATCTGATGCAGACGGCGATCACCCAGCCCGCCATGCTGACGCTCGACATCGCGATCTACCGCCTGCTGGACGCCTACGGCTTCAAGCCGGATATGGTCATGGGGCACTCGCTCGGCGAATATGCCGCGCTGATCGCCGCCGGGATCATGCCGTTTGCCGACGCGCTCGAAGCCGCCGCCGCGCGCGGCAGCGAGATGAGCAAGGTCAGCATGGACGACAACGGCCAGATGGCGGCGGTGATCGCGCCGATTGACGTGGTCGAGGCGACGCTCAAGGAGATCGATGGCTACGTTGTCCCGGCGAACATCAACAGCCGCAGCCAGTGCGTGATCGGCGGCGACAGCGATGCGGTGCAGCAGGCGATCGCGCTGTTCGAGGCGAAGGGCTACAAGGTCGTGCAGGTACCGGTCAGCCACGCCTTCCACACCCGGATCGTCGCTCCGGCCAGCGAGCCGCTGCGCCGCGTGCTGGATCGGCTGCACATCGCGCCGCCGAAGCTGCCGCTGGTCGCCAACGTGACCGGCGAGCTTTACCCGACGAGCGTCGAAGCGATCAAGGACATTTGCAACGGCAGATCGCCTCGCCCGTGCAGTGGGTCAAGGGGCTGGAAACGCTCTATGCCAACGGCGTGCGCACCTTCGTCGAAGTCGGGCCCAAGCGGGCGCTCAAGGGCTTTGCCGACGACGTGTTCGCCGGGCAGACCGACGTGCTCTCGCTGTTCACCTGCCATCCCAAGCAGGGCGAGCTTCCCTCGTTTAATCAGGCGCTGTGCGGCCTGTACGCAGCCGGCTACTACAGCGAATCCGCGAGCGCGCAGACAGCCGTCTGCGCCGCCACCTGTCGCCATTCACTCAACCAGAAGGACTGACGTGAACCATGCCCTCACCCAACGGCTCAGCGCCGCTATTCGCTGGAGACTGCTCAGCGCGCTGGTACAGACGCTTCAGCAGGCAGTCGCGCCGCGCCCGTTCGACCGCAACGATCCGCCCGCCGGCTCGATCATCATCAGCGGGACGGGTCTGGGTCTGCCGGGCGCCGAAAAGCCGGTGATGGACCCCGACAACGCCGCAGCGCATCCTGCGCGGCGAGCAGTTCATCGACCTGATCCCGGAGCGCTTCCGCAAGCGGATGCTCGCCAAGCACGTCACGCGGCTGGTCAAATCCGAGGACGGCAGCGGCAGCTTCGAGACCATCAACGATCCCGACGAGGTGATCAAGCTGGCCGGGCGCCCTGGCTCGTTTGACCTGCACGAAGAATACGGCGTGCCGGAAAAACTGATCGAGGCGCTCGACATCACGACCCAGTTGGCGATGGCTGCCGGGCTGGATGCGCTGCGCGAGGCGGGCATTCCGCTGGTGCAGACCTACCGCGCCACCTCGACCGGCAAGCACCTGCCGGATCGCTGGATGCTGCCGCCGAGCCTGCGCGACGAAACCGGCGTGATCTTCGCCAGCGCCTTCCCCGGCGGCGACCGCTTCGCCGACGAATTCAGGCGCTACTACACCTATCAAAATCGGCTCGACCAGCTTGAGCTGCTCGAAGACCTGCGCCGCTACACCACCGACGCCGACACGCTGAGCGAGATCAGCCGCCGCGACGGCTGACCTGCGCGATTAGCTGGAGCGCGAGCCGTATGAATTTGACCGCCGCTTCCTCTTCCGCATCCTGGCGATGGGTCACAGCCAGTTCGCCGAGTATGTCGGCGCGCGCGGCCCGAACACCCATGTCAACGCCGCCTGCGCCAGCACGACTCAGGCGATCGGCATGGCCGAGGACTGGATTCGCGCCGGGCGCTGCCGCCGCGTGATCGTGATCGGCGCGGACGACGTGACCAGCGAACACCTGATGGAATGGGTCGGCGCGGGCTTTCTGGCGACGGGCGCAGCCGCCACCGACGACCGCGTCGACGAAGCGGCGCTCCCGTTCGACCGCCGCCGTCACGGCACGATCCTCGGCATGGGCGCCTGCGCGCTGGTGGTCGAGAGCGAAGACGCGGTGCGCGAGCGCGGGATGCGCGGAATCGTCGAAGTGCTGAGCAGCGAGACGCGCAACAGCGCCTATCACGGCACGCGCCTGGACGTTGACCACATCGCCCCGGTGATGGAGAGCCTGGTCACGGCGGCGGAGCGGCGCTTCGGCCTGCATCGCGCGGCGATGGCGCCGCAGATGGTCTTCATGTCGCACGAGACATTCACGCCCGCGCGCGGCGGCAGCGCTGCGGCCGAGGTCGTCGCGCTGCGCCAGACCTTCGGCGACGCCGCCGAGCGAGATCATCATCGCCAACACCAAGGGCTTCACCGGGCATCCGATGGGCGTCGGCATCGAGGACGTGATCGCCGTGAAAATCCTCGAACACGGCATTGTCCCGCCTGTGCCGAACTTCAAGGAAGTCGATCCCGACCTCGGCAGGCTCAACCTGAGCCGGGGCGGACGCTACCCGGTGCAGTACGTGCTGCATCTGGCGGCGGGCTTCGGCTCGCAGATCGCGATGACGCTGACCCGACGCATCCCCGGCGGCTTGAACCGCGTCGACAACGCGCCGCTCTATCAGCACTGGCTGGATGCCGTCAGCGGCTACGACAGCGCCGAGACCGAAGTCGTCAAGCGCGTGCTGCGCGTCAAGGAGCAGGGCTTTCCGCCGCGCGCCCCCGCGCCGAACGTCTGGCGCTCCGGCACGGGCCGACGGTGCGCACGCCATTTGCCGCCAACGCCGCTGCCGGTGCCGCCGTCCAGCGCTCGCGCGGTCGCACGCGCCGGAGACCCGCCGCATCCGTCCCAAGACCGAAAGCCGGAGATCGTGCCGAGCCCAGCCGGTGCCAGTGCGTCAAGGTGGAAGTCGAGCCCGAATCCCTGAGCGGTCTCGCAGGTGCCGCAGCGCGTCGAGCCGCCTGTTCCGACTCGCCAGCCGCGCCCGCCAGCGGACCGACCGCTGGTCGCGAACGGTGCTGGCAATCGTCGCCGCGCAGACGGGCTATCCGGTGGAGATGCTCGAACTCGATCTCGACATGGAAGCCGACTGGGGATCGACACGGTCAAGCAGGCGGAGACGTTCGCGGCGATTCGGCAGGCGTTCGACATCCCGCGCCGCGACGACATGAAGCTGCGCGACTACCCGACGCTGGCGAAGGTGATCGACTTTGTGCGCGACTTCGCGCCCCGATCTGGCGCAGCCGCCCGAACCGGATAGCGTCCGCCTGCACCGTCGCCGCGAACGCGACGGAGCCTCGGCGATCACCGAAGCGCCGCCCGAAGCGCCAGCCCGCATGCGCGGGCGGCGGCCAGTGACGGCGAAAGTGCTGGAGATTGTCGCCGAGCAGACCGGCTACCCGGTGGAGATGCTGGAACTCGATCTCGACATGGAAGCCGACCTGGGGATCGATACGGTCAAGCAGGCGGAGACGTTCGCGGCGATCCGGCAGGCGTTCGACATTCCGCGCCGCGACGACCTGAAGCTGCGCGACTACCCGACGCTGGCGAAAGTGATCGACTTCGTGCGCGAGTCGCGCCCGACCTGGCGCAGCCGCCGGAGCCCGAAGCGCGCCGACGCCTGCGCCGGCGTCGCGTCCTGCGCCGTACGTCCGGAGTGCTTCGCTCGAAGCGGCGGATCGCATCCCGCGCCGCGTGCCTGTGCCATCGCTGCGCCCGCCGCTCGACTGGTGCAAGCCGACGGCGTGACGCTCGATGAAAACAGCCGCGTGATCGTCGCGCTCGACATGGGCGGCGTCGGTCAAGGCGCTGATCAACCGGCTGCAAAAACGCGGCGTGACCGCGCTTGACGGTCGAAGAATGCGCCCAACAGCGCCGACGCTGGAAGCGCAGGTCAAGGCGTGGCTGAGCGAAGGCGCGATCCAGGGCGTCTACTGGCTGCCCGCGCTCGACGTGGAACCGGCGCTCGAAGCTGGATCTGGAGCTGTGGCGCGAACTCAACCGCCAGCGCGTCAAGAACCTCTCGATCACGATGCGCGTCCTCTACGACGCGATCAGCACGGCAGGGACTTTCCTGATCGCCGCGACGCGGCTGGGCGGACTGCATGGCTACGGCGGACGGCGCGCAGCGCGCCGCTCGGCGGGGCAGTGACCGGCTTCGCCAAAGCCTACAAGCGCGAGCGCGGCGATGCGCTCGTCAAAGCGGTCGATTTTGAAGTCAGCCGCAAGACGGCTGATCCGGCGGACGCGCTGATCGCCGAAACGCTGAGCGATCCGGGCGTGGTCGAGGTCGGCTACTACGACGGCAATCGCTACAGCGTCACGCTGGTGGAGCAGCCCGCCGCCGACGGCGCGCCCGGCCTGACGCTCGGCAAAGATACCGTGTTCCTCGTCACCGGGGCGGCGGGCGGCATCACCAGCGCCATCGTCGGCGATCTGGCGGCAGCGAGCGGCGGCATTTTCTACCTGCTCGATCTGGTCAGCGCTGCCCGACGCGAACGATCCGAAGATCGCGCTTTTCCGCAGCGACAAGGATGCGCTCAAGGCGGCGCTGATCGAGGAGCGCAAAGCGGCGGGCGAAAGCCCGACTCCTGCGCAGATCGACAAGCAGATCATGGCGATTGAGCGCGAGGAAGCGGCGCTGCGGGCAGTCGAGGCGGTCAGGCGGCGGGCGGAACAGCCTACTATCGCAGCGTCAACCTGCTCGACGGCGCAGCGGTCGAGCGCGGTCGTCGAGGAAATCCGCCAGCCGTACGGGCGGATCGACGTGCTGGTCCACGCGGGCGGCGTCGAAATCAGCCGCAATCTGGGCGATAAGGACGCGGCGCAGTTCAATCTCGTCTTCGACATCAAGGCGGACGGCTTCTTCAGCCTGCTGCAGCGGCGAAGGGGATCTGCCGCATCGGCGCGACGGTCGCCTTTAGCTCGGTCGCCGGGCGCTTTGGCAACAGCGGGCAGACCGATTACAGCGCCGCCAACGACCTGCTGTGCAAGATCACCAGCAGCTCTACGCCACTGGCGACCAGAAACACGCGGCATCGCCATCGACTGGACGGCGTGGGGCGGCATCGGCATGGCGACGCGCGGCTCGATCCCGCGGATCATGGAGATGGCGGGCATCGACATGCTGCCGCCCGAGTCCGGTATCCCGACCGTGCGGCGCGAGCTGGTCGCGGGCGGCTTCCGGGGCGAGATCGTCGTCGGCGAGCGGCTCGGCGTCCTGCAAGGAACTCGGACGGGACGGGCGGGCTCGACCTGCCGAAGGTCAGCCGACTGGGCGGCGTACGCATCGCTCGGCATGATCGGCGCGGTCAAGGCGGCGACGCTCTACGGCGGGTCTGGAAGTCGAGACGACGCTCGACCCGAACGTTCAGCCGTTCCTCTACGATCACCAGATCGAGGGGACGCCGCTGCTGCCGGCGTGATGGGCGCCGAAGCCTTCGCCGAGGTCGCGACCGCTCGCGTCGGGGGACGGCTTCGCGCGCACGAAGATGTCGTCTTCGAGAGGCCCGTTCAAGTTCTACCGCATGAAGCCGCAGACCCTTCTACCTTAGCGCCGCGGCGCATCCCGCGAGCCGGCGAGTCGTCTTCGACACGCTCCTCCGCTCGGAGGTGCGACCGAAGCCGGAGCTCAGCTGCAGTGAGGCTCGTCCACTTCCGGCGCCCGCGTCGTCCTCGGAACCGTGCCCGAGCCTCCGGCGGTTGCGTTCACGCCTCCCGGACCGAGCGGTCTGCCGATCACCCGAGACGCGGTTTACCGCGTTTACTTCCACGGGCCGGCCTATCGGGTTCTGGAAGGGGTCTCGCTGAACGGCGACGAGGCTCTCGGATCCATGGCGCCCGATCTGCCCCCGAATGCGGCGCCCTCGTCCGCCGCGTCACTCGCGGCGCCCCGTCTGCTCGAGCTCTGCTTCCAGACGGCGGGGTCTGGGAGCTTTCAGGCGGCAGCGCCTGCGCTGCCGGCCTCCGTGGATGTCATTCGCGTCTCCCGCGGCGAGGAGGACAGCGGAGGCCGGCGGCTCTTCGCGCTCGTCACGGCGAGAGACGCCGGGTCTTCCTTCGACGCGCGGTCGTGGACGAGGACGGGCGCGTCTTCGTGGAGGTGAACGGCTATCGCACCGTGGCGTTCCAGGAGGGCGTGACCCTCGAGGCAATCCATGACGCAGACGTCGCTCCGGACCGCCTTCGAGACTTTGGCCGGGCTGCCGGACTGCAATCCACCCGTTGCCTGGCTCACGCCGTTCGAGAACGCGCGCCTCGCGACCTTTCACGTGCCGAAGAGGCGGGACGAGTGGCTCCTCGGCCGCTTCACCGCAAAGCGCCTCGTGAGCGACTCCGCATCCGACATCCTCGGTCGCGCGCTTGGGCCCGAGACGTTCGAGATCGCCACCGAGGGCTCGGGTGCTCCGTTCGTTCGTCTCGTCTCGGGAGAGCGGCTGCCGGTCTGCCTCTCGGTCAGCCACGCGCATGGCGCCGCGTTCTGCGCGCTCCTCCCGGCGCCGACGGGCAAAGCCGCGATCGGGGGCGACGTCGAGTGGATCGAGCCGCGCTCCCGGGCTTTCGTCGAGCGTCTTTTTCACGCCCGCCGAGGCCGCCGCGTGGGAGGAGTCCCCTCCTGAGGAGCAACCCCTTCTCGCGAACGCGATCTGGAGCGCGAAGGAGTCGGTTCTCAAGGCTCTTTCACTCGGACTCTCCGTCGACACGAGAAGCGTGGAGATCCGCCTCTCGATCGAGCCTGCGGACGAGCTTCTCCGCCCCAGAAGGGAAGCCTGGCGCCGCTTCGACGCCCTCTGCGCGGCCGGCATTGGCGCCGGCGAGATTCCTTTCTCGGGCCTCTGGAGCGTTCGAGGCCGCTTCGTCCTGACGCTGGCCGCGCGGTCGTCGGCGCTCCTCGGAAAGGACCACCATGCCCATCGAATTGACGACAGCCCAGGAGACGACCGCCCGATGGAAGCTCTCGTCCGCGAGCTGCGTGAGCGCAAGGCTGAGGCGGCGGGCACCGAGAAGGACGCCGCTGTCCAGCACGCGAAGGGGCGGGCGACCGCGCGCGAGCGGATCGAGATGCTCTTCGACGGGGACACGTTCAGCGAGATCGACTCGCTCGTCACTCCGCGCTACGACCACTACATCGGGGGCAAAGACTCGCGGCCGGGGCGACGGCGTCATCACGGGATTTGGGCTGATCCACGGCCGCAGCGTCTATGTGGCGGCGCAGGACGCAAGCGTCATGGGCGGCTCGCTCGGCGAGATGCACGCCACAAGATCGTGAAGGCGATGCAGATGGCGCTGAAGAGCGGCTGCCCGCTCGTCGCGCTCAATGACTCGGGCGGCGCACGCATCCAGGAGGGAGTCGACAGCCTCGGCGGCTATGCCCGCATCTTCGACGCCAACTGCGAGGCCTCGGGCGTCATCCCGCAGCTCTCGGTGATCATGGGTCCCTGCGCGGGCGGCGCAGTCTATTCGCCCGGCCTGACCGACTTCGTCTTCATGACCGAGAACGGCTTACATGTTCATCACGGGCCCCGACGTGGTGAAGGCCGTCATGCAGGAAGAGGTCTGCTTCGAGGAGCTCGGCGGCGGGCTGATCCACAGCGAGGAGAGCGGCGTCTGCCACTTCCTGGCCCGTGACGACCGCGCGTGCCTCGAGCAGGGTGCGCGAGCTGCTCACGTACCTCCCCTCGAACAACCTCGACGACCCGCCCTACCGCCCGCCGCTCGACGACCCGGAACGCCGCTGCCCGGAACTCGGGACATCGTCCCGACCGGACCCTACAACGCCCTACGACGTGCGCGAGGTCATCGCCACGTGTCGGACGACGGCCGCTTCTTCGAGGTGCACGAGCTCTGGGCGGAGAACCTGGTCGTCGGCTTCGCGCGCCTGAACGGCTGGGTCGTCGGCTTCGTCGCCAATCAGCCGCAGGTGCTGGCGGGGTACGATCGACATCAAGGCCTCGATCAAAGCCGCGCACTTCATCCGCATCTGCGACGCCTACAACATTCCGATCGTCACCCTGCAGGATGTCCCCGGCTTCCTGCCCGGCACGCGACCAGGAGTACGGCGGCATCATCCGCAACGGCGCGCGGATGATCTACGCCTACAGCGAGGCGACCGTTCCCAAGCTGATGGTCATCCTGCGGAAGAGCTACGGCGGCGCCTATTGCGTGATGAGCAGCAAGGGGTTGCGCGGCGACCTGCTCTATGCCTGGCCGAATGCCGAAATCGCGGTGATGGGCGCCGAGGGCGCCGTCAACATCCTCTTCCGGGAGAGATCCATAAGCCGACCGACCCCGTCGCGCGGCGGCGCGAGCTGGTGAGGACTACGAGAAGAAGTTCAACAAGCCCTATATCGCCGCGTCCCGAGGTCTCGATCGACGATGTCATCGAGCCGCAGGACACGCGCCGCGCGCTGATCCGCGGCCTCCAGCTGACGCTCGCCAAGCGCGAGAGGCACGTGTGCAAGAAGCACGGAATTTCACCGGCATGAGCTCGGGCGCGTTCCGGCGCGTTCTCGTGGCCAACCGGGGCGAAGTCGCCGTGCGCGTCCTCCGGACCTGCCGCGACCTCGGACTCTCGTCGGTTGCCGTGTACGAGCCTCTCGAGCGGGAGGCCCTTGCCGTCCGGCTCGCCGACGGGTGTGCCGAGCTCACCGGCCCGCTCGGCTACCGCGACGCGGAGCAACTGCTCGCGATCGCGAAGGCGCGCGGCTGCGACGCCGTCCACCCCGGCTACGGCTACTTTGCCGAGAACTCGCGTTTCGTCAGGCTCTGCGAGACGGCGGGAATCCGATTCGTCGGGCCCGATTCGACGGCGCTCTCGGCGGTCTCGGACAAGGTCGGCGCGATGCGCTCGGCAGAGGCAGCGGGCTTCGAGACGCCCGAGCATTCGCCGAGGTCCTACGACGAGGGGCAGCAGAAGGCGGCGGAGGAGGACGCGGCCCGCTTCGGCTACCCGCTCCTCGTGAAGTCGACCCGTGGCGGGCGCGGCCGGGGCATGCGCCTCGTGCGCAAGCCGGAGCAGTTCGTCGAGGCGTTCAGAGGTGCCCAGGAGCAGACCGAGCTCAACTACGGCAACCGCCGGGTCTTCCTCGAGCGCTATTTCCGCCGCGTCCATGTCCTTGGCGTCCAGGTCCTCGCCGACGAAGCCGGAGAGATCGCCGTGCTGGGAGAGCGCGAGGGCTCGGTCCAGCGCGGAAACCAGAAGCTGGTCGACGAGTCCCCGTCCCCGTGGCTCGGTTCCGCGGCCCGGCGCGAGCTCCACGAGAAGGCCGGGCGGCTCACGCGGCTGTTCGGTTGTCGCGGCGCCTCCACCGTCGAGTTTCTCGGGCTGCCGGACGGACGGTTCCTCTTCACCGAGATCAAACCCCGGCTCCAGCGTGAGCACGTGGTGACCGAGATGCTGACCGGGATCGATCTCGTCTCCTGGCAGCTCCGTCTGGCCGCGGGCGAGCTCCTCGATGCGTCGCTGACGGAGGCGGCGGCGACGCGCGGCCATTCCATCCAGTGCCGCATCAACGCCCAGGACCCGTGGCACGGGTTCCTGCCTTCACCCGGGCGCGTGCAGTGGATGCGTCTCCCGGGAGGGCCGAACGTCCGCACCGACACGCATCTCGTGCCCGGCGCCGACGTGCCCGAAGCCTACGATCCGGGGCTTGCGACGGTCGCGGTCCGCGGCGAGACGCGGGAGATCGCGGTCCGCAGGCTCACGCGGGCGCTCGTCGAGATGACGTTCGTCGGCGTGGGGAACGACGTGTCCCTGCACGTCAGGCTCGTGCGTGATCCCCGCTTTCGCGCCGGCGAATACGACTCTTCGTTCTTCTCGCCCGCTTTGCTCCGGGGAGACGGGGACGAGCGCCACCGCCGCGACCTCGCCGTCGCCGCGGCGCTCGCGTACGTCCGTCACCACCTCGACTTCAAACCCGAGCTGCCCGAGGAAGCGCTCACCGGATGGTTCCGCGAGAGCCGCCGGGTCCCGTGAGAAAAGGCGCAACGACATGAGACGGATCGCGGTGACGCTCGAAGAACGGACCTACACGGTCGAGCTCGATCAGCGCCAGATCGCATCGGACGAGCCCTTCGTGACCGTCGACGGCGAGCAGGTCCTGCTCTCGCCGCGCCAGCACGCCTCGGGTTCGTTCGGCGTCGTCGTCGTCGAGGGCCGTCCCGTGGAGGCGCTCTTCGACACCGGGCTCAGGTGGGTGCGGTCCGCGGCCGGCTACTTCCCGCTCGAGGTGCGCGACCTCGACAGCGCCGGCACGAGGCCCGCGAGCGGCGACGGTCGCGTGAAGGCCCCGATCCCCGGCGTGATCACGCGCCTCTTCGTCGAGCGCGGCGCCTACGTGAGCGCCGGTCAGGTCCTCCTCCTCGTCGAGGCAATGAAGATGGAGAACCCGATTGCCGCGCCGCACGAGGGGACGGTGACGGAGCTGTTCGTCGCCGAGGGGCAGCGCGTGACGCTCGGCGAGGTGCTTGCGGAGGTGGTTGCGTAGGTCGGCTGACCCCGGGCGTAGGCGAAAAAATCCCGCCGCCGCTCACCGGGCAGGGGACGTCGTTTCCGGAACCGGCGTCAGCCCGGCGCCGGAGACCGCCTTCCGCGCCCCCAGGACGATCCGCACCCTGTGCACTCCGCCGTCGTCCACGAGGGGGATCGCGGCGGAGTCCGCCGCCACTCCGTCGAGCTCGGCGCTCAGGACGCCGCCGCCGCGACGGTTCGGGTTCTCGACTTCGATCGTGTATCGGGTCTTTCCGAAGCGCCATTCGATCGGAGAAGCCGGGCCACGACGACGGGATGCACGGGTCCACCGCGAAGTGGCGCCGCGGCGCGTGAGCCCGAGAATCCCCTCCAGGCCGACGCGATACATCCAGCCGGCCGAGCCGGTGTACCAGGTCCATCCCCCGCGACCGCGGTGCGCGGGGTGGTCGTAGACGTCCCCCGCCACGGCGTAGGGCTCGGTCTTGTATTGCTCGACCTCCGCGGCGGTGCGTGCGTGGTTGATCGGGTTGAGCATGTGGAAGAGCTCGGCCGCCTCGTCGCCGCTACCCGAGGCGCGCGAGGGCCAGGACGACCCACTGGGCCGCGTGCGTGTACTGTCCGCCGTTCTCGCGGACTCCCGGGAGGTAACCCTTGATGTAGCCGGGGTCGAGGGCCGTGCGGTCGAAGGGCGGCGAGAGGAGAAGGATGACCTGCGACGCGCGTCTCACGAGCTGGGCGCGCACCGCATCCATCGCGCGCTCGGCCCGCTTCTTCGGCGCGGCGCCCGAGAGCACGGCCCAGGTCTGCGCGACCGAGTCGATGCCGCCCTCGTCGTTCTGGGCGGATCCCAGCGGCGTGCCGTCGTCGAAGTAGGCGCGCCGATACCACTCGCCGTCCCAGCTCTGCTCGAGCATCGCGCCCGAGGCGCTTGCGCTCGGCGCGGTAACGCCGGCACGCGGCGCGTCGCCTCGCTCGTCGCAAAGCGGAGCGAAGGCGCCCAGGACCGCGTGCAGGAACCATCCGACGAAGACGCTCTCCCCGCGGCCCGGGGGCCCGACGCGGTTGTAGCCGTCGTTCCAGTCGCCGCTGCCGATGAGCGGCAGGCCGTGGGAGCCGGCGTCAGCGCGCGGTCGATGGCCTTGAGACCGTGCTCGAAGAGCGGGCCCTCTTCCGTCGAGACCGTCGGCAGCCCGTAGGCCTCCGCCTCTCCCGGCTGGAACGGCAGGCGCCTCGAGGTACGTCACCCGTTCGTCGAGGACAGAGACGTCGCCGGTCGCTTTCGAGGTACTGGGCCAGCGCGTACGGGCAGCCACAGGAGATCGTCCGAGCATCGCGTTCGAATTCCGCGGCCGGTCGAGCGCGTCCCACCAGTGCTGCACGTCGCCCTCCGTGAACTGGCGCGCCGCCGCGCGCAGGAGATGCTCGCGGGTCAGGTCGGGTCGCGTCGAACATCAGCGCCAGGACGTCCTGGAGCTGGTCGCGGAAACCGTACGCGCCGCTCGGCTGGTAATAGCCGGATCGCGCCCAGAGCCGGCAGGCCAGGTCCTGGTAGAGGAGCCACCTGTTCACGAGCAGGTCGAAGGAGTCGTCGGGGGTCGAGACCCGCACGGCGCCGAGCATCTCCTCCCAGAACGCCTCCACCACTTCGAGCTCGGCTTCGGCCGCGGCGAGGCCGGCCGCTCCCGAGTAGCGCCGGAAGAGCGCGCGCGTCTCGACGAGGTCACGGCCCTGGCCGAGCAGAAACACGACGCGCCGCGTCTCGCCCGGCAGGAGGTCGACGCCACTTGCAGGGCCGCGCAGGGATCGAGCCCCGCGCCGAAGCGGCCCGAGAGCCGCGTGCGCATGAACGCGGCCGCACGTTGGAGCGAGCCGTTGCGGCCCAGGAACTCCCGGCGGTCGCCGGTGGCCGAGAAGAGGCGTTCGCTGGCGCCCGCGAACGCGACGCGGCCGCTGAGTCCTCGCTGTACGGATTGCGCGCGAAGACCGCGCCCTGTCCGGGTCGCGCTCCGTCACCACGAGCGCGCCACTCCCGGTTTCGGGGGTCCGAGCGACCACTCGTTGTATGCGAAGAGGCTGAGCCGGCGAGGCCGGTTCGAGCGGTTCGTGACGGTCAGAAGGGACAGCTTGACCGGCTCGTTCCGGGACACGAAGACCGCCAGCTCCTGCGCGATGCCGCGCCCGGCGCTCTGCCAGCGCGTCACGCCGGGCGCGTGGCGTACCGCCCACCGCGGGGAGCGTGACGTCCGCTTGCAGGGGCCCCGGCGTGGCTCCCCAGGCGGCGCCGCCTTCCTCGTCGCGCATGAAGATCGCTTCCGCGGTCGGGTCGGTGACGGGATCGTTCGCGAACGGTGTGAGGCGGTTCTCACGGCTGTTCTCGCACCAGGTGTGGGCCGCGCCCGAGCTCGTGACGATGGTTCCGAACCCCGGGTTCGCGAGCACGCTGACCCACGGGAGCGGAGTCTCGCGTTCGCCCTCGAGGACGACCACGTATTCGCCGCCGTCGCGCGTGAAGCCGCCGAGCCCGTTCTCCATGACGAGAGGCGGAGGCTCGACCGGCGCCTCCGGCTCTTCGACATCCGCCGGCTCGGCGGCCTGCCGGGCCGTGACAGGAAACACGGGCTCCGGCTCGTGGCGGTCGAGCTGTTCCTCCAGCTCCCCGCGTTCTCCGGAGAGAACCGTGCGGGCGACCGTATTGAGGAGAATCCGCTCCGCGTCCGGCATCGCATCGCCGCGGAGAAGGAAGATGCCTCCGGGCTTCCCCTGCCATCCGCCCCACGCGCCGCCCTCGACGAGCTCGACGAGCTGCTCGTGCATCTCGTCGCGATAGCTGGCGGGATGCTCGTTCAGGATCACGGCGTCCGCCTTCAGCCCCTTGAGGCGCCAGAGCTCCTGCGCCATCAGGACGTGACGCACGAGCGGCAGGTCGTCCGGCTCGGTCACGCGGACCAGGACGATGGGGAGATCGCCCGAGATGCCGTGTCCCCAGAGGCCCGCTTGTCCCAGGGTGCTCTTTTCCAGCAGGTCCCGTTCGGCGCGCAGCGACGCGTCGGAGAAAAAGACACGGGAGCCGAGGCGCTCGAAGAGCTGGGCCTCCTCGGCGGAGATGCCCAGGTGCCGGATCGAGACCTGCGCGTGCGTGTAGGCGAGGGCAAACGTGCGGGCGGCGACGCCGGGGTCGCGATACTTCTGCGCGAGCGCGCGCGCCGCGATCTCGTCCGCGGCGACGCCGGTCGCGAGGGAGAGCCGGGCGAAGGCGCCGGGCGCGAGGCGCAGCCGCGTCCTCAGGCTGAGGATCGGGTCGAGCACGGCGCCCGTGGTGCCCGAGAGCGCCCGCCCGTCGAGAGCGACCGGGTCGTCGGGGCCGCGCCCGCGACCCAGAAATCGCATGCGGTCCGTCTCCCACTCGACGGGAGCCTGCATCCGTCCGTCGATGGACAGGACGTGAAAGGCATAGAAAGCCGGGTCGTGCGGGCCTCGCGCGCGGCGCCGCGCGAGGAGGGCGGTACTCTCCGGCACCCACTCGGTCTCGACGAAGAGCTTCCCGAAGGCGGGATGCGCGACGTCCTCGGAGATGGATCCGAGCGCGATCTCGACGTAGCTCGTCAGCTCGATTTCGCGCGGCCAGTCGCTCCGGTTCGTCACGGAGACCCGCCGGACCTCGGCGTCGTCCTCGGGCGAGACCGCGACCTCCAGGCGCGTCTCGATGCCGTGATCGCGTCGCTGGATGACGGCCTTCTCGGGGAGGAGCTCCACGAGATAGCTCTCCGGCTCCACGCCGACGGGCTGATAGCCGGCGGACCAGACCGCGCCGCCGCGGACGTCACGCAGATAGATGAACTGACTGCCCGGGTCGCGCGTCGGGTCCTCGCGCCACCGCGTGACGGCCCGGTCCCGGCAGAAGCTCGCTCCTCCGCCAGCGTTCGTCACGATCGCGACATAGGCGCCGTTCGACAGGATCTGCGCGCGCGGGTACGGCGTGTGGGGCGAGCGGAGGCGGCGCGGGGCGCGAGCGACCGTGGGAACCACGCGGGTTTCCTCCGCGGGACGCGGCTGGATGACGGGAGCCTCGCGCGGCACCCTCTCCTGCAGGAGGAGCTCGGTCGCCTGGATCCTGGGATCCGCGTGAAACCGGTCCACCATGACGTCGCCGAGAAGGACGTTCGCGAGGGCGACGAGAGTCATCCCCTGGTGGTTCGCCAAGTACGTTCTCACGATCACGCCTTCGCTTGCCCCGACACCGCGCGCCGGAGCAGGCGAGGCGGCGTCCTCCGGCCTGCGCGGCGTGTAATCGACGGCGTCGTAAAAGCCCAACGCCCCCTCGGCCCCCGCGGCCGCGAGGCGCTTCAGGTTTCGCGCAGCTTCCGCCGGATCCACCATCGCGGCCAACGCGGTCGCGTAGGGCGCGACCACGAGCTCGTCGGCCAGCCCGCGCTTCAGCCCGAGACCCGGAACGCCGAAGGCCTTGTACTGGTAGTTCCCGAGCCGGTCCACGACGTTGAACGCCGACTCGGAGATGCCCCAGGGCACGCCACGGTCGCGCGCGTACTGGCGCTGCCTGCGAACGGCCATGCGATATGTCTGGTCGAGGAGCGTCCCGGGATACGTCCTCATCAGGAGGAGCGGCATCAGGTACTCGAACATCGACGCGCTCCACGATACGAGCGTCGGGACGCCGTCCACGCTCACCACGAGCCGCCCGAGGTGGAACCAGTGACTCTGCGCGACGTCCCCCTTGGCGATGGCGAAGAAGCTCGCGATCCGCGCCTCCGAGGCGAGGAGGTCGTAGTACGAGCTGTCCAGCCGGCCGGGGCCCCCGGAGTCGGCCAGCCGGTAGCCGATCGAGAACAGCTGGCGCTCGCGGTCGTAGAGGAACGCGAAGTCCATTCCGTCGGCGAAAGACGCGGCGCGCAGGGCGAGGTCGAGGAGGCGCGCGGCAAGCGGCGGTTGCGAGGCGGCCAGCCGCCGGCATCCTTCGGCCAGCGCGAGCAGCGCCCCGGCGAGATTGCCGCTGTCCACCGTGGAGACGTAGCGCGGAAGGAGCGCCGAGAGATTCCGCGTGTCGTACCAGTTCAGGAGATGCCCCTCGTGTCGCTCCAGCCCTTCGACGGTCGTCAGAGTCTCCTCGAGCCTCTCGAGCATCGCGTCCGCCGGCAGGAAACCCAGATCGTGAGCCGCGAGCGTCGAGAGAAGGCCCATGCCGATGTTGGTGGGCGAGGTCCGGTGCGCCACGACGCGGGCGGGCTCCTCCTGGAGATTGTCGGGAGGAAGGCCGTGGCCTTCGGGGCCGATCAGCGTCTCGAAGTAGTTCCAGGTCTTCCGGGCGACCGCGAGGAGGAGCTCGCGATCCGCGGGGGACAGCTCGCGCCGCCGCGGCGGGACCGGATGACTCAGCCAAAAGGCGAGGAAGGGCGCGATCGCCCAGAGAACGGCAAAAGGCAGAGCTAGGGGAAGAGCGCCGGGACGCGCCACAGCGGTGAGAGCCACGAGAACGGCCGCGGCAATCGGGCTCGCCGCCATCTCCGCCAGGAATGGGCGGATTCCTTCGCGCGACGCGGCCCGCGCCGCCTGCGCCGCGGCGGTCTCCCAGTCCAGCAGGCGGCGCTGCGTGATGACGAGCCTCACGAGCGTCAGGGCGATGGCATGCACCATCTCCCATGCGTGGTAGGGGAGGAAGACGAGCGTCAGGAGTGCCTGCGCGGAAGCCGTGCTCAGCTCCTCGAGAAGCCCGTGCAGGTGGACCCGGGCCGGCTCGTACGCGGGCGGCCTCTTCAGCAGGTGGAGGAGCGACGTGACGAGCGGGAACGAAACGACCGCGAGACCGGCGAGTGTCCAGGCGAGCGGGTTCCCGGGCAGGACCGTCCAGGCGGCAGCGAAGAGAGCGAGAAGGGAAGGAGCGACGAGGCTCCGCCGGAGGTTGTCCAGGATCTTCCACTGGCTGATGAGCGGCAGGCGGTTCTTCGCGAAGCCCCTCGGAGTCGGGACCATCGGCAGGAGCCAGGCCAGGATCTGCCAGTCGCCGCGCACCCAGCGGTGCTGGCGCCGCGCGTGCGCAAGGAGGTTCGCGGGATAGTCGTCCACCACCTCCACGTCGGAGACGAGGCCGGTCCTCGCGTGCAGGCCCTCGAAGAGGTCGTGCGAGAGGAGCGCGTTCTCGGGGACGCGCCCGTCCACGGCCGCGCGAAAGGCGTCCACGTCGTAGAGCCCCTTGCCCGTGAAGACGCCCTCGCCGAAGAGATCCTGATAGGTATCGGAGACGGCCGTCGTGTACGGATCGACTCCCGTGTGGCCGGCATAGACCCGCGCGAAGAGCGACCCGGCGGCGCTCGCGAGCGTGACGCTGACTCGTGGCTGGAGGATTCCGTATCCCTCCGTCACCCGTCCCACCGACGGATCGAAGACGGGTCTGTTCAGCGGGTGGGAGAGGATCCCGATCAGGGTGTGCGCGGCGCCTCTCGGAAGCCGCGAGTCCGCGTCGAGCGTGAGGACGTAGCGGACGGACGGCAGGATCGAAAGCTCCCCCTGACGCACGATGAAGCCGGTGTCGCCCGCGTCGCGGAGCAGTCTGTTCAGCTCCTCGAGCTTGCCCCGCTTTCTCTCCCAGCCCATGAACACGCCCTCTTTCGCGTTCCACCGGCGCTCCCGGTGGAACAGGAAGAAGCGGTCTTTAGCCTCGGTCGCGTGGCGCCGGTTGAGGTCCTCGATCCCGGCGGTGGCGGCCGCCAGGATCTCCGCGTCGCCCTCCATGGTCTGGGCGGGCGCGTCCTTGAAGTCGCCGAGGATCGCGAAGTGGATGTGCGGATCGAGGTTGCCGAGGGCCTGCACCTCGAGGTGCTCCAGCAGAGCCTCGACGCCCTTCACGCCTCCGAAGAGCGCCGGCACGACCACCATCGTGCGGGCGCTCTCGGGAACGCCCCCGATGAGGTCGACGCGGGCCAGCCGCCGCGGCGGCACGAACGCGGCGACGAGACGCTGAACGATGAGAACCGCGAGCTCGCTCCCGGGGATCGTCGCGAGAAGCGCCGCGGCGATCGCCAACTGCGGAGCCCCGGAGGCTCCCACGTACTTCATCGCCGCGTAGACGACGAGGCCGGTCAGGAGGCCGACGCCGCCGAGGTACGCCGCCGTCGCGTGGGCGAAGGCGAACCGGCGGAGGCGCTGGCCGAGCCGCGGCGTGTATGCCACGTCGATCTCCAGGCCGACCCGACCCGGGCCGATCAGGTGGTGACCCACGTGGGCGGCTCTCTCGCCGATTCCCTTTTTCTCCGCCGCCTGGCGTGCGCTCTCCACGGCGCGCAGGGCGACACGCACCTGAGCCTCGCCCGTGGGCTCGGCGAGGTCCTCCACGGCCTGGCGGTAACGGTCCCGGCTCTGGAAATCCATGCGCGTATAGACGCCCGCCGGATCGCGGCGCAGGATCTGCTCCACCAGGCTGACCCGCTCCACGAAGCGGCTCCAGTCGAGCGTGGCGCAGAGCCTCAGGCTCGTGATCGTGTTGCCCGTCGAGGCCTGGTCGGTGGCCTGACGCTGGTGCTCGGCTCGGACGGCGTCCTCGGACGTCGGGCCGCCCTCGGGAAATGCTTCCTCCATCCGCGCATGAAGCGACGAGACGCGTGGATCGGCTTCGTGCATCCGGTGCCGCAGCTGCGCGACGAATGCGCTGTGAAGAGGGTCGGGAAGCGGCTCGGGCGGGCCGCCGCCGGCCAGCCTTTCGAGCGCGGCGTCCGCCTCCCGCCTTGCGGCTCGCCCCGACAGGATCCCCGCGGCCAGGATCCGCAGGTTCTCCAGGAGCGCGAGCTTGAGCATGCTGGGCCACGCCCAGAGCTCGCCGATCGTCAGCGGCGCGACCGTCTGGTAAGCGAGGACGAAGCGGTTGAGCCGCTCCGCGTCGAGCCGTCCGTCGCCGTGCCGGATGAGCTCCAGCGCCATCGCGTGGATGCGGGCCCGGCCCGAGAGCTCGCGCGCGGCGAGCTTCGGGAGCTTCTGGTAGTACCTCGAAGGGAGGTCGTGACGTACCGCCCGCGCTTCGGATTCGACGAGGTGAAAGTTGTCGAGGAGCCACTCGGCGGCGGGATCGACGGCGTCACCCCGACGGACGTCGCCGGCCAGGACCCGGTAGGCCTCGCGAAGGACGCGGAGATTCGCGTCCAGCCGCTTTCGGACGTCGTGCCTGTCCGCCCGGGAGTCTCGCGCCAGCGTGAAGATACCGGCCAGCGTCCTCGCGCGCTCCTCGAGGCTCTCGAGGCCCAGGATCTCGCCCCGGAGAGGCACTTCCTCCACGGGACGTCGCCGCCCGAACAGGGATCGCATCATGAGTGATCGTAACCCTCCCTAAAGACTCCAACTCACGAACAGTCGCCATTCGGACTGAGTCTTGGGCGCTTCCTGGAAGCCGCCGGAGTAAGTCGACCTGCGGCTGTACCACGAATAGCCCGCGCCCACGCCCAGAGACCGCGTGAGGGGGAGGCGCGCGGAGGCGCGGAAGAACTGCAGCGTGTTGCTGGAGGAGCTCCCGTTCGCGGTGCGAGCGTAAGCGACGCCGTAACCGAGCCTGATAATCTCCCATTCTTTCCGGTAGAGACGGGCGGCGAGGCGGAATCCGCCACCGGGCGCGTAGTCGTAGGTCCGGCCCGTCGCCGGATTCAGGAAGTCGGTCGTCCGGATGCCGGCGAGAGGAAACACGATCGCGGTGACGTCGGCCGAGATCTTGAGGTTCGGCCCCAGGCTGTATCGTGACAGCAGCCCTGCGCTGAAGATCTGCGCGGCGAAGATCTGTGACTCGTTGTTGAAGTACTCGTACTCCTGGAAGACGCCGAGGATGTGCCGCGCCTGCGAGGCCGGGTCGCCCAGCTCCCAGCCCTTCAGGACTCCCCGTCCCTCGACCCGCGACACGCCCCCCGACGTGTCGATGTCGGCCTCGAGCCAGAACGTGTCGAACGGTTTGCGTATCTCACCGGCGAAGGCGTCGCCGTAGACCGCGGAAACAGAGACGACGGCCTGGTTCGGATCGGGGGCTCCGCCGCCGATGTGCCGGTAGCCGAGGTCGCCAACGACGCTGAAGCGGCTCGGGAAGCGTTCGTCCGGGTTCGGGAATTGGCCGGCCATCTCGCCGCGCACGAGCCGGTTGAACCCCCCCATCGGATCAACGATGACGCCGGCGAGCTCACGCCAAAAGCGCGTGAAGCCGGTCGCCTGGTTGTCGCGGAGCATCACTCCGAGGCGGTGCGCCATCTCGCCGCGCGACATGCCTCCGAACGTGGTGTTCACGATGTCGTTGATGGAGGGCTGGGTGTTTTCCATACAGCATTCCCACAGGAAGCTGCCCGCCAGCGTGAACGCCCCCGACTCCCAGTAGCCGTAGCCGTTCGACCTGGCGGCGTTGAAGTACAGGCTGCCGTGGAACGGGTGGGCCGCCTGGTTCGTGTTGAAGTCATCGCGGTCGTAGCCGAAGCCGTTACGGAAGTTCTCCTTCACGCTCGCCGTGGAGATGAACGCGAAGTCGTCCTTCGTGACGTACCGGTCATAGGCCCAGGGCAGGAGCTCGACGAGGACGACTTCGCCCGCGGCCGTGAAGAACCGCTCGGGCGGCGCCGGGCGCCTCGACGGGGCCGCGAGGACGGCGGAAGAGCCCGGTGTCGCCGGCGCTGTCGGGAGATCCCAAATACGCGCTCCTCCGAACCGGTACGCGAGCCCGCCGGTGACCTCGCTGCTCGAGTAGAGGTCCGTCGTGAAGCCGTAGCAGCCGAGGCTTCCGCAGACGACCGTGCTGGTCCCGCGGCTGGCGCTTCGCCAGCGATACCGGGCGTCGAAACGGAGGGCAAGGCGCTCGCTCAGGAAGAGCTTCCCGCCGAGCGCGACGTTCGCGACGAACCGTGTGTCCGCCTCCGTCGCGACGCCCGGAACGAACGGGTGAAGCGTCATGACGCCCGCGCCCAGCCCCATGTAGCCGCGCATCCGGCCTGTGCCGAACCCGTAAAGGCCGTTGAGCTCGAAGGTATTGACGTCCACCGGGGCCGAGGGGGCGAGCGAGGCGCCCGTCGATGGGCTGACCGCATCGAGACGGGCGCTCCCGCGGGACAGCGTGAGCTCGAGGCTGAACGTGCGATCGACGTTGAAGGCTCCACGCAGGCCGAACGCGGCCGACTTGCCGATCCGGATGTCGGTGCTTTGGTCCAGGAAGATTCGGCTCCCGAAGTAACCGCCTGCGTATGCGCCGACCTCCCACCGTCCGGTGTCCTGCGCGACCGCCGGACGCGCCGGAAGGACGGCGCCCGCGATGAGGATGGCAAAGCGCCAGAGGAGGTCTCTCAGCCCTTCTCCTTCTCGCCGGGCTGATCCTTCTTGTTTTTGTCTTTGTCCTTGTCCTTGTCGTTCTTTTCCTTCTTCTGGTCGTCCGTCTTTGCCTTGGGCTGCGCGGCCTCCTGTGCCTTGCTGGGGTCGAGTTGCTGCTGCTCCACGCGAGCGGCTTCGGCCTCCTGCTGCTTTTTCTGCGCATTGCGCGCATCGAGCTCTTGCTGCTGACCCTTGCGGGCGCTCTCGGCTTCCTGCGTTTTGCGGGCATCGACCCCCTGCTGCTGCTTCACGCGAGCGCCTTCGGCCTCCTGCTGCTGTTTCTGTGCCTTACGGGCATCGACCCCCTGCTGCTGCTTCACGCGAGCGCCTTCGGCCTCCTGCTGCTGTTTCTGCGCCTTACGGGCATCGACCCCCTGCTGCTGCTTCACGCGAGCGCCTTCGGCCTCCTGCTGTTGCTTCTGCGCCTTGCGGGCATCGAGTTCCTGCTGCGCCGGCGCTGGTGCGCTCTTCGCCTGGCCGGGGGGCGCCTCATGGGTGCCGACCGGCGGCGCTGGACGGCGCGCTGGTCCAGGGGCGACCTCGCGCACTACCGGCACGGGCGCCGGACCCGCACCTTGCGCCTTTTTCGGCGTGAGTGTGACCCGGCCCGGCTCGACGACGACGGAGCGGGTGGGCCGGATGGCCCGGGAGACCGGCGCAAGGCGTGCGGCCTCCGCGGCCTGCACGGGGGCGCCGCGGTTCTCGCGGATCAGGTTCTCCTTCTGACGAAACAAAGCTGGCGCCGGGGGTGGCGCGAGACGCGTGACTACGGCACGGGTCAGGGCTGCGGCCGGCGGGCGTGGCGCCGCGCCGGCCTTATCCGTCGACACCCGGATCGATGATGCGACCGGCACGACCTGGAGCGGGCCGCGGACGACGGGCGCCGCGGAGATTTCGCGCACGACCCTCGCGTCGCGGATCATGTTCCTCGCGATCGGCGCGCCGGAAACGAAAGTGTTCTGGTTGACCACCGTCACATACGTGCGGTTCACGTAGGTGACGTTCGTGACGTTGGGGAGGTTCGTTTCACGGGCCCGCGAGCCCCACCACGGAACGAACGGCTCGCGGGGCGCCAGCGGGAACCACCCGACGTTTCCGCCTCTGCCGACCGAGACGGAGAATGAGAAGCCGGGACCGCCGACGAACGCGACGAGCGCCGGCGCGTAGCGGACCGTGCGGACATCCGGACCGACGGGCACCCAGTACCAGCGCGCTCGAGACCTCACCCAACGTCCGTAATGATAAGGAGCCCAACCCCAGGGCTCGTTCGAGACCCAGCTCCAGCCCCAGGGGTCCTGCCAAACCCAGCGTCCGGCGCGGTAGGGCTGCCAGTCTGCAGACACTCTCGTCGGGCTCCAGCACCTGCCATATTCGGGGATCTGCGACCAGGCTCCGTATTCATCGAGGTCGTCGACCCCGGAGATGTCGGCGTTGACATAGCGGCGCGAGCCCTTGTCGCGGGCGCGCCGCGAGCGCGTCACGACCCACTGATCCCAGGAGTCGGGGCGCGGGAGCGACCCGATGTCGTAGGCGGGCGAGTCGATGCCGTCGATCGCCATCATTCGGCCCGCTTCGAGCGGAACCTCGCCGCCCGCCGCAGCCACGTACGCGTGCCCGCGCTTGACGATGACGCGAGTGTTGCCGTCGCGGTCGACGTCGATCCGGTATTCGCCGGCACCGTCGAACGTGACCGCGGCGTTCGGGGTGTCGACCTCGAAGGACTCCCCGGAGCCGATTCGCCGGATGCGGAACGAAGCGGACCCTATTCCCAGCGAGAACTGCTTCACTTCGTACGTGAGGTTGAGCGCGGCGAAATCCGTCCCGGGTGCCAGGTAGATCAAGGCGCCCTCGGTCTGGAGCTCCAGGCGCGAACCCTTCGACGTGTAAAGGCGATCGCCGAGCGTCATCGGGAAGTTGAGGGACGCGCGCTGCCATTCGTCCGGGTCGTCGCCGCGGCTGTACGAGACCTGCCCGGAAAGGTACGCCACGCGTGCGACCGTCTGCTGGATGTCATCGCCGGCCGGTGATTGCGCGTGAGAGACCGAAGCGAGCGCGAGTGTGCCGAGCAGCGCGACGAGCGCAGGACCCCGTATGAGAGTGCTGTTCATGTTTCAGGTCCCCCTATCTCTATCTAGACGACGTCGACGCAATGGTCGTGCCCGCGGAGCCGCTTCGGCCAGGCGGCACGAGACCGTGGATGGCAAATGCTAGGGAGGAGCGCCAGGAAGAAGAGAGAGCCGCGCGCGCACGATGAAACGGTTCGGCGCGTGCCCCAAGTACCCGAACGGATAGCACGTCACGAGCGTGAGGACGGTGTCGCGGGTCGATTCGAGGACCCGCAGCTCCGCCGCCGTGACCACCTCGGTCGACTCCACGCGGTACTCGTACCCCCGCCCGAAAGCGCGAAACCGGATCACGTCATCAACCTGGATGTCCCGCAGCGCGCGGAAGAAGGAGTCCCTGTGTCCCGCGAGCGCCATGTTGCCGCGTTCGCCGGGCTGCGCCGTACCGGGGACGTGGCCGACGGCCACGGCGAGAGTCGTGTCGTCGTCTCCCTCCCGCACGATCGCCGAGACGCCGATCCGCGGGATCTCGATCCGGCCCAGGACGAGGGGATCGGCTTCGGGAGAAAGAGTGGCGGGCCCTGCGGACGCCGGCCCCGGCGGAAGCTCCAGGCCGTGCGTCGATGCGGCGGCCCTTCGCTCCACGTCGAAAAAGGCGCGCCCCTGGCGCGCCTGGTAGACCCGGCTTTGCACGATCGCGGCGAGAACTCCGCCGAGGAGCGAGAGGCCGACCACCCAGAGGGCGATCTCGGCTCGCCGGAGCCATCGCACGAAGGTCGGCCTCGTCACGCCGTCCGATTTGCGAACGTGCGGAGTCCGACGGCTGTGCCCAGCGACAGCAGCCCGAGCGCCGCATAAAGAGGAACGTGGCTCGCCGTTCTCGGCAGCTCTTTTTCAGGACTGGCTTCTGCCACGAACATGGCACGCCGTTTCGGATAGATGATGTCCTGACCGTTCACCGTGTCGCGAGGGAACCACGTGCGCAGCGCCTTGGGCTGGCCTGCGGCGGTCGTGTAGTAGGTGTATCGGGTCGACGGGACCACCTCGCCCGCCCGAATCGCGTGCGGCGTAGCGAGAACGCTGGCGAAAACCTTCGTCTGGTCCTCGTTCGTGACCTGAATCATATTGCGGTTGGATTCGAGCGTCACGACCTTGATGATGTACGTTCCGGGCGGCAAGGTGAAGGTCCCTACGTCGGGGGGGTCGCGGAGACGGGGACGTGCCGGTCAGACCACTCTTCGCCCTTGGATGAGCTGGATCAGCACCACTACGACGGCGACGACGAGCAGAACGTGGATGAGGCCACCCATCGTCGTCGAGGTCACCATTCCGACGGCCCAGAGGACCACGAGGATCAGGAAGATCGTCCAAAGCATGGTATTTCCCTTTCTTCCGTCTTTCGTCCTTTCGGATTCGGGGCGGGGCGGGGACGGACTCCCGCCGCGCCCGAAATGGAGTCGTGGACCTCAGCTGAGGAGGTCGACGACCTTCTTGACGCCTGCGATCGAACGGGTCTTCGCAATCGCCGCCTTCGCGGTCTCGGGGTTGTTCAGCTTGCCGCGGAGGCTGACGACGCCGTCGACCACCTCGACCTCGATCTTGAGTGCGTTCGTGCCGATCTCGGTCAGGAGGATGCCCTTCACCTTCATCTCGAGGGCCACGTTCTTCACCGAGGCTTCGCTGGCGGCCGCCGGCCCCGCGGCCTCCTTCACCGTCACCTTGTTGTCGACCTTCTTGATCCCCCCGACCGAGAGGGCGACCTGCTCGGCGAGGCCCTGACTGGAGGACTTCGCCACCTCACCCGTAAGAATTGCCGTCTCCCCGGAAACGGATACCTTGATCCGAAGCGCGTCCGTGCCGAGCTTGTCGATCAGCTTGGCCTTGACGGACGTGGCCGCGAGCGCCTCGGAGACCTCCGCGGACATGCCGGACTTGTCCGCGGCGTTCGCCGGCGCCGCCGAGAGGAGCCACGCGAGGGAGAGGGCTGCCGTGAGGACCGGGATTGCGTTCTTTTTCATCGTCTGAGTCTCCTTTTGAGCATCACGGAGCAATTCCACTGCCAGAGATCAAGACACCACCGTGCTGCATGCTTTCCGTTCACGCTTCGACCGCGGCTTCTTCCTTCCTCCGATCCGCCGAGATTTCCACGGCGATGGCAGCAGCCGCCTGTGCGCCCACGCCCTCCGTCCTGCGTTCGTACTCTTCCTCGCCGCGGTCGTCGGCTTCACGCAGGTCCGCATCCACGGGCAGCTCCTGCTCGCCGGGCAATTCCACTCGGAGCTCTTCGACCAGCATCATCGCCGCGGCCGCGACGGGCAGGGCGAGGAGCGCGCCGAGGATTCCCATGAGCGTTCCGCCCGCCAGAAGCGCGAACAGGACGACGGACGAGGGAAGGCGCAGCGCCCGGCCATAGATCCGGGGAACGAGCACGCGGCTTTCGAACTCCTCGTACGCGAGCATGAGGACGAGAACGACGACGGCCACGACCGGGCCGCGCGCAAGTGCCGCGAGGACCGCCGGCGCCACCGAGAAAAGCGCGCCGATGTAGGGCAGCACGTCTGCGAGGCCCGCGAACACCGCGAGCGCCAGGGCGTTCTCCACGCCGCACGCCATCAGGAGCACGAAGGTGAAGATCGACATCAGCAGCGACGTGACCATCTGTCCGCGGATGTACGCGCCGACGATCGTCTCGAGATTCATCATGATGCGCGAGAGCCGGATGTGGTGGGACCGTGGGACGACGGCGAAGAGCCCGCCCCGGAGCCGATCCCGGTCGATCATGATGTAGAGGCCGAGGAACAGGGCGCTCAACCCGTACGCGGCGGCGCCGAAGACGCGCACGGAGAAGGCGAAGACCGTCGTGCCGAGGGCGCCGGTCGGCGCGTCGTACTTGAAGCCGCGAAGCCAGTTCGCGAGCGGAGCGCTCAAATGAGAGCCGGCGAGATTGTCCGCGAGGCGCGCGCGCAGCGCAGGCTCGTGTTCGAGAAGCGACGCTGCCTGCGAGACCAGCGTCGGGATCGTGAGGACGACGACGAGAAGGGCGAGGATGAAGAAGGCCGTGAAGACGATCGCGATTCCGGCTCCGCGCCTCACGCGCCTGTCCTCGAGCCAGCGGACGGCCGGGCTCAACGTGCCGGCGACAAGGAGGGCGACGACGAGCACGAGGAGGACGGGCCAGAGCCGGATCAAGAGCCACACGGAGGCGGCGACGAGAACGAGCGCCACCATGGTCTTCGGTGACAGCTCGAAGCGCACGAGGCGCGCTCGATCGCCTCCGACCGCGGCGGGCATCGAAGGAGTCAGCGGGGCGGCATGAAGCACGCACTTCTCAGCGCAATGTTCCTGCCAGCTCTTGCCCGATCGCCAGTCTGCGGACTCCTCGAAAAGCAGTTGGAAATCCACGCAGCCGGCACGCTTTGCCGATTTCCCCGGAAAAACGTGCCGCTCCGCCGTGCGCATCAGGGCGTGGATCGCGGGCCTGCATTGGCGGCGCGCTTGCATGGCCGGCGTGAGTCCGCACGAAAGGCAAGGTCAACATGAAACGCAATCCCGTCTCGACTGCATTGCTGGGCCTCGGATCCGGCGCCCTTTCTCTGGGGCTCATCGCCTGCGCCTCGAGCGGCCCATCCCGCTCTGCGAAGGCGGTCGAGTCGATGGAAGAGGCCCACGCGGGCCTCACCAGGGTTCGCGCGCAGATCGACCAGACCTTGACGTCCCTGGGCGATCTGATGAGCGCCAGCCCGGAGCGGCTCCGGTCGTCCTTCACCAAGTACAGCAAGGACGTCGACAAGCTGCGAGCCGACGCCGTACAGACGAAGAAGCGATTTCAGAGCATGAAGACGAAGAGAAACGACTACCTCGCGGCGTGGGGCAAAGAGCAGGGCAAGGTGCGCGACCCGGAGCTCCGGCAGCTCGGCGATGCACGCCGCTCCGAGGTGAGGGCGAACTTGGACAGAGTCATCGAGTCGCTGACGGTCGCGACCGAGACGTTCGACCCATTCCTGAACAACCTCGGCGACGTTCAGAAGGTCCTCGGCAACGACCTCACCTTCGCGGGTCAGACGCTCGTGGCGCAAACCGCGGTCGCCCAGGGGGCCAATGACAAGGGAGTCCGGGTGGGGCAGAGCATCGACGTTGCGCTGGCGGCGCTCTCGAACGTCGCGGGTCAGATCTCGTCGAAGGGCGCGATGAAGTAGCGTTCCGCCGCGCGATCGCGCGAGGTGACCGGGAGACCTCCTCGATCGAGAACCGCCTCTATATAGTCAGGGAGATGCGGAACCGGGAGACGCCCGAGGCCGACGCGGCGGCGCCTTCGGGAGCAGCGCCGCGCGGCCGCAGAAAATGGGTCACGCACGGGTTGTCGAACCGGGTCGTGTACGGGGGACTCCACTACGGCGCCCGGTGGCTGCCTCTGCCCGTCCTCCACGGCATCTCGCTCTTCGGAAACAGCCTCGCGGTGACTCTCATGCGCGAGACGCTCGCGGGCATCGGCGAGAATTTCCGCCTCGCCCTCGGTGTTTCGGAGCGGGAGGCGCGTCGCCTCGCGCGCCGCCTCTTCTTCGAATATGGCCGATCGGTGATCGACGTCTGGAGGCTCCGGAGCGAAGCCTTTGTCCCGAAGATCACGTCGTTCGATACGGATGCGGCCATGCTCGCCCGGGTACGCAAGGACGGCCGCGGCTTCCTTCTCGTGACAGGTCACGTCGGAAACTGGGAGATGGGCGCCGTGACGCTGCGCGGTCACGCGCTGACGCCGGCCGTCGTCGGCCAGCCGGAGCTCGATCCGGACGTCGAGGCCATGCGCCTGAGCCTCAGGACGCGCCTCGGCGTCGAGTCGATCGACATCGGCTCTTCCATGGCGACTGCGCTGAGGGTGCGGACGGCCGTCGAGGCGGGGCGGGCGGTTGCGCTCCTCGTCGACCGCGCCTACCCGGAGGACCAGGTGGTCGTCTCCTACTTCGGCCGCCCCACGCCTTTTCTCCGCTCGCCGGCCCTCCTCGCCCGCTTCTGCCGGTGCGAGATCCTTCCGGGCTTCTTCCTGCGCAGGCCCGACGGAGCGTACTTCAACGTCTGGGGGGCGCCGATCGGCGCCGACGAAACGCTTTCTCCCGAGGAGGACGCGCGCCGCATCATGAGCCGCGTGGCCGCCGACCTGGAAGGCGTCGTGCGCGCGCACCCGACTCAGTGGTTCAACTTCTACCGGTTCTGGAAGGACGGAAGCGCTTCGGAAGGAGGCTCGAGGGCGCGGCCCGAATCCGACGGGCGCGCCCACGCGCCGTAGACGAAGTTTCCGCAGCACCGGCTGCAGATGGGGAGCGGCTCCTTCGCGAGCTTTTCGCGGAAGCGGCCCGCGCGCTCCCCGGTCCAGATCTCGCGGAACGGCGTCTTCCGCACGTTCCCGATGAAGTAGTCGGGAAAGTCCCCGCAGAAGCAGACCTGGCCGTCCGGCTCGACCTGGGCGAAGTACCAGGCCACGGGGCAGAGGTCGTGGCCGAAGGTCTTCGTCGCGTCGGCGAAGTAGTCGGGCACGCCCTTGGCGGGCACGTCGGGCACGAACGAGATCCAAGGGAGGCCTCGCGCGGAGTCGAGAAAGCGCCGGCGACGGAGGCCCTTCAGGAGCTTCACGAGCTGCGTCAGCTGACGCCCCTTCGTGACCGCGAAGTCCGCGCCGTCGAACTCGAATCCCTTCCAGGAGCTGCCCGAGACGCCGAAGGTCTCGGACATCACCTTCTCGTACTCCGCGCCGGTGTCCTTCGAGACGAACCAGCGAAGCCCGACGTTGACCGTGTCGAGCGGAAGCTTTCGAAGCTCCTCGAGCGCCGGCGCGACGTCTTCGAGGTTGAGCTCGGTGATCGGCAGGATGGCGAGGAGCATCGGCGCCGCGGACCGGTGTTCGTCCCGTACGCGGGCGACGGCCCGGACGCCGGCCGCCGCACGTGCGAAGCTGCCGGCCTGTCCCCGGATCCGGTCGTGAACGGCGGGCAGGCTGTCGATGGAGACCATGATCGAGTCCACGCCGGCCTCGACGAGCTCGCGGGCCAATTCCTCGAGCCGCCAGCCGTTCGTGATGAGCGAGCACGTGAGGCCGCGCGCCTTCACCTCCCGGATGAGAGGCAGGATGTCGGGATAGAGCAGCGGTTCCCCGCCGAAGAGGCTGATGATGGGCTTCGACGGCGCGAGCTCGTCGAGGAGGCGGACATAGTCGGGGAGCGCCATCTGGCGGTTCAGCCCGATCAGCTCGCGAATCCGGCGTCTCTCCCTTTCCCCGTCGGACGCCGACGCCTCGGCTCCCGCGCGAAAGATCCCCGTGTCTCCCCACTGTCCGCACATCTTGCAGCGGAGGTTGCAGAGGTTCGTGACGCGCAGCTGCACGAACGTGGGCATCGGGAGGTCGGCGGAATCGGGAGCGGAGAGGTGCTCCATCACCTCGGCGCGCCCGCGGCGCATGCGGCCCAGGTGTCGGCGCGCGAAACCCGCGAGCTTCAGGCCGCGTCGGAAGCTCACGGCGTTTTCTCGGGCTCGAGAATTTCCGTCGCCCTTTCGAAAGCGCCTCGGCCACGAAATGCCTGCACGACCCTGACGAACGCGGCGCAGACATGAAAGGAGAAGATCCAGAGGCGGGCTTTGAACGTCGGATGAAAGACGCCGCCGCCGAGCACCGTCGTGACGCCGCGGCCGATCCAGGCGCTCGGAGCCGGAGTGTAGAACGTCTCGAGGACGTGCGGCTCGTAGAAGCCGTGGACGAAGCGCTCGAATCGACGGGTCGCGCCGCGGAACGTCCTTTCGAAGCTCCTGAGATCGGCCGCGTCGACGCGACCCTTTCGGCGGAGCGCGCGGTCGACAGACGCGGCTGCGATCTCGGCCGACTGCATCGCCAGGAGGACGCCCGTCGAGAAGACGGGATCGAGGAAGCAGGCCGCGTCACCCACGAGGCAGAAGCCGTCGCCGGAGATGCGGGGCGTCGCGTACGAGTAGTCCGCGATGGCCTGCACGTCCATCGTCCGCTTCGAGCCCGCGAGGAGCTCTCGCACTTCCGGTGTGACCAGGACCGACTCCTCGAAGAGCTGCTCCACGGTGCCCTGCCGCTCCTTGAAGCGCCGCGAAGGCATCACGATTCCGACCGAGACCGAGCCGTCCGAGAACGGGATCAGCCACCACCAGCCTTCCGGCGTCGTGACGATGACGATGTCGCCGCCGGTGGGCCCTTCCTCGCGCCTGAAGGTGTCGTAGTGGGTGAACGCGGCCGAACGGTCGAGAAGGGGATCCCGGCGCCGCCCGCCGAGGTGGCGTGAGAGAAGCGCATCGCGGCCGGTGGCATCCACGACCACCTTCGCCTCCACGGTGCGCGGCTCGTTTTCCCCTGTGAGGAGCACCTTCACGCCTCGCGCCCTCTTGCCGTCCGCGCTGAAGAGCACTTCCGTGACGCGCGCTTCCTCGAAGACGGCCGCTCCCGAATCCCGCGCGTGGTTCAGGAGGAGCGCGTCGAACTCGGCCCGTTTCACCTGGAACGAGGTCGCGTGGTCGCGGTCGACGCCGTTCACGAACAGCACCGGGCGCGTGAAGTCCGTTCCCTGATGGTAGAAGCGGGCCCCGTATTTCACCTGGGGAGCCGTCGCCTTCAGCTTCTCGAGAACGCCGATGCGCTCGAAGAGCGGCACGTTCCAGGGCAGGAGCGACTCGCCGATGTGGAAGCGGGGAAACTTCTCGCGCTCGAAGACGACGGCGCGATGGCCCATCCGCGCCATCAGCGTCGCGAACGTGGAGCCCCCGGGACCGCCCCCGCAGACGACCGCGTCGACCTGGGTGGGGAGGTCGAGGGCGTTTTTCGGCACGCCCGTGATTATCCACGCGCCGGGTGCGAAGAGCGTAATGGCTTCGCCCTCGCACCTCTCGACGGTTCGAGGCGAGCGGCCCGGTCTACTTCTTGACGGCGTTGCCGAGATTCGTCAGGACCTCACCGACTTTGCGGCGCGCCTTGCCGAGACCCTCCTCTATCGATCCCTCGGCACGCTGCGCCGAGCCCTCCCGCTCCATCCTCTTGTCGCCGGTAAGGATCCCGACCGCCTCTTTCACTTTCCCTTTGACGTTCTTAACTTTTCCGCCGACTTCTTGTTTGCTCACGGAGTTCTCCTTTTCTGCGAAAGGCTGCATGCGGCATGCCACAAACGCTCTCCTGTGGCGCCCTGCCGTCACTACCTCCGCCGGGACCCGATAAAACCACGAACTGTCGAGACGATCAGCCCGCCACGAGCGCTACCCGCTCTCGCCGAGGGGGACTACTTCTTGGACAACCTGTTGATCAGGACGACCAGCAGAACCACCACCAGCACGCCGATCACCGTCCAAAGCCACATCCCTCCGCCCATTCCAGGCCATCCTCCGCCGGGCATCATGGTCTGCTCCCTCGCTGGACTTCTGTCCCTGCAGGAGCCACGTACCGTCCCGGCTCCTTGTCGAACTTCGTCTTGCAGGTAGAACAGCAGAACACGTAGATCTGCCCCGCATGCATGCTTCTGTGGACGGATTTGTCGTCGACGGCCATGCCGCAAACAGGATCCTTGACCATTTCGAAGTACCTCCCCTCCAGCCCGCGACGGCTGGCGTCAGACACTGCGCGGGAATCGGCCGCGCGGCGGGGGCTCCAATCGAGACGTCCCGCCGTCCTGCGGGCTCTTCACATCATGGGCTTCTTCTCCTCCGCCTTTGGTTCGGGAGCAGTGCCCATCTTCATCATCGGGCATTCCATCGCACCCTTCGTGCCGTGCATGTGATGCATCATGTGCGCCATCATCGCGGGTTGCATCTCCATCATCATGGAGCGAAGGGCCTTGCGCTGGGCGACGAGCTCGTTGAGGACAGCCGCCATCGGCTTCTCCAGGGCGTCGACTTCTTTGGACCCTTTCGCGGCGTTCATCTCCGCCACGAGCTTGTCCAGCGTGGCGTCCATCGCCTGGAGCTTGTTCTGCATCTCCTGCTTCTTCGCCATCATGGCCTGACACTCCGAGTTCATGTCAGCGTCGTGCTTGGACTTCGCAGCGATGGGCTTGTGGTGGCCGGTCGTCGGGGCCGCCTGAGAGCTCGTGGTAGCCGGAGGCGCAGGCGTCTGGGCACGGATGCTCGCGGCCAGCACGAATGCGGCAGCGGCAAAGATGCCAGGGACGAGAACCGTGAGATGCTGTGTTTTCATAGTCGAGTTTCCTTCCTGGCAGCCGGAACCGCTCGCAAGGGAGCGGGGATTCCGACCGCATCAAAACCTTGCCACAGAGACCGCAAGCCCGGTGCCACGTGAGGCAGCGGCGCTGTGGCGGCGCGTGACCCGGTGGCGCCGCCTTCGACCCCTTCGGTACTGTTACGCGACTGGCACGCCCCGTGCTCCCTTGCCTCTTGAGAAAGGGGGGAAAGATCATGAACCTCATCCTCTTAGTTGTCGTGTTGCTCCTTCTGTTCGGGGGCGGCGGCTATTATTGGAACAGCAGACGCGGGTGATTGGCGGAGCTCGAGGGCCCGAGTGAACCACTCATCGGGCCTTTACCGCTAGCCGTCTTTCAGGGCGAACTTCAGGGCACGCCGCTTGCTCCTGCCACACGATGCCGACCTTCAAGGCAGTTGCGTCGCGGTCGGCAGGAGGCTTGACGATGAGCACAACGAAGAATCCCGACACGATCACCAAGGTGAAGGTGGAGACAAGCCCTGCACAGTCTCATCCCGTCGGTACGGCCGTTGGGGCCGCAGGCGGCGCCGGAGCCGGTGCTCTGGGCGGAGCGGCTGTCGGCGGCCCGGTCGGCGCAGCGGTCGGAGCGGCTGTCGGCGCGGCTGTCGGCGCGGTCAGTGGCCACGCCGCCGCCGAGGCTCTTGATCCGTCCGTGGAGACGGACTACTGGCGCCTGAACTACAAGACGCGCCCGTATTACAAACAGGGCAAGACGTTCGGAGACTATGAGGCCGCCTATCGGTACGGCTGGGAGAACGCGGTGACGAAGAAGGGCATGACATTCGAGGAGGCGGAGAAATCCCACCTCGCCAAAGGCTGGGCGGCCGCCCGGGGTGAGACGCGCCATGCCTGGGAGGACGTTCGCGACGCGAGTCGCGACGCGTGGAACCGGGTTCGCCACGTTCTCAAACCGTAATCTTCGCTCGACGTGGTGACGCAGAGGCCCCCGCGCGCGCGGGGGCCTTTTGATGAAAGAGGAGCCAGAACCGAGGTCACGCCTCGCGCATTGGCACGTCTTGCCGATCTCGTCGGAAAAACCTGCCGACGTCTTTCATGCCGCTCCCTAGGTCGGGAGAGCGTCGGCGTCCACCTTGGGACCGACCACGTCTTGGCCCGTGCGCGCGTCACGCTTCACGCCTGAACTCGTGGCCTGCCGCTTGCAGAGTCGTCACCATGAGACAAACGAAGCATTTCACTCTAGCCGCCGCTCTCTTCGCCATGGCTGCCGCGGTGCCCTTCGCGGGCACGGCGATCGCGCAGCCTCAACCCCCGATGCCGCCAGGTGTATCTTTCATGCCGGGCGACCTCCACGTTCGCATCGTGAACAGCCCGCGGCCGGCGCTCCGACGCGAAGTCCGTTCCGAGCGGCCGGGCCGGCATCACGTGTGGCAGGGCGGGTACTGGCATCACACAGGTTCGGAGTGGAACTGGAGTGACGGCCGCTGGGCCGAGCCGCCGCGCGCCCACGCGCGCTGGATCGGCGCCCGATATCAGAGGGTGCGGGGCGGAACGCGATACATCCCAGGACACTGGTCGACCGAGCGCGTCATCTACAACTGATTCCCGCTGACGGGAGGTACCTCTTCGAGCGAACGAACGCTCGGAGAGGTAAGTCCTTCCGGAGATCCGGCAAACTTTTCGTCTACTTGTCGATCTGGGTGGTTTCCTTGCGCCCGCTGTTGGCCACCGCGACCATGAGCCCGACACCCACCGCGATGAGGGCCCCGATACCGATCCAGACCCCGCTCACGTTCTTCAGGACTCCGAGCTTCCAGAGGGCCGCAAAGAGCCCGCGAGCAGAAGGACGTAGCCGAGAAAGAAAGCGCCCATCCATTTCATCGTCGTTCCTCCCGTGCTTGAGCTCGACCGTTGCGCCGCAGAGGCGTCGGATTGCATTCGTTCCATAGACCGGGTCGACGAGCATCCGGAAATCTCGGCACCGCGACAACAGTGCCATCCGGTAGCGGGCGACCGCCGCCGAAGCTCGCCGGGTCCGTTCGTTGACGCCACGATCGAGCGAGACCTATGCTCTTTTCGAGGCCTTGGCTCGATGCCGACCCCGATGCGCGTCCTGCTCGTGGACGCCGACCAGGACAGCTCCGTTCTGATGCGCGGCCTGATGGCCGGGATGGCGGTTCCCGCGGACGTGGAGCGGGCCGCGACCTACGACGTCGGCCTCGAGCGCATGTCGTCGCCACCGCTACGACGTCCACCTCGTGGCCTGCCGGCTCGACAAGAAGAGCGGCGTCGACCTCCTGCGTGAATACCGCGAGTCCGGCGGCGAGGGTGCCGTGATCCTGATCGCCGATGAGCCGGAGCGAACCGAGGACCTCGCGGCGATGGAGAGCGGAGCCGAGGACTACCTCGTCGGGAGTCGTCTCGACTCGGAGCTGCTCGAGCGCTCGATCCGATACGCGGTCGCGGCTTCGAAGCGCGAGGCGGCGCTCCGCCACATTCGAGACGAGCTGGAGACTCGTGTCGCCGAGCGCGCCGACGCGCTCGAGACCATGAACGAGGCGCTGGCGGCCGAAGTGGCCGAGCGGCGCGCGGCCGCGCGCGCGCTTCGCGACGTGGACCGCCGGAAGGACGAGTTCCTCGCCACGCTGGCGCACGAGCTCCGCAACCCGCTCGCGCCGCTCTCGAGCGCAACCGAGATCCTGTCGCGAACGGGCGACACGCGCGAGGAAGGAGAGAGGCGCGAGCGGGCGCTGCGCGTGATCGAGCGGCAGGTGAGGCACATGGTGCGCCTGATCGACGAGCTTCTCGACCTCTCCCGCATCACGCACGGGAAGCTGGAGCTGCGCCGCGAGTGGGTGTCCCTCGCGGCCGTCGTCGAGAGCGCGCTCGAGACCGCCGAGCCTCTCCTTCTCGGCCGCCGGCAGGAGTTCGAGCTGATCGTGCCCGAGGCGCCGGTGCTCCTGCACGCCGATCCGATGCGGCTCGCGCAGGTCCTGTCGAACCTCCTGTCGAACGCCGCCAAGTACACCGAGCCGGGCGGGCGAATCCGACTCGAGGCCGTGCGAGACGGCGAGGATCTCGTGGTATCGGTCATCGACTCGGGCATCGGCATCCCGGCGGCGCTGCTCGCCCACGTCTTCACGATGTTCGGACAGGGGCACCGGGCCAACAAGGCGGTCTACGGAGGCCTCGGGATCGGCCTGGCGCTCGCGAAGAGCCTCACCGAGCTGCACGGCGGCAGCCTGACCGCGGCGAGCGAGGGCGAAGGCAAGGGCAGTGTCTTCACGCTCCGTCTCGCGTGCGCGGCCGCCGACGCCGCAGCTCCTCCGGCCGCGCAGGCGGCGCCGGGCGCGCCGGCGCCGCCACGCCGGATCCTCATCGTGGACGACAACGTCGAGGCCGCTCTCACGCTCGCAGAGCTCCTGGCGCTCGGGGGGCACGAGACGCACGTCGCGCACGATGGCCCATCCGGAGTCGACGCGGCGCGCCGCCTGAGCCCCGACGTCGCGATCCTGGACATCGGGCTCCCCGGGTTCGATGGATACGAGGCGGCGCGTCGCCTCCGGGCTGAGCCGGAGCTGAGCGGGCTCCTCCTCGTCGCCCTTTCCGGCTGGGTCCAGCCGGACGATCGGGCAAGGTCCCGGTCGGCCGGGTTCGATCATCACTTCGCAAAGCCTGTCCAGCTCAAGAGACTCGAGCTCGTCCTCCTGGAGGCGGGGAGCGATCGAGGCGGACCTTCGTGAGCCGGTCGTAAATTCGCCGGAGAGCTCGGCGCGCACGCCCAGCACGCTTTGCAGCTCTTTCCGGAAAAATGTGCCGTTGTGTTGGACAGCCGACGTCGTTCCTCGACGTTTCGACCGGCACCTGGCTTGCAGAGTGCTGCGCTCGGATGGAAACCTTGAAGAAAGTAAACGCGTCCCAATGAGTCCCTTTCACGATCTCGGCCCGCGCCGCGGCGGTGCTTCTCCAGCCGAAAGAGTGGCGAGCCCGCCGTCCGCAGATCCCGCGGTATCGGCCGTCGAGGAACAATTGGTCGTTTCTCTTCCCCGGCTCGCGGGACTGCTCTCGCTGGGCGTCCTCGTGCTCGCCGGACTCCTTTCGCTCGGCGTGGGCGGAGTGGTTCTCGTCCAGGGTTACCTCTTCCGGACGTAAGGGGTTCCGAGAACCGACGACGCCGCGAAGCGCGGCATCGCCCTTGCGGAGGAGAAGGGGAGAAGGACACATGAATCCCCTCCTGCTTGTCGTCGCGCTCGCGTTAAGCCCGCATCGGCCTGTTGCGCCAGCCGGGCCGCCCTCGGTGGTGCACCTGCGGGCTCAAATCACCATGCTCGCGTGGTGTGACGCCTGGCAGCAGCCGACCATCATGGTGACGAACAACACACGGGCCGGCGTTACCGTGTCGTGGACGCTCATCGCCGTGGGCACCGTGATGTCCGCGGATGACGGAGACGCGTGGTCCGACGTTTCCCTGCTGGCGCCGCGGGCGAGCGCGGCGTGGATGTCGCCGGTCTCCTCCCTGCGCCTCGTGATTTCCTATCTCGATGGGGGTGTCGCTCCCTCCGGGCAGGGCATCGAGGTTTCGTGCCCTTGACGGCGCCGATTTCGCTCAGGAACCTCGATTTCGTCCCTTGGGAATCGCGTGGTGATCGAGGCCGTACTGCTTGAGCCGGTTGTAGACGGTCTTGAGGCTGATGCCGAGGATCTCGGCCGCCGTTCTCCGGTCCCCGTTCACGGCCTGCAATGTGGCGAGCAGCAGCTTGCGCTCGACCGCCTCCAGCTTCTCTCCGACGCGCACGGGCACCTCGGGCCATGACTCCTCGTCCGCGCCTACCCCGGGCTGACCGCCGACCGGGTGCGACCCCTGGAGGACCGCTTCCGCCGCCTCCGTCTGAACGACCGGCGGGTCGCTCAGGACATAGGTCCGATGCACCGCATTTCTCAGCTCTCGCACGTTTCCCGGCCAGTCGTGCCGGTCCAGCGCCTCGAGCGCCCCGCTCTCGAACGCCGTGAAGCCGCGTCGCTCCTTCTCCTCGAGCTGGGACAGGAAGTGACTCGCGAGCGCCGGGATGTCGGCCTTGCGTTCGCGCAAGGTCGGCATGCGCAGCGGGAAGACGTTCAGCCGATAGAAGAGGTCGGGTCGGAACGACCCGCTGCGCACCGCCTCGTTGAGGTCGCGATTCGAGCTGGCCACGAGACGGACGTCGACGTCCAGCTCCTCGTTTCCGCCGACCCGCCGAAAGGCGCGGGTGTCGAGGACGCGAAGGAACTTCACCTGCAGCTCGGGCGGCATCTCCGTCACTTCGTCCAGGAACAGGGTTCCTCCGTGGGCCATCTCGAAAGTGCCGGCATGACGCCGCTCCGCCCCGGTGAACGAACCCTTCTCGTGTCCGAAGAGCTCGCTCTCGACGAGGGTCGGCGAGATCGCGCCGCAGTTGACCGCGACGAACGGCCCTCGACGGCGGCGCGACAGGGCGTGAACGGTGCGGGCCGCGACCTCCTTGCCCGTGCCGCTCTCGCCGGTGATCATCACGGGCGCTTCCGAACCCGCCACGCGGGCGATCAGGCGGAAGACTTCCTGCATCGCCGCGGAGCGGCCGACCATCTCCCCGAGCTGACCCGCGGCCGCCCTCTCGGGGTGCGCCGCAGGTTGCGGATCGTGACGCTCCGAAAGGCGCGCGAGAGCCGACGCGAGGAGGGCGGGCTTGAGCGGCTTGAGCAGGAAGTCGTGGGCGCCGGCCCTCATCGCCTCGACCGCAGCCAGGATCGAACCCTGACCCGTGAGAACCAGGACCGCGCAGTCCGCTCCATCCGCCTTCGCGGCGCGCACGACGTCGAGCCCGTTCCCGTCCGGCAGCCCGAGGTCGGCGATGCAGACGTCCGGCGCCAGGCGAGTCAAAGCGTCGCGTGCGTCCGCCACCGAGCCCACCGCGGATGCCTCGTATCCGAGCTCCCGGATGAGCTCGACGAGCGACGCCCGGACGCCCGGCTCGTCCTCGACCACGAGGACCTTCATGGACTGTCCTTTCCCCCGGGCTCGCTTTCAAGACGGATGGGCCACGAAAAGAGCGCGACGAGGCGTCCGCCGCGCTCGCTGAGCTCCAGGCGACCCCCATCGGCCTCGACCGCGGCCCGGGCCACGAAGAGAGCCTCCGCATCCTCGATCCCATGAGGCAGATCGAGAAGCCGTTCGGGGCGGCCATCGCTCGCCACCCGCGACCCTTCTAGGGTCAGGGTCACCCGCCCGCTCTCGAGTCCCGCTCTTCCAATCGGGGAGGGGCCGCCGTCACCCCGTCCGAACGACGCGACGCTCTGGATCGCTTCGGCCGAAGCCCTTTGGCGCAGCGCGAGACGCGGAACGGCCGCGGCAGCCTCGTCGAGCGGAATGCCCGCGGAGCGGCAGACGTCGCGGAGAGACGTCTCGCCCGCCGGCTCGCCCGCGATCTCCGCGAGGCGGAGCAGGAGGTCGAGGAGTCGATTCGCCGTCCCCACGTCGGCCTGTACCGCCCGAACACGCTCCACGATCCAGGACGGATCGGCACCAGCGGGTGCCGCGAGCCGCCGCTCCACGAGGTCGAGCTTCAGCGCGGCGCCCGAGAGCGGGTCGGCCAGGGCATGCCGAAGAGCAAGCAGGGTACGAGCGGATCCGCCGCCAAGGTCGGGAAGAGGCGGAGCGTCCATTCGACGAGCAGCGAAGCTAGCACACTCACCCAGGTGCGCGCCTCGTTCTCTGGCGTAAGTCGGATCACACGGTGAGGAGGGCCAGCATGGCGAGGAGCCCCGCGACGTGTTTCTGCTGCCGCGGGATCAGCTCGAGCTCGACGAGATCCCGGGCGTCGTCGTCGAGCGAGCCCAGAGCGGCTTCGTACTCGGCGAGACCACGCCGCTCGACCTCGAGGAGCGCGCCTACGAACTTCTGCCTTTCCAGGGCGGCCGACGTGCCGTTGCCGGGGAAACCGGCGGCGACCGAGGCCTCCCAGGGGTCCCCTTCGAGCACCGGTGCACCGCCTCGGGCCTGGACGGAGCCTTGCAGAACGGCGACCGTTCGCTGGTGATCGGAGGCGAGCTGCAGGAGATGGTCGCTGTCGACGACGGCCTTCTTCTTCACCGCCCGGAGGGCCTTGTGATATCCGGCCACGGCCGCGAGCTCGAGACGCAGGAGGGAGTTGAGTCGGTCTACCACGGAGTGGAGAAGAGCACACCGCATGCCGGACTCGGTCGCCCGGGCCGCCGCTATCCTGTCGATTTCTCGGTTCACGGCTCGGACATTCTTGCCGCTGCAATCGGTAACGCGTGCCGAACTAACGCTTGGCGCTTGAAGGATCTGCTGGCACGACCTCTGCTTTTCACCCGTCAGGAGACATCAACTTCATGCAACACCGCAGGTACACCTTTCTTCCAAGCACCCTGGCAGCCGCACTGCTCGTGGCGGCTTTCGCCTGCGCTAAAGAGCCGGGCGCGATCGAGCGCAAGTCGGAGTCGACGACGAAGACCGCCCAGGGCGAGGTGAAGACGACCCAGGAGTCGAAGCAGGTCGGCAACACGCTGGAGGCGAAGACCGAGACGAAGACGGAGACGGGCGCCGGCACCGTGAAGGGCAAGGTCGAGACGTACGTCGGCACGGTTACGATCTACGAGCCGGGTAAGAAGATTGAAGTCATGACCGGCGAGAAGAAGACCCACACGGTCGCCCTCGACGCAAAGGACACGGCCCTCGCGGTCGACCCGGGGGTCGCCGTCGGATCTCGCGTGCGCCTCACCGAGCAGACCGGCGACGACAAGGCCCGCCGAGTGACGGTCAAGATCGAAGGCTGAGAGACTCCTGCTCGCATTTCGCGGAATCACGCCCCGAGGTCGCAGGAGGAGTGTCGGCCTCCGCCGGGCGATTCTGATCGTCGCCGGTGCCGCGGCGGTCGTTTTCCTCAGCCTCGTCGGTGTGACGAACCTCGCTCTGCGGTCGGATCGGCTCTCCGGGCTCATCAACTCCGATCCCGCGGAGCTCTTTGTCACGCATACCGGCGCGCGATCGTTCGTGCCGGGGCGCCTTCGGTTCGACACCCTCATCCTCCGGAGCCGGGACTCGAACATCGAATGGGAGGCCCGACTCGAAGGAGTGTCGGTTCACGTTCGCCTCTCGAGCCTTCTGACGCGGCGTTTCCGGGCGGGCTCCGTTCGAGCGGAGGCCCTCTCGTTTCGCCTTCGGGAGCGTCTCGAGCCCTCCGAGGCGACACCCGCCCGACTCGCGCGATATCCACGCATCTCCGGATTCGCCGAGCCACCGCTCCGCGATCCTCCGGGCGCCGCCGCCGTCCCACCCGGCAATCCCTGGAGCGTCGTCGTGGACGACCTGAGAGTGGGGCTCGTGCGCGAGATCTGGATCGATTCCTGGCATTGGACGGGCGCGGCTCGTGTGACCGGGGGGCTCTTCCTCCGTCCAGGCCTCGAGGCCGAGGTATTCCCGAGCGAGCTGGCCGTAGGGCAGGGCACTCTGAACTGGGGAAGAGAAACCGTTTCACGGGAGACCACCGGGAGCGTGCGCGCGTCTCTTCCGCGGTTCGACACGCAGGTCTACGCGGGCAACGAGGTCTGGAAGATCATGTCGGGCGGGGCGTCCCTCCGCGGCACGCTCGACGGCCTCGCGTTTCTCGCGCCCGCGGGCGGCGGGCCGCGTCTCGCACCCGGCGGGGCCGGGATCGTTCGCGCGCGCGTCGCATTGCGGGACGGGCGCGGGACCGCCCGGATCGACGCCGAAGCGACGTCGGTCGTCGCAAGGCTCGGAAAGAGGACGGTGCGGGGCGCGGTCCGGGCGAACGTCATTGCGCGCCGGATCGACTTTCCGGCGTGGAGCGTGGCGCTCGACGGCACGCGCGTCAGAGTGAAGGACGTCTCGCTCGAGGGTGCGACCGGCGCGCCGTGGAGCGGCGTATTCGAAGCGCGACAGGCGCGCCTCGGGGTCAAGGACGGATCACTCGACGCGCATCTCTCGGCGCGGTTGGGAGACGGACGGCCGCTCCTGGCCCTGCTGCCCTCCGCCCCGCCGAAGTGGATCGCGGGCCTTCTCGACCTGCGGGATTTCGAGGCGTCGGGCCGCCTGCGCATCTCGCGGGGTCTCCTCGCCCTGTCGCCGGCCCGTGCGGAAGCCGGGACATTCTCGATCGATGCGGACTGGCGCGAGGTCCGCGGCCGCCATTGGGGAGCCCTTCTCGTGCGGAAGGGGGCACTCTCCCTCGGACTCGGGCTCGGAGAAAACGGGACGTCGTTACATCTCGTCGGCGCCGCGGGCTGGTTCGCGAAGGAAGGTCAAGCCGGGGGACTGCGAACGGATCGGCCTCGAGGCTCGGAAGGGCCGGTTCCGCCAGGCAAGCAGGCCGGCGAGAAGGGATAGTCTTGGGATCGGTGAAATCCTCCGCACCCCGGCGCCCGAAGCGGCTGCCCGTCTTCGCGATCATCCTCGTTTCGGTCGCTGCCGGCTACGCTCTCGCCGTCACGATTGCGAAGTCCGGCGCTCCGAAACGGACCGTCTACGAGCTGCCCCACGACTTCACCTTGAAAGAGACGACGTTTCTCCCGTCGGCGCTGCCCGGCGCGTCGATGACGTCCGGCAACAAGCTCGAGCTTCTCGAGAACGGCGACGCGATCTTCCCCGCGATGCTCGCCGCCATCTCGTCCGCCCGGAAGACCGTGAACTTCGAGGCGTACATCTTCTGGTCGGACGAGGTCGGCATGCGCTTTCGCGACGCGCTCGCGGAACGGGCCGCGCACGGCGTCCAGGTCCGCGTCCTCCTCGACGCGGTCGGATCCTCGGGCAGACGCATGAAGGCGGGCGACGTCGAGGTCCTGCGCCGGGCCGGCTGCCACGTGGAGTTCTTCCACTCGATGAAGCCCTGGATGCTCTGGGTGTTCAACCATCGCAACCACCGGCGCATTCTCGTGGTGGACGGCGCGCTCGGCTTCACCGGCGGGGTGGGCTTCGCCGATCCCTGGCGGGGCAACGCCGATTCCAAGGAGCACTGGCGCGATACACAGTTGCGGGTTGAAGGACCTGCCGTCCGCGGCCTCCAGCGGGCGTTCCAGGAGAACTGGTCGGAGGTGACGGGCGAGCCGCTCGTCGGCGAGGAATTTTTTCCCCTCTCCTGCAGGCCGGCACGAGCTCCGTCGCCGTCGTGCCGTCGTCACCGCTCGCGGCGATGTCGGGAGCGGGCCGCGTCTACGCGATCTCGCTGGCAGCCGCCGCGAAGGAGATCTGGATCGCGAACTCGTACTTCCTTCCCGACGAGGCGACGGCCGGCCTCCTGGTCGCCGCCGTGAAGAGGGGGGTCGACGTACGGGTGATCGTTCCGTCGGACGAGCAGAACGACGTGCCCGCGACCAAAGCGGCAGGACGTTCGGCCTTCGGACCGCTCCTCGCGGGGGGCGTGAAGATCTTCGAATACCAGCCGACGATGTTTCACGTGAAGGCGATGGTCGTGGACGGGGTCTTCTCCACGGTGGGGTCGGCGAACTTCGACGACCGGTCCTTCCACCTGAACGAGGAGATCAACCTGTTCGTCTACGACGCCGCCTTCTCCTCGCAGATGAAAGAGAGCTATCTCCGGGACCTGTCGCGATGCCGTCCGTACACGCACGCGATGTGGGGGTCACGCCCGCTGAAGAAGAGAGTGACGGAGTGGCTCGTGACCCCCATCCGGTCTGAGCTCTAGCGATTCCGTCGGATGACCAGAGCTCAGTTGGGAATCATCACGACGAGATACCGGTCGCCTTTCCAGAACGCGGAGGGATCCTTCACGGCGAGCCTCGAGCCGGTCGGGCCGCCGTCCACGATCTCGTAGCTCTCTTTCGGCTGCGCGGTCACGACCTGCACCTTCGAAGCGGGCGCGGGGATCGCGACCTCCATCTCCTTCGTGACGTCGATCTCGCGGAAGACCTCGGGATCGAACTTGCCGGTCTCGATCCACCGGCCGCCGAGACCGGCGATGGAGCCCCTCTTCTCGACGACACCCTTCTTCTGCAGGACGTTCTTGGAGGCGACCGCCACGTACGCGGTGTTGAGCTCCTTGGTCTTCTGTGCGACTTCGGTCTCTCCCTTGTGAATTGTCTCTTCCTTCTCCGCGATGCTCGTCGCCTGCGTCTGGACCGTCTTGGAGAGGTCCCCGACCCTTCTCTCGAGCTCGGCGACCGTCGCCGCCTTCTCCTCGAGCGACTTCTTGAGCTCCTCGCCGAGCTTCTCGAGCGATGCGACACGGATGCCGCTCGCCTTGTTCGCCTTTTCGAGGCGCGCGAGCTTCGCCAGGTTTTTGTGGACGGCGTCCCGGATCATCTGGAGCTCGGCCTCGAGCCGCTCACGTCCGGCAGTTTTTCCCTGTCCTTCCTGGGCCACCCGGATCGAGGACTGGATGACCTTCAGCTCCTTGGCGCGGATTTCTTCCAGGCTCTTCTGCACCTCGTCCAGCGTCGCGTTCGCGTCGGCCGATTGGGACTGGATCGATTGCAGCTGATCCGAGAGCTTTTGCTTCTCGGCTGTGAGCTGCACCTTTTCGGCGCGGAGCTGGTCGCGCTCCTTGTACGCGCAGCCCCCGGTTGCGAGCATCACGCCGACCGCGCTCGCGACCACCATCGTGCGAATTCCGCTCGACCTTCTCGTCGTCCTTGTCATTTCTTCCATATAGTCCTCCATCGCGCGGAAATTCGTGCAAAGCGCATACCCTCCTTCACATTCGCGGCTAGAATCCGGTCAAACACGTGACGATTGCTTCTGGCGTCCGACTCGGACCGTACGAAATTCTTGCGCCTCTCGGTGCTGGGGGAATGGGAGAGGTCTATCGGGCGAAGGACCCTCGCCTCAATCGTGATGTCGCGGTCAAGGTCTTGCCGGAAGAATTCTTTGAAGGTGAAGAGAGAAGGACGCGTTTCGAAAGGGAAGCGCGCGCCCTGGCGAGCCTGAATCATCCGGGGATCGCGTCGATCTACTCATTCGAAGAAATCCCCTCTTCCTCTTCTTCATCGTCCCGCCATCTCCTCGTCATGGAGCTGGTCGAGGGGGAAGATCTCGCGGTGCGCCTCGCGTCGGGCCCTCTTCCACTCGAAGAATCGCTTTCTCTTGCGAAGCAGATCGCCGAGGCGCTGGAGGCCGCGCACGAGAAGGGAATCGTGCACCGGGACCTGAAACCCGCGAACGTGAAGGTCACACCCGAAGGGCGCGTGAAGCTCCTGGACTTCGGTCTCGCGAAGATCTTCGAAGGGGACGGAACCTCCGCGTCCTCCGCGGGCGTGACGCACTCGCCGACACTCACGGCGCGGGCGACGGCGGCGGGGGTGATCCTGGGGACGGCGGCGTACATGAGTCCCGAGCAGGCGCGCGGAAAGCCCGTCGACAAGCGGACGGACGTCTGGGCGTTCGGGTGTGTGTTCTTCGAGATGCTGACCGGGAAGAGGGCCTTCGAAGGGGAGACCGTGAGCGACACGCTGGCGGCGATCCTCATGAAAGAGCCGGACTGGAGCGCGCTTCGCGCGCCGATTTCCTCGAAGGTGAAAGAGCTGCTGCGCAGGTGCCTTCAGCGCGACGCCAAGCAGCGCCTGCGGGACATCGGGGACGCGCGCATCGCCCTCGAGGAGGAGACGGCCGCGACGGCTGGCATATCCGGCCAATTACCCTTCGAAGCAAATGCAGCCGTGCCCAGCCCCACTGTAGCAAGCGCGGAACGAGCGAGTCGTGAGAGGAGGAGCAAAACCTCTCTCTCTATCTTTCTGCCCTGGGCGATTGCGGCCGCGTGCGCGGCCGCGGCGGGGGCGCTCGCGCTGCGCGCTCGCGCCCCGCAGTCGCCGGCGGCGTCGAGCCTGACGGCGTCGCTCCTGCCGCCGGAAGGCTGGACATTCGACCTTCTCGGCGGTCCCCCCGTCCTCTCGCCGGACGGCTCGCGGCTCGCGTTCCTCGTCACGGACGGAAAGAAGAACCAGCTTTGCGTGAGGTCCCTCGCGTCCGGCGAGTCGCTTCTGCTTCCCGGCACGGAGGCCGTGCGGAACGTGTTCTGGTCATCGGACGGCCGGATGATCGGCTTCATGGGCCAGGCGACGGGCCTCGCGGCCATTCCCTCTTCGGGCGGCGCGGTCGAGTTCATCGCGGCGAGCGGTCCCGGCCGCGGAGCCGCGTGGGGCCCGGACGGCACGATCCTTTATTCGCCGGCGCTGCTCAACGCGATCTTCAGAATCATGCCGGGACGAAAAGAGCGCGTGCAGGTCACGACGGTGGACGAGACGCGTGGAGAGAGCTCCCACCAGTGGCCGCAGTTTCTTCCGGACGGGGTGCATTTTCTCTACATCGTCCAGCGCGTCGACCGGGAGACGCGGCGGAACGAGAGCGAGCTCTATGTCCAGGCCGTCGGCCACAAGGAAAGGAAGTTGCTCGTCAGGGCCGCGACCCGCGCGATCTACGTCCCCGGCCACCTCCTCTATTCGTGGAACGGGAGTCTCATGGCGCAGGCGTTCGACGCCGGCCGGCTCGAGACGACCGGCGATCCGATCGTCCTGGTGCCGCGCGTCCAGTACCTCGCGGACGGCGGAACCGGCATCTTCACCGCCTCCGCGGGAGGCCTCCTCGCCTACGCCGCGGGGGGGACGATCGGAAACTCCCGACTTGCGGTTTACGACCGCGCCGGAAAGGTCCTTCGCACGCTGGGAGACGTCGGGAACTACTGGACTCCGCGCGTGTCGCCGGATGGAAGGCTCGTCGTCACGGAATTGATCGACCCCGTGAGCAGCAATCGCGACATCTGGACGTTCGACGCGGTCGGTGCGGAGCAACCAGTACGACGGACGTTCGATCCCGGTGACGACTACACGCCCGTTTTCTCTCCGGACGGGAGGCGCTTTGCGTTCGGCTCCTTCCGGAAGGGCCTGTGGTTCATCTTCGAGAAGACCCTCGTGGGCGGCGACGAGGAGCGGATCGTCGCCCGGGCGGCGCCGACAGGTTCGGCGCCCGTCTCCTCGCCGGCGGACGCCTTCCTTTCCCCCGGATCCAAGTTTCTGACGGACTGGACTCCCGACGGACGGTTCATCGTCTACAACGGCTCGACGGCGGAGATGGCGGACGACATCTGGCTGCTCTCCGCCGCCGACGGCAAGGCTCGCGAGTTCCTGCGCACGCCGGCTTCGGAACGCGACGCGGCCTTCTCCCGAGACGGTCTCTGGGTCGCGTACATGTCCAACGAGACCGGGAGGCAGGAGGTCTACGTCCGGCCGTCGAGCGGCGCCGGGGGGAAATGGCAAATCTCCGCGGGAGGAGGCTCCCAGCCGAGGTGGAGCCGCGACGGACGCGAGCTCTTCTACCTCGCGGAAGGATTCCGCCTCACCTCGGTGAGTGTGAAGACCGGAGCGGCGTTCGAGAAAGGCACGCCGCACGAGCTGTTCACGCTGCAGAGTCGGCGGACGAACATCCCCCAGTACGACCCGTTCCCGGACGGGCAGAAGTTCATCGTGAACGCGGTCGTCACCGAGAAGGCCTCGACGCCGCTGACCCTCGTCCAGAACTGGGCCGTGACGGTGAAGACGAAATGAGATCCGTCGCGATCGCACTCGTGCTGTCCTTCGCGTGCCCGGCCGCGGCCGACGACCTCCTGACGCTTTCCCGCGACTTCTGGTCCTGGCGCGCGGTCACGAAGCCGATGGACCGCGACGACGTGGCGCGAGTCGTCCGGCCGCACGGCTGGGCGCCCGACTGGTCGGCGGACTCCATCGAGACCCGGCGCCGGACGCTCGTCCTCTTCGAGGAACGCCTGAAGGCGCTCGCCGATCCGTCGCGTCCGGTCCCGTGGCAAGTGGATCGGCGCCTGATCGGCTCGGCTCTCGCGCGCGTGCGCTGGGAGCTGGACGTCAAGCGCTCGTGGCGGCGCGACCCGACGTTCTGGGTGGACCAGACGCTGCCGGTTCTCGTGGACGCGATGCTGTCGCCGCCACCCTTCGACGAGGCGCGCAGCACGGACCTCGCGGTGCGGCTGGAGTCGATCCCGCGCACGCTGGATCAGGCGCAAGCCATGCTCCACGAAGCCGCCGCGCCGTTCACGAAGCTCGCGATCGAGGATCTGCAGAGGATCGGCTTGAAGCTGAAGGCGTCCATGGCGGCGCTCTCCCCATTTCTCGCTCCGGACGCGCGCGCGCGCGTCGGCCCGGCAACGGAAAGCGCGATCGCGGCGCTGGAGTCCTTCAGGGTCTGGCTCGAGGCCCGTCTGCCGCTGCTGTCGGACCGGAAGCCGGTCGGCCGCGACGGCTATCTCTTCTTCCTCCGCGAGGTCGCTCTCGTACCGTTCACGCCGGAGGAGCTGCTCCTCATGGGCCGGCAGGAGTACGACCGCTCCGTTGCGCTCGAGGTCTACGAGCGCCAGCGCAACACGGGCGCGCCCGAGCTCGCGATGGTCCCGAACCAGGCCGCCCAGTCGGCGATGACGGCACGCGCCGAGGCCGAGATCCGGCGGTTCCTCGAGGAGAAGGGGATCGCGAGCGTGCCCGCAGACCTTCCGCGCTACGTCGACCTGCCCGTGCCGCCGTACCTCGAGGCGCTGGACGGCTTCGGCGAGTGGACTCTTTTCGCGAACACGGCGCGGCCGGGCGAGCCCTCGATCCGCTGGATCCCGAAGCCGTCCGCGAAGCTCGGCTACTTCGCGGGTTCGATGGCGAAGGACCGGCGTCCGCACATGTCGCACGAGGGGATCCCGGGGCACGCGTTCCAGCTCGCGCTCGCGTCGCGGCACGAGGACGAGATCCGCCGAGCGTTCTACGACTCCGGCCCGATCGAGGGCCTCGCGTTCTACTCCGAGGAGCTGCTCCTCTCGACCGGCCTCTACGCGGACGCGCCGAAGACACGCGAGATGGTCGCGAACTACATGCGCCTGAGGGCTCTGCGCGTCGAGGTGGACGTCAGGCTCGCGCTCGGGACGTTCACGATCCCACAAGCGGCCGAGTACCTCAGGACCGCAGTCCCGATGGATGCCGAAACCGCGCGAGCCGAGGCGGCGGCGTTCGCGTCGTCGCCCGGACAGGCGATCACGTACCAGATCGGGAAGCTCCAGGTTTTGCGGCTCCTCGCCGAAGCGAAGAAGGCGCAGGGCGACTCGTTCCGGCTGCGCGCGTTCCACGACTTCGTCTACAAGAATGGGAACGTCCCGCTCTCCCTCCAGCGGTGGGAGATGCTGGGGCTGAAGGACGACGCGAAGTGACGTTCGCGACGGGGACGAGGCTCGGCTCTTACGAGATCACCGACCCCTTGGGCGCGGGAGGGATGGGAGAGGTCTATCGGGCGAAGGACGTTCGCATCGATCGGGCGGTGGCACTGAAGGTCTTGCCGGAAGAATTCTTCGAAGGTGAAGAGAGGCGGCAGAGGTTCGAGCGCGAAGCTCGGATGCTCGCGAGCCTGAATCATCCCGGAATCGCCGTTCTTTACGCATTCGAAGAAATCCCCTCTTCTTCCTCCTCTTCCTCTCCGTCGACCCGGCATCTCCTCGTGATGGAGCTGGTCGAGGGAGAAGACCTCGCAATGCGCCTCGCGTCGGGCCCTCTTTCCCTCGAAGAATCTCTTTCATATGCCCGTCAGATCGCCGAGGCGCTGGAGTCCGCGCACGAGAAGGCGATCGTGCATCGGGACCTGAAACCCGCGAACGTGAAGGTCACGCCCGAGGGCCGCGTGAAGCTCCTGGACTTCGGCCTCGCGAAGATGTTCGAGGGGGATTCGGTCGCGGGGTCGGGTGCGGGCGTCACGCATTCGCCGACGCTGACGGCGCGCGCGACGGCGGCGGGCGTGATCCTCGGGACGGCGGCGTACATGAGCCCCGAGCAGGCGCGGGGAAAGACGGTCGACAAGCGGACGGACGTCTGGGCGTTCGGTTGCGTTCTCTACGAGATGCTCGCGGGCAAGCGCGCTTTCGAAGGCGAGACCGTCTCCGACACGCTCGCGGCGATCCTGAGAGGTGAGCCGGACTGGGAGGCGCTGCCGGTGGGAACACCGGAGAAGGTCAAGGAGATTCTCAGAAAGTGCCTGAGGCGGGACGCGAAGCAGCGCCTCCACGACATCGCCGATGCGAGGCTGGACCTCGAGGAATTGAGCGCAGCCGGCGCGGCGACCTCGTCTTCCTCATTACCCTTCGAAGAAAAGACCGCGTTGCCCAGCCCCGCTGTAGCAAGCACAGAACGGACGAGACTGGAGCGAGGGAACAAAAAGTCTTTCTCCCTCTTTCTCCCCTGGGCGATTGCGGCCGCGTTCGCGGCCGCGGCTGGGGCACTCGCGCTGCGCGCTCGCGCCCCGGGGGCGCCGGTCGTTCGCGCGCGAATCTCGCCTCCGGAGGGCACGAGCTTCTGGCTCGAGTCCAACACCCCTGGCCCGGCCATCGTCTCGCCGGACGGGAAATCCGTCGCGTTCTCGGCGGCGGACGGCGTCGGGAAGGTGAACCTCTACGTCCGCCCGCTGGACGCCGCCGAAGCGCGGGTGCTTCCGAACACCGAGGGCGCGCAGTACCCGTTCTGGTCGCCTGACAGCCGCTCGTTGGGCTTTTTCGTGCCCGGGAAGCTGAAGACGATCGGCGTCGCGGACGGGTCGGTGCTGACGCTCTGCCCGGCGCCCGAAGGAAAGGGTGGCGCCTGGAGCCCCGTGGGCGTCGTCCTCTTCGCGCCCTCGGCGAACACATCGATCTTCAAGGTCTCCGAAAAGGGTGGGGACTCGGTCGAAGTCACGAAGATCGACTTCAAGCGCGGCGACAACTCACACCGCCACCCGCGGTTCCTGCCCGACGGGAAGCGGTTCCTCTACGTTGCGCGCTCGGCGGCGTCCGCCGCGGAAGGGTTCCCGATCGTCCTCGCGTCTCTCGACGGGGGGGCCGAGAAGGTCCTCCTGCGCTCTCCGGCCGCACCCCAGTTCGCCTCGGGCCATCTCCTCTACCTGCGCGACGCGACGCTGATGGCGCGCCCGATCGACGCGAATGGAACTTTCACGGGCGAGGCGTCTCCTCTCGTGGACCGCATCGTGATGCCGTCGGTCCAGACGGCGATCGCCTGCTTCTCGGCGTCGCAGAACGGCGTTCTCGTGACGCAGGGAGCGCGCGGGGACCTCGCGTCGCGGCTCCGGTGGTTCACCCGCGATGGCAAGGCGGCCGAGTACGTTGGCGAGGCCGGCGAGTATCAGGGCGCCGTGCTTTCGCCCGACGGCAAGCTCGCGGCCGTGACGGCCCTCGATGCCGCGACGTCCACCTACGACATCTGGATCGTGGACGTGGCGCGCGGCGTGAGGACGCGCTTCACGTTCGACCCCGCGAACGACCGGTCGCCGCTCTGGTCCCCGGACGGGCGGTCCATCGTCTTTTCCTCGGTCCGAAAGGGCCACGAGGACCTCTTTCGCAAGTCGCTCGACGGCACCGGAGACGAGGAGCCCCTTCTCGTCTCGGACATCGACAAGGAGGCGTCGGCCTGGACGCCGGACGGAGGCAAGATCGTGTTCGTCCAGTGGGGCGATGCGCCGGGCGCGGAAATCCGGACGCTCGCGCTCGACGCCACGCACGCGCAGGAGGTCGTCCTCAAGTCGAAAGCGAGCCTCGTCGCCTCGCCGCTTTCGCCCGACGGGAAGTGGCTACCCTACAGCTCCGACGAGTCCGGCCGCTGGGAGGTGTACGCCACTTCCTTCCCGCGCGCCGGCCGGAAGTGGCAGATCTCGACCGAAGGGGGCGCGTACGCGTTCTGGAGCGCCGACGGCAAGGAAATCCTGTATCACGACACGTCCGGAATCGTCCGGGCGGTGAGCGTCGAGTCGCGGGGGGAGAGCCTCGAGGTCGGTGCGAGCCGGCCCCTCATGCGCGCCCCCGGCCCGAGCCCGGCGGCGCCGGGCTTCTCCCCGACGGCCGACCACGAGCGCCTCCTCGTCGTCGGCGAGGGCCAGAAGCCCAATGCCCTGCTCGACCTCGTCGTGAACTGGCCGGCGGAGCGGAGCGGCAGGAAATGAGTCCGATCGCCACGGGCGCGCACGCGCTCCTCGCAGACCGGATCCGGCGCGACGGCTGCAACCTCGGTGGCGGGATCCTGAAGGTGGACGGCTTTATCAACCACCAGGTGGATCCCCGTCTCATGGACACCTGCGGGAAGGAGCTGGCCCGGCGCTTCGCGCCGGAGGGCGCGACGAAGGTGCTCACCGCCGAGATTTCGGGCATCGCCCCCGCGGTCGCCACGGCCCTCCACCTCGGGATCCCGGTCGTCTATGCCCGCAAGAGCAAGCCGATCACGATGCCCGACCAGGTCTTCCTGACCCTGGCGCCATCGCACACGAAGGGGCGCACGGTGGAGCTCATCGTTTCACCCGAGTACCTCGGTGCCGCCGAGCGCGTCCTCATCGTGGACGACTTCCTCGCGTCCGGCGCGACGATCCTCGGCCTCGCCCGCCTCGCGGGCGCTGCCGGGGCGCGCATCGTCGGCGTCGGCGCGCTCATCGAGAAGGCGTTCGAGGGTGGCCGCGATGCGGTCGCATCCCTGGGCGTACCCGTCGAGGCACTCGTCAGGATCAGGTCGATGGACGGGGATGAGATCGTGATCGAGGAGGAACCGTGACGCTCGCCGCCGGCACCAAGTTGGGGCCCTACGAAATCCTCTCCGCGATCGGCGCGGGGGGGATGGGAGAGGTGTACCGGGCGAAGGACACGAGGCTCGCGAGAGACGTCGCGGTAAAGGTCCTCCCGGAAGAATTCTTTGAAGGGGAAGAGAGAAGGCAGCGATTCGAGCGTGAAGCGAAGCTGCTGGCCTCGCTGAACCATCCGAACATCGCGGGCGTCCACTCATTCGAAGAAATCCCTTCCTCTCCTTCTTCCTCTTCGCCGTCGCGCCACATCCTCGTCATGGAGCTGCTCGAAGGGGAGTCGCTTCGCGATCGCCTTCGGGCTGGCGCGCTGGCGCCGAAGAAGGCCGTCGAACTGGCGTCTCAGATGGCCGAGGGCCTCGCCGCGGCGCACCTCCGCGGAATCGTCCACCGCGACGTGAAGCCGGAGAACATTTTCCTGGGCCGTGACGGCCGGGTGAAGCTGCTGGACTTCGGCCTCGCCAAGCAGCTGCCGAAGTGGGCCGGTCCGAGCGACCAACAGACGACCGCCCCAACGGAGGCCGGGGGAAGCCACCACACGCAGGCCGGCGTCGTCATGGGGACCGTCGGCTACATGAGCCCGGAGCAGGTGCGCGGCGAGCCCGCGGATCATCGGACCGACATCTTCAGCTTCGGGGTCGTCCTGTACGAGATGCTGAGCGGGCGAAAGGCGTTCGAAGGAAAGTCGGGCGTCGAGACACTGAACGCCATCCTTCACGACGATCCGGCGGCGCTCGTGGTCACGCGGGGCCAGATGCCACCGGCGCTGGAGCGCCTCGTTCTTCACTGCCTCGAGAAGTCGCCCGAGAGCCGCTTCCAGTCGATGAAAGACATCGGCTTCGACCTTCAAGCCATTACGACGATCTCCTCCGTCGACGGCGGGAAGCAAAGGGGCCGGCCGAAGGGCGAGCGCTGGAGGTGGATCGGCCTCGGTGCCGCGGCCGTGCTGGCCGTGGCCACTGCCACATGGCTGGCCGGCGCGGTGCACGTGGGACGCCATCCTCAGCCGTCCTTCCAGCAGATCTCGTTTCGCCAGGGCCGTATCGGCAAGGCCCGGTTCGCGCCCGGCGGTCAGGACGTCGTCTACGACGCGAGCTGGCAGGGGGAGCCGTGGCAGCTCTTCTCGACCCCCGTCGCCGACCCCAAGGAGAGGCCGCTCGGCCAGGGCGACGTTCAGCTCATGGACCTTTCGCCCGCCGGTGAAGTGGCCCTGCGGCTGAAGAGCAAGGTCGCCGACACGTGGCAGTTCGAGGGAACACTGGCTCGCTCGGCTCTCGGCGTGGATCTGGCTCCCAAACCACTCCTCGGCGGCGTCCTTCAGTCCGCCTGCGGGCCGAAGGGCGAGTTCGCGCTCGCACGTGAGGCGGGAGGGCGGTCGTTTCTCGAGTACCCGCAGGGAAAAGTTCGGGCGGAATCCGCGGGGTGGTTCGGCGACCTGAGGTTTTCGGCGGACGGCAAGCTGCTCGCGTACGTCGACCACCCGGCCGCCGGAGACGACGCGGGGCGCGTCGCCGTCCTCGACGTCGACGCGGGGAAGACTCGGATCCTGTCGAAGGATCACGACACTCTCCGCGGGCTCGCCTGGAAAGAGCGGGAAGTCTGGTTCACGGCCGGAACGAACGTTCTCAACCGCGCTCTTCACGCCGTGGACCTTTCCGGAAGAGAGCGCAGGGTCTTCAGCCAGGCCGGCGGATTGTCGATTCACGACGTCTCTCCGGACGGGCGCGTCCTCATGAGCCGGGAAGAGATGCGCGGCGGGCTCCTCGCGCAGGCCGACGGGCAGGCGCAGCCGGTCGACCTCTCGTGGCGCACGTGGAGTTACCTGCTCGACTGCTCGGCCGACGGAAAGACACTCCTCTTCGAGGAGGAGGAAGGTCCGCTCCCCGACCTGTTCCTCAGGCCCGCCGTCGGCGGCCACGCGACACCGCTCGGGAAGAGCAGCGGCTGGGGCGCTCTCTCGCCGGACGGATCGCTCGCGGCGGCGTGGGTCGAGAAGCCGAGCCGGCGCTGGGTCCTCTATCCGACGGGAACGGGCAGTCCTCGCGAGCTCCCGGCCCACGGCATCCGCTCGATCAAGTCGGTCGCTTTCCAGAAGGACGGAAAGAGCCTGATCTTCATCGGCGCGGAGGGAGAGAAAGAGGACCGCGTCTGGGTTCAGAGCCTCGACGGGAGCACGCCGAAGCCCATCACGCCGGAGGGCGTCACGGGTCTCGACACGTGGCCGTTCCTGAGCCCCGACGGCCGGAGCTTCCTCGCGCGCGAGAAGGCTGGATGGGGGATCTTCGATCTCGGCCATCCGCAAGCGCCGCCGCGCCGCATCGTGGGTCTGGAGGACGGCGAGCGGCTGATCCAGTGGACGCCCGACGGGCGCTTCTACGCCTCGAGGCCCGGCAGCTTTCCGATCGAGGTCTGGAAGCTCGATCCCGCGACCGGGAAACGCCAGACGTGGCGCGTCGTCAACCCCGCCGGCTACGTGGGCGTCGAGGCCACATCGATGCGCTTCAGCGAGGCCGGTCGCCAGATGGCTGCGCGATACATCGTGCAGCGCAGCACGCTCTACGTCATCGAAGGGCTGAGATGACGCTGACGCCCGGCACCAGGCTCGGTCCGTACGAGATCGTCTCCTTGCTGGGCAAGGGAGGCATGGGAGAGGTCTACCGGGCCCGAGACCTTCGCCTCGGACGCGACGTCGCGGTCAAGGTACTCCCCGAAGATTTCTTAGAAGGTGAAGAGAACAGGGCGCGTTTCGAGCGGGAAGCGAAGTTGCTCGCAGGCTTGACCCACCCGAACATCGCGGCGGTCTTTTCATTCGAAGAAATCGCCGGTTCTTCTTCTTCCTCTTCTTCGGTAACGCGTCACGTCCTTGTCATGGAGCTGATCGAGGGAGAGACGCTCATGGCCCGCCTCGCGAAGGGGCCGATGGCGCTCGACCAGCTGCTGCCGATCGGGATGCAGATCGCCGACGCGCTCGACAAGGCGCACCGGCAGGGGATCGTGCACCGAGACCTCAAGCCCGGGAACGTCATGCTGACGAAGAGCGGCGCGAAGCTCCTGGACTTCGGCCTCGCGAAGGTCCTCGCGCCCGCCGCTCACACGTCCGGCGCCACGTCGCTGCCCACGATGGCCCCTCCTCAGAACCTGACGCAGCAGGGCACGATCCTCGGGACGTTCCAGTACATGGCGCCCGAGCAGCTCGAGGGGGGCGAGGCCGACGCGCGCAGCGACATCTTCTCCTTCGGCGTGGTGCTCTACGAGATGGCGACGGGGAAGAAGGCGTTCGACGGGAAAAGCCAGGCGAGCCTCATCGGCTCGATCCTGAAGGACAACCCGCCACCCGTCTCGTCGATCGCGCCGATGACGCCGCCGGCGCTCGATCGGCTGATCGCGACCTGCCTCTCGAAGGACCCGGAGGACCGTCTCCAGACGGCGCACGACGTGAAGCTCCAGCTCCAGTGGGTCGGCGAGGGCGGCTCGCAGGCCGGACTCCCGGCGCCCGTCGCCGCCCGGCGGAAGAACCGCGAGAAGCTCGCATGGACGCTCGCGGCTGTCGCGGCGGCCGCTGCAGTCGTCTTCGTGGCCGGATTCCTCCGGCGTGCTCCGCGCATCCCCGCGCCGATCTTCGCCGCGATCCCGCCTCCCGAGAAGACGTTCGTCGAGTCGATCGCGCTCTCTCCCGACGGGAGAACGCTGGCGTTCACCGCGTCGATAGCGGGCGCGCAACCGGGCCTCTGGATCAGGGACCTCGGCTCCCCCGCGGCGCACCCGGTGGCCGGCGCCGAGGAAGCCAGCTTTCCATTCTGGTCGCCCGACAGCCGGTTCATCGGCTACTTCACCCAGGGATCGCTGAAGAAGATCGACCCGTCCGGCGGTCCCGCCCTCACCGTCTGCGAAGCGGCGCGGGGCGTCGGCGGAGCGTGGAACCGCGACGGCGTCATCGTCTTCGGCCCGACGCCGACCTCGCCCCTGTTCCGCGTCTCCTCGTCGGGCGGCAAGCCGGAACCGGTCACGCGGCTCGACGCGTCTCTTCACGTCACCGCCCATCGATACCCCGTGTTCCTGCCGGACGGGCGGCACTTCCTTTACATGGCCGCCAACCTGTCGGGGAACACGGGCGATCCCGCGAACTCGATTCGCGTGGGGTCTCTCGACGGCAAAACGGACAAAGCCCTGGTCGCGGGGATCGCCTCGAATCCCGCATTCGCGGCGGGACGCGTTCTCTATCTCCACGAGGGAGCGCTTTTCGCCGTCAAGATCGATCTCGCGCGGCTCGAGGCGCAAGGAGAGCCCGTCCCCATCGCGCAGCGCCTGAATACCTCGAGCTGGTACGGATACGGCCAGTTCACGGTGTCGAACGACCTCCTCCTCTCGATCCCGGCCTTCGCCATCCCGTCGCAGCTCGCCTGGTTCGACCGCAACGGCCGGCCCGCCGGAACGGTCGGCGAGCCAGGTCTCTGGTTCGCCCCGCGTCTCTCGCCCGACGGCCGGAGGATCGCGGTCGGTCTCATCGATCTCGGCCGGAATACGACCGACATCTGGCTCTACGACGTCTCCGGAGGAGCCGGCACGAAGTTCGTGTTCGGCAGCGGGAACAATTTCGCGCCCGTCTGGGCTCCGCGCGGCGACCGCCTGCTGTTCGGGTCCGACCGGAAGGCGAAGGGACACCGGCAGGATCTTTGGACGAAGTCCTTCGACGGAAGCGCCGAGGAAGTTCTGCTCGAATCTCCCGACGCTCGGACTCCCGAGGACTGGTCTCCGGACGGAAAATTCCTCTCGCTCGACAACGTCCCGGCGCAGGGAAAGCGGAACAACCAGCTGTGGATCGCCGATGCGTCGGGAGAGAAGAAAGTCCGTCCGTTCGCCACGGAAGCGAACTTTCAAGGAGACAGCCGCTTCTCGCCCGACGGGCGATGGCTTGCATACGATTCGGACGAATCCGGGCGATTCGAGGTCTACGTGCGCCCGTTCCCGGGCCCCGGCGGCCGCTGGCAGATCTCGACCGCGGGAGGCAGCCAGCCGCACTGGCGCCGCGACGGCAAGGAGCTCACGTTCCTCACCCCGGACAACAAGCTCATGGCGGTGCCGCTCGGCACGAGTTCCGGATTCCACGCCGGGCCGCCCGCGCTCCTGTTTGCGATCCATCCGAGCCTGAACGGATCGGCCTACGACGCCACGGGAGACCACCAGAGGTTCCTCGTCAACACTGTCCCCGACGAGCAGGGCTCGCCGCCCCTGAGCCTGCTCGTTCATTGGACCCGGCTCCTCGAGAAGAGCGAGGAGTCGAGCCGATGACGCTGACTGCCGGCACGAAGCTCGGCCCGTACGAGATCCTCGCGCCACTCGGCGCGGGGGGGATGGGAGAGGTGTACCGGGCGAAGGACACGAGGCTCGCGAGGGACGTCGCGGTAAAGGTCCTCCCGGAAGAATTCTTTGAAGGGGAAGAGAAAAGGCAGCGATTCGAGCGTGAAGCGAAGCTGCTGGCCTCGCTGAACCATCCGAACATCGCCGCCATTCATTCATTCGAAGAAATCCCTGTTTCTTCGGGTGCCCCCTCGCGCCACATCCTCGTCATGGAGCTGCTCGAGGGCGAAACGCTGCGCGCGGCCCTCGCGGCGGGAAAGTTGTCGCAACGGAAGGCGATCGAATTTGCATTGCAAATCTCGCACGGCCTCGCCGCGGCACACGAGAAGGGGATCGTGCACCGCGATCTGAAGCCCGAGAACCTGTTCGTGACGAGGGATGGCCGCCTCAAGATCCTCGACTTCGGTCTCGCCAAGCTAACCCACCCGGAAGAGGGCCGCCAGGCGACGAACCTCCCGACGGCGTCAGCGGGCACAGAGCCCGGAGTCGTGATGGGCACGCTCGGGTACATGTCGCCCGAGCAGGTCAAAGGCAAGCCGGCCGACGCGCGGTCGGACATCTTCTCGTTCGGAGCCATCCTGTACGAGATGCTCTCGGGGAAGAGGGCGTTCCACGGCGACTCGGCGGCCGAGACGATGTCGGCGATCCTGAGGGAAGACCCGCCCGAGCTCTCCGTCACGAACCAGAGCATCTCGCCCGGACTCGACCGCATCGTCCGGCACTGCATCGAGAAGAACCCGGAACAGCGGTTTCACTCGGCGCACGACGTCGCGTTCGCGCTGGAAGCGCTGTCCGGTGTTTCGGCGTCGAGCGTCCCGCCCGCGCAGGCGTTTTCCGCGAGGCCCAAACGCGGGCTGCTTCCGGTGGCGATCGTCGCGCTCCTCGCCGGGACCGGGGTGGCGGCCTATTTCGTCGGGCGGCGGGCGGAGAACGCTTCCCGGCAGGGCGGCGCCTCTTTCAGCCAGTTGACGTACCGCCAGCAGGCGATCTTCAACGCGCGCTTCGCTGCCGACGGCCGGACGATCATCTACAGCGCGGCCCTGCAGGGCAACACGCCAGAGATCTTCACCGTGCGCCCGGAGTTCCCCGAGCCCCGGCCCTTGGGTCTGCGGGGCGTGCACCTCCTCTCCGTCTCTTCGCGGGGCGACCTCGCGCTGCTGACGGGTGCGCGTTACATCAATCACAACATTTACCAGGGCACATTGGCACAGATGCCGCTCGAAGGAGGGGCGCCGCGAGACGTTCTCGAGAACGTCCGCGAGGCGGATTGGTCTCCCGACGGCGCGAGCCTCGCCCTGATCCGCGAGGTCGCCGGAAAGGACCGCCTCGAGTTCCCCACGGGAACGGTTCTGTGCGAGACGGGCGGTTACTTCAGCGACCTTCGCTTTTCGCCGAAGGGCGACCGGATCGCGTTCTTCGAGCATCCGGTCCGGTGGGACGACCGGGGTCTCGTCGCCGTCGTGGATCTCCAGGGCAAGAAGACCGTCCTTGCCGACGGGTTCTGGGGCGAGGAGGGCCTCGCGTGGTCGCCCGGCGGGCAGGAGGTCCTCTTCTCGGCAGGCGGCACCCTCAGCTCGTTCAAGGTCATCGCCGTGACGCTCTCCGGACGCCGGAGGACCGCGCTCGAGAGCGCGGGAGGCCTGACGATCCGCGACGTGCGCTCTGACGGGCGGTGGCTCGCCACACGCGATGACTTCTTCCAGGGCATGCCCGTCGTCCTGCCCGGCCAGACCGCTGAGCGAGACCTCTCGTGGCTCGACCTCTCAGACCGTCCCATGCTCTCGGCCGACGGAAAGACGATCGTCTTCGTCGAATACAGCGGCAGCCTCGGTGCCAACTACGCAGTTTGTCTGCGCCGCACCGACGGCTCGCCCGTCGTGCGGCTGGGCGAGGGGATGCCTACGGACCTGTCCCCCGACGGAAAATGGGCGCTGGCGGTCGTGCCCACGTCGCCGCAGCAGCTCGTGCTCTATCCGACCGGCGCCGGGGAGCCGCGCCGCCTAGATCGCGGCGGGATCGAGAGCTACGAGTCAGCCAGGTTCTTCCCCGACGGCCGGTCGGCGCTCGTCTGCGGCCACGAGCCGGGGCATGCGTCGCGGTGCTATGTTCAGGAGATCGGCGCCGGCAAGCCGCGGGCGATCACGCCGGAAGGCACGACACGAGGGATCCTCTCGCCGGACGCGCGCCAGATCGTGGTTGGCGCGAGTGGTGGCGGACTCGCGGTCTATCCGGTTGGAGGAGGCGACGGGCGGCCGGTGCCGGACACGACTCCGGACGAGGCGGCGATCCGCTGGAGTCCGGACGGAGGCTCGCTTCTCGTCTGCCGGGAGAGTGACGTTCCCCTGCGCATCGAGCGCGTCTCTCTCATCCGGCAAGCGTGACGCTGTGCGGACGCTCGGACCGCCGGACCTGAGCGGCGTGAATTCCATCGGCTCTCCGTTTCTCGCAAGTGACGAGAAGAGCTACGCATACGTCTTCTCGAGGACCATCTCCCACCTGTTCCTCGTGGAGGGAGCGCGATGACGCTCGCCGCCGGAATGAAACTGGGAGCGTACGAAATCGTTTCGCCGCTCGGGGCGGGAGGGATGGGAGAGGTCTACCGAGGGAGGGACCTGAGGTTGGCGAGGGACGTCGCAGTCAAAGTGCTGCCGGAAGATTTCTTAGAAGGTGAAGAGCGCCGGGCGCGCTTCGAGCGAGAAGCGAAGCTGGTCGCGGCACTGAACCATCCGAACATTGCGGCGATCTATTCAATCGAAGAAATCCCCGGTTCTCCTCCCCGGCACCTCCTCGTGATGGAGCTCGTGGACGGGGAGACGCTCCGCGAGCGGATCACCGCGGGGGCCCTGCCTCTGCGCAAGGCCGTGGAGCTCGGAGCGCAGATCGCGCGCGGCCTCGCGGCGGCGCATGAGAGCGGAATCGTTCACAGGGACCTCAAGCCCGAAAACGTCGTCCTCACGAAGGACGGACGCGCGAAGATCCTGGACTTCGGTCTCGCGAAGCAACGCGCGGTCACGGCCGGCGAGGACACGAACTCGCCGACGCTCGCGAAGGCCACGGATCCCGGGACGCTCCTCGGGACCGTCGGGTACATGGCGCCCGAGCAGGTGAGAGGGCTGCCGGCCGACGCCCGGTCGGACATCTTCGCGTTCGGCTGCGTCCTTTTCGAGATGCTGACGGGCCGGCGCGCGTTCAAGGGCGACTCGGCGATCGAGACGATGAACGCGATCCTCAAGGAGGAGCCGCCCGACCCGGACGTCTCGGGCGCGAAAATCCCGCCCGAGCTCGACCGACTCGTCCGGCATTGCCTCGAGAAGAACCCGGCGGAACGGTTCCAGTCGGCTCGCGACCTCGCGTACGACCTCGAAGCGCTGGGCGGGAGCTCCGCGTCCGGCCGGGCCGCCGCGCTTGCGTCGACGCGGAGCGTCCGTCGCTGGGTTCCCGCCGCCGCGATTGCAGTCGGCGTCCTCGCTGCCGCGGCGTCGTTTGGCGTCGGGCTGTGGAAGGGAAAGCGCTCGATCGTCGCCGTCCCGTCCTTCGCGCAGCTCACGTTTCGGCAGGAGCCGATCTTCAACGCCCGGCTCGCCCCGGACGGAAAGACGGTCGTCTATAGCGCGGCCCCGTCCGGGAACACGCCGGAGATCTTCTCGCTTCGAGCGGACTACCCGGGCGCGAGCCCGCGCTCCCTGCTCGCCGGACACCTGCTTTCGATTTCATCGAAGGGAGAGCTGGCGGTGCTCACCCGCGTCCGGTACAAGGGTCACAGCCTCTATGAAGGCACCCTCGCGCGGATGCCGCTGGAGGGCGGCGCGCCGAGGGACGTCCTCGACGGTGTGCGCGAGGCCGACTGGTCCCCCGACGGCGCGAACCTGGCGTTGATCCGGGACTTCGGGGGCAAGGACCGTCTGGAGTACCCGACCGGCAAGGTCCTCGCCGAGACGGGCGGCTACTTCAGCAATCCCCGGTTCTCTCCGCGCGGGGACCGGATCGCTTTCTTCCAGCATCCGTTCCGGTTCGACGACCGCGGAGAAGTCGTCGTCGTGGACCTCGCCGGGAAGAAGACGATCCTCTCGGAAGGCTACTGGGGCGAGGAGGGACTGGCCTGGTCCCCGTCGGGAGACGAGGTCATGTTCTCCGCGGGAAACGCCTACAACAACTTCCGCGTCTACGGAGTCACCCTCGCGGGCACGCGGCGAGTCGCGCTCGAGAGCGCCGGAGGCCTCACGATCCACGACGTCCGGTCGGACGGGCGCTGGCTCACGACGCGGGACGATTTCTTCCGCGAGATGCCGGTCCTCGCGCCGGGCCAGACTCGGGAGCGCGACCTCTCGTGGCTGGACCTGTCCGACCCGTCGGCTCTGAGTTCAGACGGCAGGACGCTCCTCTTTTCGGAAGAGAGCGGGAGCGTCGGCGTGAACTACGCGGTGTGCCTGCGCCAGACGGACGGGTCGCCGGTCGTCCGCCTCGGGGAAGGCGCCGCGAACGACCTGTCCCGTGACGGGAAGTGGGCGCTCGCCGTCATTTTCACGACGCCCCCTCAGCTCGTGCTCTATCCCACCGGCGCTGGCGAGCCTCTCAAGTTCGAGCGGGGAGGACTCGTCGGCTACGAGTGGGCGCAGTTCTTCCCGGACGGGAAGAGGATCGTCGTTTGCGGCCACCAGGAGGGAAAGGCCGTCCGGTGCTTCGTGCAGGACGTCGCAGCGGGCAAGCCCCGCCCCGTGACGCCGGAGGGAACGAGCCAGGGGTTCGTGTCGCCGGACGGCCAGCTGCTCCTCGTGAAGGCGAGCGGCGGCGCTCTCGTCCTCTATCCAGTCGACGGAGGCGAGCCTCGGCCCGTCGCGGGCGCGACTCCCGAAGACAAGGTCATCCGGTGGAGCCCAGACGGCCGTTCGATGCTCGTCTCGCGCAGCGGGGAGGTTCCCGCCCGCATCGAGAGGCTCGAGATCGCAACGGGCCGGCGCGAACCGATGCGCACGCTCGGCCCCGCCGACCTGACTGGAGTCCTGGACGTCGGGCCGTTCGTCTTCAGCGGCGACCTCAAGAGCTACGCGTACGCATGCCGCCGCATGTCATCCCATCTTTTTCTTGTGGAGGGGGCTCGATGACACTTTCTCCCGGCAACAGGCTCGGGTCTTACGAAATCCTCTCGTCGCTCGGCGCCGGAGGGATGGGAGAGGTTTATAAGGCCAGGGACTCCCGCCTCGGACGCGACGTTGCGGTGAAGGTACTGCCGCAAGATTTCTTAGAAGGTGAAGAGAACAAGGCCCGCTTCGAGCGGGAAGCCAGGCTGCTCGCGAGCCTGAACCATCCCGGGATCGCCACCCTCTATTCATTCGAAGAAATCCCCTCTTCCTCTCCTTCTTCGTCCTCCCGCCATCTACTCGTCATGGAGCTCCTCGCGGGTGAGACGATCGCCGAGCGGCTCCTGCGCGGCCCGCTCGAGCCCGAGCAGCTCCTGAAGATCTCGGTCGAGATCGCGGGCGCGCTCGACGCGGCTCACCACGCCGGCATCATCCACCGCGACTTGAAGCCGGGGAACATCATGCTGACGAAGTCCGGGGTGAAGCTTCTCGACTTCGGCCTCGCGAAGACGGCGGCGGCGCCCGTGAAGTCTTCGTCCTCGGCCACGTCGCTGCCAACCGAGATGCCGCGCTCGATCACGCAGCAGGGCACGATCCTCGGGACGTTCCAGTACATGGCGCCGGAGCAGCTCGAGGGCAAGGAATCCGACGCGCGAAGCGACATCTTCTCGTTCGGCGCCGTGATCTACGAGATGGCGACGGGCCGGAAGGCCTTCGAGGGAAAGAGTCACGCCGCCCTGATCTCGGCAATCCTCAAGGACGAGCCCGCTCCTGTCTCGACGATCGCCCCGATGACGCCCCCGGCGCTGGACCGTGTCGTGAAGACCTGTCTCGCGAAGGATCCCGAGGACCGCTTCCAGACGGCTCACGACATCAAGCTGCAGCTCCAGTGGATCGCGGAGGGAGGATCGCAGGTCGGGCTGCCGGCCCCCGTCGCCCACAGAAGGAAGAGCCGCGAACGGCTCGCGTGGGCTCTCGCGGCGGCTGCCGCCCTCGCGGCGGCGGCCCTGGCCGTGGGCTTCGTCCGGCGCGCCCCCGCCCGCCCGAAGCTGGTCCGGTTCGAGATCGCGAACCCGGAGGGGCTCACGACGATCGACGCGCCCCGTCTCTCTCCGGACGGGCGGTACCTCGCGTTCAACGCGACCGACGCGTCCGGCAAGAGCCGCATCTGGATCCGGCCGCTCAACGCTCTCGCCGCGCAACCTCTCCCCGGCACGGAGGACACGACGCGGCCTTTCTGGTCGCCCGACAGCCGGTTCCTCGGGTTCTTCGCGGAGGGCAAGCTCAAGAAGGTCGAGGTCTCGGGCGGCCCGCCGCAGAAGATCTGCGACGCGCCGGGAGGCGCCGACGGATCCTGGAGCTCCGAGGGTGTCATTCTCTTCGACGGCACGGGCACGCAGCCGATCAACCGCGTCTCGGCCGCGGGGGGAACACTCGTCGTCGCCGCAAAGCCTGACGCTTCGCGCAAGGAGGGGCAGGTCGGCTGGCCTGAGTTCCTTCCGGACGGCCGGCACTTCCTCTACATGGCGATCGGGCAGAAGGCGGAGGACAGCGCTTACCGGATCGGGACGCTCGACTCGGCGGAGACGAAGCTCCTCGCGCCCGCACAGACGCTCGTCACGTATGCGCCGCCCGGCTATCTCCTCTTCGTGCGCGACCGGACGCTCGTCGCCCAGCCGTTTGACGCGAAAGCCATGAAGACGACGGGCGAGCCGATTCCGCTTGCCGAGCACATCGGCACGGACAGCGTCGGCCTCGCTCTCTTCTCGGTCTCGCGCGACGGGGCCCTCGCGTATCGCACGGGTGAGCGCGGGGACAGGCTCGTCTGGGTGGACCGCTCGGGCAAGGAGGGCGAAGCGGTCGGCGACCCGGGCGACTACCGCAATCCGGCGTTCGCCCCGGGCTACGATCGCCTCGCGTTCGATCTCGCGGATCCGCGGAGCGGCAAGACCGACGTCTGGGTCCGGGACCTGAAGCGCGGCGTCAGCTCCCGCTTCACGTTCGGCGCCGGCGCTGCGACCGTTCCCCTGTGGTCTCCCGACGGCCGCCGCATGGTGTTCGCCGTGGGCGACGACCTCTTCGAGAAGGCCGTCGAGGGCCAGGGAGAGGAGAAGCTGATCTTCAAGTCGGACGAGACGAAGTTCGCATGCGACTGGAGTCGCGACGGGAAAATGCTCGCCTTCTCGAGTCTCGGCAAGGACACGAACTGGGACATCTGGGTCATGCCCATGTCCGGCGAGCGCAAGCCCGTCCCGTTCCTGAAGACCCCGTTTGCCGAGCTGATGGCCGTGTTCTCGCCGGACGGCCGTTTTCTGGCGTATCAGTCGAACGAGTCGGGACGCGTGGAGGTCTACGTCCAGAGCTTCCCCGGCCCCGGAGGCAAGTGGCAGATCTCCACCGCGGGCGGCCGAGAGCCGCAGTGGCGCGTCGACGGCAAGGAGCTGTACTACCGAACGCTCGATCAGAAACTCATGGCGGTCGACATTCAGACCGGAAGCGGCATCACGGCCGGAACCCCGCACGCGCTCTTCCAGGGTCGTTTCGACTCGGGAGTCGCTCGCAACCGCTTTCTCGTGACCGCCGACGGGAAGCGTTTCCTCACGGTGGCCCCGCTGGGGCGCGACGCGATGACGCCGACGACGGTCGTCCTGAATTGGTACGCGGACCTGGGACGGTGACGTGACGGTCGCTCCCGGCACGAAGCTCGGCCCCTACGAGATGCTCTCGCCCCTCGGCGCGGGCGGGATGGGAGAGGTGTACCGGGCGCGGGACCCTCGCCTCGCGAGAGAGGTCGCCATCAAGGTCCTGCCGGAAGAATTCTTTGAAGGTGAAGAGAGGAGGCAGCGTTTCGAGAGGGAAGCGCGGCTCCTCGCGGCGCTGAACCATCCTGGAATTGCCGCGATCTACTCATTCGAAGAAATCCCCTCTTCGTCTTCTTCTTCTCCTGCGACTCGTCACCTCCTCGTCATGGAGCTCGTCGAGGGAGAGGACCTCGCACAGAGGATTTCCTCCGGCCCTCTTCCACTCGAAGAGTCTCTTTCCTACGCGAAGCAGATCGCCGAGGCGCTGGAGACGGCGCACGAGAAGGGGATCGTCCACCGCGACCTCAAGCCGGCGAACGTCAAGCTGACGCCCGACGGGCGGGTCAAGCTCCTCGACTTCGGCCTCGCGAAGATCCTCGAGGGGGATTCCGTCCCTGGCTCCGCACCGTCCATCACGCACTCGCCGACAATGACGGCGCGTGCCACGGCGGCGGGCGTGATCCTCGGGACGGCCGCGTACATGTCGCCCGAGCAGGCGCGGGGTAAGGCGCTCGACAAGCGGACGGACATCTGGGCCTTCGGTTGCGTGCTCTACGAGATGCTGACGGGCAAGCGCGCCTTCGAGGGGGAGACTGTGACGGACGTGCTCGCGGCGATCCTCACGAAAGAGCCCGACTATGCGGCGCTGCCGGCGCAGACGCCGGCGGCGATAAGAAAGATCCTTGGAAGGTGCTTGCAGCGCGATGCACGGCTGAGACTGCACGACATCGCCGACGCACGCCTCGACCTCGAGGAATTGGGCGCAGCCGGCGCCGGGAGCTCGTCTCCCTTATTACCCTTCGAAGAAAAGACCGCGGCGCCGAGCCCCACTGTAGGTCGAAGCGCTTCTGCGAGTCGAGAGAGAGGGAGCAAGAACTCTCTCTCCCTCTTTCTCCCCTGGGCGATTGCGGCAGCGTGCGCGGCCGCGGCGGGGGCGCTCGCGCTGCGCGCTCGCGCCCCGCGGCGGGACGCGCCAGCCGTCCAGTTCGAGGTCCGGGTTCCCGAGGGAACGTCCTTCGGCAACTCGATGGCGGTCTCGCCGGACGGGCGCCGGCTCGTTTTCGTCGCGTCGGACGAGAAAGACGTCGAGCGGCTCTACGTCCGCTCGTTCGACTCCATCGGCGCCCAGGTTCTCGCCGAGACCGAGGGCGCGCGGTTCCCGTTCTGGTCCCCGGACGGAACCGCGATTGCCTTCTTCACGGGCGACCGTCTCGCGCGCGTGAGCGCGGCTGGGGGACCGACCCAGACGATCTGCCCGGTCACGGATGGGCGCGGCGGAACGTGGCTCCCTCGAGGCGTCATCGTCTTCTCCACCGGGATCCGCACCGCGCTCCACCGGGTCAGCGCGATGGGCGGAGTCCCCGTTCCGGCGACGACGTTCGGCCCGAAGGACTACACCCACCGCTGGCCGAGGGTGCTGCCGGACGGATCCCACTTCCTCTACCTCTGCCTGAGCGACGACTCGGCTCGGACCGGCATCCGCGTCGCCTCCCTCGACTCGACCGACGACGCGTTCGTCGTGTCGACGCGAGGATGGGCCGCCTACGACGCGGGCCGCCTCCTCTACGTACGCGAGAGCTCGCTCTATGCGCAGGTGTTCGACGCCGGCCGACGCCGGCTGTCCGGGGAGCCCGGGCTCGTCGTGGACGGAATCGTCGCCGAGGGTGAAAGCGGCTGGACGGGTCTTGCGCCCTTCGCGGCCGGCGGAGACGGCACGCTCGTCTACAGGCGCCGGGCGAGCTCCCGGCAGAGACTCACGTGGTTCGATCGCGCGGGCAAGTCCCTCGGGACGGTCGGGGACCCCGCCGTCATGTTCGAACCGTTCTGGTTCCTCGGCGCGCAGCGCCTCGGGATCGCCGTGACGGACAAGCGCACCGATCTTCCGGACCTCTGGCAGATCGACCTCGTGCGCGGCACGTGGACCCGGCTCACGTTCGGGCCCAAGGCCAACAACACGGGGATGGCGTCACCGGACGGCAAGTTCCTCTATTTCTCCTCGAACCGTCAGGGGCGCATGGGCCTCTTCAGGCGCCCCCTGGACGGCTCGGGCGGAGACGAACCGGTCCTTGGCACTTCGCTCGACAACTACGGCGACTTCATCTCGCCGGACGGGGCCTGGCTCGTTTACGAAAGCCCGAACGAAAGCGGCCGCTCCGACCTCTGGAGGCTGCCGCTCCGCGGAGAGCGCAAGCCGGTCCACCTCCTCGGTACGCCGCAGGCATTCACGGCTCACGCCTCTCCGTCGCCCGACGGCGCGTTCTTCGCGTATGTGTCCGACGAGACGGGCCGCGCCGAGGTGTACGTTCAGAGGTTCCCTCCGTCGGGGGGGAAATGGCAGATCTCGAAGGACGGCGGGGACCAGCCGCTCTGGCGCGCAGACGGGCGGGAGCTCTATTTCCTATCGAGCGACCGCAAGCTCATGGCAGTCGAGCTGTCCCTGAAGAGGGACGTCGAGGTCGGCGTCCCGAAGGTTCTCTTCCCGGTGCGCGTGCCCCAGAACGGGATCTCCGACAGCCGTTCCCAGTACCTGCCCGCCCCGGACGGAAGTCGCTTTCTCGTCGTCGCGTCCGCCGACGACCGGCAGGATCAGCCCGCCGTCGTCGTTCTCAACTGGCCTGCGATCGGAAGATAGAACGAGGCCCATGAGTCTCGAGACAGGCGCGAAGCTCGGTTCTTACGAAATTCTCGGCGCGATCGGCGCGGGAGGAATGGGGGAGGTCTACCGGGCGCGGGACGCTCGCCTCGCGCGAGAGGTCGCCCTAAAGGTCCTGCCGGAAGAATTCTTCGAAGGTGAAGAGAGGAGACAGCGCTTCGAGAGGGAAGCGCGACTCCTCGCGGCGCTCAACCATCCCAACATCGCCGGCATCTATTCATTCGAAGAAATCCCCGCTTCGTCTTCTTCCTCGTCGACGCGCCACCTCCTCGTCATGGAGCTCGTCGAGGGGGAGGACCTCGCGAAGCGCCTCTCGTCCGGCCCTCTTCCACTCGAAGAATCCCTTTCTTTCGCGAAACAGATCGCCGAGGCGCTCGAGGCTGCGCACGAGAAGGGGATCGTCCACCGCGACCTCAAGCCCGCGAACGTAAAGGTGACGCCCGACGGGCGCGTGAAGCTTCTCGACTTCGGCCTCGCGAAGATCTTCGAGGGGGACGGAGGCGCGGCCTCGGCGCCTTCCGTGACCCACTCGCCGACGCTGACGGCGCGCGCCACAGCGGCCGGGATGATTCTGGGCACGGCAGCGTACATGTCGCCCGAGCAGGCGCGGGGGAAACCGGTCGACAAAAGGACGGACGTCTGGGCGTTTGGGTGCGTGCTCTACGAGATGCTGACGGGCAAGCGCGCTTTCGAAGGGGAGACCGTCAGCGACACGCTCGTCTCGATCCTCTCGAAAGACCCGGACTGGACGGCGCTGCCGGAGAAGACTCCCCGGAAGATAAGAGAGTTGCTTGGAAAGTGTCTGAGGCGGGAGGCGAAGCAACGCCTCCACGACATCGCAGACGCGCGGCTGGACCTCGAAGAGCTCGCCGCGACGGCCAGCTCCTCCGGCCAATTACCCTTCGAAGAAAAGACCGCAGTGCCCAGCCCCACTGTAGGTCGTCGCGATGCGACGAGAGTGGCGAGAGGGAGCAAAAACTCTCTCTCCCTCTTTCTCCCCTGGGTGATTGCGGCCGCGTTCGCGGCCGCGGCGGGGGCGCTCGCGCTGCGCGCTCGCGCCCGGCAAACCGTTCCGTCCATACGCGGCCAGATCCTCCTCTCGTCCGACGAGCTGATGGACGGCGGGGGCGCCGCCGTCGTCGTCTCGCCGGACGGGACCCTGCTCGCGTACGTGACGCGCGGCTCCCGGGCTCGCCTCTTCCTGAGGCGGCTCGACCGTCTGGTTCCCGTCGAGGTCCCGGAGTCGGAGGGCGCGTTGAGCCCTTTCTTCTCGCCCGACGGGAAGTGGATCGGGTTTTTCGCCCGCGGCAAGCTGCGCAAGGCGCCGGTCTCGGGCGGCGCCCCGGCCACGATCTGCGACGTGTCCATCCCGCGTGGCGGCGCGTGGGTGTCGGACGACACGATCGTGTTCGCGCCGCAGACGACGGGCGGCCTCTCGCAGGTCTCGGCGTACGGCGGCGAGCCCAGGCCCCTGACGAAGGCGGACGTCGCCGCGCGGGAGCGGTCGCACCGCTGGCCGGCGGCCCTTCCGGGCGGCAAGGCCGTCCTCTTCTCGACGCAGTTCTCGGGCACCGACTACGACGAGGGGAACGTCGAGGCGGTCGAGCTCGCGACGGGGAAGAGGACCCTCGTCCACAAGGGAGGAGCGTATCCGCGCTGGGCGCCGTCCGGACACGTCCTCTTCGCGCGGAAGGGCACGATCTACGCCGCCTCCTTCGACGCGGGCCGGCTCGTCCTCTCGGGGCGTCCCGTGCCGGTCCTCGAGAAGATCATGTCGTCCACCGGAGGCGAGGCGCCCTCCGACGGCAGCGCCCAGATCGACGTGTCGGCTTCGGGGTCCTGCGCGTATCGCATGGGAGAGAACGAAACCGTCTTCAAGCTCGCTCTCGTCGACCGGAAGGGGACGGTCCTGAAGAAGGCAGGCGTGGCCCGCGGCTATGCGTTCGTGCGTTTTGCGCCCGACGGGAATCGCGCCGCCGTCGTGATCAGCGGCGGGACGCAGAGCGACGTCTGGGTCTACGACGTCGCCCGCGACGCCTTCTCGAAGCTCACGTTCGAAGGCGACAGTCAGACGGCCGTGTGGAGCGCCGACGGGCGCGAGGTCGCCTTCACGTCCGACCGATCGCTCGGGCTCGTCACGAGCCCGGGCGGCACTCCCGCGACGGTCCGCGGCGTGTATCTGAAGCGGGCCGACGGCTCGGGGTCGCCGCGTCTGCTCTTCAAGACGGCGGGGACCCTGGGAGTGACGAGCTTCTCGCCGGACGGGCGGGTGCTCGCCTACCAGGTGACGACGCCCGCGACCCAGCTCGACGTCGGCGTGATCCGGCTGAAGAATGGCGAAGCCGACGGAGAGCCATCGATCGTCGTGGCCGGTCCCTTGAACGAGGGCGGCGCGGTCTTCTCGCCGGATGGTCGCTGGCTCGCCTACGACTCCACCGACGGAGGCCTCGGGTACGTGTTCGTCCGGAGCGCCGCGGGCGGCGACGCGAAATGGCAGGTCTCGGAGCAGATGGGCTCGAACCCGCGCTGGAGCCGCGACGGGACCCTGCTTTTCCTGCGCCGCGACGGATCGGTCGCGGCGACCCGCGTCTCGGCGGAGGGAGGCGCGCCGGTCTTCGGGAAGGAGGAGACGCTCTTCCGGCTCGAGTCGTACGACATGGGCAGCCGGATCGCGGCCGGATGGGACGTCTCGCCGGACGGCCAGAAGTTTCTCGTCCTGACGCGGGAGGGGACCGCGAGCACGCTCGAGACCAACCACGTGACCCTCGTTTCGGACTTTGCGCAGGAGCTCAAGCGCCTCGCGCCGTCGGGATCGCGGTAGTGGCTCCTGGCCCCGGTGCGCGCCTCGCGGACCGGATCCCGCCCCGCGGGACGAACGACCCCGACGAGATCCTGAGCCTCTTCCTCGACTGGGTCTGGGCGAGCGGTCTCACCCTCTACCCGGCGCAGGAGGAGGCGCTCCTCGAGGTCATGGCCGGGAAGCACGTCATCCTCGGGACGCCCACGGGCTCGGGGAAGTCGCTCGTCGCTCTCGGCCTCCACTTCAAGGCGATCTGCGAGGGCAAGGTGTCGTTCTACACGAGCCCGATCAAGGCTCTCGCCAGCGAGAAGTTCTTCTCGCTGTGCGCCGAGCTCGGCCCCGAGAACGTCGGCATGCTCACGGGTGACGCGAGCATCAACGGGGAGGCGAGCGTCGTCTGCTGCACGGCGGAGGTCCTCTCGAACATGGCGCTCCGCCGCGGCCCGGCTCTCGAGGCTCCGTACGTCGTGATGGACGAGTTCCACTATTACGCCGACAAGGAGCGCGGCGTCGCCTGGCAGGTCCCCCTCGTCGTCCTGCCGGAAACCCAGTTTCTCCTCATGTCGGCGACGCTCGGGGACACGAGCCCGATCGCCTCGCGGCTCGAGAAGGACACCGGACGCGCAGTGGCACTCGTGTCGTCCGACGAGCGGCCGGTCCCCCTCGACTTCGAGTACCGCGAGACGCCGCTCCACGAGACGATCGAAGAGCTCCTCGCCACGAGGAAGAGCCCCGTCTACGTCGTGAACTTCACGCAGCGGGAGTGCGCGGAGCTCGCGCAGTCGCTCACGAGCGTGAAGATCGGGACCCGCGAGGAGCGGGAGGAGATCCGGAAGGTCGTCGCCGGAATCCGCCTCTCGACGCCGTACGGCAAGGAGTTCCGGAGGTTCCTTTCGTTCGGGGTGGGAGTCCATCACGCCGGGCTCCTTCCGAAGTACCGCCTCCTCGTCGAGCAGCTCGCGCAGAGAGGGCTCCTCCACGTCATCTGCGGGACCGACACGCTGGGTGTGGGCGTGAACATCCCGATCCGGACGGTCCTCTTCACGAAGCTCGCGAAGTTCGACGGGACGAAGGTGGGGCTGCTCTCGATCCGCGAGTTCAAGCAGATCTCGGGACGCGCGGGCCGCCGCGGGTTCGACGAAAAGGGGAGCGTCGTCGTGCAAGCGCCCGAGCACATCGTCGAGAAGCGGCAGGCGGAAAAGAGATCGGAGGCTTCGGGGAAGAAGACGTCGCGGACTTTCAAGGGCCCGCCCAGGGGCGACGTCTCGTGGACGGTCGAGACGTTCCGGAAGCTCATCTCGAGGCCGCCCGAAACGCTGGTGTCGCGGTTCCGGCTCACGCACGGGATGGTCCTGTCTCTCCTCCAGCGGGACGAGAGCGAGGCGGCGCCCCGCAACTTCGCGTCCTTGCGAGACCTCATCGAGCGCTGTCACGAAGAGGACGCCGCCAAGCGCCGGCTCCGCAAGCAGGCCGCCGTCCTCGTGCGCTCGCTCTACCGGGCGGGGATCATCGGCCTCGCCCCGGGGCGCCCGTACCGTGTCGTCGTGGCCGAGTACCTGCAGTGGGATTTCTCCCTCCACCAGGCGTTGTCGCTTTTCGCCCTGTCCGCGCTCGAAGAGCTCGATCCCGCGTCCCCGACATACGCCGTCGACGCCCTCACCGTCGTCGAGTCGATCCTGGAAGACCCGGACGTGATTCTCCGCAGGCAGGTGGACCGGGCGAAGGGCAGGCTCGTCGCGGAGCTGAAGGAAGAGGGCATCCCTTACGAGGAGCGCATGGCGCGCCTCGAAGAGGTGACGCATCCCAAGCCGCTCGCGGACTTCCTGTACGGCGCCTTCAACGCGTTCCGCGCCGCGCACCCCTGGACGGCCGGCTCGGACGTGAGTCCCAAGTCGATCGGACGCGAGATGTTCGAGACTTTCGCCGGCTTTTCGGACTACGTGAAGAGCTACGGCATCGAGCGTAGCGAAGGTGTCCTCCTCAGGTACCTCTCGCAGCTCTACAGGACGCTCGACCAGACGGTGCCCGAGACCGCGAAGACCGACGAGCTCTGGGACGTCCTCGGCTTCTTCCGCTCGCTCGTCGGAGAGACGGACGCGAGTCTTCTCGAAGAGTGGGAGCGGATGCGACATCCCGAGCTCCTCCTCGCGGAAAAGGACGTGGTGCCGACTCCGGCGAGGAAAAAGGAAGCAACGTGGCTCACGGAGCTCCTGTCGAACCCGCGGGTGTTCGCGGCGCGCGTCCGCGCGGAAGCGCAGCTTCTCGTACGGGCGCTCGCGAAGAAAGACTGGGATGAGGCGGCGGAACGCGTCTGGCGGGAGCCCGAGTCGACTCGACCCTCGGCCACGGACGAGGGCGCCTGGGACGCGGAGCGCTTCGAGGCTGAGACGAAGCCCTTCTTCGACGAGTACGGCGAGCTTCTCTCGGGGGCCGAAGCGCGTCTCCACCACCTGACGCGCCTGAAAGCCATCGGGCCCAGGCAATGGGAGGTCACGCACGCGCTCCTCGACCCGAAGGGCGATCACACCTGGGCGATCTTCGCGAGCATCGACCTGACGGATGCCGGCGCACCCGACGGCCCCATCCTGAGGATCCACCGCATCGGGAGCTGAGAGGCGGAAAGCGCCTTCGCTTTCCTGCCCGAAGGCGCCTATCCTGCGTCAGGTGGTACCCGTGTCAACTCCGTTTCTCCTCAGTCTTGCGGCCGGTGTCGGTGTCCTTGCTGTCTGGTTCTCTCGCAGGCGCGCCGCACGCCAATCCGCGCGTACCGCTGCGGGCAGGAAGACGCGGAACGCGGCTGTCCGCGGCGCGCAGTCCGTCGAGGCGGCGCTCCGGGGGCGGCGCTAGCCCAAGCGGTTCGGCGTGCGCACGGCTCTCGCGCTGGCCTTCCTCCTGGCGTCGACTCAGGACGCGGAGCGGGCCGGCCGCGTGCGGAGCACGGTGCGCGTGGAACGGGTCCTCGTGGACGCGTACGTGACGACCGGATCGGGCGAGCCGATCCCGGATCTCACGGCGGCCGACTTTCGCGTCAGGGTAGCCGGCCGTCCGGTGGAACTGGAGTCGGTGGAGTGGATTCCGGCGGGCCGTCCCGAAGCGGTTCCCCTCGCTCCCGAAGAGCTGGCCGGAGCGGGTGAAGGCCCCGCGACGCTCGCCTGGCCTCCCGGGCGCGTGATCGTCGTCTTCGTGCAGGAGGACTTCACGCGCCGGCGGCAAAAGGGCCTCATGAACATGGGGCAGCACCTGGATCGGTTCCTCTCGACGCTCCTCCCCACCGACAGGGTCGCGGTCGTCTCCTACGACTCCCACCTGAAGCTGCGCCGCGACTTCACGGCCGACCCGAAGGAGATCCGCGCAGCCTTCTTCGAGTCGTTCACGTTCGACGAGCCTCGTCGCCCGACGCCCGGCTCCTTCCCGTCCCTGGCCGGGTCTTTCGACTTCGCGGAGGCGAAGAAGGCTTCCTCGGTGGACCGGGCGCTCGTCCTCGTGGCGAACGCTCTTTCGAAAATTCCCGGCGGGAAGGCGATGCTCTTTTTCGGCTGGGGGCTGCAGGTGGATCACGGGCCCAAGGAGGCACGCGACGCCGGGGAGGCGATCGCGGCGCTCTACGAGGCCCGCGTGAACATGTTCACCCTCGACATCTCGGACGCGGACTACCACACGCTCGAAGTGCGTCTCATGGAGGCGGCCGACCTGACCGGAGGTCGTTACGAAAAGACGCACATCTTCACGGGCGGCGCGCTCTCCCGCGTCGTCAGGAGCCTCGGAGGACGCTACGTGCTCGTCTTCGTGAAGCCCGAGGGCCCGCGCGGAATCCATCCCTTCTCCGTCCAGCTCGCCGGACGGAAGGGAGACGTCATCGCGCGGACGTACTACCAGGACTGACGGTCAAGGGCCGCAAGTCTCCCCGGGATTCTTAACGATCGGTCCTTTTTCTGGAGGTTTCCATGACAGCCCTGAAACCCACTCCCCCCGGCTGGCCCCGCATCTCCTCCTCCCTCTATTACGACGACGCCGCCAAGGCGATCGACTGGCTCTGCGACGCCTTCGGCTTCGAGGTGCGCATCAAGGTCGAGGGCGACGGCGGCCGCATCGAGCACTCCGAGCTCGTCTGCGGCGACGCGGTCATCATGCCCGCCGGCTCGGACAAGGCCGACAAGTACCCTCAGGTGAGGAGCCCGGGCCAGGTCGGCGGCGCGAACACGCAGAACATGTTCATGTACGTCGACGACGTCGAGGCGCATTGCGCGAGGGCCCGCGCGAAGGGCGCCCGGATCGTCACGGAGCCCAAAGTTTCGGACTACGGCGAGGACTACTGGGCGGACAAGGGCTACGAGTGTGTCGACGTCGGCGGCCACCACTGGTGGTTCGCCGAGCGGCTGCGCAGCGCGAAGCCGAAGGGATGAGCGACCTCGACGCGACGCTCGCGGCGCTCGCCGACCCGGTGCGCCGCGGCGTCATCGACCTTCTGCGGAAGGAGCCCCGGCGCGCGGGCGCGCTCGCTGATTCAGCGGCGCCTCTCGACCTCCGCGTCCGCGGCTTCGACGGTCTTGCGAACCGCGTCCACCGCTGCCTGGTGCTTGCGCTCGTCTTGAGAGGCTGCCGCCAGGGCGGTCTCGAGCTCCTGCCTCGCCTTCCGCGCGCGCTCGGCGTTCTTCTCCGCCGCGGCGAGCGTTCCGCGAAGCTTCGCGACCTCCCGTTTCCTCGCCGACAGCGCCTTCGCCTGGACCGCCCGTTCGCGCGCGCTCGGGCGGTCGGCCGTATCGGAAGGACGCGCGACCGGAGCCGGCGGGGAAGGGGAGCGCGGAGCCTGGATTTTCGGGCTTCCGGCTGCGCCGCGCAGGAGTCCGAGAGAGGCGACCTCGTCGAACCCGGGAGCGGGCAGCTCCTCGGTCAGCCGCCCTGCCACGGCGCGATCGGGGGCGTTGCCGTACGTGGCCAGCGCCTCGAGAGTCGCGGACACGCGCTGCACCGTCTGCGGCGTGGCCGCGTGTCCCGCCGCCGTGAGGATCTCCACGGCCTTCTTTCGTGCCTGACCGACCGCTTCGCGGCGTGCCTCCATTGTTCGCGGCATGTCGACGGAGCGGGAACGAAGCTTGTCGCCCGAGGCGAGGAGAGCCGCCAGAACGCGGGGCGTCTCGAAGCGGAGCTGGTTGACGGCCCAGGCGGGGACGCTCGGCCTTTTCAGGGCCTTGATGCGGGCGGCGTCCGCGCCTTTGCCCGAGGCTTTCAGGTGGGCGGCGATCGCGTTTCTCGCCGCGACGAATTCTTCGGGCCGAACGGCGAACAGGCGGTCGAGCTCCGCCTCGAGGTCGATGCGCGATCCGGCCATGACGTCGTCTCGAAGCCTCTCGCTCTCGATTCTAGTGGAGCGCCCTCTGGAGCTCGGACGTCGATTTCCGGACACCTCGCTGAAAAATCTGCGAGCCGGCTCGCGAGCGGGGCCACCGCCCTTTTGACATCCCCTCGCTTAAGTCGTTCTCAACACTGAATCTCAGTCGCATTCACCTTGTGACGACTCCGTGGCATGAAGTCTGTAGGACTTTCCATCGGGAGGTCCCGGCTCATGAAAAAGCGGATGACCCTCATGTTGCTCGTCGCGGCCGCGTTCATCGCGGTCATCGGCACTCTGAAGTTCCAGCAGGTGCGCGCGGCCATGGCCAAGAACTCGTCTTTTCAGCCGCCTCCCGAGGCGGTGACGACGGTGGTCGCCAAGGGCGAAGAGTGGCCGGCGAACCTGAACTCGATCGGGACCGCCGTCGCGGTTCAGGGCGTCACGGTCAGCGCGGACCTCCCCGGCATCGTCGATCGAATCAACATCGAGTCCGGAAGGGCGGTGGCCCGCGGCGCGATCCTCGTGCAGCTGGACGCGAGGCAGGAGCGCGCGCAGCTTGCCGCCGCCGAGGCGCAGCTCAAGCTGGCCCGCCTGAGCTTCGACCGGCTCGGCGGGCTGAGGGAGAAGGGTGTCATCGCGCAGGCGGACTACGACAAGGCCGCCGCGGACCGGACGCAGGCGGAAGCCCGCGTCGGCGAGATCCGGGCCACGATCGAACGGAAGACGATACGGGCGCCGTTCTCCGGGATCCTCGGGATCCGCCAGGTGAACCTCGGGCAGTACCTCGCCGCCGGCGACAAGATCGTGCCGCTTCAATCCCTCGATCCGATCTACGTCAACTTCTCGATCCCCCAGCAGGAGGTCAGCCGCGTGCGTCCGGGCGCGGCCGTGCGCGTCCGGACGGAGGCCTCGGCGGCCGGCCCCCCGGCGGAGCTCGCGGGCAAGGTCACGGCCGTCGACTCGGTCGTGGCCGAAGGGACGCGCAACGTCCAGGTCCAGGCCACGTTCGCGAACCCGCACGGCAAGATCAAGCCGGGGATGTTCGTGGAAGCGGAAGCGAATCTCGGCGCTGGCAGCAGGGTCATCGCGCTCCCGGCTTCCGCGATCAGCTACGCACCGTACGGTGATTCGGTGTTCGCCGTCGTGACGTTCGAGGGTCCGAAGGGGAACACCTTTCGGGGCGTCCAGCAGCAGTTCGTGAAGCTCGGGGGCTCGCGCGGCGATCAGGTCGCCGTGGTTTCGGGCATCAAGGAAGGACAGGAAGTCGTGACCTCGGGCGTCTTCAAGCTCCGCAACGGCGCCCCCGTTCAGGTGAACAACAAGGTCCAACCGGGAAACAACCCCGCTCCCAAGCCCGAGGACAGCTGATGAAGTTCACCGACGTCTTCATCAGGCGGCCGGTTCTCGCGACCGTCGTCAGCCTCGTCATCTTCATCGCCGGCCTCCAGGCGATCCGCTCGCTCTCCGTGAGGCAGTTCCCGCGCAGCGACATCGCCGTCGTCAAGGTGACGACCGCCTACGTCGGGGCCAATGCGGATCTCGTGCGTGGCTTCATCGCGACGCCGCTCGAGCGCGTGATCGCCAGCGCCGACGGCATCGACTACCTGGAGTCCTCGAGCGCGCAGGGCGTCAGCACGATCACGGTGCACCTGAAGCTGAACTACGACACGAACGCCGCCCTCACGCAGATCCAGGCCAAGGTCGCCCAGGTCCGGAACGACCTGCCGCCGGAGGCGCAGGCGCCCGTCATCGAGCTCGAGACCGCCGATACGCAGTTCGCCGCGATGTATATCGGCTTCTCCTCGCCGGATCTCGACCAGAACCAGATCACCGACTACCTGACGCGCGTCGTCCAGCCGAAGCTCTCCGCGATCAGCGGCGTCCAGCGCGCGGACATCCTCGGCAGCCGGACGTTTGCGATGCGCCTCTGGCTCAAGCCCGAGAAGATGGCCGCGCTCGGCCTGTCGGCGTCCCAGGTCCGCGAGGCGCTGGCGAACAACAACACCCTGGCCGCGATCGGGCGCACGAAGGGCTCCATGGTGTCCGTGAACCTGGTCGCGAACACGAACCTCCAGACGGTGGAGGAATTTCGCAACCTCGTCGTGAAGGAGGAGAAGGGCGTCGTCGTGAGGCTCGGCGAGATCGCCGACGTCGTTCTCGGGGCCGAGGACTACGAGTCGGACGTCCGTTTCAACGGGCAGGGCGCCACGTTCATGGGAGTCTGGGTGCTGCCGACGGCGAACTCTCTCGACGTGATCAAGAGCGTCCGCGAAGCGATCCCCGACATCCAGGCACAGCTTCCGGCGGGGATGAAGGTGGGGATCCCCTACGACTCGACGGCGTACATCCAGGACGCCATCAACGAAGTCCTCAAGACGCTCACGGAGACCCTGCTCATCGTGATTGTCGTCATCTTCCTCTTCCTGGGCTCGTTCCGCTCCGTCCTCATCCCGATCGTCGCGATTCCGGTTTCGCTCGTCGGAGCGGTCTTCCTAATGCTCGTGGCCGGCTTCACGATCAACCTCCTGACGCTTCTCGCCATCGTGCTCTCCGTCGGCCTCGTCGTGGACGACGCGATCGTCATGGTCGAGAACATGGAGCGGCACCTGCACCTGGGCGAGAAACCCTTCGATGCGGCGATCCGCGCGGCGCGGGAGCTCGTCGGGCCGATCATCGCCATGACGATCACGCTCGCGGCCGTTTACGCGCCCATCGGCATCCAGGGGGGACTGACCGGCGCGCTGTTTCGGGAGTTCGCGTTCACGCTCGCGGGCGCGGTGATCGTCTCCGGCGTCGTGGCGCTCACGCTCTCGCCGATGATGGGCTCCAGGCTGCTCAAGTCCGGCGCCTCGGAGCGTGGGTTCGCCGGAATGATCAACCGGCATTTCGACGTGGTGCGGCGGACGTACGGGCGCCTGCTGACGGGAACGCTGAACTATCGGCCGGTCGTCTTCGTGCTGTGGATCATCGTGGCGGCCCTGAGCGTGCCCTTCTACATGTTCTCGCAGAAGGAGCTGGCGCCGAAGGAGGACCAGAGCGTCGTCTTCGGGATCATCCAGGCGGCGCCGAACGCGACGATCGACCAGACGAAACTCTTCGCCTCGCAGGTCCACGACGTCTACAGGTCGTTTCCGGAAAGCGAGAGCATCTTCCAGATCACGTTTCCGAACGGGGGGTTCGGCGGCATGGTCACGAAGCCCTGGAGCGCGAGGAAGAAGAGCACCGAGCAGCTCCAGGTGGAAGCCGCGGCTCAGCTCTCGAAGATCCCGGGCGTGCGCGTCATATCGCTGACCCCGCCGGCCCTGCCGGGCGGTGGAGACTTTCCGGTGGACCTCGTCATCGCCTCGACCGCCGAGCCGGCGCGCCTCACGGAGTTCGCGAACAAGCTCGTGGGAAAGGCCTTCCAGAGCGGCCTCTTCATGTTCGCCGACGCGGACCTCAAGTTCGACCAGCCGCAGGCCGAGATCGTCTTCGACCGCGACAAGCTGAGAGCGCAGGGCGTCAGCCTGAGCCAGGCCGGCCGGGATCTCTCGACGCTCCTCGGCGGCGACTACGTGAACCGGTTCAGTATCCAGGGGCGCAGCTACAAGGTCATCCCGCAGCTCAAGCGTACCGAGCGCCTGACGCCCGACCAGCTCGAGCAGGTTTACGTCACCGGGGCGGACAACAAGCTCGTCCCTCTGTCGACCTTCGCAACTCTCAAGACCTCGGCCGAGCCGCGTGAGCTGAAGAGGTTCCAGCAGCTGAATGCCGTGCGCATCCAGGGGGTTATCCCGCCGGGAGTCTCGCTCGACAACGCCTTGCGCGTCCTCGAAGACGAGGCCCGGCGCATCCTGCCGAAGGGTTTCACGATCGACTACGCGGGCGAATCGCGACAGCTGCGCACCGAAGGCGGCAAGTTCCTCGGCACGTTCCTGCTTTCGGGGATCCTGATCTATCTCGTGCTCGCCGCGCAGTTCGAGAGCTTCCGCGACCCGTTCATCGTCCTCGCGGGGTCGGTCCCGCTCGCCCTGTCGGGCTCGCTGCTGTTCTCGTTCCTCGGGCTGACGACGCTCAACATCTTCAGCCAGGTCGGACTCATCACGCTCGTCGGCCTCGTGTCCAAGAACGGGATCCTCATCGTGGAGTTCGCGAACAAGCTCCAGGAGGCGGGGAAAGAGAAGCTGGAGGCGGTCATCGAGTCGGCGAGCACGCGTCTCAGGCCGATCCTCATGACGACGGCCGCGACGGTCATGGGCCACCTCCCGCTCGTCTTCGCGCGAGGCCCGGGAGCGGGCGCGCGCAACTCGATCGGCATCATGCTCGTCAGCGGCATGATCATCGGCTCCGCGTTCACGCTCTTCGTCGTGCCGTCGATCTACGTCCTCGTGGCTCGGACGCACAAGGCGATTCCGGCGGGAGCTGAGGAGAGGAAGCCAGAGGTCCCCGCTCTCGCTGAGCCGGCCGGCTGACGGCGCTCGAGAAGGATCAGTACAAGTCGTCGAACAACGCGAACGCGCGCGCGAGCCGGTCTTCGTCCGCCGGGTGAGAGAGGACGAGGCCGAGTAGCAGGCGCTGGATCCCGGGCGCATCGGTGCAACCGTACTTGCCGTCCTTCAAGTCGATGTCATGGACGATCTCGGCGATCTGCGAGACGGCGGGATCGCCGACGTTCGTCTTCGCGACGAGGGTCTCGAAGGTGCAATGGTCGCCCTCGTGCGTGAAATCGCCCGGCACCATGTCGAAACGGATCTCTCCCGGAACGGCCGCGGCCGACTTCGGCTCGACGAAACGGAACCGCGCCGTCGGATCGATGAACCGGCGGACCAGCCATGCGGACGCGATGCGGTCGACCTGGATGCCGCGGCGCGTCGCCTTGATCTCGTCCAGCCTCTTCTTGAAGCGGGCGAGCGCTCCCCCTGAGATCCTGCTCCGGAGGGTTCACCCCGCTCCGCTGCTTCAGGCTGGAGAGGGCTTCTCGAATTTCACCCGAAAGCGCCGCGTAATCGGCCTGGCGCTGGCCCTGGAAGAGCTTCACGAGCGCCTCGTTCGAGATTCCGGTCACGAAGCGGGCCTCGCTGACGAACGCCTCCCCGCCTCCCGCGACCGCCTCCTCGACGATCCACTGGAGGTCTTCCAGACAGTCGTCCGTCTGCGGGAGGACGTAGACGGAGTTCTTCAAAGCGACGGCTCCAACCTTCGAGAGCCGATTCCGCACCTTCGCTCGGAGGTAGAGCGGCGTCGGCGGGAGCTGGTGGATCAGGACATACCAGCGCTCCTCGGGCATCCTCGACCCGTGGCCCTTCGCGCTCGGCCTGGATCCGCCCATCCGGCGTTTATAGCAGAAGCATGGCAGTTGCTAGACGGCGATTGAAGGCTCCGCACCGGCGTTCGAATCCATCACTGGACCCGCAGGAACGCGACGAGGTCCGAAACCTCTGCTTCCGTCAGCCCGATGGTGAAGCGGTTGTTGTAGAACCGCACCGCATCGGCAAGCGTGGCGGCCGAGCCGTCGTGGAAGTAAGGCGCCCGGGCCGCGAGGCCGCGCAGGATCGGCCCCTTGAACCGGCCGATATCCTTCCACCGGCCGGACACGAGAGCCCTGCCGGGGTCGGTCGTCTGGACGGTCTCGCCGGTCGTCTTTCTCTTGAGCGTGTAGAGGGGCATGTCGGGTGTCCGGCGCGAGGCGTCGGAGAGGCCGATGTCGAGGGGCGCCGCCACGGAGTGGTCGCCGACGTTCGGCGAGTCGTGACACGTGCCGCACGTGCCCGGGATGCTCACGACGCCGAGGTCGTCGTTGAGGCCCTTGACTCCCGTGATGTTGATCCGCTTGCTGTTGAACAGCTTTTCGCCCCGCGCCACGGTCAGCCGCGCCGCCGTCCGTCCCTCGTTTTCGTCCTCTTCGTCGGCGTCGTCCCCGTGACTGCTCTTGAGCCTCGCCCAGGCCGAAAAGTCGGTGAAGACGATCGGACTGAATGGCGCCCCCGTGGGATTCAGCCCCAGCGGGTCGTTGATCCCGATGTAGAACTCCTGCCTCGACAGAGCCTTCGGTCCGCCCTTCGCGCCCTGACTCTTCAGATCTCCGGCGGCAATGTCGTAGACCTGGGCCGTGAACAGCCCCGTCTCGAAGGCGACGATCTGGTCCCGCTGCTCGTTCGAGAGCGGGACGCTCGCTTGCGCGTGTCCCATCGTGGCTTCATTCGCCTGGTGCGATAGGTCGAAGGCGATCGTCTGCCCGGGGAACGTCTCGCGGCCGTCGAGCATGACCGTGCTGAGGAAAGCCAGATTCGAGGAAGGAGGGGGACGCCGGAAAAGCGAGAGCTCGTGGCTCGTCGCGAACCCGTAAGGGTCGTCCACCGCATCGAGCGTGAACTCGGCGTCGGCGGGAATGCCGATCCCGACCCGGATGAGGCCCTTGGAGAGGAGCATGCTGTAGGCGTTTCGGCGTGCTTCGACGGTCACCACGTCTGCATTCGGCGAGTTCGAGCCGTCGTTCGTCCGGAAGATCGGGTCGAGCCCGGCGGTGGCCTCGAAGCGCTCCCGCACGCCTGCCGGCGTGATGGTCCATCCGCTCTCGGGGCGGTGGCACGTGAAGCACGTTCGCCCGTTCGTGCCGAGGTCCTGGAAGAAAGGGTTGTCGGTGTCGATGCGGCCGGCGGTCGAGAAGGTCTGGGCCGCGCCGGTCGGGTTCACGAACGGCTCGAGAAAATCGTGCTTGCTCTCGCTCGACGCGATCCAGGACTTCGTTCCCGCGGCTGCCAGGAGTGTGGCCGCCAGGCAGAAGCCGGACACTCGACCCACACGTGTCTTGCGGGTGTTCTCGGACATCGCTCCCTCCACGGTTCTCGAGGTCTTCATTGCTTCCTCCCTCTCGCCGATTCCGGGACGCCATCCGCGGGGGGCGGATGGTCGCCGCTCACTCAGAGAATCGGAATTCGAAGGGGAAGGACGACAAGGGCTGGACCATCGAAATCGGAAGGGAAAAGACGACAAGGAATCTGAGCACCGCTCCGACCGTAATTTCTGTCACCTGCGTTCGGTGCGGAGTAGCATCGGAACGTTCTTGGTTCTGGATGAGAACCGATGAAGCACACCATCTCTTCGCTCATCCTCTCGACCGAGTCCGGCGACCGATCCGCGGCGGACGCGCTCTTCGCCTCGCTCTACTCGGAGCTGCACCGGCTCGCGAAGAATCAGTTGGCGCGAAGAGGACCTTCCGTCACGCTGAGCCCGACGACGCTGCTCCACGAGGCATACCTCAACATCGCGGGACGCGAAGCTGCGAGCTTCCCGGACGAAGGTCGCTTCATGGCCTATGCCGCGAAGGTGATGCGCGGCCTCATCATCGACTACTCCCGCAGCCGGCAGGCGCAAAAACGCGGCGGCGGCTTCGAGATCACGTCGGTTGGTGACGCGGTTGCCGAAGCCGTCGCGGATGAAAGCGAACTGGTCCGGATCAGCACGGCGCTCGACGGCCTGGCCTCCGTCGACGCGTCACTCGCCGAGGTCGTCGATCTGAAATTCTTCTGCGGCTTCTCGTTTGCGGAGATCGCCGCGATGCGCGGCTTGTCGGAACGGACCGTGCAGCGCCGCTGGGAGAAGGCGCGCATCTATCTTCACCGCGAGATCCAGCAGGTGGCCCCCGCGTGAGCTCGGGAGCGTAGCCGTGTCCTCGGAGAGCAGGGATCGCTGGCGGATCGTGAGTCCCTACCTGGACCGCGCGCTGGAGATTGCGGATGGCGAGCGGGAGGCCTGGCTGGAGTCTCTGCGCGCGGAGGATCCGGACCTGGCCTCCGAGGTGGAGGCTCTTCTCGAGGAACGACGCACTCTCAGCCGGGAAGGCTTCCTCGAAGACGATGCCCTGAAGCCTCCCGCGTCGGCATCCCTGGCGGGCCAGACGATCGGCGCCTACACGCTGATCTCGCCCATCGGCCAGGGAGGCATGGGCAGCGTCTGGCTTGCCCGGCGGAGCGACGGCCGCTTCGAGGGCCAGGCGGCGGTGAAGCTCCTGAACGTGAGCCTCGTCGGCCGCGCGGGCGAAGCGCGTTTCGAACGTGAGGGAACCTTTTTGGCGCGCCTCACGCACCCGAACATCGCGCGGCTGATCGACGCGGGCGTGTCCTCCATTGGACAGCCCTATCTCGTGCTCGAGTACGTCGAAGGCGAGCAGATCGATCGCTACTGCGACGGCAAGGCGTTGGACGTCGACGGAAGGTTGCGCCTCTTCCTGGAGGTGCTCGCCGCCGTGGCGCATGCGCACGCGAACCTGATCGTGCACCGGGACATCAAGCCGTCGAACGTGCTCGTGGCGACGAGCGGGCAAGTGAAGCTGCTCGACTTCGGCATCGCGAAGCTGCTCGAAGAGGAGGGGGGCGCGGGAGCGGCCACGGCGCTCACGCGAGAGGGGGGACGGGCGCTGACCCCCGAGTACGCCGCGCCCGAGCAGGTGACCGGCGGCGCGATCACGACCGCGACCGACATCTATTCCTTGGGCGTGCTGCTCTATCTGCTGCTGGGCGGCCGGCATCCGGCCGAGGTCGCGCTCTCCTCGCCTGCCGAACTGGTCCGCGCCATCGTGGACGCGGAGCCTCCGAGGCTTTCCGACGTAGTCGTCGTGGCGAAGGGTCAGACGGCGGAGGCGCTCGAACGGAACGCCGCCCTGCGCAACGCGACACCGGAGGGATTGCGCCGCGACCTCCATGGGGACCTCGACACGATCGTCGCCAAGGCGCTGAAGAAGAACCCCGCCGAGCGCTACGCGTCGGTCACCGCCCTTGCAGACGACGTGCGTCGGTATCTTGCCGACGAACCGATCAGGGCCAGGTCCGACACGCTCGCTTATCGAGCAAGGAAGTTCGCCCGCCGACACCGGAGTGGCGTGGCGTCGGCGGCGGCCGTGGTCCTGCTGCTGACGGCCCTGGTCGGCTTCTACACCGTGCGGCTGGCCAGGGAACGGGACCGTGCTCGCCTGGAGGCACAGAAAGCCGCAAAGGTCAGCGAGCTGTTGACGGGACTGCTGACGGGAGCCGATCCCTACGCGTCCCGCAAAGATGCGCAGGAGGTCACCGTCCGGGGCCTCCTCGACGCGGGAGCGGCGCGCGTCAGGAAAGAGCTAGCGGGCGAGCCGGAGGTGAAAGCCGAGATGCTGTCCGTGATGGGCCGCACGTACCAGCGCCTCGGCGAGTACGACAAGGCGCGGCCGCTCCTGGAGGAGGCCCTGTCCTCGCGACGCCGCGTTTTCGGGCCGGAGCACGAACAGGTCGCCGAGAGTCTGAACGACCTCGGAGTGCTGTTGCGAGAGAAGGGCGACTATGCCGCCGCCGCACCGATGCTGGAGCAGGCCGTCGCCATGCGGCGCAGAGCCTTGGGCCGCGAGGAGGACGTCGCGGAGACCTTAGTCGAGCTCGGCCGTGTCTACAGCGCTCAGGGGAACGATCATCGCGCCGAGCCGCTCTTTCGAGAATCGCTAGCGATCCGGAAGAAGGCGCTCGGCAATCAGGACCACGATACCGCCGCGAGCATGAACGAGCTCGCCCTGCTCCTGTGGCATAAGGGCGAGCTCTCGGGGGCCGAGGAGCTCTTCCGCCAGTGTCTGGCGATCTTTCGGAAGACGCGAGTCGATGAGCATCCTGACGTCTCCTCGACACTGAACAACCTGGCCCTGGTCGTTGCCGATAGACATGACTTTGCCGATGCCGAATCGCTGTTTCGTCAGTCCCTGGCAATCAGCCGCAAGACCCTGGGGGACAAACACCCCAGCGTCGCCAACAAGCTCAACAATCTCTCCTATCCTTTGCGAGAGCAGGGGAAGTACGACGAAGCGGTTTCCGCGCTCCAAGAGGCGCTGCAAATCGCCGTGCCGGCCTTGGGCAACGATCATCCGCAAGTCGCCACCTACGAGGTCAACCTCGCTCGCTCATACCTGATGCGAAAGAAGGCGGCAGAGGCCGAGCCGTTGCTCCTGGAGGCGCTGCGGATCCGCCGACATGCCTTCGGGGAAGGCGACTGGCGCGTCGCGATCGCGAAGAGCTTGCTAGGTGAAGCCTTCACGGCGATGGGGCGCTACGACGAAGCCGAGCGTTTTCTGCTCGAAGCGAGGGGGACCTTGAAGGATGGCCCGGGCCTGGAGGGCCGCGAAGCCAAATCGACCGCCGAGCGTCTCGCCGCTCTTTACACGATCTCGCGGCCGCCCAAGGCCCCGTGATAGAAGGCAATCGGAATGGCGAACGCGGAAGGCGAGCTCCGGGGTCCGGACCTCACGGCGGGCGTTCTGGCCGAGGATGCTCGAGGCGGCGGCCTCACTGCGGGAGCGTGGCGTGGCGGTGGACGTCGTCGCGCCGGAGCCTCCGTTCGAGAAGGTGCTCGGGCGGGAGGTCGGGAAGCTCGTGAAGAGCCTCCAGGAGAAGCATGGCGTCGTCTTTCACGTCGGGGAGAGCGAGCGGTCTCACACGCGAATGGCCGCGCCGCGAACGAGCTTCGCGTCGTCGCTGGCGAGGAAGAGGACGACGCGGGCGATCTCCTCGGGTTTCGGCCACTTCGAGAAGTCGGCCTTCGGCATCGCCTTCCGGTTCGCCTCCGTGTCGATGATGCTGGGGAGAATCGAATTCACCCTCACCGTGGTGCCCTTCAGATCTGCGGCCAGCGAATCCACGAGGGCCACGGTCGCCGCCTTCGAGGCGGCATAGGCCGAGTTTCCGGCCCCGTGTTCGAGCGCGGCCGTGGAGGCCACGTTCACGATCGCGCCGCTCCCCTGCGAGAGCATCACAGGGACCGCCGCGCGGAGGAGCGCCCAGCCCGAGCGAAGGTTCGCGTTCAGCATCCGGTCGAGAGTCGCCGGGTCCTGCTCCCAGAGCGGCATCCCGCCCGCGTAGGCGCCGACCGCATTCACGAGGACGTCGATCCGCCCGTGGCGGCCCCGAATCGAGTCGACGAGCCCCCGGACCGCTTCCTCGTTCGTGACGTCAACTTCGTGTCCCTCGAGCCGGGCACCATCCGCGCCCGCCGCGGCCTTCAGGTCGGCGAACTCTTCCTGCTTGCGGTAAGTGACGCCGACCGTGGCGCCTTCCTCCAGGAACGCGAGGCTCACCTCGCGCCCCAGCCCTCCCGTCCCGCCCGCCACCAGGGCCACCTTGTCCGAGAATGTCATTGCAAGACTCCTCTTCCTACTCCGCGAGGACGCTGTGGACGAGCTGGACGCAGACGGAGCCTTCGCCCACGGCCGCGGCGACGCGCTTGACGCTCGTTGGCGCGCACGTCGCCGACGGCGAAGACACCCGGCTGGTTCGTCTCGAATAGGAGCGGCGGGCGGGCGACGGGCCATTTCGCGGCGGCGAGGTCGCCGGGCGTGAGGTCCTGCCCGGTTTTCACGAAGCCCTTCTCGTCGAGCGCGACGCAGCCCCGGAGCCAGGCCGTGTTCGGGTCGGCGCCGGTCATCAGAAAGACGTGCCGCACGTCGGCGGTCGTGGTCGCGAGCCGGCGGCGTCGCCCCACGTCACACGCTCGAGGTGGCCGTTCGCCCTCGAGGGCCTCGATCTCGGTGCGTGTGAGAAGCTCGATGTTCGGCGTCTCCTCGATGCGGCGGATAAGTAGCGCGACATGCTCTCGGCGAGGCCCCCGCCCCGAACGAGCATGTGCACCCGGCGCACTTTGCCGAAAGGAAAACCGCCGCCTGGCCCGCGGAGTTCCCTCCCCCGACGACGATCACGTCTCCGCCCTCGCACGAACTTCGCCTCGATCGGGGTCGCCGCGTAATAGATGCCCGAGCCCCTTCGAAGCGCGCGAGGTTCGGGCAGTCGGGCTTCCGGTACTGGACACCGGTGGCGATGACCACCGTGCGCGCCTCGCACGCGGACGCCGCCCCGCGAGCTCGATCCGATAGGGACGACTGCTCGCACCGAGAGCCGCATGCGCCGTCCGCGTCACGGCGAACTCCGCGCCGAACTTCTCCGCCTGGACGAAGGCGTGGCTGCGCGAGCTCCTGTCCGGAGATCCCCGTGGGGAAGCCGAGATAGTTTTCGATGCGTGAGCTCGTGCCAGCCTGCCCGCCGGGAGCGTTTGCTTCGAGTACGAGCACGTCGAGCCCTTCGGAAGCGCCGGTAAACGGCGGCCGCGAGCCCGGCCGGGCCGGCCCCGACACCACGACGTCTGCACCGCGCCTTCCTTCAACCGGTTCAAGCCCAGGCAATCGCCCACCTCCTCGAGGGTCGGCTTCTTCAGGACGCGGTCGCCCCGGCAGATGAACACGGGCACGTCGTCCACGCCGACGTGGAAGCTGTCGAGAGTCGCCTGCATGTCGGGGTCCGGTCCACGTCGAGGTACGTGTAGGGCTGGCTGTTGCGCGTCAGGAACTCCTGGAGGAGAAGCGTGCCGGCCGAGTGCTGCGAGCCGATGAGAACGATGCTGCCCTGCCCCAGCGCCTGAGCGCGATGCGGCGGAGGATGAAGGCGCGCAGGAAGATCTCGGACAGTTCCGGGTCGGTCTGGACGAGCGCCCGCAGGCGCTCCGCGGGAAGCTCGAGGACCCGCGTCTCTCCCTCGCGCGCGCCCTCACCATCACGGGGCGGCCCGAAAGCAGGTCGACGTCGCCGCTAGAACCCGCCGGATTGTGCGCCGTGACGAAGCGGTCCGTGTCCGACAGGACCGTGATCTGGCCCTCGAGGACGACGAAGAGCGGGCGGTTGCAGTCGCCCTGCTCCCAGAGCACTTCGCCGTCGGCGAACCGCCGCTCCCGCGCGAAGAGCGGCGATTCGCGCGCGCTGTTCTTCGGTCAGCTTCGGGAAGTCTCCTCGGGGGAGGGCTCGCCGCGGACATCAGTACTCCGCGGTCGCGTCATCGGGGATAGCAGTAGAGCCATCTCTCGCCGGTCTCGGCCGAACTGACCACCGGATGCCCGGATGCTCCGTGCGTGGCGCTCGCGTGCTTGTTCGGCGAGGAGTCGCAGCATCGCGTGCCGCCGCAGGTCTGGCAGGTCCGGAGGTGCACCCACACCGCTTCCGATCTTCACGCACTCTTCACACTCGCGCTTCTTCGCCTTCTTCACGCGCTCTATTCCCCGAATGTGCGGACACCCTTCCTCGGGACTCATCCTGTCGGCCTCCGGCCGGTGAGCATTTTCGACCACTATCGAGGCGTGGGGCCCGGCCCTTGCATTCTTCGTGCAAGTGCCGGGCCTCAGAAAAAACTTCCACGTGTCGATTTAGCCCAGCCTCGTTCGTCGTCATGGTGGAGGCGGGGTTCAACCCCCTCGAGGCCGAGATCAAAAGGAGATAAGACGATGCGATTCATGGTCATAGTTCCTGCCGACAAGAATTCCGAGGCTGGCGCTCTCCCGGACAAGAAAATTTTGGAGGACATGGGGAAGTTCAACGAGGAGATGGTGAAGGCGGGAGTCATGCTCGCGGGCGAGGGTCTGCACCCGACGTCGAAGGGCGCGCGCATCAAGTTCTCGGGCGGAAAGACCACAGTGACCGACGGTCCCTTCACGGAGTCGAAAGAGCTGATCGCCGGCTTCTGGCTGATCCAGGTGAAGTCGAGGGAAGAGGCGATCGCCTGGATGAAGAGGGCGCCTTTCGGAGGCGGCACGGAGATCGAGATTCGTCAGGTGTTCGAGACCGAGGATTTTGGCGAAAACCTCACGCCCGAGCTCAGGAAGCAGGAGGAGCGCCAGCGCGCGGAGATCGCAGCAAGGCGGTAGCCGCGTACGGAGCGACCGAAAAGAGCATCGCACTTCGAAGGAGGCCGAGATGGCGGCGAGCGGCAGGATGTCAAGGGTCGGCGGGGTGATTACGGTTCTCGTGTCGCTGCTGTTCCTGTTCAGCGCCGCCCTGAAACTGAAGGGCGGTCCCGATCTCGCCAAGGGAATGGCACACCTGGGACTGCCGGACTCGATGACCCTTCCGCTCGCAATTCTCGAGATCGCATGCGCCGTCATCTATCTGATTCCGGTCACGTCGGTCCTGGGCGCGATCCTTCTGACCGGATATGTCGGGGGCACGATCTGTACGGCGTGGCGGGTGGGCGACAACGCGATCATGCAGATCGTGCTCGGAATCCTGGTCTGGCTCGGCATTTATCTTCGCGAGAGCCGCCTGAAGGCGCTCGTCCCGGTGAGGACGGCCACGCCCATCTGATCGAGTCTGGCCATGCTCTTGCACCCATCCGTCCGGGCGGCCTCCGAGCCACAAGGAGTGCGACGATGTTCAAAGAGACGATGTTCAAAGAAAAGAAGGCGTTCAGCGGATTTTCCGTAAATGACATCGGGAAGGCGAAAGAGTTCTACGAAAAGACGTTGGGACTCGAGGTCTCCGACGAGCACGGCTTTCTGAAGCTGCACGTCGGGAGCGGTCCCGGGGTCATGATTTATCCGAAACCGAACCACATGCCCGCAACATTTACCATCCTGAACTTCCCCGTCGACGACGTCGAGAAGGCCGTGGACGGGCTTTCGAGCCGGGGAGTCCGGTTCGAGCACTATGAAGGCGACATCAAGACGGACGAGAAAGGCATTCACCGCGACGGCGGACCGACGATCGCGTGGTTCAAGGATCCCGCCGGGAACATCCTTTCCGTGCTGGAAGAGAAGTAGGAAGAAAAGTAGGGAGAGAAGTAGGTCGCTCCGTCATTCGCGGCGAACGTCTGAAATCCGACGCGGGCGACTCCCGTATGAGCGAGAACCCTGAAAGAGGAGGCTCCGCCCATGGCCGAAGTCACGTCACATCCGCCCGGCGCGTTCTGCTGGATCGAGCTGGGAACCTCCGACCAGAAGGCCGCGAAGGACTTCTACACGCAGCTCTTCGGCTGGTCCTTCACGGACAACGACATGGGGCCGATGATCTACACGACCTTCACGCTCAAGGGCCGCGACGTCGCCGCCTGTTATGCGCTGGATGCCGCGAAGATGCCCGGGGTCCCGCCGCACTGGATGCTCTACGTCGCGACGGCGGACGCCGACGCGTCGGCCCGGCGCACGGCCGAGCTTGGCGGGAAAGTCATGGCGCCGGCGTTCGACGTCATGGACCTCGGCCGCATGGCGGTCCTCGCCGACCCCCAGGGCGCCCACATCAGCGTCTGGCAGGCGAAGGCAAACAAGGGCATCGGCATCCACAACGAGCCGGGTGCGTTCTGCTGGGGGCAGCTCAACACGAGCGACACGGCGAACGCCGAGACGTTCTACAAGGCCCTTTTCGGCTGGGGCGCGAAGACCGGCTCGGACGGCGGCATGACATACACCGAGTGGCTGCTCGGCCAGGCGCCGATCGGCGGGATGATGGCGATGCCGAGCGAAGTCCCTGCGCCGCCGCACTGGCTCCCGTACTTCGCCGTGGCGGATTGCGACGCCGCGGCCGCGAAGGCCGCCTCCCTCGGCGCGACGACGCACGTGCCTCCGTCGGACATCCCCGGAATGGGCCGCTTTGCCGTCTTCGCGGATCCCCAGGGAGCGGCGTTTGCGATCTACCGTGAATAGGAGGGTTGAGATGGCCATCAAGAATTCGAAAAAGAAATCCCCGGCGAGGAAGAAGCCGGCTCGGAAAGCGAAGACCGCGCCGGTGAAAGGCCTGAGCATGAGCTCGACGTCGCCTTCCTTCACGGTCGGCGACATCCAGAAGAGTCTCGCCTGGTACCGGGACGTCCTCGGGTTCGGAGTCGAGGAGCGTTGGGAGCAGGAGGGGAAGCTGGCGGGAGTCATGGTCCGCGCCGGCGACGTCCGCTTCATGCTCGGGCAGGACGACTGGAAGAAGGGCCGCGACCGGAAGAAGGGCGAGGGCTTCCGCCTCTACTGCGAGACGAAGCAGGACGTAGACGCGCTCGCGAAGAAGATCAAGGCAAAGGGCGGCACCCTCGACGAGGAGCCTCACGACGACCCCTGGGGGGTACGCGACTTCACCCTGACCGACCCCGACGGGTTCAAGCTCACGATCGCGGGGGCCGCGGGGAAGAAGTAGGAATCCGGCAGGGCGACCTCCATGGGCTCGGCGCGCATTACGGTCCTGGAGGTCGCCGGTCGTGAAGTGGCCATCACCAACCCGGACAAGGTGTTCTTTCCGCGGGCCGGCCACACGAAGCTCGATCTGGCGAGGTACTACGCCGCGGTTGCGGAGGCGGCCCTGCGCGGGATTGCGGCGCGGCCGATCGTTCTCAAACGCTACGTGAACGGCGCCGATCGCGAGCCGTTCTTCCAGAAGCGGGCTCCCGAGACGCATCCCGACTGGATCGAGACCGTCGAGCTGCACTTTCCGTCGGGCCGCACCGCGCGCGAGATCGTCGTCCGGGACGCGGCCCAGCTCCTGTGGATCGTCAACCTCGGGTGCATCGACCTCAACCCGCACCCCGTCCGCGCCGACGACCTCGACCATCCCGACGAGCTGCGCGTCGATCTGGATCCGGGCCCCGGGGTGAGCTGGAACGACGTCCGGCGCGTGACGCTGCTCGTGCGCGACGTGCTCGAAGAGAAGAATCTCGTCGGCTGGCCCAAGACGTCCGGCTCCCGCGGGATGCACATCAACGTCCGCATCGAGAGGCGCTGGACTTTCGACCAGGTGCGGCGCGCGGCGCTGGCGCTGGCTCGCGAGGTCGAGCGGCGCGCGCCGCACCTCGCCACGAGCAAGTGGTGGAAGGAGGAGCGCCATGGCGTTTTCCTCGACTACAACCAGAACGCGAAGGACCGCACGGTTGCCTCGGCCTGGTCCGTGAGGCCCACGTCGGACGCGCGCGTGTCCATGCCGCTCCGGTGGGACGAGGTCGCCGGCTGCGATCCGGCGGCTTTCACGCTCGCCACCGCGCCGGCGCGCCTGGCTGAGCGCGGAGATGCATCGGCGGGGATCGATCGCGCCGCGGGATCGCTCGACGAGCTGCTCCGGCTGTCTGCCGTACAGGAAGGAGAAGGCCAGGGAGACGCGCCCTGGCCCCCGCATTTCAGGAAGCAGGCCGACGAGCCTCCCCGCGCCGCGCCGTCGCGCCGAAGACGCGCTCCAGCTCGTAAGCCGGCGTGACCTCGAGCTGATCGTAGCGACAGTCGCGGGGCCTCTTGTCGGGCCTCCAGCGAACGAACTGAGCGGCGTGTCGGAAGCGTGTGCCTTGCATGTGGTCGTACGCGACCTCGCACACGCGCTCGGGTCTGAGCGGCTCCCAGCTGAGGTCCTTGCCGTGATTCCACCGGCTCGTCGCGCCGGGCAGGCGCTGGCCCTTGACGGCCGAGTCGTCCTGCTCGTCGGCCCAGCCGCGCCAGGGATGCCCCTCGAACGCGTTCTTGCGCAGGGAAGCGAACTCCTCGACGAGCTGTTTGCGGACCGCGGTCGTGAATGCCGCCACGACGCCAACATGGTGCAGCGTGCCCGCGTCGTCGTAGAGGCCGAGCAGGAGCGAGCCGACCCTCGTGCCCTTGCCCTCCTTGTGCCAGCGGAAGCCGGCGACGACACAGTCGGCCGTGCGCGTGTGCTTGATCTTGATCATGGTGCGCGCCCCCGCGCGGTAGGGCGAGTCCAGACGCTTGGCCATCACCCCGTCGAGCCCGGCCCCCTCGAAGCGGCGGAACCAGTCCTCGGCGAGGACGCGATCACGCGTGGCGGGCGAGAGATGCACACGCGGCCCCGCCCCGGCGAGCGCCTTTTCGAGCTTTTCGCGCCTAATGGCGAGCGGCGTCTCGCGCAGGTCCTCGTGGCCCAACGCCAGCAGGTCCCAGACGACGAAGGATGCCGGCGTCTCCTGCGCCAGGAGCTTCACGCGCGAGGCGGCCGGATGGATGCGGAGAAGGAGCGCCTCGAAGTCGAGCCCGCCCGGGCCGACGATGACGATTTCGCCGTCCACGACGCAGCGCCCGGGCAGCGCGGCGGTCAGCGGTCCGAGAAGGTCGGGAAAGTAGCGGTTCATGGGCTTCTCATCTCGACTCTGGAACAGCATGTCGTCTCCGTCGCGAAAAACCAGCGTTCGAAAGCCATCCCACTTGGGCTCGAACTGCCAGCCCTCGCCTCCGGGGAGGGCATCCGCAGCCTTGGACAGCATCGGCGCGAGCGGCGGAGCGAAGGGGAGGCGCACGAGGGTCAACCGCCCGACGGCTCGAGGCCGCTTTCCGAGCGCGCCCGGAGCTTGGCATCGATGTAATCCGGGTGGGGGACGTGCAAGAGCCCCGCGATCTTGCGGACGAGATGCTCCTCCTCCGGATCCTTCTTTCCGTCGGCGAACGCGATCAGCCACAGGAGCTCCACGACCCGTTTCTTCTGGCCGGCCGAAAAGCCCTGGTCGACGAGACGCGTGAATTCGTAGAGCGACGTCGCCTTGCGGGCCTCGGCCTCGCCTAGCCGCACCAGCTCCTCAGACTCCTCGCGGGAGAGGCCGAAAGTGCCCTGGATGGCCGTACGCATGACGGTGAGCTCCTCCTCGGTCACATGGCCGTCGGCGCGAACGACCTCGAAGAGGAGAGCGGAGGCTGCGATCTTCAGCGCGTGATCCCGTCCCGCCTCCGTATCTCCGGCGGCGCGGGCCGAAACGCGCTCCTCGAAGAAGCGCTTGAACGACTCCCACATGCCGCAAGGCTACAACGAGCCGGACTCCGGGGAGATCCTGATCGGGGCAAGATGCTCTAATCCGCGGCCGTGGCGGCCGCCGACTCGCACCGGATCCTCAGAACTTACGTCACGCTGACGCTCCTCTCGACGTTCGCCTCCTCCTTCATCTGGGGCATCAACACGCTCTTCCTTCTCGATGCGGGACTGACGATCACCCAGGCCTTCGCAGCGAACGCCTTCTTCACGCTCGGTGAGGTGCTCTTCGAGGTGCCGACCGGCGTCGTGGCGGACACGTTCGGGCGAAGAACGTCGTATCTCCTCGGCTCCGCTACGCTTTTCGTTTCGACTCTGCTGTACCTGTTGATGTGGCGCGTCCACGGTCCGTTCTGGGCCTGGGCCGTCACTTCCATTCTGCTCGGGCTCGGTTTCACGTTCTTCTCCGGCGCGACCGAAGCCTGGCTCGTCGACGGCCTGAAGTTCGCCCGGTATTCGGGCACGCTGGAGTCCGCCTTCGCGAAAGGCCAGATCGCGGGCGGTGTCGCGATGCTGACCGGCACCCTGGCGGGCGGCGCGATCGCGCAGGCCACGAATCTGGGCGTGCCTTACATCTTGCGGGCGGCGATGCTCGGGCTCACGTTCCTCGTCGCATTCCTCTCGATGCGAGACGTCGGATTCACTCCCCTCGAGAGGGGCGCGATGGCGCTGGAGATGCGGAGGATCCTGAAATCGTCGCTGGACCACGGGTTCCGAAATGCCCCCGTCCGCTGGCTGATGCTCGGCGGCCTGTTCGCCGGCGGAGTCGGCATCTACGCGTTCTACGCCATGCAGCCCTACCTCCTCGAGCTCTACGGCAAGAAAGAGTCCTACGCGATCGCCGGCCTGGCGGCCTCGATCGTCGCCGGCACGCAGATCATCGGCGGCATCATCGTCCCGCACGTGGCCCGGATCTTCCGGAAAAGAACGTCTCTCCTCTTCGTCGGCTCGGTTCTCAGCACCGCCGCCCTGGCGCTCATCGGCCTGGCCCCGAGTTTCTGGGTCGCGCTCGCCCTTCTCGCCGTCTGGGCCATGGTCTTCGCCGCCACGATGCCCGTTCGCGAGGCCTTCATCAACGATCTCATCCCGTCGGGGGAGCGCGCCACGGTCCTCTCGACCGACAATCTCATGAGTTCGTCGGGAGGCGTCGTTTTCCAGCCGGCGCTCGGCAAGGTGGCTGACGTGTGGGGGTACTCCATCTCGTACGTCGTCGGAGCGGGTCTCGAGCTGCTTTCCGTGCCGTTCATCCTCCTCGCGCAACGCGAGAAGGCGCCTTCCGACCCGATCCGGAAAGAAGCCTGAAGCGCGTCCGGTGGCATGCCCTCGTAACCAGTGTCCGAGAGTTCGTGAATGGGCTCATCTAGTTGTCGCCTATGGTCTTCGACGCTCCGAAAGCAGCGCCGGGAATCGTCGGGTTGAGGCGAGCTTCCCGGACCTGGATCGTCGTCTCGCCGAGCTCGTCGTGAATGGTGGTGCGGAAAGGGAGGAGCTCGCCGTCGACGGCCCGGTAGTCGTCGAACGTCTCGGAGTGTCCGTCAACCTCCCGCCGAAGGACGAGCGCGGAGCGTTCTGACACGTAGAGTCGCGCGGGCGGCCCGCCTGCGGGGACGAGCTCCATCAGGTATGCATGTGCGGCTCCGACTTTCACGCGGTCGAGGACGCGGACTTCCTTGTAGAGGCCGGAAAGAGCGAGAAGCGGGTGCAGGTGATAGTCCCGTCGAGCACGATCGTTGCCGGAATCATCATTCGTCGCATCCTGTCCGAAGGTCGTCTCCTGACCGCCGCTGTGTCCATCGAAGTACACCCGGAGCCGACCGATCTCGCGGCCCGCGGCGGTCCACACTTCCTCTTCGACATGTTGGTCGGGGGCTTTAGCCCGGAGGACGTAGTCGGCGGTGACACCCTGGTTCTCGTATGCCTTCACGGCGTTGATTTCGAGAGACGTATGTCCGCGAAGGATCCGCTCGCCTCCGAGCGCAGCGATCATGCGTTGAACGAGAGCGTCGGCGGTCGGGAGCTCCACAGCTATCGCAGCCGGGTTCTTCCCGGCACCCGGTCCTGGGGCGGGGTGCTGTCGTGCGCTCGTCGCGGGCGAAGGGAGGGTGGTGGGCGTGCTGTCGATGATCAGAGGCCAGAGGAGCTTTCCGGCATTGCCGATCGTGGTCATGAAGTTGGGTGACGTGTTGGCGAGGAAGACGAAGCCGACCCGGCGGCCGGGGATGAAGCTGACGAGCGCGCTGATTCCCCGCGACCCGCCATTGTGTTCGACCACGCACAGACCGTTCCATTCGTAGGTTACCCACCCAAGGGCGTAGGACAGCGCGGAATTGATCGGGACCTGCCCGCTCACGACCTCGCTCAGCGCGGCCTCGGAGACGATTCGCCTGGCACCGATGCGGCCGCCATTGCTGAGCATGCGCACCCACCGGATCAGGTCGCGAGCCGACGAAGCGATGCTGCCGGCGGGCGCGAGCGCGGCGAGGCTGCGCGGGGGAGGCACCGAGAGCCACTTCTTCTCCCCGTCGACGAAGACGTAGCCGGTCGCATGATCGATGGCGGCCGACATGTCCAGCGCCGAGACGAGGCTCGAGGTCATCCCGAGGGGCCTCAGGATCTTTCGCTCGACGACGTCCTCCCAGGAGGAGCGGTTCGCTTTGCCGACGATCTCGCCCGCGGCGCAGAACATGGCATTCGAGTACTGGAACGCGGCGCGAAACTTCGCGGTCGGTTTCGCCGAGGTCGCGGCCCGCACGTACTCCTCCCGGGTCAGGACGCCCGGTTCGGCCGCGAGGTCCGCTTTGGCCATGAGCCCGGTTCGGTGGCTGAGCATGTCCCTCAGGGTCACGCGAGCGTCGGCCTCGGGATCGGCCATTTTGAAGTACGGCAAGAACCGGCGAGGATGATCATCGAGCGACAGCAGCCCCTCGTCCTGGCTGATGGCAGCCGCCATCGACGTGAATGCCTTGGTGCACGAGCCGATCGGAAACACGGTGTCGGCCGTGGCCGGGAGATTCCGCTCGATGTCACGCAGCCCGAAGGCCTTGAGATAGACCACTTCGTCGTCCTTGACGACGGCAAAAGCCAGGCCGGGAATGTGCTGCTCCTTCTGCTGCTGCGTGAGAATGGCGTCGACTTGCGCTTCGAGGCGCGTGTCCGCGCCTCCGCGCTCCTCCGCGGTCCTCAACCAGGCCGAGGGCCGGCACGCGGCGACGCTCACCATTGCGAAGACGAAAGAGAGCAGGAGCATCACGCGGCGCACCATGAGATCGAGGCTAGCATCGAAGTCATGATCGTTCACCTCGTCGACGGGACGTACGAGCTGTTCCGACATTTCTACGGCCTTCGGCGCTTCACGGAGGGTGAGGATCCGCCCTACGGGGCGGTGGTCGGAGTCCTGAACACCGTCCTGCAGATGATCGAGACCGGAGCGACGCACCTCGGGGTGGCGACCGACCACGTCATCGAATCCTTCCGGAACGGGCTCTGGCCCGGCTACAAGACGGGGGAAGGGATCGAGAAGGCGCTCCTCGCGCAATTCCATCCGCTCGAGGAGGCGCTCGTCGCGATGGGAGTGGCGGTCTGGCCGATGATCGAGCTGGAAGCGGACGACGCGCTCGCCTCCGCGGCGCGAATCGCCTCTGAAAGCGAAGAGGTGGAGAAAGTCTGCATCTGGACGCCCGACAAGGACCTGGCGCAGTGCGTCCGCGGGACGCGGGTCGTGCAGGTGGATCGCCGGGGGCAGAAGATCCGCGATGCGGACGGAGTTCGCGAGAAGTTCGGAGTAGAGCCCGCCCTGATTCCCGACTTTCTCGCCCTCGTCGGCGACGCCGCGGACGGATACTCCGGCATTCGCGGGATCGGCCGGGTCGGCGCGGCACGAATTCTGAACCGGTATGGTCCGATCGAGAGCTTCCCGCAATCCCTCCTCGGGGACGAGTGCGACCTGGCGCTTCTCTTCAAGAATCTGGCGACGCTCCGGACCGACGCGCCTCTCTTCCGCGACGTGGACGCGCTCATGTGGCGCGGCCCCACGAACGATTTCCCGGCGTGGGCGGAGCGCCTGAAGGACGAGCGGCTCCTGCAGCGGTGCCGCGCGGCGCCCGTTGCGTGAGCGAACGCGCAGCCGTCAACCGTTCCGCGCGCGATTCCGCGCTTCCGCCTCCGCCAGCCAGCCGCGCCGCAGCGCCTCCTGGGGGATGCTCGACAGATAGGGCTTGAGATCGAGGACCGGCGTGCCGTCGAGCATGTCCACGCCACGGACGTGCAGTCGCGGGCCGTCGCGGCCGAGCAGCTCGACGACGGTGAGGCCGATCGGGTTCGGACGTTGCGGAGATCGCGTCGCGAAGACGCCGTGCGGCCGGTCGTCGCTCGGAGGCGAAGCGAGGAGCTCCGGGCCTCCCGAGCGATCGAAGACCCAGATGACGAAGAGGTGGGAGAAGCCTTCGATGTCGGTGAGCCCCGGCTCGAGCTCGGGATCGATCTCGATCACGCCGTCGGCCTCGTGCTTCGCTCCGCATCCCTTGGGGATCTCCCGCGTGTCCTGGAACGCGCTCTTCACGCGCCCGATCGGTCGCATTTCGAACATCCGGAGCCCTCCAAGCGGCTGAGATCATGCACCCTCGAGGGAATCGGCGGCGATCTGTAAACCGTGCAGGTATCGCCCTGGCGCATCGATTGCAGCCAAAAACCTTCATGAACGACGACCGCCGACGTTTTCTCGCCGCCACGGCCGTGCTCGGCCTCGGGCAGCTCGTCCTCCCGGCCGGTGCGCGGGCGGATCAGAAGAACGATGAGAAGAAGAAAGATGAGCAGAAGGAGGAGGTCTCGGCCGCCGAGGATCTCATGCGCGAGCACGGGGCTCTGAACCGAATTCTCCTCATCTTCGAGGAGGGGCTGCGGCGGAAGGAAAGCGACCTCACGCCCGACGTCTTTCACAAGCCCGCTCTCCTCGTGCGGAAGTTCGTCGAGGACTACCACGAGAGGCTCGAGGAGAATTTCATCTTTCCGGAGTTCGAGAAGAGGAAGAAGCTCCTGGATCTCGTGAAGGTCCTGCGCGAGCAGCACGAGGCCGGCCGTAGGGTCACGGACGTCGTGCTGCGAAACGCCGTGCCGGATCGATTCCGCAAGGAGGCCGCGCGCAAGGAGCTGGCGGCGGCGTGTCGCGCGTTCATTCGCATGTACCGGCCGCACGAGGCTCGCGAAGACACCGTGCTCTTCCCCGAGCTCCACCGGATCCTTTCAGCCAAGCGGCTCGAGGAGCTGGGCGACCAGTTCGAGAAGGAAGAGGACCGCCTCTTCGGCGACGAGGGATTCGAGAAGACGGTCGAGCAAGTCGCGGTGCTCGAGAGACAGCTCGGGATCCACGAGCTCTCGCAGTTCACGCCCAGGTGACCGACGACGGTGGCGATAATCCGACGGTGATGGGGAGCGCCCTATACTGAAACCGCCCTCGACGAGCGGGTAAGGGAGCGGGGCGTGGCGGATCTGGAACCGGGATCACGTCTGGGACCGTACGAAATCCTGGGCCCCCTCGGCTCCGGCGGGATGGGCCAGGTCTACCGCGCGCGCGACACGCGGCTACAACGCGAGGTCGCCATCAAGGTGCTTTCGTCTTCGCTCCTTTCGGACGAGGCCGCGCGGGCGCGTTTTCACAAGGAAGCTCTCGTCCTCGCGAAGCTCAAGCACCGGAACGTGGCCCACATCTACGACGTGATCGACGCCGGGGGAGTCGACGCGCTCGTCATGGAGCTCGTCGAAGGGGCCGCTCTCTCCGACAGGCTTCGTGAGGGGCCGCTCTTCGAAGGGGAAGTGCTCCGGCTCGGCGCGCAGCTCGCCGACGGCCTCGCGGCGGCGCACGCCGAGGGCGTCATCCATTGCGATCTCAAGCCGGCGAACCTGAAGCTGACGAAGGGCGGCGACCTCAAGATCCTCGACTTCGGAATCGCGAAGCTCAGGCTCACACCCGCGGGCGAGGCCTCGGCGATGGAGACGTTCACCTCGACGAAGAAAGAGGTCGCCGGAACGCTTCCGTACATGGCGCCCGAGCAGCTTCGCGCCGAGCGGGTGGACGGCCGGACGGACATCTGGGCCGCCGGAGTCGTGCTCTGCGAGATGGCGACCGGGAGCCGGCCTTTCCGCGAAGACGTTCCGGCGCGCCTCACGGACGCGATCCTTCACGCCGATCCGGATTTCTCCGGAAAAGCCCCGGCTTCGGAAGGCCTCAAGGAGATCCTCCGGACCTGCCTGCGGAAGAACCCGGAAATGCGCTATGCGACGGCCGCGGAGCTGAAGTCCGGCCTCGAGCGTCTGCAGACCGGAATGTCCACCGTCGTGCCCGCCGCACGGCCGGCGGCGCGCACGCGCGGATTCCCGGTCGCCGCGACCCTCGCGGGAGCAATCGCCGTGCTCGCTCTTCTCTTCGCCGCGGACGTCGGCAAGCTGCGGAGCCGCTGGTCGAAGGGGTCGCGGATCGACTCCCTCGCGGTCCTGCCGCTCGCGAACCTCTCGAAGGACCCCGAGCAGGAATACTTCGCGGACGGAATGACCGAGGCCGTGATCACCGAGCTCTCGCGGATTCGGGCGCTGAAGGTGATCTCGCGGACGTCCGTGATGCCGTACAAGAACGCCACGAAATCGCTTCCCGAGATCGCACGTGCGCTCGGCGTGCGGGGAGTCGTCGAGGGCTCCGTGCTGAGGGACGGCGGAAACGTGCGCATCACGGTGCAGCTCATCGATGCGGATTCGGACCGGCACCTCTGGGCCGAGAGCTACACGCGCGACGCGCGAAACGTCCTCGCCCTCCAGAGCGAAGTCGCGATGGCCATCGCGCGCGAGGTGCGGGTGGCCGTGAGCCCGGAAGAAGCCGGGCGCCTGGGCGCGGGCCGTCCGGTCGACCCGGAAGCGCACAGGCTCGTCCTCCTCGGCACGTACGCGATCACCCAGTCGCTGACGCAGCGCCAGGGGATCGAGAAGGGCGTCGAGCTCTTCCGAAAGGCGGTCGAGGCGGACCCGGGGTTCCCCCTCGCGCACACGCGCCTCGCCGAAGGGCTCCAGTGGGGCGGCTTCGCGGGGTACCGGCCCCTTTCCGAAGCGTGCGCGGAGGCGCGCGCCGAAGCGGAGCGCGCCATCCAGCTCGATCCAAAGCAGGGGGATGCCGTCGCGCTTCTCGCGGGCCTTCGGCGTTCTTGCGACTTCGACTGGGCCGGAGCCGAGCAGGACACGCGGCGAGCCCTCGAGCTTTCGCCCGGCTCGGCCGCCGTCCATACGGAGGCCTCGTACCTCATGTCCATCCTCTCCCGCCACGAAGAAGCGATCCGGGAGGCGCGGATCGCCGAGGAGCTGGACCCGCTCTCCGAGGAAGTCGCCGTCTACAGCGGCGTGCGCCTCCAGTTCGCCCGCCGGCTCGAAGAGGCGGTGCAGCATTTCCGGAAGGTTCTCGCCGGTCGGCCTGATTCGGTCTTCGCGAAATTCGAGCTGGCCGTCACCCTCACGACGCTGAAGCGCTACGACGAGGCGATCGCGGTCTTCCTTTCGCGCAAGGTGCCGGATCCGGGCGCCAACTTCGCGCTCGGACTCACGTACGGCCTCGCCGGACGAAAGGAAGAGGCGCGAAAAGTGCTCGCGAAGCTGCTCGAGAAGCGCAAGGCGCAGTTCCTGCCGCCTACGCAGATCGCGATCATCTATGCGGGCCTCGGAGACCGGGACAACGCGTTCGCCTGGCTCGAGCGCTCATTCGAGGACAGAGCCTGGATCATGGACGAGCTGAACGTCAACCCGCTCTTCGACGCGTTCCGGGGAGACCCCCGTTTCGGCGACCTGATCCGGAAGATGAACTATCCGAAGGTGCGACGACTCTCCTCGTGATGCATCTCTACCGTCCCGGCGGGCGCGGAGTCCCGGCGACGGGCCCACCCGAAACGGCGAGAGCGCGCTCGAGATTCGCGCGGGCGTACTCGTAGTCGGGCCTGAGACGGAGCGCCTCGCGAAAATGCTCCACGGCCTTCCCCGGGCTCCCGCCCCGCATGAGCGCGACACCGAGGCCGTTGTGCGCGAGGTAATCCTCGGACGAGCCCAGCCGCAAGGCTTCTCCGTAGGCCGCGACGGCCTCGTCCAGCCGTCCCGCCTTCGTGCTCACGGTCCCGAGGTTGATCAGAACCGCCGTGTCCGCGGGATCGATCGCCGCGGCCGCGCGAAGGCGGGCGGCCGCCGCGTCCAGACGGCCGTGACCTTCGTCGATGCGCGCGAGATTGAGGAGCGTGGGGACGTTGTCCCCCTTGAGGGCCAGGGACTTCTCGAAATGGAGGACCGCCTCGTCCTCGCGGCCGTTCTCCACGAGCCAGTTGCCGTAGTTCGTGTGACACATGAAGCAGGAAGGGGTTCGTTCGAGCGTGTCCTTCCAGAGCGTCTCGGGGTCGTGGAAGCTCCTGCTGTGACGAAAGGTGAGCGTTCCGAAGACCGCGAGAACCGCGACGGCGAGGACCGCCGAGGCCCGCCGCACCGCCGGGTTTCGGAGAACGACCCAGGAGGCCGCCCCGCACGTGACGCAGGCCGCGAGGACGGCGGCGGCCTGATAGGCGAAGTGATCCGCGACCCACGAATAGCGCATCGCGTAGACGTTGAAGAATCCCATCGTGGGAAAGAGGACGCCTCCGAAGAGGAGGAGGGACGCGAGAGGCCCGCGGCCGAGGCGCGCGCGGAAGCGCCACGCGAGCACGAGGACGATGAGAGCCGCGAGCGCCGGGAGCCACTGGAGGAGCCGGCGCGCGTCGACGGTCCATCGCTCGTAGAAGAAGGAGAGATCGGTCGGAAAGAAGAGTTTCTTCGAATAGAAGAGAAGGACGCGGCCCGCGAGGACGATCCGCTGTGCGAGTGAGAGCGCCCACTCGCGTCCGGCCGCCTGCACCATCGTCCTCTCGAGCCAGGCGGTGTGGAGGGCGAGCGCGATGCCGGCCGCGAACCACGGGACGAGCGGCCCAACGTCCCTCCCGGCGACCCTGCCGCGCCGGAACCACACGAGGACGAGGAGAACGGCCGGGACGACGACGGCGGTCGTCTTCGCGAGGAGAGCGAGGACGAAGAGAAGGAACCCGAGGAATCCGATGAAGGAAGAGGATCGGCGCCGCGCAGCGAATGAGGGCCGCGCCGCGGGTGAGCGCTGTGCCGCCCGTCCCCTCTTACCCTTTCTAAGAAAATCTTCGGTCTTCTCTTCTTTCTTCTCTTCACGCCACGCCAGGTACGCGTGCATCGCGAGGAGCGACAGGAACAGCGAGAGCGTGTTCTTGCGCTCGGTGACCCAGGCGACGGATTCGGCGCACACCGGGTGCAGGGCGAAAACGGCGGCGGCGAGCCAGGCGCCGGGCAGGCTGAGACGAAGCAGGAGCCACCAGAGCAGCAGAGCCGATCCGGCATGCAGAAGGACGTTGACGAGGTGATAGCCGAGCGGATGGAGCGACCAGAGGCGCTTCTCGATCCAGAACGAGGTGAAGACCATGGGGTAGTACTGCTCGCTGGCCTTCGGCTCGGTCCAGATCAGATGGAGTCCGTCGGGAGCGTCGAGCGTGCGGTTTTCCGTCAGGTACGTGTCGTCGTTCCAGACGAAACCCGCATCGAGGGCGGGGAGATAGGCGACGAAGACGGCGGCCACCATCGCCAGGGAAAACACGAGCGCCTTCCGGTCCACCGGCGCACGATAAGCCAACGGCCGGACCGCGGGAGCGGCCGGCCGCCGAATCCCGAGCTCCAGGGCGTCTTACGCCGTCAGGTGCAGGTCGATGAGGCCGTGCTGATGGAATGCCCCGATGCGCGGTGCGAAGAGGCCGACGAGAAAGAGCACGAATGCGCCGCCGGCCACGGCCGAAAGTACGAGGAGCGGGGTGAAGCGGGCCGCGAGAATCTGGTCGGCGTTGTTCACGCGAACCGTGGCCTCGAGGACGGGCTTCAGGCCCGTATCCGTCGAGATGATCAGGCGCTTGTCCGTGACGGCTTTCTGAAGAGGTACGTCGGCGACGAGCACCTCGATGCGGTCCGCCGTCGTGGAAAGCGGCAGCGCCAGGTGTGCAGGGGTCCAGGTCGCGTTGACCGGCTGGTTCTGGACGCGCCAGAGTCCGGCCAGCGCGACGACGAGGACGATTCCCCCGCCGAGAAGGGCAAACAGCCGGAAGTGACCTTTAGGCATGACAAACCTCGCATTTCCGCGGCGAAGAGGCCGCCTTTTTGCGGGATCCCTCAAATACGTAGGGCGCGGCGGGAAAGCCGGTCAAGGGATGCGTTTGCATCCCTACTTGACAGCGCCGACCGTGAACCCAGCGATGAAGCGGTCCAGGAAGAGGTTGTACACGACGGCGATCGGGAGACTCGCGACGAGGCAGGCCGCCATCAGGGATCCCCAGTAGTAGACGTCGCCGCGCACGAGGTAGATCGGGATCCCGACGCCGACCATCTGGTTCCTCTCCGGGGAGATGAACGTCAGCGCGTAGACGAACTCCTGCGTCACGAGAGTGAAGCTGAAAATGACGACGGTCAGGATCCCGGAGACCGAGATCGGTACGACCATGCGCAGGAAGGCGCCGAAGCGGGACAGGCCGTCCACCATGGCCGCGTCCTCGAGCTCCTTCGGAATGGACTTGAAAAAGCCCATGAGGAGCCAGATGGAGAACGGGATCGTCATGCTCGGGTAGACGAGGACGACCGAGAAGATGCTGTCCTGCAGTCCCAGCAGCGCGACGACGCGAGAGAGCGGGATGAAGAGCAGCGTCGGCGGGATCAGGTACGTCAGGAAGATCGCGATCCCGAGCCGCTCGCCCCACCGTCCCGCGAGACGCGCGAGCGCGTACGCCGCCGGCACGGCCAGAAGAAGCGTGATCGCGACGACGAGGACACCCACGAGCGCGGTGTTCCCGAGCCAGCGCATGAACCGCGTCTCCGCGAACAGGAACCTCAGGTGCTCGAGCGTCGGCGGCATGTTGAAGATGAAGGGGTTGTTCTCGACCGCGTAGAGGTCGATGTTCTGCTTGAACGTCGCGATGACCATCCAGAAGAACGGGAACGCGAGGGCGACGACGAAGAAGGCCAGCACGAAAACGTGGAGCGCCCTCGCTCCGGCCTTGCGAAGCTTGCTGCGTTCCATCAGACCACCTCGGCGCGGTGAGCGACGCGCAGCATGAGATAGGCGACCGCGACCAGGACCGGCACGAGGAAGAGCGAGATCGCGGCGCCCGCCGCCAGGTCGCTGCCTGCGATCCCCGTCGCGAACGCGAGGGAAGGGAGCGTCTGGGTCGAGTCGAAGGGCCCGCCCGCCGTCAGGATGTAGACGACCGTCATGTCCGTGAACGTGAAGATGATCCCGAAGAGCACCGCCACGCTCAGGATCGGCGCCATCATCGGGAGGTTGATCTGGAAGAGCGTGCGCCAGAAACCCGCACCGTCGATCGCGGCGGCCTCCGGGATCTCCCGGGGAATGGCCGAGCGCCCCGCCAGCATGATCACGGTGGAGAACGGGATCAGCCGCCAGCAGTGCACGAGGACGACGGAGGCCATCGCGAGCTGCGGCTCGCCGAGCCACATCGGGGTCTCGTACGGCTTGTAGACGTGCAGCGCCACGAGCACCCACGTGAACACGCTGTAGATGGAATCCAGGATCCACTTCCAGCCGATCGTGCCGAGCGACACCGGCGCGACCCACGGCAGCAGGATCAGGAAACGGACGAGGCCGCGGCCGCGGAACGGCTTCTCGAGAGCCATCGCGAGGATGTTCGAGCACACGATCACGATCGCCTGGGCGCACAGCGTGAACACGATGGAGTTCCGGATCGCCTTCCGGAACCCCGGGCTCTGCAGGATGCTCCGGAAATTCTCGAGGCCGACGAAATGAAAGCCCGTGCTGCCGATGCGCGCGTCGCTGAAGGCATAGAGGACGGCGAGGACGAACGGCACCCCGATCAGGAGCACGATGAAGATGACGGCGGGCGCGAACATGGCGATCGCCAGGGTCGGGGTCTGGCCGGCGCTCGTCGAGGTCCCGCTCGTCCGGCTCATTGCCACAGGTCGACGCGCGGGGGGGTCCGTTTCTGGGTCTGCCGGTCGAAGAACTTGAGATGCCTCTCGGAGACCGCGAAGGCGTGCAGGCTTCCCGTGTCGTATCGGGCGACATGGCTGGCGGACATGCGCGAGACGGCCTTCTTTCCGTCGGAGCGTCCGCCTTCCAGAACCCCGTAGACGAGCCGTTCCGCGCCCAGGTACTCCTGATAACTGACCCGGAAGCTCAACGAGACGAACGGTCCCTCCCGGTCCGTGACGCGGATTTCCGCCGGGACGGCGGCCTGGCCTGCCAGCTGCGTGACCGGGAAGAAGTGCTCCGGGCGGAAACCCACGATCACGTCTCCCTGCTCGACGAGGTTCATCGGAGGCGACCCGAGAAAGGTGGCGACGAACGTGTCCGCCGGATCGTCGTAGACCTCGGCGGCCGACCCGATCTGTCGGACCTGGCCGAAATTCATCACGACGATCCGGTCTCCCATCGCCATCGCCTCGACCTGGTCGTGCGTGACGTAGATCGTGGTGGTCCCGACGCTCTCGTGAAACCTCTCGAGCTCCTCCCGCGCGCTCGCGCGCAGCTTGGCGTCCAGGTTCGAGAGGGGCTCGTCCAGCAGGAAGACGGCCGGCTGGCGCACGATGGCGCGCGCGAGAGCGACGCGCTGCCTCTCGCCGCCGGACAGCTCGCGCGGCTTGCGGTTCAGCAGCTTCCCGATGCCGAGGAGCTCCGCGGCCCATTCCACCTTCTTCTTGTGCTGGTCCTTCGGAACTTTCTGCGCCTTCAGCGGAAACGCGATGTTCTTGTAGACCGTGAGGTGGGGATAGAGCGCGTAGCTCTGGAACACCATCGCGATCCGGCGCTCGCGTGGAGTGAGACGGTTCACGACCTGGCCGCCGATCAGGATCTCTCCCGACGTCGGCGTTTCCAGGCCCGCGATCATGCGGAGAAGAGTGGTCTTCCCGGAGCCCGAAGGCCCCAGGAAGACCAGGAACTCGCCTTCCTTCGTCGTCAGGCTGACGTCGTTGACCGCCCCGAGCTCGCCTTCCTTGAAGACCTTCGTCAGGTTCCGTGTCTCAACGACCGCCATCGAGCGCCCGCGCTACTTCCATCGCGCGAAGATGCGCTTGTACTCTGTCTCGGCCGCCTTCGCGGCGTCCTCGGCGGACTCGTCGCCGCGTGCGACCTTCGCGAACATGGTCGGGATGACCCAGGTCGAGAACGCCTCGGCGATGCCGGCCGTCGCGTAGCCCGGATAGCCGACGTTCGTCGCCCAGTCGAGGACGTTTCCGAGGACCTTGTACTTGTCCGGAGGATTCGCCCGCGGATCGTTCGCGATCTCTTTCTTCAGGTCCGGAACCGTCGAGGGGAAGCAGGGGAAGTTGTAGAACTGACCGGCGACGAAGCCCTCGTGGAAGTGGTCCATGAAATCGATCAGGAATTTCTGCGCGCCTTCCTTGTTCTCCGCGAATTCCCAGATCACGTGGCAGTTCATGACGTGCTCGGCCGCGAGGCGCCGGACGGGGCCCTTCAGGGCGGGGCTGACCATGATCTTGCCGTCGATCGGCAGCTTCTCCCTCTCCGACTGGCGCGTGACCGAGATCGCGTTCGCGACGTACGAGACCCTGCCCGCGAGCATCGCCTGGTTGTTCGAGGGAGGCGTCCAGGTGAAGACCTCGGCCGTCTCCGTCTGCGTGTAGAGCTCCTTCATGTACTTCAGGGCTTCGACCGTCTGCTTCGAGTTGATGGTGACGTTGCCGGCCTCGTCCTGCTCGGCGCCGCCGAAGGACCAGAGCAGGGCGCGCAGCGCCATGCTCGAGTCGAGCTCCTGCGAGAGTCCGACGCCGCACGGGTGACCGTTCTTGTCCCGGATCTTCTTGGCGCCCTTCAGGAGGTCGTCGTAGGTGTCCGGTCCGTTCGGGTATCCCGCTTCGGTCCACCAGTCCTTGTGCCAGTTGCCCGGATCGGGCGTGTAGGCGTCGGAAAACGCGAAGTACTTCTTCGTCTTCGGGTTGTAAGTGGACTTGTGGGCCAGGTCGATCTTCTTCCCGTGCTTTTTCTCGACCTCCTTGTACACGTTCGACATGTCGATGACCGAGGACTCGTACGCCGCGGGCGGCGACAGGAACATGAAGAGGTCGTGGCCCTTCTTCGCCGAAACCTCGGACGCGGCACGCGCCCCGAGGTCCACGAGGTTGATGTTGTCCACGACGACGTTCGTGTTGTTCTTCAGGCCCCACTCCTTCGTGTAGGTGCCGTTGAACCACGTGTCCCAGGCGGGGACGAAATGGCTCCACTGGAGGATCTTGAGCGTTTTCTGCTGGGCTTCCGCGCGCTCGGGAAACAGGAATGCCGGCCCGAGGGCTCCGGCGGCGAGGGCTCCGCCGCCCGCCAGCTTCGTGAAAGTTCGACGCGTGATTCCGCGGGGCTGCTTCCTTTTCATGACCGCACTCCTCCGGCCGTTTTCGGCCTTGACGTCATTGTGGAAAGGACCCGGCTGTTGACTCCGATCTGGGCCGGATGAGATCACTCCGTCCGATGACGGTCAACCGTGATTAACGATTCTCAGTCGCGACCTGATAGCCTGTACGGGGTGAAGAAGCTCCGAGTAGGCGTCGTCGATCTCGTCGCGAAGGGACCCACCGACGCCCTGTACGCCCGGGTGATGAACGCGAATCTCGCGAGCATCATGCCGCAGATCGTGGGCGTCTGGTGCGAGGCGCGAGGGCACGAGGTCACCTACGTGTGCTACACGGGCCTCGAGAACCTCGAGGACGAGCTGCCGGGCAGTGTCGATGTCGTTTTCATCTGCGCCTTCACGGAGGCGGCGTTTCTCGCCTACGCGCTGAGCAACCTCTTCCGGTCGAAGGGCGCCGTGACGGCCCTCGGCGGGCCGCACGCCCGCTGCTATCCGGAAGACGCGCGCCGGTATTTCGACTACGTTCTCGGCTTCACGGACGAGGCGCTGATCGAGGACCTTCTTCGGGACTGCGCGAGCCACCGCCCGCTGGGTCTCCACCTCCAGGCCCCGCGCCAGCCGCTCGCGCTGCCCGGCGTTCGGGAGCGGTGGAAGTTCATCGAGCCGACTCTCCGGAAGTCGCCCCTGATGAAGATGATCCCGATCCTGGGCAGTCTCGGCTGTCCCTACACCTGCAGCTTCTGTATCGACTCCGTCGTGCCCTATCAGCCGCTGGATCTCGACGTCCTTCGAGAAGACCTGCGTTTCATCGTCCAGAAAGTCAGGAAGCCGATCGTCGGCTGGCACGACCCGAACTTCGGCGTCCGGTTCGACCAGTTCCTCAACGTGATCGAGGACGCGGTCCCGCCCGGGAGCATCACCTCGATCGCGGAGAGCAGCCTGTCCCTGCTTTCCGAGCCCCACCTGAAACGGCTCCGCCGGAACGGGTTCAAGGCCCTCCTGCCGGGAGTCGAATCCTGGTACGAGCTCGGCAACAAGTCGATGACGGGCCGGAGGACGGGGATCGAGAAGGTCCGGGAAGTGTCCGACCACGTCAACCTGATCCTGCGTTACATGCCGTACGTCCAGACAAATTTCGTCCTCGGCCTCGACGGCGAGTCGGGCGCCGAGCCGTTCGAGCTCACGAAGCGGTTCATCGACCTGACCCCGGGCGCGTTCCCCGGCTATTCGCTGCTCTCGGCCTTCGGGCGCGCGGCGCCGCTCAATCTCGAATATCAGCGCGCGAACCGCGTGCTCCCGTTCCCGTTCCACTTCCTCGACAACAACCACGCGATGAACGTGCGGCCCCAGAACTACGCGTGGACGGACTTCTACGACCACGTGATCGACCTGACCAGGTATACGTTTTCGTGGAAGAAGATCGTCAAGCGTTTTGCCGCCACGAAGGCCGTGATTCCACGCTGGATGAACGTCGTGCGCGCGCTCTCCTCGGAAGGCTCCGGCCGGATCAAGTACTACACGGAAGTGCGGAAGAGACTGGACACGGACGCCCAGGTGCAGCGCTACTTCGCCCAGGAGACGGACGAGCTGCCTGATTTCTACGCGCGCCAGGTGAGCCGGGACCTGGGATCCCTGTTCCCGTTCCTGCCCGCCGGAAGCATGTCCCACGATCACAGGGCCTATCTCGCGTCGCAGGAGAGGCCGCTCGAGCTTGCGCGCCACGAGGAGCTCGCGCCCGTCTGAGATACTTCAGCCGGTGCGGCGAGGGCTGATCCTCTTCCTTTTCCTCGCGGCGTCTCCCGCGCTGCCGTGCTCCATCTGCCGCTGCGGCGACGTGACCTTCAACGCGCTCGGTCCGAACGTTTTTGCCGCGGCGAAATTCCGGCTCGCCCTCGACTGGGACCGCTTCGACAAGGACAGCGCGATCGCGGCGGACGCGGCGGATCTGCGCGCCTTCCGGCATCGTCTCGGCACCGAAGCGATCGCTGGCCTCGACTCCGAGGTCGAGAACCGGTACACCACCACCCTCTCGTACGTGTTCGGCGAAAAGGTCGTCGCCGTCGCCCGCGTGCCGTGGAGCCGGAAGCGGCTCACGTCCACCGACGTCCGCTCGGGAATCTCGGAGACGAGCCGGACGAGCGACCTGTCTGATCCCGAGCTCTACGCCCTCGTCCGCATCTGGTCCACGCCCTTCGAGCCCGGCCTTGGGCGGCGCGCCTGGGTGTCCCTGGTGGGAGGCGTGAAGACGCCGTGGGGGAAGAACGGTCTCGCGGCGGGCGGCACCCGCCTCGACGAGCACCTCCAGTCCGGAACCGGCGCGACGGACGTTTTCGGCGGCGTCTCGACAGTGGCCTTCGTCGATATGGACTCTGCCATCTTCGCTTCGGCCCAGTACCGGGCGACCGGCACGAACGAGTTCGGATACCAATACGGAAACGTGACTCTCGTGAACGCGGCGTACGAGCGGAAAGTGTCGAGCGTTCTGGACGCCGTCGTCGAGTTGAACTACCGCCACGCCCAGCAGGATCGCGTGAGCGCGGGCGACGTCGACCCGAACACCGGAGGCGACGTCCTCTACCTCACGCCGCGGGCCGTGATCGATCTCGGCCGCGGCCTCGCGGGCCGCGCCGCGATCCAGATTCCCGTCATTCGCGCTCTCTACGGCGAGCAGACGGAACGCTTCGTGGCGAGCCTCGGGTTGACGTACCTCTTCTGACACGCCCGCGGCGGTTAGCATTCGGACATGAAGCGCCAGCCCGTCCACACCTTCTATGAGGGCGCTCACCTCTTCCGCGCAAATGCGGCGAAGGAGCTCGGTGAGGCGGCTCTCGCCGCGCTCCGCAAGCACGCGCCGACGGGCACGGCTTTCGCCGAGGCGCTCGGCCTCCCTCCTTCCCCACGGTTCGAAGAGATCCACGAGAGAGTTCTTGGAAAGCTGAGAGAAGACCCCGTCGAGGACTACCGGATCGACTTCGAGGACGGGTACGGAGTCCGGACGGACGACGAAGAGGACGCGTGCACCGCGGCCGTGGCCCGCGGGGTGGCCGCCGCTCGAGCCGCGGGCTCTCTCTCCACTTTCTATGGAATCCGAATCAAGCCTCTCGAAGACCGAAGCGCGGCTCGGGCGCTCCGAACTCTCGAGATCTTCCTCTCGACGCTTGCGGCCGAAGGCCGCGGAAGCCTCCCGCCCGGCTTTGTCGTCACGCTCCCGAAGATCACGTCGCCCGATCAGCCGGCGATCCTGGCGGAGGCCCTCGACGGCCACGAGAAACGTCTCGGTCTTCCCGGCGGGAGTCTCGGTTTCGAGATCATGGTCGAGACGCCGCAGACGATCTTCACGCCGGATGGCCGCATCGCGCTGCCAGAGCTCGTCCGCGCGGCGCGAGGACGCTGCGTCGGCGCGCATTTCGGGACGTACGACTACACCGCCAGCCTCGGGATCGCCGCCGCCTTCCAGCACATGGGGCACCCCGCGTGCGACTTCGCGAGGCACGTCCTGCAAGTCTCGCTCGCGGGCACGGGAATCATGCTTTCGGACGGATCCACGAACGTCCTGCCCGTCGGCGACCGCGCGGCCGTTCATGCGGCGTGGCGCGTCCACTATGCCGACGTCCGTCGATCCCTCGAGGGTGGTTTCTATCAAGGTTGGGATCTGCACCCCGCCCAGCTGCCTTCGCGTTTTGCAGCGAATTTCGGATTCTTCTTAGAAGGTAAGAGGGCGGCGCAGGAGCGTCTGCGGGCGGCTCTCGAGAAAGGTGCAGCTGCCACGACCGCCACCACCGGTGGCATCCTCGACGATCCGGCCACGGGCCAGGCCCTCCTGAATTTCTTCCTTCGAGGGAAAAACTGCGGAGCGTTCCGCGAGTCGGACGCCGAGCAGGCGGGCCTTTCTCCCGAGGAGCTCGTCAGCGGCTCGTTCGCGAAGATCCTGAAGAACAGGACGGCGGGCCGTTGACGGCGGTATAGACGAGCGTTAGTATGAGCGTATGGACAGCACTCGCCGCATCAGCGCCAATCTCCCGGCCCTGCTTCTGAGCGAAGCACGGCGCGCCACCGGGAAAGGGATCACGGAGACGCTCGTAGACGGCCTGGAGCTCGTTCGCCGCTCGGCGGCCGCCCGGAAGGCGGCCCGGCTCAAAGGCCGTCTCCGCCTGAAGATCGACCTCAGGGTTTCGCGTGAGCGCCCTCGTCATTGACACGTCGAGCTGGGTGTCGTATTTCGCGGGCCACGGCTCGCCGCTGATCGACGACGCGCTGGCCGAAGGACGCGTGTTTCTTCCCGCGGTCGTGGCGGCCGAGCTCCTCAGCGGGAGGCTCAGCGCCCCGGACCGTTCGGCGCTCGAAGATCTCCTCTCGGACCTTCCGTTGTGTGGTACGGAGCACCAACACTGGTTTCGTGTGGGAAAGCTGCGCGCGTCGCTTCTCCCGAAGGGTGTTTCCGTGTCCACGCCCGACGCGCACGTCGCTCAGTGCGCCCTCGATCTGCAGGCGACTCTTCTGACCGAGGACAGGATCTTCGGGCTGATGTCGAAGCACGTTCCCCTCGCGCTGGCGTAGCGTTCTCGCCTTCTACCGCGTCAGGACGAACGCCGCGGCCGTGAGCGCGGCTCCGGCGGCGAGGAGCCACGCCGTCTTCGTCGAGCGCGTGAGCATGAAGTGGCGGATTCCCCCGCCCGCGAGCGCCAGCAGCACGAGCACCGCCCAGTTCCAGCGGCTGCCGTACGTCGTCGGGAAGTGGTTGCTCACCATCGTGAAGACGACGGGAAGTGTCATGTACGTGTTGTGCGTCGAGCGCTTCTTGGCGGCGAGGCCCGGCGCGGGATCGACGCTCCGTCCCGCCCGCACGGCGGCCAGCATCCTCCGCTGCACGGGCAGGATCCTCACCCACACGTTCAGCACCATGATCGTCCCGAGAATCGCTCCGGCATGGAGATACGCGGCGCGGGAGCCGAAGACGTGAGTCAGGAAATAGGCGAGACCCGAGAAGAGGCCGACCGAGACGACCCCCGCGAGGGGCGTGCTCTTCCCGAGGGGAGAGATCCAGAGCGCGTCGTAGACGAGCCACGACACGGGCAGCAGAGCCAGGCCGAGCGCCATCGCGAGGGGCACGGAGATCCTCGACACGGAGGGGTCGACGAGGAGGATTCCGCCGCCGTAGTAATAGACGAGGAGGAGCAGGAGAAACCCCGTCGCCCACGTCGAGAGGGATTCCCACTTGAACCAGTGCAGGAGGGACGGCATTCGGCCGGGCTGGAAGAGGCGTCGCTCCACCTGGTAATAGCCGCCCCCATGGACGAGGAACAGCTCGCCCGTGACGCCGTCGCGCGGCGGGTCGGGCGGGAGCAGCGTCCGGTCCAGCCACATGAAGAGGAAGGAATCGCCGATCCACATGATGCCGGCGAGGATGTGCGCCCAGCGCAGCATCAGGTGCAGCCACTCGTGGACGTTCGGATCCACGTCAGCTGCCCCGGTAGGTGGAGTATCCGAAGGGCGAGAGCAGCAGCGGGACGTGGTAATGCGCGGAGGGGTCGCTGATCACGAACGTGATGGTGATTTCGGGAAAGAATGAAGAAAGAGAAGAAGAGGGGGATTTCTTAGAAGGGGAAGAGGGAGAGCGCTTCGCGCCGATGTCGAAGGTGAGGGAGTAGGTGCCCGGCTCGATTCGTGCTGCGGCCGGAAGCAGATTCTCCACGCGGCCGTCGGCGTCCGTGACGCCCCTGCCGATTTCGCGCCAGGTCGCGCCGACACCCGCCGCCCCGCCTGCCCGCTTCTTCGTCCCGCCCGTGCGGTCGCTCTCTTTCACTCTAAGAAGAATCCGAATCCCCGGTCTCGGTCTCCCCGTCGCGAGGTCCAGGACATGCGTGGTGATCGGCGAACGCGTGTGGCTCATGCGCCCTCCGCGAGAAACTTCTCGACTCTCAGCCGCGTGATCTTCCGCTGTTCTTCCGCCGCGATTCCGAGCTCGACCGGGGGAGGATTCGCGAGCCGCTCCTCGAGGTTCGCGAGGAGCGCGTCGGCCGGCCGGCCCGAGGCGCAGACGATGAAAAGATGGCCGAACCGCTTCTCGTATTCCGCGTTAGCGAGTCGGAGGCGCTCGAGGACCGCGGGCGCCGCCACGAGCGCCGCGGCCTGCTCCGACGCCGCGCTCCCCGCGGCGCCCCGGTCGCCGATGCGGGGGTGGGCGCGAAACGCCTCGAGCCAGTCCTCCGGGAGGAGTTCTTCGAAGGCGGAATCGACGGCCCGCAGTAGCTCGAGGTAACTCCAATAGGGTCTTCCTTCTTCCACCTTCGAAGAAAAGCGCCGCGACCCGCAGAACGAGGCTAGCTTTGTGAGGACGTCCTCGCGAGATGCGGCGTTCAATCGCGCGACCGCCTCTGGAAGCCGCGGGGCGCCGTAGAGACGCAGCCGGCTCACGCCGCCGTCGGGGTAGATGCGCAGGCGAACGTGGGTGCCCGGCGCGTGCGGAAAGAGCTCCTTCTCGAAGGAGTGCACGGTGTCGGCGGCGAGCGGCGTCTCCGGCAGCACGGGCTGCCAGACGCTTTTCGAATCGGCCAGCGTCTCGACGGTCGCCAGGGGAGCGTCGCAGATCTCGAGCGAGGCGCGATCGGGGAAGTTGCCTTTGAAGTGACTCGTGTCCACGACGGCGCGAGCGATGCTGCCCCGCGTCCCGAGCCGGACGACGACCCAGTCGAAACCCGGCCGGCGGCTACGCTTCGTCTCCCACCCGTCCTTCATTCCGGAAGCGGGTCCCGGCATCAGGAGGCTCTGGTGCGAGCCGAAGAAGCTGTCGCTCGAAGCGAGAACGAGCCCCCCGTTTTCGAGCGCGCAGAGGTCGACGGCCTCTCTCCGGGCCGAGAGCGTCTTCCAGTCGGGCACGACTTCGCCGTGCACACGAAGGCGCGCCACGCCGCCGTCGGGATGGATGGCGAGGCGCACGTGTGAAAACGGCCTTCGGCTCGAGACGGGAAGCAGGTTTCGGGTGTCTCCCCGGAGGGCCGAGCGGGGGAGGATCTCGATCCAGGGAACGTCTCCGCTCCCGAGCTCCTCGAGCGGCGTCCCTTCCGGCGCGTCGGTCGCGTCGAGCGACGCCGCCTCCGGAAAGTTGCCCGTGAAGTGGCTCGTGTCCACGTCCACTCCATGGACGACGCCTCTCAGGCCGAGCCTGACGACGCAGAAATCGTGGCCCGGCGTGCGCCGTCGCCGGCTCTCCCAGCCGTCCATCCACTTGCCGCGGTCCGTGTAACGGTCGGGCAGGAAGACGGGCGCTTCCGGCTCGAGGAGGTTCTCCTTCGGCGCGAAGAAATCGTCGTTCGCGAAAAGGACGGCTCCGCCGACGCGCGAAGAAGCGAGGTCGACGAGCTCCGTGAAACGCGCCACGTCAGGGCCGGCCGGGCCGGAGCCAACGCCCGGACGGAGTGCCGGCGAACGTGCCGCGGTCGAACGCGACCTCTCCACGAAGGAAGGTTCTCTCGACGACGCCGAAAAGGGCGCGCCCCGCATAGGGCGTCACCGTGTGCCGGTGGCGAAGGAGAGCGGGTTCCACGGAAAACTCGCGTTCAGGATACCAAACGACGAAGTCCGCATCGCGGCCCGGCGCGATCGATCCCCTTCGGTTTTCGAGGCCGAGAAGCGACGCGGGGCGGCGGCACATCCATTCGGCGACGTCGGAAAGCGTGAAGCTCCGCGCGCGCGCCGCGGTCCAGAGAGCGGGCAGCGCGAGCTGAAGAGACGAGATGCCGCCCCAGGCCGCGAGGTAGTCCCCGCTTTCCCGCGCCTTCAGCTCGGGGGCGCACGGCGAGTGGTCGGAGACCACCATGTCGATCGTGCCGTCTCGCAGGCCTTCCCAGAGGCGCTCGCGGTTCTCGCGCTCGCGGATCGGCGGCGCGCACTTGAATTCCGTCCGGCCGTCGCCGATCTCCTCCGCGGCGAACGTCAGGTAGTGAGGGCACGTTTCCACCGTGACCGGAACCCCGCGGCGGCGTGCCGCGCGCAACGCAGAGAGGGCGTCGGCCGAGGACAGGTGGACGATGTGGACGCGGCAGCCGGTGCGCTCGGCGAGGTCGATCATGAGGGCCACGGCCTCGTTCTCGGAAGCGCGCGGGCGGGAGGCGAGCCACGTCGCATGAGAACGCGGATCTCCGGACGCGGAGGCGGCTTCGATGGGCCCCGGCAGCTCGGCGTGAACGAGGAGGACCGAGCCTCTCTGCGCGAGGCGGGGCATCGCCGCCTCGAGGTCGGCCGCCGTGACGTTCGGGAATTCGTCGACACCGGAGGGGACGAGAAAGCACTTGCATCCCGGAACGCCGGCCGAAAGGAGGGCGTCGAGCACCTCCGGCCGCCGCGCGTTCGCGGGCACGAGACCGCCCCAGAGGACGTAATCGACCGCCGCCTTGCCGTTGGCGGCGCCGGATTTCACCGCCACCGCGTCCGCGTTCGTCGTGGCCGGAACGCTGTTCAGCGGCATGTCGCCGATGGTCGTGACGCCGCCCGCCGCCGCGGCGCGGGTCGCCGTCTCGAAGCCTTCCCACTCCGTGCGGCCGGGCTCGTTGACGTGGACGTGGCTGTCGACGACTCCCGGCATCAGGACCGCGTCCGCGAAGTCGTGGACGTCCGCACCGTCCGGCGCCGCCTCGTGGCCGCCGACGGCGATGATGACGCCGTCCCGCACGCGAACGGACGCCGGCTCGACGCCCCCGGGCGTGACGACGCGGCTGCTGCGGAAGAGTCTCAGGGCTGTCACGACCGGCTCTCCGACTTTGGCAAGGCTACTTCATGCCCTCGGGCTCCCGTGCGGACGGCGGCAGACTTCTCTAAACTCGCCCCTATGCGACCCGCTCCCGAGAACGCGCAGCGAATCTACCTGAGGAGCGGGTACGGCGGGGATCCGCTCGCGTTCTCCGTGCGCTGGTTCGTTCCCGCGGGGTTCGAAGCCGCCGGCGGCGAGGCCGAGATCGCGAGCCACGCGACGGGGAAGGCGGAGCTGACGTCCTGCCTGACTCTTCTCGGGGTGACGGCCCTCGCCGTCATGGTCGGCGACGTGATTGACGGAACCCCGGTGTTCGACTTCAAGCCGTGCACGCCCACGGAGGCCGCCGAGCACGCCTGCCGGGAAGGGCAGAGGGCGCGGAGCATCGCGTACTCCCAGACGGTCTACGTCGAGACGACGCCCATCGAGCTCTTCCGCCGTCTCTCGCTCTGGGAGAACGCGCGACGGAGGTGGGCACGGTGAGCGAACCGTCCGTGCGCATCACGACGCGCGCGCATTTCTCGGCGGCGCACAGGCTGCACAACGATTCCAAGGACGCCGAGTGGAACCGCCGCGTCTTCGACAAGTGCAACAACCCGCACTCTCACGGGCACACCTACGGGCTCGACGTCACGGTGGAGGGGCCGGTCGATCCGTTGACGGGCTGGGTGATGGACTTCGGCGTGGTGAAACGCGTCGTGAACGAGCGCGTCGTGAGGGCCTGCGACCGGAAGAACCTGAACGTGGACGTCCCGTTCCTCGCGGGGGTGAATCCGACCGCGGAGAACATCGCGATCCGCATCTGGGACGTGCTCCAACCCGCCTTCGCTCCCGGCAGGCTCGTCCGCGTGGAGCTGCACGAGACCGAGCGGAACAAGGTCGTCTACACGGGGCCCGGGTGAGGGCTCTCATCTCCAACGACGACGGGGTCCACAGCCCGGGCATCGCCGCGCTCGAGCGCGCCGCGCGCGGGGCCGGGTTCGAGACGTACATCGTGGCTCCCGACCGCGAGCAGAGCGCGTCGGCGCACTCGCTCACGATGCACCGCCCCCTTCGGGTGCTGAAGACCGGCGAGAGGACCTGGGTCGTCGACGGAACGCCCACGGACTCGGTCAACATCGCCCTCTGCTCGGTCCTGAAGGCGAATCCGCCCGACTTCGTGTTCGCGGGCGTGAACGCCGGGCCGAACCTCGGCGACGACGTGACGTATTCCGGAACCGTGGCGTGCGCGTTCGAGGGCACGCTGCTCGGGGTTCCCTCGATCGCGTTCTCGCTGGACTACGCGCGGGACGCGGTCGGCGCGATCGACTTCACGGAGGCCGAGAAGGCCGCGGCCGAGATCATCTCGTGGGCGAAGGACCATCCGCCCGCGGCGGACACCTTGTGGAACGTCAACGTTCCGGCGGGAAAGCCGAAGGGCTTTCGTTCCACGCGCATGGGACGCCGGCGCTACGGAGAGAACATCGTCGAGAAGATCGACCCCCGCGGCCGCCCCTACTACTGGATCGGCGGGACTTTCGTGGACACGAAGGCCGAGGGAACGGATCTCCTCGCCGTGGCAGAAGGGTGGGTATCCGTGACGCCGCTGCACATGGACATGACGGATTACCGCGCGCTGGCCGATCTCGAGGGTCTCGCCGAGAAGATCGCTTCGCAGCGTGCGGGCTAGGATCATGACGTGAAGCCGGCCGACCGGGACGTGGAGCGCGCCGCGCGCGCCGGCGCGGGCGCCCGCCGGGCGCTCGTGGAGCGACTCAAGGCGGCCGGGCTCTGCCGGGACCCGCGCGTCGCGGAGGCGATGGGATCCGTCCCGCGCCACCTCTTCGTTCCGGCTGCGCTGCGGGGCGAAGCCTACGGCGACCACGCCCTGCCGATCGGCCACGCACAGACGATCACGCAGGCCGCGAACGTGGCGCGCACGGCGGAGCTCGCGGCCCTGACGCCGGCCTCGCGCGTCCTCGAGATCGGAACAGGCTCCGGTTACCAGGCCGCCGTTCTCGCCCGCCTCGCCCGCTGGGTCTTCTCGCTCGAGCGCATCGCGGCGCTGGGGAATGGAGCGGTGCATCTCCTGAAGGCTCTCGGCATCGCGAACGTGTCGATCAAGATCTTCGACGGCTCTTACGGCTGGAGCGAGCATGCTCCGTACGACGCGATCGTCGTCGCGGCGGCCGCGCCGGACGTGCCGGAGCCGTTCGTCGCGCAGCTCGCGCCGGGCGGACGGCTCGTCATCCCGGTGGGTCCCGCCGCCCGCCAGAGGCTCCTCGTCGTCCGCAAGCTGCCGAACGGGCGGACGCGCGCGGAGGACGCCGGCGAGGTCGCCTATGTCCCGCTCGTCGGACGTTTCGGCTTTTCCCCCGTCGGAACCGAGCGGATCTCGCGATGAAGGGCCAGGATCCCGGAGTTGACGATTCGGGCGGCTGGCTCGCGGCCGTGCGCCGCTGGAGGGTTTCGGGACGCGTGCAGGGTGTGGGATATCGCGCGTTCGCGGCGCGCGCGGGCCGGGCGCTGAATCTCCGGGGGGGCGCGCGGAACCTCGACGACGGGAGGGTGGAGGTCATCGCATCCGGTGCCGTCCACGCGCTGGACCGCCTGGAGGCGGCCCTCGGGGAGGGGCCGAGCCTTTCGCGCGTGAGCCGCGTCGACGCCGAGACTCTGGCCGCGCCCCCGTCGCCGGCGGACCTCGCGGCCTGTGACGTGGAGTTTTGAGGCGTCCGTTTAAGATCGGAGTGTCGTGAACGAACGAAAGATCCTGATCGTCGACGACGACGAGGACATCCTCCTCATCGTCCAGACGCTCCTCACGAACGCCGGCTACGCTCCCATCCTCGCGCGCAACGGCCGGGAAGGGATCGAGCAGGCGGCCGCGATCCAGCCGGACGTGATCCTCCTGGACGTCACGATGCCGCAGATGTCGGGCTGGGAGGTCTGCGCGACGCTGAAGAACCTGCCCGAGACGTCCTCGATCCCGATCGTAATGCTCACGGTGAAGTCCGAGATCAAGGACCTGATCACGGGAATGCAGGTCGGCGCCAACGACTACATCACCAAGCCGTTCACGAAGCGCCATCTGCTCGAGACGGTGGAGCGCCTCCTCGAGCCGGGGGAGGGCCCGCGATCGGCGTTCATGCCGAGGGACACGGGAGACGCGCGGACACGCAACCTGCTCTTCGACACGGTGTCGGGCCTCCCGACGATTCCAGTCATCGTCGACGCGCTCCGCGAATGGCTACTCGTCGATCACGAGGTGGGCGTGCTGTTCATCGACTTCGAGAAATACGCCCACATCGAGGACTACTATGGCTGGGAGGTCTTCGACGACGTCCTGAGGGAAGCCGCGAAGGCCCTGAAGCGGCTCCTCGGAACGCTGTTCTCCACGGAAGACCTCATTGCGATCAACCGACCCTCGGGGTCCGAGTTCTACGTGTTCCTTTCGGTGCCGCCCGGCCTCAGGGGCGACGAGATCCTGGAGCGCCTCCAGCGCAAGGCGCGCCAGATCGAGGAGTCGCTGCGCGAGACGCTGAGCGAGAAATTCGAGCACCGCATCCAGAGGAAGATCGGCCTGTACGTCGGCTACGCGAAGCTGCTCTACAGCCCGCAGGTCCGCCTCGAGCGGCTCGTCTACCGCGCTCTCCGCGAGGCGATCTCCGTCGCCTCGACGAAGGAAGGGGAGCGGGCGGCCCTGCTGAGGGAGCAGTTCAAGGACGTGCTCGTGCACCGCCAGATCGAGACCCTCTATCAACCGATCGTGGACCTCAAGAGCGGCGCCATCTTCGCGCACGAAGCTCTCTCGCGGGGGCCCGCCGACTCGCCCTTCGAGAACCCCGAGATGCTCTTCGACTACGCGCTCAAATCAGACCAGGTCTGGAGCCTCGAGAAGATCTGCATGCAGTTCTCGGCCGAGCGCTTCGTCGGGAAACGGCCCGGCATGCTTTTCGTGAACGTGGAGACCGAGCTCATTCACGCGCTGAAGTCGCGCGGCCACGAGGTGCTCCAGCCGCTCCTCGCGATCCAGAGCGGCGTCGTTCTCGAGATCACGGAGCGGGCCGCCATCCGCGACTACGACCTCTTCCGCGAGAGCGTGCGGGTGCTTCGCGAGCTCGGTTTCCGCATCGCGATCGACGACGCGGGCTCCGGCTACGCGTCGCTCCAGTCCATCGCGGAGCTCCGTCCCCAGTACCTCAAGATCTCGAACTACCTCGTGACGGGCCTTCACGAGGACTCGATCAAGCGGGACGTCGTCGAGATGCTCGTCCGGCTCGCCGCGCGCATCGACGCGGAGACCGTGGCGGAAGGCATCGAGACCGAGGCGGAAAAGGCCGAGGTCGAGCGTCTCGGCGTGACGTACGGGCAGGGTTACCTGCTCGGGCGTCCCGCGCCTCTGTGAACGGCATCCGGGAAACGTGAACATCAAAGGAGTCGATGTCATGCGCGCAACGTCATCGCGACCGGCCTGGCTTCTCGTCTTCGTCCTCGGCGCGGGTTCGGCGGCCGCGCAGAACCTTTTCGTGAACCCGGGCTTTGCCACGAACCTCGCCGGGTGGACGCTGGAGTCGGGCGTCTCGGCGGGCTGGTCCCCCCTCGACATCGGCGGCTCGGCCGCGTCCGGCTCGGCACTCCTCACGAATTCCTCCGGCGTCGCCGGCTTCTCCGGAGGGCTGACGCAGTGCGTCGCCGTCGTCCCCGGCGCCACGGTGGTGTTTCGCGTCCGCGTTCGAGTCCCGGCGGGTCAGTCGAGCACGGCTCGGGCCCAGGGGATTCTCAATTACTACTCCGTCCCTTCCTGCGGAGGAACCGCGCTCGCGGGATTCGGAAACGGCACCGGGTCGATCACGTCCGGTTTCGACGCATGGATCGACTTCGGCATTGGCACGGGGGTCGTTCCCCCGGGTATGGCGAGCGCTCTCGTCGCCGTCCGGCTCGAGAAGGTCGCTGCCGGCGGGATTGTCCAGGCTTACTTCGACGAGCCCTCGGTGGCGCCCGTAGCGACAGTCACGATTCCCGCCTCGGCGTCGATCCACGGGCAGAACGGCACGTTCTTCCAGACGGACCTCTGGGTACTCGGCTCCTCGTCGCTCTTCGACGCGAGCGTCACCGCGCGCCACCGCTGCTTCACTTCCCAGACCTGCGCTGCCACGAACCGGTTTTTCGGGGTGTTTCCTCGCCAGTCCGTGTATTTCACGGACGCGCTCGTCACGCTGTTCGGCGATCCGGGCACCGCGGGCGCGATCGAGCTGAGCTACGACACTTCCACCCCGATCACCGTGCTCTCGCGTACGTATTCGCCGTCGCTCCCCGCGCCGACGACGGGGACGTCCGTCCCGGCGCTGGCCTCGGCCGACGCGCGCACGCGCGCGATCCTCGTCGGGCTCGGCTCGAGCGGCGGCGACCTGTCGCAGGGCTTCCGCTCGAACGTGGGTCTCTACAACCCCGGCTCCTCGGCGGTCTCGGCCACGATCACCCTTTACGGAAGCTCGGGAACGGTACTGGGAGCGCCGATCCCGCTCACGCTGGCGCCGAATGAAGCCCGCCAGCTGAACGACGTCTTCCTCAACGCAGGTTCGGCGTCGACCCTGACGAGAAACGCGTACGCGGTCGTGACGTCCGGCGCGCCCCTGTTCTCCTACGCCACGGTCATCGACAACCAGTCCCAGGACTCCGTGTTCATCGCGGGGGCGGCCGACGGACCATGAGGGATTCGGGCCACGTCGTGAGCGCCACGCCCGCGAAGATGAGCGCCGCCGCCACCGCCGTCTGAGGCGACGGTCGCTCGCCGAGGACCGCCCGCGCGAGGGAGATCGCGACGAGAGGCTGCACGTACATGAACATCGCGACGGTCGTCGCGGTCATCCGCGCGAGAGCCCACGTATTAAGGGCATATGCCACGATCGTCGAAAGGACGATGACGCCGGCGATTCCGATCCAGGCACGGCCGGTCAGCGCGCCCGGCCGGAACGTCCCGAGGTCGGCCACGGCGAGTAGGAGGATCGGCAGGGCGGCATAGCGGAAGATCGCGGCCGTCACGGAGGCCGCGGACCTTCGAGCGAGAACGTCGCGGGAGAGAACGAGAAAGATCGAGTACGACAGGGCGTTCGAGAGGATCAGGAGATTCCCGACGAGCGTCCGGTCGCTGAAGTCGAGGTGGGCCACGTCCAGGAGTGTCAGGAGCCCCGCGAGGGCGATCGGAACTCCCAGCATCCTCCTCACGGACGGACGGTCGCGTCCGGAAACCGCGGCAATGAGCATCGTGAAGACGGGCGTGGCCGCTGTGCACAGCGTCGCGTTCGTCGCTGTCGTGCGGGCGAGTCCGCTCACGAACAACGTCTGGTTCGCGACGATGCCGAACAGCGACAGGACGATGAGCATGCGGCGGTCGCGCGGCTCGGGGGGCTTCTCCTCGGGTGCCAGAACGCGTGCGAGGAGCGTGAGGACGATCGCGCCGGCGACCGCGCGCATCGCGGCGAGGACCATCGGGGGCGTTTCGGCGAGCGCGAGCTTCCCGAATACCGGAAACGTGCCGAAGCAGACCTGGACGGCGATGAGGGCGGCGATCGCCCGGCCGTCCGCGCGCGGACGCGGGCGGGACTCAGGCAACGGGCGGCGGCGACACCGTCGCGGGGCGGTCGCCTTCTCTCGTGCGGACGAGGAGCCGCGTTCCGGGAGCGGCGCGCTCTCGCCGGACGTACGCAAGGGCGGTGGCCGGAGCGGATGCCGCCCCCGGGGCGGCGCTCGTCACGGCTCCGGCCTTCTCCCCCTCGAAGAGGATCTCGCTGCCGGCCGCGGGAGCTTCCCCCTCGAGAAGCAGGCGCACGAGGCTTCGGTTCACGTGACCGTACGTCTTGATGCGGGCCACCGTCTCCTGTCCGATGTAGCAGCCCTTGCTGTCGGAGATGAAGCCCCGCTCCCTCAGCCCGGCTTCGTCAGGCAGGACGGCTTCCGTCAGCTCGAAGCCCCAGCGCGGGATGCCGGCCCGGATGCGCAGGCTTTCCAATTCGGCGTCCGAGGCCTGCCGCGCCCCGGCGGCGAGGAATGCTTTTCGGATTTCTTCTGAGTGGGAAGAGGGGAAGCGGACGTCGTAGCCCGGGATGCCGGTGCGGTTCTCGCGAACGAGGCGGACGTCGCCGGAAATTAACGCCATGACGTGGGCGTGCGGCGTGTCCGGCAACGCCACGGCGGGCCGGAGCTCTCCTTCCCCTATTACCCTTCTCAGAAAATCTTCGACCGCGTCACCCGCCGCCGAATGCTGGAGGTGAAAGACGGCCGTCTCCGATGTGAGAGTCCCGATCTCGACCTCGTTGAATACCAGATACTTCCGAAGCAAATCTTCGATCTTCTTCGCGAGCTCCGGCTCGCAGTCGATCTCGAGGCGGTCCTCCTCGCCCAGGACGACGCAGTCGGCCAGGAGCTTTCCCTTCGGCGTCAGGAAGGCCGCCGCGCAGCCGGTGCCCGGGGTCAGATTCTTGATGTCGTTCGTGACGAGGCCGTGAAGGTACGAAGCGCGGTCCTTTCCGGTGAGGACGACCGCGCCGCGGCCCGTGAGATCGAAAAGAAGAGGAGGAGACTCCATGGTCCGGATTCTCGCATCAGGCCGCGCAAGCCCGATCCGTGCGACAATGGCGCTCCGTGACAGAGGTTTCGTGAGCGACGCCGCCCCGAAGGCCGCGGGCGGCGCCCGGCGCCGCCGCCGCGGCGGGCGCGGACGCTCGGGCGTCCCGCCAAAGACACCCGAGGACCTCGCCGACGCCCCGTTTCCCGAAGCCGAGCCCGTTTTTGCGCCCCCGTCCCCTGTTTCCGCCCCGTCGAATTTCATCGAGGGGATGGGAACCCCGCCACCGGCAGGAGCCATGAATCAGGAAGAACAGAACCTCGCCCTCTTCATCGACATCGACAACCTCCTCATCGGATTGCGCGAGAGCGGACATCCGAAGTTCGACGTCAAGCTCCTCATCTCGCGGCTCCTCGAGAAGGGGAAGATCGTCGTCAAGCGGGCGTATGCCGACTGGAGCCGCTACCTGGAATACAAGCGCGCGTTTCACGAGAGCGCGTTCGAGCTCATCGACATCCCGCAGCACCGCATGACCGGAAAGAACTCCGCAGACATCCGGATGGTCGTCGACGCGATGGACCTCGCCTCGAACAAGGAGCACATCACGACGTTCGTCATCGGATCCGGCGACTCGGATTTTTCCCCTCTCGTCTCGAAGCTGAAGGAGAACAACAAGCAGGTCCTGGGCTTCGGCGTGAAGGGTTCGACGTCGGAGCTCCTCATCGACAACTGCGACGAGTTCCTCTATTACGAGGACCTCGTTCGCGAGAAGTCGAAGACGGCGTCTCTCCAGGGCCTGCCGGAGAAGACGGCCGAAGCGTTCTCCCTCCTGATGGACTCCATCCTCGCGTTGAAGCGCGAGAACAAGGAAATCCTCTGGGGCTCGATGGTCAAGCAGACCATGCAGCGCAAGAATCCGTCGTTCAACGAGAGCTATTACGGTTTCCGCGCGTTCTCGGAGCTGCTCGAGGCCGCCGAGAAGGCGAAAGTCATCTCGCTGAAACGCGACGCCAAGAGCGGCTCCTACATCATCACGGGCTTCGGGAACGGCTGAGAAGACGAAGAGAAGATTTCTTTGAAAGGGAAGAGGGGCTCGTCTTCTAAGCAAATCTCGCCCGGTGTTTTTCGGACGATTCCCTCAATCTGGCCGGTCGTCTCCCGCGAGGCGCTCGGCAGCTTCAAGGTCTTTTCGGTGCGGCGCGAGATCCTGCGCTCGCCGAGAACTGGTCTTCCGCACCCGTTCTACGTCCTCGACTGCCCCGACTGGGTGAACGTCATCGCATTGACGGATCGGAACGAGGTCGTCCTCGTCAGGCAGTTCCGGGCGGGCACGCGCACGGTCACGCTGGAAATCCCGGGCGGCGGCGTGGAGACCCACGACGGCTCGGCTCTGGTCGCCGGCCGACGCGAGCTGCGCGAGGAGACGGGGCACGTGGCGCGGAGCTGGAAGCGGCTCGGGGTCGTGGAGCCGAATCCCGCCATCCTCTCGAATCGGTGCACGACCTATCTCGCGAAGGGGTGCCGCCCCGTGGGGGAGCTCATCCCCGACGAAGGCGAAGACCTGGCCGTCGAGCTCGTGCCGTTGGCCCGCATCCCGGGCCTCATCCGGCGGGGAGCCATCACGCATTCTTTGGTGATCGCGGCATTCCACTTTCTTTCGCTCGCGAGTTGAGAAAGGGAAGCGACCGTCCCTAGAATCCGGCCGGGGGGAACCATGAAAAAGCTCTGCGCCGCCGCTGCCGTTCTCGCCGCCTGCTCGGGGGCCTTTCTCGTCGCGGGCACGAAGACGCCAACGGTGAGGTCCTTCGAAGCCACTTACGTCGGCACGATCGCGGCTCTTCCGGCCACGGCGAAGAAGGCGGAGGTCTGGGTTCCGCTGCCGTCGGACGGCCCGTATCAGTCCGTTTCCGAGATGAAAATCCAGGCGCCCGCTCCGTTCACGCTCGAAACCGATTCGGCGGGGAACCGCCTCGCGCATTTCGTCCTCGACCAGCCCGAGCAGCTCGGGAAGGACCTCGAGGTCAAGGCGACGTATCGCGTCACGAGGCGCGAGGCCGTGGCGCCCGCTCCAGGCAGCGCGAAGAGGACCGCGCCTCCCGGCGCGTCGGAGCTCCTCAAGCCGAACCGGCTCGTGCCGCTGACGCCCCGCGTCAGGGAGCTCGCCCGCACGTTGTCGGCGGGAAAGACCGACAACGTCTCGAAGGCGCGGGCCTTCTACGACTACCTCGTCGACAACGGCACGTACGACAAGACCGCCCCGGGCTGGGGAAAGGGCGACTCGGAGCGCTTCTGCGATGTGAAGAAAGGGAACTGCACGGATTTCCACTCGGCGTTCATGGCGCTCGCGCGCGCCGAGGGGATCCCGGTGCGTTTCTCCATCGGCTTCCCGCTGAAGCCCGAAAAGGAAGGCTCCGTGCCCGGATATCACTGCTGGGCGGAGTTCTGGGCACCCGGGCAGGGCTGGGTGCCGGTCGACGCGTCCGACGCCGCGAAGACGAAAGAGCCCGTGAAGAAGGCGTACCTCTTCGGCCATCTCGACCCGGACCGGTACGACATCACGACGGGCCGCGATCTCACGCTCTCCCCGCCGCAGAAGGACGGCCCGCTGAACTTCTTCATCTACCCGTACGTCGAGGTGGACGGAAAGACCTTCGCGGAGACGAAGATCCGGCTCGACTATCACGACCTGTGAGTTATCTCCTTTTCTAAGAAAACTACTCCATATCGCATAATACAGGCGTTACCAGAAACGCACCGGGCGTGATCGCCCTCGCGGCACGAAGCGTGAACTGGCCCTGCCAGGCGCGGACAGGACATCGCGCCGGGAGGTTCACATGTTCCGCCGGTACGTCGCCCCGATCCTCAGGCTGCTCGCGTTCCTCGGGCTCCTCGCCTCGCCCCTGCTCCTCGCGGCGCTCGCCCGCGCCGACGAGCCGGAAGGGAAGGACCTCGTCGCGCTCCGTTCGGTGGTCCTCGGCGAAACGCCCGCGGATCGCCTCGGGAACGGCGGGCGCGTCGCGGCCAGCGCTCCGGCGCAGCTCCTGGAGCGCAGCGGCAGCCGCGTCCTCGTCCTGGCGCCGGCCTGGGGCACCGTCCCCGCATCGCGCGGCTGGACCGACTCCTCGGCGTTTTTCGTCCTCGACGACCCGCGAGAATCGATCGAACGGCTCGTCGGCAACGCACGCCTCCTTCTCGATGCGAACGACCGGCCCGTTCTCGCCGCGGCGTATCTTCACGAAGTCACGCGGCGCGACGCCTCGCGCGTCGAGGCGTGGGAGCTCCTGGGCCGCGCCGGCGAGCTCCTCGCGGCCTCGGCACGGCCGCGGGAGGACGGGGGAGAGCCCGCCTCGGTCCGGCTCGCGCGGATCTGGGGCATGACGCTCGTTCCGAAGGGCGACGGCGGCGGATATCGGTACGACGGCGCGGCCTATCGCCGGCTGATCGCCCTCGCTCCTCAGGCCGACGTCGCCGAGCGCGCGCGGCTCCGGCTCCTGACGTCGTGCGGCCCGCTCGTGGATCCGCAGGCGCCCGCGGACGTCTCTGCCGCCACCCGTCGCGAGCGCGACCTGGCCGAGTTCCTCGCCTCATTCCCCGCGTCCCCGCGCCGCGTGGCGTTTCTCCTCGAGCGCGCGCGGCTGCTGTCGTGGCTCGCCGAGGGAGCCGCGCGCCGCGGCGACGTCGAGGCGTTCGCCGTCTATCGCGACGGCGCGATCGAGTCGGCTTCCGAGGTCACGGCGACGGCGCCGGATGCCGCGCGCCGCCGCGCGGCCGACCGCCTCGTCGCGCGCCTCACGAAATCTCTTCCGCGCAAGGTCGTTTCGGACAAGCCCGTCGTCTCCGCATCCGGCCTGCGCGCCCTGTTCGTCGCGCGGGGCGGAGTCACGCTGCTCGTCGTGACGCGACCGGACGGCAGGGACGCCATCCAGCCCTACACGGTCGTGGGCGCGGACCCGGCGAGTCTCGCGTTCGACGCCACCGGGAAGAAGCTCGTGTGGGACGAGGCGCCCACCGCGGGCCGTCGCAGAACGCGGCTGCTGGACATCGCCCGGGCCCGCGTGATCGAGCCGGCGGCGTCCGCCGAGCCCGAGGTCCTGTCGGTCGGCGTTTCGGCGACCTCGGCAGGGCCGGCGCCGGGAGAGGATCGGTACACCACGTCACTCGGGTTCTCGCCGGACGGCCGCCTCCTCCTCGTCGTGTGCGAAGGGTTCACGCCCGACGGCCTGAGGATTCCGAAGCGGCACGTCCTCTGCGACACCGAAGGAACCCGTCGCCCGGTCCTCGTGGATCGTCCGTACTCGGCTCCGGGCGTCGTGGACTGGAACCGCTTGCAGCAGATGACCGAACGGCTGAGCGGATAATCGAAGAGGATGACGGGCACACGGCGAGACCATCAAGACACCGAAGACCGGAGGCTGCGGAGAAAGTCCGCAGCCTTTCGGTTGAAGCACGACGTGGGCAAGGCCCTCCGCTGGAGCGCGCCGGAAGAGAGAGAAACGAGCCCGGACGAATTGCGTGCGCGGCTCGTAGCGGACCTTCTGCCGCGCACGAGAGGCGGCAGAGCCAGTGAGGACGTTCTGAAGATCTTCTTGGAATGGAAGAGGGAAGAGGGGCCGTCGTTTCCGGCAGACGATCCGGACCTCCAGACGCTGGATCGCGCAATGTCGGACCTCGAGCGCCTCGCCTCCAATCTCTTCCCATTCAAAGAATCTTCTTCTTCTCCTTCTTCTTCTTCCGAAAACAAAATCTCCTCTCTCTCCGAATTTTCTCTTGTCTCCCTCGACGAAGCCTGCCTCGAAGCGTCCCGCGCCTGCACCGCGTTCTACCGCCGCGTCGCCCTCGACGACGGCCCGGAGATCGTGCGGCCTCCTGGAGCGCGCCGATGACGGCTCGCGGCCCTCGCGTCCTGGTCGTCGACGATCAGCCGAAGACCGCGGAATTCCTGCGGCGGCATGCGCCCGACCTGGTCCTGCTCGGGCCCTCGGCGGAGAAGACCTGGGCGGGAAGCTGGCCCGAGGCCGAGGCGGCGCTCGCGCGCGCGGGACGAATTCCGGATCTCGTCGTTCTCGACCTGAGGTTCGACATCTCGGACGAGGACCTCCTGCCCGACCGCCGACCGCTCGGCGAGACGGTTGCGGGGAAGCGCGACCGGCGCGACCGGCGCGACCGGCAGGGCCTCTTCATCCTGGAGCGCCTGCGGCATCGCGAGAGAGATCTGCCGGTCGTGCTGACGACGGCGCACGAGGAGATTCCGTTCGAGGACGAAGCCCGCCGCCTTCGCGCCGACGCGTTCACGTACACCGTCGGCGAGGACGAGACGACGGGCGAGGGGCTCGTGCGCCTCGTGCGCCGAGTTCTCGCGGAGCGCGAGTCGCCTCTCTCGACGGGAAGGTTCTTCTGGGGCCGGGGAGGCGCGATGAGGGATTTGCGCCGCCGGATTTCCTCCCTCGCCCCCACGCCGCTGCCGCTCCTCCTGACGGGGCCGACGGGGTCGGGGAAGAACTTTCTCGTGAAGGAGGTCATCCATCCGCTCTCGTCGCGCAAGGGCCCGCTCGTTTCGTTCGACTGCGCGACCGTGCCGGAGACGCTCCTGCAGGCCGCTCTCTTCGGCTCCGTGCGCGGCTCGTACACCGGGTCGGTGGCGGATCGCCCGGGCGTCTTCGAGGCCGCCGCGGGCGGGACTCTCTTTCTGGACGAGATCGAGAACCTCTCCTCCGATGCCCAGAAGGCCCTCCTGACGGCGCTCAACGACGGCGTCGTTCGGCGCGTGGGGGCGACGTCCGTCCTGCCGCACACCGCGCGCATCGTCGCGGCGTCCAACGTGGACCTCAAGAAGCGCGTCGCGGAGGGTCTCTTCCGCGCCGATCTCCTGATGCGCCTCAACCCCGCGCTCGCGCTCGAGCTGCCGCCTCTTTCGGCGCGCCGCGAGGACCTCGAGGATCTCGCCGACGATTTCGCGGCGGACTTCTTCTCGGATCCGGTACATCGGCAGGAGATCGCGGCGCAGGCGCGCGCGGCCGGAGGGGCGGAGCCGGACCGCGAGGATACGTTCGAGCTCGCGCGCGGCGAGGAAGAGCTCTCGCGCAGCCGGGCCCCGATCGTCTTCACCCTTCCGCGCAAAGGATGGCAGGCGATCGCCCGCCATCCCTGGCCCGGAAACGTGCGGCAATTCGCGATGGTCCTCGCCGATCTCCTCGCGGCGACCCTGTACGGCCGGACGGCCGCCACGAGGGACCGGTCGGGGCGGATCGTGTTCACGATGGATCCGCGGCTGCTCTTCGATCTCCTCGCCGAGGCTCGCCAGGAAGACGTCGCATCGGCCGACGAGGTGTTCGCGCTTCCGCGTCCGAAAGTCGAAAGTGTCGAGAGCTTCCGGCGCGAGCTCGAGCGCTCCGCCTTCCGCCAGTTGTTTCATGAGTGTGAAGGCGACTTCGCTCGCATGGCCGAGAGGATGACCGGGTCGGCGGCCGACGAGCGTGCCGTCCGCCTGCGCTTCAACAAGCTCGGCCTCTCGGCGCGCCGCGAGGCGTGAGGATGCTGCGGGCGGTCCTGACGCTGCTCCTCGCCGTCGCTCCGAGGCCGGCGACGGACTGCGCCGAGGATCCGGCGACTCTGGCGAGCCAGGCCGAGCATCTCGTCGCCGAGGGAACGCCGAGCCCGGAGGCTCTCGCGGGCGCGCGCGATCTGGTCCGGCGCGCGCGTCTCGCGTCGCCCTCGCTCGCTCTCGCCTTGCGCGGCGCGGACCTCGCGGCCGTCGCGGGCGACACGGACGACGAGGCGCGCCTCCTCGAGATCGCGGCGAAGGAGGCCCCCGAGGCCCTGTCGCCGGCCGAGCGGCTCGTGCTCGCGCGGCAGGCGGAAGCGCGCGGGGACCGGCGCGGCGCGATCCTCCAGTACGGGCACGTGCTCACCGCGCTGCAGAGGCGCGCGCGGTCGGGCGCCGACTGGATCGGCGAGAACATCCGCCGGCTGGACGCCGAGGACGAGGCCCGCAAGCTTCCCGTTCGGCCCGGCTTTGCGCCGCCCTCGGCGGACGCCCGCCGCGCCTTCGCGGACGGGAAGACCGCGTTGAGGCGTGGAGCGAATGAAGCCGCGCGAGAGGCGTTCCGAAAGGCGCTCCGGCTCTCGCCCGGATACTCGGAGGCCGCTCTCGCCCTCGGGAGCGTCGAGGAACGAAGCGGCCGGAGCGGCGAGGCGGCCGCGGCGTACCGGACGGCTCTCGCGGCGGAGCCGGACGGTTTCGAGGCCCTCGTTGCCCTCTCGAATCTGCTCTGGAACGAGCCCGACCGCCCGGCGAAGGAGGAGTCGCTCGCGCTTCTCGACCGAGCCGTCGCGCTCCGGCCGGACCTGCTGCGTCTCCAGCGCGAGGCGGCGAACCGCTGGGCGGCGTGGGGCGACCCTGCGCGCGCCCTCGAGCGGCTCGACGCATGGAGGGCTCTCGCTCCGCAAGCGGAGAAAGCGGAATCCTCCTCCTTCCGCGAACGCCTGCGCGCGCGTCTCGCCAAGACCTCGGGTCCCGAGCCGATCGCTCTCGGATCGGATCCCGCGTCTCCCGCCGTGGGGGCATTCCGTCTCGCGCAGGTCTACGCGGGCCGGCCGACGGCGCGCGATTGGGAGGCGGCGGAGGCCGAGCTCGCCGAGGCCGAACGCCTCGATCCCCGCTTCGTGCCCGCCCTCGAGCTTCGCGCCGCGCTTCGCGAGAGGCGGGAGGACCTCCTCGGCGCCGAAGAGGTGCTCAGGCGCGCCGTCGCAATCGACCCGTCCCGCGCGGCCGCATGGGAGCGGCTGGCCGAGCTGCTGGGCCGGCAGGCCGGACGGGAGCGCGACGCCGAGGGCGCCTGGGAGCACGCGGATCAGGCCGGCTCCCGCGAGGCGCTCTTCGCGCTCGGGAGAATCGCGTCGGGGGAAGGACGTTCGTCGCGCGCGGCGGCGCTTTTCCGGCGCTATCTCGCGGAAGCGGCCGGAGGCGTCCATGCCGAGGAGGCGCAGGCGGCGCTGGCGCGCGAGGAGAGGCGACAGGACACGCTGCGAGGCGTCGCGCTCGGCGGCGGCCTGTGCGCGCTCTTCGCGGCGATTCTCTCTTGGGGGAGAAGGCGGCTGGGCCTCACGCTCGAAGAGTGGCTGAAGCGTGATCCCGGCGCGACGCACGACGCGCGCTCCGTGGCGGGCCGCCTTTCCCACGAGGCGTTCAAGCACGGCGGTCTGCTTCTCGGCGAGGCGCTGGAGCGTCTGGACTCGCAGCAGGGACTCGCCGAGGCCGCCCCGCTCCTGGTCGAGCGTCTCTACGGGAACCCTGGGACGCCGGGGCTCGTCGCCGAGGCGCGGAGAGCCCTGCGTGACCTCGAGGCGATCGGGCGCCGCCGCGGAGCGCGCCTGAACCTTCGATTCAAGGATCCGCTTCTCTCCCGGGTCTCTCGGTCTCTCGAGGCCCTGGAGAGAATCCGTGCCGATCTCGCACTTCTCGCCGATGAAGGTTCGCTCCCGGCGCGGCGCCTCGAGAAGCTGAGCCGGTCCCTTCGCCGGGCCGCGGCGACGCTCAATCCGCGGACCGCGCAGCTCCTGACGGCGACTCTCGACGTCGCGGGTTCGACGGAGGCCCGGTTCGAGAGGCTCCGATCCCTTCTCGCGAGCGTCGCGCGCGAAAACGACGCTGCGGCACCGCCGCTCGCGGGCCTCGGGCTGTTCGGAGAGGAGGCGGACGGAAAATGCGTGAGGGTCCGCGTCCCGGAGGGGGACTGGGCCACGCTCTGGCGAAATCTCTTCGCGAATGCCCTGCAGGCTCCGCGTCTCGCGCTCCTCGCCGAAGAGAGGCGCGACCCCGTGACCGGCCAGGCCCTCGCGCGGTTCGTGCTTTTCGACGGGGATCCCCGGCTCCTCACCGCGGAGATGATCCGGGGAAGAGCCGCCGAGCGCGGCCTCGGCGTCGTCGCGGACCTGGTCCGGCGCTGGGACGGTCTCGTGGACGTCACGCCGGGAACGGGGGAGTTCACGAAAGGCGTCGCGGTGGAGTTCGCGGCGGTGGAGGAGGCCGCATGACTCCCCCTCGCACGGTCCTCGTCGTGGAGGACGGGTCCGAATACGTCGAAGGCTTCCAGCGTCTCGCGGCCGCGCGGGGGCTGGAGGCCGTTTTCGTGCGGGCGGGGGACCTCGAGTCGGCTCGCTCCGCGGTCGCGGCGGAGCGGCCGGGAGCCGTGTTCCTCGACGTCGTTTTCGACCGGACGCCGGAAGCCGCCCTCGCGGGAGACGCCGAGTCGCTCGTCGCGCGGTTCGGAGGCGACCGCGTCCGCGCCGTGCGCCACCTCGCGACGCACCAGGGGTTCTACATCCTCGACGCGCTCGCGCCGATGCTCGAAGGCGTCCCCGTCATCCTCGCCTATGACTTTGCCGTCGAGCCGCAGCGCCTCGAAGCGCTGCGTCGGCGCGTTCCGCGTCTCTCCGGCCTCGAGGACGGGGCGTCGATCTCGCAGGCGCTCGAGCTGATGCTGGCGAACGCGTGAGCGGCGCTTGTTATCGTGGCGATATCGCTTCAATCAGGAGGAACGAATGCCCATCCGCATCGTCCGGCTGGGAGACCCGCGTGTCGCGGGAGAGGGGCTGCGCATCGGAACCGTCCGGCGCCCGCCGCGTGGAGTCCCGAAGGCCGACTTTGCGTCGCGGGATTTCTACGACGTCTGGCTGCCCGAGGTGGCGCCCAGCGAGGAGCTCCTCAAGGCGGGCAAAGCGGCAGACGACGCTTCACGGTGGCGGAATTTCGGCAGACGCTATCGAGCCGAGATGAAGCAGCCGGACAAAGCGCATGTCCTGGACCTGCTTGCCGCTTTGTCTCACGGAACGTCGTTCTCCGTCGGCTGCTACTGTCCTTCCGAGGCACGCTGTCACCGGTCGATCCTTCGTGAGCTCCTTCACGAGCGGGGAGCCGTCTTCGCCTGATCCGTCTCAGCCGGGAAGCTCGGTGACTTCGGCCGAGTCGATGAGCTCGATGCACCCCCTCACGCTCATGGCCGCCGGGCATCGGGTGATGTACGTCCTGAGCGCGTCGCGTGCCTCCTCGGTCTTCCCCGGGGGGACGGAGAGCGTGTACGCGACGCGGATCCGGGTGATCCTCAGGACTCCGTCGATGTCCTCGATGTCCCCCTCGACGTCGGCGCGATAGCGATCCGCGAAGGTCGGGATCTTTCTTCCGGCCAGCACCGTGGCCAGTGTCCCCATCATTCAACCGGCCACTGCGCCCACGATGTGGTCCAGCGTCGCGGCGTGCTCCTTCTCGGGCTCCACCTTGTAGAAGCTCTTGATCCCGCCGTGGACGCCGTAATAGACGGGCTCCGAGAAGCCCTCGATCAACGCCTTGCGGGTCGGGCCTTTCTCACGCGTGATGCAGATGCGGGACGTGTGCACGATCGTTCCCATGGGTCCCCCTTCCGGCCCCAAGTCTTTCACAGCGGCCGCTGCGTTCACGGACTCAGGCGCCAGATGCCGATCGAGCCGCCGATCGTCCCGATGCGGTTTCCCCTGGAGCGAAGAGCCCGCTGGAGCGCGGCGAGACGTTCGGCGTCCCGAGCGGCGCCCTTCGAGGCCAGGAGCTCGGGTCCGAGGGCCATCGGCGTCTCGCCGATCGCGATCAAGGCGCCGGGGCGGTCCTCGTCACCCGGCGCGAGCTGCCGGAGCGAGGGATAGCGCCGCGGGAGGTCCCCTCCGAAGACGATGGCGGGAAGCGGCTTCGAAGAGTAGGCGGGCGCCTGGATCGAAAGCCGCGCGAGATCCTGGCCCCAGTCGAGGTTGCTGTCCACGAGGAACCGCCGCCCGCCCGAAGGCCCGCCGGCCGCCACGTTGAAGAACGCGAGCTCGTGCGGATGAGCCGCCAGGACCTCGATCGCCTCGACGACGAGAAACCCTCCGAGGAGAAGGGCGCGGCCCATGGGCCGGAGTTCCGCGGCCGCCGAGGAGGCGAGGATCGCGAGAAGCGGGAACGCGAAGAGCAGATGCCTCACGCCGATGTTGTACGCGGCCCCGGCGGAGAGGACGAAGAACGCGACGAGGGCTCCGACGACGAAGAGGCCGAACCGACGTCCGACCGGAGAGAAGACTCCCAGGGCCGCGCCGGCGACGAGACCGAGGGACACCTTCACGAGGAAGGCGACGGGGAAATACCATGGGCTCCCGCCCTCGGCGACGTGTCCCATGAAATAGGAGGGGCCGGCGCCGACGCGGCTCTGAAGCGCCACGGAGAGCGCTCCGGTCGCGACGTTCCCGAGCGGTGGAGCAAGGCGACCCGCCCCGATCGCGAAGTCGCTACAGGCCTGCGAATGTCCTTTCAAGAGCAACCGATTTCGGGCCAGCGCCTCCCGATCCGAAGCCGATTGGTTTCGGTAGGCGAGAAAGAATCCGAGGAAAACGACGAGGATTGCTATGAAAGTAGCGAGGAGAAGGCGCCCGCCCACACGAGCTACGCCACGGGCGAGCCCTCTTTCCTTCCTAAGCAAATTCTCCCTGGTCCCCGGTCCTCCGACGAACATGAGCGGCAGTGTTACGAGCACCAGCAGCGGCGCGCTGTACTTGGAGAGGAACGCGAGTCCCCAGAGGACTCCGAGGAAAACGGGAGCGATGCGGTCGTTCGCGTCGGGAATGCGGGAGAGCGGCCCGAGCGAGAGGACGAGGAAGAGCGTGACGGCGAGGTCCGTGTGGACGACGCCGGCGTGGGCGATGAGGTTCGGCTCCAGAGCCGCGAACGCGAGCGCGGCGCCGCCCGCGGCCATGCCGAAGCGGCGTGCGGCTTCGCGCCGAACGGCGAAGAGCAGGGCGAGAAACAGCGCCACGAACGGCAGGCGCGCGCGGAACAGGATCGTCTCGGCGGGCGTCTGGTTTTCGAAGAGGAAGCGAAGGAGAAGGCCGGCGTGGGAGGGATTCGCGACGGGATCGCCTGCGGGCCGGACGTCGAGACCGGTGAGGGCGAGGCCGGCGAGAGCCTTCGCGAGCGGCGGATGCTCCGGGTTCCACCGGCCCGTCCCGTCCCGGACGATCTCCACGCCCGCCGCGATGTGCACGGGCTCGTCCGTCGTCGCGGAATCGCCAGCCATGTGGTGCAGGACGAGGGTCGCTCCAAGAATGGCGACAAGAAGCGAGATGCAGCGTTCGAAGAGAATGATCTTCTTAGAAGGGAAGACGGGGGGATCGCTCATCCCCGTTCCTCTCTTAAATTTCCCGGAACACGAACCGCTTGAGAACCTGGATCCGCTCCGAGGCGTGCGTCGGGTCCATGAGCCAGATGGCGCCGGCGACCGACGAGAGAAGGGAATTGCCGTCCTGCGGCGTGAAGCAGAACCCCACGATCTCGCGGCCCTTGTCGGCGACGGCGAGCGTGGGCGTCGAGATGACGGTCTGGGAAAGGATGCGCCCGTAATACCCGTGGTCACGGCCGAAGGAGAACACTTCGTTCGCGCTCTTCCTCTCGGTGAGCGCAACGAGCGGATTCTCCTTGAGGCGCTCGACGGCCGTTTTCTTGTCGATCGGCTTCGCAAGCTCGAAGTTGAACCACACGGAGTGCATGTACTGCGTGTTGAGCTTCAGGGCCGACGAGAAGACCTTGGGCTTCAGGTTGAGCGTCTCGTAGAGATGGAAGACGTCGCGGGCATGGTGCGTCCCGAACACGTCGTCGTCGTGCTTGCCGACGGTCGGCGCGGGGATGTAGTCCTTGTTCTGCGAGACGTCGTTCGCCCGTCGCATGCAGACGAACTGCGCGCGGTCCATCACGAGCTCGTCCCCCGACATGCCGAGCGTCTTGATCAGGATCGCGAGGTTGTGCGTGTTGCACGAGACGACCTGCAGGAACCGGTCTTCGCCGGGGATGAGAGCCGCGTCGTTGATTCCACGCGCGTACATCTTCCCGAAGCCGAACTCGGAGCCTTGCGCGACGAAGCCGCGCGGACCCTTCACGTGCTTGTAGTAGGCCTCCTTGTTGTCGTTCCCGGCGGGCGTGCAGTCGATGACGACGGTCGCGCGCTCGAGAGCCTCCTGCGCCGTGTAGGAGACGCTGTGGCCGAGGGCCTCGAAATCCGCCGTCTTGTCGTCCTCGGTCGCGAGGTGCGCGCCGCGCGACATGAGGTGCGCCACCTTCGCCCGCTCGGTCTTCATGGGCGTGCGCTTGTGGAACGTCACTTCGTCGATTCCGAGATGCTGCTTGAAGTCCGTGAAGAGACCGATGAGTGGCTCTCCGATCGTCCCGGTTCCGACGATGTGAACGATGTTCTTCATGGCACGCTCCTGACGCGAGGAAGGCTTCCCTGGGGGATCCCCTTATAGCCGTCCGGGGAGGTGAAATTCAACGGGCGACCGGGAAAAGGTCGCGTGCTAACGTCGTTTCGATGCGGGATGCGGCCCCGGTGAAGCTCACGTCGCTCGAGATTCCCGGTCCCGCAGGCCCCCTGGAGGCGCTCCTGCGCGCGCCGGCCGCTCCGGCCGGGGCGGCGCTCGTGGCGCACCCCCATCCGCGGCTCGGCGGAACGATGCGCACCAAGGTCGTGCACCGCACCGCACGCCTTCTGTCGGGACAGTTCTCGCTCGCGGCGCTCCGGTTCCAGTTCCGGGGGGTGGGCGCATCCGCGGGGACGTACGACGGCGGCGCCGGCGAAACCGAGGACGTCGTCGCGGCCGGACGCTGGCTGAGAACCAGGCAGCCGAACGGCGCCTTCGTACTCTCGGGCTTCTCGTTCGGCGCGCTGTGCGCCCTGAGGGCCGCAGAGCGCCTCAGGCCCGACGTGCTGCTTCTCATCGGAGTCCCGACCGACCGCGACGAGCCGGACGGCGCCGTCCCTCCCGACACCCGGGTCGCGTGGATCCAGGGCGGAGAGGACCAGTTCAGCTCGGCGGCGCGGGCCCGCGAGATCGCCGCCGCACGCGGCTGGACTTTTCTCGCCGTCCCCGGGTCGGATCACTTTTTCACCGGGCGTCTGGACGAGTTCGAGCACCTCACGGGCGATGCGCTCGCCCAATGGCTCGCATCATGATGCTTTCGGAGGAAGAGAGAGAGATTCTTAGAAAGGTCGCTTTGTCGGCGGCGGCGCGCGCGATCGGACTGCGCGCTCCGGTGCGGCCGGAGATTCCCGCGAGCGGAGCGCTCGCGGGGCCCGCGCCCGTCTTCGTGACGTGGAAGAGGGACGGGCGGCCGCGGGGGCGCAGCGGAACGACCGAGGCCGCGCGCGGGCTCGTCGAAGAGGTCGAGGAGCACGCCGTGACGGCACTCCTGCGCGACCCGAGGTTCCCTCCAGCGACCGCCAGGGAGCTGCCGCGCTACGTGCCCGAGATCTCCATCCTCTCCACCTTCGAAGAAATCTTCTCTTCCTCCGAAGAAATTCCCGTTCTCTCCCGGCCCGACTCGCGCCTGCATGGTGTCGTCGTCGAAAAAGGGAAACGCCGCGGAGTCGTCCTGCCTCAGGATGCCGCGACGTTCGGCTGGGACGGCCCGCGCATCCTGTCCCAGGCATGCCTGAGGGCCGGCCTTCCGGAGGAGAGCTGGAAGGGCCCGAGCCCTCCCCGCCTCCTCCGGTTCACCGCCGAAGTGTTCTGAGGCGGACTACTTTTCGATCGAGAGGAGCTCGACCTCGAAGATCAGCGTCGCGCCGCCCTTGATCTTGGGAGGGCTGCCGCCGTCGCCGTAGGCCAGGTCCGAAGGGCACACGAGGCGGGCCTTTCCCCCCGTCTTCATGAGCTGCAGACCCTGCGTCCAGCACGGGATTACCCTGTTCAACTCGAAGGACGCGGGCTCACCGCGCTCGATCGAGCTGTCGAAGACGGTGCCGTCCGTGAGGGTGCCGCGGTAATGGACCTTCACCTTGTCGGTCGCCTTCGGCGAGGCGCCCGTTCCGGCCTTGATCTCCTTGTAGAGGAACCCGGTCGGCTGCTTGACGTTGCCGCTCTCCGCCGCTTCCTTCGCGAGAAACGCCGTGCCGGCCTTCTTCTCGGCTTCGGCACCCGAAGCGACGCGCGCGTTCGCGAACTCGCGGATCTTCGGGCCGTACGTCTGGAGCTCCACCTTGGGGGCGCGGCCGAGGACTCCGTCCGCGATGCCCTCCTGCACAGAAGCGAGCTCCGCGGGCGAAAGCTTGAGCGGTCCGAGATTCTGGCTCATCACGAGCCCGATGGCGTAGAGCGTCCTGGCGCTCTCGGTCGCGGGAGCCGCGCCGGCGGCCTTCGCGGAGCCGGTCCTGGCGGGAGCCGCCTTCTTGGTGGCGGGCTTCGCCGGTTCCTCGGCGAGCGCCAGGGTCGCCGAAGACAGAAGAAGAACGGAGGCGATGAGATTTCGCCGCATGGGATGAGGTCCTCGCTTTTCGTTTGATGACGGCCCGGAGGGCGCGGCCGATTGGCGATTCTAACGCGCGGGCGCGGGCGGACGCGACAGGACGTGAAGGAGGACGCCCGCGGCGACGGCGGCGTTCAACGAGTCGACGCGGCCCGCGAGCGGCAGCGTGACGCGGTGGTCGAGCGCCGCGGCAATTCCCGGCGAGATCCCGTGGCCTTCCGAGCCGATCACCAGCGCGAGCGGACGGACGCCGGCGAGGACCGCGGGGGGCGCGCCACCGTGAGCCGCCGCTCCCGCGAGGACGATTCCGTGGCCTCGTGCCCAGGCGACGGCCTCGGCCGGATCGACGCCTGCCGCGACAGGCAGCCGGAACGCGCTTCCCGCCGACGCGCGCAGGACGCGCGGCGAGAAGGGCCAGGCACACCCGGGCGTCAGGAGAGCGGCGGCGACGCCGAAGGCCTCGCCGCTCCGCAGGATCGCGCCGACGTTCGCGGGATCCTGAACGTCGTCGAGGAGGAGGAAGAGAGAAGAAAGGGAAGATTTCTTAGAAGGTGAATACGGGAAGAGCGAAGAGAGAGAGCTCAGCGTACGGAGGGGGGGTGCCGCGATCGCGACGACGCCGCGCGTCGAGGGGAGATCCGAGAGCCTTCGCAGGACGCGCGCCGAAACCTCGCTCACGCGCGATCCTTCCCCTCTTACCCTTGTAAGAAAATCTTCTCTTTCCCTTTCTTCCTCTTGGTCTCTCTGAACAAGAACATCTTCTATCCGCACCCGCGCGTCGAGTGCCTCCCCGATCATTCGCGTGCCTTCGAGGAGCATCTTTTCGTGCGCTGCGACGGCCTTGATCGCCGCGGCGATGCGCGGGTTCGAGGAAGAGTCGATGCGCGTCGTCATGGAGCGACCGAGAGTGTAGTGCCTTCCTCGGAAGCGGGCAGAGATGCGAATCGGTGTGCTTAAATCCCGCTCGAATGAAGCTGACGCTTCCGGTAGCGGGCGGCGTTGCCGCAAAAGCATCGCCCCTGACCGCCCTGTGGACGTTTCCGTCCGTTCTTTTTTCCGCGTTCCTCGTGGCCTGGGGGGCCGAGGCCGCCCAGTTTCTCGTATCCCAGGGCCTCGCCCTCGCGATCCTCGCCTGGCTCCAGACGCTCCCCGAGTTCGCGGTGGAAGCCGTCATCGCGTGGGAGGCGGGGAAGGACCCGGCGAAGGTGCATCTCGCGATCGCGAACTTCACCGGCTCGATCCGCCTCCTCGTGGGCCTCGGCTGGCCGCTCGTTTATTTCGTGGCCGCGTACTTCGCCCGGAAGACGGGCAAGCGCAAGACGTGGATCGCGATCAGATTCGACGACGAGCAGGCGATCGAGATCGTGGGCCTTCTGCCGCCGCTCCTCTGGTTCAGCGTGATCTGGTGGAAGGGCAGCCTCGGGCTCGTCGACGCCGCCATCCTCACGGCCTGCTACGCCGCGTATCTCGTCGCGCTCCTGCGCGTGCCTCCGCGCGAGGGCGACGTCGAGGAAATGGAGGATCTCCCGGCCGTGTCCCGCTGGGCGCTCGCGCAGGGGCCCCGCCGGCGCGGGTGGGCCATCACGGGCATCTTCCTGGTCGGGGGCGCGATCCTCGCCGTGTCCGCGCACTCGTTCGTGGAGTCCATGCTCGCGCTCGCGGTCTCGTTCGGAGTCTCGCAGTTCGTCTTCGTCCAGTGGGTCGCGCCTTTTCTCTCGGAATTTCCGGAGAAGCTCTCGGCGTTCAACTGGGCGCGGCAGATCACGAAAGCGCCGATGGCGGTGATGAACCTCGTCTCCTCGACGATCAATCAGTGGTCTATCCTCTCGGCGCTCATTCCGGTCATCTACTCGATCTCGAAGGGAGCGCCCTCGGCCATCGTGTTCGACCCGCACCAGCGCCTGGAGATCCTCCTGACGATCCTGCAGAGCTTTCTCGGGTGGCTGCTCCTCGTGAACATGGACCTGCGTGCGCTCGAGGCCGCGATCCTCTTCGTGTTTTGGTTGGTTCAATTCGCCGTCCCCGGCACGCGCGAGGCGATGATCGGCGTCTATGCGGGCTGGTGCGGCGTGGAGATCGCCATGATCGCGTTCGGAAGGCGGAAACCACACGTGTTTCGAGCTGCCTGGAACACCCTGAGGCGCCGTTGAGGTTCGCGTCGCGCGCTTCCCGCGTCGCGGGCTCGGCCACGTTCGCCGTCATGAAGGCGGCAGCGTCGCTGCGCGCCCGGGGAATCGACGTCGTGGACTTCGGCCCGGGAGAGCCCGACTTCCCGACGCCGGCGTTCGTGAAACACGCCGCGATCGAGGCGATCGAATCGGACTTCACGAAATACACGGACGCCTCGGGAATTCCGGATCTGCGCGAGGCGATCGCAGAGCGTTACCAGGCGGCGTGGGACGCGCCGTACACGGCGGCGGACGTCATCGTGACGGCCGGAGGCAAGCAGGCGCTGCACACGGCCTGCCTCGCGCTCTTCGAGGAAGGCGACGACGTCCTCGTGCCCGTGCCGTACTGGGTTTCCTTTCCCGAGATGGTGACGCTCGCCGGCGCGCGATCCGTGTTCGTGACGATTCCCGAAAGCGCCCGCTTCCGCCTGACCGCGGCCGACGTGGCCCGCGCCGCGACGCCCGCGACGCGGGGGCTCATCGTGAACACGCCGAACAACCCGACAGGCGCCGTCATGGAACCCTCCGAGATCGAAGCCGTCGTCCGGCTCGCGGCTTCGCGCGGCTGGACGGTCCTCTTCGACGAGTGCTACGACCGCTTCGTGTTCGAAGGGAAGCACTTTTCCGCCGCCGCGCTGGCCAGGGAATTCCCCGAAACGATCCTCGTGGCCGGGACGCTCTCGAAGACATACGCAATGACGGGTTGGCGCGTCGGCTTCGCGCTCGGCCCCAGGGCCCTCGTCGACCTCATGGGCCGCGTCGTGAGCCACGCCACGTCGAACGTCTGCTCGATCACGCAGAGAGCCGCCGTGGCGGCGCTGACGAGGCCCGACGAGGCGCAGCCCGCCGTGGAAGGCATGCTGGCCGAATACGCGCGAAGGAGGGAGTTCCTCATTCCCGCCCTGAACGCTCTCCCGGGCGTGACGTGCGCGGCTCCCGGGGGCGCGTTCTACGCGTTCCCGGACGTCTCGGCCCATTACGGGAGAAAAATCGGCGGGCAGGATGTCACGGGCTCTCAGACGTTCGCGAAGGCCCTTCTCGACACCGCCGCGGTCGCCGTGACACCCGGCATCGCCTTCGGCGAGGACCGCTGCGTGCGAATCTCGTTCGCGACCTCCCGCGCCAGGATCGAGGAAGGCCTCGCCCGCCTCGCGCGGGCCCTCGCCCCCTAGCGGTAGCGCACTTCCGCCGGCGAAGCGGCCAGCGGAGCCGTCTCGAGGACCACGCGGTCGCGGCCGGCCTTCTTGGCGGAGTAGAGAGCTGCGTCCGCGCGGGCGACGAGAGACTCGAACGAGGTCCTTTCGAACAGGCCCGAATGGACGGCGACTCCGGCGGAAACCGTGACGCCGATCGGAATCCGGGGAGGCCCGAGCGACGCGACGGCCGCTCGGATGCGCTCCACGGCATGCACGCCGGCCTCGGCGTCCGCCTCCACGAGGAGCACGATGAACTCCTCCCCGCCGTAACGGCCCGCGGCGTCGATGCCGCGAACCGTCCGTGCGACGGCGCGCGCGACGGCCGTCAGCGCGGCATCTCCCGCAAGATGGCCGAAACGGTCGTTGAACTTCTTGAAATGATCGACGTCGAGCATCGCGATCGCGAGGCTACGTCCCGTGCGGCTCGCGCGGGAAAGCTCGGCCAGCGCCCGCTCCTCGAACGCGGCCCGATTCAGGAGGCCCGTGAGCGGGTCCGTCGTGGCCTGAGTGAAGAGGCGCCTCTCCTGCTCGGCGACGCGAGGGAGAAGTAGCGCCGTGAAGAGCACGAACCCGGCCCCGAGGGGAGAGACGACAGGCGCCACGACCAGGACCTGCCGCCTCGCGGCGAGCTCGGCGAGGGCGGCGAGAACGAGGACGCTGGCGGCAGCGAAGAGGAATGCCCGTGTCCGCCGGCCGCCGCGGGCGAGGTCCGAGAGGAACGCGGCGGCCACGAGGGGCAGGACAACGGCGAGGCTCGTCTCGACGCGGTCGCGCGTGGGAGGTCCGAACAGGAACGGCGCGCCGAGAAGCGATGCGACTCCGAGAGCGAGCACCGCGTAGAGCGCGAGCCGCATGCGCGCGCGCGCCACGCCGAGCAGGGTGAGGGCGAGGAGCCCGAAAGACGCGGCGGTCAGCGCAAAGAGGAGCGTCGCGATCTGTGCGCTCGAAAGCCACATCCGCCCGTGCTCACTTCATCCAGCGGTCGAACCAGTCCAGCACCCTGAGGACGCGGTCTTTCTTGCTCTCCTCCCGGAAGAAGCCGTGGCCCTCGTCCTGATAGATGACGAGCTGCGTCGGGACGCCGAGGGCCTTCAGCGCGTGCCAGAACTCGTACCCCTGCGGCGCCGGCACCTCGGCATCGCGCTCGCCGTGGAGAACCAGGACCGGCGTCTTCACGTTCTTGATGAAAGTGATGGGTGAGCTTTGCGCGTAGATCGCGGGATCGTCGTAGACCGAGGCCCCGAAATAGGGGAGCATCCAGCTGTCGATGCGGTTCTGGCCGTAATAGCTCTGCCAGTTCACGATGCCCGCGCCCGCCACGACGGCGGCAAAACGGCTCGTCTGCGTGACCGCCCACATCGCCATATAGCCTCCGTAGCTCCAGCCGAAGAGGCCGACCCGCTTCGGGTCGACCGGGCGCGTCCTCAGGACCTCGTCGACGCCCGCGAGGATGTCGCGCAGGTCGCCGCCTCCGAAATCCTTCACGTTCGCCGCCGTGAACGCTTCGCCCTGCCCGAAGCTCCCGCGCGGATTCGGCAGGAACACGAAATATCCGCGCGCGGCGAGCGCGCCGACGAGCGGCGGCGGCCAGCTGTTTCGGTGCGCCGAGGCGGGACCTCCGTGCACGACGACCGCGAGCGGGTGCTTTTCCCTGGCGTCGAGACGCGGGGGCGGGAGGAGCCACCCCTGGACCGTCCGGCCGTCGCTCGTGACGCGGACGCTCGCGGCGGGGCCCCATTCGGCTTTCACGCCCGCGTTGTCCTCGGTGAGGCGGGTCCACGAGCCGATCGGGCCGGTCCACACCTCGGGAGGAGACTCGAACGACTCGCGAATCACCGCCGAGGCCGCTCCGTCGCGCGAGAGCGCGAGGCCCAGGCCGTGGCCAGCCGAGAGCGTCTCGTGTCCCGAGAAGAGCACCCGGGCCGTTCCGGTCACCGGATCGACGGCCACGACCGACGTGGCCTCGCCGGCGAGCTCCGTCACGAGAAGTCGGGACGCGGACGGCCAGGCCAGGGAACCCGCGGAAGCGCGCCGTCCGGGAGTCAGGTTTCGCGCCGTGCCCCCCGCCGCCGGCACGACAGTGACGTCGCCCCCCGTCGAGCCGAAATCGCTCATGAGGCCGTGGATCACCGCCACGGTGGAGCCGTCGGGCGAAAAGACGGGATTCGCGATCTGGAGCGGCGGCTTCCACAGGAGCCGCGTCGCGCCCGAGGCCGCGTCCACCGAGAGGAGCTCGGCGTGCCACCAGTTGTCGTCGCCCGAGCCCTTCGCCGCCACGGCCGCGAAGGCTCTTCCGTCCGCCGACCAGTCGTACTCGTAGACGTAGAGATCGGCCGGCGACACGAACCGCAGGGCTTTCGTGCCCACATCCACGACGGCGATGCGTTGCTCGTCGATCCGCTCCTGGACCACGCCCGCGTCGCGCGCCGTCGGACCCATCGGGCCGGGCTCCTTGGAAGGATCCTCGACGACCAGGACCGCGAGGGACCGGCCGTCGCGAGACCAGCGCGGCCGGGAAAACGCGCCCTTGAGCTTCGTGAGCCGCGTCGCGGAGCCGCCGCCGATCGGCGCGACCCACAGAGCCGCCCCGCCGGCGTGCGAGACGAACGCGAGGGTCCTCCCGTCGGGCGAAAAGGCCGGGTGTTCTTCGCGGATCGGAGACCGGTCGGGCGACGCCGTGACCCACGCCGTCCGGGCGCCGGGCCGCGCTTCCTGCACGAGGATCCGTGTGGCCCGATGAGCTTTCTCGCTTCGGACTTGCTCCACGCGCGCGACGTGCGTCCCATCCGGAGAGATCGCGACGCCCAGGAACTCCCGGGACCTCGTCAGGCGCGCATAGAGGGTGTCGAACGGCTCCGTCGCGCCGGCGTCCGCGGGGCGCGTCGCCAGGAGACACGAGAGCACGGCGAAGGCCGGGACGAGACGTCGCATTCATCCTCCTCGAACGGGTCGATTATCTCCGGGCGGCATCGACTTCCCGCGCGAAGACTCGCATGAGCCCAGGCGACCTGAAGATCTCCGATTCACGCGTCGTGAGCGGCCTCGAGCTTCTCTTCGGCTCCGCCATCGTGATCGGGCACAACGTGTTTCACGTCGTCCCAAACGAGGTCCCGATCCTCGTCGTGCTCGGGCTGGTCTCTTTCCGTGTGCGCAGCGGGGGCTGGTCGGCGCTGCCGTTTCGCCGCCCGAAGTCATGGGGCCGCATCCTTCTGATCGCCGTTGCGGCGGCGGCGCTGAGGATCGTCCTGGGCGAGGTCGTCGAGACTCTGGCGGCGAAGGTATGGCCTCCGATCGTGGCGCCCGCGGGGGCCGCCGCGATCCCGGGAAATCTCGGTACCGCGCTCATGTGGCTCGGCATCGTCTGGACGTGGGCCGCGTTCGGCGAGGAGTTCGGGTATCGGGGCTATCTCCTCACGCGGGGCGCGGATCTCGGTAAGGGAACGGCCGCGGCCCATCTCGTCGCGATGGTGTTCGTGGCGGTCCTCTTCGGCATCGGGCACTATTACAAGGGCCCGACGGGAATGGTGGATTCCGGCATGTCCGGGCTCGTCCTCGGCGCCGCCTACCTTCTCTCCGGCCGGAACCTCTGGGCGAGCGTCCTCGCCCACGGCTTCATCGACACGTTCGGCCTCGTGATGCTCTACATGGGCTGGGCGAGCTGAGGCTCACGGCTCCTCGCCGAGCGTCTTCACGAGCAGGTGCTTCTGCACCTTTCCGAGCGCGTTGCGCGGCAGCTCGGGTACGGCGCGGACGTCGCGGGGCTTCTTGAAATCCGCGAGGCACGACGAGGCGAAGGCGCCGATCTCCTCGCACGCCCTCACCGCGGCCTCGGCGTCGCCGGGCTCGACGAGGACGACGGCCGCCGCGATGCGCTGGCCCCAGACCCGGTCGGGGAGGCCGACGACGGCCGCGTCCTTCACGGACGGATGCCGGCGGAGCACGTCCTCGATCTCGCGGGCGGAGATCTTGTAGCCGCCGCTCTTGATGAAGTCGACCGACTTGCGGCCGAGGATCGTCACGTACCCGTCGGCATCCCGGCGCGCCACGTCCCCCGTGAGGAACCAGCCGTCCCGGAACGCGGCGGCGGTATCGGCCTCGCGTCCCCAATAGCCGCTCATCAACCCGTTGCTCCTGACGTGGATTTCTCCCGGCTCGCCCTCGTGGGTGTCGCGTCCGTCGTCGTCCGCGAGCCGCACGGAGCAGCCGGTGACGGGGAGCCCGACGGTGCCGGGGCGCCGCTCGCCTTCGTAGGGATTCGACAGGGTGAAGAGCGTCTCGCTCATCCCGTAGCGCTCGAGGATCGCGTGGCCGGTCTTCTGGCGGAAAGCCTCGAAGTCGGCGGCCGGCAGCGGCGCGCTCCCCGCGGTGAAGAGCCTCGCCTTGCTAAGCGCTTCAGCCCCCTCCGCATGAGCCTCGAGGTGCTCGAGGAGGCGGACGTACATCGTCGGCACTCCCATGAAGGCCGTCGCGCCCTCGGTCGCGAACGCCTTCACGACCCGGGCCGCGTCGAAGCGTCCCTCGAGTAGCAGCGTGAAGCCGGTGAGAAGCGCGCCCGCGACTCCGAGGCAAAGCCCGTGCACGTGGAACAACGGAAGTGCGAGCAGGAGACGGTCGTCCGGAGTGAAACGCCAGAGCTCCATCATCGCGCGCGTGTTGGCCTCGAGAGCGCGATGCGCCAGCGCGACGCCCTTGCTCTTGCCCGTCGTGCCCGAGGTGTAGATGAGCATCGCGATGTCGTCATCCGATGGCGTCGAAGAGAAAGAGGAAGATAAAGAATTCTCAGAAGGGGAAGAGGGGAAGGCTGAAGCGATGGAAAGGACCTCGCGCAGCTTTGGAGGCTGTTGCTTTCTGAGGATCTCGTCCAGGACTTGGCGGCAGTCTTCCCCCTCCTGCGTCAGCACCGCCGCCGCCCCCGAGTCCTCGAGGACGTGACGTGCCTCGTCGGCCTTGTAGCGCGTGTTGATGGGCACGTGGATGACGCCCGACGAGAGGTGGCCGACGAAAGCGGCGACGAGCTCGGGACACGTCTCCGCGAACACCGCGACGCGATCGCCCGGACGAATGCCGAGAGAAGCCAGGGTGGCTGAGTATTCACTCGCCCACCGGCGGATTTCTTCGAATGAGTAAGAGCGGCCGTTCCAGACGACGGCCGGGGAGCAAGGAATCCTCATACCGCCGACACCCCGAGGAACTCCTCCCTCACGCGCGGGTCGGCGGCGAGGTCGCGCGCGAGCCCCGTGAGCGTGACGCGGCCCGTCTCGAGGACGCAGGCGTGGTCGGCGAGCGCGAGGGCATGAGCGACGTTCTGCTCGACGAGGAGCACCGTGACGCCGGCCTTGCGAATCGCGGAAAGCGAGGCGAAGACCTCTCGGACGAGGCGCGGGGAAAGGCCGAGAGCCGGCTCGTCGAGGAGAAGGAGGCGCGGGCGGGCCATGAGGCCGCGGCCGATCGCGCACATCTGCTGCTCTCCTCCCGATAGCGTGCCGGCTTTCTGGGCATGGCGCTCCTCGAGAACCGGGAACATGGCGAAGATCTCGTCGAGCGTCCGCGAGGAATCCGACCGCGCCCTCCTTCCCCACGCCCCCATCTCGAGATTCTCGAGAACCGTCATGCCCGGCCAGAGCTGGCGCGCCTCCGGCACGAGCACGAGGCCGTCGGGAGCCCGCGTGTGGGCCGGCCGGTCCGAGAGGTCGCGCCCGTCGAAGAGGATGCGCCCGCGCCGGGCCGGAAGGAGGCCCGCGATCGTCTTCAACAGAGTCGATTTCCCGGCGCCGTTCGCGCCCACGAGCGTCAGGATTTCTCCGGCCTCGACGCGGAACGAGACGTCCCATACGGCCTGGACGTTTCCATGGAAGACGTCGAGGCTCTCGACGGCGAGGAGGCTCACGGGGCGGCCTCCTCCGGAACGTCGCCGAAGTAGGCGGCGACCACGGCCGGATCGCGCAGCGCCTCCTCGGGACGCCCCTCGGCGATCCTCTCGCCGAAGTTCAGGACGAGAATCCGATCCGAAAGCCCGACCACGGCGTGGACGTGGTGCTCGATGAGGAGGATCGTCAGGCCCTGATCACGCATCTCCCGGACGAGCGCCATGGCGGAGTTGATCTCGGCGGGGTTCAGGCCTCCCATGATCTCGTCCAGGCACAGGACGTCGGGCTCGGTCGCGAGCGCCCGGGCGATCTCGAGGCGCTTGAGGTCGCCGAGGGTCAGCGTGCCCGCGAGAGAACCGGCCCGCGCGACGAGGCCGGTGCGCTCGAGAATCTCGTGGATGCGGGCGCTTTCGTCGGCTCCACGCCTTCGACCCCTGCCGAAGCGTGCTCCGACGGCCACGTTGTCCGCCACGGTCATCTCGCGAAACGGCCGCACGATCTGGTGCGTGCGCACGAGCCCGCGGTGCGCGACGGCCCAGACCGGCAGTCCGTCGAGGCGCTCTCCCCGAAGATGAACGGAGCCCGACGTGGGGCGCTGCGCGCCCGTCAGGCACGAAAACAGGGTCGTCTTGCCGGCGCCGTTCGGGCCGATGACGCCGAAGATCTCGCCCGCCGCGACGTCGAACGAAACGGCCTTGACGGCCACGAGGCCCCCGAAGCGCTTCGTGAGCGCGCGGACGGAGACGATGGGCTCAGGCATCGGTGTAGAAGCGCTTGAGGCGGCGCGCGGAAAGGCGCTTCACGAGGCCGAGAAGTCCTTTCGGCTCGAAGAGCATGACCGCGATCAGGAGCGCCCCGTAGATGAAGAGCGAGGAGTTGAGGAGGGCGGGGATCGACAGGAGCTTGAGCTGGAGCCAGCCGAACAGGATCGCGCCGAGAACGGGTCCCGCGACGGTGCCGACTCCGCCGACGATCGGCATCAGCACGATCGTGAGGCTCAGGCGAAAGTCGAACACCGAGCCGGGCGACACGTACTGGAAGTTGATCGCGAACAGGCCCCCGGCGAGGCCGACCAGCGCGGCCGAGAGGGCATGCACGATGACCTTCAGCCGCGTGGAGTTCACGCCGAGAGCCTCGGCGGCGTCGATGTCCTGCTTCACGGCGGCAAGGGCCGATCCGAAGGCGCTTCGCGAGACGACGAGCGCGATCCAGACCAGGGCCACGGCGAGGAGCGTCATGGCGCGGAAGTTCGATTCGAAATCGAAGGACCCGGCGGGCATCCTCAGCCCGCTCGCGCCGCCCGCGAACGCGACGCTGGACGCCACGACGCGCACGGCCTCGCCGACGCCGATCGTGGCGATCGTGAAGTAAGGCCCGCGGAGTCGGAACGTCGGGTAGCCGATGATCACCGAGAAGGCCGCCGCAAAGAGCGCCCCGAGCGGCAGCGTGAGGACGGGGGACACGCCCCGCAGCGCGAGGAGGACGGTCGTGTACGCGCCGATCCCGAGGAAGGCCGAATAGCCGATCGAAACCTGTCCCGCGAAGCCTCCGAGAAGATTCCACGAGGAGGCGAGGACGACGGCCAGCGCGACGCTCCAGACGTCGTTCAGCGTGCCCCTTTCGAGGTAGGAGGGAGCGAAGAAAAGCGCGGCCGCCGCCGCGAGCATGCCGGCAGCCTCGAGCGATCTCTTCGAGCTCACCCGCTACCCCGTGCGCGCACGAGGCGGAGGAGTCCCGGGAGTCCGTGGGGCAGCACGACGAGCGTGACGACGAGGAGCGTGAAGCTGAGAGCGTCCTGGAGAGACGTCGGGACGGACGTGAACGCCGCCGTCCCGTTCTCGAGGAGGGCGAGGACGAAGGCCCCCGCGGCGACGCCGGTCACGCTCTCGAGGCCGCCGAGCACGATGATGCAGAAGGCCTTGAGCAGGAAGCTCCGCCCGAAGTCGGGGGTGAACGCGAAGAGCGTGGACAGGAGAGTGCCCGCGAGCCCGGCAAAGGCCGTTCCGATGCCGAACGCGATCGCGGAGATCCGGTCGGCGTCCACGCCGGAGAGAAGAGCGGCGTCACGGTTCTGGGTGACCGCCCGGATCGCCTTCCCGAGGTACGTGCGGTGGAGGACGAATTCCAGGATGAGGAGAGAGAGCGCGGACATGCCGAAGACCCCGAGCGCGGGTACGCCCACGCGCACGCCGAGGAGAGAGACCGACTTGAGCGTGTAGGAGGTCAGGATCGACTGGGTGTCTCCGCTCCAGAGCACGTACGCGAGGTTCTGGAGGACGAGCCACACGCCGAAAAGGAGCAGGAGGCTTTCCATCGAGGGCGTCGACCCCGATCGCGGAAGACGCCGGACGACCGTCCGGTAGAGGACGACGCCGCCGGCGAAGAACACGGGCACGACGACGAGACTCGAAAGGAAGGGATCCATCGAGAACCGCGTGAAGAGCGTGAACGTCGTGTACGCCCCCAACATCATGATCCCCGCGTGTGCGAGGTTGATGATGCGCATGACCCCGTAGATCACCGCGAGCCCGTACGCCATCGTGGCGTAAAGGCCGGCGGCCAGGAGCGAGTTGACGAGAACGCCGACGATGTCGTGCACGGGGCCCTGAGCGTAGCAGGCTCGTCACGCAACCCTGAAGAGCCTCCGGATGGCGATGCCGGCGGCCGCCGACCACCGCGCAGGGTGGGAAAATTACTGACGCCACGACCCAGAAGCTGTCAGGCGTTTGCCTGCCACCAGGTATCCGGGTACTCGCCTGCCGAGACGATCAGCCGAGCTGTGGAGCCCGCGAGCATGAAGTACGTGTGGCCGGAGCCTGAAACGGCCAAGGCCTGGAGCGCGGCCTGGATGGAAGGCAGCTCTGCGGGCGAACAGCGCCAGCGGTAGCCGCTTCTGCTCGTCATGCCGAAGCGCGAGGCGAAGAGGCGCACGGGACGGTGACTGGAAACGAGAGCATGTTCGTGAATCGGCCATTCGTCGAGAGGCGAGGCCAGGAATTCGTAGAGCCGTGGAACGAGAGCGTTGATCTCCGGCGGCGTGCCGTGCAAGAGAACCGAGTCCGCACCCATGAGCTCCTGGAAGAAGCCTAGTCGTATGCGAGAAGACACGGGACCTGCCCCACATCGATATCATGGCGCTTTCGGAACCAGATGAATTCAACCGGCGCGCCGTTGTGGACGATCATGGCCGAGCGAACGCCGTCGGATGGGGAACCGGGGGGATGAATGATCTCCTGACCTTCGAGAGCGGCGTCGAGATCGTCCACCTCAAGGGCGACGTGCGGAACATTGCGGATGAGCTCATGAAGAGGACTGTCGTTCTCGAAACCTACGTTTGTTCCTCTGGGTCCGATCCGAATCGGAGCACGTTGCCATCCGGATCTTGAATTTGCATTTCGAGTGCCCACGGCCGGTTCGTGGGCTCCTGCCTGATGATTGCGCCGCGCTCCTTGTATGCGCGGTAGAGAGCGCGAACGTCGCCAACGCCGACCCAGACCCAAGCTCCTGCATTTCCCTGGCCGCCTCGGCAGAGGTAGATGCCCCTTCCATCGCGCCCGACGTGCGTAAAGTCGTCCGTTCCCCAGGTTGCCTGCTCGAAGCCGAGTACGTCGACGAAGTAACGAACGCTGACTGGCATGTTTTGCGGCGAGCGCAGCGATTCCGCTACAGCGCGTTGTTAGGCAGCAGGGACCGCGTGACCGAGCGCGCGCTGAACCTGGGCAGGAAGAGTGATGGCCCTGAAGAGGTTCTTCGGATAGACGTAGTCCTCGCCCGACTCGTCGACAACGCGCTACGGGAGGTACCGCTTGACCTTGAGTTCCTTGCGCCCGATGCCCCTCGCTTCATACCAGTGAATCTCCGCGCGATAGGTTAGACCATGGGCGGCGCGGACGAAAGCGATGCCCTTCCGCTTGAGCCAGCGCCCGAACCATGAGCCCGACGTAGCCGGGCGACCTCGCGAATGGCCGCGCCGCGTGCGATGGTCTCGATCCCGGTGATCGGAGAGAGAAGCTCGAAATCCAACGTGGCAGCGCTTTCTGCCGCCTAACGAAGCGACGGCTGGACGCTCTCCTGCCGCCGGTTCAGCAGCGGGCAGGTCGAAAAGCAGCTGAAGGCCCTGGCCCGGACGGCTCCTCTCGTCGAGAGGCTCGAGACGATTCCGGGTGTAGGTCTCCTGAACGCCACGGCGTTTTCTGCGATGGTCGGAGACTTCCTGCGCTTCAAGTCGGGACGGAAGTTTGCGAGCTCGCTCGGGCTGACGCCGAAGGAAAGCTCGAGCGGAAAGAGAAGGTGGCTCGGGTCGATCAGCAAGGCCGGAGACCCGTACCTCAGGACGCTTTTGATCGGCGGGGCCCGCTCGATGCTGCTCTCGGCCCATCGCAGGAAAAGGCCGCATGACCTGCAGCAATGGGCGCTCGAGGTCGAGAACAGGCGCGGGCGAAACCGCGCCGCAGTCGCCGTCGCAAACAAGCTCGCCCGGATCATCTGGGCCGTCGCAACGCGGGGCGAGCCGTTCAAGGCCAGGTTCGCCGCTCAGAACCCTCCAGCAACCGCTTCTGCCTGAAACGAGAAAGTGGGAGAGAAACCCGTCAGCCCTTCCCGCCGACGAACGCGAAAGATGCGACAGATGAGCTCGGTCCGACCGACACGGGGCAAAGCCGATAACACCTCTGGCTCCAAGAAGCCGTTGCACAACGATTGGCTCCCCGTGTGCGGATTTCATCCTGGCCCGGAGCCCACGAAGGCTCCAACAGAAGAGGCCGTAGATACGAGTGCCGTCGCGACCTTCTCCGCTCATCACCATCGATCGCGTTCCCACGCAGGAATCGCCCCGACGACCCGGGATCGCCTGATTTCTTAGAAGGAGAAAAACCACAGACCGCCCGCACTTGATCCCAAGGAGGAGTCCAGATATGAGGTGTTAGACGGCGTTCGGTGGCACGAGGCCGTACTTCTCGGCCAGGTCGAGGAAGTGGTACCCGACTACATTGCGGCCAGGCTCGTCCAGCACGATAACGAGGTATTTGTTCGGCGTGCCATACCAGAAGAGGACGTGAGTGTGAATGCCGTCGGCGCTTCGGTAAGCGTGGTGAATCTCAATGTCCTTTGTGGTGGTTGGAAGGAGTACTGCGAAATGCACTCTTCCACGGACGACCTGAGATTGATCGGGGCGATTGGGTCGTCTTCTCCTACACGACGCATCGGCGTGGACATAGTTCCGTGGAACTCGGCCTCAGTCAGGAGTCGAAGCACGCGTCACCATGTATTTCGCCGTCTAACGGCTTGCGGCTCAGCGGCGCCCGCAAGGGCGTCCGCTGCAGCCGCGGGTTAGGCCGCCTGTTAATCTGGTGCTCCACCCTTCCTCAGGTCTCTGAGGGCTGCAGCCGCCTCGGCCCGGTTTTCCGGTCTAAAGACGATACCGCTGCCAGTCGGGTTGCTAGTCTCCAGCAGATCAACAAGCCCGGGCTTACTGTTGCCTGAATACATCGACTGAGATTTCCACAGCTGACATCGTTCCTCTATTCTCAAGCCAGTGTGTGGTGTTCTTATCCTCGGGCCAGCCCACTCCCGGGCCATAATCCTTAGCCGCTCCATTTCGATGGTCAGTGATGGTTCCTTGCAGTATGTAGACCACGCCGGGCCTGTCTTTATGGCTGTGAATCGGGCCGAAGACCCCTCCAGGTTCGATAGTTACCATTCGCATTCGAAGTTGGCGCCCTGCCATCCCCTCGATTTCAGGGCCAAGGTCAAGCGCTGCTAGTGGCTTCACCGTAACACCTCGCGTCTCAGGTGCCGCCTGCTCGCTTCTGATCGGGGTCTCTTTCTGCGCGTCCGCGCGAACAAAGGCGCCGAGCGCGAGACCGAGACCGAATACGGTCAATCCACTGAACCATCGCAGCGATGTCTTGGGCATTTGCTCCTCCTTTAAGGCAACTTGGCGATTCACCGCCTAACGATATCAAGCTCAGCGGCGAGGAGGAAGGAGCGCAGCGACTGACGACGAGTCCGCTGCAGCGCGTTGTTAGACCGCACTCTCGGGTTCGCGCGCCTGCCTCAAGGCCTCTCGCTCACGCGCAATGGCTGGGGCGAGATGGATGCGAACTTCCTCGGGAAGCGACGACTCGGAAAGAAGCCCTTGAATGACGGCGCGCGCAACGACGAGTTCGTATAGCCCTGAAGTGTAGTGAATGTAGAGCCTGCGACTCGGCCCGTCATGAAAGCGATGAATGTTTTCGTTCAGGTCGAAGGCCGAGAGGTTGCCCTTCTGCCAAGCATGGAAGTCCTCGTGAAGCTCCAAAAGTTCTCGGCCGAGCGCCTCCGCATGAGCGCGACCCGCGAGCTCCCGGAGGAGGCGATTGATCCGTTTGCTCGGGTCGGCACGCTTCACGCTCGTCCCCTGTGCGGTCTAACGATATCGAGTTCAGCGGCGAGCGCAAGCGAGTCCGCTGCAAGGATGAAGTGGACTCCTCCTTCATGACGTGAAAACGGCATCTGTGTGCCAACGTCATCGAGTCGGAGAGTGAAGCCGAAAAGGAGGAGTCCATGGAGAATCCTACGACGATCGCGATCGACCTGTCCAAGAGCGTCTTCGAGATTGCCGTCGAGCGCGGGGGGCGCATCTGCCAGAGGAAGCGGCTGAGCCGAGGGCAGATGATCACGTTTCTTTCACAGTGCCCCAGGGCCACGATCCTCATGGAGACGTGTGGCACCTCGCACTACTGGGGCCGCAAGGCGCAGGAGCTCGGGCACGACGTGCGGCTGCTTCCGGCGCAGCACGTCAGGCCGTACCGCATCGGCCAGAAGATCGACCGCAGGGACGCCGAAGCGATCCTGAGCGCGCGGCACCGAGAAACGATCGTCGCCGTGCCCGTCAAGACGGTCGAGCAGCAGACCATCTGCGCGCTTCACCGGGTGCGCGCGGCGCTGATGAAGACCCGGACCGCCCGGCTGAACACCGTGAGAGGTCTGCTGAGGGAATTCGGGGTTGTGATTGCCGAGGGAGCCGAGAGAGTCCAGCCGGCGCTTTTCGAAGCCCTCTCGCAGTCTTCCTCGCCCGTGCCCGAACCCCTTCACGCGGCGCTCATGGCGATGATGGCCGAGGCCCGAGAGCTCGAGGAAAGAAGCGGGCAGGTCGAAAAGCAGCTGAAGGCCCTGGCCCGGACGGCTCCTCTCGTCGAGAGGCTCGAGACGATTCCGGGTGTAGGTCTCCTGAACGCCACGGCGTTTTCTGCGATGGTCGGAGACTTCCTGCGCTTCAAGTCGGGACGGAAGTTTGCGAGCTCGCTCGGGCTGACGCCGAAGGAAAGCTCGAGCGGAAAGAGAAGGTGGCTCGGGTCGATCAGCAAGGCCGGAGACCCGTACCTCAGGACGCTTTTGATCGGCGGGGCCCGCTCGATGCTGCTCTCGGCCCATCGCAGGAAAAGGCCGCATGACCTGCAGCAATGGGCGCTCGAGGTCGAGAACAGGCGCGGGCGAAACCGCGCCGCAGTCGCCGTCGCAAACAAGCTCGCCCGGATCATCTGGGCCGTCGCAACGCGGGGCGAGCCGTTCAAGGCCAGGTTCGCCGCTCAGAACCCTCCAGCAACCGCTTCTGCCTGAAACGAGAAAGTGGGAGAGAAACCCGTCAGCCCTTCCCGCCGACGAACGCGAAAGATGCGACAGATGAGCTCGGTCCGACCGACACGGGGCAAAGCCGATAACACCTCTGGCTCCAAGAAGCCGTTGCACAACGATTGGCTCCCCGTGTGCGGATTTCATCCTGGCCCGGAGCCCACGAAGGCTCCAACAGAAGAGGCCGTAGATACGAGTGCCGTCGCGACCTTCTCCGCTCATCACCATCGATCGCGTTCCCACGCAGGAATCGCCCCGACGACCCAGGATCGCCTGATTTCTTAGAAGGAGAAAAACCACAGACCGCCCGCACTTGATCCCAAGGAGGAGTCCAGATATGAGGTGTTAGGCGCCCTAATGCAGTGGCGAAAAGGCAATGAATCACCCCGGGTTCTCCGGAGACTGGTTTAGTTGAGTCCAGCCACTGCGGCTGGGGTTTCTTGACTGCGATAGTAAGCCGCCTCGTACTCGGCCGGTGGGACGTAGCCGAGGGGTTCGAGAAGACGTCGGTTGTTAAACCAGTCGACCCATTCCAGAACAGCAAATTCCACTTCGTCGATATTTCGCCAAGGGCCGCGGCGCCTGATGACCTCCGTCTTGAAGAGGCCGTTGATGGTCTCGGCCAGCGCGTTGTCGTACGAGTCGCCCACGCTCCCGACCGAGCGCTCGATTCCGGCTTCGGCGAGGCGCTCGGTGTAGCGGATCGACAGATACTGCACGCCGCGGTCGCTGTGGTGGACGAGCTCGTCCGTGCGCGGCCTCGTGTGCAGCGCCTGCTCGAGGGCGTCGAGCGCCAGGTCGCTCCGAAGAGACCTCGACACCCGCCAGCCGACGATCCAGCGCGAGAAGACGTCGATGACGAATGCGACGTAGACGAAGCCGGCCCACGTCGCCACGTACGTCAGATCAGCGACCCAGAGCTGATTCGGACCGTCTGCCTGAAACTCCCGTTCGACGAGGTCCGGCGGATACGCAGCCGACCTGTCGGGGATCGTCGTGACCTGGAAGGCGCGGCCACGAACCGCGCCACGCAGGCCTACGGAGCGCATGAGTCGCTCGATGGTGCATCGAGCCGCTCCGACGCCCTCGCGGCCGAGCTGCCGCCACACCTTGTCGGCGCCATACACCTTGAAGTTTTCGTCGAAAACACGCTGGATCTCGGGCGTGAGCTTCTCGTCGCGCTTCGCACGTGCCGGCCGCTTGTCCGGATCTCGCCGTCGAGCACGATGCTCGTAGTAAGTCGAAGGGGCGATCGGCAGCATCGCGCAGATCGGCTCGACCCCGTATTCATGGCAGTTCTCCTCGACGAAGCCCACCATCACTTCGCTCGGCGGTCGAGCTCCGCCTGCGCAAAATATGCCGACGCCTTTTTCAGAATCTCGTTGGCTCGGCGCAGCTCGCGGACCTCGCGCTCGAGCTCCTTGAGCCGCTCACGCTCTCCTGTCGTGAGCCCTGGCCGCGCGCCGCTGTCGCGCTCAGCCTGCCTCACCCACGACCTGAGGGTCTCGGGCGTGCAGCCCATCTTGCCCGCGATCGAGCTGATCGTCGCCCACTGCGACCCGTGCGCCGCCTGCTGCTCGAACACCAGTCGGACAGCGCGCTCCTTAACCTCCGCCGGGTACCTGCCTCGTCTTCCCATGGCTCCATCCTCTCAAGTGTTGGAGCCTCCGGAAAAGCCGGGGCGATTCAAAAGAGCCTCGCGGGCGCGTTTAAGGGTGTGTGGCATGCGACGGGGCCTGAGCCGGGCTGGGCCGAACCATACCGCGATGAGGTTTGCGCTCCAGACCCAGACGACCAGGGTCATTACAACGGGAGCCACATACAAGACGACTCGGACCGCCTCCTCGGGCCAAAGGCGCCGCCCGGCGAAGGCGAGCACGAGAGGAAAGGCAGACAGGAGCAGCGTGGAGAGGACGAAGCGCCAACGATAAGGGTAGAGCGCGTCTGCGAGGCGCTCTACTGGAGCGAAGACGGTGCGTTCTAGTGACATGACTCTGCTTCGGCGCCTAACGATATCAAGCTCAGCGGCGAGCGCAGCGAGTCCGCTGCAGCGCGTTGTTAGCTGGCGCGCAGGAGCGTGCGCCCGAAGAGGCCCTTTGCAGGAAGAATGCTCTTACTGTGGTGCTGCCATGCAGGCGCCGGGTGGATTAAGGATTGCGATTGACGCGGTGGTGCCGGGCGGAAGCGTGCCAAGAGTGTTACCACCGATGAGAAGCACGTCGCCCCCAAACACCTGGTTGCCACGCTGGTATGACAGGGAATGCGGGCCCGGAGTGAGGCTGAGCGTGGCCTCTCCTGGTGTTAATAGGGTAACGGGAGCACCGCCGCCGTCAGAGAGAACCACCACGCTTCCGCCGAGTTCGCACGTCGTGACTGTGATCTTGACGGTCGTGCGCAGGCCCTGAGTGTTGGTAGGTTCGGTTGGAGAGGATCCGCAAGCGGCGAGAAGAGCCGTGACGGATGCGATGACGACACTGGAACGTATGTGTCGCATAGTGTCCTCCAGACTGGAGTGTCGAATGCAGTCTACTCGCGACCGTGAGTCTTAGCCAGCTAACGATATCAAGCTCAGCGGCGAGCGCAGCGAGTCCGCTGCAGCGCGTTGTTAGGCAGCAGGGACCGCGTGACCGAGTGCGCGCTGAACCTGGGCAGGAAGAGTGATGGCCCTAAAGAGGTTCTTCGGATAGACGTAGTCCTCGCCCGACTCGTCGACAACGCGCAGGTGGTCCGCGGGCCCGTGTGCCGGCGCACCGAGCGTGCGATAGACCTTACCGACCTCGAGCGAGGCCGCGTAGCCCGCCGAGTTGACGCAGATGACCCACCGACGCGCTGGCACCGCGCTACGGGAAGTACCGCTTGACCTTGAGTTCCTTGCGCCCGATGCCGCTCGCTTCATACCAGTGAATCTCCGCACGATAGGTTAGACCATCGGCGGCGCGGACGAAAGCGAAGCCCTTCCGCTTAAGCCAGCGCCCTGAACCGTACGCTCGACGTAGCCTCGCCACTTCGCGAATGGCCGCGCCGCGCGCGATGGTCTCGATGCCGGTGATCGGAGAGAGAAGCTCGAAATCCAACGTGGCAGCGCTTTCTGCTGCCTAACGATATCAAGCTCAGCGGCGAGCGAAGCGAGTCCGCTGCAGCGCGTTGTTAGCCGCCGCTAACGGGTGAGCGCTTCCCGGACGGCCGCTGGCCCGCGATGCTGATGCAGGCAGGCCAGAACCCGAATGCGGTCAGGAAGCACGACGTAGAACAGCGCGTACGGAAAGCCAGGGACGAGCGCGCGCCGGGCGTCGCGGTGAGCCAGAGGGCAGGCGAGAGGATGCTCAGAGATGAGTTGCACGACAAGATCGAGTGAAGCCCTAAACCGGCCCCCGAGGCCGGCTTGCCGTGCCTCGTACCAGGCCTGGATTGCGTGAACCTCGCGATCCGCGAGGCCGCGAAAAACGACCGGCAGGCTCACCGGCTACGTTCTAAGGACGAGCGAACCTCGGACCACGGCCGTTCGTCTTTAGGGTTCGACGCCGCGTCCGAGAGCCGCCGGTCGATTTCGGCACGCTGCTCGTCCGTGACCAGCACCGAAGCGGATTCCGCCACGATGCTGTCCCAGATGGCCTGAACGAGCTCGATTCGCTCCGTAACCGGGAGGCGAAGAGCGTCGTCGAGTACGGGCGTCGACATGTCGTGATTATACGGCGGCTAACGATATCAAGCTCAGCGGCGAGCGCAGCGAGTCCGCTGGAGCGCGTTGTTAGACGGCCACGCGGCCGAACCACTCAGGGACCCCGCCCCACAAAGGTGGGGCCGTAAGAGCGAGTGATTGGAAGTGATGGAATGGCCGGGGGTAGGAAAGGCAGACCCGACGGAGCGGTGGTAGCGCCGACCGAGAAGCTGGGGTCGACAAAGGCGACCCGAATAGGCGTCTGCGGTTGCTGGAGGGCGAGCTTGAAGTTAGCGATAACCGCTGGCCGCTGGGCCGACAGGGTGGCCGACTGGGTTTGAGGGACGAAGCCGCTTAGTTCGGCCGTGACTGAATACGTACCGGGAGCCAGAAACACCACGTAGTACTCGCCATACGCGTTCGTGACGTGAACCGGCATGCCCGAAATAGTTGATGACTCGAGCCGGATTGCGACACCTGGCAGGGATGCGCCGTCCGCCGCGGTCACGCGGCCGTCCAGCCGGGCGTTAGCCTTCTGGCCATGGACATGGCGCACGAGAAGAAGAAACACCGCTACTACGACGAGTCTGCTGGGGTTTCTGCACATTTGGCCGTCTAACGATATCAAGCTCAGCGGCGAGCGTAGCGAGTCCGCTGCAGGGATGAAGTGGACTCCTCCTTCATGACGTGAAAACGGCATCTGTGTGCCAACGTCATCGAGTCGGAGAGTGAAGCCGAAAAGGAGGAGTCCATGGAGAATCCTACGACGATCGCGATCGACCTGTCCAAGAGCGTCTTCGAGATTGCCGTCGAGCGCGGGGGGCGCATCTGCCAGAGGAAGCGGCTGAGCCGAGGGCAGATGATCACGTTTCTTTCACAGTGCCCCAGGGCCACGATCCTCATGGAGACGTGTGGCACCTCGCACTACTGGGGCCGCAAGGCGCAGGAGCTCGGGCACGACGTGCGGCTGCTTCCGGCGCAGCACGTCAGGCCGTACCGCATCGGCCAGAAGATCGACCGCAGGGACGCCGAAGCGATCCTGAGCGCGCGGCACCGAGAAACGATCGTCGCCGTGCCCGTCAAGACGGTCGAGCAGCAGACCATCTGCGCGCTTCACCGGGTGCGCGCGGCGCTGATGAAGACCCGGACCGCCCGGCTGAACACCGTGAGAGGTCTGCTGAGGGAATTCGGGGTTGTGATTGCCGAGGGAGCCGAGAGAGTCCAGCCGGCGCTTTTCGAAGCCCTCTCGCAGTCTTCCTCGCCCGTGCCCGAACCCCTTCACGCGGCGCTCATGGCGATGATGGCCGAGGCCCGAGAGCTCGAGGAAAGAAGCGGGCAGGTCGAAAAGCAGCTGAAGGCCCTGGCCCGGACGGCTCCTCTCGTCGAGAGGCTCGAGACGATTCCGGGTGTAGGTCTCCTGAACGCCACGGCGTTTTCTGCGATGGTCGGAGACTTCCTGCGCTTCAAGTCGGGACGGAAGTTTGCGAGCTCGCTCGGGCTGACGCCGAAGGAAAGCTCGAGCGGAAAGAGAAGGTGGCTCGGGTCGATCAGCAAGGCCGGAGACCCGTACCTCAGGACGCTTTTGATCGGCGGGGCCCGCTCGATGCTGCTCTCGGCCCATCGCAGGAAAAGGCCGCATGACCTGCAGCAATGGGCGCTCGAGGTCGAGAACAGGCGCGGGCGAAACCGCGCCGCAGTCGCCGTCGCAAACAAGCTCGCCCGGATCATCTGGGCCGTCGCAACGCGGGGCGAGCCGTTCAAGGCCAGGTTCGCCGCTCAGAACCCTCCAGCAACCGCTTCTGCCTGAAACGAGAAAGTGGGAGAGAAACCCGTCAGCCCTTCCCGCCGACGAACGCGAAAGATGCGACAGATGAGCTCGGTCCGACCGACACGGGGCAAAGCCGATAACACCTCTGGCTCCAAGAAGCCGTTGCACAACGATTGGCTCCCCGTGTGCGGATTTCATCCTGGCCCGGAGCCCACGAAGGCTCCAACAGAAGAGGCCGTAGATACGAGTGCCGTCGCGACCTTCTCCGCTCATCACCATCGATCGCGTTCCCACGCAGGAATCGCCCCGACGACCCAGGATCGCCTGATTTCTTAGAAGGAGAAAAACCACAGACCGCCCGCACTTGATCCCAAGGAGGAGTCCAGATACGTTGTTAGGCCGCTCCTTGTGGCCTGGCAGGCTAGCTGTGGGGCGCGGGAAGTTGTGCCGTGGGCGCCGGGCCCCACGCGAAGCCCACGGCAACGAACCAGAACAGGGCGGCTGGGACCCAGAAGGGCAAGGGGAAAAGAAACACGGACATGTAACCGCAACCGGCCGCGCTGAACAGGAAAAGCGCGATGGCCTCGTCAGGTCGCCGCCGCAAGATAAACGCGCCGACGAGGCCGGGCCACGGCAGGAGCAGTACCACGAGGTGGACGAGGTTCCACTCCGAGGGTTTGAAGGGCCCGAGAGAAAGCATCCAGCAGGAGGGAATGACGGATGCGGCACCGGCGAGAAGGGCCGTTACTCTGGCAAACCTGATTCGGCGCTCGCGAGGCCATGCCGCTTGTTCCACTTGCACCATTGAGCGGCCTAACGATATCAAGCTCAGCGGCGAGGAGGAAGGAGCGCAGCGACTGACGACGAGTCCGCTGCAGGGATGAAGTGGACTCCTCCTTCATGACGTGAAAACGGCATCTGTGTGCCAACGTCATCGAGTCGGAGAGTGAAGCCGAAAAGGAGGAGTCCATGGAGAATCCTACGACGATCGCGATCGACCTGTCCAAGAGCGTCTTCGAGATTGCCGTCGAGCGCGGGGGGCGCATCTGCCAGAGGAAGCGGCTGAGCCGAGGGCAGATGATCACGTTTCTTTCGCAGTGCCCCAGGGCCACGATCCTCATGGAGACGTGTGGCACCTCGCACTACTGGGGCCGCAAGGCGCAGGAGCTCGGGCACGACGTGCGGCTGCTTCCGGCGCAGCACGTCAGGCCGTACCGCATCGGCCAGAAGATCGACCGCAGGGACGCCGAAGCGATCCTGAGCGCGCGGCACCGAGAAACGATCGTCGCCGTGCCCGTCAAGACGGTCGAGCAGCAGACCATCTGCGCGCTTCACCGGGTGCGCGCGGCGCTGATGAAGACCCGGACCGCCCGGCTGAACACCGTGAGAGGTCTGCTGAGGGAATTCGGGGTTGTGATTGCCGAGGGAGCCGAGAGAGTCCAGCCGGCGCTTTTCGAAGCCCTCTCGCAGTCTTCCTCGCCCGTGCCCGAACCCCTTCACGCGGCGCTCATGGCGATGATGGCCGAGGCCCGAGAGCTCGAGGAAAGAAGCGGGCAGGTCGAAAAGCAGCTGAAGGCCCTGGCCCGGACGGCTCCTCTCGTCGAGAGGCTCGAGACGATTCCGGGTGTAGGTCTCCTGAACGCCACGGCGTTTTCTGCGATGGTCGGAGACTTCCTGCGCTTCAAGTCGGGACGGAAGTTTGCGAGCTCGCTCGGGCTGACGCCGAAGGAAAGCTCGAGCGGAAAGAGAAGGTGGCTCGGGTCGATCAGCAAGGCCGGAGACCCGTACCTCAGGACGCTTTTGATCGGCGGGGCCCGCTCGATGCTGCTCTCGGCCCATCGCAGGAAAAGGCCGCATGACCTGCAGCGATGGGCGCTCGAGGTCGAGAACAGGCGCGGGCGAAACCGCGCCGCAGTCGCCGTCGCAAACAAGCTCGCCCGGATCATCTGGGCCGTCGCGACGCGGGGCGAGCCGTTCAAGGCCAGGTTCGCCGCTCAGAACCCTCCAGCAACCGCTTCTGCCTGAAACGAGAAAGTGGGAGAGAAACCCGTCAGCCCTTCCCGCCGACGAACGCGAAAGATGCGACAGATGAGCTCGGTCCGACCGACACGGGGCAAAGCCGATAACACCTCTGGCTCCAAGAAGCCGTTGCACAACGATTGGCCCCCCGTGTGCGGATTTCATCCTGGCCCGGAGCCCACGAAGGCTCCAACAGAAGAGGCCGTAGATACGAGTGCCGTCGCGACCTTCTCCGCTCATCACCATCGATCGCGTTCCCACGCAGGAATCGCCCCGACGACCCAGGATCGCCTGATTTCTTAGAAGGAGAAAAACCACAGACCGCCCGCACTTGATCCCAAGGAGGAGTCCAGATATGAGGTGTTGGGCGGCGCCGGAACCCGCTACTTAACCGCAGGAAGCTGGGGATCCGAACCCTCTGACACGGAGGTGAGCGCGGATTCGGAAATACCTGGCTTAATGCTGAGACTCCGCGAGAGGAGATCCGAGAGGGCCAGTGAGCCCGATTGGCGGTTGGGAGCCGGCTGGATTACGACGACCTGTGAGGCTGGGGAAAAGGACGGTGCCTCCGGAGCAGGGATGAATTCAGCCTTGGGCTCAGCGGAGTATTCCCAGACGAGGCAGCGCTTCTGAAAATCGAGGCCCTCCGAGCCGACGCCGACAAATGCAGGAATGTGCCGGCCACCAATGGTTCGCGCGCAGGGTGTGTCGGCGGCTAGGGGAGTTGCGGCGAATAGAAGTACGAGCGCCAGCTTAGAAATTCGCATGTGCCGCTCCTTCATGCTCAGTTTAGCCCTTCGCCGCCCAACGATATCAAGCTCAGCGGCGAGCGAAGCGAGTCCGCTGCAGCGCGTTGTTAGGCGCCGTCTGGTGTAGCTAAACGGGTGCGGCGCGCGAAGAAGACACCTCCGAGCCAGGTGAAGCCGGCGGTGACCGCGCTGATGTAAACAGGCGAGAGCTCCCAGCGACTCGGCACGAGTGCAACCGCGAAGTAGGCCATGACGCCAACCAGTAGAGCCGAAACACCGCCGACTACGAGTGGCGCGGACGACGGGAAGGTGCGCGTTGTGGCCGCGATTGCGAAGGCTGAAAGGATACCGAGAGGCAGCGATAGCCAGCCGTAGGCCACTGCGCCCATAACTGCCTCGCTGAATGCAATCAGAACACCCAGGGGAATGCTGGGTTGCGGGTGGATGATGCAGTAACAAAGATGCTAGAGGTGCCTAGAACGAAGAATACAATGAAGGACCCCAGCAGCCCGGCGATGCCGCCGCTAAAAACTGCTAGTCCGGCGGGAAACGGGCTTCGAGGCAGCACGGAACCTCCTAAAGGTCGACTCATCGGCGCCTAACGATATCAAGCTCAGCGGCGAGCGTAGCGAGTCCGCTGCAGCGCGTTGTTAGGCCGCGCGTGACTCGTTCGCGACGGAGCCACCGCGGCGCCACAGCGAAAGCCCTAGGCCAACGAGCATGACGACGAACAAGCCTAGGTTCACCAGCGGCCCGACCGGCGCCCCCACGCGAGGTAGTGGAACGAAGATCAGGATCAGCTGTGCGGCCAGGTAGTTCAACGCGAGGAGCCCGAACATCAAGGGGACCGCGCTTCGATATCGAAAGAGCACGAGCACGCACAGGAGACAGAAGAATAGGCGCCAAAGCGATCCTTGAGCAAAAACCGCGACCACCGTTTGCGCGACCGCCGGTGTGAATGAATCGAGTGGAATCCCGTCGGCATCTCTTGCCGTCGGGTACCCGTTGAAAATGATGGCTAGGCTCTGGGTGCTCTTCATTGCGATTACCAGGCCAAAGAGCCAGAGCGCCAACGTGTGGCCGCGATACTCATTGTCCATACGCCGCGGGAGTAATGCGCCGAGCATGATGTGGCCTCCAGTGTCTCCGGAAACCCGTGAATGCGGCCTAACGATATCAAGCTCAGCGGCGAGCGTAGCGAGTCCGCTGCAGCGCGTTGTTAGGCGGCCTCGGCCGGCCGGAGAGCCGAACGTAGCCGCACGAGGAGAAAAAGGATGCTCGCCTGGAGGGTGAGATTTAGAACCGCGAGCCACGCGAGGTTCAAGCGCACCGCACGTTCGGTTAGCGGGTTGCGGAAGAAGGGATAGGCGACGCGAAACGCGACGCCTCGAATACCGGTGGGTGGGAATGCAGAGGGCACGGGTAGACCGCGACCCGAGAGTTGAAGTACCGGACGGACGGGAAATGTTAGAACGGGCTGGCACCAGTAGAGCACGTGCGATGCGCGGTCCCCGACAGGCAGGAATGAGTAACTCGTGCCAAAGCGCAGGCCGTCGCGCCCGCTATCGTCAAAGAGCGAGACGTTGGAGAAGCAGAGGTATTCGAGCAGCAGCAGAGCTGGCAGGATGAATGCGAGGAGGACGCGGAAGCGACGCATTGCGCTTGATGGCCGCCTAACTAGTATTAGACGGCAAGAGCGGTATCTGCATCTAGCAGGCTGCTGAAAAAGGGCTCCTGAAAATCGCGGCGAGGCATTGACTGCTGCGCGATGCGGCTGCACCTTGGTGTGCATGCGTGGAGACAACGAAAAGCAGGTCGATCTTGTCGTGACGATGACGCCCGAGGAGCTCGTGCCGCGGGACCACCCGATCCGCAAGGTGAAGGCGCTTGCAGACGAAGCGCTCAGGCGTCTCGAGCCCAAGCTCGCCAGGCTGTACTCGGAGCGAGGGCGTCCATCGATTCCGCCCGAGATGCTTCTCAAGGCGCAGATCCTCATCGCGCTGTACAGCGTGAGAAGCGAGCGGCTCTTCTGCGAGCGGCTCGGGTACGACTTTCTCTTCCGCTGGTTCCTGGACATGCCGGGGCTTGCACCGGCCTTCGATCCGACGACCTTCTCGAAGAACCGCCAGAGACTGTTGGAGGCCGAGGTCTTCGGGGAGTTCTTCTCGGAAGTCGTCGCACAGGCCCGCAAGAAGTTTCTTCTCTCGGACGAGCACTTCACCGTGGACGGCACGCTGATCGAAGCGAACGCCTCCTTGAAGAGCTTCCAGCCCCGGAAGGACAAGGACGGTAAGGGCGGCGATGAGCCGCCAGCTCCTGGCGGCCGCAACGCCGATGTCGACTTTCGCGGCCAGAAGAGGCGCAACGACACGCACGCCTCGACGACCGATCCCGACGCCAAGCTCTACAAGAAGGGAGACGGCCAGCCTTCGCAGCTGTGCTACCTCGGCCACGTCTTGATGGAGAACAGAAACGGACTGTGCGTGAAGGCGCGCGTAACGACGGCCGACGGCTACGGGGAGAGGTCGGCCGCACTGGGCATGGTCGACGAGCTGGGCTCGGACAAGCGCATCACGCTGGCCGGCGACAAGGGCTACGACACGAGGGATTTCATCGAAAGGCTCCGAGAGAGAGGCGTCACGCCCCACGTGGCCCAGAACACCACCAACAGGCGCAGCGCCATCGACCGAAGGACGACGAGACACGCGGGCTACGCCGTGAGCCAGCGAATCAGGAAGCGCGTCGAAGAAATCTTCGGCTGGAGTAAGACCATCGGAGGCCTGGCCAAGACGCGCTTCCGAGGACTCGCCCGCGTGGCGGCTCACGTCCTCAGCGTGATGACGGCCTACAACCTCGTCCGAATGGCGCGAATGGAGTCCTCGACCGCCTGATTCCCCCTGAAGCGCCCCTCGGTGCGACCGAAGCGGGCCGAAAAAGGCGAGCAGCACGGACTCACTCTCTCGAAGCAATCCCCTCTTTCAGCTTGACGTGTCTTCTCCCGCTCAAGCTCCTTTGAAAAAGAGCCCTTTCTTCAGCAGCCTGCTAGGTGCTTTTGCCCTTGAACCGACCGGATGTCTGTGCAGGTAGTGATTTTCGCGTCCCTACGGGTGTAGAGGTTCTCGGGGTTGGCGGGGCATGCGGGACCAGGAACGAAACACGATCCTTCAGGCCGAGGGCGATCGCCTTGTCGTAGCGGATTCGCCAGCGCATGGCCTTCAGAACGAACCGCCCGCCGGCGGCTCGAATCTTCTCCCTGAGCTCTCCCTCCCACGACCGGACCTCGACGAGGACGCTCCGTGAAGCCTTAGGGGCCCATGGCGCCGACGCGACGACGAGCTCGACTGTCGTGAACCGCGTTGGCGGCGAATTGCTGTAGCGGTAGCGGATGGTGACGAGCCGGTCGCCCCAGTCGCGGACGAGCTTCGCGGTGCCGCGATCGCCGGGCCTCATCGTCGACCCGACGACGCTCTCGAAGACGGGGGCGAGCGGAGCGACGACGCGGGTCCCGTTCCTCACGGCTTCGGCATCGGGGCGACGGGTTCCCCCGTACGCGCCTCCTTCGGCCACACGAGATCGACCTTGCCGTTCGGCTTGTTCTGCGTCACGACGAAGGGGAGGACGGCCTGGCCCGTCTTCGTGAACTTCAGGACGCCGCCCGGCAGGATCGAGTCTTTCAGCTCGATTCCGGCGAGCGCCGCGCGGATGGGCTCGGGCTTCAGCGATCCGGCCTTGTGGATCGCCGAGAAGAGCGCGCGCACGGCCTCGTAAGCCGTCGCGTGGTACCACTGCGGCGCGGATCCGGCAGCCGCTTTCCACTTCGCCGTGAAAGCCTTTACCTGCGGATAGGGCAGGAGGTCGGACCACCAGCCGCTCGCAAAGATGTAGTCCGTCGCGGCTCCAAGGCCCTTTCGTCCCGCCTCGTCCGCGCCGCGAGCTCCGTAAGTGACCATCTGGTGATACAGGCCCATCTGCGTGTATGCGCGCTGCATCGAGATGTAGTCCTCGAGGTGCGCGTCGCACATGAAGAGGTCGGCCTTCGCCGCCGCGACGCGGCCCAGGAGCGGCTTGAAGTCGGGCGCGTAAAGCTCGAAGCTCTCGTCGAGGACGACGGAGAACTCGGGGCATGCGCCTTCGCGTAGTCCTTGACTCCCTTCTGGAAGTCCTTTCCGTGCTCGGTGTTCTCCATCAGGAGGGCGATCGTCAGCGGCTTTTTCAGCTTCCCCTGGGCGACGAGATCCGAGAGGAAATCCATCTGCGTCGACGCGAGGTTCTCGACGGGCGAAAGCACTCCGAAGACCCACTTGCTGCGCCCGTAGATGCTCGTCGCGCCCGCTCCGCCGGAGACGTACGGAATCCCGTAGCGGTCGGGAACGACGCTCTGCGCCTGCACGAGCTGGGAGCCGTAGCCGCCGATGACGGCGTGGACCTTCTGCTGGGCCATGAGCTGCTCGACGAGCTGCGCGCTGCGGGCGCCGTCCGAGGTGTCGTCGAGAAGGGAGAGTTCGACCTTCATCTTCTTGCCGCCCACGTCGAGCCCGCCGGCGTCGTTCACTTCCTTGACGGCGTATTCCGTGGCCGCCTTGAAGGCGCCCCCGATCTTGGATTCCTTGCCCGTGACGGGCAGCACGGCTCCGATCTTGATGACGTCCTGGGCGGGGGCGGGAAGGGCCGCCAGGAGCGCGCCGGCGAGGACGAGGAGCAAGCGGGAGGGTCGGTTCGATTTCATGAGCTCTCCTCCATGACGGGACCGCCCCTCGGAAAGAGGGGCGGTGGTTTGTGCGATCGATTCCGGAAACGCGCCCTGTGGCGCGGCGAGATCAGAAGTAGTAGGCCTGCATCTGGAACGTGAACTGGTTCGTGGCGTAACCCGGCTTGACATGCACGCGCTGCCACCAGACCTTGAGGTTGAAGTTGTAAGGAGACTTCTGGATCGGATAGAAGTTCAGGCCGAGGGCGACGCGATCTTCGTTCTTCGGCGCGGTCGAAGGCTCGGGTTGGCGGCTGGGAACGTCTTCTGCTCGTACCGGGCGATCGGGGCCACTCCTATCGGCTTGATGTAGACGCCGCCCTCGATCTGGAAGGTGCTCTGCTGCGGCAGCGCGGTGACGAACCTGCCGCCGTTGACGTACTGGTACTGGATCGTGGATTCGAACGAGCCGATCGGAATCGGCCAGTCGAGGTACATGTCGGCCGAGGCGTACCGGTAATCGCCCTGGACGTCGTACGCAGCGCCCACCGCGAGAATCCTCTTCGTGCCGAGATACGAACCCGCGTACGAGACGAAGTTGTAGACCTCGGTATCGAAAAAGTTGTACTGGAGGCGCTCGACGAATCGCGGCGAGTTCTTGACGCCCGGCAGGCGGACGCCGCCGAAGATCGCGGAGCGGTACTCCAGGCGGTCGCACAGGAAATAGCCGCGGAACATCATGCCCGTGTCGCGACCGGCGTTGTTCTGGAGCGGCGAGCTCGTGAGGAACGCGTAGGCCGAGAGGTCGAGCATGAACTGGCTCGGGCTGCTCTTCAAACCCTCGCGGCTGTACGGCGACCGGATCTCGCCGAACTGGATGTTGAACTCTTTCGCGATGCGCCACTCGGCGACCGCATCGACGAGGTTGAAACCCGACCCGGGCGCCTTCGTTCCCGTGGTTCCGCCCACGGCCTGCGTCGACTTTCCGAGCGTCGAGTTCTCCGTCTCCGCGAAGAAGAAGACGTTCTTCGCCACCTGGCCGCCGAGGAGGAGGCGCGTGCGGCGAATGAACATGTTCTGCTGGTAGCCGTTGGTTCCGTTTTGCGTCGCGTTCGCGAGCTCCTGGAAGTCCACCTGCGGCTGGAGAAGGATGCCCAGCTTGAAGTTGATGCTGTCGTTCACCTTGATGATGGCCTGGGCTCGAACGCATTGGGCCCGGCCGAAGGCAAGCAGGAAAAAGGCGGCGGTGAGGCCCCGGACGGTCGTCGTCCGCAATGCGCGGTACGCGGAAATCGGCATGAGAGCTTCTCTCCTCCTAGGCCGGACGTATTGGATGGCGAAAAGGATAATGGAACATGCCGGGCAGTTCAATCGCTGATGCGAATGAATCATATGCCGTGTTTAGGCGCAGAGGGCCAGATCCGACAGGAGGCCGACGGCGAACGCCGCCAGACACGTCGCAACGACGCCCGGCCAGCCGAACGCCTGCCACGCATAGCCCGGCAGGACCGAGCCGAAAGTCGCCCCGACGTAATAGAAAGTCGTGTACAGAGCGCCCGCGCCGCCCTTCGCCTCCCGGGCGGTCGTGTTCACGAAGGCCGGGGCCGTGCCCTGGACGAAGAACATTCCGACGCAGAGGACGACGAGCGACAGGATCACGACGGGAAGCGAGCGGACGAGACTCAGGCTCGCTGCTCCCGAGGCGATGAGGAATCCCAGGTCAAAATATTAGTTCGCCTGGGGCCGGATCACCGCGCCATTTCTGCCGGTACGCGCGTTGCAACACGAGCGTTGCGGCGGTCGGATCAGGGCCGTTCGGGCCCGCCCTTCGGCCGTCGAAGGAGGGCTCGGGATCCCCGGGCTCAAGGAGAACTCGGTCAAGCTCGACGTCAACGCGAACCGCATCCGCTTCCGCTATGAAGCCAGCAAGGACGTGAAGAAGGGCGGGAGCGACTTCGAGACGACCGAGAGCGTCGAGAAGGTCCTTCCCCTTCCTGCCGGCGCGGATCCGAACGGATTCGTGGTCCGGAAGGGCAAGGACGAGATCACCCTGGTCTTCCACAGGATCGAACACGCTGGATAATCCGGAGCGTGGGCCGTGACCACACGGAGAAGCGGGGCGTCTTTTCCCAAGAGGAGGCACGGGCGTTTTACGACGCCTTCGGCTCCAAGCAGGACCTCCAGCGTTTCTACGAAGACCGGCCGATCGACGCTCTTCTCGACCATGCTTTCTTCGAGAGCGCGAGCGCGGTCGTGGAGCTCGGGTGCGGAACCGGCCGCCTCGCGGAGCGCCTCCTGCGCGAACGGCTCTCCGCACACGCCACGTACGACGGGATCGACGTCAGCCCCACGATGGTCGGGCTGGCCGAGGCTCGGCTGAGACCGTGGGCCGGTCGGGCGCGCGTGCACCTGACATCGGGGCCGCCGGCCCTTCCTCTTGCCGACGCAGCCTGCGACCGGTTTCTTTCGACGTACGTCCTCGACCTGCTCGGCGAGGACGAGATCCGTGCCGCGCTTCTCGAGGCGGCACGCGTCCTCGCTCCGGGCGGGATGCTCTGCCTGGCGAGCCTGACGTTCGGCGAGAGTCTGCCGTCGCGTCTCCTGAGCCGGCTTTGGACGGCCGTCCATTCCCGAAGCCCGCGGCTCGTCGGGGGATGCCGCCCCCTTCGTCTCGTACCGTTCATTCCGCCTGGCTGGCTCGTCGCCCACCGTGAGGTCGTCTGTTCGTTCGGGCTCTGTACGGAGGTGCTCACGGGTACACGGTTTGCGAGTTCATCAGCCGGCCGGGGGGTTCAGGGGGAAGGACCTACAAAGAAAGAGGGATCTCATGCTTGAGGTAATCGCCGGAGTTCCGGAAAACGTCGTCGCCATCTCGGCAAAAGGCAAGGTCACGGGCAGAGACTACGAGTCTGTCCTGATACCGGCAGTCGAGAAGGCGCTCACGCAACACGAGAAGATCCGCTTCCTCTATCGGATCGGATCCGAGTTCGCCGGCTTCACGGCCGCCGCCCTCTGGGACGACGCCGTGGTCGGCCTGAGGAACCGCAAGGCCTTCGAGCGGGTTGCAATCGTCACGGACTCGCACTGGGTCGCCGACGCAGTAAAAGTACTCGGGTTCCTCGTCTCTTGCCCGGTGAGGGTCTTTGGTGACCATGAATTCGACGATGCCACGGCCTGGGTCGCAGCCTGACGCAGCGGCGGTCGACGCCGTGAGAGCGCTCGGTCCGGAACGCCAGGCAAGGAGCGTCAGCCCGCTTCGCCGCATCGTCTGCGCCAGCGACCTGAGCGAAGGCGCCGACGAGGCGATCCGCCAGGCCGGCATCCTGTCCCACGCCTACGGCGCTTCTCTCGAGGTCCTCCACGTGACGTCGAGCCCGGACGGGAGACATCCGGCGCTCACTCGCCTGAGGCGCCACCTCCGAGCTCGGGCGGCCTTCGAAGCCGCCCGCGAGCAGGCCCGGAAGGAACTGATCTCGAGGGTCGACTCGCTGGCCGGCGCGTCGTCGAGCGAGGCCAAGGCACTCGTGGTCGAGGGCGCGCCTCACGCCGCGATCGTGCACCGAGCCGACGAGCTCGGCGCCGACCTGATCGTGGTCGGAAGCAAGGGAGCGACGGGCCTCGGGATGCAGCACCTCGGCGAGGTGGCCGAGAGGGTCGTCCGACATGCGCGCTGTTCCGTCCTCGTGGCGCGGCGCGGTCCCCGAAGCGGGAAAATCCTCGCAGCCACGGACTTCTCGGATCGGTCGCTCCCCGCGATCACGTCGGCCGCGGAGGAAGCACGCCGTCGCGGAGCGAGCCTGACCGTTGTCCACAACGTCGAGCCGGAGCCGGACGCATTCGGACCGGAAGTCGTTGCAACGCTCCTGCAGCTGTTCTCGGGCGATTTGAAGATGGAAAGCGACCGCTGCGCTCGAGACCGGCTGTTGGCAGCACTTGAACGCCTCGGCGTGGAAGGGGAAGCCGTCATCACGCACGGTGGGGCTAGCGCGTCCATTCTTCGGCTGACGGGAGAACTGCCGGCGGACCTCGTCGTCGTCGGCAACTCGGGCAGCACCGGTCTCGCAAACGCCCTCGTCGGGAGCGTGGCCGAGAGGGTCGTCCGCTGGGCTCCTTGCTCCGTTCTCGCCGTGAGGCGCCACCGTTGAATGAAATGTGCGCCCCTTAGCATGTTTGTCGCGCGGTCGGTCGGCTCGCGGTGAGCACTCGACCTCCGGCAGGCGTCGTCGACGACGCGGCGCTATGCCACGAGCTTCAGAAGGAGACCTTCGGCTACTTCCTCAACGAGTTCAATGCGACGACCGGCCTGATCGCCGACAAGACCATTCCCGGTTGGCCGTCGAGCATCGCCGCGGTCGGCCTCGCGCTCTCCGCCTTTCCGGTGGGCGTCGAGCGAAAGCTGCTCGATCGAGAGGAGGCGGTCCGCCGGGTCGAGACGACGCTCGAATTCCTCTGGAACGCTCCCCAGGGAAAGGAGCCGGGCGCGAGCGGATACCGGGGGTTCTTCTACCACTTCCTCGACATGAAGACGGGGCGGCGAGCGTGGCGGTGCGAGCTCTCGACGGTCGACAGCGCCTTTCTGATCGCCGGCGTTCTAGCGGCGGCCGTGTACTTCGAGGGGCCGTCCGAATCGGAACGGCGGATCCGGGCGCTCGCGCGGCAGATCTGGGAGCGCGTCGACTGGGAGTGGGCCTTGAACGACGGCCCGACCCTGACCCATGGCTGGAGGCCGGAAAGCGGATTCCTCCCGTGGCGTTGGCAGGGGTACGACGAAGCGCTCCTGCTCTACGTGCTCGCGCTCGCCTCGCCGACGCACCCGATCCCGGCCCGGTCCTACGCCGCGTGGGCGACGACGTACTCGTGGAAGAAGATCTACGGTCACGAGTACCTCTACTCGGGGCCGCTCTTCACCCACCAGCTGTCCCACGTCTGGATCGACTTTCGGAAGATCCAGGACGCTCCCATGCGCGAGCGCGGGATCGACTACTTCGAGAATAGCCGGCGGGCGACGCTCGTCCACCAGCAGTACGCGATTCGCAACCCGCTCGGCCATGCCTTGTACGGGGAGTGGTGCTGGGGGCTCACGGCCTGCGACGGCCCGGGCAACACGACGCTCGTCGTGGACGGCGTCGAAAGGCGCTTCTACGATTACGTCGCACGGGGCGCGCCGTTCGGGCCGGACGACGGCACGATCGCGCCGTGGTCGGTCGTCGCGTCTCTTCCGTTCGCGCCCGAGATCGTGCTCCCGACGATTCGCCATTTCATCGAGGAGATCCACCTCAAGAACCATCCCTATGGCTTCGAGGCGACGTTCAACGCGACATACCCGGGCAAACAGGGTGGCCGCCTCGGCTGGGTCTCGCCCTGGACCTACGGCCTGAACCAGGGCCCCATCGTCCTGATGATCGAGAACTATCGGTCGGGGTTCTTCTGGGACCTCATGAAACGCTGTCCTTCGATCCGCGAGGGCTTGCGTCGCGCCGGGTTCACCGGAGGATGGCTGTCGAACGACGGTCGACGCGAATGAGAGCGGGCCGGCAGAAGAGGAAGCGCGCGGCCAAGCGGCTGTCCAATCCCGTCGGCTCCGTGCCCCGATCGCCGAGGTTGCAGTCCCTTCCGTCGATCGGCAAATCTTGCACCGGGACCGCCCACACGGCCGGGGCCGTGACGCGGCGAGCGAACCGTCCGACTGCCGAAAACGAGCCGGCTGGCGCCGCTGGGCGATGTCCGCGGTATGGCGCCAATTATGCGTAGGTGTCTATACGGTTTCGAACGGGACCGCGAAGCGGCGAGGAAATATCCGTGCTACGGAGCCTGAGAGATCTCGAGCGGTACAAGGCGAGCGCCACCGACGGCGACATCGGAAGGGTCGTGTCCTTCCTTCTGGACGACGAGCGTTGGATCGTGCGCTACCTCGTCATCGAGCCCGGCAGCTTCCTCGATGGGCGCCAGGTGCTCGTCTCACCCGCCTCTTTCCGCAAGGCCGAGTGGGCGACCCGCCACTTCCACCTGGCGCTGACGATGGAAAAGGTCAGGAACAGCCCGAGTATCGATGTGGACAAACCTGTCTCCCGCCAGCACGAAGGAGATTTTTCCCGCTACTACGGATTTCCCTACTACTGGAGGGCCCCGGGACTCTGGGGCTGGGGTTCTTACCCAGACGCGCTCGCGGCGGCCGGGTCCGACGAAACCGCCGCCGGGCATTCCGAGCTGTCCCGTGACGTGCATTTACGGAGCGAAAGGGAGCTTCGCAGATATCAGATACAGGGAACCGACGGAGCGATCGGTCACGTCGACGATTTTCTCGTCGATGATGAAACCTGGGAAGTCCGCTACCTGGTGATCGACACCAGCCACTGGTGGTTCGGCAAAAAGGTGCTGATTGCGCCGCACTGGGCAAGTCGCATCAGCTGGGACGAACGCAAGGTCTATGTAGACATGTCTCGACAAGACATCAAGAACAGCCCCGAGTGGAATTCGAGCGCGGCCATTGACCGCGAGTACGAAGCACGTCTCTCCGACTATTACGGACGCCCTGTGGGAAGCGACCGTCCCGAGGAGGCGCAGCGCGCGCACCATCCGGGGCGATCGGAGTGATCCCGAATCCGTACGCGCCGTCCTAGCGGGACGCCATGAAGATCAGTCCTCTCGCGGGCCATCCGCCTCCGCCGGCGATGCTTCTCGACGTCTCCAGGCTGGTCACGGCCTATTACACCGAAATTCCCGATCCCTCGGTGGGCGCGCAGCGCGTCGCCTTCGGCACGTCCGGGCATCGCGGCTCGGCATTCGAGACGTCCTTCAACGAATGGCACGTGCTCGCGATCAGCGAAGCCATCTGCCGCGATCGCCGGGGCCGGGGCATCGACGGGCCGCTCTTTCTCGGCCTCGATACGCACGCGCTGTCGGTGCCGGCCTGCGCGTCCGCGCTCGAGGTGCTGGCGGCCAACGATGTCGACGTCATGCTCGCCGAGCACGACGAATACACGCCGACGCCCGTGGTGTCCCACGCGATCCTCGGCTACAACCGCGGGCGCAAAGGAGGGCTCGCCGACGGGATCGTGATCACGCCATCCCACAATCCACCCGACAACGGAGGCTTCAAGTACAACCCCCCCGACGGTGGGCCGGCCGGCACCGACGTCACGAGCGGGATCGAAGCCCGGGCCAACGAGTTCATGGAGCACGGTCTCGACGGCGTGAAGCGCATGCCACACGCGAAGGCGCTGCGCGCCGCAACGACGCACCGGCACGACTACCTCAACGCCTACGTCCGCGACCTGGGGAACGTCCTCGACATGGACGCCATCCGCGGTGCGGGCCTTCGTCTCGGCGTGGACCCCCTCGGCGGGGCCGGCGTCCACTACTGGGGCCCCATTGCGGAACGCTATCGCCTCGATCTCACGGTCGTGAGCGACGTGGTGGACCAGGCCTTCCGGTTCATGACGGTGGATTGGGACGGGCGGATCCGGATGGATCCCTCCTCGGTCTACGCGATGCAGCGACTGATCGGGATGAAGGACCGCTTTGACCTGTCCTTCGCCTGCGACACCGACCACGACCGGCACGGCATCGTAACCAAGAGCCGGGGACTGCTGCCGCCGAACCATTACCTTTCCGCGGCCATCGACTACCTCTTCCAGCATCGACCGGGCTGGCGCAAGGACGCGGCGGTCGGCAAGACGGTGGTGAGCAGCCGGATGATCGATCGCGTCACCGGAAAACTCGGCCGGAAGCTCTACGAGGTCCCGGTCGGCTTCAAGTGGTTCGTCGACGGCCTGTTCGACGGCTCGCTCGGTTTCGGTGGCGAGGAGAGCGCCGGGGCTTCCTTTCTTCGCCGCGACGGGACGGTGTGGACGACGGACAAGGACGGCATCGTGCCGGCGTTGCTAGCAGCGGAGATCACCGCGCGGGCGGGCCGGGATCCCGGCGAGATCTACGGCGACCTGGCGCGCGAATTCGGCCAGCCGGTGTACGACCGGGTCGAGGCGCCGGCGACCGCCGAACAGAAGAAGCGACTCGCGGCGCTCTCGCCGCAACAGGTGCGATGCGCAGAGCTGGCCGGCGAAAAAGTCCAGAGCATCGTCAATGAGGCTCCGGGAAACCACGCGCCGATCGGAGGGATCAAGGTCATTGCCGAGAGTGGCTGGTTCGCCGCGCGACCGTCGGGCACCGAGGACATCTACAAGATCTATGCGGAGAGCTTTCGTGGGGGGAATCACCTGCGCCGCATCGTGAAGGAGGCGCAGGCGATCGTGGACGCGGCGCTCCGAGGGGAAGCGGTATGACCGCGCCTCGTTCCGCGACGCTCTCGTGCTCTTCGGCGTGACGGGTGACCTCGCCCACAAGATGATCTTCCCGGCGCTCTACGCCATGGTGAAGCGCGGCGTTCTCGACGTCCCGGTCGTCGGCGTCGCCCTCCCGCCATGGAGTCTGGAGCGACTGCGCAGGCGTGCGGCGGACAGCGTCAGGAGAGCTGGTGGGATCGACAGCAAGCGCGCCCTCAGCCATCTGCTTTCCCTGCTGCGTTACGTGCACGGCGACTACAACGATCCGGCAACCTTCGCGGCGCTCAAGAGCGCGCTGGGCGGTGCCCGCCGCCCGGCGCACTACCTCGCCATTCCGCCATCGCTCTTCGCCACGGTCATCACGGGGCTCGGGGCGGCGGGCCTGGCGGACGGCGCGCGCGTCATCGTCGAGAAGCCGTTCGGCCGCGACCTGGCCTCCGCGCGCAAGCTCAATCGTGTCGCGCGGGCGGTGTTTCCGGAGTCCGCGATCTTCCGCATCGATCACTTCCTCGGCAAGGAAGCGATCATGAACATCCTCTATTTCCGGTTCGCCAATTCGTTCCTCGAGCCGATCTGGAACCGCAACTACGTGGCCAGCGTACAGGTCACCCTCTCGGAGGACTTCGGGGTGAATGGGCGCGGCGCGTTCTACGAAACGGCCGGCTGCCTGCGCGACGTGATCCAGAATCACCTCTTCCAGATCGTCGCCCTCCTCGCGATGGAGCCGCCGGCCTACCAGGGCTTCGGGGCCGTGCACGCCGAGAAGGCAGCCGTCTTCCAGGCCATGCGGCCGCTGCGAGGCGCCGACGTGGTCCGCGGCCAGTACGCCGGCTACCGCAAGGAGCCGGGCGTGGCGCGGAACTCCGACGTCGAGACGTTCTGCGCCGTGCGGCTCTTCATCGACTCGTGGCGCTGGGCCGGAGTGCCCTGGTACCTGCGCTCCGGCAAGCTTCTGCCCGAGACGGCTTGCGAGGTCCTCGCCGAGCTGAAACCACCGCCGCAACGGCTCTTCACGGACTCGGCGCCGAAGGCCGGCCCGGCGAACTATCTGCGGTTCAGGCTTTCCCCGAATTCCGCCGTCGCCATCGCCGCTCGCGTCAAGCGCGCCGGCAAGGAGTTCGTGGGCGACCAGCGCGAGCTCTACCTCGTCGATCAACAGCCGGGAGAGGAAACGCCTTACGAGCGGCTGTTGACGGACGCCATGGCCGGCGACGGGGCTCTCTTCACGCGGGAGGACGCCGTCGAGGCCGCGTGGGCTGCCGTTGATCGGGTCCTGAAGACCCACCGCCGAGTCCGTCCCTACAAGCCGGGGAGCTGGGGCCCCAAAGAGGCGGACGCGCTCATCGCGGCGGACGGTGGCTGGCACAACCCAATCCTCCACGAGACGACCCCGTGACGTCACCGAACGACGTCGTCGTTCTTCTCGACTGCGACACGTTGCGGACATCGATCCGCATGCTCGAAGCGCACGAAGCCGGCAGCGTAGAAACATAGAAAGAACACCCGTCATGACATCAGGAGACAAGCCTTCCAAGGCTCCCGCATCGAAGCCGGCGGCGAAGACCGGTACCACACCCGACGTGAAGGACGATCTGAAATCCTTGCCCGTGGCGGATGTGGAAAAGAAGCTGGGGTCATCGCCAGACGGTCTGACTCAAGCCGAGGCGGAAAAGCGCCTGATTCAATACGGGCCCAACGAGCTCGAGGAAAAGAAGACCAACCCGCTATTGAAGCTCCTGACCTATTTCTGGGGCCCCATCCCCTGGATGATCGAAGCGGCCGTAATCCTTTCGGCGGTCGCGCGGCACTGGCCGGACTTCGGCATCATCCTCCTCTTGCTGGTGGCGAACGCCGTCGTCGGGTTCTGGGAAGAGCGCCAGGCGGGCGACGCCATCGCAGCCCTGAAAGCCAAACTGGCGATCAAGGCCAGGGTCAAACGTGATGGGAAGTGGGTCACCCCACTGGCGCGTGAGCTGGTGCCGGGGGACGTGATCCGCATGCGGCTCGGCGACATCGTGCCGGCCGACGCGCGCCTGCTGGAGGGCGACCCGGTGGAGGTGGACCAGTCGGCGCTCACCGGAGAGTCGTTGCCCGCAACCCGGAAGCCCGGTGACGCCGTCTTCTCCGGGTCCATCCTTCGGCGGGGTGAAATCGGTGCGCTGGTGTATGCCACGGGTGAAAAGACCTATTTCGGCAAGACCGCACAACTGGTGCAGGAGGCGCACACCGTCAGCCATTTTCAGAAGGCGGTCTTGAAGATCGGGAATTACCTCATCATTCTCGCGGTCGCTCTCGTGGCGGGAATCGTCGCGGTCGCGATTCTCCGCGGCGACCCGATCCTCACGACGCTGCAGTTCGCGCTCGTCCTGACGGTCGCCGCGATCCCGGTCGCGATGCCGACGGTGTTGTCGGTGACGATGGCGGTCGGTGCGCGCCTGCTCGCGAAGAAGAAGGCGATCGTCAGCAAGCTGGTCGCGATCGAGGAGCTGGCGGGAGTGGACGTGCTCTGCGCCGACAAGACCGGAACCCTGACCCAGAACAAGCTGACCCTCGGCGACCCCTTCCGCATGAGCGGTGTTTCCGCCGATCAGGTCATCCTCAACGGCGCCCTGGCCTCCCGGGCCGACGACAACGACACCATCGACCTGGCCGTTCTGGGTGGTCTCAAGGACAAGAACGCCTTGAAGGGCTACGAGGTCGTTCACTTCCAGCCTTTCGACCCGGTCCATAAGCGTACGGAGGCCACTGTCAAGGCGACCGGCGGATCAACGTTCAAGGTGACGAAGGGCGCGCCGCAGGTGATCCTGGACGTTGTCGGCCAACGCCGGGCAACTGAAGCCCGCCGTCGAGAAGGCGGTCGACGAATTCGCGGCGCGTGGCTTCCGTTCGCTCGGGCGTGGCGCGGGCCGACGGCGGCGGCGCATGGCAGCTCATGGGCGTCCTGCCGTTGTTCGACCCGCCGCGGGACGACGCCAAGGCAACCATCGCGACCGCTCGAGAGATGGGCGTGAAGGTCGAGATGGTGACGGGCGATGCACTGGCGATCGCCAAGGAAACCGCCAAGAAGCTGGACTTGGGCACCAATATCCTCGACGCGGCCGCACTGGGCGACTCCAAGCACGAGGAGTCCACGGCGACGGCCGAATCGATCGAGAACGGCCGACGGGTTCGCCCAGGTGTTCCCCGAGCACAAATTCCACATCGTGGACGTCCTGCAGAAGCGCGGGCACATCGTCGGGATGACGGGCGACGGGGTGAATGACGCGCCCGCGCTGAAGAAGGCCGACTGCGGCATCGCCGTTTCGGGCGCGACGGACGCAGCGCGGGCTGCGGCCTCCATCGTGCTGACGGCGTCCGGCCTGTCGGTGATCATCGACGCGATCAAGGAGAGCCGCCGCATCTTCCAGCGGATGAACAGCTACGCGATCTACCGCATCGCCGAGACGCTACGCGTCCTGTTCTTCATGACGCTGGCGATCCTGATCTTCAACTTCTATCCGGTCACGGCCGTGATGATCGTGATGCTGGCGCTGCTGAACGACGGCGCCATCCTGTCCATCGCGTATGACAACGTTCATTACAAGGATCAAGCCCGAGGCGTGGAACATGCGGCTCGTCCTCGGGGTCTCCACCGTGCTCGGCGTCATCGGGGTCGTCTCTGCGTTCGGCTTGTTCTATCCTCGGTTTGCGCGTGTTCCATCTCGACCATGACGCACGTTCAGACGCTGATGTACCTGAAGCTGTCCGTAGCAGGACACCTGACGATCTTTCTTGACCCGCACGCGCGGGCCGTTCTGGTCCATCCGGCCCGCCGAGGATTCTGTGGGTGGCGGTGGTCGGGACGCAAATCGTGGCGACGTTGATCGCGGTTTATGGACTGTTCATGACACCCCTCGGCTGGGGTTGGGCACTCTTCGTCTGGGGCTATGCGCTGGCGTGGTTCCTCGTGAATGACCGCGTGAAACTGCTCGCGTATCGGATTCTCGATCCTGCCAAAGCCGGAACTCCGTCCGATTTGACGCCACGATCGCCAACACGATGAATAGTCCTGCGGGGGAGCGCCGGTCCTGTAGTGCGCTTACGCGCACAGGGCCAGATCCGACAGGAGGCCGACGGCGAACGAGGCCAGGCACGTCGCGACGACGCCGGGCCACCCGAATGCCTGCCACGCGAACCCGGGCAGGACCGACCCGAAAGTCGCCCCGACGTAATAGAAAGTCGTGTAGAGCGCTCCCGCTCCTCCCTTCGCTTCCCGTGCGCCGTCGTATTCACGAACGCCGGGGCGGTCCCCTGGACGAAGAACATCCCGACGCAGAGGGCGACGAGGCCGAGGACCACGACGGGAATCGACCGGACGAGAGTTCCGCATCACCGCTCCGGCAAGCGAGGACGAATCCCGCGGCCATGATCGTCCGTCTCCCGAGCCGCCGGCAGCCCTCCCGCACGTCCAGGAGGTCGCGATCCCCGCGACGTAGACGAGATAGATCGCCGGAAACTTGCGCGAGACGAGAGGCCGAACGGAGCGAGCCGTGAGGTAATAAGGAAGGTACGTGAAGATCCGCGATGAACCCGAAGAAGATCGAGAAGCCGATGACGAGCCCGCCCACGATCCGCCGGTTCCGCATGTGGCGCGCCATCTCGCGGAACGCGCGCCCGATCACGTGGACCTCCCGGCCGCGGCGACCGCGGGCAGGTGGAGCGCCATCCCGAGGGCGCCGAGCAGCGTCAGGCTCCGAAGAGCAGAAAGGCGCCCGCGCCAGCTGCAATGGCCCGCGATCCACCCGCTGCTGACGCGGCCGGTCAAGCCGCCGAGGACCGACGCCGCGACCATAGCTTCCGACCGCCGGTCCGAGCGCCGCGCCGGCGTATTGTCTCCGATCCACGGCACGGCGACGGCGGCGACCCCCGGCATGAGGAGCCCCTGCAACCCGCGCAGGACGACGAGGATCGGAAACGTCGGCGCGGCGGCGCAGAGGAGCGTCGGGACGGCCAGAGCGGCGCAGCTCGCGACCATCACGGGCTTTCGGCCCCAGGCGTCGGCGAGAGGCCCGTAGGCGTTGGAAAAGAGCGCGATCATCAGGACGACGACGGATACGGTCAGGGCCGCCGTCGGGGCCGGCACCCCGAATTCGCGCGAGAGAAGGGGAAGGATCGGCTGGGTGACGTAGAGGTCGGCGAAGACCGCGACCGTCGCGAAGAAGAGGGCCGGGAGCGCGAGCCGCGGGTCGGCCTGGCGGATCGTCACTCCCGGCTCACAGCCCGAGGTAGGCCTGGCGGATCCGCGTGTCGTCGAGGAGCTCCTCCGCGGGCCCCGACTGGACGATGCGGCCGGTCTCGAGGACGTAGCCCCGGTGCGCGTGCTCGAGCGCCACCTGGACGTCCTGCTCGACGAGGAGGACGGTCGTGCCTTTCTCGTTGATCCGCGAGATGAGCTCGAGGAGGTGGTCGACGACGAGCGGGGCGAGGCCCAGCGAGAGCTCGTCGATCAGGAGGAGGCGCGGGCGGCTCATGAGCCCGCGCCCGATCGCGCCCATCTGCTGCTCCCCTCCCGACAGCCTCCCCGCGAGCTGCGCCGCGCGTTCCTTCAGGCGCGGCAGGAGCCCGAAGACCCATTCGAGGTCCTCCTCGATCCCGGCGGCGTCGCGTCGCGCGTAGGCGCCCTGCAGGAGGTTCTCCTCCACGGTGAGTCCGGCGAAGAGGCGCCGGCCCTGCGGGACGTGGACGATCCCGGCGGCGACGACCTCTTCGGGGCGGGCGGCCGTCATGTCTCGCCCGGCGAAGGAGAACGAACCGGCCTTCGGCCTGAGGAGCTGCGAGATCGTGTTCAGGAGCGTCGTCTTTCCGGCGCCATTCGCCCCGATGAGCGCGACGATCTCCCGGTCCCGCACCTCGAGCGAGACCTCCCGCAGGATCTGGACGTCGCCGTAGCCGGACGAGAGCCCGTTCACGGAGAGCAGAGCCGGGCCCGCGGCGACGGGGGGAGCCTTGCGGAACTCTCCCGACGCGACGAAGGCCGTGGCGCCGTCCCCGGCCGCCTGAGCGCGCTGCGCGAACCGCTCCCCGAGATAGGCCTCGATCACGGCGGGACTCTCGACGATCTCCCGGGGCTCGCCCTCGGCGATCTTCCGGCCGTAGTGGAGGACGACGAGGCGATCGGAGATCCCCATGATCGCCTTCATGACGTGCTCGATCACGAAGATCGTGACCCCGCTCCGGTTGATCGAGAGGATGAGCTCCATCGCCTTCTCGATCTCGGAGGGATTCAGCCCCGCCATGACCTCGTCGAGGAAGAGGAGCCGCGGGTCCATCGCGAGGGCCTTCGCGAGCTCGAGCCTCTTGAGATCGGGAATCGTGAGCTCGGTCGCGGCCCGGTTCCGCCGGTCGGCGAGCGCGACGCGCTCGAGGATCTCGTCCGCGTGGGCGCGGGCCTGGGCGGCCGTCCGCCGATGCCCGCCGGCGCCGAACATCGCCCCCGTCGCGACGTTTTCGCGGACCGTCAGCTGCCGGAGAGGCTTGACGACCTGGAACGTGCGGGCCATCCCGAGGCGCCCGATCCGGTAGCTCGGCGTTCTCGTGATGTCCTGCCCGTCGAAGACGATGGTCCCGGAGGTCGGCTTGTCGAGACCCGTCACGCAGTTCACGAACGTCGTCTTGCCCGCGCCGTTCGGGCCGAGGACGCCGAGGATCTCGCCGCGGCGGATCGCGAGGTCCACCCCGTCCACGGCCGCGAGCCCGCCGAACCTCTTCGTGATTCCCGTCGCGACGAGGATGGGCTCGCCGGAGATGCGCGCCGCCGGAGCGGGAGCCGCGCTCATCAGGTGACCCGGTGCGCGCGGACGTTCGCGAGGAGGTCGGATAGCCGGAACGGCCGCTCGCCGCCCGTCCGGCGCCGGGCGATGACCGTCATGAGGCCGCGCGGGAGGAAGACGATGAAGAACACGATGATGAGGCCGAGGACGGTCGGATGGAGCTCGATGAACCTGCTCCAGATGTACGTCGAGAGGAGCTGGTAGACGGCGGCGCCGAGGACCGGCCCGATCACGGTCCCGACCCCGCCGATGATCGACGCGATGATCATCTGGAGGGTGTAGTCGATCTTGAAGAAATCGCCCGGCGTCACGTGGATGTTCTGGTAGGCCGTGATGCCGCCCGCGATCGCGGCGAAAACCGCCGAGATCGCGTACGCGGCGACCTTGTAGAGCGTCGTGTTGATCCCGAGCATCTTCGCCGCGTCCTGGTCCTCGCGGATCGCGACGCATCCGTGCCCGAGCTTCGAGCGCGCGAAGCCCGCCGTGCACAGGATTCCGAGGATCACGAATCCCAGAGCCGTGTAGTAGAAGAACGCGCCTTCGGTCTTGAGGGGCAGGTCGATCCCCGTGGAGCCCTCGGTCACGCTGTCCCACGTGTCCGCGACCTGCGCGAGCGCCTCGGCCACCCCGAGGGTCGCGATCGCGAAGTAATGGCCCTTGAGGCGGAGGATCGGAAGGCCGAGCAGCGCGGCGACGCAGGCCGCGAGGAGAGCCCCGGCCCCGAGGGCCGGGAAGAAGGGCACGTGCCACCTGCCGAGCATGAGGAGGCCCGTCGTGTAAGCGCCGATCCCGAAGTACGCGACGTTGCCGAACGCCGCGTAACCCGTGTATCCACCGATGAAGTTCCAGCCCTGCGCCATGAGCGCGAGAAGGAGGAAGCGCGTGTACGTGAGGAGCCTGTAGCTCGAGACGAGCTTCGGCAGGCACAGGAGGAGCGCGAGGATCGCGAGGCCCGCGCCCCAGGCGGCGATCCTCCGGCCCGCTCACACCGCCTTCCCGGCGATGCCCTGCGGGCGAAGGATGAGGAGAACCACGAGGAGCGCGAACGTGACGGCGCGCGACAGGGACGGCAATCGCGCGCCGACGAACACGTCCACGAAGGCGTAGATCGCGGCTCCGATCACGACGTTCGCGACGTTCCCGAGGCCGCCGAGAACGCAGATCGCGAAGGCGCGCTGCGTGTACGTCCCGCCGAGGTTCGGGTCGAACGGGACGATCATCGAGAGGAGGGAGCCGGAGGCGCCGGCCATCGCGGCGCCGATCGCGAACGTGGCGGCATACACCGTCGCGACCTTGACGCCCGTGAGACGCGCCGCGTCGAGGTCCATTCCCGTCGCCCGGATCGCGCGGCCGATCCGCGTCGTCTTGAGCGTACCAGGCGAGGGCCGCGACGAGAAGGAGCGAGACGACGAGCGCGCCGAGCCGGATGTACGGGATCCGCACCGTTCCGAGCGTGAAGCCGGTCCCGCTGTACGGCGTCGTCACGGAGCGCAGGTCGGCCTTGAAGAAGAAGTTGATGAGGTTGACGATCAGGAGCTCGAGCCCGAACGTCAGGAGGAACGTCGCGAGAAGCGGCGCCTTGATGATCTGGTTGATGAGCCCGCGCTGGATCGCCCAGCCGAGCGTGAAGAGGGCGAGCATCGAGATCGGAATCGACAGGAACGGGTCGACGTGGAGGAGCTCGTGCAGGAAGTACGTGATGTACGCGCCGAGGACGATGAACGCCCCGTGCGCGAGGTTCACGATGTTCATGATCCCCCACACGAGCGAGAACCCGAGCGCGACGAGCGCGAGGATCCCGCTCAGGAGAACCGCGTTGACGAAGATCTGCCGAGCCAGCCCGCCGAGGCTCACTTCCGCTTGTCCCAGGCGGGCATCGGGTACAGGGCTTCCTTCTCCGCGACGCTCGGCGGGAACACCGTGTACTTGTTGCCCGTCGGGCTGGAGCTGCTCGACGGCCATCGGCTTGTAGATGTTGATTCCGCGCGCTGTCGAACTTGATCTGGCCGTAGAACGTCATGAGGTCCAGACGCGGCGATCGCGTCGCGGACCTTCGTCGGGTCGAGCGAATCCGCCTTCTCGATCGCGCGCCAGAACGCGATGACGGCGGCGGAGGACTCGGCGACCTGGTAGGGGATATCGTGGTACTTCGGGTTCTTCGCGCGGAAAGCGTCCGCGTAGGCCTTCGGCGTCTTCCACGGGTCGTCGCCGTTGTACTTGAGCGCCTCCGTCCACTGCGTCGCGCCGAGGATGTAGTCCGCGTTGGTCTTCAGGTTCGCCCGGAACTCCGGCGACGACGGCCCGACCGAGAAGCCCATCGCCTTCGGCGAGACGTCGAGGTCCTTGGCCTGCTTGACGATGAGGAGCGAGTCCTGCAGGTGGCCCGCGCCCGAGCACGATGTCCGGGTTCTTCGCCTTGATGTTCGTGAGGAGCGCGCTGACGTCCTGGGTGCCGGTCGGGTAGAGCTCCTGGTAGACGACCGTCAGGCCCTTCTCCTCGCGCGTAGTCGGCCCCGCCGCCCGCGACCTCCTTCGAAAACGGCTCGTTCTCGCCGAGGACCGCGACCGTCTTCATGTTCTTGTCCTTCGTGAGGACGAGGTCGATGACGCCCTTGAGGTAGAGCTTCGCGGGGGACAGGACGGCGAACGTGTACTTGTGGCCCTTGTTGAAGATCGATTCGGCGGAGCCGTTCGCCTCGATCATCGGGATCCTGTATTTTCGCAGATCGGCGCAGCCGTTCCCGAGGGCCCCGAGCCGTAAGGCCGAGGATGAACGTGACCTTGTCCTCGTTGATGAGCTTCTCGATGAGCTGGGCCGTCCGCTCGGATTTCGACTCGTCGTCGTAGTACTTGACCCGACCTTGTACTTCTTTCCGCCGACGGTGATCCCGCCCTCTCGTTGACCTTCTCGATGGGAAGTTGTAGCCGTCGCGGGTGTACTCGCCTTCCTTCGCCGTCTTGCCCGTGAGCGAAACGGCGGCGCCGAAGTGATCGTGTCCGCGGCGTGGGCCGGCAAGACCCGAGGACGAGTGCGAGTGCGAGCAACGAGACCGTCGCGGTACGCTTCATCGGATGCCTCCTGTGACCAGGTTTTCGTATTTGTGCCGGGAACTATACCCGAGGGATTTCGCGTGCGGAGTGGGAAGAAGGCGTCGTGACGCGATTCCGAGCGGTTCGTCGGGGTGTGGGAGCTGGAGGGGATCGAAGAGAGGGAGATTCCTTCGAAGGTAAAAGGGAGGGGGTTCGCCTCGGGAGTTCGAGCGCCCCGCGGGGATCCTGATCTACCTGCCTTCCGGGTTCGAGATGTCCGTCCACTTCGCGGGGATCCTCCCGTCCTCCCTTTCACAGAGAATTCTCTCCGACCCTCTCGGAGCTGGCGGCGGCAGGCGCCGCGTACGGCGGGTACGCGGGGCGGTGGGAGGTGATCGAGGCTCGGGAGGAAGTCCTGCATCACGTCGAGACCGGCTTCGTCCCGAACCGTATCGGCCGGACGATCCGCCGCTCTTACGCATTCGCAGAAGATCTTCTTCTTCTCCATCCGATCGCGCTCTCGGCGCGACGAGGCGCCGAACCGCACCTTGCGATGGCGACGGCGAGCCTGAGCGGGCTCTCTAGAGGCCGAGGTATGCCTGGCGGACGTTGTCGTCCGCGAGGAGAGCGGCACCCGTGCCGCTGAGCACGATGCGCCCGTTGCCGAGCACGTACGCCCGGTCCGCGATCTGGAGAGTCTTGAAGACGTTCTGCTCGACGAGGAGGACCGTGACGCCCGCCTCGTGGACGTCCTTGATGACTCTGAAGATGTCGGCGACGAGGATCGGCGACAGGCCGAGCGACGGCTCGTCCAGCATGAGAAGGCGCGGCTTGGACATGAGCCCGCGGCCGATCGCGGCCATCTGCTGCTCGCCGCCCGAGAGGGTGCCGGCTTGCTGCTTCTCGCGCTCCTTCAGGCGCGGAAAGATCGCGAAGACCTTCTCCAGCATCTCCGGCCGGGTCTTCTTCGCCGCCGGCGTCAGCGCTCCGAGGAGGAGGTTCTCCTTCACGGTCATCTCCGGGAAAAGACGGCGCGCCTCGGGCACGTGCGCGATGCCGAGGTCGACCATCTCGTGGGGCTCCCGGCCGTGGATCGGCTGCCCTTCGTACTCGATGGAGCCCTTCCGCGGTTTCACGAGCGAAGAGATCGTCGACAGCGTGGTCGTCTTTCCGGAGCCGTTGGCCCCGATCAGGGCGACGATCTCGCCCTTCTTCACGTCGAAGGAGACGTCCCAGAGGACCTGCACGTCGCCATACGAGACGTCGATACCCTTGACCTCAAGCACGCGGCACCTCAGGCATTGGCCACGCCCAGATACGCGTCGATGACCTGCTGATTCTCCGCGACTTCGCGCGGTGTTCCCTCCGCGATCTTTTCGCCGTAGTTGATGCAGATCAGCCGGTGCGAGATGGACATGATGACCCGCATGATGTGCTCGATGATGAGGATCGTCACGCCGCTTCCATGGATCTTCTTCACGATCTCGATCGTGTTCTCGACCTCCGCGGGGTTCAGACCCGCGAAGTTCTCGTCGAGCAGGAGCAGCTCGGGCTTCGTTGCGAGGGCGCGCGCCATCTCGAGGCGCTTTCGCATGCCGAGCGGCAGGCTTCCGGCGGACCGATCGCGCCAGGCTTCCATCTCGGCAAAGGCCGTCGCCTCCAGGGCCATTTCACGCGCCGTCTCCCGGCTGTTCGTCCGGCAGAAGGCGGAAGCCATGACGTTTTCGAGAACGGTGAGGCGGGCGAGGGGCTTGACGACCTGAAACGTCCGTGCGAGCCCGCGAAGGCAGACGACGTGCGGCTTCAGCCCGTCGATGCGCTCGTCCTTGAAGAGGACCTGGCCGGACGTCGGCGGGATGTAGCCGTTGATGAGGTTGAAGATCGTCGTTTTCCCGGCACCGTTGGGCCCGATGAGCCCGAGGACCTCTCCCTTGTTCAGCGAGAACGTCATGTGACCGACGGCCTGCAGGCCGCCGAAACGCTTCGTGACGTCCTTCAGCTCGAGGAGGCTCACGCCGTCTCCGGAGGGGCCGGCGCACGGCGCCGGCTCCTCTTCGCCGCCCGCTCGTTCCAGGTTCCGACGATTCCGTTCGGGAAGAAGACGATGAGAATGATGATGAGAATGCCGAAAAAGACGAGATGTCCCGACTTCAGCCAGACACGAAAGATCTCGGAGACGAGGATGTAGAGAACGGCGCCCACCGCGGGGCCCCAGTAGGTCGCCACGCCCCCCAGCATCGTGACGAGGATCACCATGACCGAGATGTCGTGGATCGAGAAGACGATGCCCGGGTCGATGAACCCCATGTAGTTCAGGTAGAACGCTCCCGCCGCGCCCGTGAAGAAGGCGCTGATGAGGAGCGAATAAAGCTTGTACTTCGTCGTGTCGATGCCCAGCGACTCGGCGGCGTCCTGATCCTCACGGATCGCGAGGAAGTAGTAGCCGAGCTTGCTCCGCATGACGGATTTGATGACGACGAAATTCAGGGCGGCGATCGCGAGGACGATGTAGTAGTAGTAGGCCTTCGTGTTGAATGCGGGAATCAGGAGGATCCCTTCGGCGCCGTTCGTGAGCTGTTTCCAGTTCACCGCGACGAGCCTCAGGACTTCCGCCAGCGCCAGAACCGACAGCGCGAAATACGGGCCGCGCAGGCGGAAGCAGATCCAGCCGATGACGGCGGCGGCGATCGTGGCCGTCAGGCCGCCGAGGAGCAGGCCCGCCCACGCGGTCGCGGGAGGGGCTCCCCCCTTGATGAGGATTCCGGCCGTGTACGCTCCGATGCCGAAGAAGGCGGCGTGGCCAAAAGAGACCTGTCCCGTGTAGCCGCCGAGCAGGTTCCAGCTTTGTCCGAGAACGACCCACAGGAGGACCATGATCAGCATGTGAAGGACGTACGGGTTCTGCGTCGCCACCGGGACGAGGATGACCGCGGCCGCGCCGAGGATCGGGGCCAGTTTCACGCGCGCCCCTTTCCGAGCAGGCCCTTCGGCAGGAAGATCAGGACGAGAACGAAGATGATGAAGCCGAAGGCGTCCTTGTAGCCGAGCGAAATGTAGACCGAGCCGAGCGATTCGGCGAGCCCGAGGACGACGCCGCCCAGCACGGCCCCGGGGATGTTTCCCATCCCACCGAGGACCGTGATGATGAAGGCCTTCAGTGTGAACGGGCCGCCGATCTGCGGGAAGAGGTAATACACCGGGACGAGCAAGGCGCCCGCCGCGCCCACGAGCGCCGAGCCCAGCCCGAACGTCACGTAGGTCATTCGCTTCGTGTTGACACCCATCAGGGCGGCGGCGCGCTTGTCCTGGGCGGTTGCCCGGATCATCCGGCCGAGGTCGGTTCGCCCCAGGAACAGGAACAGGGCCGTGCCGAGAGTGAGAGCGATGCCGAAGGCGATGAGCATCGGGACGCTGAAGGAGAGCGAGATCGTCTGCCCGCCCGCCTTCAGGTCCCAGTAGATCGTCTTGTTGGCGTAGGAAACGGGGACCGACCGGTAGTTCGCGCTGAAGAAGAGGAGCGCGAGGTTGGACAGGACCATGCCGATGCCGACCGTCAGCAGCACCTGGTTTTCGGGAAGGATGGAGTCGACCTCCATGACGGGGGCGACGAGGTACTTCTGGAGGAGAGCGCCGAGGACGAACAGGGCCGGGAAGACGAGCAGGATCGAGACGTAGGGGTCCAGCTTCACCAGCGTGAACCCCCAGAAAGTGATGTACATCCCGACCATCATCAGCTCGCCGTGCGCGAGGTTGATGATCTTCATCACGCCCATGATCAGGGACATCCCGAGCCCGATGAGGGCATAGAGGCCGCCCAGGAGGACTCCCGAGATCAGGACCTGCAAAAGCAGCTCTATTTGTCCGGCGACCTGAGGCGACATGAGAGCCGTTCCGATTCCTCAGCGCCTACTTGCGGTCGCGCCACTTCGGGACCGGAAAGACGTACTTCGCGGATGCGCCCTCTTTCGGCCAGATCGTCTCGAACTTCTTGCCGACGACCTGGAGGAGAAGCGTGTCCATCCTGTTCTGGTTCGTGAACTTGTCCCAGGAGACGAACTTCACGGGTCCGAAGGCGGTCATCATGTTCGTCTCGGCCAGCGCGGCGCGCAGGTCCTCGGGGGTCCAGGCCTTCGCGCGTTTCAGCGTATCGGCGAGGACGTAGGCAGCGGCGTACGCCTCCACGCCGTGGTAGTCCGGCTCCTTGTTGAATTTCTTCTTGAAGTTGTCGAAGAACTCCTTCGCGCCGGGGTACTTCGCCTGGGGCGTCCAGAGCGTGCCCGACATGACGAGTTCGGAGGCCTCGCCGGCGTTCTGGAGGAACTCGGGAAGCGTGAAGCCGGCAGCGCCCCCGATGAACGCCTGCGGGTTGATGTCGAGCTCCTTGGACTGCCGCATGAGCATCGAAGCGTCCATCAGGTACGACACCATGTAGATGACGTCGGGACGGAGCGACTTGACCTTCTGGAGGATCGGCTTGAAGTCGACCGCGCCCGCGGAATAACCCTCGTAGAGGAGGACCTGGATCCCCTTGGCTTCGGCGTACTCCTTCATCGCCTTCGATGTGGAAGTCCCGAAATCGGTGTTCTCGTACAGGATGGCGATGCTCTTGGGCTTCGCGACCGCCTCGAAGAAGCTGAAGATCCCCATGTTGTAGAGGCTCGACGGCGGATTCAGGCGATAAACGTACTTCCAGCCCTGCTGCGTGATCTTGTCGGCGGCGCCCGTCACGACGAGATAGGGCACCTTGTACTTCTCGGCGATCCCGGCCACCGCGTAGCTGCACTGGCTCGTGTACTCGCCCACGACGATCGGGTACTTCTCGATCGTGATGAACTTCTCGACGATCGCCGTCGCCGTCTCGGGCTTCCCGCCCGAATCCTGGATGTCGAGCACGATCTTCGTGCCCTTCACGCCACCCTTCGCGTTGATCTCGTCCACAGCCATCTCGTAGGCCTGCTTCTCCATCTCGCCGAACTTCGCTTCAGCGCCGGTCAGCGGAAGGGGCACGCCGACCTTGAAGGTCTTGCCCTGGGCGAGGGCGGGGAAGGCGCTCAAGCCGGCAGCGAGGAGCGCGAGCGTCACGAATTGCATAGGGCGTCGTTTCGTCATCTTCCACCTCCGTAAGGGGTTTAGTCCGTGTCCGTGCATCTTTGGCGATTGAGACCTCGTCTTGCGATGATTCGGATGAACTAATCCCGGTTGGAGGTGGCTCTCATGCTCGCCGACAAGCGTATCGCGATCATCGGATCCGGAACGATGGGACGGACCATCGCCTCCGGCCTTCTGGAATCCGGGAAGGTCAAACCCTCCCAGGTGCGTGCGACGGCCCGAACGAAAGCCAGCGCCGAGAAGCTGGCGAAGGAGCTCTCCGTCTTCTGCACGACGGTGAACGCCGAAGCCGTCGAGGGGGCCGATCTCGTGATCCTGTGCGTCAAGCCGAAGGACGTCGCGAAGGCTGCGGACAGCCTCCGCGGCGGCAGCAGCCGTCCGCTCGTCCTCTCGATCGCGGCGGGAATCAGCACGGCTTTCCTGGAGGGCCTCTTCGAAGCGGGGACGCCCGTGTTGAGGGCCATGCCGAACACGCCGTGCCTCATCGGAAAAGGCATGACCGTTCTCGCGAAGGGCAGTCACGCGACCGACGACGACATTGCGCTCGCCACGGAGGTCTTCGCTCCCCTCGGACGCGTCCTCGAGCTCGAGGAGAAGCACATGGACACCGTCACGGGGCTGTCCGCGAGCGGGCCGGCTTTCATCTACATCATCATCGAGGCTCTCGCGGACGGAGGGGTCATGCGCGGGCTCCCGCGCAGCGTGGCGACGACTCTCGTGGCCCAGATGACGCTCGGCGCGGCGGAGATGGTTCTCACCACGGGCCGCCATCCCGCGGCGCTCAAGGACGACGTGACGACGCCCGCCGGCTGCACGATCGCCGGCATCCTCGCCCTGGAGGACGGACGCATCCGGTCGGTTCTCGCGCGCGGCGTCGAAACCGCGGCGCGGGTCGCGGGCGAGCTCGGAAAATAGATCCGGCGACCGCTCGGGCCTTCAGCGGCGGTCGTGATCCCTGTCGTGATCCCGGTCGCGGTCGTGATCCCGGCCGCGCCGGTGCTCCTCCCGCCAACGCCGATAGTCGTCACCTTCGATCACGCGCTGGTTCGACCAATGGCCGGGCTCGTAACGCCACCCCGAGCCTTCGCGCACGTAGCGCGCGCGCCTCCAGCGGGCACCGCGCTCCGAGGGACGCTCCCAACGACCGGGAATCCATCCCCAGTCGTTGCCCTGCCAGTGCCAGAAGCCCGGGAGCCAGACGTAGCCCCGGCCCGGCCGTACCGGCCGTCGTTCGACACGCAGCCTGGGCGGCGCCGTTCGCCCGACGTGGATCTCGAGTCCCGGGAGCGGAATGTCGATCCGGCCTTCGACCTGGGCCATCGCAGGCAACGACGTCAATACGAGCAAGGACATGGTTGCGATCGACACATGGAGATTTTTTCTCATGGCACACCCCTGATCCACCAAACGCAATCGGGATGCCACGACGGCTCGGGCGTCAGTCCGTCTCGACGGCGACGCCGCTCCACGACTTCATGAGCTCGGTCCGGAGATTCTCGGGGACGAGACCCTCGACGCGCATCACGAGCTCGCGCTTTCCCGCCGGGACCTTCGACGTCGACGAGAGGATGGAGAAGATCGTTCCTCCCTGCGCGCGGATCGTATCGGCGACCTCGCGGATGCTGCCGGCGCGGTCGGGAATCACGAGGTTCACGCGCGTGCGCTTCTTGGAGGCGCCCGTGACGTCGACGAGCGCCCGGAAAACGTCGCCCTCGGTCAGGATCCCGACGAGATTGCCCTTGCCGTCCAGGACCGGAAGGCCTTCGACGCGTTTCTCGAGCATGAGGGCGGCGGCCTTCTCGATCGGGGTCTCGGGGTTGACCGTCCAGGGCTTCTTCGTCATGACGTCGGCGACCTTCAGCTTGTCGAGGACGGCGTGCAGCTCCCAGATGTCGAGTGTCGTGGCGCGCGAAGGCGAGACGTCCTTGAGGTCCCGGTCGGACACGATCCCGACGAGCTTACCGGTCTCGTTCACGATCGGGATTCTCCGGATGCGCTTCTCCTTCATGAGGTGGATGGCGGTCGAGATCGAGTCGGTCGGCTGGAGCGTGACGACCTTCGGGGACATCCACTTCGAGACGCGCATGGCAAACCTCCGTCGGGACCTGAATTGAATCCGGTCTCGACGGAAGGCGCGATGATTCCCCTGAATCAGGCGTCTCGACGCACGGGTCTCACGGGAGCGAAACCGCGATGCCGGGGCCGAGTCCGAGCGCCGGCTCGACCTCCTCCGCGGGAGCCGGACGGCCGAACAGGAAGCCCTGGACGTCCGGACATCCGAGGGCGCCGAGGAGCGCGGCCTGCTCCTCGGTCTCGACGCCCTCGGCCGTCACGTCGAGGCCGAGATTGACCGCCATCGAGATGATCGTCGCGACGATCGCCTTGTCCTTCTCGTCGTGGGTCATCCCGGCGACGAACGACTGGTCGATCTTGAGGCGACGGATTGGGAAATGCTTGAGGTAGTTCAGCGAGGAATGGCCGGTTCCGAAATCATCCATGGAAATCTGGACTCCGAACTCCGACAGCTCGGCGAGCATCTTTCCCGTGTGCGTCACGTCCTGCATCGCGATGCTCTCGGTGATCTCGAGCTCGAGGGAGGCCGGGGGAAGGCCGGTCTCCTCGACGATGCGCCGCACGGCCGCGGCAAAATCACGCTGGTGAAACTGCCGCGCGGAGACGTTCACGGAGATCCGGAGATGCGTCGCGCCGCGGACCTGCCATGACTTCGCCTGCTCGCAGGCGCGTCTCAGGACCCACTCGCCCACGCGGGTGATGAGACCCACGTCCTCCGCGAGGGGAATGAACTCGCGCGGGGACAGGATGCCTTTCTCCGGATGGCGCCAGCGGACGAGAGCCTCGACGCCGATGGGAACGCGAGTGGCCAGGCGCAGGATCGGCTGGTAATGGAGCACGAATTCACCGCGGGGCAGCGCGCGCCTCAGCCCGCTCTCCATCGCGGCGCGCGCCTGTGACTGCTCCTGCATCTTCCGCGTGAAGAACTGGAAGGAGTTGCGGCCGGTTTCCTTCGCGCGGTACATAGCCGTGTCCACGTTCGCCACGAGCGCCTCGGCGTCCAGACCGTCGCTGGGATAGAGGCCGATCCCGATGGAGGCCTCGATGAAGAGCTCGCGCTTCTGGACGAGGAACGGTTCGGAAAGCACCTCCAGGATCTTGCGCGCCATCGTGGCGGCGTCGTTCTCGCGGGCGATGCCGTTCAGAAGGAGCAGGAACTCGTCCCCGCCCACGCGCGCCACCGTGTCGTCCGCCCGGATGCAGCGGCGGAGCCGGTCGGCCGCCTTGACGAGAAGCTCGTCGCCGGCCGAGTGGCCGAGCGTGTCGTTCACGCGCTTGAAATGGTCGAGGTCCAGGAACATGACGGCGAGCGACTGGCGGCGGCGCTGCGCATGCAGGATCGCGAGGGAGAGCCGGTCGTTGAAGAGCACCCGGTTCGGCAGATCGGTCAGGGCATCGTGATTCGCCTGGTGCCAGCGCTGCTGCTCGGCGCGCTTGCGGTCGGTGATGTCGATGAGGCTGCCTTCCATGACGGGCTCGCCTCCACCTTCCGGCTCGAGGAGGCTCTCGTTCGCGAGGACCCAGACCATCGTGCCGTCCTGGCGCTTCAGACAAAGCTCGAAGTTCACGAGCACCCGCTGATGGGCGAGGCGAGCCAGGAAGGACTCCCGGTCGGACGGCTCGGAATAGAGGTCGAGGGCGGAAACCTTGAGAACGTCCTCCCGGGAGGGATAGCCGAGGATCCGCGCGAAGGCCGAATTGCAGTCGAGGATCCTGCCGTCGAGCGTCGTCCGGAAAAGGCCGGCGAGATTTCGCTCGAAGAGGAGGCGGAACCGGCGCTCGGAAGCACGGAGCGCTTCGTCGTGGCGGCGGAGCAGGCGAGCGATCAGGGCCGACGCGCCCACGGAAAGAGCTCCGAGAAGGCACGTCATGACGAGGATCGCGACGATGAGTCGCGTGCGGGCCCAGCGCGTGGCTTGAGCTATCGCCGCGGAAAAAGCGTCTTCGAGGATGGTGGCGCGCTCGTTGAGTCTGTCGATCTCCTTCGCGAACGCGTTGTGAGTCGCCTCAGGGAACGGGGTCGGGGACTCGTGAATCCGCGTGCCGAGATCGACCATCTCGTCGATGAGAAGGTCCGCGCGCTCCCAGACCTCGATGGCGCGCGTGAAGACCGGGAGGTCCTTGTAGCGCAGGAAAAGCCGAGCCATCTCCTCGACGTTCGAAAGGCTGTTTCGACCCTCGAGGAATCCCTGCTGCGCCGCGCGAACGTCTGGGGGTGACTGCTGAAGCGCCAGCCGGGCCTTCCGGTCTCCGAGCGGCACGGCAAGGCGGCCGAGGAAGCGGCGGTAATCGGCGTCGTCGCCCGAACTGAGGTAGCGTGAAAGCGCGAGCGAAGCGTCTTTCTGACCCTTCGACCAGTGGGACTCCGCGCTCACGAACGCCTGAAGGCCCGCCAGGACGTTCAGCCCGGACGTGCCGAGGGCCACGATGGCGCCGATCACGATCAGGAAGAGGACGACCAGGATCGCGATCCACCGCGCCACGGGTAGCGGCGCTTCGACGGCGGGGACCGCTCCAGCGCGGCCGCGGGGCGCGCTCGGGTTTTCCGAATTCGGCACGGGGAATTATAGGGGCCGGGGCGCGGCCGGCGCTTCGGCGACGTTGAGACCCATGGTCCCCAGAAGACGGCTCTCGTAGCGCGCGCCGTCGAGGCCCGCCTCGCGCATGAGGGCCTGCACGCCTCTCTGGGCCGGATAGCGCACGAGCGACTCCGGAATGTAAAGGTAGGTCTCGGGATCCCCGTGGAAGAGCCAGCCCATGAACGGCATCATCGTCCGCAGGAAGGTCTGATAGAGGACATCGGCCGCCCGGCTGTCCGGCTTTCCGAAGTCGAGGACGACGACGCGTCCACGGGGGGCGAGCACGCGCCGCATCTCGCGAAGGGCCGCGAGCGGGTCGGCGATGTTGCGCAGCCCGTAGCCCACCGTCACGATGTCGAAAGATGCGGCCGCGAACGGAAGGCGAAGGGCGTCGCCCTGGATGAACGCGGTCCGGCGCCGCCCGACGGATCGGCGCCGGATCGCGATGCCGAGCATCGGCAGCGTGAAATCGAGACCCGTAATCGTCGAACCGGGTCCGGCGCTGGCCTCGGCGAGGAACGTGAGATCGCCAGTGCCGCAACACAGATCGAGAATGCGGACCGGCCCGGTCCGACCCTCGAGAGCGAGCCGGATCGTGTCCTTTTTCCAGCGCCTGTGGAGCCCGAAGCTCATGACGTCGTTCACGACGTCGTAACGGCGCGCGAGGCGCGTGAACATCGCGCGTACCTTCGGTGCACGCTCGTCGTCGTAAGAGAGATACTTGTTCCCCACGGAGCGATTGTAGGTGGAGCGGTTTCTCTTCGACGGCCCGGCTCGCTCGGCCCGGACGCTCGTCCTCGCCCACGGAGCAGGAGCCCCAATGGACTCTCCGTTCCTGAACGTCGTCGCGAAGGGCATCGGCGCCGCGGGCTTCCGCGTCGCGCGCTTCGAGTTTCCGTACATGCGCGCCCGACGCGAGGACGGGAAGAAGGGGCCGCCGGATCGCGGGCCCGTACTGTCCGAGAGCTGGCGCGAGGTGATCCGCACGCTGAGCGGCGGCGACGGACCGCGCACGCTCGTCATCGGCGGAAAGTCCCTCGGAGGGCGTATCGCGAGCATGGTGGCGGACGAGGCCGGTGTGGGCGGCCTCGTCTGCCTCGGCTACCCCTTCCATCCGCCGGGAAGGCCCGACGTCCTTCGCGTCCGGCACCTCGAGAGCCTCAAGACGCGCGGCCTCGTCATTCAGGGCACTCGCGATCCCTTCGGCGGCCGGGACGAAGTCTTGAAGTACCGCCTATCTCCTTCGCTGCGCGTGGCGTTCCTCGAGGACGGCGACCACTCCTTCAAGCCCCGTGTCTCGTCCGGCCGCACCGAGGCCCAGAACATCGCGGAGGCCGTCGTGCTGGTCAAAACTTTTCTCGAGGAGGCGTCGCGCGAGTCTCCCCGATCCGCATGACCCACGTCCGGGCGTCGGTGAAACCGGCGCGGCTGGCGGCGGCGCGGAACCGGCCGGGCGGCTCGAACGCGGGCTCGTCCGTCAGGACGATCGTGCCCCAGTGCATCGCGACGAGCGTGGCCGCGCCCACGTCGCGGCCCAGGGCCACGCCCTCCTCGGGATTGCAGTGGACGGGCCGCATGATGGACGCGGGCTCGTACGCGCCGATCGGCACGAGGGCCAGGTCGAACGGGCCGTACCGAGCGCCGAGTTGGGCGAAGACCGGCCCGTAACCCGTGTCGCCCGCGAAGAAGAGCTTGAGCGATGGGGAGACGATCGACCACGAGCACCAGAGGGTCGCGTTCCGGTCGAACGGCGTGCGCCCGGAGAAGTGGATGCAGGGGAGGCAGGAGAGGGAGACGGCAGGGGAAGACGAAGATGAAGATGAAGAATTTCTTAGAAGCGCGCCCTCGCCCCATCTGAGCTCGCGGACATCCGAGTATCCCCGCGACGCGAAGAACCGGCCGAGCCCCGAGGGGACGATTGCAGCCGTGCCTGCTCCTTCCCCTTTTCCCTTCAAAGAAATCTCCTCTACGGACCTCGCATCGAGATGGTCGTAGTGATTGTGAGAGATCAGCACGACGTCGATCTTCGGAAGCGCCTCGAGGGGCAGGCCCGGCGGCGCGTATCGCCTCGGCCCGAAACCGGGAAGGGGGCTCGCGCAGTCCGAAAGGAAGGGATCGGTCAGAATCGTCACGCCACGGGTTCGAAGGAGGAACGACGCGTGGCCGAGCCACGTGAGCGACTCCGGGCCCGCGTTTCGGAGCTGCTCCTTCGCTTCAGCAAGGGGCACGACGTGGCCCGCCGGGATCGTCTGCGGATGGCGGTCGCGAAGACGGCGAAGGAAGAAGGGTGCGAACTCGGCAACCCCTGCGATCTGGGGAAGGCTTCCCTCCGGGTTTCGAAACCGCACGTCCAGAGAGGATAGCGGAGGCGCGTTAGCATTCCCGTCGTGCTCGCCCTGGCTTTCGTCCTCCTCGCGGCTCCCCGGCCTCCGTCTGGGGTCCCGGCCTTCGACGAGGCCGCCGCAGAGCGATTCGCGAATCTCGCGCTCGCCTGCCTGGCGCGCGAGTACCCGAACAAGGTGGCCCACACGCTGGAGAGCGATGCCGACGCGAAACCCCCGCGTCTTCTGACGCCGGTTTTCTTCGGATGCTACGACTGGCATTCCTCGGTTCACGGGCATTGGCTTCTCGCGCGTCTCGCGCGGCGCTTCCCGGGGGCCCCGTTCGTCGCGCCCGCGAGGGCCGCTCTTCGCGCGTCTTTCACGCCCGAGAAGGTGGCGGGGGAGGTCGCGTACCTCGAAGGGAAAGGCCGCGCGACGTTCGAGCGGCCTTACGGTCTCGCGTGGCTGTTGCGGCTCGGCGCCGAGCTCCGGATGTGGGACGACCCCGAGTCGCGCGCCTGGGCGGCGGCTCTCGCACCACTCGAAAAGGCCGCCGCATCCCGTCTCGCGGAGTGGCTGCCCAAGCTCGCCTATCCGATCCGCGAGGGAGAACACGCGCAGACCGCGTTCGCCTTCGGCCTCGTTCTCGATTGGGCCCGCACCGCGGGAGACCCGCGGATGGAACGCCTGCTGACGGCCCGGACACTCGATCTCTATTCGGCGGATCGAAACTGCCCCATCGCGTACGAGCCTTCCGGGCAGGACTTCCTCTCGCCGTGTCTCGCGGAGGCCGATCTCATGCGCCGGCTGCTGGCGCCGTCCGCGTACGCCTCGTGGCTGCGGGACTTCCTGCCCGGAATTCCCAAAGAAGGAACGTCCTGGCTGAAGGTTGCCACCGTCACCGACCCCTCCGATGGGAAGCTCGCCCATCTCGATGGATTGAACCTCTCCCGCGCCTGGATGCTGGAGGGCATCGCGGCCTCGTTACCGCCGAACGACCCGCGCCGTCCGGCTCTCCGCTCTGCTGCCGCCGAGCACCGCGCTTCCGGGCTCGGGTCCGTGACGGGGGCGCACTACGAGGGCGGACACTGGCTCGGAACGTTCGCGGTCTACCTCGTCTCGGGAGCGGGCCTTCCCGGACCGCCGGGAACGCCGTGACGGCCGCCCGGATCGCGCTCCTCGTGGGCTCGGCGATCGCAGCCGGAATCATGAACGCGCTCGCGGGCGGCGGCACGATCCTCACGTTTCCCGCTTTGCTCCTCGCGGGCGTACCCGCGATCCAGGCGAACGCGACATCCACCGTGGCCCTCGTCCCGGGCGCCCTCTCGAGCCTGGCCGGATACCGGCGCGAAGTCAGCACGCACCGGCAGTGGCTCTCGCGCCTCCTCGTCCCGAGCCTCCTCGGGGGTGCTCTCGGCTCCGTCCTGCTTCTCCTGACCCCGGAGAAGATCTTTGCCCGGCTCGCGCCCTATCTCGTGCTCTTTGCAACGCTCCTCTTTCTCTTCCAGGTTCTCTGGTCGCCCCGGAACTCGTCCCGGGACGGCGGGGAGCGTTCCTCGTGGGCCCTCGCGTCCGTCGCCCAGTTCTTCGTCGCCGTCTACGGAGGCTATTTCGGCGCCGGCGTCGGCATCCTGATGCTCGTGATCCTCGGCTTCCTGGGCCTGACGGACATCCACGCCATGAACGGCCTGAAGAACTTTTTCGGGATCTGCATCAACACCGTCGCCTCGGCGTGGTTCATCTTCAACGGCGTCGTGATCTGGCCGCTCGCCCTCCTGATGATGACGGGCGCCATCGCGGGGGGATGGATCGGCGCGGGGTTCGCACGGAGAATCGGAAAGGTGAAGGCGCGGGTCGCCATCGTCGTGATTGGTTTCGGCATCACCATAGTGCTTTTTCTGCAGCGTTCCTGAGGGAGATTCGTAGAATCCGCCCGGGAAGGAGACGTCACATGCCGGCACGCAGCGCCAGCGCCGTCTGGCAGGGAGACCTGAAGTCGGGAAAGGGCACGATGCGCCTCGGGAGCGGGGCCTTCGAAGGTCAGTTCTCGTTCGCGTCGCGCTTCGAGGAAGGCACCGGCACGAATCCCGAGGAGCTCGCGGGCGCAGCGCACGCCGGCTGCTTCTCGATGGCTTTCTCGAACGAGCTCTCCAAGGCGGGCTTCGTTCCGACTCGCGTCGCCACGACCGCGAAGGTCCACCTCGAAAAAGGCGAAGGCGGCTTCGCGATTTCGCGGATCGACCTCGACTGCGAGGCCCAGGTGCCCGGGATCGACAACGCGAAGTTCCAGGAGATCGCGGCCGCCGCCAAGAAGGGCTGCCCGATTTCGAAGCTCTTCACCGGGGCGCAGATCAACCTGAACGCGAAGCTGGTTTAAAGGAGGAGAAAACGATGAAGCCCTTCCGAACCTCCGCTCTTATTTTCTCAGCAGCTCTTTCACTTCTCATCCCCTATTCGGCTTTGGGGGACGAGAAACCCAAGGAAGCCGCGAAGCCCGCTGGAACCGCTGCCGCGAAGCCGTCCATGCCCAGCCACGACGAAATGATGAAGGCCTGGATGGCGGTGGCGACGCCCGGCGAGGCGCACAAGAAGCTGGAGCCGATGGTCGGCTCCTTCACGGCGGTGACGAAAATGTGGATGGATCCCTCGAAACCCCCGGAGGAGTCGACCGGCACGACCGAGAGCAAGTGGGTGCTCGGCGGCCGGTTCGTGGAGGAGCACGTGGAAGGCACGGCGATGGGCCAGCCGTTCCACGGCATGGGACTGACCGGGTACGACAATTACAAGAAGAAATACGTCGGCTCGTGGGCGGACAGCATGGGGACGATGCTCATGACCTCGACCGGGACCGTGGACGCCTCCGGGAAGAAGTTCACCTTCTGGTCCACGATGGACGACGTCGTCATGAAGAAGCCCACCAAGGTCAAGGGAATTCTGACGGTGACGGACGACGACCACCACACCTACCAGATGTGGGCGACGGGGCCCGACGGCAAGATGTTCAAGTCGCTCGAAGTCCAGTACACCCGGAAGAAGTAGCTCAGAGCTTCTTCAGCGCGCCCATCGCCTTTTTCAGCGACTGACGGCTTCGGAAGAACCTGGCCCACGGGTCTCTCTTCCGGAGCCGCTCGGCGTAGTTGCCGAGGTTGAAGTCGGCCGCCTTCAGGGATGTCTTCACCTCGGACCATTCGAGCGGCGTCGAGACCGGTGCGTGCGGGCGCCTGCGTACCGAGTACGGCGTGACGACGGTCTGGCCGAGCGCGTTTCGGAAAGAGTCGAGGAAGACGCGGCCTTTCCGCGCCGCGATGCGCATCTCCACGGTCAGCTCCTTCGGGTACGCGGCGGTGAGGCGCGTCGCCAGCTCCTTGGCGAACCAGGTGACTTCCTTCGTGTCCGGGCCCGGCTTGATCGGCAGGAAGATGTGCAGGCCCTTCCCTCCCGACGTCTTCACGAAAGCCACGAGGTCGAGCGCGTCCAGGGCCTGCTTCACCTTCAGCGCGGCGTTCACGGCGTCGACCATCTCGCCCGTGTCCGGGTCGAGGTCGAAGCACACCCAGTCGGGCCGGTCGAGGTCTTCGGCGCGGCTGTTCCACGCGTGGACGGCAATGCAGCCGAGGTTCGCGAGGGCGAGCTGCGTTTCGAGCTTCCCGCCCACGACGGTGTTCGTGACGCCGCGCCCGTGCTTGACCGGCACCGTGCGGGTGTCCTTCGGCATCCCGGCCGGCTTCTCCTTCTGGTAGAAGCACTGGCCCCCCATCCCGTCCGGACACCGCTCGAGGGAGAGCGGACGCTCGTCCACGTAGGGCTTCAGGCTCGGAAAGATGCCTTGATAGAACGCGACGAGATCCGCCTTCGTGTATCCCTCTTCGGGCCAGAAAACCTTGTCGGGGTTCGAGACGGGGACGGGGAACGAGTATTTTGAGGAAGAGGGAGACGAAGAGGGAGACGAAGAGGAAGACGAAGATCTCTTAGAAAGGGGTATGGCTTTCGATGCGCGCGTCGACTTTTCGCCGTGCGTCGGCGTCGCCTGCGCGGTTTCCTTCCCCCTCTTACCCTTCGAAGAAATCTTCTCCTCGTGCTCTTCGGACTTCACGTTTTCCGCCACGCTCCTGTTCGAATGCCAGACCGAAGGCGTTTTCTTCTTCTTCCGATCGAGGAGCTTCGGCTGCTTCAGGAGCTTCTCGACCTCGCTCACGGGATCGCCCGTCGAGGCTTTCTCGACGTCGCCGCCCTCGTCGATCGCGATCTCGGTCAGCAGTCGATTCGACACGACGGACCGGGGCTGGGTTTCCGCGATGTCCTCCACCGAGGCGAAGTCGTCCCGGTGTTTGATGAGGAGCCACGTGGGCTTGGACGAGCTGCCCCAGCCCTTCGTCCGCACGAGAACCCACGAGCCCTTCAGCTTCTTTCCGGAAAGTGCGAATTTCAGCTCGCCCTTCTTCAGGGCGGCCTCCACGTCGGGCGTCTCCGGAGTCCACGTCCCGTTGTCCCAGATCATGACGGTGCCCCCGCCGTACTCGCCCGCCGGAATGATCCCCTCGAAGGCAGCGTATTCGATCGGGTGATCCTCCACGTGGGTGGCGAACCGCTTCACCGACGGGTCGAGCGACGGGCCTTTCGGCACGGCCCACGACAACAGCACGCTTTTCCACTCGAGGCGGAAGTCGTAATGCAGCGCGGTGGCGCGGTGCTTCTGGATGACATAGGCGAGGCCGGCCGCCCGTTTTTTAGGTGCGTTCCCGCCCGCGGGCTCTTTCGTGACCGAGAAGCGGCGCTTCTTGCGATATTCCTCGAGAGGCATGGCCCGGACGATACGTTTCTCCGGCGGCGGAAGCCAAGCGGGGACCTTGGCGCCTCCGGTTGATCGGCGAGCACGCCCCCGCTGCGTGCTACGATCGTTGCGCTTCAAGGTCACCACGCAGCTCGGATGCCTCGGCGACCGGAGGCCTCGGGGGAGCTTTCCAGCGTGTCGAGGGAAGAGGAACAGCAACCGCTCGACCCGGACGTCCGGGAGGCGCTCTTCGAGCTCCAGCGGTACCTGTCCGACACCCTGGCGCCGCTCATGGTCGCCGATTCCGTCAATCTCCTGCTCGACTATCCCGTCGACCTCGCGGCGAACGAGATCCAGACCTGGACCGCGGCGCAGTTTCGGAGCGGAAAGCCGGTGCCGGTGTCGGACTATCTCTACCACGCCGTGGAAAAGCTGCACGCGATGGGTCAGTACCACCTCGTACCGAAAGACTCGCTCCAGCGCTACCTCGACGATCTGAAACCGCTCGTTCTCGACCTCTGTCCGGCCGCGGACCGCGAGCTTCTCGCCCAGAATCTCGGCCGCCTGGGCATGACGGAGAGCATGCTGGCGGCCCCGGTCGAATTCCTTCGGCGCCAGGGCGGCCTCGCCGAAGACGCCGTGACGGCGAGCGGTCGCAGGGGCGGAGAAAGGCTTCCCGAACCCGCCTCTCACCTGCGCGAGCTCTCGTTCCTGATCGAGCGCCTCGGTCCGATGCTCGCCCCGGGCGGATCTGCCCCCCCGGCACAGCCGGTCGCAAGCCGCGGTGTCGCGGGCGCGTCCACGTCTGCGAGAGCCGCCGCCAGCGCGGCCGGGGCCGCCCTCGTGGGAGGGGCGGCCGCCGCCGCGCTGCCGGGAGCGAGTGCGCAGCGGCGCGACGTCCTCCTGTCGCAGATTCTCTCGGTGGCGGCGATGGCCGCGCGTACGGATGCCGAGTTGCACGCCGCGCTCGACAAGCTTCGGAGCATGGGTGTGGACGTCCCGACGGCCGAGGCGTTTCGGACGCTCGGACGCCAGGTTTCGCCCTGGTCGGTGTCGGCCCCGTCCGCACCGATCGAACAGGCGCTCATGGCGTCGACGCGCGCCCCGACGTCGGCGATGCGGCGCATCGTCACGCTGCCCGAGAATCCCGAGGAGATCGGCCGCCGCTTCGGCGAAATGGTGAACGCCGCCGTGGAGCAGCTCAATCAGGGCTCGCTCGCGCGGGCGGCACGCATGTTCGCGGTCGCCGAAAAGATCGTCGCCGAGAACAAGGTCGACTCCGTGCAGGCGGAAAGCGCGCGCCGAAAAGCGCAGGAGAACGTGGACCTCGAGCGCGTTCGCTCTCTCGGCGAGGACTCCCGAAACCACGAGCCTCTCGCCCGGATCCTCTCGTTCTTCCCGGGCCTGACGGCGTCCAGGCTGATCGACGAGTTGCACGTCGAAGAAAAGCGCGAACGCCGGCGCCTGCTGCTCTCGCTTCTCGAAATCCACGGCGCGGAGGCCCGCGCGACGGCTCTCGGCCTCCTCGAGGGAACGCCGGGAGGCGATCTCGCGGCCGACTGGCACTTCAAGCGCAACCTCCTCTACCTCGTCCGGCGCATCCCGCGCGCGACGGAAGAGCCGACCAGCGGCGAGCTCGACGTGCTGATTTCGCTCGCGGACCCCGCGCTGCCTCCACCCCTGGTGAAGGAAGCGATCGCCGGGCTCGGGACCGCGCGGCACGAGAGATCCGAGGCCGCGCTCGTTTCGGTCGTCCAGGGGCTCGAGTCGATGCTCGTGAAGAAGGGAGACTCCCCGTTCGATGAAGCCGAGCTGCAACCCCTTCTCGACCGCGCGGTCTCGGCTCTCGCACGCTTCGGAAGCGCCACCGCGAGGAGGGTGGTCGTCGAGCACGGGCTGCGCCGGAAAGGAGGCCTCGGGGACGCGCGGGCGCGCCTCACGGAGCTCGCGGGGCAGGATCTCTCGGAGGACGTCGACCTCGTGGCCGTCCTCCTCAAGGGGCTGAAAGCCGAGCTCCCGTTCAAGGTGTTCGGCCTGACGCTCAAGAAGAAGGACGACAAGATCGGGCCGATCATCGACGCCCTTTCCTCGACGCCGCTGCCTCAGGTGAGAAGCACGTTCGAGGGCATCGTCGAACGTCATCCGGGGACCGAGTTCGCGAAGGCGGCTGCGCGCGCCCTGGCGGGTTTCGACGCTCCCCGGCCCGACGAGAGCGCGGGCGCCGCCAGCCTCTCCGGCGACCTCGCCATCTTCGAGCTGCCGGCTCTTCTCCAGAGCCTCGCGGCTTCGGAGGTTACCGGGACGTTGACCCTCCGAAACGCGTCCGGCGCCGTCTCGGGGCGACTCGTCCTCGAGGGCGGCCGGATCCGGGCCGCCGAGAGCGGACCGCTGCAGGGAGACGCGGCGTGCTATCAGCTCTTCGAGCGGCCGGGAGGCGCGACGTTCGCGTTCGTCAGGCAGGCGGACCTCGCCCCCCGCGGCGAGAACGAGCCGCTCCGTGAGGTCGTCTCGGTCCTTCTCGAGGGGATGCGGCGGTACGACGAGCTCCAGCGCTGTTCCGCGCTCGTGCCGGACGAAGCGATCTTCAGGCAGGGGAGCGGGGAGCCTTCGGCGGAGCCGGAAGAATCCGATTCCGCTTTCCAGCAGTCGGTCTTCTCGAAAGCGATTTCAGGCCTCAACGCGCGCGCCATCGAGACCGCGGCCGCAACCGACTCGTTCCGGGTCAGGAGACTGCTCGCGCGGTGGGTCGAGGACGGAAGCCTGAAGGTCGCCTGAACGGGCGCTCCGGGCTCACGCGGGGCGCATCGCGCCCCGCGGAGCTGCACGGAGAGGACTTAGTAGTAGAAGACCTGAACCTGGATCGTGTACTGGTTCGTCGAGGCCACGTTCTTGTTGTCTGGAGCCTCCGTGCGCGTGAACCCGGCCTTGATGTTGAAGTTCGACATGTAGGGGTACCAGCCGAAGCCCCCCTGGAACTTCTGCCTGTTGAGCCCCTTGTTCACGTCGTCCGAGTACTCCTGCTGCTCGTACCGCACGAACGGCATGAGCTTGAGCGATTTGATGAAGAACCCAGCCTCGGCGTAGATGTCGTCCTGCTTCAAGAGCGCCGCGGTGTTGAACGTGACGCCGCCGTCATAGTGAATGAAGTCGCCCTGCACCGTGATGCCGTTGTCGCCGACGGGATAGTCGAAGAAGACGTCGCCGGCGTACGCGCTGTAGTCGCTCTGCACGTCGTAGCTGCCGCCGATCGCGAGGATCTTCTTCTTGCCGAAGTACGTGCCCGCGTAGAACTGGCCTTTCTCCACGTCGAACACGTTGTACTGGAGGCGCCCCGTGAACCGGAAGGAGTTCTTCACGCCGGGAGCCCGGAAGCCGGAGTAGACGCCGGCTCGGTACTCGAGATGGTCACCCGCGAAGTAGCCCAGGGCCTGGAACCCGGTATCGCGCCCGACCGACGACTGCGTCGAGCCGCTCTCCTGGAACGACCAGGTCCCGTAGTCCATCGTCACGAGGCTCACGGCGCTCGAGTTGCAGTTGCGGCAGAGCGGAATGAGGATCAGGCCTCCCTGGAGGCTGAACTCGTTCGCGACCTTCCAGGACAAGAACGCGTCCTGAACGATGAACCCCGTGCCGGGCGCTTTGCCGCCCGCGCCGCCCGCCACCGTTTGGGTCGACTTCCCGAGGTTCGGGTTGTCGGTCATGAAGAAGAACGTGACGTCCTTCGCCACCTGCCCGCCGAGGAAGAAGCGCGCTCGGCGCAGGAACAGGTTCTGCTGGAAGCCGGCCGTATCGCCCGTGGCAGTGGACTGGCCGTTCCAGTCGCCCCAGGCTTGCAGCAGGATGCCGAGCCGGAAGTTCACGACGTCGTTCACCTTGACGATGGCCTGCGCATTCGCGACGGCCGGCAGCAGCAGGACGAGCAGAGCCACGGAGACGAGGGTCAATCGATTCGAAAGAATCCTTGAACGCACACCATCCTCCTTCAAGTCAGCACGCCGATGAGCGGCAACACTGAAGCGCATCTTATGGAGAAAACGATAGTCACTAGGTGGATTCCGCGTCAACAGGAATCTTCCGTACCGAGGTGATGCATCTGCACTAACCCCGAGCCGGTCTTTGCACTTGACTTAAAACGCCAGAGTGAAAGACTCGCGCCCAGTCTTGTTTGCCATGAATTCAGGATTTGGAGTCCGCTCCGCGCGATTGCGTAGCGGCGACCCGGCCGTCGTGAGGTTCGGGCCGGCCGTCTCGACGCGCAGGGCGCGCTCTTATTCTTTTGCGTTAACGCGACACAAAAAGCTGGATCGAACTGAAAAAGGAGACTAAGACAAGATCGTCGTCGTTCCCCAGTTTCTGGAACGCCATGAACCGAAAGGAAGGGAGGCTCTAGTATGTCAAGTGCTGCTGCAAGCCCGGGGGCCGCTGCCGTGGATGTCGGGTTGAATCGATGGTGGCGCGTGGTGGGCGGGCTCCTGATGAATCTGGCCCTGGGCTCGCTCTACGCCTGGAGCGTCTTCGTGGCGCCTCTGGAAAAGGAGTTCGGCTGGAAGCGAGCGGACACGTCCGCCGTGTTCACGTGGGCCGTCGTGGTTTTTGCCATCGCCTTCATAGTCGCCGGACGCCTCCAGGACAAGCTGGGTCCCTTCATGGTCTCGCTCATCGGCTGCATCCTCCTGACTACGGGCTTCATCCTTTGCATGTGGACGAGCAGCCTCGGGTACCTGATCGTCTGCTTCGGAATCCTCGTCGGCATCGGTAACGGATTCGGCTACGCGACGCCGATCCCCGTCATGTCGAAATGGTTCCCGGACAAGCGCGGTCTGGCCGTCGGCCTTGCCGTCGCCGGCTACGGCGGCGGCTCGGCGATCTTCGGGCCGCTCGCCAACCTTTGGCTGATCCCGACGTACGGGTGGCGCGCCACGTTCGCCATCCTCGGCGTCATCTTCTTCGTGATGACCCTCGTCGGAGCGTTCCTGCTGAAGAACCCTCCGGCCGGGTACACGGTGCCGGGCTGGGTGCCGGCGTCGAAACCGAAGTCCCTGGCGACGACGTACGAGTTCACCCCCGGCGAGATGTGGAAAACCCCTGCGGCGTATTTCATGTGGATCGCCTACTGCCTGGGCTGCGCCGCCGGCCTCATGGTCATCAGCCAGCTGATCCCGTTCGCCAAGAGCGAGGGGATTCCCGGGTCGGCTCTCCCCGTCATCGGACTCGTCATCGGCGCAGCAGGCAACGCCTCCGGTCGAATCCTGTCAGGCTGGATGTCCGACGCCATGGGTCGCCTCAACGTCTTGCGCCTGATGATCGCCATTTCGGCCATTTCCATGCCCATTCTCTACCTCACCGGCAGCAACGTCGCGATGCTCTACATCATGGTGTTCATCGTCTACTGGTGCTACGGCACGCAGCTTTCTGTGAACGCCTCCACGACCGCCGACTTCTGGGGGACGAAGAACGTCGGCATCAACTACGGCATTCTGTTCACCGCCTGGGGCGTCGCGGGCTTCATCGGACCGAGGATCGGCGGCGTGCTCTTCGACAAGTACAAGAACTACCAGGCAGCTTTCTACACGGCCGCTGTGCTGGCGGTGGTCGCGCTTATCGCCGAGTTCCTGGCGCGGCGGCCGTCGCCGCCGGCGTCGGCGCGCGCGTAGCGGGCACAGATCGTGACACGGAACGCTTTTCGATAAACCACAGGAGAAGAGAATGGCTGATTCCACGTATCCAAAGCACAAAGTCCTGCCGTGGCCGGCGGTTCCGATCCCGACACCCGACGAGGTCTACGCCGGGATGACGGACCAGGCCAAGGAATATCCCCTATCCCTCGAAAAAGATCTCAGGCAGTCCGAGAACTTCAAGAAGCCCGAGAACCTGACGACGGTTCGGGTTCTCGACCTGAGCAAGGGAATGATCATCGGCAACTGGGCCTCCTCGATGCTCTCTGAGCTCGGCGCCGACACCATCAAGTGCGAGCCGCCCGATGGCGACCCGCTCAGGTGGCAGACACCGTTCGGCCGCAAGGAGTACATGTTCAAGGACGCCGAGACCGGCGAGCCGATCGGCCTCCACTTCCTCCACGAGATGAGGAACAAGCAGTCCATCACCCTCAATCTCGAAAAGGAAGAGGGCCGCGAGCTCCTCAAGAAGCTGGCGGTTCACTGCGACGTTCTCATCGAGAATTACCCGCCGGGGCAGTTCGACGCGTGGGGCATCGGCTACCGGCAGCTGAAGGAGATCAACCCGCGTCTCGTCTACTGCTGGGTCGGGCAGAAGGGGCAGTGGGGTCCGTCCAAGGACAAGCCGGGCAACCTCGACCCGACGGCACAGGCGGCTTGCGGGTTCGTCCACGGCACGGGCCTCCCGAAGGAATTCGGCGGACGGCCGACCCGCTCGGCGCTCTGGGTGGCGGACCAGGTCGGCGGGACCGCCGCGGCGATCGGAATCCTGGCCGCGCTCCTCTACCGCGACAAGGTTTCGGGCAAGGGTCAGTTCATCGAGGCGACGGCAGCCGAAGGGATCATCCGCATCCTCGACTACAACTGGGGCTGGTACGGGTTCGACGGCAGCATCCGCCCGCGCTACGGGAACTGGGACCTCGCGATCAACATCTATGCCGTCAATCCCTGCAAGGACGGCTATTTCATGGTGGGCGGTGGACACGATCGCCTCTGGTACCGGATCTGGCGGACGGTGGGCCAGACACGACCCGACCTCGAGGACGAGATTCTCGACGACAAGTCCCTGCGCGCCGTCACGGCGAGGCTCCCGCATCTTCGCCAGGTGAAGACCTACACCGTCCTCGCCGACTGGCAGAAGGACCACTCGCGGGCTGACGCCATGCACCACCTGCTGGCCCAGCAGGTCGCGTCCGGCGGCGTCAATTACATCGACGAAGTCGCCGAGGACCCGCATTTCAAGTACCGCGGGCACGTCGACGAGATCGAGGACCGACTCTACGGGAAGGTCCTCTACGGCACGAGCCCGGCGCTCGCCAGCGAGTGTCCGGGGCGGCTGAAGTGGATCGGCCGGCCGCTCGGCTACGACAACGGGGAGATCTTCCTGCGTCTACTTGGAATCGGGCCATCGGATCTCGCGCAGCTCAAGAAGCGCGGCGTGGTCTAGGGAATTAGGAGGCACAGACGATGGCAACACCCGACTTCGAAACCTATTGTCAGCAGCTCTTCGACCACAAGACGGCGTCCGGCAAGCCGGAAGTCCTGAAGGGCACTCGCGTCCTCTCCTGCACTCAATACATCCTCGGTCCCTCCTGCGCGGCCTACCTGGCCGAGCTGGGAGCCGAGGTCATCAAGATCGAGACGCCTCGGCGCGGCGAGCCGATGCGCCACACGACCCCGTTCAACGAGCCGCTCCTCTTCCCGCTCTCCCGCTGGGTGCCGGAAGCAGGGACGGGCCTCGGTTTCTTCGGGGCGAACACGAACGAGGAGTTCATCACGCTCGACTTCCACCGCCCGGAGGCGAAGGCCGCGATGCTGGAGCTGGCGTCCAAGGCGGACGTCTTCGTCCAGAACTTCCGGCCCGGAACTTTCGACCGGTGGGGGATGGGCTACCAGCATCTCTCCAAGGTCAACCCGCGCCTCATCTACCAGTGGCTCGGCGGTTTCGGCGGGTGGGGCCCGGGGCGCGTCCGGGCGTCCTACGACATCCTGGGTCAGGCCATGGGCGGAGCGTTCGGGATCACGGGTGAAGCCGCCGACCGGGGTGGAACGCCTGCGAAGCACACGATCTGGCTCGCGGACTACTGGGGCGGCATGATGGCCGCCGTCACGATCCTCGCGGCGCTTTACTATCGGGACACGGTCTCGGGCAAGGGCACGTTCATCGAGTACTCCCAGGTGCACGGCGTCCAGAGGCTTCTCGAGTATTCGCTGCCTCTCTACGGCCGCTACGGCGTTCGCCGCGAGCGCTGGGGCAACTGGGACACGGAGCTCTGCGCGCACGGGATCATCCAGTGCGGCAAGTCGTCCTATCCGGACTCCAAGAATCCTCAAGAGGCCGAGGTGGGTTATTGCCTCGTCACGGCCCACACGGACGAGGACTTCAAGAAGCTCTGCGACGTGATCGGGGCGAAGGACCTCGCCACGAAGTTCGCGAAGCACGACGACCGCGTCAAGGCCGAGAACCAGGGCACCGTCTACGAGGCCATCGAGGCCTGGGCGAAGGACAAGACCAAGGAAGACGTTGCCAAGCTCCTCGACAAGGCGGGAATCAACAACCAGCCGGTCTGGAACGCCAAGGAAGTGTCGGAGAATGACCACTGGAAGATGCGCGGCGCGGTCCAGTGGTACGACGACCCGATTTACGGCGACCTCCACCATCAGGGGCCTGCCTTCAAGATGTCCGAGACGCCTCCCCGCCTCAAGTGGGCGCTGAAGCCCGTGGGCGCCGATAACGAGAGGGTTTACGGCCGGCTTCTCGGGTGGTCGAAGGCGAAGCTCGCGAAGATGGAAGAGATGGAGGTGATCTGAGATGGCCATCAATCAGGGCCTGGTGCTCACGTGCGCCAAGTGCTCCACCAAGAATTTCCTGGACCCGTACCCGTTCTGGAACTTCAGCGGCAATACGAAATGCGCGACTTGCGACACGATCTATGCCGTGACGTTCGCCAAGGGCCAGCTCACGAGCGGACCGACGGCAGGCTCCGGGAAGGCCGATCTGCTGCCGGGTTACGCCGAGGACAAGGCCGGTACCCCCATCACCAGTGACAAGATCCGGCCGGCACCGCAGGCGCGGCCCGATCCCTTCAGCGGAAAGCAGAAACACATCAAGCAGAGCCTCAGGGGAAAGCCGGTCAGCGGCAGTCCGCTCAAGAAAGAAGATCTGATCGGAAGCCGCCCTCGGTTCATCGTGGACCAGCACAAGGCCTGAGGAAGGAGAAACAGCCGTGGCAGAGACCGAAAAGAAGAAAGAAGGGTCGACCTACAAGTGCTGCGAGTATTTCGAGGCGGCGCTGGATCCGAACATCCTGCGGGCATACCTCGGGTACTGCAAGGCCCGCGAGTGGCCCTTCACCGTGATGGTTCCGATCGGCGGCCTGGAGGGCGAGTGTCCGAAGCCCCCGATCAAGAAGAAAGCGTAAGACAGCAGGAAAATTTCGTGGCGAGCCTCCGGGAGGAGTTCGAGAAGCGGTACGGACAGCTCGGGTCCGGCGCCTCGTGTCTCGTCGTCGGAGACGTCACTTACGAGCTCGAAGTGGTGATGCACAAGATCGGTTTCGGCTTCGAGGGGCTTCGTCTCATCGATGCCCCTCGGGTCGAAGCCGGCCGGTATGCCCTTCGCTACTTCGACGCCGAGGCTCGTTCCATCGTGTGCCTCGAGTTAGGTGAGGATTTTACGATTCTGGAGGAGCATCGCGTCCACATCCACGAGTGGCTTGGGGACGCGTACTTCGAGACGGAATGGCAGGTGAACTGCCCCATGGATGTCTGAGAGGAGACACAATGAAAGTCAAGTTCTACTATTCCACCAAGGACAAGCCAGGCGAGCAGTACCCGTGCAACGTGGCGGCCGCCTTGGAAAAAGTCAAGGAGCTGAAGGCCAAGGGTGTCGACGCCGAGGCGATCGACGTCTCAGGAGTGCCGGACGTGTTTCGCTTTTACCACTCGGCACTGACGGGTCCACCCGCCACGGTCCGGGCGGTCTTCGGCATGAAGGGGGCGCTCGAGCCCGACTTCGGCCGCGTGACGCCGGCCGTTCTCGTCTTCGGCGACCCCAAGGACCGTTACCCCACCGATGCCTACCCGAGGCAGGATCAGGCGCGGGGCGGCCTCGTCGGATGTGAAAAAGCCCTGGCCGACCTGGCCAGGAACGAAGGGTGACCCGTTGAGCACGATTCCCGCGGACTACCTGCCCCCGAAGGAATTCCAGCCCCAGCGGATCTACAAGCTCAAGGAGTTCGCGAGCTATCCCGATCCGCTGAACAGCACCGAAGAGCTGCTCGACAAGCAGATCGCCGCGGGACGGGGCGACAGGCCCGCAATCCTGTTCGGTGACAAGGTCATCACGTACAAACAGCTCCTGGGGGCGGCCTGCAAGATCGGCAATGCCCTGAGGAAGCTGGGGGTGGAGGAGACGGACCGGGTCATGCTCCGGTCGCCGAACGTTCCGCCCGCGCTGTTCACGAACTTCGGAGTTCTGAGGCTCGGAGCCGTCATGGTCCCGACCTCGCACATGCTCTCGCCCAACGAGATCGCCCACATCGCCAACAACGCCGAGGCGAAGGTGATCGTCGTCGCGGCGGCGTTCGCGGAGGGGGTCGTCAAGGCCCGGCCGAACCTCAAGACGGCCAAGCACGTCGTCGTTTTCGGTGGAAAGCCGGAGGAGCTGAAGGAGCAGGGGCTTCTCTGCTACGAAGAGCTGGTCGCGAACGAGCCTCCGGCTTTCGATCCCGTTCGCCGTCCGCGCACGGCGGTCTCCGTCCTTCTCTACACGTCGGGGACGACGGGCATGCCCAAGGGAACCGCTCACTACATGGAAGAGGCGCTGATCGTTCCGGACACGATGGGAAAGTACGGATGGAACGTACAGCCCGAGGACGTCCTCTGCGGCCCGGCGCCCATCTCGCTCGCAGGCGGTTATTCGACGGTGGCGACGATTCCGTTCCGGTTCGGCGCCGCCGCGTCCCTGATCGCAAAGTTCACTCCCGAGGGGCTCTTCGAGCAGATCCAGAGCCACAAGGTGACGATCCTGAGCGCGCTCCCCACGGCCTACCGCAAGATGCTCGAATTCGCGGGCACCGACAAGAAGTTCGACCTGTCCAGCCTCCGCGTCCTGACGGGCGGCGGCGAGTCTCTGACCGCGAAGACGTATCTGGACTGGAAAGCCCGTTTCGGCCAGGAGATCTACGAGGGGCTCGGGACGACGGAGATGATGTACGTCTTCGTCTCGAGCGTCGTCACGCGAAAGGTGAAGCCCGGGGCGATCGGCACGGCGGTGCCCGGGTACGAGATCCAGGTCATCACGGAAGACGGCAAGGTCGCGAAAACCGGAGAGCTCGGAAGGCTCTATGCCCGCGGCCCCACGGGAACGCTCTACTGGCGCCCGCTCGAGGAGGGAGGGAACCTTCTCGAAAAACAGAAATCGCTCATTCGCGAAGGCTGGGTCCTGGTCGGCGACTTCTGCACGATGGACGAGGAGGGATATCTCAGCTTCGTCTCGCGGCAGGAGGACCTGATCAAGAGCTCCGGCTATCGGATCGGCCCCGAGGAGATCGAGGACGCGCTGCTCAAGCACCCGGCCGTGGCCGACGCCGGCGTGATCGGCATTCCCGATCCCGTCCGGGGGCAGAACGTCAAGGCGGCCGTCATCCTGAAACCCGGCTTCACGCCGAGCGAGGAGCTGAAGCAGCAGCTCATCGACAGCTGCCGGGATCACGTCGCGATCTACAAGCTGCCGCGGATCGTGGAGTTCGTCACCGAGCTGCCGCGCACGCTGCAGGGGAAGCTCCTCCGACGGGTCCTTCGCGACAAGGAGCCGGTGCCCGCGAAATAGGAAGAGCGCCCGGGCGCGCGCGGGACGCGTCGGGGAACTGATCTAACATGCCGCGCCGTGAACCCGATGGTCTTGCCTCGAAGGCGGGTCGCTGACGGCGGTTCCCGCCCGTGCCGAGGGCCTGATGGGTCCGCGCGTCAGGCAGTTGCTCTGACTCAGGCCTGCCGAAGCGGCATATAGTCCGCCACGTCATGAGCGAACCCGAAGCCGACTCGACCGCCTCGGCGCACTTCGTCGTTGCGCCTTCCGACCTCGCCAGCGCCCTCAACCTCGAGCCCGAGGACGCGTTTCCGGCCGTCTTCGCGACGTCCCGCATGGTGGCTCTCATGGAGCTCGCGGCGGCGCGCCTTCTCCGGCCGCACCTTCGTCCGGGCGAGCTCTCGGTCGGCGTCACCCTCGACGTCGTCCACACCGCGGCCACCCCCGTGGGCGCCACTGTCTCGGCCACCGCGAAGTTCCTCGGACGCGAGGGAAAGCTCTTCGTGTTCGAGATCCTCGCCACGGATGACGCGGGGGAGATCGGCCGCTGCACGCACAAGCGGGCCGTCGTCACGACCGAGAGGCTCGTCGCGGGCGCGGCGCGCCGCGGACCGAAGGCCTGACGGCCCGTTGACGACGTTCGAAATACTCGGGCGGCACCTGGAATACCGCTGGGTCGGGCCGCGACCGAGCGAAGCGCCGTCGATCGTCTTTCTGCACGAGGGGCTCGGATGTGTCGCGATGTGGCGCGACTTCCCCGATCGACTGGCCGCCGCGACCGGCTGCGGCGCTCTCGTGTACAGCAGGACGGGATATGGCGGATCCGACCCCTTGCGCGGGCCGCGACCGGTGCATTACATGCACGACGAGGCCCTCGAGATGCTGCCCGCCGTTCTCGATCACTTCGAGCTCGATCACGCCGTCCTTTTCGGCCACAGCGACGGCGCTTCGATCGCGCTCATCCATGCGGGCGCGCATCCACGTTCGGTCCGCGCGCTGGTCGTCGAGGCGCCGCACGTCTTCGTGGAACCTGTCAGCGTCGAAGGGATCACGCGAATCACGGCGGATTACGAGACGACGCGCCTGAAAGAGCGCCTCGCCCGGCACCACGGCGACAACGCCGATTCGATGTTCAGAGGGTGGTCCGACGTCTGGCTCAGCCCCGGGTTCCGGCAGTGGAACCTCGAGGAGTATTTGCCGGCGATCGAGTGCCCCGTGCTCGTCGTCCAGGGCGAGGACGACCAGTACGGCACTCAAAAGCAGGTGGACGCGATCGTGACGCAGGTCGGCGGGCCGGCGGAGTCCCTGATCCTTCCGGGTTGCGGCCACTCCCCGCATTCGGAGCGGCCGGAGGAGGTTCTCGGGGCTTCGACGCGGTTCATCAAAAAGGCGTTCGGTCAGCGGCGCTACGCGCCGCCTTCTTAGAAGGGTGAGTGTCGCTGGGGCCCATGACCCGCTGGGGCGTTTGTCGGGCGTCCGACAGTCCCCTCACCTTCTAAGAGAATCTCCTCTTCATCCCGTTCTTTCCGCGGACAGAACGACCCTGCTGTCCACGACCGTCAGGCCTTTCTCGTGGACGATGACCGGATTCAGGTCCATCTCGTCGATCTCGGGGTGCCGCGTCACGAGGCCGGAGACCTGAACGAGAAGCTGGCGGAGCGCCGCCACGTCGGCGGGCCTTCCGCCGCGCACGCCCTCCAACAGCTTCGCTCCCTTGGTTTCCCCGATCATCTCGGCCGCGTCCTCCTCACCGAAGGGAACGATACGGAACGACACGTCCTTGAAGACCTCGACGAGGGTTCCCCCCATGCCGAACATCACGGCGTGGCCGAACTGGAGATCGCGGGTCACGCCCACGATGATCTCGAGCCCCCGCGCGGCCATCGCGCTGACGAGGACTCCGCCAGATCGCGCCCCCAGCTGGCGCACGATGCGCTCGAGGTCGTGGAAGGCCGCGCGAACTCCCGTCTCCTCCTTCACGTTCAGGACCACTCCTCCCACGTCGCTCTTGTGCGTCACGTCCGGGGAGTTCATTTTCACTGCCACGGGATAGCCGATTCTCCGGGCGGCCGCGACCGCTTCGTCCTCCGTCCCCGCCTGCGCCGAAGGCGCGACGTTGATTCCCTCGTGCGCCAGGAAAGACATCGAGTCGCCGGGCGAAAGGGACTTTGCGGAGGAGGTCGGAGCCGCGGAAGCGGCAGGCGCCTCGGGCATCCGGGGAAACCGGTCGCGGGCAAAGCGGACATGGCAGGAATACGCCTTCACGGCGCGGTCCGGCGTCGGGAAAACGGCAATCCCCTTTTCGTGAAAGAGCAGACGCTCGGTCCTTTCGACGTCGGCGCCTCCGAGATACGCGACGAGGTCCGTGTTCCCCGGCTCCAGCGCTTTCGATGCGCCGGGAATCGGATCGCCGAAGATCGTCAGGACGACGTCGTAGTGATCCCGTGCCGTCGCGATGACGCGTCGGAAGACCTCAGCGTCGCCGTCCCCCGTGAGATCGAGCGGGTTCCCGACGATGAAGTGAGACGGGAGAAATTCCCGTAGCCGCGCTGCAAGGGAAGCGGGCAGCGGGCTGATTCGAAAACCATTGTCCGCTGCGACGTCCGTCGCGATGATCGCGGACCCTCCCGAGCTCGTGACGATGAGCATCCGCGGTCCGGCGGGAGCCGGCACGTAGGCCAGAGCCTTGGAGAAGTCGTAGAGCTCCTCGAGAGAGGCCGCGCGGTGGATGCCGAATTGCCGGAAGACGGCGTCGTAGATCTCGTCCTTCCCGGCGAGCGAGCGGGTGTGCGATTCGGCCGCTTTGCGTCCCTGGTCCGTCCGCCCGGCCTTGAAGATCACGATGGGTTTCGGGCATGCCCGGACGGCCGACAGAAAGCGCGGAGCATCCTTCACACCTTCGATGTAGAGCGTGATCACTTTCGTGTTCGGATCGGCGGCGAAGAACTCGATCAGGTCGGCCTCGTCCACGTCGATCCTGTTCCCCATGCTCACGAACGCCGAGAAGCCGAGTCTCTCCTCGGCGGCCCAGTCGATGAGAGCGGCCCCGACCGTTCCGCTCTGCGAGGCAATGGCCATCGCGCCCTTCCGGGTGATCAGGGGCCATGACGCGCAGAGACCGTTGTGCGGATAGTTCACGCCCTGGCAGTTCGGCCCGACCACCCGGATGCCGCATTGAGCGGCGTTTCGCTTGACCTCTTCCTGCAAGCGGGCTCCATCCGCTCCCGATTCGGCGAATCCTCCCGTGATGACGATGGCCGCGCGAACCTTTCGTTCGCCGAGCTGGAGGATGGTTGCGGGGACGGATGCGGCCGGAACGATGACGACCGCCAGGTCGGTGCCGGAAGGGACGTCCTCCACCGACTTGACGGACGGGACTCCGAGAATCGTCTCGCCCTTCGGGTTCACGGGAATGACCGGGCCGCCGAATCCCGCGTCGAGGATGTTCTTGAAAATCGTGAAGCCGAGCTTGCCGGGCTTCGCGGAGGCGCCGATGACGGCCAGACCATTCGGGCGAAAAAGAGCCTGCAGGGAGTCACTCATGTCGCTCCTCGAGATCGTAACCGGGGAAGTCTATCCCGTGGGGATGCCGCCAGCGGCTAGACTCGTCTCCCGGTGATCAGCGACCAGAAGGGTGCGGAGACGCGGCCCGTTCGTGTGACGAAGCAGGAGATTCTCCAGGACTTCGAGGAGCTGATCCGGGAGGGGGCGCTCCTGGGCGCCGACCGCGACCCCGCGATCATGGACGGCGGCGAGTTCGATCCCGCGGTCGTCAAGAAAAAAGGAAAGGGAAGCCGATTCCTCATCCGGAAGGTCCCTTCCCGGGCGGCGCTGCTCAGGCGGTGGGCGCGCCTCTTCGAGAACGCGATCTCGCCGCGCGGCCTGTGGGACGCGCTCTCTGCCAGGATCCACGAGTTCGAGCATCGCGAGAGGCTCCTCCTCTTCAGCAGGGACCGGATCATCTACGACACGGAGATCTTTCATGGAGCGGAGAGCGTCGGCGAGCTCACGCTCAGCTTCGCATCGCTTCGGGACCCGGCGATCGGGTTACGAGGTTTCTTCTCGCGCGAACGGCTGCGAGTCGTCTACATCGAGCACATTCACCTGACCGCCCAGAAGTCGGGATACGCGTCGGCTCTCTTCCGTCATTACGAGCGGCTGTTTCACGATCTTGGCTTCCACCAGTTCCGGCTCAGCGCCGCCCTGTCGGTCGGGAGGTATTACTGGGCGCAGGAGGGTTTCGATTTTTCGGACGCGTCCGAGGCCGGCAAGCGCAAAGCGGAGCTGAGGGCGCTCGTGGAGAAACGGGGCCTTTCCGTCCGCGAAGTCGAGATCGGACGCCTGAACCACGCCTATGATTTCGCCCGTTTCCGGAGAGAGCTCCGGATTCCCGTCTACCGCGACGCGGAGGGCAACTATTCGTCGAAAGCCGACGTCCGTTTCGGCGAGGAGGTCTCCCTGCCCCTCGGAAAGGCGTTTCTCCTGTGCTCTGCGCCCTGGGAGGGATACAAGACGATCTACACGAATACCCCGCGGAGAACGGGTTACGTGACGTCGCGTGACTACCTTTCGCATCGGACGCGCAGCGGCCACGTCGAGAGTCCCGCGCGGCTCCGCACGCTCACAAAGGCGATCGAGAAGGAAGGGCTGAAGAGGAGCCTCGTGACGCTTTCGCCCTACGTTCCCGACCTCGAGTTTCTCGAAGGGATCCATCGGACGGAGTACCTGTCGAGATTTCGCGAAAGCGTCCGGAAGGGCGAGAAGATCTTCTCCACAGCCGACTGCTCGATTTCCGCGGCCAGCTTCGACGTCGCGCTGCTGGCGGCCGGCGGAGTCATGGCGGGGATCGACGCCGTCCTGAACGGAAGGGTCGACAACGTCTTCTGCGCGGTGAGGCCCCCCGGACATCACGCGGGAAGGGATTCCGCGATGGGGTTCTGTTTCATCAACAACGTCGCGGTGGGAGCGGTCTACGCGAGGGCGGTCTACGGCGTGCAGAAGATCTTCATCCTGGACTGGGACGTCCATCACGGCAACGGGACGCAGGAGATTTTCGAAGGGGACCCTCTGACGTACTACTGCAGCCTCCACGAACACCCGACGTTCTGCTTTCCGGGTACGGGCCGGAGGATGGAGCGAGGGACGGGGGCGGGCGCCGGGCTGACCCTGAACCTGCCGCTGAAGCCGCACACGAAGGACGGGGAACTGATGGAGATCTTCGAGAGGGAAGTGGTCCCGGAAATCGAGCGGTTCGAGCCCGGCCTCATCATGGTCTCCGCGGGCTTCGACGCGCACGAAAGGGACCCGATCGCCGACCTCGATCTCACGGAGAGGTCGTTTGCCTACATGACGCGCAGAGTCTGCGAGCTTGCGGATCGATATTGCGGGGGCCGGATCGTGTCGGTCCTGGAAGGGGGATACGACGGCCCCGCCCTTGCCTCGTCGGCCCTCGTCCACCTGGAGACGCTTCAGGGAAGGAGTCGCGAATGTTCGTTGGAAAAAGGATGACACGAAACGTGATCACGGTCTCGCGGGGAGACACATTGAAGTTCGCGAGCAATCTCCTGCACGAGAACCGCATTCATCAGCTTCCCGTCGTCGAGCGTGGAGAGCTCGTCGGCTTCGTCTCGGGTACCGACATACGCAATTCGACGTTCGAGACGTCGACCGTTACGCAGCTCGGCAAGATCCTCGTGAAGAACAAGACCGTGGAGGAGGTCATGACGCGCGACGTCATCACGGTCAGTCCCTGGGATACCGTGGAGGACGCTCTCCTGATCTTTCACAAGCGGAGGCTCGGCGCCCTGCCGGTCGTGGAGGGGAAGAAGCTGGTGGGGATCATCACGAAGGCGGACGTCCTGGCGGCGTTCTGCGAGACCCTCAGGATCGAGGAACCGGGTGTGAGAATCGAAGTGCTGCTCCCCCGTGAGGTCGCCTCGCTCATGCACCTCGTGCGCAAGCTCGGGGAGCTGAAGAGCGAGATCCGGAGCCTGATCCTGTCGCCCATGGGGGAGGGATTCGTGGCCTTCGTCCGGCTTTCGACGATCGACGTCGCGGCGGTGAAAAAGTCTCTCAAGGACGCGGGCTTCATCGTCCCGGACCTCTCTGATTTTCTGGAATGACGTTCGAGGAATCGTGAATTTCGAGGTGGGTCATGTTGATTCGAGACATCATGCGGAGCCCGGCCGTTTCCATTCCGGCCAGCACGACGCTCCAGGACGCCTACCGGACCATGCGCGAAAGAGGCATCCGGCACCTGCCGGTCGTCGAGAGTGAGAACCTCGTCGGGGTGGTCACGGATCGCGACCTGAGGCTCGCGACGAGCGCGCTCGTCCCGTCGCCGTTCTCACCCGACAGCCGCGTCTCGGCGGTCATGTCGACGGCACCGCTGACCGCCGACCCCTCGGATCCCGTCGAGGACGCGGCGCGCACGATGCGGGAGAGGAAGATCGGGTGCCTGCCGGTGCTGGAGGACGGGAAGCTGATCGGGATCGTCACGGGACTCGATCTCCTGGACGCGCTGATGCGCCTCACGGGTGTGCACAAGCCCTCCGGCCGCCTGGAAGTGCGGCTTCCCGACCATCCCGGCGAGCTCGCGCGGCTCACGGCCTTCGTCAGCCACCGGCACCTGAACGTCCATTCGATCCTGACCTATCCCGACGGGCCCGATTCGGTCCGAACCGTCCTGCGTGTCGGCTCGATCGAGACGAGGCTGCTCGCCGAAGAACTGCGCCGTGCCGGTTTCGAGGTCCTCTGGCCGCCGGAGAAGCCGTGCCCTCGGTGATCTACGCTTCGGCATACCGGAAGTACTCCTTCGGCGACGAGCATCCCTTCAGCCCGATCCGCACCGACATGATGCTCGACCTCGTCAGCGCGCTCGGACACCGCGTCGAGACGGTCGAACCGAAGCCGGCGACGCGGGAGGACCTCCTCGGCGTGCACGAGGCCGCTTACGTCGATCGGGTGGAAAGCCTGAGCGCGGGTGCACCGGTTCCCGACGGTCAGGAGTACGGTCTCGGAACGCAGGACACTCCCTCGTTCCTTGGAATGGACGAGGCGGCCCGGTGGCTCGTCGGAGGTACGTTGCACGGCGCGCGGCTGCTCTCGGAGGGGAGGGAGAAGCGCGTCCTCCAGCTCGGCGGAGGCCTTCATCACGCTCGCCGCAGGTTCGCCTCGGGCTTCTGCATCTACAACGATCTCGCGATCGCGATCACCTTTCTCACCCGAAGCGGGCTGAAAGTCGCCTATCTCGACGTCGACGTCCATCACGCCGACGGCGTCCAGGAGATCCTCTACGAAGATCCGCGCGTCCTGACCGTGAGCCTTCACGAATCGGGCAAGTACCTGTTCCCGGGAACCGGAGAGATCCGCGAGCTCGGCTCGGGAGCGGGCCGGGGCCTGAAGCTCAACCTGCCGCTGGAGCCGTTCACCGAAGGCGGAAGCTACCTGGAGGTTTTTGAGCAGGTGATCCCGCCTGCCCTGCGGCACTTTCGCCCCGACGTCCTCGTGGTCCAGGCCGGCGCGGACGCGCATTTCGACGATCCGCTCTCGGATCTCATGCTGACGACCCGCGACTACGAGGCCATCTTCCGGCGAATCCTGGGCTGGGCGGACGAGTTCACCGAGGGCCGGGTCCTGTTCACGCTGGGAGGCGGGTACTCCGTCCGCGCGACGCCGCGCGTGTGGGCCATTCTTCATCTCGTGCTGCACGAACTGCCCGTGGCGCGGGACCTTCCGGAGGCCTGGCGCGGGAGGTGGAGCCACATTTCTCAGGACGAGCTCCCGCGCACTCTCCACGATCCGGATCCGTCCCATGCCGACATTCCGAACCGTTACGAGATCTCGCATCGCAACCGGCAGGTGGCCGAGCGACTCCTGGACTTGACGCGTCAATACTGGTTCCAGAAGTAGAGGCGAGCGGCGGGCCGCTCCCGACGCCACGAAAGACGCGACCGCGAGGGAGCGCGGGACCTTCACGGTCGGACCGCGCCGGTGCTCAGAGCGCGGGCAGGGGCAGGCGCGCTTCGAGAAGCAGCTGCCGGGTTCCGTCGGACCGGGCCGTGTCCCTCTCCAGCTGGATGGAGGCGAGCCGGGTCCGCCAGGGCGCGAGGTCGAAGGTTTCGATCGAATCCGAAGCGAGGCACGCGTCGATCAGATCTCTGTAGAAGCGCACCATCCCTTCGACGAGCGGCACGGGGTATTCGCGTCCCTGCACCTTCAGGCACTCGACGCCGAGCTTGATCAGATGCGGGATGTCTTCCAGGAGGAAGAACGCGTCGTTCTTCAGCGCCACGCTGTCCTCCCATTTCTCGTCGCCGGAATAGAGCTCCCACGACTCCAGGCAGACCCGGTAATCGAGACCGCCGCGGTTCGGGCTTCCCTTGAAGAGGTCCTTCCCGAAGGTGTCCGTCGTGCGTTCGAGGCGGTGATAGGGAGACATCCAGCATTTCCCGAGGTACGTGTAGCACTTGTTCGCGTGGATCAGGATTTCGATCCCGACGTCGATCTTCTCCTTTCGCGAGGCGAGCTCCCGGAGAGTCAGTTTCGTGTCGGCGACCACCTGGGAAACGCCGATCGACCGGTAGAACCTCACGTCCTCGTTGTTGAGGATGTTCGCTCCGATCGAGGCGTGGATCGTGAGGTGCGGAAACTTCCGGTGGACCTCGGCGATGGCGCCGATGTCGGTCATGATCGCTCCGTCCACGCGCCAGGACACGAAACGCTCCATCTTCTCCAGCATGGGGGCGATCTCGTGGGACTGCATGTTCGTGTTGAAGGCCACGCGCAGCTTGGCGCCGCCCGCGTGGGCGATGCCGATGGCGGCGCGGACGTCCTCGTCGGACATCTCGTATTTGTCGCGCCGCCGGCTCCAGCCGCGCGGACCCACGTAAATGGCGTTGGCGCCGTTCGCGACGGCTCCTTCGACCATCGGGAGATTGCCTGCCGGCGCCAGAAGCTCGACCATGACCTTCCTCCTTGACCTGCCTATGACTCCGCGCGCGAAATGGTCGGAAGAGATCCGAGCGCTTCCGGCCGTATCCCCGAGTAGTCCATTCCGCTCCTGCCGAAGTAGAACCCGTTGCAGAGACCGACGTGGGCGTGGCGCCGGAGCGTCGCCCACGATCCCTCTTCCACGTCGCTCTCGCCGGCGATCGCGCGCTCCAGGGCCGCCCGATACACCGCCGCGACGTCGCGGCGGTAGTCCGGAGTCTCCGAGAGGGCTTCGATGCGGAAGAACCGGTGCCCCTCGGAGATCAGCCGCGGCAAGTGCTCGAGCATGCAAACGTCCTTGCCGCTCAGGATGCCCTTGCCCAGGGACTTCATCGCCCAGTCGCCCTGCTTCAGGAAGAGGTCCTTCTGGCACAGATCGGGGCACTTGACGCCCCACTTCTCCTCGTAATCCAGGAGGAAGCAGTAGTCCGAGACGCCGAGCGGCATCTTTCCGTGCACGAGGAGCTCCAGAGGAGCTCCGCAGGTCGCCGTGATCTCGTTGATCTCGTCCAGGCTCAATTCGTAGTTCGGCGTGAAGCGCACCGCTCCGAACCCGCGCAGGACGTCGGCGCCCGACGCGGTGTAGATGTTCGCGAACCCGCCGACGTGCACCGGCAGCTCCGGAAAATTCTCGTGGGCGATCTTCAGGATGCCGAGGTTGTGGACCTCCACCGCCTCGGCCCCCGCGGCGGCGGAAGCTTCCAGCATCTTCCCGACCTTCGGCAGGAAGTCGTTCCGCGGCGCCGCATACGTCGTCACGAATGCCCGCTTCCCCTGTTCGCGAAGGATGTGGAGCCCCTCCTTGAGGTCGCCGAGCTGCTCGAGGAAGTTGGACTCGTAGAGCCGGCAGTAGATGTCGCCGAGATACACCGCGTCGTAGGCACTCAGGTCCGAGGCCCGAAGGTCCTTGAGGTTTGCAATCGTCGTGTTCAGCTCGAACCCGTTCATGAGCACCGCCCCATTGGTCGTCCGATCTCCATCCTGATTCTCATCGCCCGACGACGGCCCACGCCGCCGGCAAGGTCGCGGGCGGCGGCTCGAACGGGTGCGAGATCGATCCGGCGTCGATGGCGTCGCGGTAGCGGCGAACGAGCGGCGCCAGCATTTCCACCGGAAGACTTCGCCCCTGCAGCTTCAGGACGTCGACGCCCGCGTCGGCGTACGCCTCGACGTCCGGAATCCGGCTGATCTGCCGGCTCGGGAACAGCCGCGCCTCGACGCGCCGGCCGGAGTCGTAGAGATCCCAGGGCTGCTGGCAGATCCGGAAACAGGCCCCGACTCCTCCACGCTTCACGCTGCCGGTCTGGCGCGGCCCGCGAAGGGCGCTTTCCGGCGGCTCGCCCACGGCTGTCTCGGACGGCGCCGGAACAGAGGTCGGCTTGAGATGGACGTAGCTGGGCATCCAGCACTTTCCGAGGAGGATGAACTCCTCGACCATGTGAATCATGATCTCGACGCAGATCCCCCGGACCGTCCTGATCTCGCGCATCTCCTCGGGACTCACCGTGCCCGGCAGGACGACGCCGTGCGCGCCCAGGTCTCTCAGGAATGCGACGTCGGCGACCGTCTGGGCGCCGCAGCCGATACTGGCGGTCAGCCGGAGGTCTTCGAAGCGCTGCTTGAGCGCGAACAGGATTCCGATGTCGTTCACGATGACGTCCCGGATCCCCAGCTCCACCAGCGCCGGGACGCGCGCGAAAAGTCGCCCGAGCTCGTCCGGCTTCGGGATCGTGTTCAGGGCCACCTGCAGGGTCCGGCCGGCGGACTCGACGTCGCGCTGCGCCGCCACGAGCTCGTCCCACGAGAGTTCCCTGCGCGCCCCGCCCCGGCTCCAGCCCTCGAGGCCCACGTAGACGGCGTCCGCTCCGGCGCCGAGCGCGGCTCGGACGGCCTCCGGACTTCCAGCGGGAGCGAGGAGGATCGGCCCCGACATCAGCGCGACCCAGATACTACGTGCCGTCGACTATTCATCGCGTCGAGTGATTGTAGGCTGCGATCGCACCCCGTCTCAAGCGGATTCTCGGCGCCGGCCGTTCCCTATAATCGCAGGCGATGGTCGAGCGCCACAGTCTGAGGGACACCTACCGGACCATGGCGCACCTCAGGCGTTTCTTCGAGTCGGTGAGGAGAACGATCACGATCGAGCCGACGAACGGAGGCCTCACTCCCGCCCAGCAGTTCGCCCTCCTGACGCTCGCGGGCAACCCCTCGGACGACCCCCTGACGATCGGCGATCTGGCGCGCGAGACCTTTTCCACGATGAACACGACTTCCGCTCTCGTCAGGCGAATGGAGCGCGCCGGCCTCGTCCGCACGACGCGCTCCCGGAAGGATCACCGCTTCGTCTACGTGAAGCTGACGGCCTCCGGAGAGCGCCGCCTTCGCCCGTCCACCGCCGCCGTCGTGGAAGCGCTGCGCACTGCGGCCGACGAGCAGGGGAGAGCGCAGCTGCGCACCGCTTTCGAGACGTGGTTCGACAACTGGGGCGCCGTCATCAAGGCACTCTCTTCCGGCGGGCGCCGGCCGCGCCGCGCGGACGCCCCGAAACGAGTCGCGTCCCGCTAGGCCCCTACCTCTTCTTGTCGCTCACCTGCGTGAGCAGGGAGTCGCTGACGTGCGTGACGAGGCCGTGGAACGTCTGCTTGAGCTTGCGGAAGGTCGAGTCCGTGAGGATGTTCTCGAGCGCCGCGAGGCTCTCGAGGTCGACCTGGACGAGCCGCTGGGGAGACGATCCTCCCAGCATGCTCTTGTAGACGCGAACGCTCCTGACGCCCTTGAACTTCAGCCAGACGTCCTTGCCGGGACCCTTGACGTACTTTTCGTACTCCTTCAGCTTTCCCGGGAGAACATCGAACCGATATTCGAACGTGACCATGAGACTTCCTCCTTGATCCTATTTTCCCGTCCAGACGGCCGCCCTCTTCCCGAGGAACGCGGAGATCCCTTCCTGTGCGTCGGCCGCCATGGAATTCATCGACATGATCTCCTTGGCGTACGCGTACGCCTTCGGCTGATCGAGGTCGATCTGCGAGTAAAAGGCCTGCTTCCCGATGGCGAGCGTGACGGGGCTCGCCTCCGTGATGCGCGCCGCGAGCTTGCGGGTCTCGTCGCGGAGCGCGGCCGCCGGCACGACGACGTTGACGAGCCCCCAGTCCGCCGCCGTCTCCGCGTCGATCGGATCGCCGGTCAGGAGCATCCCGAGGGCGCGTTTGCGCCCGATGGCGCGGGTCAAGGCGACCATCGGAGTCGTGCAGAAGAGCCCGATCTTCACGCCCGGCGTCGCAAACCGGGCGCCTGCGGCGGCGACGGCGAGATCGCACGTCGCCACGAGCTGGCATCCGGCGGCGGTGGCGAGGCCCTGGACCTCGGCGATGACCGGCTGCGGAATCGACTGGATCTTCATCATGAGCTCCGCGCAGACGTCGAAGATCCGGCGCGTGTCGTTGATGTCTCGTCCGGTCAGCTCTGCGAGATCGTGCCCGGCGCTGTAGACGTTTCCGGCGGCGGCGAGAATGACCGCGCGGAGCTGCCTGTCCTCGCCGATCCGTTCCAGACAGTCCAGGAGCTCGCGCATGAGCGCGAGCGAAAGCGCGTTTCGCCTCGCGGGCCGATTCAGGGTCACGACGGCGACGGCCCCGTCCGTCTCGAAGCAGAGGTTCTCGTATCCCATCCGACGCCTCCTTTCGGCGGCTCTCCTCCTGCGCTCACCGTGGAAAGGGCATCGATGCCCTCCCGGCCCACGACCGCATCGAACTCACTGTATCTCAAGGGGGAAGGCCCGGAAATGATTCAGATGCAGGGCCTCTGCCTGACTTGGTCATCATGACTATAATCGGAGCTGGAGGCCATCCATGCCGGCCCGAAAAGCCCACGTCAACGTTGCCGAGGCGAAGCGGTCCCTTTCCGAGCTGCTCGGCCGCGTGGCCTACGGGCGTGAGTCGATCACGATCCTGAAACGCGGCCGGCCGATGGCGCGGCTCGTGCCCGTCGATCCGCAGACCGGCGGGGCACTCGCCGACTTCAAGGGCTGGCTCGCCGACGACGACCCGTTCTTCGAGGTGATGGACCGGATTCTGGCTGAACGGCATGCACGGCCGGCGCGGGTCGTCAGGCGCCGCACCTGAAGATGTACCTCCTCGATACGAATATCCTGAGCCAGGTACTTCGAAAGTCTCCCAGCCCTCGTCTCCTCAAGCGCCTCTCTGTCGAGGAAAGCGCCACGAAGGCCACATCCTGCATTTGCGTCATGGAGCTGCGGCATGGCGCCCTTCGCCGTGACGACGGCGGCGCTCTGTGGCGGCGCATCGAGAGAGAGCTCCTCGGCCGGCTCGACATCCTCGACGTCGGCCTCGACGACGCGCTCCTGGCCGGCGAGCTGCTTGCGGGGCTGTCGTCGACAGGGCAGAAGATCGACGTCGAGGACGTGCTCATCGCGGCGACCGCTCTCACGCAGGGGTTCACCGTGGTCACGAACAACGTCCGACACTTCGAACGGATTCCGGGCCTGCGCGTCGAAGACTGGCTCTGAGCTTCGTGGATCAGCGCTTTTCAGGCAGGGAAGCAAGGTCCCTCTAGTGCCCGCAATGCTGCGGGAAGTATTCCTCGTCCCCGGTCCACTCGCAGAACGGGACGCGCACCTCGCCGAGCGGCCGGAAGTCGGCGTCGAATTCCAGGGCGACGACGCGCTGGTCCTGGCCGTCGTAGTACCGGAAGACGAACCGACCGTCCGGCAGCGTCAGGGCGTCGATCGCGCGGCTGTCGTCGAAGTTGAGCGACATCGAAACGAGCAGGTCCGGGACCGAATAGACGACGCCCTTGATCGTCAGGGACTGGCCGCCGCTTCCGAGCGGGCCGTAGCGGCTCTCCATCAGCGCCGGGCCTTTCAACCCAGCCACGGCTCTCACGCCTCCTGCGGAGCCACCGCGGGCCGCTTGAAGATCAGGTGCAGGCCGATCGTCCCGTAGGCGACGCCGTCCTTGTTCGGCGCGATCAGGGGGGCGGCCGAGACGAGCTCCCAGCCTTCGGAGCCGGCTCCGTTGATCCAGGAATCCAGGCCGCTCACCATTCCACCTTCACCATCGCTGAAGATGACCATCCGATCGAAGTACTCCCACTGCATGATCACTCCCGTGCGCTTTCCAGCCTAGCACACGGTCCGAACCAAGCGACCTCTCTTCAGGCTGTCGAAAGGTGATCGGCGAGCCAGGAGCTGATCGTGGCGCACGCGGGACGGTTGAATCTCAGCTCGCTGTGATTGAACCAGCGCGGGAGATACCGGATCAGGCCGTTCTCGTGCTGCACGTCCGGGCGGATGTCCTCCGAAACGAGCCGCTTCTCGGAGCGGGGCAGCTCCGCCTGCAGGCTCGCGGCGCCATCGAGAAGCGCCTGGATGTCCCGCTCGGAGTAGAGGAGGAGACAGGGGCGGTCATGGGAAGGAACCGGGCCGAGTTTTTCGAGAAGCTCGAGGACGTATCCCGAGTACGGCTCGCGCAGGCCGGGGCTCGGGAGGTTCTCGAACATCCACTTCCCCTGCGGGGACATCTGCATCATGACGGAGGGCGACACCGCCACCATGACGTCTGCCGAAGACATCAAGGCGAGTCTCCCGCCGAGGCTGTGCCCGATCACCGCAGTCCTGCCGAACCGCCTGACGTACGCGACGGCGGCCTCCATCTCGTCTCGCATCGCCGGGCCGATCGGCGCCGTGTTCTCGCCGTGCCCGCAGAGGTCGACCGCCAGAACCGCGAACCCCTTCTCGGCGACGGCCGTCGCGATCCCGAGCATCTGCTCCTTCGAGGAGCCGTAGCCGGGACAAGCGACGACGCCGCCGCGCGGCGAGGGCGGTAAGAAAAGGAAGCCGGGCACGGCGTGGCCGTCGGGCGCCGCCAGGTCGCTCACCCTTCGAAAGTCCATCTCACCCCTCCTTCGCCTTGGCCTCGAGGGCCGCGAGGCGCGCGTTCAGCTCTTTTTGCTTCTGCCATCTCGCGGTGACGTCCTGAACCATCGCGGCGACGCCCGCGAGATCGCCGCTGTCGTCACGGACGAGGACGACGTTGAACTCGATGGAGATCCGCGACCCGTCCTTCCGGATCGCGGGAACCGCGAGCGGATCGCGTCCGTACTTCGTGACGCCGCTCGCCATGACCTTCTCCCAGCCTTCCCAGTGCCTCGGCCTCTGGCGCTCGGGCACGATGAGGTCCAGCGATTGTCCGAGCGCCTCTTTCGCCGTGTAGCCGAATACGGTCTCGGCTCCCGAGTTCCAGAGGCGGATCTTTCCCTCGCGGTCCGCATACAGGATGGCCAAAGGGCTGTTTTCGAGGATTCTCCGGCAGAGCCACTCGTGGTCGGGGGACTCGGTCATGTCACGCTCCTTCGATAGTCGTCTTCGAGACCTGGGCGTCCGTGCCTTGCGGGCGCGCGGGCGCCGTCGTCGTGCTGTGGGCGGCCCGTCCCTTATGGGGGAGCGCCACGCGGATTCGCGCGTCGAGGATACGGCAGCCCTCGCCGGGAGATCCCACGAAGATCGGGCTGAGCTCGAGCTCGGCGAGGTCGGGGACTTCCTCGACGAGCCGGGAGACGCGCAGGAGCACGTCGTGGATCGCGTCGATGTCGGCGGGAGGGTAACCGCGGTAGCCCGCGAGGAGGGGATAGCCTCGGGTCTCACGCACCATGGCGGCGGCCGCCCGGTCGGTCAGGGGAGTCACCCGGACGGCCGGGTCCGCGATCGCCTCGACGTGAATCCCGCCGAGCCCGAATGCGACGAGAGGTCCGAAGGATGGGTCCTCGAACATGCCGACCGTCACTTCGACGTCGCTCTTGACCATGGGCTGCACGAGCACCCCGTCCTTCGCGGCGTAGCTGCCGTCGGCCTCGAGGAAATCGCGAATCACGTCGAATGCTCGCCGCACCTCGGCCTCGTCCGTCACGTTCAGCTGGACGGCGCCCTTCTCCGTCTTGTGAAAAACCCGCGGGCTGGCCGACTTGACCGCGACGGGGAAGCCGATTTTTCGGGCCAGCCTGGCGGCCTCGTCGGCCGTGAGGGCGACCCCGCCGGGAGCGACAGGGAGGTGAATCGCTCGAAGGACCGTCCGCGCTTCCTCCGCCGTGAGCCATCCCGCACCGCGCTCCTCGATCGCCCACCGGCACGTTCCGCGCGCAGACGCGGGGTCGATGTCGTCGAAGTCGGGCACGATTCCGTGCGGGCCCGCCCGCCACAACGCGTACGTGGCAATCTTGCCGAGAACGCGCGCGGCCGATTCCGGATACGCGTACGCGGGGAGGCTCTCTCCCGCGAGCGCGATCGGGCCGACGGCCTCCTCTTTGGCGACGAGACAGGCGAGGACCGGCTTCCCGACGCTTCCCGCCGCGCGTCCGGCGGCCGTGCCGCGCCGCATCGCCTCCATCATGGCCGCCGATTCGTCCATGTCGAGCGGGGTCTGGATCGCGATGACGGAGTCCACGCCGCGATCGAGAAGGAGGGCCTCGAGAGCTCGCGCGTAATGCTCCGCCGTGGCCGAGGCGGAGAGCTCCAGCGGATTTCCGGCCGCGGCTCCCGCCGGAAGGACGGCCTCGAGTTGCCGGCTGGTCGAGTCGGAGAACGGAGGAACGAACAGCCGCGCGGCCTCACAGGCGGCCGCGCAGAGGATTCCCGGACCGCTTCGGTCCGAGAGGATCGCCACGTTGCGTCCCGCCGGCAGGGGCTGTCGGTCGAGAGCGGACGCGAGATCGAACATCTCGTCCAGCGTCTCGGCGCGGATGACGCCCGTCTGCCGGAAGAGCGCCTCCACGGCCGTGTCGTCCGCGACGAGAGCCGATGCACTCGTCCCGGCCTCCAGGCTCGCCGCCCGGCGACCCGGCTTCACGACGACGATCGGCTTGATCCGGCTCACGGCCCGCGCGATGCGCGCGAACCGGCGCGGGTTCCCGAACGACTCGAGATAGAGAAGGATGACCCGCGTCGCTTCGTCTCCCTCCCAGTACTGGAGCAGGTCGTTGCCGGAGATATCGACCTTGTTCCCCACGCTGATGAAGGTCGAGACGCCCAGTTGACGCTGCCGCGCGAGGGCGAGCATGGCGAGACCCAATGCGCCGCTCTGGGACATCATCGCGACGCTGCCGCTCAGCGGGAAGGCCGCCGAGACCGAAGCGTTGAGCCGTACGCCCGGATCGGTATTCAGGAGCCCCATGGAGTTGGGGCCGACCACGCGCATTCCGTGGTCGCGAACCTTCTCCAGCAGCTTCTCCTCCAGGGCGCGACCCGCGGCGCCCGCTTCCGCGAATCCCGCCGTAACGACGACGAGCGCCCGGATGCCCGCGGCGGCGCAGTCGTCCACCGCTTCCAGCACCGCGTCGCGCGGCGCCACGATGATCGCGAGATCCGTTCCATTCGGGATCTGCCGGGCGGAAGCGAAGGCCGGCCAGGGCGCCACGGAGGGCAGCGCCGGGCTCGCGGCATAGACCGGACCTGCGAATCCGCCTTTGGACAGCGCCTCGAGAATGCGCAAGCCGACGGGGGAGGTGTCGCCGGACGCACCTACGACCGCGAGGGACCGCGGCCGGAAGAACGGCCGCAGCGAGGCCGTCGTGAAGACGCGGTCCCTCATCTCCGAACGGGTGACGCTGTCTTCGCTCGGAGCGACCGAAAAATCGATCTCGACGGATTCATCGTCGATCTTCGAGTGGATCGGGAATCCCGACTGCCTGAAGGTTTCCAGCATCATCTGGTTGCCGAGGAGAGTCAGGGCCCAGAAGCGGACGAAGCCATGGCGCGCGGCGAGAAGGGCCAGACGCTCGAGAAGCAGGCCCCCGAGGCCCTTGCCCTGAAATTCGTCGTCGACGGCGAAGGCGACCTCGGCGCTCGTCTCGTCGCGCGCGACGTAGGAGCCCGTCGCGATGATCCGCGACGTGCCTTCCACGACGCGGTTGACGATCAGCGTGAGTTGCGCGCGAGGGTCGCTCGAATCGCATTGCCGCTTCAGGAGCGACTCCGCCGGATCGGCCGTCGAGAAGAAACGCCGTCGCTTCGACTCCGGGGAGAGCTGATGAAAGAACTCGCGCAGCGCCTCGAGATCTGCCGGCTCCGACGGACGAATGATCGCGGTCGACCCGTCGCGGAGGATGAGGCGGCCGAATTCCGCGGAGTCCTGGTAGGTCGGCGGCAGGAAAAGAGTTCGCATGGGCGTCGTCGTCATGTTAGCAACCGCGGAGGCGGCCGGAGCGGTCCGCTATCATCCCGCGCGTGTCCGCCGCCCTCCCGATTTTCGACGCGCACATCCATGTCGGCCCGCATGACCGGATGAACGAGAACGCCCGCCGCGTGATGCTGGATGGGCGAACCGATCTCGACCTCCTCGGGCGCGTCATGAGCTCCGCGGACGAGCTCCTCCGGGCGATGGATGCCGAGGGCGTCGCGCGGGCCGCCCTCATCAACTCCGTGGCACCGGACACCCTGGGGATCACGGACATGGTGAACCCATGGGTCGCCCGCTACGTCGAGGGTCACCGCGACCGGCTCGTCCCGGTCGGAGGAATTCATCCCCGGCACTCTCGCGACGTCGTCGGGGACACGAGGAAGCTCCTCGAGGTTTACCGCCTGGGCGCGATCAAGCTGCATCCGCCCCACATGGAGATGGCAGCGAACGCGTACCGAAGCGACTGTCCGTCCCTCGCCGACGTCTATCGCCTCGCGGGCGAAGCGAAGCGGCCGGTCCTGATCCACACGGGAACGTCCATCTTTCCCGGCGCCCGGAACGTCTATGCCGATCCGATGGCGTGCGACGACGTCGCCGTGGATTTTCCAGGGACGACGCTCGTTCTCTGTCATGCCGGCCGCCCTCTCTGGTACGAGACCGCCTTCTTCCTCGCGAGGAGGCACCCGAACGTCCTGCTCGACATCTCGGGGATCCCGCCGCGCAAGCTCCTCGAGGTCCTTCCGCGGATCTCCGAGATCGCGGACAAGGTCCTCTGGGGGACCGACTGGCCCTCGAAGGGAGTCCGCTCGATGCGCCGGAACGTCGACGAGTTCCTCGCTCTTCCGCTCTCCGACGAGGTGCGCCGAAAGATCCTTTTCGACAACGCGGCGGCGCTCTTCCCGGTCTGACGGCATCATTTCCGCCCCTGCAGATTCCCGTTAAACTTCTTACATCTTGTCGCTGACAGCCGGGACGAAGCTCGGCCCTTACGAGATTCTCGCGCCGCTCGGCGCGGGGGGAATGGGTGAGGTTTACCGGGCGCGCGACGAGAAGCTCGACCGGGATGTCGCGATCAAGGTGCTCCCGGAGGCCGTGGCTGCCGACCCGGGCAGGCTGGCAAGGTTCGAGCGGGAGGCCAAGGCGGTTGCGGCACTCTCGCATCCGAACATCCTCGCGATTCACGATTTCGGAACGCACGAGGGCATCTCCTACGCCGTCACGGAGCTGCTTGAGGGCGAGACGCTGCGCGGCAAACTCGACGCCGGACCGATCCCGCAGAAGCAGGCCGTCGACTACGCCGTGCAGATCGCGAAGGGCCTCTCCGCCGCCCACGAGAAGGGGATCATCCACCGGGACCTGAAGCCCGAGAACCTCTTCGTCCTGAAGGACGGCCACGTGAAGATCCTCGACTTCGGCCTGGCGAAGAGAGTCGAGACGGTCAGCACAGGGCAGGACACGACAGCCCCGACGGTCTCGGATCTCACGGTCCCGGGGGCGGTGATGGGCACACTGGGCTACATGTCGCCCGAGCAGGTGCGGGGACTCGCTGTCGATCATCGCTGCGACGTCTTCTCGCTCGGGGCGATCCTGTACGAAATGCTATCGGGCAAGAAGGCGTTCAAGAAAGGCACGGCGGGCGACACGATGGCGGCGATCCTGCGGGACGAGCCGCCGGAGCTCTCGGGGTCGGGACGGAAGGTCTCGTCCGCTCTCGACAGCATCGTCCGGCATTGCCTGGAGAAGGACCGGGACAACCGCTTTCAATCGGCGAAAGACGTCGTGTTCGCGCTCTCCGAGCAGTCGTCGCCGGCCGTGACGACCAGCGCGCGGTTGGTCGCGCCACAGGCTGGAAAGAGGATCGTCCTCTTCGCCGTTGCGGCCCTTGCCGTTCTCGCGGTCGCGGGCACCTTCCTTCTGTGTTCGTTTCGTAAGACATCGGGCGAGATCGCAGGCGTCAAGCGTCTGGCCGTGCTGCCGTTCGAGAACCTTGGAGCCCCAGAGGACGACTACTTCGCCGACGGCATCGCCGACGCCGTTCGCGGCAAGCTCACGTCCCTGCCGGGCGTGGAAGTGATTGCCAGAGCCAGCTCGGCCCCGTACAAGAAGTCGAAGAAGACGCCGAACCAGATCGCCCGCGAGCTCGAGGCAAGATATCTGCTGACGGCGACCGTGCGCTGGGAGAAGAGCGGAAGCACGAGCCGCGTGCAGGTCAGCCCGGAGCTGGTCGACGTGAAAGGGCCCGGCGCTGCCACCTTGAGGTGGCAGCAGCCCTTCGACGCGGCGCTGACGGATGTCTTCCAGGTGCAGTCAGATATCGCGACGCGCGTCGCGCAGGCTCTCGATGTCGTGCTCGAGGCGAACGACGAGAAGCGGCTTGCGGAGCCCCCCACGCAGAACCTGGCCGCCTACGACGCCTTCCTGAAGGGCGAGGAAGTCTCGAGGAGCATGGCCATCAACGATCCGGCCAGCCTGCGTAAGGCGCTCGGGCTCTACGAGCAAGCCGTGGCCCTCGATCCAAGCTTCGCGCGGTCCTGGGCGCAGATTTCCAAAGCCGACTCGATCCTGCACGGCAACAGCGTGCCGACGCCGGAGCTGGCAGAACGCGCGCGCCACGCGGCGGAGAAGGCAGTCGCCCTCGCGCCAGACCAGCCCGACGGATACCTGGCCCTTGGCACTTACATGCGCGTGGTCGTCTCGGACTTCGACCGCGCGCTGGAGCAGTACGCGAAGGGGCGGCGCGTCGCGCCTGGCAACGCCGACTTGCTCAGGGCAACCGCGTTGACCGAGCAGAACCTCGGACATTGGGACGCGGCGGTGGAGCATTTCAAGCGGGCAGAGCGCCTCGATCCCCGGTCGATCAACAACAAGTGGACGCTCGGCATAGCGCTGCTTCGTCTGAGGCAATATCCCGAAGCGCGCGAAGCCTTCGACCGTGGGCTCGCTCTCGCGCCTACAAACCTCACCCTGATCGAGCAAAAGGCCATGACGTTCCTCGGGGAGGGGAATCTTGCGGGAGCACGGTCCGTGTTGCACGCCGTGCCCAAGGAGGTCGAGCCCACGGCAGTGGTGTCGTATCTGGCAACGTACTTCGATCTCGTGTGGGTCCTCGACGAGGAGCGGCGTGAGCTGCTTCTGCGGCTGACACCGAGCGCCTTCGACAACAACAGGGGGGCCTGGAGCCTCAGCCTCGTCCAAGCCTATGCGCTGAAGGGCGACGCGGAAAACGTACACTCCCACGCCGAGAAGGCGAGAAAAGCCTTCCGGCAGCAGCTTCTCGCCGCGCCACAGGACCCGCAGCTTCACATCCTGCTCGGCCTCGCACTCGCCTACCTCGGCCAAAAAGACGAAGCCATCCGAGAGGGAGAACGCGGCGTCGCGCTCCTGCCCGTGTCCAAAGATGCGTACCTCGGTCCCTATCTCGAGCACCAGCTCGTGCGCATTTACATCCTCGTCGGAGAGCGGGAAAAGGCGCTCAGCCAGCTGGAGCCGCTCCTGGAGATCCCATACGTCCTCTCGCCCGGCTGGCTCAGGATCGACCCGAACTTCGACCCGTTGCGAAATGAACCGAAATTCCAAAGACTCGTCGCGGCCGCAAAATGACCTTCGCGTCCGGCTCCTCTCGGGTCTCTACGTCGTCGAGGGGCTGAAGTAGGATCGAAAAGATGCTCGCGCTTCGAACCTCCGAGATCCGCGACAAGTACACGGGCGAGGTGATCGGCGAGGTGCAGCAGGACACGCGCCGGGATCTGCGCGCGAAGATCCATCGCGCGTTTCAGGCGAAGGGATCGGCCCGGAGCACCACCTTCCGGGAGCGTGCCGACCTCGGGCGGCGCATCGCGGTGCGCCTCGAAGAGCGCCGGAGCGAACTCGAGGAGCTGATGGTGCGAGAGGGAGGGCAACCCCGCAAGTTCGCGCGGTGGGAGATGGGCCGGGCCATCGCGAGCGCGGCGAACCTCGAGCGCCGGCTCGAGCTCCTCAAGCCTCGGGAGCTTCCGGCCGCTTCGGGGCGGAACATCCTCACCCGCGAGCCGTACGGGGTGGTCGGAGTCCTCCCGCCGCGCAACACTCCGCTCGTCGTGCCGCTCTATACGATGCTCTGCGCCCTCGGAGCCGGGAACGCCGTCGTGGAGAAGCCCTCGAGCCTGGCCCCTCTCATCTGCCAGCGGCTCGTTCAGATCGCGGTCGAGGCGGGCTGTCCGCCCGAGAGCGTCCAGGTCTCCACCTGCTCCGGGGAAGACGCCGCCTGGGAGTTCATCGAAAACCCGGAAGTCGACGTCCTCGTTCACTACGCGTCGAGCCCGGTCGGCAAGGACAACATCATCAAGATGGGCGCGTACCTCGGGAGGACGAAGAATACACTCGGTGAATGCATGCTTCACGTGGGCGGACGCATGAAGAAATACGTCCCCGAGCTGGCCGGGAACGACCCGTTCATCGTGCTCGAAAGCGCGAACCTGACGGACGCCACGGCTGCCGGTCTCCTCGGAGGCTTCGCGCACGGCGGGCAGCTCTGCATCGCCGCCAAGCGGTACCTCGTGCAGCGCTCCGTCGCCTCGGACTTCCGCGAGCGTCTCATCGAGGGGATCCGCCGGCTCAAGGTGGGAGATCCGCGCGACGAAGACACCGACATCGGTCCCATCGGCAAGCACGAGAGCATGGATATCGCGACGTACCAGGTCCGCGAGGCTCTGGAAAAAGGCGGTCGCCTCCTCGTCGGGGGCCGTGCCGAGGCCCCGTTCTTCACCCCGACGCTGATCGAGTTCGAGAAGGCGCAGATCCTGGGGCGAAGCGAGGAGGACAAGCCCTTCCTCTGGACCGAGGAGTGTTTCGCTCCCGTCCGTTCTTTCGTGGTGTTCGACACCCTCGACGAGGCGGTCGCTCTCGCCAACGACGGCCCTTACGGGCTCGGCGCGAGCGTCTTCGGAGAACCGGCGGAAGCGACGCGCATCGGCCGGGACGTCGCCGCCGGAAGAGTCATGATCAACGAGGGGCCGCTCTACAGCGACCTCTCCTTGCCGATCGAGGGAATCCGCGACAGCGGGCTGAACGGTTCGACGGACAAGCTCGAGGAGATGGCCTACATCAAGCGGATCCATCTGGCGACGTGAACCGGGCCTTCAGCCCTCATGATTGGAATCGCCACGCTTGCTTGTGGCCGAACCGCCGATCCGAAGGTCAGCCGACGGAATGGTGTTCGACGAGTATCTGGGGGATTCGGAGGAAGTCCGCGTCGGTCGTGACGACCGTGAGTCCGTGCTGCATTGCGCTGGCGGCGATCCAGATGTCGTTCGTGCCGATTTGTAGTCCGGCCGACCTCAGCGAAGAGACGATGGCCGCGTAACGTGCAGCCGTGTCTTCGTCGATCGGGAGGATTCCGACTCGCGGCGAGGAAAGAAAGAACTTCAGGTGGTCCTCGTTCGCGCGGCGCCTCGTTCCCGAACGATGGCCGGCCATCAGCTCCCCGAGCACGATCGGCGTCACGCGGATCTCGTCCGCCGCGCGCAGAGCGTCACCAACGCCCGCGTGCCCGCGCAGGAAAGCCGAGTAAGCCGAGGTGTCGGCCAGAATCCGGGTCATTTCCAGACTGCCGGGTCGATGGCGCGAAGCTCTCCGAGCTGGCGGTCGAACGCGTCGGCCTGCTTTTTCGACCACGTCCCGAAGAGGCTGTCGAGGTCGGTATGTCTTACCTTCCGCGCGCGCTTCTTGAGACCCGCTCCCTCGGCGACGAGCTCGAGGACGGCTTTGTTCAGGCTTTCGCCCTCCCGCGAGGCGCGGCGCTCCACGGCCCGGGCGACATCCGGCGGAATGTTGCGCAGAGTGATGGCCTTCATATCGCCTCCGGTGCATCATTCTACGCATCGTGTCGCATCACGACAAGATGCAATACTCCGAAGCCGCGCTGCATCCCTGCGGGGAATGCCGCCTTGTCGCCGCGCTACGTCGTCTGATCGGGCGAAGCACCGTCGTCTCTCCTTGGTGGCAGCCGCGCCTTGCCCCGGGTAAACTCTCCGCCGCGCGATGGCGATGTTCGGAAAGACCGGCGGTCCGGCGCCGCCGGGCCGTGAACCCCCCGAGCTCCGCGCGTCTTTCATCGGGCCGAAGATCCGGTTCCAGGGAGAGGTCCTCGGGGACGAAGACGTCGTCGTGGAAGGCTATCTGGAGGGCCGCGTGAAGATCTCGAAGGCGTGCCGGGTCGGCGCTCACGGCGTCGTCCTGGCCGAGGTCGCGGCCGCCACGGTGACGATCGCGGGCCGCGTCGTCGGCAACGTGAGCGCCGTCGAGCGCGTCGAGCTTCTGTCGACCGGGACTCTCGAAGGCAACATCCAGGCTCCCCGCATCGTCATCGGCGAGGGAGCCCGGTTCACGGGACGCATCGACATGAGCGGCGGAACAGCGGCGCCGCCGCCGTCGAGCTGACCCCGAACGCGAAAGGAACGCACCGAACATGGCTTCGTCCCCCCCTGTCCACGGAAACTGGATCGCAGGAAAATGGGTCCCCGCCCGATCGGGCCGAACATTCGACAACCGCAACCCCTCCGACGTGACGGATCTCATCGGCCGCTTCGCCGATTCCGGCGAACGCGACGCGAAAGAGGCGGTCGACGTCGCCGCGGAGGCCTACAGGACGTGGCGTCTCGTGCCGGGTCCGCAGCGCGGCGAAATCCTGTACCGCCTCGGCGAGATCCTGCGGGACCGCAAGGAGGAGTACGCGCGCGACATGACGCGCGAGATGGGAAAAGTCCTCAAGGAGGCGCGCGGCGACGTCCAGGAGGCCATCGACATGGCCTTCCTCATGGGCGGCGAGGGCCGTCGCCTCCACGGGCAGACGACGCCCTCCGAGCTGCCGAACAAGTTCGCGATGTCGGTGCGTTCGCCGATCGGCGTCTGCGCCTTTATCACTCCCTGGAACTTCCCGATGGCGATCCCGGCCTGGAAGACGACCGCGGCCCTCGTCTGCGGCAACACGGTCGTCATCAAGCCGGCCACGGACACGCCGCTCTCCGTCGTCAACTTCGCGAAGGCCCTCGACGACGCCGGCCTCCCGGCCGGGGTCTTCAACGTGGTCACGGGCAGCGGCTCGAAGGTGGGCATGCCACTGATCAAGGACCCGCGCGTGAAAGTCGTCTCCTTCACGGGCTCGACGGCCGTCGGGCAGACGATCAACGAGGCGTGCGCCCCGACGTTCAAGCACGTCCACCTCGAGATGGGCGGAAAGAACCCCATCCTCGTGATGGACGACGCGAACCTCGAGCTCGCCGTCGACGGCGCGATCTGGGGTGCGTTCGGCACGAGCGGCCAGCGCTGCACGGCGTCCTCGCGTCTCCTCGTCCACAAGAAGGTCGTCCGAAAGTTCACGGCGATGCTCGCCGAGCGCGCGAACGCCCTGAAGGTCGGCAGCGGCCTCGACGAGAGGATCGAGATGGGCCCGTCCATCAACGAGAGCCAGCTCGACACGGTCCTGGACTACATCTCCATCGGGAAGGCTGAAGGGGCCCGTTGCGTCGCGGGGGGCCGCCGTCTCGCCGGCAAGGCGCACGCGAAGGGCTGGTTCGTGGCGCCGACCGTATTCGCGGACTGCAACCGCCGGATGCGCGTCGCGCGGGAGGAGATCTTCGGACCCGTGACCTCCATCGTGCCGATCGCGTCCCTAGAAGAGGGAATCGACGTCGCGAACGATAGCGACTACGGTCTCTCGTCGGCGATCTTCACGCAGGACGTGAACAAGGCGTTCGTCGCGATGCGCGACCTCGAAGCCGGGATCTTCTACGTGAACCTTCCGACGATCGGCGCCGAGACCCACCTGCCGTTCGGCGGAACGAAGAAGACCGGCAACGGGCACCGCGAGGCCGGCCTCGCCGCCCTGGACGTGTTCAGCGAGTGGAAGTCGATCTACGTCGACTACTCGGGCACGATCCAGAAGGCGCAAATCGACGTCCCGGCCGGAGCCGCCAGACCTTCGAAGAAGAAGACCTGAAGGGGCGGGAGCGGGTGGGCACTTCCGTCCTCTGGCTCCTGCCCTTCGCCGCTCTCCTCCTCTCGATCGCGATCCTGCCCCTCGCCATCCCCGACCGCTGGAGCCGGCCCGGTTTTCAGGCGATCGTGGCCTTGCTCGCGGCTTTGCCGGTCGTCGTGGGCCGGCCGGAGAGTCTGGGGCACGTCGCGCACGAGTACGTGGCGTTCGTCCTGCTTCTCGGCTCCCTGTACGTCGTCGCCTCGGGGATCCGCGTCACGGGGGACGTCCCGGCGCATCCCGCCACGAACACGGGGCTCCTTCTCCTGGGCGGGATCCTGGCTTCGATCATTGGCACGACCGGCGCTTCGATGCTCCTCATCCAGATCGTCCTGGAGGTCAATTCCGAGCGGAAGAACGTGTCGCACACGGTGCTGTTCTTCATCCTCGTGGTCTCGAACGTGGGCGGGTGCCTCACGCCGCTCGGCGATCCGCCGCTCTTCCTCGGGTATCTCGCGGGCGTGCCCTTCTTCTGGACGCTCAGGCTCGTCCAGGAGTGGGCCGTGGCGATCGGCCTCCTCCTCGGCGTTTACTACCTGATCGAGAGGCGCGAGCACGCGCGGGAGTCGTCCGCCGCCCTCCTCGCGGACGAGACGACGCGGCGGCCGATCCTCGTCACGGGGTGGTGGAACTTCCTGCTCCTCGCGGGGATCGTCCTCGCCACGGCTTTGCTCGGCTCGCCTTTCCGGGAGGCGGTGTACCTCGCGTGCGCGGTCGCGAGCTTTCCTTTGACGCCGAAGGGCCAGAGGGAGGAGGTCGGTTTCTCGTGGCACCCCATCCTCGAGGTCGCGATCCTCTTCGCGGGCATCTTCGTCGCGATGGAGCCATCGCTCGTCGTGCTGCGCGAGAGGGCGCCGGCGCTCGGCCTCACGCGTCCCTGGCAATTCTTCTGGGCGACGGGATCGCTCTCCGCATGCCTCGACAACGCGCCGACGTACGCCGCATTCCTCGCGGTCGCGCGCGGCCTCGGCCGGCCCGAGGTGGCTGGCGCTCCGGCGAAGATCCTGGAAGCGATCTCCGCGGGCGCCGTCTTCTTCGGGGCGCTGACGTACATCGGGAACGGACCGAACTTCCTCGTTCGCTCGATTGCCGCCTCGCGCGGTGTGGCGATGCCGTCGTTCTTCGGCTATGCCGTGCGGGCAGGGGCCGTCCTGCTGCCGCTGTTCCTGCTCCTCACGCTGATCTTCTTCCGAGGCTAGTCGAGGCCTTTCGCCTTCCGATAAACCGGCAGCGCCGCAGCTAGAATCCGTACGCTTTCTCTCAGGTCGTCTTCCTTCAGGACGTAGGCGATGCGGATCTCGTCGAGTCCGAGCCCCGGGGTCACGTAAAAGCCGCTCGCCGGGGCGACCATGACGGTCCTCCCGTCCAGCGAGAAGCTCGTCAGCAGCCAGGCGGCGAAGTCGTCGCTGTCCTGAACGGGCAGGCGGGCGATGAAGTAAAAGGCCCCTTCGGGCTTGCGGAGGAAGACGCCCGGGATCTTCGACAACCCTTCGTAGAGCGTGTCGCGCCTGCTCTGGTATTCCGTCACGATACCGCGGTAGTACTCGGGTCCGAGCTCCAGGGCACCCGGTGCGATGTACTGCGCGAGCCCCGGCGGCGAGAGGCGCCCCTGTGCCATGCGGTTGCACGCGGCGGCCACGTCTGCGTTGCGCGTGACGAGAGCCCCGAGCCTGATGCCGCAGGCCGAAAACCTCTTGGAGAGAGAGTCCACCACCACGACCTGGTCCTCGAATCCGGGCAGCGATAGGGCGCTGACGGATTCGCGGCCGTCGTAGAGAAACTCCCGGTAGACCTCGTCCGACACGAAGAAGAGGCCATGGTCGCGGCAGAATTCCGCCGCGCGCACGACTTCCTCTCTCGAGTAGACCGTCCCCGTGGGGTTGTTCGGGTTGCAGAGAAGGACGAGACGCGTCTTCCGCGTCAGGGCCTGCTCCCAATCGCCGCGTGCCGGGAGGTGAAAGCCGTCCTCGCCGCGCGTGACGATGGGGTGAAGGGTGAGGCCCGCCATGGCGGCGAAGGAGCGGTAGTTCGTGTAGAGGGGCTCGACCGTTAGGATCTCGCCGCCCGGATCCGAGCACGCCATGAAGGCGAAGAGCAGCGCCTCGCTCCCGCCCGTCGTCGCGAGAACCTCGTTCGGCTTGAGCTCGATCCCGAGCTTTCCGTAATAGGCGTGGAGAAAGTCGAGGTACTCGGGCGTTCCGTTCGAAGGCGAGTAGGCGTAGACCTTGTCCTTGATCGCGGCGAGCCGGCGCCGCATCGGCTCGGGCGTCTCGAGATCGGGCTGGCCGATGTTGAGGTGATAGACCTTCACGCCGCGCGCCTTGGCCTCGTCCGCGAGCGGCATGAGCTTGCGGATGGGGGAGGGCGGCATCTCGTGACCGCGCGTGGAAACTCTTGGAATCGTCGTCGTGGACATCGCTGTTTAGATTACACCGGCGGCGGGAGCCCGGCTGCTTCGAGAAGACTCTTGATGTCGCCGGGCACCGGTGCGACGAAACTCATCTTTTCGCGCGTCGTCGGATGCTTAAGCGTGAGGCGCCAGGAGTGGAGCGCCTGGCGGGGAAAAGTCCGGCAGAGCTCGCGGAGCGCCTCGACCTTCATCCCCTTCCACCGCGGTGAGCCGTATGTCGGGTCTCCCACGATGGGTAGGTGAAGAGCCTTGAGGTGGACGCGGATCTGGTGCGTGCGTCCGGTGACGAGGGTGCATTTCAGGAGAGAGAGACCGGAGAGGGAGCCCGAGGATTCGGAAAGAATTTCATAGAAGGTGGTCGATGGACGTCCTTCGGTTTTCGAGGCGGCCATGCGCTTGCGGTCCCTCGGGTCCCGCAGGATGCCCATCTCGATTTTTCCCTTGCGGACGGCAGGGTGCCCGTAGACGACGGCCAGATATTCCTTTTCTAGGAATCTCTCTTTTATTGCTCTCCCCAGAACTGCCATTGCCGTTTCGGTTTTCGCGACGACGAGGACCCCAGACGTGTCCTTGTCGAGCCGATGGACGAGCCCGGGTCGATCTGCGGGGCCGGCCCAATCCTTCGAGCGGTGGAGAAGCGCGTTCACGAGCGTGCCGTCGCGGTGTCCGACGGCGGGATGCACGACGAGGCCGGGAGGCTTGTCGAGGACGAGGATCTCGGAATCTTCGAATAGAATCGAGAGCGGGATGTCCTGGGCCACGAGGTCGGGGCGAGGAGGGGGCGGAGCGGGAAGGTGGATCTGGATCTCGTCTCCCGTCCTGACCTTCTCGGAGATCTTCTTCGGTTTTCTTCCTCCGAGCGAAACACAGCCGCTTTCGATCCACTCCTGGATCTTCGTGCGCGACGCCTCGGGCAGGTCGTTCAGGTGCCGGAGCAGTACGCGGTCGAGGCGCTCGCCCCCGTCACCCCGGTCGGCGCGGATCCTGCGCGGCGCGCCGGTCACGCGGCGGCGGGCGCCGGAGCCGTTTTGCGGCGCAGGGCCCAGAGCACGACCGCCACGGCCACGCCGCAGAGAGCGATGAACTGCGACGTCGACATCGCGCCGAACACCGACCCGCGGGGGTCGCCGCGGAAGAGCTCGATGACGAACCTGAGCAGCGCGTAGCCGAACAGATAGCGTACGAACGTCTCGCCCGAGTAACGGCGGCGCTCGAGGACGAGGAGCAGGATGCACAGGACGAGCGTGCCCACGGCCTCGTAGACCTGGGTCGGATGAAGGGGAACGTCGAGCGGGACTCCGACGTTCTCGTGCGCCTTCGGGTCGGTGAAGGTGATCGCCCAGGGAAGCGCGCATTCGCGGCCCCAGCAACAGCCGGCGAGGAGGCAGCCGACGCGGCCGAGGGCCTGTCCGAGCGCGACGGCCGGCGCGGCGATATCGGCGAAGGTGAAGAACGGGATCTCGCGCCTGCGAAGGAGCACGACGGTGGCCACGAGCGCGCCGATCAGGCCTCCGTAGAAAACGCCGCCCGCGCGTGCGAGGTCTTTCAGGCCGCCCCAGGACGAGACGTATTGCGGCCATTCCACGATCACGAGGAGGAGCTTCGCGCCCACGAGGCCCGAGAGGAGGAGCCAGATGCCGATGTCCGAGGCCGCATCCGGGGCGACACCGAACGCGGGGGCGCGCCTTCTGACGAGCCACAACGCCGCGATGAACCCGAGCGCCATCATCACGCCGTAGCTCGGGAGAGCGAAGCTCCCGATGTGGATCAGCTCTGGGTGCACGTCTCGGGCTCTTTCTGCGGATGCCGCCAGATGTCCCACGCGAGGAGCGCGACCCCCACGCTGATCGCGCTGTCGGCGACGTTGAAGGACGGCCACTCCCACCGGTCCACGTAGAAACGCAGGAAATCCGTCACCGACTGAAAGCGAACGCGGTCGATCAGGTTCCCCACCGCGCCGCCCAGGACGAGCGCGAGCGCGGTCTGAAGACGCGTGTGCGTGACGGGCGAGGTGAGCGACCACGCGAGGACGCCGAGAAAGACCCCCGCCGCCACGAGCGTGAGGATCAACGTGCGTGCCGGCGAGTCGGTCAGCGCGAAGAGGCCGAACGCGGTGCCCCGATTCCTCACGTGCGTGAGGTCGAAGAAGCCCCGGATCACGGGAATCGTGTCGTGGAGCGGAATCCGCGCGGCCACGATCGCCTTGGTGATCTGGTCCAGGGCCACGACGGCAAGCGAGATTCCGAAATAGACGAGCCGGCGCGACACGTCTGGATTCTACTCGCCAACCACACGGCGGCAGCGCGCGCAGGTTCCGTCGGGCTCGACGTCCGTGCGCACCTGCCAGCAGCGCGGGCACTTGGAGCCCTCGGCGGGACGCACGGCGATCGCATCCGCCACTCCCTCCCGCACGACCGACGGTGTTCCAAGAACGTCAGCGAGCTTTTCTTCTGAGAAGGAAAGAGCGGCGAGCGCCTCGTCGACGGCACCGCCTCGCCCCACGACCGCCGTCGCCTGGGAAGCGGAACCGACTCTTCCCTCTCTCCGGAGCGGCTCGAGGCCCTGCAGGAACTCCGCTCGAAGCGCGAGGACGCGTCCCCACGCCTCTCTTTCACGCGAAGAAATCTCGGGAAGCTCGAGGTCGTTCCAGCTCTTCAGGAAGAGCGCGGCCGGATCTGATGCATTCCCCGGGATGGCTTCCCAGATTTCCTCGGCCGTGAACGGACAGATGGGTGAGAGGGCGAGCGCGATCGTCTCGGCGAGGCGGTGGGCGGCGGTCTGCGCGGAGCGCCGGACCGGATCGTTCGCGGCGAGGATGTAGAGGACGTCCTTCCGGACGTCGCACCAGAAGGCGGAGAGATCCGACGTCACGAACTCGAGGAGGCGACGCACGCCGACGTGAAACGCGTATGCCTCGTTCGCTTGCCGGCAATCCGCCGCGACGCGCGCCGCTACGTCCAGGATGTACCGGTCCAGCGGCTCGATCCGGTCTTTCGCCACGGAATCCTTCGCGGGGTCGAAGTCGAAGAGGTTCGACAGGAGGAAGCGTGCCGTATTGCGGATCTTGCGATACGCCTCGGCCGTGCGCTTGAGGATTTCCTCGGAGACGGGATCGTCGTTCGTGTAGTCGAGCGAGGCCACCCAGAGCCGCAGCACGTCGGCGCCGTCCTTCTTGATGACGTCGTGCGGGTCCACCGTGTTTCCGAGCGATTTCGACATCTTCCGGCCGTCCCCCGCCACGACGAAGCCGTGCGTGATCACGGCGTCGTACGGCGCGCTGCCCGTGAGAGCGACGGACGTCAGGAGGGACGACTGGAACCAGCCCCGATGCTGGTCGTGGCCTTCGAGGTAGACGACCGGCGTCGGGGGCTTGGAGGTGTACGGATCCGGAAGCCCGTAGTCGCCCGAACGGAGCACGGCCGCGTGCGAAACCCCCGAGTCGAACCAGACGTCGAGGATGTCCTTGACCTTCTCGAACGAGCTGCCGCCGCACCGCGCGCAGGAAGCAGAGGAAGACGAAGAAGAAGAGGAAGATTTTCTTAGAAAGTAAGACGGGGGGAACGCGTCGTCGTACCAGGCGTCCGCTCCGTGCTCGCGGAAGGTCCCTCTTACCCTTTCAAAGAAATCTTCTCTTTCTTTCTTTTTTCTCTCTCCGACCGTTCCCTCGACCGAGGGATAGTGCGAGATCACGCCCTTCTCCCTGCAGTCCGCGCACCGGAGGAACGTGATCGGAGAGCCCCAGCGGCGCTGGCGCGAGATCGCCCACTCGAGGCGATTCTCGACCATCGCGCCGATGCGGTTCTCGCCGAAGGGCGGCACCCAACGGACGCGGTCGTGAATCTCACGGAGCGCCTGCTCGCGGATCGCGTGCAGATCGATGAACCACTGGTGAGTCGCGCGGAAGATGACGGGCTGCTTGCACCGCCAGCAGTGCGGATAGGAGTGGGAGAGAGATTTCTTCGAAAGGAGGAGAGAGCCGGAGTGATCCTTGTCGGGACGTCCCGCGAAGGAAGCGGCCTCTGCCGGGCTCGTGGCGAGCGCCGCCAGGACGGCGTCGTTCGCGCTCTGGTCGGGAGTCTTCGGGATGACCACCCTTTTTCCGCGCAGGAACTCCGGTGCGTTCACGTCGTAGAAGCCGCCCTCGTCGACCGGGCAGAGGGAGGGATCGTCGACCTTGAAGCCGTGCCGCCTCACGACCTCGTAGTCGTCGCGGCCGTGCCCGGGCGCCGTGTGCACCAGGCCCGTGCCGTCGGTCGTCGACACGTGCTCGCCGAGGAGAAATCCGAAATTGGTTTCGGACGGTTCGGCGAACGGCCGCCTGTACTTGAGGCCGGCGTCCCGAATCGCCTCGCCGCTTTTCTTAGAAAGGGGAATAGGGGAGGCGTCCGTCCAGCCGAGAGTGGCCGTCACCTGCGGAACGAGCGCTTCCGCGACGATGTACGCGGCGCCTGGCTCGGATTCCCTTCTAAGAAACATGTATTCGATTTCCTTGCCAAGAGTAATCGCCCTGTTCGCGGGCAGCGTCCACGGCGTCGTGGTCCAGATCAGGGCGTACAGGCGCGGCGCACCGGCCGCCTCTGCGAGGCCCGGCCACGCGCCTTTCGAGGAATCTTCATCCAGCGGCATCGCGACGTAGATGGATGGATCCGTTCGATCCTCGTACTCGATCTCCGCTTCGGCGAGCGCGGTCCGGTCGCGCACGCACCAGAGCACGCTCTTGAAACCGAACGTGACGAGTCCGCGGTCCACGAATCCGCCGAAGGCCTTCGCGATCTCGGCCTGGTAGGAGAAGTCCATCGTGCGATAAGGCGAGTCCCACCTGCCGAGGATCCCGAGGCGCTTGAAGTCGGCGCGCTGAATGTCGATCCACTTTTCGGCGAACTTCCGGCAGGCCTGGCGGACCTCGACGTCGGACATCTCGCGCTTCCTGGGTCCCAGCTCCTTGTCCACGCTCAGCTCGATGGGCAGGCCGTGGCAGTCCCAGCCGGGCACGTAGGGCGCGTCGAGGCCCGCGAGGGTCCTCGTCCGCACGACGAGGTCCTTCAGGATCTTGTTCATCGCCGTGCCGATGTGAATCTTGCCGTTCGCGTACGGCGGTCCGTCGTGGAGCAGAAAACGCGGAGCGCCCGCGCGCGCCGACCGGAGCCTCCCGTAGAGATCCTCCGCCTGCCACCGGGCAAGCCGGGCGGGCTCCCGCCTCGGAAGGTCCGCCTTCATCGGAAACTCCGTCTTCGGGAGGAGGAGCGTGGATTTCCAGTCGCGGCTGCTCATGGAGAAGCCGCGGAGGTTACGCGGTCAGCACGTGCCGGGGCAAGGCGCCGGCTCTCAATTGATTCCAACTGATCATGTTGCGGCCGTGGACCATCCCTTAGACTGCGCCGCGCATGGCGAGAATCCGGACAGGCGTCGTGGGATGCGGCTATCTCGGCCGGCACCACGCGCGGATCCTCACGGAGCTCGCCGGGTCCGACCCGGTCGGCTTCGTCGAGCCGGACGACGCCACGGCGTCCGCCATCGAGGCTGCGCACGGGTCGAAGGGGCTCGTCCGGAGGCGCTCCGTGAAGGAGCTCCTGAGCGCGGGCGCCACGGCGGTCGTCGTCTCGTCGCCGACCTCCACGCATGCCGGCGTGGCCGAAGAGCTTCTCACCGGCGGAGCCGACGTCATGGTCGAGAAGCCGATCACGGTGACTCTGGCCGAAGCCGACCGCCTCGTCGCTCTCGCGCGGGAAAAGGGGCGCGTTCTGCAGGTCGGGCACATCGAGCGCTTCAATCCGGCGGTGGCCGCGGTGCGCCCCCTCGTGACGGACGTCAAGTTCATCGAGGCCCACCGGCTCGGTGTCTTCGTGCCGCGCGCTCTCGACGTGGACGTCGTCCTGGACCTCCTCGTCCACGACCTCGACATCGCGCTCGACCTCGTGGGAAAGCCGGTCACGGAGATCCGGGCTGTCGGCGTGCCGATCCTGAGCGAGAAGATCGACATCGCCTCGGTTCGCCTTTCGTTCGAGGGCGGTTGCGTGGCGAACCTGACTGCCTCGCGCGTCTCGCAGGACAAGACGCGGAAATTCCGCTTCTTCCAGCCGGACTGGTACTTCTCGATCGACACCCAGAACCGCGACGTGACGGCCTTCCGCCTCGACCGGCTCAGCGGCCCGCCGCGCATCGTGCCGTGGCCCGTGACGGTCGAGCCCGCGGACCCGCTCACCGCCGAGGACGGCGCGTTCCTGAAGGCCTGCGCCGAGCGCAGCGAGCCGGAAGTGACGGGCGCAGCCGGCCGCGCGGCGCTCGAGCTCGCGCTCGACATCCTCGAGGAGATGGGGCGGGGAAGATGAAGAAAGAGAAGAAGAAGATTTCTTCGAAAGGGAAGAGGGGGGAGAGGCGAATCGGCCTCATCGGCGGCTCGGGGCTCTACAACCTGCCTGGTCTAAAGATCCTCGAGGAGCGGCGGCTTTCGACGCCCTTCGGCGCCCCGTCCGACTCCTACGTTCTCGGGACTCTCACTTCGGTCCCCGTCGCGTTTCTCGCCCGGCACGGACGGCATCATTCGTTTCTCCCCTCCGAGATCAACTACCGCGCGAACGTCTGGGGATTCCGGAAGCTGGGCTGCTCATGGCTGTTGTCGGCGTCGGCGTGCGGCTCGATGAAGGAAGCCTACGAGCCGACCGACATCGTCCTGCCGGAACAGTTCATCGACCTGACCAAACGCCGGATCTCGACGTTCTTCGGGGACGGCTGCGTGGGGCATGTGTCGTTCGCGCACCCGGTTTCTGCCGTGCTCGTCGACGCTCTCGAAGCGGCCGCCCGGGCCGAAGGCGTCGTTTGCCATCGGGGCGGGACGTACGTGTGCATCGAGGGCCCCCAGTTCTCGACGAAGGCCGAGTCGCTTCTCTACCGCTCCTGGGGCGCAGACGTGATCGGCATGACGAACGCGACCGAAGCTAAGCTGTGCCGCGAGGCGGGCATCGGCTACGCGTCGATCGCGCTCGTCACGGACTACGACTGCTGGCACGAGGAAAGAGCGGCGGTTTCGGTCGAGGCCGTCCTCGACGTCCTGAAGAAAAACGCGGGCACGGCGGATCGCGTCCTCGCGAACGCCGTCGGCCGCCTCGATCCCGGCCGCGCGAGCGACTGCGCGAACGCCCTCGACTTCGCCGTTCTCACTCCGAGAGGCCGGATCGCTCCCGCCACCTCGAAGCGGCTCGCGCTGCTTTTGAACAAGGAAAAGAGATGACCGCTCGCCGCATCGTCGTCACCGGCTCCGTCGCCTACGACTACCTCATGACGTTCCCGGGGAAGTTCCTCGACGTCGTCGTGCCCGACCGCATGGACCGACTCTCGGTCTCGTTCCTCGTGGATTCCATGCGCAAGGTGCGGGGGGGCGTAGCTCCGAACATCGCCTACACGCTCGCGCTCCTCGGCCTCCGGCCGCTCGTCATGGCGACGGCAGGTATCGACGCGCTCGATTACAGCCGCTGGCTCGCCGAGCAGGGAGTCGACACTTCGGCCCTGCACATTTGCGACGATCTCTTCACCGCCTCGTTCTTCGTCTCCACCGATCAGGCACAGAACCAGATCGCGACTTTCTACACCGGGGCCATGGCACGCGCCTCGACGCTGTCCTTCCGGGAACTCTCGCCGAGCAGCGTGAGCGTCGCGATCATCTCGCCGAACGATCCCGTCGCGATGGCGAAGTACGCGACGGAGTGCCGGGAGCTCCGCATCGCATTCGTATACGACCCCAGCCAGCAAGTCGCGCGGCTTTCGGGCGACGACCTTCTCGCAGGGCTGCAAGGCGCCGCGATGCTCATCGCGAACGAGTACGAGTTCGGCGTGATCGAGATGAAGACCGGCCTCTCGGAAGCCGAGGTGCTCTCGCACGCGCCCGTTCTCGTCGTGACGCGTGGTGCCGAGGGCTCCACGATCGCGCTGAGGGGCGGCCAGGCGGAGGCTCCCGACGGCGTCACGACGTTCCGCATTCCGCCCGCCCGCCTCCGCGGCACGGCGGTGGATCCGACGGGCGTCGGAGACGCGTTTCGCGGCGGCCTTCTCGCGGCGCGCCACCTCGGTCTGCCCTGGGAGGTCGCGGGCCGCGTGGGAAGCGTGGCCGCCGTCTACACGCTCGAAGCCCTCGGCCCGCAGCCGCCCAGGTATGGGATCGCCGACTTCATCGCCCGTTACGGCGAGAATTTCGGTTTCGAAGGACCTCATGCGCGCGTGAGCGAGCTCGCCGCGCGCTGAGGCTGATACACTCTTGGGTCCGATGAACGTGATCGAGGGGCATCTTTCCTCCGCGGGCCGGCGCTTCGGCGTCGTGGCGGCACGTACGAACGACCTCGTCGTCTCGCGCCTGGTCGAGGGTGCCCTCGACGCGTTTCGGAGGACCGGGGCCGCCGACGAAGACGTCGTTCTCGTGCGTGCGCCCGGTGCGTGGGAGCTTCCGCTCGCCCTCCGCGATCTCGCCCGTTCCGGCCGGTTCGACGCGCTCGTGGCTCTTGGCGCGGTCCTCCGGGGCGGCACACCGCATTTCGAATACGTTGCGGGGGAGACGGCGAAGGGCGTCTTCCAGGTTTCCCTGGAGCTCGACCTTCCCGTCGCGTTCGGCGTCCTGACGTGCGACACGCTCGAACAGGCGCTCGAACGATCGGGCGCCAAGGGCGGGAACAAGGGCTTCGAGGCCGCGATGGCCGCCGTCGAGGCCGCCGACCTCCGGGCTCGCCTCAAGAAGACGTCGGCTCGCACTTCGCGCCCCGCGCGCTGAAAGCCGGGCGGAGGACGCGCGTGAGCGGCCGCCGGCGAAAGTCCCGAGAGCTGGCGCTTCAGCTTCTCTATCAGAACGATCTCGCCGGGACGCCGCCCGAAGAGATGTTCGAGCGCACCGAGGAGTACGTGATCGCGAGACCAGAGGTCCAGGAGTACGCCCAGCGCCTCGTCACGGGCACGTTGTCGCGGCGCGACGAGCTCGATGCGAAGCTCTCCGAGCGCTCGGAGCACTGGCGCCTCGGGCGGATGGCTGCCGTGGACCGCAATCTCCTGCGGCTCGCGCTCTACGAGCTCCTCTACGAGGAGGACACCCCAGACCCCGTCGTGATCGACGAGGCCGTGGAGATCGCGAAGAAGTTTTCCACGCCGTCCTCGGGGCCTTTCGTGAACGGCGTCCTCGACGGTATACGCCGGGCCACGTTCGGCCCGCGTGCCCGGATCGGGGGAGGGGGCGGATGACGTCGCGCGCCCTCCTCCTCGCGCTCGCCTTTGCGGTTCCCATTCCGGCCGCGGGCCAGGACGCGCCCGCCGCAGGGGAATGGGCACGTTACCGGCTCGAAGGTCCCGCGCCCTGGCGCTATGCGCGGGCCGTGGAGGAGGCGGGATATCGCGTCGTGCTGTCGTCCGCCGACGGCAAAGCCCTGGAAGCCCGCGTCGAGGTGTCCGCCGAGCCGTTCACGGCGGACGCACCATTCCCGCCGCCTCCCGCGAGCCTCTCGGCCGAAGCGCGTGCGGTCCTTGCCGGGCCGCTCGCGGACGCTCCGGACCTCGACGTCCTCTCCAACAGGCTCCTCGCGGGCGCGAAGACGACTCTCGAGGCGGTGGAGCGGGTCGTCGCTTTCACGGCCCGCCGGATTCGCTATGCGCTGCCGGACGGCGCGGCGGAGACGGCCTTTCTCACGCTGCGCGCGCGTCGGGGCTCGTGCGTGGGGCGCTCGCTCCTGGCGGCCGAGCTCCTCCTCCGGTCGGGCATTCCCGCCCGGCAGGTGACGGGAATCCTCACCGCCGAGCGCGCTCGAGAGCTCACTCCCGAGTCGCGCTCGGTCTTCAACGCGGACCTCGGAGGCGTGCGCCACCGCTGGATCGAGGTGTTCGTGCCCGGTCTGGGCTGGGTGCCTTCGGACCCGAGCGGGCTCGCGAACACCGTCACGGCGAAGCATCTCGCGCTCGAGACGCAGCCGCCCGCCGGTTTTCACGTCGGCGTGGCCGACCGCTCGGAGGCGCTGAAACGGCCCGTTCTCGAGACTGCCGCGGGCGGGTTGACGCTCTACCGGCCGCGTGGAGCGAGCATCGTCGAAGCCGTAGAAGGGGCGCCGCTCGACCCGCGTGCGCTCGCGGCCCCCGCGCCGGCGCGCCGCTGACGTCCTGCCTTTCGTCGTTTACACTCGCCGACTCGATGGACCGCACCGCGACCGCCACGGCAAAAGGCGAAGAAATCCTCAGGATCGAGGCGAAATGGCGCGACCGCTGGGAGGCGGAACGGGCGGCGTTCGTCGACACGTCGCAGCCGGCGGGCGATGGAACGTATCTCCTCGTCATGCTTCCCTATCCATCGGGAGATCGCCTCCACGTCGGGCACGCGCGCACGTATTTCCTCACGGACGCGCTCCATCGCTTCCTGCGACAGACGGGCGTGACGGTGTTCTGCCCGATGGGCTGGGACGCGTTCGGCCTGCCGGCGGAGAACTATGCGATCCAGAAGGGCATCCACCCGCGCACGTCGACGCTCGCGAACATCGCGGCCATGAAGGAGCAGTTCCGGTCGTGGGGCGTCCTCTACGACTGGACGAAAGAAGTCACGACCTGCGAGCCCGACTATTACCGCTGGAACCAGTGGTTCTTCCTGAAGCTCTGGGAAAAGGGCCTTGCGGTCCGCAAGAAGGCCGCCGTGAACTGGTGCCCGTCGTGCCTGACCGTGCTCGCGAACGAGCAGGCCGAGGGGGGCGTCTGTGACCGCTGCGGCACTGCGGTCGTGCAGCGAGAGCTCGAGCAGTGGTTCCTGAAGATCACCGACTACGCGGATCGCCTGCTGGACGGCCTCGACACGCTCGGCAAGTGGCCCGAAAAAGTCGTGACGATGCAGCGCAACTGGATCGGAAGGTCCACGGGCGCCGACCTGGATTTCGCGATCCCTTCGCTGAACGAATCCGTGCGCGTTTTCACGACGCGCCCCGACACGGTCTTCGGCGCGACGGCGCTCATCCTCGCGCCCGAGCACGCGCTCGTCCCGCGGCTTCTCGAAGGCAGCCCGAAGCGGGCCGAGCTCGAAGCCTGGGTCGCGTCCGTCCGCAGCCAGGAGCGCATCGTGCGCGAGGCCGAGGGCGCCGAGAAGGACGGCCGCGACACCGGCCGCACGGCGATCAACCCCTTCACGGGAGTGGAAGTGCCCGTGTGGCTCGCGAACTTCGTCATCGCCGACTACGGCACGGGCGCGCTCATGGCGGTGCCCGCGCACGACACGCGCGACTTCGAGTTCGCGAGGAAGTACGGGATCCCGATCGTTCGCGTGATCGAAGAAGAGAAGAAGAAAGAAGAAGATTTGCTTAGAGGGGAAAAGGGGAAGGGCGAAACACGTGCGTCGGGCGGCGCCTCGGGCTCCGGCGTCGCGCCTGCGAGGGACCACTCGAACAAATCTCATTCCGGCGGTGCCGACGTCCCTTCGGTCGCCTACACGGGCGAAGGAAACCTCATTGCCTCTGGTCCCTTCTCAGCAAAATCTTCCTCTTCTGCCCGCGAACTCATTGCCGCCGAAGCCGCGAAGAGAGGGATCGGCGGGCCCCGCGTGCGCTACCGCCTCCGCGACTGGCTCATCTCGCGCCAGCGCTACTGGGGTACGCCGATTCCCATGATCCACTGTGAGAAGGACGGGTGGGTGCCCGTACCGGAGAAGGACCTTCCAATCGTCCTGCCGCCCGACGCGCCGTTCACGGGCAAGGGCGGAAATCCGCTCGAGAAGGTCGCTTCCTTCGTGCAGACGAAGTGTCCTCGGTGCGGCGGGCCTGCCCGCCGCGAGACCGACACGATGGACACCTTCGTGGACTCGTCCTGGTATTTCCTGAGGTACATCGATCCGCAGAACGCCGCGGCGCCTTTCGACCCCTCTCTCGTGAAGGAGTGGGCCCCCGTCGACCAGTACATCGGCGGCATCGAGCACGCGATCCTGCATCTCCTCTACGCGCGCTTCTTCACGCGCATCCTGAAGGATCTCGGCCTCGTGACGTTCGAGGAGCCGTTCACGGCCCTCTTCAACCAGGGCATGATCACGCGTCTGTCCCCGACGGGTCGCGTCGAGAAGATGTCGAAGTCGCGCGGCAACGCCGTGTCGCTCGACGCGCTCATCGCCGAGAAGGGCGCTGACGCCGTGCGCGCGTTCGTCCTCTTCCTCGGCCCCCCGGAGAAGGACGCCGAATGGAACGACGAGGGCATCAGCGGGCCGGAGCGCTTTCTCTGGCGCGTTCGGAGCGCCGTCGAGCGGTTCCTCGAGACGGGCGCCGATCCACAGGCGCAGCCGGCGAAGGCCGACACCCCGGCGGCGCGCGCGCGGCACATGACGATCAAGAAGGTCACGGAGGACTTCCGGGCGTTCTCGTTCCACACGGCCGTTGCGCACCTCATGGAATTCCTCAACGGCGCGACGGTCCTTCTGAACGACGCGGGCGCGGACGCGGGCGAGACCGCAACGACGCTGCGCACGCTCGTGACGCTCCTCCATCCCGTCGCGCCGCATCTCTCCGAAGAGTTGAACGAGAGGCTGGGCGGCAGGAAGAGCCTCCTCGAGTCGGGCTGGCCGAGCTTCGATCCCGCGCTCGCGAAAGAGGAGGTCGCGTCGATTGCAATACAGGTGTCGGGAAAGGTACGTGCCGAGATCAAGCTTCGAAGAGGATCTTCTGAGAAGGAAGCGGTAGCCGCGGCTCAGGATGAGGCGACGCTCTCTCGTTGGCTGGACGGCAAGCAAATAGTGAAGACCATCTGGGTGCAGGACCGACTGCTGAATCTGGTCGTCAAGTGACGGAAGAAGGAAGAGAAGATTCTTCGAGTGGTCGCGGGCGGACGTCCGTCGCACCGCGCGGCCGGTGCCGCGCTCCGGGTACTTCCCCTTTCAAAGAAGTCTTTCTCTTCTCTTTCTTGATCATTTTCCTATTCTCCGTTTCCGGCTGTGGGTACTCGCTCGTGGGCACCGGGACGAGCGCGCTGCCGGTCGGCGTCAAGACGGTTTATGTGCCGACGTTCATCAACGACACGACGGTCGTGGGGCTCGAGCAGCGCCTCACGGACGCCGTCATTCGGGAGCTGTCCGCGCGCGGCCGTCTCAAGCCCGTGTCCGACAGGGCCGCGGCGGACTCCGAGCTGTCGGGGCGGCTGACGTCCTGCTCGGTTGCGCCCGTCCGCTTCGACGCGAACGGGATCGCGGTCGAATACCAGGTGACGGTCTCGGGAAAGCTCGTCCTGACCGAAAAGGCCACCGACAAGCCGATCTTCTCCGAGCCGGCATACCTCTTCCGGCAGCCTTACACCGTGCCCTCGAGCGCGAGCTCGTATTACGACCGCGAGCGCGAGGCGATCGAGGCGATGGCCCGCCCGTTCGCGCAGAACCTCGTCACGACGATCCTCGAAGGCTTCTAGAAACTGACTCTCCTGAGTCTCACTTCACGGGAGGGGCGGGGCTGCCGGTCTCCAGAAACGTCCTGAGCCTCATGGCCTGGTCCCCGACCATGGCGTCCACCCCCGGCGCGATCTTCTCGAATCCGCCCGCCATGTAGCCCCCGACGACGTACGTGACGACGAGCTTGGCGCCGGTTCCAGCCTTCGCGAGCTCCCACGTCATGCTCCCGGATAGGCCGGAAGCTTGCAGGGGACCGAGCGCGCCCGCCATCCGCAGCGCCTTGCCCGGGCTGGCGTAGACGACGGTCATGTGCTGGACGCCGCCGCTGTCCGGAAACCTCTCGCAGAAACAGCCGCCGGGAACGGCCGCGATCGACAGGTTCTTCGAATCCTTCGAGTACGTGTGGACGGGGTTCCACCAGCTCCCGACCTTGACGGTGAGCGCGTCGTAGACGATGCCGGGCGCGGCGTTGATAGGGACCTCGTGCCTCACGGCGAAGCCGCTCGCGCCGACGCTCGTCACTTCCGCAGAGAGGGGTGCGGAGAAAAGCGCCACCGCGCACATCAGAATTGACGGCAGCTCTCTCCCTTTCAAAGAATCTTCTTTCTTCTTCTCCTATTTCGCGGCGGCGGCTTTCTTCGCCTTGTTCGCGGTCTTCGAGATCCGCGACTTCAGGCGGGAAGCGGTCTTTCTGTGGAGGACGCCCTTCCGCACGGCGACGTCGAGCTCGGAGACGGCGTTCGAAAGCATGCCGCCGACCTTGGCGGCCTCGGCTTCCGCCGTCCTCCGGAGGTTCTTCACGACGTTGCGGACCTGGGTGACGACGGAGCGATTGCGGGCGCGGCGTCGGTCGCTCTGCGCGGCGCGCTTCTTGGCTTGCTTGGTGTTCGCCATGTGGGTTCGAGGGTGCCTTTCTCTGTGAATCGTTCAGCGGGAGTCGCCGCCGAGGGATTTGAGGCGCTGCCGCGCGCTCTTGGCCTCGTCGGAGCCCGGATACTGGTTGACGACGAAGTTCAGCTCGACCATCGCCTGGGCCTTCTCCCCGAGCTCGAGATGGCCGATGCCCTTCTTCAGATGCGCCGCCGGAGCCTTGTCGCTCTGCGGATACGTGCGAAAGAGCTTGTCGAACGAGACGATCGCCTCGCGCGGCTTCTTCTGCGCGGACCAGCATTCCCCGGCCCAGTAGAGGGCGTCGTCGGAGAGGTCCGTCCGCGGGAACTTCTCGGCGTAATCTTCGAAGCCCTGCCGTGCGAGGTCGTATCGGCCGCGCTGGTAGTCGGCCGTGGCCTGCGCGAAGAGATCCGCCGGCGTGATGCCTGCGCCGCGCGGTCCCGCGGGAGCCGCGGCGAGGCCGCCCCCGCCGGGCCCGGGCGCGACGCCGGCGGGTCCTGGCGGGGCCGAGGAGGGCGGCGGCAGGATCACCGCTCCGGCCGAACCGCGTCCCTGCGACTCGGCGATTTGCTGGGAGAGCTGCGTCAGGCGGCGGTTCGCATCCTCGAGCTTCCCGGCGAGCGACTGCATCTCGCGCGTCAGGTCGTCGAACTTCGTGCCCAGATCGGCGTTCGAACGCAGGAGCGTCTGCGCCTGCTTGGCGAGCGTCTCGTTGAGCTTCGCGACCTCTTCCTTGGAGGACGACTGTTTCGAGACGGCGTCGACTTCCTTCTCGACCGTCGAAAGGTGCTTGTGGAGACCGTCGATGTCGGTTCCGCTGACGCAGCCTCCCGCCGCCGCGAGGAATCCCGCGGCCAGAACAAGGCGGACGGCTCGAGTGGCGCGCTGCCGGGTCACTTCGCGGTGACGACGAAGTGCGCGCGGCGGTTCTTCTGCCACGAGTCCTCGTCGTGTCCGGTGGCGAAGGGGCGCTCCTTGCCGTACGACACGGTCTTGATCCGACCCGCGTCGACGCCGAGGGAGGCGAGATAGTCCTTCGCCGCATTCGCGCGGCGGTCTCCGAGAGCGAGGTTGTACTGCGAGGTGCCGCGCTCGTCGCAATGGCCCTCGATCGTGAACTGCATGCTCGGGTACTTCTTCAGCCACGTCGCGTTCGCCGCGAGGACGTCGCGAGCGTCGGAGCGAATGTCGGCCTTGTCGTAATCGAAGAAGGCCGGCTTCAGGTAGCTGGAAATCTCCTGGAGAGATTTCCTCGTGATGTCGTCCGCGTCCATCCGCGGCGTCGGCTGCGGGGTTGGCGACGGTTCGATCGTCACGACGGTGGGCGTCGAAACGGGCGCGGGCGTTGGCTCCGGAGCCGTCGTCGGCTTCGGTTTCGGAGTGCAGGCGACGATGAACGCGAGAACGACGACCGTGAGCGAACCGACCTTGAGGGACTGCTTCATGGAATCGAGCCTCCGTTGACGGGGGGAATGAGGGCGCCGTCCGGCGACCGCCCGTCGGCGCCGATCATTCTAGCGTCTTGATCCACGAGGGGGAAAAATTGTTGCCGGACGACGTCACGATGCGCGCCGTGCCGCTCCCGTCGGCGTTTCCGACGGCGATTTGCGTCGAATTGCCGCGCTGGACCTCCCAGGCGATTTTCGACCCGTCGGGCGACCACGTGGGGCCCTCGTGGGCGCCGGATCCGCTCGAAATCTGAACGGTCCGCCCGGTTGCGAGGTCCATGACGCAGATCTGGAAATCACCCTCGTTCCGGCACGCGAAGGCGAGCCTTCCTCCGTCCGGCGAGAACGCCGCCTCGTCGTTCCAGTTGCCGGCGAGCGACACGCGCCGCACGTTGGCTCCCTCCAGGTCCATCATGAAAACCTGGGGTGAGCCCTGGCGGTTCGACGTGAACGCCAGCTCCCGCCCGTTCGGGGACCACCGGGGAGTCGAATCGATCGCCGCGTTCTCCGTGAGCCGTTTCAGGTTGGATCCGTCCGTGTGGACGGTGAAGATTTCGGTGTTCCCCTTGACGCTGCCGCAGAACGCGATCGTCCTGCCGTCCGGGGAATAGGATGGAGAGGAGTTGAGCTGCGTCGGGACGGGGATCTGGCGCTTGTCGCCTCCGTCCTTTCCGATGAGCCAAAGGCCCGGCGTGTCCCTTTCGTACGACTGGTACACGAGCTTCGTACCGTCCGGAGACCAGTCGGGCGCGAGCGAGAGCGTGTTCGAGTAGGTGATGCGGCGCTGGTTGTCGCCGTCGAAGTCCATCGTGAAGATCTCCTTCACGACCTGCCTTCCGGCGACGCGTTCCCGGTCGGACGAGAAGGCGATCTTCGTCAGGAAAGGGCCCGGCCTTCCGGTGAACTGCCGGACGAGGTCGCTCGCGAGGGTATGGGCGATGCGCCGCGCCGCGCGCATCTCGCCGGAGTACTTCTTGCCGAGGATGGACTTGAGCGTGCCGAGATCCAGGAGCGTGGCCTCGACGGTCACGTTCGCGCCGTCCGACGCGAGATGCGTGTCGAGGAGGAATTGAGCCGACGTCGCTTTCCACGCGTCGCCCTCCTCGCGGTTCTGCGGCGGGCGCATTCCCTTCGGGTAGAGAGCCGGATCGGCCACGACGAAGACGCCGGAACCCGCGAGATCGTCCGTGAGCGTCGTGTAGAAGGGATCCACGGCCCGCGTCTGCAGGTCCGGCGAAATTGGCGCGATCGTCATCGGAATCGCCAGCGGCCGCCGCGCCCCGGCGGTGCCGGTGAGCGTGAGATCGATGTTCGAGGGCTGCGTGACACCGGACATCGTCGGGACGGGCTTCGGCGCCTGGCCGAGAAGGGAAGGGCCGGAGAGGAGCACCGCTGCGAAGAGGAGCAGAGCCGCGCGCCGGATCCTCCACGGCCGCTCTTTCCGGCCCCCTCTTTCTTCCCCTTTCAAGGAAATCTTCTCTTTTCTCTCTTCTATTTCTCTCAAAGAATTTCCCTCACTGGAACTTTAGATGGACGCCGAGCGACTCGTTCCGGTAATCCGGCGGGAGCGGCGGGAGCGGATTCGCGGCGTATACGGCGCGAGCCGCGGCCCGGTCGTAATAGCTCACGCCCGACGAGGTGTCGACCTTGACGTCCGTGACCTGCCCGGAACGCATGACGCGGAACGAGATGACGCAGCTCGTATTCTCGGCCGACTCGGGCTTGAACCAGTTCGCGCCGATCAGCGAGAGCAGCTGCTCCACGTAGTAGGCGAACGGGAAATCGGCGTCGAACGAGGTGACGGACGCTCCGAAGGAGACTCCCGCGCCCGAGGTGCTGCCGGTCGGGGCGCCCGCGGCGCTCGGAAGCTCGAGGGCGGGTCCTCCGGAAGGCTTGGCGGCGGCCGGGGCGGGCTTCGGTTTCTCGGGCTTCGCGGGCCTCTTCGGCTCGGGCATCGCCTTCGCGGACGGAAGGACCTTTTCCGTCGGCTTCTCGATCACGGGCTTCGCCTTGGGCGCGGGCGCCGGCTCGGCGGGCGCCGGGACGGGAACGGGCGCCGGCGCCGCCTGGGGCCGGCCGAGGGAGGCTGGGCTCACGACGCGAACGGGAAGGGACATCGGGACGAAGACCGGAGACTTGCGCGGTTTGCCCACGAGGAGAACGAGCGCGAGGAATCCCGCATGGGCGAGGATCGACACGGCAGCCGTGAGGAATCGCGGGGCGATGCCGGTACGCGCGCGCCGCGAAAGGATGTCGGATACGGTCGGCGCCGGAAGCGCCTCCGCCCGCGCGGTCACCGCGCTCATCGCGGTCATCGAGGGCTCTCGTTCCGGAGCTCGGTCACCATCCCCAGGCTCTCGACGCCGAGGCGGTTCAACGTGTCCATGGTTTCGACGACGACGCCGTACGCGAGGTTGCGGTCGGCCTTCAGGTAGACCGCCTTGTCGCGGCGCCTCGAAAGGATGAGCTTCAGGCGATCTTTGAGCTGCGACTTCGGGATGGGCGTCTCGTTCAGGTAGTAGTTTCCGTTCTTCGTGATCGAGAGGATCAGCGGGTCCTCGGGAGTCTTCGGCAGGTTCTGCGCGACGGACTTCGGAAGCTGGACCTCGACGCCCTGATGAAGGAGCGGAGCCGTGACCATGAAGATGACGAGGAGCACCAGCATGACGTCCACGAGAGGCGTGACGTTGATGTCCGAGAAGGCGTTCGCTTCGTCGTCGAGCTTGAAGGCCACGTGAAGTCCGATCTCAGGTGAAGTGGCGCTCGGCCAGGTTCATGAACTCGAGCTCGAAATCGCGCATCTCGGCCCGCGCCGCGCGCATCTTTCCGCCGAAGTTGTTGTAGGCGATGAGCGCGGGCACGGCGGCGACGAGGCCGGCCGCCGTGTTGATGAGGGCTTCCGCGATGCCCGGCGCCACGACGACGATCGACGTCGAGCCCTTCTGCGCGATCTGCTGGAACGCGATCATGATGCCCATGACGGTTCCGAAGAGGCCGATGAACGGCGTGGCGGACGCCGTGGTCGCGAGAAACGACATTCCGCGCCCGAGGCGTTTCGTCTCGACTCCGGCCGCGCGCTCCAGCGCGCGCTCGATGGAGTCCAGGCTCTTCACGAAGAGGCGACCCGTGTCGGCCGGCGCGACTTCGCGGCCGTCCTTCACCTGCTGGTCCAGCTCCGCGTAGCCCGCGCGGAAGATGCCGACGAGCGGGCTCGACTCGACCTTGTCGCAGATGCCGAGGACGTCGGCGAATTTGCGGCTCTTGCGGAAGTGGTTCAGGAACGCGCGCGAGTCGGAGGCGGCGCGTGAGAAACTCCACAGCCGGCCGATGATGATCGCCCACGAAACGAGGGAGAAAAAAGCCAGGACGATCAGGACGGCCTTTGCCGTCGGTCCCGCCGAGAGGAAGAGCTGGGCAATGTTCGAGCCGCCGGTTTCCGTCATGCGTTCAGGTGACTCCCTCTCGGGATGGGTTCCGCGACGGACCCGCCTCGGGCCGTCTCGTCAAGGTAGCATGGAATCTTCAAGCCGGTCAAAGCGTTGGAAGCTTTCGGCGGCCCTCGTCGCGGCTCTTTCGATGAGCTTCGCGACGGCATCTCCGGCGGCGTCGCTCCCCGCGGACGTCCTGCCGCTCACCGCCGTCAAGGCCGGGATGAAGGGTTACGGGCTGACCGTTCTCCGCGGGTCCGCCGTGGAGAGGTTCGACGTCGAGGTGCTCGGTGTCGTCCCGAACTCGCTCGGTCGCTCGCAGATCATCGTGCGCGTCTCCGGGCTCGGCCTCGAAAAGACCGGCATCCTCGCGGGAATGAGCGGAAGCCCCGTCTATCTCGACGGGCGTCTCGCGGGAGCCGTGGCGGCCACGTGGGGATTCTCCAAGGAACCCATCGGGGCGGTCACGCCGATCGAGTCGATGCTGGCGATCGACACGGGGGACGCGCCGGCGGGAACGGGACATCGCGTTCGGTCGACCTCCGGGGGCACGGGGTTTTCCGCTTTCGTCCAGGCGCTGGCCCAGCCCGAGGAGGAGCGTCTCGCGGCTTTTCAGAAGATCGTGGACGCGCGTCCCGCCCTGCCGGCGCGCGCGCAGGCCTCGCTGCTCGCGCCGGTCGCGACGGGATTTCCGGCCGAGACGCTCGCGCGGTGGGGAAGAGACCTCGGGCGACTCGGCCTTCCCGCTTCGCTCGTCTCGGGCGAGATTCCGGCGCTCCCCGGGACGGCTCTTCAGGAAGCCGAGCGGGCGCGTCCGGCGGCGCCCATCGCGCCCGGCTCCGCGGTCACGGCTCTCCTCGTCGACGGGGACCTGCAGCTCGGCGCCACCGGCACCGTGACGCGCGTGGACGGCCTGGGACACTTTCTAGCCTTCGGCCATCCGTTCCTGGGTGCGGGAACGATCGAGCTCCCGGTCGCTCCGGCCGAAGTCGTGGCCGTCTTTCCGAGCGCGATGCTCTCCTTCAAGATGGCGTATGCCCTGGCGCCGGCCTACCGCCTGACGCACGACCGCGACAGCGGTATCGCGGGTCGCTCGGACCGGGCGCCTTCCCTCCTGCCGGTGCATTTCCGGCTCGAGTCGGAAGGAAGGCCCGCGCGCACCCTCTCCTGGGGGATTGCGAGAGAAGCGGCGCTTCTCCCCGCCCTCGTCTCGATCTCGACGGACGCCGCCTTCACGACGCTCGACCCGACCCCGTCCGACCGGACTCTGAACGTTCGCGTCTCGGTCGGCACGGCAGCGGGGCCGTTCGTCTATGCGGACCAGATGACCGGCCCGCGCGCGAAGGAGCTCGCGCTCCTGACGGCGAACGTCCTCATGGGACTCGTCGCCCAGAACGAGTTCGAGGATCCCCAGCTCTCCGGCGTGGACATCTCGATCGCGAGCGCCCCCGGCGAAAAGCGCCTCCGCATCGTCGGAGCCGCTCTTTCGGCCCGCAAGGTCGCGCCGGGACAAGCGCTGCGCGCCACCGTGAGGCTCGCCGACCGCCGCGGGCGCGAGGAGACGCGCGTCCTGTCGCTGACGGTTCCCAGGGAAACGCCCGAGGGCCGCGCCATCGTCATCGTGGGAGACGGCAATGCCGCCTCGGCCGCGCGCCTCGCCGCGCAACCCGCGGAGCCGCGCTCGCTCGCCGGAATGCGCGCGGCGCTCGCGCGCCTCGTGCCGGCGGACCGGCTGGGCGCCCTCTTCGTCGTTCCGACGCGAGGGACGACGACGGGAGACGGTACCTTCAGCGCGCTGCCACCCACGTTCGCACTCGTTCTGTCCGAAGGGGGAGACGCGAGCGCGCGTACGTCGGTTCCGATCCGCATCCTCGCCGAGGAGTTCGTCACCCTCGACCGGCCGATGTCCGGTTCCGTGCGCCTCGAGGTCGAGGTAGAAAGGCCCCGCTCGTAAATGCGATTTTCCCCGCGTGCTCTTTCCTTCGCCTTCGCCGCGGTGTTCCTCACGGCGCGCCCGCTGGCCGCCGGAACGCCCCGCATCGCCGTCACGTCCGGCGCGCGCGACTTTCTCGCCGGAGAGACGAAGGGGGTTGCCGTCTCCGCCGACGGGAAGCTCACGCTCGGCGCGGGGCTCGCCGCGCGCGCCTGGCCCGACGACGCGAACGACGCGGCCGTCTTCGGCGCAGCAGCGGACCCCTCCGGCCGCGTGTTCGTCGCCACGGGCGGGGGCCTCGGCCGCCTTTTCGTTTCCACGGACGCGAAGGTGACACTTCTCTTCCTGGCGCCGGAGCCGAACATCACGGCGGTCGCGGTGGCGCCGGACGGATTCGTCGTGTGCGCGTCGTCTCCGAACGGGAAGATCTACCGGGTCGATCCGAAGGCGACGGATCCCTCCGAAGCCGGAATCGTCATCGCCGAGCCGAAGGAGGCCGCGATCTGGGCGCTCGCGTTCGCGAAGGACGGAACGCTCTACGCGGGGACCGGAAACAAAGGCCGCGTCTATCGCAAGGCGCCCTCGGGGCCGTTCGAGCTCTTCCACGAGATCGAGGATGTCCACGTGAGGACGCTCGCCGTGGGCCCGGACGGCACCGTGTACGCGGGAACATCCGACCGCGGTCTTCTCGTCGCGTTGCCCGTTCATGGCAGCCCGCGAACGCTGCACGACTTCTCCCGCGCCGAGGTTTCCGCCATTGCCGTCGACGCTCGCGGCGTCATCTATGCAGCGGCCTCGCAGCTCGACGCTTCGGCGGGCCGGCCGGCCCCGGTCGAGCCGGGGCCTCGGCCTTCGCCCACGCCGACGCCGCCGCCGGGACGCGCGGAGGAAAGTCCCCGCGGCTCGGTGTCGGTGGCCGCTTCGACGTCCCTGGCGCGACCTCATGTCGAGCCGCGCTCCACGAGCAGCTCGGAAATCGTCGTGATTCAGCCGGACGGCTTCGTCGAGCCCGGCTGGCTCTTTCCGGAGGAGTCCGTTTTCGCGCTGCGCCTCGACTCAGGCGGCGCGCTGCTCGTCGCGACCGGCCCGCGCGGGCGCGTGTACGAATGGAAAGATCGCCGGGTGCGGCTCGTGGCTTCGACGGGCGAGAAGCTGACGCTGGCGATCCCCGCGTCAGCGTCGGGCTTCGCCGTCGTGACCATGGGATCTCCGGGAATCCTCAGACCCTCGCCTGCGGGCCGTCCGGCGTCCGGCACGTTCACGTCCGCCGTCAAGGACGGGCTTCGCCTGTCCACGTTCGGGCGGCTCCGCGCAGAGGCGGGCGTGCCCGCGGGAGCCGGTCTCGCGCTCTTCGTGCGGACGGGGAATTCGGAAAAGCCCGATGCCACCTGGTCGGCCTGGGTGCCGGTCGGCCCGGACGGTGCCGCGAAGCCTCCCGTCGCGCGCTTTTTCCAATGGAAGGCCGAGCTGACCGCGTCCGGGAAGGGGGAATCGCCGGTCGTCGAGCGCGCGGAGCTTTCGTACACGGAACGGAACGCGCGGCCGGTCCTGGAGAACCTCGCCGTCCTCGAGCCGGGCGCGGTCTTTTCGCGCGGCACCGCCGGATCCGCGATCCTCTCCGTGGCGAATCCCGACGAGAACGGCATCTACGCCGGACTCGAGGCTCCGCACGAGGTCACGGCCGAGGGCCCCGGAAGGCGGCTTTTCCGGAAGGGCTACAGGACGCTCACGTGGAAAGGCACGGACCCGAACGGCGACGCGGTGCGTTACGAGGTGGAGGCGCGCCGGGAGGGCGGTTCCGCGTGGTTCCTCGTGCGCAAGGAGCTCGAGGACTCGTTCCTGTCGTTCGACACCACGGCGCTCCCGGACGGCCGCTACCGCTTTCGCGTGGGCGCCTCGGATCGGCTGTCGCAACCCGAGAACGAGGCGCTGACGGCCCGGGAGGAGAGCGGAGTCGTCGTCATCGACAACACCCCTCCCGTCCTGAAGGTCGAGTCGCGAAGGCTCGCAGGGGATTCGATCGTCGTGACGGTTCTCGCCACCGACGCGCTTTCGCCCGTCACGAAGGCCGAAGGCGCCGTGAACGCGGACCGCTGGCGCCTCCTTCCGGCCGAGGACGGCGCGGCCGACTCTCCCGTGGAACGTTTCTCCTTCCGTGTCCCGAAGCCGTCCGGGCCCGCGGTGCTCTCGATGCGCGTCCTGGACGTCGCCGGCAACGTCGCGGCGGTTTCGGTGGAGTGGCCGTTCTGAGGAGGGCGGCCGTCCTCGCGGCTCTCGTGGTCCTCTCCGGCTGCGGCGTGCGCGGGAAGAGCCAGGAGAGCGTCGTCCGGCGCCGCCTCGACGGGGAGCCGAAGACGCTCAACCCGATCCTCACCACGACGGATCCCGAGCAGGTCGTTCTCGCGCTCCTCGAGCGGAACCTGCTCGACTACGACGAGAAGCTGAACCTCGTGCCGGGCCTCGCGGAGGAGGTTTCCGCGTCGCCCGACCATCTCGTGTACACGATCCGCCTCCGAAAGGACGCCCTCTGGGAGGACGGCACGCCGGTCACCTCCGGGGACGTCGTCTTCACGCTCACGGCGCTCCTCGACCCGAAAACGCCCGCGCTCGCCCGCCGGACGCTCTTCGACGGTTTCGTGAAAGCCGAGGCCGTGGATCCCCGAACCGCGCGGGTCGTCTTCAACGCAGCCTCTTCCGGGCGCCGCGACGCCTTCAACCTTCCGCTCCTCTCCGCCGCCGCGTGGGCGGGCGGGGACGTCGCGACGCACGCACGCAACCGGAACCCGCTCGCGAACGGCCCTTACCGCCTCGGGTCCTGGGAGGCGGGCAGGACGCTGACTCTCGTGCGCAACACGCAGTACTTCGGGGAGAAGCCCGATCCGGAGCAGGTGATCTTCCGCGTCGTGCCCGAGAATGCCTCGGCCTTCGCGGCGCTGAGGGGCGCCGCCCTCGACGAGATGAAAGTCACGTTCGCGCAGAAGAAGGAGCTGGACGCGAACGCCGGGACGGCCGGCGCGCCCCGCGTCGTGACGTTCGACGAGCTGTCGTATTCCTATCTCGGTTGGAACAACCGGCTGCCGGTCTTCGCCGACCGCCGCGTGAGGCGTGCCCTCACGATGCTCGTGGACCGCGAGAGCATCGATCGCAACCTCTTCGGGGGACTTGCGAAGGTCGCGAACGGGCCCCTGCCGCCCGCGCACTGGGCCTGGAACGCCTCGCTGGCACCGTGGCCCTACGACCCGAAAGCGGCCGAGGCTCTCCTGGACGAGGCCGGATTTCGCAAGGGTCCGGACGGCACGCGGCGCAAGGGAAACGTGCGACTCAGCTTCACGCTCTCGCTCGGGATGGGGAGCGACATCCAGCGCCAGATCGTGGAGCTGGCGCAGCAGTCCTACCGGAACGCCGGCATCGAGATGGCGATCCAGCCTCTGGAGTGGGCGGCCTTCGGGGCGAAGATGGACGCCGGAGAGTGCGATGCCTGGGCGGCGGCCCTGAACCTGGATCCGAACCCCGACCTCGCCGTCAGCTGGCACTCCACCCAGAAGCCGCCCACCGGCATGAACTCGGCGTTTTACCGGAACCCCGAGGTGGACGCGGTCCTCGACCGCCTCAAGACGACGTTCGACAGGGAAGAGGCGCGCGCGCTCCTCGCGCGCGTTCAGGTTCTGATCCACGAGGACGAGCCGGTCACGTTCCTGAACGTGCCGCTCATCAAGTGGGGGATCTCGTCGCGCCTGACGAACGTGAAGACCTCGCCGATCGGCCTTTTCCTGTATTGGCCGGGAGCGGCCGCCTGGCGGACGAGCACGACCACGAGGCCGATCTCGTAGGGCGCCCCGGCGCCGCCAAGTAACATCTCCCGAGTGATCCGTTTTGCGCTCCACCGGTCCGTCTCGGCGGTCCTGACCCTGCTCGGAGTTCTCGCGCTCGTCTTCGGGCTCGTCGCGGCGGCACCCGGCGACGCGGCGGCCCTCGCCGCGCGCGCGGCCGGAAACCGCGCGACGTCGGTCTCGCCCGACGCCCTGGCGGCGTTCCGGCATCTCTACGGCCTCGACCGCCCGCTCGTCGAGCGCTTCGTGACCTGGGTCTGGCGGGCCGCGCGTCTCGATTTCGGGCGTTCGCTCGTCGACGGCCAGCCGGTGACGCATCGGATCGCGCGCGCTCTCCCGGCGACGTTGGCGCTGAATGGGTCCGCCCTCCTCCTCGCGTGCCTGATCGGCGTTCCGCTCGGCATCGCCGCGGCGCGGCGTCCGGGCGGGCGGCTGGACAGGATTTCCGGCTTCGTCTGCGACGCCTTCTTCTCGACTCCGACGTTCGTCCTCGGACTCGTTCTGCTGCTCGTGTTCTCGGGATGGCTCCGCATCACGCCTCTCTTCGCCGACGCGGAGTCCGGAGCGCGCGGATTCCTGCTTCCGGTCGCGACCCTTTCGCTGGCATCGCTCGCGCTCGTCGCGCGCTTCGTCAGGGTCTGCATGGCGGCTGCGCTTGCGGACCCCGCCGCCCTCGCGGGACGCGCGCGCGGAGAGAGCCCGTCCGAGGAGGTCCGGCGCGCCCTCAGGCGCTCGTCCGCGGCCTTCGCCGCGATGGGTGCCGTTCTCGTGCCCTCCGTCGTCTCCGGCTCGATCCTCGTGGAGAGGGTCTTCTCGCTGCCGGGGGCGGGAGGACTCCTGGCCGAAGCCGTCTTCGCGCGCGACCTCCCGACGGTTCTGGCGCTCACGTGGTGCTCGGCGATGGTGGTCGTGGCCGCCTCCTTCGCAGCCGATCTCGTCGCGGCGGCGCTCGACCCGCGGATCGCCCGCGAGGGAAACGTCGCGCTGCCGGGAGTAACGGCGTGACGGCCGCGGGGAGGGCTTTCCGGCGCGCGGGGCTTGCCTTCGCGCTGTTTCCCGTGCTGGCGCTCCTGGCACCTGTCGTCGCCCGCGAAAAACCGTGGATCTCCGGACGCGGCGGCGAGACGATCGTGAGCGCCCCCGTCCCGTACGATCCCGATGCGGTGGACCTTGACCGGCGGCTCGCGGCGCCCGGGAGACAGCACCTCCTGGGAACCGACGAGCTCGGCCGCGACGTCCTTTCCCGGGTCCTTCACGGCACGCGGCTTTCCGTCGCGGCGGGACTCCTCGCTTCCGCGCTCGCGCTCGGGCTCGGGGCCGCGCTCGGAACGCTCGCGGGCTGGGCCGGCGGTCGAACGGACCGCGTCGTGCTGCTCTTCCTTCAGATCGTGCAGGCGCTCCCGGCTCTCGTCCTCGTGATCGCGGGCGCGGCTTTCCTGAACCCGTCTTTTCTCGTCGCGGCGCTGCTCATCGCCCTGACCGGGTGGACCGACGCAGCGCGCCTCGTGCGCGCGGGCACGCAGCGCCTGCGAAACGAGGCGTTCGTCGACGCGGCGCGGGCGACGGGCGCGTCGAACGCCCGCCTGCTCCTCGTGCACGTCCTCCCGCATGCGCTTCCTCCGGCGCTCGCGACGCTGCCGTACGTGCTCGGCTCGGCCGTTCTCACGGAGGCGGGACTGTCGTTCCTCGGGCTCGGCGCTCCGCCGCCGACTGCGTCCTGGGGGCGCGCGCTGGCGGAAGCGCGCAATCTCCTTCCGGACGCCTGGTGGTGCGTCCTGCCGCCCGCGCTCGCTCTCTTCCTCCTCGTCTGGACGGCTCGACGGCTTGGCGACGCGTTCCTGGGCCGGCGAGGGGACGTACAATCCCGGCTCGCGTGAAGCGCACCGCCGTCTATCCGGGCACGTTCGATCCGATGACGAACGGCCACGTCGACCTCATCAGACGGGGCTGCAGCATCTTCGACAGGGTGCTCGTCGCCGTCCTCATCGACACCGAGAAGGAGCCGCTCTTCACCGTGGAGGAGCGCCTCCAGATGATGCGTGCGATCTTCAGGCGCGAGCCGAAGGTCGTCGTGAAGTCGTTCAAGGGCCTCCTCGTGGACTTCATGCGCAAGGAGAACGCGCGCATCGTCGTGCGCGGCCTCAGAGCCGTGTCGGACTTCGAGCACGAGTTCCAGATGGCGCTCATGAACCGCCGGCTCGGGCCCCAGGTCGAGACGCTCTTCCTGACGCCGAAAGAGGAGCTGTCCTACACGTCGAGCCGCCTCGTGAAGCAGGTCCACCAGCTCGGCGGCAACGTCTCGGGTCTCGTCCCGGCCATCGTCCACCGCGCGCTGAAGAGGAAGATGCCGAACGGCGGGTAGGCCAGTCCCCGCGCTTCAGAGCCGCGCGAACTCCCGGAAGGCCTTCGAGATCGGCTCGGGCACGGTGCGCGGGCGGCCGGACGCGTCGAGGAAGAGATGCTGCGTCTCTCCTTCGGCCGCGAGCGCGCCGTCGGGGAGGACGATCTCGTAGTGGAAGGTGCAACCCCGGCTCTTCAGCTCCGTCATCCGGGCGCGGACCTTCACGGTGTCTCCGTACCGCACGGCCCGGCGATAGCGCACGTGCGCCTCGGTGACGGTGATGAACGAGCCCTCCGCCTCCATGCGCGGATAGGGGTAGCCGGCGTGCTCGCAGTAAGTCGTGCGCGCGACCTCGAACCAGATGATGTAGTTGGCGTGATAGACGACGCGCTGCGCGTCCGTCTCGGCATAGCGCACCTGGAGGGAGGTCTCGACTGCGGGATGGGAAGAGCTCACGGTCCCCATAGACTAGACGATGACCATGAACGTTCTCTTCAACGGGGAGGGGTGGGGACTGGGAGAGGGAAGAGGACCCGGGATTTTCTTAGAAGGTGAAGAAAGAATCCTGCGCGCCGAAACTCCTCGGCAGCTGCCCGACGTGCTCGCGTCGCTGGACGAAATCGCAGAGTCAGGCGATCCGAACCTCATCGCCGCGGGGTTCATTTCCTACGAAGCGGGCGTTTTCCTCGAAGGCTCGACGGGGCTCGTCAGGCAGCATGAATTTCTTCCCTTCGCAGAATTCTCCGTTTTCGATGGCCGCCGCTCCGGCGTCCAACGTTCCGCGCCGCCATCCCCATCCGAATCTTCTTTATTCACCTTCAAAGAACCGGCACGCGCGGAGCGCGTGCTCTCCTCGGACTCATGGAGGAGAGGTGTCGAGGCCATCCGCGCCGGGATCGCCCGCGGCGACGTCTATCAAGTCAATCTCTCGCGCCGCACGCGCTTCGCGGGACGCGTCGAGCCCGTTGCCCTCGCACATGCCCTCTACCGCGACAACCCCGTGCCCTTCGCCATGACGCTCGCCGAGGACGACTGGGCCGTCGTCTCGAACTCGCCGGAGCTGTTCCTCGACGTGGATCTCGCGGCGCGGCGCGCGGTCACGAAGCCGATCAAGGGCACGATCGGCCGCGGCGCGACGGAGGCCGAGGACGCCGCCCGGCGCCGTGAACTTCTGACTTCCCCTAAGGACGCCGCCGAAAACGTGATGATCGTGGACCTCCTGAGGAACGATCTCGGCAAGGTGGCCGAGCCGGGGCAGGTCGAGACGACCGCGCTGAGGACGCTGACGTCCTTCCGCCACCTGCATCACCTGGAATCCACGGTGGAGGCGCGCTTGCGGCCGGAGGTGCGGCTTTCCGACGTCCTCCGCGCGACGCTGCCCGGAGGCTCGATCACGGGGGCGCCGAAGCGCGCGGCGCTGCGGTTCATCCGCGACCTTGAGACGGTGCCGCGCGGCGCGTATTGCGGAGCCACGGGATTCGTGCGCGGCGACGGCCGGGCGGTTTTCAACGTCGCGATCCGGACGGCGATCCTCGGCCGGGATACAGTGGACTACCACGCGGGAGGCGGAATCGTGTGGGACTCGAACGCGGAGGCCGAGTGGCGCGAGACGGAGGCGAAGTCGCGGGAATTCGAGGCGGCGATGGCGGCGCTCGGCGAGCCGGAGGTGCGACGTGAGCCCTGAATACGCGCCGGTCCCGTTTCTCTCGCCCGCCGTACAGCGCGGCTTCGGTTTCTTCGAAACGGCTCTCCTCGCCGGGCGGCGCGCCGTCCTGTGGGAGCCGCACCTCGACCGGATGCACCGCATCCTCTCGGAGCACGACCTCCCGAAACCTTCGCGCGAAAGGCTCAACGCCGCCGCGAAATCCGTCCTCGACGCGTCGCCCTCCAAGCCGGCGGAACAGCGCGCGCTGCGGCTCACGTGGTTCGCCGAGGGCGAGGACGTGGACGAGCCGGCGTCGTACCGCCTCGAGGCACACATCCTGCCGATTCCCGAGAGCCGTCTCGTCCGCAGGAGCGGCTCGCACTGCATTTCTCTGCCCTTCGAGCTTCAACGGGACACGCCCGGCGTGAAATCCACGAGCTACTTCGCGGCGATCCAGGGGGGGCGTCTCGCGAAGAAAGCCGGCGGTGACGAGGGGTTGTTCCGCTCACCGGATGGGAACTACCTCGAGGGCACGACGACGGGACTTGCCGCCTGGAACGGCGGCACGCCGGTCCTCGCGCCGAAAGGGGTCCTCCCCAGCGTCACCGCGGCGGCCTTTTTCGGCGGCCACGCCGCCTCGGCGCCGCTGAACGCGGAAAACCTCCGTGCGGGTTCGATTCTCCTCGGCTCGTTGACGATGGCGACGCCGATCGTCACGCTCGACGGCGGGCCGTGCGCGCGCCCGACCGAAATGCTCGGGCGGATCGCGGACTTCAATCGCCGGCTGCTGGAGGATCCGGCCTTTGGCACGGAGCTTTAGCAGGGGCTACACTTTCACTCTTATGGCCAGATCCCGCTCCTCTTCCGGAGGCCGGCACGTCCTCTTCACGGGCTTTCCCGGGTTCATCGGCGCGCGTCTCATCCCGCGCCTCCTCGAGCTCGCGCCCGACACGACCTTTCACGCGCTCGTCCAGGAGAAGTTTCTCGCGACGGCCGACGGGTCCGTCGCCGCGCTCGCCCAGGAGCATCCCGGCACGAAAGGCCGCATCCGCCTCGTCGTCGGCGACATCACGGCGCCCGGCCTCGGCCTCGCCGCGTCGAAGGCGAAGGAGCTCCAGAAGAGCCTCGCGGGCTGCTGCCACCTCGCGGCCGTCTACGACCTCGCGGTCCAACGCGACGTGGGCATGCGCATCAACGTCGAGGGCACGAAGAACGTCCTCGAGTTCCTCGGGAACGCGCCTTCCCTCCGGCGCCTCGACTACGTCTCGACGGCGTACGTCTCGGGCACCGCCGTCGGGACGTACCGGGAGACGGACCTCGACGTCGGGCAGAACTTCAAGAACTTCTATGAAGAGACGAAGTTCCTCGCCGAGGTGGCCGTCAAGGAAAGCGGTGTGCCGGCGGCGATTTACCGGCCGGGCATCGTCGTGGGCAGCTCGAAGACGGGGGAGACGGCGAAGTTCGATGGCCCCTACTACTCGCTGAACGCGATGGGAGTCCTGCCGTCGCCCGGCGCCTTCATCAAGGTTGGGACGGGAGACGCCCCGGTAAACCTCGTGCCGGTGGACTTCGTCCTCGAGGCGATCGCGCGCCTCTCGACGTGGGAAGGCGCGGTCGGAAAGACGTATCACCTCACGGACCCGCATCCGTCGACCGCGTTCGAGATCGAGGAGATGTTCGCGAAGGCGCTCGGGAAGTCGTTCGTCTACGTGCCCGTCCCGCACCTCGTCGCGAAGCTCCTCTTCACGCCGGCCGTGATCCAGAAGCGGTTCGGGATGCCCGTTCAGTCGATCGACTACTTCGACCATCCCGTGAGCTACGACTCGACGCAGGCCACGGCGGACCTCGCGCGCTTCGGCGTCGTTTGCCCCCCGTTCGTGGACTACGTCCAGAAGCTCGTCGCCTTCTGGCGGACGAAGAAAGACACGATCAAGCGCGGAGCGATGATTTGAAGTCTTCGTTCCCCTTCACGAACGCGCCGATCATCGACGGCCAGGACGTTAAGACGGGCGCCGTTTTCGCGGCCGTGAACCCCGCCACGGAGGAGCCGTTCGCGGAGGTGGTCCGGGCCGGGCCGCGCGAGATCGACATGGCCGTCGGCTCGGCCCGGAAGGCTTTCCTCTCGTGGTCGAAGACCCCGGTGGCCGACCGGCAGAGGTACCTCGCACGCCTCCTCGAGGAAGTGCGCCGCGCGCACGACGACGTGGCCCGCCTCGTCGCGACCGAGCAGGGCAAGCCCGTGGGCGAGGCGCGTGCGGTGGACATCGTGCCCGCAGCCGACACGCTCCGGTACCTTTCGCGCCACGCGGGCGCGCTCCTCGCCGAGCAGCCCATCGACTACGCGCAGATCCTCTTCGCGCACAAGCAGGGCCGCTTCCGCTTCGAGCCTCTCGGCGTCATCGCGGTCGTGACGCCCTGGAACTTCCCGTTCGGAATCCCGTTCGTCGAGATCGCGGCGTGCCTCGCGGCGGGTAATACGGTCGTCCTGAAGCCCGCGTCGGCCACGGCGCTCACGGGTCTCGCCGTCGGAGACCTCTGCCGGCGCGCGGGCCTGCCGCCCGGTGTCGTGAACGTCGTGACGGCCGGCGGCGCGGACACGAACGTCCTCATCGAGCACACAGGCATCGCGAAAGTGCTCTTCACGGGGTCCGTCCAGACGGGCGTCGAGGTCATGCAGCGCGCGGCGAAGAACCTCACGGGCGTCGTGCTCGAGCTCGGCGGCAAGGACGCGGCGGTCGTGGCGGCCGACGCGGACCTCGACCGGACAGCCGCGGGCCTCGTCTGGGGGGCGTTCGTGAACGCCGGCCAGACCTGCGGCTCCGTCGAGCGCGTCTACGTCGTGAAGGAGGTCGCCGACGAGCTGCTTTCGAAGATCGTCGCGCGGACGAAGGCGCTTCGCCTCGGCAATCCGCTCTCGAAGACGACCGACATGGGTCCACTCACGACGTCGAGCCAGCGGGACCTCGTGGAGGAACATCTCCAGGACGCCGTGTCGAAGGGCGCGAAAGTCCTCGTGGGAGGCGAGCGCCCGAGCGCGAAAGGATGGTGGTTCCCTCCGACCGTCCTCACGGGCGTCGACCACGCGATGCACGCCATGTGCGACGAGACGTTCGGGCCGCTCCTTCCCGTCATGTCGGTGGACTCGCTCGACGAGGCCATCCGGCTCGCGAACGACTCCTCGTTCGGGCTGACCGCCTCGGGGTGGACGCGCTCGCGGCGGACCGCGCGGAAGCTCGCGGAGGAGCTGCAGGCGGGCACGGTCACGATCAACGACCACCTGTTCTCCTTCGGCGAGCCCACCGCGACGTGGGGCGGCGTGAAGAAGTCCGGCCTCGGCCGGAGCCACGCGGGCTTCGGCCTCCACGAGCTCGTGAACATCAAGCACGTGAGCGTGGACTTCGGGGGCACGCCGGCGATGCCGTGGTGGTACCCGTACGACGCCGCGTTCCACGCGTTCACGAGGAGCGCATTCGGCACTCTCTACTCGAACGATCCGCTCACGAAGGTCCCCGACGCCCTCGGGCTCCTGGGCAGCGGCCGGTTCTTCGGTTACGTGAAGGTCTCGGCGCTCGCCTCGCGGCTCGGGAAGGTGTTCTGAGCGCTGCTGAAACGTAGAATCGTCGTGTGAGCGAGATCCGATATCCGGACGCGAGATCGGCGGACGAGATCCTGCGAGAGTCGGAGAACTTCTTCGCCGGCAAAGGCGCGGTTCACACCACGCTCCGCTCGCTCGTGGATCGCCTTGCGGAAGAGTCGATTCCATACGCCATCGTCGGCGGCATGGCCTTGAATCTATACGGCTACCGGCGGGAAACCGTGGATGTCGACGTTCTGATGAACCGCGAAGGTCTGGAGCGGTTCCATCAGCGCCTCGTCGGTCGCGGCTATGTTCTCGCTTTCTCGGGGGCACGCAAGTCGTTTCGGGACCCGGAGACGGGCGTCAAGATCGAGGTGCTCACGACGGGCGAATTCCCTGGCGACGGCAAACCGAAACCTGTCGTCTTTCCGGATCCAGCGAAGGTCGCCGTGGACCGTGGCGGCTACGCCGTCGTTGCTCTCGAAAAGCTCATCGAGATGAAGATCGCTTCCGGCCTCTCGGCGCCGCACCGCCTCCACGTCGATCTGGGAGACGTTCAGCGCCTCATCGAGGAGCTGCGGCTTCCGGTCGATTTCGACAAGAGGCTCGACCTGAGCGTCCGCGCCGAGTACCGCCGCCTCTGGGAGCTGGCCCAGCACGCCGGCGAGGGACCCCAGGAACGAGGCTGAAGGCCGTCGCCCGGAAGAATCCGCGCCCGCCGGACGTTAGACTTTCCCCGTGGGTGTTCCCGACCTTTCCCTCTACCCCGACCAGCCCGGGATCTACCTCTACAAGGACGCGAAGGGGAAGATCCTCTACGTTGGGAAGGCGCGGTCGATCCGCAAGCGGCTCGCGTCGTACTTCAGCACGGGTCCGAGGCACGTCCGCACCGAGGCGATGCTCGCCGAGTTCGTCTCGATCGACACGGTCGTCGCCAAGACCGAGAGTGAGGCGCTCGCCCTCGAGAACGCGTTCATCAAGAAGCACAAGCCGCGCTACAACATCCTCCTTCGCGACGACAAGACGTACCCCTACATCAAGGTCACGACGGGGGAGGACTGGCCGCGCGCGTTCGTGACGCGGCGGGTGCTGAGGGACGGCCACAGCTATTTCGGGCCTTTTCTCCCGGCGCGCACGTGCCGCGGGGCGATGAAGATGGTCCAGAGGATGTTCCAGATCCGCACGTGCCGAATCGAGATCGACGGCACGCTGCCGCGCCCGTGCCTCTATTACGACATGCACGCCTGCCTCGGGCCATGTGTGGCCGGGCTCACGACGACGAGCGCGTATGCGGACGCCGTGAAGGATGTGCTTCTGTTCCTCTCCGGGCGGAACGAAGAGCTGAGGCCGCGCCTCGAGGTGAAGATGCGCGCGGCGGCCGAATCGGAGAGCTTCGAGATGGCGGCGGCATACCGTGATTGCCTGCGCACGGTCGAGGAGCTCGCGGAGAAACAGCGCGTCCAGTCGCTCTCGGGCGAGGACGTGGACGTCTTCGGAGATTTCTTCGACGGAGGGAATCTGGCGATTTCCGTTCTCCTCGTGCGCGGAGGCGTGGTCCTCGATTCGCGCGAGTACTACTGGGAGGGGATCGGCGACGTGCCTCCCGAGGAGTTCTGGGTTTCACTCCTCTCGCAGTACTACGACACGATCGCGGACGGCTCTTTCCTGCCGCGCGAGGTTCTCCTGCCGATTGATCTTCCCGAGGACGCCCTCGAGCCGATCGAGACCTGGTTGTCCGAGCGGCGGGGCTCGAAAGTCGTCATCAAGACGCCGCGACGGGGCGCGGCCTTCGAGCGGGTCCAGATCGCCCGCGACAACGCGCGGCAGAACCACCTCAGGCGCTTCCGGCGCGTGCGGGAGCGCGGCGAGAAGGCGACGCTCGCCCTCGCGAGGGCCCTCGACCTGGACCGCCGGCCGTCCCGGATCGAGTGCTTCGACATTTCGCACCTCTCGGGGAGCGAGACCTACGCGTCGTGCGCGGTCTTCGTGGACGGCGAGCCCGCGAAAAGCGAGTACCGCCTCTTCCGCATCGAGCGGCCCGGGGTCGACGACTTCGCGTCCATCGCCGAGGCTGTTTCGCGCCGTTACGCGCATGCGAAAGACGAGGGGAGGCCGCTGCCGGACCTTCTCGTGATCGACGGCGGCAAGGGCCAGCTTTCGGCGGCCCTCGGGGCGCTCGACCGGATCGGAATCGACATGGCCGCCGCCTCGCTCGCCAAGCGCGAGGAGCAGGTGTTCGTGCCGGGCCGCTCCGCGCCGATCGTGCTGCCGCGGACGAACGCCGGCCTGAAGCTTCTCCAGCGGGCGCGCGACGAGGCGCATCGGTTCGGCCTGAAGACGCACAGGCGGGCGCGCGGCAAGCATGCCCTCGAGAGCCCGCTCCTCGCGATCGGCGGCCTGGGACCCGCGCGCGTGAGGACGCTTCTCGCCGCTTTCGGCGGCGCCGAGGCGGTCCTCGCGGCCACGGACGAAGCGCTCGCGGCGGTCGCCGGGAAGGCGGTCGCCGCGCGAATCACGAGATTCCGGGAGACTCGCGAAGCCGAAAGATCGGTTGGCGCTGCTACACTTTCGGAGGAATGAACCCCGCCAGCGACAGCCGCATCCGGCCCAAGGTGCTGACGGGTGGGTCGCTCGAGCGAATCCCGTTCGCGGAGGTCATTCGAAGCGTCTACCGTGAACGGGCGACGGCGAAGCTGCTCGTCGCCAGGAGCGGCGAGGAGCGCACCTTCTCGTTCGATCGGGGCCAGATCCTCTTCGCGAGCTCGAATCGCGAGGCCCAGCTCGTCGGAGAGCTTCTCCGCACGTTCGGTCTCGCGGACGAGAACCTCCTCATGTCGGCGTTCGAGAAGGCGCTCAACGAGCCCGGTCAGGGCCTCGCCCGGGCGCTCACCGAGTCGGGAGCCGTTCCCTCATACGTCGCGGAGGCCGCCGTCCGCGCCCTCTCAGAGCGCCTCTTCTTCGACACACTCCGCTGGACGAAAGGAGTCTTCACGGTCACGCCTCTGGATGCCGCGCCCAGCGTCCCCGCGAAGATGGATCGTCCGACGGGCGGAATGCTCCTCGAGGCACTGCGCCGCCTGCCCGCTCCTTCGTCGCAGCTCAACTCCCCCCTGGATCCGGGGGCGCGGCCGGCCTTCGCTCCCGATCTCCTTCTCCGCTATCAGGGGGTTCTCGTATCGGCCGAGGAAGCGGAGGTGCTCGGAAAGGTGGACGGGGCCACGACCGTGGAGCAGATCCACCGCGACCAGCGCATCGTCGCGCGGCTCGCGGCCACCGGGCTCATCCAGCTGGTGGCCCAGGGGAGGCCCATCGAAAAGACCGGCGTCGCCGAAGGCCTTCTGTTCCTGAACGTCGAGATCGCGGGGGCGCAGCCCGCCGCGCGGATCGCGGAGCAATACGAGGTCCAGCGCGAAGTCGTCTGGAACACGTATCGGCGCCTGGATTGGGCGACACACTACGACCTCCTTGGCGTCGAGCCCGAGGAACCGATCGAGAACCTCGCAAAGGCTCTCCACGAACGCGCGCGCCTCTTCCATCCCGACCATCATTTGAAGTCGCATCTCGGGGACGCCCGCGACGCCCTCGAGGCGCTCTTCTCACGCATCCGGATCGCCGAACGCGCGTTCCGGACTCCCGAGACGCGTCTCGCGTACGACAGGACGCTCGAGGTGAGCGCGGACACCATCTCTCTGCCGGGCACGGCGCCGACGATGGAGGTCCAGAAGGAGATCGCCCGGAAGAACTACTCCCGTGCGAAGACCTTGTACGAGGAGGAGGATTTCTATCCGGCGTACGAGATGACACGCCAGGCGGTCGAGTTCGACCCCAGCCAGAAGGAATACTGGGTGCTCCTCGCGAGGATTCAGCGCAAGAACCCGAAGTGGGTCCGGCACGCCACGGAGACCATGCGGCGGGCCGTCAAGTACATCCCCGAGAACGTCGAGCTCTGGTGGGAGCTGGCCGAGGCCTGCCTGCACGAAAGGAATGAGCCGGAGCGCGTGAGGGCCCTGAAAGAGGTCATGCGGCTCGACCCGGCGAACCGCCGGGCGCAATCGGCGCTTTCGGATATCTCTGCCAAGGCGGGGCGATGACGGGCGGGTTGCCCCAGCTCTTCGGCACCGGACTCGGGCTGTCGGCGGCGGCGGGACTCAATTCCTACGCGGTGCTGCTCGTCTACGGGGCGATGGCGCGCTTCTTTCCCGAGGATTATCCCGGCGCGATCGCTCGTCTCCTCGCCTCGACTCCGGCTCTCGGGGTGGCGGCAGTCCTCTTTCTCATGGAGTTCTTTGCCGACAAGATCCCGGGCCTCGATCATTTCTGGCATCTCCTCCACTCCTTCGTCCGGCCTATCGTGGGCGCGGTCGTCGCTCTCGCCGCGGTCCAGACCGAGGGATCGACCCTCCTGGACGTCATCGCGGCCGGGTCGGGTGGAACCGTCGCCCTCGTCTCTCATCTCGTGAAGAGCGCCACGCGTCTCACGTCGACGGCTCTCACCGCGGGCGTCGCGAACGTCGCACTGTCCCTCGCGGAGGACATCGTCGCGTTCCTTCAGAGCCTCGTATCCATCTTCCTGCCGCTGGTCGCTCTCGTGGTCGTGATGGCGATCGGCCTCATCTTCATCCTCACGATCCCGCGGATGGCGCGCTTCCTCGACCTGTTCGGGAGGCGGCGGCCTGGCCGCGAGGCGCCGCCGTCCGCCTGACCGGTCAGGGCTGGCACCTCCCGTGCACTTCCGAGGCGAGGGACCTTCCATGATTTCGCTCTTTCCGCGCCCGATGACCATTGTTTCCGCTCTGCTCCTCGCGTCGGCAACCACCGCGTTCGCGGAGCGCCCCGACGACGTTCTGTCGAACGTGGGCTCGGTGCCTCGGGAAGTCACGGGCGCACGCGACATCGCGCGGCTGGAGGGATCGGTCCGGCTCGATCGGGTGATTCTCGTCCTCCCGCAGCGCGACGCGGCGGGCCTCGCGCGCCTCCTCGCCGGGCAGCACGACCCCGCATCGCCGGACTTCCACCGCTGGCTCTCGCCCGCGGAGTTCGAACGGCGTTTCGGCGCCTCCGACGGGGACGTCGCCGCGCTCGTGGACTGGCTCGAGAGCCACGGACTCGAGGTGGAGAACGCACCGGCCGGGCGCGCCGCGCTCGTGTTCTCGGGCCGCGCGGCCGACGTGGAAAGGGCGTTCGACACCGAGCTTCACGAAGTCTTCGCCGACGGAAAGGTCCGGATCGCCAACGTGAAACCGCCCCGCCTCCCGGCCGATCTCGCCCGCCGGGTCGCGGGAGTCCTCTCGCTTCACTCGTTCCCGCGCCGCCGTTCGCTCGCGCGCCGCGTGCCCGCGTACACCTCGGGAGGCAGCCATTACCTCGCGCCCGCCGATTTCACCGCGATCTACAACGTCGATGCCCTCGCGGCCGCCGGCCTGAACGGCAGCGGCCGGACCATCGGCATCCTCGCCGAGTCGAACGTCAACGTTTCCGACACGACGTTTTTCCGGCAGTACTTCGGCCTGCCGGCAAACGACCCCCTCGTCGTTCTGAACGGTCCCGATCCCGGCATCGTGACCTCGCCCATCGACGACGAGCTGGAAGGCAACATCGACATCCAGTGGGCCGGCGCCGTCGCCCCGGCCGCGCGGATCCTCCTCATCACCTCGGAGACGACGCGGACGACCTACGGCACCGACCTCTCGGCGGTCTATGCCGTCGGCAACAACCTCGTGGACGTCCTTTCCTATTCGTATGGCTCCTGCGAGAAGGATTTCTCCGATGCCGACACGGCGTTTTTCACGAACGTCTGGGCGCAGGCCGCCGCACAGGGGATCTCGGTGATGGTGGCGTCGGGCGATAGCGGCGTCGCCGGATGCGTGGTCGCGACCAACGTGGCGAGCGTGAACGGCCTCTGCTCGTCGCCCTACGCCACGTGCGTCGGGGGTACGCAGTTCAACGACGGCGACGACTTCTCCACGACGTACTGGGACGCGACGAATGACCCGACGACGAAGAAGTCCGTCAAGGGCTATGTCCCGGAGACGACCTGGAACGAGAACGGCGCGGCGGGCGGCGGCGGGAAGAGCATTCTCTTCGAGCGCCCGCCCTGGCAGAACGTCGCCGGTCTGCCCGCCGACGGCGCCCGCTACGTACCGGACATCTCCCTCGCGGCCTCGAGGCTCACGCCCTATCTGACCGTGCGGGGTCACTCCACCGGCACGACGGGCCTCCTGGACAACTACGGCGGAACGTCGTTCTCGGCGCCGGCCCTGGCCGGAATCACGGCTCTCCTTTCTCAGAAGGCGGGCACACGCCTCGGCAATCTGAACCCGGTCTTCTACGCTCTCGGCCGCGCGCAATACGGCGGGGCTGCCGGATCGGCGCCGGCCGCGCTCACGGCCGGCACGCCCGTCCTGCACGACATCACCACGGGCAACAATTCCGCCTCCGGGGTCGCGGGTTACGCGGCCGGTCCCGGGTACGACGCCGCGACCGGTCTCGGCTCGATCGACGCCGCGGCGCTGGCTTCCGCCCTGCCGGCACCGGCGCCTCCCTCGACGGACTTCACGCTCGGGGCGAGCCCCGCGACTCCGGCGCTTCCGGCGTGCGACTCGGCACCGTCGTTCGTGCGGGTCGGCGCGGTCATCGTCAACCTGACACTCTCCCAAGTCGGCGCCGCGGTCGGGGACGCGGTGGCCACGGTCTCTCTCGCCGGTCTGCCCACGGGCGTGACGGCGGAGTTCCGGCCTGGAAATCCCGCGAACGTCTCGGTCGGCGTCCTTTCGCGCACACAGCCCGCGACGCTTACCCTGACCTCCATGGGAGCGACGGTCGCCGGGACATATCCCCTCGTCCTCACGGCGACGTCGGGATCCGTCGTCCGGAGCATGGCGCTTTCCCTCACGGTGGGAGGCCCCGCCACGCCGTCCGCATGTGTTGGCGTACAGACGCCGGTCGTCCTCGACATTCACGGCGCGGCCTCGTCGCACTACACGTCGGATTTCGTGGCCGTGAACCGAAGCGGGGGCGAAGCGACGCTCGTTCTCGTCTACGTTCCCGCGCCGGGCACTCCGGGAGCCGGCGGCCCGGCCGTCGCGCGCACGCTGCTCGCGGGACGGCAGCTCTACATTCCGGACGTCATCGCGTTCCTCGCGGCGAATGGATGGGCCCTCCCCTCGGACGGCTCCGGCAAGGTCGGAACGCTTCTCGCGACGTTCGTCGGAGTCGGCGACGCGGCCGCCGTCTTTGCAGGCTCGCGAACTTCGACTCCGAATCTGTCGGCGTCCGTCGGCGGCGCGTTCGGCACGTTCGGGCCGGGCGTTCCGGCGGGAAGCGCGACCTCGACCGGAGACGCGTGGATCTACGCGCTGCGCGAGAACGCGTCGTTCCGCTCGAACCTCGCGGTCGTCCACGCGCCGGGCACGGCTTCCGGCACGACGTCCGGCCCCGTTTCGCTCGAGATCCAGCTCTTCGACGGCGACAGCGGAGCGCCGGCGGGTGCGCCCTTGACGCATACGCTCCAGCCGGGGGAGTTCTTCCAGTACAACAATGTCCTCAAGAACTCGCCCGCCGGCGTGACGAACGGCTACGCGCGGGTCCGACGGACGTCGGGAGCCGACCGGTTCATCGCGTACGGCGTCGTCAACGACGGCGGTAGCGCGGGAGGCGGCACGTCGGACGGCAGTTTCCTCGTCTCGAACGCGACCGAGGGCATCGTCCCGATCATCCTGGACGTTCCCGGCCCGCCGCACTTCACGACGGATCTCACGCTCACGAACCCTCTCTCCACCGCCGTTACCGTCACCCTCACGTACACGGCGTCGTCGGCGTTCTCGGGGCAGGGGAGCGGGACGCGCACGACGACGCTGGCCGCCCGCCAGCAGCTCGTGCAGGAGAACGCGCTCTCCTACCTGCGTGGCGTCGGTCTCGCGATCCCCACGACGGGGGACCAGGGCGGCACGCTCCTCGTTGCCGGCGCGGTGGCCCAGGCGCGCACCTCGAACCCGAATCCCGACACGAGCGTGGGCGGGTCGTACGGACTGTCCTATCCGGCGGTGCCGGGGGACGGGCGCGCGCGAGGAGAGGCCTGGGTCTACGGGCTCCGGCAGGACGCGGACGTGCGCAGCAACCTCGCGATCGCCGACGCGCGTCCCGCGGGCAGCGCGACCGTGACCTACGTCCTAGACGTCTTCGACGCGGACACGGGCTCGGCGACGCCCGTTCAGACGCTCACGCGTGTGCTGACGGGAGGAGACTGGACGCAGATCAACGGAATCCTCTCGGGCGCCGGCATCGCGCACGGCTACGTCCGCATCCGGCCGGACGCGGGCAGCTCGGACTTCGTCGCCTACGGCGTCGTGAACGACGGTCCCACGGCGGGCTCGCGCACGTCGGACGGCTCTTACGTTCCGATGGTCGTGACGAATTAGGTAAACTCGGCGCGACTCGGGCCGGACAGGCGGTCGCCGCTCCCGACGCCTCGGCGGAAGGAGGGGAGGAAAGTCCGGACTCCCGCGGGCAGCGTGCCGGAGAAATTCCGGTCGGGGCAACTCGAAGGAAAGTGGCACAGAAAACATACCGCCGACGCGCCGCAAGGCGCAGGTAAGGGTGAAAAGGTGCGGTAAGAGCGCACCGCGGTTCCGGCAACGGGACCGGCAGGCGAAACCCCACGCGGAGCAAGACCAAATAGGGTGACGGAAGGGGTGCCCGCCCCCGCGGCTCACGCCGACGTCGCCGGGTCGGTCGCTCGAGCCCGCTCGAGAGAGCGGGCCTGGAGGAATGACCGCCGGCTGGAAGGTGCGAACCGACCAGTTACAGAATCCGGCTTATCGTCCGGCCCGAGTCACTCTCCGGGGGCTTGGCTTCGCGCGCCCCCGGTCCCCCGGCTGCGGCGCACATCGAAGACGTCCGGCATCGGCTAAACTGCGCGGACCTTGAAGGTCGTCGTCAAGTCCGGCGCGCCGGGTGGCTTCACCGACTACCTCGCTCGCTTTTCCGCCGGCCAGCCCATCTTCGGGGAGGGCGAAGTCGGAACGGAAATGTTCGTAATCCAGTCCGGCACGGTCGAGATCTACAAACGCAGCCGGCGCGGCGAGGAGCAGCTGCTCGCGACGCTCGAGAAAGGCGATTTTTTCGGTGAGATGTCGATCCTCGAGGACGTCCCCCGGACGGCCTCGGCGCGCGCCAAGAGCGACTGCGAGCTCGTGCGGATAAACCAGTCGACGTTCGACGAGATGCTCCGCCACAACGCGGAGATCGCCGTGCGCATGCTGCGCAAGCTTTCCCGGAGGCTGCGCGAGACGACGAAGCTCCTCGAGCAGTCGACGGGCGCTGCCCCCGCGCTCGACGAGAGCTCGTCCGACATCTTCTCGAAGGTGTCCGAGCGCCACGACATCTTCCGCCTCGTCTCCGCGGGCGGCGAGGAGTTCTTCCTGAACCGCGACGGGGAAACGACCGTGGGCCGCGTCGATCCGGTCACGGGGATCAAGCCCGACGTGGACCTCGCGAACCTCGACACGCAGCGCTCCGTGTCCCGGCGCCACTCGAAGATCGTCCGCGAAGGCGGAGAGTTCCGCGTCGTCGAGGAGATCGGCACCATGAACGGCACGTTCGTGAACGGGGCGCGCATCGTCACGGGGCAGCCCGTCACGATCAAGGACGGAGACCGGACTCGTTTCGGTCTCGTCGACCTCACGTTTCGGGTCAGCAAGGCGTAGGAGACATTCCCGTCCCGCTGCCGCTCCTCGCGAACCTCCCCGGCATCGGCGCGGCGCGGGCCCGCGAGCTGGCCGAGGCGGGGGTCGAATCGGCTCTCGACCTCCTCCTCCATCTGCCTTTCCGCTACGAGGACCGGACGCGCATCGCGCCGATCGCGGATCTCGTGCCGGAGGGCCCCGCGACGACGGTCAAGGGCACGGTCCTTTCCGCGCGCCTGATCCGCACGCGGCGCCGCGGCTTCACGATCTTCGAGGCGATCCTCGACGACGGCTCGGGCCCCCTCCGCCTCGTCTTCTTCAACCAGCCATACCTCCAGAGATGGATGACGCCGAAGAAGACGTTCTGGGTTTACGGCGTCGCGACACAGTCCGCTCGTTATCGGCGCGGTCTCGTCATGGAGAACCCTCAGATAGAAGAATTAGTAGAAGAACAAATAGAAGAATTCTTAGAAGGGGAAGAGGGAAAGGGGAACGGTACGGGAAAGGGTGCAGGCAAGGGTGAAAGAACGAGGCGCGCAGTGGACCCGCTATCGGTCGGCCGGGTGGTGCCCATTTATCGCAAGTTGCCGGGACTGACGCCGCGGGCGCGGCGAACTCTCGTCTTCCGCCTTCTAAGAAATTTTGCAGACCATCTCCCCGAGCGACTCGATGGCATTGGCGGGAGGGAGCAAAAAATCCCTTCTCTCGCCGACTCGCTGAGAGAAGCCCATTTCCCGGGCAGCGCCGGGGGCCGAGCGGACGCGGAGGAGTGGACAGAGCGGCGTTCGCCATATCTCCACCGCCTCGTGTACGAGGAGTTCCTGGAGTTTCAGGTCGGATTGCAGCGCCGCCGCCGGGAGCGCGCGGCCGTGCCGGCTCCCGTCCTGTCGGCCGACGAGACGATCCGCGCGCGACTCAAGGACGCGCTTCCGTTCACCCTGACGGGGGCGCAGAAGCGCGTGATCCGGGAGATCGGCGCGGACTTCCGGGCGGGCCGCCCGATGCGAAGGCTGCTCCAGGGAGACGTCGGAAGCGGGAAGACGATCGTCGCCGTGCTCTCGGCGATCCTCGCCGCCGAGTGCGGCTTCCAGACGGCGCTCATGGCGCCGACCGAGATCCTCGCGGAGCAGCACTTTTCGTCGATCTTCCGGATCTTCGGCAAGACGCGATTCCGCGCCGAGCTCCTGACCGGCCGGGTGAAAGGGAAGACGCGCGCGCAGCTCCTCGACGCGCTCGCGGGCGGCCGCATCGACCTCCTCGTCGGAACGCACGCGCTCCTCGAGGACCCCGTCGAGTTCCGGCGGCTCGGACTCATCGTGATCGACGAACAGCATCGCTTCGGCGTCGCGCAGCGGACGACGATCGCGGCGAAAGCCGAGCCCGGCGCGCGTTCCCATCTCCTCGTCATGTCCGCGACGCCGATTCCGCGCTCCCTCGCGCTGACGCTCTACGGCGACCTCGACGTCTCGACGCTCGACGAGAAGCCTCCGGGCCGAACGGCGATCACGACGCGCGTCCTTCCGGAGGTGGAGCGCGCGGCCGCGTTCCGAGAGATCGAGGGCGAGATCCGCGCGGGAGGCCAGGCTTACGTCGTCGTTCCGCTCATCGAGGAGTCGGACAAGATCGAGGCGCGCGCGGTCGAGAAGCACGCGAACGAGATCCGGAGAGCGCTCCCCGGCCGCCGCGTGGGCGTCGTTCACGGCCGCCTGCCCCCAGAGGAGCGAGAGCGCACGATGGGAGAGTTCGCAGGCGGGCGACTCGACATCCTCGCGGCGACGACCGTGATCGAGGTCGGCGTCGACGTCCCGAACGCCTCCTACATGCTCGTCGAGAACGCGGAGCGCTTCGGCCTCGCGCAGCTCCACCAGCTGCGGGGGCGCGTCGGGCGTGGCCGGCGTGTCTCGCGCTGCGTCCTCCTCTTCGGGCCGAAGGTCTCGATGGAGTCGCGCGAACGGCTCGGGATCCTCGAGAAGACGGACGACGGCTTCGTCGTGGCCGAGGAGGACCTCCGTCGCCGGGGCCCCGGCGACGCGCTCGGAACGCGCCAGAGCGGCGTCCCTCTCTTCCGCGTCGGCGATCTCGTCCGCGACGTGAGGTGGATGAAGGAAGCCCGCGACGAGGCGGAAAAGATCATCGCGGCCGGAGGCGACGCCGCGTTCCGCGAGCCGCTCTTTCTTCGCGCGGCGAGCCTGCCGGCGGGGGACTGAGGCCCGGCGTTCCGGGTTAACATCCGGCGCCGCGCGGTGTGACCGCGCCCGAAGGCGCCGTGGACCCCCAGAAAACACTCGAAATCATCATCCAGATCGTCGTGCTGCTGTTCGCCGTCTCGTTTCACGAGTCGGCGCACGGCTACGTGGCGATGAAGTGCGGCGACAACACGGCGCGCGACCTCGGGCGCATCACGATGAATCCCATCAAGCATCTCGATCCGATCGGCAGCCTGCTCTTTCCGGCGCTGCTCGCGTTCTCGGGTCTGCCGGTGTTCGGGTGGGCGCGGCCGGTGCCCGTTTCCCTCCGCGGCGTTCCGAATCCGCGGCGCGCCAACCTGCTCGTGTCGGCGGCAGGACCGCTGTCCAACGTGTTTCTGGCCGTCGTCTTCGGTCTCGCTTTCGCCATCCTGAAGCGGTTATTCCTTTTGGAAGGGAATCGGGAGATCTTGCATCCGTTGTTCGTCATCGCGGGAGCCTCGGTGCTGGTCAACGCGTCTCTGGCGATCTTCAACCTTCTGCCGATCCCGCCGCTCGACGGGTTCGGGGTCGTGGAGAGCCTCGCGCCTCCTTCTGCGATACCCGCCATCATTTGGCTGCGACGTTTCGGCTTCATCATCCTCGTCGTGCTCATGTTCACGGGAGTCCTCGGGTTCCTCATGCGGCCCGTTCAGAACCTGGTCATCGGCTGGCTGAGATCCTGATGTCCATCCCTTCGAAGAAAATCGTTCTTTCCGGTCTTCGGCCCACCGGCCGTGTCCACCTCGGAAACTACTGGGGGGCCGTGAAGAACTGGGTGGACTTGCAGGCCGACTACGACTGCCGGTACTTCATCGCGGATCTCCACGCCCTCACGACGGATTACGCCGACACCTCCACGATCCGCGAGGCGACGTTGGAGGCCGTGACGGACTGGCTCGCAGTCGGACTCGACCCGCAGAAGTCCGTCATCTTCGTGCAATCGCGCGTCCCGCAGACGGCGGAGCTGGCGCTCGTCTTCGGAATGATCACGCCCCTCGGGTGGCTCGAGCGCGTGCCGACCTACAAGGAGCAGATCGAGCAGCTTCGCGAGCGCGACCTCGGGACGTTCGGGTTCCTCGGCTATCCGGTCCTGATGACGGCCGACATCGCGCTCTTCCGCGCGCATTACGTTCCGGTCGGCAAGGACCAGGAGAGCCACCTCGAGATCTGCCGCGAGATCGTGCGGCGATTCAACGGGTTCTACGGGGATGTTTTCCCCGAGCCGCAGGCGCTCTTCACGGCGACCCCGAAGGTGCCCGGCCTCGACGGCCGGAAGATGTCGAAGACCTACAACAACGCGATCGCGCTGTCGGACTCCGCGGCCGAGGTCGAGAGAAAGGTCATGAGCATGGTCACGGATCCCGGGCGCGCGCGCCGCGCCGACCCGGGGAACCCGGACGTCTGCAACCTCTACCCGTTTCACGTCCTCTACTCCCCGCCCGAGGAGCAGAAGCAGGTGGACTTCGAGTGCCGCACGGCGGCGCGCGGCTGCGTGGACTGCAAGAAGCACCTGATCCGCAACATGAACGCGGCGCTCGAGCCCATCCGGCAGAAGCGTGCGGAGATCACGGCGAAGAAAGATTTCGTGAAGGACGTTCTGGAGACAGGGAGCGCGAGGGCGAGAGATATTGCTTCGGAGACGATGGAAAGAGTCTCCGATGCCATGAAGCTCCTATGACCGAAGGCATCCGCATCCCAATCCCCGCCGGTGCGGACCTCATGGGGCCGTATCCGGTGAAGCTGCCTCAGTTCGAAGGGCCCCTCGATCTGCTGCTGCATCTGATCCGGAAGAACGAGCTCGACATTCGCAACCTGCCGCTCGTCGACATCTGCCGGCAGTATCACGAGTACCTCGTCCTCATGCAGGAGCTCGACCTCGAGGTCGCGGCCGAGTTCCTCTATGTCGAGGCGATGCTCGTGCACATCAAGTCGCAGATGGTCCTGCCGCGCCCCGCGGCGAGCGCGCCGGAGGAGGATCCCCGCGACGAGCTCGTGCGTCGCCTGCTCGAGTACCGCAAGTACAAGGGGGTCGCCGAGACGCTGCACGAGATGGAGGCCTTGCGCCTCGGGCTCTGGAGCCGCGCGCCGGCGAAGGTGGAGACGCCGGAAGGAGAGGCCGAGGAAACCGACCTCTCGGAAGTCTCGCTCTTCGACCTCCTGACGTTCTTCAAGGGCGCGCTCGACCGCTACCGGGCGCAGCACCCGCCGTCGATGGAGATCGAGCACCAGAAGTTCTCCATCAAGGAGAAAATGGAGCAAATGCTCGCGCGCGTGAAGGCCGGGGACGGCCCGGTGCCGCTGTCGGACGTCTTCCGCTCTCTGTCGGGGCGGGCCGAGGCCATCGCGATCTTTCTCGCCGTCCTCGAGCTCCTCCGGCTCCGTGTCGTCAAGGCGCGGCAGGAAGGGGAATTCAGCGAGATCTACCTCGACCCCACGGGCGCCGAGGCCTCGCTCGACGGATACGAGGAGGCGTACCGGTGACGACGCACGTCGCGCTTCTCGAGGCGCTGCTCTTCGCCTCCGGCAAGCCCGCGACCGTCGAGCGCCTCGCCGAAGCCGCCGAGATCTCGAAAGAAGAGGTCGAAGCCGCGCTCGAGGCGCTCGAGAAGGCGTGCGAGGCCGGCGGGCGGGGCGTGCGCATCGACCGCGTCGCGGGAGGCGCGCGCCTCGTCTCGCGCAACGAGTTCGACCTGCCCGTCCGCAACCTGCTCGGGCTCGAGGGGAAGAACAAGCTCTCGATGGCGAGTCTCGAGGTGCTTTCGATCGTCGCGTACCGGCAGCCGGTCACCGCGCCCGAGATCGCGGAGCTGCGCGGCGTGAACTCGGCCTCCTCGCTGCGCACTCTTCTCGACAAGAAGCTCATTACGACCGCGGGCCGCAAGGAAGTCGTCGGAACGCCGTTCCTCTACAAGACGACGCGGGAGTTCCTGGTCCACTTCGGCCTCACGGACCTGAAAGACCTCCCGCGCCCGGAGGACCTCGACGCGCTCTACGGGGTCGAGACGAACACGGCCCAGACGGAGCTTTTTCCACAGGAGACTTCTGCTGAAGAGAAGAGGGGAAAAGAAGAAGAGGAAGAGGAAGATTCTTCGAATGGTTAATAGGACGGAACGATGAGCAGAAGCGGCGCGGCGCGGACGGAGCGGGGCCAGGCCCTATTGCCTTCTAAGCAAATCTTTCTTTCTTTCTCTCTTTCACCTGTGCTCCTCGGAGCTACACCATGAGCGCCGAGCGCCTGCAGAAGATCCTGTCCGCCGCCGGCATCGCGTCGCGGCGCGCGGCCGAGCAGATCATCCTCGAGGGCCGTGTGACCGTGAACGGACACAAGGTCAAAGAGCTCGGCGTCAAGGCCGACCCCGCAAAGGACCACGTGAAGGTGGACGGAAAGCTCGTGCGCGTCGCCGTCGCGCGCCGGTACGTCCTCATGAACAAGCCGAAAGGGCTCATCGTCACGCGGGACGATCCCGGCGGGATCCCGACCGTCTTCGAGCTGCTGAAGGGACGCGTCGGGGAACGCGTGGTGGCCGTGGGGCGGCTCGACGTGGAGTCCGAGGGGCTGCTCCTCCTCACGGACGACGGTGCGCTCGTCCACAAGCTCACGCATCCTTCCGGAGGCTGCCGCAAAGAATACGAGGTGAAGGTTTCGGGCGTTCCGACTCCCGCCCAGCTCGAGAAGCTGCGCAGGGGCGTCACGTTGCCCGACGACGGGGTGCGCACGTCGCCCGCCGAGATCGAGCTCGTCAAGACGACGCCGGAGAGGAACGGCGCGGGCGGAAATTCCTGGTTGAAGGTGACGCTCGGCGAGGGGCGCTCGCGTCAGATCCGGCGGATGTTCGACCTCGTCGGCCACCCCGTCACGAAGTTGCGCCGCGTCGCGATCGGCCCGATCCGCGACGCGAAGCTTCCTCCGGGAGCGTTTCGCGACCTCTCGCGGGGAGAGGTCGCCGCGCTGCAGGCGATTCGGCCCGCGTCGCCGCGAGCGCCCGCGCGCGCCCGGGCGCGGGCGTGAAGGGAATCGTCGTCGCGATCGACGGGCCCTCCGGAGTGGGGAAGTCGACCGTGGGAAAAGCGGTGGCCGCGCGGCTCGGCGTGCCCTACCTCGACACGGGAGCGATGTACCGCGCCGTCGGTCTCGCCGTGAAGCGAAAGGGGATCGCACTGCCGCTCCAGGACCCTGACGCCGTCGTCTCGGTGGCGTCCCACGTGGACGTGCGCGTGACCGGGAGCGCCGCGGACGCGCGCACGTGGCTGAGCGGGGAGGACGTGTCGCAGGAGATCCGGACGCCGGAAGTCTCCGCGTACGCCTCGGCCGTCTCCGCCGTGCCGGGAGTGAGGCGCCGTCTCGCGGGAATGCAGCGCAGCCTCGCGCTCGAGAGCGGCGGCGTCCTGGAGGGGCGTGACATCGGGACGAAGGTCGTTCCCGAGACCCCGCACAAGTTCTTTCTGACGGCCTCGCCCGAGGTCCGGGCGCGGCGGCGTTTCGAGGAGCTGTCAGCCAAGGGGTCTCCCCAGACGTTCGACCAGGTGCTCGCGGACATGGAAGCGCGCGATCACGCGGATTCCACGCGGGCCGATTCGCCGCTCCACGACGACGGGACCTACACGCGCATCGACACGTCGGCGCTCCCGGTCGAGGAGGTCGTCGATCGGGTGCTTTCGGCCGTCGGCGGGAGAGTTCCGCCGCCCGGTTGACCGGTCTCCCCCCGCCCGTCTAACATCATCGGTTCCGGCCGCTTAAGCATTTGCCTCACGGCAGTTTAGGTGGCCCCATTTCAAGCCCGCGAAGGAGCACGAGTACATGTCGCCTGTGGACCCGAAGAACGACGGCGGCCAGAAGGCCGAAGAAGGCGCGGACAACGGAGAGTTCGCACGCCTTCTCGCCGAGAGCGAGCGCTCTCTGAAGGAGGGAGAGCTCATCCGGGGCCGCGTGCTTCAGGTGACGAACGACGAGATCCTCGTCGACATCGGCTACAAGTCGGAAGGGATGATTCCCCGCTCCGAGTTCCATCATGTCCCGGCCGATCGCCTTCCGCACCCGGGGCAGGAGATCGAAGCGGTGCTGGAACGGACCGAGGGTCCGAACGGCTACGTCGTGCTCTCCTGGGAGAAGGCGCGCCGCGGGAAAGCGTGGGATCTGGTTGAACAGGCGTTCACGGCAAACACGCCCATCAAAGGGCGCGTCCTGGAACGCGTGAAGGGCGGGCTGTCCGTCGACATCGGCGTCCGGGCGTTCCTTCCGGGCTCGATCGCCGACTCGCGCCCTCTCAAGAACCTCGACGTCCTGAAGGGCCGCGAGCTGGAGTTCCGCGTCGTCTCGCTGGACAAGAAGCGCGGGAACATCGTGCTGTCGCGCAAGGCGATTCTCGACGAGGCGGCCGAGGCCAAGAAGAAAGAGGCCGCCGCGGCCCTCGCGGATGGCCGGATCCTGAAAGGCGTCGTGAAGAACCTGACCGATTACGGCGCCTTCGTGGATCTCGGAGGCATCGACGGCCTCCTCCACGTGACGGACATGACGTGGGGCCGCCTCGCGCATCCGTCGGACGCCGTGCACGTGGGGCAGGAAGTGGAAGTGAAGGTCCTCCGGTTCGAGGAAGCGACGGGCCGCATCTCGCTCGGCATGAAGCAGCTGAAGCCCGACCCGTGGCACGACCTGCCCGCTCATTACCCGGTCGGAGCGCGCGTGCGCGGGAAAGTCGTCTCCCTCACGGACTACGGCGCCTTCGTGGAGCTCGAAGAGGGCGTCGAGGGGCTCATCCACGTGAGCGAGATGTCCTGGACGAAGCGGGTCAAGAATCCCTCGAAGCTCCTGAACGTGGGAGACACGATCGAGGCCGTCATCGCGGACGTGAACCCCGAGACGCGGCGTCTCTCGCTCTCGCTTCGCGCGACCGAGCCGAATCCGTGGGAGCAGCTCGCCGAGAAGTATCACATCGGAGACCGCATCCACGGCACGGTGCGCAACCTGACCGACTTCGGCGCGTTCGTGGAGATCGAGGAGGGCATCGACGGCCTCATCCACGTCTCCGACATGTCCTGGGGGCGTCGCGTGAAGCACCCGTCCGAGGTCCTGAAGAAGGGGGACGAGGTACAGGCCGTGCTCACGGCGATCGACGTGGAGAACCGGCGCATCAGCCTCTCGATCAAGGAATTTCGGCCGAACGAATGGGAGGAGTTCGCCGGCAAGCACCAGCCCGGCGACGTTGTGGACGGCACGGTCGCGAAGGTGGCCGAGTTCGGCGTGTTCGTGCGCCTGCCCGAGGGCCTCGAGGGCCTCATGCACGTTTCCGAGACTCCGCTCGGACGCGGAGAGAAGCCGGCGTCACACTATGCCGAGGGCGATCCCGTGCGCGTGCGAATCCTCCGGATCGAGCCGCACGAACAGCGCATCGGGCTTTCGTCCCGCGACGTGGAACAGCCGGCGCGTGAATCGGCGGGAGCGGAGGCTTCGGCGGAGCAGCCCTCGGAGCCGGTGAAAGAGTCTTCCCGGGAGAATGCCGGCGAGTCGCTGAAAGAATCCGTCGAAACGGACGAGAAAGCCGTTCCCGCCGGAACGGACCCGCACGAGTAGCTGGAGAACGGCGGTGAAAGGCATCCGGGAGGAGAACGCGTGAAACGTTCGACTGTCGCATGGATCATCGCGGCCGTCGCCTTCGCGTTTCTCGTGCTGCTCGTCTGCGCGGCGGCGCTCGTGTTCGCGCCTCGCGCGGGCGCGCCCTCCCTCGCGCTCGGCGGCCGCGTGGGCGTCGTCGACCTCGAAGGGGTCATCCTCTCGGCCGACCGCTTCCGCGAGATGCTGAAGCGATTCCACGACGCCTCGAACATCAAGGCCGTCGTCGTGCGCATCAACTCGCCGGGTGGAGGCGTCGCCGCGTCTCAGGAGCTCTTCAGCGAGCTCCGGCGCTTCCGGAGGGAGACGGGCAAGCCCGTCGTCGTCTCGATGGAATCCGTCGCCGCCTCGGGCGGGTACTACGCGGCCGTGGCCGCGGACCACATCGTCGCGAACCCCGGGACGATCACCGGATCGATCGGCGTCATCATGCAGTGGATGAACTACGGGGACCTCCTCGACTGGGCGAAGGTCCGGACGGTCACCCTGAAAAGCGGCGCTCTCAAGGACGCGGGAAACCCGACCCGCCCGATCACGGACGAGGAGCGCAGGTATTTCGAGGAACTCATCCTGAAGCTCCGGGCGCAGTTCCAGGCGGCCGTGGCCGAGGGTCGCAAGGGCCGGCTCAAGCCGGACGCGCTCGAGCGCATGTCGGACGGGCGCGTCGTCACGGGCGAGGAGGCGCTCGCCCTCGGGCTCGTGGACGAGATCGGCGACTTCCGCGATGCGGTCGATCGCGCCGCGCGGCTCGCGCACCTGTCGCTGCCCGCCGAGATCTGGCACCCGCGGCCGAGGCGGCCGGGACTGATCGACCTCTTGACGGGACCTTCGGAATCGACGTGGACGGGGCGCCTTCTTTCTGGCGCACCGGTGGGGGGCGGATGGAACGTCTTCTTTCTGTGGTAGGCCGCGCGGAAGGTACGACGACGAAGGCGGACCTGGTCGAGCAGGTCGCTCACGCCACGGACGTCACCAAGAAACAGGCTGAGGTCATCGTGGACTCGGTCTTCGACGGCATCATCGCCTCGCTCAGGTCGGGCCAGAAGATCGAGCTCAGGGGTTTCGGCAGCTTCCGGCTCCGGCAGAGGGGCGCGCGGATCGCGCGCAATCCGAAGCGCAGCGGCGTGAAGGTGATGGTCCCGCCGAAGCGCGTCCCGTACTTCAAGCCGGGCAAGAAGCTCAAGGAGCTCATCAACCAGACGACTCCCGCCCCGCCCGCCGCCGCGGACGACCGGGTTCCGGGAGCCGGCCCGGGCTGATGGAGAGCCTGTACACGCCGTGGCGCGCGGCGTACCTCGCCGGCGAGGGCGACATCGTCACGGGATGTCTCTTCTGCGTTCTGGCGGGCCGACGCGACGAGGACGGCCTCGTCGTCCACAGGGGAGCGTCGGTGTTCGCCGCGCTGAACCGGTATCCCTACACGAACGGGCATCTCATGCTCGCGCCCTACGCGCATCGCGGCTCTCTGTCCGCGATGTCCGATACGGAGCGCCGCGAGCTCATCGATCTCGCCGCGACCGCGGAAGAGGTCCTGACCGAGGCCTACCGGCCGCACGGGTTCAATCACGGCCTCAACATCGGTCGCAGCGCGGGCGCGGGAGTCGTCGATCACGCTCATCTGCACGTCGTGCCGCGCTGGGAGGGGGACACGAACTTCATCACGGTCGTCGGCGGCACGCGGACGATTCCCGAGGAGCTCCCCTTCACGCGGGAGAAGCTCGCCGGCGCGTTCGCCCGCCGCTCGTGAAACGGCCGGGCGGAGAGCTCGCCCTCCTCGTGCTCGCATCCGCCGTCGTTCCAGGTTCCGGTCATTACCTGCTCGGCCGTCGCCTCCGCGGAGTTGCGTTCCTGGCGCTCGTCCTCGCGACCGCCGTGATCGGGTTCTCGCTCGAGCCCTGGAACCTTTCCTCCGCGACGTGCGAATACGGGCGGACGTATCTCCTCGTGGCGGCGATCATGCAGATCCTCCTCGTCCTCGACGCTTTTCTCCGCGCGTCCGGAGGGCGGGCATGATCCTCACCGATCACTTCCCGCTCCTCGTTCTCCTCTCGGCCTTCCTGGCCGCGTTCTTCGCGCTCCTCTGGAAGGACGATCCCGGTGAAGGGCGCCGCTTCTTCCTGAAGGCCCTCCTCGGGCTCGTGGGAAGCGCCGTGGCGCTCGGCTTCGTCTTCGAGGCGGTCCTGCGTTGAGACTCCTCGTCGTGGCGGGAGAGGTCTCGGGCGACCAGCATGCGAGCGCGCTGCTTTCGGCCCTCGGCGCGCGTGTCGCAGTGCTCGAGACGTTCGGCATCGGCGGCGAAGGCTGCCGGCTCGCCGGCATGCGCCTTCTCGCGCACCAGAAGGACCTCGCGGTCGTGGGACTCGTCGAGGCGATCGCCAAGCTGCGTTTCGCCCGGAGGCTCATCGCCTCGCTCGCCGCCGAGGCCGTGAGGCAGAAGGCGGACGCCGCCGTCCTCATCGACTCGCCCGACTTCAACCTCCCGCTCGCGAAGAGGCTCTTTCGCGCCGGGATTCCCGTCGTCTTCTACGTCTCGCCCCAGGTCTGGGCGTGGCGGAGTCGGCGCGCGAAGACGATCGCGCGGATCGGTCGCGCCGTCCTCGTGCTCTTCGGGTTCGAGAAGAGGTGGTACGACGCGCGCGGCCTCGGCGCGCGCGTCACGTGGGTCGGGCATCCCCTCGTGGAGGCGGCGGCGCGCGAGCTCGCGCGCCCCGCCGCGCCGCCCCCGCCCGGGGTCCATCGGCTGGTCCTCATGCCGGGCTCGCGGAAGGGCGAAGTCGAATCCGTCCTCCCGGTGCTTCGTGACGCCGTCGAGATTCTTAGAAAGAAATGGCCGGACCTCGAGGTCGTTCTCGTCCAGGCCGACTCGATCCCGCGGGCGCTCTTCGAGGAATTCGTTGGAGAGTCGCTGGCGGCGTGGCGCGTCGTGTGCGGCGAGCACCTGGCACTCCTCGCCTCCTCGGACGTCCTCCTCGTCGCGTCGGGAACCGCGACGATCGAGGGACTCCTCGCCCGGGTCCCGATGGTCGTCGTCTACAAGATCCATCCCGTGAGCTTCTGGATCGGCAAGCGGCTCGTGAAGGTCGCCCACGTCGCAATGGCGAACATCGTCTCGGACGACGGCACCGGCGCGCGCACGGTCCCGGAGCTCCTCCAGGGCAACGCGACGCCAGAGAACGTCGCGCGGGAGGCCGCCCGGTTCCTCCAGGACCCCGCGCTCGCGGCGGCGACGCGTGCGAAGCTCGCCCGCGGCGCGGCCGACCTCGGTCCGCCCGGCGCGCCGGGCCGCACGGCGGACGCTCTTCTGGCGGCTCTCGCGGCGGCCGTCCCGGAGAGCCGCGCGTGAGCGATTTCCGGCGCCTCCTCCACCTCTTCCGGCCGCACCGGTCGGCGGCCCTCGCCGCGGTTCTCGCCATGCTCGGGGTCGCCGTCTTCACGGGCCTCGTGACGTATCTTTTCGGTCCGCTCTTCGATCAGGTCCTCACGCCCGAAGCGCGGAGCGCCGTCCTGGCCCATTCCGGCTCCGCGCCTGGTCTCGGGACCGTGGTCGGCGAGAAGTCCGTCGTGAGACGGACGGCGGTCGCGAAGGCTCTCGACTCGGGTCTCGCCTCGCTCGAAAGAGCGCTGGGCGTCACCGAACAGACACGCGCGTTCGTCCTGCCGCTTCTCCTCCTCGCCGCGTTCGTCCTGAAGAATCTCTGCGCCTTCGTCGCCGAATACCGGTTCAACGCCGTCGGCCTCGCGTTCGTGCGGGATCTGAGAAAGACGCTCTACGAAGGAGTCCTCGGCCAGTCGGGAGCCTTCTTCGCGCGCCACCCCTCGGGCGACCTCATCGCGCGCGTGACGGGCGACGTCGACCGGGTCCAGAACCTCTTCGGGACCGACCTCGCGGATCTCGTGCAGTCGCTCGCGACGCTCGCCGTCCTTCTCTTCGTGGTGGTTTCGCTCTCGCCCCAGCTCACGCTCGTGGCGCTCCTCATCACGCCCGCGATCATCGTACCGGTCGTCCTCATCGCGAAGCGGCTCCGTTTCCTCTCGCGATCGGCGCGCGAGCGGATGGGCGATCTCACGGGCGTCCTGTCCGAGACGATCCGGGGGGCGCGCGTCGTCCAGGCGTACGGAGCCGAGACGTGGGAGAGCGAGCGCTTCTCCGAGGTGAACGAGCGCACGTTCCGCCTCGCGCGCAAGGGGGCGCGCGTCATGGCGTTCTCGTCGCCCCTCGTCGAAACCGCTTCCGTCCTCGCGTTCCTCCTCCTCCTCGGCTATGCGAGCGCGCGGATCGCGGCGGGCAAGATGACGCTCGGCACGTTCATCTCGTACGGCGTCGGGCTCGCGATGATGTACCAGCCTTTCAAGCGCGCCACGCGCACGAATCTCGCGCTCCAGCAGGCTCTCGCGTCCGCCCGCCGGCTCTTCGAGGTGCTCGACGCCCCGAACGACGTCGTCGACCGCCCGCACGCAACGCCGGTTACGGGTTTTTCGCGTGAGATCCTCTTCGAGGGCGTTTCCTTCGCCTACGGCGGCGGCGAGAAAGTCCTCGACGGGGTGGATCTCGCGCTCCACCGCGGTTCGGTCACCGCGCTCGTCGGACCCTCCGGCGCCGGGAAGTCGACGCTCGCCGCGCTTCTCCCGCGCTTCATGGACCCGACGGCCGGCCGCGTCACCCTCGACGGGATCGATCTTCGCGACGTGACGCTCGCTTCACTCCGCGCCCACATCGGCCTCGTGACGCAGGACGTCGTCCTCTTCGACGAGACCGTGCGGCGCAACGTCGCCTACGGCCGTCCGGACGCGCCCGACGCGGAGGTCCGTGACGCTCTCGCCGCCGCGAACGCTCTCGCGTTCGTGGACGCCCTTCCCGGCGGTCTCGATTCGCGGATCGGAGAGGGGGGAACGCGCCTGTCCGGCGGCCAGCGCCAGCGGCTCGCGATCGCACGGGCGCTTCTCAAGGATCCGCCGATCCTCGTCCTCGATGAAGCCACGTCGGCGCTCGACGCCGAGAGCGAGCGCGCGGTCCAGGAGGCTCTCGAACGCCTCATGGCCGGCCGCACGGTCCTCGTCATCGCGCACCGGCTCTCGACGGTGCGCCGGGCCGACCAGCTCGTCGTACTCGACGAGGGCCGGATCGTGGAGCGCGGCCGCCACGCCGACCTCCTCGCGGCCGGAGGGTTGTATCGTCGCCTCCACGACCTGCAGGTCTTCGAGCCGGCGCGCGAAGCCGCGGTGGCGGGGAGCAAGGGATGAAGTCCATGACCGGATTCGGCCGGGCGGCCGGGACTCTGCCGGACGGCACGGAAGCGAACGTCGTGGCCCGCGGCGTGAACCACCGTTTCCTGGACGTCTCGGTGAAGCTGCGCGACGAATACGCCTCGGCTGAGTCCGCGATCCGCAAGGCGGTCGCGAAGGTCGCGCAAAGGGGCCACATCGACATCCTGATACGAACGACGCGTCCCGCAGGCGGGGCGGGGCCGGCGGCCCGACTCGACATGGCGGCGGCGGAGCAATACGCGAAGGCGTGGAGAGAAGATTCTTCGAATCGAGGCTTGCCCGGTGAGCTCTCGGCGCGCGACCTCCTCAGTCTGCCGGGCGTCGTCCGGCAGGAAGAGGCCGCGCCGGGCGAGGACACCTTCGAAGAAATCCTCGTTTCTCTGGTCGAAAAGGCACTCGCCGACTTCGACTCGACCCGCGCTCGCGAAGGCGCGGCTCTTTCTCTTACCTTCGAAGAAATCCTCAAGAGGATCGAGGCCGGAGTGACCCGACTCGACGCGGAACGAGTCGGCATCTCGGAACGTATTCAAAGGAACCTCGCCGAGCGCGTCGCGAAGCTCGCCGCCGGGGTGCCGCTCGATGAAGCCCGCCTGGCGCAGGAGGTGGCGCAGCTCGCCGACCGCGCCGACATCACCGAGGAGATCGATCGTCTAAAGACACACGTCGCGGAGGTGCGGCGCCTGCTCGCGTCGCCGGGACCCGTGGGGCGTCGCCTCGACCACCTGGCGCAGGAGCTCCACCGCGAGGTGAACACGTCCGGGGCGAAGGTGCGCGAGGTCGGCGCCACGAAGCTCGTCCTCGACCTGAAGTCGGATCTCGAGACCTTCAAGGAACAGGTGCAGAACGTCGAATGAGAGGAACGCGATGAGCCGCGGCGACCTCTTCATCGTCTCCTCGCCCTCGGGAGCGGGCAAGACGACGCTCATCCGCCGCGTGCTCGAAGATCCGCGCATCGGCGGGACCTTGCACTTTTCCGTCTCGCATACGACCCGACCGCCCCGTGCGGGCGAGCGCAACGGGGTCGAGTATTACTTCGTCGACCAGGCCGCTTTTCGGGCGATCGAGGAACGCGCCGGGTTCCTCGAGTGGGCGGTCGTCCACGGGAATCTCTACGGCACCTCGCGGGCGGAAGTCGAGCCGCGCCTCGAAAAGGGCCTCGATGTCCTCCTCGACATCGACGTCCAGGGAGCGCGCCAGGTGCGCTCTCACGTGCCGGACGCGGTGAAGGTGATCGTCTTCCCGCCGTCTCGCGAGGTCCTGGAGGCGCGCCTCCGAGCACGGGCCTCCGACGCTCCGGAAGTCGTCCAGCGGCGCCTCGCGGCGGCCCGCAAGGAGATGGAGGAGTGGGGCGAGTTCGACTATGCGATAATCAACGAGGATCTGGAGGCCGCGGTGGACGAGCTTCGCTCGATCCTCGTGGCGCGGCGGGCGGGAAAAAGCCGCCGGCGCGAGCGCCTCGAATCGATCCTCAGGAGCTTCGCGCCCTGAATCTCACGGAGGACATTCTCTTCATGTCGCAGCTTCCGCCGAACGTCGAGTCGAAGTTCCGCCTCGTTCACATCGCTGCCCGGCGCGCCGAGCAGCTCGTCCAGGGCGCGCGCCCGAAGATCGAGAGCAAGCACGCGAAGGTCACGCGCATCGCGCTCGAGGAAGTGAACGCAGACCTCGTACGCTGGCAGCTCGCCTCGCCTGAACCGGTCGTGGAAGAGACCCCGGCCGTCGACCTGCTCCCGACCGAGTGATCTCCGGGTGACCCCCGCGCGGCCCGGCCCCGGCTTCGACGCGCTCAGGGAAACCCTGGCGTATTACAGAGACCTGGGAGTGGCGGAGCTGTACCTGACGCCATCTTTGGGTCCTGCTGCGTCCGAAGAGCACGAGAAGAGAGAGATTTCTTTGAAAGGGAATAGGGCGGGCGGCAACGCCGCGGCAGGATCCGCAGGGGCGGCCCAGCCTGAACCGCCGCCCCTATTCACCTTCGAAGAAAATTCCCTGGATCCCGTCGACTCGCCGGCCGCTCGAAGCGCGCCGGCCTTGGAGCTGCAGTCTTTAGCAAGGGTCGTCTCTTCCTGCGTCACGTGCCGCCTCTGCAAGACCCGCAAGCAGACTGTCTTCGCCGACGGTTCCCCCGACGCCCGGATCATGTTCATCGGGGAGGCGCCCGGCGCCGACGAGGACGCCCAGGGCGTACCGTTCGTGGGCCGCGCCGGACAGCTCCTGACGAAGATGATCGAGGACGGCATGGGGCTGCCGCGCTCGTCCGTCTACATCGCGAACGTGCTGAAGTGCCGGCCGCCCGACAACCGTAATCCGGAGCCCGACGAGATCGCGTCCTGCCGAGGGTATCTCGAGAAGCAGATCGACCTCGTGAAGCCCGAGGTGATCGTCGCGCTCGGAAAGTTCGCCGCGCAGTTTCTCCTCGAGACGGATGAGGGGATCATGCGGTTGCGCGGGAAGTGGGGGAGCTACCGGGGGATCCCGGTGATGCCGACCTTCCATCCGTCGTTCCTCCTCCGGCAGCCTGCCCAGAAGAAAGAGGCGTGGGAGGATCTCCTCGCCGTCCTCGCGAGGCTCGGAATCGAGCCCCCGACCCGCAAAGGAAAAGAGAAGTGAGCGCTCGCCCCCGCCAGGTCCTCTTCGTCTTCGTGGGTGCCGCCGCGATCGTCGCGGCAGCCGTCGTGCTCACGAGGCGTGTGCCCAGGCCCGCGCGGGCGGCGCCGCCCGTGCCGGACACGCGCGGGCTCGACGCCTCGGGCCGGACGAAGGGCGAGAAGGTCGCCATCGAGGAAGCTCTCGCCGCCTTCCGGAAGTCGGGACTGGTTCTGCGCGCCGCCGAAGACGGCGATGCGGTGGAATCCGACGAGCACCGCGACCTCGAGGATGTCTACGGCAGCTATCACCCCTTCTTCGTCCGCGGCGACCTGGACGGCGATGGACGGCTGGACTTCGCGCAGGCGTTCGTGGAGAAGGGTTCGACCGGCGTCTGGTTCCACGTGGCCGTTTTCTTCGGGACCGGGGAGGGGACTTTTCAGAAGCCTCTCTGGGTCGAGCGGGCGGTTTCTCTCGCCGCCGGCGACCTTTCGATCGAGCGCTCGCTCCTCATCGTGACGCCCGACCTCGCGCTCGATCCGACGCGCCGCTGGCGCTGGGAGCCCGGAGAAAAGCGCTTCGTCGACGCCGACGACGTGTCCCGGCGAACCCAGGTCGACGAGGACGCGCCCGACGAGACGCCCGACCAGAAACCGAGGACGCGCGTCTGACGCGCGTCGCGCTTCTCCTTCCCAACCGGTTCCCGGGCTTGCCGACCTACCGGGTGCCGGAGGACGTCGGCGTCCTCGTACCGGGAGCGCGCGTCGCGGCGCCGTTCGGGAGCGCCCTCGCGACGGGTCTCGTGGCCGCGCTGGACCCTCCCCCCGCTCCCGAGGGCACGCTGGAACGTGACGTCGTGGCGGCGCTCGACGACGCGCCTTTTCTCCCGGAGCGCCTCGTGAGCGTTCTCGTGCGCGCCGCCGCGTATTACCTCGTGCCGCCGGGAGAGATCCTCCGATCCGCGGTTCCCGCGCGCCTCCTCGCCGCGTCCGAAGCGGTCTACGTTCCCACCTCTCGGGCCGTCGGTGCGCCGGCGGACGGCGTCGAGGGGAAGATCCTCGGCACGCTTCTCGAAATGGGCGAGGCCCGCCTTCCGGAGCTCGCGGCGGGGGCCGGGCGAAGGGGTCTCGCTTCGGCTCTCAAGCAGCTCGTCGCCGACGGACTCGTGCGGATCCGTTCCGAAAACCTGCGCGCCGCAGCTGCTCCCTCGGATCGGGCCTGGGTCGCGCGGCCGGTTCCGGACGGCCATCCCGCGCTCCAACGCTCGGCGAAACGGCGCGCCCTGCACGCGCACCTCCTCGCGCTCGGTCGACCCGCGTCGACCGAGGAGCTTCGCGCCGCCGGGGGCTCGCCCGCCGTTCTCGCGGCCCTCGCGAAGGCGGGACTCGTTTCGGCCGTCGAGATCGAGCGGCGCACGGACCTCGCGCGGCACGTCGGCGCGTTCTCCGGCGACAAGAGGCCGGTTCCCACGGCGGCGCAGCGCGCGGCGATCGACGCGATTTCCGCTGGCGTCCGCGACGGAGTCTCGAGGGAGTTTCTTCTCGACGGCGTGACGGGGAGCGGCAAGACCGAGGTGTACCTCGCCGCGCTGGAGGCCGCCCGCGAGGCGGGCCGGCGCGGGATGCTGCTCGTGCCGGAGATCGCCCTCGCGCCGGCGCTCGTACGACGGCTCGTGGGTCGCTTCGGCGACCGGGTCTCCCTGCTGCACAGCGGGCTGTCCGACGGCGAGCGCGCGGCGGAATGGGAACGCGCCCGCCGGGGAGACGTGGACGCGGTCGTGGGGCCGCGCTCGGCGGTCTTTGCGCCTCTGCCGGAGCTCGGCCTGATCGTTCTCGACGAGGCGCACGATTCCGCCTACAAGCAGGGCGAGTCCCCGCGCTACGACGCGCGCGCCGTGGCTCGGGTGCGCGCGCACGAGGAAGGCGCCACCCTCGTGTTCGGATCGGCAACCCCGTCGATGGAGCTGGAACGCGCCGCGCGGGAAGGCCGTCTGCCGCGCCTCGCGCTGCCGGAGAGGCCGGGAGCGCGTCCGCGTGCGACGGTGGAGGTCGTCGATCTGCGCAAGGAAAGCCCGCGCGAGGGCGATCACGGGCGGATCCTCTTCGCCTCGCGCACGGCGGAGATCCTCTCGGAATGCTTCGAGAGGGGAGAGCAGGCGATCCTTCTCCTGAACCGCCGGGGGTTTTCTCCGAGCCTCCTCTGCCGCGCGTGCGGCGAGGATTTCCGCTGCGCGAACTGCTCGGTGGCGCGCACCTATCATCGGCGCCACGAGAGGCTCCTGTGTCACTACTGCGGGGACGACATCCGGCGGCCCGCCGCGTGCCCCTCGTGCGGGTCGGGAGTCCTCATGCCGATCGGCTTCGGGACGGAGCGCCTGGCCGAACGTTTCGAGGAGCGCTTCCCGGGAGTTCCATACGCGGTCCTCGACCGGGACGCGGCGGCCCGTCGCGGCGGTGCCGCGGGCGTCCTCCTGGACTTCGAGGCCGGGCGCTCCCAGGCGCTTCTCGGCACGCAGATGGTCGCCAAGGGGCATGACTTCCCGAAAGCGACGGCCCTCGCGGTGCTGGACGCCGACGCGCTCCTCTCGTTTCCCGACTTCCGCGCCGCGGAACGGACGTTCCAGCTCGTGACACAGGCCGCGGGACGCGTCGGCCGCGGCGATCGGCCGGGCACCGTTGCCGTCCAGACGGCCCGGCCCGACCACGAAGCGATCCGCGCCGCCGTGAGCCAGGACCATCCGGCCTTCGCGGACGCGGAGCTGCGGTTCCGCAAGGCGTTCCGGTATCCGCCTTACACGCACCTCCTCCTCGCGCTCTTCGCCCACCTCGAGCTTCCGAAAGCGCACGCCTCCGCGGGAGCGGCATTCAAGGCGCTCGCGTCGGCGGAGATCGCGCGGGAGATCCGCATTCTCGGCCCCGCGCCCGCGCCGCTCGAAAGGTTGAAAGGCCTCTGGCGCTATCACCTCCTCGTCAAGGCCGAGCGCCGCGAGGCGATCGCGGAGGCCGGCCACCTCCTCGCCGCGCTTCCGGATCCCCCGCGCCTCGACATCGACCCGCAAAACCTGCTCTAGCGTCGGCGTGTCGAACCTGCTGTAGGCACCGCCCGCTGCGAGACACTACCTCCGCGGACATGATCAGCTACCTGAGTACCTGTCTGAAGGTCATCCGGGAGAATGGCGCCGGACCCTTGAGGCGGGCCGAATGGCTTTCGATGTACGCCCTCGCCCGCTTTACGCGCCCGCGGCTTCCAAAAGGAACCTTCCTTGCCCACGCACGTCGTCGCGAGAGCGCAGCAGATGTTCCGCTAGAGCCGTTCGATGAGACTGCGATCTTGCGCGACCTGTTCCATCAGGGTTTCGCTCAAGGGCTACGCTTGAGCGCCGGGAGTCTCGCAGCAATTCGCGGCCTCGCGCGGGAGCGCGAGAGTCGCGCCGCGTTACACCCCCTCGCGCCCTCATACGAGGCCGCGGGAGGTCCCATTGTCGCGTGCTACGAGGAAACGGCGGTCTGGGCGCCGGTGGAGACCATCACCCTGCACCTGCACCCTCTCGCCTGCCGGGTGCTTGGACGAGAGAGTCGTTTTCTCGGTAGCCGTGTCTGGTGGAGCTTTCCCCAAAAGGGTTCCGCCTCGGAGGAGATTCAGACGGGGCGGCGATTCCATTTCGACCTCTATGCATGGCGTTCTCTCAGTGGCTTCTTCTATTTAACGGACGTCGACGAGAACGCCGGCCCTCATGTCTGCGTACTCGGTAGCCACCGCCGCAAGGCTCTGCGTCACCAGTTCTCCGCGAGCCGCTGGCGTGAGGACGCGGAAATCGAGGGCGTCTACGGTCGTGCAAGCCTTCGAACCATCCTGGGACCAGCGGGGACGGGCTTCCTCGAGGACCCAACGTGCTTCCACAAGGCCGTGCCTCCCGCGCGCACACCTCGCCTCGTTCTTCAACTTCTTCTCTGGGGGAGCGAAGACTTCGTCGCGCCCGGATTCTCGAGGAGATTCAGCGGCGTAGCGACAGGGTCAGGTAGGGATTAAGCGGGGTCGCGGCGAGCCACGTGAAGCCCCGAACCGCCGTAAGCGCGTAGAAGCCCGCCATCGGAGCGCGGAAGAAGCGACCATACCAGTGTGCGCCCACCTGGTTGAAGCGCAGCCTGCGGTGCGGCGAGCGCACGGAGACCAAGAGAGGGGGCTCCAGGCGCTCCGCGAGCCGTCGGATCTCTCTCACCCTCGGAAGGAATCCTTCGACAGGTGAATGCCACCGTGCCCCACCGGCGGTCGGCCCGTGCCAGAAGTCGATGGGGAAGGCACCGTTCGGAAAGTCGAGGTAGAGCGTCCCTCGCGGCGCGAGGACCCGCACGAGTCCCGCAAGAAAGGCCCACCGCCTCGCGTCGCGGTCAGGGAGCGGTGAGACCTCGTAGATTCCGGGCCCGCCGCGCTCTGAGACGCCGATGTGCTCGAGGACGCCCGAGGAGATCACGGCGTCGAAGAACCCGTCCGCGAACGGCAACTTCAGGCCGTCGGCGACGACGAGTCGATCCCGCCTGCGGCGCGCACCCCACTGCCACTTCCGGAACGCCGAGAGGTCGTGTCCCCACGCGTCGAAGCCAGCGTCCAGGAGGACGTCCACCGCCTCACCGTTGCCGCAGCCGGAATCGAGGACGCGGCGCGCGCCTGCCGCGCGCAGGATCGGCAAGTAGTAATCGTCGATACGGCGGCCTTCGTTCTCATTCGCCATCCCGCGACGCACATCCTCGGAGAGCGTGGTCGGATCCGGATGGTCGATGAAGTACCGGCCCTCGGCGAAGTCCGCGATGCCGTCGTCGACGGGAAACGAGCGGCCGCAGGCCAGACACGCGAGCGCCAAAGCGGACTCCGAAAGTGCGCCGTGACAGGCCGGGCACACCAACGCGGAAGAACCCGAGGGCGTCCTCTCTTCCATTCTCAGAAAATCTCTCTTCAGAGCTTGCCCCGAAGCTCCGCCTCTGTCGAGCGATGCGCGGGTCCCTCTGCTACAGTCTCCCCGTGGCGAACGAGGCCCAGTTCGAAGAGCCGATCCAGCGCGTGCGGCGGCGGCTCGAGGAGCTGAAGACCTTCGCGGACAGCCCCGCGCGCGATCGCGAGGTCGAGAAGCTCGAGGAGAAGCTCCAGAAGGTCTCCCGCGAGATCTACGAGAACCTCACGCCCTGGCAGAAGACCCTCGTCGCGCGGCACCCGAACCGGCCCTTCACGCTCGACTACGTGCGCATCCTCATCCGCGATTTCGTGGAGTGGCACGGCGACCGCGCCTTCGCCGACGATCCCGCCATCGTCGCGGGCTTCGGGTTTCTCGGAGACCGCGCGGTGGCGGTGATCGGGCACCAGAAGGGCCGCGACACGCGGGAGAAGATCCGGCGCAACTTCGGAATGCCGAGGCCCGAAGGCTACCGCAAGGCGCTGCGCATCATGAAGCTCGCCGAGAAGTTCGGGAAGCCCGTCCTCTCGTTCATCGATACGCCGGGCGCGTTCCCGGGCCTCGAAAGCGAGGAGCGGGGCGTCGCGGAGGCCATCGCGCGCAATCTCCTGGAGATGGCGTCGCTTCGCACGCCGATCGTGGCGACCGTCATCGGCGAGGGAGGATCCGGCGGAGCGCTCGGGATCGGCATCGGGGACGTCGTCCTCATGCTCGAGCACTCCGTCTATTCCGTGATCTCGCCCGAGGGGTGCGCCGCGATCCTCTGGAAGGACCAGGCCCGCGCCAAGGAGGCCGCGGAGGCGATGCGCGTGACCGCGGCCGACTGCAAGGCGCTCGGCGTCATCGACGAGGTGCTGCCGGAGCCTCCCGGCGGCGCCCACGCGGATCCCGTCGCGACCATCGACACCGTCGGCCGGGCGATCGACGAAAGGCTGGAGCGGCTCGCGCGCCTGCCTGTCGAGGCGCTGCTCGAGGCGCGCTATGCGAAGTTTCGCGCCATGGGGGCCTGGGAGAGCGCGTGAGCGCCCCGGCGCGCACACCGCGTCTCGTGCGGCGCCAACTTCGGCCCCAGCATCCGGACGCGGCGGATCGTCTCTCCCGCGAGCTCGGACTGCCCGCCGCGGCGGCGCGCGTTCTGGCGGCGCGGGGATTCGACGACGTCGAGGCCGCGCGGACGCACCTCGCGCCCGCGGCGGACGCGCTTCACGACCCGTTCGCGATGGCGGGTCTGCCCGCCGCGGTCGAGCGCCTCGCCGAGACGGCCCGGCGAGGCGGACGTGTCGTGGTCTTCGGCGACTACGACTGCGACGGCGTCGGCGCGCTCGCGATCCTCACGACGGCCCTCACGAAGCTGGGCGCCGACGCGCGCCCGTTCATCCCGCATCGACTGCACGACGGCTACGGCCTTCGCGCCCCGACGCTCCGGCGGGCGCTCGAGCAGCACGATCCCGAAGGAATCGTGACGGTGGATTGCGGCATTACCGCCGTCGAAACGGTCGCGGAGGCCACGGGCCGGGGCGTCTACGTCGTCGTCACCGACCATCACCTGCCTCCGGCCGCGCTGCCGGAAGGGGCCGTCCTCGTCGACCCGAAGCTCCCGGGCTGCCGTTACCCGTTCAAGGAGCTTTGCGGCGCCGGCCTCGCCTGGAAGCTGGCGGAAGCGCTGTTCATCCACTCCGGCGAGCGCGTCGGGATGGACGCCGCCGCCCGCCGCCGCTGGCTCGCCTCTCTCGCGAAGATCGCGGCGATCTCGACCGTGGCCGACATGGTGCCGCTCACGGGGGAGAACCGCGTTCTCGTCTCGTGGGGCCTCTCGGGCCTCGCCGATCCGCGCGCTCCCGGGCTCGCCGCCCTCCTGAGACGAGCGGGCGTTCCCGCCGGCCGCGCTCCCTCGACGCGCGAAGTCGCGTTTCGCATCGCCCCTCGCTTGAACGCCATGGGGCGGCTCGACCACGCCGCACGGGCTTTCGAGCTGCTCACGACCTCGGACGCCGCCCGCGCCGAGGTTCTCGCCGACGAGATCGAAGCCGCGAACGACGAACGGCGGGAGGTGCAGCAGCGCGTCGTCGACGCCGTTCTGAGGCGCCTCGCGAGCCTCTTCGACCCGACGCGCGACGCCATCGTCGTGGAGGCGGGAGAGGCGGTGGACGGCTGGCACCGCGGCGTCCTCGGCATCGCCGCATCGCGGGTCGCGAAGGAGCTGGCTCGCCCCGTGCTGCTCCTCGCCCGGGAAGGAGACGTCGTGTCGGGCAGCGGGCGCACGCATGGGAGGACCCCGCTCTTCGAACGTCTGGCACCCGTGGCGAGGCGCTACACGTCCGAGTTCGGGGGTCATGCCGCCGCGCTCGGCCTGACTCTGCCGGCGACGTCCTTCGACGCGTTTCGCGAAGACCTGCGGGCGGCCTTCGCCGAGGCCCGCGACGAAGACGAGTGGGCCGAGGAACTCCTCGTCGATACCGACGCGGAGGCGCCCGAGGCGGACGACTTCCTCGCGCGCGCGCTGCAACGGCTCGAGCCCCACGGGCAGGAGAATCCAAAGCCGCTCCTCCGCTTCCGGGGAATGGAGTGGGACGGCCGCGGCCGAGCGGTGGGCGAGCGCGGCCTGCGCGTCTCGCTCACCTCGAACGGAAGGCGCCTCGAGGCGGTCGGGTGGACGCTCGCCGACATTCCTCCCGCCGAGCGGGCCGGGCGAGTGGACGTGGCGGGAAACCTCGCGATCGATTCCTTCACCGGGCGTCCCGCGCTCACCGTCGTGGACCTCATGCCGGCGGCGCCGGGATGACGCGCCGGCGGATCGCGCGGGCGTCGGTCGCGGTCGCAGCCGCGGTGTTCACGCTCGTCGTCCTCGTCTCGTATCGCAAGCCCGGCGCCCGGACGGAAGGCGCCCGCGACCCCGTCGCCGAAACCCTGCTTCGCGAGGCCGGGGGGAAACGCGACACGATGCGCTTCCGCGACTTCCAGTACGACGAGACGCGCGCTTCCGAGGGCCGATACCGCGTGCGCGCGTCCGAGGCGGTGAAGTTCGAGGAGAAGGGAGAGAAGGTCTTTCGGCTCAAGGATGTCGTCTTCGAGTCCCGGGAGGGCGCCCGGGCGCAGATCGTCTCGGTCCGGGCACCGCGGGCGGAGCTCGTCGAAGGTTCGCGCGCCTTCCGGGTTTTCGACGATGTGAGGATCGAGGGCGACGAGACGAGCGTGAAGGCGGCTTCCTTCCGGTACGAGCCCGCGATGAGGGTTCTGGCCTCGGAGGGGCCGGTCGCCGCGCTCCGCGGCGGCCTCGTGGCGAACGCGGACTCGGGACGAGTCGACGTCCGCGACGGGCGCCTCGTCCTCGAAGGAGAGGCTCGCCTGCGAGGGCGGGGTGACGGAGGGCGGGCCTTCGACCTGGCCGCGCCGCACGTCGTCCTCTCGCGCGAAGGAAGGATGGAAGCAACGGGCGGCGCCGTGCTGAAGACCGACCGCTTCGTCCTCCGTAGCGAATCCCTCTCGCGGCTCGAAGAGGAGGGGGGCAGCAACCTGAAGGCGACGGTGAATGCGCGCCTCCTCGTGCTCCCCGCGGGGGCCCAGCCTCCGGCGGCGCTCACGGCCCAGGGAGACGTCCTCGAGATGAAGGTAGACGCCTCCGGACAGCCCGCCACACTCGCGGCGGAAGGCCAGGCGGACGTGCCCGCGCGGCTCGATCTCGGTCCCTCGGCCGGGGAGGGAGCGCGCCGCGCCCGAGCCCAACGCTTCTCGGGGCGATTCGAGAGAGGACGATTTCGGGAGCTGACGGTGCCCGTGCACCTCGATGCCGCCGAGAGCAGCCGCGCCGGGGGACCGCCCGGGTCCGGCCTCAGGACGCTCGCGGCGGGCTTCGCGCGCATCCTCTTCCAGGCGGACGGGCGCTCGATCGAAACGGCGACGTTCGAGAGCGGCGTGGAAGCGGCGGACGGGACGCGAGCGGTCCTGCAGGCGCCGCATGGCACGCTGCGTGGAGGCGACGACACCGCGGTGTTTTCAGGAGAGCGGGACGTCCCCGCCCGTTATCACGACGAGCGGGGCGCCATCACCGCTCGAACCCTCTCCTGGAGCGCGCGCGAGGAACGCCTGGACGCGGCCGGCTCCGTGAAGGCCTCGTACCTTCCCGGCGCGGGACGGCCCGGGTTCCTCGGCGGAGACGGGAAGAGCCCGTTCTTCTCCGAGTCGGAGACCCTGCAGTTCCTCGGGCGTTCCCAGAAGCTCGTCCTCGGAGGGTCGGTCCGCGCGTGGCAGAACGAGAACGTGCTGCGTTGCGGCCACCTCGAGGTGGACGATTCCGCAAGGACCCTCCGGGCCGAACAGAAGGTCCGGGCCTTTTTCCGGCGCGAGACGACTCCGGTCAAGGGAACGCGGCCGCCGCCGGCCGGACGCTCCGGGGAGACGGTCAATGCGACCGGTGACACCCTCTTCCATCGCGAACAGGACCGGTTCGTCCGGCTGGAAGGGCATGCGACGATGACGTCCGGAACCTGGACGATGAGCTCCGACGTCACGGACATCCGCCTCGCGGCCGACCGCGCCATCGAATACACCGAGGCGCGCGGCACCGTCGTCGTGGAGGACCGCGCCCAGCACAGGAGGGGAGAGGGCACGAAGGCCATGTGGCGCCCCCAGACCGAGGCCGTCACGCTGGAAGGCGCGCCGGCGACCGCGCTGGACGGGAAGGGGAACCGCTCGACGGGCGCGATCCTGACGTTCCGGCAGGGGCGCTCCCAGGTGGACGTGGAAACCGACCAGTCGGTGCCGACCGAAACGATCCTCAAGCCGGAGCGCTCATGAACGGGAACGGAGCCGTCCTGGACGCCCGGAACCTCTCCAAGGCCTACCGGGGCCGCACGGTCGTCAACGGCGTCTCGATCCTCGTCGCGGCGGGAGAGGTCGTGGGCCTCCTCGGTCCGAACGGGGCGGGGAAGACGACGACGTTCTCGATCGTCGTCGGCCTCGTCGAGCCCGACGGGGGTTCCGTGCTCCTCGACGGGGAGGACGTCACGACGCTCCCGATGTACCGGCGCGCGAGGCGCGGCCTCGGCTACCTTCCCCAGGAAGCGTCCATCTTCCGGAAAATGACCGCCCTCGAGAACCTCCTCGCGATCCTCGAGACTCTGCCCGGAGAGCGCGCCGCGCGCGAGGAAACGGCGCGCGGCCTTCTCGACCGCTTCAATCTCTCGCACCTCGCCCATGCGGTGGCCGACACGCTTTCGGGAGGAGAGCGACGCCGGCTCGAGATCGCCCGCGCCCTGACCCTGTCTCCCCGTTTCATGCTGCTCGACGAGCCGTTCGCAGGGATCGACCCGATCACGGTCCTCGACGTCCAGCGCGTGATCCGCGACCTCGCGGCCGCCGGCATCGGGGTGCTCATCACGGACCACAACGTGCGGGACACCCTCGCGATCGTGGATCGTGGTTACATCATCAACACGGGCGCCATCTTCAGGGCGGGCTCGCCCGCCGAGCTCTCCTCGGACCCCGAGGTGCGACGCGTCTATCTCGGCGAACGCTTCCGGCTCGACTGAGCCCCGAGGCGCGGCGCTAGAATCACGGTGACTCCCGGCTGACGGGAGCTTCGGAAAAACATTGGGACTCGAACAGAAACTCTCGCTGAGGCTCTCGCAGCGGCTCGTCATGACGCCGACGCTGCAGCAGGCCATCAAGCTGCTGCAGATGACGCGCCTCGAGCTGCAGGACGTCGTGAACCAGGAACTCGTCTCGAACCCGGTGCTCGAGGAGCAGGACCCCGAGAACCCCGGCACCCCGGACGACGATTCCGGCGCCGCCGAGACGCGTGAGCGCGAGCTCGCCGAGACGGGGGGCACGGCGCCCGAGAGCGGCGACGCAGGACCCGAGGATGCCGAAGGCGCCCCCGAGCCCATGACCGCCGGAACCGCCGAGCCGCCCGCTCCCGAGCCCGTGGTCGAGGCGCCGTCCGAGACCCTCCAGGACGCGCTCGGGGACATCGACCTCGAGGCCTACTTCGGCGACTACATGGACTCGACGGCGACGGCGCCGCGGATGAGCGAGCAGGCCGAGGAGTTCTCGCTCGAGAACCGTGCCGACGCCCCACCAGGCCTGGAGGCGCATCTCACGGAGCAGCTCGGAGTTTCGGACGCGCCTCCCGGAGTGCGGGAGGCCTGCGGGTTCCTGATCGGCAACGTGGATCCCGACGGGTGCCTGAGGGCGACGCTCGACGAAGTGTCCGCCGCGGTGCCCTGCGCGATGGAGACCGCCGAGAAGGCCCTCGCGCTCCTGCAGTCCTTCGACCCGTGCGGCGTCGGTGGGAGGGATCTCGCCGAGATCCTCCTCCTCCAGGCGCGGGCCGCCAACATCGCCACGCCCCTTCTCGTGGAGCTCGTCACGCATCGCTTCGCGGAGCTCGGCTCGAAGCCGGCGGCGCTTCTCGCACGCCAGATGAACGTGCCGGTCGAGGAGATCCAGCAGGCCCTGGACTGGATCAGGAGCCTGGATCCGAAGCCGGGACGCGCCTACGACTCGTCCCGGACGATCTACGTGGAGCCAGACGTGGCCGTCGTGAAGGTCGAGGACGAGTACGTCGTCCTGTTCAACGACGACGGCCTGCCGCGGCTGCGCGTGTCCGCGCTCTACCGGCGCATGCTCCTCGCGCGGGACGGCGCCCTGGACGGGGAAGGGAAGAGCTACCTGAGGGAGAAGATGCGCGCCGCGCAATGGCTCCTGAAGAGTCTCGACCAGAGAAAGCGCACGATCGTCCGCGTCGCCGAGTCGATCGTCAAGAAGCAACACGAGTTCTTCGACTACGGCGTCGCCTACCTCAAGCCTCTCGTCCTCCGCGACGTCGCCGAGGACATCGGGATGCACGAATCCACGGTCTCGCGCGTCGTGTCGAACAAGTGGATGGCGACGCCGCGCGGCCTCGTCCCGATGAAGTTCTTCTTCCATTCTGCGATCGCCTCGTCGATGGGAGAGGACGTGTCCTCCCTCGCGGTGAAGGGGAAGATCCGGAGCCTCGTCGAAGCCGAGGACCCGGCCCATCCGCTCTCGGACGCGCGCCTGGCCGAGCTGCTCCTCAGGGACGGGATCCGCATCGCGCGCCGCACCGTCGCAAAGTATCGCGAGGAGTTGCGCATCCCCGCGAGCTCCATTCGCCGCGTCGGCGAACCCCTGCCCGCGTCCGAAGAGCACGCGGCGGATCCGGAGCCGGCCGACGGGCCGAATCCGGACGGCCCGCAGGAGGAATCATGAAGGCGACTTTCACGGCCCGGCACATCCGTCTGCACCCGCGCTTGCGCGAGATCATCCAGACGAAGCTCACGAAGCTCGAACGGGTTCTGCCGGGTCGCGCGGAGGCGCGCGTCGTGGTGACGGGAGGCCGCAACGATGTCGGGGTCGAGGTCACCGTGGCCGGACGCCGGGGCATTTTCACCGCCACCGCGCGCGCCGCGGACCAGCCGAGCGCCGCGCAGGACGTCATGGACCGGGTCGCCGCTCGGGTCGTCAAGACGAACACGAAGGTGAAGGGCGTCAAGAAACGCTCGCCGTCCGCGGTCCGAAGTCCAGCGGTCTGGCCTGCCGAGCAACCGGAGGCGGCAACGGCCGCCGAGCCCCGGCGTGAGACGCTCGCTCCCCGCGCGATGTTCGAGGAGGACGCGCTCACGACGTTTGCCGCGTCGCGCCGCGAAGTCCTGGTCTTCCGCGATCCGGCTTTCGACAACGCGTTGCGCTTTCTCTATCGCCGCCGCGACGGAACCCTCGGCCTCGTCGTCCCCGAGTAGACGATGCAGCCGCCGAGCGGATCGAAGCCTTCGCTCCATGCGGGCGATCTGCAGGCGACCGCCCTCGCGTCGCTCGGCCTCAAGCTGGTCACGGGACAGCAGGGCCTCGACCGACTCATCGACTGGCCCCGGGTCCAGAAGCCCGGCCTCGCGATCGCGGGCTTCACGGCATACGTGAAGCCGAACCGCGTCCAGATCCTCGGCGAGAGCGAGTTCGCGTTCCTCAAGACGCTTCCCCCGAACATCGCCCGCGAGCGTCTCGATGGCTTCACGGCGCTTCCGATGGCCTGCGTCGTCGTCACGAAGGGAATCGATCCCGGTCGGGTTCTCACGGGCTTTTGCCGCAGGCGGCGTGTCCCCCTTTTCGTGACGTCGCGCATGACGAGCATCGTCATCGAAGGCCTGACCGCCTTCCTCGAAGAGTCGCTCGCGCCGCGCGCGAGCCTTCACGGGGTTCTCCTCGAGGTCGGGGGCCTCGGAACGCTCCTTCTCGGCGAATCGGGCGTCGGCAAGAGCGAGTGCGCCCTGGCTCTCGTTCAGCGCGGGCACCGGCTCGTGGCGGACGACCTCGTCGTCATCCAGCGGTTCCCGAATGACGTGCTCATCGGATCTTCGTCCGGACTCATCCGGCATCACATGGAGCTGCGCGGACTCGGCATCGTCAACGTCCCGATGCTGTTCGGCGTGGCCGCCGTTCTGGAGAGGCATACGGTGGAGTTCGTCATTCAGCTGACCGACTGGGATTCGCAGCAGAAGGTCGACCGCCTCGGACTCGACGAGGAGTTCGAAGACATCCTCGGAGTGGCCGTGCCGCGCGTGAAAATGCCCGTCGCGACGGGCCGCGACGTCGCTCTTCTCGTCGAGATCGCGGCGCGAAACCAGCTCCTCAAGCGCCGCGGCTTCAACGCGGCGCGCGAGATCGCCGCAAAGGTCCACGACGAGATCGCGCGGAAGGCCGCGTCGGATCGCTTCACGATCGCGCGGCGGACCCGGCGCAAGATCTCCGCCCGCGAGAGGGCACGTTGACGGGGAGCGCGACGCGCCTCGTCGTCGCCACGGGACTGTCCGGCTCCGGGAAGTCGTTCGTCGCTCATGCCCTCGAGGACATCGGCTACACGACCGTGGACAACCTGCCGCTCTCCCTGCTCGAGGAGTTCGCCGGAGAGGTTGCCGCGGGCCGCATGCCGCGGCGAAAGAACGCCGTCATCCTCGACGTGCGCAACCCGGACTTCGCCGAGCATTTTCCGGGACTCCTCGAGAAGCTCCGACAGCGACTTCCGATCACGGTGCTCTTCCTCGACTGTGACGACCGCGCGCTTCTGAACCGCTTCTCGGCGACGCGCAGGCCGCACCCGCTCGCGGACGGGCGCTCGCTCGGGGAGGCGGTCGCGTTCGAAAGACGCCTCCTCGCCGAGGTGAAGGCCAGGTCCGACCTCGTGATCGACACGACGGCCATGACGGTGCACGAGCTCAGGGCCGCGGTCGCGCAGCATTTTCGCGAGCCCGGGGATCCCGGCGTCCTCGCCGTCTCGCTCGTTTCCTTCGGCTTCAAGCACGGCCATCCCGCCGCGCTCGACCTCTGCTTCGACGTGCGCTTCCTCGCGAACCCCCATTTCGACGCGCGACTGAGGCCCCGGACCGGGCGCGACAGCGAGGTCGCGAAGTTCATCGAGGCGGGAGCCCAGACCGAACCCTTCTACGCGCACCTCAAGGATTTCCTGGCGTTCTGCCTTCCGAACTACCGCGGCGAGAACCGCGCGTATCTCACGATCGGCATCGGCTGCACGGGAGGCCGGCATCGCTCGGTCTACGTCGCCGAGCGCCTCGCGCGCGATCTCACCACGATGGGCTATCCCGTGCGGGTCTCCCATCGGGACGAGGCCCTCGACTGACCATGGCGATCTCCGCCGGCCCCTTCGTGGGACTGCTCCTTCTGTCGCACGGACCGCTCGCGAACGCGTTGCGCGAGACGGTGCACATGCTCGAGCCGGACGAGCCCGAGGACTTCGGGGCCCTCTCGCTCGCCTGGGACGAGTCGCCCGAGTCCTCGAGCCGGCGCCTCGAGAAGGCCATCTCGGAAGCGAACCACGGGAAAGGCGTCGTCCTCCTGACGGACATGTTCGGCGGCACTCCGTCGAATCTGGCGCTCGCCTTTCTCGAGCCGGGAGAGATCGAGATCGTCTCGGGCGTCAACCTTCCCATGGTCGTGAAGGCGCGGGCCCTCGTGCGCGAGGGCAAGAGTCCGCGGGAAATCGCTCATGTGCTCGTCGAGCGCGGGCGGCGCGCCATCGTCGCGGCCGCGGAGCTCGTGGACGGGCCCCCCGGAGGCCCCCGCTGGTGAAGGAGGCCACGCTCACGCTCAAGAACAGGCTTGGCCTGCACGCGCGCGCTGCCGCAAAGCTCGTTCACGCCGCCTCCTCGTTCGATGCGAAAGTCTCGCTCTCACGGGACGGCGAGGAGGTGGATGGCAAGAGCATCCTGGGTCTCCTGCTGCTCGCGGCCGGCAAGGGCACGCCCCTCCACGTGCGCGTGGAAGGAAGCGACGAGGAGCAGGCGCTCGAGGCCCTCCGCAACCTCGTGGATCGGAAGTTCGACGAGGCGGATTGAAGGGATCGTTACAATAGGACGGTGAAACGCTCCCTTTCGCTGACCGGGATTCCCGTATCACCCGGTATCGCCGTCGGGCGTGCCGTGCTCTGGGTCTCGCGAGAGGACTCCTCGCCGAGGCGGGCTCTCGAGCCCGAAGAGATCGAGCCCGAGATCGAGCGTTTCCGGCGGGCGGCCGAGTCCGCTGCCCACGAAATCGAGTCCACGGCGCAGCACGTGAAGGAGAGCCTCGGGACGGAGTACGCCGGGATCTTCCAGGCCCACGCCCTGTTCCTGAAGGACCGCACCTTTCTCGGCCCGATCGAGCGCCGGATCGCGCACGAGAAAGTCAATGCCGAATGGGCGGTCGCGGAAACGGCCGCGGACCTCTCCGCGCGCTTCCGGAGCCTGCCGGACGAGAACTTCGCGCACCAGGGCGCCGACATCGACGACGTCGCCCGCATTCTCAAGAAGCATCTCGGGGGCGAGGAGTACTCGCGCATGAGGATGGAGGACCTCGCGGGGGAAGCGATCGTCCTCGTCGCGGACGAGCTCACGCCGTCCGACGCCGTGCGTATTCCTCGCGACCGTGTCGTCGGCTTCGTCACAGAACGCGGCGGCCGCACGTCGCACGCTGCGATCCTCGCGCGGTCCTTCGGAATTCCCGCCGTGGTCGGCGTGCCGCATCTTCTGGCGGAAGTCGGAGAAGGCGACCGGGTCGTGGTCGACGGGCGGGACGGTCTCGTCTGGCGCGAGCCCTCCGAGAGCGTCGTCGCTCTCTTTCGGGAACGTCGCGACCAGGAGGCGCGCCACGAGAAGTCGCTCAAGGAGCGCAGCCACGACGCGATCACCCGCACGTCCGACGGCGCCGAGGTCTTCGTGCGCGCGAACATCGAGCTCGCGAACGAGGTCCGCGACGTCCTGGAGTACGGAGCCGACGGGGTCGGCCTTTTCCGGTCCGAGTTCCTCTACCTTTCGAAGGAAGGCGACGAATTCCCGTCCGAGGAAGAGCAGTCACGCGCGTACCGCGCGCTTCTCGAAGGCCTTGCGCCCCGACCCGTCGTAATCCGGACGTACGACCTCGGCGGCAAGAAAGGGGCCCGCCACCTCGTCGGTTCCGCAGAGGTCAATCCCGTCCTCGGGCTGCGAGGCGTACGTCTGTGCTTCGCGCGGCCGGAAATGTTCTCCACGCAGCTCCGCGCGCTGCTCGCCGCGGCTTCCTCGGGCAACCTCCGCATCCTCGTCCCGATGGTCTCGGGCGTCGAGGAGATTCGCCGGGTCCGACTGCTCCTGAAGGAAGCGCGGGAGGACGTGCTCGAGCGGGGCATCGCCGTTCCAGACGACATTCCGCTCGGCGCGATGATCGAAGTGCCCTCCGCGGCGATGACCGCCGACTTGCTCGCGCCGGAGGCGGATTTCCTCGCTCTCGGCACGAACGACCTCATCCAGTACACGCTCGCGGTGGACCGGGCGAACGAGACCGTCTCGGACCTGTTCCGGCCGACGCATCCTGCGGTGCTTCGACTCGTCGCGCGGGTGGCCGAAGCGGCCCGGGCCGCTCAGAAGCCGCTCTCCGTTTGCGGCGAGATGGCGGCGGACCCCGCGCTCGTCCTGCTCTTTCTCGGCCTCGGAATTCGCGAATTCTCGATGGGGCCCCGCACGGTCCCGGTCGTGAAGGAGTTCCTGCGCGGAGTTTCGACGAAAGACGCCGAGCGCGTCGCGAGCGCGGCCCTGTCGATGTCGACCGCGGACGAAGTCTCGTCGTTCCTCGCGCAGGAGCTGCGCGACCTCTCTCCGGTGCGCGCATGAGCAGGAAGCTGGGAGCGGGCCGGCCGCGGATCGTCGCGAAGCCCTGGGGCGAAGAGCGCATCTTCGCCGAGACCGGCCGATACGCGGGCAAGCTGATCCTCATCCGGGCGGGCGAGTCGCTTTCGTACCAGTACCACAACCGCAAGGAAGAGACCGTTCACGTCCTCGAAGGAACTCTCGGGCTCGAAGTCGAATGGGCGGGGGAGAAGGCGGACCTTCACCTCGCACCGGGAGAGTCCTTCCACGTCGACCCCGGGACGCGGCACCGGATGTACGCGGGCGAAACCGACTGTCTCGTCGTCGAGGTCTCGACGCCGGAGCTCGACGATGTCGTCCGGCTCTCCGACCGCTACGGGCGGGAAGGAACCTCGACGCCATGACCCGAATCGCGCGAGAGGCGCTGATCTCCCTCGCAATTCTGGGTGCGGTCGCGCTCGCGGCCGTCGCGCAGGACCCGGCGCTGTCGGGGATGTCCCCGGAGGCGACTCCCGCATCCGCGACGTCGCTCACGCCGGCCCCAACGCCCGTCGCACCCGTTCTGTCCGGGGGGAAGACGCAGAGCGCGGGCGCCGGGCGTTCTCTCGCGGACGTCGTGAAGCTCTCGAAGGAAGCGCGCAAGGACCAGCCGCGCAAGAAATCCCTGGGAACGATCACGAACGAAACCCTGCGGAAAGGCGCCGCTCCGGCGCCGACTCCCAAGGGGGCGGCCGGCAAGAGTCCGCCCGCCAAGACCTCCGGAAAGCAGGCCGCGTCGGCCGCAGCGCCGCCGGTTCCGCCCGACGTCTCTCGCGACGACAAGGGCCGAAGCGAAGACGACTGGAGAGCCCTCGTCGAGCGTTCGAAGGCATCCGTCCAGAATGGCGAGCTGCGCGTGCGCGAGCTGGAGACGAGATCGAAGCAGCTCGAGAACGACTTCTACGCGATGAGCGACGGCAACCGGCGCGACGCCGTCGTCAAGCCCGCGTGGGACAAGGCGCGCGAAGAGCTCTCGAAGGCGCGCCAGGAGCTCGAGGACGCGCGCAAGGGGCTCGAAGACCTCTCCGAGGAGGCCCGCAGGTCGAACGCCCCTCCGGGTTGGTTGAGGTAGAAAGAGCCTGTAAGCTCGCCGTGTGAGCGTTCCTACCTTCCGCCGCGCGGCCCGAAAAGTCTTCGTCGAGACCTGGGGCTGCCAGATGAACGTTCTCGACGGGAGGCGTTTCGTCGGGCTCCTCGCGCGTGAAGGGTTCTCGGAAGTCGCGTCGCCCGAGGAAGCCGCCGTGATCCTCCTGAACACGTGCTCCGTTCGCGACAAGGCCGAGCAGAAGGTCTACGACCGTCTCGGGCGTCTCGCGAAACTGAAGCGAGAGCGCCCGGAGACGGTGCTCGGCGTCTGCGGCTGTGTTGCGCAGCAGGAAGGGGAGAAGCTGCTCGAGCGGTTGCCGCAGGTCGATTTCGTGCTCGGTACGGGACGCATCGAGGCCCTGCCGTCGGTTCTGCGCCGGGTCGAAGAAGAGGAAGACCGACCTTGCGAGACAGGCTTCGATCCGGACGAGGTCGTCTACACCCCCGGCGCGATCGCACGCTCGGTGCCGTATCGCGCCGCGATCACCGTCATCGAGGGCTGCAACAAGAACTGCACGTTCTGCGTCGTTCCCCGCACGCGCGGGCGCGAACGTAATCGGCGACTCAACGACGTCGTGGACGAGTCCCGTCGCCTGATCGACGAGGGAGCTCTGGAGATCGAGCTTCTCGGACAAACCGTGAATGCGTTCCGCGACCCCGAGACCGGGGAGGATCTCGCCGACCTGCTGCGCGCGGTCGGCGCTCTGCCGGGTCTCCGGCGCCTCCGATTCGTGACGTCCCACCCGCGCAATTTCTCCGCGCGCCTCATAGCCGCGATGGCCGAGACGCCCGTGGTCGTTCCCGCGCTGCACCTGCCGGTCCAGTCCGGCTCCGACGCGGTGCTGCGCCGCATGAAGCGCCAGTACACGCGCGCGGAATACCTCGACCTCGCGGCGTCTCTTCGCGATGCCATCCCCAACCTGGCGCTTTCGACCGACGTGATCGTGGGGTTCCCCGGCGAGACGGACGAAGACTTTGCCGCCACGCTCTCGCTCCTCGAAGAGGTGAGGTTCGCCGGCGTCTTCTCTTTCACGTATTCGCCTCGCCCGCAGACTGCCGCGCTGCGCTGGGAGCACGACGTCACGCCGCGTGTGGCGTCTGCCCGACTCGCCCGCCTCATGTCGATCCAGCAGGAGATCCAGCGGCAGGTGAACGGCGAGATGGAGGGTCGCGTTCTCGAGGTGCTCGTGGAAGGGCTCGATCGAAGACGGCGCATCAGCTCCGGCCGATCGCGCTGCAACCGCGTCGTCAACATCGCGGGGGAATCGGATCTCAAACCAGGCACGCTCGTGAACGTGCGGATCGAGCGGGGATTTCCGAATTCTTTGCTCGGAAGAAGAGAAGCGGTCGAAGAGGGAGAAGAGAATCCTCTTAGAAGGGTCTACGAGCGCGGCCGTAGCACGCTCGCCACCGGCGCTGACTCCGGCACGGGCACTTTCTAAGAAGTCTTCGGTTTCCCGTCTTCTGAAAATCTCTTTTAATTCATTCTATTAAAAGCACTTAATAGCAAATCATGCCCTGTGAATGAAGGGCTCTTCCTTGCTTTATCCACAATTCCTCCCTAGATTGAGTCCCAGGAGAAACTACCTTGAGCGTCAAAATGGATGTGAAAGCGCTCATCGTCGATCCGATCGCAAACATGCCGGTCGTGATCCTGCGGGACGCCGAGGAGAAGAACTTTCTGCCGATCTGGGTCGGGGTCTTCGAGGCGAATGCCATCGCTCTTCAAATGGAAGGCGTGACGACGCCGAGGCCGATGACGCACGACCTCCTGAAGAACCTCATCACCCAGATCGAGGGCAACGTGTTGCGCGTCGTGATCAACAGCCTCAAGGAAAACACGTTCTACGCCCAGATTCACCTCCGCGTCGCGAACAAGGACGTCCTCGTCGACAGCCGCCCGTCGGATGCGATCGCGCTCGCGCTCCGGCTCCAGGCGCCGGTCTTCGTGGAGGAGTCGGTTCTCGAGATGAGCCGGAGCGGCGAGGACACCGCCGAAGCGCAGAACGCGGAACGTCTCAAGAAGTGGCTCGAGGAAGCCGATCCCGACACCCTCGGCAAGTACCGGATGTGATTTTCCGGGCGGGACGTACCTTTCGTCCTTGATGCCTCCTCGCCCCCTCCGTATCATCCGCGTCGCCAGCGCATGATCATCACCGTTGCAAATCAGAAGGGCGGAGTGGGGAAGACCACCACCGCGATCAATCTCGCAGCGGCTCTTGCGCAAAAAGGTCTCCGGACGCTGCTCATCGACCTGGATCCCCAGGGCAACTCCACGATGTCTTTCGTGGATCGCAAGGACGTGGAAAAGTCGATGTACGACGTGCTCACCGACCCGAGCGTATCGTTCTTCGACATCGTCAAGCAGACGAGCCTCCCGAAGCTGACGGTCGCGCCTGCGCGCATCTCGCTCGCGAAGGTGGAGTCGAAGCTCCTCGGCGAACTCGACGGGCACTTCCGGCTGAAGGACAAGCTCCAGGTCGTGCGCGAGTCGGGCGAATACGACGCGATCCTCATCGACACGCCGCCCACGCTCGGCATGATCACGGTGAACGCCCTCGTCGCCTCGACGCACATCCTGATTCCGATTCAGTCTTCGTACTTCGCGCTCGAAGGGACCGATGATCTCCTCGAGACGATCGAGAAGATCAAGAGCCGGCCGAATCCGAATCTCCAGATCCTGGGTGTCGTGATCACGCTTCACGACAAGCGGACGACGCTCGGCAAGGACATTCAGAGCCAGATCAACGAGGTCTTCAAGGGAAAGCTCTTCAAGACGACGATCTCGAAGTCCATCCGGCTGGAGGAATCGCCGGCGTATCGGGAATCCATCTTCACATTCGCTCCGCGCTCGTCAGGCGCGCTCGAGTACTACAGCCTGACGGAGGAGATCCTCTCTCGTGTCTAAACGCCGCGGCCTTCCCGAGACTTCGCGCATGCGCCACGACTCGCATTTCGTCGAGCAGCTCGTCCGCGCCGACGAACTGCCGGTCGGTCGTCGTATCCCGATCCATCTCATCGAGGCAAATCCCGATCAGCCTCGAAGCGCTATGGGCGACCTCGCCGACCTAACGAAATCCATCCTGGACAAGGGCGTCCTCGAGCCGATTCTCGTGCGTCCACGGGGAGACGGGCGCTTCACGATCATCTCGGGAGAGAGGCGCTTTCGCGCGTCCCTCGAAGCGGGTCTCTCGGAGATTCCCTGCATCGAGATGGACGTTGCCGACAACGAGCTGCTCGAGATCGCGCTCGTCGAGAATCTCCAGCGCAAGGACCTGAGCCCGTTCGAGGAAGCGGACGGCTACAAGGCTCTACAGGAGCGCCACGGTTACACGCACGAGCAGATCGCGGATGCCGTGGGGAAGTCGCGCGTGACGATCACGGAAGCCTTGTCGATTGCGAGGCTTCCCGAGCGCGTTCAGGCCGAATGTCGGCGTGCCGACATCGGGTCAAGATCGTTCCTGCTCGAGCTTGGAAGACTGAAGGACGAAGACCTCATGCTCGCCGCCGTCATGGCGCTGGCGAACGGCGACACGCTGAGCCGCGACGTCCTGCGCGAAGTGAAGAAGGACGCGCGACGCGGCACCAGCTCGAAGCTGGGCGGACTGAAGAGAGCGTACACGCTCGACTTTGCTCCGGAGGACAAGCGCTACAAGGTGAGCCTCGTCCTCAAGGGCCGCCTCCACAAGAAGGATGAAATCCTCGAGGCGATCCGCGATCTCGCACGGCGGATCGAAGCGGGAGATATCGACCTCGAGACGCAGGGTCGCTTTGTGAAGGCGAAAGCGGTCAAGGCGAAGAAATAGTTCTTGCTCTCGGAGTAACACCCTCCCAGCTTCGAGGCTGGACTCCAGCTGCTCGGCCGGAGCGTCCTGAACCGCCGCAAAAGATCTCTTAGAAGGGTACGTGGAGCCCCCGCACACCGAAGCGCTCTGCGAGATCCCCAGAGCCTTCCTACTCATTCACCTTCTAAGAAATACTCCCTCACGTCTTGCGCATCGATTTTTGTCGGCGTGCGCAGGGAAGTGCGGGCCCGCGAGGGTCGCCTTATTTCATTAGGCAAGGGTCATCTAATATTTAACATAATAAATATTATCGGACGTTGTACATTGGCGTGGGAATCCGACCGAAACGAGCACCGGGGATTCCTTAGAAGGTGCCTGGGCCGCCCGCACCAGGCTCGCCATCCGGACTGCGCTCGCCCGCCATATTCCCTTCTAAGAGAATCTTCTCCTTCGCCTTACCATCTCTTCCGTGCGGCGGCTGCTGGACCGTTATGTCTTCCGGGAGGTTCTCGCGCCCACGATCGTGGGCTTCCTCGCCTACACGGGGTTTATGGCCGTCCGGGGGCTCGTGCAGTTCTCGGAGCTCCTCGTACAGAGCGAGCAACCTTTCGTCGAGGCCGGGCTGGTTGTCGCCCTCTCGCTCCCTCACATCATCGTCCTCACGCTGCCCATCGCCTTCCTCCTCGGCCTCCTGATCGGGATCGGCCGCCTATCGGCGGACCTCGAGCTGACGGCGCTCCGCGCTTCGGGCGTCGATCTCCTGTCCCTCTACCGGCCGATCGGCTTCCTGGCCGTGGGCATCGGCGCGGCCACCCTGGCGCTGATGCTCGGTGTCGTCCCGCGGACAAACCACCTGCTCTACGGGATGAAGCTCCGCCTCTCGAGCTTCGCCTTCGCCCAGCGGATCCAACCAGGTGTCTTCAGCCCGGAAATCGCCGGTCTCCGCGTCTACGCCGAGGGGGCTTCGCCCGATCGCCGGGAGCTCACGGGCCTCATCATTTCAGACCGCTCCAGCCCGGAAGGTGAAAGGCTGACGCTCGCGAAGCGAGGCTGGCTCGAGCTGGAGGAGGACCAGGGTCGTCTCTGGCTGAGCGTCGAGGACGCCGAAACCCACCACGTGCAGGACGCCGGCGGCCGATACGACGTGACGTCCTTCTCGCGTCACCGCATGGTGCTGCAGGACAACGGGCCGTCGCGCGGCGTGACGGAGAAACAGATTCGCGAGCAGACGCTCCGCGAGCTCCTGGAGCGAGCCGCGGCGAGCACCCGGCGGCCCGAGGACCGCAGGCTCGCGCTCACCGAGGTCCACAAGAAGTTCGCGTTGCCCGCGGCCTGCCTCGTCTTCGGCCTCATCGGGCTCCCTCTCGGAATCGTCAACCGGCGAGGCGGGCGGGCTGCAGGGTTCGCGGTCTCGGTCGCGATCGTGCTGCTCTACTACTCTCTTCTCGCCACGGGCGAGGCCCGCGCGATCGAGGGAAGCACCTCCCCGGCTCTCGCCATGTGGCTGCCGAACCTCCTCCTCCTGGCGTTCGGCGTTTTCGCGCTCTCACGCGTGCGGCGGGACAAGGCCGTGTTCTCGCTTCCCACGACGGTGGTCGCTCCCGCCGTTTCGGCCATCGCCGCCGCCCCGGGTCAGCCCTCTCTCGACGTCCCGAGCGTCCAAGGGCGGCGCGCTTCCCTCAGGGGAATTCTCCTCATCGACCGGTACGTCGCCCGGCGGTTTCTCGGAATCTTCGCTCTCGTCGTCGTATCGATCGCAACGCTTTACGTCCTGATCGATTACCTCGAGATCTCCGACGACATCGCGCGGCACCGGTCTCCGACCGCGCTCATCCTCCGTTACTACCAGGCATTTCTCCCGCCGATCATTCTGGACATCGTGCCGTTCGCGTTTCTCGTGGCGGCGCTCGTGACGGTCGCGAGCCTCGTGCGCTCCTCCGAGACGACCGCGCTCCTGGCGCACGGCGTTTCCCTTCATCGGATCACGGCCCCCCTCCTCGTCCTCGCCGTCGCCGCGGGAGCAGGGCTTTTCGTGTTCGCCGAGCGTGTCGTTCCGGCGGCCGCGTCCGAGTCCGACCGGATTCGCTTCCTGCTCAAAGGCCAGAAGCCGCCGGTCAGCGGCGCAAGCGGGTCCTGGTTCCGAGGCGACGGCGGCCGCTTTCTCGCGGCGGATGCGTACGACCCCGTGTCGCTCGTCGCGAGCGGCGTCACCGTGCTTCAAATCGACCCGGCGACCTGGAAGCTCGTCTCGCGCCAGGACGCAGCCCTCGCGCGCCTCGCGCCCGGGAGAGGCCTTCTCGCGGAACGCGGCTGGATCCGGACGTTCTCGCCGGACAACTCGCTGGCCATCCGGCGCGACGGTCCCTTCTTCATCGAAGCTCCAGAGGCCGCGGCGGGCTTCGCAGCGGGGCGTGCGGACCCGCGTCAGATGACGTTTCGCGAACTGTCCCGGTTCATCGACGTGCGTCGCAAGGTCGGCGCCGACACGGCCGCGCTCGCGACGGGTCTCCACCAGAAGACCGCGGCGGCCGCGTCCGCCCTTCTCCTGACACTCATCGGACTCCCCTTCGCGTTCACGTACGGCAAGCGCGGCGCCGTGGCCGGAGTCGGCGTCGCGCTCTTCCTCGGCCTCACGTACCTCTTCCTGTCCGCGCTCCTCGTCTCCTTCGGGCAGCAGGGGGCGATCCCGCCGTTCCTCGCGGCCTGGGCTCCGAACGTTTTCTTCGGCCTCGGTGCGGCGTGGGGCCTGCTCGGAGTGAGGACCTAGCAGGCTGCTGAAGAAAGGGCTCTTTTTCAAAGGAGCTTGAGCGGGAGAAGACACGTCAAGCTGAAAGAGGGGATTGCTTCGAGAGAGTGAGTCCGTGCTGCTCGCCTTTTTCGGCCCGCTTCGGTCGCACCGAGGGGCGCTTCAGGGGGAATCAGGCGGTCGAGGACTCCATTCGCGCCATTCGGACGAGGTTGTAGGCCGTCATCACGCTGAGGACGTGAGCCGCCACGCGGGCGAGTCCTCGGAAGCGCGTCTTGGCCAGGCCTCCGATGGTCTTACTCCAGCCGAAGATTTCTTCGACGCGCTTCCTGATTCGCTGGCTCACGGCGTAGCCCGCGTGTCTCGTCGTCCTTCGGTCGATGGCGCTGCGCCTGTTGGTGGTGTTCTGGGCCACGTGGGGCGTGACGCCTCTCTCTCGGAGCCTTTCGATGAAATCCCTCGTGTCGTAGCCCTTGTCGCCGGCCAGCGTGATGCGCTTGTCCGAGCCCAGCTCGTCGACCATGCCCAGTGCGGCCGACCTCTCCCCGTAGCCGTCGGCCGTCGTTACGCGCGCCTTCACGCACAGTCCGTTTCTGTTCTCCATCAAGACGTGGCCGAGGTAGCACAGCTGCGAAGGCTGGCCGTCTCCCTTCTTGTAGAGCTTGGCGTCGGGATCGGTCGTCGAGGCGTGCGTGTCGTTGCGCCTCTTCTGGCCGCGAAAGTCGACATCGGCGTTGCGGCCGCCAGGAGCTGGCGGCTCATCGCCGCCCTTACCGTCCTTGTCCTTCCGGGGCTGGAAGCTCTTCAAGGAGGCGTTCGCTTCGATCAGCGTGCCGTCCACGGTGAAGTGCTCGTCCGAGAGAAGAAACTTCTTGCGGGCCTGTGCGACGACTTCCGAGAAGAACTCCTCGAAGACCTCGGCCTCCAACAGTCTCTGGCGGTTCTTCGAGAAGGTCGTCGGATCGAAGGCCGGTGCAAGCCCCGGCATGTCCAGGAACCAGCGGAAGAGAAAGTCGTACCCGAGCCGCTCGCAGAAGAGCCGCTCGCTTCTCACGCTGTACAGCGCGATGAGGATCTGCGCCTTGAGAAGCATCTCGGGCGGAATCGATGGACGCCCTCGCTCCGAGTACAGCCTGGCGAGCTTGGGCTCGAGACGCCTGAGCGCTTCGTCTGCAAGCGCCTTCACCTTGCGGATCGGGTGGTCCCGCGGCACGAGCTCCTCGGGCGTCATCGTCACGACAAGATCGACCTGCTTTTCGTTGTCTCCACGCATGCACATCAAGGTGCAGCCGCATCGCGCAGCAGTCAATGCCTCGCCGCGATTTTCAGGAGCCCTTTTTCAGCAGCCTGCTAGGTCCCCTCTTCCCAGCCAGCGAGGTATTTCTCCTGCTCCTTCGTGAGCACGTCGATCGCGATGCCCATCGAGGCGAGCTTGAGGCGCGCGATCTCGGCGTCGATCGCCGGCGGGATGGAGTGGACCTTGTTTCCAAGGGTCGCGTGGTTCTTGACCATGTACTCGGCGCCGAGGGCCTGGTTCGCGAAGGACATGTCCATCACCGAGGCGGGGTGCCCTTCGGCTGCCGCGAGGTTGATGAGGCGCCCGTCTCCAAGGAGGAAGATCGTGCGGCCGTCCCCGAGACGGAACTCCTCGACGAACTCACGGATCATGCGGCGCGTCGCGGCCCGCTTCTCGAGCGAGGGGATGTCGATCTCCACGTTGAAATGCCCCGAGTTCGCGATGACCGCACCGGATTTCATCGCCGCGAAGTGCTCGTCGCCGAGGACGCCCTTGTTGCCCGTCACCGTGACGAAGATGTCGCCGACCCTCGCGGCTTCGGACATCGGCATCACGCGGAAGCCGTCCATCGCGGCCTCGATCGCACGGACCGGGTTGATCTCCGTCACGATCACGTTCGCGCCGAGACCCTTGGCCCGCATCGCGACGCCCTTGCCGCACCAACCGTACCCGGCGACGACGACGTTCAGGCCGGCGATCAGGAGATTCGTCGCGCGGATGATGCCGTCGATCGTGGACTGGCCGGTCCCATACCGATTGTCGAAGAAGTGCTTCGTCTCGGCGTCGTTCACGGCGACGACCGGGAACTTCAGCACGCCTTCCCTCTCCATGGCCTTGAGCCGGATGACGCCCGTCGTCGTCTCCTCGGTTCCTCCGATGATCCCTTCGAGAAGAGCCTTCTTCTCGGCGCCCGGCAGACCCCGGGCCCAGGCCGAGAGGGAGGGCTCGAGCTGCCCTTCCTTCCCGAGGGCGATGAACAGCAGCGACGACACGAGGTCCGCTCCGTCGTCCATCGTCATGTTCGGCGCGTGCTGGAGCGCGGCCTGAATGTGCGCGTAGTACGTCCGGTTGTCCTCGCCCTTGATCGCGTACGTCGAGATTCCGAACTCGGCGACGAGCGCGGCGGCCACGTCGTCCTGCGTGGAGAGGGGGTTCGACGCGCAGAGCACCACGTCGGCGCCGCCGGCCTTCAGCGCGCGGGCGAGATTTCCCGTCTCGGTCGTGACGTGGAGACAGGCCGACAGCCGTATTCCGGCGAGCGGTCTTTCCTTCTCGAATCGCTCGCGGATTCGCGCGAGAACGGGCATCGAACGATCGGCCCATTCCATCCGAAGCCGTCCCTTGGCGGCGAGAGAAAGGTCCTTCACGTCGTGGGCGGGGAGGGTGGCGGTCGTCATGCGATCTCCTTGCGGCCGTGCACGGAATTCCGGACGGCGTCGACGATGTACGTGGCGAGAGCGACTTCCCCGGAGTCCGAGGAGACGCGGTAGGGAGCGAAAGCCGAGAAGCGTGCGTCGGCGAAACCGGCGCGCCCGAGACCGGCGCGCACGGTCTCGCGCGGCAGGCCGAGGTGATGGGCTCCCGTCACGGCCCGGAGCGCCCGGATCCCGTGAGGCTCGAGCTCCACGAGGACGACCCGGCCGCCCGGTTTCATGGTTCGTCCCAGCTCCAGGAGCGCGTCCCCGGGCTTGACGAGATGCCGGAGAAGATGGAACGCGAAGATCGCATCGAACGCGCCGTCGTCGAACGGCAGCTTCTCGGCGCTCGCGCGCCGCACCGTCACGTTCGCGGCGCCTGCGCGCCTGAGCTTCTCCCGTGCGAGGCGCACCATGCGTTCGCTCGCGTCCACGGCCTCGACCTTCTCCGCCACGCCGGCAAGCGTCAGCGTCAGCAGACCCGTGCCGCAACCGATATCGGCGACCCTGAGGCCGCGCGGCACGAGCCTGAGGAGCGGCGCCTCGCGGACTCCCGGCGAGTAGAAGGGGGCCTGAAACCGGTCCCACTCCCCCGCAACCGCGTCGAAGCTCACCTCGGAAAGCGCCGTCGCTCGCTCCTCCAGGACGTCTTTCAGCCTCTCGTCGTCCGATGGGAACGCGGAATCCGTGACGGCCGGAGCCACCGAGGACCAGAGCTTCCGCCCGTCGCCCGTCGCCGCGTATCGCTCGGCCCCGTTCGTCCGGCGCGTCTCGACGAGGCCGGCGCGCCGCAGCACGGCGAGGTGGTTCGAGACGCGCGATTGAGCGGCCCCGAGGATCCGCTGGATCTCCCGCACCTGCAGCTCCTCACGCGAGAGGAGCCGAACCGCCCGCAGGCGCAGCGGGTCGGCCAGGGCGGACAGGGCGGCGGCGGACTCAAGCACCATGAAATCATATCATATGATCATGCTGGCGTGATATAGAAGGAAGGCGAAATCTTCTCACAGGGGGTCAGGGAGGGCTGGGCGTCAATCTCTTTCTCTTTCTCAGACGGTCGTGGGCACCGCGGAGCGGAAAGCCGCCGCGAGGGACTCGGCCTTGTCGGTGCGCTCCCACGTGAACTCCGGGAGGCGTCGGCCGAAATGGCCATAGGCCGCGGTTTTCTTGAAAATGGGGCGCCTCAGGTCGAGGGCATCGATGATGCCCTTCGGCGTGAGCGTGAAGTGCTCGCGTACGAGCTTCGAGAGCGCCGCCGGGTCGACGTTCGAAGTCCCGAACGTCTCGACGAGGACCGAGACCGGGTCCGCGACGCCGATCGCGTAGGCGAGCTGGACCTCGACCTTGTCGGCGAGGCCGGCGGCAACGAGGTTCTTCGCGATGTAGCGCGCCATGTAGGACGCCGAGCGGTCGACCTTCGTCGCATCCTTGCCCGAGAACGCGCCGCCGCCATGGCGCCCGTACCCGCCGTACGTGTCGACGATGATCTTGCGGCCGGTCAGGCCCGTGTCGCCCTGCGGCCCGCCGACGACGAACCGGCCCGTCGGATTGATGTGAAACTTCGTGTTGTCGTCGAGGAGCGCGGCGGGCACGACCGGCCGGATGATTTCCTCACGGACGGCCTCACGCAGCTCGGGCGTGGGAACCGTCTCGGCATGCTGCGTCGAGATGACGACCGCCTCCACACGCACCGGCCGATCGCCCTCGTACTCCACCGTGACCTGGCTCTTCCCGTCGGGGCGCAGCCATTCGAGCGTCTTCGACTTCCGGGCCTCCGCCAGGCGCATCGTGAGCTTGTGCGCGAGCGTGATCGGAAGAGGCATGAACTCCTCGGTCTCGCGTACGGCGAGCCCGAACATGAGCCCCTGATCTCCGGCGCCGCCGGTGTCGACCCCCATCGCGATGTCCGGCGACTGCTTGTCGATCGTCGAGATGACGGCGCAGGTCTCATGGTCGAATCCGTACTTCGCGCGCGTATAGCCGACGTCGCGGATCGTCTCTCTCACGATGCCCGGGATGTCCACGTAGGTCTTCGTCGTGATCTCGCCCGCGATGAGCGCGAGGCCCGTCGTGACGAGCGTCTCGCACGCGACGCGCCCGAGAGGATCGTCCCGGAGGATCGCGTCGAGGATCGAATCCGAGATCTGGTCGGCGATCTTGTCCGGATGGCCTTCGGTGACGGACTCCGACGTGAAGAGACTGCGGTTCTTGCCCATGTTTCTGTGCTCCAAAGCCGCGTTGCGGCGAAGCGCGAAGTTTAGCAGGCCGGCAAATCGCTCAAGGACGAAAAACCAGGTAGCGCGTCGTGCCGTAGCGCCGGCGGTCGGCCGGTTCGAGGCCCGAAGGACGAAGGACCTCGTCGTCGCCGCGCTCGTGAAACAACCAGCCTCCCGCCCCCACGAGAGAAAGCAGGAGCCGAAGGTCAGATTCGGACGATTCGGAGATTTCTTTGAAAGGGGGATCGTGAAAGACCACATCGAACGACGGACGCTCCAGCGCATCCGGCGCCTTCCTCTCTTTCACCTTCGAAGAAAAACGGGCCACGGACGTCTCTTCGATGGTTGCCCGCTCCCCCGCGAGCAGCCTCTCCACATTCCCCCTCAAGACTCTCGCGACCTCCCGATCCGCCTCGACGAACGTCGCGTGCGCCGCGCCGCGAGAGAGCGCCTCGAGGCCGTACGCTCCCGAGCCCGCGCACGCGTCCAGCACCCTCGCGCCGACGACGGCGTCGCCCAGGATGTCGAACGCCGCCTTGCGCGCGAGCTCGGTCGTCGGCCGGATGCCTTGCGGAACCGCGAGCTTCCGCCCGCGCCAGGTACCGGCGGTCAGGCGCACCACGCTCAGCGCCTCCTGGCCGGGGAGGGAGCGGCCGGCCGCGGACCCGCGACGGCGGGATCCTCGAAGAGGCGCGGAATGTCGCCGCGGTAGACGAAGATCCTCAGCTTGTGGCTCCCCTGCTCGCCGCTGGCGCCGAGCTCCTCGAGCTCGAAATCGTGATCCAGCACGTCGTCGTGAACGACGCGGTACCAGACGCCGTCCGCCCGCCTTCGGAGAAAGGTGCCCGACTTCAGGACCGTCGTGTCCCACTTCGTCTCGGCGAGATCCTGCTTCTCGAAGCGGGAGCGCAGGTCCTCGAGCGCTCCCCGGGCCCTCCCGACCGCCAGTGGAAGGGAGGTGAGATCGTCGTACGTGTAGATGCGCGAGCCGCCGGCCGGATCGGTGATCTCGATCGTGATGCGCCGGGCCTGCGCGTCCCCGAGCGCCGAGCGGCGCGGATCTTCTACGTCTCTGGCGCGCACGGCCAGAGCCTCGAGACAGACTCTTCGCACAACGTCGATCTCTTCCGGCGAAATCGCCTTGCGGTCGACGATCCGCTCGGCGCGGTATCCGGTGACCTTCACGAGAGTGCCGTCGTCGAAGAGCGCCACGCGCTCCATCCCGATGCCCTGCCGGGACTCGAGCGCGGCGATGAGATGAGGATCCCGCTTTTCGGGCGTCGGTGTCGGAATCGGGCTCGGCGTCGGAGCGGGCGACGGAGAGGGACTTGCCGCGAGCAGCGCCGAGAGGAGAAGGACCCGGGTCATCGCACTTCCGCGTCCGCGGCGCGCCGCAGGACTTTCGGGAAGTTCAGGCGAGAGGCGACGGCGGCGCGCTCGACCGGCGTCAGCGGCGCGAGGAGGCGCTTCCAGGAGATTTCTGCTTTCGGACGCTCGGCCTCCGGGCGGGATGCGTCGAGGAATGCCGGTGCAGAGCGAGAGGACGTTTTCTTCTTAGAAGGTGAATGGGGAATTCTCCAGCCGGGAAGGACGTCGCCCAGGAGTTCGAGCTCCTCGACGAGCCGCGCCGCGCGGTCCCATGCCCCTTCCAAGAAAATCTCTTCTATTCCTCTCCTCATCCGGTCGCCGGAAAGAGCTCCGAAGGCGCCCGCGGTACGGGCCTTCTTGATTGCTTTTTCGAAATCCCCGTCCCATTCGAATCCGAGCCTGAGCGCGTATTTTACCGCCCGGTAGGCGCGCGTCGGGTCGTCGACGAGGGACTTCGGGTGCAGGAGGCGAAGCGTCTTCGAGACGAGGTGCTTTCTGCCGCCGAAGGGGTCGAGGATGATTCCCGTCAGGCCGCGCTTGCCGACCCGCCGGGCCATCGAGTTGATCGTGAAGTCCCGGCGACCGAGGTCTTCCTCGATCGTGGTCGTGCCGGTGACGACCGGCAGGCTCGCCGGCGCCGGATACTCCTCGCGGCGAGTGGCGGCAATGTCCACACGGAGGCCGCCGGGCGCCCTGAGCTGGGCCGTTCCGAACCGCGCGTGGGATTTCTCCAGCGTCCAGCCCGACAGCGCTCCGAGCCGCGTCGCGAGCTCGAGCGCGTTCGCGGCGCCCGCCTCCACGGCGAGATCGACGTCGTGAAGAGGGCGCCCGAGGAGCAGGTCGCGCAGCGCCCCCCCGACGAACCACAGCCCCACTTCCCGCCGGTCGGCGACCTCACCTGCGCGGGCGAGCTGGGCGGTGACCTCCTCGGCGGCGAACGCAGGGGCAATGGCCGCCTCTTCGGTCATTGAGAAGCCGCGTAGGAGTATCGGACGGAGTCGGGACCGAGGAGGGTCTCCATCGACGCCGTGAATTCGGGGCTCGGTCGCACCCAGAATCGAGAAGAAAGCCTGAGAGGCGCTGCGAATTGACCCGCGCGCCGCATCTCGAGCGTGACGGGAATCGACCCGGGATACTTTCGAAGAATCTCTCCCATCGCCGCCTCGTCGAAGGTGTCGAAGTTGGAAGGCGCGATCAGGACCTCTTTCGCGCTCTGCTCCTTCATGCCCTCGACGAGCTGGATCTCTCTGGCGATGATCTCGATCGGCATGCCGGCGGATTCGTTCTCCGACGGGTCGTGCGTCGCGCCGCCCGGTGCCATCGCGAGGCGCACCGTTCCGGTGACGAGCACGGGCCGGCCCGGAGCGAGCCACGACCCCACGCGCTCGAGGAGGCCCGCGAAAACGGTCACGGGCACGGAACCCGTGAGGTCCTCGACGACGGCCTTCGCCATCATCTTGCCCTCGTTCTGGCCCTTCTTGATCTGGCTCTTCTTGACCGCGCCGACGAGCCCGACGAGCTTGACCTGCGCGTCGAGGCGCTCGCGCAGCGTCTCGCACGTCACGTCGCCGAACAACCGGATCTCGTCTTCGAATCGCGCGAGCGGATGGCCCGTGATGTAGAAGCCGAGCGTCTCCTTTTCGTACCGGATCTTCTCGTCGACGCTCCATTCGGGCTTGTCGGGAAACTGGTCCTCGATCCGCGTCTCCTTCGGGACGTCGAAGAGGAGGGTCTGAGTCGAGGAGGCGGCCTCGCGCGCGTCGGTCGCGACTGCGATCGCATGGTCGAGCCCGTCGAGAAACGCGGCGCGGCTCTTCCCGAGGGAATCGAAACAACCCGACTTGATCAACGCCTCGACGACTCGCCGGTTGTTCAGACGAAGGTCGACGCGCGAGCAGAAATCCGTGAGCGACTTGAACGGACCGTCGCCGGCGCGGGCGGCGAGGACGGAGGCGACGGCGCCCTCCCCGACGCCCTTGACGGCTCCGAGTCCGAACCGGATCGCGGCTCCGTCCGGCGTGAACGAGAGGTCCGACGCGTTGACGTCCGGGGGCAGCACCGGGATCTTCATGTCCCGGCAGGTGTTCACGTACTTGACGACGTCGTCCGAGCTGCCCGAGTTGGCGGTGAGCGTGGCCGCGAGGAACTCGACCGGGTGGTGAACCTTCATCCATGCGGTCCGGTACGCGAGGAGCGCGTACACGACGGAATGGGACTTGTTGAAGCCGTATCGGCCGAACGGCAGGATGAGCGTCCACAGCTCCTCGGCCTTCTTCTTCGGTGTCCCGGCCGCGACCGCCTTACGGATGAACTTGTCGCCCTCGGCCTTGAGGAGCGCTTCGTCCTTCTTGCCGATCGCCTTTCGAAGCTTGTCCGCCTCGCCGGGCGAATACCCGGCCACGGCACGCGCGGCGAGCATGACCTGCTCCTGGTAGACGAGGACGCCGTGGGTCTCCCTCAGGATCGGCTCGAGCTGCGGCAGGGGGTATTCGAACTTGGTCCCGCGGCGGCGCTGGATGTAGACCTCCACGGTGCCTGCGTCGAGCGCGCCCGGACGGTACAGCGCGTTGAGGGCGGCGAGGTCGTCGAAGACTTCGGGCTTCACCCTTCGGAGCAGGTCGCGCATCCCGGACGATTCGAACTGGAAGACGCCGTCCGTGCGACCGTCCGCGAAGAGCCGGTACACCTCGGGGTCGTCGAGAGGGATCGTCTCGAGGTCCGGTCGTTTCCCGGCCTTCTTCGCCACGAAGCGCAGGGCGTCGTCGAGGATCGTCAGCGTGATGAGCCCGAGGAAGTCCATCTTGAGAAGGCCCATCCGGTCGACCGACTTCATCTCGAACTGGGTCGTGATCTCGTCGTTGCTGTTTCGGTAGAGCGGCAGGTACTCGACGAGAGGCCTCGGGGCGATGAGGACCCCGGCCGCGTGGACGCCCGCGTGGCGTGACACGCCCTCGAGGCGTTCGCCCAGGTCGAAGAGCCGGCGGTAGGTCTCGTTGCCCTTCAAGGCTTCGGCCAGCTCCTTCACGTCGCGCCGCGCTTCGGCCAGCATCGTCGGCTTGCCCGGGTTCGCGGGGATGAGGGAGCAGAGGCGGTTCACCTCGGCGAGCGGGACGTCGAGGACGCGGCCCACGTCGCGAATGACGGCGCGCGCCTTCATCGAGTTGAACGTGATGATCTGGCCGACGTTCTCGCGCCCGTACTTGCCGCGCACGTATTCGATGACTTCGCCGCGGCGTCGCTCGCAGAGGTCGACGTCGATGTCGGGCATCGAGATGCGGTCCGGATTTAGGAAGCGCTCGAAGAGGAGGTCGTAGAGAAGCGGGTCGACGTCGGTGATCGCGAGCGCGTACGCGACGAGCGAGCCGGCCGCGCTCCCACGGCCGGGTCCCACGGGGATCCCCTCGTCCTTCGCGAACTTGATGAAATCCCACACGATCAGGAAGTAGCTCGAGAGACCCATCTTCCGGATCACCGAGAGCTCCCAGGCGAGCCGCTCGTCGTACTCCTGACGCGGTTTCTTCGCCGTGCCGCTCTCGAAGGCCGCGCGTTGAGGCTCGAGGCGCCTCTCGAGCCCTTCCTTCGCGAGGTCCTCGAGATAAGCCTCGGGCGTCCGGTCGCCGCCGGGGACGGGGAACATGGGGATCTTGAGACCCGTGTCCACGATGACGCTGGGGGTCACGCGCTCGGCGATGGCGGCAGTGTTCTTCACGGCCTCGAGCGTGAGCGGGCGGAACACGTCGCTCATCTCGTCGGGGTCCTTCACGTAGAACTCGGAGTTGTAGAACTTCATCCGCTTCGCGTCATTGAGCGTCTTCCCCATGCCGATGCAGAGGAGGACGTCCTGCGCCGCGGCGTCGTCACGCGTCAGGTAATGCGCGTCGTTCGTCGCGACCGGCGGAATGCCGGTCTCCGAGGAGAGCCGCAGCAGGTCCGGCAGGATCTGCCGCTGCTCCGGGAGCCCGTGGTCCATGATCTCGATGAAGTAGCGATCCTTGCCGAAGAGGTCTCGATACCTCAGGGCCGTTTTTTTCGCGCCCTCGTAGTCGCCCATCCTCAGGCGTTTCGAAACCTCCGAGTTCAGGCACCCCGACAGCGCGATGATTCCCTCGTGGTACCTCTCGAGGAGCTCCCAGTCCATGCGCGGTTTGTAATAGAAGCCGGAGAGAAACGCCTCGGACACGAGACGCGCCAGGTTCCGGTAGCCGTCCGGCGTCTCGACGAGCAGCGTCAGGTGATAGTTGTTCCCTTCGCCGTCGAACGTCCTCGTGCTCTCGCGGTCGAAGCGCGATCCGGGAGCGATGTACGCCTCGACTCCGAGGATGGGTTTGATGCCGGCCTCGAGCGCGGTCGTCTGGAGCTCGTATGCCCCGAACATGTTCCCGTGGTCGGTCACCGCCACGGCGTCCATCCCGGACACCTTCACCTGCTTGATCAGATCCTTGAGCCGGTTCGCGCCGTCGAGGAGGGAATACTGGGTGTGGAGGTGAAGGTGGACGAAGTCGCCGGACATCCGGCCGGCGATTGTAGCGTTCGCGCGGAGGCTCTCTGGAGAATCCTCCTGCTGCGCCGTGTCGATCACGAGATCGTCCTTCGAAGATGCGGGCCGAGAGAGGAAGGCGGGGGCGCCGCGCCTCAACCGCCCGGCTGCCGCACGAAGCGGAAGGAGCCGGCGATCGTGCCGCAGCAGCGCCCCTGGACGTCGCCTGCGAACGCGATGAGCCGGCCCCGAGCGTCGTACTCGAAGACGGTCGCGTCGAAACCCATGAACGAGCATTCGCCGATCGCCGACAGGTTGCCCACGCTGAAAACCGAGTGGTCCGTCATGACGGTTCCCGTGACCGGATGCCGTACGCCAGCGGGCGAGCCGATCTCGCCGGTCAGGGACGACCCGATTTCGACGAGCGTCAGAACAACCGAGCTCCAGTCCTCGCACGGCCCCCGAACGAGCGACGCGTTCCACGTCCCGGTGAGCGTTCGCATCGACGAATCCGGCTCCGTCGGAGACGATCGCCCGCACGCGACCAGGAAAAGAGCCGCCGCTGCGAAGACGCGCGCGAATCCCCAGACGCCGGCCCGCGGAACGACTCTGGCTGCCGTCAGCCTCACGGAACGAAGTGCGGAGGTCGGGAGGTGCCTAACTTAGGCACGCGGTGTCGCCTTCAGGAGCGCAGAAGAGTCTGCTGGCACGAATGGCTGTGCGTCGATGCCCGCGGTCATGGCTCCGGATGTCGCAATTTCGCACGCAGGCTCCAAAACATTGCCGATCCGTCGCGATGTGTGGATTCCCATCGAGTCGGTATCCCTCAGAGGCGATCTGGCCATTCCCTTCGACGCGGTGGGTCTCGTGGTCCTCGCGCACGGGGGCGGCGACAGCCGACACGGTGCCCGGAATCGACACCTCGCGCACCTCTTGCACGGCGCGAGGATGGGGACGCTCCTCTTCGACCTCCTGACGCCTGGCGAGGAAGCCGTCGACATGAAGACTCAACATCTGCGGTTCGACATCGACCTGCTCGCACACCGCCTTTTCGGCGTAGTCGAGTGGTGCCGGAAAGCCGACGAGACGCGCCCGCTGCCCCTGGGCTTTTTCGGCGCCTCGACGGGCGGGGCGGCGGCGCTCGTGGCCGCCGCCGAGCCCCTCTCGGCCGCGAGAAGCGTGGTCTTGCGCGGCGGCCGTCCCGATCTGGCGGGCGAGGCGCTCCAGAACGTCCGGGTTCCGACGCTTCTGATCGTGGGTGGGGAGGACGATTGGGTTCTCGAGCGGAACGTGGAAGCTTACGGAAAGCTCACGTGCGAGAAAGAGCAAGAGATTGTTCCCGGTGCTTCGCACCTTTTCGAAGAGCCGGGCGCCCTCGAACAGGTGGCGCGGCACGCGGCGGCGTGGTTCGACCGGACACTCGACCCTCGGCATGCTGGTGTGTCCTGACACACGCAGGACACAGCGACGAGGCGTAAAGAGGCACACTCCGTTCGCACTCGAATGCTGCGGGGCCTTTGTGGGTAAGTGTTTCGCTGTCTGTCCGGCGCGGAACGCGAATTGCTAGGACACGGGTTCAGGAGGAACTCGAACCTATGGACGCCGCCTCGACGATCGTCGCCACCGCTTCGTTTGCGTTCTCAGTCCCCGCGGCCGCCGCCGGTGTTCGCGCGTATCGTGTTTTCGGAGGCCTCCGAGAGATCACCTGTCCGGAGACCGAAGAATCCGTCCAGGTAAGGATTCAAGTCGCGCACGCGATCGCCAGCCGCATCACCGGCGGCAACGAGCTGCGCTTGAAGTCCTGCTCGCGCTGGCCTGCAAAGCAAGGTTGCGACCAGGCGTGCCGTTCCCAGCTCGCGGGTTCGCCGGGCGCCTGCTCCGCTCGCGTGCTGCCCGCAAGGCTCGGCGTGAGAGGACAGGAAGCCTCCGCCTGAACCGTCCTCCCGCGTCGAACGCGCCTACACTGGGCGCGGACGCACCCCCATGAATCGCAAGATCCCGCTGGTCATTGCGCTCCTCGTCTTCTCGACGAGACTGCAGGCTCTCGATCCGTCGAAGTCGATCGCCCAGTTCGGTCTCGATGCGTGGGGCACGCGGGAGGGCCTGCCCCAGAATTCCGTCCAGGCGCTCCTCCAGACCCGCAACGGCTATCTGTGGATGGGTACCGAGGAAGGGCTCGTGCGCTTCGACGGCGTGCGCTTCACCGTCTACAGCACGCGCAACACGCCCGCGTTTCGGCAAAACAGGATCGAGGCGCTTGCCGAAGGAATCGACGGCAGCCTCTGGATCGGAACCGTGGATGGTCTCCTCCGGAAGAGGGGGGACGACTTCACGGCGTATGGCGTCGCCGACGGGCTGCCGAACGAGACGATCCTGGCCCTTTACGCGGAGCCTGACGGATCGCTTTGGATCGGAACACAACGCGGCGGGCTCGCGTGCTGGAAGGACGAGCGGTTCGTTTCCCGCCTCACCCGCCAGGAACGACTTCCCGGGGACATGGTGACGGCTCTTTGCCGTTCGCGCGACGGCTCACTCTGGATCGGCACCGATGCGGGGCTGGCGCGCGTGCGGGAAGGACGCGTCGTCTCGCAGACGACGGCCCGCGAGGGTCTGCCCGCGAACCGCGTGAACGACATCCTCGAGGAGAGCAACGGCCAAGTCTGGGTGGCGACGACCGGCGGCCTCGCCCGCCTGTCCGAGGGCCGAGCGATCGCAGTCACGAAGAGCAAGGAGTTCTCCAGCATCAATGCGCTGCGCCAGGACCGAGGCGGAACGATCTGGACCGGGACAGGCCGGGGACTGACACGCGTTCGAAGCGGCGCCGTGGATTCCTTCGACGCGTCCGACGGGCCTCCGCACGGCGTGGTCGTAGTCTGCATTCTCGAAGATCACGAAGGCGGCCTCTGGATCGGAACCGACGGTGACGGCCTGCTGCGCTTGCGCGACGCGCCGATCGTGACGTACGGAAAACGCGACGGCCTGACGAAGGAGTTCGTTCATGCCGTGTTCGAGGATCCTCAGGGGGCGGTCTGGGTCGGGACACGCGGTGGCGGTCTGAACCGGCTGAAGGACGGCCGCATGTCGGCGTTGACCACGCGCGACGGGCTGCCCCACGACTCGGTTTCGGCTCTGACGCAGGCGCGGGATGGCGGTCTGTGGGTCGGGACTTCCGGTGGCGGAATCGCGCGCCTGAAGGACGGACACGTGCGGGTCTACGCGAAGGAGGACGGGCTCTCCTCGAATCTGATCCGCGTACTGCTGGAGGACCGGAGCGGCGCTCTCTGGATCGGGACCAGCGGCGGTGGTCTCGATCGGCTCGATCAGGGTCGCGTCACGGCCTACTCGACTGCGGATGGCCTCGCGGGGGACACCGTCGTGGACCTTTGCGAGGACCGTGACGGCGCGCTATGGATCGGGACGACGACAGGGCTGTCGCGCTTTCGAAACGGCGCGTTCCGGGCGTTTCGAGAAGGGGAAGGCGTGTCCTACGCGGTCCGGGCGCTCAAATCGGATCCGGACGGAACCCTCTGGATCGGAACGTCGGGAGGCGGCCTCCTCCGGATGCGCGACGGGCGAGCTTCCCCCGTGACGGCGCGGCAGGGCCTCTACGACGACGTCGTCTTCGCAATCCTCGACGACGGTGCCGGCAGTCTCTGGATGAGCTGCAACCGCGGCATCTTCCGGGTCGCGCGGCAGGAACTCGAGGAGTTCTTCGCCGGGAAGAGAGCAGCCGTGACCTCGGCGGCGTACGGCGAAGCGGACGGAATGAAATCGGCAGAATGCAACGGCGGTTTTCAGCCGTCGGCCTGGCGAGGCCGCGACGGCCGGCTGTGGTTTGCGACGATCCGCGGCGTCGCCGTCGTCGATCCGAAGGCGATCCGCGTCAATCGCGAGTTGCCGCCCGTGGCATTCGAAAGGGTCATCGTGGACGGCCGCGACCTCGGCGCCGGGGCGGGACAGGCATTCGCGCCCGGCAGCCGGTCGATCGAGCTCGACTACGCAGCGCTCTCCTTCGTTTCTCCCGAAAGGATGCGCTTCAAGTACCGCCTCGAGGGGGTCGACTCCGACTGGGTGGACGCGGGTCCGCGCCGCGCCGCCTACTACACGAGCTTGAGGCCAGGCCGCTACGTCTTCCGGGTCATCGCGAGCAACAGCGACGGGGTCTGGAACCAGACCGGCGCGACGCTTCCTTTCTCGGTGCGGCCCTTCTTCTGGCAGACGCTCTGGTTCTCGATTCTCGCCTTCGGCCTCGTCGCCCTTGCGGCAATCGCGATCTTCCAGGTGCGCGTTCGGAGCCTCCGCCTGCGGGAGGAGGAGCTGAAACGGCGCGTCGCCGAGGAGATCGCGCGCGTGCGCATCCTGAGCGGTCTCCTGCCCATCTGCGCCTGGTGCAAGAAGGTCCGGGACGACGCCGGCTACTGGAAGCAGATCGAGGCCTACATCCGCGATCACTCGGAGGCGGAGTTCACGCACGGCATCTGTCCGGATTGCGAGAAGGGCTTTCACCAAGAGCACGGAACGACGTAAAGGTGGGCGGAACGCGCCGGACGGACGGCTGTCCTCACCTCGGCCAGACCGGACTGACGAGCTCGATGCGCCAGGAATCGCCATCCATGGCAAGAGGGCCTTCCGATTTCACGAAGGCGGGCGCTTCCCCCTCCAGAACCCAGACGTGGGAGTCGGGGGGCTGCTTGCCCACGAGGGGAGCCACGACACCGGCGATGCCGCCGATCTCGACCTTGACGAGGTAGTGCATGGCCTTGCGCTCGGTGCCTCCGGTCGCGAACGGCTCCTCCCCCATCGGCGTGACGACGAGCGTGACGACGCGGGGTTTGGCGGCTGCCGCGACCATCGAGATCGTCGTGCGCGGCGCGTCCGGCGAAATGTTCTTCATGAGCGTGAGGATCAGGCCGTTGGCGACGTCCGGGGGCAGATCGAAGTGTTTCGCGACGAGCTTTTCCTTTCCATCCTCGTCTCGATACCGGATCTCGACCTCGCCTCTCGTGCCGTCGATCTCGGCTTCCAACGGATGCGGAAAGGCGGGCCCCTTCTGGACGAGGTGATCGTGCAGCATCCGGAATCGTCCGCGCTGGGAAAACACGACGGTCTCGTCGTGCAGCGAACCGTCCTTGAAGCGAAAGACGAGACGGCTCGTGACCCGGTTGCCCTTGCTGAATTGGATCAGCTCGCCATCGGCGAGCTTGCTCCCATCGAGGTTACTCAGAGAGAGGAACCCGTGGACGAGGCCTTCCGGATAACGCACCGCCACGGGCTCCGCGAACGCTCCGCGCGGCGAAATGAGCAAGCCGCCGCAGACGAGCAGCCTCCCGGCGAGACCGGTGACGCCGGTCAGAGCGCGGCCTCTTCGGAGCCCGCGCGGGAGTGCTGACCGAAGAGCAGGAACATGGCCGGGATCGTCGTCAGGATTCCAACGGCCACCAATGCGGCACCCAGCCGATGGCGATTCCGTTGGCGGAGCTTGTCCGCCGCCAGGAGGCCGATCCCGGCGCCAAGAGCGGCCCGTGTCGCGACGACGAAACCAAATTGAGGAAGAGAAAGGTCCACTTTCTTCACGGCGACGAGCTCTTTCTTCACGGCATCCTCCCGGCAGATTCGTAGCAAGGTTTCCGCCAGTCGTCCTGCGCCCGGGCGAGGAGCTCGTGAACCTCCTCGTCCGTCGTTTGCGGGAAGCTTCGGTACCACAGTCCGACCGCCCGAAACGGGCGCGGGGTCTCGGCACAGACGATCTCGTCCACCTCGCTCGCCAGCTCCGCGCACGTCTCCGGAGCGCCGACGGGGGCGCCGATGACGAGGCTCTTCGGCTTCTGGCGCCGAAGAGCCTCGACGGCGGCGCGCATCGTGGATCCGGTGGCGAGCCCGTCGTCGACGAGGATGACCGTTCGTCCCTCCACCGCCGGCTCAGGCTTCGAGCCGCGATAGGCCCGCTCGCGGCGCTCGAGCTCGAGCTGCTCGGCCTGGGCTACGCGCTCGACGGCGAGAGGAGAGATGCCGAGCTGCCTGACGACCTCGTCGTCGAGGAAGCGGACTCCCCCGCTCGCGATCGCTCCCATCGCGTATTCCTCGTGGCCCGGGACCCCGAGCTTTCTCACCAGGAAGACGTCGAGCGGAGCGTCGAGGGCACGCGCGACTTCGTATCCGACCGGAACTCCTCCGCGCGGAAGGGCGAGCACCAAGACGTCGCTCCTGCCCGCGTAATGCCGGAGCCTCGCGGCGAGCGCCCGTCCGCCTTCAGCGCGGTTCTCGAACAACATGCACATCCCCCTATCGTCCGACCGTCCGGAGGTACCGCCCGAACCAGGCTCCTGCGCGGCGTGCCACGTCCTCCAACGCTCCCGGCTCCTCGAAGAGATGCGTCGCACCCGGCACGATCTCGATGGCTTTCTCGCAGGCGAGCCTCTCGTAGGCCATCCGGTTCAGCTCGAGGACGACGTCGTCCAGGCCCCCGACGATGAGCAGGGTCGGAGACCTCACGCCCTCGAGCGCTTCGCCGGCCAGATCGGGGCGGCCTCCCCTGGAGACGACGGCGCCGACGCGCTCGCGGAGCTCCGCCGCCGCGACGAGAGCCGCGCCGCCGCCGGTGCTCGCTCCGAAAAAGCCGATTCCGAGCGAGGCTGTTTCCGGTTGCCTCACGAGCCATCTCGTCGCGTGGACCAGCCTATCGGCGAGCAGACCGATGTCGAACCGGAGATGGCGGGTGATGAGGTCGACGGACTCCTCTTCGGGGGTCAGGAGGTCGAAGAGCAACGTCCCGAGGCCGAGGTTTTCCAGGGAGCGCGCGAGGAGCTGGTTTCGCGAGCTGTGGCGGCTGCTGCCGCTCCCATGGGCAAAAAGGACGACGCCTGTCGCGCCGTCCGGAAGAGCAAGGTCTCCTTCCAGCGTCACGCCGCCCGACGGGATCCGGACCCCGCTCGAGCGGATTTCCCTGGCGACCCTGGCTCCTTTCGCGGACATTCCCTCCAACCCTTCGTGCAGCCTCGACGACCGAACCTGCCCATCTGGAACCAGCAATGAGTGGGCCACGGTCGCATCGGCCGGCTAAGAGGCGGCTGGCGACTGTTGCGAACCCTCCCCGCGCCATTTGGAATGGGTTACAGGCTGCCGAATGGAAGGGTTACACGGATCGGCCGGCAGGCCGCTTGCGTGCGTCGGCCCGTGCCCGGATCACAGAGGGAGCTTTTTCCGGAGCGAGCCGCGCCCGCGTCGCGTTCCGTGCGCGAGCTCGCCGCGGAGGCGCGATCGTGTCGGGCATGCCCTCTCTGGGCGAACGCCACCCAGACCGTCTTCGGAGCGGGGCCCGCGTCCGCGGGCGTCATCCTCGTGGGCGAGCAGCCGGGCGACAAGGAAGATCTGGAAGGGGCGCCTTTCGTCGGGCCGGCCGGCGCGCTGCTCGACGAAGTGATGGAGGAAGCGGGGCTGGACCGCCGCAGCGTCTACGTCACCAATGCCGTGAAGCACTTCAAGTGGGAGCCGCGCGGGAAAGCCCGCATCCACAAGAAGCCGAATGCGCGCGAGATCGCCGCCTGCCGGCCATGGCTGGACGCCGAGCTCCAGGCGATCCGCCCCGAGGCGGTCGTCCTGCTCGGTGCGACGGCGGCGCAGGCGCTGCTTGGGCCGAGCGTGCGCATCGGGCGCGAAGCGGGCCGGGTCGTCGAGGCGCCGTTCGCGCCCTTCGTGCTCGTGACTCTGCATCCCGCGGCCGTCCTTCGCGCCCCCGACGACGAGTCTCGCCTCGCCGGCAGGAAGCGGCTCCTGAAGGATCTCGCGGCTGTCGCGGCGCGTCTCCGGACGAAAGGCAGGCCGTGACGGAACAGGAATGCGATGTCCTCGTCGTGGACGACGACCGCGCCCTGGGCGAGGGACTTGTCGAGCTTTTCCGAATGGAGGGCTTCTCGGCGCTCGCGGCCTCGAACGGTCTCGAGGCGCTCTCGCTCCTGAACCGGGGGCTCAGGCCGCTCGTCATCCTCCTCGACCTCGACATGCCGGGGTTGAACGGCTGGGGGGTGGTCGAAGGTCTTTCGCGGGACGCGGACCTCGCCGCGATCCCGCTTGCGATCATGTCGGGCATCGTTGAGGAAGACCGCGCTCCACTCCGGGAAGGGGACCTCGGGTTCTTCCGCAAGCCGCTCAACTTCGACGGCGTCCTGGCGCGGGTGCGCACCGTGACGACGGGCGGGAGCGCCCCTAAAACGTAGTCCTCCGATCCGCGCCGCGCGAGGACGAGGCCAGCCGCTGAAACTTCAGATCTGCCGCGGGAACGGAGGTTCGACGCGCTCCTCGGCGAGGCCGATGGGCATCACGAAGGACGTGAGGGGCACCCACGCCGTTCCCCGCAGCCGGGACACGGCAGGTCGACGAGAGCCTCACGTCCGCCCAGCTCGAAAAGAGCTTCACAGCTCTCTTCACAGCAGAGCGCGGCGCGACGAAGGCGAATGTAGACGAGCCCTGTGTCGTACATCGGTGCCCTCCTTTCTCCTGCGAGAACTCCTTTCCGATTTGCACGCGACCCGCCGATAGTGAGCAAAGTCCGGACCACGGCGTTGCCACGGGTGATATCGTCTTCTTACAAATGCGACTGGGTCGCACCTCAGGTGGGCGTATCTTTACGCCCCAGAGTCCCTCCCCTGCGGACACGCCGGGGAGCCCGAGGTTCGACAAGTGGCTGATCGCCGGCCTCGGGATCGTCGCCCTCCTGATGGTGGTCGTCGCTGGCGTCTCGTTACGCAACACGCGGCAGCTACGCAGCGATACCGCCCTGGTCGCCCACACGAACGAAGTTCTGGGCGCGCTCGACGGCCTTCTCTCCACGATGAAGGACGCCGAGACCGGCGAGCGCGGCTTCCTCATCACCGGTGACGAGCGCTATCTCGAGCCGTATCGCCACGCCATTGGCGTCGTCGAAGAGCGCCTCGCGACGGTCGAGCGCCTGACCGCCGGCGACCCCCGGCAGGCGGCGCGGATCCCGCGGCTTCGTGTGCTCGTCCGCGAGAAGCTGGACGAGCTTGCCCGCACGATCGCTCTGCTGAAAAAAGCAGGCCTCGAGGCCGCGCAAAACGAGGTGCTGACTCATCTCGGAACGAGCCGGATGGACGCGATCCGTGCGTTCATCGCCGCGATGGAGACGGACGAGCGGGCGTTGCTGAGGGAACGCAGGGACGCCAGCGAGCGCGGCTACAAGACGTCGCTCCTGAGCGTCGTCGCCACCGCTCTCCTCGGGCTGGCCGCGCTCGCCGGCTTCGTCGGGATCCTGCGGGGACATCTGGGCGCGCGCCAGCGGGCCGCGGCCGCGCTTCACGAGCAGCGGGAATGGTTCAGGACGACGTTGACGAGCATCGGAGACGCCGTGATCGCGACGGACACCCAGGCGCGAGTCACGTTCCTGAACTCCGTGGCGGCGACCCTGACCGGATGGACGGAGGACGAAGCCCGAGGGCTGCCTTTGGAAACGGTCTTCCGCATCGTCAACGAGAAAACCGGGGAGCCCGCCGGGAACCCGGTCCTGCGCGCGCTCGAAAAGGGACAGGTCGTCGGCCTTGCGAATCACACCATCCTCATCTCCAAAACCGGGCAGGAATGGCCGATCGACGATAGCGCCGCACCGATCCGCGATCAGATCGGGCGCGTTGCCGGCGTCGTCCTCGTCTTCCGGGACATCTCGGCCCGAAAGCGCGAAGAGGAGGACCGAAGGACGCGGGTCGACCGGCTCGCCGACGCCGAGGAGCGCACGCGGTCGATCGTCGACAACGTCGTGGACGGGATCATCACGATCGACGACCGCGGCCGCATCCAGACCTTCAATCGCGCCGCGGAACGGCTGTTCGGGTACCCGGCGAAGGAGACGATCGGGCAGAACGTCAACATGCTCATGCCAGCGCCGTACCACGCCGAGCACGACGGCTACGTCGCGAGCTACGTCCGCACGCGACAGCCGAGGATCATCGGAATCGGGCGCGAAGTCGAGGGCCGCCGGAAGGACGGCAGCACGTTCCCGATGGAGCTCGCCGTGAGCGAGTTCCGCCTGGGAGAGCGCCTCTTCTTCACCGGCATCGTCCGCGACATCACGGAGCGCAAGCGCTCCGAGAAGCAGATGTACGGGCTCCTCATCGAGCTCAAGGAAGCCGACCGGCGGAAGGACGAGTTCCTCGCGTTGCTGGCCCACGAGCTGAGAAGTCCGCTCGCTCCGCTCCGGAACGCGCTGGAGATCGCCAAGCGCACGGGCGGCGGCGACGAGGTGCTGCTGCGCGCCCGCGCGACCATGGACCGCCAGCTCACGCAGGTGACGCGGCTCGTGGACGACCTTCTCGACGTGAGCCGGATCACCCGCGACCGCCTGGAGCTGCGCCGGGAGAACGTGGAGCTCGCCCGCGTCGTGAACGACGCCGTCGAGCTCTGTCGTCCGGCGATGGAGAGCCGCCGCCAGGAAGTCGTGGTGACCCTTCCGGCGGACCCGATCCATCTGTTTGCGGATCCCGTCCGGCTGGCTCAGGTCCTCGGCAACGTCCTGAGCAACGCCTCCAAGTACTCCGAGCCGGGAAGCCCCATTCGGTTGACGGCCGCCCGCGAGGGAAACGACGTCGTCATCGCCGTCAAGGACGAGGGCATCGGAATCTCGCCCGACGCTCTGACTGACGTCTTCGACATGTTCATGCAGGCGCCCGGGACGCGGGAGCGCTCGCAAGGCGGGCTCGGCATCGGCCTCACGCTCGTGAAACGCCTCGTGGAGCTGCACGAGGGAAAGGTGGAAGCCCACAGCGACGGGGCGGGTCTGGGAAGCGAGTTCGTCGTGCGCCTGCCGCTCCCGACCGACACGTCGCTGCCCGATCAAGCGGCGGTGGCCTCATTCGACCGGCCGGCGCTGCCTCATCGCATCCTCGTCGTCGACGACGATGAAGACAGCGCCGAGTCGCTTGCCACGCTCCTGGAGGTCACGGGAAACGAAACGGTGTCGGCTCACGACGGCCTCGAAGCCGTCGAGGCGGCGGAGCGGTTTCGACCCGAGGTCGTCTTGCTCGACATCGGCCTGCCGGTGCTGAACGGCTACGAGGCGGCCCGCCGCATCCGGCGCCAGCCCTGGGGCAAGCACATGGTGCTCGTGGCGCTGACCGGGTGGGGCCAGGACGGGGATCGCCGGAAGTCCAAGGAAGCGGGGTTCGACGAACACATGGTCAAGCCCCTGGACTACGACGCCCTCGTGAACCTCCTGGCCACGCTTCCGCGCGACCCGCCAGGCTCGCTTCGACGAGAATGAAACCGCTCAGGCGGGAGCGTTCTTTTCCGGCTTGGGCTCGTCCAGGGCTCTTCGGACGGTTTCGAAGAGCTCGGACGGCTGATACGGCTTCCGGAGCGTCGCGAGAACTCCGGCGTTGTGCAGCTCCTTACGGCGCTCGGTGTCGAGGTTCCCGCTCACGATGACGCACCGCACGGCCGGGTTCGTCGCCTTCATCCGCTGCAGAGTTTCCAGGCCCGACACGTGGGGCAGGCCCAGGTCCATCACGACCAGCTTCAAGTCCGGCCTCTCGGCGAAGATCCGGAGGGCTTCGACTCCGTCCCCGGCCGTCAGGACGGCGTAACCTTCTTCCTCGAGCAGCTCCTTGACCGCGTCGCGAAGCGGCGCCTCGTCCTCCACGAGGAGAATGGTCTCCGAGCCCGAGGCCGTCCGCTCCGGAATTGCCGCTGCGATCGCGGGCTTCGTGGCGACCTCCTCGATCGGCAGCAGGAGGCGGACCGTCGTGCCCTTCTCCCGATCCGAAACGATGTCCACGAATCCCCGGTGCGCCCTGACGACGCCGTAGACGACGGCAAGCCCGAGACCGCTCCCGCTTCCCATCGGCTTCGTCGTGAAGAAGGGCTCGAACATGTGCCGCTTGGTCTCCTCGTCCATACCGAGACCCGTGTCGGAAACCGCGATGGCCGCGTACCAGGGAGCCTGGGCTTCGGGGTACTGCCGCCGCACCTGGTCTCCGGGGAGGAGTCGCGTCGTGATCTGAAGGTGCCCGCCATCCGGCATCGCGTCACGCGAATTGACGCACACGTTGAGGAGAACCTGGTGGATCTGGCCGGAGTCCACGGGCAACGGGGGCAGCCCCGGCTCGAGGTACGTCTCGATCTCGATCGACCGGGGAAAGGTCTCGCGGAGCATGGCGACGAGCTCCTCGACCAGCTCGTTCAGCTGGATCGGGGCGTTCGCCGCCGCCGACCGACGCGCGAACGTCAGGAGCTGGCGCACGACCGCCGACCCCCGCTTGACGGCCCCTTCGACGGCGGCAAGGCTCGCGTCCCTTTTCTCGGGGTCTCCCGGCAGCCGCCTGGCGAGAGACGTGTGCGCCAGGATGATGTTCAGGATGTTGTTGAAGTCGTGCGCGACGCCGCCCGCGAGCGTCCCGATCGATTCGAGCCTCTGCACCTGGCGGAGCTCGTCCTCGAGGAGCGTCCGCTCCGTGACGTCGTCGAGGGCGAGGAGGATCAGCGGGCCGCGCCGGACCCGCGACGCGTTCACCATGAACTTCCGCGGGACCCCCGCGACCACGAGCTCCAGAGGAAAATCCGTGATCACCATGGGCGTTCCGGCGATGGAGTCGAGGCGATCGCGAAGAAGCGCCGCGTGCTCGCGCCATTCCCCGAGCTCGAAGAGGGAGACGCCGCGAAGAGATTCGGGAGTGGTCCGGAACATGTCCTGGAACGCGCGGTTGACGGACGTGAGGCGCCAGCGGTCGTCCAGGACGGCCAGTGGTTCTCTCATCGTTTCGAGGATCGACACGGCGAAATCGCGGCTCTTCTCGACATCCTCGAGGCTGCGGGACAGCAGCGCATTGCGCGTGTTCAGCTCCTCGTTGACGACCGTGAGCTCCTCGTTCGTGGATTGGAGCTCTTCCTTCGTGGTCTCGAGCTCTTCGTTCGTGGATTGAAGCTCTTCGTTCGACGAGAGAATCTCCTCGTTCGCGGATCTCAGCTCCTCGTTGGAGGCCTGGAGCTGCTCGATCATCGACTGGAGATAGTCCTTCGTCTCGGCCAGCTCCCGCCTGAGTCGGCCGGGCGAGCGCTCCGGAGCGGGCTCCTTCTTCCGGAAAGCGGGCTTCGGCTTGCGGGGCTCCCCGCGGCGTTCCGGCGCCCCTTCGAACAAGACGAGAAAACACCGCATCCCCGACGGCTCGTCCCTGACCGGCGTCACGTCGAGGGCCGCCGAGCGGGTCTTCCCGTCCTCGCGAATCGAAAGGCCCTCGGTCCTCACGCCGCGACCCGTCTTGCGCGCTTTCAGCAGTGCCGAGCGGAGCTCGGCCATCAGGCCTTCACGCGCCATCTTCAGCACGTTGAGGCTGGCGGTGCCGGACGCCGGCTCGAGATAGGGGCTCGTGCGTCCGCGAAACTGGATCACGTTGAACGCATCGTCCACGAGGACTCCCGGGGGAGCGTATTCATGGAGCACGAGCTGGTCGGCGCGGCGCTGGAGCTCCAGGGTCGTGGCCGTTCCGCCGAGCCCGGCGTCCGGCCTCGAGGGCACCGCTTCCGCCGGCCGCGTCGGGCCCGGGAGGCCCCGGAGGACAGGCGTCGGGACCGCGTGCTTCACGAAAATGCGGTTGCCCCTGTCGAGCGGAGAAAAATAGTCGTCGAAGTCACCGAGCGCCTCGGCGCTGCCGAGAAGGAGGAAACCGGACGGCTTCAAGGCGTAATGGAAAAGACCGATGACCTTGCTCTGCAGAACGGGCTCGAGATAGATGAGAAGGTTGCGGCAGCTCACGAGGCCGATGTTCGAGAACGGGGGATCCTCGATGACGTTCTGCCGGGCGAAGATGCACAGGTCGCGGACCTGTCGTGCGATCTGATATCCCTCGTTCACGCGCGTGAAGAAACGGCGCTTTCGCTCGGGCGACACCGAGGAGAAAGCGTCCTCCGGGTAGATGCCGGCGCGCGCCTTCCCGATGGCTTTCTCGCTGATGTCCGTGCCGAAGATCTGGACGCGAATCCCTTCCGCCTCGGGGAGGAACTCGAGAAGAGCGATGGCGAGCGAGTAAGCCTCCTCGCCGGTCGAGCACCCCGGAACCCAGACGCGAATCCGGTCGTGCCGGGGCTCCTGGACGAACGCCGGGAAGACCGTCTTCTTGAGCGCGTCGAACGTCTCGGGATCGCGGAAGAAGGAGGTCACCCTGATCAGGATGTCCTCGTAGGCCGCGACGGCTTCCTCGGGATGCTCCCGCAGATAGGCGACGTACTCGGAGAGATCCTGGATCTTGTTCAGGACCAGACGCCGGAGGATCCGCCGCCGGACGGTCGTTTGCCGGTAGTGCGCGAAGCTCACTCCGCTCGCCACGCGCAGCATCGCCAGAATCCGCTGGTACGCGGATTGAGTTCCGCCTTCGGGCGTCTCGCGACGAACGAGAGGATGGCTCGCGAGCGTCACGAGATGCGAGGCGATCTCCTTGGGAGGGAGAACGAAATCGACGCTGCCCGTCGCGGCGGCGGCGTGCGGCATGTCGGGGAATTTCGCGGAGACCTCGTCCTGGGCGAACGTCACGCCCCCGGCCGACTTGATGACCTGGAGCCCCCGGGCGCCGTCGGACAGCGTGCCGGAGAGAATGACGCCCGCGACGCGGCTTCCGTGGAGCGTCGCGAGGCGCTCGAAGAGTCGGTCGATCGGAAGGTCGCGGGCATGGCCCTTCTGGAGGGGCGTCACGACGAACGCTTCGCCGTCGAGGTCGATTCGCGTCGCGGCCGGAGCGACGTAGACGTGCCCGGATTCCATCCGCAGCCCGGTCCGGATCTGGCGGACCGGCATCGCGCTCGAACGCGCCAGGAGGTCCCCGAGAAGGCTCGCGCGTGAGGGATCGAGATGCTGGAGAACGACGAGAGCCATCCCGGAGTCCGAGGGGATGTTCGACAGGAGCTCGGTCATCGCCTCGAGACCGCCCGCGGACGCACCCACGGCCACGATCGGGAAGTCTTCGGGCGAGCGCGCCGCGTCCGGAGCAACGGCTCTTGGCCGGCGCACTTTCGGCGAAGGGCGAGCCCGTGCCGCCCGGGTGCTCCGCTGCGCGCTCTTGACGACTCTCTTCACCACGGTTTTCTCCCTGGAATGGCGGTTGGCGAAGGAGCGGCATTGTACCCGTGCTGTCCGAGCGCTGGTCCCCGGCCCGGCGGGCTCATCGCGGCACGCTCATTGCCTTCCGAGACGCGGGAGGCTTCGGTGGCCGGAAGGGACGCTGAACAGCGACGTGGACCGGCCTCGGGCGGCTGCGGAGGCGGGTCGCGCGGCCGGCGTCCGCTCGGTCGTCAACGAGATCCGGGTCGTCTCCGACTGACCGGATCTCCCGGCTTCACTCCCACTCGATCGTGCCGGGCGGCTTCGACGTGACGTCGTAGACGACGCGGTTCACGCCGCGCACCTCGCCCACGATGCGGCGGGAAGCCCGGTCGAGGAGGTCGTGCGGCAGGCGGGCCCAGTCAGCCGTCATGAAGTCCTCCGTCGTGACGGCCCGCAGCGCGATGACGCTCTCGTAGGTGCGGCCGTCGCCCATGACGCCGACGCTCTTCACGGGCAGGAGCACCGCGAAGGCCTGGGAGGTCCTCTCGTAGAAGCCGCCCGAGCGCAGCTCCTCGAGGAAGATCGCGTCGGCGTCCTGCAGGATCCGGACACGGTCCCTCGTGATCTCGCCCGGGATGCGCACGGCGAGACCGGGGCCCGGAAACGGATGGCGCGAGAGCATCTCGCCGGGGATTCCAAGTTCCTCGCCGAGGCGCCGGACCTCGTCCTTGAACAATTCACGGAGAGGCTCGAGCAGGCGGAACCCGAGCTTTTCGGGCAGCCCGCCCACGTTGTGATGCGTCTTGATGACCGCCGAAGGCCCCTTGATCGAAACGGACTCGATCACGTCCGGATAGAGCGTGCCCTGAAGGAGCCACTCGGCGCCGTCCACGGCCTTCGCGTTCTCGGTGAAGACGTCGATGAAGAGCCCCCCGATGATCTTCCGCTTCCTTTCGGGCTCGGACACGCCCGCGAGAGACCTGAAGAAAACCTCCGAGGCGTCGACTCCCGTCACGGGCAGGTCCAGGTGGCGGAAAGCTTCGAGAACCTGACGCCCTTCGTTCTTTCTCAGGAGACCCGTGTCCACGAAGACGCCGCGAAAGCGGTCGCCCACCGCCTCGCGCGTCAGGACCGCCGCCACCGTCGAGTCCACGCCGCCGGACAGGGCTCCCAGGACGACCCCGTGCTTAACCTCGCCTCTCAGGCGCGAGACCGCCGCAGCTCGGAAGCCGGCCATCGTCCACGAGGCCTTCGCGCCGCAGACGTCGTAGAGGAAGTTCTCGAGCATCTGGGCTCCGTGCTCGGAGTGATGGACCTCCGGATGGCCCTGGATTCCGTAGAGAGCGCGCGCGGGGTCCTCGAATGCGGCGACGGGCGCGTTCTCGGTCGTGGCGGTGACGGCGAAGCCGGGAGGAGCGGTCTCGACATGGTCCCCGTGGCTCATCCAGATCGTTTCGTTCGGGCCGAGACCGCGAAAGAGCCGGCCCCCCGAAACCTTCACGTGCGCGCGGCCGTATTCGCGACCCGGTGCGCTCCCCACCTTGCCGCCGCAGCGCTGGGCGATCCACATCATCCCGTAGCAAAGGCCGAGCACCGGCACACCGAGGTCGAACAGTCCCGGGTCGCCCTGCGGCGCTCCCACGTCGTACACGCTCGAGGGGCCTCCCGACAGGATGATCCCCTTCGGGGACTGCGCCGCGATCTCTCCCACCTTCGCGTCGAACGGAAGGACGACCGATCGCACCCTCGCCTCGCGGATCCGCCGGGCGATCACCTGCGTGTACTGGGAGCCGAAGTCGAGGACGACGACCGTATCGGCGCTGGCGTTCACGGCGCCGAGTATACGGACGGCGTTCGGCCCCTCAGGCGGGGGTGCGAAGGCGTCCGATGACCGCGCGCGGCACCGCGAGAAGACCCGCCACGACGAGGGCCGAGATCAGGGCGGCGAAGGAGGCGAGCACGACGAGGAGGGGTCCGATGTTGATCCCGCCCGGAAGGTCACCTCCGTGCGCCACGCGGTGAAGCGAGACGCCGAACGCCACGGCCGCCAGGACCGTGATCGCGAGGAACCCCCACCGGCTCTCGGGAGGAATCGACGCATCGGACCGCCGACGTGGGCCGCGCGACCACAGTGGCGCCGCGGCCGAGACTCCCAGGTCCGCGAAGAGCAGCAGGACGCCCGACATGAGATAGAGAGGAAGGAAAAACAGGATCGAGGCGGCGACGAACCGCACGAAAGGTCTCTTCGAAAGGGCCGCGCCGAGCGCGTCGGCCAGCAACGGATAGGGCACGAAGGCCTCGGCCGCGCGCGGATGCATCGCGAGAAACGAAACGAGGACGAGCAGGAAAGCCGCGGGCGCCGCGACGAGGAAGGCGCGCGCGATGCGGAACATCCGTCAGAGAGCCGATCGGGACGCCGCGAGCAAGGCCCAGAACGCGAGGACGCGCCTGACGTAATCGCGCGTCTCGCGATATGGCGGAACGCCGCCGTGCTCCTCGACGGCGTGCTCCCCGGCGTTGTACGCCGCGAGGATGAGGTCCGCGTTCGTCTCGCCGAATCGCTTGGCGAGCTCGGCGAGGTACGCCGTGCCCGCCCGGATGTTCTCCCGCGGGTCGAAGGCGCTCTTCACCCCGAGCCGCCGCGCCGTCGCCGGCATGAGCTGCATCAGCCCGCGCGCTCCTTTTCGGGAAACGGCGCGCGGATAGCCGTTCGACTCCGCGCGAATGACCGCAGCGATGAGGGCCGGGTCGATGTGGTGCTGTTTCGCGGCCTCCAGGATCTGGGAGGAGAAGGGGGAAGGCGTCGAGGAAGAGAAAGCGGCTGCTGAGGAGGAAGAGAGAGCCGAAGGAGAAGAGACATTTTCCGAGAAGGCGCGGACGGAACGTCTCTCCGGCGCCGGCGGCTCGCTCGCGAGGCCCGCGGCAACGCTCTCGGGAACCGGTGCCGGCCGCTCGTATTCCTCGTCGACGATGCGCTCCACGACGTCGAGGGGAATCGTGATCGACCCCCCTCCGACGAGGTTCACGGCCAGGCGGTCCTCCTCGACGACCTCGTAGCTCGCGACCCGAATGTGCCGCCCGTCCTCGAAGACGACGAGGGACGCGGCCGCGGAGGGTGCCGAAAACATGAAGAGCAAGAGCCCGCCCCAAACGCCGGCAGCTCTCGCAACCCTTCTAAGGAAATCTTCTTCTTCGGTTCCCCTCTTGAGCAAAATCTTCCTCTTCCCGGCCTTTCATGCCCGCGGGTGCGTCCGGTCGTAGACCTTCCGGACACGGGAGCGGGACACATGCGTGTAGATCTCGGTCGTCGCGATGTCCGCATGGCCGAGCATCATCTGCACGGCGCGCAGGTCGGCGTCATTATCCACCAGATGCGTCGCGAACGCATGCCTCAGGACGTGCGGGGACACCGAGGCCGCCGGCAGGCCGGCTTTTCGCGCGGCGGCTTTCAGAGCGAGAAAGACCGTCTGCCGGGTGATCGGCTTTCCGCGTCCGCCGGGGAAGACCCATCTCGTCGCCGCGCCCGGTTTTTCGGCCCGAAGCGCTTCGAGGTAGCGCGCGACCCAGCGGGCGGACGAGTCGGCGATCGGCACGACGCGCTCTTTCGAGCCTTTTCCGCGGACGACGAGAAACCCCTCGGGGAGACGGAGCGCCTCGACGGGGAGCTCCGCGAGCTCGGAGACGCGCAGGCCGCACGCATAGAGCAGCTCGAAAAGAGCGCGGTTTCGCAGGCCCCTCGGCGTCGCGACGTCGGGCGCGTCGAGAAGGCGCGTCACGTCCTCGGGCGACAGCACCTTCGGAAGCATCGCCCACCGGCGGGCATTCGTGAGGTCGGCCGTGGGGTCGGCCTCGAGGACCTTCTCCGCCGCCAGGAACCCGTAGAGGCCCCGCAGGGCCGAAGTCACCCGCGCCAGCGTCCGCGGTGACATGCCGTCCGCGCGCCGCGCGCCGAGAAACGCGACGATGTCCCGCCGGGTGACGCCCGCGGGATTCGTGCGCGACGAGGCGAGAAACCGGCCAAATCCAGCAAGGTCACGGCGATAGGCCTCCAACGTGTTCGGGGCGAGACCTTTCTCCGCCGAGAGATAGTCGAGGAAGAGCGGGAGGTGCCTTTGAAAGAAGACGCCGGCCGGCGCTTTGGCAGGAGATCCCGAACTCACTCGGGCCATTCTACGGAAGCAGAGCCTTTCGCGTTTCGTTCAGGGAGCCTTCGAGGGCGGACACCCCGGAGGCGCCCGCGTCCGGCAGGGCCGAGAGCACCGTGCGGATTTCCGGCTCCGAAAGCACGTGGTCGGACGCCTTCGCGGCCCGGTAGAGCGCGGCAACCCGGCTCGGGGTCGGGTCGATGCCGCGAGCCCGCAGCCAGAAGAACACGTTCGATTCGCCGGACATCGGTCCCACCTCGATGAGCTGGGTCAGGCCCACCATGGCCGCGGGCACACCCGAGTAGATCCTGTCCGCGAGCCAGTCGTCGCCCTTCGCGCGGGCCTTGACGATCGCCGCGGCGTGGACGCCGGTCCCTGTCCGGAAGGCGTCGCGGCCGACCACCGGGTACCCGTCGGGGACCGGGACTTTCAGGTAGCTGGAGACCTTTCCGACGTAGGTCGCGAGGGCGGACAGGTCGCGGTCGATCCAGCCCAGGAGCTGGAGGTTCACGAGGAGCTGGTCGAGCGGCGTGTTCCCGACGCGCTCGCCGACTCCCAGCCCGCAGCCGTGCACCCGGTGCGCGCCGGCCCGCAGGGCGGCCAGCGAGTTCGCGACGGAGAGTCCGCGGTCTTCATGACCGTGCCAGTCGATGAGCACGTCCGGGTTCTCGCGCGCCACGAACTCCGCCAGAAAGCCGACGAGCGCCGCGGCACCTTCGGGCGTTGCATGGCCCACGGTGTCGCAGGCGCAGATCCGGCTGGCGCCAGCGGCGATAGCGGTCCCGTAGAGCGAGACGAGGTCCTCGGGGCGGGCGCGCGTCGTGTCCTCGGTGACGAAGGTGACCCGAAGGGAGTTGCGGACACCGAGCGACACGGCGTCCCGGGTGAGCTTCATCATTCGCGAGAGGTCCCAGTCCTCGACGTACTGGCGGATCGGCGAAGACCCGATGAACGTCGTCATCTCCATTTCCCGGCCCGTGTCCTGGGAGATCTCGATGATCGGCTCGATGTCGGACGTGAGCGTGCGCGCCGCGCAGCACGGCCGGAGCGAAAGCCCCGAATCCGTCATGCGCCGGACGAGCCACGACAGGTCCGAGACGGAGCTGCCGCCCGCGGCGGGAATCCCGATGACGGCCGTATCCACGCCGAGGCGCTCCATCAAGACGAGAAGGTCGAACTTCTCGTCGAGCGTCGGCGCGACAGCCGACGGAGACTGAAGACCGTCCCGAAGAGTTTCGTCGACGAGCTCGACGGGAACGTGGCGGGGCCGGCCCTCCCCTCCTGCGCGGTTCCAGTCATACACGAGGCGTTGCGGATCCATCGCGCCTTCCCCGCCGGGTCGATCTTCCCGCCCGGCGCTCCCGCGGACTAAGATCGCATTATGGTCGATTCGCTCGGCATCGTGGGTTACGACTCGTTCCACTTCGTCGTGGCCGATCTCGGGCGGAGCCGCGGGTTTTACGCGGGGCTCGGCTTCTCCGAGGTGGCGCGCGCGTCCGCCTCGAAGATCGAAAAAGGGGGCGAGGTGGCCTCCGTCTTCGGTGCCGGGCAGATCCGGGTGCTCGTCTCCAGCCCCGAGCGCAAAGATTCGCGCGCCGCCCGCTTCCTGAGGATCCATCCCGACGGCATCTCCTCGCTCGCGTTCCGCGTGCGCGACATCCAGGGCGCCTGGGATTTCCTCGCCGCGCGCAACGCCACGTTTCTGTCGGACATCGCGGTGGACGAGGCTCCGGGCGGCACCTTCAAGACGTTCAACATCGCGACGCCGCTCGACGACGTCACGTTCCGGTTCATCGAGCGGCAAGGGACCTACCCGCGCTTCGCCCCTGATTTCGACGACGTGGGTGACGGGAAGCCGCGCGAGAACCCGCACGGCTTCGCGACGATCGACCACGTGACGTCGAACGCCTACACGATGCTGCCCGTCGTCAACTGGTATCGCGACGTCCTCGGGTTCACGCACTACTGGGACGTCGAGTTCCACACCGCCGAGATGGGGACGGGCAAGCGGCTCGCCGGCTCCGGCCTGCGCTCCATCGTCATGGCCGATCCCGAGAGCGGCGTGAAGCTCGCCACGAACGAGCCCATGCGGCCGTTCTTCCGCGACAGCCAGATCAATCGTTTCTGCGAGGACCATCACGGCGCGGGCGTGCAGCACATCGCGTTCCTCGTGAAGGAGATCATTCCCGCGGTCGAGGCCCTTCGCGAGCATGGCATTCAGTTCCTGAAAGCACCCGGGGCCTATTACGACAGGCTGCCGAAGCGCCTCGAGGACGTGAAGATCACGAACGTCAAGGAGCCGATGGACGCTCTGAGGCGCAACCACATCCTCCTGGACGGCGCCGACGACAAGTACATGCTCCAGATCTTCATGCTCGACGCCATGGCGATGTACGGCGACGAGAAAGCCGGGCCCTTTTTCTACGAGATCATCCAGCGCGAGGGCGACCGCGGGTTCGGGTACGGGAACTTCCGCGCGCTCTTCGAATCCATCGAGGCGACGCAGCGTGAGGCCTCCCCCGCTCTCGAGGTCGTGGGCTGATGATCGATCGGATGCAGCTCGGGGAGGTGCCTCCGAAGCCGCACACCGCGTTTCGCTCCTCGTCCGGGGCGCTGCGCTACGAGGAGTGCCTGACACGCCGCGGCTTCGACGGGGAGTTCTCGATCCTCTACCACGAGGGGCCGCCGATGACGGACACCCTCATCGGCCCGGCGAAGCCCGGCCGGTTCGACCGGCAGGTTCCCCGGCCCGCGGGGCATCAACCGCTGCGCCGCCGCCTCGTCCTCGGGGAAAAGGCCCCCGAGGGATTCACGCCGATCCTCTTCAACTCCGACGTGACGGTCTCGCTGTTCAAGGTGCCCCGGGAGGCGGAGAGCCCCGACGGGTTCAGCAACGGCGACGGGGACGACCTGTATTTTTTCTACGAAGGTGAGGGAACGCTGGAGTCGCCCTTCGGAGATCTTCCGGTCCGGAAGAACGACTACGTGCTCGTGCCCCGCGGGGTCGTCGCGCGTTTCCGGATCTCTTCGCCTTTCGAAGGAGTTCTCTTTGAACTGCGCGCCGGACTACACCTGCCCCGCGAGTTCAGAAATCCCGTCGGCCAGCTGCGCATGGATGCCCCCTACACGCACCGCGACTTCGTCCGGCCCGTTTTCAAGGGTCCGCGCTCCGGGCCGAAGCGCATCCTCGTCAAGAAGGACGACGCGTTCGTCGAACGCGCTCCCCTCGTCTCGCCGTTCGACGTCGTCGGGTGGGACGGCACGGTCTGGCCCTTCGCGTTCGACATCCGGAAGTACCAGCCGAAGACCGGCCTCATCCACCTTCCGCCTACCATCCACTCCACTTTCGGCGCGCGCAACGCGCTCATCTGCTCGTTCGTTCCGCGCGTCACGGACACGCATCCCGACGCGATCCCGTGTCCGTACCCGCACGCCTCGGTCGACTGCGACGAGGTCATCTATTACGTGGACGGCACGTTCACGAGCCGCAAGGGCGTGGGGCCGAAGGCCGTCTCCCTGCATCCCTCGGGGGTTCCCCACGGCCCGCACCCCGGCGCCTACGAGGGATCGATCGGCTCGCGGTCGACCGACGAGCTCGCGGTCATGATGGACACGTTCGTCCCGCTCCACCTCACGGAGCAGGCCCTCGCACTCGAGCACCCCGGCTACCACGACAGCTGGATCCCTGGCTGAGCTTCTTGCGATGAACGAGGACCCGCCGCCGCAACCCGACCCGACGCCCGTGAATCCTGCAGGCCCTCCTCCGCCGCCGAAGCCCCGATTCATCGGCCCGCAGTTCTGGACCGGCTTCGGGTTCGGCATCCTCGCTTCCTTCGTTCTCCTCGTCGGGGGGTCACTGGTTATCGGCCTGTGGATGATGAAAGTGATGGGACGGACCAACCCGGGTTCCACGCCGGTAGGGGGCCTTTCGGCACCGCCCTTTCCTGCCGCAGCCGCCGTCTCTTCCGACTACGGACTCGGACTCGAGAGCCCGGACGGGACGCCTTTCGACACGTCCTCCGCCCACGGCAAGGTCGTGTTCCTCAATTACTGGGCGACGTGGTGCGGGCCTTGCCGGAAGGAGATGCCGGCAATCCAGCGGCTCTACGACAAGACCCGGGATCTCGGCGTCGTTTTTCTGCTCGTGTCCGAAGAGAGGCCCGAGAAGATCGCCGAGTACCTGAAGACGAACTCCCTCACGATGCCCTTCTACCGCGCCACGAGGAGCCGCCCCACGGCCTACCAGTCCGAAGGCATTCCGGCCACGTTCATCCTCGCGCCGGACGGCCGGATCGTCTTCCGCCACACCGGCGCCGCTCGATGGGATGACGACTCGACCCTCGCATTCCTTCGGGATCTCGCGGCCGTCCCGGCTGCCAACCCCTGATTCCAGGTCATTTTCCTCGCTGGCGGTGAAGGAAACCGCGCGAGAGGGGTACGAAAGAACAGGAGGTGGAGGGCCGTGAGCGAAGTTCCCTGTGACCGCTTCGAACTGGCCATCGAGATGCGCCTTCACGGGGAGCTGGGGCCGGAGGCCGGCGCCGACCTGGATGCCCACCTCGCGTCGTGCCCATCCTGCCGCGAATTCGAATCCCGAGCCCGGACCATCGATCGCACCTTGAGAGACGCGGCGATCGAAGAGGAAAAAGACGTGGATTGGAGCGCGCTCCGAGCCCGCGTGCGAGGCTGGCGCTCGCAGAGCCTGCTGGCCGTGATCGCCGTCGGCGCGCTCGTTCTCGCCGGTTCCCTGAAACACTGGCTCGACCGGATCGCGCGACCATCCAGCGGCGCTCCTGGGATCACAGCGTTCCCGGTCGAAGTCCTCTTCAATGCCGCCGTGATCGGCTTCATCGTGTGGCATGTGTGGACCCAGTGGAGGGACGTCCGCAAAGCGACGTCGCCCCGATACCTGACCCACTTCTACCGGCAGGACCTCGCCCGACGGATCCGATCGGGTCGCATCCTCATATGGGGTGCCCCGACGCTCTGCCTCTCTATTCTGCTCGGGTTCGTCGAAAACGCCTCCGGCTTCGAAGGGATCGTCGCGAAGATCTTCAGCGCGGCGGTGATCGGAGGTCTCGTGTGGGAACGCTTCGTCGTCGTGCCGCGGCTCGAACGGGAGGAGCAGGATCTCCCCTTCTTTGACGACTTCCCCCATCTCTTCTGACCCGCCCCCCTTCGACGAGATCTTCTCGGCGCTTCGGAGCCGCGTGTTCGGGCTGTCGCTGCATCTCACCGGAAACCATGCGGACGCCGAGGACGCCACCCAGGAGACTTTCCTTGCCGTATATCGCGGGCTCCCCGGGTTTCGGGGAGATTGCGCGGTCTCGACGTGGATCTATCGGATCGCCGTCCGGTGCGCTTTTCGGGTCCGAGCGCGCCGGCCTCGCACGGAGGCCCTCGACGGCGACCCGGCGGTCGACGTCCGCGACCCCGCCCTCGTCCGCGAGCGCTCGCGGCAAGTTCGTGAGTGCCTGGCGAGGCTGACGGCCGAGCACCGGACCGTCCTCGCCCTCTTCTCTCTCGACGGCCTCACCCATCGCGAGATCGCCGAGATTCTCGGCATTCCGGAAGGCACCGTCTGGTCCCGGCTCCACCTCGCCCGGAAGAAGCTCGCAGCCGGGCTCGACGCGCTCGGTTTCCAGCGCTCCTGAAACCTCCTGCCCGGGACTGCGTATCTTCCCCAATGACCTTGATCGGAGGAACGATGAAGCCACGCCTCGCCCTTGCCGCACTCGCCCTCGCGGCGGCTATCGGGCCGGTCGCACCCGCCACGGGGCCTTCCGCCCCCGGCCGCGCCCCGATTCCCGTCGACTACCGGAAGCTCCCGAACGGGCTGAAGGTGGTCCTCTCGCCCGACCACACCTCGCCCACCGTGGTCGTGGCCGTGTACTACAACATCGGGTTCCGCATCGAGCCCCGGGACCGGACCGGCTTCGCCCACCTCTTCGAGCACCTCATGTTCCAGGGCTCGAAGAACCTCGGGAAGATGGAGTTCATCAAGCTCGTCCAGTCCAACGGCGGCATCCTGAACGGCTCGACGCGCTTCGACTTCACGAATTACTTCGAGGTCGTGCCCGCGAACGTGCTCAAGACCGCCCTGTGGGCCGAGGCCGACCGGATGCGCGGCCTCGCGATCACCCAGGAGAACCTCGCGAACCAGCAGGGCGTCGTCAAGAACGAGGTCAAGGTCAACGTCCTGAACCGCCCCTACGGCGGGTTCCCCTGGCTCGACATGCCGCAGGTCGCGAACGAGAACTGGTACAACGCCCACAACTTCTACGGCGACCTCAAGGACCTCGACGCGGCGACGCTGAAGGACGCCGAGGCGTTCTTCAAGTCGTTCTACTCGCCGGGGAACGCCGCGCTCGTCGTGACGGGCGACTTCGAGACGGAGGCGGCCTTCAAGTGGATCCAGGAGTACTTCGGACCCATCCCCTCGGCGCCGCATCAGGAGATCCCCGACATCTCCGAGCCGCGCCAAGAGAAAGAGAAGAAGACCTCCAAGCAGGACGCGCAGGCGCCCCGCCCCGCCCTCGCTGTCGCGTACCATGCACCGAAGCGCAACACTCCCGAGTACTACGCGCTGGGCGTCCTCGAGCAGATCCTCGCGGGCGGCAACGACAGCCGGCTTTACGAAGCGCTCGTCCGCAAGGCCGCGTTGACGGGCGAGGTGAATTCGTCGATCAACGGGCTCGGCAACCAGTTCAACATCGCCGGCCCCACGCTCTTCACGGTTTCGCTCTTCCACGACCGCGACAAGACCCCGGAGGCGATCCTCAAGGTGCTCGACGCCGAGATCGAGAAGCTCCGGACGACGCCGGTCGACAAGGCGACCCTCGACCGCGCCATGGTCAAGATGCGCTCCGACCTCTATGCGGTGCAGGAAAGCCTCTTCGGCTTCGGCCGCGCCGACCTCCTCGCGTCCTTCGCCCTGTTCGACGACGACCCGGCGCGGATCAACGGCCTCGAGAAGGAATTCGCGAAGGTCACGCCCGAGCTGATCCGAAAGACCGCGGAGGAATACCTCCGCCCGACGAACCGCACGATCCTCGCGATCGAGCCGAAGCCGGAGGCCCCCAAGGTTCCCGGCCAGAAGCTCTGAGGAAGGATGACATGACGCTCCGACGCACTCTCCCGCTTCTGGCCGCCTCGGCCCTTCTCGCCCTGCAGCCCTCACCCGCCCGCTCCCAGGAGCGGGAAAAGCCGCCGGAGCCCGAGGCGGCCCGGCCGTTCAAGCTCCCGGCGCCCACCCGGTTCACGCTTCCAAGCGGAATGAAGGTCTCGCTCGTGTCCTACGGCACGATCCCCAAGGCTCTCGTGCGGCTCACCGTCCAGGCCGGAAACGCGGACGAGGCCGCCGGACAGGTCTGGATGGCCGACCTCACGGGCGACCTGCTTCTCGAGGGCACGAAGACCCGCAGCGCGAGCAAGATCGCGCAGGACGCGGCCGCGATGGGCGGCGAAGTCGCCGTGCAGGTCGCCGAGAACCTGACGACCGTCGGCGGCGAGGTGCTGTCCGAGTTCACCCCGGCGATGGTCGGCCTGGTGGCCGACGTCGCCCGCAACCCGACGTTCCCGGAGAGCGAGCTGGCGCGCCTCAAGGCGAACCTCGGGCGCCGTCTCTCGATCGCGAAGAGCCAGTCCCAGCAGATGGCCGCCGAGGCCTTCCGCGCCGCGATGTATCCCGGCCAGCCGTACGGCCGGCTTTACCCCGCCGCCGAGGCGTTGCAGGGCTACACGCTCGCGAACGCAAAGAGCTTCTGGTCCGGGCACTTCGGAGCGGACCGCTCCACTCTCTACGTCGTCGGCGTCTTCGACGCGAAGGCGACGGAGGCGGCGATCCGAAAGGCGTTCGACGGCTGGGGCAAAGCGTCGGCCCCGGCGGCTGCGACCCCGAAGCCGTCCCCGAAGCGCACGCTCACGGTCCTGGATCGTCCGGGCGCCTCCCAATCCACGGTCGTCCTCGGGATGCCGGTCGTCGATCCTTCGAACGCCGACTACGTCCCGCTCGTCGTCACGAACGCGCTCCTCGGCGGCTCCTTCGGGTCGCGCATCACGAGCAACATCCGGGAGCAGAAGGGCTATACGTATTCGCCCTTCAGCCAGGTCTCGGTGCGCCGTCAGGGCGCGTACTGGGCGGAGACGGCGGACGTCACGACGAACGTCACGGGCGCGTCGATCAAGGAAATCTTCGGGGAGATCGACCGCCTCCGCGCGGAGCCCCCTTCTGCCTCCGAGCTCAAGGGCATCCAGAACTACCTCGCGGGAACGTTCGTCCTCCAGAACTCCTCGCGCAACGGCATCGCGAACCAGCTTCAGTTCCTCGCGCTCCACGGCTTGCCGGACTCGTACCTCTCCGGCTTCGTGACGCGCGTCCAGGCCGTCACGCCCCAGGAGGTCACGCGGCTCGCGAAGGCGTACATCCGGCCCGAGCAGACGACCCTCGTCGTCGTCGGAGATCGCAAGCTGATCGACGACCAGCTCAAGCCGTATCAGCCGCCCGCCGGCCAGCCGTAGAAGCGCCGGAGCTCTTCAGCGGCCGGTGAACTTCGCCGGCCGCTTCTCGAGGAAGGCGGACACGCCTTCTTTCATGTCCTCCGTGGCGAAGCACAGCGCGAAAAGGCTTCCCTCGTGGTCCTCGGCGGCGGCGAACGGCATCTCGAGGCCCGCGTTCACGGCGTCGAGGACGCAGCGGATCGCGACCGGTGCCTTCGCGAGAATCTTCCTCAGGATTTCCCGGCACGCCGGGAGCAGCTCGGCAGGCTCGACGACCCGGTTCACGAGGCCGATGCGCCACGCCTCGTCCGCCGAAACCATGTCTCCGGTCAGGAGCATCTCCAGCCCCCGGCCTTTCCCCACGAGGCGCGGCAGCCGCTGGCTCCCGCCGTAACCGGGAATGATGCCGAGGTTGACTTCCGGCTGCCCGAGCCGGGCGTTCTTCGACGCGACGCGCAGGGTACAGGCGAGCGCGACCTCGCAGCCGCCGCCGAGCGCGAAGCCGTTGACGGCCGCGATCACCGGCTTGCCGAGGTTTTCGACCGAGTCCAGGAACGCCTGCCCCTGGCGCGCGAACGTGCGGGCCGAGACCGGCGTGAACCCCGGGAACGTCGAGACGTCCGCGCCCGCGATGAACGCTTTCTCACCGGCCCCGGTCAGGATCACCCCGCCGACGTCGTCGCCGCGCGCTCTCTCGAAAGCAGCGGCGAGCCCCTCCATCACCTCCGCGTTGAGGGCGTTGAGTTTTTCGGGCCGGTTGATCGTGACCGTGAGGATGCGGTCCGAGACTTCGCTGAGAACGACGGACATGTCGGTACCTCTTTTCAGACGAACGGATTCTCGTCCGCGCTCGGGCCGTACATGCCGGGCACGGGGACGTCGAGGAGGCGGAGATAGACGGAGAGCTGCCCGCGGTGATGCACGGAGTGGTTGAGGATCATCATCCGCACGACCGCAAGGCGCGGCATCGAGAAAATCGTCTTTCCCTTCATCGAGAGCGTCCACATTCCCATGGCGCGCCCGTCGTCGAATCCGGCGAGGACGCTCTTGGCGTCCGCGATCGTCTTGTCGAAGAGCGCCACGAGGCCTGCCGTCGTGGGAGGCGGGGTCGGAGTGGCGACCGAATTCAGGACCAGATCGAAGGCGTCCTCCACCAGGAAGCCCGCCCAGCGCGGGAGCGTCGCGACGTGCGTGGCCAGCCTTCCGAGGGTCATCGATTTCGCATGCGGCGCCCACTCGTTCTTCCCCTCGGGCACGCGCTCGAGCATCTTGCGAGTCGAGGACGCCTCCCGGTCGAGCTCCATGATGGAGGGGTCAATCAGCCTCATCTTCGGTTCCCCTTCTCGTCGTATTCATAGAATCCCCTTCCCGACTTCCTGCCAAAACGCCCGGCCATCACCATCCTCTTGAGCAGCGGCGGCGGCGCGAAGCGAGCCTCGCGATACTCGGTGAACATGATCTCCGCGATCGCATACACGGTGTCGAGCCCGACGTAATCGAGAAGCTCGAACGGTCCCATGGGCTGCGCGCAGCCCAGCTTCATGCCGGTATCGACGTCCTCGAGCGTGCCCACGCCCTGCTCGTGCGCGCGGATCGCGTCGAGAAGGTAGGGCACGAGCAGCCGGTTGACGACGAATCCCGAGTTGTCGCGCGCCGCGATGGGCTCCTTGCCGAGGGTTCGAGCGAACGCCGTCACGCGCGCGAGAGTCTCGTCGGAAGTCCCGATCGCCCGCACGACCTCCACGAGCTTCATCACGGGGACGGGGTTGAAGAAGTGCAATCCGGCGAAGCGATCCGGCCGCGCGGTCGCCGCCGCAATCTCGGCGATCGTCAGCGACGACGTGTTCGAGCAGAAGATCGCGTGCGGCGCGCACGACTTGTCGAGTGCTTCGAAGGCCTCTTTCTTGGCCTGGAGGCTCTCGACGATCGCCTCGAGGATGAGATCCGAAGAAGAGATTTCTTCGAGTGAAGAGGAGAAGAGCAGCCGCGAGAGGATCGCGGATTCATCTTCTTCTCGCAGCTTGCCTCGCTGCCTTGCCTTAGAAAGGGATTGCGTGACGCGGTTGCGCCCTTTCGCGAGCAGCTCGTCCGTGGGTTCACGGACGACGACTTCGTAGCCCGCCTTCGCGCACACCTCCGCGATGCCCGACCCCATCAGCCCCGCGCCCAGGATTCCGACTCTCCGTATCTCCATTCTAAGAATCTTTGGTGCTCTTCTTCTCCGCTTCCTTGAGAAGCGGCTTTTCGAGCGCGTCCTGCGCCGCCGCGAGGCGCATGCGGTACGGCTCGAGAGTCTTCATGTTCGCGCGCACGGCATCGTTCTCGCGCACCTTCGACTCCCGGCGCACCCGTTCGGCTTCAGCCTCGAACTGCGCCGTCTGCTCTGCGAGGAGCTTTCGCGACCCCTCGTCCGCCGCGTCCGACCTCCGGGCCTTCAGGTCGGCCAGCGTCTTGTCTAGCATCGCGAGAGCCGATGCGTTGAGCCGGGCGGTCATGGTCGCCGCCTCGGCTTCGAGCACCCTCTCCTTGACCCAGAGGAACTCCTCGACGTTCACGCCTCGAGCACGGGCCGCGGCGACGTCGGCGGGAACGCTCGACAGAGGATCGCCGGCGGGGGTGGGTTTCTCCCCTCTCCGGTCGAGGCGGACGCGGTCGAGAACGGACAGGAATATCTCCACCTGGACTGTCGTGACGCGCCCGTCGGCCGGAGGACGATAGACGTCGCGCGCCTCGGCCGCGCGCGCGACAGGCGCGCTCGAGGGCGCCGCCGGATTCGCGTCGGGTGAGCCGCAGCCGACGCCCGCAGCCGCGAGAACGGTCAGGAGCTCCCGGACGCGACGCCGCACGCCCGGATGATAGCCGCGTGGTACGATTTTTTGACTCCATGCTGACTCAGGTCGGGAAGTACCAGATCGTCGAGAAAATCGGTGTGGGCGGTTTTGGAACCGTCTACAAGGGCCGGGATCCCTTCATCAAGCGGTCCGTCGCGATCAAGACCTGCCAAAGCGAGGAAGAGGAGATCAAGAAACGTTTCTTCCGCGAGGCAGAGTTCGCGGGAAATCTGCATCACCGGAACGTCACCACGATCTACGACTTCGGCGTGACGGAAGACGGCACCCCCTACATCGTGCAGGAGTTCCTCACCGGCGACGACCTCGACAAGGCGATCAAGAAGAAGGAGCCGCTCACTCTCCGGCGCAAGCTTCAGATCCTCATCGACGTCTGCGACGGGCTCGGTTACGCGCACTCGACCGGAATCATTCATCGCGACATCAAGCCCTCGAACATCCGCATTCTCGAGGACGGAACCGTGAAGATCATGGACTTCGGCATCGCGAAGTCGATGGTCTCCCAGTCGACTCTGACGCAGACCGGCATCACGCTCGGCACGGCTTCGTACCTCGCGCCGGAGCAGATCCGCGGAGAGGACCTCGATCCGCGAACCGACATCTTTTCGCTCGGCGTCCTCGCCTACGAGATGCTGACGGGCCAGAAGCCCTTCGGTGGAGACCACATCTCGACTGTCCTCTACAAGATCATGAACGAGGCGCCGCCCCCGCCGAGCTCGCTCGACCCGGCGCTGCCGCGGGGCCTCGACGCCATGATCCTCAAGGCTCTCGAAAAGGACCGCACGAAACGCTTCGCCTCGTGCGCCGAGATGCGCGCCGAGTGCCAGGCGCTTCTTCAGACCGTGCCCGAGGGTCCCGCTTTCCAGATGCCTGACGGCGACACCGAGAAAACAGTCGCGACCCCGTCGTCGGGTTTTCCGGTCTCGGCCTCCGTGTCGCCCCGGACGCCCGTCGGCGCAAGGGCGTCACGCGTCCTCGATACGCCGCTCGGAACGGGAGCCGCGCGACCCACGGCCGGAGGCATCGGGGACGTGCGGCTCCATACGAACACCGGCGCGGGGGTTCGCGTCAGCGCAAGTGAAGAGGGCGGCTCGGCGCTGAAGGTCCTGCTGGCGGCCGTGGTTCTCCTGGCCGTCGCGGGAGGCGTCTGGTTCGTCGTGCAGCAGCGACGAACCGTGGCTCCACCCGCGCCCACGCCCGTGCCCGTCCCGACAGCCGCTCCCGCCCCGACGGCGCCGCCCGAGCCGACACCGACGGCTCCACCCGAGCCGACGGTCGTGGTGAAGGAAGTCCCGACGACCGCCGTCGTCACGTTCAAGTCGAACATGTACGCAGAGCTCTCGATCAACGGGAGAAAGTACCCGGCCAGCCTGCCGGCTGCGACGCGCGTCACGCTCAAGCCCGGGCACTACGTGGCCGTGTTCGACGCCCCGGGGTTCACGAAGGTTGAGCAGGAATTCGATATTTCCGCGGCGAATCCGGCCCCCCTGACCATCACGGGCAAGTTTCCGCCGCGTTCGATCGTGTCGATCACCGCCCGTCCCGTGGGTGCCGAGATCCGCATCGACGGCGTTCTCATCGGAGCATCCTCCGGGGCATCAGTCCGGAAGTCGCTGCGGGCCGGTCCCCACGAAATCACTCTGAGCCTGAAGGGCTACAGGACCGAGGCACGGTCCGTGGACCTCAAGGAAGGCGATGTCTACGTCCTTTCTCCCATCGAGCTGAAGAAGGAATAGCTACAATCCGCGCATGCGGACGCGCCTGATCCTCGTAGCGGTCGGGGTGGTTCTCCTCCTTGGTGCGCCTCTCGTCGCCCAGGAGGGCTCCGAGGCGCTCGAGAAGGAAGCGCGCAAGGCCGTCAACGCCGGCCAGTTCCGGAAGGCCGCGCTCAAGTTCGAGAGCTCTGCCTCGGCGGCGAGCGATCCGCGTCGCCGCTCGCGCATGCTCGTCCAGGCCGCCTGGGCGCACTTCAACGACGGAAAGAAATCCGAGGCTCAGGAGGCACTTCGACGCGCGTTCGGCGCCCTCCCCGACTTCGAGATCGTGCCCGATTTCTACTCGCCGGACTTCGTCAAGCTCGCCGGGGAGGTGAGCACGGCCGCGCGCGCCGCGATGCCGTCTCCCCAGGCTGACCTCGGGGAGATGAAACGTGTCGCGAAGGAGAAGCTCGCGGACGGCAATACCGAGGACGTCATCCACGACCTCCTCTACAACGTCCCGCGCGAGAAGCTCGACGCCGAGGCCCTCGACATCCTCGCGCAGGCCTACGAGAAGCAGGGAAAGTTCACCGAGGCCGCGAAGGTTCGCGCCTCCGGGCCGGACTCTCCGAAGGCTTCCCCTGCTGCGCCCACGGGTGCGCGGCCTCAGTCCGGCGTCGTCGCGGCCGCCCCTGCTGCACCAGCGACGGATTACCTCTCTCTCGGCCGCGCCGCCCTCGCGCGCGGCGACGCTCTGAATGCCCAGTCGGCGGCAAACCGCCTCCTCGAGATCGACCCGCAGTCGAGCGATGCCTATCGCCTCCTCGGGAACGCCTATGCGCTGCGCGGGGAGAGGGCCTTCGCCGAGGCGACGCTCAGGCAGTCGCTCAAGTACAACGACAAGAACGAAGGGGCGCTGCTCGACCTCTACGAGCTCTCGATCGGGGACAAGAACTGGGAGGCCGCCCTCGATGCCCTTCGGCGCGCCACCGCGGTGAATCCCCAGAACGGCGCCCGGCTTCTCGCCCTCGGCCGGAAGGCCTACGCGGAGGGAGATCTCGCGCACGCCCGACAGGTCTTCGCGACCGCAGCGGCGGCGTCTCCGAAGGACGTTTCCGTGCTGACCGAATACGCGATCGTTCTCCTGCAGGCGCGCGACGTCGACGCGGCGCTCGATCCGCTGATGAAGGCAGCGGCCGCCGACCCGGACCGCGAGATCGTGCGCGCCAATCTCGCTTCGGCGCTTCGGAAAAAAGGTCTTTGGAAGGACGCCGAAAAGGAATACCGCGAGGCGATCCGCTCCGATCCCGACTACGCCCCCGCCCTGCGCGGCCTCGGCTCGCTGCTCCTGGAGCGCGGACAGGCCGCCGAGGCGGTCGAGCCCCTCCGGAAAGCCGTGCTTCGCGACCCGGCGAACCTCGAAGGCGCATGGGCGCTCGCCCGCGCGTTGCGGCAGACCGGCGCCCTGAAGGAAGCTGCCGAGAGCCTGGCGCGGTCCACCGCCCCCGACAAGGGGCTGCTCGACGACGAGGCCGGCGCCATCGCCTACGAGCGCGGCCGGTACGAGGAGGCGGTGACCTTCTTCGAGAAGGCGCTCGCGAAGGATCCGGACTCGGCGCTCTACAAGGCGAACCGTGAAAAGGCCATGGCGGCCGCCGCATTCCTGAAGGGGTCGGGCCTCACGGTCGCCGAACGCTGAGCGCCGGCCTGCCGGACGTCACCCCGGTGAAACGAGGCCGCCTTCGTCCCGCATCGCGGCCAGCAGGTCCGCGAGGATGCGGGCGGTCGCGCCCCAGATCGCATGGCCGCGGTAGTGGTAGACGAGCGTCTTGACGTCCCGGCCCTTCCACTTCACGGCACGCTCTTCGACGACCATCGGATCGAGGAGGTACGACATGGGAACCTCGATGATGGATTCCACCTCGCCCGCGCGCGGCGCGAAGTCGATCGGATAGGGAATCGCGCCGACGAACGGCGAGACCTCGAAGTCGGTGACGGTCTCGAGCTTCGGCAGGACGCCGAGGATGCGGACGCTCGCGCGCGGGACGCCGATCTCCTCCTCCGTCTCGCGGGTCGCCGTCTCCCAGAGATTCGCGTCCCGGTCGGATTTCCCGCCCCCCGGGAACGAGATCTGGCCCTTGTGGTGCTCGACCATGTCCGTCCGCTTCGTGAAGAGCGTCCACAGGCCCTTCCCCCGCACGTAGAGCGGAATCAGCACCGCCGCCTGACGAAGCGGACGGGATTCGTCTTCCCTCTCGGAAGTGCGGGCCCGCGGAGCAAAGCCCCGGCCGAGACGCGTCCTCAGCTCTTCCATCCAGGGGCTGTACGCGCCGTCCGTATCCGTCATGGAGCCGCGTCGGGCGCGCCGAACCCCTGCCGCTCGGTGGCGGCCTTCTCGCCTCTCTTCACGAAAGTCTGGAGATACGCCTCGATGAAGCCGTCGAGGTCCCCGTCGAGCACCCGGTCCACGTCTCCGACCTCGAAGTTCGTGCGGTGGTCCTTGATGAGCCTGTAGGGCGCGAGAACGTACGAACGGATCTGCGATCCGAACCCGATCTCCATCTTCGTGCCGGCGCGCTCGGCGTCCTTCGCCTGGCGCTCTTCGAGGGCGCGCTGGTAGAGACGCGACCTCAGGACCTTCATCGCCGCGTCCTTGTTCTTGTGCTGGGAACGCTCGTTCTGGCATTGCACGACGAGCCCCGACGGCAGGTGCGTGATGCGGATCGCCGACTCCGTCTTGTTGACGTGCTGTCCGCCCTTGCCGCCGGCCCGGAAGGTGTCGATCCTCAGGTCCTTGTCGCCGATCTCGACCTGGATCGTGTCGTCGATCTCCGGCGAGACGTAGACCGCGGCGAAAGACGTGTGGCGCCGTGCCGCGGCGTCGAACGGCGAGATGCGCACGAGCCGGTGCACGCCGCGCTCGGCCTTCATGTGTCCGTACGCGTACTCCCCCTCGAAGCGCAGCGTCGCGGTCTTGATGCCCGCGTCCTCGGCGTACGTCGCCTCGAGGACGTCCGTCTTCCATCCCCGCCGCTCCCCGTACCGGAGATACATGCGCATGAGCATCTCCGCCCAGTCCTGCGCCTCCGTCCCGCCCGCGCCCGCGTGGATCTCGACGATCGCCGGCAGCGGATCCTCGTCGTGCGTGAGCTTGAAGGTGAGCTCCTTGTGGCGCGCCCAGGGGCCGATCGTGGCGAGCGCCTGGTCGGCGTCCGACTCCACCTTTTCGCCCGAGCGCAGGAACTCCGCGAGGATCTCGAGCTCGTCCTGTCGTTCCTTGAGGTCCTTGTCGTCGTCCAGGACGCGCTCGGCGCGCTTCAGCTTGCGCAGCGTCTCCTGCGCCTCGAGAGCGTTCGTCCAGAAGCCGGGCTCGCCGGTCTTCCGCTCGAGCTCTTCCTTCTCTTTCGCCGCCTTGCGGACGTCAAAGATAGCCCCGGAGGGCGCTCACGGACGACGCGAGTTCGAGCAGGCGCTCAATGCGTTCTTCGTTCACGTGGAACTTCCTCTCGGCGGCGCACGGTTCGAGTTGGAGGATCGGTCAGCCGGCCGCCGCGGGCTCTCGGGGCTTGAGAAGCCGCGCACGGAGAATACCGGCCACCAGCCCCGCCGTGCAAACCCAGGCCGCCGCGTCGCCTGCGGCGGCCGCGGGCGCAGGCGCGGCGCGCCGCTCGAGCGGCACCGCGAAAGCGCCTTTCGTGTCGGGGCCGAGGGTGACGAGAACGCGCCCGCTTCCGTCCACGGCTCCGCTGATTCCCGTGATCGCGGCGCGCACGAGGGGGCGCCCCGTCTCGATCGCGCGCACGACGGCCGACTGCCAGTGCTGCCGCTGAGCGCCGGCCCGGCCGTACCACGCATCGTTCGTGAGCGTGAAGAGGACGTCGGCCCCCGCCCGCGTCTCTTCCCGCGCGATCCACGGGTAGACGACCTCGTAGCACACGGCGCCGCCGAGCCTCCAGGTGCCGAGCCTCAGGAGAGCCGGTCCGGCGCCGGGTGTGAACGCCGAAGGCACCGCGCGGCTGATGGGCCTGATCCTCCGGAGGAGGCCGGCCATCGGGACGTACTCGCCGAAGGGCACGAGCCGCTGCTTGAAATAGGGCGGCGTCACGGGTCCGTCCTTCGTCACGAGGAGAGCGGCGTTGTAGAACGGGGCGCCCGGGTCGTCCGGCGCGTCCGACCACACGGTGCTCAAGAGGATCGCGATGTCGAGCTCTCGACAAAGCGCGACGACCCGCTCGCGGAAAGCCGGTGTGAAAGACCACGAATAGGGAGCGGCGCTCTCGGGCCACAGCACGAGGGCCGGCCGCCCGTGGTGACAGAGGCCGCGCGTCTGGTCCTCCAGATCGGCGAGCAGCCGTTCCGCGGTGCCGGCCTCCCAGCGGAGGTCCTGCGGGACGTTCGGCTGAACGACGCCCACCCTCAGGAACTCGACTGGAGCCGCCGGGCGGCCGGGCCTGGCCGCCCCCGCGATCACGGCGGCGAGCGCCGCGCCGGCGAGCCACGCCAGCCGCAGATTCCGGGCGGGTCTCGTGAGCGCGACGTACAGCGCGGCGTTCAAGGAGGCCACGAGAAACGACGACAGGAGAACGCCGCCGAGAGCGGCCGTGCCGAGGAGCTGCGGGACGTCGGCGAGCGGGTTCGCGAGGAGAGCCCACGGAAAACCGCCGAAGATCCAGACGGTCGTGCGAAAGAACTCCTGGACGACCCACGCCGCGGCGAACGTCGCCACGACGCCGGCGGCGGTGCGGGGCGCCGCCCACGCGTACAGAAGCCCCAGGACGGCCATCGGGACCGCGCAGATGGCCGCGGCGAGCACGAGCGCGAGTCCCGCCACGACCCACGGCACGCCTCCGAATCGGTGCACCGTGTACGCGATCCAGGGAATCGTGACGATCCAGAAGGCGAGCCCGAAGGCGTAGCCGAGGACCGCGGCGTTTCGAGGCCGCGCGCCATCGAGCGCGGCGAGCAGCGGAATCAGCGCGACGGGGAGAAGAGGAAGAATCGAGAAATTCGGGAAACAGAGGGCCAGAAGGACGCCGGAAGCGAGAGAGAAGAAAAGACGGGAGATTTTCTTAGAAGGTAAGAGAGGCAACATGCGGCGGCCGAGCCGCGTGGCGCCCGGCGGCGCACACGCGAACTGCAACATCCTCCATCGAAGAAATCGGGCCACGTCCCCGGAACAGGCGGGAACCTGTCTCCGCGCGCCCTCCGTCGCCAGACGCTCGGGTCCTAAGCAAGATCAATCTCTCTTCGGCGCGAACTCTTCCGCCCGGTAGCTCGAGCGGACGAAGGGGCCGGAGAACACGGCTGCAAAGCCCATCTCCATCCCCCGCGCCTCGAGCCCCGCGAAGCGCTCCGGCGTCGCGTACTCCACGACCGGGAGGTTCCACGCGGAGGGCCTGAGGTACTGCCCCACCGTGACCACGTCGACGCCGGCGCCGCGCAGTGCGCGAAAGAGCTCCACGACCTCCTCGTCTCTCTCCCCGAGGCCGAGCATGAGGCCGGATTTCGTCGTCATCGCGGGATGGCGCGCCTTCACCCTCGCGAGAAGATCAACCGAGCGGCGGAACTGAGATTTCGGCCGGACCGTGTCGTAGAGACGCGGAACGGTCTCGACGTTGTGGTTGTAGACGTCCGGACCGGAATCGGCGACACGGTCGATCGCGTCCGCGGCTCCCTGGAAGTCCGGCGTCAGGACCTCGACCGTCCGGGCGGCGTCGTCCTGCTTCAGCGCCCAGACGACTGCCGCCCAATGCGCCGAGCCGCCGTCGGGGAGGTCGTCGCGATCCACGGAGGTCACCACGATGTGCCGGATCCCCATCTCGTTGGCGGCGCGGACGAGGCGTACGGACTCGTCGGGATCCAGGGGCGCGGGCCGGCCGGACGTGATGTGGCAGAAGCCGCAGGCACGCGTACAGACGTCGCCCGCGATGAGAAACGTGGCCGTCTTCCTCTCGAAGCACTCGGTACGATTCGGACAGCGGGCCTCCTCGCAGACCGTCGAGAGGCTCCCGCGCCGCATCCGCGCCTTCATTTCGTGGAGGTCGGCGAGCCGCAGCTTCTTTTCGCGAATCCAGACGGGCAGGGCGGGCGTTCCGCGAACGGGAAGAGGACGGCTCAAGGCACTACCAGAGGCGTGTTCTTGATCTGCTTGTCGGTCAACTTGATCTTCCGCGCGGTCGCCTCGGCCTTGGAGCGTTCCTTGAACGGGCCCACGCGTACGCGGAACCAGCCGTCTTTACCCGGCACGGCCGAGACGTCCGCCGCGAAGCCTTCCCCCTTGAGCCGCTTCATCAGTTCGTCGGCGGCCTGGGCTTTTTTCGTCGCGAGCACCTGGACCCAGAACGGCCCTTTCGGCCCAGCCTTCGCCGGTGCGGCTTTCGCCGACGCCGCTTTTGGCGGGGTCTCCTTCGCGGGCGCGGGCGCGGGCGCGGTCGGCGCGGGAGGCTTCGTCGGCATCGCGGTGGGCGCGGGGGCCGGCGTCGGCGCGGCCGCCGTTTCCTTCAGCGCCGCACGCTTGTCGGCCGCGAACCCGAGCGTCTCCTCGGAAGGCTTCTTCTCCTCGCGGGGGTTTTCCGAGGGTGCCATCGTCGGAACGGGAAGATCTGACGCGTTTGCCAGAGTCGCAACTGCGCCCGGACCCTTCCGCGCCGCGGCGCCCGTCTTCATCCCGAAGAAAAAGGAGAGCGCGAGAGCGACGAGAAGGAGGAGGAAGAAGAAAGCGGCCTGCCGCCCCGTGACGGAGATCTGGTAATGGACGGGCGGCCGGTCCTGTCGTTCCTCCGGGCCTTCCGAAAGCCCTAGAGCCGTCATCCCGGGGTCCCGCCTTTCTTCAGGAATGCCGAAATGAGGTCCATCGGCAGCGGGAAGATGATCGTGGAGTTCTTCTCCGTTGCGATCTCCGTGAGGGTCTGGAGATACCGAAGCTGAAGCGTGGCGGGCTCGCGGCCGATGATCGCGGCCGCTTCCGACAGCTGCTTGGCAGCCTCGAACTCGCCGGAGGCGTGAATGATCTTCGCGCGCTTCTCGCGCTCGGCCTCGGCCTGCTTGGCCATGGCGCGCTGCATCTCGATCGGCAGGTCGACGCCCTTCAGCTCGACCATCGTAACCTTGATGCCCCACGGGTCCGTGTGCTTGTCGAGGATTTCCTGCAGGCTCTCGTTCAGCTTGTCGCGGGAAGAGAGCAGCTCGTCCAGAGTCGCCTGGCCGAGGATCGACCGGAGCGTGGTCTGGGACAGCTGCGAAGTGGCGTAGAGGTAGTTCTCGACCTTCACGACGGCCTTCGCCGGATCCATGACGTGGAAGTAAACGACCGCGTTCACCTTCACGGACACGTTGTCGCGCGTGATGACGTCCTGCGGCGGCACGTCGAGGACCACCGTGCGGAGCGAGATCCGCACCATCGTCTCGAACGGCCAGAAGATGAGGGTCAGGCCAGGGCCCTTCGGGGCCGGCGAGAGGCGCCCGAGCCAGAACGTGACGGCCCGCTCGTATTCGTTCAGGACGTTGATCCACTTCGACAGGAAAACCAGTCCGACGAAGACGATCGGAATGAGGATCGGCAGATTCGACATCGAGTCTCCTTAAGCCCCTTTCGGGGCGGGGCGAACGAGCACGGACAAGCCGTCGAGACCCGTGATCTCGACGTTCTCGCCGGCGGCGACGGGCGCGGTCGAGCGCGCTTCCCAGATCGCGCCATCGACGAAGATCTTGCCCGTCGGCGTGAGGGCGGTGCGCGCCGCGACGATCTGGCCCACGAGCACGCCAGCGCCCGTGCGGTCCGGAAGCCGCTTCACGGCGAGCGCCCGGAAGGACAGGAGCGCCAGGATCACGGCGGTCGTAATGGCGCCCGCCACGAGCGTCGCGAGCTCGCCGCGCGGCGCCCCGGGCCGGTCGGGAAACAGCAGGATGGCGCCGAGCACGATTGCGACGGCGCCGCCCACGGCGAGGACGCCGTGGGACGCGAGCTTGATCTCGAGAAAGAAGAACAGGGCTCCGAGGACGAGGAGGCCCATCCCGGCTCCGTTCACGGGCAGGACGGACATCGCGAAGAGCGCGACGAGGAGACAGATCGCCCCGAGGACGCCGGGCAGGATCCCGCCCGGGTGCGACAGCTCGGAGTAGAGACCCACGAGCCCGATGAGAAAGAGGATGCCGGCGAGCGCGGGGCTCGCGAGGACGCCGAGGAACTTCTCGCGCCGCGTCATCTCCTTGACCTCGGCCGCGAGGCCGGCGGTCTTCAGGACCACGTCGGGCTTGCCCACGCGCCTGGCGGTTCGCCCGTCGAGTCGCGCGAGGAGATCCGGAAGATCGCGCGCGACGACCTCGATCAGCTTTCGTTTCTCCGCTTCGGTCTCGGAATACGACGCTGCATCGCTGACGGCTTTCACCGCGTCGTCCACCGGGCGGCCGCGGGGCTCGGTCACCGAGCGAAGGAGCGCGGAGACGTCCTCACCTACCTTCTTCGCGATCGTCTTCGGAAGGTCTTCTCCGCCGCCGCCGACGGGCGACGCCGCGCCCGCGTTCGTGCCCGGCGCCATCGCCGCCACGTCGCACGACATGAGGACGATGAAACCGGCGGAGGCCGCCTGCGACCCGGGAGGAGCGACCCACCCCACGACCGGCACGGGAGAGGCGAGGATCGCCTGTGCGATCACCCGCGTGGAATCGAGCCGGCCGCCCTGCGTATCGATGCGGATGATGACGAGCTTCGCGTCGGCTTTCTCCGCCTCCTTGATCGCCTGCGAGACGAACCGGGCGCTCACCGCATGAATCTGGGTGTCGAGGTCGATGACGACGACCTTACCGGGACGCGGCGCGCCCTGGACCGTGAAGGCCGAGAACAAGAGGACCGACGCCCAGGAGCGCACGGCGGCATTATAGGTTCGTGCTAGAACGCGTGGATGCGTTGGAAGCCGGTCGACGTTTTGACGACAGGTTTCGCATCCCTTCTCTTTCTCGCCGGCCTCGTGCGCATCGATGCGCTCGAGGACCGAGGAGTTCTTCTGAGGATGATCGTGGTCGCGGCGGTACCCGCGGGCATCGCCTTCATGCGCGCGCGCGTCTCTTCACCTTCTAAGAATCTTCGGATTCTCTTCGACTACTACATCATTGGCTGCGTCGTCGCGATCTTCGACGGGCTCGGCCCGCTCATCCGCGCCGTGCACCCCGTCGACTACGACGCCACGCTCATCGCCCTCGACCGCGCGATGTTCGGAACGGACCCCACGGTGGTGCTCGAGACAATCGCGACGCCGTTCCTCTCGGACGTCCTGACGATCTTCTACGCCCTTTATTATTTCCATCCGATCATTCTGGGGACGCTCGTGCTCCTCGACGACCGGGCTCGCCCGGCGGAAACGCGCGACTTTCCGCGCTACGCGTTCGTCATCGTTTTCGTCTTCTACGTCAGCTACGCGTGCTACTTCTTCGTGCCCGCGACCGGGCCCCGTTACACGCTCGTGCACGCCGGACCGCTCCCGCGGGGCGCGATCTCACAGGCGATCGATCACACCCTCGACGTCCTCGAGAAGAACAAGCGGGACTGCTTCCCGTCAGGCCACACGATGGTCCTCGTCGCGATCCTCCTCGAGGCATATCGCCGCTCGAAAAAGACGTTCTGGGCGTTCCTGCCGTTCGCCGTCGGCCTCATCCTCGCCACGGTCTACTGCCGTTATCACTACGTCGCGGACGTCATCGGCGGCTTCGCACTCGCGCTCGTGGCGGTGCCGCTCGGGAACGCGATCTACGCGAAGTTCGGCCGGGCACGACAGACCGCTACTTGAAGTACCCGTTCACGTCGAGGATGACCTGCACCGTTCCGCTCGGCTGGTTGGCGTAGACGGCGAGAGCGCCCGACGTGGAGGGAGCCGCGATGGCGTTGTTCGCCCGGGTCTGGCCCGTACGGTAGCTGATCGCGGTGGAGACCGGGACGGAAGTGCCGGCCGCGAAGAGCTTCAGATCGCCGGCGGACGTCGGGGACGTGATCGTGACGTTCAGAGAGAGAGCGCGCGTTCCCGCCGGGACGCCGCACGTGCCGGTCAACGGGAACGAGCGCTGCGCTCCCGCGGCGAGCGCCGGGCCTCCGAGGGGGCCTGTCGGATTGCGCGTGTCGGCGAGCCGGCACGGTGTCACCGGGAAGAAGCGCGACGCGGAGCCGCAGGAAGTGGAGATCGGGATCGGCAGCGAACCGGAGGAGGCGCAGCCGCTCGCGCTCGTCACGGTGACGTTCAACGTGACGCTGCCGCTTGCGCCCGCCGAAAACGTGATCGTGCGCGTGCCGGAGCCGGCCGTGATCGTTCCGTTCACGATCGACCACGCGTACGTGGCGCCAGGTCCCGCGGCGGGGACCGACGCGACCTGGCCCGTAACGTTGGGACAAAGCGGTGACGGCGCGGTGATGGCCGGGGACGGGAGCGGATTGACGGTCGCCGTCGTCGTGGCGGCGGCCGACGTGCAGCCGGCCACGGTGGCCCGCACGCTGTACGTGCCGGAGGCCGCGGTCGTCGCGGCGGCGATGCTCGGGTTCTGCAGCGCCGACGTGAAACTGTTGGGACCGGTCCACGCGTACGTCGCGCCTCCGATCGTCGAGGCGGTGAGCTGCAGGGTCTGCCCCGCGCATTTCGGCCCGTTGTTGCCGGCGGTCGGCGGCGCCGGAGGCGTGCAGCCCGCGAGCGTCAGTCTGAAGACGACACCGGCTTTTCCCGGGCCTCCCCCACCCGTGACGCCGTAGACTTTGCCGTCGGAAGCCTGTATCAGGCCGCCGCGCGGGCCCGCACCCTCCTCGAGCGTAAGGCTGTGAAGCGACGAGAAGTCGGTGCCGGCGGTGTCGATACTGAAGACCGTCCCGTGGCCATGGGCGCCGCCCGTCAAGGTGGTGCCGTAGAGCCTGCCGTCGGAGGCCTGCAGGAGGTTGCCGTAAGGCTCGCTCCCGTCGCTTCCCGAGAAGCTGTGGATGGAGGCGTAGGTGCCGGCGGCGTCGATCCGGAAGACGTTTCCGGCCGTGTTCGCGCCGCCTGCGCGCGTCGTCCCATAGAACTTGCCGTCCGTCGCGCGGATGAGACCGCCCACGGGCCACATGCCGTCATCGTCGGCGCCCTGCGTGTGGTTGAACTCGTGGAGGACCGTCACGGCTCCGGCGGGCGTGATCTTGATGACGTTGCCCTGGGCGACCGCGGCGCCTCCGCTCGCGGTCGTACCGTAGAGGTTTCCGTCGGTCCCGAGCAGCAGGCCGTCGCTCGGGTAGGCGCCGTCCGTCAAGTTGAAGGCGTGGATGGACGTGACCGCGCCCGCGGTCGACATCTTGAACGCGTTCCCGAGACCCGTGCCCCCGCCCTCGGTCGTGCCGTAGAGCATGCCGTCGGCCGGCCGCAGAACGAGGGCGGCATCACGGGGGCCGAGCCCGTCGGTCCCATTGAAGCTGTGGAGCAGCGAGAAGGTGCCGGCAAGGGTGACGCTGAACGCGGTGCCCCAGTGCGACCCGCCGTCGCGGCTGGCAGTGCCGTAGAGCTTGCCGTCACTGAGCTGAATGAGCTTGGCCCACGGCGCGGAGCCGTCGGCGCCGGAAAAGTTGTGGACGATCGTACGCGTTCCGGCGAACGTGAGCTTGTAGATGGTCCCGAAGTTGCCCGGGCCGCCCCAGAACGTCGTGCCATAGAGATTGCCGTCGTTCGCCTGCAGGACGCCCGACTCCGGCTCGTAGCCGGTGCTCGAACCACCGAAGTCGTAGATCTTCGTCAGCGCCCCCGCGGAAGTCATCTTGAACACGGTGCCGCCGCCGAACGCGCCGCCGTCCCTCGCCGTCCCGTAGAAGTTGCCGTCGCTTCCCTGCACGACTCCGCCGAGCGGCGTGGAGCCTTCGCCCGCGGCGATCGGGTGCAGCGTCGTCAGGGTGCCGGCGAAATCGACCTTGAAGGTGGTCCCGAGATCGTTGGTGCCGCCGGCCGTCGTCGTGCCGTAGAGCTTTCCGTCGCCCGCGAGGAAGAGCGGCGCGGTCGGAGCATGCCCGTCGGCAGCGCCGAGGTGCTTCAGCACCGCGAATGTGCCGGGGACGTCGATGCTGAAGATCGTCCCGAAGCCGGCGCTGCCGCCCGACTTCGTCGTGCCGTAGAACTTTCCGTTCGCAGCGACGAGGGCGGCGCTCGGGGCGGCGCCGTCGGTGATCACGAAGTTGTGAAGATCGGCGAAGTTCGATCCGTCGAGGCTGAGGCGGAACACCATGCCCGAGCCGCCTCCTCCGACCTGGGTCGTGCCGTACAGCTTCGCGTCTGCAGAGCTGTAGACGAGGCCGGCGACCGGATAGACGCCGTCGCTCGGGCCCCCCGTGAAGCTGTGGATGATCGTCACCGTCCCGGCGGGTGTCATCTTGAAGACGGTGCCGAGGTCGTTGAACGAGAGGCCGCCCGAGGACGTGGTGCCGTAGAAGTTCCCGTCGGGCGCCTGCACGAGCGGGGCGACAGGATGGCCCCCGTCGTTGCCGGACGTGCTCTGGTCGTCGCCAGCAAACGAGTGCAGGGTGGTCAGGTCGCCGGCACTGTCGATCTTGAACACCGTGCCGAAACCGTGCGCGCCACCCCCGTACGTCGTGCCGTAGAAGCTGCCGTCACTCGCCTGAATGAGGCCGGCCTCAGGGTCGTTCCCGTCCTCGTAAGAGAAGGTGTGAAGCGTCGTGAGGTTGCCGGCGGAGTCGATCCTGAAGACCGTGCCGCCGGAGGAGGCCCCCCCGCCCCGCGTCGTTCCATAGAAGAAGCCGTCGGTCCCCTGCACGAGGCCGGCGACCGGCTGCGCGGCGGGAACGGTGAACGCGGTGACGATCTCGTACGTTTGAGCCCGGGCCGGCGCCGCGGCGCAGAGCGCGACGAGGGCGCAGACACCGAGCGCAAGAGATCGAACCGGATACTTCAACCGGAAAACCTTGAACGGCATTCTACGGCGCGACGAGGCTCCGTGCGACGAGCCGGTAGCGCCGGTACACGCGCCCGCCGAACACTTCGAGGGGTTTCAGGATGTCGAGGTTGTCTTCGAGCATCCACGAGAACTCCGCCCACTTGTGGCCGATGCGGATTCCTTCCTTCATGGCCTCGTAATAGAGGACGGCGTCGAGGCCCCGCTTGCGGTACTCCGGCAGCACGCCGAGCGCCATCGTGCGGCAGCGGTCGATCTTCTTCCTCTCGGTCAGGAACTTCAGCCAACCGAGGGGAAACAGCGATCCTCCCATTTTCACGAGGACCTGATTGAAGTCCGGAAGCGCGAGGTGGAAGGCCGCGGGCTTCCCGTCGATCTCCGCGAAGAGGATGTAGGGCGGATAGAGGATGGGCTTGAGCTTCTTCGCCATCGCGTCGATCTCGTCGGACGTCATCGGCACGAAGCCCCAGTTCTTCTCCCACGCCCCGTTGTAGATCGTCTTGACGATCGCGAGGTCCTCGTCGAACTTGCCCATGCGGATCGGCCGCACGACGAGCTTGGGCTCGCGGCGCCTCACGCCTTCCGCGAGGCGCGCGAGGCGCTTGAACGAGACGTCGCTCACGGGCGCGAGGATCGCGACGAGGTCCTTCTCCTTCGCGTAGCCCGCGTCCGCGAAGAGGTCGAGGTAATACGCGGGGTTGTACGTCATCATGAGGAACGGCAGCCCCGGGTCGCTTTCGCCCGGGACGAATGCTCCCACCTCGTCGTTCAAGGATGGGTTCGCGGGGCCTCGCAACCGGTCGCAGCCCGGGAGGAGCTCTCGCGCCGCAGCCTCGGCGGCGCCAAGAAGGGCGCGCGCCGCTTCCGGATCGTTCTCACATTCGAAGAATCCGAAGAACCCCGTCTTGTCCGCGTGGACCCGGTTGTGCTCGGCGTCCGCGATCGCCGCGATGCGACCGACGACCTTGCCCCCGCGCCGCGCCAGGAAGAGCTTCCTTTTCGCGTGTTTCCAGAACGGATTCTTCGCCTCGTCGAGCATCCAGCGCACGTCCGAGCGCAGCGGCGGCGGCCAGCTCGGATCACCGGCGTAAATTCGGTACGGCAGCTCGACGAACTCCTTGAGGTCGGGCGAGGAGGAGACGGGATCCACCCGCACGGCCGCCGAATCGCTCACGCCCCTTTGCGCCTCCGGGCGTGGACGGTCTCACAGCGGCTCGGGGCGATCAAGCTCGAGAGCAGGGCCCGGGTTGTCACGTCCGAAAACGGCCAGATTCCCAGCCGCCGACGGTGCATCTTGTGAGCATGAAAGTACTCGTGGAGTCGTTCCGGATCTCCCCGCTTCACCCCGACGTCGCCTCGCGGATTCGCCGCGAGATGAAGGACGACTTCGGCCATTCCCTCTCGGTGCGCCGCGACCCCTCTCCCCATCAATGTCGCGCCTGCCTCCGGCTGACGGAACCCGGGGAAGGATGCATCCTCCTGTCCTACTCTCCTTTCACGTCCGATCAGCCGTACGCCGAGGTCGGTCCCGTCTTCATTCACGAGAGGGAATGCCGACCTTACGAAGACGATCGGGAATACCCCGTCGAGTTCCCACGCGAAGCCGTCGTCCTGCGCGCGTACGACGAACGGGACGAGATCGAGGACGCGGAACTCGTGGGGAAGCAGTCGGTCGAGCACGTCATCGCGCGCCTCTTCGAGAATCCGCGCGTTTCGTACCTGCACGCACGGAACAGCACCTGGGGATGCTTCATGTTTCGGATCGACCGCGCGACGGACCCCGGGCGACGCGCCCTGGCGCCGCGATGAATCAAGCGACCGTATTCGTGGTTGATTCGCCCGCGTAACGCGGCGCACGGTAGACGAACGACACGAGGCCGAGTCGGATCTCGTCCCCGTCCTCGAGAGCGACGGGTTCGGAGACGCGGACTCCCTTCACGAACGTCCCGTTCTTGCTCCCGAGGTCCGACAGGAAGACCGCCGCGCCGTCCCAGCTCAGGCGCGCGTGGCGCCTCGAAACGGAGGCGTCGTCGATCGTTCCGGGGTGTCCCGGCTCGCGCCCCAGAACGAGCTCGGGCGACGCCAGCTTGATCTCCGCCGCACCCCGCAGGAGGCGGGGTCCCGTGGATTGCGCCGGGAGTTCCTCGTCGGCCTCCAGCGCGTATCCGAAACCATGCACGGTGCGAATGGGCCCTTCGCGGCCCTCCTGGCCGAGCTTGGTCCGAACTTCTCTGACGAGCGTGGTCAGGCTCGTCTCGGCCACGGCCGTTCGGGGCCACAGCGCGTCCTGGATCTCTTCCTTCGAGACGGCGCGCGGCCTCCTCGAGACGAGGAGGGCAAGGAGCTCGAACTCCTTCGAAGAAAGAGCGACCGGCCCGCTTTCTCCGAGGATCTGGCGGCGTTCCGCGTCGAAGGCGAAGGCGCCAATGGAGACCTTTTTCGGAGGGTCGACGCTCGCGGTCATCAGGAAATCCTGAGAATTCTACAAGGACTTCCGCCGGTCACGGCGCCAGATTGAACGTGGGCGGCGCCGCCTTTGATATCTTCGATGGACATCCCGGAACTGTTTTCGACGAGCCGGCGAGGCTCGGGAGGCTCAGATGAACCCGATCGAGGTTCGTGAGACCTGGATGCGCGAAAGCGTGGCACGATGACCGCGGCGCGCCGTTTCCTTTTCCCTCTCGCGGTCGCGGGCGCGCTCGCGTCCGTTCCGGCTCCCCTCGCCGCGCAGGCCTTTACGCTCCCGAGGGGCGTCGGATCCCTGACCTTCGCCCTCCAGTACTACGACGACACCGGCCGCCGGTTCAGCGACGGAACCCGCCTGTCGGTCGGGCCCACCGAAACGGTCACCGTGTTCCTCGAGGCGGATTACGGCGTCACGGATCGCCTTTCCGCGACTCTCGGCCTTCCCTACGTCTTCGCGAGATGGCTGGGGGGGCCGCCGCCGCCGTTTATCCCCTACGACTACTCTGCCAACGACGAGTGCCATTGCTGGCATTCGACTTTCCAGGACTTTTCCCTCACGGCCCGCTACCGCCTCGGAAACGACCCGTGGGCCGTCACCCCGCTCGTAAGGCTGGTCGAACCCAGCCACGACTATCCCTATCAGGGGGAGGCGGTCGTGGGTTTCGATCGCAGGGAGGTCGCGCTGGGCGTGAACGCGTCTCTGCGCCTCGCCGGCCTTCTGCCCAAGGCCAGCCTCCAGGCCGGCTACACGTACTCGTTCGTCGAGCAGTTCCTCGGGATTCCGAACGACCGGAGCAACGGCACGGTCGAGATCGGGTACGCGGTGACCCGCCGGCTCTTCCTCCGCGCGACCGGTGTCTGGCAAAAGACGCACGGCGGCTTGAGGCTCGGGTCCCCGAGTGGAGACCCGTTTCCCTTCCCCGGGGACGTCAATACTCCCGAGCGCCTCGACGAGTTCCATCGTCTCTTTCGCAACAACTACTGGCAGGCCGGAGGCGGAGTCTCGTACTCCGTTGGATCGTTCGACGTCTTTGCCTCGTTCACGAAGTACGTCTGGGGAACCGACACACACGACGGGCAGGCCTACACCGTCGGAGCGACGTGGTATTTCGGTGGAACCAAGTAACGCGGGCGCCGCCTTCTGCTATTCTTGTCACGCGGTGAGACCGGTTCTCGACCGGTCGCGCAGGCCTGGGGGGTTCATGAGATTTCGCGTCGGCGTAATTGGTTTCGTCGGCATCGCAGGAGTCTTCGCGAACACCAGTCTCCTCGCCTGCGGCGACAAGTTCCTCGTGGCCGGGCGCGGCGCACGCTTTCAGCGCGGAAACGCGCGCGCGACGGTCCTGATCTACGCGCCCCCCGCTTCGGCTCTCAGCGCAGGACTCGCGAATCTCTCCGTCGACAGCGTCCTGAGTCGCGCGGGTTACCGTCCCGCCACCGCCGCCTCCGCCCAGGACCTCGACGGACTCCTGAGGGGCAAGAGCCCGGACGTCGTGCTCGTGGACATCGCGGACGCGCGGACGGTCGAGAAACGCGCGCCGGCGGGATCCTCCGGCCCGGTCATCCTCCCGGTCCTCAACAACGCGTCGCGCCAGGAGCTCGCGGAGGCGCGCAGGATCTGGGGAGTCGTCTTGAAGGCTCCCGCGAGCGGCGACTCCCTCCTCGACGCCCTCGACGAGGCCGTCGGGCTGCACGCGAAGGCGAGAAAGAACGTCGACCTGAAACCCTGAGCGCGCCACTGGCTTCCGATCTCTCTGACGGGCCGAGTCGCCTCAGGGGATTCCGACCTTTTTAACGAGAGCGGCGAATCGGGGCTCCTCGCGGATCCGGTCCCATGCCGAATCCACATTGAGAAGGACGAGCCCGCCGGAGCGCTCGGCGAACGCCGCATCGAGGTGTTGGAACGCCTTCTCGCGTTCCCCAGCCTGCGCCGCGAGGCGCGCCAGGTCGAGCGGAGAGACGTACCGCTCCTTCGCGAGCGCCTCCAGGTCGCGGAGCCGGACTCGAGCCACCGCGACCTGCGCGTTTTCGTAGTCCTTCTCGGTGCGTGCAGAGGCGAGCGCCTTCACGCCTTCGTCCTCCCCGGTGAGCTCGTAAGCCTTGCGCAGAGCGCCGACCGCGCCGCTCATGTCTCCTTGGCGCTTCAGGACCTCGGCCAGGCCGAACGGCGCGCGCGGGTCCAACGGATCGGCTTCCATCGCGGTTCGGTAAAGAGCGGCCGCCTCCTCGAGTTTGCCGGCCTTCTTGAGGTAGTCGGCGGTCGTGACGGTGAACGCGAGGTTTCCCGGGTCGGCCCGCCGCGCCTTCTCCATGATCGAGAGCGCCTCTTCGGTTCGACCACGCGACCAGAGGAGGAGGGCGAGGACACGAAAATCGAGGGTTCCCAGCCCTGTTGGGTCCGCGACGAGCTCGCGAAGCTCGCGCTCGGCGCCGTCCCAGTCCCAGTCGCAGAAGAACCGGCTGTCGGCGAGGACGAAGCGCGCCTGCGGCAGGCCAGGCGAGAGAGCGAGGGCTTTGTGCGCCCCCTCGCGTTGTCGCGCGCATCCCTCGGCGGGCGTCAAGTAACCGTCCGCCGCCATCACGCCAAATGTCTCCGCGGCGCCCAGATGAGCCTCCGCGAACTTCGGGTCTTTCTCGACAGCCTGATTAAAGAGCCGTCTCGCCTCGAGGTATCCCTCCTCGGTGTCCTTGTAGAAGAAGTAGCGCGCTTTGAGATACAGCTCGTAGGCTTCCGGGTTCTCGGTGCCGTGCCGGCCGAGGGCACGCTTCTCCGGCTCCGTGAGCTTCAGACGAAGTCCGTCGGAGATGACCGACGCGATCTCGTCCTGCACGCGGAGCAAGTCCGCGAACGGCCTGTCGTACTTTTCGCCCCAGAGGCGCGCGCCGGTCGCGACCTCCACCAGCTCCGCCGAGATCGAGAGACGGCCGTCCCGCCGGGAGATCCTTCCCATCAGGACGGCGCCCACGCCCAGCTTTCGGCCCGCTTCCTGCGGATCCATGGAACCCTTGAAGTGGAAAACCGTGGCGCGGGCCATGACCTTGAGGGCGGGCAGGCGCGACATCTGGTCGATCAGGCTCTCGGTGATGCCGTCGCTCAGGTACTCGCTGTCGGCGTCGCGAGTGCCGTTCTCGAACGGCAGGACCGCGAGCGATTCGATTGCCCTATGACCGTGCTGGAGGCGGTTCCGAATGACCGCACCGAGGGCCGCGAGGACGATGAGGGCGGAGAACCCGAGGACGGCTGGCGCGGCGAAGCGGCGCATGCCGCGAACCGGAGGTTTCAAGGCTAGACGAACGACCGACGTGGCCTGGATCTCGGAAAAGTGGTCCACGAGATACCTGATGTCTCCGGCGAGGTCGCGGGTCGAGCCGTAGCGGTCTTGCGGAACCTTGGAGAGGCTTCTGTCGACGATCCGGCTCACGGCAGCGGGAACGATGTGATCGCCGGATGAGATCGGCGCCGGGTCTTCTCTCAGGATCGCAACGAGCGTCTCGGCAGGCGTGGTCTTTTTCCACGCCCGGCGCCCGGTCACGAGCTCGTAGAGGATCGTGCCGAACGAAAACTGGTCCGAGCGGAAATCCACGGCGGCTCCGGAAACCTGCTCGGGGGACATGTAGCCGACCGTACCGAGCAGCGTCCCCGCCGAGGTCACCGGCGGCGCGGACATCGTCGGCTCGTCGTCTCCCGAGGCCGCGAGCGGTGAGCTCTTGGCCAGGCCGAAATCGAGGATCTTGACGACGCCGTCCGTCGTCAGCATCACGTTCTCCGGCTTCAGGTCGCGGTGAACGATGCCTCTCGCATGCGCGGCCGCGAGTCCCTCGGCAATCTGGCAGGAGATCTGGAGCGCCTTCGAGAGCGGCGGCACGCCGGCGTCGAGGAGCTGTCTCAGGTTCGTGCCCTCGAGGAGCTCCATCGCCAGGTACGTCCGCCCGCCGTCCTCACCGATGTCGTAGACCGCGATGATGTTCGGATGGTTGAGGGCGGACGCCGCGCGCGCCTCCGCGCGAAAACGCGCGACGCGGTCCGGGTCACGTGACATGTCGTCGGGAAGGACCTTGATGGCGACGTCGCGCCCGAGCCGCGGGTCGCGTGCACGCCAAACCTCGCCCATGCCGCCCGCCCCCAGACGCGCGACGACTTCGTACGGGCCGATTTTCGAGCCCTCGGTCAGAGGCATGAGGCGTCGGCCGATTATGACGGGAAGAGGGAAGAAGAGGCTTCTCTACGAAACGAGCCCGAGCTCCCGGCCCACCTTGTGGAACGCTTCGAGGGCGCGTGTGAGATGAGCCTTCGTGTGGGTGGCCATGTAGGACGTGCGGATGAGCGCGCGGCCCGGAGGCGAGCCGGGGCTGACGACGGCGTTCACGAACACGCCTTCGTCGTCCAGGCGCGCGGCCATCCGGAACGCGAGATGGTCCGGCCCGACGACGATCGGGATGACGGGAGTCATGGAGTTGCCGCAGTCGAAGCCCATGGTGCGCAGAGAGGTCAGCATGAACCGCGTGTTGTCCCACAGGCGCTCGCGGCGCTCGGGCTCGCTCTCGATGATGTCGAGCGCGGCGAGGACGGCCGCGACCGAGGCCGGCGGAGGCGCCGCCGTGAACATCAACGCGCGCGCGCGGTGCTTGATGAACTTGATGACGTCCGGCTCGCCCACGACGAAGCCCCCGACGGTCGCGAGGGACTTCGAGAACGTGCCCATGGTGAGGTCGACCTTGTGCTCGAGGCCGAAGTGCTCGGCCGTGCCGCGGCCGTGCTTGCCGAGAACGCCGACGCCGTGCGCGTCGTCGACCATGAACGCGACGTCGTAGTCGTCGCAGATGCGCGCGTACTCGGGAAGGGGCGCGATGTCGCCCTCCATAGAGAACACGCCGTCGACCACGAGGATCCGCCCGTTGCGGTCGCCGTTCAGGGCGAGCAGGCGACGGAGGTCCTCCGGATCGTTGTGCTTGAACTTCTTGACCTCGGCCCCGACGGCGAGCCGGGCGCCGTCGTAGATGCAGGCGTGGTCCTGCCGGTCGAGGTAGATCGCGTCACCCTTGCCGGCGAGGGAGGAGAGGACGCCCAGGTTGACGAGAAAGCCCGTCGAAAAGGTCACGCAGGCGGGCTTTTTCATGAAGTCGGCGAGGCGTTCCTCCAGCTCGACGTGGATGTCGAGCGTCCCGTTCAGGAGTCGGCTCCCCGCGCAGCCGGCGCCATATTTCCGGATGGCCTCGATCGCGCGTTCCTTGATCTTCGGGTGGGACGTCAGCCCGAGGTAGTTGTTCGACCCCAGCATGACCATCTCGCGGCCGCCCATCATGACGACCGGGTCCTGGCCGGACTCGATCGTCCTGAAGAACGTGAAGACCCCCGCGGCGCGGAGGTCGTCGGGCACCGTATAAGTTCGACACTTGTCGAAAAGTGCGCGGCTCGAGGCGGGTTCGGCGACGACCTGCGAGCGAGCAAGCATCGATCCATCCTCTGCGGCCGCGGGCCGCGCCCCGTGGTGCTGTCTCATTTCGTGTCCCCTGTCGCTCGGATTTTACCACCTCGATCCGAGATCCACCCGCGCTCGAGGTACCACTCCCAGGTAACCCTCGCCCCGACCTCGAAATTAGTCCTAAACGGCTGCCCCAACGCCATTTGTGCGTCGGATACGTCGCAAATCCAGGCGCTCTGGAGGAGCTCGTTCGCCTTCTCGGCGTTGAAGACCGGGGGGCCCTTGGAGAATGTCGAAAGGAGGCCCGCCAGTGAGCCCGCAGCCCGGATGGCTGCCGTCGGGACCGGCACGAGCCGAGGCCGCCTCGAGGGCAGGGTCGCGAGCGTCTCGGCGATGGCCCGGTACTCGAGAACCTCCGGATGGGCGACGAAAAACGTCTCCCCCCGGCCTCCCCTTTCGAGCGCGCCGACGACCGCCCGCGCCACGTCCTCGGCAAAGACCATCTGGATCCGGGGCTTTCCGCCTGCGAGGACCGGCACGAAGCCCCGCGACGCGGCGACGAACAGGTCCCGGATCGCGGTTTCGCGGGGCCCGTACACGGCGCTTGGACGGAGGATCGTGAAGGCGAGTCCCGGCTCCTTCCGAACCGCTTCCTCGCCCGCGAGCTTCGAGCGCCCGTAGGAGGAGACCGGACCCGGCCGGTCCGCCGTGCAAACGGGCGCCCCGTTCCGGCTCGGGCCGCCGGCGGCCTGGGAGGACACGAGGACGACGTGCGCGTTCGGCGCCGACTTGCGGACCGCCGCGACGACGTTCGCCGTGCCGGCGGCATTCGAGGCCATGTATTCGGCCTCGTTTCGCGCCGACGTCCTGCCCGCCACGTGAACCACGGCGTCGGCCCCCGCCACGAGCGCCTCGAGCGACTCCGGTCTCCTCACATCGCCGGAAACGACCTCGACCGAAGTGCCTTTCAGCCAACCCGGGTCCTCGGGACGGCGCGCCAGAGCGCGCACGCGGTAGCCCGCCGCGAGAAGCGCGTCGGCGGCGTGGCTGCCCACGAATCCGGTACCGCCCGTGAGGGCGACGAGGTCCCCGCGCGCCATCGGGCGAGTCTATCGCTCGACTATGATCTGCCTCCTCGATGCGAAAGAGTCTCCACGGCGCGGCCCTGGCCCTCGCTTTCGCGATGCCGGCTCATGCCCTCGAGGCCCCGAAGAAGATCGTCGACTACGCGATCGACGTCACGATCGACCCCGAGCGAAAGACCGTCGACGGACACGAAACACTGAGGTGGACGAACCCGTCCGACGGCCCCGTCGCCGAGCTGCGCTTTCACCTCTATTGGAACGCCTTCCGCAACAGCCGGTCCACGTTCTTCAAGGAATCGGGCGGGCGGCTCCGGCGCGACACGGCGGACAAGGACACCGGCTGGGGTTCACTCGACGTGACTTCGATGACGTGGGAGGGGACGGAGCTCGCGAAGCAGTTCCGCTTCGACAGCCCGGACGACGGAAACCCGGACGACCGGACGGTCCTCGTCGTTCCGCTCCCGCGGCCTGTCGCCGGCGGCGAGACGATCACGCTCGCGATCGCCTGGAAAGCCCGGATCCCGAGGGTCTTCGCGCGCGCCGGCTACGTGCGCGACTTCTTCATGTTCGGCCAGTGGTTCCCGAAGATCGGCGTCTACGAGCCGAAGGGCCGGCGCCGCCGCGCCGACGCCGGCTGGAACTGCCACCAGTACCACGCGAACTCCGAGTTCTACGCCGACTGGGGAGATTACCGCGTGTCGATCACGCTGCCGGAGAAATTCGTCGTCGGCTCGGCGGGCGCGCTCTTGGACGAGAAGAAGGCGAACGGCAGGAAGACGCTCACGTTCGCACAGAAGTCGATCCACGACTTCGCGTTCACGGCCGACCCGCGATACGTCGTGAAGGACGACGTCTTCGACCCACGCGTCGACCTCCCGCCGGCCGAGGTCGCACGCGCCGCGAAGCTCCTCGGCCGAACGCCGGAAGCGTTGCGCGCGGGCTTCCACAAAGTAACGCTCAGGTTCTACATGCAGCCGGACCACGTCGGCCAGTGGACGCGTCATCGGGACGCGCAGAAGTGGGCGCTGGCCTGGCTCGGGCTCTATGCCTTCCCGTATCCCTACGCTCAGGTCTCGGCCATCGACCCGCCTGAAGACGGCTTCGGCGCCGCCGGCATGGAGTACCAGACTCTCTACACGACCGTCACCGTCAAGGCGCTGGAGCGCTGGCCCTTGAACGGTTATCGGATTGCCGAGGACGCCACGATTCACGAGTTCGGGCACGGCTACTTCTACGGCCTCCTCGCGTCGAACGAGTTCGAGGAGAGCTGGATGGACGAGGGGATCGACTCCTTCGTCGAAGTCGAGATGATGGGACGAAAGTACGGGCTCTACGTCGAGCTTCCGACCGGGATCGGCTGGACGTACGAGGACATCAACCGCGCCGAGGCGGTCTTCAGGCCGGATTTCGATCGAATCGTGACGCCGGCCTGGAAGTTCCGGAGCAACGCCTCCTACGGACGAAACTCCTACCCGAAGACCGCGACTGCGATCCAGCAGGTTCGCCTTCTACTCGGCGAGGAGACGTTCTGGCGCGCCTTCCGCAGCTATGCGGAGCGCTGGCGCTTCGACCATCCGACGTCCGAGGACTTCTTCGACGCCCTGGGGGCGCCCGGCGTCCCCGCCGTCTCGGAAGTCATCGAAAAGGTGTGGCTCGGGACGTCCTTCATCGACTTCTCCGTTCTCGAGGCCTCGACCGGGAAGGCCGCGACGTTCAAGGGATACGACGACGCCGGAAAGGCGTTCGGCTTCGAGTTGACCGCAAAAGGTCCGAAGAAAGTCGAGAACGATAACGAAAAGCGCGCGCACGAGGACCGGAAGGCTCGTCCGTGGGAATCGGTCGTCCTCGTCGGCCGCGACGGAGATCTCCTCCTCCCCGCGGAAATCGTCCTGACGTTCGCGGATGGCACGACCTGGAGGAAGAGCTGGGGCGCGACCGACAGCTGGATCCGATTTCGCGTGACCTCCCAGGCGGCGCTCGTGAAAGCCGAAGTCGACGCTGCGCACCGGATCGTTCTCGACCGCAATCCGTTGAACAATGCTCTCACGACGAAGGAATACGCGGGCCCGTCCGCGGCGGGGAAGGCCCGCGTCTACGGTCTTCACCTCCTCGAGATCCTGCTTTCGAACCTCTGGATGGCCCTGTGAGCCCCGTCGTCGCCGGGCTGTCCTCGGCCCTCAAGCACCGGCGCCTCGCCGGCGTCCTCTGGCTTTCTCTCCTGGCTTCGGGCCTCCTCGCATGGTTCCCGCTCCGGTCCGTCACCGCGATTCTCGACTCCGGGCCGTTCCGCGAGTCCCTCGTCAGAGGCTGGGACTCGTGGGGGATGCTCTCGTTTCTCGTCGTGGAGCGTGCGCAGCTCCGCCTGGTGCTCGCGGCGTTCCTGGGCGCGGCCGTGGCGTTCGCCTTTCTCCAGATCTTCCTGACGGGCGGGATGCTCAGGGTCCTCGTCGCGGGCAGAGCGCGTCCCGTGCTCGCGACGGTGATCGCCGAGTCGGCCGCCCTCTTCAAGGCGAACTTGTGGGCGGCGGCGCGCTTCGTCCTTTCGTCTCTCTTCTGGCTCGGCCTCCTCGTCGTCGTTCCGTGTGCGGTCCTCGGCCGGATCGCGAAGCAGGCGCCGCCCCACGGCGGCGCGGCGACGCTGCTCTTCTGGTGGGCCCTTCTCGGGGGGCTTCTCGTCCTCCTCAACACGGCGCTCAGGTACGACCTCGCCCGCATCGCCCTGGCGCGCGACGACGCCCGGAATGCCCGCGGCGCCTACCGCATCGCGGAACAACGCCTTTCGGGACGCCGCGCCTCGGGCATCCGCATCATGCTGTTCTGGGTCGTGGTCTTCGTCCTCGTACAGGCCCTCTTCACGAGCCTGGGTCTCCGCCTGAATCCGCGCACGACGGGAGCCGTCGCGGGGCTCTTCGTCTTCCGGCAGCTCGGATTCTTCCTGCTCGCGATGGCGCGCGTCGGTTTCTTCGCCTCGCTCCTCGCGTGGGAAGAGGGTCGCCGCCCCGCCTAGTTGTAAAGGCTCAGGAGGTTGTTCACCCGGGTTAACCGGTGGAATGCTGTTGGTGCGAGCAGCAGGACCCCATCGGAAAGGACCCGGATGAACGCCCATAGCAGAGCAAAGACGAACCCCCGAAGTCGAGAGCTATTAGTCGACAGAGTAAAGGCCGAGGGCTGGAGCCGCCGGAAGGCGGCGGAAGCCCTTGGCCTTAGCGTCAGGACTGCCGCCAAGTGGCTCAAGCGTTTCCGAGAGGAGGGCGCTTTAGGGCTGCTGGATCGGTCGAGTCGGCCGCGAAGCTCGCCCCGCCGCACTCCCGAGAATCTTCGAAGGCGAGCCCTCGAGCTCAGGCTGAAGCGTCTTACCGGGCGTGAGATTTCCGAAACGATGGGGCTTCCGCGGGCCACCGTGAGTCGGATTCTTCGAATGGCCGGGCTGGGGCGCCTGCGCTCACTCGAGCCGCCCGAGCCACCGAATCGTTACGAGCTCCCGAACCCGGGAGACCTTCTGCACATTGACATCAAGAAGCTCGCCCGCATCGTCGGAGGCCCCGGCCATCGCATTCACGGCGACCGCACCAAGCGGAAACGCCGCGTCGGCTATGAACACATCTATGTCTGCATCGACGACCATTCCCGGCTGAGCTACGTCGAGCCGCTGAAAGCGGAGGACAAACAGACGGCCACCGGTTTTCTCGAGCGTGCCATCGCCTGGTACCGCGCCTCAGGCATCCAGCCCCGACGACTCCTCACCGACAACGGCAAGGTCTTTACCTCAGGCACTTTCAATGAAGTCCTCGACAGGGCCTCGATTCGCCACGGCTTTACTCGCCGCTACCGCCCGCGCACCAACGGCAAGGCCGAGCGCTTCATCCAGACCATGCTCAGGGAGTGGGCCTATCGCCGCTCTTACTCTTCCTCAGCAAAGCGCCGTCACGCCCTGCCGCGATGGCTGCACTACTACAATTTCCATCGCCAGCACTCCTCACTCGGAGGTAAACCACCGGTGTCCAGAGTGAACAACCTGTTTAGCCCCGACACCTAGTCCGTCATCGGAAGCGCGAGCGGCGGGAGGACGTGGAACGTCAGCGGCTCGATCTCGGCGAGGGCTCCGGCGAGCGATCTTCCGGGCACCGGCTCGAGCGTCACGACGAACGGCAGCGCGCCCTTGTCCTCGTAGGGCGCCTGAAACACGGCGTCGATGTTGATCCCGTGAACCGCCAGGATGCGCGCGAGGTCCGCGATGATTCCGGGCCGGTCTCGTACGACGAATCTCAGATAGAACGGCGACACGAACTCGCCCGGCGTCGCCGCGACGCACTGCTGGAGAACGCCGAAGCCGAGCGGAGGGGCCGCGTGCCCGCCTCCGCGCGCGAGCTCGACGACATCCGCCAGGACGGCGGTGGCCGTCGGCCCGCCACCCGCGCCGCGACCCGAGAAGACGAACGGGCCGCCGCTTTCCCCCCGCACCTCCACCGCGTTGAACGGCCCCGTCACCTTCGCGAGCAGCGACGTTTCGGAGACGAGGTGCGTCCTGACCGAGAGGTGGAGGTGGCCGCTCTCGAGGAGTCTCGCCGTCCCGAGCTGGCGCGGGGTCCTGAGCAGCCTCCGGGCATAGACGAAATCGCACGGAAGAAGGCGCGTGATCCCCTCACGGGCGATCTGGTCGAACGCCACATCGCAGCCGAACGCGAGGCGCGCGAGGAGCGCCAGCTTGTACGCCGCGTCGTCGCCCTCGACGTCGCTCGCCGGAACCGCCTCCGCGTAGCCGAGCTTCTGCGCTTCTGCGAGGACCTCCTCGTAGGCACGCCCCGTCTTCTCCATTTCCGTGAGGATGAAGTTGCACGTGCCGTTCAGGATGCCGGAGACCGCGATCACGCGGTCCCCCGTGAAGCTCGTGCGGAGAGCCCGCAGGATGGGAATCCCGCCCGCGACGGCAGCCTCGATGCCGAGGCCGGCGCCTTTTCCCCGCGCGAGCTCCTGAAGCTGGGTTCCGTGCCGCGCGAGGAGCATCTTGTTCGCCGTGACGACGCTCTTGCCCGCGTCGAGAGAGGTGCGGATGAGGCCGTTCGCGGGCTCGATCCCGCCGAGCAGCTCGACGACGAGATCGACACCGGGATCCGTCGCGACCGAAGCGAGGTCGCTCGTCCAACGCACGCCGGGTCCGAGGGAAGGCTCGCGTTTCTGGTCCGCGTTTCGCGTCGCGACGGCCACGAGAGACAGACGGACTCCGCGCCGGGCGGAAAGGTCGGGCGCCTCCCTCGCGAGGAGGCTCGCGAACGCCCGGCCCACCGTGCCGAAGCCGATCAGGCCGATGCGAACGGGCTCAAGGGAGTCGCTTTTCATGAGCTCGCCATGTACGGTACGCCCCTTCCCGGTCAAAGTTCCACCGAGGAGGCCACGATGCCGGCGTCCGCAATCCTTCCGCTCCTCGCCCTGCTCGCCCAGCCGCAGGCGGCTCGCCCGGCGAGCGCGCCGGCCGACGACCCGCGCCCCGAGGCCGCCGCGTCCGAAAAGGCGAAGACGCCCGAGCCGAAGAAGAAGGAGGAGAAGGAAGAGCCTCCCGTCGTCACGCACCACGAAATCCGCGCCGGCGGGCGGATCCTGAAATACACGGCCACGACGGGCCTCATGCCGCTCAAGAGCGAGTCGGGAGAGGTCGAGGCGCGAATCTTCTTCGTCGCCTACACGCTCGACCGCGCCGGCGCGCCGGCCGAGAAGAGGCCGCTCATGTTCTCGTTCAACGGCGGCCCGGGGTCCTCGTCCGTGTGGCTCCACCTCGGCGCCCTCGGACCGAAGCGCGTCCGGATGAAGGACGACGGCATGATGCCGTCGCCTCCGTATGCGCTCGTCGACAACGAGGAAACCTGGCTCGCGGAGTCCGATCTCGTCTTCATCGATCCCGTCGGGACGGGGTACAGCCGCGCCGCCAAACCGGAGCTCGGGAAGAAGTTCTGGAGCGTCGAGGGGGACATCGTTTCCGTCGGGGAGTTCATTCGCCTCTATCTCGCGCGAAACGAACGCTGGACCTCGCCGCTCTTCCTCGTGGGCGAGAGCTATGGCACGACCCGGGCTGCGGGCCTTTCGGGCCACCTCGTCGACAAGGGAATCGCCTTCAACGGCATCCTCCTCGTGTCGTCCATCCTGAACTTCCAGACCGCCCAGTTCACGAAGGGCAACGACCTTCCTTATCCTCTCTTCCTCCCGACCTACACGGCGACGGCCTGGTACCACAAGAAGCTCCCCGCCGACCTCCAGAGCAAGCCCCTCCGCGCCGTTCTCGACGAAGTCGAGAAGTTCGCTTCCGGCGACTATCCGTTCGCTCTCGCGAAAGGCGATGCCCTGCCGCAGGCGGAGCGCAAGGCGATCGCCGAACGCCTCGCGCGCTATACCGGCCTGGACGCGGCGTGGCTCGACCGCGCCGATCTCAGAATCGAGATCCAGCATTTCTGCAAGGAGCTCCTCCGGAACGAGCGGCGGACGGCGGGCCGGCTCGACTCGCGGTTCGTGGGCATCGACCAGAGCGCCGTCTCCGAACGTCCCGATTTCGACCCGAGCATGACGGCCATTCGCCCGCCGTACACGGCCATGTTCAACCAATACGTGCGCGCCGCGCTCGGCTACAAGTCGGACGCCACGTATCACATCCTCGGCGGGGGCATCGGGCCGTGGGACTGGGGCGCGCGGAACGGCTTCGCCGACACGAGCGAGTCGCTGCGCCAGGCCTTCGCGAAGAACCCCGACATGAAGCTCTTCGTCGCCTCGGGGCACTTCGATCTCGCCACGCCGTACTTCGCGACGCAGTACACGCTCCAGCACATGGGCCTCGACCCCAGCCAGCGGGCGCGGATCACGGCACGCGAGTACGAGGCCGGCCACATGATGTACATCCACACGGGCGAGCTCGCGAAGCTGCGCAAGGACGTCGGCGCGTTCCTGAAGGCGGCATTGCCGCCTCCGTAGAAAGACCGGGGCCAAAGAAAGAGAATTTTCTTAGAAAGCGCGTGAGGCGCCTCGCATGCCGACCTCGGCGCACCGCGCCTGCTGCGCCGCGCTTCTTACCTTCTAAGAAATCTTTCTTTCGTCTTCCTCTTTCTCTGCGTTACCGCAAAGCGCGGACGAGCTGCCGAATCAGGACCGGGTCGCTGAAGTACTCCAGGTGGGCGAGGAGGGGCAGCACCGCTCCCCTGTCCCGGAGATTGCGGATCCTCCGCTTGCGATAGAGCGGCTGGCTCGCGTCGTCGAAGGACGTGAGCCGTCCCGAAATGGGGTCGCGCGGGGAGAAGACGTTGATCCAACGGAACGGCCGGAAGGCGTAATCGCTGATGAGGGGCTGCAAGGCCGTCGCGAGGGCCTCGCGCGCGTACGTCGTCGCCCGCGTCGAGAATACGAACGCGATCTTCTCGAGCGGCGAGCCGAACGTGAGGAAGAGACGGGTTCTCTCCGCCACGTCGCGCGTCTCGGCGCAGAACGAATCATCGAGAAGGAGCGTATTCAACGCGTCGTACGCGATGACTGACCCCAGAGAATGCGCCACGACGGCGACTCCGTCGTACGCCCTCACCTTGCTCCCCGGGCTATCAGTCGCCTCGTAGACCGCCTCGGCGGTTCTCCGAACGACCTCCTTTACCCGGCTTCGTAATTCTGCGAAGCGGTCGATTCGGTAGGACGTGACGTAAGCGGCGACATCTCCCAGGTACTGGACCAGGAAGCGCCTCACCGCGGACGACGCGAGAAGGAGAGCGGCGAGAGGGAACATCCAGTGTGTCGCGAGCCATGGGCACGAGAGAGCCTCGCGCGTCCACCCCTCGGGGCCGACACCCGAAACGAGAACCGCGACGGCGAGTCCCGCGAGAATCGTCAGGGCCAGCCACGCGAGGAAGACGCCTTGCAGCGACGCGCCGACCGCGCGCCAGAAGCCCTCGAATCCCACGCGCGCCGTCCGCCGCTTCGCCCATGCCGCGACGAACAGGAGGGCCAGCACGCCGAGCGTGGCGAGGCTGAAGGCGGTCAGAAGGGCGAGGAGCGCGGAAACGTTGTCCGCAAAGCGCTCCTTGATCGACGCGGGTACGAAGCCGGGCTGGAGCCCCTCGAGGGCGGCGAGCGCGAGAAGAACGGCATTCATCGCGGCGAGCGTGAGGAGAACGGCGCACGCGCCGAGAAGGCCGAGGACGGCCGGGAGGGGCGGGCGAATCGTGTGGATGCTTCCGAAGGAGACGCGCAGGACGCCGCCGAGGTTTCGAAAGCCGTTGAGGGCGGCGCCGAAGAGAAACGACGTCACGTCGCGCAGGGTCACGCGTCCCTCCGTGAGCTCGGCCCAGTACGTCTCGTAGACGTGGACCTCGCGCTCTCCCCCGTCCCCGAGCGGCAGAAAAAGCTCCAGTCTCTGGTACATCTCGTCGCCGATCGAGACGGCTCGCGCGACGGGCTTCCTCGCGCCGTCACCCGCTTCGCGCAGCAGCCCTTCCGCGATCTGGTCCAGGGCCTGGAAGCGCACCTGCTGCCCGATCCCGTGGACCACGAGGACGGCGCGGACGCCGGCCGCCGCCGCGCGGGGTACCGCCGCCCGGTCGGGCGCTTCCGCCGCTCCACGGCGCGCTCGGCCCATTCGGACCGAGCCTACGACTTCATGGGCGACCTTCGGGGGTTTCCCCAGCTCCCGAGCCGCTTCCGCGAGTTTTTGCAGGGCATCCAAGAGCCGATCCTATCCGGGAACCGAATGGAGGCGCGGAGGTCCAATTCCTCGAAGGGAGATTCCGATGCGCCACCAGATTCTCGCGGCACTCCTCCTCACCGCCGGGGCCGCGAACGCTTCCTCTTCGTTCGGCTTCGGCCTCGACGTCCTCGTGGACGGCCGCGAACGCCCCGAGTTCGCCTCGCGGGGCACCGTCTACGTCGAGGCGCTTCGCGGCCACGATTACGCCCTGCGCCTTTCGAACCCGACGGGAACGCGCGTCGCCGTGGCGCTCTCGGTGGACGGCCTCAACACGCTCGACTCCCGGCACACGACGGCCCGGGACGCGCGCAAATGGGTCCTCGCGCCATACGAAACCGTGATCATCCCGGGCTGGCAGGTCTCGAACGCGGCCTCCCGCAGGTTCGTCTTCACGGGTGAACGCGGCTCTTACGGCGCGGCGCTCGGGAAGACCCAGGACCTGGGCGTCATCGAGGCGGTGTTCTTCCGCGAGAGACTCCCCTACCGCGTCCAGAGGTGGTGGAAGGAAGAAGACCGCAGAAGAGAGAGGATTCCTTCGAATGAGAATACGGACTCGTCCGCCGCGGCGCCGGCGGCGGACGGCCGCGGCGACGATCGCGACCTTTCGAAGAAAAGGTCCTCATCGGACGGTGGCGAAGCCGAAGGCCGGATCGCGCAGAACGAGCCGTCCGGCACGGCCCGGGACCACTCGCAGAAATCTCTTTCGACTTCTCCCGTTCCCTCCCCGAAGCTCTCGGACGAGTACGCCGCGACGGGCATGGGTCGGAGAACCCAGTTCGGCGTGACGCAGGTCGACCTCGAGCTCGAGAGCGAACCCGCCGCCCTCGTGCGCCTGCGCTACGAGTTTCGGCCGCAGCTCATCGCGCTCGGCGTCCTGCCGCGCGACCCGGACCCTTCGCGGCTCGCACGCCGGGATCACGCTCGCGGCTTCGAGGAGTTCTGCCCCGAGCCCCGTTGATCACGAGCTCGAGCTCCCTTTCAGGCACGCGAGAGCCCGGTCCGCCTCGAACGGGCCGGGCGCCTTGCCCTGGAAGACGCGGCCCGCGCCTCCGCCCTTTCCGCCGACCCGCGATGCGATCTCGCGGCCCAGCTTCTGCGGGTCGCCGAAGCCCTCGCCGGCTCCCAGCGCGAAGACGTGCTGCCCGTCGCGCGTCGCGGTGAGGAACGCCGCGCGCGCCCCGGCCTTTTCCGAGAAGCGCCTCGCGACCGCCTGGACGAAGGCCATGTCCCGCCCTTCGAAGTGCGCGTAGACGACACGCTCACCCGAGGCCAGCGCGGCCGCCGTGGCAGCGGCGGCCAGGTCCTCGTCGGCGCGCCGGAGCGCACGCTGCGCCTCCGCCAGCTGGTCGAGCTTCGCCTTCGCTGCGGCCGCGAGGCCCGCGTCCGGGGCGCCGAGCAGCGCCCTCAGGGCCGCGTTCCGCTCCTCGTGGCCTGAGAGCCTCCTGCGCGCACGCCGGCCGGCCACGAAGAAAAGACGCGTTCCTCCGCGCAGGGGCTCCGTCGAGAGAAGAGCGATCGCCTCGATCTCGGCGGTGTTCGAGAGGTGAGTCCCGCCGCACGTATTGAGATCGACGCCCTCGATCGCGACGAGGCGCACGTCGCCTTTGTGGTCCTCGGGGAGTCCGCGGGTCCTGACGGGCAGCGCGCGGAACTCCTCGAACGAGACGCGCCGCGGGTGGACCGGGTGGGCCGCGCGGATCTCGGCGGCGACCGCGTCCTCGAGCGCCGTGAGGCCGGCGGCCGAAAGGCCGCGCGCGTCGAGCTCCACGTCCGAGACCTCCTGGCCGAGATGAAATGCCGTCGTCAGCCAGCCGAAGCGGTCCTGCGCGAGAGCGGAGAGAAGATGCTGTCCCGTGTGCTGCTGCATGTGGTCGAAGCGGCGCTCCCAGTCCAGCTGGACGCGCGCGGGTCCCGGTGTCACGGGCGCGGCGAGGTAGTGCCGGATCTCGCCTTCGGCCTTCTGCACGTCGAGAACCGAAACATCGTTCACCAGGCCGTGATCCGGCGGCTGGCCGCCGCCCTCGGGAAAGAGGATCGTGTCGTCGAGAACGGCGTAGGGCTTTCCCGCGTCGTCGCGCACTTCGAGGATCGACGCGTCGAGAGTCGTGCGGTATGGCTCGCGCTCGTATGCCGGGAGGCCCATGTCGTTCACGTCGCGATTCTAGGGCTTACGAAAGCAGCTCGATCGCCCGCGACGCCGCTGCGCGGAACGCAGGCGACGGCGCCGCCGCGTCGAGACGCAGGCACGCTTCCGTGAACTTGATCGCATGCTCGTCGCCGCTTTTCACGGCGCCGGCGATCAACTCCTCTGGCGTCGCGTGCGGCGTTCCCACCGCGCCCGGCCCAAGCGGCTTTCCGAACACGGCGTAAATCGCCGCTCCCGCCTGCCATGCGCAGGCCAGCAGTCGCGCCGCCGTCCGCGGAGACACGTGCGGCACGAGAAGGCCCGCGGCGGCCGGGCCGGTCACGGCGTGGATGAGCGCGATCGTCCCCTCCCCCGAGGGCGCTGTTCCCGCGAGGAAGGCGCGGGCGAAGGTCTCCCCGACCGCGGGCACGAACGACTCGGGCGGACCTGTGTCGACGAGCGAGATGGCACCCGGGAAATCCGGCAGGGTCGCGACGAGCTTCAGGCCCTGCGCGATCGACCCCGTGCGCCGGACGTCGTCGGGCACACGCGGCACGCGTGCCAGCGCCTGATCGGGCGCGAGGTGGGCCGTCCAGCTTTCGTTGGTGGGCAGAGTCTGATGGGTCGCCGCCCAGTACGCGAACCCTCGCGCGAGCTCCTTGCGCCTCCCCGTTGTGTCGTGCCGGGCGAGAGAGCGCGCCGCGTGCCCGACCCGGATGACGCCGTGCGCGGCAGCACCCGCGAATCCCGGCGCGAGCTCGTATACCCACCGGTCCAGAGCCGGTTTCCACGGACCCTCGTGGAACTCCTCCAGGAAAAGAGCGAGCCAGTCGGGGTACCTCCTCATCTGTCCGAGCGCGTCGCGGATCGCACCACGTTCCACCGGCCTGCCGGGCGCGGGCTCCTCCCCCAGCTTCCTGCGGTAGCGTTCGGTCCAGGGGACGACCGCGCCGGGCTGTTCGAGCGCGAAGAGAGCCTCGGCCGCCATCGGGCCGTGATTCGAGAGGCCGCCGCCGTACTCGGGTCCGGCTCCGTCCAGAATTTCGAGCGCGTCGTCGAGACGGTCCATCCGAGCTCCGCTCCCCTTTCACGATACGCTCGCGTTCCGAAACTTCGAAGCGCCGGGCCGCGTATCGGAGTAGATTCCTGAAGTCATAAGGAGATGCCCGCATGTCTCGTTTCCGCGTCCCTGCCGCTATCCTCCTCGCCCTCGTGACCTCCAGCGCGCGCGCCCAGACCGCGAAGCCGACGTCTGCCGGAAAGCCGGCCAGGAAGACGGCGGCTCCCGCCGCCTCGCGCGACCTCCTGCCCTTCGAGGCTTCCGAGAAGACGCTTCCGAACGGGCTCAAGGTGATTGTCGTCCCCACCGGGTTTCCGAACATCGTGTCGGTCCAGATTCCCGTCGAGACGGGCTCGCGAAACGAGGTCGAGCCGGGCAAGTCCGGCTTCGCGCACTTCTTCGAGCACATGATGTTCCGCGGCACGAAGGCGTACCCGCCCGAGAAGTACCAGGACATCGTGACGCGTTCGGGCGCGCGCCAGAATGCGTACACGACGGACGACTACACGAACTACCACACGACGTTCCCGAAAGAAGACCTCGAAACGATCCTGAAGATCGAGGCGGACCGTTTCCAGAACCTCTCGTATTCCGAATCCGCCTTCAAGACCGAGGCGCGCGCCGTGCTCGGCGAGTACAACAAGAACAGCGCGAACCCCATCCAGAAGCTCTCCGAAGTCCAGCGCGAGAGCGCCTTCAACGTGCACACGTACAAGCACACGACGATGGGCTTCCTCAGGGACATCGAGGACATGCCCAACCAGTTCGAGTACTCCAAGACGTTCTTCGCGCGCTGGTACCGGCCCGAATACACCACGGTCATCGTCGCCGGCGACGTGAAACCCGAAGCCGTGTTCCCCCTCGTCGAGAAGTACTGGGGAGGTTGGAAGCGCGGCGCGCACGGCGTCACGGTGCCCCAGGAGCCTCCGGCGAAGGGACCGGTCTACGCGCACGTTCCCTGGCCGAGCGATACGCTCTCGTGGGTCACGGTGGCGTTCCACGGGCCCGCCTTCTCCGAGACGAAGAAGGACCTCCCGGCGATCGACACGCTCTTCGACCTGACGTTCGGCCCCACGTCCGACCTCTACAAGCGCCTCGTCGAGCAGGAGCAGAAGCTCGACGCCCTCTTTCCCGACGTGAACGTCAACGAGGACCCCGAGCTCGTCGGGGTGGCGGCCCGCCTCAAGAAGGGAACCGACCCGACGTACGTCCGCGACGAGATCCTGAAGACCGTCGCGGCCCTGCGCGACAAGCCCGTCGACGCCAAGCGCCTCCAGGAGGCGAAATCGAACGCGCGCTACGGCCTCGTGCGCGGCCTCGACGACACGGAGCGGATCGCGGGGCTGCTCGCGCGCTTCGTGAGGCTCCGGCGCTCGTACGGAACGCTCAATGCCTATTTCCGTCTCGGGGAGGCGTTGACTCCCGCGGACCTCCAGGCGGCGGCGCGCACGTACCTCACGGACGCGAACCTCGTCGTGACGACGCTCTCGAAGGAGCCGATGGCGGCCTCGGTCGGGACGATTCCGGCTCTGGCCACGTTCGCGGCTGCGGCGAAGCCCGCCGCCGGCGCCGAGCCGGCGTTCGTGATCCAGGCCTCTCCGCTCCCGCGGATCGAGGTGAAGCTTGTCTTCACGGCGGGCTCCGCCCACGATCCCAGGGGCAAGGAAGGGCTCGCGGCTCTCACGGCCCGGATGATCGCGCAGGCCGGATCGAAGGATCGCCGTATCGACGAGATCCGGAAGGCTCTGTTCCCGATGGCGGGAAGCTTCGACGCGCAGGTCGACCGGGAAATGACGTCCTTCACCGGCGTGACCCACAAGGACAACTGGGAGGCGTTCCTCGGCATCGCCCTGCCACAGCTCACGGACCCGGGCTTGCGCGACGAGGATTTCCGTCGCCTCAAGGACGCCCAGATGAACGCGCTCGTCCAGGGCCTTCGCAACAACAACGAAGAGGAGCTCGGAAAGGAGCGCCTGCAGGAGGTCGTGTTCCGCGGGACGCCGTACGGTCACACGGCCCTGGGCACCGTCGCGGGGATCAACGCGATCACCCTGGACGACGTGAAGGACTTCGCGAAGAAGGCGTACACGCGCGCGGCGCTCACCGTCGGCGTCGCCGGCGACGCGCCCCCCGCCTTCCTCGACCGGGTCCGGACGGAGACGGCGGCGCTCGCCGCGGGCCCGGCCCTCCCAACACCCGAGGGCGTCACGGGCCACAAGGCGAACGGGATCGAAGTCGACATCGTGAAGAAGGAGACGCGTGCCACCGCGATCTCCTTCGGCTTCCCCGTCGCCGTCACGCGCTCCCATCCCGACTTTGCGGCTCTCTCCGTCGCGCGCGCGTGGCTCGGCGAGCACCGCTCGTCCAGCTCACACCTCTACCAGCGCATCCGCGAAGTGCGCGGGATGAACTATGGCGACTACGCCTACCTCGAGGCGTTTCCCCGCGGCATGTTCCAGTTCTTCCCGGAGGGAGGGTTGGCGCGCCGCGCGCAGCTCTTCGAGATCTGGATCCGGCCCGTCGTCCCCGTCAACGCGCACATGGCTCTCAGGATCGCGATCCACGAGCTGGACCGTCTCGTGAGCGACGGCCTCACCGAGGAGGACTTTCAGGCGACGCGCGACTACCTCATGAAGAACGCGTACCTCCTGACGTCCAACCAGGACCGGCAGCTCGGCTACGCGCTGGATCAGAAGTGGTACGGGCTCGGTGATTACGCCACGACGATGCGCGAGAGACTGGGCAAGCTCACGCGCGCCGACGTAAACGCCGCCGTCAAGAAGCACCTGCAGGCGAAGGACCTTTCGGTCGTGATCGTCACGAAGGACGCCGAAGGCCTGAAGGAAAAGCTCGTCAGCGACGCGTTCTCGCCGATCACGTACGACGGTGAAAAACCGAAGGAGCTCCTCGAAGAAGACAAAGTCATCGGCGCCTTGAAGCTCGGGATCAAGCCCGAAGCGGTCACGATCACGCCCGTGGAGGACGTGTTCGCGAAGTAGCCGGCGGCCTCACACCGCAGCATGAGCGATCCGCTCTTCCTCCACCGCCTCCAGTTCGCCTTCACGATCGTCTATCACTATCTCTTTCCCGTTCTGACGATGGGGCTCGCGTTCCTCATCGTCGTCATGAAGGCGCTCGGTCTCCGTTCGAGCGGCGAGAGGTGGAATGACGCCGCGCGCTTCTGGATCCGGATCTTCGGGCTCAACTTCGCGATGGGAGTCGTGACCGGAATTCCCATGGAGTTCCAGTTCGGGACGAACTGGGCGCGGTTCTCGCGTTTCGCGGGCAACGTCGTCGGCCACACGCTGGCGATGGAGGGGCTCTTCGCGTTCTTCCTCGAGTCGAGCTTTCTTTCCCTTCTCGTCTGGGGGGAGAAACGCTTGGGAAAGAGCGGACATTTTCTCGCCGCGGTGGCGCTCTTTTTCGGAAGCTGGCTCTCCGGCTATTTCATCGTCGCGACGAACGCGTTTCTCCAGCATCCGGCGGGGTTCGCGGTCGCCCCCGACGGCACGCTCCATCTCGCCGACTTCGGGGCCTTCGTCCTTCTCGCCCTCGGCGTGCTCTTCCTCTTCCTTCTGACGCGAGAGATCGAGCACGGGCCCGTGCCCGCCTCCGAGGCCGTCCATGTTTGAGCTCTGGTACGCCGTCGCCGTCTTCATGCTGACCGCATACGTCGTTCTGGACGGCTTCGACCTCGGTGCCGGCGCGCTCCACCTGATCGTGGCCCGCAAAGACTCCGAGCGCCGCCAGGTCCTCGCGGCGATCGGGCCCGTACTGGGACGGCAACGAAGTCTGGCTGCTGGCCGCCGGCGGCATCCTTTTCGTGGCGTTTCCGCGAGTCCTCTCGGGCGGAATATCAGGCTTCTACTTCGCGATCTTTCTCGTCCTTTGGTGTCTCATCCTCCGAGGCATCGCGATCGAGTTCCGGAGCCACGTTCAGGATCCCGTCTGGCGCCTTTCCTGGGATTTCTTCTTCGCGCTCGCGAGCACTCTCCTGCCCGTGTTCTTCGGGGCTGCTCTCGGCAATCTGATCCGCGGCGTCCCGCTCACGGCCGACGGCTGGTTCGAGCTCACGCTCTTCACCGACTTCAGCGCACGCTCTCCGGTCGGAATTCTCGACTGGTACACCTGCCTCGTGGGCGTTTTCGCGCTCGTCGCGCTCGCGGCACACGGCGCGGCGTTCCTTTCCTGGAAGACCTCCGGACCGGTTCGGGAGAGAAGCCGCGCGGCGGCACGACGTCTTTTCGTCGCCATGACGGTGCTCTGGCTCGTCGTGACGGCCGCGACGTGGCGCGAGAACAGGGAGCTTCTCGAGGCGCTGGTCTCCCGCCCTCTCGCGATCTTCCTCGCGGCCATCGCGGTCGCGGGGCTCTTCGGTGTCTTCCGGGGACTCGCTCGGGATCGCGACCTGGCGACGTTCATGGGCTCCTCGGCGTTTCTCGCCGGGCTCTCGACAGCCACCGCGGCGTGCGTCTTCCCGGTCATGCTGCGCGCGATTCCGGATCCCGCGCTCTCCCTGACGGCTTTCAACTCCGGCGGCGATTCGGCGGGTCTGAGAACGGCTCTCCGATGGCTCATTCCGGGCCTGCCGCTCGCCCTTTTCTATCTCGTCGTCGTGTTACGGCTTCACCGAGGCAAGTCAAACGCGGCCCCCGAGGGCGAAGGCTACTGATGGGTCCCTCTCGAAGTGACGGCATTGACGTTTGACGAATCCATGGGTATGACTTAGAGTCATACCCATGAGAACCGCGAAGGTCGCCGTCTCGCTGGACCGGCGAACGCTGACACAGGTCGACCGGCTCGTTCGTCGGGGCATGTTCCCGAGCCGGAGCCGGTTCGTGCAGGACTCCATCGAGGACAAGCTCGGCCGGATCGACGGCACTCGCCTCGCACGCGAGTGCGCGAAGCTGGATCGCCGCGTCGAGCGTGCTCTCGCAGAGGAAGGTCTGGAACCGGTCGCCGAATGGCCGCCCTACTGAGAGGGGACATCGTCTGGGCGGACCTGAACCCGGTCCGTGGCAGCGAGCAGGCGGGTCTCCGTCCGGTACTCATCTTGAGCGCCGACGTCTTCAACCGAAACTCCGGAACCGTCATCGCGGTTGCGCTCACGGGTCAGGCGCCGCGGGCCGGATTCCCCCTCACGCTTCCCCTTTCGGACCCGAAGCTCCCGAAGAAGTCCTGGGTCAAGATCGGCCAGCTGCGGACCCTCTCGACGGAGAGGCTCGGGAAGCGCCTGGCGCGCGCCACGCCGGACGAGCTCGAGCAGGTCCTCGAAGGGTTGAACGAAATCCTGGGCGGCTGAGCGTGGCGATCGACAACATGTACCGAAGGCGACGGCTACCGGCGCGGTGCGTCGAGGCCGGCATCGAGAAGCGCTCACGAGCCTTCGAAGAAATCCTCGTCTTCGGTTCACGGTGCCCCTCGCCTCCGGCGCGCGGCGGGTGCATCATGGGGAGCGAGGAACGTCCCTGGAAACCCTCACGGGTGTCGGCCACCCAACCCACTACTGGCACGCCGTCGACGACGGTCGCATTCAGTGCGACGTCTGCCCGAAGGAGTGCCGACTGAAAGAGGGCCAGCTCGGCCACTGCTTCGTGCGCGGGCGCCAGGGAGACGCGATCGTCCTCACGAGCTACGGCCGGAGCAGCGGATTCTGCGTCGACCCCATCGAGAAGAAGCCCCTGAACCATTTCTTTCCGGGCTCGTCCGTCCTCTCGTTCGGCACGGCCGGCTGCAACCTGGCGTGCCGGTTCTGCCAGAACTGGGACATCTCGAAGTCCCGGCAGGTCGACACGCTCGCGGATTCCGCGTCCCCCGGGCGCATCGCCGACTCCGCCGCGTCGCTCGGCTGCCGGAGCGTGGCCTTCACGTACAACGACCCCGTCGTCTTCATGGAGTACGCCATCGACGTGGCCCAGGCGTGCCGCGAACGGGGCATCAAGTCCGTCGCCGTGACCGCGGGCTACATGTCCCCGGCGCCGCGTGCCGAGATGTACACGTACATGGACGCCGCCAACGTCGACCTCAAGGCGTTCACGGCGGACTTCTACCAGAAGGTCTGCGGGGCGCACCTCGCGCCGGTTCTCGAGACGCTCGAGTACCTCGTGAAGGAGACAAGCGTCTGGACCGAGATCACGACCCTCCTCATCCCGGGCCTCAACGACTCGGACGAAGAGATCGACGCCATGACGCTCTGGATAAGGGACCACCTCGGCCCGGACGTCCCTCTCCACTTCACCGCGTTTCATCCGGACTGGAAGATGCGAGACCGGCCCGCGACGCCCCCCGCCACGCTCACGCGTGCGCGTGAGATCGCGCGGAAGAACGGCCTCCGCTACGTCTACACGGGGAATGTTCATGATCCAGAAGGACAGAGTACGACCTGCCCGCAATGCGGCACGCGCCTCATAGGACGCGACGGCTACCAGATCTTCGAATGGTCCCTCACCAAGGGAGGTCTGTGTTGCTCCTGCGGAGCAGCCTGCCCGGGAACCTTCGAAGAAATCCCCGGTTCCTGGGGTCCCCGCCGCCTTCCGGTCCACTTGGCGGCGAGATGAGGCTCGGCGCCGCGGCGCCGTCCCGGGTTCGGGCGCCCGCCGTCGCGGGGACGTTCTATCCGGCACGGCCCGGCGAGCTGGAGCGGATGGTCGACGATTTGCTCGCGGGAGCGGCCATTCCGGCAAGTGCGCCGCCGCCACTGGCCCTCGTCGTCCCGCACGCGGGCTACGTCTACTCGGGTCCCGTCGCGGCGACGGCGTACGCCTGGTTGAGCAGCATGGCCGCCTCGATCTCGCGCGTCGTGGCTTTCGGGCCGGTCCACTACGTTGCCGTCCGCGGCGCGGCGGTTCCCGCAGCGGGCGCATGGGCGACGCCCCTCGGTGAGGTGCTGGTCGATACCGCGCTTCGCGAACGGGCCGTGGCCCATGGAGCGACGGTCGACGACCGGCCGCACGCCCCCGAGCATTCGCTCGAGGTTCAGCTCCCGTTCCTGCAGCGGGTTTTCGGCGAAGGATTCACCTTTCTGCCTGTCGCCGTCTCGGAGCAGCCGGCTCCGGAGACGGCCGATCTCATCGACGCTTTCCTGGGCGAGGCGGGCACCCTCGTCCTCGTGAGCACGGACCTCAGCCACTACCACGGCGTCGAGACCGCCCGCCGGCTCGACAGACAAACGGCCGAGAACGTCGTCGCGCGGAAGGCGAGCGCGCTCGTCGAGGGGGACGCGTGCGGGATCTTCGCGCTCCGTGGCCTCGTCGAGCTCGCGCGCCGGAAAGACCTCCCGGTGGAGCTCCTCGACCTCAGGACTTCGGCGGACACGGCCGGCGACCCGCACCGGGTCGTCGGCTACGGCGCCTTCGCGGTCGGAATGGGAGAACGAGAGATTCGGATTTCTTAGAAGGTAAGAGGGTTTGAAGCTAGTTCGCGGCTCACGGTGCCGTCCCCGGCATTGAGACGACTTCTCACTAACCCTTTCTAAGAGAATCCCTTATCTTCTCTTCAATCTCCATTCTCTCTCTTGACTAAATCAGTCCCATTTCATATCGTACCGATTCGGTTCGGTATGCCGGGCCGGGGAGAAAAACGATGTTCCGGATGACGAAGCTGACCGACTACGGGATCGTGCTGCTGACGCACTTCGCGGCGCACGACGACCAGGTGGCGCATACGGCGCGCGAGCTCTCCCAGGAGACGCGCCTGCCTCTCCCGACCGTGGGAAAGCTCCTCAAGCAGCTCTCGAAGGGCGGTCTTCTCGCCTCGCAGCGCGGAACGAAGGGCGGCTACGTCCTGGCCAAGCCGCCTCGCGAGATCTCCGTCTCTTCCATCATCGCGACGCTCGAGGGACCCGTCGCCATCACCGAGTGCAACGGCCTGACGCGCTGCGAGCACGAGAGCTTCTGCGCGACGCGCCCGAACTGGCAGATCATCAACGAGACGATCCGCGGAGCCCTCGAGGGCCTCACGCTCGCGGACATGACGCGCCCGCTCGCGCGGCGCATCTCCCTGCCGAGCGCCTTCGCGCTTCCCTCCCGGGCTCCGGAGGGGCGGATATGAGCGACGCCGTTCTCGACCGGCTGACGCAGCAGGAATACCCGCACGGCTTCGTGACGGACATCGCCACGGACGCCATCCCGGCGGGCCTTTCCGAGGACGTCGTGCGGCTCATCTCCGGGAAGAAGGGAGAGCCCGAGTGGCTCCTCGACTGGCGCCTCAAGGCCTACCGGCACTGGCTCACGATGACGGAGCCCAAGTGGGCGCGCGTGACGTACCCGCCGATCGACTACCAGAAGATCGTCTACTACGCCGCGCCGAAGTCCAGTGCGGAAGGCGCCCCGAAGAGCCTCGCGGAAGTCGAGCCCGAGCTCCTCGCCATGTACGAGAAGCTCGGCGTCCCGCTGAAGGAGCGCGAGATCCTCGCGGGCGTCGCCGTGGACGCCGTCATCGACAGCGTTTCCGTCGCGACGACGTTCAAGGAGAAGCTCGCGTCCCTCGGGATCATCTTCTGCTCGTTCTCGGAGGCCGTGCGCGAGCACCCCGACCTCGTGAAGAAGTACCTCGGCAGCGTCGTGCCCTCGAGCGACAACTTCTTCGCGGCGCTGAACTCGGCGGTCTTCTCGGACGGCTCGTTCTGCTTCATTCCGAAGGGGGTGCGCTGCCCGATGGAGCTCTCCACGTACTTCCGGATCAACCAGGCCGACACGGGCCAGTTCGAGAGGACGCTCATCGTCGCCGAGCAGGGGGCGGTCGTGTCGTACCTGGAGGGATGCACCGCGCCGAAGCGCGACACGAACCAGCTACACGCGGCGGTCGTCGAGCTCGTGGCGCTGGACGACGCCCAGATCAAGTACTCGACCGTGCAGAACTGGTACCCGGGCGACCGCGAGGGCAAGGGCGGCATCTACAACTTCGTGACGAAGCGCGGGAAATGCGCCGGCCGGAACTCGCGCATCTCGTGGACCCAGGTCGAGACGGGCTCGGCCATCACGTGGAAGTACCCGAGCTGCATCCTCCTGGGCGACAACTCGGTCGGCGAGTTCTACTCGGTCGCTCTCACGAACAACTACCAGCAGGCCGACACGGGCACGAAGATGATCCACATCGGGAAGAACACGCGCTCCACGATCGTGTCGAAGGGAATCTCGGCGGGCCACGGGCAGAACACGTATCGCGGCGCCGTCACGATCATGAAGAACGCCCAGGGCGCGCGGAATTACTCGCAGTGCGACTCGCTCCTGATCGGAGACCAGTGCGGCGCGCACACGTTCCCCTACATCGAGGTCAAGAACAGCTCGGCCACGCTCGAGCACGAGGCGTCCACGTCGAAGATCGGCGAGGACCAGCTCTTCTACTGCCGCCAGCGCGGCCTCTCGGCGGAGGACGCCGTCTCGCTCATCGTCAACGGCTTCGCCAAGCGCGTGCTCAAGGAGCTCCCGATGGAGTTCGCGGTGGAAGCGCAGAAACTGCTGGGCGTTTCGCTCGAAGGATCAGTCGGATGAATCTTCTCGAAGTCACGAATCTTCACGCCTCCATCGAGGAGGACGGGCACGAGATCCTCAAGGGCATCGAACTCGTCATCCGCCCCGGCGAAGTGCACGCGGTCATGGGCCCGAACGGATCGGGCAAGAGCACGCTCGCGCACGTCCTGGCGGGACGCCCCGGCTACGTCGTGACGCAGGGCTCGGCCCTCTTTCTGGGCATGGACCTTCTCGCGATGCCGGCCGAGATGCGCGCGCGCGAAGGCATCTTCCTCGCGTTCCAGTATCCGGTGGAGATCCCGGGCGTCTCGAACACGTACTTCCTGCGTACGGCCGTCAACACCGTGCGCAAGCACCGCGGCCAGCCGGAGCTCGACGCGATCGACTTCCTCGCGCTCCTCGACGAAAAAGCGAAGACGGTGAAGATGGAGGAAGCGCTCCTCAACCGTTCCGTGAACGAGGGCTTCTCCGGCGGCGAGAAGAAGCGCAACGAGGTCCTCCAGATGGCGGTCCTCGACCCGAAGCTCGCGATCCTCGACGAGACGGACTCGGGTCTCGACATCGACGCCCTGCGCGTGGCGGCCTCGGGCGTGAACGCGCTCCGCGACGGCGCGCGCGGGATGCTCGTCATCACGCACTACCAGCGCCTGCTCGACTACATCATCCCGGACTTCGTCCACGTCCTCTCGGAGGGCAGGATCGTGAAATCCGGCGACAAGAACCTCGCAAAGGAGCTGGAGGCGAAGGGCTACTCCTGGATCGAGAAGGAGCCGCCGGCGGCCGTATCGGCCGTCGCGGGAGCCGCGGCACGATGACGCGCGCGGCCCGGCCCCTGGTGCTCCACGAGGGAGTCGCGGCGCTCGCGGCGCAGGCCTCGGACTTTGCCGCCTCCCGTCCGGGCCCGCCCTGGCTGCAGAAGCTGCGCCGGAACGGTCTCGCGGGATTCGAGCGGCTCGGGTTTCCCTCGACGTACGACGAGGAATGGCGATTCACGAACCTCGCGCCGCTGACCCGAACGGGATTCGGCCTCCCCCCCGACGAGGTCTCCCTCGCCGAGCGGACCGCGGCCCTCGAGATGGAGGCGCGGCTCGGAACGATCGGATTTTCGGCTTCGGAGCCGAGGCTCGCGTTCGTGAACGGGCGACACCTGCGTCGAAACGCCGGAGCTCTTCCCCCGGGGGTCTTCTTCGAATGGATGGGGACGGTCCTCCGGGAATCGCCGGAGGTCGTCGAGAAGGCCCTCGTCGCGTCGGCCGCGGCTGAGGGTCCCGCGCGGGGCAGTTTTGCCGCTCTCGGTGATGCTTTTCTGGACGAAGGTGTCGTTCTTCGCGTCGCCGCCGGCGTCCGCCTCGAAGAGCCCCTCTTCATCCTTCACGTCGCGACGCCCCCTGGCTCCTCGGAAGCGCCCCGGATGGTGCACACGCGGAATCTCTTCACCTTCGAAGAGAATTCCTCGGCCACGGTGATCGAGACCTATCTCGGTGCCGGCGGCCCGTCCTTCATGAACACCCGGACGGACGTTTCCCTCGCGCGGGACGCGCGCATCAATCACGTCAAGCTCCAGCTCGAGGGTCCGGAGTCGTTTCACGTCGGGAATCTCTCGGTCGCCCACGCCGCGGGCGCGACGTCCGCGTCCCACGTCTTTTCGTTCGGCGGCAGGCTCGTCCGCAACGAGCTCGCGATGGACCTCGCGGGCGAAGGGGCGGGAACCGAGCTCAACGGCCTCTTCTGCGCGGACTCGGGCCAGCACGTCGACTGTCACACGCTCATCGACCACGTGGCGCCTCGCGCCAACAGCGTCGAGCTCTACAAGGGCGTCCTCGATGGGACGGGCCGCGGGGTCTTCGACGGCAAGATCGTCGTGCGTCCCGGGGCCGCGCGAACCGACGCGCGCCAGACGAACCGCAACCTCATCCTCTCGGACAACGCCCTCGTCGACAGCAAGCCGCAGCTCGAGATCCACAACAACGACGTCCGCTGCTCGCACGGCTCCACGACGGGACGCCTCGACGCGGACGCCGTCTTCTACCTCCGCTCGCGCGGCCTCTCGCCCGAGGCGGCGCGCGCCCTCCTCACGTACGCGTTCGGCAGCGAGATGATCGAGAAGGTGGCCTCCCGCGACGTCAGGGCCTTCCTCGAGGGGCACCTCCGCGCGTGGCTGCCCGCGAACCTCGCGGCTCCGGAGAGCCGATGAGCGCCGTCACGAAGACCGCTTCCGAGCCGCGCGCCCGCGCGTACGACGTGGAGCGCGTCCGCGCCGAGTTCCCGATCCTTTCGCGCTCGGTATACGGCAAGCCCCTCGTCTACCTCGACAACGCGAACACGACGCAGAAGCCTAGGGTCGTGATCGACGCGATTCGGCGCTACTACGAGGAAGAGAACGCGAACATCCACCGGGGCACGCACTGGCTTTCCGAGAAGGCCACCGAGGCCTACGAAGGCGGCCGCGAAAAGGTCGCGCGCTTTCTCGGGGCCGCCTCACCGAAGGAAATCGTCTTCACGCGCGGCACGACGGAGGCGATCAACCTCGTCGCGGCCGGATTCGCCCGGGATTTCCTGAAGGCGGGCGACGAAGTCCTCATCACCGGCCTCGAGCATCACTCGAACATCGTGCCGTGGCAGCTCGCCTGCGAGAGGACGGGCGCGAAGCTCGTCGTCGTGCCGATCACCGACGGGGGCGAAGTGCCGGTCGACGAGTTCGAAAGGCGCCTGACGCCGCGGACGAAGCTCGCCGCCGTATCGCACGTCTCGAACGCGCTCGGCACCGTGAACCCCGTGAAGACGTTCATCGCGCTCGCGCACGCGCGGGGCGTTCCCGTCCTCGTGGACGGCGCTCAGGCCGCGCCGCACCTCCCGATCGACGTCGTGGAGCTCGGCTGCGACTTCTACGCGATCTCGGGCCACAAGATGTACGGGCCGACGGGTATTGGCGCGCTCTACGGCACCGAGGAATGGCTCGAGAAGCTGCCCCCCTACCAGGGCGGGGGCGACATGATCTCGTCCGTCACGTTCGAGAAGACCACGTACAACGTCCTGCCCTGGAAGTTCGAGGCGGGCACCGCGAACATCGCCGGCGGGATCGCTTTCGGCGTCGCCGCCGACTGGCTGAAAGGCACGGGGCTCGCCGCGGTGGCCGAGCACGAGCACGAACTCCTCGTCCACGGCACGAAGAAGCTCTCCGGCATTCCCGGCGTCACGATCGTGGGCCGGGCGAAGGAGAAGGCCGCCGTGATCTCGTTCGTCCTCGAGAACGTGCACCCGCACGACATCGGCACGATCCTCGACCGCGAGGGCATCGCCATCCGGACGGGCCACCACTGCGCGCAGCCCGTCATGGACCGCTTCGGCCTTCCCGCCACGGCACGGGCCTCGTTCGGCCTCTACAACACGCGCGCGGAAGTCGACGCCCTCGCGGCGGGAATCGAGAAGGTGCGCGAGGTGTTCGGCTGATGACGGACCTCCGCGACCTGTATCAGGAGGTCATCCTCGACCACAACAAGTCTCCGCACAATTTCCGGGAGATGCCGGACGCCACGCGCCTCGCGCTGGGCAACAACCCGCTCTGCGGCGACAAGCTGAAGCTCTACGTGAAAGTCGAAGGCGACCGCATCGCGGACGTCGCGTTCCAGGGCTCGGGGTGCGCGATCTCGAAGGCATCCGCGTCGCTCATGACGGACGCGGTCAAGGGCAGGAGCCTCGCGGAAGCCGAAGAGCTCTACGCGAAGTTCCACGAGCTCCTCACCGGGCCGCCGGATGTCAAGGCCGACGGCTCTGGGCTCGGCAAGCTGGCCGTCTTCTCCGGCGTCCGCGAGTTCCCCGTCCGCGTCAAGTGCGCGACGCTCGCGTGGCACACGCTCGAGTCGGCGCTGAAGGACTCGCATGAAGTCGCGAAGACCGAGTAATTAAAGAAAGAAAGAATAGATAGAGAAATGGGAGAAGAGAAAGATTTCTTAGAAGGTAATAAGGGCAAGAGCACTGGCGAAGCGTACGCGGCATCGGCGGTACAGTCTGCGGCGTCCGACCCCGTGTCATCCGAGCAATCTTCGTCTTCCTCTTCTCCCAGTCCTCTCGAGCAGAAGGTCATCGATGAGGCCTTGAAGAAGTGCTTCGACCCCGAGATCCCCGTGAACATCTGGGAGCTGGGGCTGATCTACGACGTGCGCGTGTCACCCGAAGGCGTCGCGAACGTGAAGATGACGCTGACGGCGCCCGCGTGTCCGGTCGCAGGCTCCCTGCCGGGCGAGGTCGAGACGAAGATCAAGGCCATCCCCGGCATCACCGATGCGAAGGTCGAGCTCGTCTGGGAGCCGCCCTGGACCGCGGAGATGATGTCGCGCGTGGCAAGGGTGATGTTGGGCATGTGAGCGCTGGCGCGGCGTTTGCTCTCCCGAGGGCATGGCCGTTTTGCAGGCAATCCTCGCTCTCATCTCCCGCTCGGCCGGCAAAATCTTCAGCGCCCTCCTCGGCTGGGCCGTCCTGGCCCTCTTCGGCAGGACCAGCGAGCGCGAACAAGCCTGGCTCTCCGCTCTCCTCGCCGCGGCGGCCGCCTGGCCGCTGCTCGCGGTCGGCATCGTCGCTCCGAAGGTCGCGGCCTTCGTGCTCGCGTTCGTCCCGCTTCCGAAGTCCGTCTCGACGCCGGCCGTCCGCCTCGGCTGGATCTTTCTCGCGGTGGCCGTGCCCGTCGTGGTTGGGATCGTTTTCGCGAACCGTTCGCCGCGCGCCCGCCACGAGTCGGGGCTGAAACGGGTCGCTCGGGGATTTCCGATCACGGTCGCGTTGGCCGGAGCGTTCCTCGTGCTGCTCGTCTCCACGCCGATTCGGAAGCTCGTCGCCGTCCTGAAGGGTCTGCGCGACGACACCGTTCCTCTCTCCATCGAGCCCGCGGCTTTCGACGAGGTCGTCCGGATCTCGACGCGCGTCCTCGAGCTTCACGGCCTTTCGCTGCGGCGCGAAGAGCCGACGTTCTGGATGAAGGCGCCCGCGGCCATTCTCGCGAACCTCGGCGGGGATGCGTTCGGCGCCGAACAGGCCCGAATCCGGTATTTCCGGGCGCCAGGTCTGGACGTCACGGTGACGATGCACGGCGTCACGCTTCACGGGCCCGGGACCACGACCTCCCGCGCGCACGGGCTCATTGCCGAGGCGATGACCCGTACGGACGCGTTTCAGTCGATGGATCCGGCAGCTCAGGCCATCGAGCTCCGAATCAAGGACGTGTGGAAGGCGTTCGGAACGGCGCACCGCGCCCACGCGCGGTCTTTCGTTCTCACGCGCAGTCTCGATGGAATCGCGGAGGACATCGTGAAATTGCCCGTCGGCTACGACGACTGGCAGATCGTGTATCGACAGGCTTTGCAACTCTCGAGGGCGCTTTCCGGGCAGCGCCAGCTGCTCGAGGGCAACGACCCCGAAAACGAGGAGGGCTCCATGGAAAAGACCGAAGCCGCGCTCGAATCCACGACTCGTCCTCTCGAAAACGTGCCGCTGGGGGCGCTCGTTTCCGGCGCGGTCGAAAGGGCCGAGCGACTCCTGCGTGAGGAAGCCGAGCTCGCGAAGACGGAGATCCGGGAAGACCTGCGCGCGGAGCTCAAGCTGGCAAAGGACGCCGCGATCGCGCTGCTCACCGCGGTCTCGTTCCTCCAGATGCTTCTCGTCGCGGTCGTTCTCGCCCTCGCCCGGACGATGCCGGGCTGGGCGGCGGCTCTTCTCGTGAGCGCGCCGCTGCTCGTCCTGACCGTCGCATTCCTGCTCCTGGCACGTGCCCACAACGTCACCGCGCCACTTCGGGAGACGAGGCGCTCACTCGAGGAGACGTTCCAATGGCTCCGCAATCGATTCGCATGAGAGCCGACACCTCTCGCGAGCGGAAGGCCTCCGAGGTCGTTCAGGACATCGAGAAGGCGCGCTCCGATCTCGGGGCGTACCTCGCGGAAATCGACCGCCGGCGCCACGAGGCCCTGGACTGGCGGCTGCAGCTGCGGCGCCACCGTACGGCGGTCACGCTCGTCGGCGCCGGGCTTGCAGCCGGACTCGGACTGGCCATCGCGGTACTCGTCCGGCGTCGGAGCTGATCAGCTCGGGGACGGCGGCACACCGAACCGCGGGCCTCGCGTCGTATGGCGCTGTGACAGGAGCCACCCCGTCCCGAACGCGATCGTCGAGCCGAGGAGCGAGTACCACGGCCACGCGATCATTTTCCCGAGCGTGAACGGCACCCAGCCCTTCGATCCGAGCCACAGGACGAACATGAAGACGGCCGACGTGGCGATGCCGATCATCGCGTCCGTCTGAGTCGCCTTCTTCGCCCAAAGCGCGAGCAGGAATGCGCCGAGGAGGCCGCCCGCCGTCACGCTCGCGAGGCCCAGCGCGACCTGTACGGCCGGGACGTTCTGCGGCAGGCGCGAGAAGCCGACGGCCAGCCCGGCGAGAACGACCGTCCAGAACAGCGTCAGAATCTTCCCGAGGACGAGGCCCCTCTTCCCTTCCACGTACTTCCTCCCGAGCAGCGGCGCCACGATGTCGAGCGAGAGCGCCGAGGCGAGCGAGTTGAGCGCGGACGACTCCGAGCACATGGCCGCCGAGAAGATGCCGGCGATGAGATACGCGGAAATGAAGGGCGGGAGATGGCCGACGATGAACGCCGGGAAGATCTCGTCGCTCGTCGCGAACCCGCCCGGGCCCACGGCGCGCCCTCCGTAGAACGCGAAGAGTCCGACTCCGACGGCGAGGAAAAGGCAGAACTGCAGGATCACGAGGACGCCGCTCCCGACGAGGGCCTTCTGCGCGTCGCGCAGGCCGCGACACGCGAGGAGCCGCTGGACGATGAGCTGGTCGGCGCCGTGCGAGGCCATCGCAAGCACGGCTCCTCCGATGACACCTGCCCACAAAGTGTAGGGTTCTGCAAAGTTCTTAGAAAGGTTAATGAGCCGAACCGGGTTCCCCAGCGCATTGCACCTTCTAAGAATCTCTTGAAATCCTCCGAATCCCCCGCCGAACGAATTGAGAAGCACCCATAACGCCATGATCGCGCCCGAGAGATACACGACGACCTGGATCAGATCGATCCAGATGACGGCCTTGAGGCCCCCCAGGAACGTGTAGAGAGCCGTCGCGGCCGCGAGCAACAGGATCGCGATCCACACGGGAATGCCGAGGATGAGCGCGATCGGGATCGCGGGAACCGCGAGGCGGACGCTCGCGGCCATGACGCGCGTGACCATGAAGATGAGCGACGTGAAGCGACGCGCGCCGACGCCGAACCGCCGTTCGAGGAGCGCGTAGGCGGTCGTGATCTCGCCCTGAAAGTAGCCGGGCAGGAGCAGCGACGAGACCGCGATGCGCCCGAGGAGATAGCCGAACGCGAGCTGCAGAAACGTGAAGCCCGTGCGGTAGGCGTCTCCGGGGACGGAAAGGAACGTGAGCGCCGAGGTCTCCGTCGCGACGATCGAGGCCATCACGGCCCACCAGGGCATCGCGTGAGAGCCCAGGAAATAGTCCTTCGCGTCCTTCTGGCCCCGCCCGAGCACCGCGCCGAGGACGTTGATGCCGGCGAGGTACACGGCGATCGCGATCAGCGTCGGCAGCCCGAGCGAGACGCCTTCCATGCGGCGCGATGATCACACGCCGGGCCCGCGGACCGCTTCGCGGTCCGAACTGGGACAGGCGGGCCCGGCATCTGCGAGCCAGCGGGGGAAACACGTTCGCGTTTCCCCCGTGCCCCCTTCCTCGCTTCGCTTAAGCTCGCGGCATGGGCGCGGCCGTCGAGAGAAACAGGCTCCTTCAGGAGCTCGCCGCGTTCTGCGGAGATCATTCCCTGGACGAGAAGATCCTCCTCGTCCCGTCGTTCGCGGTCGGCACGCAGATCCTCGACACGCTCGCACGCTCGGGCTGCGCGCACCTCAACCTCAGGCCCGCGACGCTGTTCTCGCTCGCGCTCGAGGTGGCCGGCCCGTTCCTCGCCGCCGACGGGCGCCGCCTGCTTTCGCGCGCGCAGCTCCTCGCCGTCGTGGAATCAGCCTGCGACGAGGTCCTGAAGGCCGACTCCTATTTCGGAAGGCTGAGAGAGCGGGTCGGACTCCATCGCGCGCTTCACCGCACGCTCGACGAGCTGCGAAGGGCCGGCGTGGCGCCCGGCGCCCTTCCTCTGGACGCGTTCGAGGACGCCCGGAAGGCGCGAGAGCTCGCGGCACTCGCGCGGGCCTTCGACGCGATGCTCGAGAAGCTCGGCGCCGCCGACGCCGCCGAGGTCTTCGACCGCGCGGCACGGGCGTGCGTTGACCCGGCTCTTCGCGTTCCTCCGTCGGCGCACGTCCTCCTTCCTGCCGGGCTGGAGCTCGCGCCGCTCGAGAAGCGTTTCCTCGCGAAATGCGCACCCGTGACGGTTCCTCTCGCCGAGGACACGCCCGGGACCGGCCACACGCCGTCGACGCTGACGTTCTCGCACGCCCTGAGCGAGGAGAACGAAGTTCGCGGCGCGTTCCGGCGGATCCTCGACGAGGGCCTGCGCCTCGACGACGTCGAGATCGCCTTCGACGACGACGCGACGTATCGACCGCTCGTCCACGAGCTCGCGTCGCAATACGGGATTCCGTGCACCTTCGACGACGGCGTGCCGGTCACCTACACCCGGCCCGGACAGGGCGTCCTCGATTATCTCGACTGGATCGCGCACGACTTCCGCGTCGGGGCGCTGGAGCGCCTTCTCGCGGACGGGCGCGCCGAGTTGAAGCCGTTCCAGCCAGCGGCCACGCGCGTCGGAGGCGTCCGCGCGGCGCGGCTTCTCCGCCGGGCGCGCATCTTCGCCGGCGCGCCGCGTTACATGCCGCGCCTCGACGCGCTCGTCGAACGGGAGAGACAGCCGGAACCCCAGGACGAGACGGACTCCGCGCGCGACGCCGCGCGGGCCGAGCGCCTCGCCGCCGCCGAGGCGCTGCGCGCGTTCGTGAGCCGGCTCTTCGAGCTCAGCCCGGAAATCTCGAGCCGTCGCGTTTCCCTTCCGGCCCTTGCCGCGGCTTGTCACGAGGTCGTCGGCGAAATGATCACGAAGGGCAGCGACCTGGACGGGGCCGCGGCCGAGGCGCTCTCCGGCCTCTTTCAGCAGCTCGCGGAGCTTCCGGAACGTGCTCTCTCGACGGCGGAGGCGGCCGACCGCCTGCGGGAAGCGGTCGTGCGCCTCGCCGTCGTCTCGGCGACACCCGCGCCCGGTCATGTCCACGTCGCACGCCTGGCACGCGCGGGCTATTCCGCCCGATCCCGGACGTTCGTCCTGGGCCTCGACGAAACTCGCTTCCCGGGGCCGCCGCGCCAGGATCCCGTCCTTCTCGATTCCGAGCGCGACGCGCTGAATCGCACCCTTCCTCCCGCCTCGCGCCTCGGCCTCCCGGGCCTGACCTCCGCCGACGAGAGACGCCAGGCTCTCCGCGCTCTTCTCGCGCGCGCGCGGGGAACCGTCGCTCTTTCGTTTTCGAATCGCGACATCCTTCAGGACGCCGAGCGCTTTCCCTCGCCCGTCCTTCTGCAGCTCTTCCGCGAGCGCGAAGGCGCGCCCGAGGCCGGATACGACGCGCTCGCGAAGGCGCTCGGGGCGCCTGCGACGTTCGTGCCGGGCGGCGCTCCGCTCGACGAGACCGAATGGTGGCTCGCCCGGATCCGCGCCGCGACAGGAGCGAGGGGACTCCGCGCCGAGGTCGAGAACGCCTACCCCTGGCTCCGGGACGGAGCGCGCGCGGAGAGGGAGCGCGAAAGCGAGGCGTTCACGCCGTGGGACGGACGCGTATCCTCGGCCGCGGCCGATCTCGATCCCCGCAGGACGAAGCAGCCTCTCTCGGCCTCCCGCCTCGAAAAGCTCGCGAAATGCCCCCGGATGTACTTCTACGAGTACGTCCTCGGCCTCTCGCCTCCCGACGAAGAGCGCTCGGAGAGCGAGTGGCTCAACGCGCGCGAGTTCGGGAATCTGCTTCACGAGGTGCTCTACGCGTTCATGTCGGACCTCCGCGCCGAGAGCGTGAAGCTCGATCCCGTGCGCGACGTCGCGCGCCTCAAGGCCGTCGCCGGGAAGAAGATCGCGCGTTGGAAGGAGCTCGTCCCACCGCCAAACCTCGCCGCGCTGAGGGCGCAGGAGGACGAGCTCTTCGCCGCCTGCGACATCTTCCTTCGGTCAGAGGCCGAGAATCCGAGCTCGACGCCGAAGTGGTTCGAGGTACCCTTCGGGCTGAAACGCGCGAGCCGTGACGAGCCGCTCGGTTCGCCCGAGCCCGTCGAGATCCGGACTCCGGGCGGCTCGTTCCTGCTACAGGGCCAGATCGACCGGATCGACGAGACCGCGCCCGGGCGATACGCCGTCTGGGACTACAAGTCCGGAGGCGATTACGCTTTCAAGGAGGAGCATCGCGCGGAGCGGCCCCTGCGCGGCGGGCGTCTGCTCCAGCACGCCCTCTACAAGCGGGCCGCCGCCGCCCTTCTCGAGCGCGCCGGCATCCGGGCCGCAGAGGTGACCTCTGGTTACCTCCTTCCGACGCGGAAGGGAAAGATGCAGCGGTTCACGCTCGAGGCCGAAGACGCCGTCGTCGACGAGACGCTCGACGACCTGTTCGCGCTCGTCGCCTCGGGGTCGTTTCCGCACACGGCGGACGCGGACGATTGCCGCTTCTGTCGCTTCCGGTCGATCTGCGGGGACGTCGCGGTGACGGCCGCCCAAGCCGGGCGAAAGAGAGACTCCGAGACCGGCGACCCGCTGCTGGATCCGATTCGCGCGATCGAGCGGAGAGACGTCTGATGGGCTTCGCGGGCGAAGACGCGGCGATTCTTCCAGATGCGGCGGCTCGTCACGAGATCCGTACCTCGCTCGACGTGACGCTCCTCGTCGAGGCCGGCGCCGGCTCCGGCAAGACGACGATGCTCGTCGACCGGATGCTCGCGCTCCTGGCGGAAGGAAAGGCGGACCCCGAGAACCTCGCGGCCGTCACGTTCACGCGAAAGGCCGCGTCGCATCTGAGGCGCCGTTTCCAGAGCGCTCTCGAAACGGCCGCGCGGCGCGAGCGGGATCCCGCGCGCAAGAGGCGTCTCGACGACGCACGGGGGACGCTCGATCGCCTCACGCTCGGCACGATCGACTCCTTCTGCGCCCTCCTGCTCTCGGAGCGTCCCCTCGAGGCCGGAATCGATCCCGCGGCGCTCCGGGTCGAGCTGCAGGAGGCGGCGCTCTTTCGCGCTCGAACGTTCCGCGAGTATGTCGGCACGCTTGCGGACGCCCGGAGCCCCGTCGCTTCCCTCTTCGCGCTCGGCGTCACGATGAGAGAGCTGGAGGACAGCTTCGAGCTCTACGCCGAATACCCCGACGTCGTCCCCGTCGTCGCCGATCCGCTCGCGCTGCCCGACTTCGAGGAAATACGAGGGAAGATTGAAGATTTTCTTAGAAGGGTAATTCCGCTGGTCCCGGAAGCGCCCGGCGCGGCGGGTCGCGACGACCTGCAGGCGCGGCTGCTCGAAGCGCGAAATCTGCGAGAGCTTCCCGAATACGCGACGCCGCCTGGCTTCGCCCGCCTTCTAAGAATTCTTCGTCCGGCCGGCGGTGCGACCCTGTACAAATGGCCCGACAAGGAACTGGCGAGAAGCCTCGGCAAGGAGTTCGAGGCTCTTCGCCAGGACGTCATCAAGCCTGCGCTCGCGGAGTGGCAGCTCGCGCTGCACGAGCGGATCTATGCCGTGCTCCGGCCGGGGCTGGCGCATCTCGCGTCGCGGCGCGCCGGTAACGGGCCGTTCACGTATGCGGACCTGCTTCTCGCGACACGCGACCTCCTGCGGGACTTCCCCGCGGTTCGGCGGGCGTTCACGACGCGCTTCACGCACCTCCTCGTCGACGAGTTCCAGGACACCGATCCGCTGCAGGCAGAGATCCTCCTTTACCTGACGAGCGACGACCTGGACGAGAAGGACGTGTCGCGTCTGAAGCCCAGGGCCGGATCGCTCTTCGTCGTGGGCGATCCCAAGCAGTCGATCTATCGCTTCCGGCGCGCGGACATCGCGGCATACATGAATTTTCGCCGCACGCTCGTCGCGTCCGGCGGACGCATCGTCCGGCTCGACGCGAACTTCCGGGCCGTCCGAGCTCTCACGGATCCGGCGAATGCCTGGTTTCGAAGCCGGTTTCCGGCGGTCGCCGACGACCGCCAGGCTGCCTTCTCTCCCCTCGAACCCGTGCGAGACGACCGGTCGGAGAGGTCCGGAGCGTTTCGCCTCCTCACGCGCGCCGGCGCCAGCGCCGAAGAGCTCGCATGTGCCAATGCCTCCGACGTCGCGAGCTTCGTCCGGGGAGCAGTCGACCACAAATGGCCGGTCTCATCCGACGGGCCCGAACGCGCCGCGCGTTTCGGTGACTTCCTGGTCCTGACGCGGACGCGTGAACACCTCGACGTCTATGCACGGGCGTTCGAGGCGCTCGGAATACCGGTGGACGTGTCGGGAAGCCGGGCGCTCCCGATCTCGAAAGGGCTCGCGGTGCTGCGGCCGTTCCTCGCGGCGATCCAGGATCCGGATGACGACGTCTCGATCGTCGCGTTCCTCTCGGGCCCTCTCTCGGGCGTCGACGACGAAGCGCTCTACGAATTCCATCGGGCCGGCGGGCGCTTCTCCTATCTCGTCGACCCTCCGCCGGGAACGGACCCGAGGATCTCCCGCGGCCTCGGCCTCCTCGCAAGAGCGCGGAAGGACGTGAACGTGCATCCGGCCGGCGCCGCTCTCGCCCTCACGTGCGACAGGCTCGGCCTCGTCGCACGGCTCGCCGCAGGGCCCGAAGGACGAACCGCCAGCGGCAACCTCCTGAAAGTACTGGCGCTCGCGCGGCGGCTGACGAGCGAAGGGCATTCGTTCCGGGACGTCGTACAGCGGCTCGCCGAGGACGCGCCCTCCCTCGATCTCGAGGAGATGAGCGTCGAGCCCGTCGACGCGGACGCCGTCCGACTCATGAACCTCCACCGGGCCAAGGGCCTCGAGGCCCCCATCGTGGTCCTCGCCGAGCTCAGTGTCTGGAGGAAGCCCGAGCCCAGGCGCCACGTCGCGCGCGGCGCCGCGGGATCGCGCGGCTGGTTCACGGCGGGATACTGGATGCGGCCGAATCAGTGGGCCGCGACAGCGACTCCTCCCGACTGGGAGAGCCGCAAGAACGACGAGATCGCCTTCGAGGAGGCCGAGAGGACGCGACTCCTCTACGTCGCTGCGACACGGGCCCGCGACACGCTGGTCGTGAGCCTCCGGGAGGACAAGCCGGAAAGCGGAGCATGGGCGCCTCTGAGGTCCGGGTTGAAGGAACTTCCGCCCGCGATCGCCGAGCTTCGGCCTTTCGCTCCCGCGAAGACTCCGCCGCTCGCGGCGGAGCTCGCCGGGGCCCGAAAGAGGATCGCCGAGGGGCGTCTGAGCGCCGCGACTCCTTCGTTCGTCGTGGCGCCCGTCACCGCGCTCGCGAAGAAGGAAGGCCCGCGCGCGCCGGCCGCAGCCGAGAACGCCCGCGGCACCGCCTGGGGACGCGTTCTGCACCAGCTCCTCGAGGCGGCGATGCGAACGCCCGGCCTCTCGCTGCGCCCCGTCGCGCAGAACCTCCTGCGCGAGGAGGAGCTCGGATCGGCGTTTCTCGACGAGGTGCTCCGCGTGGCCGACTCGGTCACGACGTCGCCGCTCTGGGCGCGGGCCCTCGCGGCGAAACGCAGGTTCGTCGAGGCGCCTTTCGCCATGATGGTTCCATCGGCCGAGCTCGGAGTCTCGGGCGGGCCGGAGGAGACGCTCCTCAAGGGCGCGATCGACCTCGTCTTCGAAGAGGACGGGATCTGGCACATCGTGGACTGGAAATCCGACGTCGTCGGCGACAACCTCGACGCCCTCGTCGCTCACTACGCGCCGCAGATCGAGCATTACCGCAAGGCGTGGGAGGCGCTCACGAAACAGCGCGCCGTGGCGGGGCTCTATTTCATGGACAACGGACATCTGCAGTGGCTGGAGGAAGGACGAAGCCGAGATACGTCGAGGGGGGAGAAAGAAAGAGATTCTTTGAAGGGGGTAGAGAGAGCGGCGGAGCCCGAAGCGGGCGCGTCGCAGGCGCAGGGCCGGCGTCCCGTCCAGGCCTCCTTACCATTCGAAGAAGATTGAAAGACTTTGCCGCCGCCCGTTGTTTCCTCGTCGCGCTTCTGGCCTTCGGCCTGACGGGCTGCGCGTCGTCCCTTTGGCAGCGGACCGAGAAGATCTCTTCGAACGGCGACTGGGCGCGCCTCTACGTTCCGAAGCTCTACGCCGCCCTGCTCCCCGGCTCCGTCTATCCGGACAAGCGAAAGCGCGTCGCGGCTGCCGGCCGCCCTTCCATCGTCGTCGTCTGCGCGGCGCCGGGCGCAAGGGCGTGCCCGAAGGATCGGATCCTCGGGCCCCTCGCGGAGCGCGGGTTCGTCGTTCTGCTTTTCGAGAACGCGCCGAAAGAGCCGCCGAGGGAAGATTTGCTTCGGACCCGTGCAGAGAGCAAGGGCGCGCCAACGGGCTGGCTTCTCGTGGAACCCACGGGGGATTTTCTTAGAAAGTGGATGGGGGCCGACGCGGCTCCCGCCGCCGTAGCGATTTTGCAAAGCAGAACGCCCGACCCCGCGGGCTTTCCCTCCCCCTCTTCCCCTTCTAGGAAATTCTTCGACAGCGCACCCCGAAGAGTGCTGCTGGAGGCATTGCTCGGGTCCGAAGCAAATATTTCCTCCGATGGAGTGATCGAGAAGCTCTATGCCCCGGACGTCGACGGGCGCCTCCCCCGCGAGGCCTACCGCGACGCCGCCGAGTGGCTGGCGGGCGAGCTCGGAGCACGTTGACGCGTACGTTTCCGAGCGATTTAGAATCCGTATCATGAGCATGAAAAACGAAGGCGCGGTCCGGGCAAAAGGCGTTCTTCATCCGTGGCAGAGAAGGCTCTACGGGCTGCTGCTCATCCCGCTCGGGCTCATGGCCGCGAACTCGATCTACCTCGTGTCGTTCACGAAGATCTCGTCGTTCTACATGGGGATGCTCCTCATGCACCTCGTCCTCGGCGTGCTCATCGCGATTCCCTTCCTCGTCTTCGCGTTCACGCACGGCCCGCGCATGCTCGCGAACATCCGGAACCGGAAGGCGAAGGCGGCCGGCATCACGATCGTCACGCTCGCGCTCACGTGCATCTCGACGGGCGTCTACATGGCCCTCCAGGGCGCGACGCTCACGCACCGTCCCGTTTACGTCGCGCACGTCTGCGCGATTCCGCTCGCTCTGATCGCGTTCATCCTTCACCGCCGAGCGGCCGTCCACAAGCTTCACTTCAAGCGGCTCTTCCAGTGGGGCGGCGCGGTGGCGGCCTTCCTCGCAGGCATGGCGATCCTCCACAAGCTCGAAAAGCCCCCGCAGCGCATCGTGAACAAGAACGGCGACACCCAGTTCTTCCTCTCGTCCGCCGAGACGTTCGACCAGGGCCTCCTCGACGGAAAGAAGTTCGCCGCGAACCAGTATTGCCAGGAGTGCCACCCCGACTCGTTCAAGCGCTGGGAGAAGGGCGCTCACCGCTTCTCGTCCTTCAACAACCCGTTCTACCGCCGCTCCGTCGAGCTGATGGCCGACCGCGTCGGCCGCGAGAAGACGAAGTGGTGCGCCGGCTGCCACGATCCCGTCGTCCTCTTCACGGGCCAGATGGGCAAGGCCACGATGGCCTCCTTCTCGTACGACCAGTTCGAGGCGCAGCAGGGGCTCGCGTGCATGGCGTGCCACTCGATCGCCGAGCTGAAGGACGTCCGCGGCAACGGCGGCTACGTCGTGGAGGAGAGCAAGCAATACCCCTTCGCGTTCGCGAAGAGCAAGACGCTCAAGGAAGTCAACAAGCTCCTCATTCGCATGGAGCCCTCTCTCCACCGCGAGACCTTCATGAAGCCGTTCATGCGGACGCCGGAGTTCTGCGCGACGTGCCACAAGGTCGGCCTCCTGCCGCCCCTCAACGACTACCACTGGCTGCGCGGCCAGAACCACTACGACAGCTGGTTCGACTCGGGGGTCTCGGGCGTCGCCGTCCGCTCCTTCTACGACCCGCCGCAGACGAAGGCCTGCCGCGACTGCCACCTCCCGCTCGTCGCCTCCCAGGAGTTCGGCAACCGCGACGGCAAGCTCCACGACCACCTCTTCCCTGCGGCGAACACGGCGCTTCCGGCATTCCGCGGCGAGAAGGACACGATCGAGGACATCCGGAAGAAGATCCTGCTCGGCTCGCTCTCGATCGACATCTTCGGCATCCGCCGGGGCGGCGCCATCGTCCCGCTCGGCCCGACGCTGCCCGCTCTGAAGCCCGGCGAAGCCGTGGACGTCGAGGTCGTCGTGAGGACGCGCACGGTCGGGCACCCCTACACGAACGGCACGGCGGATTCGAACGAGACGTGGGTGGAGTTCCACGCCGACGAGGGCGCGCGCGCGCTGATGACGTCCGGCACGCTCGATCAGGACAAGCGCCTCGATCCTGCCGCGGACAAGATCTCCCAGCTCGTCATTGCTCACGACGGATCGGCCATGGACCGTCGCCAGCCGCAGGACATCCACGTCCCGCTCTTCAACAACTTCATCCCGCCGGGCGCGGCTCGTGCGGTGCACTACCGCTTCACGGTGCCGAAGGACGCGAAGGGGTCCGTGACCCTCTCCGCCGCGCTCAATTACCGCAAGTTCTCGCGCGACTACTCGATCTTCGTGGGCGGTCCGAACGCCGTCGAGCTCCCCGTCACGGCGATCTCGAGCGACAGCGTGACGCTGCCCGTCGCGCCGGCCCCCGAGGGAACGCTCGCGAAAGACGTCAAGCGCGGCAACCCCGACTGGCCTGAAAGGCAGTGGATTCGTTGGAACGACTACGGTATCGGCCTCTTCCTCCAGGGCGACCTCAAGGGCGCCTCGTACGCGTTCTCCCGCGTGGCCGAGATCGCCGCCGAAAAGCCGGACGGCCCCCTCAACCTCGCGCGCGCGAAGCTGCGGGAGGGCGATCTCCCGGCCGCCAAGGCCGCGCTCGCGGAGTCCGAGAAGAGGCGGCCGAACTGGGGAAAGACGCAGGTCTTCCGGTCGCTCGTGTCGAAGGAAGAGGGTCGCCTCGACGACGCGCTGGCGGATCTCGAGCGCGTGCTTGCGAAGTACCCGAAGGACCGGTTCGTCCTGAACCAGAAGGCGCGCGTGCTCTACCTCGCCGGCCGCTATTCGGACGCGCTGCCTTTCATCGACCGGGTCCTCGCGATCGACGGCGAGGACCTCGCGGCGCACTACAACGCCATGCTCTGTCTGAAGGCGCTCGGCCGCGCCGAGGAAGCTGCGGCCGAGGAGAAGTGGTACCGCTTCTTCAAGGACGACGAGGCTTCCCGCGCCGTCCTTGCCGATTACCGCAGGGCGCACCCGTACGACAACCGCGAGTCGCTTCCGGTCCACGTCCACGACGAGCCCGTCCCGGCGAAATCGTCTGTGCCGCCGTGGATCGCCGAGATCGGTCCGAAAGGCTACGAATACAAGGGAGCCGTCCCGCCGAACGAGATGGTCCTACACGACGACCGCCCCGCGGGCGCCCCGCGTCCCTTCGCGAGGGCCGACACGCCGAAGACGGCGAAAGGACAGAACGCGGCGAAGACCGTGCCGGTCGCCGCGATCCAGATTCCCGAGTGATCCGAGAGAACCGCAGGTGATGCCCGAGACCCCCCGGCGCGAACGCCCGGGGGGAGCCCCGGGCTGGGCCGCCTTCCTCGATTTTGTCGTCTGTCTGCTCGTGACGGGTGCCTGGGCCGGGCAGGCGCTCCCGCGCCTCCTCACCCACCTGCGAGATGCATACGACGCGCAGTTCCAGGCGTGGGAAATCGCCTGGGTAGGGCACGCGATCGTCCACGCGCCGGCTCACGTCTTCGACGCGAACTTCTTCGCCCCCGCCCGAAACGCGCTCGCTTTCACGGAGCCGCTCATCGGATACGGCCTCGCCGGCCTCCCTCTCGGCCTGGCGGGCCTGAGTCCTGCCGGCGTGGCGAACGTGCTCTGCCTCCTCGGCGTCGCCTTCTCCGCCTGGGCGATCTCGCGCCTCGCGATCTCGCACGGGGTCGCTCGCCTTCCCGCGCTTCTCGGGGCCTTCGCGGCCGCTCTCGGTGCAGAGACGGCGTGCGCGTTCGGATATGTCTCGTTCGTCGTGGGGGGCGGGATCGCCCTCGTCCTCCTCGCCTGGAAGAGGCTTCGGGAAACCGGCCGCTCGTCCGTCGCCTTCGCTCTCGGCACGGCGATCGGCACCCTCGGGTGGTTCTCACTCCACGTCTTCGCGTTCGGTTTCGCCGCCCTCCTGGTCATCGTGATCCTCGACCTTGCGACCAGGAGGGAGACGCGCCGTGTCGCGCTTCTCTCGAAGCTCGGCGGCGCTCTCGTGCTGTCGGCCTTCCTCCTCGCCCCTCTCGCAGCGCGCATGCTCGAGGTCCGCCGGGAATACGGCTTCAAGCGAGCCGAGCCCGAGAGCCGCCTCTATTCCGCCGTCCCGCGGGACTGGTTGACGACGACGAGCTTCAATCCCGGGCAGGCCTTCCTGAAATGGCGAAACGATTCCGAGAGGAGCCTCTATCCCGGGACCGCCGCGCTCGTTCTGAGCGCCGCCGGAATCCTCGGGTTCCTCTTCACGAAGAGGAACGGCGGTCTCGTCGCCTCGGGGGCCGTTCTCACTTGTCTCGGCATCCTGGGTTCGTTCGGCCCCGCGGGGCCGGTCGTGCCCGTGCTGAAGATCGTCCTTCCATTCCTCTTCTCGGGGATCCGGGCTTTCACGCGCTTCGGCTGTTTGAGCCAGATCGGGTTCGGGCTCCTTGCGGCGGCCGGCTGTGCGGCGCTGCTCGAATGGACCCGTTCGCGGAGCGCACGGGCTCTCCTGGGCGTGGCGCTCGCGGTCGGGATCACGGCCGACGTGCGCCAGACGGTCCGATTCGGCTTCCGGCCCGAGCTCCCCCATCCGCCGGTCGAAGCGTTCCTTGCCCGGTCGGACACCGGCGGCCCGATCCTCCATCTACCCCTCTATCACGCGCCGGGCGACGTGCGCTGGACGTTCGCCAGCCTCGCGCACTTCAAGCCGATCGTGAACGGCTACGCGAGCTACCTGCCCCGTCGAAACCAGGAGCTCGCCGCCATTCTTTCTTCGGAGGACATTCCCGGGTCGACGCTCGTTCTCCTCGCGGAATGGCCCGTGGGCACTCTCGTCGTTCACGAGCACGCTCTTCCCCTCGAGCGCATCAGACCCACGATGGAGCTCGTTGCGGCGGGGCTTCGGGCAGGCGCTCTCGAGGGGCCTCATCGGTTCGAACATCGGGGAGGCGACGACTGGGTCTTCTTTCTCCGCAACCCATCCACGTCCCCGGCGCTTGCGGCGGACGTTGGAGCCGCGGAAAAGGACAAAGCGCTTTTTCTCGAGCATGTCGCGGTGGCGCCGCGAATCGGACGATTCGAAGACGCCCAGTTTCCGGCTTCGATCGACGAGCCGCCCGGCGCCCAGATCGTGCACGGCGAGCTGAGGGTGCGCGGCTGGAGCCAGACGCCCGGCGCTCCAGGGGAGATCGTCGAGATCCGTATCGACCGCGACCGGCGCGCGGCCCTGTCCTTCACGAGGACGCCGCGTCCGGACGTCGCCGCCGTCCTGCCGGCGCTCGGGAATTGCGCGGAAGCCGGCTACGAGGCGCGGTTCCCGATCCTTTCCGGCGACGACGGCGCGCACGACCTCCACGTCGTCTTCCGCGCGGCCGACGGCCGCATGCGCACGCTCAGCCGGACGTTCGAGTGGGTCCCGTAACCGCCCGGTGTATCGTCTTGACATGCGTCGGTCGCGTGTTTTGCTTCTCGGCCTCGTCCTCGTGTCGCTCGTCGAGGCCGCCCGCCAGTGGAGCTTCGCTCCGGGCCGGGTTCCGTCCCACTTCGACGCCGCGGGCCATCCGAACTCCTGGTCCACCCATGACGAGTTCTTCGTCATGCAGGTCGGCGTCACGCTTCTGATCGCGGCGCTCTTCGTCGCGATCCCCGCGCTGTTGAAATTCACTCCGGCGGGCCTGATCAACCTGCCGAACAAGAGCTACTGGCTCGCGCCCGAGCGACGCGAGGAGACGATGGAACGGCTCGCGTCGTCCTTCGAGATCTTCGCGTGTGCGACGGTGCTCTTCCTCCTCGTGCTCTTCGAGCTGACGTCCCTGGCGAGCCGGGGCGGAGACCTCCCCACGACCACCTTCCTGCCCGTGCTCGGGGCGTATCTCGTGTTCTCGGTCGGCTGGACCGTGGCGTTGATCCGGACGTTCGCGAGGATCCCGGACGGGCGGTGACGCGGACGTCCCCGCCGGTCAGTCCCGCGAGAGGACGTCGCGGTACGCGTTGATGACGAGGCGCTTCGGCTTCTTCGGCAGGCGGATCTCGGTGTTCGCCGTGACGGTCGCGACGCCGTTCATGAGGAGCGTGCCGAGGCGGGCGAGGTCTCCCTTGTCGAACTCCACGTAGAGAGGAAGCGAGGTCAGAAAGCCGGGCGAGACGCCGGACTGGCTCACCTCACCCGTGATCCGGTACTTTCCGCCGCCCTCGTCCTTGATCTCGAGCTTGTTCGTGAAAGTCGGGATCTCGGTTCCGTTGACCCATTGGTCGAAGAACCAATCCAGCTTGCCGTCCTTCCTGAGGTCCATCGCGGGAGCGATATGGCGCTCGACGACCGCCTTGAAGTCGTCCGTGGAGGGGTTTCTCCCGGCCCAGGTGGACGTGTAGTCCTTCATCATCGCGATGAAGCGCGCGTCGGAGTTCTTGTCTTTCGAATCCCACATGAGCATCCGCAACATGTGAAGGACGTATCCGCCCTTCGAATAGACGAGCGCCTGGTAAGCGTGCGGGTCCCGCCGGTCGGCGAGCCGGAACCCGAGCGTGATGGGGCCGACGTCGGCCGCCGGCTGATGCCCGCCGCGCTGCGTCTCGAGAATCCGCTTCCGGGCGCCGGACCAGAAGGCCACGTAGCTCTTGATGCCCTGGGTCTGCTGGACGGCCAGAGCCGCCGAGAACTCCGCGAATCCCTCCGAAAGCCACTGATCGTGGTACGTGGCCCACCCGACGTGGTGGCCCCACCACTGGTGCGAGAACTCGTGGTAGCCGACCTCGTCGACGAACGATGTCGCCCCTCCGAGACCGAGCTGCTGCCGTGTGAGCGAATCGAGGAATGCGATGTACGGCAGGAAGACGAGCGAAGGCCAGGACTGGCCGAAGTTCCACTGAGCCTGTTGCGTGATCGAGATCTCCTTGTGCGCGAGCGGCCCGAAGAAGGTCTCGAACGTCCGTGCCGAGTTGATGCCGTCCGCGAGAGCCGAATCGGCGAGCCGGCTCGTGTTGAACCTCGCCAGCTCGAACATGGCCTTGAGCTCGCGTGCGATGGACGGCTCGCCGGGGTTCGTGAAGACGCGAATGTCGAACCCGGTCTCGGGATCTTTCTTCTCGAGCTTCCGGAAGCGCCCGTAGTTGAAACCGGCCACTCGGATCGGCGACTCGACTTTCCACCGGCTGAAGACGGCATCCTTCTCCACTCTGGATTCCACGAGCGTGCCGACGGAGACGACCTCGTATTTCGGGGGAACGCGGTAGGTCAGGTCGAACGTCGCGGGCTGCGTGAAGGTGCCGAAGTTCGGATACCAGCTCTGGCGTGCGCTCACGTAGAAGTTGCCGTCGCCGGCGTCCTCGAGGACGCTCTCTCCCGAGTACTCGATCGAAAGCGTTCCGCCGTCGCCCACGTTCATGGGCTCGGGGAGCACGACGGCGAGGCCTCCGTCCTGGATGAACTCCACGGGCTTGGGAGCTCCGTCTCCCGCCGCGAACGACGCGCTGCCGACGTGGAGCTTCGAGAGGAGGTGAAGGCGCAGAAGCTGCGTCCCCGGTCTCGAGACCCTGAAGCGGATCGCGGCTGTGCCCTCGAGGCCGGCGTTCTTCTTGATCCGCGTGTCGATCGTGAAATGCGCGGCTTCCGCCGGAGACATGTCGGTCGAGCGCCGGCCCTGGGGCGCATCCTTTCGCGGGCTCAGGTACCAGAACCCGCGGTGCTGGTCGTCGAAGGAAAGGAACATCACCTTCTCGTCTCCGAGGTGCGATGCCAGGCTCAGGCTTTCGATCCCGCGCGGGTCCACGGCCATGAGCGCGGAAGGAAGCTTCTTTCCCTCCGTGAACGCGAGGAACACCCCCCGGGAAGCGGGCGTCTTCTCGACGAGGTCGGCGAGGAGACGGAGGCGGAGATTCGGGCGATGGTCCTTCCGCTCGCGTTTCCAGAAATTCTCCCAGGCGGAGGACGCCTTCTCGGCGGAAGCGCCGGACGGCGTGCCGTTCTTCCTGACCTCGTCCGCTGTCCCGTCGGTGAAGAGAAGAATGAGCTCCTCGAACGAGTCCGTCAGGACCGAGAAGCTCTTGTTCTCGGTCACGACGGCGAGGTGCCGCTTTTCAGAGTTGCTGGCCGGCGTGAGGCTATAGCGGCCCTTGCCCTCGAAGACCGCACCCGTCACGCGGCCCCGTACGGACGGCAGAAGCCAGAACAGTCCCGATTCGAACTCGAAGCGGATCACGTCCCGTTCCACGGTGAGCCCCCGTACCGCAAGGGGCTCGACGGGTCGCGCCGCGCAAAGAGCCTCGTAGCCGGAGTCGGACACCCGTACCGTCGCTTCGACCTGGGCGGTCGCGTCGCGCGCCGGCAGAGCGGTGAATGCCGCGAGAAGAAACGTCGAGGCGATCCGCCGCACGCTGCTAGATGCCCGTCTGGGGCCGGACGTCGATCATGGGCTTGGCCGGATAGTTCTTGAGAAAGGCGGTCACACTCTCCTGCTGCGCGGCGCGGAGGGCGGCCTTGAGCTGGATCTGTTCGAGCGATTGCGCGAGGCGCCTCGGACCGCCGGTGTAGTTCGGGGCCTTGTCCTTGAAGAAAGCCGCGACGTCCGCCCGGTGCGCCTCGTCGCTGAAACCGGCGGTGAGCTGCGGGAACCCGGCGGGAGACTCGCTCGGGAGCCGCGCGGCGAGCGCGGCGAAGTTCGCCTTCAGGAACGCCCAGGCGCCCTCGCGCGTCACGCGGTCGGCGGCCGCCTCGCGGAGCACCACGAGCGACTCGCGCGCGTCGAAATCGGGAGAAAGTGTGACGTTCAAAGCGAGCTTCTGGACGGACGGATCGCGGAAAGCGCCGAGAGCCGCGAGAAGGCGCCCGCGCTCGCGCCGGTCCCGCGACGTCTTCGCCGCGGCCAGGAACGCCGTGAACGTCTCCGCGTCGCCGTGCCGGGCCGCCACCGTCAGCACCGTGGGCAGCATCTCCGGCTCGATCGCGGAACGGTCGGTGAGCCACTTCTTCGCGAGCGACGAAGCCTCGGCGACGAGCGCCGGATCGTCCGCTTCATCCGCGACGAGGCCGACCAGGGCCGACCGGAGGAGCTTCGTGTCGTCGTCCTCGCCCGGCTTCGACTTCAGGCCGAGAGCCCGCGCCCGCGCGCCGAACGCGTCAGACACGAAGCGCCGGTAGTTCGGACGCAGCTCGTCCGTGACGAAGAGATCGCGCGGCGACGCCGCGATTCGAGCCATCGCCTCCACGACCTGTCGATCCGGATCGCCGGCGAAGGCGGGCACGAGCGCGAGCGCCGTCGCCATCGGCACCTCGCCCGTGCGCGCGAGAGCCGCCACGTCCACCAGCACGGCGATGCGTTCGACCGGCGAGAGGTGCCTCCCGGAATCGGCGAGCGCCTTTCCGAGCGCGCTTCCCTTGTACAGCACCCGGTAGTAGCCGGCGGAAGCGGCGTTCGCGACGACCCGCTCGGGGCAGGCCCCCGGGAGCGCGAGGCTCCCCTTTTCCTCCGTGAGCAAAGTGCAGACGGGGGCCGCCCCGACTTCGCCGGTCCGCACGCAGACCGGAATGCGCCAGGTCTCCCGCGTCGAGCCCGAGGAGCCGGCGGGCAGAAAGCGCTTCTGCGACAGGAGCACGCGGGGCGCGCCTCCCGTACAGGTCAGCTCGACCGACACGAGCGGAACCCCCGGCTGGTCGAGGAACGAGAAGAAAGCGGCGTTCAGCTCCGGCTTCCTCGCCTCGGAGGCGATGGCTCCGACGAAGTCGGCCGCCGTCGCGTTGCCGAACGCGTGCGATTTCAGGTACTGGTGAACGCCTTTCCGGAAGGTCTCTTCGCCGACCCACGACTCGAACATGTCGAGAACGGCGCCGCCCTTCTGGTACGTGATGCCGTCGAACGCGTTTTCGATGTCGTCGTTGGATTCGATGGGCTGGCGGATGCGCCGGGCTGAAACGAGGGAATCCAGGTCCATGGCGTAGGAGCGCGTCGAGACACGTGCCGCGCGCGAGCCCCACTCGGGTTTCCACTTCCCGATGATCTTGTTCGCCATCCACGTCGCGAAAGACTCGTTCAGCCACACGTCGTCCCACCAGGCCATCGTCACGAAGTCGCCGAACCACTGGTGCGCGGTCTCGTGGGCGCAGACGCCCGCGTATCGCCTCCGGAAGAGGATCGTCTCGTCGGCACTCTTCGCGAGGATGGACGTCGAGACGTACGTGACGAGGCCCGGGTTCTCCATCGCCCCGAATCCGACGGTCTGGGGAATCACGAGGTGATCGAGCTTCTCGTAAGGGTACGGAATGTCGAAATAGGTCTCAAGGAGATCGAGGATCGTTCCCGTGGACGCGACGGCCCAGCGCGCCTCGGCGCCGCGGCCCTTCGGAACGATCATCCGGATCGGGACCTTGTTCCGGCCGGCCGTGCCCGCGGACACGACATCGAACGGTCCGACTCCGAGAGCGATCAGGTAGCTCGGGAGGGGCTTCGTCCGCTCGAACACCACCTTCTTCGTGCCGCCCGCTTCGTCGGCCTCGGAGAGGACCGGCGTGTTCGAGACGGCGACGTGGTGCCTCGGGACGTGCAGCGTGAGCTGCCACGGGACCTTGAATCCCGGCTCGTCGAAGCAGGGGAACGCCCGTCTCGCCGAGATGGCTTCGAACTGGCTGAAGACATACCAGTCGTCTCCCTCCCGTTGCCGGAAGAGGCCGTGGGTGTCCTTGAGGTCGACGCGGCCCTTGTACTCGAGGCTCAGGATCCACCGGCCGGGAGAAAGATTTCTTTGAAAGGTGAGGGAGACGAAGTCCCTGCCTGCCAAAGCCGCAGCGGCGGGATTCGCCTCGCCCCCCTCGGCGCGGCGGGCGGACGCCGTTTCCACGACCAGATCCCTGGCGTTCAACCAGACGGTGCCCTCTTCGCCTTTCGAAGAGATTTCTATCTCTATCTTCCCCTTGAACGTCCCCTGGGAAGGGTCGATCCAGAGCTCCGCGGCGTAGCCCAGTGGAGCGGCTCCCGCGGGCAGGCGAAGCTTCGGAGGCGGCGGGGACTCAGCCCTCGAGACGGACGCCGTGAAGACCGAAAGAAGGACAGCTGCGAAAGAAAGCGTCGAAACCGCTCGCTTCATCCCACGGACTCTACGATGGATCCGCGCCGTCGCTCCCTGGAGTAACATTTTCGCCCCCATGACCATTCTAAGAAATCTTCCTCTCTTTCTTGCCCTTGCGTTCGCCGCTACTGCCTGCCGCAAACCCGAGGCGAAACCCGTCTCCCCCACTCCGGCGCCCGAGCCGACGCGCGCGGTCTCCTCGATTCGATTCGAGGACGTGACGAAAGCCTCCGGAGTGGCCTTCACGCACGTGAACGGCGCCGCCGGCAAGAAGTGGATGCCCGAGACGATGGGATCGGGCGTGGCCGCGTTCGACGCGGACGGCGACGGCCGCGTCGACCTCCTCTTCGTCAACGGCCGCTACTGGGCGGGAGACCCGCGCGGGACGGCGGCCCGGGCCACGCTCGCCTTCTACCGCAACGTCACGAGCCCCGGCGGCCCCATCCGCTTCGAGGACAGGACGAAGGAGAGCGGCCTGGGAGTCTCCCTCTTCGGCATGGGGGTCGCCGTCGGCGACGTGAACGACGACGGGTTCCCCGACGTCGTCATCACGGGCCTCGACGACATCCGGCTCTTCCTGAACGACGGGAAGGGACGCTTCCGCGACGCGACGAAGGGCTCCGGTCTCGTCGGGTCGGGCTGGGGGACGTCCGCGGCGTTCGCGGATTTCGACGGGGACGGCACGCTCGACCTCTTCGTCGGCCAGTACGTGAACTGGACGCCGAAGACGGACATGTACTGCTCGCTGGACGGCAAGACGAAGTCCTATTGCACGCCCGAGCGTTATCCGGGAACGCCTTCGCGCCTCTACAAGGGCCTCGGCGGCGGCCGCTTCCGCGACATCACGAAGGAAGCGGGCCTCGTGAACCCTCTCGGCAAGGCGCTCGGCGTGGCCGTGCGTGACGTCGACGGCGACGGCCGCATCGACATGGTCGTCGCGAACGACACGTCTCCGAACAACCTCTGCCGGAACGAGAAGACCGTGAACGGCATCCCGATCTTCCGCGACGCCGCCGTCGAGACGGGCGTTGCCGTGGGAGAGGACGGCCGCGCGCGCGGGGCGATGGGCGTGGCCTTCGGGGACACGAAGAACGAGGGCGGGACCTCGCTCGTGATCGGCAACTTCTCGAACGAGATGTGGTCCGTCTGGAGCGCCGGGCCGAAGGGCGATTTCTTCGTGGACGAGTCCGTCCAAAGCGGCATCGGACGGACGTCGCTCCTTCCGCTCACGTTCGGCGTCGCATTTGCCGACTTCGACCTCGACGGAATCCTGGACGTCGTGGGCGTGAACGGTCACGTGGAGACCTCCGTCCAGGACGTGCAGCCGACCGTCACGTACCGGCAGCCGACGCTCCTATTCCGCGGGCTCGGCGCCGGGCGGTTCGCCGACGTCTCGTCGCAGGCCGGCGCGAGCTTCCTCGTCCCGATCGTGGGGCGAGGCCTCGCCGTGGCCGACTTCGACGGCGACGGCCGGGCCGACCTCGTCGTCACCGAGAACGGCGGCCCCGCCCGCGTCTTCCGGAACGTCACGGAGACCCCCGCGCGCGCCGTGAGACTCCAGCTCGCCACGAAGAGGAAGAACCGCGCAGCCCTCGGCGCCCGCGTGGTTTCGACGGTGGGATCTCGCAAGCGCGTCGACGAGATCTCGGGCGGCGACGGCTATCTTTCGGCGAGCGACCGAACCGTCGTCATCGGCCTCGGCCAGGCGGCGAAGGCCGACTCGGTCGACGTCCACTGGCCGGACGCGACGATGGCTTCGGCGAAGGACCTCTCGCCCGGCCTCTACCGGTGGGTCGAAGGCGAAGCGCCGACGCCGGTGATCCGCTAGGGTTCGTCACCTCAACCCCAGCTCCTCGAGGTCCAGCTCGTACTGGATCCGGTTCAGGACGTCGTCGCCGATGACTTCCTCCTGGCGGAGCTTGAGGAGCTGATCGCGCTGGACGTCGAGGGCCTCGCGGCGCAGCGCCTTCGTGGTGCCGACCGTCGCGAGCCCGGCCGGCGCCTCGCCCTCGAGACCCCTCAGGGACCGAATCCTCTGCACGTACTCCTGTCTCACGGGATGAACCTGGTGCGCGTGCATCGTGCCCGCGTCCATCTTCCCGTCGAGATGCCCGATCGCGGCCTCGGCGAGCTTCAGACGGGCGTGTCGCTCCTCGCGCTCGGAAGTCCGGTCTTCCGCGACGCGAAGCCAGCGGATCAGCGGCGGCAGCGTGAGTCCCTGGACCAGGAGCGAGCCCAGAATGACGGCAAACGTGAGGAAGATGAGAAAGTTCCGCGCTGGAAACGGGCTTCCGTCCGCCAGGGTGAAGGGCAGCGAGAGCGCGGCCGCGAGCGAGACCACGCCGCGCATCCCGGCCCAGCCCACGATCGTCACGGCCTGCCACGGCGGGTACGGATGCGTCGTCCGGAACTTTTCCGAGAGGAATCGGGGCAGATACGCGCCCGGAAACATCCACACGAGTCGGACGACGACCATGGCGCCGAACGAAGCGAACACGCCATCCACCACGGTGGGCCAGGGCTGGTCGAGGCCTTTGAGGATCATCGGGAGCTGGAGCCCGATGAGGACGAACACGAGCGCATTGAGCAGGAAGACGAGCGTCTGCCAGACGGCGGCTCCCTCCAGCCGCGTCGCGGATGACCAGATGTGCGGCACGTAGCGCCCCTGGATCAGCCCCCCGACGACAACGGCGAGGACGCCCGAGACGTGCAGGCGTTCCGCCACGATGAAGATGAGAAACGAGAAGAGGATCGACGCCGTCGTCGCGAGGATCGGCTCGTCGAGAAAGCGCTGGACCCAGACGAAGAGATACCCCATCGCGAGCCCCACGCCGATCCCTCCCGCGACGAGGCCCAGGAACTCGAGGACGCCGGACGCGATCGCGAACTTGCCCGTCACGACGGCGGCCGTCGCGAACTTCAGGAGCACGAGGCCCGTCGCGTCGTTCACCAGGCTTTCCCCCTCGAGAATCGTCACGATCTGTCGCGGAAGATGTAGCCGCTGCGCGATCGCGGTGGCGGCGATCGCGTCCGGCGGCGAGACGATCGCGCCGAGCACGAGGGCGACGGGCCACGAGACTCCCGGGACGAGCGCGTGGACCGCCGCCGCGACGGCCGTCATCGTCGCGATGACGAGGCCCACGGCCAGCAGGGAGATCGAGAAGAGGTTCGTCCGGAAGTCGCGCCACGACGTGAAATACGCGGCGGCATAGAGGATCGGCGGCAGGAAGAGCAGGAAGACGATCTGCGGGTCGAGCGTCACGCGTGGAAGACCCGGCACGAACGCCAGGCCCATCCCCGCGACGACGAGAACGATCGGATAGGGCACGTTCACCTTGCGTGCCAGGAACGCGAGCGCAGTGGTGAGGACGAGAAGGGTCAGGATCGTTTCGACCGTGGCCACACCCGATTCTCGCCTACAATCAGGGAGCAACTCATGTCAGGACGCACGGCCATTGTGGCGGGCGCCAGCGGTCTCGTGGGCGGGCACTGCCTCCGCCGTCTCCTCGCGAGCGGGCTGCACGAGCACGTCGTCGCCTTCGTCCGCGGCCCGATAAACGTAACGCACAAGCGCCTCGAGCAGCGTACGGTCGACTTCGAACGGCTCGGAAGGATGTCGGCGTTTCCGCGCGTGCACGACGTCTTCTGCTGTCTCGGGACGACGATGAAGAAGGCCGGTTCCGAGGCGGCGTTCCGAAAGGTCGACTACGAATACGTCGTCCGCCTCGCGGAGACCTCCATCCGAACGGGCGCGGACCACTTCTATCTCGTGAGCGCGATCGGCGCCGACCCGAAGTCGCGTGTCTTCTACAGCCGGGTGAAGGGCGAGGCCGAGGATGCCGTCGCGAAGCTCGGTTTCGCGGGCCTTCACGTTTTCCGACCGTCGTTTCTCGTCGGCTCGAGGGGCGAGAAGCGGCGGGGGGAGTCGGCCGGGATCGCAGCCGCGCGATTCTTTTCGTTCGTCCTGATCGGACCCGCGCGGAAATACCGGCCCATCAGGGCCGACACGGTCGCGCGCGCGATGGTCGCCGTCGCGCGGGAACGCCCGACGGGAGTCCACGTCTATACCGGCACGGAGATGGAGGATCTCGCCACGCTGCCCTGAGGCCGCTGCGAGAAGGTCGATGAGCCGAAACGTTCCCCTTTCCACCCGTCTCCCGCTGATTCTTGCTCTCGGTCTCGGTGCCGGATTCGCCGCGCGGGCAGCCGAGGGGCCGCTGGACCTCGCCGTCGGTGACCCGGCCCGGCGCGACCGTCACGTCGCGGTGACCCTCGACGCGATCGTCGACACGCGAAACGGAGACGCGCTCACGCCGGACGAGCTCGCCTCGCGCCTCGGGAAGGCCCGCATCCTTCTCGTGGGAGAGGGACACACGAGCATCGAATCCCACCGCGTGGAGCGCCGCGTCCTGGAGGCTCTCGTGACGTCCGGGCGCCCGGTGCTCGTCGGCCTCGAAATGTACCCGTACACGGAACAGGCCTGGCTCGATCGCTGGTCGAAGGGGCAGCTCACCGAAGACGGATTCCTCGCCTTGTCGCGCTGGTATCGGCACTGGAGCTACAACTGGGGTTACTACCGCGACATCTTCCTCTTCGCGAGGGAGCGGGGCCTCGCTCTCGCGGGCGTGAATACGCCGCGGGAGGTCGTCTCCGCGGTCCGCAAGAAGGGATTCGCGAATCTGACATCGGAAGAGGCGGCACACGTTCCCGCCCGCGTCGACATGGACAGCGCCGAGCATCGAAAGCTCTTCAAGGCATTTCTGGGCGCCGACGCCGGTCTGCACAGCGGTCTCACGGAAGACGCGCTCGACGGGATGTTCCGCGCGCAATGCACGTGGGACGCCACGATGGCATTCAACGCAGCCAACGCTCTCAAGTCCGCTCCGCCAGGCGCCATCCTCGTCCTCCTGGCTGGTTCGGGCCACGTCGCGTACGGCCTCGGCATCGAGCGACAGGCTAGGGTCTTCTCCGACGCGCCCGTGGCTTCGCTCGTCCCGATCGAGGTTCCCGGAGAGAAGGGCGAGGCCGTCTCCGCTCGCGCCTCGTACGCGGATTACCTCTGGGGCGTCCCACGCGAGGCCGCGCCGCTCTATCCCACTCTGGGCCTTTCGACGCGCGAAGGGAAGGAGGGAGCGCCGCTCGCAGTCATCGACGTCGAGAAGGATTCGGTGGCGGCGGTGGCCGGCGTGAGGACCGGAGACCTGCTGCTCGCGTTTGATGGCTCATCGGTGCGCGACAAGGAATCGCTCGCGACCCTGCTCGCCGCGAAACGTTGGGGAGACCGCGTGACGCTCGGCCTGCGCCGCGACGGAAAGCCCTTGGACCTGATCGCGCAACTCCGGCGCACGCTTCCCGAACCGCCCAGGCCGCGCTGAAAGCAAAAGAAGGCCCGGGAATGCGTCTCCCCGGGCCCGATCCCAAGAGGCTTACTTCGACGCCGGATCGCCGGGATTCGTGCCCTTTTTGATCTCGTCGAGGTTGGACACGCCGTCGCCGTCGCTGTCCGCCTTTCCGATCTTCGCGAAGTCGAACTTGCCGCTCTTGTCGGCCTTGCCGAGCGCCTTGCCGTAGGCGTTCACGTCGGCTTCGCCCTTTTTCGGCATCGCCTTCGTATGGCAGGTGGAGCACTTCGTGATCGCCTTCGCGTCCGGGTACGCGGCGCCGAACTGCTTCTGCGCGTCCATCGTGGCGAGCGCGGCCGTGCCGACGCCTAGAGCCGCAACCGCGACGAGGACCGAGATACGGGACTTCTTCATGTTTCGAATCTCCTTGGGATCCGCTGTCCGCGGAATCCATGTTGAGCCGGGCACCGGATTCAGCCGGTGGCGGCGAATCAAATCCTGCTTCGGTCTCCCCCGCTCAGGAGCCCACGGCCTTCTGGACGGCGGCCCGGAGGTTCTCGAAGGCCACGCTTCCCGACGAAAGCTCGTCGAGCGTCGGCACGGAGAGCGCGTGCTGCTGTTCGGTCACGAGCGTCTCGAGCTTCGACGTCGGCGGAATGAAGAAACGCCACTGGTCGAGATCGAGCGGATCGACCGTCGCTCTTTCCACGTGATCCAGGAGCGCGAAGACGTAGACCAGAGGCCGGGACGTCGCGTGATGACCGCTGCCGGCGTGGGCATATGTGGGCCGGACTTGCGGGATGAAGACCACCTTCGATAGATCCCGCTGGTGAAAGCTCTTGAGAAACGAGCCCGACTTGACGCGGACTCCGACACCGTCCGGCGTCACCAGCTCGAGGGATGAGCGCTCGTCGCGCGGCCCGTCCGCACGCGCGCCGAGGGCCGTCGCCACGATGAATTCGGCGAGCCGCGTGCGCGTCAGGCTGTTCAAGAGGTCGGATTCGCTCCACTTCCAGAAGTCGAGAAGCGTCAGGTCGAGCGGGCTCTCCGAGCATTTGAATGGCTCGGAGCCCGTCAACAGCCCGGAGAGCCCCAACGGCGCCGCCTCGGGCTGCATGAGGGCGGTGCTCGTTTCGAGGGTGGTGGTCATGGTCGCCTCCTCGATCCGCAAGTACCCATACGTTACAAGCAAGGTTGAGGATAAACATGATCAAGATGCCTTAAAAAGCCCCCTATCCATCGTTGTATTTTTCAACATCTCGATTGGCCGCAACGGGATACCACGCACCAAATCTCCGAAGGCCGGGCACCTGGATCGTCCCCGTTGGGCCCCAACTCTCACGAGATTCGAGCAATTCTCGTTCGTGTGTCGGGCCTCGGCTTCAACGGCGGGCGGCGGGAGGCAGGAGGGGGGGTTCTGTCGGAACCCCCGGCTCTGGCGCCCCGGACCAGCCCGCGCGCCGCGTGGCGATGAGCACCGCGATCGTCCACGTCGGTGCGAGATCGACGACGGGAACGAGCTCCGCGAGGAAGGCGGGAAGGAACGCCCAGTGCCAACCGAGCAGAGCGATCATCGCGGCGCCGACCGCGACGTCGAGCACCGCGTCGAAGCCCTCCGGGGCACCCCCGGCGAAGAGCGGCAGCAGCCCGACCTGAACGGCATCGGCGACGAGGGCGATGATCCGCGCGGCCAGGACGCGTCGTTGGGATTCCTGCACGCGCGCACCTTAGGCTCGGCGGGCGGCAGCGGTCAAACGCCGTTAGACAGGTTCTTCCGGCGAAGCGATCGAGTCGTCACGAGCGCGATGAGGGGAACGAGTGCGATGAGGCTTCGGGACGAAGGACCATCGAATCCGGCGACTGCAGCCCCGATCGCTCCCGTTGGAAGAGCTCGTCCGACCACGAAGGTCGTGTCCTGGGACTGGTTGTCGACGACGGTCGCGTACGTGAAGAACTTGCCGAGGCCGAAGGGAGTGCCGAACCCGCTGCCGCTCACGATGCAGTAGGCATTCGGGACGTCGCCCACGACGCCCGCGGCGCCGAAGATGTCGTTGATCTGCAGGGCGGATCCCGCGTCCAGCGAGCGTGTCGCGGTACCCAGGGACTGACCCGACGGACCGTACAGTGAAAAGCTGACGGTCAGAGAGAAGATCCCCGGGTTGTAGACGCCGACGTTCGTGCGGAAGCCCGCCCCCGGATTCGAGGAGCGGCTCAGCGAGGTCAGCACGAGAGTGGAGGACGCCTGGTCATCCCGCAGAGCGGGCACGTCGTCACCGGTCGTCGCGGCGGGCTTCCCCGGCGTATAGACGCGGCTGTCGACCAGGACCGCTCCCGCGAGCTCGATCGGACCCGCAGACTCGGGCGCCGAAAAAAGCGTGGCCACGACGTCGTCGAAGGCCTTCATTTCACGCGGAGCCACGGTGAAGGTCTGCGACGTGCCCGGGCACGAGCCTGTGAAGCACCTGTACCGGGCCGTGACGTTCGCGGGTGCGATCAGGGAAGGGTTGAAGACGCGGACATCCGAGTGGAAAAAAGCGCCGTTCAAGCCATGGATGGAGGCCGCGGTCGGGAGCGTGGCCGTGCCCGTAGGAACGCCGCGCGCGTTGCGGCCCCTGACGAAGACCTGGTCCTGCGACTGATTGTCGATGACGGTGGCGTAGGCGAAAAACTCCCGGATGCCGTCTCCGGTCACGAGGGTGTACGCGTCCTGTACGTCCCTCGTGATTCCCGACGATCCAAAGAGGTCGTTGACCTGCAGCGCCACTCCGGGTCCGACGTCCCGGGACGTCTCGCCGATGCGATTCCCCGAAGGTTCATAGACCGCGAAGGTCACGCGGAGCGATTCGGCGCCCGGGTTGTAGATGCCGGCGTTCGTGCGGAAGCCCTTTCCCCGGTCCACGGAGTGCGACAGGGACAGGAGGACCGCCTCAGCCACGGCCTCGTCGACCGTCAAGCCAGGCACGAGGGCTCCCGTCGTCGGAGACGGCTTTTCAGGGGTGTAGACGCGGCTGTCGGCGATCACGTCGCCCACGATCTCGATCGGGCCCGCCGACTCGGGCGCGTTGAAGAGGGTGCCGACGACGTCCCCCAGGCTCTTCATCTCGGCCGGCGCGAGCGTCAGCGTCTGGAGGTTGTTCGGGCAGGTGCCCGTGAAGCAGCGATAACGGAGAGACACGGGAGCCGCGGACGTGGCCGACGCGTTGAGGAGGCTGAGGTCGGAGTGGAAGAAGCTGCCGTTCAGGCCGTGGATCGACGCGGCCGCGGGGAGCGTGACGGTGGCGGGCGTCGTCTGTTGCTGGTGCGCCCAGGCCTGCGGCATGGTCTTCCCGGCGAGCGAGGGCAGATTCAGGGCCGCCTGCTCGCGCGAAAGAACGGCTCGAAGCTCGGGGCTGCCGGCGGACTTCAAGGACTCGATGAAAGAGCTCAATGCGTCGACCTGGGCCGACGAGATCGTGGCGGCGTTGCCTCGTCCGTCGACGAGGGCCTGCACGTTGCCTTGCCACAGCGTCGCCGTCGAAAGGCCCTGATCGGCGAGCGCGGAGCTGGCCAATATGAGCCGGGTCACTTCCGGGCCGTATCCGTAATAGAGCTGCGTGTACCGGCGTCCGGAAGGTGTCGAGCCGAAGACCTTGTCGCGGAGGTCGAAGAAAGTCTGCGCCGAAAGCGACGAGGTCGCCGCGAATCCGACACGAGCGGCAAGTCGAGCGGCAAGAGAGCCACGGGCTCCCGTCGGCGTGGTCGGTCCGGAAGACCCGCCGTTACACGCGTCTCTCTCGCGTCGCTCGCAGATCGCCTTCCCGAGGAAGACCAGGAGCGGACAGCTTTGCGAGAGATCGTCGCAGTCCACGGTCGACACGGTGATGCCGGTGCTGTTGTTGGAGGGGACGGGGTCTGGCTGGTCTCCTATGACGCTGACGCTCTGCGTTTGTCCATCGGAAACAAACGTCGAGAGTGTGACCGTGGCGTGGGCGCCGGGCGCCAGGGTCCCCAGGTTGCAATCACCCTGAAACGGTGGGCTGCCCGCGCACTGGCCCTGGCTGGGAGCCACGGATCCCGAAGGAGAAAAGCGAACGGTGACGCCCGTAGCAGGCTGGGGTCCGATATTCGTTACCGTCGCCGTGTAATTCCCCTGAATCAGACTGGCGCTTGCATCGGGATACGCCGTACCGCACATCCGAACGGAGAGGTCCGAATCAGCGGCGGACGGACGAGCGGCAGAGAGAACCAGGAAGGCGAAGAGGGCTCCCGTCGTCCGAAGGGCGCTCATCGTTCCCTCCTTCTCCCCGTTTTCGGGGCCTTCTGTGGAGAGAAGCGCATTCTTGGGAGGAACCGGCTCAGCGCGCGCCCCGAGGGGCCGGAGCATGACCGCCGTATACGTCAAGCAGTAGACGTCAGAGCCGGGTCTACTTCAGCCTCGCGATCGTGGCGTTGAGGCGCTTTTTCTGGTCCTCGGGGGCCATCGTCAGCGCTTTTTCGTAGTTCTCGCGCGCGCCTTTCTTGTCGCCCGACTTCTCGAGGCCCTCGGCGAGGCTGTCCCAGACGTTCCACGACTGGGGATGGTCCTTCGTGTTCCTGCGGAAGAAGTCGAGGGCCTCCGCGTTCTTGCCCTCGCCGAGGAGCTGGTACCCCAGGTTGTTGATGTCCGCCTCGGTCGCAAGAGGCAACGCCTCGGCGCGCAGGGCGGCGGCCGTCTTCGCGTCGCCCTTCTTCTCGAGAAGGAGGGCCTTCGTCCGAAGGTTCGCGAAGTTCTTCTGCATCGTGATGGATCGGTCCGCCCACGCCATCGCTTCGTCCGTCGTGAGGTTGTTGCGGGCGCACCAGTTGGCCGCCTGGTTCCATCCCTGCCATCCGAAGCGAGGCAGCCCGCGGAGCTGGTCGCGGATGCTCTCGAGCGTGATCTGTTTCGTATCGATGGCGATCGGGACGGCGACGCGGATCTTTTCCCAGCGCAGCGAGAGCGCCGTCGCCTCGTTCGAGGGCTCGTCGAACGTGAAGACGAGCCGTTCGACGAAATCCGCCGACTGGGGCTTGGCGTTCACGCGGGCGACGTCCTCTTTCTGGTCGTAGCTGAAGCTGCCCCAGGCCTTCGACTGGGAGCTGAGAATGACGGTCCAGTCGCCACTCTCGGAAGGCAGCACGTGGAGACCGTACGTGCCGGCGGGTACCGCTTTCCCGCCAAACGTGAACGGCGTCGAGGCGCTCAGCGTCGTGTTTTCGTTGGCGCCGGCCCGCCACACCTCGCCGTAGGGCACGAGCTCGCCCCAGATCTTTCGCTTGTTCACGGCCGGGCGGTGATACAGGACCTTGAACTCGGCCAGGCCCACGTTCTGCGTGAGGGACGCTTTCGGGCTCGCATCCGGCAGCACGATCGGCGCCGGCTGGGCGGGGGCGGATGAGGCGAAAGCGAGAAAAACAGGGACGAAAGCGATAAATGCGGTTCGGACGCGTTTCATGGAATGCCTCCCTTCGGGTCGTGGTGTTTTCTTAGATGGTGAATACGGAAGGTGTTCCGCAGGGTTTCGACACCGCAAACACAGGAGCGGCGTGCCCCTCTTCCCCTCTAAGAAATCTCTTCGCCTCTTCCGTATCCCTGCCAAACTCGCAGGCTCATGAAGATCCTCGCGTCCTCGAAATCACCCGGCCCGTCGTCGAAGCCGTCCCTTCGTTTTCACTACCCGGTCCCCCTTCAGAAGGAAGCGCTCTCGGTGCTCATCACTCTCGAGCAGGCTCCGGATGCGACCGCTCACCGCGCCGCCCTGGCGGACGTCGTCGTTAAGTTGACGAACAGCGGCATGGACGCTTACTTCATGAAGCCGCTCGAGGTCGCCAAGGCGGGCTTCATCGTGCAGCAGTCGGCGAAGATCGGCCTCGCCGGTGTGCAGCAGATGATGGGATCCGTCATCCGCAACGTCGTCGGGCGCATGGATCGGCCTCAGTTGCTCTCCGTCTGCGGCTCCATCCGGCAGTTCATGCTTTGAAGCGAGGAGGACGGAATGCTCACGGCCGCTGGAGCCTGAATCCCCTCTTCTCCTCGAGCTTCCCGTCGCGCAGGGTGTAGAGACGGTCGGCGGCCACGGCCTCGAAGCGCGAGGCGGGAGCCGTCTTTCCGGGCGGGACGACTTCCACCGTAGCCGCGGTCGCCGCGCCGAGCCCGAAGTGCAGCGGCATCCACGCCCCGGATGCGTACGAGGGCCGCAGGATGAACTCCTGCACCTGGCGGAGAGCGCCCGCGGTCACGACGACCCTCGTCCCGAGAACGGTCCGGCGGTCCGCTCCCGCGACCGGCAGGATCTCGAGCGCGTGCCCGGGTGACCCCGTGGAGTTCTTCATGAGGCGGATCCCGCCGGCGATCGCGGCGATCGCGACGTCGAGCCGCCCGTCGCCGTCCACGTCGCCTACCGCGAGCCCGCGCGCCGAGAGGCGCAGGGCTGCCCAGTCGCCCGATTGGAGCGTGACGTCGGCGAGGCGGCCGTGCCCGTCGTTGCGCCAGACGAGCGGCGGCTGCGCGTAGGAGTGGTCACCGAGCCCGTACACTCCGAGGCCGTTCTTCCGGAAGAACTTCGCGAACGTGAGGAGAATGCGCGGCACGAGGTGGCCCGACGCCGCCACGAGATCCATCCGGCCGTCGTCGTCGAGGTCCGCGAAGTCGGTCCCCCATTCCACGTATGGAAAAGAGGCGCGATCCACGCCAAAAGTCTCGGTCGCGTCGTCGAAGAGAATCCCGTCCACGTTTCGATAGAGCGTGTTCGGCTCCCCGGAGAAATTCGTGACGAGAACGTCCGGCAGCCCGTCTCCGTCCACGTCGCCGACCGCGATTCCCATGCCCGCGCGGGGAATCTTCTGGTCGCGTGCGCCCCCGCCGGTCTCGACCGTCACGTCCTCGAACGTGCCGTCGCCACGGTTGCGGTAGAGGACGTTCGTCGACCGGTCGTTCGCGACGTAGAGGTCCGGCCGGCCGTCGCCGTCGTAGTCGAAGAACACCGCTCCCAGCCCGCGCCCCCCCGCGTTCGTCACGCCCGCCGGTTTCGAGCGCCCGTGGAAACGACCCCCGGCATCCTGCACGAGCAAAGTCGCCGGCTGCCCTTCGTAGTCTTCCGGCATCCGCACCTGGAGCGCCGGAAAGGACTGTTCCTTCCTGTAATCCGTGTCGAGGTACCCGACGACGTAGAGGTCGACGCGGCCGTCCCCGTCGACGTCGCCAGCCGCGAGGCCCACGGAGTAGCCCGGCGCGACGAGTCCGCGGACCGCGCCTTCCTCGCGAAACGTCCCGTTCCCGAGGTTCTTGAAAAGTGACGTCTTTCCGACTCCCGTGACGATCAGGTCCGGGAGCCCCGAGCCGTCGAGGTCGACCCACGAGGCGCCCATCGTCCAGCCGCACGACCGGATTCCCGAACGAGCCGTGACGTCCTCGAACGTGCCGTCGCCGCGGTTGCGGTAGAGGACGCCGCACGGACCCGCGTCGGGCTTCTTGCCGTTCGCGACGGAGCCCGTGAAGAAGAGGTCGGCGAAACCGTCGCCGTCGAAGTCCCCCATCGCCACGCCCCCGCCCATGGTCGCCAGGTTCCGCCCGCGGCGGAGGTCGGTCTCGAACCTGAAGTTCAGTCCCGCTCGCTTGGTCACGTCGGTGAAGCGGATGGGAGGAGTCAAAGAGGAAGAAGAAGAAGAAGATCCTTCGAATGGGTAAGAGGGGCGCGGCGACAGGAGAAGCGCTGCGAGTGCGGCTGCTGTCAGAGAATTCACCCTTCTAAGAAAAAACACCCTTACACCAGCCCCACTGTAGGTCGTCGCAGTCGGCCCGGTTCACGAGCGAGCAAAATTATCTTTCCCCCAGCGCGTTTCGGAATCGCTCGGGCCCGACCTTTCGCGTGAGCGTCTCCTCGAGGAACTTCGGATCGGGATGGTGCTCGGAGGGCGGGTAGGGGTATGCCGACATCGCATGGAAGGGCCATGGCTCGTAGGACTGGCCCGTGACCGTGTTCTTGTCGAAGTCCTTGTCCCAGCCGTCGGAGACGAGGATCCAGTCGCGTCGCCAGCCCGGCGCGAGAGGCGGCAGCTTCGAGGCGTCGTACGCGATGCGAATCGCGTCGCCTCCCTTGAACGCGACCCAGCGGTCGTCCGTCTTCGCGAGCAGCTCCGTGACGTCGCCGAGGCGCGTGACGCGGCCGGGCATGTCCTCCCAGCGCGGCGCGGTCGAGACGTCGCCGTGGTCGAACACCTCGGGTCCGTCCGGAGTCTCGCGATACCCGCGCGGAAAGCCGCGCTCCGAGAGAGAAGCCGAGGACGGCGCGAGCGAAGTCGTCACCACATCGACCGCCGGGTCGTTCACCGTGACGAAGGCCTCGTCCCAGAAGATCGCCATGGTGGTGCGAATTCGCACGCGCGGGTCCTTCGGATCGACGAGCCCCGTGAGATCGACGGGCATCGTCTTCGTCTTGCCCGCCGGGAAGCCGAACGACTCCATCGCGATCTTCCATCCGCCGTTTCCGTCCGGAACCTCGAGAAGCGGCGGAAAGTGTCGAAGGTCCCCGCGCTGCGAGATCGAGACGTTGATGGACGTGTCCGTGTAGAAGATCCAGCCGGAGAGGTAGAGGACGACGCGATCGCCGCCCTTCACGTCGCCGAGATCGAGGACGAGAGAGTGCTCCTGTCTCACGCCCTGATAGAACATCTCGGGCCCCGGGCTCACGTAGACCCGGTCGCGCCGCGCGAGCCGGCCGGTCACGTCTTCGGAGCGGCCGGAGGCGTCCGAGAAAGCGGAGCGCAGTGGCCGCGGGCGTGCCACGGTGAAGACCTTCTTCTCCATCACGCCCGGGATCGTTCGCTCGTTCGGGACGACGCCCGTCCCCCCGGGATGATCGACGGCCACGAGCGTCGCCTCGTCGAGGTACGCGACTTCCCAGAGCTCCTCGGTGTAGTCGAGGAGGAGGCGGCGGTGCGCGTCGGGCCGCAGCGTGTCCCCGTCGATGAAGAGCCATTCACGCGTGTCGGCGCCCGCGAGGTGGACGCCGTCGTAGAGGAGCCCGATGGGCGAGCGGCCGAGCGCGTCGGAGACGAAGCTCCAGACCCGGGCCTCGCCGTTCAACGCATACACGAACGGACACGAACCTTTGAGCTGCTGGACCTCCTTCACGACGGTCTTCGATTTCTGGTCGAAGAGGTTCTGCGGCACGCCGTTCGTCCACGTCGCCCTCACGACGTCCGCCTTCGTGCGCCGCCCGAGACCGAAATGCGTCGGCCCCAGTCCCGCCGTGCGTGCGACGTACAGGCTCCCCGCCTTCACCTCGACGAGGCTTCCGACGCCGTGCTTGTTCACCTTGCCCGATCCCGTCTGCAGCCCTTCGAGCACGACGTCGAGCCAGCCGTTCGCATTTCCGCCGTCGTTGACGAGGACCGTGGTCTTCCCGCCGGCCGAGACGAGGAGGTCGAGATCCCCGTCCTTGTCCGCGTCGTACGCGAGAAGCGCCTCGATGTTCGAGAGGTTCGAAGAGAACGAGGAAGAAGACTTCTTAGAAGGGGAAGAGAAGATCGGCCAGTCCGTGAACTTGCCGCCCCCGACGTTGCGATACGCGCGCAGGCCGTCCGAAGAGGCCACCACGACGTCCGGAAAACCGTCGTTGTCGAAATCCCCAAGCACCACCGCCCGCATCGCGGCCGAGCCGCCCGCCGCATCGAGCCCGCTCCCCGCGCCTTCTAAGAAACTCCCGTCTCCCTTTCCCAACAGCAGCCGCAGCCCGTGGGAGGTGGCCACCACGATGTCGGGAATTCCATCTCCGTTCAGGTCCTCGACCGCGACATCCGTCGCCCCATTCACCCCGAGCGGGACGTTCCGGAAGACGCCCTGGCGGAGATTCAGCCGAATGACCACCTCGCCTTTTGCGTCGATCGCCACGAGGTCCGGATCGCCGTCGCGATCCACATCGGAGAGGACGACTTTTCTCGAGGTGAGCTTCGCGTCGCCGGTTTTCGCCGTCACGTCCGCGAACGTGCCATCGAGGTTGTTGCGGAGGAGCTGATCGGCCCTGCCCGCGCCGAAGTGGTAGACGTCGAGGTCGCCGTCGAGGTCGAAATCGATGAAGACAGCGGCGGTGAACGGGGCGGGTACGGAATACGCCTCGGCCGCGCCCGTGTTCTTCAGATCCACTTTTCGAAGAATCTTCTCCACGTTCTCCTCGGACGCCGCCGGAGCGCGGAACGTCACGGGAATCGCCGCACCCGCGCCGGTGCGCAATCCCTCCTCCACCTTCGAGGAGAATTTCTCGACGGGCAGCCCCACGACCTGCGTGAACACCTCGCCGAGCGACTGCTGGTAGCGCGGCGTGACTCTGAGGAGGTTCTCGAGGACGCGGACTTTGACCGTGGCACCCTTGACGTCGCCCCCGGCAAGGAGCGTTCGGGCTTCCGCGAGAAAATGGCGCAGGCGGGCATCGCCGTCCGAGATGAGCGGATCCAGCTCCGCGAGGCCCTTCGAGAGCGCGGCCGCATCGTTCGACTCGCCCTCGAGGAGGAGGAGCTTCAGGCGCGCGGGCAGATTCGAGGGCGAGCGCGCGACGATCTCCGCGAGGCGCGCGCGGCGCGCGGCCTTGTCGGCCGCCGACGCGGACGGGTCCGTCTCGACGCTTCGCGCGAAGCGCCAGCGCGACTCCAGGTCGTGCGGGTCGAGAGACGCGGCCCTCTCGAAAGCGGCCCGGGCGGCCGGGGGCCGGTTTCGCTCGTTTTCGAGAAGCGCGCGAATGGCCTGAAGGTCCGCCCGATCTCCCAGCGCGAGCGCCTTGCCGAGGATCGCCTCCGCTCCCGGCAGATCCTTCTCGCGCAACGCTGCGATCGCGGCGTTCGCGAGCGGCAGCGGCTCGCCCGGCAGCAGCTCCGCGAGCTTCGCGAACGTCGTGCGAGCCTCCTTCGGGCGGTCTTCTTCGAGTTGCGCGAGGCCCACGTTTCGCAGCGTCAGGATCCGCGAAGCCTGCTCGGGAGAGAACCGGGGAGAAGAGGGATTTTCTGCTGAAGAGGAATAGGGCAAGGCGACGGCTGCCACCAGAATTGCAAGGGCGGCCCAACCGCTACGCTCGAAGAGAGACGGTTTCTTAGAAAGGGAATTGAAGAAGAGGACAAAGAAAAGCCGGCTCATCGAATGGATATTGCCGCATATGCTCTTGTCTTTCCGCATTCACTTTCTAAGCAAGTCTCTCTTCTCTTTTCTTCCCTCGACCAGCGTCACGAGTGTGCCGGCCGGAACATCGCGCAGCGTGTCCTTCCTCCCATCCGGCCAGCGGACCTCGAGGTCCGCCGCTTTCGCGCCGCCGAGGCCGAAGAGGAGATCGTGCGACGACTGCGAGAGATAAGACGAGCCCGCGCGCACCTCGCGAAGCTGGAGCTTGCCGTTGGCCGTGAGGCGCACGACGGCGCCGAGAGCGTCGCGGTTCGTGCCCTTGTCGGCCGAGAGCCGGACGACGACACGTCCGGCGCCGCTGCCCCATTCGTTGCGATAGACGTGCAGGGGGCCGCGGAAGCACGAGACGACGATCTCCGGCGCGCCGTCGCCGTCGAGGTCGGCATATGCGAGGCCGCGCGTGTCCTCGAGCGTGTCGAACCCTTCCACGAACGCCCGCTCCTCGAAGGTGCCGTCGCCGCGATTCCAGAAGAGCTTCTTCGGCGTCCGTGACGCCATGCCGTTGACGCCGAAGTCGATGGCTCCCCAGATCCCGTCGTGGAAGTTCACGCCTTCCCGCCCCATCGCGTTCCAGAACGAGATCTCGTCGTCGACGCCCGTCGTCGCCCGGAACATGCCGTTCACGACGAGGAGATCCTCGCGGCCTTTCCCGTCGAGGTCCACGAACTCCGTGCCCCAGGCCCAGCCTCCGTCCGCGACGCCGGCTGCCTCCGACGTGCGCGCGAACTTCAGGCCACCGAGATTGCGAAAGAGCGCGTCGCCCCCCGAACGCCGCTTCATGATCTTCGCCATGTGTCCCCGCACGAGGCCCGCGCCCGGGAGCGGCGGCATGGGCCAACGGGAGTCGTTCAGGATCCAGCGATAGGGCGTCCAGTAATCCGAGACGTGCAGGTCCCAGCGGCCGTCTCCGTCGTAATCCCCCCAGGCGACGCCCATTCCATATCCCTCGTCCTTCGTGCCATTCGTCCGGGCGATGTTGACGAAGTGCGGGTGGCCGGGCGTGGAGCGGTTCTCGAAGAACCCGTTCATCCCGAAATCGTTCGCGACGTAGAGGTCGTCGTCGCCGTCGTCGTCCGCGTCGCAGGCCTCGGCGGCGAAGCCCCAGCCCACGTCCCGCAGTCCGGAGGCCGCCGTCTCGTCCACGAAGAACGGGTGCCCGTTCCGCTCCACGTTCCGGAAGAAGCGGTCGCCCGTGCCGTTCAGGCCGTCATAGGCCGGGCCGGTGGCGCGCGCGTCTCCGTAGCTCGCGACGAAGAGATCGACGCGGGCGTCGCGGTCGGCGTCGAAGAACACGGCCGACGTGAACGGCCCGGAGAGGCCCGCCAGGCCCCACTCCTGGGTGACGTCGCGGAACCTCCCGTGCCCGAGATTCTTCAGGAGCCGGCACGGCGATATGTGATTCGAGAGGAAGAGGTCCGGCAGCCCGTCCCCGTCCACGTCGGCGGCGACGCCCCCGGACGCTTCCATCTCGGGCAGGAGGTCGAGGCCGGAGCCGGCGGTCGCGTCGAGGAAATGCCCGGAGCCGTCGTTCAGGAAAAGCCGCGGGTGGCGGTTCGGAACGACGACGTCCACGGCGCCGTCCGCGTCGACGTCCACGAGCAGAACTCCCGGGTGGTGGTGCGTCGCGGGGAGGCAAAGGTTCGTCGACTCCACGGGATCGAGGGGCTCGTGCGGAGCGACGAGACCGCGCGCGGCGGCTTCCTCGAAGAGATGGGGATGGCCGCGCTGGATCTCGGACGCGCCGACGGCGGAAGCGGAACGCAACTGCCAGCGGGTCTTCGAGGAGGATTCGGAGGTTTCCCTGCGAAAGAGGGAGAGATCGAAGACACCCAAGGCCGCGACGCGCTCCGGATCCTCCGCGCGGGCGAAGCCCTGGAGGCGGACTTCAATGCGCAGAGTCAGGTCCGAAGAGGATTTCTTCTGAAGGTCGACGATGCGGACCGCCGAAGCACAGCGGAAATGGCACGTGGAACGCCAGCGCGACTGAAACTCCCTGAGGGGCGCTGCCGCCGGCGACTCCATCGCACCAGCGCCTTTTCCCCTATTACCTTCTAAGAAATCCTCTCTTTCTCTTTCCCCTTCTAAGAAATCTTCTCCTGGTCTTCTTCCGACCTGAAACTCCCTTCCCAACTCGGTCACGAAGGCGGAAGTTCCGTGCGAGTAGTCCTCCAGCGCGGGCATGGGGCGCGTGCCCCCGCAGGCCGCCGCGAGACTCGCCGCCGCGACCAGCCCGAACAGGGCCATGGGACGCCGCACCACGCGGCAATGGTAAAACGGGATCGTGAGGGGACCCGCCGTTCGCGCTTTCGCTGCCCTTGGCTTGGCCGTTTTCCTCGCCGGGTGCGCTCATCAGGGTGCCGACGCGCCCGACACACCCGCGACGCGGTGGATTCCTCCTTCCGCGGCGCTCGCGCCCACTCCCACGCCCGCGCCTCCGCCGCCGGAGCTCGCGCCCGAGAAGCTGAGGGGCCGGACGGTCTCCCTCTCCGAGGCGGTCGACGTCGCGCTGCGGAACAGCCCGCTCACGAGGCAGAGCTGGCTCCTCGCGCGCTCCGCCGCGGCCGAGCTCGGAAGCAAGCGGTCCGCCCTCTTCCCCGCCGTCGAGCTCGATGCGCAGGCCGTGCGGCAGAAGCAGACCGCCTCCGGCGGGCGCCTCTCGACGCTCCTCACGAGCTACGGGCCCACGGTCTCGCTGAGCTTTCTCGTCCTCGACCTCGGCGGCCGATCGGCCGACATCGCCGAGGCGGAGCAATCGCTCTACGCGGCCGATTTCACGCACAACGCCGCGATGAACGACTTGATCCTCCTCGTCGCGCAGAGCTATTACAGCTACCAGGGCGCCCGCGCGCTCCTCGTGGCGCAGGAAGCGAGCCTCAAACAGGCCGAGGAAAACTACGCCGCGGCGAACGAGCGGCACCGGGCCGGCGTGGCGACGATCGCCGACGTCCTCCAGGCCCGGACGTCCCTCTCGCAGCAGCGCCTCGCGTACGAGACCGTGCGGGGACAGATCGAGACGCTTCGCGGCCAGCTCACGACGGCGCTCGGCGTCCCGATCGACCTGCCCGTCGACGCCGCCCCGCTGCCCGAGGACCAGAACGTCGACGAGGTCGTGCGTTCCGTCGATGTCCTCATCGCGGACGCCGGCCGGCTTCGACCCGACCTCGCGGCCGCGCGCTCCCGCGCACTCGCCGCGCAGAGCCACGTGCGCTCCGTGAAATCGGGCGGACTGCCGACGCTTTCCCTGGGAGCCTCGGTCAACCGCACGTGGTTCGAAGGCACGGACGCCCTGCTGACGTATGGCGACAATTACTCGCTCGGCCTCTTCTTCCGCTGGCCGGTCTTCACAGGCTTCAAGACCGCGTACGACACGCGTCAGGCCGAAGCGCTTGCCGACGCCGCGGGCGCCCAGGCCGAGACTGCCGCCCAGCAGGTCATCTACCAGGTCTGGAGCAGCTACTACAATCTCCAGACGGCCGTGCAGCAGGTTCGGGCCTCGCGCGACCTCCTCGAGAGCTCGAAGGAGTCCGCCGAGGTGGCACGGGGCCGTTACAAGGAGGGCGTCGGAAGCATCCTGGATCTCTTGACCGCCGAAAGCGCCCTCGCGACCGCGCTCGCGCAGGACGTCAGGAGCCGCGCCGGCTTCCTCCTCGCCGTCGCGCAGCTCGCACACGACACCGGAACCGTCGACCTCGGGCCCGCAGCCGAAAAGAAGGGAACTCCATGAACCTCCGGCCTATGGCCGCTCTCGTCTCGATCGCTTTTCTCGCCGCCTGCGGCGGAAAGGACAGGAAAACCGCGGCGCCGCCGGCTCTTCCCGTCACGGCCGCGGTCGTCGAGAAGAAGGACGTGCCGCTCGAGGCCGTCGCGGTCGGACACGTGGACGCCTTCTCGACGGTCGCGGTGCGGACGCGCGTGGGCGGCGAGGTCACGAAGGTCGGCTTCCGCGAAGGCCAGGACGTCAAGCAGGGAGATCTCCTCTTCGAGATCGACCGCCGGCCCTACCAGTCCGCGCTCGCCGAGGCCGAAGCGAACCTCGAGCGGGACCGCGCCCGCGCCCGAGAGGCGGAAGAGAACCTGAAGCGCTACGCCGAGCTCGTCAAGAAGGACTACGTCACGCAGGAGCAGTTCTCGCAGGCGAAGGCGAACGCCGATGCCCTGAAGGCCACCGTGAAGGCGGACGACGCTGCCGTCGAGACGGCGCGCCTGAACGTGGCGTATTGCCAGATCGCGGCGCCGATCTCGGGTCGGACGGGCGGCCTTCTCGTCCACTCCGGCAACATGATCAAGGCGAACGACGATCGCGCGCTCGTCGTGATCAACCAGGTCGAGCCGATCTACGTGACGTTCTCGCTGCCCGAGGCCGTCCTCGCGGACGTCAAGAAGCGCGCGGCCGCCGGCGCCCTCAAAGTGAGCGCTCTCCCGAACGGACCGGGCCTCACGCCTTCCGAGGGCACGCTCACGTTCATCGACAACACGGTGGACACGGCCACCGGCACGATCAACCTGAGGGCCACGTTTCCCAACCGCGACCGCGCTCTCTGGCCGGGGCAGTTCACGAACGTCTCGCTCACCCTCGCGACCGAGGCGAATTCCGTCGTCGCGCCGACGCCCGCAGTCCAGGCGGGGCAGCAGGGCTCGTACGTGTACGTCATCAAGGCGGACGACACGGTGGAAGCGAGGTCCGTCGTGGTCCGCCGCACCTGGCAGCAATGGTCCGTCATCGACAAGGGCCTCGCTTCCGGCGAGCGCGTCGTGACCGACGGACAGCTCCGCCTCGCGCCCGGCGCGAAGGTCACGGTCAAGACGTGAACCGGAGAGGGCGTGGATGAATATTTCCGAGCTCTTCATCCGGCGCCCGGTCGCCACGACGCTCGTCATGCTGGCGATCCTCTTCTTCGGTATCGTGGGCTACCGGCTGCTTCCGGTCTCGGACCTGCCGAACGTGGATTTTCCGACGATCCAGGTGACGGCGGCGCTCCCGGGAGCCAGCCCCGAGACGATGGCCTCCGCGGTCGCGACGCCGCTCGAAAGGCAGTTCACGACGATCGCCGGCCTCGACAACATGAACTCCACGAGCATCCTCGGCGTCACGCAGGTGACGCTGCAGTTCAGCCTGAGCCGCAACCTCGACGCGGCCGCACAGGACGTCCAGGCCGCGATCGGTGCCGCTTCGCGCCAGCTCCCGCCCGGGATGCCGAGCCCGCCGACGTATCAGAAGGTCAATCCGGCCGACCAGCCCATCATCTACATGGCCCTGACCTCGCCGACGCTCGCCCTGTCGACGCTCGACGAATACGCCGAGACGATCATGGCGCAGCGTATCTCGACGGTCTCGGGCGTCGCGCAGGTGCAGGTGTTCGGCGCGCAGAAATACGCCGTGCGCGTGCAGGTCGACCCGCAGGCGCTCGCCTACAGGGGCATCGGGATCGACGAAGCCTCGGCCGCCGTCGCCGCCGCGAACGTGAACATCCCGACGGGAACGCTCTGGGGCCCGAACACGGCGTACACGGTGCAGGCCACGGGCCAGCTCACGGAGGCCGCCGAATACGGGCCGCTCATCGTCGCCTACCGGAACGGGTCGCCGGTGAGGGTCAAGGACATCGGCCGCGCCATCGACAGCGTCGAGAACGACAAGACGGCGTCGTGGTACGTCGACAAGACCGGCCCGACGCGTGCCATCGTCCTCGCGATCCAGAAGCAGCCCGGCGAGAACACGGTCGAGGTCGTCTCGAACGTCAGGAAGCTGATCCCCGTGTTCGAGGGCATGCTCCCGGGCTCGGCGAAGCTCAATATCCTCTTCGACCGCTCGCAGTCCATCCGGGAATCCGTCTCGGACGTCAAGTTCACGCTGTGGCTGACGCTCGCGCTCGTCGTCATGGTGATCTTCCTGTTCCTGAGGAACCTTTCGGCGACCGTCATCCCGTCGCTGGCCCTGCCGCTCTCGATCGCCGGGACGTTCGCCGCGATGTACGCGCTCGGCTACAGCATGGACAACCTGTCGCTGATGGCGCTCACGCTCTCGGTGGGATTCGTCGTGGACGACGCGATCGTCGTCCTCGAGAACATCGTCCGGCACATCGAGATGGGCGAGCAGCCCTTCGAGGCGGCCCTGAACGGCACGAAGGAGATCGGCTTCACGATCGTCTCGATGACGCTTTCCCTGACGGCCGTTTTCATTCCTCTCCTCTTCATGGGCGGGATCATCGGCCGCCTCTTCCGGGAGTTCGCGGTCACGATCACCGTGGCGGTCCTGGTTTCCGGCTTCGTGTCGCTGACGCTCACGCCCATGCTCTGCGCCCGCTACCTGAAGGCTCACCGCGAAAAGGAGGAGCGCGGGCGCCTCTACGTGGCCTCCGAGCGCGCGTTCGACGCGTCCCTCTCGTTCTACGAGCGCGGGCTGAAGCTGGCGCTGAGGTGGAAACGGCTGATGCTGGCCTTCTCCGCTCTCATCCTTCTCGCCACGATCGGGCTCTTCATGATCGTCCCGAAGGGCTTCATCCCGAGCTCCGACACGGGACAGATCTTCGCCCCCACGGAGGCGGCGCAGGGCATCTCGTTCGAAGCGATGGTCCAGCACCAGAAGGCGGCCGCCGAGGTCGTGCGGAACGATCCGAACGTCGAAGGCTTCATGTCGAGCTGCGGCAACCGCGGCAACAACGTTCAGGGCGGGAACACGGGCACGATATTCATGCGGCTGAAGCCCCGCGACGAGCGGAAGCTCTCGGCCGACCAGATCATCCAGCAGCTCCGCCCGAGGCTCGCGCAGATCCCCGGAATCCGGGTCTATCCCCAGAACCTGCCTCCGATCCGGCTCGGGGGAGCGCTGACGAGGGCGCAGTACCAGTTCACGCTGCAGGCCTCCGACACGAAGGACCTCTACCAGGTGGCCCCTCTCCTCGAGGAGAAGATGCGCGGGATCAAGGGACTCCAGGACGTGAACAGCGACCTCCAGCTCCGCAACCCGACGGCCTATCTCACGATCGACCGCGACCGGACGGCCGCGCTCGGGGTCACGCCGGAGTCCATCGAGAACGCGCTCTACACGGCGTACGGGTCACGCCAGATCTCGACGATCTACTCTCCCAACAACGAGTACCAGGTGATCATGGAGCTGATGCCGCAGTTCCAGAGGGATCCGTCGGCGTTCCAGCTCCTGTACGTGCGGTCGAGGAAAGGCGATCTCGTTCCGCTCTCGGCGCTCACGAAGCTCGAGAAGACCGTGGGCCCCCTCGCCGTCAATCACGCGGGGCAGCTCCCGGCCGTGACGATCTCCTTCAACCTGCCGCCCGAAGTTTCGCTCGGTAACGCCGTGGTGGAGATCAACAAGGTCGCGCGCGCGACGCTGCCCGCCACCATTCAGACGACGTTCCAGGGGACCGCGCAGGCCTTCGAGGCGTCGCAGAAAGGGCTCGGGCTCCTGCTCCTCATCGCGATCCTCGTGATCTACACGGTGCTCGGCATCCTCTACGAGGACTTCCTGCACCCTCTCACGATCCTGTCGGCTCTGCCCTTCGCGGGCTTCGGAGCGCTGCTCACGCTCCTCGTCTTCAAGGTGGAGCTCTCGATCTACGCCTTCGTGGGAATCATCCTGCTCGTCGGCCTCGTGAAGAAGAACGGAATCATGATGGTCGACTTCGCCGTCGAAGGTCGCCGCGCGGGCAAGAGCGCCGAGGAGGCGATCGTCGAAGCCTGCGTCGTGCGCTTCCGCCCGATCATGATGACGACGATGTCCGCGCTCATGGGCACGCTTCCGATCGCGTTCGGCTTCGGCGCGGGCGCCGAAGCGCGGCGGCCTCTCGGCCTCGCTGTCGTCGGCGGCCTCCTCTTCTCCCAGATGATCACGCTCTACGTCACGCCGGTCTTCTACGTCTACATGGACCAGCTCGCCGAGCGGCTCAAGCGCCGGCGCGGAAAGATGGCGGACGCGGGCATGACGCATCCCGTTCCCAAGGAGACTCCGGCCGCGGCCGCTCTCGTCGAGGACGAGTGGCGCTGAGTCCCGTCAACACGGATTCCGCCATCGCAAGCCGGGGAATCGGGCGAAGTCCGCGTCGTTCGAATGCAGCTCGCACTGGTGCTCGATCGCGATGGCCGCGAGGTGCGCATCCGTCGTCAGGTTTGCCGCGACGCCGACGGTCGTCAGAAGTCGTTCGAGGATTTCCAGGTGCCGTGGGCCGGGCTCGAGGACCTCGACGACGGGCCGGTCGAACCACGACCGAACGTGGTGAAGGGTTCGTCCCGGGTCGAGAGGGCTGACGAGGACAGCGGGGTGCGTCATCAGGCGGACGAACCCGCACACGACGGCCCAGGGAAGCCCCACGGGGTCGGAACCGTTGAGCAGTCCTTCCCACCACGCTCTCGCTTCGACATGGTGAGGCGCGTGCCGGTTGTACGCGAAGACGAGGAGATTGATGTCCGGCAGGATCATCGATCCGACCGCGTCTCGTGAACGAAGTCCTCCGCATCGAGCCGGTCCACGATCTGGTTCAGCTTGCCGGGGTCGACACCCGGACGGAGACGGCTCGAATGGGGCTCGATGGCGAAGCGGCGTCGCGGCGAGGGCGCCGGCTCCTGGGCGGCGAGCCCGCGGCGAAGAACCGTGTTCAGCGCGACCTTGAAGGAAGCGCGCCTTCGGCGCGCGTACTCCTTGAGCTTGTCTGCCAGGTCCTGCTCGAGAGTGACCGTGGTTCTCACGGAGGCATCATGATGCCGTCTTCATCTGCTGTCAAGATGCTTACTCGAGCCGACTATTGACGCAGCGCGTAATACCCCCTATATTGTCTCCGGGAGCCCTGCTCACGGAGGTGAAAGATGAGCGCGAAACGAATGCCGGCACAGAGCCCCCGAAGAACCCGGCGGAAGTCCTCTACCCCAATACCCGCACATAGCTGCATTTCCTGCCCCGTCTGTGGCTCTGAGACCTGTAAGACATTGCAAGACCTCGGGATGTATTGCGAAACGGCGATCGCCGCCGGCGAAGCGACGCGGGCCGCAGGGGTGCACTACAAGCGGAAATCGGCAGTCGCCTGACGTCTTCAGCCCAGGAAAAGCGTCACGATCCGATTCGCGAGATAGGCGCCGGAGTAGGCGAGAAGGCCCATGTACGCGAACTGGATCGCCGGCCACTTCCAGCCGCCGGTCTCGCGCCTCACGACCGCGACCGTGGAAAGGCACTGCATCGCGAACGCGAAGAACACGAGAAGAGCGACCGCTCCGCCGGCCGTGAGGTCGTGCCGGAGCGCCGCCTGCAGGCCTTCACTCCCCGCCTTGGGATCCATGCCGTAGAGCGTGCCGAGCGTCCCGACGATGACCTCGCGGGCGGCGAGCGACATCACGATTCCGATACCGATGCGCCAGTCGAAGCCGAGCGGCCGCACGAAAGGCTCGATCGCGCGGCCGATCGTGCCCGCCACGCTGTTGGCGATTTCGGGCAGCTTTCCGCCGCTGAGCGGCAGGTGGGCGAGGACCCAGAGGACGATCGCGACGCCCAGGATCACGGTGCCCGCGCGGCGGAGGAAGATCTTCGCCCGGTCGTACATCCTGAGGCCGATCTGACGAAGCGTCGGGCGCCGGTAGGGCGGCATCTCGAGGAGGAACGGCGCACCGTCGCTCTTCAGGACGGACGATTTCAGAAGTCGCGCCGTGCCGAACGCCGCGAGAAAGCCCAGAAGGTAGAGGCCGAGCATCGCGGCCGCGCGGGTGCCGAGGAACGGGCCGAGCAGGGGGCGCTCCGGCAGGAAAGCCGCGATGATCAGCGTGTAGACGGGCAGCCGCGCCGAGCACGTCATGAACGGCGCGATGAGGATCGTCGCGATGCGATCGCGCTTGTTCTCGATCGTCCGGGACGCCATGACCGCCGGCACGGCGCACGCGTACGCCGAGAGGAGCGGCAGGAACGACTTCCCCTGCAGGCCCGCTTTTCGCATCGTGCGATCGGCGATGAGCGCGGCACGTGCGAGGTAGCCCGAATCCTCGAGGAGGCCGATGAAGAGGAAGAGCAGCAGAATCTGCGGCAGAAAGATCACGACCGAGCCCACGCCGCCCCAGACGCCCTCGAGGAGGAGAGACTTGAGCAGGGACGCCGGGAGGATCCCCGACAGCCACGCTCCGGACGCCCGCACGGCGTAGTCCACCGCGTCCATGAGCGGCCGGGCCGCCGAGAAGATCGTCTGGAACACCGCGACGACGACCGCGAGAAAGACGAGGGGCCCCGCGACGGGATGCAGGAACACCGCGTCCAGGCGCCGAGTCCACACCGGCGGCGCGGGCGCGGCGTAACGGGCCTCGTCCCCCATCGCCACGGCCCACTGCCGGCACTTCGGAATGTCGGCGAGGACGGGCAGATCGAGAGAGGGCGGCACGCCGACGGCTCCGTTCAGGAATTCGCGCACCATCTCGAGGCCCTGGCCCTTGGACGCGCTCACGAGCGCGACGGGGACTCCGAGGCGTGTCGCGAGCGCTTCGGCATCCACCGTGCCCCCGCGGCTCGACAGCTCGTCCGCCATGTTGAGGACGACGAAGGTCGGAAGCCCGAGCGCGAGAATCGGCGCGGCCAGAACGAGATGCCGGTTCAGGTTCGTCGAGTCGAGGATGAGGAGCACGGCGTCGGGCTTCGCCATCCCTTCCATCTCGCCCTTGAGGACGTCGTGCGTGACGCGTTCGTCCTCGGACCGCGGCGACAGGCTGTAGACGCCCGGCAGGTCGACGAGCACGACCACGCGGTCGCCCTCGAGACGGGCGACCCCGCGACGCTCCTCCACGGTGACGCCCGGGAAGTTCGCGACGTGCTGCCTCAGGCCGGTGAGCCGGTTGAAGAGCGTCGACTTGCCGGAGTTCGGCGGACCGACGAGCGCGACGAGGCGCGGGACGCGCGACGGCGGCGTGTACGGAGGAAGGGGCGGGCGCGTCGGCAGAGTCGGGAGGCCCGCGGAGCCGTGCGCGCTCACGCCGCTCCCTCCCGGGAGACCTCGACGAGAAGGCGCCGCGCCGTGTCGCGCCTCAGGGCGAACTCGGTGCCATCCACGCGGAAGACCCGCGGGTCGCCGCCGGGCGCGCTCCGGGCCGCAACGATGCGCGCTCCGGGCAGGAACCCGATCTCCATGAGGCGTGTCGCGTCAGCCTCCGGCAGGTCGATCCGGGTGAGGATGCCGGATGCCCCGGGAACGAGGTCGTCGAGGCTCGCCGGTCGCCGGTGCCCCTTCGGCCCTGTCTTGAGACTGAGTCGCATCTTCGACATTATGCCCCAACCGGGCCGGGGCGTGTCGATGATGCGCATGCGTCATTCGGCTCGCTGAGCGGGCCGCTACGCTGTTCGCATGAGACCTGCGCGATGTCCGAGGCCGAGACGATTCTGTCCGTGAGCGCTCCGCCCGACCCCGCGTGGCATTCCCGAAGCGTCGAAGATGTCGCCCGAGAACTTCGGACGAATCTCGAGACAGGCCTTTCTCCGGACGCACTGCCCAAGACGCCGTCCGACGACTCTCTCGACACCGACTCGCGCGGCCCCGCGCGCATTATCTGGAACCAGCTCAAGGGCGGAGTGATCCTCGTCCTGATCACCGCTGCCGCCGTCATGCTGGCGCTCGGCCATATCGGAGACTCGCTCGCGATCGCGGCATCCGTGGTCTTCTCGGTCGTCTTCGGGTTCATTACCGATTTCCGCGCCGAGCGAGCCCTCGATGCGCTCCGGACTCTTTCTGCCCCGACGGCGCGCGTCGTGCGCGGAGGCCTCGAACGGGAGGTCCCCGCGGACGACCTCCGGCCCGGAGATCTCCTCGTCCTGACGGGCGGCCAGATCGTGGCAGCGGACGGAAGGATCGCCGCCGTGCACGATTTGCAGGCCGACGAGTCCGCGCTCACCGGCGAGAGCGTCCCCGTTACGAAGTCGCCGGACCCCGTCAACGCGGCCGCGCCCCTGCCCGACCGGATCTCGATGGGCTACGCCGGCACGACCGTCGTGAGCGGATGGGGGCGTATGGTCGTGACCGGCATCCGGGGGCGCACGGAGCTCGGCCGCATCGGAAAGCTCGTTGCCGACCAGGACCGCGAGGAGACGCCTCTCGAGAAGCAGGCTGAGCAGCTCGGCCGCCGGCTCGCCCTCCTGGCCATCGGGCTCTCGGCCGTCGTGACCATTCTCGGCCTCCTGCGCGACCGTCCCTTCTGGCTCATGCTCGAAACGGGCGTCATCCTCGCGATCGCGGCGATCCCCGAAGGCCTTCCCGCCGTCACAACGATCGCGCTCGCGGCCGGCGTCAGGCGGATGGCGAAGGCCGACAGCCTCGTTCGCCGGCTCTCCTCGGTCGAGACGCTCGGCTGCACCTCGGTCATCTGCACCGACAAGACGGGCACGCTCACGGAGAACGTCATGCGCGTGACGCGGGTCGTCCTCCCCGGCCGCGAGCTCGAGGTCACGGGCGCGCGCTACGAGCCGACCGGGGAATTTCTCGAGGGCGCCCGACCCGTGGCGCCGGGGGACGACCCTGATCTCCGGCGGCTGCTCGAGATCGCCGCCGTCTGCAACGACGCGCGGCTCGAATCCCACGACGAAGGCTGGCACGTTCACGGCTCGTCGACCGAGGGCGCTCTCCTCGCGCTCGCGGGCAAGGGAAAGGTGGACGCCGGAGGCTTCCACCGCGTGAGCGCCCTCGGGTTCTCGTCCGCCCGCAAGCGCATGGCGGTCGTCGCGCGTGACGGCGAAGGCCGGCTGTGGTCATTCGTGAAGGGCTCACCGGAGGTCGTGGCGGCCCGCGCTACCAGTGCGCTCGTGCGTGGGGCCGAAGAGCCGCTCGACGCCGACGGGCGCGAACGCCTCCTCGCGAGCGCGCACACGCTCGGGGAATCGGGATACCGCGTTCTCGCGCTCGCGTACCGGCGGCTCGACCCGAAAGGCGCGCCCGAAGCGGCCGAAGAAGCCCTGACGTGGTCGGGCCTCGTCGGCCTCATCGACCCGCCGCGCGCGAACGTCCGTGGCGCCATCGAAGCGCTGCGTGACGCCGGAATCCGCACCGTCATGGTCACGGGGGATCAGAAAGGCACCGCGATGGCCGTGGCGAACGCGCTAGCGATCGCCGGCCCCGGGGACCTCTGTCTCGACTCGGCGGAGCTCGCGCGGTACGTCGAGGAGCACCGGTGGGAGGACCTCAGGAACACGGCCGTCTTCGCGCGCGTCACGCCTGAGGACAAGCTCTCGATCGTCCACGCGCTCCGCGAGGCCGGCCGCATCGTCGCGATGACGGGAGACGGCATCAACGACGCGCCCGCGCTGAAGGCAGCGAATATCGGAATCGCGATCGGGCTCGGGTCGGCGGACGTCGCGCGCGCAGCCTCCGACCTCGTGGTGACGAGCGGCGACTACGCGACGCTTCCCGCGGCCGTCGCGGAGGGACGGCAGATCTACGCGAACATCCGCCGCGCCGTGCACTTCCTGCTGCTGTGCAGTCTCGCGACGATCCTGGTCATGCTGGTTTCCGTCGTTACGAACCTGCCGCTGCCCATGAGCCCGCTTCAGCTCCTGTGGCTGAACCTCGTCGTCCACATCTTCCCCGCAGTCGCGCTCGTCCTCGTTCCGGGCGAGCAGGACGTGATGAAGCGCCCTCCACGCGACCCTAAAGAGCCACTCCTGACCTGGGGGGCGACCGGCCGGACTGCCCTGAAGAGCGCCGTCGTGGCCGCTGTCGTCCTGTGGAGCTACACCGCCGGAGGCGGACGCCACGACGGGCCGCGCGGCCAGACGCTCGTGATGGCGACGCTCGCCCTCACGCTCCTCGCGCAGTCGTTCGCGACCCTCTCGGACACGAAGCCGTTCTGGCGGATGCGATCGAGCCTCGCGCTCCCGTTCTGGCTCGCGCTCACGGGCGGGCTTCTTCTGCAGGCCATCGCGGTCGCGTGGCCGCCTCTCTCAACCGTCCTCGAGACTGTGCCCCTCGCCGCAGCGGACTGGCTTCGCGCGGCAGGGATGGCGGCCGTGGCGCTCCTCGCCACCGAGGCCTTCAAGCGGCTGGAGGCGTCGCCGGCCTGACGGTCAATTCCGCGCCCGCACGCGCGCGCCGTCCGCGACGCGATAGCATTTTCGGGATGGCTCGAGCCGTGTTCTCAATTCTCGTCCCCGTCGACTTCTCCTCCGCCTCCCACAACTCGCTGCGCGAGGCGCGCAAGCTTGCAGCCCGGATGGATGCGTCTCTCACGCTGCTCCACGTCCGGCCGATTTCGGACGTGCGCGCCGCCATCACAGAAGGACGGGAGGACCTTCTCAAAGGGCCGCCGCGCCCGATAGCCGCCAAGATGAAGAGCCATTACGCCAGCGTCTCGCCGCGATCGCAGCGCGCTTCGGCGCCGCCGAGACGCGCCTCGCCGCGGGCCGGGCGAGCCGCGAGATCGTCCGGGCCGCGAAGAGTTTCGACCTCGTCGTCATGGGCCGTACGGGCCGCGGCGGGCTGTCCGGCTTCCTCGGTGGCACGACCCATAAGGTCCTGGCTACATGCACGGTGCCGATGGTCGTCGTCCCGCCCTGAGCCTCGAATGAGCCCTGGTTGAGAACCTGTCGCGCCGAGAAGCGTAAAATGGGTCCATGGCACAACGACCGACCGGAACCGCCACGATCTCCTTCGGGCTCGTTTCGATCCCTGTGAACCTCTTCTCGGCGAGCGAGTCGAAGGCCGCCATCTCGTTCAACATGCTGCACGACGAGGACCACGCGCGCGTGAAGCAGCAGCTCGTCTGCAGCAAGGACGGCGCTACGGTGGAGCGCGATCACATCGTCAAAGGCTACGAGTTCGAGAAGGGCCAGTACGTCGTCTTCACGCCCGAGGAGCTGAAAGCCCTCGAGGAGCAGTCGAACCAGATCATGGAGATCACGGAGTTCGTCCCGCTCGCGAAGATCGATCCCGTGTACTTCGACAAGGGCTATTACCTGTCTCCCGGCAAGGGCGGCGACAAGGCCTATCGCCTGCTCGCCAAGGCGATGACGGAAACCGGCCGCTGCGGCCTCGCGAAGTACGCGGCGCGCGGGAAGCAATATCTCGTCGTGGTGCGTCCCGTCACGGGCCACGAGGGCGGGCTCATGATGCAGCAGCTCAACTACGCCGACGAGATTCGCTCCTTCGCCGACGTGGAGGTCCCCGACGCCGAGGTGAAGGACGCCGAGCTGAAGCTCGCGATCATGCTCACGGACCAGATCGCGTCGGACGAGTTCCACCCCGAGAACTACAAGGACGAGGTCAAGGAGCGCGTGGAGAACCTGATCAAGCGGAAGATCGACGGCCAGGAGATCTCCGAGGCGAAGCCCGAGGCGCCGAAGACCCAGGTCATCGACCTCATGGAAGCGCTCAAGGCGAGCCTCGCGGCGCGCGGCGGACGCGGGGGACGCCAGAAGGAAGCCGCCTCTGCGCCGGCGAAGCCCGAGCGCAAGCCCGCCGTGCGTGCGGCCCGCGAGGAGCAGGCGGAGAAGCCCAGGCTGCGTGCGGTCGGAAACGGGAAAAAGGGCCGCTGAAGGGCTACTCGGCCTCCAACGTCGCGTCGCTGCTGGGCGTTTCCGTCGCACAGGTGCGGGCCTGGGCGGAAGTGCTGGAGATCGAGCGCGAGCTCGACGGCGCATACCGCTTCCGCTTTCGCGATCTCGTCCTCCTGCGGACGGCCAAGGGTCTCGCGGACGCGAAGGTCCCGGCCGCGACGGTAAAGCGCGCCCTCAAGAAGCTGCGCGGACAGCTCCCCGAGGGCCGGCCACTCACGGGCGTGCGCATCGCGGCCGACGGCAAGCGCGTCGTCGTGCAGGACGGCGCCGCCGCGTGGAACCCCGAATCCGGCCAGACGCTGTTCGACTTCGCCGTCGCCGACCTCGCCACCGCGGCGGCCCCGCACGCGAAGCGCGCCGCAGAGACGGCCCGACAGGAAGGCGGGAGGCTGAGCGCCGACGACTGGTACCGCCTGGGTTGCGACGTTGAAGCGTCCTCCCCCGCCGACGCCCGCGACGCTTACAGGCGCGCTGTCGAGCTCGAGCCGCATCATGCCGACGCGCACGTGAACCTCGGCCGGCTCCTCCACGAGCAGGGAAAGACCGGTGCCGCCGAGGTGCACTACCGCATCGCCCTCACCTCGAACCCGAAGCACGCGGCTGCCGCGTTCAACCTCGGCGTGGCCCTCGAGGACCGGGGCCACCTGCGAGAGGCCGCGCAGGCGTACGAGCGCGCCGTCTCCTCGGATCCGGGCATGGCGGACGCTCATTACAACGCGGCCCTCCTCTACGAGCGGGCGGGAAACAAGGCCGCGGCGATCCGCCACCTCAAGGCGTGCCGGAAGCTGGCCGACGAGCGCTGAGACGGCTTGGCCGAGGCGCGGAGAGGCGCGAGAATCGAATCGGAGGAGGAAGCGCATGGAACGCGAGGAGTTCCGCTCACTCGTCGAAGAGCTGCGCCGCACGCCGGCTCGCCTCAGGGAGCTGATGGCCGGGCTTCCGCCCGAGAAGGAGATCCATCGACCCTCACCCGATGCCTTCTCGGCACGCGAGAACGTCCATCATCTTCGCGACATCGAGGCGGATGGCTACGGCGTAAGGCTCCTCCGCAGGCTCGGGGAGCCGGATCCCGTGCTCAAGGACATCGACGGCACGGTCCTCGCGCGCGAGCGCAACTACAACGGTCGTCCTTCGGGTCCCGCGCTCGAGGACTTCGCCCTTCTTCGCGCCGCGAACGTCGAACGCCTCCAGCGCCTCGCACCGGACGACCTGGACCGGGTGGGAAGCTGGGAGAACGTCGGCCCCGTCACGCTCGGAAAAGTCCTCGAGATGTGGCGGGAACACGACCGCGGGCACCTCGACGAGATCGCCTTTCTCGCAGGCCGGCTTCCCGCCGAGCCGAAGCACAACGGATGACGACCCTTCCCTCCATGCGCCAGCTCCTCGATCAGATCCCCTGGCCCATCGCCATCATCCTCGCCCTCACGCTCGGCCTCGCGCCGTTTCGTCCGCCGCACGTCGTCGAGAAGCTCGCGATGCTCTTCAAGGGGACTCTCGTCAAACCAGTCGACTGGTTCGACCTCGTCCTCCATGCCGCACCCTGGCTCCTCGTGATCCTGAAGGGGGCGTTCGCGCTGAAGCGATGAGGCTCAGCGCTTGGAGCGCGTGGCGGCTTCCCGCGCCTGGTTCAGCTCCTGGCGCGCATCGATCAGTTTCTTGCGAGCGGCCGCCGCATCCTCGGAAGTCATCCCCTTCTTCACGGCGACATCGTCCAAAGCGCGGCGCGCGGCCTGCACGTCCGCCTGAGCGTTCCTCACGCGCGAGTTGTCGTGACGGACACGGGAGCCGCCATCTCTGGTTTCGGTGACGACCGGCATCCCGGACGCTCCCGCGACGGACAGCGTCCCGCCCGGTACGCCCTTCCTCCCGAGCTTTCGCTCGCGCGCGACGTCCGCGAGAGTTCTCGGCTTTGCCGAGACGGCCGTGGAAGCGGCGCCCAGCGACGCCGCCGGCGTCGGGGCCGGAGTCGTCGAGGCGAGCTGGGCGAGGACGAAAACCGCGAGCATGCTGAGAGTCTGGACCGATCTTACCGCTCCACGCCTATGATCGGCGCGTGACGGACGCGGGGCCGCTCGCCTTTCCCGATGCCGCGCACCTCGCGGCAACCTCGGGCCGGCTGCTCGCTGCCGCCCTCCTCGGCGGGATCATCGGCGCGCAGCGCGAGAAGGTCCACAGCGCCGCGGGTTTCAGGACGCACATCCTCGTCGCCGTCGGAGCGGCTTTGTGCGTCCTCGCGGGGGTCGAGGCCGGCTTCGCGCCGGCGGACGTGAGCCGCGTGGTCCAGGGAATCATCACCGGCATCGGCTTTCTCGGAGCTGGCACGATCCTGAAGCTCGTGGACAAGGAACAGGTGCATGGGCTGACGACGGCGGCGACGATCTGGGTGACGGCGGGTGTCGGCGTCGCGTCGGCCCTCGCGCCCCTGTGGCTCGCTGCGCTCACGGCGGCCATCACGTGGATCGTTCTCGCTTTCGCCATCCGGCTCGAGGACCGTCGCGTCTGACTCCTTGACGCCTCCGCCCGCGCCGCGCTACAACCTCTCTCGCCGTCGAGCGGGTGTAGTTCAGCGGTAGAACGTCAGCTTCCCAAGCTGAATGTCGTGGGTTCGATCCCCATCACCCGCTCCAACGAGTCGCACGTCACCTACCAGGCTCCCAGAGTGATCTGAAAGTTGACCGCATTGTCCTGATGGTCCAGGACGTCGTCCACGGTCCCGTCCCCCGCCTTGAGGCGGACCAGATGGACGTGGATCCCGTCGCTCGTACCGGAAAGATCGGCGGTCCCGATCTCGTCCCCTTGACTGACGCTCTGCCCGGCTCTGACGGAAGGATCGACGTGTCCGTAAACCGTGAGAAACCCCTGAGAGTCGCGGATGATCACCATGTTCGGATTGTCGTCTCCGTGCTGCTGCCCCCGCTGGACGTCCGAAACGTCCCCGCTCTCGACCGCGTATACGGTGTCCGGCGCATCGTTGCGGTGCGTGATGTCCTTGGCACGGTGGCTCGCGCTGTAGCCGCGTGAGACGTGGCCTCCGCCGATCTTGAAGGGCGGGTGCGGATAAGTGTGCATTTGATCCTCCCGTGTGGCGTCAGCTAAGCGGCGCCCATTTTACCGTCGCCGGCCCTTCCCGCACGATGTCCTCTCCGCCCGACTCTAGGCACTCCTCCGGCGGTGCGCCGCCAGCAGAAGGAGTGAGAGGCCGTACGCGATGAGCCCGGCCGCGGCGAGCGCGAAGAGGACCGGCCCGTTCTCCGCGCGCTTGATCGTTAGTAGGGCGGAGGCCGTTCCGCTCAGACCGCGCGGATTTCCCTCGAGCCCCGCGACGAACACCGAGTATCCCGTCACGGCCACGATCGCGCCGTGTGCGAGCACGCCGATGCGCGCGAGCCAGGAGATCCACCTCTTCCGGCCGCGAGCCATGATCGCCGCGGTGAAATCGGCCGGGAGCTTGCCGACCGCAGCCCGAAAGGCCTCCACGACGCCCACGACGAAGGCGATCGCCCCTCCGAGCTCGAGGGCGCCGCGTCCCCAGGCATGGGCGACGATCCGGCGGGCCGCCTCGCGAAGGGCCTCGGCATCGCCCCCGGCGGAAAAATGCAGCAGAACGCGCACCGCGGTGACCGTGAGAAGAAGGCCGCCCAGAGCGCCGACGGCGTAGCCGATCCGCGCAAGGCCGCCGCGTGTCCGGCGGAACTGGGCGGCGCGGAAGAGCACGAAGGCGAGGAGGCCCGCCGCCACGATCCCGAGAGCGAGCCTCCCGTTCCATCCCTCGAGGATCTTCCCGAGCGCACCCGAGGGCCCGAGCGCGCGTCCTCGCTGAAGGATCGCCACGCGTGCGGCGAGGCCGCCGACGACGACGTACAGGCATCCGCGCGCGAAGAAGCCGAAGCGCGCGAGAGCCTCCGGGATCCCCTTCTCCGCCGGTCGCGTCTTCGAGGACACGCGAGGATTCTAGGAGGTCGACCGGCCGGGAGATGCGAAGATCCGAGCCGGACCGATGACCCCGAATACGCTGCAGGCGGACGTCGTCATTGCCGGCGCCGGTCTCGCTGGGCTCGTCGCCGCGCACGAGCTTCTCGGCCGCGGGAAGTCCGTTCTCCTGCTCGACAAGGACGTCCCCGAAAACCTCGGCGGCCTGGCGAAAGAGTCGTTCGGCGGCGTCCACCTCATCGGGACGCCCCATCAGAGGAAATCGGGCATCCGCGACTCGCCCGAGCTGGCGCTCCGCGACTGGCTCTCGTTCGCGCAGTTCGGCGATGGAGACGCGTGGCCGCGCCGCTGGGCGGAGCTCTACTGCCAGCGCTCGCTCGACCTCATCCATGCTTATCTCGACGGCGTCGGCGTGAGGTTCCTCCCCGTCGTGAACTGGCCCGAGCGGGGACTCTACGTCCCCGGCAACACCGTCCCCCGCTGGCACATCGCGTGGGGAACGGGGCACGCGATCGTCGAGCAGATCGTCCGCGCGCTCGTGACCCACCCCCGCTCCTCCTCCCACGCGATCCGATTCCGGCATGCCGTCGAGGACGTCGAAACCGCGGGCGGCCGCGTCACCGGCCTCGTCGGGACGGACCTCTCCACCGGCGGCCGCTTCGTTGCGCGCGGAGACCACGTCGTAATCGCGACCGGCGGGATCTGCGGGGGGAACCTCTCGAAGGTGCGCGCGAACTGGTATGCGCCCTGGGGCCCGCCTCCGAAAGTCCTCCTCAACGGCGCCCACGTGTACGGCGACGGCGTGATGCACGACGCGGTCGCGCGCGCGGGCGGCAACCTCACGCATCTCGACAAGCACTGGCACTATGCCGCCGGCGTGCACCATCCCCGAAAGCGCAAGCCGGACGACGGTCTTTCGCTCGTCCCGCCCCGCTCGGCGCTCTGGCTGAATGCGCTCGGAGAGCGCATCGGCCCGCTGCCCCTCGTCGGCTCGACGGATACGCGCTTCCTCGTGGAGAGCGTCCTTCGGCAGCCCGGCCAGTACTCGTGGCAGCTCCTGAACAACACGATCGCGAAGAAGGAGCTCGCGGTCTCGGGCTGCGATTACATGACCGCCTTCCGCCGCAAGAGAAAGCTCCTCATGGCGCGGCAGCTGCTGTTCGGCAACCAGGAGCTCGTCGACCGCCTCGTTCGCGAATGCCCGGACGATATCGTCACGGCGCGCTCGCTTCCCGAGCTCGTGGACAAGATGAACACGAAGAACCTCGACGGCCTGCGCACGGACCTCGCGACGGTCGAGCAGGTCGTGCGTGACTACGATGCCCAGATCGACCGCGGGCCGGCTTACTTCAACGACGACCAGCTCCGGCGCCTCTGGAACTTCCGCCAGTATCGTGGAGACCGGATCCGCCTCTGCAAGTTCCAGAAGATCCTCGACCCCGGCGCGATGCCGCTCATCGCGATCCGCGAGTTCATCCTCTCGCGCAAGAGCCTCGGCGGCATCCAGACAGACCTCGGCTGCCGCGTTCTCTCCGGAGCCGGGCCGCCGATCGACGGCCTCTACGCCGTGGGCGAGGCGGCGGGCTTCGGCGGCGGCGGGATCCACGGCATGGGCTCTCTCGAGGGAACGTTCCTCGGGAGCTGCGTCCTCACGGGGCGCGTCGCGGCCCGCACGATCGCGGGAGCGTCCTTGTGACGAAGTCGATCCGGGTCGGCGCGAAGAGATCCGGCGCCTGGCTCGTGCGGCACGCCCTGGAGCAGCTTCCCGTCACGCACACGTTCGGGATTCCCGGCGTGCACAACACGGAGATCTACGACGAACTCGACAAGTCGGAGAGGATCCAGCCCGTCCTCGTCACGCACGAGGCGGGTGCTGCCTTCGCGGCCGACGGAATCAGCCGAACGAGCGGCGGCACGATCGGAACGCTCGTGATCGTGCCGGCCGCGGGGGTCACGCATGCCATGAGCGGCATCGGCGAGGCCTTCCTCGACGGAATTCCCATGCTCGTGATCTCCGGCGGCATCCGCACCGACGTCCCCTTCCGCTACCAGCTTCACGAGCTCGACCAGCACGCGATTCTGAAGGGCCTGACGAAGGGAACTTGGCGCCCCACGACGCACGCCGGAATCGTGCCCGCGATCTTCGACGCATATCGCACGGCCGTGACCGGCGTCCCCGGCCCCGTCTTCGTCGAGATCCCCGTGAACCTGCAGCTCTTCCAGGAGACGATCGAGGAGCTGCCCGTCTTCGAGCCGCCGCCGCCGCCCGAAGAGCCCGAGAGGAGTCTCCTCGAAGCTGCGATCGACCTCCTCGAGAAGGCGCGCTTCCCCGGCCTCTTCGTTGGCTGGGGCGCCGTCGACGTCGCCGATGACGTGGCCCGCATCGCCGAGCTCCTCGGGGCGCCGGTCGCGACGACGCTTCAGGGCCTTTCCGCGTTTTCGGCGGCCCATCCCCTCCACACGGGCATGGGTTTCTCCCGCGCGGCCGTGCCAGCGGCCGAGAACGCCTTCGCGGGCTGCGACTGCCTGCTCGCGATCGGCACCCGCTTCGCCGAGATCCCCACGGGCAGCTTCGGCTGCCGGGTTCCCGAGGACCTCATCCACGTGGACATCGACCCCCGGGTCCTCGGTGCGAACTTTCCCGCGAAAGTGGCGATCGCGGGCGACGCACGCACCGTCGTGCCCCGCCTTCTCGCCGGCCTCGCCGCACGCGGCATCGACCGGACCGAGCGGCGCCTCGAGCAGGAAACCCGGATTTCCTCCGACAAGAAGGCCTATCGCGAGGAGTGGCTCGGCCGCCAGAGCGACCGGGTCAATCCCGCCCGCTTTTTCGCGTCGCTGCGCCGCCAGCTCGCGGACGACGCGCTCATGGTCGTCGACGACGGGAATCACACGTTTCTCGCCGCCGAGCTCTTCCCCGTCACGAACCCGCGCCGCTTCGTGAGCCCGACCGACTTCAACTGCATGGGCTACGCGGTTCCCGCCGCCATCGGGGCGAAGCTCGCGAGCCCGGATCTCGAGGTCGTCGCGATCGCGGGCGACGGCGCGTTTCTCATGACAGGGCTCGAGATCGTGACGGCCACGACGCATCAGGCGGGCGTCGCGTTTTTCGTGTTCCACGACGGAGAGCTCTCGCAGATCTCGCAGGGGCAGGAGATCCCCTACAACCGCAAGACCTGCACCGTGCTCGGGGAGATCCGGCTCGAGGGCATCGCCCAGGCGACCGGAGCCGCCTTCATTCCGATGAACGACGACGCCGGCATCGAAGAGGGCATCCGCGAAGCGCTGCGCGTGGCCCGCACCGGCCGCCCCGTCGTCGTGGACGTCCGCATCGACTACGGAAAGCGCACGCGGTTCACGCAGGGCGTCGTGAAGACAGTGCTCAAGAGGTTTCCGCTCGGCGACAAGTTCCGCTTCGTCGGCCGCGCGCTCGTCCGGAAGTTGACGGGATGATGATCGCCCCAGAGGGAAGTGCCCTTGCGACGCTGAATATTCACCTTCTAAGAAATCTTTTTTTCTTCTCTCTTCTCCTCTTGACTCCGGGCAATTCAGGCCCTACTGATTAGTCAGCCCCGCGCGCCGGAAAACACGGCGGGGTCGGCCGGAAAGGCACCAGGCAAGGTCCGCAACGCAGCTCCGAGGCCCCGGGTTTCCGGGAGAGCCGCCCAGGACCAGCGCACAGCACGCGCAAAGCCATTCCGCCGCCGGCAGGCCCCTCGCGGGGTGCACCGGAGTCCGGGGGAACCGGCGCCCCTCGGGCTCCTCTTTCTTTTTTCTTGGTTGCGATCAGCCTCCGAGGCGGCGGCTGACCTTCGCCGCCGAATCGCGAGCCTTCGCCACGACGCGGCCCTCGGCGTCGAGGACGACCGGGATCTCATTCCCCCACCTCCGGGCAAGAGCCGGATCGGCATCCACGTCCACGACCTCGAGCGTGCCGCCGCGCGCGCGAACGAGCGGCCCGACGACCGCCCTCATCTCGTCGCACAGATGGCAGCCGCTGCGCGAGAGAAGCCGGAGCGCGGGAGGCTCGGCCGCTGTCGACCGGCGGAACAGTCTCACGCGGGCGGCGAAGGCGGGGCTGCCGCAGCCGGACGCGGGAGGCGCGTCACGATGCGCCACGAGTAATGAAGGCCCGACACCGTCGCGAAGATCGCCACGAGCTGCATGCAGGTCGTCGCAACGACGACGGGCAGCCGATGGACGTTCACGAGCAGGATCGCGACCACCGTCGCGATCTCGAGGAAGGTCGTGAGCTTTCCGAGGGCCGAGGGCGGGAAATCCTTGATGCCGAGAGCCAGGAACATGACGAGGCAGATCGCAAGGGCGAACGCGTCACGAAAGACCGTGAGCACGAGGAGCCAGACCGGAATGTGAAGGGACGTCGGGGTGGAAGGCAGCGCGAAGACGACGAACGTCGAGACGAGGAAGAACTTGTCGACGATGGGGTCGAGCCAGGCCCCCAGCGGCGAGCCCATGCCGAACCGGCGGGCCACGTATCCGTCCACGACGTCGGTAATCGCGGCCGCGAGGAAGATGGCAAGGGCGACACCGTGCCGGCCGCCGAGGATCGCCATGATGAGAAACGGGAGGGAGGCAAGCCGCGCGAACGTCAGGAAGTTCGGCAGCGTCCAGGGGCGCAGCTCCATCGACCGGGTGTCCTCAGCCGGTCGCGCGTGAGGAGCCCGGCGACCCGCCCGTGGGGTTGGCCTCCGGGGAGTCGAGCTTGACGTAGACCGCCTTCCCCTTGGGGACGATCAGCTGTTCGGCAGCCATTTGCGACATCGTGCGCGACACCGTCTCGCGCGAGGAGCCGATCGTATCGGCGATCTCGCGCTGCGAGGGTCGAACCACGACGGACCATCCGCCGCCCGCTTTCCGTCCGCGCGCCACGGCAAGCTCGCGGAAATAGCGCGCCAGCCGGCTCTTGACGTCGAGCGAGGCGAGCCCTTCGATCGTGGCGTTGGCACGGCGCAGCCTGGTCGTGAAGGCCGCGAGAAGGGCCCGTGTCAGGACGAAGTTCGATTTCAGAAGGTCGAGGAACACCGCCCGCGAGAGGATCGCGAGATCCGACCTCTCCTGCGCGATGACGCTCGCCGATCGGGGCGCGTCGTCGAGGAGCGCCATCTCTCCGAAATGATCGCCCTCTCCCAACGTGTTCAGGACCACCTCGCGCCCGTCCGGCGCGACGATCGCGACGGCGACGCGGCCCCGCACGAGAACGTAGAACGCGTCCCCGGGCTGGCCCTGCTGGACGATGGTCTCGCCCCGGCGGTAGGTGCGAAGCGTGGCGGCGCGGGCGAGAGCCGCGCGGTCCTCGGGCGAGACCCCCTCGAACAGAGGAACCTTCGAGAAGAGCTCCGTGACGATCATCAAAGACCCTCCACTAGCGGGCGAGCCGAAGCGTCGCGTCGATGGCGGCGAACGCCTCCCGGCCGCTGAGCTGCCGGGACGCCGTTTCCGGAAGTATGCCGCAGGTGGCGAGCGACGCCGCCGTCGCCAGGCAGTCGTCGTCCGGATTTCCGTGCAGCGCGGCGACGCGGCGCAGGTGCGCGGGCATCTCGGCGCGCGACACCGCCACGTCGACGCCTACCCGATGCGTCTCGCGCGACACGGAGAAGAAGCCGAGCGCGATGGCCCTCACGAGGGCGTTTCGCTCCGGCCGGTCGAGGATGTCCGTCGCGACGTCCGCTCCCGGCGGTACGCGGGCGGAGGCGACCTCCGGCACGAGTGTGACGAGGATCGTCGCAAGCTGGGCGCGCGTCACGCGTTGAGCTTCAACCGCTTTCCGGGAAAGGGGCGGCAAGTTCTGGACCTGGAACTCCAGGCGCGCCGCCGCCTGCTTCTGGACCATGGAGGGGTCGCTTTTCGCGAGTTCCCCGTAAAGCGACTCGGCCTCCGCGAAGCGCGCGGTTTTCATCGCGAGCGCCGCGAGCGTTCCCGTGACATCGGCATCGTCGGGAGCACGCTCGTGCGCCGCCCGTGCGGCCGCCCAGGCGTCCTCGAGCCTTCCTTCCGCCAGCGCGGCCGAAGCCAGAATGCTGTAGCCGGCCGGTGAGTCGGGATCGACCTCGACGAGCGCCAGGGCGGAACGCCGGGCGGAGGGCAGGTCTCCACGCTCGAGAGCCGGCTCCGCTTCGTCGCGGAGCGAGGCCACGAACGCCTCGCGCAGCTGGGCGATACGATTCCGGTAGCGTTCGTCCTCCGGCACGAGGCGGACCGCTTCGCGGTATCCGTCGAGCGCGTCACGGAGCCGCCCTCTGGCGGCCTCGTCCTCCGCTCGCGTCGCGAGAGCCGCGGCCCGGACGGCGGGCGACGATGGATCCACGGGCCGAGGCGCCGGCGAACAAGCCGTGAGCGCCGCGGCTGTCAGGAAAACGAGGGGAAACCGTCGTGTCAAACCGCCGGCGTCCGCGCCGGAGCGGTGGCGGGTGCCGCGGGGCTCCCGCCCAGAGAGGTCACCGAGGAGATGGCGTGCTTGTAGATCATCTCCTCGCGCCCGTCGACCTCGAGGACGAGCGCGTACTTGTCGAAGCGCCGGATCCGGCCTACCCGCTTTCTTTCGGACAGGAGCATGACTTCGACGAGCGTGTTGTCCTTGCGGAGCTGGTAGAAAAAACCGTCCTGGACGTTTATGGGCGGTTTGCTCGGTCCGATCATGGTCATCCCCCTTCGCCGGTAACGGAAAAAAGAAGTCGTGCCTCACGCACGACGAAATCGACGAGGTCGAGACGGTCGGCGCGTACGGGGACGAGATCCCTCTCGCGCCGGAACCACGCTTCCTGTCGTTTTGCGTATCGACGCGTATCGCGCAGGAGCCGCTCCTTCCACTCCGACTCGGAGAGCGCGCCCGAGACGAACGCGGCCGTGTCCCGGTAGCCGATCGCCGCGAATGCAGGCGCCGCGAGCGGGACTCCCGCCGCGAGCAGGCGACGCACTTCCGCGGGCAGCTCGTTCACGAACTCGGACTGAAACCTCCTCGCGATTCTTCCATAGAGCATCTCGCGCGGCAACGTGAGAAGAACTTTGACCGACGGCTTTTCCCAGAAGGCTCCGGGGCGCTCCCGGAAAAGGCGCGAGGGGCGCTCACCGGAGAGAAGAAGGATCTCGAGCAGCCTGATGGCACGCGCCGCGTCCGACTCCCCGACGCGCGCCGCGCTCTCGGGGTCGAGGAACCCGATCATCCGGACGAGGAAGTTCGTTCCGCGGCGCGCTCTCACCGCCTCGAGGGCGCTCCGGACCTCGTCGTCCCGGCGAGGACCCTCGAAGAGGCCGCCGAAGAAGGCCCTCACGTAGAAGCCCGTGCCTCCCGCCAGAATCGGAAGCTTCCCGCGCGCGAGGATCTCCTCGCAAAGCCTCCGCGCTTCCGCGGCGAACTCCCCGGCGCTCCAGGGCTCCCGCGGATCACGCGCGTCGACGAGATGGTGGGGGACGCGCGCGCGCAGGGAGCCGGCGGGCTTCGCCGTGCCGACGTCGAAGCCGCGGTAGACCGCGAATGCGTCCGCCGAGACGACCTCCCCGGAGAGCCTCTCGGCGACGGAGACCGCGAGCTCGGACTTGCCCGTCGCCGTCGCGCCCACGATCGCGAGGACGCCGCCCGGACGCGGCGCGCTCACGGCACCTCCCGCGCGACGCTCTCGGGAAAGACCGGAAGGATGCGGCCCCCTTCGAACAGAAGGGCGACCTCACCGTCGCGATCGGTCCGGAACGTCCGGACTCCCGCGGCCGCGAGGCGGGCGACGACGTCGGCCGCCGGATGGCCGAAGTGGTTCCGGCGACCCACGCCGATCAGGCCGAGCCGGGGAGCGACGCGCGCGAGGAACGCCGCCGAGGTGGACGTCCTGCTCCCGTGATGCGGGACTTTCAGGACGTCGGCCGAAAGGTTCCGGTCCGACGAGACCAGGTCGCTCTCGGCAAGGGCCTCGATGTCGCCGGAAAGGAGCACGCTGCGCCCCGCGAGCGTCACACGCAGCACGAGCGATCCGTTGTTCTCCCGCGCGCGCGGGTAGGGCGCGTCCCCCGGGTGCAGCACGTCGAAGGACAGGCCCGCCGCCGTGAAGCGCTGGCCGGCGCCGAAGCGCTCCAGCACCAGGTGCCGGCGCGCGGCCGCGTCCTCGAACTCGTCCAGGAAGAGGTTGCGGGGCGCCGCCCGGGGCAGGACGACGTGCGCGACCGGGAGCGACGTGAGAACGGCGAGAAGCCCCCGCGCGTGGTCCGGGTGCGGATGCGTCAGCACGACCGCATCGAACGCCACTGCTCCGACGTCCGTCAGGCGCGGCACGAGCCGGAGGCGACCGAAGTCGTATGCCCGGTCGGGACTCCCGCCGCCGTCCACGAGGACGCGTCCCTCGGGTGTGACGAGGAGCCACGCGTCCCCCTGACCCACGTCGAACGCCTGGAGCACGACCCTGCCTCGCTCGGCAACCACCGGACGGGAGAGGACGACCGCGAGCGCGAGACTCGCGGCGCCGGCGAATGCCGAGCGCCGCAGCCCGGTGCGCCGCGCGAGACCCGCGACGATGAGGAGCGCCGCCGTGGCCGCGACGAGCGCGAACGCGGGGGTTGGCACGATCCTCACCGCGTGCAGCCGGTCGAGCGCCGACAGCAGCGCGAGGAGGACGTCCGAGAGGAGCCGCAGCGGCACGATGCCGAGCGCCGCAGACGCAGGCGACAGGAGCAGGAGCGGGAGGAGCAAGAGGCCCGCGAACAGGAAGACGCTCGAGAGCGGCACGATGAACGGGTTCGACAGCAGCGCCACGACGGGCACCACGTTGAACACGAAGAGCTGGATCGGGAGCACCGCGATCTCGGCTCCGGCGGTCGCGCCGAGAGCATCGGCGACGAGGGCAGGCAGCCCGGCTGCACGGAGCGCTCTTGCCGCGGGAACGCCGAACGCCGTCAGGCCGAAGACGGCCGCGAACGTGAGGAGGAATCCGACGTCGAAGAGGTCGGAAGGGTCGGCGACGAGGAGGACGACGGCCGCGAAGCCGAGGACGTGGGTCGCCGAGGTGGGACGGCCGAGCAAACGCGCGAGGAGATAGAGACCGATCATCAACGCGGCGCGCACCACGGGCGGCCGGCCGCCCGCGAAGACGGCGAACGAAGCCGTCGCCACGAGGACGAATCCGTCGCGCGCGGCAAGAGAGGCCCCGAGCCGCCGCGCGAACCAGCCGAGAAGGGCGGCGACGAGTCCGACCTGCAATCCGGAGATCGCGACGATGTGCGCGACGCCTCCGTCGCGGAACGCGCTGACGGTGGCCGCGGGAAGATCCTGCGTCTCCCCCATCACGAGCGCGAGGAGGAGCGCGAGCGCCCCGCGCTCTTCCGGCGCCGCGCCGGCGAGGTTCGCGCGCAGGCGCCGCTTCACGGCCGCGTGGGCGCGTGCCACGGGTGAGAGGAGACCTGCCGGCGGACCGAGCCGCTCGACCTGGGCGGCGCTCTTGAGCGCGAGGCGCGGCTCGGGCGGAAGGTCGAAGGGCGAACGGGACGGACCGCCTACCTCAGGCAGACGGAGCGTTCCGCGCAGGCGCACGCGGTCGCCCAGCTCCGCGATGCCGGAGGGATCCTGCTGCCCCGCCACGGTGAGCGGCAGAGCGGACTCGAGCCGCAGGAGGGTGCCGTCCGCTGCCGCCGCTTCGACCGCGAGCCGCGTCCGGAAAAGCGAGCCGCTCGCGGTCCAGGGCGCGGCGAGGCGGCCGGTGACCTCGACGAGGGCGCCGTCGGCGGCCGGATCGGCTGCCCGCGCGCGGACGAGCGCTTCGCGGGCCTCGGAGGCGCTGCGTTGGGCGGGAAGGAGGAAGCGCTCGCGGGCGTTCCAGTATCCGGCGGCGACGGCGAGAACAAGACCGGCGAAAACGCGGACCCGGCTCTGCCGTCCCGCGAACGCTACGCCGGCCGCCGACGCGATCGCGAGGACGACTCCGAGCGCTCTCGAGGGCGGGATCGGGAGGATGACGGCCGCGACGATCCCCGCAGCCAGAGCACCCGCCAAGGGGAGCGACGGGGCTCCGGCTTCTCTCGACCACGACGCGCGCATGCGCCGCTTCTATCCGACTTCGCGCCGTTCGAGCAAGGCGACCGTTTCGACGTGGTGCGTCTGCGGGAAGAGATCGAGCAGCGTCAAGCGCTCGACGGCGTAACGCTCCTTCAGGACCGACAGATCTCGGGCGAGCGTCGGCGGATCGCACGAGACCATCAGGAGATGCCGCGGTGCGAGGCGCAGGATCCCGCTCCGCACGCTCGGTGACATGCCTGCGCGCGGCGGGTCGGCGACGATCAAATCGATCGGAGAATTCGGATTTTTCTGCGAATGAAAGAAAGATTCGGCCGAGGCGAGCACGAAGCGCGCGAGGGGATAGCCGTGCGAATGCCATGTTTGAAGATTCTTAGAAAGGGAATGTGACGCGGAAGGGTCGATCTCGACGGCCGTCACATCGCCCCCACCTACCTCGCGCGCGAGCTCCAGAAGGGGCCGCGTGAGGAATCCCGCGCCCGCATAGAGGTCGACCGCGCGAAAAGGCCGCACCGCGCGGAGCGCGGTCCGAATCTCTTCGAGAAAAGCGTCGAGAAGATACAGATTTCCTTGAAAGAAAGAGGAGACGGAGACGTCGAACGAGGCTCCGCCCGCCGCGATCGCCAGAGACGAGGGTCCGTCGGAAAGAAGCACCCGGCCGCTCGCATCGAGGAGTCGAAACCCGTCGAACGGCCCCCTCCCCCTCTCCTTCACCTTCGAAGAAATTTGCAGACCCTCACCCGCGCCGAGGCGCAACTCGGCGAGCAGCGTGCCCCCCGAGCGGTCTTCCAGCGTCCAGAGCTCCCCTTCCATCGGTCCGAATCCGCGCACGTGATCGCGGATCGCGGGCAGTCGCGCGAGCAGCGCGTTCGAGACGATCTCGCACGTCTCGAGGTTCGAGACGGCGTTCGAGCGCGACGCGAAGAATCCCAGGTTTCCCCGGCGATCGAGATGAAGCCGGTTTCTGAGGCGGTAGTTTCGCGGGGACCCGAGCCAGCGCGGCTCGGGGAGATCTTCCGGCAGGAGTCCCGCAAGCCGCCGGAGCGCATCGAGGACGAGCGCCGTCTTGAGCTCCCGGTGAGACTCGAGGCGCGCGGCCGGCCAGTCGCACCCGCCGCAGGAGCCGTCGAGGGCCCTCGGGCACATCTCGACTCCCGGCCGGCGCGCCTCACCGGACACGAGCACCTCTTCCAGGTCGCCGCGCACGAGACGATCCGAGGCAGCGCCCACCCGAAGGCGCACGCGGTCGCCCGGCAACGCTCCGGGCACGAGGGTCACGACGCCGGAGAGGCGCGCCAGCCCGTCGCCGCCCGGCACGACGCGCTCGATCACGACCTCGACGCGATCGCCGGGGCGGATCTCAGCCATGGAGGAGCGTCAGCGGGGGGAAGCCGGCAAGGGACCGCACCTCGCGGCGCGTGAGCGCCTTGCGCATGCGCTCGACGACGTGGGGCGCGAGGCCAGCGACATTGCCCAAAGCCTCGTTCACGCGCGCCTCGACCAGAGACTTAGAAAACGAATTCATTGCTTTCAGACCCGCTCGCACGAGAGAGGACTCGATAGACGAAAGCTTGTGCTCGATTTCTTCGAAGGGAAGATCAGCCGAGACCTCCTCGATCTGGGCCGCCGCTCGATCCAACCCCCTTCTAAGAACTTCCAGATCGAATCCCGGTGCTTCGCCACCGCTCGTAGCGCCCGGTTCCCCCTCTCTCCCTTTCCGAAGCAAATCTTTCTTCCCCTCTTCTCCCGTCGCGCGAAGCGCGGCGGCGAGCTTCGCGAGCTCTTCGCCGATCGCGGCCGCGTCCGCGGCCGCGGGGGCCCGATCGTCCTTGCCGACGAGGCCGCGGCGTTCCATCTCCCACCGTTCGGCGACCGCGTCCGCACAGTAGGCGAGCGAGGAGATCTTCCCGACCTGGCCGCGCGCGCGGCGCTTTTCGAAGGTCTCGCGCACGGCCCGGACGACGGTGTCGACGGGGACCCCCGCTTCCCGCCAGCCGCGAATCAGACTCCAGTCTTTCGCCGAAACGAGGAACGGCGTGCCGCGCTCGGCGATGAACGCGTCCTCGATCCTCGTCGCGTATCCCGCCTCGTCGAGGCCGGAGTCGGCCGGGGACGGGGTGCCCGCCGCTTCGATTTCGCTCACCGGCCAGACGGCCCTAGAAGAGGACGACGTCGCCCGAAACGATCGTCTCCTCGCCGCGGCCGGTCGAGAGTCGCAAGGCTCCGTCGGCGTTCACGCCGCGAAACACGCCGGACACGGAGCGCCCCGCGTCCATCACGTTGATCGCGTCGCCCGGCGCGTGAGCCGACACGGCTGCGAACGCTTCCGGCAACGGGTCCTTTCCCGCCTCGCCGAGGGGAGCGTCGAGGATGTCGAGGAGCGCCGAGAGGGGGGCCACACCGGCGAGCTTTGCCCCCGGCACTCCGGCGTCCTCGAGGGACGTCGCGTCTTTCAATCCCCTCGAATCGAGGCCCTTTCGCGTGCCGAGAACGTTGATCCCGACGCCGACGATCGCCCATCCCTCCCCTTCGTCGTTCGCGCGCGCCTCGACGAGGATGCCCCCGAGCTTCTTCCGGCCCACGAGGAGATCGTTCGGCCACTTCAGTCGCACGTCGAGGGAGAAGGCCTTGGAGAGCCCCCGCGCGAGGGCGATCCCGGCGCGCACCGGCAGGCGGACGCGCTCGGCGCCTTCCGGCCACGGCACGATGACGGAGACCGCGAGGGCACCCGGCAAAGGGGTCCAGCTTCGTCCCAGCCGCCCGTGCCCCGCCGTCTGCTCTCCGGTCACGATGATCGTGGGCCGGATTTCCTCGCTTTCGGCGAGCATCTTTTCCACGATCGCCTTGGCCACGTCGTTCGTGGACGACGTCGACGGGAGATAGATGACGTTCTCGATGTGCGAAAACGACCGGCCTTCGAGAGGGTCGGTGACGCCGCTCATGCGTCCGGCGACCCCACGAGATTCCCGGAGAGCCGCCGGCGGCGTTCGGAGATTTCTTCGAGTTGTTGCTTCGTTTTCGCGACCACAGCCGCCGGAGCGCGCGAGAGGAAGCTGGAGTCAGCCAGGCGCGCGCGGATCCTCTCCGCCTCACCCTCCAGTTTCTCGATCTCCTTGCGCCGCTTCTCCATGTCTTCGGGCGACAATTCCCTGAAGGGCAATTCCACGACGATCCCGACGTCGGCGACGACGTCGCGATGCGCTCCCGGCCAATTCACATTCGAAGAGATCTCCACGGCGCTCAGGCGCGCGAGATGGCTGAGGAGCGGAACGTGACCCTGGATTTCCTTCGAAGGGGGTCCTTCCGGGAGCTCGATCCCGAGACGCAGCGGCTCGGTCTGCGGTAGGCCGCGTTCGGCGCGAAGGTTGCGGACCCTGGTCACGATCGCGCGCATCAACCCGACCACTTCGACGGCGCCCGGATCCACCCACTCTGGATGCGGCTCCGGGAACTTCGTCATCGTGAGCTGCAGGCCGTCGCCGTTCAGGGCTTCCTGGATCTCGCACGAGACGAAGGGCATGAAGGGATGGAGAAGCGCGAGCGAGTCGAGGAGCACGCGCGTGAGGACGCCGCGCGTCTGCTCCTTGGCGGCCGTGGGAATGTCGGTGCCCCTCAGGACGGGCTTCACCATCTCGACGTAGCCGTCGCAGAAATCGGTCCAGAAGAACTGGTAGAGCGCGTTCGCGGCCTCGTCGAATCGGAACGCCTCGAGGTTCGCGTTCACCTTCCCGGCCGCTTCGGAGAGCCTCGCGAGGATCCAGCGGTCGACGGTACCGAGGGACGCGAAGTCGAGGCGCTCCGGCGGGGCGACCTCTTCGCCCTCGAGCATCTGCAGAGCGAAGCGCGCGGCGTTCCACACCTTCGTCGCGAAGCCGCGGTAGCCGGCCACGCGCGTCTTTCCGAAGGGCAGGTCGCGCCCCGTGCCCGAGAGCACCGCGAGAGTGAAGCGCACCGCGTCGGCTCCGAACTCGTCGCACATGTCGAGCGGATCGACCACGTTTCCCTTCGTCTTCGACATCTTCTGGCCCTTCTCGTCCCGCACGAGCCCGTGAAGGACCACATCGGCGAAAGGCGCGCGCCCGTCGAAGAACGTCCCCGCCATGATCATCCGCGCGACCCAGAAGAAGATGATGTCGAAGCCCGTGACGAGGACGCTCGTCGGGTAGTAGCGCGCGAAGTCTGCCGTCTTTTCGGGCCAGCCGAGGGCGGAGAGAGGCATGAGCCACGACGAGAACCACGTGTCGAAGACGTCCGGGTCGCGGCGAAGGCCGTTCTTCCCGCACGAGGCGCACACGACGGGATCCTCTTCGCCCGGCTTAGGCACGGTGACGTGTCCGTCCGGGCAGTACCACGCGGGAATCTCGTGCCCCCACCAGAGCTGCCGCGACACGCACCAGTCACGGATGTTCCGCATCCACTCGTCGTACGTCTTCTTCCAGAGCTCGGGCACGAAGCGCGTCTCTCCGGCGTCGGTCGCGGCCACGGCTTTTTCGGCGAGAGGCGCGACCTTCACGTACCACTGCAGAGAGACGAGCGGCTCGACGATCGTGTCGCAGCGCTGGCAGCGCGCGAGCGGGATGAGATGGCTCTTCTCGCCGCGGCGAAGGCGCGCGGCGTCGAGGTCCCTGAGGACCTTCTTCCGCGCCTCGAAGCGATCGAGACCCGCGTAGGCGGCGCCGGCGGCCGCCGTCATCTTTCCGTCGAAGCCGATCACGGCGACCGACTCGAGTCCGTTCCTCTTCCCCGCCTCGAAGTCGTTCGGATCGTGCGCTGGCGTCACCTTCACGACGCCCGTTCCGAACTTCGGGTCCACGAACGCGTCGGCGATGACGGGGATCTGACGACCCGTGAGTGGAAGGTTCGCACGTCTTCCCGCGTAGCCCGCGTACCGCGGATCGTCCGGATGGACGGCAAGCGCCGTGTCGCCGAGCATCGTCTCCGGCCGCGTCGTGGCGACGACGAGCTCGCCGCCTCCGACGAGGGGATACGCGATCGAATAGAGGTGGCCGGAGCTCTCGACGTGGTTCACCTCGAGATCGGAGAGCACCGTCGCGCAGCTCGGGCACCAGTTGACGATCCGTTCCGCGCGGTAGGCGAGGCCCGCGTGATAGAGGGTCGAAAACACGTGCCGCACGGCGCGTGAGCGCGGCTCGTCGAGCGTGTAATAAACGCGCGAGAAATCGCAGGACGAGCCGAGGCGGCGGATCTGGTCGAGGATGTCGCCGCGCCGCGCGCCGGCCCAGGCGCGGCAGAGCTCGACGAAGGCTTCGCGGCCGATGTCGTGGCGCGTCTGCCCCGTGCGTTCCTTGAGGTCGCGCTCGACCACCATCTGCGTCGCGATGCCCGCGTGGTCGACGCCGGGGACCCAGAGCACGGCACGGCCCTGCATCCTGCGCCAGCGGCAGAGCACGTCCTCGAGCGTGCGCCCGAGAGCATGACCGACGTGCAGGCGACCCGTCACGTTCGGAGGCGGAATCACCAGCGTGTACGGAACGGCGTCAGGCCCGGCGGACTCCGGACGGAAGAACCCGGCCGATTCCTGTGCGTGGTACCAGCGCATCTCGAACGACGCTGGGTCGAAGGTCTTGTCGAGCTCGGGCCGCGTGCTCATCGACGAGGGCGCAGGATCGCACGAGGGCGCGGGTCAGGGGAAGAGACCCGAAATCCCTATTCGGTTTTGTCCAGCTCGTCGAGGCGTTCTTTCACGAGGCGCTCGGCGAGCTCCGGGACCACGTCCCACGCGATCTTGCGCACGATCCGTTCGCCGGAGAGCTCGATGACCCGCCGCGCGATGCGGTCGATGTCGTCGTCGGTGAGCGGCCCGACCGCGGGCGCGGCGGCAGCCGTAGCCTTCGGGATGAGGCTCTCGAGGTCGCTCAGACTCGCTTCCGCGGCAAGGGCCTCGAGCTCGCCGGGTGCAGGTTCGGCGAGTGACGAGACGCCCGCGGCTTTCGCCGCGGGCAGGTCCCAGAGCTCCGGCCGAGTGGCGCTGCGTCCGGACGCCTCGAACGCGGCGATGTCCGCCTCGAGGTCGCGGTGGGGCGGCTCGTCTTCGAGAGCGCCGAGATCCATCTCGTAGGCTGCCGTTCCGGGTTCCGGCACGGGAGGGAGCCGTTCCGTGCTTTCATTGGCTTCGTACGCGGCCGATCTGGCTTCCGGCACGGGGGGGAGCACTTCGGTGCGCTCATCGGCCGGCCCAGCCTCGGCTTCGGAATCGGGCTGGGAGGCCTCGACCTCGGGCTCCCGAAAGACCGGAATCGCCGACGTGGCGTAGAAGTCCTGTTCGGGAGGCGGTGGCGGCGGTGGCGGCATTGCCGACAGCGGAACGGTGTGGAAGGGCTGCCGCCCGAGAGTGGGATCCGTGGATTCCGCGCGTTCCTCCTCGAGGGAAGGGGGAGGCTCGAATTCCGGGACCGGCGGCGGCTCCGGGAGAGGAGGCGGCTCGGGCTCCGGGGGCGGCTCGGGAGGCGCGGCGGCCCTCGCTTCGGCGGCCTTGTTCACGAGTTCGCGCACGAGGGAAGCGAGGCTCTGCGAGTCGAACGGCTTCGTCACGACCGAATCGGCGCCGGACTGCTCGGCGCGCGGCTTGTCGAAGGGCTCAAAGGTTCCCGTGAGCAGGACCACGGGCACGAAACGGCCGCCGGCACGCCGCTTGACCTCTTCACAGAGCTCGTACCCGCTCCTTCCCGGCATGACGCAATCCGCGAGGACGATGTCCGGCGAGAAGGAATCGAGGAGCGGTACCGCGAGGTCCCCGTTGCCGACCGCCTTGAGCTCGAAGTCCGTACCCGAGAAAGTCAATTCGATGACCTTCTGTATGGTCAGACTGTCGTCCGCCAAGAGAATCCGATGCGGCATTCGATCTCCTCGCAGGGGTCGGTGTCGACCGAGTTTACACCGGCCGAGGCCCGTGGGCCGACTCGAGAGCCTGATAGACGCGCGACGCCGGGCGGCGCGCGATCGCGGCGGACAGGCCGCGCGTGGCGGCCGCCACGAGGGTGAGGTCCGCGCCCGTCTCGTATCCCATGCCATGGAGAAGATAAAGGACGTCCTCCGTGGCGACGTTTCCCGCCGCCCCGGGCGCATAGGGGCACCCGCCCAGCCCGCCCGCGGAGGAATCGAAGATCCGCACGCCCTGTCTCAGGCCTTCGGCGACGTTCGCGAGCGCGGTTCCGCGCGTGTCGTGGAAGTGGAGCGCCAGACGCGCGAGCGGCAGGCCCGCGTCCACGCAGTGTCCGACGACCTCCGGCACCTGGGTCGGAACACCGACGCCGATCGTGTCGCCGATCGAAACCTCGTCGCACCCCGCGTCGAGCAGCCTGCGCGCGACCCGGGCGGGAGCGGCGGGCGGAATCGCGCCCTCGTACGGACAGCCGAAGGCGCACGACACGTATCCGCGCACGCGCATCCCTGCATCGCGCGCACGCCGGATTACCGGCGAAAAGCGCGCGAAGGACTCGTCGATCGAAGCGTTGATGTTCTTTCGGTTGAACGTCTCCGACGCCGCCGTGAAGACGGCGATCTCGCGAGCGCCCGCCGCCTCGGCGCGGTCCAGTCCCTTCTCGTTCGGAACGAGAACCGGGTAGCGCACTCCCGGGCGCTTCACGATCCGCCGGAAGACCTCCTCGCCATCGGCGAGCTGGGGGATCGCCCTCGGAGAGACGAAGGCCGTCGCCTCGACGACCGGAAGCCCCGCGGCCGAGAGCGCATCCACGAACGCGACCTTCACGTCGGTCGGGACGTCCATCGACTCGTTCTGGAGGCCGTCGCGCGGGCCGACCTCGACGACCGTGACACGGGTCGCGTTCACGTCATCTCCACGAGGACGTCGCCGAGGCCGACCATCTGCCCCTCGGAAACGAGGACTCTGTCCACGACGCCGTCTCTCGGAGCGCGCACCGCGTGCTCCATCTTCATCGCTTCGACGACGACGAGGACGTCTCCTTTGGAGACGGAGGCGCCCGAGGCGGCCCGCACCGTCGCGATCCGGCCCGGCATCGGCGCCTCGAGCGAGGGCGTCTCCTCCCCGCCGCGCGCCGGGCGTCTCGAACGCGCCGCCGAGAGGCGATACGTCTCGCCCCGAAGCCAGACCCAGGCAACGTCGCCGTCCCGCATCGCCACCGCTCCCGGAGAAACGCCCGGCGCCGCCTCGCGCTCCTCTCCCGTGCGCAGGTCGCGAAGCCTCACGCGCCGCCCATCCGAAACCGCTCTTCGAACGGGCTCGGAAACGCGTGGCGCGCGGAGAGTCCTCCCGCCTCGGGCGCGGCGCGCGTGAGAAGCGCCGAAGCGACCTCGAAGACCTCGTCCGGGGGAGGCCCGGGGGCGGGAAGCGCGAGCGACTCGACGAGGGCCGTGTGGAGCTCGCCGCGGACGACCGGAGCGGCCTCGAGCAGGCGCACGAGCCACGAGAGGTTGGTCGTCACGCCGAGGGCGACCGTTTCGCGGAGCGCGGCGACGAGCCGGGTACGCGCTTCTTCGCGGTCCTTCCCCTTCGCGACGATCTTGGCGAGGAGCGGGTCGTAGTGAATGTCCACCAGCTGGCCGGCCGCCACGCCGGAGTCCACGCGCACGCCCGGGCCCGAGGGCTCGATCCAGGTCAGGAGACGACCCGCCTGCGGAAGGAATCCCGCGTCGGGATCCTCCGCGTAGACGCGCGCCTCGATCGCATGCGCCGCGGGAGCGGAGGGAAGCTCGGGCAGCTTCTCGCCCGCCGCGATCCGTAGCTGCAACGCCACGAGGTCCACGCCGAAAGCCTCTTCCGTGACCGGATGCTCCACCTGAAGGCGCGAGTTCATCTCGAGGAAATAGAACGTGCCGGAGGGCTCGAGCAGGAACTCGACCGTCCCCGCGTTCACATAGCCCACCGCGCGCGCGGCGTCGCAGGCGACCTTCTGAAGGCGGGCGCGCAGCTCCGGCGTCACGGCCGGCGACGGACATTCCTCGATCACCTTCTGGTGCCGCCTCTGGAGCGAGCACTCACGCTCGCCGAGCGCGACGACGTTCCCGAACGTGTCGCCGAAGATCTGCACTTCGATGTGGCGGGGAGCAGGCAGGTACTTTTCCACGTAGACCGTCGCATCGCCGAACGCGGCGAGCGCTTCGCGCCGGCAGGAAGATATTGCTTCGGAAAGAGAAGAGGCGTCGCGAACGATACGCATGCCCTTCCCGCCGCCTCCCGCGGACGCTTTGACGACGACCGGGAAACCGAGGGAGAGAACGGAAGAGGGGATTTCTTCGAGGGTGCCAGAGGTTGCGGGGCGCGGCGGCGCCGCTCGACGCGCGCCGGCCCTGTCCCCAGCCTCTTCACCATTCAAAGAAATCTTCTTCTTCTCTTTCTCTTCGTTCTCTTCGTTCTCTTCGAACATCTCGATGAGCGCGCCCGGAACCACCGGAACTCCAGCCGCCCTCATTCTTTCTCTCGCAGAAATCTTCGATCCCATCGCCTCCATCGCCGCGGGCGGCGGGCCGATCCAGATCAGCCCGGCCTCCTCGACCGCACGCCCGAAATCCGCGTTCTCCGAGAGGAATCCGTAGCCGGGATGCACGGCGCCGCAGCCCGCCTCGCGGGCGGCGGCGAGGAGGCGCGGAATCGAAAGGTACGATTCCCGCGCGGGCGCGGGACCGACGTGCACCGCCGCATCCGCGAGCGCGACGTGGCGCGCGCCGCGATCCGCGTCGGAGAAAACCGCGACCGCGGGCAGGCCCGCAGCCCGGCAGGCGCGGATCACGCGCACGGCGATCTCGCCGCGGTTCGCGACGAGCACGCGGCCGAGCTGCCGGGGCTTCGTCAAGGAGGTGTCACGGCTTCTTCGCGGCCGGCTCTGCAGCCCAGGACGGCTTGCGCTTCTCCACGAAAGCCGCGAGCCCCTCGCGCCCCTCGGCCGAGGCGCGCCGCTCGCCCAGGCGCTGGATCGCCATGTTCGTGGCGTCGCGCAGCGGCATCGCCGCGACGGCGTGGGCAAGGTGCTTGGCCTCGGCAACGGCTTCCGGACCTCCCAGCAGAATGGCGTCGAGCACCATTCGCGCCGCCGCGCCGAGATCCTTCTCCGGGACGACGCGGTGCACGAGACCGGCCTCGCGGGCCTCTTCCGCCGAGACGCGCTCTCCCGTGACGAACCACGCCCGCGCGCGCGACTCCCCCACCTTGTGCACGAGGTAGGGCGAGATGACGGCGGGAATGACCCCGAGTCTCACTTCGGTCGTGCCGAAGATCGCGTTTTCGGCGGCCACGACGACGTCGCACACGGCCACGAGCCCGGTCCCTCCTCCCAGCGCCGCGCCCTGGACGCGCGCCACGACCGGCTTCGCCAGCTCGTCGAACGCGCGAAAGAGCGATGCGAGCTCGGCGGAATCGCGGAGATTCTCCTGCATCGTGAATCCCGCGACTTTCTTCATCCATTCGATGTCGGCGCCGGCGCAAAACGTCTTGCCCGCGCCCGAAAGCTCGATGACGCGGGTCGTCGCGTCGGACGCCAGCTCGCGCACCGCGCGCTGCAGGAGGGCCACGAGCTCGCCGTCGAACGCGTTCCGGCGGGCCGGTCGATTGAGGATCAGGCGCGCGATCCGCGGATCGGACGCGCGCTCGAGAAGGACGCCGGACTCGCTCATCGCATCACCTGTATCGACCCGGGAAGGTCGAGGGGAACCGTGAGTATCTGATCTTTGCCGACCCGCAGGGACACGCGTGCGACGAGCCTCCCGGCGACACGGCCGCCGCTCGCCATGGCGCCGCCGAGAGCCGCCAGGATGTCGGCGTTCGGAGCGCTGATCGGAAGCTCGACGGCATTCTCGCGGCCCGCGTGGAGCCTGAGGCCGTGACGTTCGCCTTCGGCGAGCTTCCGGTCCCCCGCCCATACCGAGTAGACGAGGTCCTTCACGTCAAGAGGAAACGAGAGCGGGTTGAAGAGCGTCGCCGTGGCCTGCCCCTCGACTTCCGTGAGAGACATCCCCGTGAAACGCGCGCCGGAGAACCCCGCAAGGGATGCGCCCACGGGAGACGACGCGCGAACCTCCGGCGTTCCGACCTTGAGGACGCCGGCCGCGCAGACCGGCACCGGCGCTCCGGTCTCGCCCGCGAGGGAGCCGTCGATCGTCACGTCGAGCGCGAGCGGGTGGAGGCGCGTCAGAAGAGCCTGGGGAATCTTCGCGAGCTCGAGATCCACGAGGAGCACGACGGCGTTCCCCGTGTGCCCCTGCTGGACCATCGCCGTGAGCGTCGGGGCCATCGGCACCGGCGTATTCGCCACGGAAATCTCACCCGCGAATTTCTGCCTGCCGCCCCCGGCCGTGTTGGGAAACGAAGTGCGCAGAAACGCCGTGAGGTTCGTCCGGGTCAGCGAGGTGACTTCGAGGGAATCCACCGTGCCGCAGCGCTGTTCCGCGTGCGAGGTGAGCGGCAGCAGGGCCGCGAAAACCAGCGGGAGGAAAGCACGCTTCATGTCTACATCCGGAACACGCCGAAGCGCGTTTCCCGACGCGGTCCATTCGCGGCGGCCGCAAGGCCCAAAGCCAGGACGCGGCGCGTCTCGACCGGATCGAGGATCCCGTCGTCCCACAACCGCCCGGTGGCGAAATAGGGATTCCCCTCGACCTCGTACTTCTCCAGCGTGGGCTTCCTGAACGCGCTGCGCTCCTCGTCGGTCATCTTCGGCTGTCCCTCCCGCACGCGCTGATCGTCCTTGACCGTGGCCAGGACGTCCGCGGCCTGCTCGCCTCCCATGACGCTGATCCGGGCGTTCGGCCACGTCCAGAGAAAGCGCGGCTGGTAGGCGCGTCCGCACATCCCGTAGTTGCCGGCACCGAACGATCCTCCCACGAGAAGCGTGAACTTCGGGACCGCGGCATTCGCGACCGCATGCACCATCTTCGCGCCGTCCTTCGCGATGCCGCCCTGCTCGTACGCCTTTCCGACCATGAAGCCGGTGATGTTCTGGAAAAAGACCAGGGGCACCTCGCGCTGGCACGCCATCTCGATGAAGTGCGTCGCCTTCAGCGCCGATTCGGAAAAGAGAACGCCGTTGTTCGCGAGCACGGCGACCGGAAAGCCCGAGACATGGCCGAAACCCGTGACGAGCGTCGCGCCGTAACGCGGCTTGAATTCGTGGAACCGCGATCCGTCGAGGATCCGCGCGAGCAGCTCGCGCACGTCGTACGGCGTTCGGAGGTCTCTCGGAACGACGCCGTAGAGCTCGTCCGCCGGATACCGCGGCTCTTCGGGCGCGATGCGGCCGGGCGACGTGCCCGGCGCGGGCCCGAGGTGGGCGACGATGTCGCGTACCTTCTCGAGCGCGTCGGCGTCGTCCTCGGCGAGATGGTCCGCAACACCCGACAGGCGCGTGTGCACGTCACCGCCGCCGAGCTCCTCGGCCGTCACGTCCTCCCCCGTCGCCGCCTTCACGAGCGGCGGGCCGGCCAGAAAGATCGTGCCCTGGTTCCTCACGATGACGGTCTCGTCCGACATCGCGGGCACGTACGCGCCGCCCGCCGTGCACGAGCCGAGCACCGCCGCGATCTGCGGAAGGCCGGCCGCGCTCATGCGCGCCTGGTTGTAGAAGATGCGTCCGAAGTGATCGCGGTCGGGAAATACCTCGGCCTGCAGGGGCAGGAAGGCGCCGCCGGAGTCCACGAGGTAGACCGCGGGAAGAGCGTTCTCCAACGCGATCTCCTGCGCCCTCAGGTGCTTCTTCAGGGTGACCGGATAGTAGGTGCCGCCCTTCACGGTCGCGTCGTTCGCGACGACGACGACCTCGCGCCCCGAGACGCGGCCCACTCCCGTCACGAGTCCCGCGCCGGGCGCCGCGTCGTCGTAGAGGCCCCAGCCCGCCAGAGGCGCGACCTCGAGGAAGGCGGTTCCGGGGTCGAGAAGGCGCTCGAGCCGATCCCGGACGGGAAGCTTTCCGCGCGCGACGTGACGGGCGCGCTCCTTCTCTCCGCCGCCTTCCCGAGCCCTGGCGAGCTCGTCGTGGAGGTGGGAGGCGAGGGCCCGGTGGTGGGCGGCATTCTCCCGGAACTCCGGTGAGGACGAGGAGAGTTGCGAAACGAGGACTTCGCTCACGCCCTCTCGCCCGCGAGGCGGCGGATGGCGTCGACCGTTGCGCCGGTGGTCGTTCCCGGAAGGAAGATGTCGCGGACGCCGCGGGCCTTGAGCGGAGCGATGTCCTTCTCGGGAATGATTCCGCCCACGACGACGGCGATGCCTTCGCCGCCGCTTTCCTTCAAGGCGTCGATCACCTCGGGAACGAGGACATTGTGGGCGCCGGAAAGGATCGAGAGGCCCACGACGTCGACGTCCTCCTGGACGGCCGCAGCGGCGATCTGGCGGGGCGTCTGCCTGAGGCCGGAGTAGATGACCTCCATTCCGGCGTCGCGAAGCGCGCGCGCGATGACCTTCGCGCCGCGATCGTGCCCGTCGAGACCGGGCTTCGCCACGAGAACGCGAATGGGCCGCTCGCTCATGCGCGCGATTCTACAGGCAGGGGCCGTGTAAAATGGAGTTTCGAGGAATCATGCCGCGGCTGGGCGACCTCCTCATCGAAAAGACTCTCATCACCGACGAGCAGCGAAACCGCGCCGTGATGCGACAGGTGCGTCAGCACGGCCGGTTCGGAACGGCGTTGCTCGAAGAGGAGGCTTCCGAGGAGGTCATTCTTCACGGCCTCTCCGTGCAGCATCGGGTGCCCCCCGCTTCCCCGGAGGCGCTCGAGCTGATCCGCGCGGACGTCCTGCGCCTCGTCCCCGGCCGCGTCGCCCAGCGGCTGCACGCGGTGCCGTTTCGCCGCGACGGGCGCACGCTCGCGGTCGCGATGCGCGATCCGGGCGACCTCGCCGCTCTCGACGAGCTCACGGCCCTCACGGGATTCCGCATCGTTCCCCATGCTGCGCTCGAAGTGCGCATCTACGCGCTCCTCTATCGTTACTACGCGGCCGACGTCGAGCCGCGTTACCTCTCCGCAGCCGCCTACCTCCGCGAGACGCAACCCGCCACCGAGGCCGACCCGGACGAGCCGACGCTACCGGCCCGATTGCCGCGCTCGAAGAGCCGGCCGGACCTGCGCGTCGTTCCGCCCCCGCCCGATCTCAGCACGCCCTATCCACGACGGTCACGGCGACTCGATCAGGGCGACCCGTGGCAGTCCACGACGGAGCTCGCGCCCACGGCATCGCTCGCGGTCACGGCGCGGCGCATGGAATCGGAAATCTTCGAGGACCCGCTCGCGTCCATCGATCCGGCGCCGGATTCGATGGAATTCCCGCGGCGGCTCGAGGAACCGGGCGCCGAGACCGGAGGCGAGCCGGAGGGCGAGGAGCGCCTCGTGGCGCGCCTCGGCGCGGCGCGAAACCGTGACGACATCGCCGACGCCGTGCTCGAAGAGTCGATGCGCCACGTCCGCCGCGCGGCGCTCTTCATCGCGTATCCCGACCACGTGAGGGGTTGGGCGGCGCGGCCGGCCGCTTCCGCGTTCTCCTCGCTGCATCTGCCGGACGCGGAGCCCTCCGTCTTCGCGACGCTGCGCAACACGGAAGGGTTCTACGTCGGTCCGCAGCCGGACCTTCCCGGAACGGCCTCGACGCTCGAAGCCCTCGCGTCGGACGGCCTCGGGCTCATGGCCGTCGTCCCGGTCAACCTCAAGGGCAAGACCGTCCTCTATCTCTATGGCGAGGCGGAAACCGACGGGCGACCTCCGTCCGTGGCGGCGCTGAAGCGTCTCGCCGCGATGGCGGCGACGGCCCTCGAGATCGTTCTCCTGAAAAGGCGCCTCGGCCGCCTCTGAAGGGTGGGGGAACCGCTCAACCGACGCGATTTGAACGAGATGCCCGAGGACGGGTAGACTCTCCCCCACGTGATCAAGAACGACATCATCAATGCGGTCGCGGAAGCGGCCGGCGTCGGGCGCCAGAAGGCGACGCAAGCCGTCGAGACGATCATCGACGTGCTGCGCCAGGCGCTGTCACGCGGCGAGCGCATCGAGCTGCGCGGGTTCGGCGTGTTCCTGGTCAAGCCGAGAAAACGCGGCATCGGCCGCAACCCGAAACGTCCCACCGAGGAAGTGCAGATTCCCCCCGGCTTCACGATCCGGTTCAAGCCGGGCAAGGAGCTGCGCGACATGACCGGCCCACCCGACGAGCCGGCCGTGAAATCCGCGCCCCCCGGGCCGCCCCCCTCCGGCACGCCCTCCTGACCCGATGAGCGAGTCCGACGCGGGTGCGCCGGCCGCCGCGCCGCGGCGGAAGGAGCGGTGGTGGCTTCACGGCCTGCTCTTCGCCGCCACCTTCCTGACGACCACGTACGCAGGTCTCGTCTTCGCGGCCGGATTCCGTCCGGCTCTTCTTCTTCGAATCGAGAAGGCGCCCTCTCTCCTCGATCCCCGGCTTTTCAAGGAAGGGCTCGTGTTCTCGCTCCCGCTCCTCGCCATCCTTCTGGCGCACGAGCTCGGCCACTACCTGGTGTGCCGCCGTTACGGCATCGACGCCTCTCCTCCCTACTTCATCCCGTTTCCGCCGCAGATCTCGCTCGTCGGAACGATGGGCGCCTTCATCCGCATCCGAGAGCAGATCCGCGACAAGCGCCAGCTCTTCGACATGGCGGTCGCCGGACCGATCGCCGGGTTCGCCGTGGCCGTTCCGCTCCTCGCGTGGGGCGTTTCGCACTCGCGCGTCAACCCGTCGCCCGCGCTCTCGGAGGGAACGGTGATCTTCCAGTACCCGGTCCTCGTCCAGCTCTTCCAGAAGGTCTTCGCCGGCTCGGCCTACACGAGCGTGGACGTCATCGAGCATCCGGTCTTCCTCGCCGCGTGGTTCGGCCTCTTCGTCACGGCGCTGAACCTGCTCCCTCTCGGGCAGCTCGACGGCGGCCACACGGTCTATGCCGTCTTCGGGCGTTTCCAGCGCGTCCTCGCGCTGCCTCTCCTCGTCGTACTCGCAGTGCTGGGCCTGAAGTGGCCGGGCTGGTGGGTGTGGGTCGTCTTCACGCTCGTGACCGGCCTCCGCCATCCACCGGTCGCGAACGAGAGCGAGCCGCTCGACTTTCCCCGCAAGATCGTCGCGGCGGCCGTGCTTCTCATCTTCGTCCTCTGCTTCGCCCCGGTCCCGATCAAGGTCCTCTAGCGGGTCTTCCGAGAAGCTCGTCCAGAGCCGCCTCCACGTGGAGGCGCGTCGTGTCGAGGAGGGGGATGCCGCTCGCCGTCTCGCTTCTCAGGATGAGGGGCAGCTCCGTCCCGCCGAGGATCACTCCGTCTATGCCTTCGTCTTCCCGCATCCGCCCGACGATCGCGAGGAGCTTCTCGCGTGTCTCCGGGCGGTAAATGCCCTTGACGAGCTCGCCTACGTAACTGTCGTGAATGAAAGCCAGGTCGTCATCGGCCGGAAGGACGAGCGCGATCCCTTCCCGCGAGAAGACGTCGGGGTAGAAGCGCCCGTGCATCGTGAATCGCGTCCCGAAGAGAGCGACCTTCTTCAGCCCGAGTGCTTTCGCGGCGGCGCACGTCGCTTCCACGATGCTGACGAGAGGGATCGGCGACTGCCGGAGAACTTCGTCGAAGACGATGTGCGGCGTGTTGGCGGCGACGAGGCCCAGCGCGGCTCCCGCCCGCGCGAGAAGGCGCACTTCGCCGACCAGGTAGGACGTCAGGCCCTCCAGATCGCCCGCCGCCGTGAGGTCGAGGAGCTTCTTCAGGTCGATGCTGTCGATGACGATGGAGGGGGCGCTGCCATCGGTCACCCTCTCGCGATACGAAGCCATGAGGAGGCGGTAGTACTCGATCGTCGACTCCGGCGCGATGCCTCCGACGATGCCGAGCGTCTTCATGGGTTGATCAGATCCGTTCCGGCGCGGCCACGGTCCTCTCTCCGCCGGCGTCTCCGGTGTTGACCGTCGAGACGGGCTCGAAGAGGAGAACGTGGACTTCCTTTGCGGCGACCGGCCGGTGCTCGGTGCCGCGCGGCACGACGATGAGCTCGCCCGCGCGAATCGGAATCGAGCCGTCGCGGAACTCCATCACGAACTCCCCCTCGACGACGAGGAAGAGCTCGTCCTCGTTTTCGTGTCGGTGCCAGATGAAAGGCCCTTCGAACTTCACGAGCTTCACGTGCTGGCCATTCAGCTCGGCCACGATCTTCGGATCCCAGCGGGCCGTGAACCGCGCCAACTTCTCGCGGAGATTGATTTTGTCGATCATTCTCGCCTCGCGTGACGGCTCGAGTTTAGAGGTCCCTGGGATATAGCTTCGGCTCGCCCTTCAACTTCACGGCGCCGAAATCGCGAACGTCGAGCGTCGCGATGGCGGTGGCCTCGAGCCGCTCGGCGACCGCCATGACCACCGCATCCACGAGGCCGAGATTCAAGGCGCGATGCCGTCGGCAGATGCGGAACGCTTCGGCCAGATCTCCTTCGTCTCCCCAGGCCACCGCAAAACGCCCATCTGCGAGATCCCCCAAGAAGGCTTCCTCGACTTTCTTTCCAAGACGTTTTCCGACGAGGTAGTCCACCTCGGGAAGAATCGCCCAGGGAAGGACCCAGGCGTCCGGATCGGACTCGAAAAGGGCTCGGAGGATTCGGTAGTTTCGATCCCGTGAGTCGACGAGGGCGTATACGGCTCCCGTGTCGGCGACGATCATCAGGAGCGGCCGAAGCCGGTCAGGAGCTCTTCGGCGCGTTCGCCCGCATCTTCGGAGCTTCCGCGCCCCGCCCCGAGGCTCGTGGGAAGCCGCCTGCGCCCGTGACGCTTCGCGTATTCGGAGACAGCCTCGCGGATCAGCTCGGCGGGCGCCCTCCCCGCGTCCCGGGCAATCGTCTTCAGCTTCCGATATTCAGTCGCATCGAGATAGACAGTCGTCTTCAAGGTGGAGGACATATGGCTACCATATATGGTCAGGCGTCCTCGGTCAAGAGCCCGTCAAATGGGCGGCTGGTCTTCACGCTGCCTGTTTCTTCCGGAATGCACCCAGGACCTCGTCGACTTCCGGCGCGCCGAGGAGCTTCGCGAAGGCGACGAACGTCACCGCACCGAACGCCGCGACGGCACCGACCCAGCCGATCCGGAGCGGCAGGCCCCAGACCACCCGGTAAGGCAGAAGCTTCTCCGAGACCGCCCACACGATCGCCCCCATCCCGAGGCTCGCGAGCGCCAACCGGAAGAGTCCGGTCCCGATCGCGCGCCCCCCGAGCCTCCCGAGCCGCTTCCTCAGGAGGGCCAGAAGCGCGAGGAAGTTGATCCAGAAGCCCGCCGCCGTCGCGAGCGCGACCCCCGCGTGGCGCATCGGGCCCGCGAGCGCGACGCAGAGCGCCCAAAACACGGCGAGGTCGAACGTGGCAACGAAAACCGGCGTGCGGGTGTCGTGGAGCGCGTAGAAAGCCTGCGTGAGCACCTTCACTCCCGCAGCCGCGAAGAGGCCGAGCGCGAAGAAGCCGACCGCGAGGGCCGTCATGTCCACGTCTGCCGCCCCGAAGCGGCCCCGGCGGAAGACGACGTCGATGAGCGGCGTCGCGAGGAGCCAGAGCCCCACCGTCGAGGGGATCGTGATGAAGCCGATGAGCCGCAGCGCAAACGCGATCGTGCCGCGGTAGGCCGTCCGGTCCGACTCGAGCGCCTGGTCCGAGAGGGACGGCAGGATCGCCCGCGTGATCGAGACGACGAATCCGCCGAGGACGAAGTCCGTGACGCGCCACGCGCAGAAGTTGTACGTCACGAAAGCGTCTCCGAGCGCCGCGAGCGTGCGGGTCGACACGAGGAACGAGAGCTGGCCGACGCCGTAGCCATAGAGGCGCGGGGCGATCTGAAGAGCCGTCCGCTTCACTTCCTTGTCGCGGAACGGCGAGCCCGAGAAGCGCAGGCCGAGCCGCCGCACGGCGGGCCCCTGCAGAGCGACCTGGAGAAAACCGCCCACGAGGACGCCGACCGTGAGCGCCGTGAGCGGCGAGACGCCGGCGGGCGCGAGAGCCCACGCGGCGGCGACGATCGCGAGGTTCCAGGCGATGGGGGTGGCAGCCGACAGCTGGAAGAAGCCCTTCGCGTTCAGGTAGGCCTCGAGGAGGGCCGCGGCGGAAACGAGGAGGACGTACGGGAACATCCAGCGCGTCAAGCGCACGGTCAGCTCGAACTTCCCGGGCGTCGTCTTGAAGCCGTTCGCGAAGAGGGCGACGATCGAGCCGGCAAAGAGGATCCCGAGAGCCACGAGCGCGACGAGGACGCAGAGGAGCAGGGCCAGGACGCGGCCTGCGTAGACGCCCTCCTCGCCCGGCCGCTCGCGCTCGACTTTCTTCGCGATGGGCACGAAGGCGCCCGGAAGGCCGCCCTCCCCCACGATCGCCCGGAACGTGTTCGGGATGCGGAAGGCCGTGTAGAACGCGTCCGACAAGGCCGACGCGCCGAGGAAGCGGGCGATCGTCGCGTCGCGCAGGACGCCCGCCGCCCGTGATACCGCCGTCCATGCGGTGATGCCCCAGGCCGACCGGACCAGCTTCCGCGTTTCGCTCAAACCGGACCGATTGTAGGATCCGAACGATCGGAGGACGGACATGGCTGGATCCGTGAACAAGGTGATCCTCATCGGCCACCTCGGGGCCGACCCGGAAATGCGCGCCACCACTGGCGGAGTGCCCATCGCGCGGCTGCGCATCGCCACGACGGAAACGTGGAACGACCGCGCGAGCGGACAGAAGCAGGAGAAGACCGAGTGGCACACGGTCATCGCGTTCGACAAGCTCGCGAGCATCTGCGAGCGGTACCTGTCGAAGGGCCGCCTCGTCTACATCGAAGGCGCGCTCCAGACGCGCACGTGGGACGACAAGGAGAGCGGCCAGAAGCGCTACGCCACCGAGATCAAGGCGCGCGACATGAAGATGCTGGGCGGCCGCCCCGATGCCGGCGGCACCTCCGGCGCTTCGACGCCGGCGGTGCCGGACGCCGCAGCGGGCGGCGGCGATGCCGACGACGACGTGCCGTTCTAGAAGACGAAGAGAAAGAGAAGATTAAGAAAAGATTTCTTAGGAGGTGAAGAGGAAAACCCCTTTCTAAGAAAATCCGAATAGATCCTTCTCTTCTCTCTTTTTTCTCGGCTTGCTGAGCAGTTCACTGAAGGCAGCGGCCTCCTCTGCCAGCTTCTTCCACGCCTCTTCGTCGAACCGCGGACGCGGTGCGTCCGCGACACGGCGGCGGAGAGTCGCGAAGCGGGCGTCGCGCGCGGGGTCCTCGCCGAGGGCGGCGACGCGCGCGGCACACTCTTCCCACGCATCGCTGCCTGTCGAGACGATGAGCGCGTCGCAGCCGGCCCGGGCGGCCCGCTCTGCACGCTCCGGAAGCGTCCCCTCGAGGGCGCCCTTCACGAGGTCGTCCGCGAGCGAGACGCCCTCGAAGCGGACGGCACCGCGCAGGATCCCAAGGAGCTTCGGTGAAAGGGACGCGGGGGTGTCATCACCCGTGAAGCCGGGGTATGCCGCGTGCCCCACGACGACGGCGTCCGCGCCCCGTGCGAGCTTCGTGAAGGGCGCGACGTCGGTCACCATGAGGTCCACGTCGTGGGCATCCACGGCGGGCCGCGCGACACGGGTGTCCATCCCCGCACGGCCGAGCCCGGGAAAATGCTTCACCGCGGTCGCGAGGCCCGCGCGCGCGAGCCCGTGCAGGAACATCATCCCCGAGAGCACGACGTCCTCGGCGTGAAAGCCGAAGCAACGTCCTTCGAGGACGACGGCGCCCGTGCCCGGCTGCGCAAGGTCCAGCACCGGAGCCAGATTCACGTCGAAGCCCAGGAGCCGCGCGGCGCGCCCCATGAGGTACGCGTTCTCGTGCACGCGGTCCGTCCCCGCCGCCGCGCACGCAGCGGCCGACGCGCACGGGGTTCCGAGAAGCGGCCCGATGGGATCCTCGCTCCCGCCTTCCTGGGAGATGAAGAGGAGGGGCGCGGGGAAATACAACCGTCTCAACGCCTCCAGCAGCGACGCACTCTGTGAGGGAGTTTGGAGATTCTGCTTAGAAAGAAAGATGCCGAGCGGCCGAAGCGCAACGAGCAATGTGCGCTCCGAATCCGAGAGCTGGGGGCCGCTCAGACCAACCACGAACCGCGACGGCGAATCCGAAGCCCTATTCACCTTCTAAGCAATTCTTTCTTCTCTTCTCTTTTCCGAAACAAAACTTTCTTTCTTCTCTTCATTCCTCTCCCCGCAACCGATGCTGCAAGGAGGCGAGGAGCTGGAGCGCGGCGAGCGGGGTGAGCTGGTTCACGTCCACGCGGCCGAGCGCGTCGAGGACGAGCTCGCCCTGCCCGCGGAAGAGGTCGAGCTGCGTGTTCGGCGGCGGCGGCTCGCCCGCGTGCTCGGCGAGGCGCGGCCGTCCGCCGACGTCCATCTGCTGCCGCTCGAGATTGCCGAGGATCTCGCGAGCCCGCGCGAGCACGCCTTCCGGGATGCCCGCCAGGCGCGCCACCTGCACGCCGTACGAGCGGTCGGCCGTGCCGTCCGCGACCTTGCGCAGGAAGACGACCTCGCCGTTCCATTCCTTCGCGGTCATCGTGCGGTTCTTCACGTCGGGCTTCACGAGCGCCATCTCCGTCAGCTCGTGGTAATGCGTCGCGAAAAGCACGCGCCGGACTCCCTGGTCGTGGAGGTGCTCGGCGATCGCCCACGCGAGCGAGAGCCCGTCGAACGTCGAGGTGCCGCGCCCGATCTCGTCGAGGATGACGAGGCTGTGCGCCGTCGCGTGCCTCAGGATGTGCGCCGTTTCGGCCATCTCCACGAGGAAAGTCGATTCGCCCTTGATGAGCGAGTCCGACGCGCCGACGCGCGTGAAGATGCGGTCCGTGAGGCCGATCGTGGCCGAGACCGCGGGCACGAAAGAGCCCGCGTGCGCGAGCAGGACGAGAAGCGCGTTCTGCCTCAGGTACGTCGACTTGCCGCCCATGTTCGGGCCTGTGAGAACGACGAGATGCTCGCCGTCGCCCCCGAGCGAAGCGTCGTTCGGGACGAAGGGCTCGCGCGGCCGCAGCGCTTCCACGACGGGATGGCGTCCGCCCTCCACGACGAGCACCGGCTCGTCCACGACCCGCGGCCGGACCCAGCCGCCGGCCCGCGCCGTGCGCGCGAGCGAGACGAACGCGTCGAGGAGCCCGAGGCGCGCGCAGGATCCCAGGATGCGCGCGGACTCGGCGACGATCTCGGCAACGAGCGCGAGAAACAGCTCCTGCTCTCGGGTCGCGAGACGCGCGTCGGCTGAGCGAAGCTTCTCGTCCACCTCGACGAGCTCGGGCGTCGCGTAGCGCTCCACGTTCGCCAGGGTCTGCCTCTTGAGCGCGTCCGCCGGGATGCGCGCCCGGGCCGAAGCGGGGACCTCGAAGACGTGGCCGACGACCTGGTTGAACTTGACGCGCAGCGTCGCGATGCCCCGCGCGCTGCGCTCCGCCCCTTCGATGCGCGCGAGGATCGACGCGGACTCGCGGCGCAGAGCGCGCACCTCGTCCACGGAGGGATCCACGCCGTCGCGAAAGATCCCACCTTCGCGCGCATGAAGCGGCGGTTCCGGCACGACCCTCCTCGCGATCGATTCGCCCAACGCGAACGGCACCCCTTCGGGCGAGGCGTCGCCGCCGGGCGCGAGAATCGGCGCCCGCGCCTCGCCGAGGTGTGTACCGAGACGGCCGGCGCGCACGAGACCGCCCCCGAGCGCTGCCAGGTCGCGCGGCGTGCCGGCGCCGACCGCGAGGCGCGCGAGGAGGCGCGGGAGATCGGGAATCTCCCGGAACGCCGAGGCGAGACTCTCGAGACGCGCCGCGTCCTCCTGAAGCTCTTCGACGCCGTCCAGACGCGCTTCGATGCCGGCGCGCCGTCCGAGCGGCCTTTCGACGAGACGCCGGAGCGTCCGCGCACCGAAGGACGTGCCCGTGCGATCCAGGAGCGAGAACAGCGTGCCCTTCGAGCCGCCGTCACGCGCCGACCGGAACAGCTCGAGGTGTCCCGCCGTCACGGTGTCGACGACGAGCCCGTCGTCGGGCGACTCGGACCGCAGCGAGCGCACGTGGTCGCAGTCGGCGCGCTGCGTCGTTCGCGCATACGAGAGCAAAGCCGCAGCCGCGTCGGCGGCCGCGCCCGCCCCGGTCAGGCCGAACGGCTCGAGAGTCGCCGTGCGGAAATGCCGTTTCAGGAGGTCCACGGCCCCGGCCCCCCGCGGCGACTCTTCCCTCAACGCGGTGAGAGACGGCGCCTCGGCCCCGGATGCGGCGAGAGACGACGCGAGTGCCTCGGCCACGGTCCGGTCGGACGGGAAGACGACGAGCTCCCGGGGCATCCGGCGCAGCAACCACTCCGTGAGGGACGCCCGATCGGACAGCTTCACGACCACGAAATCACCCGTCGAAAGGTCGAGCGTGGACACGGCCGCGCCGTCGCCGTTCCAGGTGACGGCGGCCATCTCGTTGGGCCGCCGCGCATCGAGGCGTTCGGGGTCCACGATCGTGCCGGGCGTGACGATCCGGACGATCTTGCGTTCCACGAGAGTCCGCCCCTTCGCCGGCGCCTCGGTCTGCTCGCTGATGGCAACCTTCTTGCCCGCCGCGACGAGCCGCGCGAGGTAGGGCTCGAGGGAGTGCTGGGGAATGCCGCACATCGGAGCCTCGACGTCACTGTCCTTGTGGCGCGCGGTCAGGACGAGGCCGAGGAGCGGCGCCGCGTAGGCGGCATCCTCGAAGAACATCTCGTAGAAATCGCCGAGGCGGTAGAGAAGGAGAGCGTCACCCGCCTCCCGCTTGAGAGCCCAGTACTGCTCGAGCATGGGCGTCGCGCGCATGTGGAGGCCGGGATGCTAGCATCGCGGGGAGGCGGCGGATGCTCATCCTTTCGCTCGACACGGCCTCGCCTTTCCCCTCTCTGGCAATCGGAGGCGCTGACGGCTCCGAGATGGTCCGGATTCTTCCTCCCAACGCGGCCGAAAGCCTCCCGACCGCGGTGGAGGCTCTTCTCGCCGACGCCTGCCGGACCGTCCGCGATCTGGAGCGGATCGCCGTCGTTTCCGGGCCTGGTTCCTTCACCGGGCTGCGGGCGGGCCTCGCGTTCGCACGCGGGCTTGCCCGGGGGCGCGGCATTTCTCTCGTCCTCGTTCCGACGTTCGACGCCGCCGGCGAGGCCAGGCCCGACCCCGCGAACGCCGTCTTCGTTCTGGATGCCGGCCGGGGCGACGTCCATGCCGCCGAGCGCGTCTCTGGCCGCGTCGGGGAGGCGGTTCCTCCCCGCTCCCGGCTCGAAGTGGAAGCGGACGCTGCCTCCCGGGGGCGTTTCGTCGTGGATCTCGGACGGGAGAATCTGCCGCTCGCGGCCGCCGCCGGACGTCTCGCCGCGTGCGATCGGAGCGGCGCGCACACCGTCGTCTATGGAAGGCCGAGCGCGGCCGAGGAAAAGAGGTTCCGCCTGGAGGCCCCGGAAACTCCGTGAGCGCCCTTCCGGAGCCCCTGACGCTGCGGGACGCGCGCCACGCGGACCTCGACGGGGTTGCGGACCTCGAGCGCATTTCCTTTCCGGTGCCCTGGAAGCGCGAGTACTTCGAGGTCGAAATCGGAGCACCCTGGCGGTTCAACCGCGTGGCCCTTTGCGGCGGAGCCCTCGCGGGCTACGTCTTCTGCGCTTACGCGGGGGGCGAAGTTCACGTGAACAAGATCGCGGTCGCCCCGGTCTTTCGGCGGCAAGGAGTCGCCTCGGCGCTCATGGATGAGGTCTTCGCGTTCGCCTCGCGCGTCGAGGCCGAGGAGATGTACCTCGAGGTGCGCGTCTCGAACCACAGGGCGCAGGCCTTTTACGCGGGCCTCGGGTTCACCGAGACCGGGCGCCGCGCGCGCTATTACTTCGACGGAGAGGATGCTCTCGTCATGGTCCGGAAACTCTCGGGGCCCCGTCGCCTTGACGGCCCCCCGGCCATGAAGGGAGACTCCGGTTCCTGACCAATTTCACCCGAGGAGGTGTCGATGCAGACCATCACGGACGAGGTCAAGCACGAGCTCGCGAGCCAGAACGAGGAATTTCGCACCCTGCTGCGTGACCATCACGATCACGAAAAGCGGCTCGCCGAGCTCGCCTCGAAGACTTTCCTCTCCACGGACGAAGAGATCGAGGAGAAGCGCCTGAAGAAACACAAACTGCACCTGAAAGACCGGATGGAAGAGATCGTGCGCGAGCACCGCGCGCGCGTCTCGGCCCACTAGGCCCCCTTTGACCGATTCGCCTTCGTCCGCCCCGCGGCGCGGGGTGCGCCGAGGGGTCTATGCGCTGCCCGCGCTCTTCACCGCGGGAAACATTCTCTGCGGATACCTGTCGATCGATGCGTCCACACAGGGCGCCTTCGAGTACGCCGCGAAGCTCGTGTTCCTCGCGGCCATTCTGGACGGCCTGGACGGACGCATCGCGCGTTGGACGGGGACGACGTCGGCGTTCGGCGAGCAGCTCGACTCCCTCGCGGACATCGTGAGCTTCGGCGTCGCGCCCGCATTTCTCGTCTACCGGTGGGGGCTCACGGGCTTCGGCCGCGCGGGGCTGGTCGTCTCGTTCCTCTTCGTCGTTTGCGGGGCGTCGCGCCTCGCCCGGTTTAACGTGCAGATCCACGTCATCGACAAGCGCTGGTTCGTCGGCCTGCCGATCCCGTCGGCCGCGGGCGCGCTCTGCGGGCTCATCTGGGCCGTGCCGGACACCACGCTCACGGACACGCTGCGCGCCGTTTTCCTCGGCGTGACGGCCGTGCTCGCGTTCCTCATGGTGTCGACGTTCCGGTACCGGTCGTTCAAGGACGTCGACACGAAGTCCCGGCGCGGGCGGCTCTACTTCCTCCTCTTTGCCGCGGTCCTCGGCCTCATCTGGTGGCTCCGCCAGTACGCGCTCGCGGGCCTGCTCGTGACGTACGCCGCCTCGGCGCCGCTTGCGCGACTCGCCGGATTCCTGCGCGGTCGACCGAAAGACGCCTCCGCTTGACCCAGGCGGCGCCCGGATCAGGCCTCGTCGTCGCTCTCGTGGAGCCGACGACGCTTCTCGGCCGCGACGTCCGAGCCGCCTTGACGGAGCGGAAGTTTCCCGCGTCGCGCGTTCACCTCTTTCACCAGGCCTCGGGAGACACGGGCCTCCTGGCCGCCGACGACGACGAGGTCGCCTTCGTGGCCCCGCTGACGCCCGACGCCCTCGAGACGAGCCGGATCGCGTTCCTGTGCGGAAGTGCCGCCGACACGGCCCGTTTCCTCGCGACGAGGAAAGACGACGCTCTGGCGATCGATCTCTCGGGCGTCCGCAACGGCCAGCCGCTCGTCGTGCCTTCGGAGGGCGTCGAGTCGAAAACGCTCCCGGAAGGGAACCTCTTCCTCACGCCTCACCCCGTCGCGTTCGTCCTCGCCGAGACGATCCGTCTCGTCGAGACGGTCGTCCCCGTCGCCGGCGTCACCGCAGCGGTGGACCGCCCCGTGAGCGAGCTCGGCAAGGCCGCCCTCGACGAGCTCTTCCAGCAGGCCCTCGCGCTCGCGACCTTCCGCCCGCTCCCGAAGGAGATCCTCGAGACGCAGGGGGCCTTCAATTTCTGGGTGCCCCCCGACTCCGGCACGTTCGAGAAGAGCGTCGGGGAGGATCTCGAGGCCCTCCTCGGGAGGCCGCTCCCCACGGCGGTTCTGTCGGCTCGCGGCGGCGTGTTTCACGGCCATTTCCTGCGCGTCGAGCTGCGCCTCGATGGTGCGGCTCCGGATTCGGAGACCCTTCTCGCACTCTTCCGCGCGCACAAACACGCCTTCGACGTCGTCGACCCCGAGGATCTTTCCGGACCCGTGGAATCGGCCGGGCGCGACGAGACGCTGCTCCTGCGCTGCGAGATGTCGGGGCGGAGCGTGGCGCTCACCCTCGCGGCCGACCACCTGAGGCGCGCGGGGGCTCTGCTCGCGGTGCGGCTCGCCGAGCAGGCCGTCCTGGAGAGGGGCTGGCTCGTCTAGCGCCTGCGGCTTCGAGGCCTCGGCTTCGGTGCGGGCGCGGCCGGAGGCGGGACCGTCACGGTCGCCTCGGTCTCCGGCCCGGACACCAGCTTCCCGTCCGGCAGGGTGACGTGCCAGCTGAGAAAAACCCGCGGATGCGTTCCGGACAGGCGTATCGGACCGGACTGGTTCTTTTCGCCGGACGCGAAGATGTTCTCGAAGAGACGGCATACGACGGCCCGGCTCGAGCTCGTCGGCCTGTACCCCTCCGCCTCGGAAGTCAGCTGCTCGTACCGGTCGAAGTCCCCGGGCTTCACGCTCGCCACCGTACCGCCGTCGACCCGGATCTGAACCCAGTTGTTGTAATGCGAAAGATCGGTCGGCGTCGGGCCTACGTTCGTGACCCGCAGGGCGAATTCCGCGTTTCCGCGCCCCGATTCGCCCGGAAGCGCCTCGACCTCGAGCCGGGCCTCGAGCGCCTTTCCGGTCAGGAGAGCCCGCACGGCCGGGTAGCCCACCAGGTGGCCGTCCTTCGGCACTCCTTCGACGAGGAAGACGCGCCCTCGGAGGTTCGGGATGGACCAGCGCGCCGCTCGCACCAGGAAACGCAGCGCCTCGCCGACCGTCAGAGCCTGGAAACGCGCGTAGCCGCCGTCCGCGGCGAGGGAGGAGCCTCTCGATCCCGCCTTTGGCTTGAAGATGCAGATGGTGCCGGGCTCCGAGGAGAAGACCTGCCCGAAGTGGAAGTCGAGAGCGCGATCCTTGGAGAATTCGTCGATCATTCCGTCCGGCAGGATGCGGCCCGCGAAAGTCGTCCCGTCCCCCGCGTAACCGTATCCGCCGAAAACCACCAGCAGCCGGAACGGGAGCGGAAAAGCGCGCGCGTTCTCTTCGGACCACTCGCTCACGAGCTGTCCTCCGAGCTCCGGTCGCCGCCCGAACGCCAGAACGAGGGCTTCGCTTGCCGCACCCGCGAGGGGTTTCCATCTGTCCGGCTCGGCCGAGGGCGGAAGCGTGACGGAAACCGGGACGCCGAGTCCCTTCCGAGCGGACGCGAGCGCGGCACCGAGATCCTTGGCCAGCTCGGGCGACGGCCACAGGTGAAAATGGACGCCTTCCACGGTCCCCCAGCTCCTTGCGTCGCCGAGGATCGGGGCCAGGGAGCGGGCCCATTCCGCGCCCATCGCCTCTCCGCGGCCCGTGACGCTCGCCGCCGCCCCCTCCTCGCCGATGACGGTCAGCACGAGCGGCCGCTTGAGCGGCGACGGAGGAGGCGGCAGGGGCTTGACGATTCCCGCGCGGGAGAGCGTCGCGGCGGGTACGTAGAGGCGCACGATCCGCATCGATCCGAGCTCGGCGTCGACGTCGTCCGGCACGAAAGCCGGCGCCTCGGCGAGAAAGAGACCGTCGCCGCGCGGGGCCGCCGGCGACGTTTCGGGAGCGGCCCCCGGCTGTGGCTTCCGGCACGAGGCCGGAGTCAGGAGGATCGAGGCGACGAGGATTCCGGAGAGAGACCGGACAGCCGTACGGCCCGCGGCGAGCGCGCCGCGCCGGCAAGAAGCCGGGTGAGTCACGAAGGGGATGATAGCGCGGGGAGCGTGAAGCCCACGACGAGCCCGCCGCCGGAGCGCGCATGCGCGAACACCGTTCCCAGGTGATGCTCCGCCGCCCGTCGCACGGCCGCGAGGCCCATCCCCGACCCGCGGGACTTCGTCGAAAACGTGGGCTCGAAGAGCCTCCCCGCGACGTCTTCCGGGACGCCCGGGCCGTCGTCCTCGCACGTGAAGCGCACGGCGGCCTCGCCGGAGTCGAGCGCCGCGTTTCGGGCGGAGAGTCGGACGCGGCCTCGCGCGGTCCCGATGGCCTCGACCGCGTTCACGACGAAGTTCGTCAGCGCGTCGCGGACGAGAAAGGGGTCTGCTGCGAAGGGCTGAAGGGCCGGATCCGTCTCGGTCTCGATCGCGAGCGTTTCGTGCGCCCGGAAGTCGGCGGCGACCTCGTCGAGGAGGCGGGCGACGTCTGCGCGCGCCAGAACGCGCCGCTCGACCACCGCAGGATCGCCGAACCGCCCGAGGCGGCCGATCCGATCCGTGAGGATTCCGACCTGCCGGAGGATTCCCGCCGCGACCTCTCCGATCGCCCCCGTCGGCGGCGCTTCGCGCTTGACCTCGAAGCGCCGGAGGCGCTCGGCCGCGAGCCGGATCGGCGTCAGGGGGTTCTTGATGTCATGGGCGATCGAGCGGGCGGCGTCGACCCACGCGGCGAGCCTGTCGGCGCGAAGAAAATCAGTGAGGTCTTCGAGCAGAAGGATCACGCGAGGGGCGCGCTCCTCTCCAGGGAGCGTCACGATCGCCACGCGGAAGAACCGCTCACCCGACGGCCCCGGAATCGTCACGCGCGTCTCGTACGGCGACGGGCGCATCATCGCCTCTTCGAGAGCCGATCGGAGAGCGACCCACCGGGCGCCGGCGAGCCGCTCGGCCAGGCTGCCGCCCGGAAGCAGCCGATCTGCGGCCGGATTCGCGAGAAGAACGGTTCCGTCGCCCCGCCGAAACAGCAAGACGGCGGCCGTGAGATTCCCGAGAAGACCCAGGGCGGACGCTCGCTCCTGTGCCAGGGATTCCGTCCGCTCCTCGACGCGCGCGGACATCTCGGTGAAGGCGTCGACGAGGCGGGCGAGATCCACGTTGGCGGGCCGGATGAGCGGAGGCAGCGGGCGTCCCTCGCCCACGTTCGCGGTGGCCGCGATGAGCTCCTCGAGCGGCTCTCCGAGCGCGAGGGCCGCCCGGCCTCCGAGGCCCACGGCCGCGAGCGCGACCGCCACGGAGAGCAGAAGGAGCGCGTCGGCGGCGGACCGCACGGCCTCGTCCTCGGCGACGACGACCGCGAGCGCCTCACGCCCGTCCCCCGAGACCGCTTCCGCCGCCTCCACGACCCGCGGACCGCCGGAGGCGAGAGCGCCTCGCGCCGCGAAGGCCGAAGGCCGTCCTTCCGCCAGCTCCTGTGCGATCGGAGAGGCAAGCCTTTCGCGCGCCACCTCCGCCGCGACGGGTAACGCGCGGGACGCGGCGACGAGCGTTCCGTCCCGATAGCGGAGGAGGTCCCAGCCGACGACCGCGGCGGCGCGATTCAGCGCGGCTTCCGGAGAGAGAGCTCCGCCCGCCGCGTCCCCCTCCAGGAGGCGCCTCCCTTCGGAAACCACGTCGCGCGAGCGCCGTGCCGTCTCTCCCGACGCGTGGCCCTCGAGCGCGATCCGCACGAACACGACGCTCAAGGCGAGCGGAAGAGCGCCGAAGACCAGGACGAGCGCGACCAGACGCGCGCGGAACGTCGCGAAGAAACGCCGCGGGAATCGCCACGCGACACCCAGAGCCGGCATGCCGACGAAGAGGATGGGAACGAGGATGACGAGCGCCGCCTCACCCGCCGCCACGGCGGCTCCGGCAACCGCGAGGTTCGTCTCAGCCGGAGCCCCGAATCCCGTGAAGCCCGTGGCGGCCGTCCGGACGTGTACGCGGCGCAGTCCGTCCGGCGTCGAGAGGGTCTCGACGGCTTCCCCGGATCGGCGGGCGCGGCCCAGAATCCGGTCAGGCATCTCGATGCCGTCGCCGCGCGATCCCGTCGCCCGCCCGGCGGCGTCCCATTCGAGTCGCTCGACGGCGACACGGTCGGGGACGTCGCGGGACGCGACGGCCGACAGGAGAGGGTCCCGCTCGGGCTCCCGCGGCCAGGGTACGTGGCGAAACTCCGCCGGAAATGCCGCAGGAATGACCGCCGGCGAGACCAGATCCTGGGTGCGGCGTCCCGGTCGGATCACGCCGAAGGAGGACATCGTGGCTCCGCCCGGGCTCCGAATCGTGAGCGTGTCTCCGAGCTCGGGAAACGATTCGTCGGCCCCCCGCGCCCACAGAGCGCGGGCCAGATCATCCCGCTGCGTGCGCTCCCCCGCCGGGAGCCACGGCTCCAGGGACGGCGATGCCACCCGGCGCTCCCAGCGCCGTACGGATTCCGCCCGTACGGCAGCGCCGTCTCTTCGGGCGAGGACCTCGGCCCTCGCGATCGCCGCGTCCACGCGTCTCAGGCGCCCGTCCGCGAGTCCGGCCGCGAAGAGGAGCGTCGAGGCGGCGACGACGAACACGGCGGTCGCGGCTCGGGAGAGAAGATCGGTTCGGACAGAGGGACGCACCCGGCGCGCGAGCGCGAACGTCAACGCGACGGACGCGAGAATCAGAAAAAGAAGATGCAACGGCGATCCGGCGAAGGCGAGTGCGGCCACGAGCGCCGCCAGCCCCAGCGCGGTCGCGATGCGGCTCCGTCGCGCCGCCCCCGGCTTCGGAAGGAGCGACGCGCACGCGAGGACCGCCGCCGCGAGCGCGAGAAGACCAGTCTGCACGAAGAAGTCCGGCAGCCCTGGTGGAATCAGGGACATCGTGTCGAAGGAACCCGGCGCGAGAAGGGCGGCCGCTCGCCCGAGGAGACCGGGCGCGAGAGCGACGGGAATCGCCAGGAGAAGGCCGTACGGCCCACCGGGCCGCCCGCGTGCCCGCCCCATAAACGATCGCGCGAGAACGAGGGCCGCGAGGCCCGAGAGGAAAGCATCCGCGGGCGTTCCGAAAAGCCCGAGCAGGAACGGGGGATTCCATCCGACGGCGAAGGCCCCGGAGGCACCGAGCGGCGTTCCGAGGAGGAGGGCCCACCGGGCGGCCACGAAGCCGGCGACGGGATGTCTCGCCGCCCACCCGAGGGCGATGGTGAGAAACGCCAGGAGCAGGGCGGGCCTGAAGGCCCGCGCACGCCTCACGTCCTCGTTTGCGAGTCCCGGCTCGGAGCTCTCGAGGGAGAGCGCGAGCAGCCGGTCGCGCCTCTCGGAGGCCGTGACGCGCATCCGGAGGCGTGTCGGCCCCTCCTCGAGCGCGAGGAACTCGATGAGGTCAGGCCGGAGGATCCCGGTCGGATAGCGTCGCGTGACGACGAGGGTGCCGCGCGCCCCCCGTTCGCCGCGCGGCGCGACATAGCCGAGAAACACGCGCGTCACGTGAAAGGACGTGACGTATCCCGACGTCGCAGGCCCCCGCTCGGCCTCGAGCCCCGCGGCCTCCCCCGCCCAGGCAACCGGGCGGCTCGTGCGGTCGAAGAACACCGCCCCCCAGCCGGGCCCCTTCGGCAACGACTCCCCCAGGATGGAGAAAAGCTTCGCGGGACGCACTTCCGCGCCGCCGCCGTCCGCGATGGCCGCAAATTCCCGCCCGGCGTGAATCCGTCCCGCGGTCCGGCGAAGCGTCTCGGCATCGCGTTCCAGAGATCGCTCCGCCGATCCGAGAAAGAGAGCGGCGCGCGCGTCCCGGGCCGCACCACCCGCCGGCGCGAGGCGCGCGGCGAGCGAAAGACCGAGCGCGCCGAGCGCGGCGGCGAACAGCCAGAAGACGGCGGTGCGGCGCGCGCGCGGCATCAAGTGCGTCAGCGCGCCATCGGGATCCGGATCCCGTGACGCGCGGCGCAGGCGAGCGCCTCCGGATAGCCGGCGTCCGCGTGGCGCACGATGCCCATGCCGGGATCCGTCGTGAGGACGCGGGAGAGACGCGCCGCGGCCTTCTCGGTCCCGTCCGCGACGACGACCATCCCGGCGTGGAGCGAGTAGCCGATCCCGACGCCGCCGCCGTGATGGAAGGAGACCCACGTCGCGCCGGAGGCGGTGTTCAGGAGCGCGTTCAGCACCGGCCAGTCCGCGATCGCGTCGCTGCCGTCCGCCATGGCCTCCGTCTCCCGGTTCGGAGACGCGACGGAGCCGCAGTCGAGATGGTCGCGTCCGATCACGATCGGGGCCTTCACCCGGCCGGAGCGCACGAGCTCGTTGAAAGCGAGCCCAGCCCGGGCCCGCTCCCCGTACCCGAGCCAGCAGATGCGCGCGGGCAGCCCCTGGAACGAGACCCGCTCACCCGCCAGAGTGATCCAGCGCCTGAGCGCGGCGTTCTCGGGGAACAATCGCAGGATCTCCCGATCGGTCTCGGCGATGTCACCGGGATCCCCCGAGAGCGCCGCCCACCGGAACGGCCCCTTGCCCTCGCAGAACAGAGGGCGGATGTACAACGGAACGAAGCCGGCGATGTCGAACGCGTTCGTCACGCCCGCCTTCTCGGCCCCGGCCCTCAGGTTGTTTCCGTAGTCGAACGTCACCGCGCCGCGGGACTTGAGCGCGAGCATCGCCTCCACGTGCGCTCCCATCGAGGAGATCGCGCGGCGGCGGTAGGCCTCGGGGTCGGCCGACCTGAGACGGAGCGCGTCCTCGTACGGGAGGCCGTGCGGAACGTAGCCGTTCAGCTCGTCGTGCGCGGACGTCTGATCCGTCAGGAGATCCGGGACGAGGCCGCGCGCGAGGAGCCGTTCGAGGAGGTCCACGGCGTTCGCGCGGACGCCGTAGGAGCGTGCCTCTCCGCGGTCCCGCGCCGCGAGGGCGCGGTCGATTCCGCCGTCGAGGTCGTCGACGCGCTCGTCGACGTAGCGCGTCGCGAGCCGCTTGTCGATCCGGGCCCCGTCCACCTCCGCGACCAGCGCCGTTCCCCCGCACATCGTCGCGGCCAGCGGCTGCGCGCCACCCATGCCGCCGAGCCCCGCCGTCACGACGAGGCGCCGGGCGAGAGAACCGTCCGGCGAGGAGAGATCGCGGCGCGCCGCCTCCGCGAAGGTCTCGTACGTGCCCTGCAGGATCCCCTGCGTGCCGATGTAGATCCACGAGCCCGCCGTCATCTGGCCGTACATGGTCAGACCGAGAGCCTCGAGGCGCCGGAACTCGTCCCACGTCGCCCAGTGCGGCACGAGGTTGGAGTTCGCAATGAGGACGCGCGGAGCGTCGGCGTGGGTCCGGAACACCCCCACCGGCTTTCCGGACTGCACGAGCAGGGTCTCGTCGTCGCCGAGTCGGCGAAGCTCTTCGAGTATCGCCTCGAGGCACGCGGGATTCCGGGCGGCCTTTCCCGACCCGCCGTAGACGACGAGGTCCTCGCGGCGCTCGGCGACCTCGGGATCGAGGTTGTTCAGGAGCATCCGGTACGGGGCTTCCGTGAGCCACGAACGGCACGTCAGGGACGTCCCTCTCGGGAGGGAGGGCGGCGAGAACGCAGTCGGGGCCGGGGTGCCCTGCACGGCCTCATGTTAGCCGGGCCGGGAATTGACGCAATGCGTCAAAATTTCCCTTGACATGGATTACGCAGCGCGTCATATTGGTTCCATGAGCGATCCGCGCCGAATCGTCCGATACCGCAACCGGAAGCTCTACGAGGCTCGTGAACGCCGTTTCGTGACGCTGGGGGACCTGGCCCGGGCGGTTTCCCAGGGGGATCGCGTGGAAGTCGTCAACGCGGACACGGGCGAGGACATCACGGTGAAGATCCTCTCGCGCGCGCTCGTGTCCGGCCACGCGCCCGTCGTCGCCTCCGCCGACACCCTGACGCGGCTCCTGCGAGCGGGCAGCGAGGCCGCCGAAACCGTCGCCGAGGCGGTCGAGCGCGTCGGCGGCGCCCGCGTCGCGGAGAAGCTGCGCCGCGCCTCGCGCCCCGAGCGCCTGGGCCGGACCCTGGCCCCGCTCACCCGCCGGTTCGAGGACGCCCGCCAGGACGTCGAGAAGATCGTCGGCGGGCTCGTCGAAAAGGGCCGGCTCACCTGGGAAGAGGGGACGCGCCTGCGCGAAGACGTCGGTCTCGTGTTCCGCGAGAGCCTCTCCGACATCGTCGGCAGCGTCCGCGACATCGCGAGCCGGCTGACCCCGGGCACACAGCCCGGCCTCGCGAAGGAGATCGATGATCTCAAGACTCGTCTTGCCGAGCTCGAGTCGCTCGCGAAGAGGGCTTTCCCCTCGAAGTTCTCAGAACAGCCGCCACCACGCCGCGCCGCGGCGTCACCTCGCAACAACCGGGGAAACACCCGCCTGAAGAAAAGGAGAACCGTATGAAAACCACACGCAAGGCCGCTCCAAAGCTGCCGTTCCACGTCCCCGCGCCCGTCGAGAAAGTTCTGAAGACGGCGGGAAGCCGCTTCGACGCCCTCAGCGTGAAGGCGAAGAACGTCGCGGTCCAGACGGAAAAGAAGGTCAAGGTCGCCGCGCGCGATCTCAAGAAGACCGGCGAATCTCTCGCGAAGGACCCCCGTGCGTTCGTGGAGGACGTGATGGAGTCCGGCCGGGACTTCGGTCAGATGCTTCGCAAGAACGCCGGCAAGGTCGGCGGCGACGTCCAGGTGCGCGTTCAGAAGGCGGGAGCCGAGGCGGCGCGCCGGGCCGAGGGCGTCGCGAAGAACATGACCGAGACCGTCGGCACGGCGGTCGAGAAGGGCCTCCACAGCCTCAACGTCCCCACGCGGAAGGAGCTCCGCTCCCTCTCGGCCAAGGTCGACGGCCTCGGCAGGAAGATCGACGCCTTGAAGAGCCGCAAGCCGGCACCCGCGAAGCGGCGAAGCCGGTAGGCGGAGGCCGGATCGGATAGACTGCGAGGCGCCGCCCGAAAGGCGGCGCCTTTTTTATTACGAAAAACAAGATGGCCGGCCGCCCCCAACCGCCCGGGACCGAGACGCTCGCGGGACTTCTTTCCGAGCAGTCTTTCCGGCCGTTTCCGTCGCCCGTCAAGAAGCGCCTCGGCATCGTATGCGCCGGCGGCGGGGTCACCGGCGCGATCTACGAGATCGGCGCCCTCGCGGCCCTCGACGACCGGCTCGAGAACGTCTCGATCACCGATTTCGACGTCTTCGTGGGCGTTTCGGCGGGCGCCTACATCTCGGCCCTCCTCGCGAACGGCGTCACGCCCGGCGTCCTCTTCCGGAACGTGACGCGCTCGGCCGGCATGCGCACGGACATCGACGACCTCGCGCTCTTCGGCCTGAACCTCGGCGAGATCGCGACCCGCCTCGCGACGGCCCCGTTCACGGTCCTCGACGCCGCCTGGGATTTCTACAAGAACCGCCGCGAGACGACGCTCACGGATCTCGTGCAATCCCTCGGGCAGCTCCTGCCTTCGGGCGTCTTCCACAACCAGGGACTCGAGTCCTGGATGCAGAAGTGGCTCACCCAGGGAGGTCGCACGAACGACTTCCGCCGCCTGCGCAAGACGCTTCGCCTCGTCGCCGTGGACCTCGATACGGGCGAGACGGCGAAGTTCGGCGCTCCGGGCTTCGAGGACGTGCCGATCTCCAAAGCCGTCGCGGCCTCGTGCGCGATCCCCGGCCTCTACCGACCCGTCCGCATCGGCGGTACGGATTACATCGACGGCGGCGTGCGGAAGACGGCGCACATCTCCCTCGCGCTTCGCGAGAGATGCGGCCTCACGATCTGCGTGAACCCGCTCGTCCCCGTCCGCATCACGCATCCCGAGGGCGCCGTCAAGCGGCTCGGCGGCGACGAAGCGGGCCCGCTGCGCAGCCGCGGCCTGCCGACGATCCTCGATCAGGTCTTCCGCGTCACGCTCCACTCACGCCTGCGGTACGGCCTCACGCGCTACCGGCGCGAGGCTCCCGACGCCGACGTGCTCGTCTTCGAGCCGAAGCCCGAGGACCTGCCGCGCTACATGACCAACATCATGCGCACGTCCGGGCGCATCCGCATCGCGGAGTACGCCTACCGCTCGACGATGGCGCTCCTCGACTCCGACTTCAGGAGGTTCCAGCGGATCTTCGCGAAGCACGGCCTCATCCTGCGTCCCGCCTGCGCTCGCGACCTCTCGCGCGTGAAGCTCCACGCGGACCGGGCGAGCGGCTCCACCTCGACGCGCCTGACGGCTTCCCTCGCGGCGCTCGAAGCGGACCTCGAGCGCTGGTCGCTCGACGCGGGAACGCGTACGAGATCCTGAGAGGCCCCGGAAACTCCGCCGTCACTCCCCGGTGAACAGGTTCCCGCGGCGCGCGAGGCGCGAGTCGATCATCGTCTGGAGCGTCGACCGGACGTGATCCGCGAGCTCGTTCACGATCATCGGACGGTCGGCGACCTCGGGCCCGTGATCGAACGCGATCGGCCGACCGATGTCGATCCACCACTTCGTCGGCAGCGGCAGGACGCCGAGCGGGCCCAGCAGCGGAAACGTCGGGGTGAGCGGAAAGTACGGCAGGCCGAGGGGCTTGCCGATGAAGTCCATGCGCGTGAGATTCGGGTGGATCTCCTCGGCGCCCACGACCGCCACCGGGATGATCGGAGATCCGGTCTGCAGCGCGAGACGCACGAAACCGCCGCGGCCGAACCGCGCGAGGCGATAGCGGTCGCGGAAGAGCTTGCCGACGCCCTTGACGCCCTCGGGAAAAACACCGACGAGCTCGTCGCGCTCGAGGAGCCGTGAGCCGTTCTCGGGGCACGCGCGCACCTCTCCCATGTGGCGCAGCCACGGCTGCAGGAAGGGCAAGGTCGTGAACATGTCGAGGACGAGCATGCGCGCCGTGCGGTGCGCCGGGTGCTCGCGGGCGATCCCGCGCTTGACCATCGCGCCGTCCCACGGCAGGACCCCGGAGTGGTTTGCGACGAGGAGCGCACGGCCCGTGTTCGGCACGTTCTCGACTCCGTTCAGCGTGACCCGCCACCACACGGTGTAGAGGAAATCGAACAGCTCGGCCCACGGTTTCGCCGCGACCTCGTCGTAGCCGAAGTCGTCGAGCAGGAACGTGCGAGACCGGTTGCGGAAGAGGTTCCAGACGTCCACGAGAGCGCGCGGACCCTTGAATTCCGGGTGCGTGTCGAGGAAGCGGCCGGCCTCGCCCAGGAGCAGGTGCTGCAGGTCCTCCGGATTCTTCGGGAGGAGCGAGGGAGTCGCGCCCGCGTCGCGCGCGGGCTCGGAGAGGACCGGAGCGGGGTGCGGGGACGGATGGCGGCGGGCGCTCACGAGGCGGCTCCCTGGACACGCGCCCGCGGCCGGGGACGGACGCGCTGTTCGGAGGCATAGCGCGCCGAGCGGGCCGCGTCGGCGACCGCGTCGAAGTCCACGAGCCGTCCCGCCCCGAACCGCGCGCGTGCCGTCTCGAGGACCACCTCGAGCGTCGAGTGCCTCGCCGAGAAACCCAGCACGCGGCGGGCTTTCTCGCCATCCACGACGCAGGAATAGCGGAGATAGTGCGCGTGGACGCCCGGCATCAGCCCCACTCCCGCGAGCCACGCGGCCTCGTAGAGCGCGTAGCCGAGCGGGTGAGGAACAGGCACTCCGAGCGAGCCGAAGAGCAGGCGCACCGTGGACAGAGGCACGACGCCGTCGGGTCCGACGTTGAAGACCCCCTGCGCTTCCGGCCGGTCGAGCGCCCGCACGAGCGCGTCCACGGCGTCGTCCGGGTGCAGCGCCTGCACGAGCGGGTCGTACCCGAGGAGCTGCCACGAGAACGGGGTCGCGAAGAGCCGGGCCCGGTAATCGCGCACGTCGGGTGAAAGGAGCGGTACGAACCGCAGGATCTGCACGCGGGACTCCGGATGGCGGCGCACGTGGGTACGGGCGTGGCTCTCGGCCTCGACGAAGTCGCCCACGAAGCGATCCTGAGGATCCGGCCGGAGCGGGTGCTCCTCCGAGAGGAAGTTCGGGTTGTCGCCTCGCGCGCCGTAGACGAGAGACGTCGAGCCGAGCAGGATGCGCGGGACCTTCGCCTCCCCCGAAGCCGCAAAGACGTGGAGCGCGCCGATGGCGTTCAGCTCGTGCGCGTAGGTGGTCTGGCGCGACGGGCTGCGCAGCTGCGCGAGGTGGACGATCGCATCGGGCCTCTCCTCCTTCAAAAGCTTGAAGAGCGTCCCGTCGGCGAAGGGCAGGTTCAGGTCGAGGAAGCGATGTCTCACCTCCGGCATGTCCGCCGGAGGCACGAGGTCGAAAACCACGACCTCACGGTCGGGCCGCGCGAACAGCGCACGCACGAGGCGCTCTCCGAAAAAGCCGCTGCCGCCGGTGACGACGACCTTGAGCCTCTTCTCGGCCGCCTCCGCGACCTTCGGGAAGCGAACGACGCGACCGCCGGCGCCGTTCCGGCGCGTACGCGGGGCCTTTACGTCGGCTTTCGCCGCCACCGCGGGCCTATCCCTTCCGTCCGGAGGCCTTGCGCGCCCGTGGCTTCGCCGCCGCTTTCGCCTTCAAGGCATCGAGCTCCGCCTGAAGCTCCTCGAGGCGCTTCTCGAGCTTCGTGACGTCCTTGCGCGTCGCCACGCTCATGGCCTTCAGGGTCTCGGCCACGCGCTTGTCGACCTCTTCCTTGACGGCGATGCCTTTCTTCAGGACCTCGATGAAGGCGGGATTCGCCATCAGGTTGTTCGAGATCTCGGTGAGGAATCCCTCGCCTCGGGCCTTGAGCTGGTCGAAGAGTGAGTCGGACATGCGATCCCTTTCACGGAGGCCCGGTGCGCGCAGCCTCCTGCTAGAGTCCTCGATTATGACGCCATTTCGAGGGAAGGAAGAGTTCCGGAAGGTCTTCGACCGCCTCTTTCTGGCGCTCGCGTCGGACCCCGAGATCGGCCCGAAGCTCGCCGCGACGAAGACGCCGCAGCGGTTCGTCTTCACGGACGCCGGGCTCGTCCTGAACGTGACCCACGCTGACGGAAAGACCGCGAAGAAGGGCCGGAACCTGACGTGGGTCTGGGGCGACGCGAGACGCACCTGGGAGCCCGTCGTCAGCATGACGATGACCTCGAGCGTCGCGAACCGGTACTTTCAGGGCAAGGAGAACATTCCGCTCGCGATCGCGAGGAAGATCATCATCGTCGAGACCGGAGATCTCGCCAGAGTGCTCGACCTCCTTCCGATCGTTGCGCCCTTCCACAAGAAGTGGGTGGCGATCCTGAAAGCGGAAGGTCTCACGCACCTTCTCGCATAGGCTTCGCGCGCGTGCGATCGCCCATTTTCGAGACTCTGTTCTCCCGGCGCCTTCTCGTGGTCTCCGGCAAGGGAGGCGTCGGGAAGACGACGGTCGCGGCCACGCTCGCGAAGCTGGCCGCGGACGCCGGACGGACGGTGCTTCTCGTCTCCACGGACGGCCGCGGCGATGCCGCGACCCTCTTCGGGAAGCGCCACGCCGGCTACCGCGAGATGGAGCTGGCCCCGCGCCTTCACGGCCTCACGGCGGACTTCGACGCCCTCCTCGCCGACTTCGTGGAGTCCGTGTCGCCGGTCAAGATCCTCGGCGACCGGCTTCTCGCAGTCCCCGCATTCCGGTTCTTCACGCGAGCGACGCCGGGCCTCCCCGACCTCCTTCTCCTGGGGAAGATCCGCGAAATCTTCAAACGGAAAAAGGCGTCGCGAGGCGCGCCGAAAGTCGACCTCGTCGTCCTGGACGCCCCGGCGACCGGACATGCGCTCTCCCTCGTCGCCCTCCCCCGCACCCTGCTCGGCACGGTCCCCGCGGGGCCCGTGCGGAAGCTGGCCGAATGGCTCGACACGCTTCTTTCCGATCCGAAGGACGCCGCGCTCGTCGTGGTGTCCGAGCCCGAGGACTTCGCGGCGAAGGAGACCGAGGAGCTCATCGCCGGCGCTCGCGAGAAGGCGGATCTGACGACCGCTCTCGTCGTCCTCAATCGGGTCGGACGAGGAGGAAGAGAAGAGATTCTGCTCAAGAGGGACACGACGATCCTTCTGATCGAGGTTCCGGAGATCGACGTTGAAACGTCCGAAGAGCACCGAAAAGATTCCTTGAAAGGTGAAGAGGAAGAGGAGAACGAGAGAAACGGCCAGGTCGCCGCGCAGGCTTCGCGGTTTTTTTCCGCGTTCCTCAGCACCTTCGAAGAAAATGCGGCAGAGCCAACGCGGGAAGGCCGCCCGAAGCGCACCGTCCGCGCCTCCGCTCGGGAAAGCAAAGAATTTCTCTCGTCTCCTTTCCCCGGGTCGAAGACTCTGGATCTGATTCCCGCGCTCGACCGGGAGAAGCTGATCGTCCTCACCGGACCGGGGGGCGTCGGGAAGACGACGCTCGCGGCCGCTCTCGGCCTGGCGGCCGCGCGCCGCGGGCGGAGCGCCCTCGTCCTCACCGTCGATCCCGCCCGCCGCCTGGCTCAGGCCCTGGGCCTTTCCGCCCGGGACGCGCGCTCCACCCGCCCCACCGAGGTGAACGTCCCCGGCCTCCCGAAGGGGGGACGACTTCTCGCGCTCCAGATCGACCCGAAAGCCACGTTCGAGCGCCTTCTCCGGCGCACGGCGAACCGCGAGACATTCGATCGGATTCACGAGAACCGGCTCTATTCCGGGCTCGTGGATTCGTTACCGGGCGTCCTCGAGTACATGGGAGTCGAGGCGCTGCACGAGCACGCGGCCGATCCAGACGTCGACCTCCTCGTCCTCGACACGCCTCCCGCGGCGCGCGGCCTCGATTTCCTCTCGGCGCCCGAGCGGATGGTCACGCTCCTCGAGAACGACGCCCTGCGGTTCTTCCTGCGGCGCGACGGCTTCTTCGGTCGCGCTCTTTCCGAGGCGTCGCGCGGCGGCGCGGCCCTGCTGCGTGCCGCGGACCGCGTCCTGGGCCTCGGCTTTCTCGCGGACCTCGCCGACTTCTTCCGGGCTTTCGACGGCCTCTACGACGGATTCAAGGAGAGGAGCCGCGAGGCGGCGAAGCTCCTGTCGGGGGGCCGGTTCCTCGTCGCGACGACGATGGACTTCTCGGCTCTCGCGACCTCGGCGGAGCTCGCTGCCGGCCTCGCCCGCCGCGGCGCCGCGCCCGGCCTCATCCTGAACCGCGTGACAGAGCGCCAGACGGCTGCGACGAGGCTTTCCCGGGCGCTCGCCGCGCTTCCCGCGCTCGCCCTTCCGGAGCTGGACGTGCCTACGGACGAGCTGCCCGGCGCGCTGGCGTCGGCGCTCGTGAGCTGAAGGCGGGGCCTACTCCGCTTTCGCGTCGTACCGCATCGCGCCCGCGACGTTGCCTTCCGTGTCCTGAAAGAAGATGAGCTCGCCGATTCCCGGAAGGATGGTGCGATCCATCAGGACGCGGCCTCCGTTCGCGAGAACCGCGGCCGCGACCTTCCCGACGTCGTCGACCGCGAAGGTGCATTCGAAGCCGCGGAGCTTCAAGCCCGGCTCGAGCTCGCGGCGCTTCTGCAGCGAACCCTGGACCGGATCTCCGGGCAGGCCCATGTCCACCATGTAGAAGCCGGGAGGTCCCCACGGCCGGAACGTCCAGCCGAGGCTCTCCTCGTAGAAGCGGCGCGCCCGCGCGACGTCGTCCGCATTGATCGCAAAGTGTCTCAGGGGCGCTGCCATGTTTCCCTCACTTCGGCCACAGCCAGCCGAACGTCCCGCCGGTCAGGAGAGCATAGGCGACGGCGTCGGCCGTGAATTTCAGCACGGTCACGAAGGATCGCCCGTACCAGATCGAATCCTGCCAGAGCGCGAGCGCGTAACCTGCAAAGGCGGTGACGGCGACGAGGCGGACCACGGCGACTCTGCTCGCGCCGGGCGGAAGGGCCTGGCCGGCGGCGTACCCCGCGAAGACTGCGATCACCGCGCAGTACAGGAACCACAGGGCGAACGTGCGGCCCATCGGATTCCCTCCGGCCGGCAGGAGCGTCATGAGACCCGCCGGGCCCTTCTTCCATTTCTCCTGGAAGGATGGCTCCTTCATCTCGGCGCGACTCGCGGGACGCGGGAAGAGGTAATCGCCCGGTGAAACTCCGTGCTTTCCGAGGAGCTCCATGATCTCGGCTTCGACGGGAAGCCGGCGGTAGTCGGAGCCGTGAAAATTCAGCACCGTATGGCTGATCGAGCTCGCCACGAAGACCAGGACCGCCGACACGAGAATCGGGCTCCAGAGGGACGTCAGAGCGACCATCGTGACCTCCTGCCCCGCGAAAGATACGCACTGGAGCGCCGTCAGGCTTGCGCTAAAGTGTCAGATAATGTCGAGAACACGTCAGACCGGGTTTCGCGTCGCAGAGGGCGAGCCTCCCATCCGTTGCATGTCCGTCTCGTTTCCGACCGGCGGCGCGCTGAACGATCTCGTGAGCGACTGGGACAGACTCGTATACGCATCTCGCGGCGGCGTGCGCGTCACGACACGCCTCGTCGAGTGGATGGTCCCGCCGCACCGCGCCCTGTGGATCCCCTCGGGCGTTCGGCATCGCGTGGAGATCAAGGCGGGCGGAAGCCTCCGGGTCCTCTACTTCCGGCCGCCCCTCTCCCGGCGCCTGCCCCGTCAATGCCGCGTGATGAACGTGTCGGCGCTCCTTCGGGAGCTCATCCTGTACGTGTCGAAGGCTGCGGCGCTCGACCCCTTTCTGGTTTCCGACGCGCGCGCGGTCGCGCTCCTCCTGGATCAGCTCCGCGCCATCGAGGTCGTGCCGCTGCAGCTCCCGCTGCCTCGGGACCCGCGCGCCCTGCGGGCGGCGCGTTTCGTCTCCACGGGCACCGGCACGCGTCAACCGCTCGAACGGGTCGGCCGCTCGGCCGGCGCGAGCGCGCGTACCCTGCAGCGCCTCTTCCTCTCCGAAACCGGCCTCACGTTCGAAAAATGGCGGCAGCGCGCGCGCCTGGCCCGGGCAGTCGAGCTGATGGCCGAGGGGAAGAAAGTGACGAACGTTGCGTTCGAGGTGGGCTACGACAGCCCGAGCGCCTTCATCGCGATGTTCAGGCGCGAGCTCGGCTCGACTCCACGCCGCTACCTCGCGGCAACCAGCTCGGGCGCTTGAGTCAGAGGAGCGGCGCGAGAAGGGCGTCGAGGTCGCCGGCCAGAACGGCCCGCGCACCTTCGATCGCGGGAGCCGCGTGGCGATCGGTGTCCCAGAAGGGCACGCGGGCGCGCACGAGGCGATGCAGCTCCTCGAGCGTCGCCGAGGTCCTCAGCGGGCGCCTGAGGTCCAGCGCCTGAGCCGCCGCGAGGAGCTCGATCGCGAGGACGGTCTCGAAGAGGTCGACGTTCTTCGCGAACTTTCGGGCAGCGATCGGGCCCATCGAGACGTGGTCTTCCTTTCCGGCCGACGTCGGGATCGAGTCCACGGAGGCCGGGAAGGAGCTCGACTTCGCCTCGGACACGAGCGAGGCGGCGGTGACGTGAATCATCATGAGTCCGGAGTTCAGGCCGCCGTCGCGCGTGAGAAACGCCGGCAGGTCCCCGGAAAGAGCGGGATTCACGAGCCGCTCCGTCCGGCGCTCCGAAAGCGACGCCATGTCGGCCGCGGAAGTCGTGAGCAGGTCGCACACGAGCGCGACGGGCGCCGCGTGGAAGTTCCCCCCCGAGACGAGAGTGCCCGTCTCGGCGAAGACCATCGGGTTGTCGGTCGCGGCGTTCATCTCGATTTCGATCACGCGCCGCGCGTGCGCCGCGGCGTCGCGCGCCGCGCCGTGGACCTGCGGGATGCATCGGAGCGCATAGGCGTCCTGCACGAGGCCGCAGTCGCGGTGGCTCTCGCGGAGCGGCGAGTTCGCGAGGAGCGTACGGAGATTCTCCGCCGACGCGACCTGTCCGGGATGCGGGCGGGCCGCGTGTATGCGCGGGTCGAACGCGGCGTCGGTGCCCTTCAGGCAGTCCAGCGTGAGCGCGGCGACGAGATCGGCGGCCTTGAGAAGCCGCAGCGTGCGATGGAGCGCGAGCGCGCCGATCGCCGTCGTGAGCTGCGTGCCGTTGATGAGCGCGAGCCCTTCCTTCGCCTCGAGCACGGCCGGTTCGAGGCCCGCCGCCCGGAGCGCCTCCGCGGCCGGCAGGCGTCTTCCGTCCCGGTCCGCTTCCCCCTCTCCGACGAGCGCGAGCGCCAGATGCGCGAGAGGCGCGAGGTCTCCCGACGCGCCGACCGAGCCTTGCTCGGGAATGACGGGATGGATTCCCTTCGCGAGGCACGCGAGGAGAAGCTCGAGTGTCTGCCTGCGGACGCCGGAGAAACCCTTCGCGAGGCAGTTCGCGCGCAGCAGCATGACCGCCCGGACGGCCTGAGCGGAAAGCGGCGCGCCCGTCCCGGCCGCGTGGCTGCGCACGAGGTTCAGCTGAAGGGGCCCGAGCTTCTCCCTCGGAATGACGACGTCGGCGAACTTCCCGAAACCCGTCGTGACGCCGTAGACGACGCGGTTCTCCGCGACCGCACGATCGACGACGGCCCGCGCCGCATCCACGCGCGCCGCGGCGCGCGGCGCGAGCGCCGCGGACATCTCGCCGCGGGACACGGCGTAAAGATCTTCGAGTGAGAGAGAGTCCCCGTCCAGTTCGATGACGCGAGCCACGATGCTTCATTCTCGCATCGGCCCCGAGTCACCGCCCCGGCGCCACCATCGCTTCGCCAACACTCGCCCTTCTAAGAAATCTTCTCTTCTCCCCTCCGAAACAGATAATTTCTCTTCTCCTCCGGTACAATCCAAAAGTGATACACATAAAGGGCTCGGCTCTCGCCGTCATTGGCGGACAGTGGGGCGACGAAGGCAAAGGCAAGGTCGTCGATCTCATTTCCCCGTCGTTCGACCTCGTCGCCCGCTACCAGGGCGGCCACAATGCCGGCCACACGGTCAAGTTCAAGGACAAGCACTTCGCGCTGCGGCTCGTCCCGTCGGGCATCTGCCGCGCGGGCGTCATGAACGTGATCGGCAACGGTCTCGTCGTGGACCCGCGCGCCCTTCTCGCCGAGATCGACTCGCTCCGCGCGGCCGGCGTCACGGTCGGCGACAACCTTCGCCTTTCCGACCGCGCTCACGTCATCCTGCCGACGCACGCGCTCCTCGACGGGGCGCGCGAGAAGGCGCTCGGCGGCGCGAACATCGGCACGACCTCGCGCGGGATCGGTCCGGCGTACGAGTCGAAGGCGAACCGCACCGGACTTCGCATCGCCGACCTCGTGGACCCGGACCGGTTCTCCGCGATCGCGCGGCCGCTCGTCGCCCATCACGACGCCGTGCTCAAGCACTTCTACGGCGTCGACGGCGCTCCGATCGACGAGACTCTCGAGACGTACATCGAGTGCGGCCGGAAGCTCGCGCCGTTCGTCACCGACACGTCGGTCTTTCTCCACGGCGAGCTCACGAAGGGCAAGAAGCTCCTTTGCGAGGGCGCGCAGGGAATCATGCTCGACGTGGACCACGGAACCTATCCCTTCGTCACGTCCTCGTCCTGCGCGCCGGGCGGCGCGTGCGCGGGTCTCGGGCTCCCGCCGTCGGCGCTCGGCGCGGTCGTGGCCGTCATGAAGGCGTACACGACGCGCGTCGGCTCGGGCCCGTTTCCGACCGAGCTGAACGACGAGATCGGCGAGAGGATCCGGACCCGCGGAAACGAGTTCGGCACCGTCACCGGCCGGCCGCGGCGCGTGGGCTGGTTCGATGCGGTCGTCGCACGGACGGCCGTGCGCGTGTCGGGACTGGACGCGATCGCTCTCACGAAGCTCGACGTCCTCGACGATCACGACGAGGTCCGTATCGCCACCGGCTACACGATCGACGGAAAACCCGTGTCCGCCGTCCCCGCGCGCGCCGACCTCTACGAGCGCGCGAAGCCGGAGTACCTCACGTTTCCGGGCTGGAAGACGTCCATCGCCGGCATCGAGAGCTGGGACGCGCTGCCCGCGCGTGCGCGCGAATACGTCTCGGCGCTCGAGGAGATCGTCGGTGCCCGCGTCGCGCTCCTTTCCACGGGAGCGAAGCGCGAGGAGACCATCGTCCGCCCGGGCACGGCTCTCGACACGTGGCTCAAGCCCAGCCTGGTCGGCTGACCTGCGCGAATGAAGAGAGCGGCCGCGGTCGGATTCGTCGCGCTCCTCTCCCTCGCCGCGGCGGCGGAATCGGCGAAGGTGACGATCGACGACCTGATGAAGCTCCGGTCGATCATGGACGTGAGGATCTCGCCTGACGGGAGCCGTGTGGCCTACGTCGTCTCGACTCCCTCGCTCGAGAAGAACGCGCACGAAGCGGCCCTCTACGTCGTGCCGTCCCGGGGCGGATCCCCGCGCCGGATCGCGGAAGGAGTCCGCATCTTCGCGCCGCGCGTGCCGGTCCCGAAGCTCCACTGGTCGCCGGAGGGAGAGCGCGTTTCCTTCCTCGGCTACGCGGGGGACAGGCCCCAGGTCTTCGCGGTCTCCGCGTCGGGGGGTGACGCTCATGCCCTGACGAAGGCGCCGGAGGGTGTCAACGCCTACGACTGGGCTCCCGACGGCAGGAGCCTGGCGTACGTGACGCGCGATCCCGCGTCTGCCGAGGAGCAACGGCGACGCAAGGAGAGCTCCTTCGTCATCCACGTCGACGCGCCCGACGCGTTGACGAGGCTGTGGCTGCAACCGCTCGACGACGCTCCGGCGCGCGCGCTCACGCCCGCGGGACATTACGTGGACGGCTTCTCCTGGGCACCGGACGGGACGGAGATCGCCTATGCCGCCTCTCCCATGACCGGATTCGCCGCGCAATACGCGAGCCGGCTCTACGCGGTTCCTCTCGCGGGCGGTGCGCCGCGGACCGTCGTCGACCGGCCCGGGATGAACTCGCAGCCCCAGTATTCCCCCGATGGAACACGCATCGCGTTCGTCTCGACGAACGGGCGCACGGAGCTCACGTCTTCGCGCGGCCTCGCCGTCGCGAGCGCGCGCGGCACGTCCGCTCCCGTCTGGCTGGGCCCGAAGGACGCCTGGGTCGGCGACCTCGTGTGGGCGCGCGACAGCCGGTCCGTCTATCTCCTCACCAACGACGGCCCCTTCGCACAGGCCGACCGCATGTTCGACCAGCCCCTCGTCCGGGTGTGGATCGAGACCGGCCGCTCCGAGCGCGTGAAAGGCGCCGTCGATTTCTCCCCGAGCCTCAGCCGCGACGGGCAGAACCTCGCCTATCGGGCGGTCGAGGGACGCACGATGGGCGACGTCTTCGTGATCGACACGGAGAGCGGCCGCACGACGAAGCTGACCGAGGTCAATCCCGAGCTCCGCGAGCTCGAGCTCGGAGAGCTGAAGGCCGTCCGCTGGAGGTCCTTCGACGGCATGGAGATCTGGGGACTCCTTTTGACGCCGCCCGGGTGGACCGCAGGTCGAAAGCTGCCTCTACTCGTGTACTGCCACGGCGGCCCGGGCGGAGGCGTCACGTACGGCCTCTTTCCGCAGTTCATGCAGACCGTGGGTCAGGTCGATCCCTACCCGACCGAGGCCATGGCGAGCGCGGGCTACGCGGTGCTCTTTCCGATGCCCCGGGGCGGCGCCGGGTACGGAGAGGCCGGACAACGCGCGATCGTGAACGCCTGGGGCGAAGGCGACTACAAGGACATCATGGCGGGCGTCGACGATCTCATCGCCAAGGGGATCGCCGATCCGGAGCGGCTCGGCGTGATGGGTGCGTCGTACGGCGGCTTCATGACGGACTGGATCGTCACGCAGACCGGGCGCTTCAAGGCCGCCTCGACCGCCGCGTCGATCAGCGATCTCGCGGACCAGTACTTCCTTTCGGATGCCGGCGAGTCCATGGCGGACTACTTCAAACGGCCCTGGGAAGCCCGCGCGTCGTACTTCGCGCACTCCCCGTTGAACTTCGCCCAGAACGTGACGACGCCGCTCCTCATCCAGCACGGCGAGCGCGACCTCCGCGTGCCCATCGCGAACGCCTGGAAGTTCTATCGGGCGCTCAAGGCGCTCGGCAAGACCGTCGAGTTCGACATCTATCCCCGGAGCTCGCACCTCTATTACGAGCCCATGCTCCAACGGGAGGCGATGAGGCGGAACCTGGAGTGGTTCCAACGGTGGATCAAGCCGGGACCGTGATCGAGGATCACCCTGCTACACTCCGCCGCCGGCGGGCCGTTAGCTCAGTCGGTTAGAGCACCTGCCTTTTAAGCAGGGGGTCGCTGGTTCGAGTCCAGCACGGCTCACCAGCCTTTCGGGTGAGCAGATTTCCTCCGGGGAGCAACGTATGGGCATTTCAGCTTCGAAACGAAGCCTCCGTTTGAGGGCGTCGGCCGAGGCCTTCGACGTCCTTCTCGCCAGCGGCAGCTCGAAGATCCCGAACGCGGAGGTCTTGAAACACGCGGCGCGCCGGGATCACGAGCCACACCCCCGCATCGTGCGCGAGGTGCATCAGGCTCTCATCGAGGCGCGCGCGACGCAGCCGAAGGAAAAGACCTCGGCGCTCAAGAAGATCTCGGGGGTCTTCTCGCGGAAGGCGGCGCCCGAGAAGCCGGCGATCGACGACGTCGTCAGGCGATTCGAGCAGGCATTCGTCCAGCCGGACTGACGCGGGGCGCCAAAGCCGCTAGAATCCGCGGTTCCCCGGGTGCCCCCATCGTCTAGTGGCCCAGGACGCCACCCTTTCAAGGTGGAGATCGAGGGTTCGAATCCCTCTGGGGGTACCACTTCCTCTTCTCCCAGCGCTTTTCTTCCCGCCCCGAAAAGAGGGAGAATCGGTCCCGCACCGGGGGTGTCCCATGTCGATCGTGGACATGGCCTGTCTTCTCTGCGGTGGTACGGCGCTCGGAGCCCGCAGCGCGACCGCCGAGATCGAGTTGCGATGTCCCGTCTGCGGCACGTACACGATCACGGTCGGCGCCGTGAACTCTCTGAGGCAGCACCCGGAGAAAGCGCCTCTCGTCCGCGCGGAGGTCGACCGACGCCACGCGGAAGGCGAAGCGATGCCGCGCGTGGACATGGACCTCCTCGATGCGGCGCTGAAGACGGGAGCCTGATCGCGGTCTGGCGGGCCTCGGCGGGGCGGACGCGCTATCCTTTTCCATCCATAAGGAGAGGCGATGGGGCTTTTCAGCGGGAAGAGCGGCGCGAGCGGCGGGATGAAGCCGGGTTTCAGGGGCATGAAATGGGGGGACGTGCCGGAGCCCCGGATGGAGATCCTCGACGACCACGCGGAGGCGAAATTCTGCTGGATCTCGAACGACGATCTCACGTGGGCAGGCGCGCCCCTCGACAAGATCGTCTACGAGTTCTGGGGGAACCGCTTCGCGGAAGTCTTCATCGAGATGCCTTCCGCCTCGGCCGACCGCGTCCTCAAGGACCTCTACGACGGGTGGGGCAAACCCGAGCAGCCGAACAAGTTCATCGAGGACTTCGTCTGGCAGAACAAGGCCGTGGGTCCGGAAGCCACGACCGCCATCTTCAGCCGCAACCCGAACACGCGGGCGGCGACGCTGCGCATCCTCAGCGGCTACATCCAGACGAAGAAGTTGCTCGCGAGGGCCAAGCCGCCCGCGCGCTAGGGGACTTTCTGAGAAAGCGGGCTAGCCGTCACTTCGGACAGGCCGCCGCGTCCACGACCTTCGCCTCGGTGCCGCCAAGCAGCGTCCAGTCGCCCGCCATCGTCGTGCTTCCGTCAGTCACGTCGCGGCGGTCGGGGTCCACGCGTGCGCCCCGCACCCCCGGCGGAGCCTGGACGCTCGCGTGGAAGCTCGACGTCTCCTTCGCCGGCAGGATGTTCACGTCCGCCGTCGTCTGGGCGGAAGCGAGGTAGTTGCCCTTGCTGTCGAAGATCCTCACGAGGATCGCGATGCTGCACACGGACTGGTCTCCGCCGTTGCGGACCGTTCCCGAGACGCGGACGAGGCCGGCGGGATCGACGACCCGGTCGTTCGAGACGGCCACGACTCGCACGTCCGAGGCGGTCGGCGCCTCGATCGGCGGCTTCTCCTCGCCCGCGACGGGTGAAGCCGAGGGAGTCGCGCCCGGCGTCGAGCCCGGCGCGGGACCGAGCGTGATCGTGGAGAGTGAACCTTTCGCGTCGGCTCCCGTCTTCAGTCGCCTCTCCCGCGCGACGTCCTGCAGCGTGCGCGGCCGGACGAGGCCGCGCGTCGCTGGCGTCGGAGTCGCCGTGGGCGTCGGTGTGGGAGTCGGCGCGGGCGTGGCGTTCGGCGCCGCCGCCGCGACCTGAAGGAGGACGAGCAGAGCAGTGGCGACGCTGCTCACGAGCACTCCTCGCTCACACCCGTGATTTCGCCCTCGACGCGGCCCACGCGCTTCCAGTTCGTCGAGGTCCCGTCGACGAGCGGATCCCGTTTTCGTTCCCTCGAGCCGCGCAGGCCCGCGGGGGCCCTGACGATTCCACCGAACGTGACCGCCTCCCCGGGTCCGACGATCTTGAGATCGGTCGTCGTCTCACCGGTCGAGAGCAGGACTCCGTGTTCGTCAAACAGCCTCAGGAAGATCCTCACGCGGCACGCGGCGACCCGGCCCGTGTTGCGTACCGTGCCGTAGACCGAGACGAAGCCGTCGTTCACGGCGCCATTGTCCTGGATGCTCTCCACCCTCACCAACTCGGGTCGGCGCGTCGGGGACGGTCCTGACGTGATCGTCTCGGGCACGGCAGTCGTCACCACGGGGGCTCCGGCGCCCGAGAGGCGTCCGAGCCGGCGGTCTCGCGCGATCGACGAGAGCTCCCGCGGACGATAGGGATTCGCGGCCGCGACGGGGGTCGGAGAGGGGGTCGGCGTGGGGGTCCCGGGAGTCACGGTGGGAGTCGGCGTCGGCGTCGGCGTCGGCGCGGGCGCCGGCGCCGCCGAAGCTGCCTGGGCAGCGAGGAATACGATGATGGCGGGCAGCACGTCTCGATTATCCGACAACCGCCCGTGCGACGAGGTCCACGCCGAAAGTCTTCTCGAAAAGCCGGCCTTTCTTCTTCAGCGCCCAAAGCTCGAGGTCCAGCGGCTGCCGCGCCGACAAGGCGATGTGAACCCGCTTGCCCCGCAACGTCACACGAACGCGCTTGACGAGGCCGCGATTCGTGCGGTCGAGGGCATCAGCAACCCTCAGGAGCGCCGCGAGCTTCTCGACGACGGGCTTTTTCCACGGGTCGAGCGCCCGGAACGGCTCGTGCGCCTCGTCCGGAGGGGCTTTGCGGTGATAGCGCGCGACGAGGGCGATCAGCTCGACTTCCGCCTGTGTGAACCCCTTCAGGTCGCCGTGCAGGATCAGATAGTAGGAGTGGTGGTGATGGCGCGGATAGGCGACCGACAGGCCGATGTCGTGCAGCACGGCCGCGTGCTCGAGCCACTCGCGCTCGAGCGCGGTGAGCTGGTGCAGGCTGTGCGTCTGGTCGAAGAGCGCGAGAGCGAGATCCCGGACGCGCCCGGCGTGGACGCGCGGCAGGCCCGTGCGCCTCGCGAGGCGGGCGACGGATTCACGCCGGATGTTCACTTCCCCGTTGCGCCCGCGCCCGGCAGCCGCCGGCGCCTCGAGAACGAGGGCATCGCGGAGCGAGCGGTCCGATACGAGGAGGGATTCCACGTCGAACGCGTCGAGCAGCTCCTCGAGGAGGATCGCGCCCGCGGTCACGATGTCCCTCCTGTCGGCCTCGAGCCCGGGGATGTGCAGCTTCTGTCTGGCATTCGACTTCGCGAGAAGCTTCGCGATCCTCGTCACGTCCTTTCGGTCGAGGGCCCGGTGGCCCGCGCCGACCGGCGAACGTCCGCGCACCTCGGCCGCGATCGTGGCGACTGCGAGGATCGTGCCCGACGTTCCGACGGCGGTCTTGATCTTCGCGCGGCGTACCGGCTTCTCGAGACGCTCGAGGCGGCTCCTCACCGCGCGCCGGAGCCGGCGTTCGTCCCTGGCCGAGAGGGGGTCCGACGAGACGTGGAGATCCGTCAACCGCACGGCCCCGAGATCGAGGCTCTCGGCCAGGAGGATCCGGTCGCCTTTCGCCACGATGACTTCGGTCGACCCGCCGCCGATGTCGAGCACCAGGAGGGGGTCGCACGAGGGCGGGAGCTCCGAGCGTACCGCGCGCGTGATGAGGCGCGCCTCCTCCTCGCCGGAGATCACCGCGAGGCGGAGCCCGGTCTCCTTGCGGACGCGCTTGACGAACTCGTCTCCGTTCGCGGCCTCACGGACCGCGCACGTCGCGACCGCGGTGATCGCGCCGGCCCCCGCGGCGCGCGCGAGAGCCGCGTAGCGCACGAGGCAGTCGATCCCGTCGGCCATCGCCTCTTCCGAGAGCGATCCCTTGACGAGCGTCTCCTGCCCGAGCCGCACCATCTCCTTCTCGCGCAGAACCTCGGACCAGTGGCCGGCGTCCGAAGGATCGTGCCGCGCGACGAGGAGCTTGATCGAGTTCGAACCCACGTCGATCGCCGCGATGTTCTTCGTGGCCATGCCTGATCGTCTCGACCGTATCGTAGCCCTGTTATCTTGGCGCGAAGTGAGCGCCTTCCCGTTCCCCGACCGCCGCCGACTTTTCGGCGTCGCCGTCTCCCATTACCAGGTCGAGGGCGGCGACCCGTGCGACTGGACGGACTGGGAGGCCGCCGGCCGCGCGAAGGGTGGCGCGTGCGGGCGCGCGGCGGATTCGTGGAGCCGATATGAGGAGGACGCGGCCCTCGCCGCCGGTCTCGGCGCGAACGCCTTCCGGTTCTCCGTCTCGTGGAGCCGCGTCGAGCCGAGCCGCGGCGCCTTCGACGCCTCGGCGCTCGCGCGCTACCGGCGCTTCGTGGAGCGCCTCGTCTCCCTGGGCCTCGAGCCGATCGTGACGCTCCACCACTACACGCATCCCCGGTGGTTCCACCCGGAGACGCCGTGGACCTCGCCGGCCTCGGTCGACGCTTTCGCGCGCTTCGCGCGGGAGACCGCGCGCGCCCTGTCTCCCCTCGTGCGGCTGTACCTCACGTTCAACGAGCCGCTCGTCCTCCTCCTCGGAGGGTTCCTCGACGGCCAGATCCCGCCGGGCCTCGCCGACCCGCGCGCCGCGGGGCTGGCCCTCGACCACATGCTGGCGGCGCACGCGGAGGCGGCGGGAATCCTGCGCGAGGAGGCGCCCGGCGCGGCGATCGGCATCGCGCACAACATGATGGACTTCGCCGCGGACCGCCCGCGAAACCCGCTCGACGCCTTCCTCGCCCGCCACGCGCGCCGGCTCTACAACACGGCGTTCCTCGAGGCCTTCACGACGGGGCGGTGGGATCTCTGGATCCCGCCGTTCACGCGTTTCAAGGGCCGCCGCGATGCGCTCTTGGGCTCGCTCGATTTCGTGGGTGTCAACTACTACTCGCGCCTGCACGTGCGCTTCCCGGCCGCGACGCGCGTCCTCACCCGCTTCGCGTACCGCGACCGGCATGGGCGCGGCCTCACCGACAACGGCTGGGAGATCGCGCCGGCGTCCTTCCCCGGCCTTCTTCGGGACGCGGGAGCGCTCGGCCTCCCGGTCCTCGTCACGGAGAACGGCGTCGCGGACCGGGCCGACTCGTTTCGCCCCGAGTTCCTGAAGTCCCACCTGGCCGCGCTCGCCGAGGCCGAGGCGGCGGGCGTTCCGATCGCCGGCTACCTTCACTGGTCGCTGCTCGACAACTTCGAATGGCTGGACGGATACGGCCCGAAGTTCGGCCTTTTCGCGGTCGATCCCGGGACCTTCGAGCGCCGCCCGCGGCCTTCGGCCGGGATCTTCCGCGAAATCGGCAAGTCATTCCTTTCTCGGCCCTTTCGGGAAAACCCTGCACAGAAATCTGTGCACATTTAACACGGCCTGAACGGCTTCCTCATCCCCTTTCGACCCCCGGGTCCCATCTTTCGCGGGGAAGGAGGCGAACCATCATGCTGCTGGCCGACTTTCACGTGCATTCGACCTGGTCGGATGGACGCCTGTCGATTCCCGAGATCGTAGACCTCTTCGGGCGCACCGGCCATGACGTCATCGCCATCACCGACCACGTCGTCGACACGGACTCCCTCCTCGGGAAGATCGCGCACGGCTGCCGGCTGTCGATCACGAAGGAGAACTTCGACGCGTACCGCGCCGAGATCGAAACGGAAGCGCGGCGCGCGTGGGACGAGCACCGCATGGTCGTCCTCGCCGGCTGCGAGCTGACGCGAAACGCCCTCAGCGGGAAGCGTTCGGCCCACGCCCTCGCGCTCGGACTCGACCGCTTCGTCCCGGCGGACGGCCCAGTCGAGGAGATGCTCACCCGCGCCCGCGAAGCCGGCGCGGTGACGGTGGCTTGCCATCCGAACGAGCAGTCCGACTGGTTCGCGAACACGTTCTACCTCTGGAACAAGCGGCGCGAGGTCTCGCGGCTCATCGACCTCTGGGAGCTCGCGTGCCGGTGGGACCTCTTCCCGCAGGTCTCGCGCGCCCGCCTCCCGTACGTCGGCAACAGCGACTTCCACGACCGCCCGCACCTCTACGCTTGGAAGACGCTCATGAGCGCCGAGAAGAGCCCGAACGCGATCCTCGCGTCGCTTCGCACCGGGAAGGGACTCGGCATCACGCGCCTGCCAGATCCGTTCCCCGTCGCGGCGCGCATCCCCGACGAGACCGAGCCGCTCCGCCCCTGCACCGTCATTCCCGGCTTCGTCGAGCCGGCGACCGCGTGAGCGCCATGATCACGACGATTCTCCTCGCCCTGGCCGCGATCGGTGCCGTGCTGACGACCGTCCAGACCGGTCTCGTCGTCCGGTTCCTCGGGAAGCGGAAACACAAGCCTCGCCCTTTCGCGCCCGGCCGGCGCGAGCCGGCCGCGAGCGCTTCCCTGCCGGCCGCTTTCACCACGACGCCGCTGCGCGTCTCGATCCTCAAGCCCCTCTCCGGGCTTGACGACGGCCTCGAGGAGAACCTCGCCTCCTTCGCGCGCCTGACGGGCGTCACGTACGAGGTCATCCTCTCGGCCGAGCGCGAGGAGGATCCCGCGGTGCCCACCGCCCGGCGCGTCATGGCTCGCTTTCCCGATGCTCCGTTCCGCCTCGTCGTGGGCGGAGGGACCGGCATCGCGCTCTCGAACCCGAAGGTCGAGCGGCTCGTCGCGGCGGCACGCGCCGCCCGCGGTGATATCTTCTTCGTTTCCGACTCGAACGTGCGCCTCGAGCCCGACGACGTTGCGGCGACCGTCGCCGCGTTCGACGATCCCGCGATCGGCTGCGTCTCGAACGTCTTCACGGGCTCCGGCGCGCGGTCGTTCGGCGCCGTGATCGAGAGCCTTCACCTCCTCACGTTCGTCCTGCCGGGCACGGTTCTCGCGGACGCCGGAAGCGTCGCCTGCGTCGTGGGCAAGTCCATGGCCCTGACGCGGGCCGCCCATGACGCGATCGGCGGCTTCGCGGCGTTCGCACAAGTCCTCGCGGAGGACCAGGCGATTGGCTGCGCCGTGAAAGATGCGGGCTTTCGGATCGCACTTTCGACGGTCGTCGTCCGCAACGTGACGGTCGACAGACCCCTCGGGCGGGCGCTGGACCGCCAGGTGCGCTGGGGAAAGATCCGCTATTCCTTCTCGAAGATGACGTACACGGGCGAGCTCCTCCTCAATCCGCTTCCGTTTTCCCTCCTCGCCTGCGGCGGCGCGGCGCTCGGGCCCTCCGGCCTCCCGCCTCTGCCGTTTGCCGCCGCCGGCGCCATCCTCCTTCTCCGGCTCGCGCAGGGTTTCGTCCTCGCGCGTGCGACGCGCGCAGACCTCACTCCGGCGCAGCTCCTCCTGCTTCCGGTCAAGGACTTCTTTCAGCTCGCGACGCAGGTTGTGCCGTACGTCTCGCGCGAGGTCGACTGGCAGGGCCACCGCGCCCGCCTCGGGCCGGGCACGCACCTCATGCCGTCGCGCCTGCCTGCCGTCGCCTGAGATTGGCGCTCGGACTCTGCCGTCTCAGCCCTTGACGCAAACGACCTGCCGGAGCGTCTCGACGGGCTCGGCGAAGTCGCGCTGCGCGGCCATCACGTCGTCGATGGACTTGTACGCGGCGGGCGTCTCGTCGATGACCCCGGAATCCTTGCGGCATTCCACGCCGCGCGTGGCTTCCTCGTGGTCTTTCACCGTGAAGCGGCGCTTCGCCTCGCCGCGCGACATCCGGCGGCCGGCGCCGTGCGAGCAGCTCTCGAAGCTCTCGGGGTTCCCGAGCCCGCGCACGATGTAGGAGCGCGCGCCCATGCTGCCGGGGACGATGCCGAGCTCCCCTTTGCCCGCGCGCACGGCGCCCTTGCGCGTCACGAAGACCTCGCGCCCGAAGTGGCGCTCCTTCGCGACGTAGTTGTGGTGGCAGTTCACGACAGTCCCGCCGACCGTGAACGGCGGCACGTCTCCCGAGGAAGCCACGGCTCCGACGATGCGCTCCATCATGAGGACGCGGTTCGTCGCGGCGTAGTGCTGCGCCCAGCCGACACCTTCAACGTAGTCACGGAAGTGCGCCGTGCCTTCGGGCAGGTAGGCGAGGTCGCGGTCGGGCAGGTCCACGCCTGCCGCTTTCATGTCCTTCTTCGCGATCTCGGTGAACTGCGTCCCGATGCGGTTGCCCACGCCGCGCGAGCCGCTGTGGAGAAGGAACCAGACGCGGTCCTTCTCGTCGAGGCAGACCTCGATGAAGTGGTTTCCGGTGCCGAGCGTGCCGAGCTGCGCCGCCGGCGGAGCGCCACGGTCGAGCGAAGGGTGGCGGTCGAGGAGGCGGCGGTAGGCCGGCTCGAGTCTCTTCCATGCTTCCGCGACCGGATCCGGCGCGTCTCCCCACGCCCCGCGGTCCCCGCGCCCGCCGTTGTTCGTGCGCCCGTGCGGCACCGCGCGCTCGATCGCGCTCCGGATTCCCTTGAGATCATCCGGAAGGTCGCTCGCGACGAGCGTCGTCAGCGTCGCCATCATTCCGCAGCCGATGTCCACGCCGACGGCGGCCGGGATGATCGCGCCCACGGTCGGGATCACGCTTCCCACCGTCGCGCCGATGCCGAGGTGCACGTCCGGCATCGCCGCGACCCACCGATAGACGAACGGCAGCCGCGCCACGTTCAGGAGTTGCTTTTTGGCCTCCTCCTCGAACGGCACGCCCTTCACCCACGCCTTCACCGGCACGCCCTCGCGGCCTTCCAGGAGCTCGTAGTTCTTCTCGGCGCCGCTCACGCCTCGATCATACGAAGAGCAGGTACCATCCCGGCCCGATGGGGATCCCGTGAAGAAGTCGATTGGCGCGCTTCTCCTGATCGCCGTCGTGCCGGCCTTGTCTGCGGACGAAGCGTGCGGGCCGCTCTTCACCGTCGAGAGGAATGTGAACGCGAACGTCGTCGTGTACGAGGCGGTGCACGCCGCCGACGGCCAGCTCGATCCGAAGAAACCGGTGCGGGTCTTCTGGCTCATGAAGGCCGAGGACGGCCGCGAGCTCGGGCTGAACTTCTTCGAGAGGATCCGCGCTTACGGGGTCGAAGCCGTGCAAGGACCCTCGCCCGGTGCGTTCTCACTCAAGATGCGCGCATTTCCCAACCGCTCGCTTCTCCTGCGCGAACGCGAGGGCTGCGCCGAGGTCCTCACCGAGATCGACGGCCGAAACGCCGTCCTCTCACGCGTCTTCGTCTCGGCGACGAAAGGTCTTTTCCCGTCCGTGGCCTACGTCGATGTCTTCGGAAGGGACTCGGAGACCGGCTTCGCGTTGAGCGAGCGCCTCGACACGCGCGGACGCACGCACTGAATCCTCGCCGAGGCGCACGACACGAAAAGCAGAGGCAGCGGACCGATCCTTCGGGTTCTGAGTTGCCATGAAGGCGATTTTGGCCGCCCTCTCTCTCGCCTCATCGCCCTCCCCTGGTTCCGATCTTGCTGTGCACCGGGCCTTCACGTGACCTGCACGCACGTGTGATAAACGCCCGCGCGGAGGTCGAAAACCGATGCTTCATCTCTGGACCTGCGAGGCATGCAGAGCTTCCAACCAGATGGTCGTGAGTCTCCTGAAGCCGCCTCCCGATACGGTCATGCGCATTTGCACAGCCTGCGAACACGAACAGGAAGTCAAGATCCCCGAGCGGGATCCCGAGCTCCTGGCCCGCCAGCAGAAGCGCAAGGTCGAGCACTTCCGCAGGAAGAGCTCCCCGGAGCTCGAGCCAGTCCGCTCATAGAATCCGCCAAAAAAGAGCCCCCGGATCCCCGGGGGCTGAGGAGGAAGGCGCGCGCGGGGCGCGCCGGTGCGTGTCTCTTGATATCCCTCCTTCTTGAGCGTCGAGACAGGATTCCGTTAAGGCCGTGTAAAAGGACGCGCCGGTGACGTGTCGTGCCGGCGTCCACCCTCTACACGCAAGATTTACCTGACCTTCGCAATGCGTTGATCGCGCTCCGGGAGAGTCCGACCGAGAAAGAAGGAGGACTCTCTATGCCGAAACCGACGATCGGCGCCCGTCGCGCCGTCCTCGCGGTCGCGATCGCAGCCTTCGTGACCGCCCTCTCGCCAATCGCCCGCGCCCAGGTCACCCCCGCCGCCGGCTACGTCCCACCGGACGACAAGCCCGCGCTCAAGGTCGGATTCACGCTCTTCGCGGACTACACGTACACGGACTCGCCCACCGCCAAGAACGCCGACGGGAGCGACTACAACCCGAACGCGTTCAACGTCTCGCGCGCGTACCTCAACATCACCGGCCAGCTCCACCACCTGCTCTCGTACCGCATCACGACGGACCTCGTGCGCGTGACCGACGCGACGGGCACGCTATCCGGCAGCTACGCCGTTCGGGTCAAGTACGCCTTCGCACAGTTCAACATGGACGACTGGCTGCCGAAGGGCTCCTGGGCCCGCATCGGACTCCAGCAGACGCCGTACATCGACTACGCCGAAGGCATTTATCGCTACCGGTTCCAGAGCCCGATCATGGTCGACAAGGACGGCTTCATCACGTCTTCCGATCTCGGGATCTCGAGCCACGTCAACTTCCCGAACAACTACGGCGACGTCCACGTCGGCATCTACAACGGCGAGGGCTACAGCAAGGCCGAGGCGAACGACCAGAAGGGCTTCCAGGTTCGCGCCTCGGTGCGTCCGCTCGCGGGCATCGCCGTCGCGAAGGGCTGGAGAATCGCCGGCTATTACAACGCCGACCACGTCGCGAAGGACCAGAAGAAGAACCGGTGGATCGTCGACACGACGTTCGAGCATCCCTACGTGAACCTCGGCTTCACGTACATCGAGGCCACGAACCAGGCTTCGCCCGGCTCGGCCGAGGTCAAGCCGAAGGATTTCTCGGTCTGGGTGACGCCACGCACGCCCTTCGGCCTCGAGGCCCTCATCCGCTACGACGAACTCAAACCGAACCAGAACACCGACCAGAAGCAGAAGCGCACGATCGTGGGTATCGCCTACTGGTTCAACTTCGGCCACGGCATCGTCTCCACCCTCATGGCGGACTACACCCAGGAGAGGTTCGACAACTTCGCGCCCGCGAAAGCCGACAACAAGTTCTACGCCCTTCACACGCTCTTCAACTTCTGAAGAGAAGACGAAGACAAACGACGAAAGAAGAGAAAGAAATCTCTTAGAAAGAAAGAGTTGCGGGAAGTCTTCACACGAACTTCATCCGCGTCTCACATCGTGGCGCCATGAAGCGCCCGGCGCGAGGCGCCCGACTTCAGGAGACGAAAGCGAACATGAATACCACTTTCAAAAGAAATCTCCGGTCTCTTTTCCCCGCTCTCCTCGGAATCCTCTTTGCCGCCGGCCCGGCCGCGGCACAGAAGGTCCAGATCAACGGCGCAGGAGCCACGTTCCCGTACCCCATCTATTCGAAATGGTTCGACGAATACCACAAGCTCCATCCCGACATCGAGATCAACTACCAGTCGATCGGCTCGGGCGGCGGCATTCGCCAGCTCACGAACGAGACGGTCTTCTTCGGCGCTTCCGACGGGCCGATGACGAACGACCAGCTCGCCGGGGCTCCGCGCGCGATCCTCCACTTCCCGACCGTCCTCGGTGGCGACGTCCCCGTCTACAACATCCCCGGGGTCAGCGCGGAGCTGAAATTCACGGGGCCGGTCCTCGCCGACATCTTTCTGGGCAAGATCACGAAGTGGAACGACCCCGCGATCACGAAGCTGAATCCCGGAGTGAACCTCCCCGTCATGGACATCGCCGTCGCACATCGCTCGGACGGCTCGGGCACGACGTACATCTGGGTGGACTACCTCTCGAAGATCTCTCCCGAGTGGAAGAAGAAGGTCGGCATCGCGACCTCCGTCAACTGGCCTGTCGGCGTCGGTGGTAAAGGGAATGAGGGCGTGGCCGGCCTCGTGAAACAGACCCCGGGCGCGATCGGCTATGTCGAGCTCATCTATGCGATCCAGAACAAGATCTCGTACGGGTCGGTCCAGAACATGGCCGGAGAATTCGTCCGTTCGTCGCTCGACTCCGTGACCGCGGCGGCAGCTGGCGCGGCCAAGGCCATGCCGAAGGACTTTCGCGTCTCGATCACGAATGCGCCCGGGCCCGGCGTGTATCCCGTCAGCTCCTTCACCTGGCTGCTCTTCTACGAAAATCCGAAGGACAAGAAGCTCGCGAAGATCATGGTCGACTTCATGCATTGGGCTCTGACGGAAGGGCAGAAGTACTGCGCCGATCTCGGCTATGCCCCGCTTCCGAAGGAGGTAGTCGCCCTCGAAATGGAAGCCCTGAAGAAGATCAAACTCTAGCTCCGGAATCCGGAGGAGCACGCGATGCCGAAAAGCCCGTACCCGCGACGGAAAGGCGAGGATCTCGGTTTCCGCGTCGGGACCGGCTTCTTCGCGGCGCTCGTCGTGCTTCTCGTCGCGGGGATCGCGTTCGTCCTCTGGCGTGAGTCGCGTCTTTCGATCGTGGAATTCGGATTCAACTTCTGGAGGACGAAGACGTGGGATCCCGTCGCCGGAGACTTCGGCGCTCTGCCGTTCATCTGGGGCACGCTCTACTCCTCCTTTCTCGCTCTCCTGATCTCGACGCCCGTCGCGCTCGGGATCGCGATCTTCCTCTCGGAGCTCTCGCCGCGATTCCTGAGGACTCCTCTCGCATTCCTGACCGAGCTCCTCGCCGCCATTCCCTCCATCGTCTACGGCCTCTGGGGTGTCTTCGTCCTCGTTCCGCTCGTGCGGAAGCTCGAGATTCTCACCCCCGCCTGGGCCCGAAGCCTTCCGCTCTTCTCCGGCCCGCCGCTCGGCGTCGGGATGCTCTCCGCCGCCCTGATCCTCGCGGTCATGATCATTCCGTTCACGTCCTCCGTCGCGCGCGAGGTCCTCAAGGCCGTGCCCGCGACGCAGCGTGAGGCCGCTTATGCGCTCGGCGCGACGCGCTGGGAGGCGATCCAGGTCGCCTTGCGATACGGGCGGACCGGCGTCGCCGGGGCCGTCATCCTCGGCCTCGGCCGCGCGATCGGGGAGACGATGGCCGTCACGATGGTGATCGGCAACAGCCCGAAGGTCATCTGGTCGCTCTTCGCGCCGCAGTACACGATGGCCGCCGTCATCGCGAACGAGTTCACGGAAGCCGCGGACGACCTCTACCTGTCCGCCCTCGTCGAGATCGGGCTCGTGCTCTTCGCGATCACGCTCCTCATCAACGCCGCGTCACGCTTCCTGATCTGGAGCGTCAACCGCGAGGTCAGGGTGGAGGCGCCGAAGGCGGCGGCGCTGCCGGTTGGTGAAGCCGCTTGAGCCGCAATTCCCGGCGCAAGCTCCTCTCGAACGCCGTCGTCGGGCTCTGTGCCGCGTCCGTCGCGCTCGCGCTCGTTCCACTCTTCCTCGTCTTCTTCTACGTCCTGAAGCAGGGCTTCTCGTCCCTCAGCTGGGACTTCTTCACGAAGATGCCGAAGCCCGTCGGCGAGCTGGGCGGCGGCATGGCGAACGCGATCGTCGGCACGCTCACCTTGATCGGCCTCGCCTCGCTCCTCGCGATTCCCGTCGGCCTCGTGTCCGGAATCTACCTCTCCGAATACCCGAAATCCCGGCTCGCGACGGCGGTCCGGTTCACCGCGGACGTCCTGAACGGGATCCCGTCCATCGTGATCGGGATCTTCGCGTACGCGCTCGTCGTCCTGCCCGTCAAGCACTTCAGCGCCCTGGCCGGCGGCATCGCGCTCGGCTTCATGATGATCCCGATCATCACGCGGACGACCGAGGAGCTTCTCAACCTCGTCCCCCCGACGCTCCGCGAAGGCGCCCTCGCTCTCGGGGCTACCCGCTCGCGCGCCGCCTTCACGGTCATGCTCCCGGCGGCGCTCCCGGGCATCATGACCGGGATCCTCGTCTCGCTCGCGCGCATCTCGGGAGAGACGGCGCCCCTTCTCTTCACGTCTTTCTCGAACCGATTCTGGTCGACGACGCTCTCGCAGCCGATCGCGTCCCTGACCGTGCAGATCTACACGTACGCGATCTCGCCCTACGAAGACTGGCACCGGCAGGCGTGGGCCGGCGCGCTCGTCCTCGTTTCGGTCGTCTTCCTGTTCTCGGTCCTCGCCCGCGTCGTCACGAAGCGCCTCGAGAGGATGCATCGCACATGATGGAGACCGCTGTGCCCGACAGAGCTGCCGACACCCTCGTGAAGCCGGCTCCCGCCGTCGCCCGCCCGGCGACGGCAGAGAGCGCCTCCTTTCCCGTCCGGATGGAGGCGCGACATCTCGACTTTTTCTACGGGCCGAACCAGGCGCTTCACGACATCTCGATCTCCATCCGCGAGAAGTCGGTGACCGCATTCATCGGGCCCTCCGGCTGCGGCAAGTCGACGTTCCTGAGGTGCCTGAACCGGATGAACGACATCATCCCCGACACGCGGGTCGAGGGGAACGTCCTTCTCGACGGGCGCGAGATCTACGGGTCCGACATCGACATCGTCGACCTCCGTCGGCGCGTCGGCATGGTCTTCCAGAAGTCGAATCCGTTCCCGAAGTCGATCTACGACAACGTGGCTTACGGACTGAGGATCAACAGCGCCCTCAGCGGCTCGGAGCTCACGGAGCGCGTCGAGTCGGCGCTCGTGCGCGCGGCCCTGTGGGACGAGGTCAAGGACCGCCTCAAGACGTCGGCCCTCGGCCTCTCCGGCGGCCAGCAGCAGCGCCTCTGCATCGCGCGCGCTCTCGCGGTCGAGCCGGAGATCCTCCTGATGGACGAGCCCTGCTCGGCGCTCGATCCGATCGCGACGAGCAAAGTCGAGGAGCTCATCTTCGAGCTCAAGGAGCGCTATACCATCGTCGTCGTGACGCACAACATGCAGCAGGCCGCGCGCGTATCGGAAGAGACGGGCTTCTTCATGCTCGGCAAGCTCATCGAGTTCGACAAGACCGAGATCATCTTCACGAAGCCCCGGCAAAAGACTACTGAAGACTACATAACGGGGAGATTTGGATGAGGGGAGAGACGGCGCCTGCGGGTGCCCCGTCCTCGCGGCCTCGGATCGCCATCGTGGAGGACGACGAGGACCTCGCGTTCACGCTCGTCTACAACCTCAAGAAGGACGGCCGGTACGAGATCGAGCGTTTCGCCGGCGGCCTCGTGGCCCTCGACGAGCTTCTCGTGCGCCCTCCGGACCTGATCGTCCTGGACCTGAACCTGCCCGACGTGGACGGCCTCACGATCTGCCGCGAGCTGAAGAAGCACGAGGAGACGCGCCGGGTCCCGATCATCATGCTCACGGCGCGCGTGGAAGAGCGCGACAAGCTGCTCGGCTTCGAGCTGGGCGCGGACGACTACGTCACGAAGCCTTTTTCGATGAAGGAGCTTCTCGCCCGCATCGCGGCGCACCTCCGCCGCGCCGCGGCTCCTCAGTCGCCGGACGACGTCTACGACGACGGCCATCTCCGCATCGACCGGGCGCGCCACACCGTGGAGAGCGAAGGGAACGCCGTCCATCTCACGAAGAAGGAGTTCGACCTCCTCTGGCTCCTGATCCGGAGCGGAGGACGCGTCGTGTCGCGCGAGACGATCCTGAACCGGCTCTGGGACTACGCCGCCGAGATCGAGACGCGCACCGTGGACGTCCACATTCGTTCGCTCCGCAAGAAGATCGGCGACGGCGTGATCGAGACCGTCGTCGGCGTGGGATACAAGTTCGCGCGATGAGCCGGATCCTGCGCCGCTCGCTCGTGCCGGTCCTCCTCGGAGTCGTCCTCGGAGGCGTCTTCGCATTCGCCCTCTCGCGCGTTCTGGACTCCGTCGTGAAAGGGAACAGCCGGCGCGAGCTCGTCGAGAAGCTCGAGCGTCTTTCGCCCGAATTCGAGGGGGACCTCAGGACCCAGTCTCACCCCGTCGACCGGGTCCTGCAGGCGGCCCGCCAGGCCGGTGCGCGCGTGACGCTCATCGCCGCCGACGGGGCGGTGCTCGGCGACAGCGAGGTCCCGCCCGAGCGCCTCGAGCGCCTCGAAAATCACGCCTCGCGCCCGGAGGTTCTCGCAGCGCGGCGAGACGGGATCGGCTTCGGCGCGAGAACGTCCGCCACGGTTCTCGAGCCCTTCGTCTACGTCGCGCGCCGGGTGGGACCGGAGGCGGCCCCGTACGGCTATCTGCGGCTCGCGGTCAGCCAGAACGAGCTCGACCTCCTCGAGACGCCGTTCCGGGACACGCTCTATCAGGTGTCGCTCGCGGCGGGGCTCCTCGTCGGGCTGTTCGTCATCGTCATCCGCCAGCGCCACGCGAACGACCTCGAGCGCGTGCGCGCAGGCGTCGCCGACGCCGCGGCTGGCCGCCACCCCGTGCCGCCCGCGGGCGGATCTGAGGAGACGCAGGAGGTCTTCCTCGCGCTCGCGCGCTTCGCCCGTCTCGTCTCAGCGGAACGCGAGGGCAGCGAGAGGGCGCGTCTTCTCGCGCGCACCGTCTTCGAGCAGGTCCCGGTCGGGCTCGTCGTCGTGGACCGGACTCTCGCGCTCCTCGACGCGAACCCGGCCGCCCTGGCCCTCCTCCGCGCGCCCGCCGGCGCTCCGCGGCACGCGCTCGTGGATCTCGTGCGCGACCCGGAGACGCTCCGGCTCTTCGCGGCCGGGATCCGGGGCGAGTCTTCGTCCGAGGAGACGGCCGTCCTCCGCCTCGGCGGGGAGACCTCGCCCGAGCAGGTCCTCGAGGTGAACGTCCGCGCCGTCCCCCACGGCAAGGCGGCCGGCGAGCCCGCCGCCGTCGGCGTCGTCCGGGACGTGACCGAGCGCGACCGCACGGAGTCGATGAGGCGGCGCTTCGTCTCGGACGTCTCCCACGAGCTCCGGACCCCGATCGCGGCGATCCGCGCAGCCGTCGAGACGCTCGCCGGCGAGAGCGACCTCCCGCCCGACCTCGCGCGGCTCATGAGCATCCTCGAGCGGCAGTCGTCGGAGATGGAGGCGCTCGTCTCGGACCTCACGGACCTCTCGCAGATCGAGTCCGGTGCCGTGACGCTGGCGCTCGAGCGCATTCCCCTGCAGCCGCTCCTCAGCTCCGTCGTGCGCGACCTCGCCCCGGCCGCGGACGCGCGCGGCGTGTCTGTCGCCGTCGAGGCGAGCGAGGATCTCGAGATCGTCGGCGACCGCCGCCGGCTCTCGCAGGTCTTCCGCAACCTCGTGGACAACGCCGTCAAATTCTCTTCCGCCGGCCAGCGCGTCGACGTCCTCGCCGAGGGTGGAATACCGATCGGCCCCGGGCACACGTCTTTCGTCGTCGTCCACGTCGTGGATCGCGGCATCGGCATCCCGCGCACCGAGCAGGACCGCATTTTCCAGCGCTTCTACCGCGTGGATCCGTCCCGCGCGAAGTCCGTCCCGGGCACGGGCCTCGGGCTCGCGATCGTCAAGCACCTCCTCATCCTCCACGGCGGCACGATCCGCGTGGAGTCCGAATCGGGCAAGGGCAGCCGCTTCACCGTCACGCTGCCGGCGGCGGTGCCGCGCGACGTCGCCCTGGAACGCACCAAGGAGACCTCATGAAAGAACATTTTTCCGAGAAGCTCGAGAGCCTGCGCCGGCAGCTCATCGGCATGGGCGCCGAGGTCGAGAACCAGATCCGCCTGGCGGTCGAGGCGCTCGTGGAGGCCGACGCCGCGAAGGCGCGGAAGGTCATCGAGCGCGACAAGGTGATCGACCAGATGGAGATCAGGAACGACGAGGACGCCATCGACCTCCTCGCCACGCAGCAGCCGGTCGCGGGGGACCTGCGCCTCCTCGTGTCGGCCCTCAAGATCAACGCTGACCTCGAGCGGATCGGCGACCACGCCGTGAACATCGCCGAGAGCGCCGAGCGCCTCTCCCGCTTCCGCCCGTTCAAGCCGTGGATCGACATCCCCCACATGGCCGAGATCGCGCGGGGCATGCTGAAGGAGTCGCTGGACGCGTTCATCCGGAAAGACAGCGCGCTCGCCCTCGACGTCTGCAAGCGCGACGACATCCTCGACGAGAAGAACAAGTCCATCATCCGCGAGCTCCTGACCTACATGGCCGAGAACCCGGCGCTCATCAGCGCCTCGATCGAGATCATGAGCGTCTCGAAGAACCTCGAGCGCGTCGGCGACCTCGCCACGAACATCGGCGAGGAGGCCATCTACATCGCCGAGGGCGAGATGATCAAGCACCACATGGGCCAGGCCGAGCAAGGACCGAAAGTCACGTAAACGCGTGGTACACTCTTTCGCGTGAAAGAGCCCATCCAGAACATCACGCTCGCGCTTCCGAAGCCCGTTCTCAGGAAGGTGAAGATCCTCGCGGTCGAGCGGCAGACCTCCGTCTCGGCCCTTCTCGCCGGAATGCTGGAAGAGATCGTCGAGCGTGAGGACGCTTATGCCGCGGCTCGCGAGCGCGCGCTCGCGCGGCTGAAGCGGCCTCTGAACCTCGGCACACGGGGCCAGGTCACGTGGACCCGCGGCTCGCTCCATGAGCGCTGAACCGGTCCGGGAATTCGTCGACACGAACGTCCTGGTTTACGCCTACGACGGAGGCGCAGGGGCCAAAGCTGAGCAGGCACGCGAGCTCGTCGCCGGCCTGTGGCGCTCCGGGCAGGGCTGTCTCAGCCTTCAGGTCCTGCAGGAGCTCTACGTCACGATCACCCGCAAGGTGTCGAAGCCGATGCCGGCAGCGGGAGCCGCCGCGCTGATCGAGGACCTTTCGCAATGGACTCTTCACGAACCCGTTCGCGCGGACGTCCTCGCGGCCATCGACCTCCATCGAAAGAAACGTATCTCCCTCTGGGACGCCCTCATCTTGCAGAGCGCCAGCCAGCTCCGCTGCGCGACGATCTGGTCGGAAGACCTCAACGCCGGGCAGTCGTTCGGAGCGATTCGCGTTCGGAATCCGTTCGCGTGAACGGACGGGAAAGATGCGTGGTCAGCGTTTCTCCGTGATCCCCGGCTCCTATGCGATCTGCCGCCTGTCCGCGAAAGCTCCCCTTCCGGCCTGGGCCGGCAAAGCCTTCACGTCGATCACCCGGGCCGACGACGAACTCTCGATCGTCTGCGACGAGCTGCGCCTTCCCCCGGTCCTCGACGGCCTCGACCTGCGCGTCGCGCGCGGCTGGGCTATCCTGAAGCTCCACGGCCCTTTCCCGCCCGACGCGATCGGCGTCCTCGCCTCTTTCGCGAAGCCCCTCGCGGAGGCCGAGATCAGCCTCTTCGCCCTCTCGACGTTCGACACGGACTACATCCTCGTCAAGAAGATCCACCTGAACCAGGCGATTGCCGCGCTCCAGCGCGCGGGTCACAAGCTGGTGTGAGGTACCTAGACCTTCACGGTCGTTCGCGGAGCCGGAGCGCCCCTGAGAAGCCCCTCGACCGAGAGGTCTTCATCGATCTCTGGCCAGTGGATACCATACCCACCTGCGCTCACCTGCCAGCGCGCGCGCTGATCGACCGTCGCGTGAAGAAGGCGCGGATACCATGCCAAAGGCACGGAAATCACGCGACCGTCGCCGAGCGACACAGTGAGGGCATCGTCCGTCACGCTCACTCCCGTGACTCGTTCGTCAGAGCTGCTGGCCAAAATACCCATACCATGCCTCCAGGAAAGACGTTTCGCGCTCCCTCACGATTGCCTCGAGCCGTCGCAACTCGTTCGCACTGAATCCGAAATTACGTGCGAGAGCCACTGGTCCGAGCCAGAACTTGGCCGACAAATCATCGCGGTCAACGTGGATGTGAGGAGGTTCATTCGGTTCGTGACTAAAGAAGTAGAAGCGCCAGGGACCATCTCGAAGAACGGTCGGCATCCAAAGCGATGATACGCGCTGGCGGTCGCTGGATCGTATCGGACCGTGGGGGCGTTTACGCTGGGTTCAGGGAAGAGGACGTCCTCGTGAACCTCGTCGAGGTCCCGAAGGAGAGCTGGTCGTTCGGAAACGGCATCGCGCGGTACGCGGGGCGAGGGGCGGAGACATCCGCCTCGGCGCCGGCGTGAGCGGCCAAGGGGAACCAGCGGCTTCATTTGCTCGAATGTCCACCAGCTTGGGCGAGGGTTCGTCTAAGGGTGGGCTAATAGTAAGGACAGGCCGCCACGCAGCTTTGACCCCCTTACCAAAGATTTTTTTTCGAGTACCCAATTCGGGGCACTGACCAGCCAAGAACACGAAAACGCGCGATTTCACGCGCAAACACACCTTGCACAGGGCTAGCCAAGCCAGCCTGTTGGTTAGTTATTGGGAATTAGTTGTCAGGCGCCGATGGGTCCGGCGTTGATGTTGCACGTGCCGGACGCGTCCTCCGAGGAACTACCCTTAAGTCCAAGTAGATCAATGAAATATGAAAACAAGCTGAACTCACAATCGAACTCTCTCATTACGTCCTCCTGGTGCTCCGCGCTAACGGATCACCAACAATTGGTTAGTGCTGTGGTTGTCCAGCTGTGGGCTATATACACGGACAGACGGGGGCACACCTTTGACCCCCCTCTTAAAAGAAATCATGTGAGGTACCCGGTTCATGGCACCTCGGCCCCCTGTCTATGAACGATGTTTAGAGAACGATCAACTTCCGTTCGCAACCAGACGGTATGGTTTGTAAGCAGCGCGCGAACCGCGATCGTGGCCCTCAACGAACCGGGCGACATGCGCCAGAAGATCGGTCGAAACCGCTTCCTGATCCACGGTAGCGAAGAGCTCACGGAGGCCTGAATCAAAGCCCGCAACACCTATCAACTCCGAATTACGGAGTTCGCTCAAGCACTCGGTCATCTCTTCGGCACGTCCAAGTCGACCCAGGCACTCGGCGATCCGAAGATCAGCCGAGAGGACACGCGCGGAGAAGCCTTCGCGTCTCGCATCCTCGCGAATTCGCTGGAAGAGGTCCAACGCCTTCGTAGGATGATTCCGGAGCAGCTCGATTGTCGCAAGACCGTAACGAATGATGAAGAGCCCGACCTTGAGATTCAGGCGACGAGCAAACACGAGGCCCTTGGCGAAAGCAGACTTCGCCGCGTCCAGGCGGCCGAGACTCACCAGCGAAGCACCGCGGTTGATCACCGTATTCGCGTAAGCTGCTTCGTCGAGTACCGGATGGAGGTTCCGCAACGCACTTTCGAAGAAATACACGGCCGACTCGTTCTTGCCCCTACCGAGCATCACCGTTCCGAGTGAGGCGTCGCTTCGGCCCTGCCAGTTCTCCTGCCCAAAGATCTGGAACTCCGCACGCGCGGCCTTCAAGAGCTTCCAGGCTGCATTGAAGTCGCCCTCGAACGTGGCCGCTGACCCTTCGAAATAATCCACAAGCGCGAGAGCGAAACTGTCCTCGTTGGCCTCGACGAAACTCAGGCGCGCTTTTTGTGCCGCCTTTCGCGCTGCGGTTGGCTCTCCGAGGAAGTTCAGAGCGTTTGACTCCAAAAGCCCGGCCTCTCCGAGCACCTGTTCGCGGCACACGGGTTGAGCTGGCCCCTTTTCAACGAGATAGGGAAGGCTACGCGTGGACTCTGCGACACACTTTGCGAACTCAACATACATCGCAGGATTACTGGAAGCTTTCGGCGCTGCAAGCTGGCATGCATACAGGTACGCGTACCCGCGGCTCGGGTCCGCTTCGATCTTCCCAAGCAGCTCCTTCGCCTTGTCGAGCCCTTCTTCCGAAACCGCCTTCACGATTTCCGCCGCGAGCTGGCGGCCGTCGTGGGAGAGGCGGCCGAGGCGGTCGGCGGGGCGGTTCTTCTTCTTGAACTTGAGGAGGAACTCCTCGCGCTCGGAGGGCGGGGCGTCGTCCTGGGGCAGCTCGTCGAAGAAGGCGTCGAACTCTTCCTTCATCTCGCGCGCCCTCGAGAGCGTGCGGATGTCGTCGAGGTGCTTGCCGCACGACGGGCAGCCGGCGACGACGTGCGCCTTCACGTGCGCATTCAGCTCGGTCGAGCCTTCGGTCACGAGCTCGAAGAGCTCCCACTGCTCGGGGTGCGAAGACACAGCCCGGAGCTCCGCGCTCACGCGAGCACCTTACGCATCTTGTCGAGGCAGCCCCAGATGCGCTTCCACACGGTCTTCTTGGAGTAGCCCGTGGCCTTCGTCATGTCGGCCAGGCTGTATTCCTGCCCGAAGTAGAGCCGCACGATGCGCTTGCACTTCGGCCCGGCACTGCGGATGGCCTTGTTGACCATGCGCACGGCCTCGAGGCGCGCCGTGACCTTCTCGCATTTCGGGTCGGCCACGTCCATCTCTTCCGGCATCTGCTGGACGCTGCGCTCTTTCGCCATCGCAATGTTCAGGCAGGTGTTGAGGAACGCAATCTTCACGTAGCCGATCGGGTCCTTGACGCGCGGATCACGCGCGAGAACGCGCATGTAGACGGTCTGAACCGCGTCTTCCGCCTCTTCGCGGCTGAAGTTGTACTTCCTCACCGCGAGGCCGATCAGCTTGGGGCGGAGCACGTTGTTCAGCGCGGTCCAGTCCCACTCTCCGGGAGTGATGCCCGCGGCTTCCGAAGAGACGTCGTCCGATACGGGAAGCTCGTCTGAGAGAACGGCGCGCAGGACCGACGCTTCAGCCATCGAACCACCACCAGCGAGTGCCGGCGTCAGCCCCATGCCTTCCGTCGTGTCCCACGTTGCCATGGACGACTCCTGGAGGAACCGCGCCCGCGTGGACCACGGGTCTGGTACTCCTAGTTGAACCTGGATGAATTGTTTCACGAATGAGGTGTGTCAAGAGAAAAAACGACTGATGAGGATGAATCAGGCCCCGGAAATGAAGATTTCTCAGAAAATGAGTATCTGGCCGGGATGCTGACGTTTATCTCCATCTTCCTGGGTCTCGTCAGCGGTGTCCATCCGGTTGAGTTGGCCGTCGAGAAGGAGGTCGCGGCCGTCGAGGTCCGACTGGACGGCCGGATGCTGGGCCGCCTCCGCGGCGAGCCCTGGCGGATCGACGTCGATTTCGGTCCCTCGCCGGTGCCTCACCACCTCGAAGCGACCGCTTTCGACGCCTCCGGCGTGGAAATCGGAAAGACCTTGCAGAAGATCAACTCCAGCGGTCCCTGGCCGAGGCTTCGCTCTCGACCCTTCCCGGATCGCGCTTCCCGCGTTCGTCCCAGAGCAGCTCCACTTCCTGCGGGCCGAGCTGGAGTTTCCCGGACAAACCTCCACCTCCGCGGAGATCACGTTCGGAGGCCTCAATCGCGACCAGACACAGGCCGAACTGACCGCCGTGCCGATCCTCTTCGAGAAGAAGAAGCTGCCCTCTGCAAGCGAGATGGGCGGCTGGTTTCTCGCCAACGGCGCTCCCTTGAAGGTCGTCGCGTCGGAAGAGGGATCCGGCGAAATCTCGGTCGTTCTCGACGAAGGCGCGTCTTCCCGCCCGGCCTGCCGGAGGAGCGCCGCTTCGCCGACGCCGTGGCGGTCGCGGGCCTCGATGTCTCGGCGAACAGCCGTCCGCGAGCGGTCGTTCTGCTGCTCGCGGGCTCGAAGGACGCCAGCCGGCTCCCGGCCCCGGCCGCCCGGAACTTCCTCGGGTGCCTCCGCGTGCCGCTCCTCATCTGGACCGTCGGCACCGGAGCGGCCGAAGCCGCGGCATGGGGAAAAGCGTCCGACGCGACGGACGTCTCGGGACCAAAGGCGTTCGAAGAAGCCACGAGGCGGCTCACGGCCCTCGTGGACCGGCAGCGCATCGTCTGGGTGGAGGGCGTGCACGTGCCGCGGTCGGATCCCGAGACTCTCGACACGCGCGGGCACGCGGGCGGCGGAATCGCCGCGGCGCTGGCCGGACTCACGGCCGAAGAGACGCGGCAGACCGTCGTACACGAGCTGGCGCACCTCCTGTCGCAGGAGGTCTTCGCGCGGGAGGCCCCGCCGTGGATCGCCGAAGGCCTGTCGGAAGATCTCGCGTGGTGCCGGGCGGACGCGGAGGGCCGGCTCCTGAGCGGAACTCTCGACTCGGTCACGTCGGAACGGAAAACGGGCGACCGCGTGGTGCGCGTCTCGTCAGGTTCCCGCGCCACGGTGAAGGAGTTCCTCGAGCGCGTTCGTGCTGGCCGCGGACTGCCCCTCTCCGGGGTGCTCGAGCGAGCCACCCGTCTTTTCGCCCACGCCCGCACGCGGCGCGACGCTTACACCCAGGCCGGTCTCCTCGTCCGCTTCCTTCTCGGCGGGGATCCGGCGCGCACGGAACGTTTCCGCGTCTTCCTCCGCGCCGCGGCACTCGGCGCGCCCGCGGGCCTCGACGCACTCGCTGCCGCCCTCGGCACGGATACGAAGTCCCTCGAAAAGGAATTCTGGAGCTTCGTGCGCCGGCAGTGAAAGGCGCCGGCCGTCACGCGAGCTGACGATGCTGAGTCGCCGGAGCGCGTAGAATCAGGAGCGATGAAGAAAGCCGTCAACTCCCGTGCTCCCCGGCCGCCGTCGCTCGACGACAAACTCCGAGAGCTTCCTCCCGAGAGGCTGACCGAGGTGGAGGACTTCGTCGACTTCCTCCGGCAGAAAAACGAGGACGACAAGCTTCGGCGCGCTGCCCTGAAGATGTCGGAGCCCTCGTTCCGCCGCGTGTGGGACAACCCGATCGATGCCGCCTACGACAAGCTTTGAGTTCGGCGACATCGTCCTGGTCCCCTTCCCGTTCACGAATCAGGCCGGCACCAAGCGCCGCCCCGCGGTCGTGGTCAGTTCGGCCGCCTGCAACCAGAATCTTCCCGACATCGTACTGATGGCCATCACGAGCCAGGTGCAGAGAGACTCGGGCTTCCATCTCCCCATCACGGGGTGGAAGAAGGCCGGCCTGATCGGCCCTTCCACGATCAAGCCCGTCCTGGCGACCTTCGAGAAGAGTCTCCGCCTGCGAAGGCTCGGACGATTGGAGAAGCTGGACCGTCTCGCGCTCGAGTCGTTGCTTCGACGAGTCTTGTCGCCGTAGCTCCAAGATTCCCGCGGGGCCGTGGACCTGCGGCCGCAACGGGTCTATGATTCTCGTCGCGCCGGGATCGCGGTTGCGACCTGGACGCGTCGACCGTTCGAGATCTTTTCGAAGGGCATCTTACTTTCACGGAGAAGATAGCCATGTCCACGACCTCACCGTCCCCGCATCGGAAAATCACACTTCAGACGCTTCGCGCGAAAAAGGAGCGCGGCGAGCCGATCACGATGCTCACCGCGTACGACTTCCCCACCGCCCGCGCCCTCGACCGCGCCGGCGTGGACTCGATCCTCGTGGGCGATTCGCTCGGCATGGTCGTCCTCGGGTACGAGAACACGCTGCCCGTGACGATGGAGGAGATGCTCCATCACGCCAAGGCCGTCGCGCGCGGCGCGAAGATCGCCCATCTCGTCGGCGACATGCCGTTCCTCTCGTACCAGGCCTCCGTCGCCGACGCCGTGCGGAACGCCGGCCGCTTCCTGAAGGAAGGCGGCATGAACGCCGTGAAGATGGAAGGCGGCCGCGAGGTCGTGCCCGCGGTTCGAGCTCTCGTCGGAGCGGGAATCCCGGTGGTGGGTCACATCGGCCTGACCCCGCAGAAGGTGAACCAGCTCGGAGGCTTCAAGACCCAGGGCAAATCGGCCGCCGCGGCGCGGAGCCTCGTCGAGGACGCCCACGCCCTCGAAGACGCCGGCTGTCACGCGCTCGTGCTGGAAGCCATCCCGGATCGTCTCGCCGGCCTCATCACGCGCCGTCTCTCGATCCCCACGATCGGAATCGGCGCCGGAGCCGCATGCGACGGCCAGGTTCTCGTGACGCACGACATCCTCGGACTGACGGACGGCTTCGCCCCGAAGTTCGTCAAGCAGTATGCGAATCTCCACGAGGAGATGGCGCGGGCGTTCGCCGCCTACGTCGACGACGTCCGCACGGGGCGCTTTCCGGAGGCCGCCCACGCGCACCCGCTCGACGAGGACGTTTTTCGGGCGATCGCGCGCGAATGGGACGCCGAGACGGCGCACTGAACCATGAAGATCCACGTCCTCGGGACGGGAGCGCTCGCGTGCTTCTTCGGAGCGCGTCTCGCGCGCGTGGCCGAGGTCACGCTCGTCGGCACGTGGACCGAAGGGATCGACGCGATCGCGGCGCGCGGCATCCTCGTCGACGCTCCCGGCTCGGAAGAAGCGGTCGCCGTGAAGGCCGTACGCCTCGGGACGCCGCTCGACGCCGGGACTCTCGTCCTCGTTCTCGTGAAGTCGTGGCAGACCGACCGCGTCGCGCGCGAGGTTCCCGCGTTGACCGGCCGGGACGGCCACGTCCTCACCCTTCAGAACGGTCTCGGAAACGTCGAGAAGCTCGGCCCGCGAGCGCTCCTCGGCGTGACGGAGCAGGGTGCGACGCTCGTCGCGCCCGGACGCGTGCGCCCGGCGGGCGACGGCCCCACGCACATCGCCGGCCCCGAGTCCCTCGCCGCCCTTTTTCGCTCCGCGGGTCTCGACGCGCGTGCCGTCGACCCCGCTCTCGGCGTTTCGCTCGCGTGGGGAAAGCTCGCCGTGAACGCGGGCATCAACGCGCTTACCGCGATCCTGGAGGTTCCGAACGGCCAGCTCCTGGAACGCCCCGAAGCCCTGTCGCTCCTCGAGCGCGCGGCGAACGAGGTCGCGGAGGTCGCGCGCGCGAAGGAAATCGCTCTTCCCTTCCCGGACGCCGCCGCGGAGGCGCGTCGCGTCGCCCGCGCCACGGCCTCGAACCTCTCCTCGATGCTGCAGGACGTCCTCAGGGGTGCGCCCACGGAAATCGACGCGATCAACGGCGCCGTCGTGCGCGAGGGCGCACGCCTCGGAGTTCCCACTCCCGCGAACGAGGCGCTGCTGCGCCTCTTCGCCGCGCGCGCCGCCGCATGAAGGTCCTCACGACGGTCTCCGAGGTGCGGGCGTTCCGGGCTTCGCGGGAAGGGTCGCTCGGCCTCGTGCCGACGATGGGCGCGCTGCACGCAGGCCATCTCTCACTCGTGGCCCGCGCGCGGAAGGAGAACGAGCACGTCGCGGCGAGCATCTTCGTCAACCCCGCGCAGTTCGGACCCGCGGAGGACTTCGCCGCCTATCCGAGGGCTCTCGACGCCGATCTCGGACTTCTCGCCTCGCTCGGCGTGGACGCCGTCTGGACTCCGTCGGCTAGCGAGGTCTACCCGCCGGGATTCCAGACGTGGATCACGGTGGAGGACGTGAGTGCGCCGCTGGAAGGCGCCCGGCGTCCCGGACACTTTCGCGGCGTCGCGACCGTCGTGGCGAAGCTCTTCAACGTCTTCCATCCGACTCGAGCCTATTTCGGGCAGAAGGACGCGCAGCAGATCGCCGTGATCCGGCGGATGGTCGAGGATCTGTCTCTTCCGGTCGACGTCGTCGTGTGCCCGATCGTGCGCGAAAAGGACGGGCTCGCCATGAGCAGCCGGAACGCCTACCTCGGCCCCGACGAGCGCCGCGCGGCCCCGGTGCTTCATCGCGCCCTCGAAGCCGCCAGCGCCGCTTTCCACTCGGGCGAGCGCGACGCCGGCCGGCTGCGCGCGGTCCTGACGAAAACGCTCGAGGGCGAGCCGCTCGTCCGGCCGGACTACGTTTCCGTCGCGGACGCTGAAACCCTCGCCGAGCTCGAGCGCGTCCACGGCCCCGCGCTCGTCTCCCTCGCCGCGCGCATCGGAAAGACGCGGCTCATCGACAACGTCGTCCTCGGAGGGACCTGATGCTTCTCGCAATCGACGTCGGGAACAGCAACATCACGCTCGGCCTCTACGACGCCGCCGTGCCGGGGCCGAGGTGGCGCCTCGCGACCGTTCACAACCGGACGGCGGACGAGTACGGAATGCTCCTCGACGACCTGCTCGAGCACGCGGGCTTCGAGGTCGAGGCCGTGGACGCGGTCGTCATGGCGTCGGTCGTGCCGCCGCTCACGGGAGTCCTCGAGGAGGCCGCGGTGCGGTATCTCGGCCGGACGCCGCTCGTCGTGGACGCCGGCGTGAAGACGGGGGTACGCATCCGGTACGACGATCCCAAGCAGGTCGGCGCGGACCGGGTCGTGGATGCCGTCGCGATCAGCCATCTCTACGGCGGTCCGGCGTGCTGCGTCGACTTCGGCACCGCCACGACTTTCGACGCGATCTCCCTGGAAGGCGACTACCTCGGCGGCGCCATCGCGCCCGGCATCGGCATCGCGGCGGAGGCCCTGTTCCAGCGCGCGGCGAAGCTCCCCCGCGTGGATCTCGTGCGCCCGCCGTCCGCGATCGGCAAGAACACCGTGCATTCCATCCAGTCGGGAATGCTGTTCGGATACGTGAGCCTCGTGGAGGGAATGGTGACGCGCTTCCGGAAAGAGCTCGGACCGGCGATGAAGGTGGTCGCGACGGGCGGCCTCGCCGAGACGGTCGCGAAGGAGACGACGGCCATCGACGTCGTGGCGCCGTGGCTGACCCTGGACGGCCTGCGTCTCGTCCACGAGATGAACGTGGGCGACTGATGGACACGATCGAGGTCCTCCGCGGGAAGAGAATCCTCCTCGGCGTCAGCGGGTCCATCGCCGCGTACAAGGCGGCCGACCTCGCGAGCCAGCTCACGCAGGCAGGCGCGCAGGTGGACGCGATCCTGACGGCCGCCGCGGCGCGGTTCGTCACGCCTCTGACGTTTCAGTCCCTGACGGGGCGCCCTGCCTACGCGGACCTCTGGGGCGCGGAGGCGCACGTCCTGCACGTCGGCCTCGGCGAAGGCGCGGATCTCCTCCTCGTCGCGCCCGCGACGGCCGACGTCCTCGCGAAGCTCGCGCACGGGCTGGCCGACGACCTCCTCACCGTGACCGCCCTCGCGGCGCGGTGCCCGCTCCTCGTCGCTCCCGCGATGGACGCCGGAATGTTCAAGCACGCCACCGTCCAGGCGAATCTGGCGACCCTTCACATGCGCGGCGCCACCGTGCTCGGGCCCGCCGAGGGCCGGATGGCCTCCGGCCTCGCGGGTCGCGGCCGCATGCTCGAGCCGGAGGAGATCCTGGGCCACGTCCGGCACGCGGTCGGCCGGAACGGCCCCCTCTCCGGAAGGCGTGTCGTCGTGACGGCAGGAGGCACGGAGGAGCCCGTCGATCCGGTGCGCGTCCTCGCGAACCGCTCGTCCGGCAAGCAGGGTTTCGCGCTCGCCCAGGCCGCTCTCGACCGCGGAGCGGAGGTGACGCTCGTCGCGGCACCATGTCCTCTGCCCACGCCGACGGGCGCGACGCGGATCGACGTGGGATCCGCCGAAGAGATGGCGCGTGCCGTCCTCGAGGCTTGCGCCGGCGCGGATGCTCTGCTGATGGCGGCTGCCGTCGCGGACTTCCGCCCGGCGCGGCCTGCCGCACAGAAGATCAAGAAGGACGCGGGCCCGCCGGTCCTCGAGCTCGAGCGCACGACCGACATCCTCTCGGCCGTCGCCGAAGCGCGCGCGAAGACCGGACAGCCCATGTGCGTCGTGGGATTCGCGGCCGAGACGAACGATCTCGTCGCGAACGCGCGAAAAAAGCTGCAGGAGAAGAACGTTTCCCTCGTCGTCGCGAACGACGTCTCGCGAACGGACTCGGGCTTCGGCTCCGACTCGAACCGCGTCACCCTGATCGACGCGGGCGGGGCAGAGGAGCTGCCGCTGCTCTCGAAGGCCGAGGTCGCCGAGAGGATCCTCGACCGGGTCGCTGCGCTGCTCGCGCGAAGCTGAAAGGCGGGCATAGAATCGCGTTCCCCCTGGAGGTGACGCATGGCTCCTTCCGCCCCCACCGCGACCACGTCCGGCACCCATCGCGCCCTGTCGTCCGGGTCTCACGCCGTTCCCGTTCCCGTCCTCTCGAACTTCATCGGCGGTATGTGGGTCGATGCGCGCGCCTCGGGCACGGTCGACGTCTTCAATCCGGCCACGGGCGCGGTGATCGCGAAGACTCCGCTCTCGACGAGGGGCGACGTGGACGCCGCCGTCGCGGCCGCGAAGGCCGCGTTCCCGGCCTGGCGCGCGACTCCGGTCGTCGAGCGCGCCCGGACCATGTTCGCCTTCAAGAACCGCCTCGAGGAGCACTTCGAGGAGCTGGCCCGGATCGTCACGACCGAGCACGGCAAGACGCTGGACGAGGCCCGCGGCTCGGTGCGGCGCGGCATCGAGTGCGTGGAGGTCGCGTGCGGCATGCCCTCGCTCATGATGGGCTCGGGCCTCGAGGACATCGCGCGCGGCATCGACTGCGACGTCCACCGCCAGCCTCTCGGCGTCTTCGGGGCCATCGCGCCGTTCAACTTCCCGGCCATGGTGCCTCTCTGGTTCCTGCCGTTCGCGGTCGCGACGGGAAACACGTTCGTCATGAAGCCGTCGGAGCTCGTGCCGCTTTCGCAGAAGCGCATCCACGAGCTCCTCGAGGGCTGCGTTCCCCCCGGTGTCGTCAACATCGTGAACGGGGGCGTCGACGTCGTGAACGGCCTCTGCGAGCACCCCGACGTCCGCGGCGTGTCTTTCGTCGGCTCGACACCCGTCGCAAAACACGTCTACCGCACGGGCACTCACGCGGGAAAACGCGTGCAGGCCCTCGGAGGCGCGAAGAACTTCATCGTCGTGATGCCCGACGCGAACCTCGACAAGTCCATCGGCATCGTCTCGGAATCCTGCTACGGCTGCGCGGGCGAGCGCTGTCTCGCGGGCTCGGTCGTCGTCACGATCGGAAAATCGCACGGCGAGATCAGGGAGCGTCTCGTCGCGGCGGCGAAGTCCATCCGCGTGGGCGACGGCGCCGAGCCCGGCGTCTCCATGGGTCCGGTCATTCGCGAGAGCGCGCGGCAGCGCGTCGTCTCGTACATCGAGAAAGGGATCGCCGAGGGGGCCGAGCTCCTCCTCGACGGGCGGGGACATACCGTGAAGGGCCGCGAGAAGGGCTTCTTCCTCGGTCCCACGGTGTTCGACAAGGTGGATCCGAAGTCGTCCATCGGACGCGAAGAGATCTTCGGGCCCGTGCTGTCGCTCGTGAACGTGCCGGACACGGCGAGCGCGCTCGAGCTCCTCCACGCGCACCCGCAGGCGAACACGACGTCGATCTTCACCACGAGCGGCAAGGCCGCGCGCGACTTCGCGATGCAGGCGCCTCCGGCGATGGTCGGCGTGAACGTCGGCGTCGCGGCGCCGATGGCGTTCTTCCCGTTCGGAGGCTCGAAAGAGAGCTTCTTCGGCGACGTGAAGGCGACCGGCCGCGACAGCGTCGTCTTCTACACGGATCAGAAGGTCGTCATCGAGCGGTGGTTCTGAGAAAGACCGGGAGATTTCTTAGAAGGTAAAGAGGACGTAGGCGAATGAGAAAGGTCTCGGTCGGCCTGATTCAGACTCACAACCCGATCTCGGACACCAAAGCACCCGTTTCGAAGGTCCAAAAGGCGGCGCTCGAGGCCACGCTCCCCCTCATCCACGAGGCGGGAAAGAAGGGCGTGCAGATTCTCGGATTGCAGGAGATCTTCAACGGCCCGTATTTCTGCCCGTCGCAGGACCCGCACTGGTACGACGCCGCCGAGAGCGTGCCGGGACCCACGACCGAGGCGATCGCGAAGGTCGCGAAGCGATACCGGATGGCGGTCGTCGTGCCCGTGTACGAGCGGGAGGACGCGGGCGTCTACTACAACACCGCCGCCGTCTACGACTCCGACGGGACGTACCTCGGCAAGTACCGCAAGAACCACATCCCTCACACGTCCGGCTTCTGGGAGAAGTACTTCTTCAAGCCGGGCAACATGGGCTATCCGGTCTTCCAGACGCGGTACGCGAAAGTGGGCGTCTACATCTGCTACGACCGGCACTTCCCGGAGGGCGCCCGCGCGCTGGGCCTGAACGGCGCCGAGATCGTCTTCAACCCTTCGGCGACGGTCGCCGGCCTCTCGCAATACCTCTGGAAGCTCGAGCAGCCCGCGCACGCCGTCGCGAACGGCTATTTCGTGGCGGCGTCGAACCGCGTGGGGACGGAAGCTCCCTGGAACATCGGGCGCTTCTACGGGTCGTCGTACATCGTGGATCCGCGTGGCAGCTTCCTCGCGACCGCCAGCGAAGACAAGGACGAGCTCGTCGTCGCGACGTGCGACCTCGATTTGATCGAGGAGGTCCGCCGCACGTGGCAGTTCTTCCGGGACCGGCGGCCGGAGACGTACGACCGGCTGGTCGCGCTGTGAAATGTACGAAGAGCACGAAGAAAGATTTGCTTAGAAAGAAAGACGAGCGGGGGGCGGAGCCCTTCCGACTCCCGAGCGCACTGTCTGAGCGAAGCGAGTTTGCGCGAGCAGGAGGAGGGGCTCCGGCCCCGCGAGGCACAGCATGAGCCGTCTTCTCATCAGGGGAGGCCGCGTCGTCACGGCCGTCGACGATTACCTCGGCGACGTGCTCGTCGAGGGCTCGACGATCTCCGCGATCTTCGCCGCCGGCACGGCGCCCGCTCTCGACGCCCGCGTCCTCGACGCGACGGGCAAGCTCGTGATCCCGGGCGGCATCGACGCGCACACGCACCTCGACATGCCGTTCGGCGGCACGACGTCGGCCGACGATTTCGAGAGCGGCACGATCGCCGCCGCGCATGGCGGCACGACGTCCATCGTGGACTTCGCGATCCAGTACAAAGGCCAGGCGCTGCGCGAAGCGCTCGATGCGTGGACGAAGAAGGCGGAAGGCAAGGCCGCGATCGACTACGGCTTCCACATGATCATCACGGACCTTCCCGACTTCGTCGAGAAGGAGATGGACGTCCTCGTCAAGGAAGGCGTGACGTCGTTCAAGCTCTTCATGGCGTATCGCGGCGTCCTGATGCTCGACGACGGCTCGATTTTCCGCGCGCTCCTCCGGACCGGAGAGAACGGCGGCACGATCTGCATGCACGCCGAAAACGGCGACGTCATCGACGTGCTCGTCAGGCGCGCGCTCGCCGAGGGCCACACGGCCCCGAAGTGGCACGCGCTCACGCGGCCGCCGCGCGCCGAAGCCGAGGCCACGTACCGGGCGATCTGCCTGGCCGAGATGGCGGGCGTGCCGCTCTATGTCGTCCACCTCTCGGCCGCCGAGGCGCTCGAGAAGATCGCCGAGGCGCGCGACCGCGGCCTCCCCATGCACGCCGAGACCTGCCCGCAATACCTCTTCCTTTCGTACGCCAACTACGAGGAGCCCGGGTTCGAGGGCGCCAAGTACGTCATGTCGCCGCCGCTCCGCGCGAAAGGCAACGAAGAGGCGCTCTGGCGCGGCCTCAGGATGAACGACCTGCAGGCGGTGTCGACGGACCACTGCCCGTTCTGCATGAAGGGCCAGAAGGAGCTCGGCCAGGGCGACTTCTCGAAGATTCCGAACGGCGCCCCGGGGATCGAGACGCGGATGTCCCTCCTCTACGACGGCGGCGTCGTGGAGAACCGCATCTCCGTGAACCGCTTCGTCGAGCTGACCTCCACGTCGCCCGCGAAGATCTTCGGCCTCTTCCCGAAGAAGGGGACGATCGCCCCGGGCTCCGACGCCGACCTCGTCGTCTTCGACCCGAACCGCAAGATCACGCTGAACGCCTCGACGCTCCACCAGCGCGTCGACTACACGCCGTACGAAGGCCGCGTCGTCCAGGGCGCGACGGACACCGTGATCTCGCGCGGCGAAGTGATCGTCGAGAACGGAAAGTTTTTGGGGAAACCAGGACGAGGGAATTTCTTGCTAAGGAAGACCCGCACATAGATGAGCGTCTCAGCGGACATGTGAGGGTCTGCAAAATTTCTTAGAAGGGTGGGTAGGGCTTTGACAGTCGGCGACGGCGCAGCTCTTCCTCGAGCGGCTCTCCCCCATTCACCTTCTAAGAAAATCTCTTCTCTTCCTCCGTCGGATATCCCGCAGCGACCCAGGCATTCGTGCCGCCGACGACGTTGATCGGCTCGACTCCCTTGCGCCGGAGGAGCAGGCTGCCCGCGATGCTCGAGCGGTAGCCGCTCGCGCAGATGATCGCAACTGGGCCCTGCGGCGCTCGCTCGTCGATCTCGCGCGCGAGCTCGTCGAGGGGAACGGACACCGCGCTCGGCACGTGCCCCGCCGCGTATTCGCGCGTCCGGCGGACGTCGTAAACGCGAAGGCCCGGATCTTCGTCGAGTCGTGCCTTCAGCTCGGCGACGTCGATCTGCCCCATCCGCCCGAGCGGCAGCCCGGCCGCATCCCACGCGGCGACGCCGCCGTCCAGGAACCCTGCGACGTTTTCGAGGCCGACGCGCGCCAGACGCGTCACGGCTTCTTCCGCGCCGCTCTCGTCCTCCGTGACGAGGACGAGCGGCTTGTCAGGCGGAAGGAGCGCGCCCGACCAGGAGGCGAATTGTCCACCCAGGCCGACGTTCACGGCACCTTCGGGATGCCCCGCTCCGAACGCCGCGGGCGGACGCACGTCCACGAGAACCGCTCCCGTGCCGGTGAGGCGCTCGACGTCGGCGTGTGAGAGGGCGGCGGGTGCGCGCCGCTCGGGAAGAGACGGCGCCCCGGAGCGGTTGATCTCGACGTCCCGAGGAAAATAGGCCGGCGCCTCCGGCAGGTCCTCCGTCATCAGCTTCACGAAGGCTTCCTTCGGCATCGGACGGAGCGCGTAGTTCGTCCGGCGCTGGACCCCGATCGTGGAGGACGTCTCGCTCGAGATGTTCCGGCCGCAGAGAGAGCCCGCGCCGTGCGCCGGGTAGACCGCCACGGAATCGGGAAGGGCGAGCAGCTTCCCGTGAAGGGAGTCGTAGAGCTGCCCCGCCATGTCCGCCGCCGTCAGGCCTCGCGGCGAAGCCGCGAGATCGGGCCGGCCGACGTCGCCGATGAAAAGGGTGTCGCCCGTCAGCACGAGGCGCGGCTCCGGGTCGAGGACGAGGACCGAGATGCTTTCGGGCGTGTGTCCGGGAGTCGCGAGAACGCGCAGGACGAGGCTGCCCACCCGGATCTCCTCTCCGTCGCGGACAGCCCGATGGGGGAACTCGGCGCGGGCTTTTTCCCCGAAGACGATCGTGGCGCCCGTGCGCTCGGCCAGCTCGCGATGCCCGCTCACGAAGTCGGCATGGAGGTGCGTCTCGAGAATCCATCGAATCGTCGGCCCCTGCGACTCTGCCTCGGCGATGTACTCGTCCACGTCGCGGCGCGGATCGACGACGACGGCCTCGCCTCCGTCTCCGATGAGATACGACGCGTGCGCCAGGCATCCCAGGTAGAACTGCTTGAAATACACTGGAAGAGGAGAATATCTTGCCGCCAGCCGAAGGGAGCCCTCTCATGAGCCCTATTTCCGAAACCAAGACTCTTTCTTCTGCCGAAGTCCGCGAAAAGCACAAGCAGTACCTCTTTCCTTCCGTCGCCAACTACTACAAGGAGTCCGTCGTCCTCGAATCGGGCAAGGGGATGCGCGTTCGGGACGCCGACGGGAAGACGTATCTCGACTTCTTCGGCGGCATCCTGACGATCTCCGTCGGGCACGCGAACGACAAGGTGAACACGGCCGTCAAGGTGCAGCTGGACCGGCTCGGCCACGTCTCGACGCTCTATCCGACGCTCCCGATCGTCGAGCTGGCCGAGAAGCTCGCGCGGCTGACGCCGGGGCGGCTCCAGAAGTCGTTCTTCACGTGCTCGGGCACGGAGGCCGACGAGACCGCCGTCATGATGGCGCAGGTCTACACGGGGCGCACGGAGATCATCGCGCTGCGCCATGGCTACTCGGGCCGCTCGATGCTCGCGCAGTCGCTCACCGGACACGCGCCGTGGCGCGCGGTGCCGACGCAGATCGCCGCGATCAAGCACGCACCCTCGCCGTACTGCTATCGCTGCCCGCTGAAGCTCACGTACCCGTCGTGCGGCGTCGCCTGCGCCAAGGACCTCGAGGAGCTGATCAAGACGACGACGACCGGCCAGATCGCGGGTTTCATCGCCGAGCCCATCCAGGGCGTCGGCGGATTCGTCACGCCGCCCAAGGAATACTTCGAGATCGCCGTCGGCATCGTCCGGAAATACGGCGGCGTCTTCATCTGCGACGAGGTGCAGACGGGCTTCGGGCGCACGGGCGGCTCGTGGTACGGCATCTCGCACTGGAACGTCGAGCCCGAGATCATGACGATGGCCAAGGGAGTCGCGAACGGGATGCCCCTCGGGGTCACGATCGCCACGCCGGAGATCGCGGACTCGTTCAAGGCGCTCACGATCTCGACGTTCGGCGGCAACCCGATCTCCTCGGCCGCCGCGAACGCCACGATCGAGGTCATGGAGGAGATGGACGCGCCGAAACGCGCCGCCGAAATGGGCGGCCGCCTGCGCGCCGGACTCGACGGGCTCAAGAAGAAGTATCCGAAAACGCTCGGCGACGTTCGCGGCATGGGCCTCATGCAGGGTCTCGAGCTCGTGGCCGACGAGACGATCCAGGACCGGACGCCGGCACCCGAAAAGGCGGTCCGTCTCTTCGAGGAGACCAAGAAGCGCGGCCTCCTGATCGGCAAGGGAGGCCTTTACGGCAACGTCATCCGAATCTCCCCTCCGCTCGTCGTGAGCGCGGCCGAGGTGGACGAGGCGCTCAAGGTCCTCGACGAGTCGCTGGCCGGCTGGGCCTGAGCGCGGGAGCGGGCGGAGCTCGCGGTGACCAAGGCTTCGAACATCCTCAAAGTCGCCTTCCGGGCTCTTTCCCGCAACAAGCTGCGGTCGCTCCTGACCGCTCTCGGCATCATCATCGGCGTCGCCTGCGTCGTCGCGGTGGTGGGCATCGGCGAGGGCGCGCGGATGCAGGCCGAAAACCAGCTGAAGTCCCTCGGGACGAACTTCCTCATGGTGATTCCCGGAAGCACCACGTCCTCCGGCGCGCGAGCCGGCTTCGGGGCCAGCTCGAAGCTCTCCGAGGACGACGTGGATGCGATCCGCCGGGAGGTGTCGACCATCTCGTACGTCTCGGCCTCGATCCGGACCGTCGCGCAGGTCATCTACGGGAACCAGAACTGGTCGACGTCCATTCAGGGAGCCCAGGTCGACTGGCCGCTCGTTCGCTCGTGGAACCTCGCCTCCGGCCAGTTCTTCACCGATCAGGACGACCACGCTGCCGCGAAGGTCTGCGTGCTCGGCCAGACCGTCGCCACGACCCTCTTCGGCGACGAGGATCCGGTCGGCAAGACGATTCGCATCAAGAACATCCCGTTCAGGGTCGCGGGAGTCCTCGAGTCCAAGGGCGGCTCGACGCAGGGCCAGGACCAGGACGACCTCGTCGTCGCGCCTTACGAGACGGTGCGCAAGAAGCTCATGGGCACGACCGCGGTCGGCCAGATCCTCGTCTCGGCCGCATCGGACGAGCTCGTGACCCGCGCGCAGGAGGAGCTCACGGCGCTTCTCCGCCAGCGGCACCGGATCAACAAGGCTGCGGGCCAGGAGGACGACTTCATCATCCGGTCGCAGACGGAGATGATCCAGCAGGCGGAGGCCAGGAGCAAGACGATGAGCGCGCTCCTCTGGTCGATCGCAGGCGTGTCGCTCCTCGTGGGCGGCATCGGCATCATGAACATCATGCTCGTCTCGGTGACCGAGCGGACGCGCGAGATCGGCGTCCGGATGGCGATCGGCGCCAAGGGCCGCGACATCCAGGCGCAGTTCCTCGTCGAGGCGATCGCGCTCGCCGTGACCGGCGGCGCGGCAGGGGTCGCGACCGGGCTCGGGATCCAGCACCTCGTCGCGCGCCTGGCGGGCTGGCCCGTCTCGATCCAGCCGCAGGCGATCGTCATGGCGGTCGTCTTCTCGGCCCTCGTCGGCGTGGGCTTCGGTTTCTATCCCGCCCTCAAGGCTTCACGCCTCGACCCGATCGAAGCGCTCCGGTACGAATAGAAGAGGGTTAAGATCCCGCGCATCAGACACAGGAATCGAACGGCCCTAGCGGTCGCGCACGCGTGATCGGCACGAAGCTCGCCGACCGATACGAGATCCTCGCCGAGCTGGGTCGCGGCGGGATGGGCGTCGTCTATCGCGCGAGAGACCCGATCCTGAACCGCGACGTCGCGGTCAAGCTCATCCCGCCCGGGAATCTCACGAGAGACGCCGAAGAGCGCTTCCAGCGGGAAGCCCAGATCGTCGCGCAGATGGACCACCCGTCCATCGTTCCGATCTACGACCTCGGGCGGCACGAGGGCTCCCTCTTCTTCGTCATGCCGGTGCTCGCACCCACGAACCTCAGGCAGCTCCTCCGCGAGGGCTCGCTCCGCCTCGGCGACGTCCTCGACGTCGGGACCCAGGTCGCCGACGCGCTCGACTACAGCCACGCCCGCGGCATCGTCCACCGCGACATCAAGCCCGAGAACATCATGACGTCGCGCGACGAGACGGGCAACGTCCGCGCCCGCGTGATGGACTTCGGCCTCGCCCTCGCGGCGAGCGAGGACCGCCTCACGAAGACCGGGACGCTCGTCGGCACCGTCGTCTATTTCAGCCCCGAGCAGGTCACGTCGCGGTCCTTCGACGGGCGCTCGGACATCTATGCGCTCGGGACGGTGCTCTACGAGTGCCTCGCTGGCGAGCCGCCCTTTGCGGGTGAGGTCCAGTCCGTTCTCTATCGCATCGTTCACGAGCTGCCGCAATCGATGCGTACGCTCGGAGCCGACGTGAGCGAGGAGCTGGAGGCCGCGGTCCTCCAGTGTCTCGCGAAGGATCCCGAGAAAAGGCCGAAGCGTGCCGCCCACCTCGCCGAGGCACTGCGGCGATACCGGAGCAAGCTCCGCGACGAGGATTTCGGACGATCCGTGGTCTTCACGGCCAGCCGGATGCTGCCGCGCCCGGCCGTGGCGGCTCCCTTCATCGGGCGCGAGAAGGAGATGGCCGAGCTGCAGCGCCGGCTCCACGCCGCCGTCGCGGGCGAATGCGAGTTCGTCGTCCTCGCCGGAGAGCCCGGCATCGGCAAGAGCCGGCTCGTGGACGAGCTGAAGAGCCTCGCGCGCGCCCGGAAGATCCGCGTTCTGTCGGGGCGCTTCGTCGAGCACGACCGCGCGTTCGCGCACCAGGGCTTCTGCGAGCTCGTCCAGGATTATTTCCGGTCGAAGGACGCGGGCCTTTCGGAAACCTCGCGCCCCGATTTCTCCGACCTCGCGGGCGATCTCCTCGCGCTCTTCCCCGTCCTCTCCGAGATCGGCGAGCTGCGCGCCGTCGCGAGCAGCGATTCGGGGGCCGTCAAGTCCGGCGAGCGGAAGGCCGAGGACAGGATCGCGGTCTTCGAGGTCATCGCCCGCACCCTCACGCGGATCGCCGGCGGCAAGCCGCTCCTCCTCGCGCTCGAGGAGCTGCACGGAGCGCAGCTCTCGATCGAGGCACTCCAGTACGTCGTGCGGCGCCTCGGCCCGACGCCCACTCTCATCGTCGGCACGTACCGGCAGACGGAAGTCGACAAGCGGCATCCCCTCGTGAAGATGCTGGAGTCCTTCCGCGGCGATCCCCGGTTCGCGGCCCTCACGCTCGGCCCGTTGACGCCATCCGAGCACCGCGCGCTGGTGGAGCTCGCGGCCGGCGGCGGCAAGCTCTCGGACGATCTCGCGGGGCGGCTCCTGGCGGCAACCGAAGGAAACCCCCTCTTCACGAAAGAGCTCGTCCGGTCTCTCCTCGACTCGGGCGGGATCGCCCGGGACGACTCCGGCGCACTGAACCTCTCGGGCGCGACTGGGATCTCCTCCGATGCCCTGCCCGAGACGATCCAGCAGGCCGTCGAGGCCCGCATCGAGCGGCTGCCGGAGGACGTGCGCGACGTCCTTTCGATCGCGTCGGTCCTCGGGAAGAGCTTCGAGTTCAAGGACCTCGAGTCGGTCTCGGAAGATTCGAAGGGCCTCGACGAGGCGATCGACAGGCTGATCAAGGAAGGCATCCTCGAGGAGGAACGCGAGTCGCGCGGAGACCGGCTCGCCTTCGCGAGCGGCATCGTGCGCGACGTCCTCTACGGCGCCCTCTCGCGGCGGAAGCGTCGGACGCTCCACCGCGCGTACGCGGACCTCCTCGAAAAGCGCCACCAGGGCCGCCTCGACCGCGTCTATCCCGAGCTCGTCCACCACTTCTCGGAGGGTGACGTCCCCGAGAAGGCCGTGGCCTACAGCCTGAAGCTCGCGAAGAAGTCCCTCGAGGCGTTCAGCCCGGAGGAGGCGGCGCGCGTCGCGAAGACCGCGCTCGACTACCTCGGCGACGAGGAATGGGAAGGCGAAAAAGTGCTGGAAGGCGACGCCCGCCTCCTCCTCGCGCAGGCCTCGCGCCTGTCGGGCCACGCCGACGCCGCCCTGCGCGAGGCCGAGGCGGCGGGGAAGATCTTCGAGCGCGAGAAGCAGCCGGCGCGCGCCGTCGAGGCGATCCTGTTCGCCGCCGACACGGCCTGGAACAGCCGGAAGGTGGACGAAGCGCGAAGACTCGTGGAACGCGGCATCGAGGCGGCGGCCGCCGCGCACGACACCGTTCACCTGCCGAAGCTGCTCTCCCTCGCGGCTACGGTCGCAAACCTGCGCGGCGACTACGGGCGCGCCGCCGCCTACACGGCCCAGCTCGAACGGCTCGGCGGCGACGCGAAGAAGGGAGCCGAGACCATCGCCTCCGGCGGCCGGCTCGTCGTCGCCATGACGAACCCGATCGCCGCGAAAGAGCCGGCGATGCGGCACATCGTGGAAGAGACGGAGTTCCTCTCCCTGGTCTTCGAGACGCTCCTCACGACCGACGCCGACGGCCGGATCGCGCCCGCGCTTTGCGAGGAGTGGTCCCTCACCGATCAGGGACGGTCGGCTCTCCTGCGACTCCGTCATGGGCTCCTTTTTTCCGACGGCTCCCCCCTGACGGCCTCGGCCGTGAAGAATTCCCTCGAGCGGGCGGTTCGCGTGCGGACCGAGGGAATGCCGGCCGCGCTCGCGGCCGTGCGGGGCGCCGCCGAGCACCGGAAAGGCGAGGCCCCCGGCGTGTCGGGGATTCGGGCGGTGGGGGAAGACCGCCTGGAATTCGACTTCGACGAGCCGCTTCCGATCTTTCCGGCTCTCCTTTCCGACGTCCTCACGGCCGTCGTCCGCGCCGTCCCCGGCAAGGACGGCGGCGAGAACACGATCGGCACCGGTCCCTTCGTCGTGGCCCGACGCACGGCCGACCGCATCGTTCTCGAGCGCAACCCGCATCATTGGAAGGAGCCGGCGCGCCTCGACGAAATCGAGTTCCGGACCGGAATGAGCGCTTCCGCCATCGTGTCGGGCCTCCGCGCCGGTGAGATCGAGCTCGCGCGCGACCTCTCGCCGCAGGACCTCGACGCGATCCTGAGGGAGCCGCGGTTCCGCGGGGGCCTCGTCGAGACGCCGAAGAAAGGCACGTACTTCGCTCTCTTCAACACGAAGAGCACGCTCGGCGGGAACGTCGCCCTGCGGCGCGCTCTCGCCGGAGTGACGCGCAGTCAGGACTTCGTGTGGGCCTCGCTCGGGCGGTTCGCCGTTCCCGCCACCGGAATCCTGCCGCCCGGAATCCTCGGACACGACGCGGGCCGGCGCCGCCCGCTCATGTCCCGGGACGAGGCGCTCGAGCTCCTCGAGAAGGCCGGCCTGAAACCGCCCGTCACCCTCACGGCGGCCGTCCATCCCATCCTCCAGGATCGCCACAAGGCCCTGACGGCGGCCTTGTTCGCCATCTGGAAGGACCTCGGCGTCGAGGTCCGGATCACGACGACCGACATGAAGTCGTATCTCGAGGCGCAGACGGCCGCGAACATCGACCTCCTGATCTCCCGATGGATGGCCGACTACGAAGACCCGGACGACTTCACGTTCAACCTCTTCCGCTCGGGTGTCGGTTATTTCCAGGCTTTCTTCTCGTCGGAAGAAGCGGACCGGCTGGCCGAGGAGGCGCGCATCGAGGGTCGCCCCGCCATCCGCGAAGGCCTCTACCGGAAGTTCGAGGGACTTCTCCTCGACTCACCCGTCTTCATCCCGCTCTTTCACGAGGTGGATTACCGGATCGCGGGTCCGGGCGTGCGGGGCGTCGCGCTTCGCAGCAGCCCGCCGTTCGTCAACTATCCCGAGATCGGAAGGTCGGAGACGCCAGCGGCTCACGCCGCGCACGACTGGGGCGGAGGCATCATCCACGTGCCGATCGGTGGCGTCCTGCACGACTTCGACCCGGCCTCGATGGCGATCCAGGAACAGGCCGAGACGATGCCCCTCGTCTTCGAGACGCTGACTCGGGATATCGACGGCGGGCGGGTCGTGCCATGGCTGGCTTCCGAGGTGATTCCCGAGGACGGCGGCGCGAGCTTCCGCTTCCGACTGAGGCGGGGGCTGCGCTTCCACGACGGTCGCGCTGTTTCCGCCCGCGACGTCCGCTACTCCTTCGAGCGCCTTCTCCAGAAGGCCACCGGTGTCGGCCGCTTCCTCCTCGCCCCGGTCCGCGGCGCCCAGAGCCTCATCGACGGCAAGGCTTCGGATCTCGAGGGGTTCCACATCGTCTCGCCTTCGGAGTTCGTCATCGTGCTGGACAAGCCGCTGTCGTTCTTCCCCGTCCTCGTGTCGTACCCGGCGGCCGGCATCCTCCCGGAGGGGACGGGCTCCATCGGAGAGAACTGGCGGAAGGGCTGCATCGGAACGGGTGCCTACCGGGTCACGAGCTTCGAGCCGGGAAAGCGGCTGGAGCTGGAGAGGAACCCCTCTTACTGGCGCGAGGGCTATCCGAAGAACGAGGGCGTCGTCTTTCGGTTCGGCGTTCCCCCCGAGGAGATCCGCTCCGAGTTTCTCGCCGGCCGGTTCTCGATCGCTTCGGATCTCCTTCCGGCCGACGCCGAAGCCCTGCGCCAGGACCCGCGCTTCCGCGCGACGTATCGCGAGAGCCCGAGCCTCGTGACGTACTTCGTGATCTTCAACTCGCAGAAGGGAGTCTTCGCGGACGCGCGGGCGCGTCTCGCGGTCGCCCAGGGAATCGACGCCGCGGGCATCGTGAGGCGAACGCTCGGCCGGCACGCGATTCCGGCCAACGGCCTCATCCCGCCCGGCCTCCTGGGCTACGTCTCGAAGCCGAGGAGCCGGTCCCAGACCTCGGCACAGGTCTCGGGCGCGCACACCGTCTCCCGCGAGACGATCGACGTCACGGCCGTGGCGAATCCCATCATGTTCGGGGAGTTCGGCGGGTTCACCAAGGAGCTCATGGAGGCTTTCCGCGAGATGGGCTACTCGATCCGCGTCGTGAACAAGACGATGGCGGAGTTCATGGACGCCCAGATCAACGCGCCGACCGACATCGCGATCGGACGCTGGGTGGCCGACTACCCGGACGCCGACACCTTCGCGCAGGGCGTCCTCCATTCACGCATGGGCGTCAACGGCCGCTTCTGCGGGATGCCCGAGATCGACGAGCTCACGGAGCGCGGCCGGGCCGAGATCGACCCCAAGACGCGCGAGTCGATCTACCGGGAGGTCGAGGAGATCATCGCGAAGAAGGCTCTCCTGCTTCCCCTCTTTCACGAGCAGGTCTACCGGTTCGCCCGTCCCGAGGTCGAAGGTCTCGCCGTGGGCTTCGGTCAGCCGATCGTCCAGTACGAGAACCTCGCGATCAAGAGTTAGGGCTACTCCTTCGTCGAGATAACCGGCTCGGGCGCCGCGTAGCCTTCGGCCTCGTGCCCGCCGTGGTATTCGCCCGGGTTCGGGCGACGGATCTGTGACTGCGGCACGACGCGGTCGCGACGGAGCCCGCGAAAGCCCTCGAGAGACTTCCACCCCTTGTCGGCGTTCTTCTCGAGGAACTCGGCCATCCCCTGCTTGAGCGTCTTGATCACGTTCGGGCCGATCGCGTGGTCCAGCATCGCGGCCGTGCACACCTGCACGGTGCCGCACCCGAGGAGGAAGTAGTTGAGCGCGTGCGAGAAGTCCGAGATGCCGCCGATGCCGGAGAAGGACTTGTCGGGGAAGGCGCGCGTCATCTGGGCCATCTTCGCGAGCGCGAGCGGCAGGATCGCGGGTCCGCCGAGGCCGCCGGAGGATGTGTAGCCGTCCACGTTCATCTCGAAGTCGAGCGTCTCGGGATCGACGAGGGGGATCGACGGAAACGTGTTCGACGACGTGATCGCGTCCGCGCCGCCGCGGAACGCGGCGCCTGCCTCCACTGCGATATCGGTCGTCGAAGGCGTCAACTTCGTCCACACCGGCACCTTCGAGACCTCCTTGACGGCCTTCGTGACGATCGACGTCAGGCCGCTCGACTTCCCGATGTTCGAGCCCATGTCGTCGCGGTCCATGTGCGGGCACGAGAAGTTCAGCTCGAGGGCGTCCACGCCCTCGTCCTGGCAGGTCCTCGCGAGGAGCTGCCAGTTGGAGAGCTCCTTGTCGTTGCCGGATCCCGCCATGATCGAGGCGACGAGCACGTTCTTCGGGAACGCTTTCTTGATCTTGGAGAGGCGGCCGACCCACCAGTCGAGAGGCTTGTCGGAGATGAGCTCCCAGTTCCACGAGGAGTGGAGGACCGAGTCCGGACGCGCCTTCATCGAGATCCGCGGCGAGCGGGCATCGGTCCTGAGGAACTTCGTCTTCGGGCCGGCGACGTTCACGACGGGATGGAGGCCGATCGTCTTCGTCACGACGCCGCCCCAGCCCGCCTCGAAGGCCCGCATGATGTTCGTGTCCGATTCCGTGGGCGGCGCCGACGCGAGGAGGAACGGGTTCTCGAATTGAATGCCCGTGAAGATGACCGAGAGATCGGCGCTCATCTGAGACCTCCCCCGAAGAGAATGAATCTTTAGCTTAAGCCGATTCGAAGGCAAAGGCGATACGGCCCCGCTATCCTCTCCGCGGAGGCCGAGATGAGTCTGTCCGTCCGAGTCGAGGAGCTGCAGGCGCTCCTCGCGCACGAGAAGGCGTTCACGCGCCCGTTCGGCTTCCGGGTCGAGTCCCTCGGGGACGGCGTCTGCACCTTGGAGGTCCCCTTTCGAAAGGAATGGGAGCGCCCCGGTGGCATCGTGAGCGGCATCGTCTTCATGACGGCGGCCGACGTCGCGATGTGGCTCGCCATCAAGACACAGTGCGGCCTCGACGACACGTCCGTCACCAGCCACATGCAGACGTCGTTCCTGCAGAGCGCCCGGAGCGAGGACTTCCTCTGCCGGGCGAAGGTCCTGCGGCCCGGGAAGCGGACGACCTACGGCGAGGCGTCCTGCCTGACGAGGGACGGTGCGCTCCTCACGCACCATACCCTGACGTACGTCCGGCCCGAAGCGCGCTGAGAGGCCGTCGGTTTCTGGCGGCCCTCTTGCATCTTCGGCACTGGCTCGCCTTTCTGGCGCAGGAAGCCACCGGGAGATTTTCTATGAAGGGAAGATCGACGACGGCGTTCCTCCTGGCGGCAACCACAGCACTGCTCTCGGGGCCAGCGGCCGTCTCCGAAACAAACCGACTCGCAAGCGACGCCGTATTGGCGAACCCGGCGCTCGCTGGCACTGCGCGGGCGCGCCTCCGGGAAATGGGCCCGCCTGGCCTCAATCTCATCTTCGAAGAAAATCTCCCGGCCATCGAATCGATGCGCGAGGGCCTCGCCGCCGGGGCGCCTCTCCGGCCGGAATGGGAACGGCTCCGGGCCGGCCTCGACGCGGTGGCGCGCCAGCGCGACGCAGCGTGGTCGGGCCTCTACTGGTACACCGACTTCGCCGCAGCGAAGGCCGCGGCCGCGAAAGCCGGAAAGCCGATCCTCTCCCTGCGCCTCCACGGGAACCTCGACGAAGAGCTCAGCTGCGCGAACAGCCGCTTCTTCCGTACCGTGCTGTACGCGAATGCGGCGATCTCGGACGAGCTGCGGAACAACTGGATTCTCCACTGGGAATCCGTTCGGCCGGTACCGAAAATCACGATCGACTTCGGAGACGGGCGAAAGCTCGAGAGAACGATCACGGGAAACAGCCTGCATTACCTACTGACAAGCAATGCCGACATTGTCGACGTCTTGCCAGGACTCTGGGGACCGAGAGAGTTTCTGCAAGAGATAGAGAGGGGACGGAAGAAGAGCACCAAAGATTTCTTAGAAGGTAATAGGGGCACCGTCCTCGACGCCAGCAGCCTCCAGCTCATGCGCGTGAAGATGCGAGGCGCCGACGCGAGCGCTTTCGCCCGCGCGGTGCGCAACTTCGAGCAGTCGCTTGCCGCCGATACGGCACTCAACGTTTCTCTGCGGCGGACGATCCAGCAGTGGCTTTCACGATCCAACCGGCCTGTCGACCTCGCTGCCCTCACGAACCGCATCTACGACGAGCTCTTCCTGACGCCGAGTACCGATCCGTGGCTTGGCCTGGTGGCGGCCGACACGTACAGCGCGATCGAAGGGGACGCCGGCGCCTTGCTCGCCGCACGTCCCGGCTCGCCCGACGCTCTTCGCGCCGGAGGGCTCGCCCTTTCGAAGATGATCGCGGAAAGGCCCGCCCTCGGCGCGCTCGCTCCCCCCAGGCGCTAGCACCCGGGTTACCATTCCGGCACCTCATGAGCGCGGGGACCGGCGAGATCGCCCACGCGGACGGCCGCGTCGAGCTCGCGGATACGTCCGCGATCGCCCGGAGCCCGCTCTACAACGACGATCTCGCGCCCGTTCCGGTCGCCCGCCGAACGTGGACGACCTACAACTACGCCGCGCTGTGGATCTCGATGGCGCACTGCATCCCGACGTACATGCTGGCCTCGGGCCTCATGAACAGCGGGATGGACTGGAAGCAGGCGCTCTTCACGATCCTCCTCGGCAACACGATCGTTCTCGTGCCGATCCTCCTGAACTCCCACCCCGGTACGAAATACGGCATCCCATTCCCGGTCTTCGCGCGCGCCGCCTACGGCACCGCGGGCTCGAACCTGCCGGCGCTCATGCGCGCCCTCGTCGCCTGCGGCTGGTTCGGGATCCAGACCTGGATCGGCGGGGAGGCTCTCTACACCTTCTTCGCCGCGGTCTTCCCGGGCTGGCCCACGCTCCTGGGCTCCGGGTTTTCCGGCCACACGACCACGGAATGGCTCTCGTTCCTTCTCTTCTGGGGTCTGAACATCTTCGTCATCTACCGGGGCATGGACCTCCTCCGCAAGGTCGAGAACTGGGCCGCCCCCTACGTCCTCGTTGTGACGATCGTCCTGCTCGTGTGGGCCGTGAACAAGGCGAACGGGCTCGGGCCGCTCCTCGCCCAGCCCGGAAAATTCCGGACGTTCCGCGCGTTCTTCCCCGTCTTCATCCCCTCGCTCACGGCGATGATCGGCTTCTGGGCCACGCTTTCGCTCAACATGCCGGACTTCACGCGCTTCGGCCGGAGCCAGAGAGAGCAGGTCGTCGGCCAGGCCGTCGCGTTGCCCACGACGATGTTCGCGTTCGCGGCGATGGGCGTCCTCATCACGAGCGCGAGCGCGATCATCTTCGGCGAGGCGATCTGGGATCCCGTCAAGCTCGTCGGGAAATTCACGAACCCGCTCGTCGTGGCGGTCGCGATGTTCTCCGTCGTCGTCGCGACGCTGGCCGTCAACATCGCCGCGAACGTCGTCTCGCCCGCGAACGACTTCGCGAACGCCCTCCCCCGCTACATCAGCTTCAAGACGGGCGGCCTCATCACCGGTCTCCTCGGCATCGCCATGCAGCCGTGGCGCCTCCTCGCCGACCCGAAGGGCTATATCTTCACGTGGCTGCTCGGTTACTCGGGAGGCCTCGGCTCGATCGCGGGGGTCCTGATCGCCGACTACTGGATCGTGCGGAAGAAGACCCTCGACCTCAAGGCGCTCTACCTGAAGGACGGCGCATACGGCGGCTGGAATGCTCCCGCGGTCGTCGCGACATTCGCCGGCTGCTTCCTTGCGTGGGGCGGCCTCGTGATCCCGCCGCTGAAGCCCCTCTACGACTACGCCTGGTTCGTGGGCTTCTTCGCGGCGGGCGGCATCTACGTCGCGCTGATGTCGGGCAACAGGAGCGCGACGCCGCGTTCCCGTCGATGAAAGCGCTCGGGACGTGACGCTCAGAGCTGGGACGCGCCTCGGGCCGTACGAGGTCCTTGCCCCGCTCGGCGCCGGAGGAATGGGCGAGGTGTATCGGGCGCACGACACGCGACTCGATCGCGACGTCGCGCTCAAGGTCGTTGGCGCGCGGCATGGCGACGATCCCGACGCGCTCCGCCGATTCGCGCGCGAAGCGAAGATCGCGGCCCGGCTCACGCATCCCAACGTCTGCACGCTCTTCGACGCGGGAAGCGAAGGCGCCGTCGCCTATTTCGTCATGGAGCTCCTCGAGGGGGAGACCCTCGCGGCGCGGCTCGCCCGCGGGCGGCTCTCCGAGTCGGAGGTGCGCCGCATCGGCTCGGACGTCGCGCGGGGGCTCGCGCATGCGCACGAGCTCGGGTTCGTCCACCGTGACCTCAAGCCCCAGAACATCTTCCTCACGAGCGCGGGCGCGAAGATCCTCGACTTCGGCCTCGCGCGGACGGCGCCAGGGGCCGGCGCCCCCGGCAACATCTCCGTCGCCGATACGGCCTCCGTGGTGACCGGCATCGGATTCGCCGTGGGCACCATGGGCTACATGTCGCCCGAGCAGGTGCGCGGTGAGCCGGTCGGGCCGGCGTCCGACGTCTGGTCCTTCGGGTGCGTCCTCTACGAGATGCTCTCGGGCCGCCACGCGTTTGCAGGCCGAAACGCGACGGAATCGCTCGCGGCCGTCCTCGCGGGCGCGCCCGACTGGCGGTCTTTGGGCCCGGAGGTTTCCCAGAAGCTGCGGGACCTCGTTGCCAGCTGTCTCGAGAAGGACCCCGCGACCCGACCGAAGGATGTCGGCGAGGTCGGCTGGGTGCTCGAGAGCGGGTCCGACCTGGACACGACACTCGAGACCCCGCGCCCCCAAGAGTGATGCCGAGATCGCCGAGGTCTGCGCGTCGATTCCGACTCGGCCCCAAGGCGCCGCCTTCGGCGCGTTCGCCCGCTCGACCGCCAGCCGGCTGACCTCGGCATAACATTGCGGCAATGCAATTCAAGATGCTCCTCGCCGCCGCTGCCGCCCTCGCCGTGTTCCCCCTCGCCGCCGACGACCTCGAGACCGCGGTCTCGCGCATGTCGCGGGTCGGCTTCTCGCGCTCGCCGAGCTTCTCCCCCGATGGGAGCACGATCGCCTTCGTCTCGAATCTCAGCGGACTGCCGCAGGTGTGGACCGTGCCGGCGAAGGGCGGGTTCCCTCGCATGGTCACGTCGTCCGACGATCCCGTCGGCGGGGTCGAATGGTCGCCGGACGGCAAGTGGATTGCGTTCACCCTCGCACCCGGCGGCGGCATGAACACGCAGGTGTACCTCGTGCGCCCCGACGGCACGGGCCTCGAGCGCCTCACGGATGGCGGCAAGGAGACGAACCGCCTCGGCGGCTTTCGTCACGACGGCCGGAAGCTCGCCCTGGGCTCGAATCGGCGAATGGGCGCAGCCATCGACGCCTACCTCTACGATCCCGACACCGGAGCGCTCGAGCTCGTCGTCACGAACCCGGGCATCGGCGGCTTCGAGGATCTGTCGCGCGACGGAAAGCGCGCCCTCCTCAATCGCCTACGCTACCGCGGCAGCAACGACCTCTTTCTCGTGGATCTCGCGACGAAGAAGGAGATGCTCCTCACGCCGCATGAAGGCCCGGGAACCTATTCGGGTGTGTTCTCTCCGGACGGAAAGGTCCTCTGGATTTCTTCGAATGGAAATCGGGACAGGCTCGCCTTCGCGCGGATCGCCGTGTCCGATGCCGGCGTCCCCGGTCCGATCGAGATCGTCGCGGCGCGGGAGGATGCGGAGCTCGCGTCGTTTGCGATCGACGAAAAGGGAGAGAAGGCCGCGCTCATCTGGAACGTGGCGGGGCGCCATGAACTGGCGTTTGAAGATTTGCTTAGAAAGGAAATGCGTTCGGGGCCGAAGCTGCCCGGAGATCTCGCGTCCGGCCTGACGTGGTCGCGCGACGGCAAGACGCTCGCGATGACCGTGTCGAGCGCGACGGCGCCGTCCGACATCTTCCTACTCGAAGAAATCTCTTCCTCTTCTCCGCGCTTCACCCGCCTCACCGAGAGCCCCCACCCGGGCGTCGATCTTTCCTCTCTCGTCTCTCCCGAGCTGCTCAGATTCAAGGCTCACGACGGCGAGCCGCTCTCCGGATGGCTCTATCGGCCGAAGGGCTCGAAGGGCCCAGGTCCCGTCGTCCTGTCCTTCCACGGAGGGCCCGAGGGGCAGGAGGTACCGTCTTTTCGAAGTGATTACCAGGCGCTCGTCTCGCAAGGCATTGCCGTCTTCGCGCCGAATGTCCGCGGCTCGGCGGGCTTCGGGAAGCGTTTCGTGAACCTCGACAACGGCGCGCTGCGCGCGAACGCCGTCAAGGACATCGTCTCCTGCGTGGATGCGGTCGTGAAGGCCGGCGTCGCCGACCCGAAACGCCTCGGGATCATGGGCGGCTCTTATGGCGGCTACATGACGATGGCCGGGCTGGCCGATTACCCGGACATGTTCGCGGCCGGCGTCGACCTCTTCGGCGTCGTGAACTTCAAGACGTTCTTCGAGCATACGGAAGCCTGGATGGCCGCGATCTCGAAGATCGAGTACGGAGATCCGGACACCGAGGGCGAAATGCTCGACAGGCTCTCGCCGCTCACGAGGATCGACCGCGTCAAGACGCCCACGCTCATCCTCCACGGCGCGAACGACACGAACGTTCCCGTCATCGAGGCCGAGCAGGTCGCCGCGAGCCTGAAGAAGCGGGGCATTCCCGTCGAGTACGTCCTCTTCCCGGACGAGGGCCACGGCTTCCAGAAGCTCCCGAATCGCATCCGCTCGAACGTGACTCTCGTGAGGTGGTTCGCGCGGTGGCTCGCCGTCAAGCCGGCGGGGCCGTCCTGACCTCGAACGTCGAGTCCGGAAGACTCTTCTTCTCGTAGTCGAGGTACTCGACGACCGTCGTGCCCGTCCGGAGCGTATCCACGATCGTCATCTTCGCGAGCGAGAGGATGCCGTGGAACGGACGGTACGCGTCGAACGTGGTCTCCCGCGCGGTCTTTCCCGACGAGACGAGGAAAACCGCCTTGCGGTAGAGCGCTTCCTTCTCGTCGATCCAGACGCGCACAATCGGATACGAGGGATGCTTCCCCGCTCTCGCCGTGAGACGAAGGACGGCGCAGCTCATGCCGTTCAGCACGTCGGTCCGCTCCAGAACCGGGTCGTAGTCGTCCACGAACCGCGTGCGCGCCATGTCGGCCGCCGAGAATCCGCCTCTCAGGCGATGGCTCTTCGGCACACGGATCGGATTCTTCGTGTTCGGCAGGACGAGCCAGACGTCGTCACCGACCTGGACGACGGACTTGCCGGCGTCGGAAGGATTCTGAAAGCGGATGCGCGACTTGTCGCGGCCTTTCGCCTCGACCGAGAAGATCCCGGTGGCCGGCGGCGCGCCGGCCTGCGTCGTCGTCACGCGCAGCGTGATGACGACCTCCGGCCAGGCATCCTTGATGCGCTCGGCGCGCCGCAGCAGCGCCGCGGGATCCTCGGCCCGAGACACGGAGGAGGAGATAAGACAAAGAAAGAGAATTCTGCTTAGAAAGTGAAGAGGGCCGGAATCAAACATGCCCGAGCGCCTCCACGGGGTTCAGCCGCGCCGCGCGGCGTGCGGGCCACCACGCGGCGACGAGGAGGGTGAGCGACATGATCGCGAAACCGAGCCCGTACGCGAGCGGGATGAAGTCCACGTGCAGGACGTTTCCACGCGTCCCGCCCGGAGGAGGCGGCAGCATGATGCCCGACGCGTTCAGGATCAGCCTCAGAACGAACGACGCCGCCGCGCCGACGGCCGAGCCGACGACCCCGAGGAGGAGGCCCTCGAGGAGGAAAAGCGTCCGGATCTGCCCGCGCTCCATTCCGATCGCGAGAAGCGTCCCGATCTCGCGCGTTCGCTCGAACACCGACATCGTCATGGTGTTCGCGGCGGCGAGGATGACGACCGTCGAGAGCACGAGGCCCATGAAGAAGAAGATCGCGATGTAGAGGAGCTTGACCTGCTTGTAGAACGCGGCGGTCTCGAGCCAGGTCTTCACGACGACGGGGCGTCCGGCCGCCTCGAGGCTCTTCGAGAGCTCGCGCGCGGCGGCATCCACGTCGGCGTCGTCCTTGAGGAGCACGACGAGCGTGTTCGCCTTCCCCTCGGACTTGAGGAGCCTCGAGGCCGCGGCATAAGGGAGGAAGAGGAGCCGGTCGTCGATCTCCTTGATCGGATACGAGAGCACCGCGGCAACGGACGCGTCCACCGCGTTCAGAGCGCCGTCGGGCGTCGTCGCCATCACGGTGACGAGGTCCCCCGTCTTCGCGCCGAGAGCACGCGCGAGGCCGGATCCGAGCATGACCTCGTCCGTGTCGGGATTCGACAGGAAGCTCCCCGACACGACCGTATCGGAGGCGAGAGAGGCATTCTTCTCGAGCGCCGGAATGGTCCCGGTCCCGATGTACGCCGCGCTCTTCTCGCCTTTCGCGACGAGCCCGAAGAACGACAACTTCGGCATGGCCTGAACGACGCGCGGGTCCTTCTTCACGACGGCAGCGAGTCCCTGCCAGTCGTCGAGCAGGAGGACGGCCGCCTCGTCGTCGGTCTTCCCCGCCGCCCTGGGGTCGAGGATCCGCAGGTGGCCGCCGGTCCCGCGGATCGTCGCGGCCTTGAGCGACGAGAACGTCTGGGACACGAAGCCGGAGGTCATCGTGACGGCCACGAACCCGACCACGACGATCGAGCCCGTGAGGAGCGTCCGGCGCGCGTGGCGGCGGAGGTTCCGGGCGGCGAGACGCGCCCAGCGGCTCATGCGCGCGTTCCCGCGGGCGCGCGCTCGTCCGCGACGACTCGCCCGTCCTGAAGCTTGATCCGCCGCTCCGCCCGCTCGACGATGCGCGGGTCGTGGCTCGAGAAGAGGAACGCCACGCCGCGCGCGCGGTGAAGCTCCTCGAAAAGGTCGATGAGGCGGGCGGCCGTCTCCGAGTCGAGCGACGCCGTGGGCTCGTCTGCCAGGATGAGCACCGGCTCGCCCACGAGAGCGCGCGCCACCGCGACGCGCTGCCGCTGCCCCCCCGAAAGGGCGTCGGGCCGCCTGTCTTCGAGCCCGGCGAGGCCGACGGCCGCCAGCGCTTGACGCGCGCGCGCGGCGCACGCGTCCTCGGGCAGGCCGCGGATCCACAGGGCGAGGGCGACGTTCTCTTCCGCCGAGAGCACCGGGACGAGCTGGTACGTCTGGAAGACGAAGCCGAGCCTCTCGCGGCGGAGCCGCGCGCGCGCACGTTCGTCGAGACCCGAGACGTCCTTTCCTTCGAAGAGGAGCGTTCCGGAATCCGGCTGGTCGAGAACGCCGAGGAGGTTCAGGAGCGTCGTCTTCCCGCTGCCGGAGGGGCCGGCGAGGACCGTGAAGGATCCCGCCTCGAGGGTGAGCGTCGCGTCGGCCACGCCGACGACCTTCTCGCTTCCGACGCGATACGTTTTCGTCAGGCCTCGCGCCTCGAGAATCGACACGCGCGGAGTATAGGGGCCTCAGTCCCTCGCGAGCCGCCGGGCGTCGGCGGCGAGCTTCTCGACGCCGCCGGGTTCGAGTCCGTCGTAGTAGCCGCGAATCTCCCTCTTTCCGTCGACGAGGACGAAGTGCGAGGAATGGAGGATCGGCTCCGGATCGTCGGCATGTCCGTCCACGACCGCGAGTTTGAAACCTTCTCCCGCGAGCGCGCGCACGGCCGGCCTTTCGCCGCGCAGGAACGTCCAGCGCCCGGGGTCGGCTCGGTGCTGGCGCGAATAGGTCGCGAGATCGGCGAGGCTGTCGTGCTCGGGATCCACGTCGAACGAGACGAAAGCCGCACGCGGCTCGTCCTTCAGCGTGTCCGCGAGCGTGGCCATCCGCTCGGACATCGCCGGACACGTGCCGCCGCAGCGCGTGAAGATGAAATCCGCGATCCACACCTTTCCTTCGAGGTCGCGCGCGGCGACGGGGCGGCCGCGCTCGGAGAGGAACGCGAAATCGGGCACGCGCCCGAGCCTCGGCAGGTCCGAGACGTGTCCGCGGCTCATGAGGGCGTACACGAGCTGATGGAGGCCCAGCATGCCGAGAAGGACGGCGCCGCCGATGGCCGTGAGCCGGAGCGCCTTCATCGCGCGGCCGTCTCCACGCGCGGCCTCTCACCGGCAGCGGCACGCTTCAGATCCTCCACGAGATCTTTCGGCTCCCAGTCGTTGCCGCGGCGGAGCGAAAGGAGCTTCCCGTCCGGGGAAATGACCGCGGTCGCCAGGCTGTGAACGAACTGATCTCCCGTCTTCAGGTACGTGAGCCCGAAGAATCCCGCGAACTCCTTGATGTTCCCGAGCGTGCCCGTGGCGAAACGCCAGTGGCCCGGTGTGACTCCGGGAGCTCCCTTCAGGAACGGCTCCCGGAAGGCCTTCAGGACGGCCGGCGTGTCGTGCTCGGGATCGAAGCTGACCGAGAGGAGCTCCGTGTCCGCGTAGAGCTTCGGATCCGACGCGAGGCGCCGCTCCACCTCGGAGAAGTTCAGGTTCATGCGCGGACAGAAGTCGGGAAGCGGGCAGCGCGTGAAGATGAACGTCACCGCCACCGCCTTGCCCCTGAAATCGGCGAGGGAGAACGCCTTCCCGTCCTGATCGACGAGGATCGTGACCGGCGCGGCGTCGCCCGGCTTCCCGTAGCTCCCCTGCGCGGGAATCACCTCGACGGACGGCGTGCCGGGCGGGCGCGAGACGACGATGCCTTCCAGGTGCGAGTCGCGCTCTCCGACGAGCAGCTTCGCCTCGATCGTGTCGCCGGGCCTGAGGTCCTCGAGGAGCTTCGGCTCGGAGACCGCGAAAGGCATCGTCATGGCGTCCATGTAACCCGACACCGCCTCGTGCCTGACGGTGACTTTCCCTCCCGCACGGTCGATCGAGACGACGACGCCCTTGAGGGCATACGGCTTTTCCAGGCCCGCGGCGGGCTTCGGTGGCTCGCTCTTCCGGCAGGAGGCAAACGCCAAGGCCATCGCGGTCGCGGCGAGAATCCCCGCCCGTCTCATGCTCACCACCCCAGCACGTACGCGAACATGAGGGGCGCCACGATCGTCGCGTCGGACTCGATGATGAACCTCGGCGTCTTCTCGCCGAGCTTGCCCCACGTGATCTTCTCGTTCGGGACAGCGCCGCTGTAGCTCCCGAGGCTCGTCGTGGAGTCGCTGATCTGGCAGAAGTACGCCCACAGGGGAACCCCGTCGCGCCGGAGGTCCTGGTGGAGCATCGGCACGACGCAGATCGGGAAATCGCCCGCGATGCCGCCGCCGATCTGGAAGAAGCCAACGGGCGTCTTCGGCGCCGTCGCGGTGTACCACTCGGCGAGGGCCGTCATGTACTCGATGCCGGTCCGCACCGTGTGGACGTTCTTGATCTCCTTCTCGATGCAGTGGGCGGCGAAGATGTTGCCGAGCGTCGAGTCCTCCCAGCCGGGGACGAAGATCGGGAGGTTCCGCTCGGCCGCCGCGAGGAGCCACGAGTCCTTCGGATCGATCTGGTAGTACTCCTTCAGCTCCCCGGAAAGGAGGATCCGGTACAGGAACTCGTGGGGAAAATACCGCTCGCCCTCGCGGTCCGCGGCGGTCCACTCGTTGAGCACGGCGAGCTCGATCCGCCGGATCGCCTCCTCCTCGGGGATGCACGTGTCCGTGACGCGGTTCAGGTGCCGCGCGTGGAGCGCGCTCTCCTCGGCGGGGCTCAGCTCCCGATAGTGCGGGATGCGCACGTAGTGGTCGTGCGCCACGAGATTGAAGACGTCCTCCTCGAGGTTCGCTCCCGTGCACGTGATCGCGTGGACCTTCCCCTGCCGGATCATCTCTGCCAGCGACAGGCCGAGCTCGGCCGTCGACATCGCGCCGGCCATGGTCAGGAACATCCGGCCGCCGCCCGCGAGCAGCGTGTTCCATGCCTCGGCCGCGTCCACGAGGGTGGCGGAGTTGAAATGGCGGAAATGGTGCTTCAAGAACGCGCTGATCGTCATGCCCGGAGCATAGGAAGAAGAGGTGAAGTTGCCAAGCGAGATCCCGTAGGATCCCCACGTGAGCTCACCCGAGACGCTCCTCGTGACCGGCGCGGCCGGGTTCATCGGCGCCCGCTTCGTGGAGTCGTGCAACGCGCGCGGTGTCCGCGTTGTCAGCGTCGACCACGAGGATGCGTTCACGAGCCGTCCCGAGCACGCCCGCCTCGACTTCGGGAAAAAGCTCGACGTCGAAGAGCTGGCGCCCTGGCTCGAAGCTTCGCGCGAGCCGCTCGGGGGGATCGTCCACATGGGAGCGATCTCGTCCACGACCGAGCTGGACGAGGCGCTCCTCCGGCGGTTCAACGTGGATTACTCGAAAAGTCTCTGGAACGAGGCCCGCCGACTCGGCATTCCGTACGTCTACGCCTCGAGCGCCGCTGTGTACGGCGACGGCGCGCTCGGGTTCGACGACGCGGACGCGCTCGTGCCGCGCCTGAAGCCGCTGAACCCCTACGGCGAGTCCAAGCGCCGCTTCGACCTCTGGGCGCTCGAAGAAGCCGCCGCGGGGCGCACGCCGCCCGCATGGGCGGGGTTCCGCTTCTTCAACGTGTACGGCTTCGGCGAGCGCCACAAGGGGCCGCAGGCCAGCGTGGTCCTCCACGGCTACGACCAGGCGAAGGCGAAGGGCGAGATCCGCCTCTTCGAATCCCACCGCGCGGACGTTCCCCACGGCCACCAGTCGCGGGACTTCGTGGACGTGTCCGATGCCGTCGAGGCGATGTGGTTCGCCCTGAGAAAGCCGGTGACCTCCGGGATCTACAACGTCGGAACCGGGAAGGCGCGCACGTTTCTGGACCTCGCCAAGGCCGTCTTCCGGGCTCTCGACGTGCCGGAGCGAATCGTCTTCGTCCCGACGCCCGAGACGATCCGCGCCCGTTACCAGTACTTCACCGAGGCTAAAATGGACCGCCTCACTGCGCAGGGATTCACGAAGAAGCCCGTGGGCCTCGAGGACGGCGTCGACTGGTACGTGCGGCGTCTCGAGTCCGCGCCGGGCTGACCCCGCGCCGGGCAGCCCTCGACCACGAAACGCCGTTCACCCTCGAGGCGCGAGTTCGACGTCGAGCTCGAACTTGGAATCGCCGGCGGTCCCCGGCTTCGACGAGAGTTCGACCGGAAGCTGGGGTTTCACCCGCGAGCGGTGAACCCAGCCTTCCTTCCCCCGCATCGTCCGGACGCGCCACCATTCGCCCTTGACTTCCAGGACCGTCATCCTCTCCTCGCGGGCAATGTGATCCACGGTCTTGCCAGCGACGAATCGGGGCACCTCGAAGACCGAACTCCGGAGCTGGGGAGCACCCGACCAGACTCCGCTGCGCTGTGCCTCCTGGAGCATCACGATGACGCGTTTCAGTTCCGGGATGACCTTTTCGCAGCGTGCCGCGAGGGGCCCGAGGGCGCGCTTGCGCGCTTCAGGAGAGAGGTCATCGAGGTAGTGCTGGTACATTTCAGGGAAGTTGGAGTCATCGCGCGGCTCCTCGTCGGAGACGGCCTCGTCGGTCACTCGGAACTTCTCCCTGTCCTGCAGCACGGGCGCGCATTTCTTTTCCCATCGTTCGAGGGCGACTTCCCACTGGCCCTGGTAGAGGCGAAAGATGTCCGTCACGTCCTTGGGCGGCGCCATGGTCTCTCCCTAGCCCTCAACCCTTCGGCACGTTCTTCGCCGCGAAGTCCCAGTTCAGGAGGTTGTCGACCACGGCGGCGACGTAGTCCTTCCTGCGGTTCTGGTAGTCGAGGTAGTACGCGTGCTCCCAGACGTCGAGCGTCAGGAGCGGCGTGGCCGAAGTCGTGAGCGGATTCTCGGCATTCGGCGTCTTGACGACCTTGAGCTTTCCGCCGTCGGAGACGAGCCACGCCCAGCCGCTCCCGAACTGCCCCATCGCCGTGTCCGAGAACTCCTGCTTGAAGGCCTCGTAGCCGCCCGTGAAGGACGCGTCGATCTTCTCGGAGATCTCCTTCGGCATCTTCGCGTCGCTCTTCGGGCGAAGGCTGTTCCAGTAGAACGTGTGGTTCCAGACCTGGGCGGAGTTGTTGAAGATCGCCGTCTTGTCGGACTTCCCGGCCGCACTCTTCACGATCGCGACGAGGTCCATGTCGGCTTCCGGCTTTCCGGCCACCATCCCGTTGAGGTTGTCGACGTACGCCTTGTGGTGCTTGCCGTAATGGAAGCCGATCGTGTTCTTCGAGATGAAGGGCTCGAGCGCGTTCTCGGCCCAGGGGAGCGGCGGAAGGACGATGGGAGAGACGGATTTCAACTGCCGCGAATCCTAGCAACTTTTTCCCGTGCCCGCCGTAATCTTCATCGCGTCGATGTGTGCCAGGACTGCCGGAGGAACTTCATGACCCGACGTGCCGCCGTCGCCTCTCTCGCCCTTGCCGCCGTGCTTCTCGCCTCCGTCCGTACTTCCGCTCAGAGCTTCGCCGTCGAGAAGCTCACGCTGAAGAACGGAATGACCGTGATCCTCTACCCGGATCACCGCCTGCCCGTCGCGGCGGTGAACATCTGGTACCGCGTGGGCGGCAAGGACGAGCCCCCGCGCCGCAGCGGCTTCGCCCACCTCTTCGAGCACCTGATGTTCATGGGCACCGAACGAGTGCCGAACGGTGAGTTCGACCGGATCATGGAGGCGTCGGGCGGATCGAACAACGCCTCGACGACCTCGGACCGGACCAATTACTATTCGACCGGTCCTGCTTCTCTGCTTCCCACTCTCCTCTGGCTCGACGCGGACCGCCTCGAGGACCTCGCGCGCGCGATGGACCAGAAGAAGATCGACCTGCAGCGCGACGTGGTCCTCAACGAGCTGCGGCAGACGTACGAGAACCAGCCCTACGGCCGCGCGGACCTCGCGATCGAGTACCTGCTCTACCCGCCGGCGCACCCGTATCACTTTCCCGCGATCGGGACCGAGGAGGACCTCAAGGCGGCGCAGGTGACCGACGTGAAGGACTTCTTCGCGACGTACTACTTCCCGTCCAACGCGAGCCTCGTCGTCGCGGGCGATTTCGATCCGAAGGAGATCCGTCCCCTGGTCGAGAAGCTCTTCGGCACGCTCCCGCGCGGCGCCGAGCCCCAGCGCCGGGAGGTGCCGTCCGCGACGCTGGCCGGCGTGAAGCGGGGCGTCGCCTTCGACAAGGTCCAGCTTCCCCAGCTCTCGTTCGCCTACCACGCGCCCAAGGGCTTCGGTCCCGGCGACGCCGAAACCGACCTCGTCGCCGCCGTCCTCGCCGACGGCAAGAGCAGCCGCCTCTACAAGCGCCTCGTGGTCGACGACGCGCTCGCCAGCTCCGTCACGGCGTACAACGCCAGCCAGCTCCTCGGCTCCATCTTCCGCATCGACGTGCAGACGCGCCCCGACGCCGATCTGGACCGCGTCGAGAAGGTCGTCGACGAGGAGCTCGCGAGGTTCCTGAAGGAAGGGCCGACCGAAAAGGAGCTCGACGAGCGCAAGGCCTCGATCGAGGCCGGAAAGCTCGCCGCGCTACAACGCCTCGAGACGCGGGCCGACTACATGAACCAGTACGAGTTCTTCTGGGGCGAGCCGAATGGCTTCCAGCGGGACCTCGACCGGTATCGAATAGCGACGAGAGCGGCCGTCCTCGAGACCGCGCGGCGCGTGATCACGCAGAACGCGCGCGTTCTCTTCCGGGTGCTCCCCGAGCAGCCGAAGCGCGCTTCGGGGCCCCGCGACGCGCGTCCGAAAGACGGGGCGCCCGCCGCCTTCCGCCCGCCGGCGCCGGAACGCTTCACGCTCGCGAACGGGATTCCCGTCCAGTTCTGGAGCACGCCCGATCTGCCGCTCACCGCGGCGGCGCTCGTTTTCCAGACGGGCGGCGCGCTGACGGCCGCGGACGGCCACGACGCGGGCCTCGCCTCGATGACCGCGCAGATGCTCGACGAGGGCGCGGGCGACCTCGACGCGCTACGGTTCGGCGAGGCGGTCGCCGCGCTGGGCGGACAGTTCTCGGCGTCGGCGGGCCGCGAAGCGCTGGAGGCCAGGATGACGATCCTCTCGCGCAACTTCGCGAAGGGCGCCGCCCTCCTCGCGGATGCCGTGCGCCGGCCGCGCCTCGAGGAGAAGGATTTCGCGCGGGTGAAGAGGCTCACGCTCGACGATCTCGCACAATCCGACGATCGACCCGAGGAGGTCGCCGCGCGCGTCGTGAGCCGCGAGCTCTACGGCGACGGGCATCCCTTCGCCTGGCCGGTCGGCGGAACGCCGGCATCCGTCGGGGCGATCACGCTCGACCGGGTCAAGGCCGAGCGTGCGGCGCTCGTCCGTCCCGACCTGGCAACCCTCGTCGTCGCGGGGAGCCTCTCCGTCTCCGAGACGCGGGCGGCGCTCGAGAAGGCGTTCGGCGACTGGAAGGCAGAAGGCCCTCGTCCGCCCGCTGTCCCGCTCCCGGCGGCCTCCGCTCTCACGATTCGCGGGCCGCGCGTCTTCCTCGTGGACCGTCCCGAGGCGCCGCAGACGAGCGTCCGCTTCGCCGCGCCCGCGCCGAAGTTCGCCGATCCCGCGCGCCCGAAGCTCCGCCTGCTCGGCACGATCCTCGGCGGCACGTTCACGAGCCGCCTGAACCAGAACCTGAGGGAAAGGAACGGCTACACCTACGGGGCGACCGCCCGGTTCGGGCTCGGCCGCGCGCTCGGCACGTTCAGCGCCGGCGCCGAAGTCACCTCGAAGGTCACGGGACCTTCCCTCAAGGAGTTCCTCGCCGAGTTCGCGAAGCTCTCCGGCGGCGACGTCACCCCGGAAGAGGTCGGCAAGGCGCGGGATATGGTGAAGAACTCCGCCGTGCAGTCCTTCTCGGGCCTTTCGGGCATCCTCGCGACCGGCACCCAGTACGTCGAGCTCGGCGCGCCTTTCGAAATGCTCGGCGAGGACCTCGCCGCCCAGGCGACGTTCGATGCCCCCGCGGTGAACGCGATCGCACGAACCGCGCTCGCGCTCGACCGCGGCGTCCTCGTCCTCGTCGGGGACAAGGCGACGATCCTGCCACAGCTCAAGGACCTCGGGCTCCAGCCTCCCGTCGAGGTCGACCCGTGGGGAAAACCGAAGGGGAACTGACCATGAAACGCGCCCTTCTCCTCAGGGGCGCCTTCGTGCCGACCGGAAAGGGCGACGAGGCCATGACGATGGGCGACCTCGTTCTCCTGGACTCGAAATGACGCCGGTCGTCACGGCTCTCCGTCAGTCCTCGAGCGTCGGGAGCGTCTTCAAGACGTCGCGCGCGCGCGGCGGGTCCTTCACGGGGTCGTCCTTCCTGATCCTTCCGTCGCGGAACAGGATCACGCGCCTCGCGAACTGCGAGATGTCGTGCTCGTGCGTGACGAGCACGATCGTCAGCCCGCGCTCGTTCAGCTCCTGGAAGATCTCCAGGATCTCGACGGCGGTGCGACTGTCCAGGTTCCCGGTCGGTTCGTCCGCGAGGAGGATGGACGGGTGGTTCACGAGGGCCCGCGCGATCGCCACACGCTGCTGCTGGCCTCCGGAAAGCTGCGACGGAAAGTGGCCGGCGCGCTCGGCGAGCCCGACGAGCGCGAGCGCCTGCCGGGCCCTTTCGGCGCGCTCGCGCTTGTCGACGCCTGCATAGAGCGTCGGAAGCTGCGTGTTCTCGAGCGCCGTCGTGCGCGGCAGGAGGTTGAATCCCTGGAACACGAAGCCGAGCTTCCGGTTCCGGATCGCTGCGAGCTCCTGCTTCCCGAGGCCGGAGACGTCGACACCGTCGAGGGAGATAGCGCCCCGAGCTCGGCCGGTCGAGGCAGCCCAGGATGTTCATGAACGTCGACTTGCCGCTGCCGCTCGCCCCCATGATCGCGACGAATCCCCCGCGCTCGACCGATACGCTCACCCCGCGCAGCGCGTGGACCCGAGTCTCGCCGAGCTCGTAGTACTTGTGGACATCCTCGACGCGGAGGATCGTCCTCCGAGACCTCCGGGTGTCAACGCCGAATTCCCTCGCGCGCCGGGCGGTAGGGACTTCGACGGCACGGAGCTCGTCACGACGTCGTCGTTCGGCTCGAGCTGCCCGATCGAGGACGCGTCCCACCTGCGTGTACGTGTGATCCGTGATACCGAGGGAGATCCGGACCGGCTCGAGCGAGTCGTCGGCGAGTCGCTTCCAGACGACGGCATCCTCGCCACGGGGCCCCCGCCGAGGAGCCGCGGCTGGTGGCGCGGTGCCGCCTCGGGCGGTCGATGCGACGGCGGCATCCGCTTCGCCCCGGTGTCGATCCCGTGCTTCGCATAGAGGGCACGCACGATCTCCGGGGACATCGGAGGCTTGTAGCGCAGCGCGGCGTTGGGATCTTGACGACGTCGTCGACCGTCGCGACGGGAATCGTCACGTACGCGGTCATGCCCGGGAAGAGCTTGAGATCCGGGTTCTGGAACTCGACGACGGCATCGTACGTGCACGACGTTCTGCACGGTCGTCGGGTTCATTCGGACCTGGCTCACGACGCCGTGAAAAGCTCCTTCGGAAATGCGTCGACCTTGAACGTCACGGGCTGTCCCATCCGGATGCGGCCGACGTCGGACTCGTCCACCTTCGCGTAGACCTGCATCTTGTGAGGTCCTGGGCGATCGTGAAAATCGTCGGCGCCTGGAGCGAGGCCGCAACGGTCTGGCCGACGTCGACGTTCCGCGCCACGACGGTCCCGTCGATCGGCGAGCGGATCACGGTGTAGTGCGAGGTTCGTGCGGGCGACCGACACGGCGGCCTCCTTCTGGCGACCTGCGCCTTCGCCTGCGTCACGTTCGCCGACGGCGGCATCGACGCGCGGCCTTCGCGGACTCGTAGCCCGCCTTCGCGAGGTCGAGCGCCTGCTGGGTCCCGACGCCGTCTCCTCGACGATCGACTGCGCGCGCTCGTAGTCGGCTTTCGTCTGCACCAGCGTCGCTCCGCGCCTTTACGCAGGTTCGCCTCCGCGGCAAGCGACGTTCGCCCTCGCGTTCTCCAGGTCGGCGAGCGCCTGTTTGAGCGCACCGTCGAGGAGCTGCGGGTCGATCAGGGCGATCGACGTCGCCCTTCTGGACGCGGGAGTTGAAATCGGCGTTGAGCTTCGCGATCGTCCCGGAGACCTGCGAGCCGACCTGCACGGTGATCACCGCGTTGACGGAGCCGGTGGCGTCCACGACGTCCCGGATCTCGCCCCGCTGCGACCTTCGCGGTGAGGTGCAGTGCAGGCGATCGCCGCGGTTGAGGACGTTTCCGCTCCGAGGATCACCAGCGAGAGCGCAGACTCCGGGCCCCACGAGGAGCCGATCGTCTATTCATATCGAAGAGCTTCGATCGGATCCAAACGGCTCGCCTTGCGCGCCGGGTAGTATCCGAAGAAGACGCCGACGGCGATGGAGAAAAGCGCCGCAAGGAGCACCGCCTCGGCCGACATCTGCATCGGCCAGCCGAGGGCGCGCCCGGCGAAGAAAGAGCCGACGACGCCCACGAGAACGCCGGCCGCCCCGCCGACGGCGCTCAGCATCACGGACTCGCCGAGGAACTGGAGCCGGATCTCCTCCTCGGTCGCGCCGACGGCCACGCGGACTCCGATCTCCCGCGTCCGCTCCGTGACCGACACGAGCATGACGTTCATGATCCCGATCCCGCCCACGAGGAGAGAGATCGATGCGATCGCGATGAGGAGGAGCGTCAGTGTGTGGCTCGCCTCGAGCTGCGCCTGGATCACGTCCTCGGGGTTGCGGATGTTGAAGTCGTCCTCTTCCTCGGGGCGGAGGTGATGGCGCTCCCTCAGGAGGGCCCCGGCCTGCTGGCCGGCGAGCTTGACGACGTCTTGCGAGACGGCCGAGCAGAGAATGTCGTCGAGCCAGGTGATCCCCATCAGCTTCTTCTGGGCCGTCGAGTAGGGAAGGATGATCGTGTCGTCCTGGTCCTGGCCGGAGAGCGAAAGTCCCTTCGGCCGGAGCGTCGCGACCACCTTGCACGGCAGGCTCTTCAAACGGATCACCTTGCCGATCGGGTCCTCGACGCCGAAGAGCTGCCGGCGGATCGTGCGGCCGATCACGCACACGTCGGCCGCCCGTTCGACGTCGTCCTGTGCGAACGCGGCGCCGAGCTCGATCGTCCAGCGCTTGATTTCGAAGTACTCCGGCGAGACGCCCGCGGAAGGTCGTGAACCAGTTCTGGTTTCCGTAGACGACCTGGACCGAGGCGTCGACGTTCGCCGAGACGCTCTTGATCAGGGAAATCTGGCTCTTGATCGCGACGGCGTCGCCGAGCGTCAGCGTCTTCGTCCCGCGCGGCCCAGTGCGCACTCCGTTCACGGCGCGCCCCCCGGCCTCGATCCAGACGAAGTTGTCCCCGAGGTTCGCGAGGTGCTGCTCGACGCGCGCCTGTCCCGCCTTGCCGATCGCCACGACGCAGATCACGGCCGCGATTCCGATCGTGATACCGAGGACCGTGAGCGAGCTGCGCAGCTTGTTCCTGAGCAGCGACCAGACGGACGAGCCGAATAATGCGGTTGAGTCCACACCGTCTCCGAATCGATGGTAACCGAATGAACACGGCCCTACGGAACGCTGACGATGATCCCTTCGCGGATGCAGCCAGCTTCCGCGTCCCAGACCGGCGGATCTCCGAACTCCCGGGCGTTGCCGGTGGCCCAGAGGTAGGCGAGGAACGCGGCGGCCGCCGCGTCGAGCTGATCGTGCGTGACGGCGTCGCATCCGACGGGGAGCTCGAGGCCATGTTCGCGCAGCATGTCGTAGCGCGCGCGGCGCCCGGCCGGTAGAGTTTTTTTCGGAGGCCTTCGCCCCGCCCATTTCGGCCAGGCGTCGCCGGGATAGACCTCGAGGAGCGCCGTCGACTCCCACGGCGCCTCCCTGAGAAGCCCCAGCCCCGATTTCCGGAGAGCGCCGAAGAGCTCGACACTGCCGCGGATGAAGCCGGCGTAAGGTTTCCCGCCTCCCGCAAACGTCTCTCCCGATTTGCCGGGAGCGCGCAACAGGCGCTCGGCCTGCCGCATCGTCCGGCCCCTCGCTGCGAGCCCCTGCGGCCCGTCGATCGCGACGACAAAACCTTCCGCCGCGACGTGTTCGGGAATCATCCTCTCGCCGGCCGGATCGTACGTCCACGTGACGAAGCGAACGCGTCGCCAGCGATCCATGAGCGCGAGCGTCACGGGGCGGCTCGTGCGGGCGAACGGGTCGGCGAGATCGATTCCGACGAACCAGGCACGAGCCGGGGGATGGGACCCGGCGTTCGACGCGGCGACCTCCGCCATCCGTTCGAGCGGTGTACTCCCCTCGCGGTGGGAGAGGCGCTGCAACCCGTCGTAGGCCGCGTATTTGAAGCACTCGGCGAGCGTCGGAAAGTTGAAGACGGAGTGGATGAAGTCGTCGAGTCCGCCCTCTTTCAGCATCACCATCTGCGCGACGTGGACGAGCTCCGTCGCACCCCCGCCGATGAGATGCGCTCCGAGGAGCTTCCGCGTCGTGGGGTCGAAGACGAGCTTCACGAAACCGTCCAGGTCGCCGGTGATCTGTCCCCGTGCGTTGTTCTCGTACCGCGCCCTTCCCACCTCGTAGGGAACACCTCGCTCTTTCAGCTCCTCCTCGGTGGCGCCGATCATCGAGACTTCGGGAATCGTGTAGACGCCGTACGGGAAAAGCCGGGCGACCGCAGTCTTGAAGGGAATGTCGAACGCGTGGCAGGCGGCGACGCGCCCTTGCTCCATCGAGGTCGCGGCGAGCGCCGGGAACCCGACGACGTCTCCCGCGGCGTAGATCCGCGGCACGTTCGTCTGGAAGTGGTCGTTGACAGGGATCCGGCCCTTCTCGTCGAACACGACGCCGGCCTTCTCCAGTCCGAGTCCTTCCGTGTTTCCGCGGCGCCCGGCGGAGAACAGGACCTTGTCCGCGGCGAGTACGCGCCCCGACTTCAGCGTCAACCTCAGGGCGTTCGCCGGGAGATTCGCCTCGCGGCTGATCGTCTCGACGGCGTCGCCGAGGAGGACCTCTCCGCCCATCCGCTCGAGCGCGATCTTCAGCGTCGACGACACCTCGCCGTCGAGAAAGCCCAGCAGCCGGTCACGGCCCTCGATGAGCGTGACGGTCGTTCCGAGCGCGGCGAAGAGGGACGCGTATTCGCAGCCGATGACGCCGCCGCCGACCACGGCCAGCGACTTCGGGATCCGGTCGAGATCGAGGATCCGATCCGAGTCCTCGACGTCGGGGTCGTCGAACGTGAGGCCGCGCGGCGGAAGAGGCGAGGAGCCCACCGCCACGAGAGCCGCGTCGAACGCGAGCCGCCTCGTCTCCACCCCCTCCGCGTCGAAGACGCCGATCGTGCCCGGGTCGAGGAAGCGCGCGCGGCCCGCGATCGTCGTGATCCGGTGGCGTTCGAAGTTGCGCTTGATCTGCCGCGTCTGCGCCGCCGTGACGTCGCGGAGCCGTCCGGTCAGCTGTCGCAGGCTCTTTTGGCGATCCAGGCGGAGGGACATCCCGTAGAGCTCGCGCCGGCGGAACCCGGTGAGGTAAAGGGCGGACTCGCGGAGGGTCTTGGACGGGAGCGTCCCGGTATGGACGGAGACGCCGCCGGGCTCGGCGAGCCGCTCGACGAGAGCGACGGACTTTCCGAAGTACGCGGCCTGGGCGGCGCCCTTTTCGCCTGCCGGCCCAGAGCCGATCACGACGAGATCAAAGCGTTCCACGCCGGGCTCTGCAGGTCAGATCTTGGATTCCTTGAACGCCACGTGCTTGCGGATCTTGGGGTCGTACTTCTTCACTTCCATCTTGTCCTGATGGAGCTTCTTGTTCTTCGTGATCGTGTAGAAGTAACCCGTGTTCGCCGTGGAGACGAGCTTCACCTTCTCGCGCATGGGCTAGATCCTCTTCCCCTCGCGCCGCATCCCGGCGACGACGGCCTCGATCCCCTTCTTGTCGATCGTCCGCATCGCGGCCGTCGACACGCGCAGGCGCACCCAACGCCCTTCGCTCGCGATCCAGAAACGCTGCGAGCGGAGGTTAGGCTTGAAGAGCCGCTTCGTCTTGTTGTTCGCGTGGGAAACCTTGTTCCCCGAAACCGCGCGCTTTCCCGTGACCTGACAGATTCCGGACATCTCGAGCTCCTCCGACAGAATCCATGAGATTAGCAGATCCCCCATGGAGGCGCAAGTCTCACGTTCACAGCGGCTTGAGCTCGGCTAAGCGCCCGGGCCTGCGCTCGCCTGCTTCGCGACGGCCTCGGCGGCCTTCTTCGCGGCCTCCTGGTCGCCGAGATAGCGGCTCGACACCTTCCTCATGTCGCGGTCCAGCTCGTACACGAGCGGGATTCCGGTCGGAATGTTCAGCTCGGGGATGTCCGCGTCCGAGATGCCGTCGAGGTGCTTCACGAGCGCGCGCAGGCTGTTGCCGTGCGCGGCCACGAGGACCTGCTCTCCGTACGCGATTCGCGGCACGACCGCGTCGTACCAGTACGGGAGCGTGCGGGCCACGACGGTCTCGAGGCTTTCGGCTCGCGGCAGCAGCTCGGGCGGCAGTTTCGCGTAACGCACATCGAAGCGCGGCTGCCGGGGATCATCCTCCTCGAGTGGAGGCGGCATGACCGCGTAACCGCGCCGCCACTGGTGAAGCTGCGCGTCTCCATACTTCTGCCCCGTCTCCTTCTTGTTGAGGCCCGTGAGCGCGCCATAGTGCCGTTCGTTCAGCCGCCACGAGCGCTCGACCGGCAGCCAGAGCTGGTCGATCTCCTCCAGAACGATCTGCGCCGTGAGAATCGCCCGCGTCAGGAGCGACGTGAAGACGCGGTCGAAGCGGAAACCCTCTTCCTTCAGCAGCCTCCCGCCGGCCCGCGCTTCCTCGACGCCCTTCGCGGAAAGCCCGACGTCGACCCAGCCCGTGAAACGGTTCTCGAGGTTCCACGTACTCTCGCCGTGGCGGACGAGGACGAGCTTGTTGGGAAGCGTCCCGGATGTCGTCATGTCTAAAGCATAAACCGATCAGAGGAAAGCCCGCTGGATGAACCAGATGAGGCCGATCGCCGCGATGACGACGGATCCGGGGACGACGATGCGCGCCCGGTACCAGGGCTTCTCGCGAAACGGCAGGCCGAGGAGAAGAAACGCTCCGACAAGCACGCTGAGCTGTCCGCACTCGACACCCAGGTTGAAGGAGAAGAGGGCCGTGACGAACTCGGACCGGGGAAGGCCGATCTCGCGCAAAACGCTGGCGAAGCCCATGCCGTGCAGCAGGCCGAAACAGAAGACCACGGCCGGCCGCCAGGGCGTCAGCTTCGAGGTGAGCACGTTCTCCACCGCGACGTAGACGATGGAGAGGGCGATCAGCGGCTCGACGATCGTGGGTCGGAGCGAGATCAGGCCGTACATCGTCAGCCCGAGCGTGATCGTGTGCGCCACCGTGAAAGCGGTGACCTGAATCAGCATCGGCTTCCACCGTACCGAGAGGAGGAAGATCCCGAGGACGAAGAGGATGTGATCCGTCCCCTCCGGGAGAATGTGTGTGAAGCCAAGGCCGAGGAAGCGCCGGAAGACCTGCACACGCGTCTGCGGCGCCTCTGGCGAGCCGAGCGCTACGGGGCGGCTGGTCTCTCTGCCGTTCAGGAACTGCGGCTCCGCGCGCGCCCCTCCCGGCGTTCTCGCGCGGAAGATCCACGTCCCCGAGTCCATGCCGCTCGAGAACGTCAGCGAACGCGCCTCGGAGGGGACGCGCCCCGAAAGGCGCAACACCGGACGGACGTCCGCATCCGAGTCGGCAAGGAACTCCACGGTGTCGGCCCGCGCCCGCCTGCCGTCGAACGAGAGTGAGCTCTCGCGCAGGAACGCTCGGACGAAGGTCCCGAATCGCTTCTCGAGCGCGGGCGACAGCCCCCGAACGGGCTCCACGGGCGACGAAGGCGGGGCCTCCGGCAGGTGCTCTTGGTCGAGAGCGACGTCCATCCGCCAGACCGAAGGCTCCGGGAACGAGACGCCGAGCTGGACGGTCGGCACGTCGTGCGCGAGAACCGGAGGGGCCAACCCCATCGAAAGGACGAGAAAGACCAGCGATGAGCGAGACACCGCCCGGAGTGTACGAGCGATCCCGGCCGCGGAGATTACCGCCCCGGCGTCGTCATGCGGCCGGGCCGGCTCCCTCGAGCCGGCCCGGCTCCCAGCCTAGAACACGAACTTGACCCGTCCCGCGAGCGTCCGCGGCGGAATTACGTGCGTGCCGCCGAAGGGCGACTGGAAGTTGTAGAGACCCTGTTTGTCGAATGCGTTGAGAAGGTCGACTTGGAGCTCGAGCGGGACGCCGTATTTCTGCAGGCGCGCGCCCAGGGAGAAGTTCCAAATCGTGCGTGACTTGACGCGCTGCGGGTCCTCGTCGTACCTCAGGAACGGATCGGCATAGGCGGTGTCGGGCGACGACAGGACGTCCTCGGGTGCGCCGGCGTCGGTCACGAGGCCGGAGTCGTAGCGCTGCGTGACGCCGGCCCAGAAGCCGGACTGGCCGAAGTCCCAGAAGAACCCGGCTTGCTGCTGGATGTCCTGGTCGTGATCGATGATGAAGCACCCTCCCGCGAGGGACTCGAAGGCCTCCGGGTCGACGAAGAGCCCGCCGATCGCCGGATTGCAGTACTTCGATTCGACGTGCCCCACGGAAACGTAACCACGCAGGCCGCCGAGGACAGGGGCCAGGTCGAGGCGTGCATTCCAGCCGCGGAACTGGCCGCTCGCGAAGTTGACCGGAAAGACGATGCCGGTATTGAAGAACTGGGCCTGGTCGGCCGGGTTCTTCACCGACCGGTACCAGTACGACAGGTCGAGCCTCAGCTTGCTGCCGATTCCCTGCTGGATCCCGACGTTGAAAGCGTCGTGGCGCTCGGAGGGATTCGTAAGGAAGCCGCCGCCGAGCTCGCGTGATTCCTGGATCTCGGGAGGCGCGACCCTCGCGGCCTCCGCCGAGGAGGAGAGCAGGATGTTCTCGTACTCCGGCGTGATGAGCATGCGGTTGTACGAGGCCCGGAAGACCGTGCTGGTCGATCTCAGGAAGTACGCCAGCCCGATTCGCGGCTGGAGCTCGTTCTCCGTCTCGAAGACGTCGTTTCGGTCGAAGCGGACGCCGGCGTTGATCGTCAGGTCGTTCCAGCGGATGTTGTCCTGGATGTAGCCCGCGACGTACGTACCGGTACGCGATCCGGAGAAGTTGAATCGCGTTCCGCCGCGCGTCAGGTCGTAAGGCGCGAGATTCGGGTTGTAGCTTTCGGAGTCGGGGTCGTTGAAGGAGGGATCCGTGATCCCGAAGGAGAACTGCTCTTTGATCGGAAAACGTTTGGCCTGTATGCCCACCTTCAGCTCGTGCGCGCCGGCCTGCTTCGAGAGAGCGAGGTTGATCCCCTGATTCTCCAAAGACCGGTTCTGGTCGGCTGTGACCGGAGTGTCGTTCGAGGACGAATAGAGTGTCAGACGGTTGTCCCGGGCGTAGACCTGCGCCTCGAGGACGAGGCTGCCCGAAAGCACCTTTTGATAGCCGAGGTTGAAGTTCCAGTCGTGGGAGAGGACGCTCTGGTCCTGGCCTGCCTCCTCTTGTGAGGGCAGGTTCGTCACGTCGCGGACCGTCCGGCCGACGTTGCCGGTCAGGCGGAACGAGTCCGAGCCGCCTTCGGAAACGGAATCGAGCCTGAGAAATGCGCGCTCGGTGTTCCCCTCGTTGTGGAAGTTGTCGAACGAAACCGGGTCCAGGAAACGGTCGGACTTCGAGGCATCGAGGTTGACGAACCAGCCGAACCGCGACGTCCCTCCCCCGACGCCTGCGGCGCCCTCGTACGTCGAGAAGCGCGCCGCACCGATACCGACGTCCCCCTTGAAGGATCCGCTCCCGAGACCGGAGCGCGTCGTCAGGTTGATGACGCCGTTCGCCTTCTCTCCATACTCGGCCGGAATGCCTCCTGTGACGATCTCGATGCTTTCGGCCACAGCGGGATCGAGCGAGTTGGAAAAGGTGACGCCGATCATGTCGCCGATCGGCTGGCCGTCCACGACGAGGAGCTGCTGCGAGTGGCTGCCCTGAAAATGGTAGCGGCCGTTCTCGTCCTGCGAGAAGCCAGGCGTCGACGTCACGAGCGACTCGAACGCCCGGGATGCGACCGGCGCGGGTGCGCGGCGGATCAGGGACTTGTCGATGTCGATGTGCGTCGTCGAGGTGTCGGTTTCCAGCTCGACCGACTCCTTCTCGGCCGTCACGGACTCCGCAGCCGTCGCTGTGATCCCGAGCGAGATCTCGCGCGTCACGGGGATGCTCCCGCGGACGTCCACGTCGGTGTGGAACGGGGCGAAACCCTGGAGAGCCGCCGTGAGGTGATAGGGATTCGGGGGCACGTTGTAGAGAAGATAGCTTCCGTCACCCCCGGACGTAACCTGCAGCCGGTATCCGGTGATGTCGTTCGCGAGGACGATCGTGACGCCCGGGAGCGGTTTGCCGTCCGGACCGGTTACGTGACCGCGGATCTGTCCACCCGCGGCCGACGCGGCGGATAGCGGCCGCGAAAGAGTCAGGGAAAAGCCGAGAAAGAGAAGAAATGCTGCGGCGCTTCGCGCCGTGCCGGGAATGGACATGATCGAGCCTCCAGTGCTGCGCGAGGGCGCGCGACCGCATCCGGCAAAGGGCCGGTGGCCTCCCGCCGTCCGGCGGGATTCACCTTCCAAGAAATCTTTTCTTTACGAGGGTGAGTCGGCTATGCCGTCGCGGCAGGAGGAGAGCGGCCGGAGAGCTCGGGAAGGGTCGCGGAAGGGATCGCGCGTTCGACGCGCGCGATCTCCGCGGCACGGACGTCGGGCGGAACCAGATAGGCGGGAGCAGAAGCCGGAGCGGTCAGGTGCGCGACCGCGCACGCCGCGCAGGGATGCTCCTTCTGCGGGACGAAAGGCGCGTGCGCCGGGTGGTCCGGCGGAAACAGGAACGTGCCGTGCGACAGCTTCTCAAAGCCGTCGACGTGCCCGAACGCGCCGCCGAGCGCCACCGGCGCGAGGGCGAGGACGACGAGCAGGCGCTGGAGCCGGGTCAGCCGCACGGCGGAATCTTACACATGTCGCGCGCGGAGCCGCGCAACGGCGAGCGCCGCGACGAAGAGGCACGTTCCGAGCAGGATGATCGCGGCGCCGGAGGCGATGTCGAGCGCCACGGAAAGGAGCAGCCCTCCGAGAACCGAGATGAGTGCCACGGCGATCGAGCCGCCCAGAAAGCCCGGCCAACGGCTCGCGAGCGGGCGCGCCGTGGCGCCCGGGAGGACGAGGAGCGCGGAGACGAGAAGGATTCCGACGACCTTCAGGGCCGCCACGACCGCGACGGCGACGAACGTGAGGACGAGAAGCCGCATCGCGCCCGTGGCGACGCCGGCGACGCGCGCCCCCTCCTCGTCGACGGACGCGAGAAGGAGCGGCCGGAAGAAGAATGCGAGCGCCACGAGGATGACCGTGGCAGCGCCGGCGAGGAGCAGGAGGTCTGCCGGGTCGACCGTCAGGATGTTGCCGAACATCAGGCCGAAAAGATCGACGTTCGTCTTCACGAAGCCGAGCGCGACGACGCCCCCCGCCATGGCGGCCACGGTGAAGACGCCGACCGCCGTGTCCTCGGTCACGCCGGACGACTCGGAGGCCCGGGCCGTCGCGCCCGCCACTCCGAGCGAAACGGCGAGGCCGCAAAGGCCCGGGGGCCATCCGAGGAGCGTCCCGAGCGCCACGCCGCCGAACGCCGCGTGCGCGACTCCCGAGCCGACGAAGGCCAGGCGCCGGAGCACGACGAAAAACGACAGCGCGCCGCAGAGAAGCCCGGTCAGGGCTCCGGCGAGAAGAGCCCGCTGGAAGAACGGATAGCCCAGGAACTCGATCAAGGGGACGTCCCGTGCGCGTGCACTCCGAAGCCGACCCTCACACGGCCGTCGACGTGAAAGACCGCATCGGCTCCTCCCATCGCGTCGCTGTCGTGTGTCACGTAGACGACCGTGCGGCCCGCGGTGATCTCCTCGGCCACGAGCCGGCGTAGCGTCTTGAGGCCTTCCGCGTCGAGAGCCGTGTCGGGCTCGTCGAGGACGAGGAGGGGCGGCGCGCCCGCGATCGCGCGCGCGAGGAGGACTCTCTGCCGCTGTCCTCCCGAAAGGCGCCCGACGGGCAGATCCTGCTTTTCGGCGGGAAGACCCGCGCGCGTAAGGGCCGCGTGCGCCTCTTTCCGGAAGCCGCCGAGCCCCCGGAAGCCCGCAGACGGCGCGAGGGTCAGAGCGACGAGGTCGCATCCTGAGAGCGGGGCATCCGCCGTGAGCGTCGAGCGCTGCGAAAGATAGCCGATGCGGGGGCGCGGAATCTCGCTCCCGTTCTCGAGAAAGACGACCCGGCCCCGGTCCGGAGCGAGGAGTCCGAGGAGAACGCGCATGAGCGTCGTCTTGCCGCCGCCGTTCGGGCCGAGGATCGCCGTGCGCTCGTTCGGCCGGATCTCGAAGGAGGCCTCCTCGACGACCGGACGGCCTCCGAACGTGACGCCCACATTCTCGAAGCGCGCGCCGACGCTCATGGCGCGCCGAGGCCGTCGCGGAACGCCCGCGCGTCGAAACGCAGCGTGGCGGCATAGTCCGCGCGTCCCGGGACTCCTCCGATCGGATCCACGAGCGCGACGCGGATCCCGGCGTCCGCGGCGAGGATGCGCGCCGCCGCCGGCGAGAACTGCGGCTCCGCGAAGACCGTCTGCACGTGGCGTGCGCGAACGAAATCCAGAAGCCGCTTGATGTCGCGCGGAGAGGGCTCGCGGCCCGGTACGGTCTCGATGGCGCCGCCGTTCTCGAAGCCGTAGTCGGCCGCAAAGTACGCCCACGAGTTGTGCGCGGCGACGATTGGCCGTCCTTTCACCGGCGCGAGGAGAGCCGCCAGCTCGGCATCGAGCGCGAGAAGAGCCGCTTCGCCCTCGCGGGCGCGGCCGCGATACCCGGCAGTGCCTGCCGGATCGAGCTTCGCGAGGATTTCGGCGAGCGGGGCGAGCGCGCGCGCCGCGCGTTTCGGCGACAGCCACCAATGCGGGTCGCGCCCGATCTCCCCGTCATGATCTTCGCCGTCTCCGGGGACGACGCCCACGGAGCGCCCCGCGTCGTGGAGGACCGCGGCGGACGCGCACGTGGCCACGAGCTTTCTCGCCCAGTCGTCGTAGCCAGCGCCGACGGTAACGACGAGGCGCGCGGGCGCGAAGCGCTTGACGTCACGGGGCGTCGGCTCGAAGACGTGCGGAGACACGCCCGGAGCGATGATCGTCCGGACCTCCCACTCTGGACCCGCGACCGTCGCCGTGAGGCTCGCAAGGGGGGCGATCGTGGCGGCGGCCACTCTCGGGCCCGGAACGGTCTCTCCCCGTGCCGCCGCCGCGACGAGGCAGGCGGTGAGCAGAGCACACGAGAGTTTCCGCATCCAAAAAAAATTATCCCACGGTTGACCCGCGCGTCCCGGCGCGCGACGATGTGCCGGGAGGCCGCCGTGCCCTGCCGCGAGCACCACAGTCACGAACACGAGCACGGCCCGAGCTGCGGACACAAGGCCGTGCGCCACGGCGACCACGCGGACTTTCTCCACGACGGACACCTTCACGCGCCCCACGAGGGCCACCTCGACGAGCACCGGCTCGAAGTGGATCGGACGCGTCCTCACGCCTGCGCACCCGTCGAGTGCGGGGAGACGCACGGCGTCTCCTGCGGTCACGAGAGCGTTCCCCACGGCGACCACATGGACTACGACGTCGCGGGCGCTCTTCATCACCCGCACGCCGGCCACTGCGACCTGCACGGGCTGTTGCCCTCCGATCGAGACACGAGGAAGGCCGGCTAAGTCCCCAACGCGCGCTCGATGTGTGCGCGCAGGGGCATTTCGAAGGTCCAGCGTGTCGTGCGCTGGAGACCCTGCTCCGTGGCGGCCGAGGCGTTCCACGCGGCGAGCGCCCCGAGGCGCTCCTTGTACCAGGCCTCGGTGACGCCTCCGTTCTCCCAGAGCCTTTCGAGGCGCTCCCGCTGGAGACCCACGTCGCCGATCTCGGGATGGTGGTTCACGCCCCAGATTCGGGGAACGCTGCCACGCTCCATGCGCGCGAACTCGAACATCGTCACGGCCTCGCCGCGTCCCGTCCCCGGGCCGTCAGAGTCGAAGGCGAGAGGACGGGCCGCGCCCGAACCCGTCGGCAACAGGTCGAAGAGCCGGCTGTCGAGCACCTTGACCTCGGGTCCCCCGTTCTCGGCGAAGTATTCGCCGAAGTAGGGATGCGCTCGGGCGTCGTCCGTGAGGACGTTCGTGACGATGCCGGCGCTCTTGCCTCCCCGCTCGGGCCCCCGCAAGACCGCACGGGCGACTCCTCCCCACCGCGCGAGAAGGCCGAAGGAATGACAGATGCCCAGCATCGCCGTGCCCGGGTTCGCGAGCACGCCGTCGAAGAAGCGGAAGAGGGGCGCTTCCCAGTCCGGCCTTTCGTGGATTCCCTGCGATCCCGGCGAGATGCCGTCGTTCTCTCGCGGGTCGAGCGCGCCGGGGCCGCCCGAACCCACGACGAGCGGAAATCGCGCGGGCGAAGACGGCACGGCGAGGCCTCGGCGCACGTCGTAGCTGAGGACCCGGACCGCCGGGGCGCCTGGGCGCCGGTGACGCGCGTCGTGCGCGTAATTGAGAAGGCTCTCCACGAGCGACGCGTGCCCGAGATTCGCGTAGCCGTGATGCATGTCGAGAACCGCGACGTCCACGAGGGCCTCTTCCGGAGGAGGCTCCGCTCCGGGTGTCTTCACCCGGACGTAGGAAAGCCCCAGTCCCGGAGGGACCACGATCTGGGAGCCGGGCACCACCGCATGGATTCCGGATGAAGCCGAATGATCGCTCAGAGCTTCTCCTCCTTGAGCGTACGCGTCATGAGATTTCGCACGGCATCCGTGGGCGTCGTCTGGCCCGAGAGAATCGAGGCGACCATCGCAGCGATCGGCATCTCGACGCCCGCCTCCTTCGAGAGCTCGAGCAGGACGGGAGACGTCGCGACGCCCTCGGCCACTTCCCCCGAAAGCGCGGCCACGGCTTCGGAAAGTGTCTTCCCGGACGCGAGCGCGAGCCCGACACGCCGGTTGCGCGAAAGGTCGCCGGTCGCGGTCAGAATGAGATCCCCGGTTCCCGCGAGGCCCGAGAACGTCTCGGGACTTCCGCCGATGCGCGTGCCGAGCCGCCGGATCTCGGCGAGCGCCCGGGTAAGGAGGGCGGCCCGCGTGTTGTGCCCGAGGCGAAGGCCGTCCACGAGGCCGGCCGCGATCGCCACGACGTTCTTCGCGGCTCCGGAAATCTCGACGCCCAGCACGTCCGCGGAGCGATACAGCCGCAGCGTGGGAGAGGACAGAAGCTCCTGCAGTCCCGCCGCCACGTCCGGATCCGCGCTCGCGACGACCGCCGCCGCCGGAAGTCCGCGTGCGACTTCAGCCGCGAACGTCGGACCCGAGAGCGCGGCGAGACCGTCCGCTCGTCCGGTCACGAACGACATGATCTCGGTCGTCCGCCGGCGCGTGCCGATCTCGAGACCCTTGGAGGTCGCGACGAGGGGCACGGGCGGCAGGAGCGGCGCGAGGCGCTCGAGCTCGGACGCCGTTGCCTGCACGGAGACCGACCAGAGGACGGCGGAGACGTCCGAGAACGCCTGGCGCGCGTCGGACGTGATCGTCACCCGCGGCGGAATCGGCGGGGCCCCCGGGAGCGCGGGATGCGCGCGTGTCGCCGAAAGCCGCTCGACGACGTCCGGCCTGCGGCCGAGAAGCGCGACGTCCAACCCCTTGTTCGCGCCGTGGATGGCGAGCGCCGTGCCCCATGCGCCGGTTCCGACGATCGCGAGTCGGGTCACGAATCCCTCCGTCCGAGGCGGCGCTCGGTCCCTTCGAGAAGTCGCCGGATGTTCGCGCGATGCGAGACGATGAGGAGGATCGTAACCGCCGAGGCCGCCGCGACCTCCGGATCGGGCGCGTGGAAGAGGAGCCGCATCGCGAGCGGCAGCAGGCAGGCCGCCGTGACCGAGCCGAGCGAGACGAAGCGCGTCGTCGCGACGACGGTGACGAAGACCACCACGACCGCGAGCACCGCGAGCGGACACAGCACCGAGAACCCTCCGATCGCAGTCGCGACGCCCTTGCCGCCGTGAAATCCGAACCAGACCGGGAACACGTGCCCGAGCACGGCCGCGAACGCCGCGGCCCCGAGCCAGCGCGGATCGTAGGTGACGGCCTGCATCAGAAGCACCGCGGCCGTTCCCTTGGCGACGTCGAGAAGCATCGTCAGGCTAGCGAGTCGTTTGCCCGACGTGCGGAGCACGTTCGTCGCGCCCGCGTTGCCCGAGCCTTCGCGCCGGACGTCCACGCCACGAAAGATGCGGACGAGGAGGATCGCGAAGGAGACCGATCCGAGAAGGTACGCCGCGACGAGGCACGCGAGCTCGCGCGTCACCGGCGTCCCCCTTCGGTGAGGCCGAGCAGGTGCTTGCGGAGCATCCCGAGCGCCGTCGAGGTCGTCCAGCGTCGAATGAGCGAGCGCTCGGCCGGCAGGAAGAGCCGCTTGTGAAGCCGCGTTCCGTCCATCGCGTCGAGCGCGACATGAACGGTCCCGACCGGCTTGTCCGGCGTGCCGCCGCCCGGCCCGGCGATGCCCGTCGTAGCGAGGCCGATCGTGGCTCCGAATCTCTTCCGTGCGCCGAGAGCCATCTCGCGCGCGGTCTCCTCCGAGACCGCTCCATGGCGTTCGAGCGTGGCTCCCGAGACGCCCACGAGATCGGCCTTCGCGGTGTTCGCGTACGTCACGGCCGCCCCGAGGAAATAGTCCGACGAGCCCGGGATCTCCGTGATGCGTTCCGCGAGCTGGCCTCCGGTGCACGACTCGGCCAGCGCGAGCGTCTGCCCCTTGACCCGCAGCAGGTCGCCCGCGACGCCCTCGAGCGTGTCGTCGTCGCGGCCGAAGATCTCGCCCGACAGCGCCTTGTGGAAGTCGGCCTCGATGCGGTCGAGGACGCGCGACGCCTCTTCGAAGGTCCCTCGCGCCGTGAACTGCAGCTGCACCTCGCCGGGAGCGGCCAGGATCGTGAACGGCACTTCGGGATAGGCGGCGTAGACGGGCTTGACGAGCGTCTCCACGACGCTCTCGGGCATCGCCGCGATCTTGAGCGTCCGGCGGTGCAGCCCGGCCGCCGCTCCCCGCGCCAGAAGAGGCTCCACCGCTTCGGCCCACATCGCCTTCATCTCGAGCGGGACCCCGGGAAGGAGGATCACGGTCGAGGCTCCTGCCGTCACGAGGAAGCCCGGGGCCGACCCGCGGGGGTTCGCCAGCACGACGGCGCCCTCGATCACGTCGGCCTGCTTCTCGTTCACCGCGGGCATCTCGAGGCCGCGCCGGCGAAAGCGTTCCTTGAGGCGCAGGAGGATCGACTCGTCCCTCACCAGGGCACGGCCCAGCACTTTCGCGAGGGCTTCCTTCGTACGGTCGTCGTCCGTGGGTCCGAGGCCCCCCGTGACGACCAGGAGAGGAGCCCGCGACAGGGCGAGCGGAATCTCGGCGAGGAGGTCGGCCCAGTCGTCACCCACGCAGACCTTCCGCACGACCGAAATCCCGAGCGCTTCGAGCCTGCTCGTCAGGTAAAGCGAGTTCGTGTCGAGGCGCGACGTGCCGAGAAGCTCGCTGCCGACGGCGAGGATCGAGGCCGTGCCCGGGCGTGGCAAGCCGGCGCTCACGCCGGCACTTCCGCGCCCGTCTGGAGCTTGCGAGACGTCTCCTCCCATTCCCACAGCTTCGCCTCGAGTGTCCGGCGCGCCTGCTCGCGTGCCGATTTCACCTGCCGGACCTTGTCTCCGTCGCGGAAGACGTCGGGGTTGGCGAGGGAGAGATCGAGCGACCGGATCTCCTCCTCGAGGCGCGTGATCGAGTCTTCGAGGTCGGCGAGGATTCTCTGGTTCTTCAGACGCCGCCTCTCGGCGGTCCGGTCCGGAGAAGAAGAGGAAGATTTCTTAGAGGGGGAAGAGGGATGAGGCGCGGTGCCGGGCTTCGCTGCGGCGGCTCCCGCCGAGCCGCCCTTACCCTTCTTACCCTTCGAAGAATCTTTATCTTTGTCTTTCTTACCCTTCGAAGAAAAGACCGCGTCTCCCCTGCCCCACTGTAGGTCGTCGCGCCCCGCCGAATCGTCCTGCGAGGGAGCAAGAATCTCCTTCTTCCTCCTGACGAGATCCGAGTAGTTACCTTCGTGGAGCTCGGCCTTCCCGTCCCGAATTTCCAGCATCTGTGTCGCGATGCGGTCCACGAACCAGCGGTCGTGGCTCACGAAGACGATCGCGCCCTCGAACGCTTCCAGGGCGTCCTCGAGCTGCTCGCGCGCGTCGAGGTCGAGGTGGTTCGTGGGCTCGTCCAGGAGCAGGAAGTTCGCCCCGCCGAAGACGATGCGAGCGAGCGAGAGGCGCCCCTTCTCGCCGCCCGAGAGCGTCGCGATCTTCTGGAAGACCTCGTCCCCGCGGAAGTCGAAGAGCGCGAGGAAGTCGCGGGCTTCGCTCTCCTTCATCGTAGGGTCGAGGTCCATCACGGCGTCGAGCGCCGTCGCCTCGACCGGAAGATCTCCCATCTCCTGGTCGTAGTAGCCGATGAGGACGCCCGTGCCCGGCACTGCCGAGCCGGAGATCGGAGGCAGCACGCGTGCGAGCGTCTTGAGGAGCGTCGTCTTGCCGCAGCCGTTCGGCCCCCAGAGCGCGAGGCGGTCCCCGCGGCGCAGGAGGAACGATACCGGCTCGAGGAGCGGTCCCGTCTCGCGGTAGCCCGGCACGAGCTTCTTCGCCTCGAGCACGCGCCCTCCGGAGACGCGCGCCTCCTCGAAGCGGATCGAGACTTCGTTCGCATCCTCCCGCGGCGCCTCGATCCTCTCGATCCGCGCCAGCATCTTCCGTCGCCCCTGGGCCTGTTTCGTCTTCTGTCCGGCGATGTTGCGGCGAATGAACTCCTCGGTCCGCTCGATCATCTGCCGCTGTTTCTCGGCCTCCTTCGCGCGGAGACGCTCGCGCTCGGCCTTGAGCTTGCGGTACGTGGCGTAGTCGCCCGGATAGTCCTCGAGACGGCCGTGCGCGACCTCGACGATGCGGTCCGCGACGGCATCCAGAAAGCGGCGGTCGTGCGAGACCACGAGAGCCGAGAGGCCGGTGCTCGTCTTCCGCTCCACGAGCCAGCTCTCGAGGAACTCGATTCCGTCCACGTCGAGGTGGTTCGTGGGCTCGTCGAGGAGGAGAACCGAAGCGTCCGTCAGCAGAAGCCGTGCGATCTGGGCACGATGTTTCTGGCCGCCCGAGAGCTCTCCCACGGGCCGGTCCCACATCGCCCGCACGAGGCCGACGCCCATGAGCACCCGGTCCACGCGGGCGTCCGCCTCGTAGCCGCCCGCGCGCTGGAAATGCTCGCGCACCTCGTCGTGCTCGCCGAGGAGCGCGTCGAGCGCGGCGCGGTCGCCGTCGGCCCCGTGCGTGGCGATGGCCTCCTCCAGGCGCCTCATCTCGCGCTCGAACGCGAGAAGAGGCTCCTGCGCGCGCGCGACGAAAGTGCGGAGAGGCTCGTAGCCTTCCGGCTCGACCGCCTGGTCCAGCGAGGCAAAGGTCGTTCCACCCGCCACATACAGCTTGCCGCCGTCGGGCTCCACGAGGCCCTGAACGATCTTCAGGACGGTCGACTTCCCCGCGCCGTTCCGCCCCACGAGGCCCACGATTCGCCCCGGATCGTGCTGCCACGTCGCATCCACGAGGACGTCCTTCGTCCCGAAGCTTTTCCTGACGTTTTCGAGCCGGTACAGCACCGCCGGAGGATAAACGAGTGGCTCCGGCTGGTACGATCCACCCGAGAACGCAACGCTTCGGGGCGATCGAGGAGGGGAATGGACCGGCAGGTGACGCTGGAGGAGAGATGAGCCGGCAGGACAGCGATCCCTCCGAAGAGGAAACGTTCGCGCCGACTTCGGACGACTCGGCCGCGCCCACGCCCCCGGCGGACGCGCCGCAGGACGCCTCGGGCGCCGTTCGCTACGAGATCGTGAGGCTCCTCGCCGAAGGCGGCATGGGGGCCGTGTTCCTCGCGCGCGACCCTTCGCTCGGGCGCGAGGTCGCGCTCAAAGTCGCCAAGGGCGACAGCCCTTCCCGCCGAGCGCGGTTCCTCGACGAGGTGCGCATCCTGGGCCAGCTCGAACACCCGAACGTGGTGCCGCTGCACGCGCTCGTGGTGGGCGACCGCGCCCCCTTCTGCACGATGCGGTACGTCCGCGGGCGGACGCTCGCCGACGTGCTCTCCGGCGTGCGCGCGGGCGACCTCGAGACGGTCTCCCGCTACTCCATCACGCGCCTCGTGCAGGTGCTCCTGCAGGTCACGCAGGCGATCGACTTCGCCCACTCGCGCGGCGTCCTCCACCGCGACCTCAAGCCCTCGAACGTCATGCTCGGCGAGCACGGGGAAGTGCAGGTCCTCGACTGGGGCCTCGCGAAGGTCATCGACCGCGGGCAGGGGAAAGTCCTCGCCTCCGGCACGGATCACACGCGCGTGGGCGAGGTCGTCGGGACGCCGGCGTACATGTCGCCCGAGCAGGCCGTGTCCTCTCCGGTCGACGAGCGCTCGGACGTCTGGGCGCTGGGCGTCATGATGTACGAGATCCTCACTCTCCACTCGCCTTTCGCGGCCGCGAACCCGATCGCGACGCTCGCGGGCGTGTTGCGCGACGACCCGAAACCGCCGCGCGAACGCGCGCCGCGCCGCGAGATCCCGGTCGCTCTCGAGCGCACGTGCCTCAAGGCCCTTGCGAAGTCGCCGGACGCGCGCCACGCCTCCGCGCGCGAGCTCCAGGACGAGATCCAGGGGTGGCTCGAGGCCGAGGCCGACAAGGTCAAGCGCCAGGAGAACGCGGGCCTCCTCGCGTTTCGCGGCCGCGAGATTCTGGAGGACTACCGGCGGAAAAAGGCGGCAATCGCAGCCCTCGAAGTCGAGGTCGAATCGCTGCGCGGATCCTTCCAGCCCTGGCAGAGAGTCCGCGAGAAGGCGCCTCTCTATTCGGCCGAAGACCGTCTGCGCGACGCGCGCGCCGAGCTCGCGACCACGGGTTCGAACCTCGTCATGACGCTCGCAGGCGCCCTCGGGCACGACGAGAGCCACTCCGAGGCTCGCGCCGTCATGGCCGACTACTTCTTCGAGCAGCTCCTCGAGGCCGAGGAGAAGCACGACCTGAGGAACGTGAGGTACTTCGGGCAGATCGTGGCGGCTTTCGACGACGGGCGCCACGCCGCCGAGCTGAAAGGTGACGGGACGCTCACCCTCGAGTCGGACCCTCCGGACGCCGAGGTCTGGCTCTACGATTTCGTGGAGAGAGACCTTCGCCTCGTCCCCGAGAACGAGCGCCTCCTCGGGCGGACGCCTCTTCCGCCTTTCCCGCTGCCGATGGGCGACTATCTCGTCGTCCTGCGTTCGCGCGGATACGCCGATACGCGCTATCCCGTCTTCATCTCGCGCTGTCGCGCGTGGGCGGGCCGCGTGCGGATGCTCTCCCCCGCCGAGATCGGCGAAGGCTTCGTCCACGTACCGGCCGGGCCGTACGTCCTCGGCGGCGACGCCGCGCTCCCCGGCTGGGGGCTCCCCGGCCAGATGGCCGAGAGCGAGGATTTCTGCATCGGCGTGCACCCCGTCACGATGGGCGAGTACGTCGACTTCCTGAACGACCTCGTCGCGACCGACCCCGACAAGGCGGCGCTCCACTCTCCGAAGAAGGACGTCGGCGGGAGCACATACCTCGACGTGGACGCGGCGGGACGCTTCTCCCTGCCGCCGCGCGACCTCCTCGGCGAGGAGATGCACCCCCGCCGGCCGTGCGTGAGCATCACGTGGCACTCCGCCGTCGCGTACGCGGAGTGGCGCTCGGCGCGCGACGGCCGCGCTTACCGGCTTCCGACCGAGTTCGAGTGGGAGAAAGCCGCGCGCGGTGTCGGCGGACGGGCGTTCCCGTGGGGCGATCGCTTCGACGCGAGCTTCTGCAACTCGGGCGAGAGCAATCCGGGACGCCCGCGGCCGCTGCCGGTCGATTCGTACGAAACGGACGTCTCGGTCTACGGTGTGCGCGGCATGGCGGGCAACGCGCGCGACTGGACGGCGACGCTCGTGACGCAGGGCAGCGGCGATACGGCAATGGTGTCGAGCGTCATCCGCGGCGGCGCGGCCGAGTTCGCGGGCTCAACGGAGTTCAGCCACATGAGCCGGGGCGCGTTCCGCTACGTGATTCCGGCTTTCTATCTGAATCCGGCGATCAGCTTCCGGCTGGCGTTCACGCCGCCACGCGGCGAAGGGGGCAGCCGATGAGCTTCACACCGTGGACGGACGCAGCACTCGCGCCGATGCGCCTCGTGGGCGACCCGCTTGCCGACGCGGCGGTCGCTTCGCTCTATGACGAGGCGGGGGGCGGGCGCGCGGGGCTGAAGTCGATGAACGACTTCCTCTTCGGCCTCACGTTCGAAAAAGACTTCACGCACGCGAACCTTCCGGGACCCGTGCACGACTTCGCGGTGGCGAGCGCAGACCCGCCTCCCTGGGCCGACCCCGCGCTCGTCGACGCCGGCCAGAAATTCTTCTACGGCAACGGCCTCGGCGCGACCGTGCTGCTCGTCTGCGCGAGCCTGCCCGAGTGTTACGTGATGAAGAACGGCATCCACGTACTCGGCCTGACGACGTACCTCAAGAACCGTCCCGGCCTGCGCATCCTCGAAACGTCGCAGATGGTGCGCGACGCGATGCTGCCGGGAGGCCTCACGCCAGGCGCGAAGGGCATCCTCTCGGTCCAGAAGGTGCGCCTCCTGCATGCCGCCGTCCGCCATCTCATCCTCACGACGGCCACGGGCGAAGGCCACGACATGGGCAAGGTCTGGGGCGAAGCGCGCTGGGACCCGGAATGGGGCCACCCGATCTGCCAGGAAGACATGGCCTACACGCTCCAGACGTTCGCGTACGTCGTCCTGCGCGGCCTCAGGACCATGGGCGCCGAGGTCACGCCCGCGCAGGAAGACGCCTTCATCCATTGCTGGAACGTCGTCGGCGCCGTTCTCGGAATCGACCGGAGCCTCCTCCCGGAGCCCGAGCCGGGCGACGGCGGACCGTCGCGGTTCACCCGCGCCGAGATGCTCTACCACGCGATCCGCGCGCGACAGGCGGGTCGGACGGACGACGGCGTCGCGATCACGCGCGCCCTCGTCGAATTCGTCGAGAAGCTCCTGGGCGATCATGTCCCGCGCGAACTCCCGCTCAAGCACCTGCGCCCGGCCGATCTCGCGCGGCTCCCGCGCCTCGTCATGCGCGACATCCTCGGGCCGGAGACCATGAAGCTCCTCGGTGTGGAGCTGTCGGGCAAGCAAGGGCTCGCGGGGTTCTCCGAGGAGATCGTCCTCCTCGCGCTCAAAATCGTCTACGACATTCTCCAGCGCATCTCGGGCGGCACGTTTCTCTCCCGTGCGTCCGATTCGCTCCACATCGCCCTCACGGAGGAGCTCTCGAAGCTCCCGCCCGGCTACAAGCAGACGTTCCTGCCGGAGTCGCTCCGGCGGACGGGACCCGGCGCGCCACCGGACCCCGTGGACGCGTGAGCCGGCGGCTCTCGGCTGCCCTCGCGGCGGCCGCGCTCGGATTCGCGCGCGCCGTCTTAGCGCAGGAGGCCGCGCCGGTGCCGACGCCCACGCCGACTGTCCCCGCGTCGACGTCGAACGCCGCCGAGAAGCCCGAGCGCACGTACGGCGAGACGGTCGTCGTGACCGCGAGCAAGACCGCCGAGGAGCTGCGCGACGCACCCGTCGCGGTCACGGTCGTCTCCGCCCCCGAGATCGAGACGTCCGCCGCCGAGAGCTACGGCGATCTCCTGCGTCCGGTGCCGGGTCTCAACGTCGCACAGACGTCCGCGCGCGACGTGAACCTCACGCCGCGCCTGGCCACGGGGCGCAACGCGCGCGCGACGCTCGCGCTTCTCGACGGCCGAACCATCTACCAGGACTACTTCGGGATGGTCCTGTGGGACCTCCTGCCCATCAACTTCGACGAGGTCAAGCAGGTGGAGGTCATCCGCGGACCCGACTCCGCGATGTGGGGCCCGAACGCGTTCGGCGGCGTCGTGAACATCCTCACGAAGGACCCCGCCGAGATGCTCGGTACGTCGGTCAAGGTCGGCGGGGGCACCCTCGGGACGCGGGAGGCCGGCGTGATCCATGCCGGTGCGTCCGGCGCCGCGTCCTACAAGGTCAGCGCGTCGTACTTCAAGCAGGACGCGTGGGAAAGGCCCACGGCTCTCCCCGACGGAACGCCGCTGCCCGCCTACGACAACACCGGCACGCACCAGTACCGCATCGACCTGCGCCTCGACCTCGACCGCCCGGACGCGGGGAAGTGGAAGCTCGGCGCCGGCTTCGCCTCGAGCGACGGCGCCATCCTCACGGGCCTCGGTCCCTTCGACAGCAAGGACCTCTACCAAGGCCACGCGGGGGCCGAATACAAGAAGGGCGACTTCCACACCTCGGCGAACGTCACGCTGCACGACGCGAAGTACGTCGGCTTCCTGAGCCCGGACGTCGTCACCATCAAGAACCTTGGCATAGCGGCCGAAGCCGGTGACCGCCACCTCTTCGGGGAGAAGAACCTCGTCTCGTGGGGTGCGAGCGCGCGTTACAGCCACTTCGACCTGAGCCTCGTGCCCGACGTCCACGCGCGCACCGACCTCGGCGTCTTCCTCGAGGACGAGATCTTCCTCGCCGAGACGCTGCGTCTGAGGATCGGCACGCGCTACGACTGGTCCGACACGTACGGCGGCGCACTCTCGCCGCGCACGGGACTCATCTTCGAGCCGAGCAAGGACCATACCTTTCGACTGAGCTGGAACCGCGCGTTCATCGCGCCCTCCCTCGTCGAAGACTTCCTCTATTTCCCCAGCTCCGCGCTCGCGACGCTTCCGACGGGTCCATACGTCTTCCCGATCCTCGCGACGGGTTCGACCGATCTCGACGCCGAGACGATGAACGCATTCGAGATCGGCTACACCGGCACGTTCGCCCGGCGCGTCACCGTCACCGTCTCGGCCTACTACAACATCTCGCGCGACCGCATCTTCTTCGTGCCCATCGAGAACTACACGTCGGCCGCCCCGCCGCCGGGCTGGCCCCTGCCGCCGTCGGTCCTCGACCAGATCGCGCTCCCGAAGACGTTCAGCTACCGCAACCTCGGGCGCATCGTGGATCGCGGCTTCGAGGTGTCGGCCGACGCGAAAATTACACGCATCCTGACGGCGTTCGCGAATTACTCGTGGCAGGCGGACCCTCAGGTGAGCGAGCAGGGTGCGGCGACGATCCCCGTGAACCTGCCGTCGCGGCACCGGATCAACGCGGGGCTCAGCGTCGCGTCGGGTCCCTTCTTCGCGTCGGCCTCCGTGAACTACACGGCGTCGGCTTTCTGGACGGACGTGCAGCCGTACGTCGGCACGACGGCCCCGTTCACGCTCTGGAACGCGGCGGCGGGATGGACGTTTCCGAACGGGCTCGCCGTCGCCGTGCGCGCCGTGAACGTGACCGACGCACACGTCCAACAGCACGTCTTCGGCGACATCCTGCGCCGGCGCGTGACGGGCGAATTGCGCTTCCGCTTCTGAGAGGAGGCTTCGATGGTGCAGATCGACATCCCGGTGGCGTTCGCCCTCGGCGGTCTCCACGCCGACGCCGCCCGCGCCCAGCTCGCCACCGGCGAGAGCGAACACGTCTGGCGCACGGTCGTGCGCGACCTCCTCTTCTTCGGCGTCTTCGCGAGCTGGCTGCCGATCGAGCTCCTCGTGCGTCACTTCGGCTTCGAGACCTCGCACATGTGGTGGCACGAGGACTCCGTCCTCGCGTACCCGGTTTTCATTCCCATGTTCATGACGCTCTACCTCTCGTCGAACGTCGCGGGCCTCGCGGCGGGCGTCGCGCTCGTGCGCGCGGGCCGCGTGAGCCTGAACCGGCTCCTCATCGCCGCGTGCCTCATCTTCGCGACGGGCTGGGTGTTCCTGCAGAAGGACCGCACGCTCGTCCTCGGCAACTATCGCGAATGGCGCGCAGGCGCGGGGCCTCCGATCTCGTCCGACCCCGCCCTCGTGCGGCTGCTCGTGATCTTCGGCGTCGTCTTCACGGCCGCTCTCGTCGTCGCCTACCGGCGCATCCGGCGCGAGGGCACGTCGCCCTGACTATTTCAACCCGTCAACGACGTAGAGGTTCGAGAGGTGGCGCCAGTAGGCATACACGTAGGACGCCCCGTCCTGGGAAAGGAGCGAGGTAATCGCGAAAACGCCGGCCGGATCGGAGGGGGTGATTTCCCGGACGGGCTCCCGGCGGCCGCTCGCGAGGTCTCGCCGGAATACCTTGATGACAGTCCCCTGGCGCTCCGACACGTAAAACGATCGCCCGTCCGCGCTCCACGGGCCAACCCGGGATTCCCAAGGGCCCGGAAGTGTCCGGGGCTCTCCACCGTCCGCGCCGAAAATGAGGATCTCTCCGTTGGGGCCCTTCGCCGCGACGGACCGACCATCGGGAGAGACCCCTGCCTGTCCGTTGAGAAAAACGATGCCTTCAGGCGTGAGCGGGCGCGGCTCTCCATCTGGAAGGTCCATGACGAACAGCCTCGCGGGCCGCCCCGGCTGCCGGCCCTCCAGGAGGAGCCGTTTGCCGTCGGGGAAGAATTCTCCCCCTTCGAGCTCGAGGTCCGACCCGCGGACGACCCTCGATTCCCCGGCTCCCGTGGGCCAGAGAAGCCATTCCGCCTTGACACCCTTCCGCATCGCGAGCACCCACTTCAAGTCATCCGAAAGGGCCTCTCCAGACCCCTCGCCGAGCCTTACAGGCGGCGAGAGCCCGTCGGTCCGCCGGAGATAGAGTGTCCTTGTGCCACGGACTCCCTCCCCCGACTCGTGGAAGAGGAGTGTCGTCCCGTCTTTCGAGAGGACCACGATACTGGGATAGTCGAGCCAGGACAGATCGCGCTCACGGGTTTCTCCCGGGGGAAGCCCGATGATCCCGCTCCGCAGCTCGCCGAGCGTGACGAGGACGCGGCCGCCCGGCGAGATGTCCTGGAGGACGGCAAAGGAAGGGAAGCGAGCCACGACCCGCTGCTTCCCCGAAAGCGTAACGGCGTAGAGGGAGTCGCCGATGCCCTCGCTCCCCGCGTACCAGACCTCGTCGCCCTTCGGCGACCACGCGACGCCGCCGATGGGAAACCGCATGCGCCAATCGGTGAGCTGCCGCTTCTTGCCCGCTCGGTCCACGACGCAGAGGCCGACTGCGTTCTCCAGGAAGGCCACGAGTTTCCCGTCCGGGGAGACACGGGCACGGTAAAACGCGCCTCGGTAGAGCATGGTCCCGATCGGAAACTCGAGCTGACTGAGGGTTCCGTCACGCCGCACTACGGCGAGCTCCTTCCCGTCGGGAGACCAGTCCGCGTCATAGACATTCCGGAGGAGCTCGCGGGGGGCGCCGCCTGCGAGCGGCACGCGCGCGAGGGTGCCCGTGTTCAAGGGAACACCCCCGTCATTCCGGTTCAGGAGGATGGCGAGCTCGCCCGAGCGAGAGACCGCCACGACGTCGGCGTTCGGGAGGTCCAGCGGCCGCGACTCGGGGCCGCTCAGGCCCGTGGAGTAGGCCCGAATCGGCCCGCCGTCCCACGCCGCGCCATAGACGACCGTCTGCCCGTCGGGCGCGAACCGGGCGGACTGGTTCGAGCCCCGTCGGAACGTGAGGCGCTTGAAGGTCGGGAGTGCCGAGGGCATGAACTCCTTGCCGCCCAGGAAACCGAGCGCCGCAGCCAGCAACACGCTCGCGGCCAAGACCGCGAAAGGACGCCGCGGCAGGAACCCGCCTGCTTTGTTCGGAGCCGCGACAGTGTCCTTGGAAGCGGAGCCCGAAAGCGCCTCGAGCGCGAAGCCCACGTCGCGCGCCGACTGGAAACGCTGCTCGGCGTTCTTTTCCAGACACCGGCGGGCGATCCGCTCCAGCGCCGGAGAAGCGCTCGGCTGGCTCGCGCTAATCTCGGGCGGGTCCTCCTTGAGGATGGCCGTCATCGTCTCGGCTGTCGTGGCCGCCCGGAACGGGTTCTTTCCGGAAAGCATCTCGTAGACGATCGTGCCGAAGCTGAAGATGTCCGAGCGGGCGTCCACAGGCTCGCCGCGAACCTGCTCCGGAGACATGTAACCCGCCGTCCCGAACACCGCGCCCGCGTCGGTCAGGACGGACAGCGTCCCGGCCTCCGTGAGCTTCTCCACCGCTGCTTCCCGCCGCGTGAGCTTCGCGAGACCGAAGTCCAGGATCTTGACCCGGCTGTCCTTCGTCAGGAAAACGTTCTCGGGCTTCAGATCCCGGTGGACGATTGCATTCTCGTGCGCCGCAGCGAGGGCCTTCGCCATCTGGACGGCCAAGTCGACGGCTCTGCGCGGCGGCAGCGGCCCCGCTCGCAGCCGCTCGCGCAGCGTCTCGCCTTCGAGAAGCTCCATGACGAGGATGTGCCGGGGAGGAGAACCGGGAGAACCGGGGATTTCTTCGAATGAGTAGAGAGTTGCGATTCCGGGATGATTCAGGCTCGCCAACAGCTTCGCCTCGCGCTCGAAGCGCTGCTTTCTCTCTTCACCTTCCAAGAAATTTTCCGGCAGGACCTTGATCGCGACTTCTCTTCCGAGTCGCGCGTCACGAGCCTTCCAGACTTCACCCATTCCGCCCGCGCCGAGAAGCGAGACGACTTCGTACGGGCCGAGCTTCGAGCCGGGAGCGAGCGTCAAGTTGGGAACAAGTCTAATCCCGCATCAGAAGCCACAGCGTTTTCCCACCTGCCGGCTGATCTCTTCGCTCGACGGCGGGTTTTCTCCGAGACCCAGGGCGTGAAGCATCTCGTGAATGACGACGTTGGCCGCGAGGCCTGGGTCGGCCGCATCCACGCGGGCGAACGTCTCCTTGCACACCCCGATGAAGATGCTTCCCGGGTTCGCTCCCGCAGCGGCCTTGCCGCTCGCGCACAAGGGCGTGGCCCGGCCGTCGACGAAGAACAGGGTCGAGAGGAACTCGTTGGCACCCATTCGGCGCTCCTCGAGGATCTCCGAGAGTCGCCTGCCCTCGGCATTTCGAAAGTCCGAGAGCACTTCCCGGCATTCGGGCCTCAGGAGCTTCGCCGACGCGCGGGCGGATGCGGCGGCGACGAGCGTGCGCGTGGGAGTCCGGCTCGCGCCCTCTCGCCCTCCCTGCAGCGGCGCCGCGCCGGCCGAAGCACAGATCGCGACGGCGACGAACGCGGCGCAGGCGAAGCTCGTTGTGCGGCGGACCCGATCTTCCTGCATGGCAGGAAGGTCGTTCCGCGCCCCCTATCGAGTCCTTCCGAATTCGTGGGATAAACCTGCCTTCTCCCTCCGATAATCGGAACAACGCCATGCGTCTCCGATTCGGCGAGGTCACGTTCGACGAGGACTCTCGGCTTCTCCTTCGCGGGCCCGACCCCGTTCACCTGACGGGGAAGGCGTTCGACCTCCTCGCGCTCCTCCTGAAGGAACGTCCTCGCGCCCTTTCCCGCGAGGAGCTCATCGCAGCCATCTGGCCCGACGTCCTCGTTACGGAGTCGAACCTGACCAGCCTCGTGAACGACGTCCGGTCCGCGATCGGGGACGAGGCGAAGCATCCGGCGTTCATCAAGACGCACCACGGCTTCGGTTATTCCTTCGCGGCGGACGTCGTTGCCGAGCGAGCGCCGGCGCGAGGGCGTGCGGGAGTCCGCCTGTGGCTCGTCTGGGGCCTGAACGTCCTCTATCTCTCGGAGGGAGAAAACGTCCTGGGCCGTGATCCGGAAGTCGGAATCTGGCTCGGAGACCCGTCCGTCTCGCGTCGCCACGCGCGCATCCTCGTCAAGGGCGAAACCGCCGAGCTGGAAGACCTCGGGAGCAAGAACGGCACCTATTACGGCGAGAAACGCATCGAAGGCCGCGTTCCGCTTCGCGACGGCGACACGCTCCGGATCGGATCAGTCGAGCTGGAGTTTCATGCCGCCTCGGGCGCCGTCTCGACGCGGACGGTGCCCTGACTCTCCGGTTGCGCCCGAACGGTTTCGCTCAGACGGCGAGCGGCTCGCGGGCCGGCATCGCATAGCCAGAATTTCGGTGGGCGAAGTCCGTCCGGATCGAGCCCTTCGGAGGGATCGCCGGCCAGACGCGGATCACGCGGCGGAGCCAGTGGCTCTCGACCTTCCCGCGGAAGTACGCCTCGTGGTCCCACTCGACCTCGGCCATCTCGAGAAGGCACTCGACAAACTCCGGGTGTCCGGAGTCGACGGCGAAGTCGGCCGCGTCTTCGTACTCCTTGACGTTGTGGCTCTCGAGCCGGCCCGCGCCGTACATCGGTACGTACCAGCCGCCGATCCGGCAGAGGAGCGCGATCGTCTTCCCGATGAAGAAGAGCTTCCTCTCCTGCGCAGGCTCCGGGCCCTCGCCGAGGGCTGCGAGCATCTCCCCGACCTGCCGGCGATGCACCCACTCCTCGTCCTCGATCTGCCGGATCCGGGCCTTCTCGGCGGGATCGGAGACGGACGCCGCGTGTCCGCGGTACGCGTGACCGGCCGCGAGCTCGCCGGCGTGGGCGTGACGGAGAACGCTGACCAGGAGGCCGCGCGCGGATTCCCGGTCCATCAGAGCGTCCCGACGACGAAGGGCAGCGACTCGACGACAGTACCGGCCGGCGCGATCGTGAAGCACGCCGCGAGGCGGTCGTAGAACGTGGGGTTTGGTTTCGCGTTCGGGCCGAGCTCGACGACGAGGAGGGGCTCGCCTTTCTCCACGGCGTCGCCGGGCTTCTTCTTCACCCGAAATCCCGACGCGGGGTCGATGACGTCGTCCTTCTTCGTACGCCCGCAGCCGAGCTCGATCGCGAGAAGCCCGACTTCCCGCGTCTCAATGCGGGTGACCACTCCCGAGGCGGGCGCCGGGACGTCCCTGCGGGAGACGGGCTGCGGGAGTCTCTTCGGGTCGTCGCAGACTCCCGCGTCCCCGCCCTGCGCCGCGATGAGCTTCCGAAAAACTTCCAGGGCCCGGCCGTCGGAGAGGGCGGCATTCAGCCGCCGGCGGGCCTCCTTCGCGCTCGTCTCCAGACCAGCGGCGAGAACGAGGTCCGCGCCCAGGAGGAGCGTGTTCTCACGCAGGTCGGCCGGCCCTTCGCCGCCGAGCATGCGGATCGACTCCTCGACCTCGTTCGCGTTCCCGACGGCCTCGCCCAGAGGGCGGTCCATCGCCGTGAGGTAGCCCGAGGCCTTGCGGCCCGTCGCCCGCGTCGTCTCGACGAGAGCCGAGCCCAGCCTCTTCGCATCCCGGGGGTCGGACATGAACGCGCCGTTCCCCGTCTTCACGTCGAAGACGACGGCGGAAGCCCCGGTCGCGAGCTTCTTGGAGAGGATCGAGGCCGTGATGAGAGGTATCGATTCCACGGTCCCCGTCACGTCGCGCAGCGCGTAGAGGCGGCGATCGGCGGGAGCGATCGAGTCGGTCTGGCCGATGAGCGCGCACCCCACGGTATCGAGGAGCCGGTCGAAATCCGCCTTCGGAAGGGCCGTCTTGAACCCGGGAATCGCCTCGAGCTTGTCGAGCGTGCCGCCGGTGTGCCCGAGGCCGCGCCCCGACATCATCCCGGCCTTGACGCCCACGGCCGCGAGAAGCGGCGCGAGGACGAGCGTCGCCTTGTCGCCCACGCCCCCCGTCGAGTGCTTGTCCGCGACGAAGCCGTGGCGCGAAAGGTCCCAGGTCTCGCCCGATTTCATCATTGCGAACGTCAAAGCGGCCGACTCGGCGGTCGTCATGCCCCGGCAGCACACCGCCATCAGGAACGCGGCCGCCTGCTCGTCCGTGATCGTTCCATCCGTGACGCCGGAGACGAAGGCGCCGATCTCGCCTTCCGACAGTTCGCCGCCGTCGCGCTTCTTCACGATCGTACGGACGAAGAGGCTCATTTCGCCGCGGTGGGCGACGCGAGCGACGCCGCGATTCTTTTCCGCCACGTTTCGGCGTTCCGGATGACCTTCGCCTCGTCGAGGGACGTGACGCGTTTGCCGTTCCAGAGGACGCGGCCTTCCACCATCGTGAGCGAGACGTCACTTTCCTTGACGACGGAGACGAGCGTCGAGAACAGGTCCCACACGGGCTGCGTCCCCGCCCGAACGAGGTCCACGGCCGCGAGATCCGCTCGCTTCCCTCTCTCCAGCGAGCCGATGCGGTCGTCCAGCTTCATCGCCCGCGCGCCCTCGATCGTCGCCATCCGGAGGACGTCCTTCGCCGGCAGCACCGTCGGGTCCATCGCAGAGACCTTCGCGAGCTTCCCGGCGAAGTCCATCGCTTCCCACATGTCGAGGTCGTTGTTCGAGCCCGCGACGCCGTCCGTCCCGAGGCCGACCGCGATGCCGACACGCCGAGCCGCCGCGACGGGCGCGACGCCGGACCCGAGCTTCATGTTTGATTCCGGGTTGTGCGAGAGGCCGACGTGCCGCTCGGAAAGGAGGCGGAGGTCGTCCGCGTCGCACCAGACGCAGTGAGCCGCGAGGACGTTCGGACCCAGGAAGCCGATCGAGTCGAGCCAGTTCGTGGGCGTGGTCCCGTACTTCCCGGCGAGCTGCCTCTGCTCGTCCCGCGTTTCGGAAAGGTGAATGAGAAGCGGGGCGTGGAACTCGTCGGCGAGCGCCTTCGCGGCCTGGAAAGACTCCTTCGCGTTCGTATACGCCGCGTGCGGGGCGACGGCCGCGATGATACGCGGGTGACCCTTCCACCTCTCGAGGAAGGCGCGGGTCACCGTGATCGATTCGGCGAGATCCTTGTGGTCGGGCACGGGAAAGTCGAGCCACGTCTCTCCCAGGACGGCGCGCATCCCGCAGGTGTCCACGGCTGCCGCGACGTCCGACTCGTAGTAGTACATGTCCGCAAACGTCGTGGTACCGCCGCGGATCATCTCCGCACAGGCGAGGAGCGTTCCGGCCTTCACGAAGCCGGGCGAAACGTTCTTCGCCTCCGCAGGAAAGATGAACTTCGTGAGCCAGTCCATGAGAGGCAGATCGTCCGCGATGCCGCGCAGGAGGTTCATCGCGGCGTGCGTGTGCGTGTTGACGAGGCCCGGAAGCACGGCGGAACGGGGACGGGAAATTCTATGCTTCGGAGAATAAAGAGCCGACAGCTCCGACGGCGAGCCGACGGCGACGATCCTGCCGCCCTTGATGGCGACGGCACCGGGGGAAAAGACGTGATCAGTTCCATCCATCGTCAGGACGTGGGCCGCTGTGACGAGGGTATCGACCGAAGAAGCCGAAGATTTATGCTTGGAAGGCGCGTGACGCGCCTCCGCGGCGGGGGCCGTCGGCGCCGCGCAGGTGAGCGTGACGCACAGCGCGACGAGAACCGAAACACGCGTCGCGCGCCGTGGGTTTCCCACTGTCCTATTCACCTTCAAAGAAATCTTCTCTTCTCTTTCTCTCTCATCCTACTCATTTTGGCCCCTCGAACTCGAAGGCGAGCGGGAGCAGCGTCGAGAGCCGCATGCGGCTCACGACGCGCGCCGGCGTCGCGAGAATGACGTCGATGTCACGGCACTGGTCCCAGAGGACCTGCCGGCACGCGCCGCAGGGCGACGCGGGCGGATCGGCGTCCGTCACGACGGCGACGGCTCGAAACTTCCGCGCCCCCTCCGAGATTGCCTTGAAAACGGCTGTCCGCTCGCCGCACACCGTCAGGCCATACGAGGCGGATTCGACGTTGCAGCCGCCATAGATCGTCCCGTCCTCCGCGAGCAGCGCCGCGCCGACCCGGAAGCCCGAGTACGGAGCCGAGGCTTTCTCGCGCGCCACCCGCGCTGCCTCGACGAGACGCTTTTCCTCGTCCGGCGCGAGAGGCCGGCTCGCGCTCACGTCTTCCTCGCCTTCCTGCCGCGGACCGGCGGACGGGCGACCGGAAGAAGGGCGTCTTCCGTCGCTCCCGACCGGCCGGTGCCGAGCGCCTGGACGAGGAACGTCAGAAAGCGGACGAAGTCGCCTTTCACGCGCTGCGTCGTCTCGAGCACCTCCCGGTGGTCGAGCTTCTGCTTCAGGACGCCGGCGGCCATGTTCGTGATGCACGAGATGCCGAGGACGCCGATGCCCATCTGGTTGAGCGCGATGACTTCGGGCACCGTGGACATGCCAACGGCGTGCGCGCCCAGGGCGCGGAAGGCCCGGATCTCGGCCGGCGTCTCGTAGGACGGGCCGTGGACGCCCACGTAGACGCCGTGCTTCAACGCGATCCGCTGGCGCTTCGCGACGGCGAGAGCGAGCGAGCGGAGGTCTTTGCGGTAGGCGTCCGACATGTCGGGGAATCGGGGACCGAGGTCCTCGTCGTTGGCGCCGACGAGCGGGTTCGTCCCGAACGCGTTGATGTGGTCGTCGATGAGCATGAGGTTGCCGGACTTGAAGGACCTGTCGATGCCACCCGCGGCGTTCGTCACGATGACGGTCCGGCAACCGAGGAGGCCGAGGACGCGCGCCGGGAAGACGACGGCCGGCATGGGATGGCCTTCGTAGTAGTGAACGCGCCCCGAGAGAACGACCGTCGGAACGCCGCGCACGGTGCCCGCCACGAGCGTCCCCGAGTGCCCGATCACGGCCGAAGCCGGGAATCCCGGAACGTCGCCGTACGGGATCGTGACCCGCGAGTCCACGCCGTCGGCGAAATCGCCGAGGCCGGAGCCCAGGATGACACCCACGAGCGGCGGGTCGGGCAGCCGTCCGCGCAGCCACTCCGCCGCGGCCGAGAGCCTGGAATCCATCACGTGCCTCCTAGCTGGCGCGCCGCGTGCTTCGCACGCGCCAAGAAGGGCGCGCCAGCAACTTTCATGTCCTGGGGGAACCCCGATCTGGTTCCCCCAAACCCCTTCCTCAGACCCGAAGGACGCATCGTTTTACTTGGACGACCTCCTATCCCATCAGGATGCCGGCGATCGCGGCCGTCATGAAGCTCACGAGCGACCCGGCGAGGAGCGCGCGGAAGCCGAGCCGCGCGAGATCGGACTTGCGCGACGGCGCGAGGCCGCCGATCCCGCCGATCTGGATGCCGATCGACGAAAAGTTCGCGAAGCCGCACAGGGCGAAGGTCGCGATGACCTTCCCCTTCTCCGAAAGACTCCCGACGACGTCCTTCATCATCGAGAACGCGAAGAACTCGTTGATGACCGTCTTGTTCGCGATGAGGTTCCCGACCGTCGCCATGTCCTCTTTCGGCGCCCCGAGGCTCCAGGCGAGAGGCCCGAGGACCCATCCGAAGATCGTCTGGAGCGAGAAGGCCGGGTTACCCCAGAACCCCCCGACCCACCCAAGGAATCCGTTCAGCATCGCGATGAGCGCCACGAACGCGATGAGCATCGCCGAGATGTTGAGGACGAGCATCATGCCTTGCGAGGCACCGCTGGCCGCCGCGTCGATGAAGTTCGCGCTCGTCTTCTCGACCTGCATCTTCACGGTGCCCATCGTGGTCGGCGTCTCGGTCTCCGGCCAGAGGATCTTCGAGATGAGGAAGGTGCCGGGGGCGGCCATCACGGACGCCGTGATGAGATATTTCAACGGCGCCCCCATCGTCACGTAGGCGAGCATGACCGCGCCCGAAACGTGCGCCATGCCGCCCGTCATCATCGTGAGGAGCTCGGACGTCGTCATGGTCGCGATGTAGGGCGCGATGAGCACGGGCGCTTCCGTCTGGCCGATGAAGACGTTCGCCGCCACGCACAGAGCTTCCGCGCCGGAGACCTTCATCGTCTTCTGCATCCCCCACGCCATGCCCCTGACGATCACCTGGATGATGCCAAAGTGGTACAGGATGGAGAAGAACGCGCAGATGAAGATGATGATCGGGAGCACCTTGAAGGCGAAGATGAAGCCCCGGTAGGGCATGCCCGTCTTCTCGCCGAGGGTGTCCATCGGCCCCGCGAGCCATCCGAAGAGGAAACCCGAGCCCTGGTCGGCGAACGCGATGGCGCGAGAGACTCCGTTCGAGAACGACTCCAGCGCCTGCTTGCCGCGCTCCCAGTAGAGAACCAGGAGGCCGAACGCCATCTGGAGCGCGAATGCCCAGCCGACGGTCCTCCAGCGGATCGCCTTCCTGTTCTTCGAGAGCGCGAGCGCCACCGCGAGCACGATCGTCAGGCCGATGAGACCAGTGAATCGCTCCACGAATCCTCCATTGCCGGGAATGAGCCCGAAAGAATACCCCGAACGTGGACCCCGCGCCGCCGCTTGGCGGGCAAGCCTCGGCAGGCGGGTTTTCTCGGCTATTCGGCACGACGAGTGAAGGGGGTTCGTGGCGAGTCCGTCGTAGACGCGCTCTAACTCGCCATGTGATCTAGGGAGGCGGAGCGATCCCGACAAGGGCCTGCCCGATGGCTCGCACCACGATGTCTCTCGGCAGGTTTTTCCACCATCTCTTTAAAAATTCGTCGAGGGATAAACCAGTTCCGAACTCGATGATCGTAGCCTTGGCGGTCGTTGCCAGGACGCTTTGTGGAATGGATGTCAGGACTCGGGCCGCGATACGGGACCACGTGCTGGGAATCGCGGGTATCGGCGAAATACCGAATCTTGCAAACGTTTGATTCCAGGCAACCCATTCGGCTTCTGAGTTAGCAAGGTCTGACATCGTCCCAGGAAAGATTCGAAGGACGTGTGGACGCAGCCAACCTCCGAGCGCCGACGACGCAAAACTCGCGCCGGCTGAGGCCACAATGGTGGAGGCCATCGCCCGCCAGTTGACCTCGGGATCCAAATCGATGATCCGTTCGTGTGACTGAACCCCGACTTCTCGAATGGCAGTGATTCCACCAGTTATCGCGGCTCCTCTGGCCGCACTGACTATCACAGCCCCGGGAACGGTAGCGCCGGCGCCCAGATAGGTTGTGGATAGAGTAAGCGCCACCGCGCTGAACACTTCCAGCGCGTCACGCGCCGTATCGGCTCCCGACCACGTGCCCCTGATGTACCGTCGCCACTGCCTGTGTGCCGCGTTGTAGTAGATCAGGGCCTCGTCGATCTTTTCCTTAGCGGCTAGGAAATCCTGTTGAGCCAATGCTCGCCAGGCGGCGCTGCACGCTTGTATCCCCTCGAAGAGAAACTCTGGTGGCGGGATCCCATCCGCTGTCCCCAGGGCGTCGGAGATCATTCTAACGAAACCGTTTTGCCTAGCGACGAATCCCTGGCGAGCGTCCAACGCTGCTTGCAGTCGGTTATACACAGCATTAATCACCCGGTCGAGCTGACCAGCGATGTCGTTCCCCTCGGAGCGGTATGTACGGCCATCGATCACAAATTCAAATGGAACGCTGATCGTCTGCACGGATGCGCCATGCACACGCGCCTGTAACCTGCCATCCAGGGCTTCCAGGACCTCCTTGCCGGCAATTCCTATGTCGCGCCCGAGGTTGAGTCGTGGATCGGCTTGAACCGCCCGCACCGCCGCGGCCGTCTGTTCCCCGTAGTTCCCCGTCGCACCCGCAGGAATGGGATATCCCGTCATGATCAACGCCTGCTGCAGCAAGATGACCGCGTCGCGGTTATGCTCACCAACTCTCATCGGATGCAGGTTCTCCGAAGCGTCCTGCAGACGTCTAAAGACGAATTCCCCTTTTTGTCGCCAGTGGTCAGCAAAGAGAGACATCAGTTCTCCGGCACGACGAGCGAGACGAGAGTCGGATCGTTCGTCGCGTTGTCGATGACGGAGGCGAAGGCGAAAACGCGTCCGCCGGCCGTGAGAACCTCGACCGTGGCGTAGGCGACGGCCGCTTCGCTGACGCCCGCAGCCGAGAAGATGTCGTTCTCCTGGACCAGCCTGAAGGGCGCCGCCTGCCAGGTCCGGGCCGCACCCAGGGGGGCGCCCGAGCCGTCGCGGAGCTGGGTCCTTCCCGTCACGGGAGACGCACCGAGGTTTACGACGGCAACGTTCGTCCGGAACGCCGCGCTCTTTTTCAGCTGCGGCAGGATCCCGATCCTCCCGGGCACGAGGCCCTGCGCGCCGGCGACACCGGGCAGGAAGCCGCCGAGCGTTCCGTTGGCCGTCTGGTTGTATGTCCGCGAAGAAACGACGAGCGGCACGGTGGAGGCGATCTGGAGGGCGCCGAAGACCGCGGCGTCCGGCGCGTTGCCGAACAGGGAGACGAGAACGTCCGCGAACTCGCGTGCGCCTCGCGGCGGGATCGTGGCGGACCGGTCGAGCGATCCTCCGCCGGTCTGGGAGAACGTGAGCGTGAGGCTCGCCGCGGCGTCGGAAAGACTCACGGCGGCGACGTCCGTCCGGAAGACGGCCCCGGCCGAGCCGGGAGAATGCGTCACGGCCGGAATCGTGTAGACGAAGGCTCCGGCCGCCGGCGCGGCGGTGATCGTCAGCCCTCCGCTTCGCGCGCAGGTGACGCCCGCGACGCTCGCCGTCATGGTCCACGAATAGGTTCCCGGCGCGGCGTACGCGTGGGCCGCGGTGAAGCCCGCCGCGGTTCCGCCGTCTCCGAAGGTCCAGGCGGCGGCAGGCGCGCCGCCGCCGCAATTCGACGGAGACGCGCTCGCTACGAAGGCGAGCACCTCCCCGGCGATCCCGGTGACCGGTGCCGTGGCCGAGCAGCTCAGAGTGCAGGGACCGCCTCCGCCTCCCGCGACGAGCTCGTAAGCGCCGAGATCCGAGGCCTGTCCCTGCGGGCGCGGGACTCCGAGAAGGTCCCTCGCGACGGGCGCCGCGACCGCGACCGCCGCGTCGACGCACGCGCTGGAAGAAAGGAGCTCGAAGTTCAACGCCGAGGAGTCCACGAATCCGGGCACCGCCGACAGGGCGAGCCGGTCCCACGCCGGAGCCCCCCCGCCGCCTGACCAGCAGTTGCGATAGTCGCCCGCGGGGACCGCGCCCGACTCCGGAGCGAGGAGAGGCTCTCCGGTCGAGACGACGATGTTGTTCCTGAAGTCGAGCGTAACGCCACGGGCGAGCGCCTCGGGGCTGATCAGGAGGTGTCCGTTCTCGCCCGGAGAGACGGCACCGGACCAGCCGCAGCCGTAAATCGTGTTGTGGTGGACGTGGACGACCGTTCCCGGCGACGCCTCGTGGCCCGAATCGACCCTCAGTCCCGTGTGGCTCGAGGAGTCGTCGGGCCACTCCGGCCCGAGTCCCGCGTAGACGATCAGGTTGTTCGTGATCCAGTTCTCGCCCGTCACGTAGTAGCCGACGAGAATCCCGTCGCCGTGCTGGTTCAGGATGACGTTGTCGTGGATCCGGTGGCCGGCGAGAAACGCCGAGTTCGGCTGCTCGCTGTAGAGGTTGATCGCGCGGTTCGAGTGGCCGTCGTGGATGTAATTCCAGCCGATCTCGCGACTCTGCTCCGTCGCTGCACGCGGCGCCGCGTCCCGACGGATGCCGGACACGTAGATCGCGTGGTAGAGCTTGCCGCATTGCGGGCTTCCCACGTCGAAGAGCTCGTTGCCGAGAACCGCGACGTCGTCCCCGAGTACGCCGATCGCCCCGTCGAGGCCGTCTCCCCGGGGCGCCGTCACGAAGTTCCCGACGATGCGAAACCCCGTCTGGCCCGACACGCCGACTTCCCCCGTCGTGATCGTGAAACCGGCGACGACCCAGTGGGAGCTGGCGCGGTCCTGGATCGCGTCGTACGAGTGAAACGCCCGGCCGAGCGTCTCGCTGCCGACGCGCGAGCGTGCGCCGGGATAGACGACGAGGGCCTTCGGCCGGCCGGGCTCGCCGTTCGTCCCGAGATTCACCGCCGCGCCGAAGTCGTATTCGACTGCCTGGTCGACGCCGTCGCCGACGTAGGCGATGTCGCCGGGCGCTAGAGACTCGACGGCCTTCGGGATCGTCCGCCAGGGGCTCGTCCAGGTCCCGTTCCCCGCCGCGTCGTCCCCCGTCGTCTTCACGAACCGGATGGCTCCTCCGCGAACGGTGAACGGAAGGGGATTCGAAGACTGACCGCCGACGGCGACGGTGATCTCGCCGAGACCCGCACGCGCCGAAGAACCGACCTGGAACGAGAGCCTCTGCATCCGGTGAAAGGTCGAGAGGTTCGCGGGCGCCGTCGCGTCCGAGAGGCTGTAGGTGGACGACGCCTCCACCCCGCCGCAGAAGATCCGCACGCCCAGGAGCGAGCTCCCGAAGTTCCTCCCCCAGACGGTCACGATCGCGCCGTCCCGGCCCGCGACCCGGCCTCCCGAGGAGTCGGTGTTCCCGGTCGCGGGCCCGCTCGTGAGGTCGGAGAAATAGAGGACGGGGGCCTGGGCCACGGCAGGACCCGCGGAAAGGACGGCGAGGGAGAACGAGAAGACGGCGAGGACGGCGGCACGGTGTTGGCTCATGCCGGAAACCTGGGGCGAGCGCGCGCGAAAGTCTGGCGGACGGCGTGAAGAAATCGTGACGAATCGCTGAAGGCGCAGAATCCCCGCTCGATGAAGAGCCCTTTCCGGCTCTCGCTCGCCGCTCTCGCCGCTTTGCTTCTCACCGGAGCCGTCGCGGGCGCGTGGCGGCCGCGGGAAGCGGGGCTCGTGCTCGCGGGCCTCGGGGACTGCGAAAGGGTGACACGGGACGGCGCCATCCCCCCATCGCCTCACTTCTGGGATCGCCAAGCGAAGATCCTTCGGCTTCACGGTGCGCGCAACGAAGTCGTCGGCGCGCAGCTGATGCTCACCGCGACCCGGGGAAACTTGAAGAAGGTCGACGTCGAGGTGAGCGACCTCACAGGACCCGGCCTGATCCGCTCGTCCGAGAGCATCGAGCTCTTCCGGGAGGTTTACCAGTTCGTCGAGAACGGGGATTGGAGCTGGGGCCCGAAAAGCCGGGTCCTCCCGTCGCGGCGCTGGTACCCGGACGTGCTCGTTCCGTTCGTCGACCCGTTCACGGCCGGGCGGAAGGTCGGTACCCCGTTCGACGTCGCCGCGTCTTCGACCCAGGGCGTCTTCCTCGATCTCACGATCCCGCGAGACGCCTGCCCCGGACTCTACGCGGGGAGGATTCGCGTCCGGCCGGCGGGCTCCGTCGCCGCCGAGGCGCGTCTCGAGCTGACGGTCCACCCCTTCGTGCTTCCGGACGAAACGCACGTCGACGCCTACGGCGAGATCTACGGGCATGCCTACCGCGCGCATGGAGCTTCTTATGCGAAGGATCCGGAGGCGTGGAGGAGACTGGCCGCGCGCTATCACCAACTCGCGCACCGCCACCGGATCGTCGTGGCGGAGCGCGAGGGCGAGGGGCCCGCTTTCGAAGAGGGCGCCGACTACGACGCGTTCTACGGATCGCTTTTCGACGGGAGCCTCTTCACGAAGGCCCGCGGCTACACAGGACCAGGATCCGGGACCGGCGTCGCGGTCTTTCGGGCGCCGTTCAAACAGGCGTACGACGGGCACGCGCCGGATTTCGCCGCAGCGGACCTCGCGGCGTACGCGCGCACCGCCGGGGAGTTTCGGAAGCACGTTGCCGAACGGGGCTGGACGCGGACTCGGTTCTTCGCGTACATCGTCGACGAGGCCCCGACGGACGCGCGGACCCGCGAGAACGAGCGGCGGCTGCAGGCCGCGCTCGACGAGGGCGCCGCACCCGAAGGTCTGCCGCTCCTCTGGACGTCGCACACGAACCCCGCGACGCTCGCAGGGGACGCCGCGCGCGACCGAAGGGGATTGACGCGATGGTGGGTCCCGAACGGGGGCGCCTGCGACCCGGAGTTCCTGAGGCCGCGGATCGCCCTGGGCGAACGCGTCTGGTTCTACCACCACGGCCACCCCGCGGTCGGCGTTCACGGGGTGAACGCGACGGGCGTGGAGCTCAGGACGTGGGGGGCGATCTGCTGGAGGTACGGCCTTCAGGGCACCTTCTTTTGGGCTGTGGACTTCGGCGACCCCGAGAAGCCTCTCGAGGTCCCGAACTACAAAAGGGGCGAGACGCGCTGGGGCAACGGCGTCCTTCTCTACCCGGGCTCGCGCCTACCTGACGTCGGGCTGCCTCCGATCGACGGCCCCCTCCCGAGCCTCAGGATGAAGGCCTATCGCAGAGGTCTCCAGGACTTCGAGTACGCGTGGCTGCTCGCACAAGCGGGAAGGCGCGACGCCGCCGACGCGATCGTGAGGCGCGTCGTGCCCGTGGCCCTCACCGAAGCGAAGATTCCTGGAGAGCCACCGTGGTCGTCCGATCCGAACGACTGGTACCGGATGCGCGAGGAGCTTGCAGCCGCCCTGCTACGGCGCTGACGCCGCGTCTTCCCATGGAACGACCCACGTCGAGTCCCCCGACTGGTTGTCGATGACCGTGACGAACGGGAAGACCGGGGCCGAAGCCGTCACGGCGAGCCAGGCGTTGGTCGTCACGGCGCCACCCGCACCCACGGCCCCGAACAGGCCGCTGATCTGGAACGCCTCGAAGGCCTCCCAGGTCCGCGTGAGAGGGGCGCCGAGCGGGTATCCGTCCGCTCGATGAAGCTCGAAAGTGACCGAGACCGCCGCGGAGTTCGGGTTGTACGCGCCCGCATTGGTCCGGAATCCCCTCGAGGCGTCGCCCTCGCTGGAACCCAGCCCGAGGAACAGCGCGTGCGTGAGAGCGCGATTCGAGAGCTGCCCGGGGACCGAGGCCCCGTACGTCGGTGCCGGGAGGCTGGGTGTATAGACACGGCTCGTCGCCGCGATGTCGCCGACGGAGGGATCGAACGCCAGCTCGATGGCGCCCGCCGTGTCGGGAGAAGCGAAGAGCGTACCCACGGCGTCGGAGTAGAGCGCCGATGCGCGGGGGCCGAGTGTGAGCGTACAGGGAGCCGTATTGCAGGTCTGCCCAGTGAAGCACTGATATTGGGCGGTCACGCCGGCGGTCTCGGAGAAAGAGAGGTTCATCACCAAGAGGTCCGAGTGGAAGAAGGTCCCCCCCGCCCCATGAAGCTTGAGCATCGAGGGCCCGGTGCGCGCCTGCCCGGACGGAATCCGCACCCGGCCCCCGTACGTGTAGGTAGCCCCGGCGACGACCGCGGGGGTCGCGATGCATTGGAAGATCCCATGCCCTTCAGAGGGCCGTTCCAGACGTTCGACACGAGAGCGGACCCGGAGGAAGGCGACCCGCCCGCATCCAGCGCGCTCCAGGCGACCTGCGCCGCGGAGCCCTCGGCCGGCCACTCGCCCACGCTTCGGTCGAAGGTCCCGTTTCGGAGCAGGTTCTCAGCACCCAGCGGATGCGGGGCGGCGAGGAGGGCCACGGCCAGGACGGAAAGGCGGTTCTTACTCATGCCGACAACCTGGGGCGCGTGCCGCCTGGAGTCTCGCCCGACCCGTGAAGAAATCGTGACGAATGCCTGAAGGCCCGGTTGTCCGGCGCGGCACCTCGGGGAATACTCGGCGGCGGACGGCGGACGTGATCTACGCATTTCTCGGGATGGAGCTCGACGAAGAGCGGTTCGAGCTTTACAGGGCGGGCCAGCCGGTCCGGCTGGAGCCGCGCGCCCTCGACGTCCTCTTCTATCTCGTCCGGAACCGCGACCGCGTCGTTCCGAAAGAGGAGCTGATCGAGAAGGTCTGGGACGTGAAGGTCGTCAGCGAGTCGGCCCTCCACCACTCGATCCGGAAGGTGCGCGAGGCGATCGCCGAGGCGACGGACCAGGAAGTCATCCGGACCGTCCACGGAAGGGGGTTCCGGTTCGTGGCGCCACTCGACGGCGCCGCAACGGCTCTGCCGGCTCCGGGCCCGGTGGACGCGACGGAGTCGGCCACACCGGCACCGGCGCACGCCCCTCCTTCGCCGCGCCGCTCGAAGCGGGCTCTCGTCGCCCTCGGCGCGGCGGCGGTCCTGTTCGGCCTCGTCCTCGTCGTGCCTCGGCTCATTTCGCGCCGGAAGGAGTCGGCTTCCGCGCCGGCGATCTCGTGGTACCGGCCTTTCGCGCCTTCCGCCGGGACGCTCCGCCAGGTCACGACCGGCCTCTCGACGGCCGTGAAACCGGCCTTCTCCCCGGACGGGAAGATCGTCACGTACGTCTCGTACGAGCCGCAGAGCTCCACGAACCTCGATATTTACGTCATGGCCCCCCATGGCGGAACGGCGTGGCGCCTGACCGAGGCGATCGGCGCGAGCGGCGACATGCCCGTCTTCACGGCCGACGGGAACGAGATCGTCTTTTCCCGTTTCCGGAGCGGCGAGGACGGCACGCACCTGCCCGATCTTTGGCGGGTCGGGAGTATGGGGGGCGCGCCGAGGCTCTGGATTCCGGGAGCGAGCGGCGCCGGCTTCTCACCCGACGGGAAAATGGTCGCCTACACGAAGCACGACCTCGGCGGGCACGCTCTCTGGGGAGGTCCGCCGGACCGCCTCGGCGAGCACGCCGAGATCGCTCCGGTGGGATTCGTTCCCCGCTTCTCCCCGGACGGAAAGTGGCTCGCCTTCACGACGAGCGACCCGAACGGCGGCCTCGGTCACCTCTACGTGCGCAACCTCGCCTCGAGGGAGACGAAAGCCCTGTTCAAGGAACCGGGGCAACTCTACGGGATCACGTGGCTGGCCGACAGCGAGACGCTCATATTCGCCGGCCGGCGGGGCGGCCGTTTCATTCTCTGGATGGTCGCGCGGACCTCGTCCCGGCCCGACCCGCTGACCCTCGGGATCGGGGATTTCTCCTCTCCCACGGCCTCGCCGACCGGCCAGACACTCCTCTTCTCGCACGGCAGCGACCTGTCGAATCTCTATCTCGCCGACGGCCCGCCGGCCAGCGAGGGCCGCCGCCTCACGAACGACGACTATCACCAGCGGCCGCGCCTCTCGCCCGGCGGCCGCCTCGCCGCGAGCGTCCTGACGAGGACGGAGACGGACGATGTCGTCGTCCTGACGAACCTCTCGTCGCTCCGGCGAACCACCTTGAGCGAAGGGGCCGCCCACGATCCATGCTGGGCCGGTTCGTCGAACGTGGCCTACCTCGTCGACGCGCCGGACGGCGGGACGGAAGCTCTCGTGGTCGACATCGCGACCTTGGTCCGGCGGGTCGTGACGCGGTTCTCCTTCCGGACCACGTCGTTCGCGGTTTCCCGCGACCTGAAGCGCGTGGCCGTCGAGGAGCCGCTCGCCGACGGGCGCCGGGCGCTCCTCGTTCGCGACGTGGTTACGGGGCGCGAGGCCCGCCTCGCGGAGGGTCAGGTCTACGACGCGATCCGCTTCTCGCCCGACGGCTCGACCCTCGCGTGGAGCGGCCCCGCCGAGACCGGCTCGGCCGAGACGAACGGCGTCTTCGTCCTCGGTACGGCCGGGGGACCCCGGCGAATCGCGGCGGACGGGCACGAGCCCGCGTTCTCCGCCGACGGATCCACCATCTACTTTGCGCGACTGGGCGAGTTCGCGGGTCTCTGGAAGGTCGCCGCCTCGGGCAAGCCCGTCGCGCGCGTGCGACCTTTCGACCGGGGCGTCACCCACTTCGACGTCGCGGGCGAGCGCGTCCTCTGGGCGCAGGCCGGCGGCCGAAACCAGATCTTCTCGGTGACGCTCGGCCGCTGACGCCGTTTGCGCCGCCGGCGCCTTTCAGGGAATGGTCACGTATCGTTCAGGAATCCAGCGAGATCTTCGCGAGGCGTGGCCCCAGATTTCCCACACGTAACAGCGGGAACACTTCGTCTTCGAGAGCCCGTGACGCGAAGACGTTCGACGAAGAAGGGAAGGACCGTGCGCCACACACCAATCGCCGCCCTGCTCGCCGCCGCCATGCCCCTGCTCGGGGTGCCATCCAGGCCGCAACCGGCCGACACCCCGGGCGGCCCCGACCTGATCGTGCGGGTCGACTACCAGAAGGAGCGGAAGCTCGGAAAATGGTACGTCCGGCTACGCTTCACCGTGTCGAACATCGGCTTCGCCCCGACGCCCCCGACCACGCTCGGAGCCTGGTGCGTCGCCGGCCCCGGCGTTTGTCCGCTTCTCCTTATCGGGTCCGGCCGGTTCGATCCGCCGGTCGAGGCCGGCGCCACGAGCGTCGTCAAGCTCGACACTCCCGGGATCCCCGTCAGCAACAGCGCCGTCGTCCTCGGTCCGGAGACGGAGGCGTGGCAGACCGGCCACTACACCATTCGGGCGAAGGCCGACTTCACGGAAACACTCGTCGAGACGAACGAGGACAACAACACGAATTTCGCGGTCATCGTCGTCCCCTAGCTCTTTGTCAGGGCCGAAGGGCGCGCGCGTCCCGAACCCGTCCTCTCCATTCATTGCGATGGAGAACGCCGTTGACCCAGGCCGAGCGGCCGAAGATCCACGAGAGAGCCGCGACCCAAAGGGGATGCAGGAGAGTCGAGAAGAGGCCCAGGCGGAGGCGAAGGTCGACGGCGCCGCGGACGAGGATCGTCAGCGCGACGATGGAGAGAGAAAGAAGGACTTCTTTGAAGGTGAAGAAAGCAGGGGCCACGGCGGCGCCGCGGGCCAGCGCCCGTTCGAGCACGCCGCCGAGAAGGACCGCGAAGGGCAATTCACCTTCTAAGAAAAACTCGCTTAGGACGAACACCGCCAAAGGGAGGCTGCCGAGCATGGCGAAGTACGCGTTCTTCTCCAGTCCCTTCACGATCTCGCCGAATCCGTGGTACATGCGGACTCGCACCGAGTCGATCGCGATCGCGATTCCCGTCCGCCCTCCGCCCATGCGGGCATTGCGGCCGAGCTGGATGTCGTCGACGACCGAAGCCCTGAGCGCTTCATGCCCGCCAATGCGGTCGAAGAGGTCCCGCCGGATCAGATTGAAAATCCCTCCCCCGCCTCCGAAACGACGGGCGGACGGGACGTTCATGAGCCAGCCGGGGAAGTAGCAGAACGCCGCGGCGGGGACGGTCGAGACCATGAGCTTCTCGCCGAAGGTCTTCGCCTCGAGGGTCGGCAGAAGAGCCAGGAACTCGAGCCCATGCCGATTCGCATGTGCGAGGGACCGGGCGAGGAGGTCGGGCTCGAAGTACACGTCCGCGTCCGAGAAGACGAGCCAGTCGTGGGGCCGCGACGCCCGGGCCGCGCGAGCGCCTTCGTGGAGCGCATGCGGCTTTCCGAGCCAGTCCACCGGCGGCTCGACCCCGTCGACGACCCGGAGGACCTCCGGGAGCTCTCGCTCGAGGCCCGCGAGGATGCGGCGCGTGCCGTCCGAGGACCGGTCGTCCACGACGACGACTTCGAAACAGGGATCATCCTGAGCGCACTTGCTGCGCGTTGCGCCCTCGACGTCGCGCTCCTCGTTTCGCGCCGGGACGACGATCGACACGAAAGGCGCGCCGGGCTCTCGCCGAGGCGCCGGCGCGATCCGCGGAATCAGGGCGAAGCTCAGAGCGACGTTTGACGCGCGGAAAAGCCACAGAAACAGAATGACGGCGAGAACGGCCGTCACTTCTCGTGCCGGCCGTGGTAACTCTGGCAGAGGTAGTGGATGCCGACCATCATCACGGCTTCCCATGCATGGTCGATCTCGAGGGACCACTCCGGATCGCACTCCCTCACCGTGGCGAGGAGACTGTCGAGCCAGAAATCGTAGAGGCTGGCGCCGATCGCAAGCTGCCCTGATCCATGCCGCGCCGCGACGTCCGAAAGGTACGCGTCCGGACCCTGCTTGCGGTCGTTCGCGACGAGAAGGAGATGATGGAAAGAGGCCTTCAGCGCACGTTTTTGCCGCACGAAATCCGTTCCGGCAAACTTCGCCGCCACCTCGGGCGACGAGGCCATGAACCTCCCGTAGAAGAGGTCGAGAAAGTCGGGCCGCGCCTCGCACCGCGCGAGGCTCTTCTCGAAGAGGTCGAGGGTGCTGGAATCCACGGCATCGCCCATCAGGAGCCTCCCCGTGTCGGCGCTATCGTCATGTGAGAGCTGGACGCAGTATAGGAGGAGAAGGCGGGTCGTACGTCGCGCCCGCCTGCTCGAGGTCAGGCCGCCGGAAAGATCGCGCCGAGGAAGCTCGTGCCGCCGACGGGCGGGATTCCGAGGTGCTCGGCGGCGGTGGCGCCGAGATCGGCGAACGTCCTCCGCGTGCCGACGTCGGCTCCGCCGACCACGCCCGGGCCAGCCGCGACCATCGGGACGTATTCCCGCGTGTGATCGGTGGACGTGTCGGAGGGGTCGCCCCCGTGGTCCGCCGAGAGCATCAAGAGGTCGGCCGGACGAAGAGACTCCACCATCTCGGGCATGAAGAAGTCGAGCTCCTCGAGACACTTCGCGTAGCCGACGACGTCGTTGCGGTGCCCGTACTTGGTGTCGAAGTCGACGAGGTTCGTGAAGACGAAGTCGTCGTCGCGATCGCGGATGGCGGAGATGGTCTTCTCGATGCCGTCGCGGTTCGAGACGGTGTGCACCGCCGTGGCGATCCCCCGCCCCGAAAAAATGTCCTCGATCTTGCCGAGGGCGTGCACCTCGAGGCCGCGCGAACTCGCGCGGTCGAGAAGCGTTTCGCCGGAGGGCGGAACCGTGAAGTCCTTTCGGCGATGCGTACGCTGGTATTTTCCGTTCGCCCCGACAAAGGGCCGGGCGATGACGCGGCCGACCTGGTGCGGAGGTTTCAGGATTCCGCGCGCCGCCGCGCACCACGCGTAGAGGGTCTCGATCGGGACGACGCCCTCGTGGGCCGCGATCTGGAAGACGGAGTCGCCCGACGTGTAGAGGATGGGCCGGCCCGTCCTCACGTGCTCGTCGCCGAGCTGCTCGAGGATCGTCGTCCCCGACGCCGGCTTGTTCCACAGGACCTTCCGCCCGATCGCCTTCTCGAACGGCTCGACGACCTCGGGAGGAAACCCATCCGGATAAAGGGGAAAGGCGACGTCCAGGGTGAGCCCCATCAGCTCCCAATGACCGGTCGTCGTGTCCTTCCCGGCAGACGCCTCGGCGAGGCGCCCGAAAGCGCCCGCGGGCGCGGGCAAACCGGCAGGGGCGTCTTCATACATCGTGTGCAGGAGGCCGAGGCTCGCCAGGTTCGGAAGATGCGGCGTTCCGTCGCGAAGGACATGCTGGAGCGTCTTCTTGCCCTCGTCTCCAAAGAGCGCCGCGTCCGGCGCCGTTCCGACGCCGAGGCCATCGCAGACGACGACGATGACGCGACGCTTCACGGCGCGTCAGAGGTTCGCGAGCTTCTGCTGGGCGTCGGTCCGGAGAGGGGAATCCGGAAAATCCGTCACGAGGCGCTGATAAAAGCTCTTCGCCTCGACATTTTGACCCGTCTGCTCGTAGAGACGTGCCATCGTGAAAACCAGGACGTCTTTCGACACGGGTGAGTCGCTGGCCTCGAGATACTTCTTCGCCGTCTCGAGCGCTTCCTTCGGACGGCCGGCCGCCGCCTCGGCGTCGATCGCCGCGACGGCCGCGACTCCGGCCGCGACCGTGCCGCATTCGGACTTCGCGAAGGCCTTTGCGGCGTCGAGGTTCGCGCCCGTCGCCGCTTTCGGACCGTCGAGCGAAAGCACGACGACCGCCGCCGCGCGTCCGGCCGCGGAAGAGGGCGCGTCCTTCAAGAGGGACGCCAGCTCCGCCTTCGCCGCCGCCGTTCGTTCTGCGACGTCCTTGAAGACGCGCGCGCCGGGAGGGGGAGCCGCGTCGGACGCGAGCGGCGCATCGAACAGCGCGAGCGCGGACGAGAGGCGCGCCGCGAGACGGCCATTTCTCAGGACGAGTCCACCCCAGAGGCCGCCGACGACCAGGACCGCGCCGCCCGCGATGAGAGCCCAGCGGGTCGTCTCCGACCGGTGCGTCACGACATAGTCGCGCGCATCCGTCAGCGCGTGCTGGAGCTGATCGGTCTTCATCTGTTGCTTCGTGAGTCGGGCCATGTGCTCTTTCCAGAAGCCGCTCAGCGGGACACGGCGCGCGCCGCGTCCCGCCCTCGCCGCGGGTTCAACTCTTCTTCAGCGCTTCTTCAGCGCTTCTTCCGCTTCGCCGGCCTCTTTGCCGGCTTGCGAGACTTTTTGGCGGCCTTCTTCCTCTTCGGTGCGGATTTCCTCGCCGCTTTCGCCTTTGATTTCCTCTTCGGCGCGGACTTCCGGGCGGCTTTTCGCTTCGGAGCGGACTTCTTCGCCGCTTTCTTCTTCGCGGGCTTTTTCTTCGCCGCCGCTTTCTTTTTGGGAGCCGCCTTCTTCTTCGGAGCGGCCGCAGGAGCCGCGGGCTTCGGCGCGGGCGTGGCGGGCGGCTTCGGGGTCGGCGGGGCCGCAGGCCTCGGGGCCGGAGCGGCTGCCGGAGCTGCGGGCTTCGGCGCGGGCGCGGGCGCGGGGGCCGGAGCGGGCTTCGGCGCGACCGCGACGCCCGCGGCCCGGAGGACCTGTTCGGCGTGGTGCTCGGTGTCGACCTTGTCGAAGACGTGGCGGATGACCCCGTCCTTGCCGACGAGGAACGACTTGCGCAGCGGACCGACTCCCCAGGCGGGATTCGGATTCTGGCCCCAGGCGCCGTACGCCTCGTGAACGGCGTGATCGGCGTCCGTCAGGAGCTCGAAGGGCAGGTTGTACTTGGCGGCGAACGCATTGTGAGACGCCGCGTCGTCGCGCGAGATGCCCAGAACCTCGATGCCGGCGCCCTGCAGCTCGCCCCAGGCGTCGCGCAGGCTGCACGACTCGCGCGTGCATCCGGGTGTGTCGTCTTTCGGGTAGAAATAGATCAATACGTCCTTGCTGCCCCGGTAGTCATGCAGGGAGATCGTCTTGCCCGAGCGAGCTGGAAGCGTGAAATCGGGAGCGGTCGAACCGGCACTCAGGGGCGTGGAAGCCTTCATTTCATCGGCCATCTGGCGGTCCTCCGAACGGGGAGAATAGCAAAGTAATCTCCCGCGTGACGCGACGCTCGTCGGGCCGCGTTCGTGCGGTAAAGTTCGTCCTGGGAGGGCTCATGCAAATGGAACGACTCCGCTCTCTCGTGGTTACCGCCCTGACCGCGTCCGCCATAGCAGCCGGCGGGAACCTCCGTGCCGAAGGTGTCACGCTTTTTCGGGAGCGCAACCTGAGCGGCTCACGACAGACCTTCCACGACGACGTGCCGGACCTGAGGTACACGAAGTTCGGCAACCGGAAGGCGAGCTCGATCGCCGTGTCGCCCGGCTGCGTCGCCGTCCTGTATGAATTCCCCCGTTACCGCGGCCGATCCACGGTGTTCCGCGACAACGACAACGACCTCTCGAACACGATGGTCGGCGAAGACCGGGCTTCCTCGATGCGCGTGAACTGCCGCGGGCATCATCCGGGCGAGCGGCCGCCCGTCGAGCCCGCACCACCCGTGGTCGAGCGATCCCGGCCGTCCGAGCGCCGGGGTGCCGTCCTCTACCGTGACCGGGAGGGACGCGGGCCGAGCGCGTTCTTCGATCGGGACGTTCCCGACCTCGACCGCACGCGGTTCGGCTCCCGCATGGCGAGCTCCGTGGACGTGTCACCCGGCTGCATCCTGACCCTCTACGAGCAGCCCGGTTACCGAGGCCGCCGCGCCGACTTTCGCGAGCGCGACAACAACCTCAGGAACACCCCCGTCGGGGAGGACACGGCCTCGTCGCTGAGTATCCGCTGCCGCTGAGGAAATCGCGTCAGCCAGCCAGCCGGTAGCGGTTCCGCGTCTCCTCGGCGAGCTTCACGACGCGCTTCTCATCTTCGAGATACATGAGGAAGCCGAGGATCTCGCTGTAGGCGAGGAAGATTTCGAGTGTCTTCACGCGGGGGAAGATCGCGGCCACGAGGTCGCATACCGCCGCCGGTCCCTTCGACAGCTCCCGTTCGATCTGCCCGATGCGGAGTCCGTGATGCCGGTCGAGGGTCCTACGATGGGCGAACCAGTCCGTGACCGGCGCGCCGTGTCCCGTGAGAAGAGTCGCGTCGCCGCTCGTCCGGCCGAGCTCGTCGAGCGTCTCGAAATATCGCGTGACGCTGCGAAAAGGGCGCCCGGCCTTCTCGGGATCCTCGTCGACGACCGCGTTCGGCGTGATCTCCTTCAGGACGGTGTCTCCCGTGAAGACGACCCCCGCCTCCGGAATCGAAAACGTGAGGCTGCCCGGCGTGTGGCCGGGCGTCGACCGCACGACGACGGACCAGCCGTCTCCCGGCATGGTCTCTCCCCCCGCGAGCTCGTCCCACGCTTCGAGCGGCTTCGCGAAGCGGTCCACGGCGGTGACGGAAGCGACGACCGCGAGGCGCGGCAGAAGCCCGAACCCCGCCCGGGCCATGTCCTCGAGGAGCAGGCCGTGGCTCCTTTCCTGCCGGAAATTTCGGCGGTCGAGCCTCCCGCCGTAGAGCCTCGCCCCCGACGCGCCGGCTATCTTCTCGGCGAGGCCGTAATGGTCCTGATGGCCGTGCGTCAGCAGGACGCGCTTCACGTCGGAGATTCCGAGGCCGAGGCCGGCGAGACCGGCTTTGAGCGCACCCCAGGCTTCCTCGGTGAGAGGTCCTGAATCGATCAACGTGATGGGATCGCGCAGGATCACGTGAACGTTGACGGGTCCCACGGGGAAGGGAGTCGGAAGAGAAAGAGTTTCTATGAATGGTGAAGAGGAAGAGCGCCGCGGCGCGCCGCGGCGGCCCGTTCTTTCATTCGCAGAAATCTCTATTCCCGGTTTCCCTAGGACCACAAGTCGTAGGGATAGCCGCCCGCCTCGTACACGCGGTCGCTGATGGACGTGCAGTCGGCGTCGCGGTTCTTGTCGAGAGCCTTGAGATTCCCGACCATGCGGTGCCTGGCCTCGCGGCAGAACCAGCGCGCGATCTCGATCTCCCCCGCGGCTTTCTCCTCGCCCCTCTTCGCGATCGAGGCCGTCACACGCGAAAGTGTCGCGATCTGCGCGAAGAGGTCGATGAGGACGTCGGCGAGTCGCTCCTGATGGTATTCCTTGTCCACGACCTTCTTCCCGTGCTTGCGCAGGATCGTCTCGCACGCGTTCGCGAAGACGCCCGCGTACCGCCCGACCTGGTCCGCCTCGGGCGCGAGAGAGGGATGCACCTTCGTCAGCTTGTCGTGCGTGATGACGCCCTTGAGCCGCTTGTGCGCGTACTCGGTGAGAACGCCGCGCTGTGCCAGCGGGCTCTTCAAGGCGCCCTGGACCTCCTTCAGCGAATCGCCGAGCTCCTTCATGCCCGAGAGGGCCAGCAGAAGGCGCAGGATCTCGTTCGTGCCCTCGAAGATCATGTTGATGCGACTGTCACGAAGCGCGCGGCCGTACGGGTACTCGTTCATGAAGCCGTTGCCGCCGGCGATCTGAAGGCCGTCGTTGATGTTCTGCCAGAGCACCTCGGTGCCGAAGACCTTGCAGCAGGCGCCCTCGAGCGAGTAGTCGCCGATGCCCTTGTCCACGAGCCCGGCCGTCAGGTAGACCATCGACTCGAGCGCGTACGTCGTCGCCGCCATGCGCGTGATCTTGTGGCGGATCATCTCGAAATCGGCGACGCGGGTCTTGAACTGCTTGCGCTGCGTCGCGTGCGCGACCGCGAGCCTGAGCATCATCTTCGAGCCGCCGACCGAGCCGGCGCCGAGCGACGTGCGGCCCGTGTTCAGCGTCTCCACGGCGACCTTGAAGCCATGGCCCTTTTCTCCGATGAGGTTCCCGGCCGGGATCCGGCAGTTCTCGAAGATGATCTGGCAGGTCGACGAAGCGCAGAGGCCGAGCTTCTTCTCCTCGGCGCCGCGCGAGAGGCCGGGCAGCGTGCCGTCCTCGTTCGCGACGACCGCGAAGCAGGCGATCTCCTTGTGCTTGTCCTTTTCGGGCGTGCCGGAAGGAATTCGCGCGAACACCGAGAAGAAGCGCGCGAATCCGCCGTTGGAGATCCACTGCTTCGTGCCGTTGAGAACGTACGTATTCGTCGACGGATCGTAGGCGGCCGTCGTCCGGAGCGAGCCCGCGTCCGAGCCGGCTTCCGGCTCCGTGAGGCAGAAAGCCGCGACCATCTTTCCGCTCGCGAGGTCGGGCAGCCACTTCTTCTTCTGTTCGTCATTTCCAAAGAGGAGAAGGGGCTTGAGCCCGATGGATTGGTGGGCGCCGACGACGATCGAGGCCGACGCGTCGAGGGGCGCGATCGTCTCGGTCATCCGGCAGTACGCAGCCGACGAAAAGCCGCTGCCGCCGTACTCCTCGGGAATCGTCATGCCGAGGACGCCGAGCTCGCCCATGGCCTTGACCGCCTCGCGCGGAAAGAAGTGCGCGGCGTCCATCTTCTCGGAATCGAGGTTGGCCGCGTCGAATTCCGTGTAGGCGCTCGCAAACGCCTCCACGGTCTCCTTCACGTCCTGCGGGATCTCGGGGAACGGAAAGACGAGATCTTCCGCGATGTGCCCCTGGAAGAGAGTCTTCAGGAACGACTCGACCTCGACGTGCTCGGACTTGACGGTCGTCGATTCTTTGACTGTGGACATGACGGCTCCCCTCAGCACAAATCAGAATTTCTTAGAAAGTGAATAGAAGAAAACCCCGGTCTCCCTCATTCGAAGAACCTCTTCCCTTGTCTTGCCATGTCGACGAGGCGCGGGGCCGGGCTGAAGCGTTCGCCCTTTACCCTCGCGAGCTTCTCGAGGCCCTCGACGACCGCCCTGGCGCCCAGCGAGTCCGCGTATGCGCACAGGCCACCGCGGAAGGGCGGGAAGCCCGTGCCGAAGATCATCGCCAAGTCGAGCTTCGCGGGGCTCGCGACGATGCCCTCGGACAGGCAGAACGCGGCTTCGTTGATCATGGGAAGGACGAGACGCTCCTGGATCACGGAAGAAGAAAGATTCAGATTCTTAGAAGGTGTTGAGAGGCCGAGATCGCGATACGCGTTCGGGTCCGGGCCACCCCTTCTTTCCCTTTCGTAGAAATAAAATCCCTTCTTCGCCTTCCGCCCGAGCCGCCCGGCTTCGACGAGCTTCTCGAGTGCCGGGTCCGCGGGCATGCGCTCCGGGAACGCGGCCGCCATGGTCCCGCCGGCTTTCGCCGCGACGTCGATTCCGACGTCGTCGAGGAGCTCGATCGGTCCGACCGGCATCCCGAAGGTCCGCATCGCCTTGTCGACGGACTCCATGGAGTTGCCTTCGACGAGGAGACGCACCGATTCGCCGATGTAGGGGCTGAGGATGCGGTTCACGAGGAAGCCGGGCGAGTCCTTCACGACGACCGGCGTCTTCCCCAGCTTCTTCGCGAGGTCGAAGATCGTCGCCGTCACCTCGGGGTCGGTCTTCGCGCCGTAGATGACCTCGACGAGAGGCATCTTGTTCACCGGATTGAAGAAGTGCATTCCCACGACGCGCTCGGGGTGCGCCGCCTTCGACGCGATCTCGGTGATCGGAAGAGTCGAGGTGTTGGAGGCGAAAATCGCGTTCGCCGGTGCGACGCGCTCCCAGTCCGCGAGGACCGCCTGCTTGACGGTCATTTTCTCGAGGACCGCCTCGATCGTGATGTCGCAGCCCTCGAAGCCCGCGTACTCGAGCGACCCGCTGAGGAACGCCATCTTCCTCGCGAAATCGGCGCGGGTCATGCGGCGCTTCTTGAGCTGCTCCTTCCAGATGCGCGCCGCCTGCGCGAATCCCAGCGCCAGCGCATCGGCCTTGATGTCCTTCATGCGCGTCGGATAGCCCTTGTCGGCCGCGAGCTGGGCGATGCCGCCTCCCATGACGCCGGCGCCGAGGACGCCCACGCGCACGATCTTCCGCGGCTTGACGCCGGCCCCCGGCGCCCCGAGAGCCTCGACGCCCGTCTCCTTCTTGACCTCTTCCATCCGGAAGAAAAGGCCCATGAGACTGCGCATGACCGGCGTGCCGATGAGCGATCCGACCCCTTCGACCTCGAGCTCGAGCGCCTTCGTGAAGTCTTCGCCGAACCCCTTCTCGACGACGCCGAGCGCCGTGAGCGGCGCCGGATAATGGCCCTTCGTCTCCTTCAGGACCGCCTGGCGCGCCTTCGAGAAGACGAGGCCCTTGCCCGGCCCCTCGAGGAGCTTCTCCGTCAGCTTCGGCTCGCGCACGCGCGCCGGAGCGCCGCCCGCGCCCGCGTTCGAGCGTTTCCGGCTCCCAAACTTCCCGCGCGCGAACGACTTCGCCCACTCCTCGAGGATCGCCTCCGGGACGACCTCATCCACGAGGCCGATTTTCTTCGCCCGCTTCGCGTCGAGGACCTTCCCCCCGAGAATGACGTCGATGGCGTTCGCGAGGCCGATCATGCGCGGAAGGCGCGTCGTGCCGCCCCACGCCGGCAGGATGCCCAGTTTGACCTCCGGAAGGCCGATCTGGGTCTTCGGCGAGTCGGACGCGAGCCGCCAGTCCATCGAAAGAGCCGTCTCGCAGCCGCCGCCCACGCAGGCGCCGCTGATCGCGGCGACCGTGGGATACGGCAGGTTCGCGAGCTTGTTGAACGTCCGGTGGCCGCCCCGGATCATCTCCGGGTCCGCGTTCTGGTCGGCCTTCGCGATCTCGTTCACGTCCGCGCCGGCGATGAAGATCCCCGGCTTCGCCGAGAGAAGGAGGAGCGCCCTCACGTCGGTGCGCGCCGCGAGGCCGTCGATCACGCGCTCGAATTCCCTCATCACCGCCGTCGAGAACTTGTTCACCTTTTCGCCGGGCGTGTCGAAGACGAGAAGCGCGAGGCCGTCCGGCTCGACCGAGAGCCGAAAGGGCGAAAGCGAGCCGGCCGGTGCCGTGGCAGGAATCGATTCGTCGACGAGCGTGGACATCAGACCGCCTCCAGGAGGATCGACGCGCCCTGCCCGCCCCCGACGCAGAGCGTCGCGAGGCCGTGCGCGACCTTGCGGCGGCGCATCTCGAGCAGGAGCGTCAGGATGAGGCGCGTGCCCGAGCTTCCGACCGGGTGACCGAGTGCGATCGCGCCGCCGTTCACGTTGAGGTTCTCGTCCGCGATCTCTCCGAGCTCGGGAGACTTCGCGAACGCGTCGAGATTCGCGAGGACCTGCGCGGCGAACGCCTCGTTGATCTCGACGAGGCCGACGTCCTTCATCGAGAGGCCGGCCCGCTTCAGCGCGATCGGCGTCGAGCGCGACGGCCCGAGACCCATGCGCTCGGGCTCGAGGCCCGCGAAGCCCCAGCCGGTGATCCGGCCGAGAGGCTTCAACCCATGCTTCGTCACGTATTCCTCGGAGGCGACGACGACGGCCGCGCCGCCGTCCGTGATCTGGGACGAGTTGCCCGCCGTGACCGTTCCGAACTTCCGGTCGAAGAAGGGCTTCAGCTTCGCGAGAGCCTCCATCGTCTGGTTCTCGCGCACGCCGTTGTCGATCGTGAGGACGCGGTCGTAGTCCGGCGGGACCGGTACCGGCACGATCTCCTCGGCCAGGCGCGCACGTCCCGCCGTGGCGCGGTGGTGCGAGCGCAGCGCGAAGGCGTCCTGCGCCTCGCGCGTGATGTGCCCCTCCTTCGCGAGGATCTCGGCGGTGTCCCCCATGCCGAGGTCGCACACGGGGTCCGTCAGGCCCTGCTTGAGGCCGATCACGGGGTTGAAGAGGTCCTTCCAGGGCATCTTCGAGAGCGCCGACACCTTTTCGCCCGCCGTCTTCGACATGCCGGCTTTCGTGAAGACTTCCTTGACGCCCTCGCGGTAGAGGAACGGTATCTGCGTCATGTTCTCGACGCCGCCCGCGAGGAGGACTTCCGCCTCGCCCGTCGCGATGAGGCGCGCGGCCTCGACGACGGACTCGATGCCGGAGGCGCAGTTGCGCGAGACCGAGTGCGCCGGCTTCTCCTTCGGCACCCCCGCGCGGAGCGCGATGATGCGCGCGATGTTCGCGGCATCGACGGGCGTCGCGATGTTGCCGAAGATGACCTGGTCGATCGCGGCGGGCTCGACGTCCGCGCGGGCCATCGCCTCGACGGCGGCCGTGCGGCCGAGGTCGACGGCCGACACGCCAGCGAAGTCGGTGCCGGCGCGCGCGTAGGGCGTCCGGGCTCCGTGAACGACGTATGCGGTTTTGCTCACTGGGGTTTGCTCCTGCGCCTGAGGGCGATGTTGTCGTTTCGCGTGCCGCTGTTCGCGCCTTCGGCGCGTGCTTTGAAGGGTGAATTTCGAGGGTGCGCGCCGGGAAGCTGCTGCGTTTTTCGGCGCGCCCGGGCCTCGCCCGCTGAAGTCTTCCTTTTCAAAGAATCTTCATCAGCAAACCCGTCTAAAAGCGTTCCCACCAGTTGACGTGCATCCGCGATCGGCTTCTTCTCCCCCGACAGCAGCCACTCCGAGAGGATTTCGTCCGCGGCGCCAAAGAGGATCCTGACGGCGAGGCGCGGATCGAGATCCTTGCGGAACTCGCCGCGCGCGATGCCGTCGCGCAGGACGTCGCCGAGGAGGCGGAAATACTCGACGAGCTTGCTGCGCGAGAAGCGTTCGACGAGCCGCGCGCTCCGCCTCAGCTCGATCTGGAAAACGGACGCGAGATCGCGGTCCGATCCGATGAACTGGAGATGGAGGTCCACGAGCGCCGTGAGCCGCTCTCCGGCCGGACCTTTCGTGCGCGCGAGCGCGCGCCCCTTCTCGAGGACCTCGTCCATCGACTCGTCGAAGACGACGCCGAGGAGGTCCTCCTTGTTGCGGAAATAGAGGTAGACGGTGCCCTCGGCCACCTTCGCCGCGGCCGCGATCTCCGCGATTCGGGCCTCGTGGAATCCCCGCCGGCCGAACGTCCGGACGGCGGCGTCCAGGATGCGCCGGCGCTTTTCGGGATCCGCCCCGGCGGGAGAACGCTCCTCCCCCCCGGCCGCGAGGGCCGGCTCGGGGAGCGCGTCACGGCCCGCTGAGTGAGCCATCACTCAGTAGCGTAGGCGCGCCGCGGCAGAGAGTCAAGCGCCCCATAATCCGAAGGGTGCCCTCCCCGCTCTTCGTCCTCAACGCCGGTTCGTCCACCCTGAAGTACGCCGTGTATCGGGCCGAGAGCGACGGCACGCTGACCGCCCTCGTCCGGGGTGGCGCCGACGGCAACTCGATCGATCCGGTCGCGAAAATACTAGAGGGTCATCTCGACGGCCAGGGCCCCTCCGCCGTCGGCCACCGGGTCGTCCACGGCGGGGCGGATTTTCTCGAGCCGACACCCATCGACGATCGGGTTCTCGCGGCTCTCGAACGTCTCGTCCCTCTCGATCCGGTTCACCAGCCCCGGAGCCTCGCCGCGCTGCGCGCCGCGCGCACCCGCTTTCCCTCCGCCCTTCACGTGGCCTGCTTCGACACCTCGTTCCATCGCGGCCACCCGGAAGTCGCCGATGCCGTGGCCCTGCCCCGGGCGCTCCGCGAGGCCGGCGTCCGCCGCTACGGCTTCCACGGCCTGTCGTACGAGTACGTCGCGGCCCGCCTTGCGCAGCTGGATCCAGAGGTCGCCGAGGGACGCGTCGTCGTCGCCCACCTCGGCAATGGTGCGAGCCTCTGCGCCCTCCGAAACGGGAAGAGCGTGGACTCCACGATGACGTTCACGGCGCTCGACGGACTCGTCATGTCGACGCGCCCGGGTTCCCTCGACGCCGGCGTCGTCCTCTGGCTCCTCGGCCAGGGCTGGGACAGGGAACGGATCGAACGCCTACTCTGGAAGGAGTCGGGCCTGCTCGCGCTTTCAGAGGCGAGCGGCGACCTGCGCGAAATCCTCGCCGCCGGAACGCCCTCCGCCCGGCTCGCCGCCGACGTCTTCGTCTACACCGCCGTCAAGCAGGTTGCGGCCATGGCAGCCGCCCTCGGAGGCCTGGACGGTCTCGTCTTCACCGCAGGGATCGGCGAGAATCAGCCGGAGACGCGACGGCGTATCGCGGACGGCCTCTCATTCCTCGGCGTGAGCGTCGACGGGGAGGCGAATCGCCGAAACGACCTTCGAATCGGCGCGCCGGGAGCGCGCGTCAAGACGTTCGTCATTCCAACGGACGAGGAGCACGTCATCGCCAACCACACGCTCGCCGTCGTTCGCGACAGGACACCCGGCAAATGAGCCCACCCGAGGACCTCCTCTCGAGGATGGACGCTTACTGGCGCGCCGCGAACTACCTCTCCGTCGGCCAGATCTACCTCATGGACAATCCGCTCCTGAAGTCCTCGCTCGTCCTCGAGCACGTCAAGCCGCGGCTTCTCGGGCATTGGGGCACGACGCCGGGCCTGAACTTCATCTATGCCCACCTCAACCGCGCGATCGTCGAGCGCGACCTGTCGGTCGTTTACATCGCAGGCCCGGGCCACGGCGGGCCCGCGCTCGTCGCGAACACGTACCTCGAGGGCACGTACAGCGAGGTCTACCCGCACGTCTCCGAGGACGAGGAGGGGATGCGCCGCCTCTTCAAGCAGTTCTCCTTCCCCGGCGGCGTGCCGAGCCACGTCGCCCCGGAAACGCCCGGCTCCATCCACGAGGGCGGCGAGCTCGGATACTCGCTTTCGCACGCGTTCGGCGCTGCGTTCGACAACCCCGGCCTTCTCGTCGCTTGCGTCGTCGGAGACGGCGAGGCGGAGACCGGACCGCTGGCGACGAGCTGGCACTCGAACAAGTTCCTGAACCCGGTGCGCGACGGCGCGGTTCTCCCCGTGCTCCATTTGAACGGCTACAAGATCGCGAGCGCGACGGTCCTCGCGCGCATCCCCCGCGACGAGCTCGCCGACCTCCTGCGTGGCTGCGGTTGGGACCCCCTCTTCGTCGAAGGCAGCGACCCGCGGACGATGCATCGGCTGATGGCAGACACCCTCGACCGGGCGCTCGACGTCATCCGGGACGTCCAGACGCGTGCGCGCGCGTCGGGGAAGGCCGGGCGGCCGCGCTGGCCGGTGATCGTCCTCGTCTCGCCGAAAGGGTGGACGGGCCCGAAGGTGGTGGACGGCAAGCCCGTCGAGGGCACGTGGCGGGCGCACCAGGTGCCTCTCGACAAGATCCGCGAGAACCCCGAGCACCTGCGCCTCCTCGAGGACTGGATGCGGAGTTACCGGCCCGGGGAGCTCTTCGACGAGACCGGCCGCCTGCGGCCGGAGTTACGCGCGCTCGCACCGAAGGGGGAAAGGCGGATGGGGGCGAACCCGCACGCGAACGGCGGAATCCTGCTTCGGGATCTCGACCTGCCCGACTTCCGTTCGTACGCCGTCGCGGTCGCGAAACCCGGCGGCGTGGACGCCGAGGCGACACGTGTCATGGGCCGCTTCCTGCGGGACACCCTCGAGCGCAATGCCGCAGCGCAGAATTTCCGGCTCTTCTCCCCGGACGAGGCGGAGTCCAACCGCTGGGGAGACGTTTTCCAGGTCACGGACCGGATGTCCGTCGCCGAAATCCTGCCGACCGACGAGAACCTCTCGGCCGACGGGCGCGTCCTCGAGATGCTCTCCGAGCACCAGTGCGAAGGCTGGCTCGAGGGCTATCTCCTCACGGGCCGGCACGGCTTCTTCGCCTGCTACGAGGCGTTCATCCACATCGTCGACGCGATGTTCAATCAGCACGCGAAATGGCTGAAGTCGACGCGCCGGATTCCGTGGCGGAAGCCGATCGCCTCGCTCAACATCCTCCTGTCGTCGCACGTCTGGCGCCAGGACCACAACGGGTTCTCGCACCAGGACCCGGGCTTCCTCGACCACGTCGCGAACAAGAAGGCAGAGGTGATCCGCATCTACCTTCCCGCGGATGCGAACACGCTCCTCTCCGTGACCGACCACTGCCTTCGAAGCCGCCATTACGTCAACGTCGTCGTCGCAGGCAAGCAGCCCGCCCCCCAGTGGCTGGACATGGAAGCCGCGTCCCGGCACGCCGCGGCGGGCATCGGCGTGTGGGAATGGGCGAGCCACGACGGCGCCCCGGACGTCGTCGTGGCCGCCGCAGGCGACGTTCCCACGCTCGAAGCGCTCGCCGCCGTGTCGATCCTCCGGCGCGAGCTGCCCGACCTTCGCGTCCGGTTCGTGAACGTCGTCGACCTCATGCGCCTCCAGCCCCCGTCCGAGCACCCGCACGGCCTCTCCGACGCGGAGTTCGACCGCCTCTTCACGACGGACCGCCCGATCCTCTTCGCGTTCCACGGCTACCCGTCGCTGATTCACGAGCTCACCTACCGGCGCCGGAACCACGACAACCTGCACGTGCGCGGCTACAAGGAGGAGGGCACGACGACGACGCCCTTCGACATGTGCGTCCTGAACGATTTGGACCGGTTCCGGCTCGCGATGGACGTCATCGACCGCGTCCCGGGTCTCATCGACCGAGCAGCCGCGCTGCGCGAGCGACTCGTCGCAAAGCGAGCGGAACACCAAGAATGGGTCCGCCGCGCCGGAGACGATCTGCCTGAAGTGAAGAACTGGCGGTGGGAAGGCTGAACCGGGCGCACCGTCATTCCTGGAAGAGGGCGAGCGTGCCCTGCGTGGGCGCCCACTCGATCGTGGCGACGTCGTTCGAGACGAGCGTTCCCGCCTCGCCGCCGAGGATGCGCGGAATGTCCTCGAGCGCGCCGATGGCCGCGGTGTTGCCGGTCCGCTCGGCGAAGTCCCTCGCCGCCCCGACCTTCGGGCCCATCGAGCCGGAGGCAAAGTCGAAGCGGGAGAGCGCCGCAGGCGAGGCCCGGCGCACGGCCCGCGCGTCGGGCGTCCCCCACCCGACGATGACCGCCGGGACGTCCGTCGCCATGATGAAGAAGTCCGCCTCGAGCTGCTGCGCGAGAAGCGCCGCCGCACGGTCCTTGTCGATCACGGCTTCGACGCCGTGCAGCTTCCCGTCCTCGCCATAGAACGTCGGGATCCCGCCTCCTCCGCCGCACGTCACGATCGTGCCTTTTTCGAGAAGCCACTTCACGGGACGAATCTCGAAGATTCTCTTCGGCAGAGGCGACGCGACGACGCGACGCCACCCGTCGCCGTCGCGCGCCACGGTCCAGCCGCGCTCCTTGGCGAGCCTTTGCGCCTCTCCTTCCATGTAGACCGGGCCGATCGGCTTGTCCGGCCTCGCGAAGGCGGGATCGGCGGGATCGACCTCCACCATCGTCAGAAGCGTCGCGAAGGGGACCTCGAACGGCATGAGGTTCCCGAGCTCCTGCTCGATCATGTAACCGATCATCCCTTCGGTCTGGGCGCCGAGGACGTCCAGCGGAAGGCGCGCCGCGTCGTTCCCCGCTTCGGCCTGCAGGGCGAGGAGTCCCACCTGCGGGCCGTTTCCATGAGAAATGACGAGCTCGTGCTCCCGGGCGACCGGCGCCAGCGCCTCGGCGGCCCGGCGCACGTTCGCGCGCTGACGCTCCACCGTCATGGCTTCGCCCCTGCGGAGCAGGGCATTTCCCCCGAGAGCCACGACGACGCGCATTCGTTCCCGCTCTCCCCTTCAGCCGGGGCTCAGGCGGCCGTTCCCTCGTACATCCCGTCGATCAGATGCTTGAAGTGCTGATCGATGATCCGGCGTTTCACCTTGAGCGTCGGCGTCAGCTCGCCGCTCTCGATCGTGAGGTCGCGGGGAAGGATCGCGAAGCGGTTGATGAGCATCTCGTGGGGCTTGCCCGCGTTCCACTCGTCGATCGCGCTCTGGAAGATCGCGACGACCCGCGGCTCCTTGACGAGGTCTTCCATCGAGACGCTGCCGAGCCCGTTTTCCTTCGCCCAGCCCGCGAGCTTGTCGAAGTTCGGGATGAGCAGGCACGACAGGTATTTCCGCCGGTCGCCGATGAGGACCGGGAGCGAGACGAAGGGATGGCCCTTGAGAAATCCCTCGATCGGCGCCGGCGCGATGTTCTTGCCGTTCGAGTTGACGAGGATCTCCTTCTTGCGGTCCGTGATCATCAGGAAGCCGTCCTCGTCGATCCGGCCGATGTCGCCCGTGTGAAACCAGCCCTCCGCGTCGATCGCCTCGGCCGTCTCCTTCGGCTTGTTGAAGTATCCCTTCATGATGTGCGGGCCGCGTGTCAGGATCTCCCCGTCCGGCGCGATGCGGCACTCGACTCCCGGCAGGATCTTCCCGACGGTACCGAGTCTCCACGCGGACGGGCAGGCGACGGCGATGACCGGGCTCGTCTCCGTGAGCCCGTAGCCCTCGTAAACCTCGACGCCGACGGCCCAGAAGAACTCCGCCAGCTCTCTGGCGAGCGGCGCCCCCCCGGAGACGGCGAACCGGAACCGCGAGCCGAGCGCCGCGCGCACCTTGCGGTAGACGAGCCGATCGAAGATGAAATGCTGGAGCGCGAGCGAGAATCCCGGCGTTTTTTTCTTCGTGCGCAGCTCCGTGACCTGCTTTCCGACCTCGATCGCCTTCTCGAAGAGCTTCCTCTTGCCGGGCGAGGACTTCGAAAGGTTCTCCTGCACGCGTCCGTAGACCTTCTCGTAGACGCGAGGGACCGCGCCGAAGACGTGCGGGTTGACCTCGGAGAGGTTGTCGCGCAGCTTGTCGATCGACTCGGCGTACGCGATCGTCGCGGCGCGATGGTAGAAGCAGTACTCGAGCATCCGCTCGAAGACGTGCGAGAGGGGCAGGAACGACAGGCCCACGGCCGTGGAGTCGAACGGCAGGATCGAGCAGCCCGCGACGACGTTCGAGACGAAGTTGCTCTGCGTGAGCATCGCGCCCTTCGGCTCGCCCGTCGTGCCCGAGGTGTAGATGAGCGTCGCCAGGTCGGAGGGCTGGCGCGCGTCGGCGCGCTTATCGAACGCGGACGGGTCGGCGGCGTACGCGGCACGGCCCGCCTCGACGACGGTCGCGTACGGGGTCGTGCCGGGCTGCGACGAGGGCTCGAAGACGATCACGTGCTTCAGCGTCTGCTTGACCTCGGGAGACGTCATTTGCGCGCCGAGGATCTTCGCCGCCTGGTCGGGTGTCGACGCGAACGCGACGGTCGCCCCCGAGTCCTTGAGGAGATAGGCCGCCTGCTCGGCGACCATCGTGGGAAAGATCGGCACGAGAACGGCGCCGTAACACTGGCAGGCGAAATCCACGATCGGCCACTCGGGACGGTTTTCGGAGAGAAGCGCCACCCGACCACCCTGCTTCACACCGAGCCCTTCCAGAGCCGACGAAAGTGCCTTGACGCGGTCCATGAACTCGGCGGTGCCGATAGGGATCCACTTTCCGCCCTGCTTCGAAAGGAGCAGATCGGGTTTCGGCGTGTCCGCGAGATTCCGAAAAATGTCGACGAGCGTCCGTGGCGTCATGAAGCAGCCTCCCGGCGCACTGTGCGCAAACCGAACGGATTATAGTGGGACGCCGTGGCTCTGGCGCTCACACTCCTGTCGATTTTCACCCTGGTCGGGCTCATTCTGTCGGCGGTCTCGGGTTGGGCGCTCTCGCATGCCCTCGGTGGGTCGGTCACCGCCGCGCCCCACATCGCGGTCGCGATTCCGACGGTGCTCTTCTCCCTGTTCACCCAGTCGATGGTCCTCTTCTTCTTCATTGGCACGGGAAAGCTCCTCAAGGAAGCCGCCGCGAAGCGTCCGGATCCGGCCGGCCGGGATTTCATCCTGGGCCGGGTCAGAGCGTTCAAGATCAGGACATCCGCCCTCTGCACCTTCGCTCCGCTGTCCGCTCTGGCCACCGGCCTCCTCGGCGTGACCGCGCACACGGGAAATACACCCGCCTCTCTGCACCTGGTCGCGGCCGTCTTCTGCGTGGCCCTCCACGTTCTGGCCTTCGGCCGGGAGGTCGTGGCCATGGCCGAGACGAACCAGCTCATGGACGAAGCCGCCACGGTCGTCCCGCCGGGGAGCGAGGCCGCGGCGCCGTGAGGGACACGAAGAGGGAAGCGAAGACCGTCGAGAGGGTCGCCCTCGTGACGGGCGGCGCGAAGCGGCTCGGGTTCGAGTTCGCGAAGGCGCTCGCGAGAAGCGGCTATTCGCTGGCTCTTTCCTACAGAAGCGATGCCGACGCGGCAGGTCGCGCAGTAGATTTTCTTAGAAAGGAAGAGGGAGCCCGCGCCGAAGCGTTCCGAGCCGATCTCGCCGCCGACGACGCGCCCCTCAAACTATTCGAAGAAATCTTCTCTTCGTCTCTTTTTTCTTCCTCTTCGCCTTCGCTTCTTCATCCCTCTTCTCCCCGCCTCGACGCTCTCGTCCACGCCGCGTCGCCCTGGATTCCGAAGCCCTTTTCTTCGGTGACGCTCTCCGACTGGGAGGCCGTCTTTCGCGCCGGCCCCCGCGCGGCGTTCTTCCTGGCTCAGGCCGCGGCGCCGGCGCTTCGCGCGGCGCAGGGGTCGATCCTCCTCGTCTCCGACGTGGCGGCAACGCAGGCCTGGCCCTCGCATATCCCGCACGTAGCCGCGAAGGCCGCGATCAACGTCCTCGTCGGGAACCTCGCCGTCGCGCTCGGACCGGACGTGCGCGTGAACGGGATCGCCCCGGGCATCGTGATGCCCCCGGACGACATGCCGGAAGAAACCGTCGCCGCTCTCGTCGCCAGGACGCCTCTCGAGCGAAAAGTCGACGTCAAAGACCTCATGGAGATCGCCATCGCCGTGCTCGAGAATCGTTCCATGACGGGCCAGGTCGTTTCGGTCGACGCGGGACGATCGATCAAAGGAGACTGAGCGTCACCTTCCTTCGCCCTTCTGCAGGGCGCTCATCTTCGTCTGCTGCCCGGGCGTCAGGAGATTCTTGATCCTCACGAGTAGAGCGATCTGCGTCTTCTTCGCCTGATTCTCGATCGTGAGAACGCGGTCGAGCTGGGCCATGACCTTTGCCTCTTCCACGGGCTTTTCCTGGAGGAGCTGCGTCATCTTCTCCACCTCAGCCTGGATGTCGAGCTGAAGGTCCAGGAACTTCGGCTGAGTCTTCTGGAGCTCTGCACGGATGCTCTGGCGCTGCGCGTCGTGACCACTGCGACCTTCGTGCTGATTCTCATGACGTGCTTCCTTTCTCGGTCTTCAGGAGGGGGGCGTAGTCCGGAACCGCTTCCAGGAGCGGCGGCGTCGTGTCGAAAAGGTCCGGGTAGGAGGCTTCGAGGAGGAAATCCGTCGGCGCCTTCCATTCCCCGATGTCGATGTCGGGCCGCGGCCTTCGGGAAAACAGCGCCAGCGAGAGGGCGACCACGAAGATCGCCGCGGCCGCGACGACCAGCCTCGGCACGACTCTCCGCGCCGGGCGGGCGCCGGACCGTTGGCTCTCGAGGAGCCCTCGGAACGGCGGCGCCTCCTTTTCGTCCGACACCCGCCTCTCCGCGAAGAGCCGCCGGAGGTCTTCGTCGCCTACTCGGGCTGCGCTTCGCCTCTGAGTGGCTTTTCGGGCCGATCCGTATGACGGCGCCGGAGTCACCTCGGCGCGACGGCCTCGAATTCCGCTGCCTCCTCGGCGAGCTTCCGCGCGAAGAGCGTCGCGAAGGCGACTCGATCGGCCGCCAGGCCCCGGGCGGCCGCGGTCGTGAAGACGGCCGACTCCATCTTCTCCAGGATCTCCCGCGCCATCTCGGCCAGCGTCATCCGTTCGCGCGCGCCCGCGACGAGGAGCTGGGTGACTCCATATGCGCCCACGGACTCGAGGAGCATCGCGTCGTGGACGATCTTCTCCTCGGGCGATTCGGGCGAAGACTCGAGGTTGGAAAGAGAAAGAGAAAGAGAGGTGATTTCCTCGAATGGAATGTGAAGGGAGCGCAGGAGCAGCTCTTCGCGGCTATCGTGGGTGATGCGGCGCACTGACGGGAGGCCGGCAAACGCGGCGAGAAGGAACAGGCGGTTCGGGTCGGCCCGCAGGCCGCCCGCAGCGCCTCCCTCCCCTTCTTCACCTTCTAAGAACCTCTCCGAAATCCTCAGTCTTCTCTCCACGTAGCCGAAGTTCGTGACGCCGTCGAGACCGACGGAGAGGGGCCTCACGAAGTCGCGGATGCGCTCTCGAGCCGTCGCGTCGAGGTCGAAAGTCATCTTTCGATGATAGGTCGCGACGGCATAATCGAGACATGAAGCGTCGCGCCCTCCTCCCGGCGGCCGCCGCCCTCCTCTTCGTCTCCTGCGGCAGGAACGAAACGCCTGCCCGTCCCGCCGGATTCAGCGTCGCGCTTCTGACGCCCGGACCCATTTCGGACGCCGGCTGGAACGCCGGCGCCTACGACGGCCTCAAGGCGATCGAGAAAGAGCTGGGAGCCTCCATCTCCCACGTGCAGGTGAAATCGCCTTCGGAGTTCGAGGAGCAGTTCCGCGCCTACGCGGCGAAGGACACGCGCCTCGTGTTCGGCCACGGGTTCGAGTTCCAGGACGCTGCGGCGCGCGTGGCGAAGGAATACCCGAAGACGATCTTCGTGACGACCTCCGGCTCGCGGACGGGACCGAACCTCGCGCCCATCGTCTTCGAGCTGGAACAGGCCGCATATCTGTGCGGCCTCGTGGCGGGCCGAATGACGAAGTCCGGCAAGGCCGGAATGGTCGGCGGCGTGGAGCTTCCTTCGATCAAGTCCACGTTCCTCGCTTTCGAGGCGGGCTTTCGGGCGGGACGTCCCGGCGGGAGCACACAGCCCGTCTTCACGGGCTCCTTCGAGGACGTCGCGGGGGCGAAGGCCGCCACGCTCGCGCTCGCGGACAGGGGGTGCGACTTCCTCTTCCAGAACGCGGATGCCGCGGCGCTCGGCGTCTTCAAGGGGGCCGAAGAACGGACGATCTGGGCCTTCGGCACTAACAAGGACCAGAACGCTCTCTCCCCGGCCGTCCTCGCGTCGGCCGTCATCGACATGCCGCGCGCGTTCGTCGAGACTGCGCGCCGCGCCAGGGACGGGAAGTTCGACGGCCAACCTCTGCGCTACGGCCTTTCGAGCGGCGTGATCTCGTTCGTGTGGAATCCGGCCGCGCTCGCAAGGGTCCCGCCTCCGGTCGTCGAAGAGGCGAAAACGACGGGAGAGAGGATCAAGGCAGGAGCCCTCGTCGTGCCACGGGGGAATTTCTGACGAGAAGAGCGGCTCTCGAGCTCCGCCGCATCTCGAAGCGCTTCGGCGATACACAGGCTCTTTCCGAAGCAGATCTCGTCGTCTTTCCCGGAGAGATCCACGCCCTCCTCGGCGAGAACGGCGCGGGAAAATCCACGCTCGTGTCGATCGCCGCGGGGAGGCTCGCGGCCGATTCAGGCGAGATCCTGCGAGGGGGGACCCCGGTGTCGTTTCGCGGCGCGCGCGACGCCCGCCGTGCCGGGCTCGTTCTGGTGCCGCAGCACGATCTACTGATCGGGGCCGCGAGCGTCGCCGACAACCTCGCTTTTCTCGATTCCGCGGCGCCATTCTTCGAATCCGCTGGGTCGCGGCGCGCGCGCGTCGGCCGCCTCGCACAGGCGTTCGCTCTCGAGCTGGGCGACGCGGATGCCCGCGCCGAATCGCTGCCCGTCGGGACCCGCCAGCGCATCGAGATCGCGGGCGCCCTCGCCGGCAACCCGGACGTCCTGATCCTCGACGAGCCGACGGCGGTCCTCTCTCCCGACGAGACGGCAGCCCTCTTTTCCGCGCTGCGAAAGCGCACTGAGGTCGGTGCCGCCGTCGTCGTCATCACGCACCGGCTCGCCGAAGTGTTCGCAGGCGCCGACAGGCTGACGCTCCTCGCGCGGGGCCGGACGTTGAAGACCTGTCTGATCGGCGAGACGACTCGTGAGGAGATCGGGAACCTTCTGCTCGCAAACGCGGAAATCGGAGGGAGCAGAAAAGAAGAAGAGAAAGAGAAGATTTTCTTAGAGGGTGAAGAGGGCGACGTGCCGCTCGTGAGGCGCTCCGGCACACCGACGCGCACCAGCAAGACTCACCCTTCTAGGCACGCGGCGCGAAGCGCCGCGCAACGCCCTGTCAAAAGCCTCGAAGTCAGCGGCTTCGGACCAGAGCAGGCGCGAGCGGTCCGAACAGAAAGAATTTCTTTCTCTCTTCTTCCCGGCGAGCTCCTCGTCCTCCTCGCGATCGACGGAAACGGCGCCGACGACATCGCCCGCGCGATCGCGGGGCTCGAGCCGTTCTCGGGACGCGTGGACATCGGCGGGGTACCGCTCCCGACCGCGGGCGATCCGCTCGCGTTTCGCGCCTGTGGGGGAGCTTTCGTGCCCGCGGACAGGCGCGACGAGGGGCTCGTGGCGGCGCTGCCCCTCTCGGAGAATCTCTCGCTGCCGAATCCTCCAGGCCGCATCTTCCTCGACCGCGCGAAGATGCGCGCTCATGCCGAGGAGCGGCTGAGCGCGTTCGGCGTCCGCTACGCTTCTCCCGAAGCCCCGGCCGGCTCTCTCTCCGGCGGGAATCAGCAGAAGGCCGTGCTCGCGCGCGAGCTCGCGAATCCGCCCGTCGTTCTTCTCGCCGTCCATCCGACGAGGGGCCTCGATGTCGCCTCCGCCGCCGCGGTCAGGATCCGGATCCTCGACGCGTGCCGCTCGGGGACGGCGGCGCTCGTCGTTACGGCGGATCCCGACGAAGCCCAGCTCTTCGGCGCGCCGATTCGTGTCGTCTACCGAGGCCGTCTCTCGGCCGTACTCGAGCGGACAGCGCCCTCCACCGAGCTCGGACGCCTGATGGCCGGGCTCGAAGGATGAGCCGGAACTCGACCGCCCGTCGTCTCGCGGTCGTGGCCGTCGTCGTCTCGGCGGCCGCGGCTGCGCTCGTCGGCCTCGCTCTCCTCGCGGGGGCGTCGCCTCTCGACGCGCTCCGTGCCCTCGTCGAAGGCGCGGCGGGTTCCCGGGCGGCGCTCGGTGAGACGCTCGCGCGGGCGTCCGCGCTCATCCTCACGGCGGTCGGCGCGAGCCTCGCCTTCCGCGCCGGCGTCCTGAACATCGGGCTGGAGGGACAATTCCTCGCGGGAGCCGCGGCCTCGGCGGCCATCGGGCCTCTTCTCGACGGAAGCCCTTTGGCCGCGCGCGTCGGACTCCTCGCAGCGGCGGCGCTCGCGGGCGCGCTCTGGGTCCTCCCGGCCGCGTACCTCGAGGCACGGCGCGGAGTCCCGGAGGTGCTGTCGACGATCCTCCTCAACCTCGTCGCCGTCGCGGCCGTGAGCGGTCTCGTGCGCGGCGCGCTGCAGGATCCGGGCGGCGATTACCCGCAGAGCCGCGCGCTCCCGGACGCCGTGCGCCTCCCACCCCTCGCCGCCGGCGCCCGCGTGACGGCCGCGATCCTCATCGCCCTTGCGCTCGCGATCCTCGCAACGCTCCTCCTCGAGCGGACGCCGCTGGGCCTGAAGCTGCGCGCGACGGGCTGCGCCCCGGCAGCCGCCAGGGCGATCGGCCTTCCCCACGCCCGCCTTCGGCTCCTCGCCTTCGCGGGCTCCGGCGCGCTCGCCGGCCTCGCGGGAGGCCTCGAGGTGCTGGCGGTGACGGGCCGTCTCTACGATCCCTTCGCCGAGGGCGCCGGCTACACCGGCATCGCCGCGGCCCTGCTCGGAGGATCTCACCCGCTCGCGGCCGCGGCTTCGGCGCTCCTTTTCGCGGCGCTCGGCGCCGGCTCTTCCGCGATGCAGCGCGACACGGGGGTGCCGGGGGCGCTCGCCACGATCGTGCCGGGCGTCCTCGTCCTCGCGGTCCTCGCGGCGCGGGCGCGCCTTTCGCGGAAGACGGCATGAGCGGCTTTCTCGGCGTCGCGCTGCTCCTCGCCGCGCCGCTCCTCCTCGCGGCGGCGGGCGAGCTCCTGCTGGAGCGCGCGGGGTCGATCCAGATCGGGCTCGAGGGCACGATGCTCGTCGGGGCGTTCACGGCTTTCGCCGCGGCACGCTCCGGAGCCGGTCCTCACCTCGCGCTGCTCGCCGCCGCCGCTGCGGGCCTTTTCGCCGGGGCCGCATTCGCCCTGTTCGCCGTCGCGGGGCGGGCGGACCCGATCCTCGTGGGCACCGCGTGGAATCTCGTCGCGGCGGGCCTGACGGCGTTCTGCTACCGACTCCTCGCCGGTGCGACCGGCTCGATTCTCGAGGTCGGGACTCTGCCGCCCCTCGCGTTCGGCCTGCCGGCGGCCGTCTTTGCCGCTTTTCTCGCTCCGCTCGTCCTGCAGGCGTTCCTCGCACGGACGCGTCCGGGCCTCGCGCTGGCGGCCGCGGGCGACAACCCTCTCGCTCTCGCGGCGACGGGCGGCTCCGTCGTCGCCGTGCGGACCGCCGCCTCGGTCGCGGCGGGAGCGCTCGGCGCTTCAGGCGGCGGTCTCCTCGTGCTCACCGTCTCTCCGACGTTCGTGGAAGGTGTGACCGCCGGACGCGGATTCCTGGCGCTGGCCCTCGTCGTCTTCGCACGCTGGAAACCGCTGCGCCTCGTGCCCGGCGCCCTCCTCGTCGCCGGCGCGACGGCTCTCCAGTACCGCCTTCAGGCCGGCGGATCTCGCATCCCCTACGCGGTCTTCCTGGCCCTGCCGGGCCTTCTCGCGCTCTTCGCGCTCGCGGCGGCCCGCGGGCGGGGCGGAGCGCCGAAGGCTCTCGGCGCCCCCGCGCCTTGAGGCTACTTCTCTTGCGGAGGTGGTTGCGGGCGTTCGCGGCCGGAGCGCGGCCCGGCTTCCTCGTCGGGTGAAAGCTCGCGCCGGCTCCCTCCCCGTCTTTCCATCTGCCTCTGCCTGCGCCACTCGTCGCGCTTGTCGAGGATCTGCTGCCACTGTGACGCCGAAAGAACGTCCTTCTGCTCGAGAAACATCATGGTGGCCGCCTTGCGCAGCTTGAACCGGGACACCTCCAGCGCATCGACCGCCTCCGAGACATTTCGGGCGTCCGAGTCCTTTTTCGCGACGAGGTCCTCGACGTCGATCCGACGTCGCTCGACGTCGGCTTTGAGATCCACGAACTCGCGCCGATGGCGGGAGAAGATGGCCTCCAGCTTCGCCTGCTGATCGGCCGTGATATTCAGCATCCGGACGATGAGCGGACGTTTCCACCATTTGCCCGGAGGCACCTCCGGCATCTGGGCACGGGCGGGGCGCGCAGGCGCCGCGGCGAGGAACGCGATCGCGGCTGCCGGGAGAAGTCTCGCGACACCCTTCGGCGCGCGTCTCGCCGTGCCCCTCACCGCGCCGTTCACAACGTCTCTTCCACGACCAGGCCAGCGAGCGAAGAGTCCTCGAGCGCACGGTCGACCGAGACGAGCAGCTCGTCGTCGGAGGCGTCGTTCACGGCGGCAGGAGTCGCGGCCGCCGTCATCACGGGAGGCGTCGTCGAGCCGGAGCGCAGGAGTGAAAGCCCGCCGACGAGGAGCAAGGCCGCGGCGAGGCTCGAGAAAGCGAGGGCCGGATGCCTCAGGATGCCGCGCATCCGCGACGGGAAGACGCCGACCTCGTTCACGGCGGAATGGACGGGGAGGGCGCGTACGGCCGACATCGTCGCCGCGGTCTGACTCTCCCAGAAGCCGGAGGGCAGGTCGTCGACGGCCCCGCTCACGGCACCGCGGTCGAGGAGCCACGCGTCGTGCAGCGCGGCGACGCGATCCCGGCAGGCCGCGCACGTCGCGAGGTGCCCGGAGTCGGCGCCGGCGCGGGCGTTGACCGGGAAGACGTGGTCGACGATCTCGTCGGGGGTGAGGTGGCGGCTCGGGTTCATCGGAGGTCCTCCAGGCGCTCGCGCAGCTTGCGGGCTGCGCGAAAAAGGTGCGACTTGATCGTGCCCTCGTCGAGGCCGGTGACTTCCCCGATCTCGGCGATAGACTTTTCTTCGTAGTGTTTCATGACGAACACCGATCGCTGGCGCGGCGAGAGAGAGACGAGCGCCTCGGCGATCCGGCGGCGGATGTCGCGGGACAGGAGGTCGCGCTCGGGCGACGTGCCGTCGGCCGGATCGAACCCGGCCGGGAGCTCGGGGCCGTCGTCGTCCGGGTCGGTCCGCAGCTCCGAGAAGTGCAAGACCGGCTTCCGGCGGCGGATGTGGTCGCGCACGGCGTTGATCGCGATGCGCGTGAGCCACGTCTCGAAAGCCGATTGTCCCTGGAACTCGGGAAGGGCGCGAAACGCCTTCACGAAGATGTCCTGCGTGATCCCGTCGGCGTCGGCCGGATCGCGAAGAAGGGTGTAGACGAAGCGCGTGATCCGCTTCTGGTACGTGACGACGAAATACTCGAAGGCGTCCACGTCCCCCGCGACGACGCGCGTGAGGATCTTGGCCTCGCGCTCCCTCTTGGCCGCGCGTTCGTCGAGGCTCACGGATCCCGCCGCCTGTCTTCCGGAAGTGTCATGGCGAGCGTGCCTTTCGTCTCCGATTCCACGGGGAAAAGTCAGGACCGGGGCCAGCGCGGTTCCGCTCACGCCGATTGGACGCACTTTCCTCTCCCGCGGTTTACGGCATGCGCGCGAGCCTTCATCGTCTCCAGGGTCTCGCAAAGGCCTTGAAATCGTCCCACAAAACGACCCTTCGCCGGAGCCAGCGTACCGCGAGGACCGCTCGCGACGGAGGCGGTTCGGGCAGGAAGTAGCTGGAAAGAAGGAGGTTGAGATCCTCGAGCCGGTTCAGACCCGGACGCGCGAGGTCCCGATACCGCGAGAGAGGCGCGACGGGAGCCTCGCCGACCCGGGCGCGGTTCAGGTCCACGAGCCACAGCCGGAGGCGGCCGGCGTCGCTCGTCACGAGAACGTTTCCGTCGGAGAAGTCCCGAAAGAACACGCCCGCGTCGTGCATCCGCCGCCCGAGCCTTCCGAGGGCCGCGACGACCTCCTCGAACGAAAACGGCAACGGCGGGGAGGGGCGCCTCGGGTCGTCGCGATGCAGGAACCAGGCGCGGATCTGCGACGCTCCCTCGAGCCGGCGTGCCACGTACCAGCTTTCGTCTCCCACGACCTCGGCGGCCAGGGGCTCAGGCGTGTCGAGCGCGCGGGCCAGAAGGGCACGGGCCGTCGCGAAGGAGCGCATGGCCTTCGGCGTCGTCATTCGCTGCCGGAGGTCGAGCCGCACCTTCTTGACGACGACCGGGATCCGCTCGCTTCCGCGCTCGAGCGTCGCGTTCACGACCTCGTGACGGCCGGGGTGGCGGTCCGGATCTGTCTCGAAAGCGAGGAAGTCGCGGAGGGACGTCATGGCCTGCCCAGGAGGAGAGCCTCGTCGCTGCCCACGCGCTGCCGGTCGAGGACGACGAGCCGGGAAAGGCGCGCGTCCGTCCAGTGCTGACGCTCGCTTTCGTCGGCGAGGACGAGTCCTCCGGGAGTCTTCTCGAGCCACTGGGCGAGCGCGACGTCGTCCCGGAAGTGCTCGGTCTTCCGCCTCAGCACGAGGATGGGATAGCAGCGATACGTTCCGCCGAAGTATGCGAGCGGCTCGCCGTGAGAGACGCGCGGCCGGAGGCGTTCGTAAAAGGGCCTTCCGGTCTTCAGCGTGTCGATGGCCGGGAAGACGACGGCGCCCGCCACGACCTCCCCCGCCGCGAGGGTCGCCGCGAGAGCGAGCAGTCCGGCAACCGCTTCGCGTTTTCGCCAGACGAGGACGGCGATCGTCGCGGCGGCGCCGAGGCCGATCGGGATAGCGCCGAAGGGCACGAGGCCGAACTGCTCGGGGGCGAGCCGCCGGATGACCGGCGCGAGAGCCACCGCCGCGAGGAAGAGAAGGACCGCCGCGAACGCGACCCAGCCGCGCACGACCCGCAGAAGGCCGCTTTTCCCCGCCTGGGCCCTGCGCTCCGCCTCTCCCGCGAGAGCCGCGACGATCACCGCCGCGAACGGGTATGCGGCGAGCAGGTATTTCCCCTGTTTGGACCCGGACAGCGAAAGGAACACGAACGTCACGGCGACGGCCGTCGTCGCGAACCGCAGATCGGGTCTTTCGCGAAGCACGCCCGCGCGCGAGAGGAGGAAGGGCGCCGCGAGCGCCAATGCCGTCCACGGGAAGAAGTCCCCCCAGATGCTCTCGCAATAGAACCACCACGGCTGGATGTGATCGAACGCCCGGAAGAATCGGTTCCAGTTCTGGTTCACGACCAGGTCGTAGGCATAGGCCGGCCCGCCGGCCCGCGCGGCGAAGAAGTACCAGGGGACGACCAGGAGAAGAAAGACGAGGATGCTTCGAAAGGGTTGCAGCCGGCCAAGCAGGCGCAAAGACCTCGCCATCGTGCAACGGGCGAGGACGACCAGACCCAGGATGACGATCGCGAGCGGGCCCTTGGTCAGGACCGCCGCTGCGAGCGCCACCCGCAGCGCCCAGAGCCAACCCGTCGCCCGGGGCCGTCCCTCTTCACCTTCTAAGAAAAACACCGAAACAAGCGCGAGCATCAGAAAACAGGAAAAGAGCGCATCCACCTGCAGAAACTGCGACTGCCAGAAGACGATCGGCGCGACCGCGGTTGCCGCGCCCGCGACGAGGGCCTCCCGATCTCCCCCGCGCCGGCCGGCAAAAGAGGCCGCGCAAAAGACGAGCGTCGCGCCCGCGAGGACGGAAGGCAGGCGTGTCGCAAGCGGTTTCACGTCGCCGCCCGAGAGCGGCGTCGTCGCCGCGACCGCCCAGTAGAAGAAGATCGGCTTCTCCGAATAGGGCTTCCCGTTCTGGTAGGGCAGGAGGAGGCTTCTCCTCTCGAGCATCTCCCTCACGTGCTCGGCGAAATCGGGCTCGTCGGGCGCCCAGAAATCGCGCCCGGCCGCGGCGACGAGGTAAAGCACGGCCGCCGCCGCCGCGAGGAGGAGCGGGATCCGGAGGGAACCTGACGACTCTTTCAAGCGCCGTAACGATACGACGCCGCCTCCGGATCGCGTCCTGCGCGACAATCGACGGTGGAGGGCCCCTCATGGAACACAACTACCTGCACACCTTTCGGCTCACGGTGGAGGGCCTGCCGGAAACGCTCGAGTTCGGGATGTTCCACGAGCTCGACGACGTCGCCGAGGTGACCGACGGGTTCGCGAAGTACGTCGCGCGCCAGGAAGACGATTTCCTGCCGCTCGGCACGACCGCGGCAGTACGCGCGAGCAAGGTGATCCACCTCGTCCACGTGAAGGCCGAGAAGGCGGGCTGATCCGGCCCTTCGGGGGCGGCAACTTCCGCTTGCGCGGGGCGTATCACCCCCCGACGCCGGAGGCTGGAAATGAGCCGTCGCCTGCTCCAATTCGTTCTCGTCCCTGTCTTCGCGGCTTCCGTCTCGCATGCGGGGACTCCCCTCGTGCGGGGCGAGCGCCTTCCGTTTCCCTCCAAGGTGATGGGTGAGGAGCGAACCGTCTTCGTTTCGCTGCCCGACGGCTACGCGCGCACGACCCGCGTCTATCCCGTCCTCTACTTGACCGACGCCGAGGCGCAATTCGAGCACACGAGCGCGACGGCCCGGTTCCTCGCGCGAGCCGGCGTCGTGCCCGACGTGATCGTCGTGGGCGTGACGAACACCGACCGCACGCGCGACCTCTCGCCTTCGCACGACCCGAGCTCCGCGACGAGCGGAGGCGCGGACCGGTTCCTGGATTTCTTCGAGAAGGAGCTCATTCCGTTCGTCGAGGCCGGATACCGCACGGCCCCCTTCCGGATCTTCGCGGGACACTCGGCCGGCGGCCTCTTCGCGCTCCATTCGATGCGCGCCAGGCCTGGCCTCTTCCAGGCCGTGATCGCGGTCAGCCCCTGGCTCATCTGGGACGGAGGCAAGGAGCTCAAGCTCCTGACGCCGTTCCTCTCGGGGGACGGCGTGAAGACACGCGCTCTCTTCTTCACCCTCGGAGACGAAGGGGCCGCCCTCAAGGACGGTCTCCGACAGCTCTCGTCCGCGCTCGGAAAAACCAGGTCGAAGGGGCTGCGCTGGGCCAGCGCGATCTATCCCGACGAGAACCACGGCTCGGTCGTCTTGAGGAGCCACTACGCCGCGCTCCGGATGATCTTCGAGGGCTGGGCCCTGCCCGTGAACCCGGAGACAGAGCGGATCGTGGGTACGCTGGACGAAGTCAAGAAGCGGTACGCGGATCTCAGCGAGCGTCTCGGCTGGACCATCTCCCCGCCCGAGATCACCATGAACCGCCTCGGTTACCAGGCGCTCGGACAGAACATCCCCCTCGCGCTCACCTTCTTCCGGTACAACGCCGCGACGTACCCCGAATCGGCGAACGTCCACGACAGCCTCGGCGAGGCGCTCGAGAGGAGCGGGGCGCTCGAAGACGCGCTCCGGAGCTACCAGAAGGCGGAAGAGCTCGGCGAAAAGCGCGGCGACCCGAATGCCGGCGTCTTCAAGGCGAACGCGGAACGCGTGAAGGTCAAGCTTCTGGAAAAAACGCGGGCGAAGGCCGTCCGCCCCTGAAGTGCCGACCCGCGGACCATCGGGCGGCTAGGGGCGCTTCTTCCTGCCTCGCTCGTGAGACGAGGGGGCGTCGGCGGCCTCCCCGTCGGCGTTCAGGATCTCCACGCCGAGGCCGAACCGGCCCGATTCGTGGAAGCCGGCGCGCCGCACCACCCGGCAGGTGAAGAACTCGTCCGACTTGAGGTTCGTGACCTGCATCTCCGTACCGATCTCGAAGTCTTCCGAGCAGATGAGAAGCGCGCCGCCCTCGCCCACGTTGAGCGTGCAGCCCGCGGTCAGCGGCCGCCCTCCGACGCGGACCCCGATGGGGATGACCGCCTTGGCCCGGTTTCCCTTTCGGTGTTCCTTCGTCGCGGAGTCCCCGACGTCCGGCTTCTTCTTCTTCACGACGGCCATTCTGTCGAATCCGGCATGTGAGAAGCAAATCCCTGTTCCACACCCGCTCGCTGGCCCTCAATAAGTGTAAGAGAAGCCCTCCGTGGTCGTACCGCAGGATGAAGCCGACGTGAACGTTTGAACGATGAGGCCCGACTTGTACACGGTGAACTGAGACGGGATCGAGCCGGCCCTGCAGTTGCACGTCGGCGCGGAGACGTCCATGGCCACGTAGCGATAGGTGCCTCCGGAGACGGGCTTCGAGATGGTGACCTCCTCGAACGGGCTCGGTACGCAGCTCACGCAGTTCTGGTTGACGTTCGTCGTCGGGACGAGGAGCCCCCCAAAGGGATCGAAGACCTGAAGGTTGAGGTCTCGACAGCCGGTGTTGACGCTCCACGACACCCGGAACACGAGAGGGGCGGGAGCCGGTGTGTTCGTCGGCGTCACGCTGGGAGTCCACGTGGGGGTCCGCGTCGGAGTCGGGGTCGGAGTCGGCGTGGCCGTGGGCGTCCGCGTCGGCGTCGCGGTCAGCAGCGGCGTCGACGTCGGCGTCGGAGTCGCCGTAGGCGTCGCGGTCAGCGCCGCCGTCGGCGTCCTCGTCGGCGTGTTTGTCGGCGCCACGGTCGGCGTCGTCGTCGGCGTTCTCGTCGGGGTGGCCCCTGGTGAGGTCGCCGAAAACGTCGGCGTCTGCGTCGGAGTCAGCGTAGGCGTTTGTGTCGGCGCGCTCGTCGGGGTGGAGGTCGCCGACGATCCGGATGATCCGCCCGAGGATCCGGCCGCGATGACGACGCCGGCCACGATCGCCGCGCCGCCTCCCACGAGGAGGCCGGTGCTGATCCCTCCCGAGGGCGGGGGCGGAGGGGGCGGCGGGGCCGGCGGCCCGGCTGCCTCACCGGCGTTCGTACCGGTCGTCCCAGGTGCCGCTGCAGCCGTTGCAGGAGCGGCAACGCCAGCGGTCGTTGCCCCGCTCGCGGCGGCCGCCGCCTCGACGATGGCGCCGGTCACGAGAATGACCTTTGCGATGTCCGCCTTGTTGAAGCCGGGAGGGTACGGCGTCTGACCGGCCCGGGTGAGGCCGATCGTCAGCCCCGCGCCCGCCAGCGGAATCGGGGCCGCCATCCTTCGCCGCTCGCACTTCGTGTCTTCGACGACCTTCGGCGCATAGCCGGGCGTGCGGCGCCTCAGGCTCGCCTTGTCTGCGGCTTCGACGTAGTAATCGACGACCTTGGTCGCCGGATCCGGCCTCGGCATGAATCCCGCCAGCTGCTTTGGCGGTCCTTTCAGCACGACGTAGTAGTAATCCGGGCCCGCCTGCGCTGCCCGGAAGTAGACCTTTCCGATGGAGAGGTCCGGTTCCGGCGCCACGGCGGCCTCCACGACCGGGAGCGCCTGAGTGGTGATGCACTCCAGCGGCGCGTGAGCGATCTTCAGCCGGCTCGCGGTCGGGGCTTGTGCGTCTGCCGGCACGGGGGCAAGAGAAAGCACACCGAACGTGCCGACCGTGAAAAGGGAAAGAGGCTTCGGCTGGCGGGTTCTCACTCTTCGTCCTTTCTGGCCCAGCCTCCATTATTGCGCTCTTTTCAGGGCGCTGGACAAGCCCGAAATCGTATTGCGGTCTTCCAGGAATCGGCTCGCGAATCCACGATCCGCAGCTCCTTCACGAACGGGCTTCGCCCGGAGATGATGCCGCGATAGGTGTAGATCCGAGCCGCTCCCCCACTCGGGATCTCGAGGGGGAGACTCAAGCCCGAGACCTTCTGGTAGCCCTCGGCCGCTGAAACCGACGACTCCTCGACGCGCTCGATGACCAGGCCGAGATCGCCGCCGTTCACGACGTCGCCGACGATCTGGAAGAAGTCTCCGTCCGCGGGCTGTTTTGGCGATACCGACAGCCGGATCTGGATCCGGCCCGCGTCGTCCCGGGCGCGCCGGAAGAACTCGCCTGACTCGGAAGCGAAACCCTTCGGCTTCTCTTTCACGATCCCCTGCTGGTAATACGTCGCGTCGAGGAGCGGACAGAAGCGCGTGTTCGCCGGAAGGAGCTGATCTCCGGCAGACACGGCAGAAGGGGTGGTTCTTTCCAACGGCCGCAGGTTTTCCGGCCGGTGAGTCTTGAAGACCTGAGCAACGAGCGTCGGCCTGCGGTCCGGCATCACAGCGCGCGTAGGCGCCGGTGCAGATGTCGAGGTCGGGCGAGGCGCCGGGGTCGCGACGGGAACGGGTGTGCTCGAGGGTCTTGCCGCCGTCGCGACGGGAGTCGGCAGGGCGGGCGGCGGCTCTGGCAGCCGGGCGAGCGTCTCGTCTCGCGAGCGCGTCGGCGGCCGTGATCGGCCTGGCCAGAGCGCCACCAGCGCTCCCGCAATGACGACGACCCCACCCACGAGCGCGAGGATCGCGAGCCAGGACCGTTTCGCCGGCGGCGCGTGAGAGGAGATTTGGAGCCGCGCGTCGTGCGCTGGCGGTGCCGAGAGGGGGGACGTGCTCTTCGTCGGCTCGAGCTCATCGGAAGGGGCTGGCCGGGTCACGGCCCTGGAGGCGGAATCGCTCGCCGGCGAGCGGGGTCGCGTCGCGCCCGTAGGGGCGCCGCTCCCGAAACGGGGGCTCCCCTCGACGAGAAGGTAATCGTCGGGTGAGAGGGAAAGGGCTGCCTGGATGTAGGAGCGAGCAGCCGGGTCCTCGAGGGGGTTTCCCTCGAGCATCGACGTGAGCGCGTGCCGGAACTCCTCGGCGGTCGCGAAACGATCATCGGGGTTCACCGACATCGCCCGAAGAAGAACCTCGCGGAGCTCCGGCGACACGTTTCCCCGCGGATCGCTCTCGTCGAAGGGAACGATCTGGCCCGTCTGATGTGCATGAATCAGCGCGAGGACGTTGTCTCCGCGCATCGCTTTCACGCCGGTGATCAGCTCGTACGCGACGGCGCCGAACGAATAGACGTCCGTCCGGCCGCTGATCACTCCGGCGCGGTTCCGCGGCTGGAGCTGCTCCGGAGACGAGTACCGGAGCTTCCCGATGAATTCATTCTTGACCGACAGATCTTCTTCGGCGTTGAGAATCTTCGCGATGCCGAGATCGATCACCTTCGCCCGGACGAAGCCCGCCTCCTCTCGCGTGAGCATGATGTTGTCGGGCGCAATGTCGCGGTGGATCGCCCCTTTCTCGTGCATGAAGCCCATCGCCGCGAGAACCTGGTCGGCGACGAGAAGCATGAGCGGGACGGGCATGGGGCCGCAGCGCCGCAACGCGTCCGCCAGGTTCGCTCCCTCGAGGTACTCCATGACCATGTAGGCCGAGCCGTCCTCGCGAAGAGCGAAATCGAAGATGGAGACGATGCTCGGATGCCTCAGGCGCGTGGCGGTCTGGGCCTCGCGAAGGAACCGTTTCTGAAGCTCGGGGCTCGCCTCCGACTTGGGCGTCATCATCTTGATGACGAAGATCTGGTTCAGCAGGCGGTGGCGAACCTTGTAGATGGCGCCCATCCCGCCCTCGCCGAGCTTGCCGAGGAACTCGAATTTCTCGTCGAAGACCGGCGAATCAGGGTGATCCATTCGTCACGGGTCCAGACGACCGGAGGGCTCCCATCGCGAGAGAATGCGCGTCCGGTCCGCCAACGTGGGACATTTTAGTCGCACCCATCGGAGCGCGAGCTCCCGGCCGTCAGGCGCGGATCGCGTCCATGGGCTCCATCCACGAGGCCCGAATCGCGGGATAGAGGCCTGCGGCGATGCCGACGGCGACCGAGGTCACGAAGCCGATGCCGAGAACGGCGGGCGAGATCGCGGCCTGAAACCCCGCGACGCGCGCCGCCAGGACCGAAAGGAGCGCTCCCGACGCCATTCCCGCCGCTCCGCCCAGGACCGTCAGCAGAACGGCCTCGGTCAGGAAGAGGAGGAGGACCTGCCGGCGCCGGGCACCTAGGGCGCGGTGGATCCCGACCTCACGGCGCCGTTCACTCACGCTCGCCAGCATGACGTTGAGGATCCCGATCCCGCCCACGACCAGGGAGATTCCACCCGTGAGGGTGAGCATGGAGCGAAGGCTCCGGCTCGCCTTTTCTCTTTCGCGCAGGAGGCGCACGGGCGAGACGACCGAGAAGTCCCGAATCCCGCCGTGGGCGAGAAGGAGCGCGTCCTCCACGGCGGCGGCGGCGCGAAGGTCTGCGTCGTCGGATCGCAGCTTGACGAGGAGCCGGGTCAGGAGAATTCCGCGAATTCCGTCCGCGGCCGCCCCGAGTCCCGCCGTCGCGCGCACGGGGATCAGGATCTCCGGGGCCGACGACCGTACGGCCGTGAGTTCTTCGGGGACCGACCCTGCCGAGCGAAAAACACCCACCACCTCGAGGAGCGCGTGTGACAAACGGAGGACCAGAGGGGCGCCGGGCGAAGTCGACCCGCCGAGCCTGTTCCAGAGCGATTCGGAGACGAGCGCCACCCGCGCACCCGCCTCCTCCTCTTCCTCCGAGAAAAGGCGGCCCTGGACGGCGACCACGCCTCGAATTCTGAGTCCCGCTCGCGTGGTCCCCAGCACCTTGAGCCCGCCCCGGCTGCGGCCTTCGGCCAGCTCCGCATCGACCTCGACCTCGGGCACCGCGTCAGTGACGCCCTCGCAGGCGAGCGGAAGATCGAGCGCGTCGCGCACGGCCAGGCCCTTTTCGTGGAGACGGCGGCCCGCGCTCCCTTCCTCCCTCGAGAGCTCCCGCCTCGTGACGATGACCGTATCGGTTCCGAGAGCGGCGAACCGGGCCTGAATGTCCCGCCGCGTGCCTTCTCCGACGGCGACGACCATCGTGACCGATGCGACCCCGAGAAGAACGCCGAGCGCCGAGAGCGCCGAGCGAAGCCGGTGGGCACGAATCTGCCGGAGCCCCAGCCGCAGCGCCGGACCTGCGGCGAGCCTAGGCGACAAGGCGCCCGTCCCGGATCCGAAGGATGCTCTGGAAAATCGGCGAGAGCTCTTCGTTGTGCGTCACGACGACGAGGGCGACGCCTTCGCGATTGAGCTCGAGGAGGAGACCGATGATTTCCGCGCTCGTCTCCGAGTCGAGGTTGCCGGTGGGCTCGTCGGCCAGAAGAAGTCTCGGCCGGCCGACGAAGGCCCGGGCGATCGCAACGCGTTGCTGCTCGCCCCCCGAGAGTTGCCCCGGCAGGTGGTCGAGCCTGTCTCCGAGGCCGACCCGCGTCGCGACGTCCTTTGCACGCGAAAGGGCTTCCGCGCGGCCGACGCCACGGTACTCGAGCGGGAGGCCGATGTTCTCCAGGACGTCGAGCTCCCCGATCAGGTTGAAGCTCTGGAAGACGAACCCCACCGTCTCCGCCCGGATATCGGAGAGCGCGTCGTCCGAGAGCCCGGAGACGTCCTGTTCGTCCAGAACGTAACGGCCCGAGGAAGGGCGGTCGAGACAGCCGAGAATCCCGAGCAGCGTCGACTTGCCCGAACCCGACGGGCCCATGATCCCGACTCGCGCGCCTCGGAGGATCGTGAGGCTCACGCTCCGCAGCGCGGGGATCTCGCGTGTCGCGGTGCGAAACGTCCGCGAGAGCTGCTCGACGCGACAGAGAATTCCGCTCGGCGCCGGCTCAGCGCCATGCGACGACAACGTCGCCTTCCTTCAGCCCCGACCGGACTTCGACCAGGATGCGCCCCTCGGCGCCGAGCTGGATCGGTCTCTCGGTGAGCTTTCCCCGCGCGTCACGGACCTGACTGACGGGTCGGCCGCCGCGGTTCGCGATGAACTCTCGCGGGATCGCGAGGACCCCCCGCCGTTCCTCGCGGACCAGGAAGACGCGCGCCGTCATCCCCGGACGCAGCCGGGCGTCGGGTCGCAGGATCGTGAGGCTGACGTTGAAGTACTTCTCCTCCTCGCCATCCCGCCGCAGCGCGAGCGCGCCGATCTGTTTGAGCTCGGCGCGATAAACCTCGCCCGGGACCGCCTCGACGAGGACCTCCCCGGCCTTGGACGACCGGAGGGTTTCCAGATCCAGCTCGCGGACACGGGCCCGGACCTCCATCGTCGAGGGGTCCGGCAGCTCGAGAAGGGGAAAATCCTGGTAGACGCGGTCGCCGACCTGGGCCTTGCGCGCGCGCCCTTCGATGTTGTTCTCGCGGAGGACCACGAGGCCCGAGCCCGGCGCCCGAATCGCGGCATCCGAGATGATCCGTTCGAGATCCCGGATTCTGGCTTCGAGCGCAAAGACCTGAGCCCGCGCTTTTTCGACCTCGGAGTCCGCCCGTCCGACGGCATACCGCCCGGCTTCCTCGCTCCGGCGGCGCTCCGCCTCCGCGTCGCCGACGCCGACGCGCGCCTCTTCGAGCCTGGCGGGGAGGACGAACTCCTTGAAGCCTTCGAGCTGCTTTCGCGCGAGCGCCGTCTTCTCGCGAAGCTCGGACAGCTTTTCCGAGGCCGTCTTCAGCTCGCCTGCCACGTTTCTTCCCGACTCCTGGACTCTCGTCAGGTCCTCGACGTAGCCCTTCCAGCGTTTCTCCTCTTCCTGGGCCTTCTGAAGCTCCGCCTGCAGCTTGCCTTCCTCCATCGGGCCCTCACCCTGCTCGAGGGTCTTTCGACGAAGGTTCGCGCCGGCCACCTTTGAAGAGGCCACGGCGTTCAGCTGCTCGATCCGCGTCGCCTCCCCAAGCCGGGTTTGGCGTGCGGCCTCGACCGTCGCCTTCTGGGCGACGAGCTCCGCGCGGAGGCGCGCCAGCTCGGCCTCGAAACCGCTCGAATCGAGGCGGACCAGCACGTCCCCCTCCTTCACCTCGGCGCCGTCGTCGACGATCCAGAGGATCCGTCCATCTGCGCCAGGCAGGCGATTCTTGACGACCACGGAGCGGCTCGCCGCCAGCTCGCCCATTGCCCAGACCCCGCTTCGGACATCGGTCTGCTTGACGACCCACGTGCGGTTGGGCTCCTCCCCTCCACGTGAGGCGCGCGACGGCCACGGCCCGACCAGCCAGAGCGCAGTGGTCCCGACGAGCGCCGCCGTCACCGCGAGGGCCGCGCGGCGATCCTCAGTGAGAAGACGTCGAAGCCGCGCAATCCACGGCATAGGTCTCCTTCAGCCATTCGTCGTAAAGGCCCATCCCATTCAGGAGGCGATACGCGGCGGGAACCAGGTCCCGCTGCGCCACCAGGAGGTTGACCTGCGCGTTCCGAAGCTCCGACTCCGCCTCGAGGAAGTCGAAATTGCTCGCGAGGCCGTTCCGGAACTTGGCCTCGGCGATCGCGAGCTTGGAAGCCGCCTGCTCGATCTGCTCCCTTTGAATCGCCTCCTGCTTGTGGAGCCGGTCGAGAAGGCGGCCGAGAGAGCGGATTTCGTCCCGTGCCCGCTCCTGCGTCTGGATGAGGGCGCGGGTCGCGACCTCCACGCGATCGAGGGCATCCTGGTACGCGGCCCGTTCGGCGGACCGCCGGATCTCACCGGAGCTGCTGACGGAGAGGGCCCACGTGGTGCCAGACGGGGAGGCCAGGGTCGCGGGTAGCTCGGGGGCTTCCGACTTGCGATACGTCATGGTGAATGCTGCGCTCAGGTCGGGAAGGATCGCGTGACGCGTGACGCGGACTTGCCGGCGCGCTTCCGAGAGCGCCTCCGAGGCGATCTTCACGTCGAATCGCCCGGACGTTTCCACGTCCGGCTCCGGCCGCTTCGGCTCGTCCCTCGGTCCCACCAGGCCCCGGATCGGCAGGCCCTGCGGGAGTCGAAGGGTGAAGCGGAGTGCGTCGACGGCACCTTCGAGCTGCTCGGAGACGGAGGCGACGAGGTCCCGGAGGTTCGTCCGCTCGATACGCGTGCGAAGGACATCGAGGCTGGATGCGAGGCCGGCGCGCTCGCGCGCTTCCGTGATCGTCAGCTTCGTTTCCATCGACAGCAGCGATTCCGAGAAGAGGCGATGCCGTTCCTGTATCTCACCGAGGCTGGAAAGCTGTCCGACGACCCCGACGAGCGTGCCGAGGCACGACTGGATCTGCGACCAGCCGGCGACCCTCTCCTGTGACTTTGCGGCGTCCAGCGCGCTCCGGACGTAGACCGGCGCCACGCCGCGCAGGAACGGCTGCGAGATGCCGGCGAGGACGCCCGATGCCCGGTTGCCTTCTCCGAACTCGTAGAAGGGCTGAACGCTCACGTTGGTCCCGATGCCGAAGAGCTTCGAGAGGCCGAGGCCTGCCCGGTAGAAGTCGGTCGAGGGTGTCGCCGTGGCCGTCCCGGTACCCCCGGCCGTGCTCTGAGGGGAGCTTCCCGTCGTGACCGCCGAAACCGAGGGCGTCAACAGAACCGCGAAGTCCCGCTCGGCGAGCTTTTCGCGCCGCTCGCTTGCCTTGAGGAAAGTTTCCTGGTCGAGGATGTCGAAACTGTTCTGCCGCGCCAGCCGGAGAGCGCACGGCAGGTCGACGAGGAGCGTCGGGCCGTCCCAGCGGCACTCCCTGACCGCCTCGAGGGGCGGCGGCCCGCCTGCCAGAGCCGCGTGGGCGCTTATGCAGAACGCGCCGAGGATCGCCCGCCGCCAGCCGGCCATGACGGCTAACGATACCCCGCTCAGCGGCGGGCGCAAGGGACTCCGCGGCGGGTCGATCGGATACACTCGCTCGCCGCGGCCAGATCGGGGCCAGAGGTCCGGGCCCGTAGCTCAGTTGGATAGAGCAGCGGTTTCCTAATTAGCCCGCCTCGCCGGTAAACCCTTTGCCGTGAGTCGCCGGAATCGATGCGGTACGACAACAGTACGGGTTGCGCTCTTCGCTTCGTTCTCAATCTAGACTTCTCCTCGCCGGGCGGGCGGCGCCGGGTAGCTCCCGACGCCGAAGGCGGTTCTCCTCGCTCCCGCGCCCGCCTCGGCTCTCACGGTGCGAGGGGAGCGAGGGAACGTGGGCGCGAAACCGAAGACGGCGACGGCGGCAACGAGAGACGTGCACGCGTCGAGGCTTCGCCGGACCGCAGAGGGCCTCGGAGAGCTTGGCGTCTCGGCCTTCTGGCACCTCTCCGGCGCGTACGCGGCGGAGATTCGTGTCCGCGAGTGGCTCGCGGCTCGCGGGTTGCACCGAACCGACCTCGTGTACCGCCTCGGCGAACTGCTCGCCGAGGACATGACCGTCGTCCGAGCTTCGAGCGTCCAGGAGGCGTTCATCAACCTCGCGATGTTGCACGAGGACGGCCGCATGCCCGACGCCTTCGACGATGTGGTAAGCGCGCTCAGGCGGCGACGGGTCCTCGATCCGGGCGTAAAAGCATCCCTCCGTGAGCGGCGGCGCGACGTCGACCTCCTCGACGCGCTCGCGTTCTCGAAGAGTCTTCTTCGGGGAGCCGGAGCGAGCCTTTCGTCGGCGACGGCCGGGGACTCGCGAGCGATCGCGGACTTGAGAAGACAGGTAGCGCGTCACGTCGACGAGATGCGGCGCCGTGGACGGAGCGCCGCAAAGCAGGGGCTCGTCCTTTGGGCCGAGAGGATCGACCGACGGTCGCGCGACCCGGAAGCCGCAAAGGTGGCTGTAGAGCGCGACCCGCTGGTGCTGGAGCGGTTGGCCGAGGCGATTAGAAAGCGCGTCGAGCGGGCGACCAAGAGCGCGGGCGGGCGACCGAAGCGCTAGAAATCCCGGACGAGATCCGCGACATCTCGTCCGGCGCGGCGCCCCGATTTAGATTCGTAATTAGCGGCGCCGATGGAACGACGCCGCATCTTCTCGCCCGCGACCGAGCTTCGCCTGAAGCGTCTCCGCGTCGCCGTCAACGGAGCCGGCCTCACGTTGGCCGAGACGGCGAGGGTCGCGCACGTGAGCTTGACGACGGCGTCCATCGCCGAAAGATTCCCCGAGCGCGTGGACCCCGACGTGCTCCGCCGTCTCGACGAGGCCGTCGACAAGATCGCTGCGGGCGGCTCGCGATGAGCGAGGCCGCCCTCATCGCGGACCTCGCGCGCCGCGTCGCGGAGCTTGAGCGCATCGCGCTCGTCGGCGGCGCCGATCGCGAGATCGGGCTCGACGAGGTCGCGTCGTCGATCCGGCGCAGCGTCGCGACCTTGAGAAGGTGGCTCCGCTCGCCGTCGGAGCGCGCGCGGCATCGGCTCGACCTGCTCGTGCGCCGCGACTCGTCGGGCCGTTGGGTCTCGACGCCGAGGATGGTCGCCGCGTGGCGCAGGGTGACGGAGGCCGCGTTGACGCCCGCCCCGCTAGTACGCCGGAGGACCGCGTGAGCGCCGCCATCATGCCGGCCGCGCTGTCTACGGCCGCCGACTGGCGCGACGCGATCTACGCCATGTGGTCCGGGCTCGTCGAAGGGATCGTTGGCACCGGCCGGCTTCTCCTCGGGGCGAAGGAGGCTCTACAGCACGGCGACTTCGAGGCGATGGTCGAGGCGGAATTGCCCTTCGGGCCACGCGCGGCGCAGATGCTCATGGCCATTGCCCGTAACCCAGTCCTCTCAAATGCGAAACACCGTTTCGCTTTACCGCCCTCGTGGGAACGCTCTATCAACTCTCCCGGTGGCCCGAGGAGAAGCTCCTCGCGGCCATCGAGTCCGGCGAAGTGACGCCCGAGACGGAGCGAAAAGACATCGTCGCCTTCGGCAGGCAGCTAGGTGCGACGAGGCGCGGCGGAAGCTCGACGACGTCGAGGCCCGCGAAACAAAGGCCCTTGCCGGGACCTACGACGCCGCCGTCGACGACCCACCGTGGCCCGTCGAGTGGATGGAGCGCGATAGCCCGAGTCACCCGGGTTTTCAGTACCCGACGATGAGCCTCGACGAGATCGCGGCGATAGCGCCGCCGCTGGCAGAGGACGCCCATTTCTGGCTCTGGACGACGCATCGGTTTCTTCCGGACGCGTTCGGCCTGCTTCGGACGTGGGGCCTGACGTACGTCTGCACGTTTGTCTGGCACAAGCCGGGCGGCTACCAGCCGCTCGGAGGTCCGGCGTACAACTGCGAGTTCGCCCTCTACGCGCGCAAGGGCTCGCCGTTGTTCATGGACACGAAGGCGTTCCCGACCTGCTTCGAGGCGCCGCGCGGCAAGCACAGCGAGAAGCCCGAGGCGTTCTACGACCTCGTCCGGCGCGTCACGGCCGGGAGGCGGCTGGACATGTTTTCGAGACGCACGATTGCCGGCTTTGATTCATGGGGGAAGGAGGCGCCCGATTCGGTCCAGGCGCAGCAGGTCGCGGACGAGAGGGCGCGGCCGGACGACGACGAGGTCGCGGCGGACCTCGTGCTCGGAGCGGACCGCGCGTGAGCGACGTCATCGAGGTGCCTGCGAACGACGAGGCGGCCCGCGCCGCGCTAGACGGCACCGCCGACGAGCGCCTCGCGGACGTCCTCGCGTTCAACGCGGGCGCGTTCGTCCGAGAGGCGGAGTCGCGGCGCGCGGCGATGTCCTCCGAGGAGAAGCGGCGGGCCGCTATCGCGGCGGCGCGGAACCGGAGGCTCGCGGCCCGCGCGTTGATCGGCGAGCGCGCGCCGGCGTGGCTCGGGGAACTCGTCGGGAAGCGGGGGGCGGACTTCTTCGAGAAGACGCCCGACGGCGCCGTGCTGAAGATCGCCACGCGCCTCGCGTTCGGCGAGGAGCGGGCGGACGCGATCGCGACCCTGACGCGCTACCTTCTCGACAAGGGCGTCGCTCACCTCGTCGCGCTCGTCCTCGTCGGGGCCTGGGTGACGAACTACGCCGGCCCGGTGCCTAACGAGGAGGAGATCCTCGAGGTTTTCGCTCGTGTCGCTCGGGAGCAGAAGCGGGCGCGGGGGCGCGGATGACCGAGCCGAACCGGCCGAGCCACATCATCGAGGAGGTCGCACGTCTCGGCGCGACGCGCGAGGAGGCGGCACGCGACGCCGACTCGACGACGGAGGCCGGGAACGACTGGGGCGAGGAGTTCGTGGTGCCCGCGACGGAACCCGCCTCGCCCGCGTCGGACGGCCGGCGCGTCGTCGCGGCCGATGGTGGCGTCGAGCCGGTGCTCCTCTCCGCCGCCTTGGGCGAGGAGGAGGAGCCGGTCGCGTGGCTCCTCGAAGGGCTCCTCCCGGCGGGCGGGCTAGCGATGCTTTCCGGGGAGGGAGGCGTCGGTAAGACGACGCTCGCCGTCAACGCCGGGCTGCTCCTCTCCGTAGGGCGCGGCGCGTTCGGATGGCGCTCGCATTCGCCGGCTCCGGTCTTTCACTGGCTCGCGGAGGGAAACCGGCAGCTATTCAAGCGCCGCATTCGCGTGGCGGCCGACGCGCTCGGTATCGAGGCCCCGGACTTCTACGTCCCGTCGCGCGGAGCGCGGCCGGCGGAGTTTCGCTCGCCGGAGTTCGCCGCGACGGTCGCGCGTTGCGCCGCCGTCGGCATCAAGCTCGTCGTCGCCGACCCGCTCGGGCGCTTCTACTTCGACGACGAGAACGACGCCTCGCGCTTTCGGGCCGGCGTCGTCCGCCCGCTCCTCGGCCTCGCCGAGAAGCACGGCATCGCCTTCCTCGTCCTCCACCACTTCTCGAAGCCGACAGACGGAAAGGAATCCCGTCACCGTATCCGGGGAACGTCGGCGATGCGCGACGACCCGGACCTCTCGCTCATCTTCGAGCACCCGAAGGGCTCCGACCGCGACGCGCGCCTCCTCGTCTTCGACAAGGTTCGGAGCGGCGACGAGCCGTCGCCGCTCGCCCTCGTCTACTCCCGCGACCTCGCCGTCTACCGGGTCGCCGAGTCGACCGACGAGGAGCAGCCCTCGTCGCCGGAGCGCCGCAAGGCAGAGGCGAGCGCGAAGGCAGAGGAGCGCGACCGGCGCAACTGGAGGACTTCGACCTCCTCCTCCGCCGGCACCGGGACGGGCTCACCGTCGAGGAGCTGGCGAAGGCGCTCGGTCGCCGTAAGCAGTGGGTCGGCGATCTCGCCGGGCAGCGTCACGCGCAGGGCCGAATCCGCCTCGAAACGGTAGTACGCCTGAACGCGAACGGCGACCGGCGGACCGTTCGGGTCTGGGTCGCGACGGACGAGGCAGGAGCGGGAACGCGTCAAAACGTCGAGGCGCCCGGGGAGGCCCTCCCGTGACCGCCGAAGGGGTGAGTTTTGAGATGTCATTTCCCCCCCGTACCCCCGGGGCGCCGGGAACGCCTCGTGGGAACGCCTCGCGGCGTCCCGGCGCCGGAGAGGGTGACGTGTTCCCGACGCGCTCTAGGAACTGGTCGGAACGGGTCGGAACGCCTCGGAACGGAGAAGGCTGAATGACGGAGACGACGGGCGTGCCCGCCGCGCGAACGGATCGCCCGAGACGCGAATCGGCCGGCCGTTCCCGCCGAAGAATCCCGGCCGCCCGCGTGGCCTGAAGGATCGTCGAACGCGCGCCGGTATCGAGGTCGCCGACGCGATGAGTGCGCAGGCCGCCGAGACGCTCCGGGCGTTGCTCTCGTCGCGCAGCGGGCGCATTCGATTCGAGGCGGCTCGTGCGATTCTGCTCTGGAGCTGGGGCGCTCCGAAACAGTCGGTCACGCTGGGCGGCGGCTTCGGCGACTTGAGCGCCGAGCTTGCGCGCGCCCTTGCCGAAGCTCGGCAGAGAAGAGCCGGGCTCGAAGCCGCTCAGGTCACACAAGCCTGCGCGCAGCTGGCGCAGGGCGTTGTAGAAGGTTCGGCCGAGCCCGCGTCGGCCCTCAAGGTCGAGGCGACGAGGGGCGAGGAAACCTCTGCGACCCGTCCCGATGTCGTACCCGCTTTACCGGCTGGCGTTCTGGCGGCGGGACTTAAGGGGGGCGATCCGAGGTTAGTAAAACCGCGCGTCTCTGTGCCGGGCGCCGCGTCGGACCCCGAAGACGGAGCCGGCTCGTGACGACCGCTCGCGACCTCGCCCTCGTCCTCGCGGAGTGTCGCGACGATCCGGCGCTCTTCTGGCGCCTCGTCCTTCGCGGCGAGCCTCGGCGTTGGCAGGCCGCGCACTGCGAGGAGATCCGCGCGCGCCTCGTTCGCGGCAAGCAGCATCTCCGGGTTCACGCGCGAACGGCACACGGCGCTGGTAAGACGACTTGAGGCGGCGGCACTCGGTCTGTGGTGGATGGCGACGAGGCCCGGCGCTCGCGGCCTGACGACGGCGCCGACGTGGGCGGCCGTGGAAGGCGTCCTCTGGGTCGAGCTGGCGCGCCTTTACGGCGGCAGCCTCCTCGCCTCGGCCGGCGTCGGCCGCCTCTTGCAGACGGAACTGACGTTCGGCGTCGCGTGGGACCTCGTCGGCCTCTCGACGGATCACGCCGTGAACTTGGAAGGCAGACACTCCCCGGTGGCGGCGCTCCGAATCGCAGACGAGGCGAAGGCGATCGAGCCCGCGATCTTCGAGTCGACCGAGGCGCTCCTCGACGCGCCCGAGACGCTCGACGTGATGATCTCGACCCCGTCGATTCCTTCCGGCCCGTTCTATGAGCGCGACGTCAAGGGTGGGCCGAGTGTCGTTCGCGCCGTCGTGACGATCGACGACCTGATCGCCGAGGGCCTGCCGGGCAAGGCGGAATGGAAGGCCGCTCGCCTCGCCGAATGGGGCGAGCAGTCGCCCGAGTATCAAAGCAGGTGCCTCGCGCGCTACATCGCCGACGACGAAGGCAGCTTGTTCCCGTACTCCTGGATTGCGAGAGCCGAAGACGCCGGCTTCGAGGTGGACGGCGTGCCCGTCGCCGGTCTCGACGTTGCGGGCAGCGTCGCGGGCGACGCCTCGGCGCTCTCGCTTCTCGCCGGCCCCGACGCTCTCGGCCGCTTTCAACTTCGTTCGGTCGAGGGCTGGCACGAGCGCGACACCGCCGTGACGCGCGGGAAGACGTTGATGCGGTTGCGCGAGGCCGGCGCGCGCGTCCTCGCGATCGACACGGTGGCGATCGGGCAGGGCGTCGCCGACGCGCTGCGCGAGGAGAAGGCGCTCGGCATCGTCGCGTTCCGCGCGAGCGACCGCGCCCTCGAACCGGACCGCTTCGTCAACGTGAAGGCTGAACTTGCGTGGGCGCTTCGCGGCCTCCTCGAAGCGGGCCTCTTCCGCCTTCCGAAGCACGACGGCCTCCGCCGCGAGCTTCTCGGGATGAAGTACCTGATCACGAGCAGCGGAAAGATTCGCTGCGTCGACCCGTCGGACTCGCCGGACCTCTTCGACTCGCTCCTCGTCGCGTTGAGCGTCGCGGCCGGTGGCCGGTCGTTCACGTTGGACGACATCGGCGGCGATCGGCAGCCGAGCGCCTGGCTGACGCCCGAGGCGGCGGAGAAGCTCGTGGCCTGGGGCAGCCCGCCGACGCGCTCGGCGTGGGACGGTGACTGGTGAGCGCGCCGAAGTCTGCGAAGCCGGGCGCCTCCGCTGCCGGCAGGCCGCACGCAGGCGAACTGCCGGGAGGCGCGGCCTCGGCCCCGGCCGAGATGCTCGGGCGTGTGGCAGGCTGCCGCGCGAGCGAGGTCGACGAGTGCGCGGTGCTGATTGGGAAGCTCACCGTTCGTCACGACGAGCGCGAAGAAGGCCCAGGTCCGCCCTCGCTCCTACTTCGGCGGCGCGACGGGGACCGGCTGGCGCGTGTCTACACCCTTGCAGTTGTAAATAACGCCCGCGTTCGGGACGCGAAGCAGGACGGTATCGCCGCCGTGCTGCATGGCGAAGTCCTGCAGCGTGACCCTGACGGCCTTCGTGTTGAACACGTAGGCGGACGGCCGCGCCTCGATCAGCTTGCACGCGGCGACGTCCTTCGGGTCCTCGGTGATGCGCACGTTTTCGGCACCGGGGATGGCCGTGCTGCTGCACCCTGCGCCTACCCCGAGGGCGATCACAAGAACGCCGAGGTTCAGCAACTTCCTACGCATCGTCATGCCTCCAGTGTTTACACACGCAGGATGCGGCGAGTGCCCGGCCGACGTGAACGGTTCATTTGCATCAGTCAGCCGTGGAGCCTCGCGCATCCCCTCGCGGCATCTGCCGGAGCCTGCGTGGCCGAAGAGCAGGCGCCGGACCGGGCCGCCCTCCCGAACGGGGGGGCCGAGGCGTGCGGCAGGCTGCCGCGCGAGCGCAACCGAGGTTGACGAGGTCGCCGTCCTCATCGCGGCCCTCGGGCGTCGCGGCGTCGGTGTCACGGAGGAGTGCGGCGAGGTCGTCTTCTCCGGCGAGGCGCGCGGCGACCGCTTCGCCGAGACGGCGATGGAGACGTTGCTTGGCCGTGAGGCTGCCGTCTCCGAGGCGCTCCGTCGCGGGCGCGCCTTCGCCGAGAAGATCGAAAAGAGCGCGACGCCGCCTCCGAAGCGATGCGCCGCGAGCGAAAGCCGAGGGCGAGTCGTGCAAAGAAAAACCTGGCGCCGGTGGCCGAGGAGGTCGCGTGAGCGAGGGGCCTTTCGTTCCGCGCGCGCCGGATGCCGAGGAAGTCGTCCTCGAAATCGAGCGGAAGTTCTCCCGCCTGCGCGTGCTCTTTAGCGAATGGGAGGACGGACACAACGGATGCACGGTCGCGTTCTTGGGGCTGAAGGTCGAGTTTCCGCGCTGGCGACACGTGCACCTTCAGGCCGGCGAGGTCCGGCGTGTTGCCCGAGGCGCTGCTCACCGTCGCCGACAGGGAGAAATGGTGAGCGCGCTCGTCGTGCCGCGCTTCGTCGCGTGCCCTCGCTCTGCGCCCGGCGAGGTCGATTTTCACGAGGCCGCTACGTCGTCGTCGCCGAGAAGGGCGACGGCGCCGACTTCGCGACCGTTCGCGGCCGGCGGGGTTTGACGCAGCCGGGGACCCCGAGGGTCATGGTCCTCGTCGCGGTCGCCGGGCTCATGTCCGATCGGATGAGGCTCGGGCTCGCCGCAGATCTCGAATGCTCGCGCCGCGACCTCGGGATCGCGTACCGCCACGCGCAGAACATCGCACTCGAAGAGCACGCGCGGACGGGCGGCCTCGTGCCCGAGGACGGCCCGGCGCTCGCGGCCCTTCTCGAACGCCTCGCGCCGCGCGTCCACGAGATCGTCTGCGACGCCGCAGTCGGGGCGTGGACGGTCATCGCCGAACACCGTCGCGCGTGGCGGCTCATCGCCGAGGCGCTCGCGGATCGGAAGCATCTCGACGGCGACGAGATCGCCGCAATCATCGAAACCGACAGGAGGTACGCATGAGCATGAACCCCTTTGCGAAACCGGCCGAGACGATGACCGAAGAAGAGGTGCGGACGCTCGCGGCCTCGTCGAGGCGCCTCCGGGAGGCGGAGGCAGAGGAGGTGCGCCTCGACGAGGAGCGGAAGGCACGCGGGGAGGAGGAGGCGCGCGAGAAGGCCGAGCACGAGAAGCAGGCGAGGATCGACGCCGCGACAAGAGAGCACGCGGCCATCTCGGATGACGTCGCGCGCGTCGTCGCGGCGCTCGGTGCGGCGCTCGTTGGCGCGGCTTGTGCCCTCGACAAGCGCGACGCCGCCATCCGCGAGGCGTGGGCTCTTCAGGCCGAGTTGAAAACGCTCGGCGCTCGCCCGGTGCCTTCGGTCTCCGTCGTCTTCGCGCCCGAGGCCGTCACCGCCGCTCGCCGGTTGACGCGGCTCGTCGACTACGAATTGGTGCTGAACCCGCTCGGCAGCGCGTTCGGCAGCCATCCCGAAGTTTTCAAATAGCCCGTCCCTTCCCAACCATCGACCAACGACCAACGAAAGGAGCACGTCATCATGAAACTCTTCGGTCTCACCTTCGGCCCGATCGACCGACCGAGCGAGAGCGACCTCAAGGCCGCCGTCGCCGCATCCGACGAGCGACTCGGCCAAGAATCGACACTCATCTACAGCGCGAACGATTTTGGACAGTGCGACTTCCGCGAAGCCGCGAGAGCCGAGAAGGACGCCGAGTCGCTCACAAAGCTCGCGCCCGACGACGGCTTCGAGCCGCGCCCCGTCCTCGGCGGCACGAAGTTCCCGTGGTGAATCTCCCACCTCCGCCGTCGCGGTGCGCCGTTGCGCGTCGCCGGTCGCGGTCCTCGTGGCCGAGGGTTCGGCGGACCCCGCTACTGCGCGGGCGTTGCGAGCGCCCGCCCCTACCTTCGCGCGCAAAACCCGTTTCACCGTTGGAACGGGTTTCCCCTTGAAAGGAGCTACCGGTGAAAACACGAACCTTCCTCGTCATCGTGCATCGAAGGGTCTGCCCTGACGGAACGTGCGGCCCGTTGGGGCGGCTCTCGTCGGCTGGGCGATGGCGCCGCCCGGCGGGCCACTTCTCGACCCCCTTCAAGAGAATCGACTACAACTTGTCGCGCGAACCCTTATCGACGGGCGAGTAGCCGAGGTTCACTTCCGATGGAGCTGGAGGCAACCACTCCAAAAACAAGAGTTCAATCTCAGTTGACGGAAACATCCACGTGCGGGAGCGTTTCCGAGGCTTCGAATCATCCTTCAACGTAGGAGAGCCGTACTTGAGCGTCAGCTGCTTTTCAAGTTCCCTAAACACGACCATGCCCGCCTCGGTACTGAGGCTGATTGAATCGAGCCTCTTGTCGGCGTCCTTCTTCCAGAACGTGACCTCGAACGGGAAGTGGATCAGGTCGAATTTGGGGATTCTCAGTCCAGACGACTTTCTTCCGTCTTCCCACGTCTTCGTGAACGGCTCCGCCTCTGGATAGAGCTTCTGGATCTGCGCGAGGGTCATCCCCCACTTCACTTTTCCCCAGCCGTGAACGTCGGCGGGCTTCTGTGCGAGAACTACACCGGACGATAGCGCCACCGCTAATGTCAGAAAGCGCATGGCTACGGCGGTCAAGAAAGTCTTCCTCATGTTCGAGTCTCCATATGGTCAGGGGGCGTGGCGGTCTCCGTCCTGACGATCCTGATAGCGATTCAACGCAATTCTACGCGGCGCCTCGGGCTGCGAGAGGCGAGCCGAAGTCTCAGCAGACGAGGCGCGGCGTCCCGTCTGCTCCGACCCTCTCCGACCTCGGCATCCCGAAGGATCGCGCCGCCCGCGCGCAGCAGCTCGCCCGCGTCCGTGACGGGCGAGGCCGTTCTCCCGCGCGTCTCAGCGCTTCACGCCGGCTCGCGGCCTCGGCGTCTTCCAGTACATCCCGAAGCCCGTCGGGCCCGTGCAGCCCGGAGTCGGGCACGCGCGAAAGCCGGGCGATCCCTTCCTTACGTGAACGATGCGCCGGCAGTCGCGGCAGTAGTAATTGTCGAAGTCCGGCAGGTTCGCTCCGATCGGGGCGAAGGACATGTTGACGGTGCCGGTGCTCACGAGGTGGCGATGGTAGCGCGACGGCCGAGCCTCAGGACGACTGACGGCGCCGCACTGCGGTCCCGAAGAGCTGCATCGTGAAGCCCTGAAGACCGCCTCCCGACCGATCGAGGTCGAAGTTCATCCGCAACCCAACGACTGCGTCTCCGCCAAGCCGGGCCGTCTGGCGCTTCAGTTCTTCGACGCACGACCGCGAAAGCGATCGGGAACGCCTTGTAGTTTGCGACCGAGTCGCCGAGCAGGAACGCCGAGAACACCTCGGAATCCGTCACCGCCTTGACGTCGACCCCGAGCTTCCGAGCGGCAGCGTCCAAGACGCCCTGCATATTCGTCGTGACGGCGTAGACGGGTCGGAGCGTGTCGAACGGCTCTCCGAGTGTCGTTGTCGAGACCACAACTTGGGCGGCCGGGACGCGGACCTTTTCAGGAGAGAAGCGCGCAAAGATAACCCCGCACTTCGCGCATGCCTGCGCCGGGGCCGGGTGTTGAAAGCCGCACTTAGGGCAGATGGTCGCGAGCTGTTCAGCCACGTTAACGCAAGGATAAAGCAGGGCGCTTCGAGCGCCAGCCGCGCGACCTCTCCGACCTCGGCATCCCGACCGACCGCCGGGCGTCGCGTGGCGCGCTTCCGAGTTTTGAGATAGACTAAAACTATGGCCACGAAACAGGCGAAGAAGCGAAAGCCGGGTCGGCCGCGTGGCCGAACGCACATCGAAGCGTTCGTCGTGAAGCTCCCGAAAGGGACGCTCGCGGCGTGGCGTAGGGCCGCGAAGCGCGAGGGCCTGTCGTCGGTCGCAGAGATGGTGCGGCGCGCGGTAGCGGATCGGATCGCGGTCGGGCCAACGCCGAGCGTCGTGAGCACGAAGAAGAAGGCGCGAACGTGAGCGCCGGAGGCGAAGGAGTGAGCGCTGTAACCGAAATTTCGGCTCTAGTCGGCCGGTGGGGTGGGCTCGTCGACCGATTCCGTCAACTGGTTCTCACGTTTGACCAGCAATCCCTGCAAACCCTCCCTGACGGGCACGCGTACATCAACGGGCACGCGTACATCGATTCCCCTGACCCCCACGGTGATACGCCTTTCGTTCTGCTACCTGTCCATGCATGGCCAACACCTGGGGGGGGCTTCAAATTCGTTACCAGCGACTCGGAGGCAGTTTTCTACGATCGGCGCGGGTGGACGGTGCGGCCCCGGTCAGCCTTCTCGAACGTGACGTTGCCAAACAGGTGTACGGCATCGGCGAAGATTGTCCCGGTTTCGAGTGATCCGGCTAAGCCCCTCAGGCCGGAGTGGATGCCCGTTGAAGGTGATTCGTTAGTAGGACAGTGGTCCGTCTCCTATGAGAAAGGGAGCGGCGGCGACTCACCCGATAAGAGCGGGGACTTCCATCTCGAAAAGGTCGTAGCGAGGGTCTTGTCGCGAGCGAATAGTGATCGTTCTTGGGACGAGTTTCGGGACCAAACACTCGAGCTTGCTCGAGGTGAACAGGCGCCACGCACGCGGTTTCTCTACCGCGGAGAGGGCTGCAATATGCGCCCTCTGACGACGGCGTTCTTCCGATCGGGCCGGTATGACCTTGCCAGATTCGAAAAAGAGGACCTGGCCGCCGTCGCCGAGATTGTGTCGACGTCGATGGGGCAACTCCTCGATGCAAGCGATCCAAAGACCTACGCTCTTCTCGTCGCGCTCGCCCAGCATCACGGTTATCCGACGCCTCTTCTTGACTGGTCACTCTCGCCGATGATCGCTGCGTACTTCGCGTTCGCGAACGCGCTCCGGCCGAGATGCGAGTGCGGTCTAGCGGGGCGCACGGAGCACCGCGTCCGGATTTACAAGCTCGATAGGACGAAGATCGGATCCGGGCTGGTTGGGGACGACTTAACGTCGCCTTGGAGAATTGCGGGCCCTGAACGTCATCCTCTCTTCGTAAGGGCGTCTGCAACCTTCAATCCTCGGGCTGTGCCGCAGCAATCAATACACTTCCTCAGTACGTACGGAGATGCGAGCGCCGGCTTTGTGCCGAACGCCTTGGAGTGGTTTGACCTTCCGGCGGAGGATGCAAGGAATGCCTTGAGGGAACTCAGGAGCATGGGCATCACCGCAAGCTCTCTCATGCCCGGCATTTCAGGGGCACTAGAAAGTCTTCGCGCCGAGCGCTTCGATGGGGTCTGACGGGCCGTGAAGCGCGCCCGCACGCACGACGAAGGAACCAAGAACGAGAAGGTCACGATGACGACGCAGACTCGCACCGAGGCTATCGACGCGACGAAGCGCGCCGCTCGGGCGCGCCGGATCACGAGACGGAGGAGAGCGCGTGGACGGCCGCGTGCGACAGGCTCGGCGTGCGGAAGCCTCGCGCCGCAACTCCCCGCCCGCCCCTTCCCGAAGACAGGAGGAACTCATGAGGACGACCCGAACCGGAACCGTCGACGGCATCGCGAGGTCGAAGCGCGGGAAATGGAAGCTGCGCATTCAGGTGAACGGCCGAGAGGTGAAGAAGACGTTCCGAACGCGCGAGGAGGCCGAGCTGCTCCGCGACACCCTCCAGAGCCGCGCCGCCCTTCGGAGCTTCGGCATCAGCGTGCCGGACCCGACTCCCCCGCCGACGATCCGCGGCGTTCTCGACGCCTACGCGCGCGAGTGCTCGGTCCTCGGGAAGTCGGCCGCGCACCTTCGGAGCATCGCCCAGGCGCGCGGGCTCTTCGTCCGGTGGCGCGGCGAGGCCGCCGACGCGGACCTCCGGCGCGAGGACCTCGTCGACTTCATCGCTTGGGGCAAGCGCGCGACCTCGTCGGCCGGCCGCGCGATACATAACGGGCTCGTCATCCTTCGGACCGCGCTCAAGATCGCGCAGCTGCCGGTGCCGCCGATGCCGCCGCTTGAGTTGCCGGCGCGCGAGCCGAAGACGCTCAAGGCCGACGAGCTTGGGCGCCTCCTCCGCGAGCTTCCGCTCGGCACCGTCGCGCGGACGGCTCTTGAGATCGGCCTCTACACCGGCATCCGCGAGGCCGAGGTCCGGCGCCTACAGGTCGGAGACGTAGACCTCCGGCACCGAGTCCTCCTCGTCCGCCGCAACAAGGGGCGGAAGAGCCGGCGCCGCGAGATCGTCGAGAAGCCGGTCTCCCCCGGCCTCGCGCGGTCGCTCAAGCTCTACATCAGCACGCTGCCGCCGCTCGCGCCCGACGCGCCGCTCCTCGCCGTCGAGAGCTACAGGCAGGCTCACCCCGACGGCCGCCGCGAGAAGGCCCGGCACCCGCTCTCGCTCTCGTCGCTCCGGCGCACACTTGAGGCCGCGTGCGAGCGCGCGGGCGTCCCGAAGAAGACGACGGTGGGATGGGCTCGCGCCGAGAACGCGACTCTCCTCCGCACAAGCGGCGAGACGCTCTCGGCCGTCTCGGCGAACCTCGGGCACCGAGGAACGGCCGTCACGGAGCGGCACTACGACGAGAGCGGCCGGGGCGACTCCGAGAGGTGGCAGGAGGCGAAGCGGATCTCGGCGCGGACGGACCGCGTTCTCCGGCTCGCGGGCAAGGTACACTCGCGGAAAGCCGGTACGGCTTTGGTACGGGTCGCGAGCGAGAATGAACCCGTTTCGTCCGAGGCCGCTTTTGCTAAGTCGTTAGAAACAAAAGGTGGGCCCGTAGCTCAGTTGGATAGAGCAGCGGTTTCCTAAACCGCGTGTCGCAGGTTCGATTCCTGTCGGGCCCACCATTTCTCGCGCCCTCCGCCCGAAGCGAGCGTTGATTCATTTGATCCATTCCGGCGCCGCCTTCCGGTGCGTAACGTCGATCGCTGGAGATCCCGGCCGGCGCACTTCGGGCGCAATCCATTCTTCTTCCGCAAGCGGTAAGGCAGGCGATGAGCCATCTGCCCAGTTCGATCGATCCGCAGCGGCATTTCGAGGCGCCGGCACCGGGAGAGGATTTCCCGGGCCTTCCGGAAGGCCCCATGGCCGTGCGCAACGTGGGCTGGTCGCTGGGGAACTACTGTCCGAACCAATGCCGGCACTGTTATTCGGCGAGCGCGCGGCGACCCGGCATCGACCTCGAACAGTCGATGGTCGACAGGGTCGTGGGCCAGCTGGCCGATCTGGGTGTGGAAACCGTGAACCTGGGCGGCAACGAACCGCTCTACACGTCGGGCCCCGATGCCAGCAAGTCGCTTCTCCCGTACATCGTCAGGACCCTGGTCGACCGAGGCATCAAGGTCGGCCTGACGAGCAGCGGGGTCACGGTGCTGCACCTCGAGCGCAAGCACCCGGACGTCCTGCGGCTTCTCAACGACGTGGACATCTCGTTCGACAGCCCGTTTCCGGAGGAGCACGACACGAACCGCGGCGCCCGCATGTTTCCGCTGGCCGTGGAGGCTCTCTCCATCTGCCAGAAGTACGGGATCGAACGAAGCGTGATTCTCTGTGCCATGAACTGGAACTTCGGTCCGCGGCACGTCGACGGCTTTCTGGAGCTCGCCCGTGCGTACGCCGCCAACATTCGGGTCAACACCCTACGGCCGGTCGCACCAGAGCACCAGGCCGCGCAACTTTCACCGGCCCAGTTCTACGCGGGGTTCCAACGGCTCCTCGCCGGCACCCGCCAGGTCGACCTGGGCGACCCCTTGCTCGCGGCGGTCGCGGGATACAAGGGCGCCGGATGTCCGTGCGGTCGAAGCAGCTTCCGCATCCACAGCGTGACGCCGGCCGGAGAGATGCCGATCTCGCCGTGCATCTACATTCACGACTACAAGGCCGGCGACCTGCTCAGGCAGGACGTACGAACCATTCTGGCTTCGCCGCAGTTCCGCGCGTTCCGGCGCCGCCATGCGAACCCGGGACGGATCGACGGCTGTGCGGAGTGCCGATGGCTCGAGACCTGCCGCGGCGGATGTGCGGCCCGGGCCTTCTATAGCCACCTTTACCGGACCGGCGAGCGCACGCTGTGTGCCAGCGATCCCTATTGCCCGGTGCGATTCTCGGAGGGCGAGGCTTCGCGCCTGCCGCCGTTTCCACGGGTCGAGGAGCTGGACGTGCAGAAGTCCCTCGTGCACAGGGACTACCTGTGCACGTGGATCGGCCGGCCCCATTGATGGAAGAGCTCGATCTCCACGTCACCAACCGCTGCAACCTTCGTTGCATGCACTGCTGCTTCGACTCGGGCCGCCGTGCGATGCCCGAGCTGCCGACCGCCCGGATCTGCGAGGTTCTCGCGGAAGCGATCGCGCTGGGAGCGCGGGAAATCCACGTCACGGGAGGAGAGCCGTTCCTCCGACCGGATGTCCTGACGATCGTGGCCGAAGCGATCGTTCAGGGCGCGCGAGTCCGCGTTCAATCGAACGGCACGCTGCTGGACCGGAAAGGGCTGGCGCGGCTGGCCGCGCTCGGGATCGACGAACTGATGATCAGCATCGACGGCCCCGAGCAGGTCAACGACAGCATCCGCGGCCACGGGACGCATGCAAAGGCCTGGAACGCCGTGCAGGCTGCCCAGGCGCTTGGCATTCCCGTGCGGGTGAACACCGTCGTGATGCAGCGCAACCTCCGTTCGATCGCGGGCCTGCTGGACAGCACGCTCGAGCTGGGCGTGAAGGTCCATTCCTTCTTCCACTTCACCCCTTTCGGCGCCGGCGCAGGTCGTCTCGACGAGACCATCGGAAAGCGGGAGTGGCTCGGGTTCATCGAGGATGTGACGGCTCTCTGCGAGGCGAAGGGCTCCGCCCGAACCGACGTGGTGGTGGAACAGGTCTTTCTCGAGTGGAAGGACGTGGCCGCGAACCAGCTGGGCTGCCGGATACGGCAGAAGAAGTACTGCCAGCTCCTCTGTGACGGGCACGTCAGCCCGTGCACGTTTCTTCTCGATGCCGGCATGTTCCTGGGAAACGTGCGCGACGCGACGCTCGAAAGCATCTGGAACGACGCCCGCAACTGGCAGCAATATGACGCGCCCATGCAGACCTGTCACGCGTGCGGCCGCTTCGAAGGCTGCCAGGGCGGCTGCTGGCTCTATTCCAATCGCCTCGGAGGACGATTCGAGCGGGATCCCAGATGCGACCCTGAAGACAGCGCGATTCCCATCTGCCCCTACCTGAAGAGGAACGTGCGCCTGACGAACGTCGTGCATTCGACCGCGGATGCCGTCCAAAGGCGCTCCTCATGAGGGTCGATTCCTGCGCCGTCTCTTTCGACCAGAGCGAGGTGGACCAGCTCGAGCGACTGCTGCACTCCGACCGGATCTCCGGCAGCAGCGAAACGGTCCGTGAATACGAGGAGCATCTGGCGCGCTATTTCGGCACGCGCTTCGCGGTCGCGTTCTCGTCCGGAACCGCTGCGATTCACGGGGCGATGGCGGCGGTCGGGGTCGGGCCCGGCGACGAGGTCATCGTGACCGCGGCGGCGCCCGTCATGACCGGCCTGCCGGTCCTCTTTCAGAATGCCAGGCCCGTCTTTTGCGACGTCGAGCCGGGTTGCTTCGACCTGGACTTGAACGATCTCGGGCGCAAGATCGGGCCCCGGACGAAAGCCGTTGCCTGCGTGCCCCTGTGGGGCTATCCGCAGGACGTCGCGGCGTTGGCGCGCCTCTGCGAACGGCGAGGCGTTCCGCTGATCGAGGACATCGCGCAGGCGACCGGCGCCTGCTTCGAAGGAAGGAAGCTCGGAACGTTCGGCGCGGTGGGTTGCGCCAGCACGCACGAGCGAAAGCTGATCTGCACCGGCGAAGGCGGCTTCACGATCACCGACGATGCCACGCTCGCCGGGCGCATGCGCGAATTCCAGCGGTACGGGATGACGGCGGCCTCCGGCAAGGATTTGGATCACATGAGGGACGGCGGCGGCCACTCCCTGGGCTGGAACTACAAGCTGAACGCCTTCACAGCCGCGATCGGGATCAGTCAGGTCGGGAAGCTCGAGGCAAAGATCCGGCGCAGGACCCGGAACGCGGAGCGGATCGCGGGCTCGCTGCTCGACCTGGCAGGCACACGCGTGTACAGGCCCGCCGCTGGGAGTCGCGCGAACTACTACGCGCTGGTCGTGCACATCGACCCGGTGCACGGCAGGACCGCCGTCGATTTTGCCCGCGCGCTCGCCGCCGAAGGGATCGTGTCGGATACGCTCGAGTACGACTACAGGGCGCTCTACGAGTATCCGCTGTTCCAGGGGCAGGCCGGATATGGGAACACCGACTGTCCGTTTTCCTGCCCCCGGTTCCCGGCGCCGTATCGGACGGACCGGTGCCCCAACGCGGAGGAGCTCGCGGCTTCGATCGTCACCCTTCCCACGCACGAGGGGCTCGGCGACCCCGAGATCGCCCACATCAGTGACGCGTTTCGCCGGGTCCATGCCTCCTTCCGGCAGGCGACATGAACCTGCGCTCTTTTCACGTCGACGTCGACGACTGCGACCTGGCCCAGTTGAAGCGTGCCGCGGGCTGCCGGACGGTGTCCGGGGGCAGCGAGCTCGTCAGAGAGTACGAAACCTCTCTTGCCAGGTATTTCGGCGTCCGGCATGCCCTGGCGTTCTCGTCGGGCACCACGGCGATTCACGGCGCCCTCGCCGCCCTCGAGATCGGCCCGGGGGACGAAGTGATCCTGTCGCCGGCGGGCACGATCGAATCGGTCCTGGCGGTTCTCTTTCAGAATGCGATCCCCGTCTTCGCGGACGTCGAACCCGATCGCTTCGATTTTGACCTCGACGATCTGCAAGCGAAGCTCGGCCCGCGCACGAAGGCCGTGGTATGTGTGCCGATGTGGGGCTACCCCATGAATGTCGAGGCCGTCGCCCGCGTCTGCGAAGCACGCGGGGTGCCGGTCGTCGAGGACATCGCGCTCTCGGTCGGAGCCTCCGTCAACGGGAGGAAGCTCGGCACCTTCGGGGTGGCGGCTTGCGCGAGCACGCACGAGCGAAAGCTGATTTCCACCGGAGAAGGGGGCTTTACGCTCACGGACGATGACGATCTCGCGGATCGGATGCGCGAGATTCAGCGATACGGGATGGTGTACCGCAAGGGCGCGGGGTGGGACGCGATTCACCGGCGCGCCGGTCACGTCCTGGGATGGAATTACAAAGTCAACGCGTTCACCGCCGCGTTTGGCATCAGTCAAGTTGCGAAGCTCCACGAGAAGATTCGAAAAAGATCCGCCCACGCCCGGAGCATCACGGAGCGGCTGGCCGACTGCACCGCGGCCGAAGCCTATGAATCGGTCCCCGGCAGCAAGGCCAATGCGTACGCGCTCGTCGTCCATCTTCGTGGTCTGGACCGGGACGGGACCGAGGCTTTCGCCGCAGGGCTGAAAGCAAAAGGGATCGTTTCCGATACGCTGGAATACGGCTACCGGCCGGCGTACGAGTACCCGATCCTGACGAATCGAACAGGCTACGGCCTCACGGACTGCCCTTTTTCATGCTCCCGGTACGCGCCGCAATACCAGGCCGGCCGCTGCCGCAACGCGGAGGCGTGGATTGGTTCGATCATCACGCTCCCGACCCACGAAGCCCTGACGGCTTCGCAGATCGATCACATCTGCGATTCGTTTCACGAGGTCTATCGCGGGCTCCGGCTCGGGCAGTGTAGGCGCTGATGGAAAACATGTGCTTGTTCAGGCCGGGTGGCGGGAAGACCCGATTGCTGTGGGAGATCACGCGGGGATGCAACCTGGAGTGTCGTCATTGCTACGTGGAGAAAGAGGGACGGACGCAATTGCCGCTCGCCGAGATCAAGGCCATCGCCGACCGGTTGTCCGCCATCGGGATCGACGATGTCGTTCTGTCGGGTGGCGAGCCGCTGTTGAGAAGAGACATTTACGAGATCGTCGCCTACCTCCATGGGCTCGGCCACGGCGTGGATCTCTGTACGAACGGGACGGTCGTGGACGCCGACCAGGCGAAGAAGCTCTCCGGATACTTGAGCGAGATCTCCGTCTCGCTGGACGGATGGGACGCGGCGTCCTACCACGCGATGCGGGGCGACGCGAGCGGCTTCGACCGGGTCACGCAGGCGATCGAGCACCTCAGCCGGTCCGGGTGCGAGGTCCATTTGATCACCGTGGTCACCCGGTGCAACCACGAGAAGCTGCGCGAGATCGTCCGGCTGGGCCACGAGCTCGGATCCGAATCCATCACGCTTCTGGGTCTCTTGAACGACGACGAGGCGTTGGGACTTTCGGAAACCGAACGCTTCGCGGTGAGAGAAGCCGTGCGGGAGCTTCAGGCGGAATTCCGGGAACGCTATCGAATCAACACGAAGAGGATCTTCAACGACGTGCCGTTTCAGGAATGCCGCGCCGGGCTGGACATCTTCGGAATCGACGCGCTCGGCAACCTGCTGCCCTGCATCCTCTTCAAGGGCAAAGGACTGTGGGACGTGGCGGGGCCGGCGGCGTACACCCTGTCCGCCGCCCGGCTGGCTGTGGCGCGGCGGGAGATCGAAGAGTGGATGGCCAGGACGTGTCGGGTTTCTGCAGTCTGCCGAAAAGGCTGCCTCGGGTCACATTGGGCGCAATACGACCAAATGGGGTGTGAAACGTCCTGCCAATTCCGGAATGAGAGCGGTACTCCTCAACTGGGCGGATAGAGGCGGAAGAACGATTCCATTTCGCCCCGGTGATGCCAGCGAATGTCCCAGGCCAACCGGCCGCGCCTGATCAGCGAATCCCACTCCGGGTACTGCGCCTGCAGGGCGGTGGTGACCTGCTGCGTGAGCCTCTCGGCCATCGCCGGGTCGGTGAGGTGACTCGCTTCCACATTCAGCTGGACCACCACGGAACCCTTCTTTCCGTTCACGCGCTTCAGGTCGAACCGCGGGTAGAGCAAGGACGGGACCTCGGGGATGTCCTCGAGGAGGTTGTGGATGTCCGCTGACGCGACGAAGCGATGTCCTGCGGAGGCGGGAATCACGTCCGTCAGGTCGAGGCAATGCTCACGTCGCCCGCGGAACTCGACAGTCGGCGCGATGGCGCCGCAATCGCACTGCGCTCCGCAGTTCCTCACGACGTCGCCGCTGTTGTAGCGGATGAAGGGCTGCGCCTGCTGGAAGGGAAAGAGCGTCGTCACGAGGAGCTGGCCTTCATGGCCTTCCGGAACCGGCGCCTGGGTGAGTGGATCGACCACCTCGAGATAGACCGCCGCGTTGAAGTGGTAGCGGTTCCGGAAGGTCGGACACTCCGCGGCCGTGGCGTTGGACTCGGTCATACTGTAGACCGAAAGCGCCTGGGCGCCCCATTTCTGCTCGATGAGCCTGCGGATCCTGTCGGTCAGCAGACCGCCGGAGCAGACGATCGTCCGGACACGCGTGTCTTGAAAAGACAGGGAACGCGCCGCCATCTCCTCCGTCAGCAACCGGATCACGAAAGGAGGCGTGACGTGAACGACCGTCACCCGGCCCTCGGTTCCCGGCACCGGGAACTCCTCGAAGAGCTGCCGGAGGACAAAATCGTAGTAATCGACACGGGTGTAGTACCTGGGGTAATCCCAGTTGAGCGTCACTGCAATCTGGAGGTAGGTCTCGTTTCGGCTGGGGCGGCTATACCGCCGCATCGCGGGAAACACGCGCAGGAGAATCGCCTTCTTCTCCTGCCGCCTGCCCGAAGCGGCGAAGTCGATCCTGTCCAGCAGCCGGCAAGCCTCGTCTTCTTCTTCGCTGATGAATCTGGGAAGCCGCAGGCCCGTCGTCCCCGAGGTGCAGACGATCGAATTGACCATCGCCCTCCGGCTGAGGAATGACTCGAGGTTCGATGCGATCGTGTGCTTCTGGAGCGGCGGCAACTGCCGGAGATCGGCGACGGTCTGGAAATCGTCCGGGTCGAACCGCTGTTCCCGAAACAGCTCCTCGTAATAAGGCACGTTCGCGCCCGCGTAGACGAGCGTCTGCTTCAAAAGGAGCAACTCTCGGGCGAGGAGCCGTCTGACTCCGGCTCTTGCACTCTCCGCATCGGTCCCCGGCCGGGGTGCGGCACCTTCCCGTCGCTGTTCTTCGAGTACCTTCCGCAGCTCTTCCAGGCCGAGCGCAGCCTCTCGGTTCATGAAAGGGGCCGCCGGGTGTGCGCGTCTCTCTTAACCGGCTTCGTGAAACCCGATGGAAACGATCTTGCTCGGGTCCAGAGCGTTGCGCTGGACGATGACGACCCGGGCAAAACCTTCCTTGTCGAGCAGCTTCCGAGCCTGGGCGAAGTTCATGGACTCGATCGCGACCTTTCGCGACAACATCTTCTTACCGGACTTGATGCGTGCCATGGTCCACCTTCCTTCCCATCGTTCTATTGGGGAACCAGTTACTCGTCCTGGCGGTTTCTGCGCATTGCGGCGCCATTTGAGCTGATTCTGTTTCCCCCCGAGTGGCTGTCAAGAGCTTCTGCTGCAAGGGTTTTGCGTCTCATTCGCACTCACTACAATGGGGGTCATGCGCGAGACGACCGACGCCGCTTCCGGACAGGCCGAGATCTCGGATTCCGCCGACGACCGCCTCCGCCATGCCTCCATCCTCGTCGAGCTCGGCGAGCTTTACGACGCAGAGCCCGAGGTCGAAGGCGTCCTCGAGGAGCGTCCCGAGGATCTGACGGCGCTCGACCTCCTCGCGAAGATCAAGCACATTCGCGGGGAGCTTTCCGAGGCGATCGCCTGCTGGTCGCAGGTGCACGAGAAGGCGCCGCGCGCGCAGGGCGCCTTGATCCGCCTGAGCTCTCTCCTGCAGTTCGCGAGGGAAAGCGAGCGCGGCCCCGGAAACTACGTCGCGCTCGGGCCGTTCCAGTTCTGGCGGAAACCCGCGGCGCTCCTGGAGCTCGAGCGCGCGTTCCGGCTCTTCCTCGAGCAGCGTCCGGACGAGGCGCGCCAGCGCTGCGAGGAGATCGCGCGCAAGTACCGCGCGTCGGACGTCGACGTCTACAAGCTCGCCGTCCTCGCGAACGCCTGGATCGCCGAGCTCTCGGGCGACCTCGACGCCGCCCGCGCCATCCTGGAATCGCTCGGCAAGGACCGCGGCTTCGAGACCGACAGCGACCGGGTGCTGGCGCTCGCGCGGCTCTACGAGCGGATCGGAACGAAGGATCTCCTGGAGAAGGCCGTGAACGTCTACCAGCATTTCGAAAGGAGCTACGAGAAGGTCTCCGTGCTGGGGCACCTGGCGTCTCTCTATCGGCTCCTCGGCCGGAAGGAGGAAGCGGCCGGCTACGAACGGCGCTTCCTCGAGCTCTTCCGCCGGCGCATGCACCGGCCCTCCTTCGCCGACGTCGTTCGAGCGGCCGCACGGCACTACCTGCCGCTCGACAAGCTGAGCACGATCCGCTTTCCGGACGCGGCATCGGCGGCGCCGGACTTTCCGCGGGAAAGCGCGATCGCGCTCGCCCTCGGCGGCGACCGTCGAAGCGCCGGCGAGCTCTTCGACGGGGACGACGACGCGCTCGGACTCAAGTACCGCGGCGATCTGGCCGCGCTCGCGGGCGCGGATGAGGAAGCGGTCTCCCTCCACCTCGCGAGCCTCCAGAAGTCGCCCGACGACCTTCGCGTCATCGGCCGGCTCCTCGAGCGGCACGGGCAGAAACCGTCGCGCGCCGTCGCCGCGTACTTCAGCCGGCCCGAGACAGCGCGCACGACCCTCGAATGCCTCGAGGCCGCACTTCACGCATCACCGCTCCGGCCGTCGCTCTGGCGGCAGCTGGCGGCCTTCCACGGGATCTTCGGCCACAAGGCAGAGGCCGAGCGCTGCGCCAAGCGTGCCGCGGCTCTGGAAGACGCCGTGGAACGCGCGCAGCATCCGGTGGGTCGCGTCCTCGCCGCCGCCGTCTATCACCTCGCCGGAAAGCCGCGAGGTCTCGTGCACGAAGTCTGGTCCGCCCGCCGGCCCGCCGAGCGCGGCCGCGGCGGATTCCTCGAGGAGATTCTCGGAAACCTCACGCCCGAGATGACGCAGGGCGTCCGAAATACGTTCTTCTCGGCGCGGGAATACGCGCGCGCGAAATGGCCGGAAAAAACGCGCGACATCCTCGACTACGGCTACACGTACAAGGTCACGAAGGAGGACGAGCCGTCCGGAGGGCTCTCCGCCGGCCTTCCGTCGGCGCTGGCCTTCCTCTCCGTGTTCCTCGACAAACCCGTGCCGCAAACAGTCGCGTCGACGGGGGCCCTCGTCGCCGACGCCCACGACGTCCTCGTCGTGAAGCCGATCGGAGAGCCCGAGTACAAGGTGCGAGGGGCCTACAACCGCAACCTCGCGAAGATCCTCCTGCCCGCTGGCAACCGCCGCGAGCTCGAAGGAAGCTCCCTCGTTCCGGCCGACATCTGCCGCGAGATCGTCGCGTTCGTCTCGGATCTCGACGAGGCGGTCGTCCACGCCTTCGGAAAGGACGTCTGGGTCGGTTAACTGGCGCGCCGCGGGCTCGGGCCGTCGTTCAGTTCACGTGATTCACGACGATCTGCCGCGGCTTCACCGCCTGCGTGTCCTTCTGGATCCGGACCTCGAGGACGCCGTCCTTCATCTGGGCGACGGGCTCGCCCGACCGCATGCCCGGTATCATCACGACCCGGCGGAACGGCCCGAGGGGCCGCTCGCTCTGCCGGAGCTGCGTCGCGTTGTCGCGCGAGAGAAGGCGCGATCCCGTGATCACGAGGGCGTTCCCGTGGACCGTCACCGTCACCTGATCCCGGCCGACTCCGGGAAGATCGGCCTCGACGACGATCTCGGACTCGCTCTCGGAGATCGAGATCGGCGGCGCCCACACAGGACTCACCGGCGACGTCCAGCCGCCCAGCATTCCCAGCAGGCGGTTGAGCTGTTCCTCGACGTGCTCGGCGGGATCTCTTTCGGCCGGGATCGGCGAATAGAGAGCATCGCCGGCCGGGACGGGAACTCCCGTCACCTTCTGGTAGAGGTCCTCGATGCGTCCGATCGTCTCGTCGATGCCCGTGTTCGGAAGGGTTTCCACGTTCTTGTTCATACCAACTCCTTTTTCGGCTCGGAGAGAAGCAGCGGGGCCGCACCGGGCGGCCCCGCCACTGGCGCTGATTCGCTTCCTCCCGGCGCCGGATAAACCCGGGCGCGCGGCAAGCGGCTAGTAGATCGTTCCCACTGCCGGCGACACCGAGAGATAAAGGTACGGGAACGTCTGCGCGATGCGCGCCGCCATGAGCGGATCCGTCCACACCGGGCGGCTCTCGAGGCCCTCCTGCGTCGTGTGGCTCAGCCCGAACGCGGGACTGAAGCCCTGGCCGATCCCGACCGGGACCTGAGGCGAGATGAATCCCTGCTGAAACCCGGTCTGCTGGCCGAGGCCCGGAACGTAACCCGCCCCGAAGGCCTGCGCGCCGTAGGGAATCTGCGCGTAGGGCGATTGCTGGCCGAAGGGCGATTGCGCGAGGGGAGATCCCAGGCCCGCCGGGTTGCCCGCGGACGCATGGGAGAGGCCGTGTACCGAGACGCGAACCTGATTCAACGCATCGATGCACTGATTGATGCGATCGTTGAGAAGCTGGAGTTTCCGGATGTCGACTTTCGCGGTTTCCATGAGGTTCTCCTTTTCGTCGGTATTGGCAGGATTCCGGGTCACCCGGTGCCAAGGAAAACCTAGGCCCTCGAGCGCCGCGCGAACATGGGGCGAATCCCGTCTTTGACGCCGAAGAATCCCTTAGGAGCCGCTCAGGCTTTGATCAATCCGCGCCGGATCGCGTATCTCACGAGACCCGCGGTCTCGTGGATCCCGAGCTTCGCCATGATCCGCGTGCGGTGCGATTCGACCGTCTTGACGCCGATCCCGAGCACGCGCGCGATGTCCTTGGTCGTCTTGCTCTCGGCGACGAGCTGCAGAACTTCCCGCTCGCGCGGCGTGAGGGAGTCCTTTGGAGGCTGTACCTTGCCGAGGTAGGTCTCGACGACGACGTCGGAAAGCCCGGGACTCAGGAAGACCGAGCCGCCCTTGACTTCTTCGAGCGCCTTGACGAGCTCCGTGACCGCCTGCAGCTTCGAGACGTAACCGCGAAAGCCCGCCTCGAGCGCGTCGAGCACGAAGTTGTCCTCCGTATGCTCGGTCAGGGCCACGAGCTTCACGTCGGGACACGCCTCGCGGATGGCCCGGCCGGCCTCGATCCCGTTCAGAACCGGCATCGTCAGGTCGAGCAGCGCGACGTCGGGACGATGCGTCTGCGCGAGGCGAATGGCGTCACGGCCATCGCCGGCCTCGGCAACGACGTCGTATCCCTCCTTCTCGAGGAGCGCGCGGACACCCTGACGAACGACTTCATGGTCGTCGGCAAGGAGAATTCGAGTCCCGATCAGTCCCTCCGCGGTCGCGGGACGACGCGCGTCCGAGAATCATGGCGGCCGCCCGGGATCCCCCCGATGGGATCGAGGAAACCCCCTGAGGCGAATCGTATCGCGCGGCGAAAAAAATCTCTATCGAAACGAGCCTCCAGCGAAAACTTTCCGCCTCACGGCCCGCGTTGTGTGATCACCGTCGCGAGAACGAAGGTTCCGCCCGGCCCGCGACGAATGCGTGCGGACGCGGGTACGAAGCCGCCGTGACGCGAGAGATGGTTGCCGAGCACCTCGAGCGCCTCCGCATCGGCAGTTCCCAGCTTCGAGAGCGGCGGCAACGGATCCTCCTCCACCTCGATCGACGAGGACCTGCCGCTGTCGCGGATGACGAGACGCTCCTCGCCGCGATGGGCCACGTCGGCGAGGTAGAGCCCCTTCAGCCAGTGGATCTTGTCGGTCGTCGCGGCGTCGACCGCGAAAACGGCGGCTCCTTTCGCGTCGCCGCGTGGGCGCGACATCATCGCCACGGCGTCGTTGCCTTCCTTCCAGATCAGGTCGACGCGATAGCCCTGGCCGCCCTGCTCGTTGAGGACCTTCTGAAAACCGTCCGGGCCCGAGCTCGAACGGACGGCCACCTCACGCGGGAGTGAGCCGGTCTTCTCGGCGACGACGAGCCACGACCGCATTTCGGGCACCCGGTTGTCGTTGACCGGCGCCGCCGCGACGGGCACGAATCCGTCGGCCGCGCGGACGTTCAGGCGAACGAGGCTCTCCTTGTAGTTCTTGAGGACCTCGACGTCGTAGCGAGCCGGTGCCGGAGCGCCGTCCTTCCGCGTCAGAACGGCGACGAGAGACGTCCGACCCGGCTCCTCGTCGAGGACGGCGCCGCAGAGACGAAAGCCCTCGCCGCCGGCGCGATCGAGCGGCTCGGCCAGGTCCGTGCCCGCCCATCCGGCGGCGACGACGCGATGCGAGACGGGAGACCCCGGGGATGAAGCGGTGCGGCCGAGCAGGACGACGACTCCGGGCACCGCTACAGCTGGATCGGGCCGTGCGACCGCGAGACAGGCGAAGCCTTCCTTTCCGGCGGACTCGAGCTGGCGGCCGAGGTCTTTCGCGGTGGCGTACACGACGCGGTACTGGAGCCGCACTTCCGCTGCAGCGGCCGGCAGGCTCGCGCCGGCCAGCGCCGACATGCAGACGAGAAGAGCGAGGCGGGATCTCATGTCGGGCTCCTCAAGGGTGACCGGTCGCCGCGAGTGCAGGCAGCGGAAGAGCCTTGGCGCCGAGCCCGCTGATCGTGCCCGTGCGGAACCCGTGCGAAACGCTGAACAGGAGACAGAACGACTGCGGAGGCCCGATCACCTTGAGCGTGGCGACCTTTCCCGGCGTGAATGCGAAGCCGATGGTGCCGATCGACCTCGTCTCTTCGAGCGGCTCGAGGAGCTTGCCGTCCTTCGAGCGCGCCGGCGCGATCATCGAGAACTGCTTCGGCTCGCCGCCGAATGCGCTGTCGACGCCGATCAGTGAGGCCTTGTCCGATCCGCCGACGAGCGTGACCTTCGTCAGGTCGATGTCTTTCGGTGCGCCGGACAGAGTCGCCGCGACCCAGAGGAAACGCTTTCCGGGATCCGGCACCAGCGCCTGCCGTTGATCATTGGTCGCCTCCGCGCTCTGAGCCGCCCGGTCGAGGGTCACGGTCGACTCCGCGGCTTTCTGCGCGAGCGACTGTCCAGGCAAAGAGCCGAGGGTAACGGACACCGCGATGACCAGCGTTCGTGTGATCTTCATCGAAACCCCTCTCGCAGTCTAATTCGGGCGCCGCGTCCCGACCAGAGGCGGCCGAAAGGCCCCGGCAGCCGTCAGAAAAGCTTCATCGCGCGGAGCTCCCGGATGCGGTCGCGGAGCTGCGCGGCCTTCTCGAACTCGAGCTCCTTCGCCGCCGTCTTCATCTCCTTCTCGAGGTCCGCGATCTCGCGGTCGAGAGACGGCGCGTCCTTCGCCTTCACCCGCCGGTCGAGGCGGCTCGGTTCGAGGTAGTCGAGCTCGGCCATCTGGAGGAGAGGCGAGTCGAGCGACTTGACGATCGTCTCCGGCACGATGCCGTGCTCCTCGTTGTACGCGCGCTGGAGTATCCGGCGGCGCTCGGTCTCGTCCATTGCCCGCCGCATGGAATCCGTGATGCGGTCCGCGTAGAAGACGGCGATCCCGTTCACGTTCCGCGCCGCGCGCCCGGCCGTCTGGATGAGCGACGTCTCGGATCTCAGGAAGCCTTCCTTGTCGGCGTCGAGAACGGCCACGAGGGAAACCTCGGGCAGGTCGAGCCCCTCGCGCAGCAGGTTCACGCCCACGAGAACGTCGAAGACGCCGCGGCGGAAGTCGCCGATGATCTGGACGCGCTCGAGCGTCTCGATGTCGCTGTGGAGGTACCGCACGCGCACGCCGAGCTCGAGGTAGTAGTTCGTCAGGTCCTCGGCCATCCGCTTCGTGAGCGTCGTGACGAGCGTTCGCTCGCCTTTCGCCGTGCGCTCCTTCACGCGCGACAGGAGATCGTCCACCTGGCCTTTCACGGGCTTCACCTCGATGGGCGGGTCGAGGAGGCCCGTCGGCCTCAGGAGCTGCTCGACGACCTCTCCTCCCGTCTCCGCGAGCTCGTACGCGGCAGGGGTGGCGGAGACGAAGAGCCGCTGGCCCGCGCGCTCGAGCCACTCCTCGAACTTCAGCGGGCGGTTGTCGAGGGCGGACGGAAGCCGGAAGCCGTACTCCACGAGCGTCTTCTTGCGGGACTGGTCGCCGTGATACATGGCGCGGAGCTGCGGCACCGTCTGGTGGCTCTCGTCGATGATCGTGAGGTAATCCGCCGGGAAATAGTCCAGGAGCGTGGGCGGCGGCTCCCCCGGCCGGCGTCCCGAGAGGTGGCGCGAGTAATTCTCGATGCCCGCGCAGTAGCCGATCTCCCGCATCATCTCGAGGTCGAATCGGGTCCGCTGCTCGAGGCGCTGCGCCTCGAGCAGCTTGTTCTGCGCGTGAAGTTCCTCGAGCCGCACGACGAGCTCAGCCTCGATCGATCCCAGCGCCCTTTCCGGATCTCTTCGGGGGTCACGTAGTGGGATTTCGGAAAGAGCTCGAAGCGCGCGATCTCCCCGACCGTCCTGCCGGTCACGATCTCGAAGCGCGTGATGCGGTCGATCTCGTCGCCGAAGAACTCGACTCTCAGGCCGAGGTCCTCGTACGACGGCTGGATCTCGAGGACGTCGCCGCGAACCCGGAAGCCGCCGCGCTCGAGGTCGAGGCTCGTCCGCTCGTACTGCGCCTCGACGAGCTGCTTGAGATACCACGTCATTCCGTAGCGCGCGCCCTTCTGGAGCTCGATCGCCATCTTCCCGAACGACTCCGGGCTGCCGAGGCCGTAAATGCACGACACGGAGGCGACGATCAGCACGTCGCGCCTCTCGAAGAGCGCGGCCGTCGCGGCGATGCGCATTTTGTCGATCTCGTCGTTGACCTGCGTTTCCTTCTCGATGTACGTGTCCGACTGCGGCACGTACGCCTCGGGCTGGTAATAGTCGTAGTAGGAGACGAAGTACTCCACACGGTTCTTCGGAAAGAAGCTCCGGAATTCCTGGTAGAGCTGGGCGGCGAGCGTCTTGTTGTGGGAGAGGACGAGCGTGGGGCGGTTCAGCGCCTCGACGACCTTCGCCATCGTGAACGTCTTTCCGGAGCCCGTGACGCCGAGGAGAACCTGCTTCTGGCGGCTTTCGCGATAGGCCGCGACGAGCTGCTCGATGGCGTGAGGCTGGTCGCCCTGCGGGGTCAGCGGGGAGAGGAACTCGAAATCCGGCACGGATTCACCGCGGCGATTTCGTCAGGGCGGGTCCTTCAGGAAGACCGTGAGGGCAAGGAGCTCCTCCCTCGTGACCCGGTTGTCGGCGATCGCCGTTTTCACGCGGCCCTGAAACGCGGCGACCTGCTGCGCCGTCACCTTCCGGTCCTTCGCCTTCGCGGCGAAGGATCTCATCGCCCCCCGGAAACTTTCCTTCTCGGAGGGCGTCACGTCGGGCGTGCATGCGACGAGAATCTGGTCGCCCATCTGGTCGAACGCGAAGTCCATCAGTTTCTTCGCGTTGCTCATGAGGAAGAGGAGCCCGACGATCACGGCCACCGAAGCGCCCGCGCAGCCGACGAGCCCCCATTTCAAACAGCCCTGCCTCCGTGCGCGGGCCGCCGCGTCCTCGAAGGGCGGCAGCGTCATGGGAATCTGCGGAGGCGTCCCGGGGGCGGAGGGAACCGGAGGAGGAGTCCCGCTCATCGCCGCGAAATTACCACGTGCGAGAATGAGACGTGAGCGCGCGCCGCGCGGCGGCCCTGGCCGTCCTTTTCCTGCCGGTCCTTCTCACGGCCGGCCTCGGCGCCGGAGCCGGATACGCCCTGTCGCGCGTGATCCGCGTGCCGAAGGTTTCCGAGCTCGCCACGTACCGGCCCGACATCATCACCGAGCTGCGCGGCGCCGACGGCTCCGTCATCGCGCGCTTCGCGATCGAGCGCCGAACCCTCGTCGAGCGGCAGGAAATTCCGGACGTGATGGTCAAGGCGCTGCTCGCCGCCGAGGACGCGCGCTTTTTCGACCACAGCGGCCTCGACCTCATCCGGATCGGAGGCGCAGCGATGCGGGACCTCGCGACGCGCCGGATGTCGCAGGGCGCCTCCACCTTGACGCAACAGCTCGCCCGCGCCGTCTTCCTGACGCCCGAGAAGACGTGGGCGCGGAAGATCAACGAGATCTTCCTCACGGTCGAGATCGAGAAACAGTTCTCGAAGGACCAGATCCTGACGATGTACCTGAACCAGATCCCGTTCGGGCACGGGACCTACGGCGTCGAGGCGGCATCGCGTTGGTACTTCGGACATGGCGCCAAGACGCTGACCTTGCCCGAGGCGGCGCTCCTGGCAGGCGTCATTCAGCGTCCCGCGTACTACTCGCCCTTCAACAACGCGACCGCTGCGAAAAACCGCCGCGACCTCGTTCTTCGCCGCATGGCCGAGGAGGGATTCCTTTCGGACGCGCAGCGGGCGGCGGCTCAGGCGACTCCCGTGGAGGTCATCCGCTCGTCGCGCGAGACGACGCTCGGCCTCTATTTCTGCGAGGAGGTCCGCCAGTATCTCGAGAAGGAGTACGGGGAGGGAGACCTCTATCGCGAGGGACTGCGGGTCGACACGACACTCGACCCCCGGCTCGAGACGTGGGCGGAGGAGGCTCTGCGAAGCGGTCTTCGGCGCGTCGACCGCCGCGCGGGCTTCCGCAAGCCGCGCAACCTCGTCTCCGAAGGGATCGACCCGGAGAAGTACCGAGACCCGTCCTGGTTCGACGGGGTTCCTCCCTCCGACACGCTCACGGGCGTCGTCCTGTCGGCCTCGAAAGCGGGGGTCGAGGTGCGGGTCGACACGAAGCGCTTCACCGTCCCTGCGGCGGCGTTCCGGTGGACGCGCGCCGAAAGTCCCGCGAAAGCCGTCCAGCGGGGAGACCTGATCCAGATCGAGACGTTCGTGAACGACACGGGCAAGGAGGAGACGCTCGTCGCGCAGGATCCCCACGTCGAAGGAGCGGTCGTCATCCTGGAGAACGGCACCGGCGCGGTCCGGGCGCTCACCGGGGGATACGATTTCAACCGCTCGAAATTCGACCGGGCCGTCCAGGCGCTTCGTCAGGTCGGCTCCGCGTTCAAGCCCGCCGTGTACCTGGCGGCCATCGAGCAGGGATTCACTCCCGCGGACACGGTCCTCGACGCGCCGCTCTCGATCGTCATGGACCCCAGAGAGCCGCCCTGGCAGCCGCAGAACTACGAGCGCAAATACAACGGCATCGTGACGTACCAATACGCGCTCGAGCATTCCCTGAACGTCGCGACGGTGCGCGTGGATCTGCTCGTGGGCACGAAAAAGGTCATCGAGGCGGCGCGCAGGCTCGGGGTCCGGCAGAACCTCCTCGCTTATCCCTCTCTCGCTCTCGGCTCTTTCGAGGTGACTCCGATCGAGATGGCCGCCGCCTACTCCGCCATCGCGAGCGGCGGCGTGGCGTACAAGCCCTACCTCGTCGAGCGGATCCGCAACGCGGACGGAATCCTGCTCGAGCAGAACACGCCCGAGCCGAAGGAGGCCACATCGCCCGCCGCCGCCTACGTCCTGCTGAACATGATGCGGGGTGTCGTGGCGCGCGGCACCGCGGGCTCCGCGGCCCGGCTCAAGCTCCCTCTCGCCGGAAAGACGGGCACGACGAACGACTTCACGGACGCCTGGTTCATCGGCATGACGCCGCGCCACACGATCGCCGTGTGGGTCGGGCATGACACGAAGAAAACGCTCGGGCCGAGGTCCGCGGGCGCCGACGTGGCTCTTCCGATCTTCGTCAAGATCGTCGAGAAGATGCGCGATGCAGGCCTCGTGACCCAGGCCGAGGATTTCGAGACGCCGCAGGGCGTCGTTCTCGTGGCCGTCGACGAGGCCACCGGTTACCGCGCGGCACCCTCCTGCGCGAAGGTCGTGCTCATGGCGTTCGTGAGCGGCACGCAGCCCACGGAGATGTGCGGCGACCAGCCGCACGCGGTCGCGAGGCTTCCCGAATACCTCCAGCGGGCGATCTACTCGCCGAAACGCGGGGAGACGAAGAGCGACGAAGTCACCGTGACGGACGCCCCGAAGCTCGCCGCACCTCCGCCAAAGCCCGGCCCCGGTCCGCCGGGCTGACGGTCACTTCAGCCCTTCGACCACGTAGAGGTCGGACGTCAGCACGCGCTGGTACGTGTAGGCATACGCGGATCCATCCGGAGCGAACGCGACTCCCGGGAAGGACGAGACGCTCGAGGGATCCGGCGGTGCGAACGATTTCCAGGGCTTGCGTGCAAGCGTGTCCACGTCGAGCGTGCCGATCATCCCCAGCTGTCCGGGGCTCGGGCGGATGTAGATCGACCGGCCGTCGGCCGTCCAGCCGAGGGGTTCGTCGTACTGCGTTCCGGCGAGGGTGCGTGCCGCAGCTCCCTCGGTCGAGACGATCGAGAGGATCGACGTGTCGGCCGCCCAGCCGATCACCCTCCGTTCGTCAGGCGACATGAGCCCGGCGTCCCCGAGCGTGCCTTCGGGCGAGATCGGACGAGGGATGCCTCCGGGTTCGACGATCCAGAACCGCGGACGCTTTCCCTTCTCGGCTCCATGGAGAAGGAGCCGCCTTCCGTCGGAGAAGAACGAAGCGGACGTCACGCCTGCGATCGGGCCGAGCCCAACGGGAACCGGCGCACCGGCGCCCACCGGGGCAATCGTCAGGCCGTCTCCGGTGCGCATGATGACGCGCGTCGCGTCCGGGGAGAGAGCAAGCCCTTCGCCGTCGGCGAGACGTACGGCGGACGAGCCGTCCGTCTTCCGGAAGAAGGCCTGCAGCCGGCCGCCCAGCGCCTCGCCGCCCTCGTTGAACAGGACCGCGCGCCCCCTCGCAGCCACCGCCACGATCCGCGAGCTGTCGAACCAGGATAGCTCCGTCTCCTGCCGGTCGCCGGTGCGCGCGAACATGAGCCCGCGCACGCTTGCGGCGTGCTCGAGGAGCACGCGCCCGTCCGGGAAAACATCGTGCACGAAGAGAAAGCCCGTCGAGCGATAGAGCGTCCGTACCCGACCCGAGAGATCCACGGCGCGGAGCGCCGCGTCCTTCCGGCCACTCCCGCCGAAATACCAGACTTCGCGGCCCGACGGGTTCCAGGCAAAGCGGCCGGAGAAAGATGCCATCGGTCCCGCGATCGTGCGCGCTTTCCCCGCGCGGTCGACCACGCGCAGCGAAGCGTCCCCGTCTCCGTACTCGACGAAGGCGACCTTCGAGCCGTCCGGCGAGACACGCAGGGACCCGAGCCTGCGCGACGTCTCGTAGAGAGTCTTCCCGGGTGGAAGCTCGATGCGTCGACCGCCTTCCGTGCGGACGCGTACGACCGCCAGTTCCTTGCCGTCGGGCGTCCAGTCGGCGTCGTTGACCTCCTCGAGAAGCGGCCGCGGAGCCCCGCCCGAAAGCGGCACTCGCGCAAGCGTTCCCCAGGCGCCCGGGTCCGTCATGCCCTCTCGTGTGAGGATCGCGAGCTCGCCGCCGGAAGACACGGACAACACGGTCGCGGACGAGAACCCCAGCGGCCGCGACTCAGGACCCTCCGTGCGCACCGTGAAGATCTCCGAGGGTGCGCCTCCCCACGCCGCGCCGTACACGACCGTCCGGCCGTCGGGCGCGAAACGCGCCCCGAGGACGTTCCCGCGCCGAAACGTGAGCCGGTGGAACGTCGGCGGCGCCGGCACGGGCGTCCTCCAGACGACGTGCCCGCCGAGCAAGCCGGCCGCGGCGCATACGGAAGCGAGGATGAGAGCTTGCCGGGAGGGTTTTCGGAAGGCGACCGCTCGAGACGGCGCGATGGACCCGGAAGACGCCGTCGAGAGGGACTCGAGGTCGAACGCGAGGTCGTGCGCGGAATGGGCTCTTTCATCCGGACTCTTCTCGAGGCAGTGGCGCACGATCCGCTCGAGCGCAGGCGGGATCGTCCGGTTCGTCGCGGAGAGATCGGGCGGCTCTTCGCGCAGGATCGCCGAGACGGTGTCGGCCGCCGTGTCGCCCCGGAACGCTTTCCGCCCGGAAAGCATCTCGTAGAGCACCGCACCGAAGCTGAAGAGGTCGGTCCGGTGGTCCGCGGGGAGGCCCCGGAGCTGCTCCGGCGACATGTAGCCGAGCGTCCCGAGAACCGCGCCCGGCTCCGTGCCCTTCGACATCGTCGGGAGGTTCGTCCCGCCGCTCCCGGCGCCGGCTTCGACGGACTTCGCGAGACCGAAGTCGAGGATCTTGACCCGGCCGTCCCTCGTCACGAAGAGGTTTTCCGGCTTGAGGTCGCGGTGGACGACGCCCTTCTCGTGCGCCGCAGCGAGGCCCCGTGCGACCTGGACCGCGAAGTCCACCGCCTTGCGGACCGACAGCGGCCCGCCCGCGAGGCGCGCGCGCAGCGTCTCGCCCTCGAGCAGCTCCATGACGAGGATGTGGCGGGACAAGGAAGACGAAGAGGAAGAAGTTGAGGAAGAGGAAGAACCGGGGATTTCCTCGAATGAATATACGGAGGCGATGCCAGGGTGATTGAGTCTCGCGAGCGCGCGCGCCTCCCGCTCGAATCGCTCCCGTCTCTCTTCCCCTTCTAAGAAATCCCCAGGCAGAACCTTTACCGCGACCTCTCTCGCGAGTTTCGGGTCTTTCGCCCGGTAGACCTCGCCCATTCCTCCCGCGCCGAGCGAGGCGAGAACCTCATAAGGACCGAGGCGTGTGCCTGGCGCGAGCGTCATGAGAACGTGTCGCGATTGTACGGGACGTCGTCAGCCCGGCGGACACGGAGTCGAAGGTGCCGCGGGCTCCAGGATTCTTTCCGGGCGGTTTCCGTGTCAGACGACGAGCGGAAGGACTTCGACCGTGACGCCCACCGTTACGTCGCGATGGAGCTTCACGTGAACCGTGTGGATGCCGAGGCGCTTGATGGGCTCCTCCAGGTCGATCTTCCTCTTGTCGACCGTGATGCCCTTGGCTTCGAGGGCGTCGGCCACTTCGGACGGCGTCACCGAGCCATAGAGCGCGTTGTTGTCGCCAGCCTTCTTGTGCAGGACGATCTTCGCGCCCTCGATGGATTTCGCCACGGCGGCGGCCTGGTCCTTCTCGTGCTCGATGCGGGCGTCGTAGCGTTTCTTTTCCTGCTCCAGCCTCTTCAGGTTTCCGTCGGTGGCGGGATACGCGAGAGCCTTCGGCAGGAGGAAGTTCCGGCCGTAGCCCTCGGCGACGTTCACCACGTCGCCCCGGTGCCCGAGCCCCTTCACGTCGTCGGTCAGGACCACTTTCATCGTGAGCTCCTCAGCTTTTCTGGGAATTTCCGCCGGTCAGAATCCGTCGGGTCCGGGCGGACCCGCGGACTCGCCGCCGGTTCCTCTCTTTTCGAGCCGCGTCCTCACGTCGACGAATTCGTCGAAGAGGCCCGAAAGCGCGAGAAGAAGGGGAAACGGCATCTGAAAGACCAGCACGTAGACGAGCACCCGGCCGACGAGGCCGGCTCTTCCGCGGTCGAGAAGAGCGCGGATTATGGCGAGACCTCTCAGAAAAAACAAGACGCCGAGCGGCAGCAGGAGATCGACGGCGGGCCGGCGCAGCTCCGCGCCGCCCACGGCCGCGAGAAGACCGGCAGGAACGAACGCGGCGGCCGCCGCGAGCGGTGTGCGGAAACGGCTGAAGGACGCTTCGGACCAGTCCGCCTCGGCCAGGCCGGCGCCGCGCGCGAACCCATAGACGACGAGGGCCGCATGAAGAACGGCGGCCGCGAGAACGAGACCGGCGAGCTGCTCCTCGATCAGGACCCGGCCGAACTCGAAGATCCGCGCCACCGTCGCGACCGAGGTTTCGCTCCAGCCGCTGGATCGGTAGTTGGCGAGCATTTCCGGAACGAGCGCGGCCCAGCGGTCCGCGAGGAGCGTCCCCGCGTCCCGCCCCGTGGCAACGGACACGCCGAGGAGAGCCGCGAGGCCGCCGATCCCCGTGAGCGCGAAGACGACGAGCAGGACGTCGTCCCGGCGACGGCCGTCCCGCGCCGCCGCGAAGAGGGCGATCGCGGGAAGGGCGACGAGCGCGATCGCGAGAACCGAGGCGACGATCGCGCCTTCCGGGACGAGCAGGGCTCCGAGAAGGAGGGCGATCGGAACCGCGAGGGCCGGCAGAAGGAAGCCGGTCGCCAGGCGCTGGGACTCGAGCGCCGCGCGGCCCAGGCGCGCGGCCGCATGCGGCGCCAGAACGAGGCCGAAGGGCGGAGCCGCCGCGGTCAAAGCCGCCGCGAGCGCCGCCCCGAGAACGGCGAGGGCCCGCTTAATCGGAGACGTAAGGCAGAAGCGCGAGGTAGCGCGCCCGTTTGATGGCGGTCGCCAGCTTGCGCTGGTAGAACGCCGACGTCCCGCTGATCCGGCGCGGGAGGATTTTCGCCCGCTCGGGGACGAATCCCGCGAGGAGCTTCACGTCCTTGAAGTCGATGTATCCGATTTTCTCGACCGTGAATTTGCAGACGCGCTTGCGGCGAACGAAGAATTTCTTCTTGACGGGCTTGCGAACGGGGGCGGCCATTGTGTTTCTCCTGATCCTTCCCGGTCACTCGGGACGGGAATCGCCGGCCGGCTCGGCCGGGGGCAGGTTGGGGGAAGCAGGGGACGGACCGGCGTATGGGGCTTCGGACGAGTCGGGACGCGGACGGCGCGGCTTCGTGTTGCGCGCCACCTTCAGCCCGTGCTTGACCTCCTCGTCGATCCGCACGGAGAGGAACCGGAGGATGTTTTCCGAGAGCCTCATCTTGCGCTGCACCTCGGCGACGCACGCCGTCGGGGCCCGGAACAGGAAGTTGTGGTACGTCGCCTCGGTCCTCTTCTTGACCGTGTAGGCGAGGCGGCGGCGCCCCATCGATTCGTCCTTCTCGATCGTGGCGCCGTTGTCGACGAGGAGCTTTCGAAACTCGTCGACGACGGCGACGGCTCCCGCCTCATCCTTCTCGGGAACGACGAGAAAGACCATGTCGTACTGGCGTTGAAGGTTCGGGGTGGTCACGGGGATCCTCCTTCTGGATCGCGCCGGCAAGAGCCGGTCACGAGGCGCGGCTGTGGACCGGAGTCCGGTGCCGAGCCAAGGTTGTGGTTCGCCGGCACGCCGGCGAACGGGGGTTGAGATTCAGCTCGCCGGATCTTCCTCCGGCGTGCGGTTGAAACGGTTCATGGCGGCGTCGATGCCCTCGGTCACGAAGAGCGCGAGGGCCTCGCACGCCGATTCGATCGCCTCGTCCGCGACGGGGCGTTCCTTCTTCGAGAATCGTGAAAGCACGTACGTATCGAGCGCCTCTCCCGGCTGGAAGTTCTCCCCGCGCACGCCGAGACGAAGCCGCGGGACCGCGTTCGTGCCGAAGCAGTCGATCACGGACTGCAGCCCCTTCTGGCCGCCGGAGGAACCCGACCGGCGAATCCGGATCGTGCCTACGGGCAGTGCCGTGTCGTCGGAGACGACGATGAGCCTCTCGAGAGAGACCTCGTACTTGAGCGCGAGACCCTTCACGGACTCACCCGAGGCGTTCATGTAGGTCTGGGGCCGCGCGACGACGACGGGATGATCTCCGACCCTGATTCGCCCGGTGAGCGCGCGACAGTCGAGCCGGTCGAGGCGCGGCGGACGGCCGGCGGCCTTCCGGGCGAACGCCTGCACGACGTCGAAGCCGACGTTGTGGCGCGTTCCGGAATACCGGTCGCCGGGATTGCCGAGTCCCACCACGAGGAAGAGGTCGTCCGTTCCTATTTCTTTTCCTTCTTCTCCGCCTTGCCCTCGGGTTTCGCCGGCACCGCGGCCTTCCCGGCCGCGGCGGGCTCGGCGCCTTCCTCTTCCTTCTTGCCCTTCTTGATCACCTCGGGCTCGACGGCGAGAGCGGCGGCGCCCTCCACGCCGACCACTTCGGCCGCGGCCGGAGCGACGACCTCCTCGGCCTTCGGCACGCCGACGTGCGCGATCACGCGATCCGCCTTCTCGAGGACCCTGATCTTGTCGCCGAGCTTGAGGTCCGACACGCGGAGAGAGTCGTGCATTTCCATGCCGGAGACGTCCACCTTCACCGACTCGGGAATGTCCGCGGGAAGGCACTCGATGAGGATCTCGTGCGTGACGATGTTCAGGATGCCCCCGGCATTCTTGACGCCGTTCGGCACGCCCTCGATCGCGATCTCGCTCTTGACCCGAAGCCTTCTGTCGAGAAGCACGCGCACGAAGTCGACGTGCAGCATTTTCCGCGAAACGGGATCGAGAGCGAGGTCGCGGATCATGACGTGGCGCGTCTGATCCGTGCCCTTCAGATTGAGCTTGAAGATCGCGTTGGAGTGCAGACCCTTGTTGAGGAGGGTCGCAAGCGTCTTGCGCGGCACCTGGAGCGACCAGGTGTCCATGTCCTTGCCGCCCCCGTAGAGGACGGCCGGGATCTGGTCCTGGGCCCGCAAGCGATTCGCGGCGTTCTTTCCGGTGGTGAGTCGCTTCTCGACTTCGACGACGATGTGTTCCTGGAGCATGGTTTCCTTTCAGGGCGCCCGGTCCGGAGAGAATTCTCCGGGCGGACGGTCCAGTTGGAGAACTGAAGAGAATATCAGATTTTGGCCTTCCCCACGACCGGCCTAAACGAACAAAGAGGAAACGGACGCACCCTGGTGAATGCGCTGGGTCGCCTCCGCCAGGAGGGGTGCGATGGAGAGTGGCTGAACGAGAGGGCAGCGGGCGAGCTTCTCGTCGAGCGGAAGCGTGTTCGTACAGAAAACGCGCTCGATGGGGCTCGCGTTGATGCGATCGATCGCGGGGCCGGACAGCACGGGATGCACGCATCCGGCGAAGATGCGGCGCGCACCCGCGTCCCTCAGCGCGATGACCGTGTTGATGAGCGTCCCTGCCGTGTCGATGATGTCGTCCACCACCACGACGTTCCGGTCTTTCACGTCGCCGATGACGTGCAGGACCTCGACCTCGTTCTTTCCTTTCCTCCGCTTGTCGACGATCGCGAGACCGGCGCCCAGACGTTTCGCGAACGCACGCGCGCGCTCGACGCCGCCGGCGTCGGGCGAGACGACGGTGAGCGGGTCGAGGTTCGCGTCGCGGATCGCGTCGAGGAGGACCGGCGCCGCGAAGAGGTGGTCGACGGGGATGTTGAAGAAGCCCTGGATCTGCGCGGCATGGAGGTCGACGCACAGGACGCGGTCGGCACCTGCCGCCACGATGAGGTCTGCGATGAGCTTCGCGGTGATCGGGACACGCGGCTTGTCCTTGCGGTCCTGCCGCGCATAGCCGTAATACGGGAGCACGGCGGTGACGCGCGACGCCGAGGAGCGCTTGAAGGCGTCCAGCATGATGAGGAGCTCCATGATGTTGTGGTTCGCCGGCGGCCCCGTGGGCTGCACGATGAACACGTCCGCGCCCCGGACGTTCTCCTCGATCTGGCAGTAATTCTCCCCGTCGGAAAAATTGTAGAGCGTGACGCGGCCGGCCTCGCGGCCGAGGTTCCGGCAGATCTCACCCGTGAGGGCCGGATGCGACCGCCCTCCGAAGACTTTGAGATCGCCGTACGGGAAACGCTCCATCACGCCTTCGGGTCCGCGATGCGGAGTTTGGCTGGGGAGGGAGGATTCGAACCTCCGAATGGCGGTTCCAAAGACCGCTGACTTACCACTTGTCGACTCCCCATCCGGAAGTCCGGCCCTCGATTCTCGCGCAAAGCGGGATCATCCGCGTTGCGCCCTGACAGTGGGTGTCGCGCGGCGCGCGAATGCCGCCTTCGACACGGTCTTCACGATCGTCGTCGTCGCCATCATTTCTTTTCGCAATCCCTCGAGCCCTTCGAACGCCCGACGGGCGCTTTCTTCGTCGCCGAATACCCCGAACACCGTCGAGCCGCTCCCGGACAGGCGTGCGCTCGTCGCGCCGAGGTCCGACAGGGCCAGACGGATCCCGCGCAACTCTCCCCGGAGGGACTCCGCCGCCGATTCCAGGTCGTTCCGGTCCGGGCCGCCACCGGAGTCGGAGGCGCGCAGGTTAGTTTGGGCTGCGGAATCTGTCAACGCGGGCGCGGAAAACGCGCCGTAAACCGCTGCCGTGGAAAGAGAGAACGGGGGAAAGACGAGAACGAGCCATTCTTCGGGGCCGTCCAGAAGAGATTCCAGGATTTCGCCGCGCCCGGTGCCCCGGGCGCGACCGCCGAGAAGGAAGAAAGGCACGTCGGATCCGAGGGAGGCTGCGAGCCGGTGGAGATCGGCGTCAGAGGAGTTCAAGTGCCAGAGAGAGTCGAGCGCCCTCAAGGTCGCTGCAGCGTTGGAACTGCCGCCGCCGAGCCCGCCGCCGATCGGGATTCTCTTAGAAAGGTGAATACGGGCGCCTGCGCGCACCGCGAACCTCTCGCGCAACGCGTTGGCGGCGCGGAGAATCAGGTTGCTCGAGTCCGCGGGCAGATCCTTCGACGCGCCGCCCTCGATTGTGAGAGAGACCTCGCCCGCCGCGCCGTCTTTCTCTTTACCTTCTAAGAAATACATCGTGTCGGTGAGATCCACCGTCTGGAAGATGGTGTCGAGCTCGTGGAAACCGTCGGGTCTCTTCCCCAGCACGCGCAGCGAGCAGTTCACCTTCGCGAACGCTTCGACGACGATGGCCCTTCCGGCCCCGGTCATGCCGGGGGCACTCGCTCGTTCTCCGGCCACGACGAATAGGATTCGAGAGTGAGGACCGCCCGGCCCTCCGGCCCGCTCGCCTCGATGCGGCGCGGCACGCCTTCCCCCGGCTGCAGCTTCACGGTCTCGTCGTTCGGAAAAGAGAATTCAATCGGCTTTCCCTCCCGGTCCAGGAGGACGGAGCTCTTCGAGCCGTCGATGCGCAGCAGTAAGCCTCTCGGAGTTTCGTCGACTGGTAATGAGGACGAGGCGGGGGCATCCGGCGTGCCCAGGACGCAGGCGATCAGGTCATCCGCGGAGGTTTTCCCAGGAAGCGGCGAGCGACCGGCGCCGCCGGCACCGGCACCTGCCGCGGCGGCACCGGCGTCCCCTCTTCCCTTTCTAAGAAATCCCCCTCTTCCTCTTCCGGCGATCGGCGCCGAAGACCGCCACGTGAGCGAGCCGCTCGCCCCGTCCCACCAGACGGAGAGGTAGCCGCGACCCACCGCGCCGGCCTTCGGCGACACCTCCGCCTTGAAGAGCGCTTTGAAGCGGCGGGCGGGATCCCAGGCCGCGACCCGCGCCCTCTCGTACGCTTCAAGAAGAGAAGCAGCGGGAGACGCTGTCGAAGAGTTTTCTTTGAAAGGGGAAGAGGGAGATGCCGCCGTCGATGTGGCCGCGGCGGCAGCACTCGACGCGCGCGGCCCGCTCCCGCTGACGCACCCACTTTCTAAGAAGAAAACCACCGCGACCAGAGCCCCACCGGCAACCCGAAGCAATCGGGGCTGCCGCGCTCGGGTCCCCCTCACTTCTGCGCGGCGCGGCCTTCGGTCTTCTCGAGCTTTTCGTCGAGGCGGCGCTTCACGTCCTCGTCGGGCTTGAGCGTGAGCGCGTGCTTCCAGCTCGATCGCGCGAGCGCGAGATCCCCCTTCTTCTCGAAGAGGTCGCCGAGGTGCTCCTCGACGGTCGCGTCGTCGGGATTCAAGAGGGCCGCCGCGCGCAGATTCTCCTCGGCCTTGTCCAGCTTGTTGAGCCGGTAATAGACCCAGCCGAGGGAATCGAGGTAGGCGCCGTTTCCGGGCTCCAGCTCGACGGCCTTGCGGATGAGCTCGAGGGCCCGCGGCAGGTTTTCGCCGCGGTCCGCCCACATGTAGCCGAGGTAATTGAGGCCCGGCGCATGGTCGCCCCGCACCTTCAGGAGCTTCTCGAACGCGTCCACCGATTCGGCGACCTTCTTCTCCCGCTCCAGCGAAGCGGCGAGCCGGAAGAGGAGGTCCGGATCCTCCTTGTCGCGCTCGAGACCCGCCCGCGCCGCCGCCGCCGCGCGGCCGTACTTGTCGAGACGCTGCCAGGCGTCCGCGGCCGCGAGCGTCCCCGTCTTGTCCTCCGCCGCGAGCTCGTCGAGCATCTTCGCGCCTTCGGCCTGGTCGGTCGCCGCCGCAGAGCGCAGGAGGAACTCGGCATAGTTCGCCCGCAGCAGGGCGGTTTTTCTGGGCGCCTTGTCGTATGCGTCCTTCGCGAGCTTCAGGCCGGCGGGCCAGTCTTCGCGGTCCCGCGCGATCTGCAGGAGGAGGTTGTAGGCCTGCAGGTTGAGGCCGTCTTCGCCCCTCAGGTGCGGCTCGAGGCGGGCGATGGCGGCCGCGTAGTCCTTACGCAGATACGCGGCGTACCCGAGCTGCCCGTCGATCTGCCCGACCTCCGGAGCGTCCGGCTTCTTCGCGACGAGCGCCGCGCGCAGCTCGCGGAGAACCGCTTCCGCCTCGGGAATTCTCCGCGCCTCGAGGAAGTTCACGGCGCGTCGATAGGGCGCTTCGAGATCGTCTGGTTCGAGCGACTGGAGCTTGCGCAGAATCTCGTCGGCCTTGTCGGGCTCGCGCGTCTCGGACAGCAGCGCCGCGTAGAGACGCAGGGCCTCACGGTTCCCGGGATCGGCGGCGAGCACTTCCTCGAACATCTTCCGCGCCTCGGCGAAACGGCGCCCACGGAGCAGGAGGCCTGCGTACTGGGTCTTGAGCCCGAGGTTGCCCGGCTGGGACTTGAGGAACTCCTGGAGGATGGGAGCAGCCTTGTCGAACTGGCGGCCACGGTCGTAGACGCGCAGAAGGCCCAGGAGGGCCGCGCGGTTCTCCGGGTCGAGCCTCCCGAGCCCCTTGTAGACCTCCTCGGCCTGCTGGAGCTGGCCGCTGCGTTCGAGCGTTTCGCCGTAGAGGAGCAGGACCGCGGGTCCGTTCGCCCGATCGAGGACCCCCTCGAGAACGCTCGACGCTTCCTTCGGCTTATCGAGCCGCAGGAGGACCTGGGCGTACGCGATGGCTCCCTGGGGATCGGCGGGGGCGAGCTCGTTTGCCTTCTTCAGCTCGGCGGCGGCCTGTTCCAGGCGTGGCGCGTCCTTCGCCGTCGAGAGGAGGATCTGGCCGAGGAGACGGTGCGCGCCGGCGCTCCGGGGCTCGAGCTCGACGGCCTTGCGCGCTTCCTTCTCGGCCTCCGCGTAGACGGGAAGGTCACGCAGCAGCTCCCCGTACTCGCGCCGGAGAGCGCCGTCGGTCGGATCCAGCTCGACGGCCTTCTTGAACTCCCGGACGGCGGCTTCGAACTCGCTGTCCTGCGCGTACAGCTTCGCGCGCAAATAGTGCTCTACCGCCTCGCGGCGGCGGCTCTCTTTCTGGGTCAGGGCGTCCTTCGCCGAGGTCTTCCCGACGGCCCCGCCGCCGGTCTGGGCGCCGACCGGCATGGCAAGTACAACGAAGGTGGCGGCCAGGGCGAAAAGAATGCGTCTCTCCGGCATCGACATGCAGTCTACCTCGCAAGAACCGGGCCGCGGATGAAGAGAATCTTCTTAGAAAGTGAATAGAGCTCGATGGCGCGACCGCCCGGCCCCGTCTTCCACCCTTCCAAGAGAATCTTCTCTTCGCTCTTCCTCAAAAAATAGCCGGCTCTTCGTAGGTCGCGAAGACCTCGCGCATGACGTCGGAGATCTCGCCCACCGTGGCGTAGGCCTTGACGGCCTCGACGAGGGGCGGCATGACGTTCGTTCCACCGGCGCAAGCGGCCTTGAGGTCCGAGAGCTTTTGCATCGCCGTGCGCGAGTCGCGCGTCCTTCGGACTTCGGCAAGCGCCCTGACCTGCTCGGCGGCCATCTGCTCGGAGATCGTCAGGATCGGCACCTCGTCTTCCGGCAGGGAATCCGTGAACGCGTTGACGCCGACCACGATCTTCTCCTTCGCGTCGACGGCGCGCTGGAAGCGGTACGCGGCGTCCATGATCTCCCGCTGCGGGAAGCCGGCCTCGATGGCCTCGACCATCCCGCCGAACGCGTCGATCCGCCGGAAGTAGTCGAAGGCGCCTGCCTCCATCCGGTTCGTGAGCTCTTCGACGAAGTACGAGCCCCCGAGCGGATCCACGGTGTTGGCGACGCCCGTTTCGTGCAGGATGACCTGCTGCGTCCTCACCGCGATCTTCGCGGCAAATTCCGTCGGCAGAGCGAGAGTCTCGTCGAGCGCGTTCGCATGGAGCGAGTTCGTGCCTCCGAGCACCGCCGCGAGGGACTGGATCGCGACGCGTGCGACGTTGTTGTAGGGCTGTTGCGCCGTCAGGGACACGCCTGCCGTCTGCGAGTGAAAGCGCATCTTCCAGCTCTCGGGCTTCTTCGCGCCGTAGCGGTCTCGCATGACCTTTGCCCAGATGCGGCGAGCCGCGCGATATTTCGCGATCTCCTCGAAGAAATCGTTGTGGGCGTTGAAGAAGAACGAGAGGCGGGGGGCGAACTCGTCGACGTCGAGACCCGCGTCGACTCCATACTTCACGTACTCCATCCCGTCGCGCAACGTGAACGCGAGCTCCTGGAGCGCCGTCGCGCCCGCCTCGCGGATGTGGTACCCGGAAATGGAGACCGTGTTCCACCTCGGAACGTGCTTCGCGCAGAACGCGAACTGGTCCGTCACGAGCCGCATCGACGGTCGGGGCGGGAAGATGTACTCCTTCTGCGCGATGTATTCCTTGAGGATGTCGTTCTGGAGCGTTCCGCCGACCTTCGACCACGGCGTGCCGTGCTGCTCGGCGACCGCGAGATACATCGCGAGCGCGATCGGCGCCGTCGAGTTGATCGTCATGGACGTCGTCACGGAGCCGAGATCGATTCCGTCGAAGAGCGCCTCGAAGTCGCGCAGTGTGTCGACCGCGACGCCGCACTTCCCCACTTCGCCGGCCGACATGGCGTGATCGGAGTCGTACCCGTAAAGCGTCGGCAGGTGAAAGGCCGTGGAGAGGCCCGTCTGCCCGTGCGCGAGGAGGGCCTTGAACCGCTCGTTCGTCTGCTTCGCGTTGCCGAACCCTGCGAACTGCCGGATGGTCCACGGCCTTCCCCGGTACATCGTCGGTTGCACTCCGCGCGTGTACGGGAACTCTCCCGGCCAGCCGAGGTCGCGGTCGAAGTCGAAGCCCGGCAGGTCGTCCGGAGTCGCGAGCGTATTCACCGCCGCAGACGAGATCGTCGTGAAGTCCTTCCTCCACGGGGGCGTCTTCGCGAAGGCGGCCGCGGCTTTGGCCCGCCAGACCTCTTTCGCCTTGCGGATCCGCTCCTGCTCGGGAGTCAGGGGTAGGGTTGCGGGTACGTCCGTCGCTTCGCGGGTGAACTGATCGCTCATCCGGGGATTGTATTTCCTAGAAGGTGAAGAGGGCGAGTCGCGGGCCCGCGACGTCGTCATACGCTTCAGGATCTTGATTCCCTCGGGTACCCGGTTCGGGTCTTTCGAGATCCTCGAGCCCCTCGGGGCCGGCGGGATGGGCGAAGTCTATCGGGCGAGAGACCTGCGGCTCGCGAGGGAGGTCGCGGTAAAGGTACTGCCGGAGGATTTCCTAGAAGGTGAAGAGAGGAAAGAGCGGTTCGAGAGGGAGGCCCGGCTACTCGCAGCGCTCAATCATCCCGGAATCGCTGCCATCTACTCATTCGAAGAAATCCCCGGTCCCCTCTCTTCCTCATCGTCGACGCGTCATCTCCTGATCATGGAGCTCGTCGAAGGCGAAACGCTCCGGCACCGCCTGTTTTCGGGACCCCTTCCGACGCGCACGGCTCTCGACCTCGCCCGGCAGATCGCGGAGGGCCTCGCGACGGCACACCAGAAGAACGTCGTCCACCGCGACCTGAAGCCCGAGAACGTCATGATCACGAGCGACGGCCGGGCGAAGGTCCTGGATTTCGGCCTCGCGAAGGACCTGACGGCGGGCGTTTCCTCTCCTGAGGCGGATGCGCCGACGCTGACGCGCCCGACGGAGCCGGGGACCGTCCTCGGCACTGTCGGCTACATGTCCCCCGAACAGGTGCGCGGCTTGCCTGCCGACGCGCGCTCGGATGTTTTTTCCTTCGGCGCAATCCTCTACGAAATGTTGACCGGTCGCCGGGCGTTCCAGAAGGAGACCGCGGCCGAGATCATGACGGCGATTCTTCACGAACAGCCGCCGAAGACGTCCGGCGCAAACGTCCCCGCCGCCGTCGAAGACATCGTGCGGCAGTGTCTCGAGAAGGACCCCGCCCGCCGCGCCTCCTCGGCTGTCGTCCTCGCGACGCGACTCCGCGAACTCCTCGAAGCTTCTGCCTCGGGGCCTTCGCGAAGCCGGAAGAGAAAGGCCATCGATTCGGTCGCGGTGCTGCCCCTCGTGAACGCCGGCGGCGAGAGCGAACACGACTACCTCGGAGACGGCATCACGGAACGCCTGATCGACACGCTCTCCCATCTCCCGAAGCTTCGCGTCATGGCGCGGAGCACCGTTTTTCGCTTTTCCGGACGCGAGATCGATCCTCTGGCCGCGGGCCGCGAGCTCGACGTACGCGCCGTCGTGACCGGCCGCCTTTCGAAGGTCGGCGACCTCCTGCGCGTGCAGGCGGAGCTCGTGGACGTCTCCTCCGGATTCCGACTCTGGGGAGCACGCTACGAGCGGCCGATGCAGGACCTCCTCGCGATCGAAGAGGGAATCTCACACGAGATCTGCGAGCACCTGCGCTTCAAGCTGAGCGCTCCGGAAAGGCGGAAGGTCGCCAAGCAGCACACGCGGAACGCCGAGGCGTATCAGCTCTATCTGAAAGGACGTTTCTTCTGGAACAAGTGGACACCCGAAGGCATGCGCGCCGCGATCCAAAACTACGAGAGCGCGATCGAGCTGGATCCATCGTATGCCCTTGCGTGGGGAGGGATTGCCGATGCCTTCGGCGTGCTCGGCAACATCAAGGCGCTGCCGCCCTCCGAGGCCTTCCCGCAGGCCAAGAGCGCCGCTCTGCGCGCCCTCGAGCTCGACCCCAACCTCGCGGAAGCCCATGCCTCTCTCGGATTCGTGCGCCGCTTTTACGATTGGGAGTGGTCCTCGGCGGAGCGGGAATTCCGGGACGCCGTGCGGCTGAGTCCCGGCTACGCGACGGGCCACCGCTGGTACGGGCAGCTCCTCTCGGGGCTGGGCCGCCACGAAGAGGCGATCACCGAGGCGCGCCGCGCCCTGGAGCTCGATCCTCTCTCCGTGATCATCCACACGGCCGTCGGGGACGTCCTCTTCTACGCGCGCCGCTACGACGAGGCGATCGAGGCGTACCGCAAGGCGCTGGAGCTCGATCCCGACTTCCTGGCCGGCCACAGCGACCTCGCGCGTGCCCTCGAGTCGTGCGGGAGGATCGACGAGGCGATCCGGCACTACGAGAGGGCCGTCGCGCTCGCCGGGAACACCGTCGCGGATCCGTCGATCGGGCTCGCGAACGCCTGCGCGGTCGCGGGTCGGCGGCAGGAGGCTCTCGACGTTCTCGAGGAGCTCAAGGCGCGGCGCGACCGGCAATACGTCTCTCCCTGGGGACTCGCGTCGATCTACGCGCGCCTCGGGGAAACCGGATTCGCGCTGGAATGGCTCGAGCGCGCGTACGACGAGCACGACTCCACGCTCGTCTGGCTGAAGGTCCATCCCCGTTTCGACCCTCTTCGGAGCGAGCCGCGATTCCTCGAGCTCCTGAAGAGGCTGGGCCTCGAGGGATGACCCCGAACGGCACGGTCAATTGAATCGCCGCATCGCTTCCTCCGCCAGCAGACGTTCCAGCTCCACGAGGTCGGGCGGCTTGACGATGTGCCTGTCGAACCCAGCGGCATCGGCCGCCTCGCGGTCCGCGGGCTGCCCGTAGCCGCTCAGGGCGATGAGGAGCACGCGGACGCCCCCTTCCTGCCCTCTGATCTGGCGGGCGACCTCGTACCCGTCCATCCGGGGAAGCCCGAGGTCGACGAGCGCGACATCCGGCTTGAAGAGGAGAACCTGAGCGAGGCCTTCGAGGCCGTCGGCCGCGCCTTCCGACATGTGGCCCCACAGGTGGAGGAGGTCGCGCATCGAATCGCGCATGTCGGCGTTGTCCTCGATGACGAGGACGCGGAGAGGACGGACGACGTGCGGCGCGGGCCCGGGAGCGGGTGTTTCGCTCCTCTCGGGAGGCTCCGAGAGCGACAGTCTCACCACGAACTCGCTTCCGAGTCCGGGCCCCTGGCTCGCCGCGCTCACCTTCCCCCCGTGGCGCTCGACGAGCGTCCGGACGAGGCTGAGACCGATGCCGAGCCCGCCCTGTGTCCGGGCCAGCGGTTGCGGCGCCTGCGCGAAGAGATCGAAGATCCTCTCGAGGAGATCCGTTGGGATCCCGAAGCCGTCGTCCCGCACGCGAAGGATGGCCTCGTCGTTTCCCTCGAAGAGGCTGATCCACACGTGGCCGTCCGACGGCGTGTATTTCAGCGCGTTCTGGAGCAGGTTGAGGACGATCTGCTCGAGCCGGTCCGGGTCGCCTCTGACCCAGAGAGGAGAAACCGGGAGGTTCGCCGAAAGCGAAGGGTGTGCGACGGAGAACGCGCTTTCGCAGGCCGCGATGGCATGGCGCACGGGCTCGGCAAGGTCCACGGCCTCCATCTTGAGGTCGACTCTTCCCTGCTCGATCCGCGACACGTCGATGAGGTCGTCCACGACATGCGCGAGACGCGCCGCCTGATGCCTGAGGACCGCGAGCATCCGCGCGCGCGTGGGCTCGTCCGGATCGCGTTCCAGGACCTCGATCGCGTTGCTCACGGGGGCGAGCGGGTTGCGGAGCTCGTGTGCGAGGGCCGCGAGGAACTCGCTCTTCCGGCGATTCACGATGCCGAGCTCGTCGAGCCGGGTCCGAAGCGCCTCCTCGAGCTCCTTCCGCTCCGCGAGGGAGATTTCCAGCGACATCCGGCTCAGCGCTTCGCTTCGCGCGAACCGCTCGTGGTTGCGGCGACTCCATTCGACGAAGCCGATGCAGACGAGACAGACGAACGCATAACCGCCGAGCGTGAAGGCGAGATCCGGATTCGGTTTCGTCGGGTGCTGGAAGAGCCAGACCGCGAGCGCGCCACCGATGACCGACGCGAGGACGCCGGGGCCGATTCCGCCGTACCACGCGGCGAAGAGCGACGCCGCGATGAACATCACGAACGCGAGTCGGGAACCCAGAAACGGCGCGAGCGCGAGCCGGAGACCGCATGCGACGGCCGCCGCGGCGACGGCCGCGCCGTAGCGAACGAGGGTGCGCTGAAGCTTCACACCTGCCGCCTCTGCGCACGAAGGAGCGATTCCACCGTCGGCGGCCTCCTCAGGAGAGTGATTCGACCTTTCCACACGGCGACCTCGGCCGGCCACGCGTGCGAGAGGAAGAGCGGCATCGACTCGGTGAAGCCGTAGGCGCCCGCTTTCTCGAAGGCGAGGAGGTCGCCACGGGCGGGGAGCGGGAGGTGCGCGGCCGGATGGAGGATGTCGAGAGACGTACAGAGGGGACCGGAAAGAACCAGAGATTTCTTAGAAGGTGAAGACCGGCCGCCGCGAGCGCCCGCCGTTCCTTTGACGAGCCTGACGCGGTGGGGAGTTCCGAGGAGGACCGGGCGGAGGAAGTGGTGGACACCGCCATCCATGAGGACGTAGTCGACGCCGCGGCTCCGTTTCGTCCCCAGAACCTTCACGAGGTACGTTCCGCTTTCGGCCACGAGAAAGCGCCCGGGCTCGAACACGAGGCGAGTCGAGTCGGGCAGGCCGCTCGAGCGCGCCTCCTTCGCGACCTCCCTCAGCCCCTTTCCAAGAACTCCTAGATCCAGTGGTCTTTCTCTTCCGGCGTATGGCACGCCGAAGCCGCCACCGAAATCCACGGAGCGGAGCGGAACGCCGTATTTCTTCGAAAGTGAAAGAGCGAGGTCGAGCACGCGACGCGTGTTCTCGACGAGGAGCCGCGCGTCGAGGACGTTCGAGGCGTTGAACACCTGAAAGCCGCAGACGTCGAGATGCGGGAATTTCTTCGTCGTTCGAAGAACGTCTCTCGCGCTCTTCAAGTCGAATCCGAACTTCTTCGCGCCGGGGCCACCGATGATGACGCGCTTTTCGGCAATGCCCCAGGGCGGGTTCAGGCGAAGGCCCACGGGAACTTGCCTTCTCAGGCGTCTTGCCAGTTCCTCGAGGCGTTCGAGCTCCCATTCACCCTCCGCATGGACAATCGACACTCGAGCGCGCACGAGCGCTTCGAGGTCGGCGTCGGTTTTCGCGGGGCCGGTCGAGAGGATCTTGGAAGGTGGACATCCGGCCAGGCGCACCGCGAGCAGCTCGCCCCGGGACGCGACGTCCGAGGAGAGACCGAATTTTCTTAGAAAGGAAAGAATTCCGAGCGAGGGGTTGGCCTTGACCGCATACGCGAGCTCGAAGCGGGGGCCGAGGGCGTGCCTGAGGCGCAACACCTGGCGTTCGATCACATCGAAGTCGTACAGATACAGCGGCGTTCCGAAGAGACTCGCGGCACGACGCAAAACGGAGTCCGGCAATCCCTATTCCCTTCTAAGAAATCTTCTCCGACTCCCCGGTCGCGCGGCCGAAGGCCGCGTGCAAATCTCTTCTCTTCGCTTCACCGCAGCGCGCTCTCGAGCACCGTCCTCGCGTCCGTCTTCGCGTCGCGATACTTCACGATGATCGGAGCCGAGAGCGAAAGCCCCCGGGCCTCCGCCCAGGCGCCCGAGGCCCGCCTCGAGCCCGGGACGACGACGGCGCCCTCGGGGATGACGAGCGGGCGGCCCGGCGCCGAGCGCAGCTCCCGCTCGTTCACGGGATCGAACACGACGCTCGAGGCCGTCAGGATGACGCCCGCCGCGAGGACGGCTCGCTTCCTCACGCGGACGCCTTCGTAGATCCCGGCACCGCCGCCCACGAAGACTTCGTCCTCGATGACGACGGGGACCGCGCCCACGGGCTCGAGGACGCCGCCCACCTGCGCGGCCGCCGAGAGGTGGACCTTCTTCCCGATCTGCGCGCAGGAGCCCACGAGCGCATGGCTGTCGATCATCGATCCCTCGTCGACGTACGCGCCCACGTTCACGTAGGCGGGCGGCATCACGACGACGCCCCTCGCGAGAAACGCGCCGCGGCGAAGCGCCGTCCCGCCCGGGACGACGCGCACGCCTTCGGGAAGAGGCCGGCGGGGTGGCAGCGTGTCGCGGTCCCGGAAGAGCAGCGGGCCGGCCTCGCTCGGCTCTTCGACGCCGAGCCGGAAGGCCTCGAGGATGCCCTCCTTGACGCCCGCGTTGGCAACCCAGTTTCCCTCGGCGTCAGAAGAAGCCGCGCGGACCTCGCCGCGCTCGAGCGCCTCGAGAAGAGCCACGACCTCCTCGCGCGTCACGCGGCCGCCATCTCGACCGGCTTGCCCGCGGCATCGAGGAGACCGGCGGTCCTGAGCGCCTCCTCGACCGGGGCTTGGTGCTGCGGCGAGAGCGGAACGAGCGGGAGACGCAGCGCGCCCCCGATCAGGCCGAGCCGCTCGAGAGCCCACTTGACCGGGATCGGATTCGATTCGCGGAAATTCGCTTTCATGAGCGGGAAGATCTTTGCCTGGAGCTCCGACGCGCGCGCGCGATTCCCGGCGAGGGCCGCGGCAATCGCCTCCGCGTAAAGACCGGGGGCCTCGTTCGAGACGACCGCGATCACGCCCTCGGCGCCGCAGGAGATCATCGGGATCGCCAGCGAGTCCTCGCCGGAGAGGACGGTGAATCCGGCCGGACGGGCGCGGAGGATCTCGCAGGCCTGGTCGAGGCTGCCCGAAGCTTCCTTCACGGCGACGATGCGCGGGTCCTTCGCGAGCTCGAGAATGGTGTCCGGCTGCATGTTCAGTCCGGTGCGTCCCGGCACGTTGTAAAGAACGAGCGGCAGGCGTCCCGCGTCGGCGACGGCCAGGAAGTGCGCGACCAGGCCTCTCGGCGTGGGCTTGTTGTAGTAAGGCGTGACGACGAGAAGCGCGTCGGCGCCCGCCCGACGGCACCGTTCGGCGAGAGCCTGTGACTTCCGCGTGTCGTTCGAGCCGCAGCCCGCGATCACCGTGACGCGCCGCGACGACGTCCGCGCCTCCTCGGCGACGATGGCGACGACACGCTCGTGCTCCTCGGCGTCCAGCGTGACGGCTTCGCCCGTCGTCCCGCACGGGACGAGACCCGCGACGCCGCCCTCGATCTGGCGTTTCGCGAGCCGGCGGAGGCCCGCTTCGTCGACGGACCCGTCGTCGCGAAACGGCGTGACGATCGCGGTGAAGACCCCGGAGAGAGGGAGATTCCTGGAGGATGAAGAGTTCTGCCCGGGTGCTGACGTAATCATGAAGTGCCTCCCTTGAGCGACAGATCGTCGAAGAATTCGTCGAAGGTCACCGGGCCCGAGCGGCCCGAGTCGATCATCCATTCCGCGGCGCGCACGGCGCCAAGCGCAAAGATCGAACGCGAGCGGGCGCGGTGCACGAGCTCCAGCGTCTCGTCCGTGCCCTCGAAGTAGACCGAATGCTCTCCCGGCTGGCCGCCCTGCCTGAGGGAGACGATCGGGATGGACCTCTTCGAGAGAGGCTCGCGCGTGATGTCGAGCGCGAGGGTGCGTGCGGTTCCCGAGGGGGAGTCTTTCTTGGCCGCGTGATGCCGCTCCACGATTCCCGGCTCGAACTCGGAGAACGGCGCGAGAGCGGCGGCAGCGGCGGCGACCGCGCGCCTGAGCGCGGCGACGCCTAGGGAAAAATTCGAGGAGTGAAGAAAAAGAGTCTTTTGTTCCCGTGCGAGGTGCGCGGCCGAAGTCGTGTCCCAGCCGGTCGTCCCGGAGACGACCGGGATTTTCTGAGAAAGGAGAAGGGGGACCACCAGAGGAGCGGAGGCGGGCGTGGTGAACTCAAAGGCGACTTCGCAGATCGGAAAGTCCGAAATCTCTTTGCGCCCCAACCGTCCGGCGACTTCGTGCCCGCTGTGGATCAGCGCCATCTCGATGGCTTTCCCCATCTTCCCGTATCCGACCAGAAGGGCTTTCATTCGAAGAACTCCCTGTGGAGCCTTCGCAGCGCTTCTGGTGCGTCGTTTCCGTCGACCACGAAAGTCACGTTCGTGTCGGATGCGCCCTGCGAGATGAGGACGACGTTCACGTCGCCGACCGCGCCGAAGATCCGGAAGGCGACCCCGGCCGTCGAGCGCAGACCCTTTCCGACGACGGACACGACCGCGAGATGCTTGAGGAGCGAGACCTCGGCGAACTCGGAAAGGTCGCGCACGACGCCTTCGAGGGGCGCCTTTTCGCTCACCGTGATGGAAATCGAGACCTCGCTCGTCGCGATGACGTCCACCGGCACGCCGTGCTTCTCGAAGACGGAGAAGACCTTCGCCGCGTAGCCGTGGGCGAGCAGCATGCGCGGGCTGCCCACGAAGAGCGCCGTCACCCCCCCGCGCATGGCGACGGCCCGGACGCCGTTCCCGGGCACGTCCTGGCGCACGACGGTTCCAGGGCATTCGGGGCGGAACGTGTTCTTGACGGCGACCGGGATCCCGCGCGCCACGGCCGGGCGGATCGTGGCCGGATGGAGGACCTTCGCTCCGAAGAACGCCAGCTCGGCCGCCTCGGGATAGCTCACCTCCGGCACGAGCCGCGCCGCGGAAACCACGCGTGGATCGGCGGTCAGGATTCCGTCCACGTCCGTCCAGATCTCGATCCGGCCCACGGACCGCCCGATGTCGTGGAGCGCGGCGCCGAAGAGCGCGGCCGAGTAGTCCGACCCTCCCCGGCCGAGGGTCGTCGTCGAGCCGTCCGGCGCGGCGCCGACGAAGCCCCCCGTGACGACGATCCGGCTCGCCGCGAGGTGAGGCGCGACGTGCCTGGCCACGCGGATCGCGGTCTCCTTCTCGTCCGCCAGCGCCGCGCCGTACGAGCGGTCCGTCGCGAGGACGTCGCGCGGATCGATCCACACGGCCTCCGCGCCGCTCGCGCGGAGCGCGGCGGCGACGAGGCGCGAGCAGATCAATTCTCCGATCGCCAGGAGCGCATCCGAGGTTCGAGGAGAGATTTCTTCGAGTAGGGAGATCCCGAGAGACAGCTCCCGGCATCGCCGCATCTCCTCGTCGATCGCGACGGCGCAGATCCGCTTCTCGCTTTCGGGAAGGGAAAGGCCATCGAGCGCCGCGCGGTGGCGACCTTCCAGCTCGTCGAGCGCGGACTCGGCAGCGGCCCGCTCCTTCTCTTTCGAAGAATTCTTCAATCCGACCAGAAGGTCCGTCACCCCGGCCATCGCCGAGACGACGACGAGGCCCGGCTCTCCCCCGCGCGTTTCGACGAGGCGCGCGACGTCCCGGATCCGCTCGGCCGATCCCACCGACGTCCCGCCGAACTTGAGGACGTCGGTCATCGCACGGGAGCTCGCGAGACGACGCGCCCCTGCGCCAGGAGCAGCTCGGCGTTGAGCAGGGCCGCTCCGGCCGCCCCGCGTACCGTGTTGTGGACGAGAACGGTGAACTTGAAGTCGAACGCGGGATCGGGCCGCAGGCGCCCGATCGTCACCGTCATGCCGTTTCCCGCGTCGACGTCGCGCGCGGGCTGGGGCCGGTCCCGCTCGTCGCGGACGACGATCGGCCGCGCCGGAGCAGAGGGCAGCTTCAGCCGCTGCGGCTCTCCCGTGAAAGCGTCGAGCACGCCGCGCACCTCGTCCAGAGACGCCTTGTTCCTGAGATCGACGAAGACCGATTCCGTGTGGCCGTCTCGCACCGGCACGCGGTTCACGGAAACCGAGATCGGGAAGTCCGCGTCCACGACGCGCCCGTTCACGAGGCGACCCAGGATCTTTCGCGGCTCCCTCTCGATCTTCTCCTCCTCGCCGTCGATGAACGGAATCACGTTGCCCTGCGCGTCCAGCGATGCCACTCCGGGATAGCCGGCTCCCGAGAGCGCCTGCATCGTCGTGACCGAAACGCGCCCGACGCCGAAGGCGCGCTCGAGCGGCGCGAGCGCCATGGCGAGGCCCACGACGGAGCAGTTCGGGTTCGTCACGATGCCGCCGCCCGCGGCGTGCCACGACTGCACGTCGAGAAGAGCGAGATGGTCCGGGTTCACTTCCGGGATGACGAGAGGGACGTCCGGCTTCATCCGGAACGACTTCGTGTTCGAGACGACGAGCTTCCCGCGTGAGGCCTGGAGCGGCTCGACGGTGTCCGCGACGGCCGCATCGAGCGCGGACAGGCAGAGCGGCGACGACAGCTCGTCTTCGACGGAGGTGACGACGAGGTCGCGCGCGGCGGCCGGGACGTCGCCCGGCAGGAACCAGCGCGTCGCGTCGGCGTAGCGCTTCCCCGCCGATCTCTCCGAGGCCGCGACCTCCGCGAGGACGAACCGCGGGTGACCCTCCAGCAGGGAGACGAGGCGCTGTCCCACGGCGCCCGTCGCGCCGAGGACCGCCACCGGAATCCGGAAATCGTTCGGGGTCGCCATGGGTTCTCCTTCTCGAAACGAAAAGGCCCGCCGTTTCCGGCGGGCCCCTGGTGTGTCTCCGTGGTGATCGTCGAAAGACGTCGATCTTAGAGAACGCTCCATCGCCCGCCTTGCGGCGTAGTCTTCTTCGCGGTCTTGCGCTTTCGGGCGCAGGGGGCGCTCATCGTGGCGTGCAGCCTAGGCGCGGGAGACGGACCTGTCAAGAGCCGGTGACGAGCGGACCTAGACCGCGAGCTCGAGGTCGGTCCGGATCGCGTCGACGCGCTTGAACGGCGGCTTCACGTCCGCCTTTGCGTCGTCGCTGCGCACGATGCGTTTCGACTTCGCCTTCAGCGCTTCGAGGAGGGGCAGGCGGGGAATGGTGTCGAACGGCTTCGTCTCCGTCGAGACCATCGCGGTGAGACCCTCTCCCTTGAGCAGCTTCACGAAGTCGACGGGCGTGGCGTTGTGGCTGCCGTGGTGGCCCACCTTGTAGAAGGTCGTCTTCTTCAGGAGCTCGGCCGAGTCGGCATCGTCGAGCGCCTCGTGCCACGTCCCCCATTGCGCGTCGCCGGGAAGGAGGAGAAACGCCTTGCCGATCTCGAGCATCAGCATCAGGCTCGTGCCGTTCACCGCCTGTTCGAGGGCGACCGCCGCGGCGAAGGGATCGTCCTTGCCCTTCTCCTCGACAGCTTTCAGGTCGGCGCGGCGGAGCCCCACGAAGTCGAGCCACCGCGCCGCGAAGAGGGAATCATCGGGCCGGAGGTTCGCGTCCTGATCTTCGTCCGGTTTCTCATGACGGGAGCGCGCGAGCCTCGACCACCAGGCCTCGAAGTCCTTTCCGGCGGCGGAGAAGTACCAGCGCGATTCGAACGGGGAAAGGAGCTTTCCAGCCGCTTCCAGGGCCGCTGCCCGAAGGAAGCTCTCGTCAGGAGGCGGATTCATGTCGCGGATGGTGTCCCGGCTTCGGGAGGGCCCCAGGAGATGCACGGTCGTGCCGGGCAGCCGGTCCTCCTTCCACGAGCGTGCTCCGGCCTTCTCGGGCAGGAAACGGCGGGCCGGCGCGCCCTTGAACCCCTCGTGGAGGGTCTCCATCGCCTTCGCGTTCGTCAGGTTGTTCCCGGCCACGGCCTGGAGGGACTGCTTCTGATCGGCCGGCAGATCGAGGCGGGCGAACGCCAGCGCCAGTTTCTGCGCTTTCTTCGCCTGGGCTTCGCGGATCGCCCGCGCCTCCGGATCGGTCGGATGCTCGGTCCACGGCATCCAGACCTCGTCCACGCGCACGTCCTTCCACGCGGCCTGCTCGAAGCCCGAGACGTGATCGCGGTGCCGATGCGTGGCGATGACGAGGTCGATGCGCGGCTGGCCCTTTTCCGTCACGTCCTCGACGATCGCTTCCACGATCTTCTTCATCGGCACCGGCCCCGGTCCACCCTGATGGACTCCGCAGTCCACGAGGACTTTCGGACGCCGGCCGCCCTTGGCGGGGAACGTGAACAGGAAGGAGTCTCCGAAGCCCACGTCGTACATGCGGACCGAAAGGGACGCGCTCATGGGCGCCTCAACGCGGCCTCGACGCGTGCAAACGCGCGAAGTTCCGGAATCTCAGCCGATGCGCCTCGTAGCCTTCCCGCCCGCACGCGAGCATCGGATCCTCCCGGTCACTCGCCGCCGCGAATTCGAGCTGGACCTCGCGCCGCTCTTTCGTAAGGGGCTTGGCGATCACGTAACGGATGTCGCCGTTGACCGACGCGATCACCGTCGTGCCGCCCAGGACCTTGACGCCGCCGTAGGCCGGGTCCTTTTCGGCTTCGTGGTCTTCCTGGACGAACTGGGCGACCAGCTCCACGACGAGGCGGCCCTCCGGCGAAAAGCGAAAGACGGTGTGGAAGCCTTCGAGGCGGGGCTTGACGTCCGGGTCGAGGCCCAGCTCGCGGCGATGCTCGCTCGCGAAGACCCCGAGGAGGCCCGCCCATTGGTCGAGAGCACTTCGCTCGTCCGCTCCGGGAGCCGAAGGCTCCCCCCGCCTCGGTCCGCGGTCGAAAGCCTGGGCGCTGACGACGAGGGCCTCCCGCGAAGGATCGAAAGGCAGCTTGAGGGGCCCCTCGGGAGGCCTCCACAGGAGCGATTCCTCCGCGAGCGAAACGACCCCCTGCCCCTCCGGATAGACCCCGCGGAGCCGGAACGCCTCGATCAGCGAAGCGCGCAAGCCTCGCTCGTCCGCGGGAACGGTCTCGAAGTCGGCCGTCACGACGGCACGCAGGAAGTCGCTGTAGGTCACGTCCACCGGAGGCAGGTATTCGAAGGCCCGCACGCACATCGTCAGGACATTCCGGGCGGTCTTGGCGGCCTCGGTCGCGATCCGGTTCACGAGATCGGGGTGCAGGTAGCCCTCGGGGAGCCGGCCGGTTCCGCCCGTGGCGATGCGGATCAGATCCTCGATGCGGCGCTGGTAGACGGCGAAGAACGCGTCGAAGACCGCCGCGACGAGGATCGAGCCCCTCTCGTGCGGCTCCGTCGAGGTGCGATACAGGGACGGGTCGGGCTTGTCGATCGCCGTCCGGAGAGCTCCGCGGCGGCCCGTCGTGTAACCGAATTGTTGTGCGAGGTCCGCGAGAGGCCCGGGCGACCGGAGGTCTCCCCGCGTCTTCTGGATCGTATCGGTCAGCACCTCCTTCAAGGTGAAGTGCTGAAAGATGGCGACGAGATCCGCAAAGCCCTCGTGGAACGCGTACACGTCGGGATTGCTGGCCTCGATGAGAAACGGCTTCAGTCGATCGACGAGCGCGTGCGTCACCTCGTGGGCGATGATGTCGTGCGAGAGACACGTGAAGACGGTCTGGCCCGGGAGGTTCGGGCCGGGATCCTTTTCGTCGGCCTTGAAGAACCCGAAGAGCACGGCCGAGAGCTCCCGGTCGTAGAAGGCGTTCTCTCCCTCGAACGCATGCGGGAAGAGCCTCAGCGCCTTCTGTCTGCGGAAAGCGAGCTTCCGCCCGAGGGCCGACTCGAACGTCTCGACGACCGACATCGTCACCGCGTAGACCATCTGCTGGTGAAAGCGCGGGTCCGACTCGGACGGCTGCAGGCCGTCGTTCATGAGGACGGCGGGATCTTCGAGGTCCACGGGCACGTAGAACACGCGATTCGTCCCGTCGAAGTCGATCACCTGCACTCTCTGGCCGAGCGGCCCGGGAGCGAGGCGTTCGTAGGGGACGCCCAGAGTCAGGCGGTTCCCGGCGGTCCGGCCCCGCATCGGGTCGAACGCGAAGACTTGCAGGTTCCGCCGGGCGGGAAACTCGTATCCGCTCGTGTCCATCACTCGTCCGACGGAATGACGTTACACGCCCCGGATGGACGGGGCAAGGCGCTTCGCCGGCTCGTTTGCCCTCGCCGGAGCGGACCTTGATAATCGCGGCTCGCTCCGCAATCCGGACGAGCTCCCGAAGATGACGACGTCTCTGCCGCCGCAACGCCTCGCCGACCTCTATCGCTGCATGCTGTTGAATCGGCTGCTCGAGGAGCGGCTCGTGAACCTGTACCGCCAGGGGAAGGTCGTGGGCGGCCTCTACCGCTCGCTCGGGCAGGAAGCGACCTCCGTGGCGAGCGCGTTCGCGCTCGACGAGGGAGACCTCCTCGCGCCGCTCATCCGGAACCTCGGCTCCGTTCTCGCGCGCGGCATTTCGCCGCGCGACATCCTCACGCAATACATGGCGCGCGCGACCGCCCCCTCCGGCGGCAAGGACGCGAACCTCCACTTCTCCGTCCCGGAGAAGGGCGTCTATTCGCCGATCGCGATGCTCGGGACGCTCGTCCCGGTCGTGGCGGGAATGCTCCTCGCCGATCGCATGCAGGGCAAGAGCACGGTCGGCATGACGTACCTCGGAGACGGCGGGACGTCCGTGGGAGCGTTCCACGAAGGCCTGAACTTCGCCGCCGTGCAGAGGCTTCCGCTCGTCCTCGTCGTGGAGTTCAACGGGTGGGCGTACTCGACGCCCTACGAAAAGCAGTGTGCGGCCCGGACACTCGCCGACAAGGCCCCCGGCTACGGGATTCCCGGCGAGGTCGTCGACGGAAACGACGCGCTCGCCGTGTACGAGGCCGCCCGCACGGCGGTGAGTCGAGCGCGTCTGGGCGGCGGTCCCACTCTTCTCGAGTGCAAGACCTACCGCATGAAGGGTCACGCCGAGCACGACGCGCAGGCGTACGTCGATCCGAAAGAGCTGACCGCCTGGCGCGCCCGGGACCCGATTGCCCGCTTCGAATCCGCACTCGAGTCCTCCGGCGCGATGCCGGCCGCCGAGCGGCACAGGATCCACGAAGAGGTGGAGAGGCAGCTCGACGCGGACGTGGCGTTCGCCGAGGCCTCGCCGTTCCCCGACCCGGCCCTCGCCTTCCGCGGCGTCTACGCCGACGAGAGCATCCTCGCGCGCAGCCGCGCCGGTGTTTTCACGGGGGGCCTCTGATGGCAGACCCGCGAGTCGCCCGAAGCGGTGCGGCGCTGACCCTGACGGCCGACGCGACCGCCGGCGTCGAGATCTTCTACCTCGAGGCCATCCGACAGGCGCTCTTCGAGGAGATGGAGCGCGACGAACGGGTCTTCGTCCTCGGCCAGGACGTAGGCGTCTACGGCGGCGCTTTCAAGGCGACGGAGGGGCTGCAGGAGAGATTCGGCAAGGCACGCGTCCTCGACACGCCGCTCGCCGAGGAGGGCATCGTCGGCGGCGCGATCGGGGCGGCGATGCGAGGCATGCGTCCCGTAGCGGAGATGCAGTTCATCGACTTCATCTCGCGCGCCTTCGACCTCCTCACGAACTTCGCGGCCAAGAACCGGTACCGGACCGGCGTCGGCGTCCCGATGGTCGTGCGCGGTCCGTCGGGCGCCGGAGTCCACGGAGGGCCGTATCACTCGCAGAGCCCCGAGATGTACTTCGTCAAGACGCCGGGCCTCAAGGTCGTGGCGCCCGCGACCGCTTACGACGCGAAAGGGCTCCTGAAGGCCGCGATCCGCGACGACGATCCGGTCATCTTCCTGGAGCACAAGTTCCTCTACAGAAGGGTGAAAGACCGCGTGCCCGAGGAGGACTACGTCGTCCCGATCGGAAAGGCCGCCGTGCGCCGGGCCGGACGGGACCTCACGATCGTCACCTACGGCGCGATGCTCTGGATGGCCCTCGAAGCCGCCGCGATTCTCGAGAAAGACGGCGTCTCGGCCGAGGTGCTCGACCTCAGGACGCTCCTGCCCCTGGACGAGGAAGCGATCCTCGAGTCCGTCAAGCGCACCGGAAAGTGCCTCGTTCTCCACGAGGACACGCGCACGGGCGGGCTCGGAGCCGAGATCGCCGCCACGCTTTCCGAGAAAGCGTTCGAATGGCTGGACGGCCCGATCCTGCGCGTGACGGCGCCCGACACTCCGGTGCCGTACTCTCCACCCCTGGAGGAGGCGTTCCTCCCGAACGTGAAGACGCTGCTGGCCGCCGTGCGCAAGCTCGTGCGGTATTAGCCACCGGAGATAAAGACCATGCCGACGAACGTCATCATGCCGCAGATGGGCGAGTCGATCGCCGAAGGCACGCTCACGAAATGGCTCAAGAAGCCCGGCGACGCGGTGAAGCGCGACGAACCTCTCTTCGAGATTTCCACCGACAAGGTGGACGCCGAAATCCCCTCTCCGGGCAGCGGTACCCTCCTCGAAATCCTCGTCCCAGAAGGGCAGACAGTGCCCATCAACACCGTCGTCGCGCGCCTCGGAGAGGCGGGAGAGAAAGCCGCTGCGGCGCCTGCGCCGCCGGCTGCGGAAGAACAGGCTTCGTCGGACGAGGTGAAAAGCTCGACCGCGGCGGGAATGGCGGCTCAGGCCGCCGCGGCGCCACCGCCGGCTCCGCCGGCGGAAGATTCTTCGAAGGCTAAAGAGAGACCGGGGACAGGAGCGCCGCCTCCGGCGGCGCCGGTTTCTTCGAAGGGTGGGCAGCCGGCCCCCGCCGCGGCTCCGGCGACACCATCTGCGGCAGCCGTTCCCGCGCCTTCCAAGCAATCTTCAATTCCTTCTTCCGTTCCCGCTCAACCCGGCGAATCACAGGAAGAGCTCCTTCGGCGGCGCTCGTCGCCCGTCGTCCGCGCGATCGCGGAGGAGAAGGGCGTCGACATCTCGCAGATCCCGGGCACGGGCATCTCGGGCCGGGTGACGAAGCAGGACATCGAGGGATACCTGGCGGGAGGAGCGCGGCCTTCGGCCGCGCCGGGGACCGGGAGAGAAGATTCTTCGAAGGGTGTACAGCCGGCTGCCGCCGCGGCACCGGCAACACAGGCTGCAGCGCCCGCTCCCGCGCCTTCTCAGAAAATCTCCGAACCTCCGGCTCCCTCTCCCGCAGCTCCCGAGCCGGCTCCCGCGGTCCTCGCCGCGCGACCCGCGGAAGCTCCGGTCCCCCCCGCGCGCCCGCGCCGTCGCCCACGGCGCTCGCGTTCCCGTCCGGAAGCAGCGTCACCGTCGAGCCCATGAGCGCGATGCGACGGAAGATCGCGCAGCGGATGGTCGAGTCGAAGCAGACGTCGGCTCACGTGACGACCGTGTTCGAAGTCGACTACTCGGGCATCGCGAAGCTGAGGAACCGCGTGAAGGCCCGCTTCGAGCAGCAGTACGGCACGAAGCTGTCGTACCTGCCCTTCCTTCTGCGCGCGGCGGTCGCGGCTCTCAAGGCACGCCCGCTCGTGAACGCCTCCATCGTCGGCGACGACGTGGTCTATCACCGCGAGGTGAACCTGGGTATCGCCGTCGCGCTCGACTGGGGTCTCATCGTGCCCGTCATCCGCCGCGCGGACGACCTCTCCCTCGTGGGCCTGGCGCGCGCGGCGAACGACCTCGCCACGCGGGCGCGCGCGAAGAAGCTCGTGCCGGACGAGGTGGCGGGGGGCACGTTCACCGTGACGAATCACGGCTCGTTCGGGTCGCTCTTCGCGACGCCCGTCATCAACCAGCCGCAGGTCGCCATCATGGGCGTCGGCGCGATCGAGAAGAGGGCGAAGGTCGTCGAGATGCCGGACGGCTCCGATTCGCTCGCCATCAAGACGATGGGCTACATCGCGCTCACGTTCGACCACCGGCTCATCGACGGGGCCGAGGGAGATGCGTTCGTGAACGTCGTCAAGGCGACGCTCGAGAAGGGCGCGTGGAGCGAGCTGGAGGCGATCGAGTAGAATTCTCCATGCCCCGGTCGCTCGACGTCGTCAACCTCCTTCCGAAGGGCCGCGTCTCGTGGGACGCGGCCTTCGCGCTTCAGCAGGAAGCCGAGGCGCGCGTGAAGGCCGGCGGGCACGACACGCTCTTCCTTCTCGAGCACACGGACGTCATCACCGTGGGACGGAACGCCGGGCTCGGGGAGCTTCTCGTGTCGGAGGACTTCCTGCTCCAGCGTGGCGTTGTGGTACGCGTCACAGATCGGGGTGGAAAGCTCACGTTTCACGGACCCGGACAGCTCGTCGTGTACCCCGTCCTCGATCTCGCGGCCGGCAGGCGCGACGTGCGGCGTTACGTTTGCGACCTCGAGGAGACACTTATTCGTACCGCCAGCGACTTCGGAGTGTCGGCGGCTCGAAGCTCCGTTCCGGAAAGGAAGGCCTCGATCTGGGTCGGAAACGACAAATTGGCGGCGATCGGAGTCCATCTGTCCCGCTGGGTCACGACGCACGGCGCCGCACTGAACGTCTCGACCGACCTGGCAAGGTTTTCGCTTTTCATCCCGTGCGGGATCGCAGACGGCGGCGTGACGTCCCTTTCGCGGGAGACGCCGGACAGGCCGCCGCCGGCGCTGCAGGAGGTCGCGGAGAGCTTCGTAAGTCATTTCCTGAGAGTCTTCGATCGGGAGAAGGGAGAAACGCCATGACGGAGCGGGGTGGGATCTACGAGCTCCTCACGGGGCGCATCGCGCCGTACGCCGGCGAGGGGGAGACGCTGCGGTTCGACCAGATCGTGCACGCCCCCGTGGACGACGAGACCGTGGGCCTCGTCGCGCAGGCGCTCGTCGATCCCGACGCCGACACCCGCCGGGCCGGCCTTTTCATCTTCGCTGGCCTCCAGGACGACTCGGCCGAACGGCTCGAGCCCTTCCGGCCGCTCGCGGGCCAGGTGCGCGACCTCCTTCTCGATGCCGAGCCGGCCGTACGCTGCGACGCGCTCATGGCGTTCGCCTACTTCGACCCCGACGATCTCCAGGTGGCCGTGCGCGAGTTCCTGACGGATCCGAACGGCCGCAATCGCCTGCAGGCCGTCCGCATCCTGGACGTCGAACGCAGTCCGAAGAACCTCCCTACGCTACTTACGCTCGGCGTGGACCCTTATCACGAGGGACGCGAGGAGGACGCCCGCGAATGGCTCGTCGTACGCGAGGCCGCGCGTGCGGCCGTCGAGCGGACGGCCGACATGCGTTTCCCCGCGCCGCTCGAGGAAGAGGACGTCGAAGGCGTCCGCTGCCTGTATCACGCGTGGGATCCCGTCTGGCAGTGGGCCGCGCGCGAGGGAATCCGCGGGCGGGGTTGAATTTCTTTCGCGTCGACTGATTCTTCCTGGCTACCGGGGCCAGAGCCACCCGAAGAAGCCGCCCGTCAGGAGCCCGAAGATCAGGCCGTCGATCGTGAGCCGGAAGGTCGTCCCCCAGGACCTCCGGTACCAGATCGACGACTGCCAGAGCGCGAGGCTGTAGCCGAAGAACGCCGTCGCGCCCGCGAACCGGAAGACCTGGAGGTAGTGCGCTCCGGGCGCGAGGGCGCGGCCGGAAATGTACGCGGACGTGATGCCGATGACGACGCAGTACAGGAACCACTGGATGAACTGCGGCGCCATGCTCATCTCGCCGCCGCTCCCCATGACGGTCATCATGATTCTCGGCCCGGCCTTGAACTTCTCCATGAAAGCGGGATCCTTCATGGCCTTCGCGCTGCCGGCGCACGGCACCAGATAGTCGCCGGGCGGAATGTCGAACTTCCGCAGGGCGGCCATCACGTCGTCCTCTGCGGGAAGCTTCTTGTAATCCGCGGCGTGGTACCCGAGGACCATGTGAATGATCGAGCTCGCAATGAACACGGCGACGGCGGAGAGCAGGATGGGCAGCCAGAGGGACGGGATGGACACCATGAAAGATCTCCTCCTTGTTCCACAGGAGCATATCCGGAGCCGGTATGGCCGATCGCAACGCAGTCACACGCGCTAGACTGAAAAGCGTGAGCGCCGCGCGGCCTCTTTACGGCATCACCCCCCGGCCCGAGTGGCTCAAGGTGCGGGTCCACGACAACGAGACCTCGCGCGGCATCGCGAAACTCTTGGAGGACAAGCACCTCAACACCGTGTGCCAGGAGGCGCGCTGCCCGAACATCTTCGAATGCTGGGGCGTCGAGAAGACGGCGACGTTCATGCTCATGGGCGACGTGTGCACGCGGCATTGCGGCTTCTGCGCGGTGGCGCAGGGTGCCGGGAAGCCTCTCGACCCCGAAGAGCCGCGCCACGTGGCCGAGGCGGTGAAGACGCTCGGCGTCGCACACGCCGTCATAACGTCCGTGAACCGCGACGAGCTCCCGGGCGGCGGCGCCGCTCACTTCGCGGCGACGATCCGGGAGATTCGCTCCCTCGCGACCGGCGTCACGATCGAGGTTCTCATCCCGGACTTTCTCGGCAGCGAGGCCGCCCTCGGGACCGTCCTCGACGCGTGGCCGGAGGTGCTCAACCACAACACGGAGACCGTCGAGCGCCTCTACCGGCGCGTGCGGCCGGACGCGATCTACGCCCGATCGCTGGAGCTCCTCCGGAGGGCCGCCAAGAGGAGAGACGAGGAGAAGATTTCTTTGAAAGTGAAGAGCGGGGTCATGGTGGGGCTCGGCGAGACGCGCGAGGAGCTTCGGGCGACGCTACGCGACATCCGGTCCTGCGGCGCGGACGTCGTCACGGTGGGCCAGTACCTCCAGCCCCACGCGCGCCGCCTCCCGATCGAGCGGTACTACACGCCGGCGGAGTTCGAGGAGATTCGAACAGAGGGGGAGGAGATGGGGTTTTCTCTCGTCGAATCAGGACCGCTCGTCAGGTCGAGCTACCACGCGAGAAGGGCGCTCTAGCCGTCGTTCCCGATGGCTTCGACCGGGCAGGAGTCCATGGCTTCCTGGCACTGGGCCTCTTCCTCGGGCGTCTCGGCCTGCTTCATCACGTACGAGAAGCCCTTGTCTTCCTGGCGGGTGAAATTCGCCGGCGCCGTGACGCGGCAGACGTCGCAGTCGATGCACTGCGTATCGACGTAGAATTTCCCGGGAGCGTTCTCGGCGTAGCGGTCGTCCTTATTGGCCATCCCGAGGAAAGATAACATGCCCGATTCGGGGCGCACTCATCTGGTTGCATCATGGTCGCGCGCATGAACGAACGGATCCTCCTCCCTCTGTTCCCGCTCCCGAACGTGCTGCTGCTGCCGGAGACGACGCTCCCGCTTCACGTCTTCGAGCCCCGATACCGGACGATGCTCGCGGACGCGCTCGCGGGCGACCGGGTCATCGGCATCCAGCTCCTGAACCCGGCCGCTCCCCCCGACGGCGCCGGACGGCCCGCCGTCTTCGAGGTCGGCTGCGCCGGCGAGATCGTGCGGCACGAGCCGCTCGAGGACGGGCGCTCGAACATCCTTCTCAGGGGAACCTTCCGATACCGGATCGCGGGCGAGCGCGAAACGCCCGCCCCCTATCGCGTGGCCGAGGTCGATCCGCTCGCCGTTCGTCCGCTTCCGGCGACGTCGACCGGAGGCCGGACCCGGCGCGACCTCCGCCGGCTCCTCGCCAAGAGCGTGGAACGGCTCGCCGACTCCGTCGGCCGCTCGCAGGCGCGCTCTCTGCCGTCGCAGCTCTCCGACGAAGGCTTCGTGAACGAGGCGCTCACGCGGCTCGGGCTGGATGCCGAGGACGGCTACCGGCTCCTCGTCATGGACCGCCTCGAAGAGCGTTATGCGTGGGCGATCGAGCACATCGCGGACGTGCAGAGGCGGCTCGATTTCCTCGGTCCGTACCGGCGGTCCGGAATCGATCCGCGCAGCAACTGAGGAGAATGCCTCCATGACGCATCCGATGACGACGACCACGTTCACCCTCGACGGCTACCGCGTGACGCGAAACCTCGGCGTCGTGCGTGGCATCACGGTGCGCTCGCGCTCGATCTTCGGGACGATCGGCGGGTCGCTGCAGACGCTCGTCGGCGGGAACATCACGCTCTTCACCGAGCTGTGCGAGAAGACGCGGACCGAGGCCTTCGACATGATGCTGACCCACGCGCGCGACATCGGTGCGAATGCGGTGGTCGGCGTTCGCTACGACGCGACGGAGGTGATGGACGGCGTCACCGAGGTTCTCTGCTACGGGACGGCCGTGATCGTGGCCCCCGAGGGCGCCACGCCGCCTCCCCCGCCGCTGCGCTGAGCCGGTTCAGGCCTTCGAGGCGGGCATGGCGCGATCGTGCGCCCAGCTCTTGATGGCCTTGATCTGCTCGTCCATCGTGCGCGAGAGGGGCACGGTGGCGGTCAGCATCTTCGACATGTCGTCCTCGGTGAGCTTTCGCCCCTGGTTGAAGGCCTCGACGGCCGCGGCCTGAACGGCTGCCTCGATCTCCGAACCGACGAAGCCCTTCGTCGCCTTCGACAGGAACACGACGTCGAAGAGCGTGACGTCCGACCCCACTTTCCTGAGATGGACGTTGAAGATGGCCTTGCGCTCGTTCTCGTTCGGCAGGTCGAGGAAGAACACCTGGTCGAATCGGCCCTTGCGGATGATCTCGGCGGGCAGGAGGTGGATGCGGTTCGCGGTCGCCGCCACGAAGACGAGACCCTGCTTCTCCTGCATCCAGGTGAGAAACGCCGAGAAGATGCGCCCGAGCGACGGGTCGCCGCCCCCGGCGTCGCGTCCGCCCGTGATCGCCATCTCGATCTCGTCGATCCAGAGGAGCGCGGGCGAGAGCGACTCCACGCTCTGGAGCGCGCGGTGGAACGTCTGTTCCGGGTTGTCCGTGCCGAAGACGAGGTTCATGTCCAGGCGGAAGAGCGGCAGGTTCCAGAGCGCGGAGATGGCCTTGACGGAGAGCGACTTTCCGCAGCCTGAGACCCCCATGAGCAGGATGCCCTTCGGCACGGACACGCCGGCATCCTGCGCCTCCTTCGTGAAGAGGTTCTGGCGCTTCACGAGCCATTCCTTGAGATTCTCGAGGCCTCCCACGTCCGCGAGGGAGAACCGCGGCGGCACGAACTCGAGAACGCCGTCCTTGCGGGTCGCCTGCTGCTTCTCGGCGAGGACCTCGAAATAGGCCTCTTCGTCGAAGACGGGCCGGCGCGAGAAGACCCGCGAGATGACGTGCTCCGTCTCGTCCTGCGTGAGGCCCTTCAGCGCCATGGCGAGCTTCTTCGCATCCGCTTCGGAGAGGCCCTTCCCCGCGAAGTAGCGCTTTCCGAGGTGGCCGAGGAGGAACAGGATCTCGCTCTCGTCCGGAAGGTCGTAGTCGAGGATGTAGATCTCTTTCTTGAGATCGTCGGGGATGACGAGGCGCGGGGACATGAGGACGAGGAACCGCCCCTTGCCCTTGAGGGCCCGATAGGCGTCCCGGAGCCGCCGGACGACCTCGGGCTTGCCGAGGAAGGCCGTGAGGTCCTTCATGAGGAAGAAGGCGGGCCCTGTCGTCGCGAGGATTGCGTCCAGCGCCTTGAGGGGATCAGCCGTGTCGGGGACCCTCTCCGACCCGGTGACGATGCCGTCCACGCAGCTCCACATCGAGAACGGGACGGGTTTCTCGTAAAACTTCTGGGCGAGCGCCGCGATCGCCCGCTCCACGCGTCCTTCCTCCCAGGACACGATGTAAAGGAGGGGGTAGCCTCCGAGCAGCGCTCGGCGTATCCGCTCCGGTCCCCGGACGGCATCGGCCATTCCCACGAATGTTACAGGCTTCGATACACTAGACGGACGTGAACCCAGAACACCTCGAACACGTTCAGGCACCCGACTGGAACGACTGGCGAGCCGAACGGCCGTCCCTGACGCCGGACTTCACGGACGCACGCCTTCACGCGCTCGATTTCTCGGGAAAGAACCTTTCCGGAGCCGACTTTTCGCGCGCGAAGGTCGAGGGCTGCAACCTCTCGGGCGCGTCGCTGGCTCGGGCCCACTTCACGGGGGCTTCGTTCAACGGCTCGAAGCTCGACCGGGTCGATCTCTCCGACACGAACCTCGACTATCTCGTCCTCGACAGGGTCTCCTTCGTCGGCGCGATCTTCCGCAACTCGACCCTGAGGAGCGCCACCGTGCGCGAATGCAGCATGACCGCCGTCGACATGACGGGTGCGAAGCTCGACGGAACCGATTTCACGGCCACCGATTTCTCCTTCGGGCGCCTCCTCTACGCGAACTTCCGGGGCGCCCAGCTCGAGCGATGCGTTTTCGAGGGCACCGATCTCACGCAGGCGGTCTTCGACGGAGTCACCTACCGGAAGGGCCGATTCGACAAGGCGAACCTGACCCTCGCGTTCTTCCGCGACGCCAAGCTCACGGGAACGTCTTTCAAGGGCGCGAAGCTTCAGCGCGCCGTCTTCCGCGGCGCCGAGGCGAACGGCGCCGATTTCACGGGAGCCGATCTCTCCGAGGCCGATTTCGAGCGCGTCGTGGCCCAGGCCGCGAACTTCTCCGAAGCCGTCATGCGCAAGACGAGCGCCCATCGGGCGGACCTGAGGGGCAGCACCTTCACCGGGGCGCAGCTCGAGGAGACCGACTTCACGGGGGCCATGCTCGACAAGATCGACCTGAGGACGCCCCGCATGCGGATGGCCAACTTCACGGCCGCACGTCTTCTGGAGGCCAACGGCTCTCGCGCGAACCTGCGCGGCTCGAACTTCACGGAAGCCGATCTCTCGGGGGCCGATCTCTCAGAGGCGAATCTCGAAGGCTGCATCATGGCCAAGGTCAAGCTCGCGCGGACGAACCTGAGGCGCGCAAACCTCAAGCGCTCGCGGCTCTCGAGCGCGATCGCGGTGGGAGGGAACCTGTCCGGCGCCAACCTCTTCGGGATCGAAGCCGACGACGCCGATTTCTCGGGCAGTGACGTGCGCTTCGCCCAGCTCGTCGGCGCGAAGCTCGAGGGCGCCTCCTTCAAGCAGGCGAACATCGGCGGCGCGGATTTCTCGGAGGCCCGCTTGAGCGGCGCCTCGTTCGTGGGCGCCTTCGGCGAGAACACGAAGTTCACGGGCCAGTTTCATCTGAAGCTCGTTCTGGCCGCGAGCTCGCTCCTGGGCTCGGCGAAGAAGAAGACCGAGCAAATCGAGCGGGACAAGGAGGCCGAGCGCCTTTCGCGCCTCGCGCAGCTCGAGCGGACCGCGGACGAACGCGCGCGGGCGATGGGCGTCCGGCGCGACGCCGAGCCGTCCAACGAGCCGACCCGATCGTCGCCGGAGACCCCGAAGAGGAGCTGAGCGCTACTTCTTTTTCGGGGGCGGGAGGGTCGCGGCGGCGCCCGGTCCGGGCGTGGGTTTCGCTTTCGCGCCCGCCTTCGGCTTGCCGGGCTCCTTCGGCTTGCCGCTCGCCGCGTCGCGCAGCGCGGCCGCCGCGCCGCGCAGATCGTCGAGGACCGCCTTCTCGACGAGCATCGGCTCAGGCCGTCCCGTGACCTCCGCCAGCGCTCCGGCGGCGCCGGCCGGCGCTTCGAAGAACGAAACGACCCTCTCGGTCGACTCTCCCTCGAACAGGAGCTCGAGCGTCGCGACGGGCTTTTCCTTCGCGGATTTCCCGCTTCGCTTCGGCAGGAACGACCTCACTTCGGCGCGCGCGACGACGGTGGCCGGAGCCTCGGCGGTTTCCGCCGGGATCTCGCGGCCGGTCGAACGCCAGGATCCTTCCACTTTCTCGGCACCGGCGCGGAGCTCGTCCGCGGCGAACGAGACGCGCCGGAGAGCGGCCAGGTCGACGGGGAGAACGTGACTCTCCCGCCATGCGGACATCTCCGCATCGAGGTCCTCGCGCACGCGGTCGTCCATCACGGCGACGACGTTTCCGATCTTCGCGTAGAGCTTGCCTCCGGCGTCCGCCTTGGCGGAGCCGAACGAGATCGTGACGACGACCTCCTCCCCTTTTTCGAGCTTCACGGTGGCCCAGGACGGGGACAGACCGACGCGCTGCAGCTCGGACGGAGGAACGGCCGGGAACTCGGAAATCCGCTCGCTCGCGAGGTCGCCGAGCAGGCGGTCGACGAACGTGCCCGACGCCAGGTCCGCGACGGGCTTTTCCATTCTCCAGCCGCCGGAGCCGCGGTCCGGCTTGGATCCGCGCGCGACGACGACGGCGTACGGTCCCTTCGTCACGGTGACGCGCGTGATCTCGGCGGCCGGCGTCTCGAAAATCGAACGGCTCCGGTAATCGTCCAGCGGCTTCGTCAGGGCCGCGACCGGCGCCGCCCGGACGGCCGCGAACCGTCCCCCTTCGGAGGCCGCCGTGGCGTCCGTCCCCGGGATGGACTCCCCGAAGGCGAACGTCTTCACGGATTTGTCCTTGAAGGTGACGGTGACCTTCGCCTTCGGCGGGTCGAGGCCGAACTCCTTCGGGTCCACGTCGGTGCGCACCTCCCCGACGACGTCGAGCCGTCCGAGGTCACCGACGAGGTTTTCTGCCGCGAACCCGTCCGCCGGGCCGTCCGGCTCGCCTTTGAGCACCCATCGGTTCTTTTCGCGCCGAACCAGATCCACCTTCGGCTGGCCGGGCCGCTCGAGAAGGAGCGAGACGACTTCCTCGACGTTCACGTCCGCGAGCCTCTTCGCCGATTTCGCGCGCTCCTCGGAGGTCGGCTGCTTGCGCTCGAACAGGATCACGAACGCCAGAAGGGCGAGAAAGACGCCGGACAGGATCAGGAGCTTCTTCGTCGGCATGGCTCTACTTGCGGCGGCGGACCCAGATCGCGACTCCCATCGCGACAGCCGCGAGCGGCAGGAGAAGGAGAACCACGAACGCGACCTGGCCGACGTCGCGGCGCGTGAGCGTGACGGCGACCTGATCCGCGCTCTTCGGGGGGATCGCCACGAGCGACTCGCGCTCGAGCGCCCAGTTCACCGCGGAAGACAGGAGAAGCCGGTTCGCGGCGTTCGCGATCCCCGCGTTCGACGCCCAGTCCGCATCCCCGAAAACGACGACGCGGGCTTTCTTCTTCGGAGCAGCCTCGCCCGCTTTCGGCGCCTCGACGACCACGGGCTTGGAACCCTCGTCCGCCTCCACGGCGGCCGCCAGGCACACGGGACCCTTGACGTCCTTGTCGTCCTTCTTCGGCAAACCCGTCTTCTCGAGGTCCTTCAGGCTCGTTTCGCCCCAGCCGTCGGAAGAAGTCTCGACGAGCGGCGTGGCTTTCCATCCCGGGGCACCCGTCTGTGCCACGCTCACCGAGCGCGCCAGCGGGAAGACGACGGGCATTCCGGCGAGCAGCTTCGTGACGGGATGGCTCCGGAAGCTCTTCGCGAAGACCGTCTCGGCTCCCATCATGGGAAGCGTGTTCTTCGGGTCCACCACGACGTCGCCGTCGAGAGTCAGACCGAGGGACGTGAGCAGGGGTCCCAGCCCGAAATCGGACAGCGCGGCCGGCGCTCCCGGCGGAAACTCGACGTCCAGAAAGAACAGAACGCGGCCCCCGCCGTCGAGGTACTTCTTCAGCACGTCGCGCTCACTCTCCGTGAAGGGCGTCCGCGGCCCCGCGACGACGACGAGATCGGCGTCCTCGGGCGCGGACTTCGCGCCGAGCGTCGCCCATTCCTCGACGGTGCAGTTGTCGGCCTTGAGGGACTCCGCGACCTCCGAGAATCCCTCGCGGCTCCGGGCCGCGTCGAACCTGCGTTCTCCGTGCCCCGACGTGAAGAGGACCTTCGGCGCCCGGGCCTGCGTGACGCTGAGGATCGCGGAAGTGAACTCCTGCTCGCCGCGGAAGCTCTTCACCGAGGGCTCGCCGCCCATGCGGGCCCTCGAGTAGTCGTATTCGACGATGCGGTCTTCCGTCACGATCTTCTTCTTGTCTCCGGCGCGGAAGACGACGGCGAGGTTCCTCAGGCCCGTCTCCTCGACGAACGTCTTCGCCCGGACCGGGTTGCGCGTCGGATCGAGCGTCTCGACGGTCAGCATCGGGCTCTTCGCCTTGTAACGCTTGAGGAGCTCGTCGACCTCCGGATAGAGCGGCGTTCCCGCCGTCATGAAGACGGTGATCTGGACCGGCGTCTTGAGGTCCTTGAGGACGTTGACCGTCTTCTCGGAGAGGGAGTAGCGACCCGCGGTCGTCCAGTCGAAGCGCGCGTAGCGCCGCGAGCCGATGAAGTTCACGAGGATCAGGATCCCGAGCCCGAGGACGACCGAGAGCGCGAGCGTCGCGCGATAGGCGGAGCGCGAGGGTGTGTCTTTCCGCGTGTCGTCCATCTCAGCGGGCCTTGTTCGCCTCGAGGGCGCGCGTCGAGAGGAAGAGGAAGAAGACCACAGTCGAGACGACGTAGAGAATTCGGCGCGTGTCCACGATGCCCCGGGCGAAGTCATCCATGTGCTCGAGGATGTTCAGGTAGCTCAGCGCCTCGCGCGCCGAGGGGAAGGGCAGGAAGTCTCGCGCGATCCCGATGATGAAGCTGCCGAGGATGAGAACGAACGCGAGGATGGCGGCGACGATCTGGTTCTTCGTGAGCGCGGACGCGAACGTGCCGGCGGAGATGAAGAGCGCGCCGATGAGCGCGATTCCGAGGTAGCCCGCGAGGACCGGCCCGAGGTCGAATCCTCCGAAGCGCGAGAGCAGGAGCGGATAGGTCACCGTCGGAACGAACAGGAAAAGGAAGAAGCACCAGGCTCCCGTGAACTTCGCCGCCACGACGGTCGCCTCGGACACGGGCGCGGTCAGCAGCGTCTCGATGGAGCCCGACTTGCGCTCTTCCGTGAGGAGCCGCATCGCGATGATCGCCGAGACGAGCATCAGGAAGATCCACTGAAACACGTTCGTGAAGAACGTGGACATGAGCGCCATCCGGGGCGTATCCGGCGAATTGAGCGCTCCGACGAGCACCATGAAGACCCACCCGCTCACGAGCAGGAACGACGTCAGCACGAGGTAGCCGAGCGGTGAGACGAAGTACGAGAAGAACTCGCGCTTGACGATCGCGACGAAGGCCTTCACTTCGGAACCCCCGTGGCGGTCGCCTCGAGGCTCGGGTCGACGCCCGGCTTCGTGTCGACCTCGACGGCGGCGTCGCGGGAGACGAGGCGCACGAACACGTCCTCGAGCGAAGCCTGGCGGGGCGTGAGCTCGAGCAGGGTCCAGCCGCGCGTGACGGTCTCCTTGAAGACGGATTCGCGCAGGTCCGTGCCCGCCTCGCCGTCGAGCGTGACGCGCGTCTCGCCGCCTGCCCCGATGCGCGAGGCGCGCGAGACGCCGGCCAGCTGGCGGAAGACGGCATCGGCCTCGGGCACCTCGCCCTTCAGGGTGACGGTCACGCTGGGCATCTGCGACATCTGGTGGCGAAGCGTCTCGGGCGTCCCGGAAGCCACGATGCGACCCTTGTCGATGATGAGGATCCGGTCGCAGACGAGCTCGGCTTCGGGAAGGATGTGCGTCGACAGCAGGATCGTGTGGTCCTTTCTGAGGTCCCGGATAAGCTCGCGCACCTTCACGATCTGGCGCGGGTCCAGCCCGACCGTGGGCTCGTCGAGCACGAGCACCTTCGGCTTGTGGACGAGCGCTCCCGCGAGGCCGACGCGCTGGCGGTATCCCTTCGAGAGGTTGCCGATCGGATTCGACGCGACGTCGTCCACGAAGCACTTCCGGAGCGCCTCGTCGACGAACGCCTTCACCTCGCGACCCGGGACTCCGCAGAGCTCGGCGCGGAAGGCGACGTATTCCCGGACCCGCATCTCCGGGTAGAGCGCGAGCGTCTCGGGCAGGTATCCGAGCGAGCGCTTGGCGAGAAGGGGCTTTTCCATGACGTCCACGTCCGCGAGCGTCACGCGGCCGGCGGTCGGCTCGAGGAAGCCCGTGATCATCCGCATCGTGGTCGTCTTGCCGGCTCCGTTGGGGCCGAGAAAGCCGAGGATCTCGCCGCTCTCGACCCGGAAGCTCACGTCCGTGACCGCCGGTGTTCCGTAAAACGACTTTGAGAGTCCGTGCGCTTCGAGCATCTCTTTTCGGTGACCTCCGCGTCGGGCCTCGACCGGATGCCGCGAGGCCGCCGGCGGGCGCAGAAGCCGTCGGAATATAGCAGGCCCGCGCGGAGGAAGGCCGTCGGCCGCGTTAGCATCGCCCCCGGAGGCTCGAGGCCGATGTACCGTTCCGTCGCCCGCGTCGTCGATCTCACCGATCCGGCCCTCAACGTTCTCCACGGCCGCTCCCTCGAGGTCGCCCGCGCGCGCGTGGCGTCCGGGGACGCGGAAGCCGTCGCCGCCCTCGACGGCTCGTACGCGCTCGTCGGGGTGGACGGGATCACCGTGCGGCTCGCGCGCTCTCTCGACCGCCCCCTGAGGTATTTCCTCGCGAAGGAAAAGGACGGCCCCGTTCTCGTCGTCGCGGACCGGATCGACGCGATCGAGAGCTGGCTCGCCGAGCACTCTCACGCCGACCAGTTCCACCCGAGCTATACGCGCATGGTGCCTGCGCACCACGTCGTCACGCTGCGGCTCGTCGGCTGCCCGGACCCCGCCCCGAGCTACGTGCGGACGTTCACGCCCGCGCGGAACGTCCTTCCTTCCGACCTCGGCGAGATCGGCCGCCTCTACGTGGGCGCGCTCGCGAACGAGATCGCGAAGTGGCTCCGTACGGTTCCCCCGAACGAGCCCGTCGGCGTCTGCTTCTCGGGCGGCATCGACAGCGGTGCCGTTTTCCTCGTGACGCACCATGTCCTCCGCCGCCTGGGCATGAGCCCGTCGCGCCTCAAGGCCTTCACGCTCTCCCTCGGCAGCGGGCCGACCTTCGAAGGCCCGGATCTCGCGCAGGCGAGGGCCTTCCTCGAGGCTCTCGACCTCGGTTTCTTCCTCGAGAACGTCGAGGTCGACCCGGCTTCGCTGCGACCCGGTGGAGGCCGTGCGGATCATCGAGGATTACAAGCCGCGCGACGTGGAGTCCGCGACGATGGCGCTCGCGCTCCTCCGCGGGATCCGCGCCCGCCATCCCCGGTGGCGGTTCCTCCTGGACGGCGACGGCGGCGACGAGAACCTGAAGGACTACCCCATCGACGAAAACCCGAGCTCACGATCCGGAGCGTCGTCACGAACCCCATGCTCTACCAGGAAGGCTGGGGCGTCGGCTCGCTCAAGCACTCGGACACGTACTCCGGAGGCCAGAGCCGCTCGTACGCGCGCACGTACGCACCCCTTCGCGCCTGCGGCTTCTCCGGCTTCAGCCCGTTCACGCGTCCCGCGTCATTGCCGTGGCCGAGGGAATCCCGTTCGACGCGCTCACCGAGGGAGACGTCCAGAAGCTCTACGCGCTGAAGGGCGGGATCGTCTCGCGCGGGGTCGAAGCGATCACCGGCCGGAGGATGCCCGTCTACCCGAAACGGAGGTTCCAGCACGGCGCCGGCGGACAGGACGTCTACGCGCGGCGCTTTCCCTTCTCCGAGGCGCAGTATCGCGCCGCGTTCCTGTCGCGATACCTCGGCGCCGCGTGATCGATTTCTCTTCCATCGACCGCGAGGCGCGCGAGGAGGCGATCCTCGGCCTGCGGCCCGACCGCAACGCGGTGGATCCGTTCCGCCCGTACGGCGTCTTCGTCGAGGAGGAGCCCCGCGTGGACGGCGGAACGGACCGGGTCGCCACGGTCTTCCTGACGAACCGGGAGTGCCCCTGGCACTGCCTCATGTGCGATCTCTGGAAGAACACGCTCGAGGCGCCGACGCCGAGGGGCGCGATTCCGGCGCAGCTCCGCTACGCGCTCGAGAGGCTGCCCGCCGCGAACGTCCTGAAGCTCTACAACGCGGGCAGCTTCTTCGACCGCGCGTCGATTCCGCGGGGGGACCACGAGGAAATCGCCTCGCTCGCGCGCGGTTTCGAGAGCGTGGTCGTGGAATGCCACCCCGCGCTCGTCGGCGAATCGAGCCTGCGGTTTCGCGATCTCCTCGGGGGCCCGCGCCTCCAGATCGCTCTCGGGCTCGAGACCGCCAACGAGGAGATCCTGAGAAGACTGGACAAGGGGATGACGGTCGAAGATTTCGAGAACGCCTGTCGATTCCTCTCGTCTCACGCGATCGGCGTCCGCAGCTTCGTCCTCGTCGGGCTCCCGTTTCTGCGGAGAGAGGAGTGGGCGGACGCAACGCGCAGGAGCGTCGCGACGTCCTTTCGGGCGGGCGCGGAGGTCGTCTCTCTCATCCCGACGCGCCTCGGCAACGGCGCGATGGAAGAGCTGCAGAGGCAGGGTCTGTTCATTCCCCCGACGCTCGAGGATCTGGAGATGGCGCTGGGAGATTCCCTGGAAGAAGAACGAAGAGAAGATTTCTTAGAAGGGGAAGAGGGGAAAGCGCCGGGGGATTTCCTAGAAGGTGAAGAAGGACGACACCGCGCGGCGGGTCTCGTTCTTGCGGATCTCTGGAATGCGGACGCTCTCAGCGCCCCGGCCTGCTGCGCCGCGGCTCGCGTGCACAGGCTCCGCGAAATGAACCTCATTCAACGAAATCTTCCTCTTCCTCCTCAATGTCCCTCGTGCCTGGGTCGCTCGCGCACTGGGGCGTAACGCATGCAAGGCGCGTTCGACGTCGCGATCGTGGGGTCCGGCTTCGCGGGCACGCTTCTCGCTCTCGTGTCGCGGCGGCTCGGACTCTCCGTCGTGCTCCTCGAAAGAGGGTCCCATCCGCGTTTCGCGATCGGCGAGTCCACGTCGCCGCTTGCGAATCTCCTGCTCGAGGAGATCGCCGGGCGCTACGACCTCCCCCGGATCCGGCCGTTCGCGAAGTGGGGCTCGTGGAGGCGCGCGTACCCCGAGGTGAGCTGCGGCCTGAAACGCGGCTTCAGCTTCTTCCATCACGCGGAGGGTCGCCCGTTCGCGAACGCCCCGGATCGGCAGGACCAGCTCCTCGTCGCGGCGAGCCCGGACGACGAGGTCGCCGACACGCATTGGTACCGGGAAGAATTCGATTTCCTTCTTCTGAAGGAGGCGGAGGCGGCCGGCGCCCGTTATCTGGATCGCGCCGCCCTGCGGGACGTCGTTCGCGGGGAAAGGGGATGGGAGATCTCCTTCGAAAGGGAAGATGGCCCGCTCTCCGTCCGCGCCGCGTTCCTCGTGGATGCGTCGGGCCGCGACGGTGCGCTCGCCGCCGCGCTGGGCGCTGGTGAGGCGGCTCCCGCCGGCCTTCCTTCGACGGAATCCCTCTTCTCCCATTTCACGGGCGTTCGCCGCCTCGACGAGATGCCCGACTTCGCGTCGCCGGACTCCCCGCCCTACCCCGTCGACGACGCGGCGGTTCACCACGTCTTCCCCGGCGGCTGGATCTGGGTCCTCCGCTTCTCGAACGGCGTCACGAGCGCGGGCGTCGCCGCCGAGAAGCCTCTCGCGCGCGACCTTCGTCTGGAGGAGGGCGCTCCCGCATGGGAGCGTCTGCTCGCCCGCTTCCCGAGCGTCGGCGCCCAGTTCGCGAACGCGCGTCCCGTCCGCCCGTTCGTCCATGAGCCGCGCCTCGGGTTCCGGCGCGCCCGCGCCGCCGGGCCGGGGTGGGCTCTCCTCCCGTCGGCCGCGGCGTTCGCCGACCCGCTCCTCTCGACGGGCTTCCCGCTCGCGCTCCTCGGCATTCAGCGGCTCGCCGAGGCGCTCGAGCAGGATTTCGGGACGCCGCGCTTCGACGCCCGCCTCGCGGCCTTCGGCGCCCTCACCCTCCAGGAGGCCGACCGCTCCGCCCGGCTGGTCGCGGCGCTCTATTCGGCTCTCGGCGATTTTCCGCTCTTCGTCCAGTTGTCCAAGCTCTACTTCGCCGCGGCCCACTTCTCGGAATCGGCGCGGCGGGCCGGAAGGCCCGACCTCGCGGGCACGTTCCTGTGCGGTTCGCATGGCGAGTTCGCGCCGGCCTTCGACGCCTGCTGCCGTGCGGCCCTCTCGCCGCGGGACACGCCTTCCCGCGCCCGGCTCCTCGCCGACGTCACCCGTGCGGTCGCGCTCGTGGATCTCGCGGGACTCCTCGACGCCTCGCGCCGGAACTGGTTCGAGGCGGTGGCCCCCAGCGTCTCTTGCGCGGCCTTTTCGGCGCCGGCTTGACCGGTTTCGGCGTCCGGGCGGACGCGGTCTGCGGCACCGGCCCGTAGAGCCCGGGCGGTGGGCCGCCGAAGAAGGCGACGACCGCGGACGCGAGCGAGTCGGCGAGCGAGTCGCGGAAGGCGCGCGTCTTCATGAGCGCGCGGTCCTCCTCGTTTCCGAGATTCGCGAGCTCGACGAGCACCCGGTTCGGGACCCGGTTGTAGCGCAGGACCGCCGGCACCCACTCGCGGCCCGAGCGGATCACGTGCGTGCGCACCGGCGAGAAACTGTGAATCGGCAGGCCCGCCTCGCGCATGGCGGCGATGATGGCGTTCGCGAGCGTCGTGGAGGCGCCCTCGGAAGCGACGCGCTCCTTGCGGTTGAACGAGACGACCGGCTGCTCCTTTACCTCCCGATACCCCGCGTACGCCGCACCTTTCTTGCCGTAGCGTTCGCGCAGGTAGCGCTCGCCGGGCACGTAGACCATGGCGCCGCGCACCGACGGGTGCAGCGAGTCGGCGTGAAGGGAGACGAAGATCGTCCGTTCGGGAGGCACCTTCTCGCCGTCCGGCCCGGGCCGCCGGATCAGGCTGTTCGCGAGGTACCACCGGAGGTTGACGCCGACCGTGGGATCGGCGAGCGAGTAGGCCGGGTCGGTGAGGAGGAACTGGGTCCGACGACCGCGAAGCCCGTCGCGGTCCGGCACCTTCCACCCCAGCGCCGAGTCCTTCGTCGTCATGATGACCTCGGCGCGCGTTCTCTCGGCCAGGATCTTCCGCAGCCGGCAGGCGACGTCGTAGACGTACGTCGATTCCCATACGTCCCCGTGGAGAGTCCCCGTGTCGCGGCCGCCGTGACCCGCGTCGAGGATCACGCGCACGCCCGCCAGGCCCCGGGCGATCTCGGGCCGCGCGAACTGCTGGGACTCGGCCTTCTCCTTCGCGCGCTCCACGGAGCGCGGGTCCCCCTTCGGGAGGAACTCCTCGGTCAGGTACTCCATCGGGATCTTCACGGGGTAACCGACCGGGATCGCGTGGACGTTCTCGATCGCGGAGCGCGCCGCGATGGTCATGGCGAGGTCGTTCACATCGACGGCATCGAGTCGGCCCGTGAAGCGCACCACCACCGCCGAATAGAGCGCCTCTCCTTTTCGCAGGCGGTACACCGCGTAGCGGCCCCTCTCGTCCTGGTCGTAGACGAGATTCGGCGGCTCCATGTCGGGCACGCTTTCGGCGTCGCGGAACGGCGGCAGGAGGAGGTGCACGGGAATCCGGACGGTCGCGCCGGGAGGCACGACGTCGAGACCGAGGGCGTTCTCCGTCGCCAGCGCCTTCGCGTTGTCGGCCGTGCCCGTGAACCATTCGGCGATCCCGGCGAGACGTTCCTCCTCCACCGCGATGTGGAGCCAGCCCGTCGTCGCCCGCACGTCGGACGGAAAGAGCGCCGCGATCGCGGCGCGCTTGGATTCGTCGGAGAGCGCGGCGTAGGAGAGCACGGCGCTTCGCGTGCCCGCCGCGACTCCCGGCAGGGCGAGCAGCCGCTGCGCCGTCGCGTCGTCCGTCGAGACGCGGCGGACGAACTCGATCGGCGTCTCCCCTTCGAGAGGCCGCGCCTCGACGGTGATCGCTCCGTCCGCGCGCTGGACGGCGAAGTCCCGCGACACCTCGATCCGGCGGGCCGGAGCAGAGGGAAGCGACGGGGCGGCCGGCAGGAAAAGCGCGGCGCCGGCCGCGGCGGCGAGAAAGCGCCGTCCGCTCAACTCACCGCGCCCGGTGGGCGCCGCGCGAGGGCGCCGGATGCGTCCTCGAGGACGCGCGCGAGCGCGAAAAGGAGCGGCTCGGAGTCGCCCGGCCCGATGAGCTGCATCCCGATGGGTAGTCCGTCCCTGGAGAAGCCCGAGGGAACCGAGACCGCGGGCAGGCCCGCGAGGCTCGCGGGAACCGTGAAGACGTCGGCCAGGTACATCGCGAGCGGATCGTCCGTCTTCGCGCCGAGCTCGAATGCGGGCTCGGGAGAGGTCGGACACAGGATCGCGTCCACGCCGCGAAAGGCCTCGGCGAAGTCCGAGGCGAGAAGCACACGGACCCTCTGCGCGCGGCCGTAATAGGCGTCGTGGTAGCCGGCGGAAAGTGCGAACGTGCCGAGCAGGATGCGCCGCTTCACTTCCGGCCCGAAGCCCGCCGACCGGGTCTTCTGGTAGAGGCTCGCGAGCGAGACCTCTCCCGCTCGGGCGCCGTAGCGCACGCCGTCGAAACGCGCGAGATTCGAGGAGGCCTCGGCCGTGGCCGTGAGGTAGTAGACCGGAACGGCGAGTGTCACGCGCGGCACGGACACCGTCGACACGACGCCGCCCGCGGCGCCGAGCGCCGCCGCGGCCGCTTCGAAGGAGGCCTTCACGTCCGGATGGAGGCCGCCGTCCGCCGACGACGCTTCCGCCAGGAGGCCGATCCGCACTCCCTGGGCGCCCTGTCCGCGCGCCGCCAGGACGTCCGGCACCGGGGTCGCGAGCGCCGTCGAGTCTCGCGGGTCGGCGCCCGCCATCACGGCGAACGCACGCGCCGACTCGTCCACCGACCGCGTCAGAGCGCCCGCCTGATCGAAGGACGACGCGAAGGCGATGAGGCCGTAGCGCGAGACGCGGCCGTACGTCGGTTTCCAGCCCACGAGCCCGCAGAGAGCGGCCGGCTGCCGCACCGATCCGCCCGTGTCCGTTCCGATCGCGAGCGGCACCGCGCGCGCGGCGACGGACGCCGCCGATCCTCCGGAGGAGCCGCCGGGCACGCGCGACGGATCCCAGGGATTCCGCACCGGCCCGTACGCGGAGTTCTCGTTCGACGAGCCCATTCCGAACTCGTCGCAATTCGTCTTGCCGACGACGACGGCTCCGGCCTCGACGAGCCGCGCGACGCACGTCGCGTGATCGGGCGCCACGAAACCGGAAAGGATCCTCGAGCCGGCCGTGGAGGGGCGGCCCGCGACGTTGATGTTGTCCTTGACGGCGAGCGGAACGCCCGCGAGGGGCAGCCGCTCGCCCGCGGCGACGCGCCGATCGACCTCTCCCGCTTCGGCCAGGGACATCTCGGCGCTGATCGACAGGAAGGCGCCGAACGCGTCGCGTGCCTTTCCCGCGCGCGCGAGGGATTCCTCGACGAGAGCGCGCGCGGTGACGCGCCCGGTGCCGACGGCATCGGCGATCGTGACGAAAGATCCTTCGAGAAGCTCGGCCGGCGAAGGCTCGGTCAAACGCTCAGTCCCTCGTCACGACACGCGGCACCACGAAGTGCCCATGCTCGAAAGCGGGCGCGTTGGCCTCGACCAGGGGACCCGGAGAGCCGTCGCGGGCGACGTCCTCCCTGAACGGCGTCGGGCGTTCCGAGGCATCCTCCGGAAGCATCGACTCGGGCAGCTCTCTCAGCGCCTCGAAGTGCGCGACGATCCGGGTGAGCTGTCCCGCCATCGCCTCCCGCTCGGCGTCGGAGAGCTCGAGGGCCGCGAGCGCGGCCACCCTCGAGACGAGCGCGGGATCGATCCTCACCGCGAAAGTATAGCGGCCCGCTTGACGCCCGACGGACGTGCCCGTACCGTCTTTGACGGGACCCCGCGAGCATGAGGCCATTCCTCCTCTTTCGTCCGGGCGGCGACGTGCCGGAGGCCATTCGGAGCCCGCTCGAAAGAGCCGGCACCGAAGTTCTCGTCGCGCGCACGCTCGAGGAAGCCGGAACGCTCCTCTACTCCTCGATGCCGGACGTCCTCCTCGTCGTCCCGCCCGGCACCGCGGCCGATGCGGCCACGCTGCTTTCGCTCCTGCCTCACGCGGTCGCGCCTCCTTCGGTATTCGTCCTCGCCGACGACGGCGCCCCCCGCCGTCCGCTGGCGCTCGAGACGGTCGCGCGCAGTCCCTGGAACCGCGCGACGACGGCTCTCGGAGAGGACTCGGACGACCCGGCCCCCGCGATCCTTCTTTCCCGCGTCCAGCTCACGGCCCTTCTCGAGCTGTGGGAGCAGTTCGCGGCCGAGGGCCGCGACTTCATCGAGCACGCCCTTCGCGCGCTTTCTCTTTCTCTCGATGCCTCGCGGGTGAGCCTCTTCCGGTGGAAGGCGGGCTCGGCCGTGGCGACGCTCCAGGGCTCGAGCCTCGGAGCGGGCGTCGTGGGCCGCGAGGTGGAGATCGCGCGGTATCCCGAGCTGCGCGCCGCGGCGTCGCGGTCCGGGCCCGTCCTCGTCGAGGAGATCGACCGCGATCCCCTCATGGGAGACGCCAAGGGCTACCTCGAAGGAGCGCCGATCCGCTCCCTGCTCTGCCGTCAGCTCCCCGGGGAGGGAAGCGACCTCTACCTCCACGCGGTGCGCGAGCGCGTGCCGTTCGGGCTCGTGGACGTGGCGCTGCTCGGGGCCGCCGCGCGACTGTTGCGCGCCGCGAGCGACACGGGCCGCCCGCGCGACGCCCTCGAGAAGAATCCCGACCGCAAGCGCCTCCGGACCGTCCAGCGCATCCTCACGGGAATCCCCGATCCCACGGCCATGGTGGGGCCGACCGGCGAGATCCTGATCGTCAACCCGCCGTTCTGCGCGCTGACGGGCCGCGTCGAGACCGAGCTCGTCGGGCTCGACTACCACGTGCTGCTCCGGCCTCCCGGCCCGGAGGAGACGTTCGACGAGGCGATTCGCCCCGACGGTTCGCACCTGGCGCGGGAAAGGGTGCGCCTTCTCACGGCATCGGGCGAGACGATCCCCGTCGAGGTCATCTCGATGCCGACGCCGGACGAAACCGCCGGGCAGGCGGGCTGGTCGACTCTGACTCTGCGCGACCGGCGGAAAGCGAACTCGCGCGAGGCACGGGAGAAGGTGCTCGCCAAGGACCTGGCCGAGACGTCGCGGCAGCTCGAGGCTCTTCAGGCGAACGTGCGAGAGGCCGAGGCCATGCGCGCGCGCTTCTGGACGGCGGCCGCGCACGAGCTGCGGACGCCGCTCGCGATCGTGCAGAGCTACCTCGAAGTCGTCCTGACCGACCTCGCCGCCGAGGTCCCCGAGCGCCCGACTCAGCTCCTGAAGACGGCTGCGGACGGCATCGCGCGCCTCGAGAGGCTCATCGCGGACGTCCTGGACGCCGCCGTCACGGGCCGGGCGCGCGCCACCGTCAATTTCTCGGAGGTCGATCTCGGCGAGGTCCTGCGCGGGCTCTCGGGAGCGCTTTCGGCTTCGGCGTTCAAGCGCGGCCTGAGACTCCGCGTCGACGTGCCTAAAGGGCTCCCGCGCGTGAACGCCGACCGCGAAAAGATCGAGCGGCTCGTCACGAACCTCGTGGACCACTCCCTGCGGACCACACCGCGGTCGGACGAGCCGGTTCTCCTCTCGGCGTCGCGGGACGGCGACCGCACCGTGATCCGGATCGTGGATCGCGGCCCCACGCTCTCCGTCGAGAGGACCGCTCATCTCTTCGACGACGTCGGGTCCGCACGCAGCGGCGGCGAATTCGGCCTCTCCGTGGCGCGGAGACTCGCCGACGCCATGAGAGTCGAGCTCGCCGCCTATCCCGATCCGGACGGCTCGAACGTGAAATGCGTCACGTGGCCGGCCCGGCCGGCTCGCGACGAGGCGTCCCGCTGAACGAAGATTTCGCGGTCCGGCGCGGCTTCCGCGCCCTCCTGAGGCGCGCCGACGCGTCCGCCGCGGCTTCGCTCGCGCGACCCGAGGACGGCGTCCGCGTCGTCGGGGGGGCGGTGCGGGACGCGTTTCTCGGAAGAGAAGGCGGCGATCTCGACCTCGTCGCACCGCCGAAGAGCGCAGAGAGGATCGCGACCGGGCTCGCGACGAGAGCCGGATCGCGCGTCGTGCCGATCGGCTCGGCGCCCAAGCGCATCCTCAAGGTGCCGTTTCGCGCGCACGAGATCGACGTGTGGGAAGAAGCGGGCGATCCCGCCGCCGACCTCCTGCGGCGCGACTTCACGGTCAACGCGCTCTCTTTCTCGCTTCCTCGGGGCACGTTCTCGAGCGCTCCCGGCGCGCTCGCGGACCTGAAGGCGAGGAGGCTCAAACCGCCCAGGCCAGGCGTCTTTCTGGAAGATCCCTTGAGAGTCCTGAGGGCCGCGCGGTTTCTCGCGGAGCTGCCGGGATTCCACGTCGCGCGAGCCGCCATCCCGGAGCTTCGTCAGGCCGCGAAGATGCTTCGAATGGTTGCTGCGGAGCGGCGCCTCGTCGAGCTCGACAAGCTCCTCCGCGCGCCCGCGGAGGGAAGAATGCGCGCCCTGCGGTTCCTCGAGCGAACGGGCGTCCTTTCCATCCTCCTTCTAAGCACGGCGGCGCGCGAGCGCCGCCGCGGTCTCTCTCTCGTCTCTGGCCTCGACTCCCGCGACGCCCGTGTTGCGCGGGTGCTCCTCCTTCATCCGATGGGTCCGAAGAGAGCCGAAGATCTTCTTAGAAGGTGGAAAGTCAGCCGGGAAGAGCTGCGGCTCGCGAGCAGGCTCTACGCTCTCCCGCTCTCGGGGCCACGCGCCGCCCGCCCGCCCTCGCGCCGCGACGTCGCCGCGCTCCTGCGCCGTTCTTCCCCTTTCGAAGCAGAATCCACCGCCTTCCTTCGCGCTGCCGGCGACAGGCGCGCGCGGGACCTCGCCGATGTCGCCGAAAGGATCCTAAGGAGGCCTACCGCGCTCCGCCGGATCCTGAAGCCCACCCGTCCTCTTCCATTCGCAGAAATCTCTTCTCTTCTCGGCCTCGGGGAGGGGAAGACACTGGGAGACGCCCTCGCCGCCTTCGACCTCGCCCTCGCGTCTTCGGAGATCCGCGGTCCGCGCGCGGCCCGCGCCTGGCTTCGTCGCCTCCGGCCGTCTTTTGGGCCCGCTGCGGCCTCTGTTGAAGTAAAATGACCCGAGAGCCCACACCCAGATGGACCTGACCGAGCTTCTGAAGTTCGTCACGAAGAAGGAGGCCTCGGATCTCCATCTGAAGCCGGGCCGTCCTCCGCTCCTCCGCGTCAACGGGCGGCTCGTCCCCCTCAAGACGGATCCGCTCGCGCCGAAGGAAATCGAGGACATGGTCCTCCCGATCCTCACGCCGTACCAGCGGGACAAGCTCCAGCAGAACTACGCGGTCGACATCGGCTACGGGATCACCGGGGTCGCGCGGTTCCGCGGGAACATCTACCTGCAGCGCGGCACCTGGACCGCGGTGTTCCGCCGCATTCCCTACCAGATTCCGCAGGTCGCCGCCCTGAACCTGCCCGAGGTGATCGAGACGTTCGCCGACCTTCCCGCCGGACTCGTCCTCGTGACGGGCCCGACCGGATCCGGCAAGTCGACGACGCTCGCGGCGATGGTCAAGCTCATCACGGAGCGGCACCCCGTCCACATCGTCACGATCGAGGACCCGATCGAGTACCTCTTCCAGGACAACATGGCCTCCGTCTCGCAGCGCGAGATGGGGACCGACACGGTCTCGTTCCCCGAGGCCCTTCGCAACGTGATGCGCCAGGACCCCGACGTCATCATGGTCGGCGAGATGCGCGACTGGGAGACGATGTCGACCGCGATCACGGCGGCCGAGACGGGCCATCTCGTCTATTCGACGCTACATACGAACAACGCGTCGCAGACGATCGACCGCATCATGGACTCCTGCCCGCCGGCGCAGCAGAACCAGGTGCGCCGCCAGCTTGCGCTCGTGCTCCGTTCGATCATCTCCATGCAGCTCATCGACCGCGTGGACGGCAAGGGCCTCGTGCCGGTCGTCGAGATCCTCATCAACTCGCCGAAGATCGCCAAGCAGATCGAGACCGGCGAGACGAAGGAGATCCAGGAGGAGATCGAGACCTCGGTCGCGTACTTCAAGATGCAGTCCATGAACCAGTCGCTCATCGCGCTCCTCGTGAACGGCGCGATCGACGTGAACGCCGCGATGAAGCTCTCGTCCGACCCCGAAGACCTCTCACTCAAGCTCCGGAAGCTCTTCCCGAAGATCGAGGAGCGTGGCCGAGGAGGAATCATGGCCCCATCCGCGAACGACTTTTCCGCCATCACCGAGCTCATGGACGTGAAGAAGCTCTACGAAGAGCAGGAAGAGAAATGGCGCCAGCGGCTGATCGAGAAGGACGAGCTCATCTCGTCGCTCGAAGCCGACCTGTCGGAGCGCGATCGCATGATCCAGGTCAAGGCTCAGCAGGGAGCCGAGGCCGAGAACGAGATCCAGAAGGTCCGGTCGGACGGAGAGCGGCAGCGCCAGGAGATGGCGGCGAAGGTCGCCCAGCTCAACGAGCGGATCCGCGACCTGAACCAGAAGCTCCTCGGAACGAGCGGCGCGGCGGCGGCAATGCAGACCGGAGCGCCCCAGGGCTTCTTCAAGCGCTGACGCGCGTCTTCAGCCAGCGCCTCTTCAGGCGACGGGCGCCGGCCGCGGCCCCGGGAGCGGGCTCGATCCGCCAGACGGACGCACGTTTCCCTCCAAGCCGCACGCGGTGCGTCTCCAGGACCTCCCGTCGGAACACCGCGACGTCCACCGGGCTCTGCGGCTTGCGCTCCTTCTCGAGCCGCGCGAGGAGCTCCTCGCTCGCGCGGAGACCGTCGAGAGCGACGAGCACGTCTCCCGCATTCACCCCCGCGGCTTGCGCCGGCCTCCCCGCCAGCACCTCCGACACGACGAGCCTCCCCTCCTCGAGCTTCGTCTTCCAGCCGAAGTCCGCTCTCGTCCGCGGGGCCATCGCGTCGGTAACGCCTTCTTCGGTTTCCGGCGCCTCGCGCAGCCTCAGGCCCGCGACGCCGAGGAGGCGCGCGAGATCCGGCGTCCCGGTGCCGCGCACGTAGCGGTCGAAAAAGCGCCGCACCGCGGGGCGTGAGAGGGCGACGCGCGCGGCCACGTCCTCGAAAGCTCCCGGCGGGTATGCCCGGCCCTTCGAGGCGTACGTCCTGAAGAGCCGTCGAAAGACCTCGTCGAGGCCGCGGCGGCCGGCCGTCGCGCGGCGGAGCGCCAGATCGAGCGCGAGGCCCAGGATCGCGCCGCGCCGGTAATAGCTCTCCGCCACGTTCACCGAGTTCTCGTCGGGCCGGTAGAAGCGGATCCAGGTGTCGAAAGAGGCCGACTCGGCGCTCTGAACGAGACGGCCCGGCGTCACGAGATGCGCCTTCCAGTGCCGCATCCACTCCTCGAAGGCCTGCGCCTCGGTCAGAAGGCCGGCGCGAACGAGGAGCAGCGCTTCGTAGTAGGAGGTGAGCCCCTCGAGAGCCCAGAGGTCCGCGGTGTAGACCTCGCCGGCGTAGTCGAACGGGCCGAAGGCCTCGGGCCGGATGCGCTTGACGTTCCAGGCGTGGAAGAGCTCGTGCGAAAAGAGGAGGAGCGCGTCGCGGTAGGACTTTTCGGGCCGGAACGCATGGGGATCGAGCGCGACCGACTGGGAGGAGCGATGCTCGAGCCCTCCGCGCGCGCCTGCGGAGAGGTGGACGAGGAAGAGGTAACGCTCGTACGGCAGGCCGCCGAAGAGCGCCGCGGCTTCGAGCACGAGCCGCTTGAGGTCCCTCGCGAGGCGCGCGGGGTCCTCGTTGCCGCCGCCCCAGAGAGCGAGCGTATGCGGCACGCCGCGCACGGTGAACGCGAACGTGCGGTGCGTCCCGCATTCGAAAGGCGAATCCACGAGCTCGTCGTAGTCGGCCGCGCGAAAGACGCCGCTGCGCGAGGGGAGGGCCATAGAGACCTTCCAGAGGCGCGGCAGCGAGAATCGCACCTCCTGCGGCTCCTCCTTCCGGCCTTCCACATAGAAGAAGAGGTTCGCGCCGTTGCCGAACCCGTGCGACGAGTCGAGATGTGACGTGCGGACCGAAAGTTCGTGCGCGTAGACGCGATAGGAGACGAGGAGAAGAGAGGATGAAGAAGAAGATTTCTTAGAAAGTAAAGAGAGACGCCAGACGTTCTTGGCGATCTTCTCGGCGGGAATGGTCCCGCGGGCGCCCTTTTCTTTCGCAGAAAAATCCCTTACGTGTCGCGAGAACTCCCGGACGAGGTATGACCCCGGTGTCCACACCGGGAGCACGAGGTCGAGAGTCGTCGCGCCCTTCGGGTCGACTTCCATGGTGATGTCGTAAAGGTGCGTCTCGGGCCGCGGCATCGCGACCGTGAAGCGTGTCGTGCGCATTTGGTCGGGAGAATAACGAACTAAGCGTCGAGAAACGCGATCACGCGCCGCGCGAACGTCACCGGGCACTCGGTGGGCGGCACGTGGCCACAACGCGGCATGACCTCGAGACGCGCGTTCGGCAGGCTGCGCATGAGCCGATGGCCGGCGGCGAGCGGAAAAATACGGTCCCGGTCTCCCCAGACGACGAGCGTCTCGTGCGGAATTCTCGCGAGGTCCCGGGGCTTCAGCACATCCTCCCCCGACGCCATCGACGCGACGAGCTTCATGAGCTGCGGCCGGTTCTTCCGGCGTCCCTTGTAGAGCGTCGCGGCGAGCGCGACGAGCGGATGCCCGAGAAAGCGGGAGTTCACGCTCGTCGACAGGAGGCGCCGGGAGTCCGCGTAGCAGCCCGGAACGAAAGGCAGCGAGGCCGCGAGGACGTCGATGGTCTCTTCGACCGGCTGCCCCGCGGTGTCGACGAGGACGAGCTTTCGGACGAGGCGCGGATAGCGCCGCACGAGATCGAGAGCCACGGCTCCTCCGAGCGAGTGGCCGAGGAGATCCACGCGCTCCGGCCGGTTCGGCAGCGTCTCGATCGCGTCGACGACGACGTCCGCTAGCAGGCGAATCCGGTAGTCGACGCCCGGGCCGGCCGGCTTGTCGCTTCTGCCGTGACCGAGGAGGTCCAGCGCGACGGCGCGCCGCCTCCGCGCGAAAAGCGGCAGCGTGAGCGCCCACTCCCCATGGTCCGCCCCGATGCCGTGGAGGAGAACGAGCGGCGGCGAGCCGGAAGGGCGTGACGCGCCCGCCTCGAGACATCCCACGTGGAGCCCGTTCGGAAGCGCGAGCCGGCGGAGCTTCACGAATTCATTGTGCGTGAAGAATCGATAGGAAAGGGATTTCGGAGATTTCTTGGAAGAAAAAATCCGAGAAAGAAAACCCGGTCTCCTCTCAGTACTTGCGCATCAACCCGACCACGACGCCCTGGACCTTGAGGTCCCCTTCCGAGACCCAGATCGGCGACATGCGCTCGTTCGCGGGCTGCAGGCGAATGCGGCCGTCCGCCTCGCGATAGAAGCGCTTGAGCGTGGCCTCGCCGTTCAGGAGGGCGGCCACCATCTCACCGTTCGAAGCCTTCTCGCGCTTGTTCACGACGACGAAGTCGCCGTCGTGGATGCCGTCGTCGATCATCGAGCTGCCGTTCACACGCAGGACGTAGTTCTGACCTTTTCGCGTGAGCACGTCCGGGACCGCGACCGTCTCCCCTTCGGGCTCGGGCTCGATGGGCTGGCCCGCGGCGATGCGCCCGGCGAGCGGAATCTCCACGGCTCCGGCGGGTTTCTCCTCCTCGGCCAGGACGAGGGAGCGCCTCTTGTTCCAGTCGCGCACGAGGACGCCTTTTTCGAGGAGCAGCTTGATGTGCTTTTGAAGCGTCCCGAAGGAGGAGTACCCGAACTCCTCGCAGATCTCACGCTGCGTGGGCGAAAAACCCCTCTTCTGCCGATAGCTCCGGATGAAGTCCAGTATTTCTTTTTGCTTGGGAGTAAGCGTCAATGCCATAAAAAATAAGGCCTTCTATATAGATCGCCTAATTTTATTCGGAATGCTCCCGTAAGATATGGGATATCGCGTGGTTTTCCATATAAAATAAGGTACTATATCGAGATCACCTAATTCTCTTCGAACGAAAGGAGTTTCACCCCATCAAACTGCCTCGAGGGCGGTAGCAATTCAACCAAGCGCAAGATAGGCGTAAATTGCGCATGCGTCAAGAATTTTCTGATCTGCCGCCATAGACTCCCTCCCTTGCCCGAACAGAACGCCACGAAAAGACCCACAGGCCTCGGCTGGCGCATGCTGCGCGCGGCTCTTCTCTTCGCCGTCGTCGCGTTCGTCCTCTTTGCCGGCGTCCTTTATCTCTTCAACCGGCCGTTCAGCACTAACCCCGAGGCGATCCGCGCCTCGCGGCTGACGACGTCCAACCAGATCTTCCCCGTCCAGGTCGCCGTTTTTCCGGACCGGATCGCGCGCTACAAGCCCCGGTTCTTCGGGCACACCGAGGATTCCATCTCGACCGACCAGATCGCAGCCGTGAAGATCCAGGCCGGCGTGATGTTGGCGGACGTCGTCATCGACACGACGGGGGGCTCGCCGCCGATCGTGATCCACGGGCTTTGGAAAAAGGACGCCGAGCGGCTGCGCCATCTCATCGGAATGGCGCAGGAATCCCGCCGGAAGAACGTTCCCTGAGCGCAAAGCGAATTTGATGTTCGGGAGGTTTGCGGAGAGAATCCGGCCGCACCACGACAAACGATCGACAGGGAGGACGGGAATGAAGAACGCTCTCAGAATCACCGCGGTGGCGCTCTGCTGCGTGGCGCTGGTCGCCTGCAGCCAGAAGGGCCCCGCAGAAGCCGCTCTCAAGGCCGCCGAAGCATCCGTGAACGAGATCAAGGCCGAGGGTGCCAAGTACGCGCCGGAGCCGACGAAGGGCGTCCTGACGTCCTACGCATCGGCCCAGGACGCTTTCAACAAGGGCGAGTACAAAGTCGCGATGGAGATCGCGCAAGGCATTCCCGCCAAGGCGAAGGACGTCGTCGCCGCGGTCGCCGCCAAGAAGGACGCCCTGACGAAATCCTGGAGCGAGCTGAACACGTCCGTTCCGCCGATGGTCGCGCAGATCACGGCGAAGGTCGATTCCCTGACTGCGATGAAGAAGCTCCCGAAGGACATGGACGCCGCTAAGCTCGATGCCGCGAAAGCGAGCCTGGCGGACATCCAGAAGTCGTGGGGAGAGGCCTCCGACGCCTTCAAGTCGGGCAATTTGATCGACGCGAACGCCAAGGGCAACACCGCCAAGACGAAGGTCACGGATGCGATGGCCACGCTCGGCCTCACGCCGGGCGCTGCGCCCGAGGCTCCGCCCGCCGCGTCGCCCGCTCCTCCCAAGGCGAAGCCGGCCAAGAAGTAGCCCTCGAATCCCGGAGTCTCGAGGCCCGCGGGAAACCGCGGGCTTTTCTTTCTCCCTAACTCCTGTAGTCCGCGTTCAGCGACACGTAGTCGTGCCCCAGATCGGCGGCGAGCTTCGACGCCGTCGCCTTTCCGACTCCGAGGTCCACGACGACCCTCACGCGCTCCCTGCGGAAGATGCGCACCGCGTCCTTCTCCCGGTAAAGCGCCGGAACGCCGTCCTTCACGAGAACGAGGGTTCCGAGCTTGAGCGAGACGCGCTTTTCCGAGAAGCCGGCCCCGCTCCGGCCCACGGCCGCGAGGATGCGTCCCCAGTTCGGGTCGCCGCCGTGGAGCGCGGTTTTCACGAGAGGAGACGTGGCGACGGCGTGCGCCGCCGCCTTCGCCTCGGCTTCCGTGCGCGCCCCGGTCACGGTGAGATCGAGAACGCGCGTCGCACCTTCCCCGTCGCGGACCATCATCCAGGCGAGCGTGCGGCAGACCTCGGTCAGCGCCTCCTGGAACTCCGGGCCGTCCCCGCTCGCGGAGAGCTCCGGCCCCGGGAGCGCGCCCGAGGCCATGAGGAGAACGGTGTCGTTCGTGGAGGTGTCGCCGTCCACGGAGATGAGGTGGAAGCTTTCGTCGGCTGCCCGGCGAAGTGCCGTCTTGAGAAACGCGGGCGTCGCGGGAATGTCGGTCATGACGAACGCGAGCATCGTCGCCATGTTCGGATGGATCATGCCGGCGCCCTTGGCGAACCCCACCACCCGGCCGCGGCGGCCCATCCAGCGGAACGAGGCCTGGGCGACCTTGGGCCCCACGTCCGTCGTGAGGATCGCGTGGGAAGCGGCGTCGAGCCCCGAGGGTGACAAGCGGTCCTTCGCGTCGGGAAGCGCGGCGCGGATCTTCGCGTCCGGGAGGACGACCCCGATCACGCCCGTGGACGAGACGAGGACCTCCTCCTTCGGGAACCCGAGGAGGGCGGCGGCGCCGTTGCGCACGCGTCGCGCGGCGTCGAGACCGGGCTTTCCGGTCACGGCGTTCGCGCAGCCCGCGTTCACGACGACGGCGCGCACGCGGCCGCCGCTGCGCCGAAGGTCGCTCTTCCCGAGGATCACGGGCGCGGCCTGGAAGCGGTTCTTCGTGAACAGGGCCGCGGCGTTCGCGCCCTTCTCGGCCACGATGAGCGCGACGTCGGGGCGCTTTTTCCGGATGCCCGCGCGCACGCCCGAGGCCAGGAAGCCCTTCGGAAGCCTCATCCCGCGCCTCCCGCGAGACGCCGGACCGCGGCCTTCGCCGCGCGCGCCACCTGCTTCGGCGCGGTGCCCCCCGTGACGTCCCGCTTCGCGAGCGCCCGCCGCACGTCGAGCGCCTGAAGGTCCTGGGCCGTGATCTCCTTCGAGGGGCCGAGGGCCGCGAGCGTCGTGCCGAGCGACTCGGCCTCCGCGATGCGGCGGCCGACGAGCTCGTGCGCCTCGCGGAACGGCATCCCCCGCTTCGCGAGCGCGTCGGCGAGCTCCGTGGCGAGGAGCCGGTCGTCCGAAGCCGCCTCGGCCATCCTCTCGCGGTCGAGCCGAAGCCCCTCGACGACGCCCGTCAACGCCGGCAGGGCGGCCGCGAGGACGCCGCGCACGCGGAAGACCGGCTCCTTGTCGAGCTGGAGGTCCTTGTCGTACGCGAGCGGCAGCCCCTTGAGCACCGCGAGCAGGCCGGTCAGGTCGCCGATCGCGCGCCCGGCGTGCCCCCGCGCAAGCTCGAGGACGTCGGGGTTCTTCTTCTGCGGCATCCGCGACGAGCCCGTGGCGAGGGCGTCGGGCAGCGACGCGAAGCCGAACTCGTCGGAAGTGAACGCGATGAGGTCCTCCCCGAGGCGCGAGAGATGGACCAGGAGGAGCGCCGAAGCGAAGAGGTATTCGGCGGCGGCATCGCGGTCGGAGACGGCGTCGAGCGAGTTCGCGGTGGGCCTGAGGAACCCGAGATTCCGCGCGAGAGCCTCGCGGTCGATCGGCAGCGGCGTGCCCGACAGGGCGCCCGAGCCGAGCGGGCATTCGTCGGCGCGGGAGGCGGCGGCGTCGAACCGGCTCGCGTCGCGCCGCAGCATCTCGACGTAGGCGAGGCACCAGTGCCCGAACGTGACGGGCTCGGCGCGCTTCAGGTGCGTGTAGCCCGGCATCGGAGAGGAGGCCTCCGCTTCCGCGCGGCGCGCGAGCGCGAGCGCGAAGGCGCGCGCGGACGCCGCTCCCTCGACGAGGGCCTCCTTCAGGTAGAGGCGGAAGTCGGTCGCGACCTGGTCGTTCCGCGAGCGGCCCGTGTGGAGCTTTCCCGCGAGCGGGCCGACCTTCGCCGCGAGGCGCGCCTCCACGAAGGAATGCACGTCCTCGTCGTCCGCGTCCGAAGGCACGCCCGTCCGAGACACCTCGGCGCCGATCTCCTCGAGTCCGGCGACGAGCTTCTTGACGTCGACCGGCGAGAGGACGCCCGCCCTTCCAAGCGCCTCCGCCCAGGCGATCGAGCCGCGGACGTCCTCCGCGAGGAGCGCCTGATCGAAGCCGAACGAATCGTTGAAGGCCCGGAGGACCATGGCGGGAGGCTCGGAGAACCGACCCCCCCAGAGCTGGCGCCGCGTCAACGCCTCACCCTTCCCCGGAGACGACGGCCTGATACGTCGTTCCGGCCTTCAGGCGGAGTCGCCCCTTCGTGGGCAAGCCGAACAGGCGGATGAAGCCGGCGGCGTCGGCCGGCGTGAAGCCGCGCATGTCGAACGAGGCGAGGTGCGCCGAATAGAGCGCGTGCGGCGACGTGCGGCCCACGACCGACGAGGAGCCCTTGTAGAGCTTGAGCGTGACGTCGCCCGTCACGGTCGGCATGAGGGCGTTCATGAATGCGTCGAGCGCTTCCCTCAGGGGCGAGAACCATTGCCCGAAGTACACGAGCTCGGCGTAGCGGGCCGCGAGCTTCTCCTTCTCGTGCACGCTGTCGCGGTCGAGCGTGAGGGTTTCGAGCGCCCGGAGGGCCTGGACCAGCAGCGTGCCGCCCGGCGTCTCGTAGACGCCGCGCGACTTGATGCCGATCAGCCGGTTCTCGACGATGTCCACGCGCCCGACGCCGTGCCGGCCGCCCATCTCGTTGAGCTTCTGGATGAGCGGGACGGGCGCGAGCCTCTGGCCGTTCACCGCCACGGGCAGGCCGGCCTCGAAGGAGATCGTGACGCGCTCGGGTACGTTCGGCGCGATCTCGGGATCGACCGTGAGCTTGAACATCGAGGGCTCGGGCTCGAAGCCGGGCTCCTCGAGAGGGCCCCCCTCGTGCGAGAGATGCCAGAGGTTGCGGTCCCGCGAATAGGAGTCTTTCTTCGTGGCCGAGACCGGAATGCCCCGGGCCGCGGCATAGTCGATCGCATCCTCGCGCGACGTGATCTCCCACTCGCGCCACGGCGCGATGATCGCGAGCTCGGGCGCGAGCGCCATGTACGCGAGCTCGAACCGGACCTGATCGTTGCCTTTCCCGGTGCAGCCGTGCGAGAGGGCGTCGCAGCCCGTCGCGAGCGCGATCTCGACCTGCTTCTTCGCGATGAGCGGGCGCGCCGTCGCCGTGCCGAGCAGATAGTCGTGCTCGTACGCGGCGCCCGCCTTGAGAACCGGGAACAGGTAGTCCTTCGCGAACTCGTCCTTCGCATCGACGAGGAAGAACTCGGCGGCGCCGGTCTTCTTCGCCTTCTCCGCGAGGCCGGAGGTCTCCTCGGCCTGGCCCACGTCGACGGCGACGGCCACGACCTCGCAGCCGTAGTTCTCCTTGAGCCAGGGAATGATGACGGACGTGTCGAGCCCGCCGGAATAGGCGAGCGCGACTTTCTTGACCTTGGGCTTCACGGGACCTTCTCCTTCGGCGGCTCGCGGAGGATCTCCTCGAGCGCCTTGATGAATCCGGACAGGGCCGGGCGGGGAACGACGTACGGAGGCAGGAGGCGCAGCACTTTCGTCCGCGACGTCCCGACGACGAAGCCCCTCTGGAGAAGGGCCTTCTGAACTTCGGCCGCGTCGCGGTCCAGCTCCACGCCCCACATGAGGCCGCGGCCGCGGACGTCCACGATGGCGCCCTTGCTGCGCTTCTTCGCGTTCCGGAGCTTCTTCCCGAACCACTCCCCCGTCACCCTGATCCCCTCGAGGAGGCCGCCGTCCACGATCTCGGAGAGTGTCTCGAGGCCGAGGCGGCACGCGATCGGGTTTCCCCCGAACGTGGTCCCGTGGTGGGAAGGCTTGACGAGAGGGGCGATCCGCTCGCCCACGAGAACGGCTCCGAGCGGAAGGCCGCCTCCGAGCGGCTTCGCGAGCGTCACGAGATCGGGCTTGACGCCCATCTCCTGGAAGACGAAGAGGTGGCCCGTGCGCCCGAGGCCCGACTGGATCTCGTCGAAGACGAGCGCCGCGCCCACGCGGTCCGCCGCGGCGCGTGCCGCCTGAGCGTACTCCGTCGTCAGCGGGACGATGCCCCCTTCGCCCAGGATCGGCTCCAGGAAGATGGCGGCCGTGTCCGGCGTGGCCGCGTTCTGGAGCGCGGCGACGTCGTTCGCGGGAAGGAAGACCGTCTCGCCGACGAGCGGCTCGAAGGGCTTCCGGTACGCCTCGTTGCCCGTGAGCGCGAGCGCTCCCATCGTGCGCCCGTGGAAGCCGCCCTCGACGGCGAGCATCCGGCTTCGCCCGGGCGCGGCGAGGCGCGTGAACTTCACCGCGGCCTCGACCGCTTCGGTACCGCTGTTGCAGAAGAAGACGCGTGGCATCCCCGAAAGCTGCGTGAGGCGCTCGGCGAGGAGGCCCTGCGCCGGGTGGTAGAAGAGATTCGAGACGTGGAGAAGGCGGTTCGCCTCCTCGCGAAGCGCCTTCACGAGGCGCGGATGCCGGTGGCCGAGCGCGTTCACGGCGATGCCGGCGAGGAGGTCCCAGTAGACCTTTCCGTCCGCATCCACGAGCTTCGCGCCCTTTCCCGCGCGCGGGTGGAAGGACGTGCGTTTGTAGGTGCCGAGGATGTTCTCGGCGTCCCGCTTCTCGACGAGCGACGGGGATTCAGGCTGCGACTGCTGCAAGGCGGGTTCCTCCGATGCCGTCGGTCAGCGCCGAGGCGTGGCCGTTCGGTCCTGCGATGACGACCTGCGAGACGCCCGCCTTCACGGCTTCGAGGCAGGCGACGAGCTTCGGGCGCATTCCTCCGGCCACGGCGCCGGAGGAGAGGAGCGCCCAGGCCGAGTCGGGGTCGAGCTGCGGCACGAGCTTGCCCTCGGCGTCGAGCAGGCCTTCGACGTCCGTGAGGAAGACGAGCTTCTCGGCCCCCAGGCCGGCCGCGAGCGCGGACGCGGCCGAGTCGGCGTTCACGTTGAGGAGCGTGCCCTCGCGCCCCAGGGCGACGGAGGCCACGATGGGCAGCAGGTCGGCGCCGAGAATCGCGGTGATCAGCTTCGGGTTCGAGAACGTGACGCGGCCGACGAAGCCGAAGTCCACGCCGTCGAGGCGGGGATGGAACTCGGCCCACAGCGTGTCGCCGTCGGCGCCCGAGAGCCCCGCCGCCGTGATCCCGAGCGACCGGAACTCGGCCACGAGCGACTTGTTCACGAGGCCCGAGAGGATCGAGACGACGACGTCGAGCGTCTCGGGATCCGTGATGCGCAGGCCGCGATAGGTCTTCTTCGGGATCTTGAGCGCCTGAAGCGACGCGTCGATCCGCTTGCCGCCGCCGTGCACGACCACGATGCGCGAGCCCGAGGTCCAGCGGGCCGCGATGGCGGCGAGCGCGCGCGCGCGCAGCGCGGGATCCTCCAGAAGGCTCCCTCCGAGCTTGACGACGGTCGGACGCCCGACGTGCGTGGCGCTCACTGGAGGCCCTCCGTCTCGGGATGCCCGCAGATCCGGTTCATGTTCTGGACCGCCGAGGAAGCAGCACCTTTGAGGAGATTATCGAGAGCAGAGACGAGAACGCCGCGACGGCCTCCCGGCAGCACGGCGAAGCCGATCTCCGCGCGCGGCGTCCCCACGACGTCGCGCAGCTCGGGCAGCTCGCCCGCCGTCCGGACGCGCACGAACGGAGTCGTCGCGTATGCCTTCGCATAGGCGGCGGCGAGGGTCGCGGGGGTCTGAGGCTCCGCGAAGGAGACGTGAAGCGTCGAGAGGAGGCCGCGCACGACCGGCAGGAGGTGAGGCACGAAGACGAAGGGCGCGTCCGGCGGAAACCCCAGGCTCTGTCTCATCTCCGGTTCGTGCCGGTGCACGCCGACCCCGTACGCCTTGAAGTTGCCGTCGAGCTCCGAGAACGAGTAGGCGACTTCGCTCTTCTTCCCCGCACCCGAGACGCCGCTCACGCTGTCGCAGACGAGGGGCTGTCCTTTCGCGAGGAGCTCCAGCACGGGCTTGAGGGCGAGGAGGACGGACGTGGGATAGCAGCCGGGATTCGCGACGAGGCGCGCGCCGGAGAGCTCCTCGCCGCACCACTCCGTGAGGCCGTAGACCGCCTCCTCGAGAAGCCCGGGGGCGGGATGCTCGAACCCGTACCATTTCGGATAGGCGGAAGCGTCGCGCAGGCGGAACGCTCCCGAAATGTCGACGACCTTCGCGCCGCGCTCGAGAATCCCCGGGGCGAGCTCGGCGGACGTCTCGTTCGGCGTCGCGAGGAAAACCACGTCCGGCCGCGACGCTTCGAGGCTCTTCTCGGAGAACGGCTCGGCATCCGGCCCCGCCTTTCCCCCGAGCAGCGGATGAAGGCGCCCGAAAGGGATCGGGCGGGAGTCCTTCCTGCCCGAGGAGAACACGGAGACGATCTCGGCGTGGGGATGGCGGGCGAGGATCGCGCACAGCTCCGCCCCCGAGTAGCCCGTGGCCCCCACGACCGCGGCGCGCGTCACCCGCGTGCCCGCCGGGGGCGGCCCGGCAGGAGGCCGGAGGCGAGTCGCCGGGCGAGCCGCTGCGCGACGGCGTCCGAGGCCGCCGCGAGGAAGATCGTGTCGTCGCCGGCGATCGAGCCCACCGCGCCTTCGAGGGAAGCCTCGTCGAGAGCGCGCGCGACCGGATGGGCGGCGGCCGGAGGTGTCTTGAGGACGACGAGGTTCCCCGCCGCGGCGACATCGAGGACCCACTCGCGGAGCGCGCGCTCGAGGCGCTCTTCGCGGCGGGCCCTCACCTCGCCGTCGGAGGCCGACGCCTCCGCCCCGGGCACGACGTAGCCGGCGGCCGACTTCGCGAGCCCGAGGTCCTTGAGGTCCCTCGAGAGGGTTGGCTGCGCCACGTCGATCCCGCGCCGCTGGAGGCGGTGCTGGAGCTCCTCCTGCGAGTGCACGGCGCCGTCCCGAATGACCTTCAGGATCTCGTCGCGCCTCTTCAGGGTTGTCGCATGACTATTCACAGGTGCGAATATTCATTCATTATCGCCGCGCGTCAAGCTTTTTCTTTCGAGGCGAAAGCGCGAGTCGCCGGCGTTTCGAGGGCTAGAATTCCTCCGATGAGCTGCGAACTTCGCGGACGGGTGTCCACGTGAGCCCTTCGCGCGTCTTCGATCCGTTCGAGGCCGAGATCGGCCGTCTGCCGGAGAAGCTGCGGCGCTTCTTCCTTTCGCGCGGCGTGCGCACGGAGGACGACGCACGGGACCTCGCGCAGGAGACGCTGCTGCGCGTCCTGCAACGGCTCTCGCGCGGCGAGCTCCTGGACTCGCCGGAAGCGTTCTCGCTGGGCGTCGCGAAGAACGTCTTCTTCGAGTACTGCCGCCGCGTCGCGAAAGCTCACGCCCACGACGGCCTCTCCGGCGCCGTGGACCTGGCCGGCGTCGAGGATCCCCTGACGGATGCGCTCGCGTCGAGCCAGGCGATCATCTTTCGCAAGGCGCTGGAACTCCTGCCCGAGCGCATGAAGAGCCTCCTCGTCAAGCGGTTCGTGGAAGAGGTGCCGTCGCGCACGATCGCGCGCGAGGAGGGGATCTCCACCGACGCCATCGACATGCGGGTCTATCGGGCGAAGCGCGAGCTGAAGAAGCGCATGGACAGCGAAAGGGCGGCGCGGGGGAGCGGAGCTCTCCCGCCGGATCCGGATCTCCCTTCGTGAGCGCTTCGTCGCCCGGGTCCTCGGAGATCCGTGACTACCTCCTTCGCCGCATGACGGACACGGCACGCGGACGCTTCGAAGAGGCCTATTTTCGCGACGACACGCTGCTGGACCGAATCGAGGCCGAGGAGGATGCGCTCGTGTCCGACTACGTCCTCGGACACCTGAGCGACGGCGAGAGGCGCCTCTTCGAACAGTCGCTTCTCGGAACGCCGTACTACCGCGAGCGGGTCGAGACCACGAGCCGGCTCCGCCTGAAAGTGGGCTCGCCCTCCCTTTTTCCTTCGCGTCCCGGAACGTCCTCCGCCGCCGACGCGCGGCTCTTCCCGGGCCGCACGGGTGTCGCCGTGGCGTTCTCTCTCCTCGCCCTCCTGCTCGTCGCGGCGGTTCTCTCGGCGCTACGCCTCAAGAGCGACCTTTCGCGTGCGCGGCTGGAGCTCGCCGCGAGCCCGGGTCCGGCGGCCGGTCCGGCCGCGCAGGCGGGCGCGGCTCCCATCGCACAATCGGTCGTGCTCGGCACCGAGCACGGAGTCGGTCCGGCGATCGCGAGCCTCAAGCGGGCGGCCGGCGGCGCGATCCTCCTGAGCTTTCCACGCGCGCTCGTGGGCCGGGAGAGCACGTCGTTCTCGGTCGTCCTCTCGGCCGGGAAGGACGTCGCCTGGGAATCCGCGGTGTTCCCTTCGAAGGGGATCGACGAGGGCGACGTCTCGGTGCGCCTGCCGCCGGGCGTGCCGCCCGCAGGCTCCTACTCCGTCCTCGTCAGGACCCCCGGCGCGCCGGACCGCCCGGAGACGCTGGTCGGCATCCTCGAGATCATCGACCGGTAGGGCCCAGCCCTTCGAGGAAGAGGGACGCGAACGCGTCTCCGATCTCGTCCGCCGACGCTCCGCCTCCCGCGCGGTACCAGCGCGCCATCCAGTTCAGGGCGCCGAGGATCGCGAACGCGGTGATCTTCGGGTCGACCGGACGGAAGATCTTCTTCGCCACACCTTCGGCGATCACGTCGCGCAGGCTCGCTTCGTACGCGTCCCGGACGCTCACGACGGCGGCGCGCCGCCGTGCGTCGAGCGCGTCGAACTGGAGCGCGAGCGCGGTGCCGTGGAACTTGTCCACCATGACGCGCGCGTGCTCGACCACGATCCGGCGAAGCGCCTGGTCGGGCGGCAGGGCGGAAGCACGCACGCGCCCAGTGACGTCGAGCATCGCCTGGTTCGCCGTTTCGTGGCACAGCGCGAGGATCTCCTCCTTGTCGCGGAAGTAGTAATAGAGACTGCCGCGCGTCAGGAGAAGCTCCTCGGCGATGTCGTCCATCGAAGTCCCGTAGAACCCCTTCGCCGCGAAGCTGCGCACGGCGCTCTCGAGGATCCGCGCGCGTTTGGCCTTGCGCTTCGTCGCCACGTGCGCGGACGGGGTCCGGCGTCGGGCGGCGCCGCCCCGCGTGCCGGCGATTTCCTTGCGCGTCATGGCGCCCGGGATCTTAGGCCCTGACAGATGCCGAATGAAAAAGGCCCCGCGCGGGAAGCGGGGCCGAGGCGTGAGGAGATGGTCGGGGCGAGAGGATTCGAACCTCCGACCCCACGGTCCCGAACCGTGTGCGCTACCAGGCTGCGCTACGCCCCGAGGAGCGCGGACGATACCATCCCGGCGCCCCACGCCGCCAACGGAGTGTGCTCGACACCGAAGCCCCTACGGTCCGGCTGCGGCCCCGTAGCCGCGCGGGTCGGCCACCCCGGTGAGGGTTCCGTCCTTTTCGAAGGCGATGGCGTGGACGCTTCCCAGCGGGTTCTTCGGCGAGCGCTCGAAAACCACGTGCCCTTTCGAGCGCAGCGCCGCTTTCACGCGTTCGGGAAACTCTCCGCGTTCCACCTCGATACGGTCCGGCAGGTGCTGGTGATGGAAGCGCCCTGCAGCCACCGCCTCCTCGAGAGGCTGTCCTCGCGGGCCGGCGTTCAGGAAGACCTGCAGGACCGTCGTCGGAATCGTGGAGCCTCCCGGCGAGCCCAGGACGAAGCGCGGCCGGCCGTCCTCGAGGACGATCGTCGGCGTCATGGAGGACAGGGGCCGCCCGCCCGCGCGCACGGCGTTCGCCTCGCCCTGGACGAGGCCGTACATGTTCGCGGTCCCCGGCACGGCCGCGAAGTCGTCCATCTCGTTGTTGAGGAGGATTCCGACACCCGGCACGATCGCGCCGTTTCCGAAGGCGTCGTTCAACGTGTACGTGAGCGCCACGGCGTCGCCGTCCGCCGTTGCGGTCGACAGGTGCGTCGTCTGATCGCGCTCGCCGGGCCACGCGCCGCCCGCCACATCCCGGGACGGCGTGGCCCGCGCGGGGTCGATCGAGAAGCCGAGCGCGGCGAGGCGGGCGGGCGCGAGGAGCCGTGCGAGCGGCACGTCCACGCAGTCGGGGTCCCCGAGAAACCGGCTCCGGTCGGCGAACCCGCGTCGCTCGGCTTCCGCGATCAGGTGGATGGACTCCACGGAGTCGCGCGACGAGATGTCCCCGCGCACGAAGCGGAGCTGGCCGAGGATCGACGCGAGGAGGAAGCCTCCCGCCGAGGGAGGGGGCATCGTCACGAGTCGGAAGCGGCCGTCGTCGAACGCGAACGGCACTCGCCACGTCGGCGCGTAGGCGGCGAGGTCCTCCTCCGTCAGGACTCCGCCGGTCGCGCGGACGAACTCCGCAACCCTGCGGGCGACCTCTCCCCGGTGGAATCCGTCCGCCCCCCGCGACGCGATCGCCTCGAGCGTCCTCGCGAGGTCCGGTTGCACGAGAAGCGTTCCCGGGGCGACGGGCTCCCCCCCCGGATAGAAGAGGCGCGCGGCTTCGGGATCGCGCGAGAGGACGCGCCGGACGGGCGCTTCGGCGAGCTGGCGGGCGAGTCCGGGCGGGACGCGATACCCGTCCCGTGCGAGCGAGATCGCGGGTGCGAGAAGCCGTCTCCACGGCAAGCGGCCGAATTTTCTGTGCAGGGTCTCGAGGCCACGGACCGTCCCCGGTGTCGCCACCGCGAGACCGCCGTAGCGGGACGCCATCTGCCGGAAGGCCCCTCCCGAGTCGAGATACGTGTTTCGCCAGGTCGCCGCCGGAGCGGTTTCGCGGAAGTCCAGCGCGTAGAAGCCGCCCTCGGCCGTCCGCACGACAGCGAATCCTCCGCCCGCGAGGTTCCCGGCCTGCGGATACGTGACCGCGAGGACGAAGGCGGCGGCAATCGCCGCGTCCACGGCGTCGCCTCCCGCGGCGAGGACACGGACGCCCGCATCGACGGACTCCCGCGTCGCCGCCGAGATCATGCCCTTTTTGGAGCGCGCGGCCGTCGCCTCGCCGAACGGTGCGGAGGCCCGCGCCGGGAGGGCGGCGAGTCCGAGGAAAAGTGCCGAGACGGCTCCGGCGGCGAAGCGCGAGCGCATGCGCCGCATGCCTATCGCAGCTTGATGATGAGGCTCTTCGAGGCATCCACGTCGAGCGCGAGGGTGCGGCCGTCGCCCGAGAGCGTGAACGTGAAGACTTTGTACTGGTTGACGCTGCGATCCGTTGCGATGACCCAGGCCTTGAACTCGGCCTGTCCGGTCGGCAGATCGATCTCGCCGTCGAAGCTCCCGCCGCCGGACTTTCGGCCGAAGTCGAAGGAGCGTCGGAAGACCTCCACGTCGTTGCGGCGCAGCATCACGTAGCCCTGCGGGGCCGGTACGGTGACGGCGATGCGCAGTCGGGCGCGAGCCGGCGTCGGCTTCGGAATCGGCGTCGCCTCGACCTGCGGCGCTGCCGCGACCGGCTCGGGAGCAGCCGTCGGCGCGACCGTGGGCTTCGACGCGGACCTCAGAGCGCGAAGCTGCTCCGCTGATTTCTTCTGCGCCGAGCGCCCCTGCTTCGCGACCTCCGCCTGAGCGGCGGCCTTGAGCTCCTGCGCTTCGGCATTGCCGGGGATGAGAGCCAGGACCGTGTCCGCTTCCACGACGACGCGGGCGAAATCCTTCGCGGCGAGGGCCTCCCGGGCGACCGCGAGGCGCGCGCCGGCTTCCGCGATGCGACGGTCCTGATCCTCCTTCTTCGCGAGCGCCGCGTCCGCTTTCTCGAGCGCCGCGCGCGCAGCAACGGAATCGGGAGCCTGCCGCAGGAGCTCGAGGAAAGCGGTCCGCGCCTCCGCCGGTCGGCCCTGCGCCAGCGCCCGGTTGCCGTCCTCGAGAAGCCTCTTCCGCGCGAGCGTGTCGCGTTCCGAAGTCAGGTCGGGAGTCTTGCCCGCGATCGCGCAGCTCCGCTGGAGGAGCGCCCCGACGACGACGAGCGCCAGCAGCACGGCGCCACCGACGATGAGGTACACGAATCGCCGACTCACCTCGCGCTTGAGGGCTTCCGGCACGCGCTCCGACAGAGGCTGGCCGCCGAGGCTCAGGGCGCCGGCCACCGGCGTTCCGGGGCGCGGCGATAACGTCGGGACAGGGCCCGTGATCGGACCCGTGATGTCCCGGCCCGGCGGACGTCCGGGAGCGCCGGCGGGACGGCCGGCGGGCGACCGGGATGGAGACGCCGACGTGCTTCCCACGGGTCGAATGGGCTGGATCGGCCCCGTGATGTCCCGCGCCGCTTTGGGGATCCGGGGAACGCCGCTCGGCGGAGTCACGGGCGCAATGGGTGGCGCGAACGTCCGGAGCGGCGCAGGGTTCCTGGCGGGCGGAGGGGGCACCGCGGTGACCGCGGGAGGCGGCATCAGCGAAGCGCTCTCCCGAGCGGAATCTCTCGGAGGAGCCGCGGGCGGCGGGGGGACCGCCGGAGGGCGAATCGTCTGAATCCTCTCCGTCACCTGTGAGAGAGGATCGTTCGCGGGAAGCACGGGTTCCGGCGGACGGGGCGGCACCTCGGGGGGAGTCTCCGGGACCTTGACCGCTTCGCTGTCTTTCTCGGTCGCGGGCTTGACGCCGCGCTTCACGTCGGAGACGAGCGTCCCGGGGGAGGACGGCGGAGGCTCGTGAGGACCGGCGGCTTCGTCCCGCTCGTTCACCGAATTCCGCTTCAGAGAGTCGGTGTCCAGGCTCCAGTCGGGAATCGACGTTTCCTTGCTGAGCGAACGCGGCGGAATCGCGGCCAGCGAGGGGTCGAGATCGCTTCGGCCGCGGCGGGCGAGATCCTCCAGCGTCGTGTTTCCGCCGCCGAAAGGCCCAATGCCGCCGGGACGCGAGGGCATGGCTCCCGTCGCGGGCTTGATCGTCTCCTGGGTCGACGGGAGGCTTTCCTTGGACTCGACGGCCGACACGGAGCCCAGCCGCTCGGCCTGGGCCACCATCTCGCCCAGGTCCTTCAGCATCTCCATCTCGGCGTGCCGGGCCCGGAACTCGGAGAGGGCCCGCACGAAGTCCCTTCCGCTCTGGAATCGGGCGGCCGGGTCCTTCGCGAGCGCGCGTGCGAGGATCGGGTTGAACTCGGCCGGGATCGTGGCGTCGTACGTCTGCGGCGGCGGATACTCCTCGTGCACGATCTTGTAGGAGATCGACGTGAGGTTGTCCCCGGCGAACGGCTTCTTCTTCGTGAGGAGCTCGTACAGGACCACGCCGAGAGAGAACAGGTCGCTGCGCCCGTCCACGATCTCGCCGGTGACCTGCTCGGGCGACATGTAGTTCGGCGTTCCAAGAAACTGTCCGGTGGCCGTGAGGCTCGAGCTCTCCATCTTCGCGATTCCGAAGTCCGTGATCTTCACGGTCCCGTCGGTCGTGAGGATGATGTTCGCCGGCTTCACGTCACGGTGCACGATCCCGCGACGGTGGGCGTAGTCGAGCGCGTCCGCGACCGAGATGACGATCTCGGCGATCCGGTCGTACGAAAAAGAGACCTTGTCCTTCAGGAGCTGTTTGAGGTTCTTCCCCTCGACGTACTCCATCGCGATGAAGGACGTCCCGGTCTCGACTTCCTCGCCGACGTCGTGGATCGTGACGATATTCGGGTGGGAGAGCGTCCCCGCCGCCTGCGCCTCGCGGAGGAAACGCTCCGTGAACTCCCGCGTTTCCGAATCGTCCTCGCCGTTCGCCCGGATCGTCTTCAGCGCGACGCGCCGGCCGATGACGGGATCGCGCCCGAGAAAGACGACGCCCATCGCACCCTTTCCCAGCTCGCGCTCCACTTCGTAGCGCGCGAATTTCCTGGGCAGACTGGACGGTCCCGGTTCGGGCGGCAGACGACCTCCGTACCTGCGTACGATCACGCAGGCCATCCGGGGCATGACCCGGAATCCCCGAAATTCTAACAGCCGCGCGGCAAGCGGCCCTGGAGAGCCGCGCAATCGCCGTGTCCTCTTCCTGTGCAGTCTCCGGCCGGCGAAAAGAAGCTGCTGCGCCTGAACAGCCGCGCCTATAATCCCCGCCCCGAAACGAAACTCCGGAGGACCTCCGAATGAAGGTTTATCCCGCTTCCGCCGTCCACAACGTCGCCGTCGTCGGCCACAATGGCGTCGGCAAGACGACGCTCGTCTCCGCGCTCCTGCACGAAGCGGGCGCGACGCAGAGGTTCGGGCGCGTCGAGGACGGCAATGCGCCGACCGATTTCGACGCGGAGGAGGTCGAGCGGAAGATCTCGATCTCGCTCGCGGTCGGGTCGCTCGAGTGGAAGAAGAAGAAGGTCAACCTCATCGACACGCCGGGATACGGGATCTTCGTCTCCGAGATGATCTGCGGCCTCAAAGCCGCGGATGCCGCGCTTCTCGTCGTGGACGCCGTCGCGGGCGTCGAGGTCCAGACGGAGAAAGCCTGGAAGCTTTGCGACGAGCTCGGCCTCCCCCGCCTCGTGGTCGTCAACCGGATGGACCGCGAGAACGCGGACGGCGGCCGCGTCATGGAGCAGCTTTCCCGCAAGTTCGGCCGCACCTGCGTCTGCCTCGAAGCCCCGATCGGGCGCGAGAAGTCCTTTCGCGGCGTCATCGACCTCGTGGCCATGGAGGGCTACCTGACCGACGCCGGGGGCAAGACGGCGCCGGGCCCCATCCCCGAAGAGTTCGCGAAGGATGCCGCGACGCTGCACGAGTCGCTCGTCGAGATGGTCGCCGAGGGTGACGACAAGCTCATGGAGACGTTCTTCGCCCAGGGCAACCTCTCCGAGGAGCAGATGAAGCCCGCCCTCGTGAAGGCCATTCGCGACCGCAAGATCACTCCGGTTCTCTTCGCCGCCAGCGGCGAACACGAGACCGGGGTCGAAAAGCTCCTCGACGAGATCGTGGATCTGCTGCCGACGGCCGATTCCTTCCAGACCGTCGCCAGGAACAAGGCCGGGCAGAGCGAAGCCCTCGCCGCCGACGCGTCCGGCCCCGCGGCGGCCTTCGTCTTCAAGACGATCTCCGATCCGTACGCCGGGCGCCTGACGCTCTTCCGGGTCGTCTCGGGCACGTTCAAGAGCGACGGCACCTACTGGAATGCCACGCGCGAGACGGCGGAGCGCTTCGGCCCCGTCTTCGCCCCCCTCGGGAAGGCGATGCAGACGGTCCCAGAGATCCCGGCGGGCGACGTCGGCGGCGTCGCCAAGCTCAAGGAGACCCTCACGGGCGATTCCCTCTCCACGAAGGAAAAGCCGTTCCTCTTCCCGCCGGCGTCGATTCCGGAGCCCGCGATCGCCTTCGCGATCGAGCCGAAGTCGAAGGGGGACGAGGACAAGATCTCGGTCGCTCTCCACAAGCTCATCGAGGAGGACCCGTCCCTCCGCTTCTCGCGGGACGCCGACACGCACGAGTTCCTGCTCGCGGGCGCCGGACAGCTGCACGTCGAGATCGCGGTCGCGCGCATGAGGAGAAAGAGCGGCGTCGAGGTCATCCTCCACCCGCCGAAGGTCCCGTACCGCGAGACGATCACGCGGCCGGCCGAGGGGCACGGCCGGCACAAGAAGCAGACGGGCGGGCACGGCCAGTTCGCGGACTGCAAGATCCGCATCAAGCCGCTCGCCCGCGGCACGGATTTCGAGTTCGTGGACGACCTCTACGGCGGCTCGATCCCGCGTAACTACGTGCCGGCAGTCGAAAAAGGCATCCAGGACGTGCGCAAGCGCGGCTTCCTCGCCGGCTTCCCGATGGTGGACTTCCGGGTCGAGCTGTACGACGGGCAGTACCACGACGTCGACTCGTCGGAGATGGCGTTCAAGATCGCGGGATCGCTGGCTTACAAGGACGCCATGGAGAGGGCGAAGCCGACCATCCTCGAGCCGATCATGAGGATCGCGATCCGCGCGCCGCAGGAATACATGGGCGATCTCATGGGTGACCTCACGTCGCGCCGCGGCCGGCCGGCGGGCATGGACCAGGAGGGCGACGACTCGATCATCCGCGCCGAGGCGCCTCTCGCCGAGATGATCTCGTACGGGTCCATCCTGCGCGCGATCACCCAGGGGCGCGGCTCGTTCCACATGGAGATGGACCACTACGAGGAGGTCCCGCGCCCCCTCCAGGAAAAGCTCATCGCCGAGCACGCGAAGCACCGCAAGGTGGAGGTCGTCGAGGAGTAGACGATCTTCCTAGTCGCGGTCCTCCTGTTCGCGCAGCCTTTTGTGCCGTCTCCGGACGACAGCGGCAGGGGACGGTTCGTGACTACGAGCCCGTGGCGCTCGCCGTACCCTGCACGGACGTTCGGGGGTTGCTCGGGCGACGTGCCGCTCCGCCCCGTTGCTACTTTTGAGCACGGCGGCGGACGCGCTCACCCTCGAAGAAATTCCCGTTCTTCTTGGCGTGTATCGACGCTCAGCGAAGTCGCGTGACGCCGGGGTATCCGTCGAACCCCGCGTCGAAAGTCAGGATCTCGCTCACGCCCTGCTCTTCCATGACGGCGAGGTGCAGCGCGTCACGCGCCGACAGTTTCCGGCGGGCGAGGACGATCGCCTTCGCGAGGCCAACGGTCGAGGCCTGAACGGAAAACACCTCGTCGACGACAGCCAGGAGGGCATCGAAGGCCAGTTGAATCATGTCCCGCCTGTCGATGGACACGTAGCGGTGGAGGATCTCCTGCAGGACCTCCACGTTCGTCACGAGGCGACGCCTTTCAGAGATGAGCTGCTCGAGCAGCCTCTGTGCGTCGACCTTGTGGGGATGTGCAGACCCGACGAGGTACATCGGGACGTTCGAATCGACGAAGATCACTCGCCCGATTCGTATCCCTTCTCGATCTCAGCGAGCATCTGGCCGATGTCCGCGGTCGGGCCCTGATGGCGGGCCGCCCGTCGGATCGCTGCGAGCTTGTCCGCAACATCGCCGAGCGGCTCCTTCCGGCGCGCGTCTCGAAGGGCACCACGCACCCACTCCGCCACGGTCATGCGCTTCGCGCGCGCGGCGCGCTGGATCTCGCGGATTTCGGGCTCGTCGAGAAGGACCTGAAGGCGCTTACTCATCGCCATGAGTCTATCAGACTCTTCTTGTGACTTCCTTCGGCCATGAGTCCACGGAGCGTTTTTTGCCCTGATCAGCCCGCATCATGGCGGCCGGACGCCTCCGGCCCGACGCTTGCCTTGGGGGTGTGTCCATGTCGATCGTCTCGGAGGAGGAACCTCTCCTCGGCAGTCTGATCGCGGACGGGACCATCGCGCGCCCGGCCGCTCCCGCCCCGGAAACCTCGTGGAATCAACGTTTCGCGCAGCGCACGCAGCGCATCAAGGCCTCCATGATCCGCGAGCTCCTGAAGCTCACCGAAAAGCCCGACATCATCTCCTTCGCCGGAGGGCTGCCGGCGCCCGAGGTTTTCCCGGTCGAGGAGATCCGTGCGGCGACGGACCGCGTCCTGACCGAGCACGGCACGACGGCCCTCCAGTACACGACGACCGAAGGCTACCGGCCCCTCCGCGAGCTCCTCGTCCGCCACATGGCGCGCTACGGGGTCGTCGTCAGGCCGGAGAACCTCCTCATCACGTCCGGCTCGCAGCAGGCTCTCGATCTCGTGGGCAAGCTCCTCATCAATCCCGGCGATCAGGTGCTCACCGAGGCGCCGACGTACCTCGGGGCCCTCCAGGCCTTCAACGCGTACCAGGCCGAGTACCTGCCGGTGCCGATCGACGACGAAGGCCTCGACCTCGGCGTCCTCGAAACCCAGCTGCGCGCCGGTCCGAAGTTCCTGTACGTGCTACCCAACTTCCAGAATCCCGCCGGCGTCACGTTGAGCCTCGCCCGGCGCCGCCACGTCGTCGAGAGGGCGGCGCACTACGGCATCCCGATCGTCGAGGACGATCCGTACGGGCAGCTACGGTACGAGGGCGAGCACCTTCCGTCGCTCGTGAAGCTCGACGCCGAGCTCCACGGCTGCGGAAACGGTGAGAAAGCCTTCACCGGCAACGTGCTCTACATGTCGACGCTCTCCAAGACTCTCGCACCCGGCCTGAGGATGGCTTGGGTCGTGGCGCCCGAGGCCGTGATCTCGAAGCTCGTCCAGATCAAGCAGGGCGCGGACCTCCATTCCTCGACCTTCTGCCAGTACGTGGCGTACGAGGTCGCGAGAGGGGGATTCCTGGACCGGCACGTCCGCCGCATCCGGAAGGTCTACGGCGAGCGCCGGGACGCGATGCTCTCCTCCCTCGCGCGTCACGCTCCGCGCGGCGTCCGCTGGACGCGGCCGCAGGGAGGCCTGTTCCTGTGGGCCACGCTGCCGAAGGGATTCGACACCGCGGCGCTCCTCGACGAGGCGATCCGGGAAAACGTCGCCTTCGTCCCGGGCGCGGCCTTCTACCCGTGCGGCGGCGGCGAGGAGACCATGCGGCTCAACTTCTCCTACGCGCCGCCGGACGTCATTGACGAAGGGATCCGTAGGCTTTCGCAGGTCATCAAGAGAAAGATAAAGATTTCTTCGAAAGGGTCATGAACGGGTCGCCGCCTCAGTGCGCCGGAGCCTGTCGTGCCGCCGCGGCTTCACTCACCCTTCCAAGAATAATCCCCCGTGCCCTCTTCCTCTTTCCAAGAAACTCTTCTCTTACGCCCCGTGAATTCCCTGCTCCGAGCTGCCGATGAACTCGCGGAGCGCCTTCACGTCGTCCGAGGAGCGGGCCAGCGGCTCGAGCGCCGCCATCATGGCGCTGCGGTCGTGGCGATGCTTGTGCAGGACGCGGTAGGCCTTCTGGAGGGCGGCCACGCGCTCTTTCGAGAACCCCTTCCGTTCCAGTCCGACGCTGTTCACCTTCCAGGCTCTCACGTCGCGATCCGAGGACGTCCAGAGAAACGGCAGGACGTCGTGGTTCAAGCCGGCGAACGCCCCGATGAAGGCGTGCGGGCCGATCCTCAGGAACTGCCGGACGCCCGCGAAAGCCCCGAGGACGGCGTCGTCCCCGACGGCGCAGTGGCCCGCGAGCGAGGCGCCGTTCGCGAAGACGGTCCGGTTTCCGACGACGCAGTCGTGAGCCACGTGTGAATACGCCATGAACAGGTTGTCGTCCCCGATGATCGTGGTGCCGTGCCCGGTCATCGTCCCCCGATGGACCGTGCAGAACTCGCGAAACGTGTTGCGGTTGCCGATCACGAGGGTCGTGGGCTCCCCTTTGTACTTGAGGTCCTGCGGGGGACCTCCGAGAGCGGCCAGGGCAGAGACGCGGTTCCCCTCCCCGAGCGTCGTCGGCCCTTCGATCACGGCGTGGGCGCCCACGACCGTGCGGGCGCCGATCGTGACTCGCGCTCCGACGATCGCGTAGGGGCCGATCTCGGCGGCCTCGTGCACGGAAGCCTCCGGGTCGACGACGGCGGTGACGTGGATGGCCATCAGCGTCCCGAAGGGAGCGTCACGAGGCTGCTCATGAACTCGCCCTCCGCGCACAGAGCGCCGTCCACGCGGGCCTCCCCCTTCATACGCACGATGTTGGAGCGGATCTGCACGATCTCCGCGTCGACGACCAGCTGGTCGCCCGGGAACACCGGCCGCCTGAAGCGCGCCTTGTCGACGCCCGAGAGGTACATGAGCGTCTTTTCAGGCTCGTCCACTCCCGTGAAGAAGAGGCAGCCGCCGACCTGAGCCATGCACTCGAGGATGAGAACTCCGGGCATGACCGGATTCCCGGGAAAGTGACCCTGAAAGAACGGTTCGTTGACCGAGACGTTCTTGAGGCCGGTGACTTTCGAGCCCACCACCACGGGGCCTTCGGACATCGAGACGATGCGGTCCACGAGCAGAAAGGGGTATCGGTGCGGCAGGAGCCGCATGATCTCCAGGATGTTCCTCCCCGAGCTCTGCTCGCTCATTCCCCTGCCCCCTTGAGGAGACCAGATTTCCTGGCCAGGCCGCGCACGAGACGCGCCGTCTCCGGCAGGCGGCGGAACTCGATGTGCGACTTCTGGTAATCGCGATACGAGAACGCAGGGCTCCCGTGGAGCGCTTCGCCGTCCGGCACGTCCGCCCCGATACCGCTCTGGGCCTGTACCTTGACGCCGTTGCCGACCTTGAGGTGGCCCGCGACGCCGACCTGCCCGCCGAGGATGACGCCGTCGCCGATGACGGCCGAGCCCGCGACCCCCACTTGCGCGCAGAGGACGTCGTGCGAGCCGACGCGCACGTTGTGCCCCACCATGACGAGGTCGTCGATCTTCGTGCCCGCGCCGATGGACGTCGTCTCGAGAGCCGCGCGGTCGACGCACGTGTTCGCGCCGATCTCGACGTCGTCGCTGATCGTGACGCCTCCGACCTGAGGGATCTTCACGAGGCCCTTCTCCGTCGTCGCGTATCCGAAACCGTCCGCGCCGAGGACGGCGCCGCTGTGGACCTCGACGCGCTCGCCGAGAACGACGTCGTCGTAGAGGACGACGTGGGGGTGCAGCCACGAACCCGCTCCCACGCGGCATCGTTCCCCGATGACGGTGTGGGCGCCCACGATCGCGTTCGCCTCGACGCGGGAAAGGTCTCCGACGACCGCGTACGGCCCGATTTCCGCGGACGGGTCGACGAACGTGCCGGCGTCGACGACGGCGGTCGCGTGAATGCCCGGCCGCGGAAGCCGCGCCGGATGGAACAGGCGCAGCACGAGAATGAGGGCTGCCGAGGGGTCCGGAACCTCCACGACGGTGCGGCCCTCGAAAGCGGAGGCCGACCGCGCGAGGAGGGCCCCGGCCCTGGAAGCGGCCGCGCGCTTCAGGGCCTGCTCGTCGCTCACGAAAGAGAGCGCGTCTTCGCCTGCCCCCTCGAGCGAGCGAACGCCGGAAACTCTCGACTCTCCGTCTCCGACGACACGCCCGCCGCAGGCGGCGGCGATTTCCGCGACGGAGAAGGAGGCCACGCCCGGCTTACTTCTTCGGCGGGGCCGGAGTGCCCGTCGTGGCCGGCTTGGCCGCAGCAGGCGCAGCGCTCTTCGCGGCGGGAACCGCTGCGGGCTTGGCCGGAGCCGCGATCTGCGAGTTGAACCTCGTGATGACGGCCTCCGTCAGATCGACGGACTTGTCGTCGGCGAAGAGCAGCCCCGAGTTGAACTTGTTGAAGACGAGGGCGTAGCCCTGCTCCCGCGCGACCTCGGTGATGACGGGCATGATCCGCTTTTCGAGCTCCCCCAGCTCCTTGCGCTGGGACTCTTCGAGCTCGCGTTGCGCATCGTCCTGAAAGCGCTTCAGGTCGAGCGCCTTCGACTGATAATCCTTCTGGAGCTTCTCCATCGCGTCCTCGGACAGGGACTTCCCCTGGTCCTGGATCTTCTGCTCCATGTCGCGCAGCTCTTTCTGGCGCTTCTGGAGGTCCTCCGTCTTGGCCTGCTGGACCTTCTGGACGCGGGCCAGGCTCTCCTTGCCGATCGCGGATTCCTGGACGATCTTCTGGACCTCGATGACGCCGATCTTTCCGCCGGGCGCGGTCGCGGGAACGGTCTGGGCGAAGGCGCTGCCGGCGAGAACGCCCAGGGCGAGAGCGCCCGCCGCGAGAGTGACGATGCGATTCATGGATGGAACTCCTTCGTTTGTTTTGGGCCCGGGCGGGGACGCCGAGTCCACGGAAACGGGGATCATACTGGAAACGGCTAGAACGTCGTCCCGATGGAGAACTGGAAATCCGTCCGGGACTCGGTCTGGATCACGGTGCCCGCCTGGTCCTTGATCTCCTTCGGCGCAAGGTTGACGCCGTAGATGAACCTCAGCGGTGCCTGGAAAATCGGGAGGAGGACGCGCATTTCGGCTCCCGCCGACGTTCGCATCGATCCCACGTTCGGAGACTGGCCCTCGAGCCACGTGTTGCCGGCGTCGAAAAAGAGGGCGAGCTTGAGGGGGCCGGCCACGGTATAGACGTACTCGGCGTTGAAAACGAGGAACCGGTCGCCTCCGAGGAGCGCCCCGCTGCTCGTGAAGAACGCGCGGTCCTGGCTGTCCAACGGGTAGATGGAGCCGTACTTGAAGCCGCGCACGGACCGGTCTCCGCCGATGCGGTAGCGCTCGAAGAGCGGAATCCGGCTGTCGAAACCGTTCTCCGCCGGGTCCTGCGTTCCCTTGTAGGCCCGGAGGAGGCCGAGGTCTAGATTGAAGGCGAAGTTTCCCTTCCTCCCGAACGGGAGGTAGCGCGTGGCGTTCGCGCTGATCTTGTAATACGAAAAGTCTCCTCCGAATGGACCTCCCGCGACCGAAAACGACGTCCCGATCTTCGTGCCGCGCGACGGATCGAAGGGATCGTTGCGGCTGTCATAGCGATACCCGGGTGTGACCGCCGACGTCTTGCCCGCGTACGTCGCGAACGCGATGGGCACCCTTCCGCCTCCGGGCGGAGGCGGCGGCGGATACACCTGGTACGTGCTCGTCTGGTCCGTGAACCCGTAGAAGATCGACACGAGGTCGAAGATCCCAAGCCCGTAGCCGACCGAGAAGTTCGCGCCCTTGCTCTTCTGGTCGAGGCCTCCCGCGACGTCGCTGTAGTCCAGGGTCCGGTTGAACACGGACCCGCCGATGGACATCCGCTGGTCGAGGAACCAAGGCTCCGCAAACGAGACGTCGAAGAAGTTCGAGCGATTGCCGCGCTGGAACTGGACGCCCAGCGTATCGCCGCGGCCGAGGAAGTTGCGCGTGTTGAACTGGAACTGACCGAAGAGGCCGTCGAGCTGCGAATAGCCCGCTCCGAACTGGACCTCGTTGCGATTCGTGTCCGTTCCCTTGATCGAGACGTCGACGGTCTTCCTCTCCGGGTTGACGCGGAAATCGGGGTCTTCTTCGATCTTGAAGTAGCCGAGCTGCGTCACCTTGAACAGGCTCTTCTTGAACACCTCCATGTCCATGATGTCGCCTTCGAAGACCTGGAGCTCGCGCCTCAGGACCTTGTCGCGCGTCGTCTTGTTGCCCGTGAACTCGATCCTGCCGAGCCGGTACTGATCGCCTTCCGTGATCTTCACCGCGACGTCCACGACGTGATTCGGCTTCTCGGTGTTCTCGGGATTCATGAAAACGTAGATGTACCCGCGGCTGCGGTACGTCGCGTCGATCGCCTTCATCCCATCCGCGATCACGGCCCGGCTCATCGGCTTTCCCGGCTTGTAGGCGAAGAACCGCTCGAGCAGCTCCGGCTTGAACACCACGGAGCCTTCGACGGTGACCTTTCCGAAGTAGAACCTCTCCCCTTCCACGATCGGAATCGTCATCCTCACGCGCCGGTTGATCTTCTCCGGACGCTTCTCGGCCGGGTTCGTCACGAAGACGTCGAGGATGGGGTCCTTGATGACGACGTCCTTGTACCCGACGTCCTGGTAGACCTTGCGGAGGGCCTCGACGTCTTCCTCGTATCCCGCCTGGTTGTACGTAGACTTGCTGTCGAAGAAACGCCACCAGTGCGCCTGCTTCGTCTTCTTGAGGGCGTAGCGGAGCTTCGTCTGGCCGAAGACGGTGTTTCCCGTGAACCGGATCGATTCGATCTTGATCTTGTCGCCCTCGTCGACGAGGAAGACGATGCGGCGCTGAAGGTCGGAGACGTTCTCGGTCGTCGCCTCGATCGCCGCGGAACGGAAACCCTCCGCCTTGTAGGCCTCGAGGAGGACCGTCTTGGCTTTCGCGACGTCGCGAAGCGAGACGGGGGCGCCGACGCGGATCTCGGCCTTCCCTTCCTTGAGCTTGTCCTTGAGCTGCGACGTCGTGAGTTTCTTGTTACCACGGAACTCGAGGTCCGAGACCGTGGGCCGTTCGACGACGGTCGCGACCAGCACGATCCCCGCGGGCGAGGTTTCCTTCTCGAGAGCCACGTCCTCGAACAAGCCGGAGTCCCAGAGCTTGTTGAAGTTCCGCTTGATCGTCTCTTCGTCGTAGGGGTCGCCGGCCTTGACTCCCAGGTAGAAGCCCACGGTTTCGGGCGCGGTGGTCTTCCCGCCGCGCACGACGATCTGCGCGATCTTCGGCCTGTCGGCGGCGGCGGGCGTGGGCCCGGGGACGAGCGACATCGACGGCTTCGGCAACGTTCCCGTGAGCGGCGACTCGGGTCGGGCGCCGAAGACCCCCTCGCCGGCCGTGGGGCTGGGCGTGGGGGTGGGAGCCGGTGCCTGCGCGCGAGCCGGACCGTGACCGAGAAAGGCCGCCAGGATTCCCGCAAGAGCTCCAGCCGGAACGGCGCGCGCGGATCGACCCAGGACGGACCCGGCACGGCTGCCGGACGAGCAATTCAGGGACACTCTTCTTACCGGTCCGTACCGACTGGCTCGGGAGCTCGAACCTGAACCTTGAGCTCGTCTCCTGATACGGTCACTTCGACACACTCGACAGGCTCTCGCGAGCCGATGAGCAATTCCGATACCGCGTCCTCGACGTGTCGCTGGATGGTTCTGCGCAGCGGGCGCGCGCCCGAATGGATGTCGTGGCCCGACGCCTTGAGGAGCCAGTCCACGGCGGCTTCGTCGACGACGAGCTTCAGGCCGCGGTGCTTCAAGGTCTCGCCGACGTCGTCGAGGAGCAGCCGGCCGATGGCCCGGAGCTCCGGGAGCCCCAGCGGGTTGAAGACGATGATCTCGTCGATGCGGTTGATGAACTCCGGCGAGAACTCGCGCCGAAGCTCCTTGAGCACCATCTCCTCGATCTCGCGCTTCTCGGGGGCGTTCTTTCCGTCACCGAAGCCCATGCGGCTGCCCGTGACGAGGAACTTCGTGCCCACGTTCGAGGTCATGATGATGAGCGTGTTCTTGAAGTCGACGACGTTCCCGTACGCGTCCGTGAGCTGGCCGTCCTCGAGAATCTGCAGGAGGAGGTTCGCGATGTCCGGATGTGCCTTCTCGATCTCGTCGAGGAGGATCACGGAATAGGGCTGGCGGCGGATGCGCTCCGTGAGCTGGCCGCCCTCTTCGTGCCCGACGTAGCCCGGCGGCGAGCCGATGAGCTTCGAGACGGCGTGCTTTTCCATGTACTCGGACATGTCGAAGCGGACGAGAGCCTTCTGGTTGTGGAAGAGGAACACGGCGAGCTGGCGCGCGGCCTCCGTCTTGCCGACGCCGGAGGGCCCGAGGAAGATGAAGGAGCCCATCGGCCGGTTCGGGCTCTTGACCCCGAGGCGCGAGCGGCGGATCGCGCGGCTGATCGCCTCGAGCGCGCGGTCCTGGCCGATCACCCGCTTCTTCAGCGAGTCCTCCATGTGGAGCAGCTTCTCGGCTTCCTCCATCTGGAGCGACGTCACGGGGATCCCGGTCCAGCTCGAGATGATCTCCTCGACGTCCGAGCGCGTCACGTCGGCGGGCAACCCGTCGTCGAGAGCGGAGGTCTTCGTGTGCTCGATCTCCTCCTTGATCTCGATCTCGCGCTCGCGCAGGAAGACGGCGCGCTCGAAGTCCTTCTCCGAGATGGCCTTCTTCATCTCCTTGACGATTCCCTTGATCTCGCTTTCGAGGCGCCTCAGGTTCTGGGTGTCGGCCGTCTTGCGCAGCTTCACCTTCGCGCCCGCCTCGTCGAGGATGTCGATTGCCTTGTCGGGAAAGAAACGGTCCGGGATGTAGCGATTCGCCTGATAGACGGCCGTCTTGATGGCATCGGCCGTGTAGCGAACGCGATGGAACGTCTCGTAGCGCTCGCGCACGCCGTCGAGGATCCGGAGCGTCTCCTCTTCGTCGGGCGGGGCGACCATGATGGCCTGGAAGCGGCGCAGGAGAGACCGGTCCTTCTCGATGTACTTGCGGTACTCCTTCAGCGTCGTCGCGCCGATACAGGAGATCTCCCCCCGCGAAAGCGCGGGCTTGAGGATGTTCGCGGCGTCGAGAGAGCCTTCGGCCGATCCCGCGCCGATGAGCGAGTGGATCTCGTCGATGAAGACGATGAGGTCGAGGTTTTCCTTCAGCTCCTTGAGGATTCCCTTGAGGCGCTCCTCGAACTGGCCGCGGTACTTCGTTCCCGCGACGATGAGCGAGAGGTCCAGGGCCAGGATCTTCCGCTGCGCGAGGAAGAGCGGGACGCCCCCTTCCACGATGCGCTGCGCGAGACCCTCGACGATCGCCGTCTTTCCGACGCCGGGCTCGCCGAGAAGGATCGGGTTGTTCTTCGTTCGGCGCGAGAGGATCTGGATGATCCGCTCGACCTCCACGTCGCGCCCGACGAGCGGATCGAACGCGCCCTGCTGCGCGAGCGCGGTCAGGTCGCGCGCGTACTCGGCCAGGAACGGCAGCTCTTTCTTCTGCTTCGACGCCTCGCGCTCCTTGATGAGCGCGATCGTCTCCTCGCGCACGCCGTAGAGATTGAAACCGTGCGACATGAGGATGCGGCCGGCCACGCAGGGGTCCACGCGGAGGATCCCGATGAGGAGATGCTCCGTGCCGACGTAGGGATGCATCATCGACTCCGCCTCGTGGGAGGCGTAGGCGAGGATCTTCTTGGATTCCTCCGAGAGCGGCAGCTCCTGGGTGGACGAGACGCGCTCGACGAAGACGCGATCGCCTTCGATCTCGCGGCGGATCTCGTCGGGCTTCACGTTGAAGCGGGCGAAGATCTCCTTGATGATCTCCTCGCCCTCGCGGAGGACGCCGAGCAGGATGTGCTCCGACTCGATGACCTTCGAGCCCAGCTTCGAGGACTCGTACCGGGCGAAGAACAGGGCCCGGCGCGCCTTCTCGTTGTATTTTTCGAACATCGTCAGATGACCGTTTCAACCCCTCGGAGAGAGCGGGAGGGCGGCCCCGACGACGTCGCTCAACCCCTCTTCTCCCAGCAATTTCATCGTAGCACAGCGACGCGCCCATTCCGGGTCGTGGGTGACGACGATCGCGGCCCCGGCACGCTCCCTGGCGACCTCGGCCAGGAGCTCGAAGACCTGGGCCGCGTGGGCGGCGTCGAGGCTCCCGGTGGGCTCGTCGCAGAGGAGGAGCCGGGGCCGCCTCACGACCGCGCGAGCGATGGCGACGCGCTGCCGTTCACCGCCGGAAAGGGTCCGCGGAAACGCGGCCGCTCGGGCGAGAAGGCCGACGCGGTCGAGAACCTCGCGCGCGACGCGACGGCCGTCCTTTTCCGCCGCCCCGGAGAGGAACAGCGGCAGCGCCACGTTCTCTTCGGCCGTGAGCTCGGGAAGAAGGTGGTGGAACTGGAACACGAATCCCACGCTCGCTCCGCGCACCGCCGCACGCGGGGCCGGTGCGAGCGACGCCCAGTCCGCGCCGTCGAGCATCACGCGTCCCGCGTCAGGAACGTCGAGCCCGGCGAGGATGTGAAGCAGGGTCGATTTTCCGCAGCCCGAGGGGCCCGTGATCGCGAGTAGATCCCCCGGGACGACCGCCAGGGAGACGCCGCGAAAGACCTCGACGCGCGCCTCTCCGGTGCCGAAGCCCTTCGCGAGGCCTTCCGCCACGAGCAACGCCCCCTCAGGCGCCACGCAGGACCTCCACGGCGGACTGGTGCGCCGCGGTGCGGGCAGGCACGGTGGCCACGACGAACGCCCACAGGATCGACAGGACCGCGACGGCGCTCACGTCGAAAGGATCCACGCGGAACGGCGCGTGGCTCATTCCGTAGAGCTGAGCCGGGAGCGGCACGAGACCGAATTTCTCGAGCAGGAGGGCGGTGGCGACGCCGAGGAGGACGCCCGCGGTCGTGCCGGCCATCCCCACGCAGCCGCCCGCGGTCCGAAAGACCCGCTCCACGATCTTCGGAGACGCCCCGAGAACCGAGAGAATGGCCGCGTCCCCCGCGCGCGTCGCGGCGAGCACCGCGGACGTCGCCGCGAGGTTCAGGCCCGCCACGATCACGATCAGGAAGACGGCGGCGAACAGGACGAAGCGCTCGAGCTTGAGCGCGAGGACGAGGGCGCGGTTCTGCTCTTCCCACGTCGTGAGCGTGACCGAAGGCCCCAGCGCGACCGAGACCGCGGCGGCCGCGGCCTTCGCGTTCGACGGGTCCTTCAGGAAGACCTCGTAGCCGGTGGCGCCGTCCGGGCCGAGCGCGAAGAGGCGCCGCGCCTCGTCGAGCGGCAGACTCGCCTCGGCCGAGCGTCGTCCCGTGGACGAGGCCGCGAGCGCGCTGACCTTCAGGGTCGACACGATCGGGACCGGGCCGAGCGGCGAGAGGCGCGCGCGCGAGGAGACGAGCGTCACCGTCTCGCCCGGCACGACCCCGAGCGGCCGTGCCTGGGTCACGTCGAGCACGAGCCCCTTCGTCCGTTCGCGGCCGACGACCTCCGCCGGGGCGGCGTCCCGTCCGATCGAGACCCACACGCGGCCCCGCGCGACGGGAGAGACGGAAACCACGCCGGGGACGGCGGCGAGCTTGCTCCCGATCCGATCCGCGTCGTGGAACGTGCCGCGGCCCGCGGGCGTCACGAGCAGATGCGGCGTCTCGGCGAGAAGCCGGCTCCGCACGTGCGTTTGAAAGCCCGCGAGGAGCGCGAGCGACACGACGAGCGCCCCGACGCCGAGCGCGAGCCCGCAGAAGGCCGCGAGCGCGACGACCCCTACCTGCGCGTCGCGCCGCGACGCGAGAAGGTAACGGCGGGCTAGAAAGAGAGAGATCAAGAGAAGATTTTTTTGTTGGGAAAAGAGAAGAGGAAGATTTTCTTAGAAGGGGAAGAGGGCGACGGCCGCCTGCTGACCTTTCTAAGCATCTTTATCTTTCTCTTTCTTTGGTCTCATCAGCGGAAACAGGATCACGTCGCGAATGGACGGCGAGTTCGTGAAGAGCATCGCGAGGCGGTCGATGCCGACGCCCTCTCCCGCCGTGGGCGGCATTCCGTAGGCGAGCGCCTCGACGTAGTCCTCGTCGTAGGGCATCGCCTCCTCGTCGCCCCTGCCGCGCTCTTTCACCTGCGCACGGAACTTCTCCGCTTGCTCGTCGGGGTCGTTCAGCTCGCTGAACCCGTTCGCGACCTCCATCCTCCCGATGAAGAGCTCGAAGCGGTCGGCCGTGTTCGGGTCGTCCGGCTTCGTCTTCGAGAGCGGCGAGATCTCGGCGGGATAGTCGACGATGTACGTCGGCTGAAGGAGCCGTCGCTCCGCGACGGCGGAGAATATTTCTGCTAAGAGCTTTCCTTTGGAGTCGCCGAAGCGCTCGACATTCTCCACGCCATACCGTGCGGCAGTTTTTCTTAGAAGGTGAATATCGCGGAGGTCGGCGGCCGTCAGTCTCGCGCCCGGCGCCGCATCCTGCTCGGGACCATTCGCAGAATCTTCTCTTCCTCTTCCCTCTTTCTCTCTGTCTCTCTCAGCCCCTTCGATGTTCTCCAGGATCGCGTCGATCATGCTGATCCGCCGGAAGGGTGCTTCCAGCGAGATCGTCTCGTCGCCACACTCTAGGTCGGTCGTCCCGAGGATCTCCCGCGCCGCGCCCGCGAGGAGCTCTTCCGTGAGCGCCATCTGGTCTCGCGCGTCGGCGTACGCCGTGTAGAACTCGAGCATCGTGAACTCGGGGTTGTGGTGCGTGGAGATGCCTTCGTTGCGGAAGTTGCGGTTGATCTCGTAGACCTTCGGAAAGCCGCCCACGATCAGTCGCTTGAGGTACAGCTCCGGGGCGATGCGCAGGAAGAGGTCCAGGTCGAGCGCGTGGTGATGCGTCACGAACGGGCGCGCCGCAGCGCCGCCCGCGAGCGTCTGCATCATCGGCGTCTCCACCTCGACGAAGCCTCGCGCGTCGAAGAAACGGCGAATGAACGCGACGATCTTCGCCCGGATCTCGAACGTCCTCCGCGTCTCGGGCGAGACGAACAGATCGACGTAGCGCTGCCGGTATTTCCGCTCGACGTCCGTCAGGCCGTGCCACTTGTCGGGCAGGGGCCGCAGCGACTTCGAGAGGAAATCGAGCGAGGCCGCCCGGATCGACAGCTCCCCGGTGCGCGTCCGGAAGACCGTGCCCGCGACTCCGACGTGGTCGCCGAGGTCGAGCTGCTCCAGGAGGTCCCAGTCGCCCGGACGGAGCGCGTCCTTCTTCATGTAGACCTGCGCGCGGCGGACGCCGTCCGAGAGATCGAGGAAGATCGCCTTCCCCATCTTGCGGATCGCGAGGATGCGTCCCGGCACGCGCACGAGACGCTCGCCCTCGGGCGTGGCGTCGAGGGCGGCGGCGTCGAGGGACGACCATCTCGCGACGACGTCGGACACGAGATGCGTGGGATCCCAGCGATTCGGGTAAAGGGCCCGTCCGAGGGCGGCGATGCGAGCCCGCGACGCGCGGCGGTTCGCGATCTGATCGGGGAGCTCGAGAGGTTCGGTCACGTGCCACCCAGAGCGTCGTAGAGGAGCCAGAGACCCGCGAACGCGCGAAGGTGCCGAAAGCGTGAGCGCGTCAGGTGATTCCAGGGCTGGATGCCCTCGGACTCGGCCACGCCGAGAGCCTGTCGGAAGAGGCCGTCGATTTCTCGCGCGCGCGCGAGACATTTTTCCGTGGCCTGGAGCGTGCCCTCGGATGCCGACGACTCCCCGACTTCGCTGACGAGATCACGCAACGTCTGCGCCTCCTCGTCCATCTTCTGCCGGAGGACCGCGGCGTTGAAGTAGAGGCGATCCCGCTCGCTCGCGGGTTCTCCGCCCTTGCCTTTGCGCAGGATCCGAAGGGCCGCCCGCACCTCCCATGATTCGAGCCGGGCTCCGTGCGCGGGCACGCCGCTGGGCGGATCCGACCGGACGAGATCGATGCTCGCGAGGAGGCGACGGGCCGCCTCGGACGTGAGGCGATCCGTCTCGGCCCGCCAGGCGATTTCCGCGCCGGTGTCACGTCTGAGGGGCAGGGGCGTCGCGCCCTTTGCGGTGGCGTCCTTTTTCCTGCGGCCGCCGGCGCCCGCAGTCGAATCCGAGCCGACTTCGAACTCCTCCGCAGCCGCGGGATCGAGATGCGCGAGAAGCTTGTGGAGCGATTCCTTCAGGCTTTTCACGTCGCGCGGGCGCACGCCGCGCCGGCGGCTCGCCTTCTCGAACTCCTCCTTGTCCTTGCGGAAGCGCTCGAGGTCCTCGCGGAATTCGGGACTCATGAAGCGCGCGTCGTGCTCGAGGTCCTTTTCCTTCTCGAGAACCTCGTGCGACGCCGCGAGGATTCGCTTTTCCTCCTCTTTGTAGAGGAGCTGGAACTTCTTCTTCACCGCGACGTTCGACGACAGGATCGCCTGCATGACCTCGGAGTCGTAGAAGGCCCTGCCCATCCGGTGCTTCAGCGTGCGGATGTTCTCGAGAGTCTTGCGCTTCGAGAGGTCCTCGAACCGTTGGCATGCCTCGAGGTCGCGGCGCAGAAGGTCCAGGAGGGAAACGACGGACTTCACCTCGGCGGCCTCGGCCCGCGGCCGGACCATCAGAGAGAGGAGCGCGTCGCTCAGCTTCTGGAGCTCGGGGCCGGACTTGAGCTCCGCCGCGCCTTCTTGTCCCACCGTCGTGCCGATGCGCGTGAGGAGGAAGTCCACCTTGTCCATCTCGTCGGACGACAGGGTGGGGGCGTAGTAATAGAACTTCAGGATCGAAAGAAGCAGCTCTTCGTCGCCGGCCTTCACGCGCTCGAAGAACTGCCGCATCGCGCTCGGGGAGATCTCGCGATCGTCCTCGGCCAGCGTCGCGTGCAGCGAGTCGAGCTGGCCGTCGAGGCGTGCCATCGCGGCTCGCGTGTCGGCCGCGGGCTCGACGCCTTTCGTCTCCTTGATGCGCTTGATCTGCTCGTACAGCGGGGCGAAGGAGACCGCAGGCCCCGTGGGCCCGCGAAGGCTCGTGCGATGAACTCCCTGCAGGAATTGGTGAAACGTCCACAGAGTCTTGAACTTCGTGGAGAGGCGGGCATACGCCAGAGAGATCGCTTCGGGGTCGGGAACGCTGCTGGTCACGTTTCGCGGATGATAGTCTGACGGGCGTGATCGACCACATCCTGCTTTCCGAAGAGACGATCGCGAAGCGCCTCGACGTCCTCGCGAGGGATATCGACGCCGCGTACGCGGGCCGGGACCTGCTCGCCGTCGGCATTCTGAAGGGCTCGGTGTTCTTCCTGACCGATCTCCTGAAGCGCCTCACCGTGCCCGTTTCGGTCGACTTCCTCCAGGTGCGCTCTTACGCCGGAACGAGCTCTTCGGGAAACATCAACATCGTCCACGACCTCTCGATGGACGTGCTCGACCGGGACGTCCTGCTCTTCGAGGACGTGATCGACACCGGTCTCACGCTTCGGAAGATTCTCGACCTCCTCGCTTCGAGGAGGCCCCGCACTCTCGGCGTCGCGGCCCTCCTCAAGAAGAACCTGCCCGAAAATCGTGATATCCGCACGGACTTCCTCGGATTCGAGATCGGCCCCGAATTCGTCGTGGGTTACGGCCTCGACCTCGACGAGAAGTTCCGGAATCTGCCGCACGTCGCGGTCTGGGATCCGACGCGCTGAGCCCTCGCACCTGAATCATTAACCCCTCAGAGAGAGGAGCGAGCCGCCGGAAAGGCGTACCCAGCTTGCGCCAACTAGGGGGTAGTCTGAGGGCACACGAAGGAGCCGTTGGTGAAGGTGGCTGTCTCACCGTGGTCGACCTGAAAGGATATGACGTACGAGTAGGCGCCAATCTGAAAGGTATGGAGACCGACGGGTACATCGACGTAGAAACCGCCAGGGATCTTCATCTCTCCATCTGCCCGGCCGTCGAGGAATACGGTGGCCACCGAGACGGTTCCACAGGGAATGCCGACCATTAGACTGAGGTGACCTGGCCTGGTGTCCTCGACCGGCTCGAACGGCGAAGAATGCTCTCTGTCGCAGGTGAGCAGCGAGCCGAGTGCGAGCAAGGCAAGCAGTGCAGGGCCCCTAGCTCGAATGGCCAGAAGCATCGAGGATTTCATCGGCCTTGGCCTCCGAGCGAAATACCGCAAGAAGCGAGCCGCGGGCAATGGACACTTACGGGTACGCCACTTAACGATATCAAGCTCAACGGCTAGGCGGAGCTCACGGCGGCTCTTGCAAGCGTTCCAAAGGGCGCGAAGCTTCCGGCGCCCGACATGATGAACGGTTGGTTCGCCGACGAGGGCCGCCCGCTGCGTGTCGTGAGTACGGAGGAGGGGCCTGCGGAAATCGTCGTCATCAGGGACGCGAGCGCATGGACGGCACTCGGACTCATGCCCAAATGGTCCCACCCTGGGTTACGCGTCCTGAAAGGTCAGGAGCTGCGGTTCATGTCGCCGGTTCCAGAGCGGCGATTCCAGGGCTCCCGGAGCTACTCGATCTATCCGGAGTCGGCGACCCCAATAACGCTCGAGAGGTTTCTGTTCCACTCCCGGTACCCGGTCGCTCCCGAGGAGCAGCGGCTACGCGACGCGCTCGCCGTGGCGGGCATGTCGGCCGCCCGGAACAACCGGCGAAGGGCCGTGATCCTCCTGGCGGGGCCAACGCCGGCCGACCGGAGCGACCTGACCTCGGAGGGGCTCACGCACTACCTGAGGTCGATCTCGGTGCCTCTCTTCGTGATCGACGTGGACAATCGGTCGAGAGAGACTGCCGCCGCATTCGGCGGCACTCAGCTCGATGGCTCGTCCTTCCCGAAGCTCGTTCAGGCCTTCGAGGTGGTCGCCCGGGCCGTCGACTCCCAGCGCATCCTTTGGCTGGACGGAAGGCACCTGCCCCAGAGGATCGGGATCTCAGAGGTTGCGCGCGGGCTGACCCGCGTGGACTGAGCGCTCTTACGCACGACCTTTCGGTCGCCGGGGTCATCTGAATCATTGACCTCGGCCGTTTCGAGCCACATAAGAGGCTTGACTGACCGCCTTCGGGAGGGGTTAGAAGTGGGAATGATCGCCTTCGCCACGTTCTTCCTCGGGCTCGTGATGGGGCCGGCGAACGTCGAGATTGTACCTGGCGAAGGTGTAGCCCGAGTGGAGCTGTTCCTGGACGACACATCCGTCGGCGTCCTGACGAGCGCACCCTGGAAGCTGGTCGTGGACTTTGGCAGGCTTCCCGAGCCGCACGTTCTCGTCGCGGTAGCCCGGGATGCCCAGGGCCGCGAGACGGCGAGGGTCCGCAGATGGATCAACCGGTACCCGAGGATGGCCGACGCGTCTCTCGTCCTCGTGCCGGGTGCGGGTGGAAAAGGACGCGTCGCCACCCTGTCGTGGGAATCGACCGTCACCGCCGATCCTGTTCACATTCGACTGAGCTTCGACGGCCGTCCGCTCTTGAAGCAGATTCCGTCCCGAATCCTCTTGCCCGATTTCGCTCCCGACAAGGTGCACTTCCTTCGGGCCGAGCTCGACTTCCCGGGAAGGGTCACGGCGTCGGCGGAAATCGCTTTCGGAGGACGGCAGAGCGACGAGACGCAGACGGAGCTCACGGCGGCGATCGTGAGCGTTCCGAAGGGTGAGAGGATCCCGGCGCCTGACGCGATGGATGGTTGGTTCGTCGACGAGGGCCAGCCGCTGCGCGCCGTCAGCACAGAAGAGGAAGGGCCCGCGGAGATCGTCGCCGTCGTGGACACGAGCGGCTGGAGGGCGCTCTCACGCATCGCCTTATGGGACCGTCCCGGGCTGCGCGTCCTGAAAGGCCAGGAGCTCCGGTACATGTCGCCGGTCCCGGAGCGGCGACTCCAGGGCTCCCGGAGCTACGCGGCCTTTCCCGAGGCGCTGGCTCTCTTGCCGCTCAGGACGCTGCTCTTCTTCAGCCATCCGGTCGTGCGCGAGGACCAGCAGCTCCGCGACGCGCTCGCCATGGCGGGCATGTCGGCCGCCAGGAACGACCGGCGTCGGGCCGTGGTCCTCCTGGCGGGGCCGACTCCGGTTGACCGGAGCGACCTGACCTCCGAACGGCTCGCACATTATCTGAGGTCGATTTCAGTGCCTCTCTTCGTGATCGGCCTGGACAAAACATCGAGAGAAACCGCCGCCGCATTCGGCGGCACCCACCTCGACGGCTCGAGCTTTCCGAAGCTCGTTCAGGCTTTCGATCTCGTCACGCGGGCCGTCGACGCCCAGACCATCGTGTGGCTGGAGGGCAGGCACCTGCCTCAGCGGATCGGAATTTCCGGGCTCGCACACGGACTGACCCGGGTGGACCTATGAGGGCACTTCTCGGGTGCCTTCTGCTTTCGTCGCCGTTGCTCGGTCAGGAGCCGGCCGCACCGCCAGCTACCGCGGCTGTACAAGTCAAATCCGCTGAGGCGCAGGTGCTCGTCCAGGACCGGAAGGGCCGGCCCGTCCTGGATCTCCGAAAGGACGAGTTCAGGCTCTACGTGAATGGCCGGCCCTCGCCGATCGACTGGATCGAGCCGCCCCCGGCCGAGGAAAGCGGGCCGAGCGCCTCCCGCCCCTCCGCCGAGTCCCGTCGAGCACAGGAGGCGCCAGCGGCAGCATCGCCTGCCCGTCCCCCACACAGCACCGTCTACCTGATCGACAACTTTCATCTCGATCTCGGATCCCGGCGCCAGGGACTGTTCGCCATGGAGCGGCACTTGGAAACGCTTCCGCCCGAGGAAGAGGTCGCCGTCTATGTCTTCGACCTCGGGATGAAGATGTTGCAGCGCTTCACGCCCGACCGGCGCCTGGCGAAAGACACGCTGGAGCTGGTCGGGCGAAAGCCGCCCAGCTCCTACAGTCAGCCCTATGCGCCTGATTGGGTGTCGATGTCGAGCCAGGCGCTGCGCGGATTCTCTTATCTCTTTCGCACCCTTTCCAGCCGCCCCGAAGCGAAAACGGTCGTCATCCTCGCGGGCTACCTGCCGCGGTCCGGCGTGTTTGACCCGGAAGACCTGGCGAGCGTGGCGCGTGATGCCAACGCGGGTAGATTTGGCCCGAGCTGGAAAGAAAAGCCGCGGGAGCTCGAGAGACCCAAGAATCCCTTCGACTTTCACTCCGAACGAGACGAAGCCGTGGAATTGGCTCTCCTGGCGAAGGCGACCGTGATCTGCCTGGATCCGGCAGGGGTCGCCATCTCTCCGGAAATAGACGCCAGCGAGGCGAAGATTCGCCCCCAGGGTTCCGTCGTCACCTCGAATACGCATGCGTCGGATCTGCCGGCGAGCGAGCCGCCCCTGTCGCTTGCCTCCCGTCTCGACACCTTCGCCGATATCGCCACCGCTACGGGAGGGGCACGGCTCAGCGGCTCGAACGCGCCAGATAAGCTGCTCAGAGACGAGGCGCGGCGGCTTGGCCGCAGGTACCGGCTCGGCTTCACGCCCCCGGACGGGACCTCGAACCGGCGCGAGATCCGAGTCGAGGTCGCGCGCCCGGGTCTCTCCGTCCGCACGGCTCCTGGGCAGCGCACGCTCACGAGTGAAGAGACGTCGCGAGGGCGATTCGCCGCCCTGCTGCTGTCCGAGGATCCCCCTGAGCCCGACTTCGAGATCAGCCTCGAGGCCCCCGGCGAAAAATCCGCGAAGGGGAACGAGAAGGGCCTCGAGGTCGACGTGCTGATCCCTCTCTCGGAAATCCAGTTCACCCCGGGCCGGGATGGGCGCACGGCGAACGTCGAGGTCCTCATGATGGCGATCGACGCCGAGGGCCGGGTCTCTCCGCTCCAGATGCAGCCCGTCTCCCTTCACATTCCGGACGGCCACGCAGACGTCAATCCTCAGACCGTCTACAGGTATTCGAGCCGTTACGTTCAAGAGCGTCTTGCGAAGGGTCGCTTCTGGGTCGGCGTCCGCGACCTCGGCACGAACCGGCTTGGCTACGCGTTTCTCGATCTGGGAAACTGAAATGATCGCCTTCGCCACGTTCTTTCTCGGGCTCGTTATAGGACCGGCAAACGGGCATGGCCGACGCGTCACTCGTGCTACTGCCTGGTACCGGCGGAAGAGGCCGCGTCGCCACCGTGTCGTGGGAATCGACCATCGCCGTCGATCCTACCCACATTCGACTGAGCTTCGACGGCCGTCCGCTCCGGAGCCAGGTGCGATCTCGGGTCCTCCTGCCCGATTTCACTCCGGGAGAGATGCACATCCTTCGGGCCGACCTCGACTTCCCGCAGAAGATCACGGCATCCACTGAGATCTCTTTCGGCGGATGGCAGAAGGACGGGATGCAGACCGAGCTCACGGCGGCTCTCGTGAGCGTTTCCGAGGACGCGAAGCTCCCGGCGCCCGACACGATGGACGGTTGGTTTGTCGACGCGGGCCAGCCCCTTCGCGCCGTGAGCACCGAAGAGGGGCCCGCGGAGATCGTCGCCGTCGTGGACGCGAGCGCCTGGACGGCGCTCTGGCATATCGCCGAATTGAGCCGCCCCGGGTTACGCGTCTTGAAAGGTCAGCGGCTCCGGTATATGTCGGCGGTTCCGGAGAGACGACTCCAAGGCTTTCGGAGCTACGAAATCTACCCCGAGGAGCCTGCACTATTGCGGCTAAGGAAGTTTCTCTTCTCCCCCAGGCGTCCGGCCGTGCGCGAAGATCAGAAGCTGCGCGACGCGCTCGCCGTGGCGGGCATGTCGGCTGCTCGAAACAACCGGCGTCGGGCCGTGATCCTCCTGGCGGGGCCGACTCCGGCCGACCGGAGCGACCTCACATCGGAAGGGCTCGCGCATTACCTGAAGTCGATTTCGGTGCCTCTCTTCGTGATCGACGTGGACAAACGGTCGAGAGTGACTGCCGCCGCATTCGGCGGCACTCTGCTCGACGGCTCCTCCTTTCCGAAGCTCGTCCAGGCCTTCGAGGTCGTCGCCCAGACCGTCGACGCCCAGCGCATCATCTGGCTGGAAGGCAGCCATCTGCCTCAGCGGATCGAAATCTCACGGCTCGCGCACGGGTTCAACCGCGTGGAGTGAAATCTCCAGGGGACGGATCCGCCGCCCTGATCCGTTATGTTCATTTCACCCGGTATAGTCCGATTCGGCGTATGAGCGATCTCCGTACCATCTCCGTCGGTAACGCTCCGAAAGCGATCGGCCCTTACGCACAGGGAATCGTGGCCGGAGGCTTCCTCTTCACCGCCGGCCAGGTCGGCCTCGACCCGGCCACCGGCAAGCTCGTCGAGGGCGACGTCGCGGCCCAGACCCAGCGCGTCTTCGACAACCTCGAGGCCGTCCTCGCGGGGGCGGGCGCCACGCTCTCGGACGTCGTCCGCGCGGGCGTGTACCTCGTCGACATGGGCGACTTCGCGAAGATGAACGAGGTCTTTTCGGCGCGCTTCGGCGCCCACCGCCCGGCGCGGTCGACCGTGGCTGTCGCGGCACTGCCAGCGGGAGCCCGGGTGGAGATCGACCTCGTGGTCCGCGTAGGATAGGGGCCTCGCCCCGGCACGGTCGGGCGGGAAGGAGCCCTTTCATGCACCTCGTCCGCTGCCTCTCGATCCTCGCAATCCTGCTTTTTCTCCCCGTTCGCGCCGACGAGACAGCGGCGAGCGCCCCACAGAAAGAAAAGGCGAAGAAGGCCCCTGCGGCCCGGACGGCAAAGCCCGCGTCGGCCGGCTCCGGCCTGACCGTCGCGCGCGATCCGGTCACGGGCGCCCTGCGCCCCCTGACTCCCGAGGAGGCCCGCCAGCTCCTGGGGCGGCGAGCTCTGGTCACGGCCGAGCCCCAGGTCGTCACGCTGCCGGACGGAACGAAGATGATGCGGCTCGGTCCGGATCAGGCGAGCTTGTCCGTGATGAGGCGAAATCCGGACGGGACGTTCACGAGCGCATGCGTGCACGGCGCAGAAGAGGCGCGCGCCTTCCTCGAAGCGGCCCCGGCGGCCGCTCCGGCCCCCGCGGCCCGCGAGAAGTAGGCCGAACATGACGCGCCGTTCGCTCATTCCGCTGGTTCTTTTTGCCTCGCTCGCGGCGCGGCCTCTCCTCGCGGCGAACATCGTCATCGTCAACACCGATCCGGCGGGAACCGGCCTCAACGACCCGACTCCCGTCTCCCCCGTCGGCGGAAACGCGGGCACGACGCTCGGCCAGCAGAGGCTCAAAGTGTTCGAGCAGGCCGGCGCGATCTGGGGCGGGCTCCTCACGAGCAATGTCACGATCCGCGTGAGCGCGAGCTTTGCTCCCCTCGAGTGCAACGCAACGACGGGCACGCTGGGCTCGACGTTCGCGAACCTGGTCTACGCCGATTTCACGGGCGCTCCCCTGGCGGGGACCTGGTACGTGAAGGCGCAGGCAAACAAGTACGTGGGCTCGGACCTCGACTCCGCGACGTTCGACATGACGGCGCAGTTCAACAGCGATCTCGGGAAGCCGGCTCCGGCCGGGTCGGATATGACGGGCTGCCTGACGGGGGCCTCCTTCTATCTCGGCCTCGACAACCTCCACGGCAACAACATCAACTTCCTCACGGTCGCCCTGCACGAGTTCGCTCACGGGCTCGGGTTCGTCTCCGTCGCGACTTCCAACGGTTCCTTCCAGGGCAGCATACCCGCGATCTTCGACCGCTTCATCTACGACGACACGCTCGGCCAGACCTGGGACAAGCTCTCGAGCACGCAGCGCGCGACGTCTCAGGTCAACTCGGGCAATCTCGCGTGGTCCGGTGCCGCGGCGAACGCGTTCGCGGCCTCGTACCTCGGCAAGCGGCAGCGGCTGCTCGTGACGGCACCCGCCGCCGCGGCGGGGATGTACTCCGTGGGCACAGCCTCCTTCGGCCCCCCCCTCTCGAATCCAGGCGTCACGGGGCAGATCGTCGCGGCGACGTCGGGGTCCGCCACGGACGGCTGCACCGCGATCACGTCGAACGTCTCCGGGAAGATCGCCCTCATGGACCGCGGAACGTGCAACTTCACGGTCAAGGTCAAGAACGCCCAGAACGCGGGCGCGATCGCGGCCGTCATCGCGGACAACGCCGTCCAGGGCCTCATTGGAATGTCCGGCACGGACGCCACGATCACGATTCCCTCGGTCCTGATCACGATGGCGAACGGCGCCACCCTCCGCGCGAACACTCCCGCTTCCGCGAACCTGGGGACCGACGCGACGCTCGTCGCCGGCGCGGACGCGGCGGGCCGGCTGCTCCTTTATGCCCCTAACCCACGCATAGCCGGCTCATCGGTGTCGCACTTCGACTCGTCGGCGTCTCCGAACCTTCTCATGGAGCCGAACATCAACTCCGACCTGCCGATTGGAGTGGACGCCACGCTCCCCCTGTTCAACGACATCGGCTGGTTCGCCGGCTCGAGCGGCCCGACGACGACCTACCTCCTGCCCTCGAGCGCCCACTTGAGCGGAATCAACGCCTTCTACACGACGGACCTGACGATCGCGAACCGGGGCGCGACGGACGCGAACCTCACGATCCAGTTCCTGGGGCACGACCAGGACGGCACCGGGGGACCGAAGCAGCTCCGCGCCCTCGCCGCGAACAAGGCCGTGACCTATGCCGACGTCCTCGCCTCGCTCTTCGCCGTAAATGCCACGGACGCGCAGAACTACGGCGCGATCCTCATCACGGCCGACTCCGCGTCGCTCAAGATCGTCAGCCAGACCTCCACGCCGACGCCGAGCGGCGTGGGCACCTTCGGTCAGTCCGTTCCGGCACAGACCACCAACGACTTCGTCACCCCGGCCTCGCCGAAGTCCCTCGTCGGCCTGCGCGAGGACGCCGCGTTCCGGGCGAACCTCATCCTCGCGAACGCGACCACCTCCACCGTCACCGTGACTCTTACTCTGCTTGCCGCGGACGGCTCGACGTTCGGCACGACCAACCGGACGCTGTCTCCGCTCGGGATGACGCAGATCGGCCACGTGGTCACCGCGCTCGGCGCGCCCTTCGGCACGACGAACGCGGTCCTGGTCGTGTCGACGGCGACGACGGGCGCGCAGGTGGGGACGTACGCCGCCGTCATCGACAACACGACGAGCGACCCGAGGACGATCCTCCCGTAGGGGGCTCGGAAAGAGCGCGACATCGTCATGACCATGACCGTGGGCATCATGGGCTTCGGAAGAATCGGACGAAACGTCTTCCGGATCCTCTACAAGAGGGACGACATCCGGATCGGCGCGGTCAGCGACCTGGGCGATGCGGCGTCGGTCGAGTACCTGCTGAAGTTCGACACCCTCTTCGGCCGCTTCCCGGACGAGATCAGCGCCAGGGAAGGGCATCTCTACGTCGTCGGGCGCCAGATCGCACTCCTCACGAACCAGGAGAAGGGCGCGACGCCACCCTGGAAAGAGCTCGGCGTCGACACGGTCGTCGAGGCGACGGCGCGGAAGCTGACCCGGGCCGAGCTGGAGAAGCACCTTCAGGCAGGCGCGAAGCGCGTCATTCTCTGCGAGCCGCCCGTGGATTCCCTCGACCTGACGGTCGTGAACGGGATCAACGACCATCTCGTCAGGAAAGAGCACCGCATCGTGTCGAGCGCGTCCTCCACCGTCCACTGCGTGGCGCCGCTCGCGAAGATCCTGCTCGACGCGTTCGGCATCAAGAAGCTGCTCTTCACGACGATGCACTCCTACACGAACCAGCACCGGCTCGCGGACGTTCCGGCCGAAGACATGCGCCGCGGCCGGGCCGCGGCCGAGAACATCATTCCGCAGGAATCGCGCTCTCCCGGGATGCTGCAGGAGCTGATCCCCGAGCTTGCCGGGAAGGTCGTCGGCGCCGCCATGAACGTGCCCGTTCCGAACGGCTCGGCGGTCGACCTCGTGTGCTGGCACGAGAAGAATGTGACCATCACCGCGATCAACGAGGTGGTCCGAACGGCCATCGCGGCAAAGTGGAAGGGAATCATGGCGTACGAGACCGAGCCGATCGTCTCGAGCGACATCGCCCAGAGCAGGTTCTCCTCCACGTTCGACTCCCGGGCCACGATGACCCTCGGCGAGAACGTCTCCAAGACTCTCTCGTGGTACGACGCGGGCTGGGGCTACGCGCACCGCGCGGTGGAGCTGCTCGAGCGCTTCTACGCCCTGGAACGGGAGGCCTCTCGATGAGCCGCGTCGCGATCAACGGCTTCGGCCGCATCGGACGGACCGTGTACCGCATTCTCAGCGACCGGAAGGACATCGAGGTCGTCGCCATCAACGACCTGTTCGACAACGACCAGCTCGCCTACCTTCTGAAGTACGACACGGTGATGGGCGTCTTCGAGAAGGACGTGCGGGTCGACGGCGACGCCATGACGGTGAACGGACGCCGCGTCCTCATGACGGCGGAGAAGGACCCCGCGAAGCTCCCCTGGGGACAGCTCGGCGTGGACGTCGTCGTGGAGGCCACGGGCAAGCTCGTCACGCGCGAGAGGCTGCAGAAGCACCTGGACGCCGGGGCCAGGAGGGTCATCCTGACGGTCCCTCCGAAGGACGAGATCGACGCGATGGTCGTCGTGGGCGTGAACGACGGCGCGCTGCGCAAGGAGCACCGCATCGTCTCGAACGCCTCCTGCACGACGAACTGCCTCGCGCCGATCGCGAAGATCCTGGACGAAGCCTTCGGCATCCAGGACGGCTTCATGACGACGGTTCACGCGTACACGAACGACCAGCGCCTCGCGGACGTGGCGCACAAGGACCTCCGGCGCGCGCGAGCGGCCGCGGAAAACATCATCCCGACGACGACGGGCGCCGCCCGCGCCGTCGGAAAGGTCCTGCCTTCTCTGAAGGGAAAGCTGGACGGCATGGCGATCCGCGTCCCCGTGCCGGACGGGTCGATCGTCGACCTCTCGTGCCGGCTCGCGAAACATCCGTCCGCCGGGGAGGTCAACGCGGCGGTCAAGGCGGCGGCCGACGGGCCGATGAAGCGCATCGTGGAGTACAGCGAGGTGCCCCTGGTCTCGTCCGACATCATCGGCAACCCGCACTCGTCGATCTTCGACGCGCTCTCGACCCGGACCGACGGCGATGGATTCCTCAAGGTCGTCGCCTGGTACGACAACGAGTGGGGCTACTCCAACCGCGTCGTCGACCTCATCGACCGGCTGGTCGCGCTCGACTGACGCCCGCTCTCCGCAGCCGTCAACGGCCTGCCGCGATCTCCTCCAATGCGCGGAGCGCGCGCGCGACGTCGATGTCGTTCACGTCGGCATGCGTGACCATGCGGATGGAGTTCGTACCCGCGGCGCCTGCCAGAACACCCAGCGCGCGCAGCTTGGCCACGACATCCGCGGCAGACCCCCATTCCCCTTCTAAGAAGAAAAACACGATATTGGTTTCGACGGCCATCACGTCGAGCGTGATCCCGCGAATGCCGGCGAGTCCCTCCGCGAGCTTCTTCGCTCGAGCATGGTCCTCCGGCAACCGTTCGCGCTCGTCCTCGAGCGCCACGAGCGCCGCCGCCGCGATGACGCCCACCTGTCGCATGCCGCCCCCGAAGAGCTTGCGGACGCGCCGCGCCTCGGCGACGAAGGCCTTCGATCCCGCCACGGCGCTGCCTACCGGCGCACGCAGGCCCTTCGAAAAGCAGGTCATGACGGAGTCGAAGCCCGCCGCGAGCGACGCCTCGGAGACGCCCAGCGCCGCCGCCGCGTTCCACAGGCGCGCGCCGTCGAGGTGCGTCGCGAGCCCCTTCTCCTTCGCGAGGGCGAGGAGCGGATCGATGATCGAGCGCGGGACCACGGCGCCGCCGGCGAAATTGTGCGTGTTCTCGAGGGCGAGAACGGACGTTCGCGGCAGGTAGTAGACCGTATCGGGCCGGATCCACGCCGCTACCTGGTCCGCCGTCATCCGGCCGCGCGGCGCGTCGATGGGACGCGGCAGGAGGCCCGAGAGGGCGGCCATGCCGGCCATCTCGTAATGGAAGATGTGGCTCCTGCCTTCGAGGATGACCTCCGTGCCGGACCTGCCGTGGACGCGCAGCGAGAGCTGGTTGCCCATCGAGCCCGTCGGGACGAAGAGAGCCGCCTCCTTGCCGAGAATCTCGGCCGTCCTCTCTTCCAGGCGCCGGACCGTCGGATCCTCCCCGTAGACGTCGTCGCCGACTTCCGCCTCGGCCATCGCGCGCCGCATTTTCACGGTGGGTTTCGTGACGGTGTCGGAGCGAAAGTCCGAGACGGGATCAGTCATGCCCGGATCATCCCAGAACCAGCGCGGCGAGGGCGAGGAGGAAGCCGAAGAAATCCAGGCGGGCCGCACGGCGCCGCGCGGAATCGGCCCGACTCACCCACGGCGGTCGAAGATTTTCTTCGAAGGTCAATGATTTTTCGCGGTAGTAGCGCTCCCGAGGAAGTACGACCATCACTGAGGACACGAGGGCGGCCAGCAGCAGAAAAATCGCCACCGCACGCCACACGTGGCGCGGCGGGAGGCTCGAGCCGAGCACCTGCGTCTCCAACAGCACGCCCAGAAGAAGCGCGCCCGCCGCCACGAACTTCGCCCGGCCGAGCTGCTCTCCCGTCCCCTCTTCCCCTTCTAAGAAGATCTTCTCCTTCGCCAGCGGAACCCCGATGAACACCGCGAGCCCAAGTCCGATCAGGACGCGCGAAGCCTCGAGAAAAAAGTCCCCCAGCGACACTCGGGCGAGTCTAGCGGGATAATCGGCGACACATGAGCCTGTACCTCATCGAGACCTTTCCGGTCGGGCCGCTCCAGTGCAACTGCGCGATCGTCGCGGACCCGACGACCCGCGAGGCCGTCGTCGTGGATCCCGGCGACGAGCCGGACCGCATCCTCGAGGCGCTCGCCGGAGCCGGCCTGAAGGCGGTCGCGCTCGTCCATACGCACGCGCATTTCGATCACGTGGGCTGCTCGGCTCTCCTGAAGCGCATCACGGGCGCGCCGATCCTCATGCACGCCGGCGACCGGCCGCTCTACCAGAATCTGACGGTTCAGGCAGAAAAGTTCGGCCTGAGCCTGGACGCGCCGGGCATCATCGACCGGACCCTCGTGAGCGGAGACCGCGTCGCGTGCGGCAAGGGGGAGCTCGAGGTGATCCACACGCCGGGCCACACGCCGGGGAGCCTCTGCTTCCGGATGCCCGGCGAGGGGGGCGACGTTCTCTTCTCCGGCGATACGCTCTTTCGGCGGTCCATCGGGCGGACGGACCTCTGGGGCGGCTCGGCGCCACAGATCCTGGAATCGATCCGCGAACAGCTCCTAACCCTGCCCGGGAATCTCCGTGTCGTCCCGGGCCACGGCGACGAGACGACGATCGCCGACGAAGGCAGGAGGAATCCGTTCGTGGGCGATCCGAATTACCGCCCCCTATAATCGCCGCCGATGAAGCTGACGTTCGAGCAAAGCGCGGCTCTCCTCCACAAGTTCTGGTCCGGCGAGACCGTCCCTTCTCCCAAGACCGGGCGCCCGATGCGCGCCTTCTTCGTGGACCGCAGCTTCAATCCGCAGGTCGTCATGATCGGCGGAAAAGGCGAGCATCTTCGCTTCGACCAGAAGCCGCGACAGATCGTCTTCTCGGACGGGCACCTCAAGTCCATGGTGCGCGACGCCAAGGAGCGCGAGAACCCCGTCTGTCCGCAGGACTTCGAGCCGCTCATCGTCAAGCGGACGCCTGCCGTGCGCTTTCCGAACGAGTGGGACTGGACGTTCCAGTGTCCGAGGTGCTATTCGTTCGGAAGCTGGGAGTACACCGACAAGAAGGACGACGTCGTCGCGAAGCCGGCGGTGCGGAAGGACGCGCCGGCGTTCCACGACGAGACGATCCCGCTGCCCAAGCGCATGGAGATGACGAAGACGGGCGACCTCGCGCTGAAGCTCTACGCGGCCATGGCGCAGACCGATTGCACGGCGTGCGGATACGACTGCGAGGGCTACGCCCAGGCCATCGCCACCGGCAAGGAGAAGGACCTCACGCTCTGCGTTCCCGGCAAGCAGGAGACGGAGGACGTGATCAAGAAGCTCGTCGCGGGCACCTACGTCTTCGCCTGAAGCTCCGCGAGCATCGCCTCGATCACCGGCCGGCACCGCTCGCCCGCGCACTCGCCCGTCGTGCAGCCGGTCGCGCGCGCGACCTCCTCGATCGTCCGCGCACCGCGGTCGATCGCCTCTTTCACCCGCGGATACCGGATCGTGTTGCAGATGCACACCGGCCGGAACTTCAGCAGCATGAGCTGGCGCTTTTCCTCGGTGGTGAGAGGTCGGGCCGCGGACAAGGGTTAGAAATCCACCGTGTACCGGATCGACGCGCGGTCGCGCACGCGGTCGAGGTAGACGACGCCGTCGAGGTGGTCGCTTTCGTGGAGGACGACCCGCGCGTGGAATCCGTCGGCGACGAAGGTGACGGTCTTTCCGGACGTGTCGAGCGCGCTCACGCGGATGCTCTTCGGGCGCGGGACCTTCGCCGCGAGAAAGGGCACCGAGAGGCAGGCTTCGAAGTCCTCCTCTTCCGTCCGGTCGAGCACCTCGAACGTCGGGTTCACGAGGAGAGTGGGGGCGACTTCGAGAACGTCCTTGCCGCGTTTCTCACCGTGCACCTCGTAGAGCACCACGCGCAGGCCCGTCGAGACCTGCGGCGCGGCAAGGCCCGTGCCGTGGTACTCGACCATCGTCTCCATCATGTCCTCGAAAAACGCCCGGAACCGGCCTTTCTTGAGGTCGTGCGCCTCGATCTCCGAGGCGCGCGTCCTCAGGATCGGCGAGCCGAGCTTGGCGACTTTCAGAATGGCCACGTGATCTCCCGGGAGGCCGCGCTCCTCTCCCGCATTGTAGGGGCCTTAGAATCCGTGTCATAAAGCACGTCTTTCTCTTCAATCCCGCGGCCGGGAAGGGCCGGGCGATGCGCGATCGGGACCGCATCCGCTCCGTTCTCGACGCCGCCGGCCTCGTAGGCGAGTTCCTCGAAACGGAGCGCCCCGGGCACGCGGCCGATCTCGCCGAGGCGACCGGGAACCCCGGAGCGGACGTCGTCGTGGCGATCGGGGGCGATGGCACGGTAAACGAGACGGTGAACGGCCTCATGCGAATCCCGGAGGCGAAGCGCCCCGCCTTCGGCCTCATGCCCGACGGCACGGGCAACGACTACGGCTTCGCGCTCGGCCTGAGGCCCGGGGATCTGGCGGATGCGGCGCGGGTCCTCGTCGAGGGAAAAACACGCATTCTCGACGTGGGAGAGGTCAACGGGCGCTTCTTCTCGAACAGCGTCGGCCTCGGGTTCGACGGCGCCGTCGCGGAGGCCGCGTCGAAGGTGCGCTACCTGAAGGGCTTTCCGGCTTACCTCTGGTCGGTCTTCACGGTGCTGAAAGACTGGGAGAACTTCGAGCTGACGCTGACGATCGACGGCCGCGTTCTCGAGGGGCTGGCGTTCCTCGCGGCGGTCGCGAACGGTCCGCGCAGCGGGGGCGGCTTCCTCCTGGCTCCTGCGGCGTGCCCCGACGACGGCCTCTTCGACGTGTGCCGTCTCGGCAACCTCGGCAAGCTCGAGGCTCTGCGCCATCTCCCGAAAGCGCTGGACGGCTCGCACGTGGGGCTGCCGTGGGTGACGATCGTACGCGCCCGGGAGGTCGTTCTGGCCTCGGACCGGCCGCTCACGGCGCACGTCGACGGCAACCTCGTCTTTTCGGCAGGACATCCCGACCCGCTCGTCTTCCGGATGCATCCGCACGCGCTGCGCGTGATCGGCAACTGGAAGAAGGAGGATGGTGCCCAGGGGCGGAATTGAACCGTCGACACCGCGCTTTTCAGGCGCGTGCTCTACCAACTGAGCTACCTGGGCCGGCCGCGCGACCATCGCACCCCGGGCACGTCCCTTGCGGAGAGGCAGGCCGCGAAGCGCCTGCGCGTTATAAGTGGCGCGCCTAGAATAGTCAAACTGAAGGAATACGGATGTTCTTACTGCTTCTCATCGCGCTCGCGCAGATATCTCCGGCGAATCCGCCCGCGGAGGGCGCCTCCAGCGCCTCCACGCCGGTCCCGTCCGCCATCTCCCCCGCGGCCCCCCCGGCCAAGGGGAGCGCTCTTCCCGGGGCGGCCGGCCTCGACGTTCTTTGGGCCCGGACTCTTTCGGAGGCGACTGAAGGCGCGAAGCGCCTCAAGGATGGGCGCATTCTGATTTTCTTCGTGGAGCCGAACTGCGGGCAATGCCAGCGGATGGAAGCGCTCGTCGCGCCGTCCACGTCCTTCTACGCGTTCACGCGGGACAAGGTGCCCCTCTACGAGGACGTCTCGACGGCGGAGGGCGCCGACCTCGCACGTCGTTTGAAGATCCGGGGCGGGCCGACCTGGATCGTCATCACGCCGGAGCTTCTCGAATGCGGCCGGCAGGAAGGGCCGACGACGCAGCACGGCTGGGTGCAGGCGTTCATCGAGGCCGAACGCGGCTGGGCAGGCTACAAGAAGCTCCTCGCCGCCGAATCGGCCGAGCCCTCGAATCTGCAGCTCGTCTTCGACGCGGCGCGCGAGACCTATCAGCGCGGCGGCGGCGCGCAGGCCGAGTCCCGCTTCCGGCGCCTCGTGAGCGACCCGAAGTCTCCCGCCCCGATCCGCGAGCAGTCGCTCGGCTACCTGACGTCGCTCGAGATGGACTCCGGCCGTTTCGACGAAGCCGTCACGCACCTCGACACGCTCATCGCAACCGCCCAGGATCCCACTCTCAAACAGCGCGCCGAGCTTCGCCGCGCCGACGTCGAGATCGCGCGCGGCCGCAAGGACCTCGCGGCCTGGCGCCTCAAGGGATTTCTGAAGGCGCATCCGGACTCACCTTTCGCGGCAGAGGCGAAGGCGCTTCTCGACGCGCTGCAGGGAAAGGCGGGGAGTTGATGTCCTTCCGACCCGCCTTTGCCGCTCTGGTGCTCGCCGGCTCGCCGGCTCTCGCGCAGCCCGTTCCGACTTCGAACACGATCGTGGCGCCGCGCCTCGCGGCCGACGCGGATCGGCTCGTCGCGGGAAAGCCGTTCCGCCTCGCGGTCGTCGCCGAGATCAAGCCGGGCTGGCACGTGAACAGCCACACGCCGAAGGAGGACTTCCTCATCCCCACGGAGGTCAAGCTGAAACCGGCGCCGGGCCTCGCGTTCTCGGCCGTGAGGTACCCGAAGCACAAGGAGACGAAATTCGCGTTCTCCGATCAGCCGCTCGCCGTTTATGAAGGAAGGACCGTCTTCCTCGTGCCCGGCACAGTCGACGCGAAGGCCGCGCCGGGCCCGCGAACTCTCACGTCCGTGATCTCGTATCAGCCGTGCAACGACAACCAGTGCCTGCCCCCGACCGAGCTGACGGCGTCGCTCACGATCGACGTTTCGAGGGCGGGCACCGAGGCAGCGCCGAAGAACGCGGACCTGTTCGGCGCTCCGGCTTCCGCCGCGGGCGGCGGACCCGGCGGCGCGACTTCAGGCGGAAGCGGTTCCCCGGCCGACGACCCGGCGGGAGGCGCGCCGCTCGGCGCGGGCGCGCTGCGCGAGAAGTGGAACGTCCAGGGCGTCCCGACGCTCCTCTTCCTCGGCCCGGACGGGAAGGAGACGGGCACGCGCGTCGTGGGCTACGAGCCGCCCGAGACGTTCGCGCCGCGCTTCAGCGGAGGCGGCCCGGCTGCGGCGGAAGGGGGCGGCCTCGCGGGCAAGTCCCTGCCGATCCTTCTCGTCCTCGTCTTCGCCTCTGGCCTCGCGCTCAACCTCACCCCCTGCGTGTATCCGCTGATCCCGATCACGCTCGGCTTTTTCAGCCGCCAGTCGGAAGGGAAGAAAGGCGGCACGTTCTCCCTCGCGCTCGCCTACGTCCTCGGCATGAGCGTCACGTACTCAGCTCTCGGCGTCTTCGCGGCGCTCTCGGGCTCCCTCTTCGGCGCATGGCTCCAGAAGCCCGCCGTGCTCGTCGGGATCGCGGCGATCGTCCTCGCTCTCGCGCTTTCGATGTTCGGCCTCTTCGAGATCCAGGCGCCTCACTTCATCACGGACCGCACGGGCTCGAAGGCAGGCGTCGCCGGCGCGCTCACGATGGGGTTTTTCGTGGGCTTCGTGGCCGCGCCGTGCATCGGGCCGTTCGTCCTGTCACTGCTCACCTACGTCGCCGCGAGGGGTTCGGCCCCTCTCGGCTTCGGCCTCTTCTTCACGCTCGCGATGGGTCTCGGACTTCCCTATCTCGTCCTCGGCACCGCCTCCGGCAGCTTGAAGGCGCTCCCGCGCTCCGGGGAGTGGATGACGGCCGTCCGGCGCGTGTTCGGCTTCGCGCTCGTCGCGCTCGCCGTGTACTTCCTTCGCCCGCTCCTGCCCACGCGCACCTACGAGATCGGGCTCGCGCTTCCGCTCCTCGCGGGCGGCGTGTGGTTCCTCTTCTTCGAGAGGAGCGGAGCCGGGCTGCGCGGCTTCGCGGCCGTGAAGGCGGCGGTCGCCGTCGCGCTTCTCGCCGCGGGCGCGGCCTTCGCGATGCCGCGGAAGGCCTCGGCCGAGCTCGTGTTCCAGCCGTATTCCGACGCCGCCGTCGCCGAGGCGAAATCGACCGGCAGGCCCGTCATGATCGACTTCTACGCGGACTGGTGCCTGCCGTGCAAGGAGCTCGACCACAGGACCTTTCGCGACCCGCGCGTGATCGCGGCGGCGAAGGGGTGGGTTCTGCTGAAAGCTGATTTGACGAGATAGATGGGCCAGGCAATGCTCGAAACGCGGCTTCTCCTTTCACCCCGCATGCGAGAATTCCGCTGGTTTCCGCATGGATGTACGCCTGCCCCGAGGTGCCGCTCTCGAGCCCGATGAGGTCACGGCGCTCCTTCGCGCCTGGTCGTCGGGCGACGCGACGGCGCCCGACCGCTTGCTACCCCTCGTCTATCGCCAGCTGCGCCATCTCGCGGCATCGCAGATGCGCCGGGAGCGCGCGAATCACACGCTCCAGCCGACTGCCCTCGTTCACGAGGCCTACCTCAAGCTCGTGGACCAGCGCCTTTCGTGGAAGGACCGGGGACACTTCTACGGCGTGGCCGCCCGCGCGATGCGCGAGGTCCTCGTCGACCACGCGCGCAAACGCGACGCCGGCAAGCGAACCCCCGAGGGCCGTCGTATCTCGATCGAGATCGCAGAAGTCGCGGCGGACCCCCGGACGGTCGACCTCCTCGCGCTCGACGAGGCCCTGAAGAAGCTCGCAGGCCTCGACGAGAGGCAGGCCCGGCTCGTGGAGCTTCGGCTCTTCGCGGGCCTCAACGTTCAGGAGTCCGCCGAGGTCCTCGGCTGCTCTTCCGCGACCGCGAGCCGCGACTACCGGCACGCCGAGGCGTGGCTGAGGAGGCAGATGAGGGGCGCCACGGCGTGACGCCGGACCTCTTCCGGAGGTCGCGGGCCATCTTCGGCGAAGCCGCCGACATGCCGCGGGAAGATCGGGAAGCGTTCCTTCGCGAGGCCTGCGGGGACGACGCCGCGCTGCGCGAGGAAGTCGAGGCGCTCCTTTCCGAGTCGGAGTCGGTCCCCCTCGAGAGGGACGTTCACGAGGCGATGCGCTCTCTCGAAAGTCCCCCCGAAGGCACGCGCATCGGGCCGTACGAGCTCGTGGAAGAGATCGGGCGGGGCGGGATGGGGACCGTCCATCTCGCGCGCCGCGCGGACGGCGCGTTCGAGAGAGACGTCGCGATCAAGCTCGTCGGATTCGGTCTCGACGCGGCCTATTTCCTCGAGCGCTTTCGGGAGGAGCGCCGGATCCTCGCCTCGCTCGCCCACCCGAACATCGGAGCCCTCCTCGACGGCGGGACCATGGGGGACGGCCGCCCGTACCTCATCATGGAGCTCGTCTCGGGGCGCCCGATCGACGTCTACTGCCGCGAGGAGAAGACGCCGCTCGAGGCGAGACTCCGGCTCTTTCGGGACGTCTGCTCGGCCGTCGAGCACGCGCACCGCAATCTCGTCATCCATCGGGACCTGAAGCCCTCCAACATCCTCGTCACGAAAGAGGGTGTTCCCAAACTCCTCGACTTCGGCCTCGCCCGCCTGCTGACGCCCGAGGCCGGGACGGACCGAACCGCCACCGGGTACCGCGCGCTCACGCCCGCCTTTGCGAGCCCCGAGCAGGTGCGGGGCGACGCGCTCACGCCGGCTTCCGACGTCTATTCGCTCGGCGTCCTCCTCTACGTGCTCCTGACCGGCAAGAAGCCCTACCGCACGACCACCGGCGACGAGTACGCCGCCCTCCTCCACGCCGTCCTCACCGAGGAGCCGCTGCGGCCGGCAGCCGCCGCTCCGGAGGCGAAGATCCCGCGCGATCTCGAGGCGATCGTCCTGAAGGCGATGCGGAAAGAGCCCGAGCTGCGATACGGTTCCGCCGAAGAACTTTCCGAGGACGTCGGCCGGTTCCTCGAGGGAAAACTCGTCCGCGCCCGCCCCGACACGGCGGGTTACCGGGCGCGCAAGTTCGTGAGGCGGCATCGGGCAGGCGTGGTCGCGGCGGCCATCGCCTCGATCTCACTTGCCGCTGGTTGCTACGCTCTTTGGCTTTCCTTTTCGGCCCGCCGGGAGAACCGTGCTGTGACGGGAACGGCCGCGGCGCCCGTCCGTTCCCTCCCGTCCGTGACGACCCTTGCGGTTCTCCCGTTCAAACCGCTCGTCGCGGCCGACCGGGACGAGGTGCTCGAGTTCGGGATGACCGACACTCTCATCACGAAGCTCAGCAGCGTGCCGGGCATCGCCTTGCGGCCCATGGGCGCCGTCTTACAGCACTCCGTAGAGCGCGACGACGCCGTTCGCCTGGGGCGTACGCTACGCGTGGACGCGGTCGTGGAAGGGAGCCTTCAGCGCGTCAAGGACCGGCTCAGAGTCTCGGTCCGCTTGATCAACGTCGGGGACGGCCGATCGGTCTGGGGCGAAACCTTCGATTCCGTATACACGGACGTCTTCGCGGTCGAGGACGCGATCGCACAGCGCGTCGCCGAGGCCCTGATTCCCCATCTGAGCGCCGAAGCGCGGGCCGGCCTCGCCAGGCGCGGAACCGACGATCTCTCCGCGTACAACGCGTATCTCAAGGGCCGCTATTTCTGGAACCGGCGCACCGAAGCCGACTTCCGGAAGGCGATCGGCTTCTTCCGGCAGGCGATCGCCGCCGACCCCGGATACGCGCTGGCCCACTCCGGCCTCGCCGACTGCTACAGCCTGCTGAGCGTCTGGGGTGCCGGGCCGCCCCGCGAAACCCTGGACGAGGCCCGCGCCGCCGCGCTCCGCGCCGTATCTTCCGACGACGCTCCGGGCGAGGCGCACGCTTCGGCGGCGTTCGTCCGCTGGATCTACGACTGGGACTGGGAGGGCGCTGACCGTGCGTTTCGCCGCGCGATCACGCTCAATCCCGGATACGCCACGGCGTCACAGTGGTACGCGTATTTCCTCGCGTCGCGCGGCCGCTTCGACGAGGGGATCGCCCAGATCCGCAGGGCTCAGGAGCTCGATCCGCTCTCGGTCAGCATCGCGACCGACGTCGGCGAAATCCACTGCTGGGCCGGCCGATACGACGAGGCGATTCAGCAGCTCGAGGCCGCGCTCGAGATGGAGCCCAACTTCGCGGTCGCGCACAACATGCTGGGGATCGTCCACCTCAAGGAGGGGCGGGTGAAGGAGGCGGTCGACGAGCTGGAGCGCGCGTTTCAGATCGACGGCTCTCCGCGTTTTCTCGCGACGCTCGGCTACGCGTACGGCGTCGCGGGCCGCCGCGCCGACGCGCGCGCCATGGAGAAGCGGCTGGAGGCTCTCTCGAGAAAGCGCTACGTCTCTCCTTTCCAGCTCGCGCTCGTGAACGCAGGTCTCGGAGAGAACGATCGCGCGTTCGCCTTGCTCGAGCGGGCGTACGAAGACCGCTCGGACAACATGGCGATCCTGCAGGTGTATCCGTTGCTGGAGGCTCTCCGGCGCGACCGGCGCTTCGCGGAGTTGATGGCGCGCGTCGACGCTTCGCCGCCTATCGGAAATAGCCGTTGATGTCCACGATGAAATGAACGGAGCCGCTGGCGTCGTTCTGGACGCCGATCGAGCCCGCGCCGTCGGTAGCGAGATAGAGCATCGTGTTGTCCGCCCGGGTCTGGCCGGCCCTGAAAGCGATCGTGGTGGTTCCGGTCGGGACGGCGTTCCCGGGGAAGCAGGTCAGGGTTCCTCCCGCGACGGGCCCCGTCACCGTGACGTTCGCCGAGATCGTCTTCGCGTCAGCCGGCACGCCGCAGCTTCCCGCCAGGACGAAGGTCCGCCGCGTCCCGTTGCCGACGAGAGCGGGACCTCCATGAGGCCCAATCGGGTTGCGCGTGTCGACGATGCGGCACGGTGTCAGCGGGAAGAGACGCGACGTCGCCGGAGGAGGGCTGTAGAAGAAGCTCCCGGGAAAAACGAGGGGCTGAGCGCCGGGATTCGTGACCGTCACGTCCACCGTCCCCGTGACGTGAGGTCCGGTCGTCGCGGTGATCGTCGTCGAATCCACGACCGTCACGCCGGTCGCGGGGACGCCGCCGACCGACACCGCGGCGCCGGACTGAAAGCCCGCGCCCAGCAGCGTAATCGGCGTCCCTCCCGCGTCCCGCCCGAAGGAAGGCGTCACGCGCGTTACCGACGGCGGGGGCGCGCCCGGATTGATCCGCCCAACGTCGTATCCGTTCGCAAACCAGATCGCGCCGTCCGGACCCGCAGTGATCCCGCGGGGAACACTCCCGAAGGGAAGAGGAAACGTGGTCACCTGGCCGGAGGGCGTGATGCGTCCGACGAACACGTTGAATGCGAAATCGCTGTTCGTGAACCACAGGTTGCCATCCACACCGGCCGCGATGTCGTGCACCGCGAATCCAGTCGGCACGGGGAACTCCGTATAAGCCCCGGCCGTCGTGAGGCGTCCGATGCTCGAGCGGAGGGCGGAGAACTGGAACCAGAGATTTCCGTCGGGGCCCGCAATGATCTTGTCCGGATAGACACCAGCCGGGAGACTGGGGATTGGGAAGTCCTGAAACTGCCCGCCGGGCAGTAGGCGCAGTCAAAAGCCGTATTGTTTGAATCCGGCGAGCCACAGCGCCCCGTCCGGCCCGAGCGTGATCCCGTGCGGTTTGGCATCGACGGTGAACTCGGTGAGCGAGCCGCTCGTCGTGATTCTCCCGACGATGGTGTCGTAGCTTTCGCCGAACCACACGGCGCCGTCAGGCCCGGCGCTGATTCCTTTCGGATCACTCAGGGGGTTGAGCGGGTATTCGGTCGCGGCGCCGGAGGGAGTGATACGACCGACGGCCGCATTGGGCGTTGTGAACCCCTCCCTTTCCCGCGTATACCAGACGTTGCCGTCCGGACCCGGCGCGATGTCCGTCAGAAGGCCGGCATCGGGCAGGGGATAGTTCGTGAAGGCGCCCGACGGGGTCATTTTCGAGACGCTCCACGTCGCGAGGTCCTCGCCTCCGTTGTTGAGGAGCCAGAGGTTGCCGTCCGGGCCCGCCGTGATGTCGGTGACGGCGCCCTGGGTGATGGGAAAGAACTGGATGCCGAACTGACCCGACGTCGCGAGGTACTTGTACGCGTTGGCGCGGCTGCCGGGCGAGCCCCCCGGGTTCGTGACCGAAACGGTGAGCGATCCCGTGGCATGGGCGGGAGGATGCGCCGTCAGCGAGGTCGAATTGACGACATTCACCGACGTCGCGGGAACGCCCCCGAACGTGACGGTCGCCCCAACTGCGAAGCCGGTGCCTGTCACGATCACGACGTTGTTCCCCGCGGCCGATCCGAAGGCCGGGACGACCCGGGCGATCGTGGGGGTCTGGCCGAGGGCGCCCGCGCAAGGAAGCAGCGACATCGTGGCCACGAGCAGGCTCCTCACCGTGCAGCGCAACGTCTTCATGGCTCGTTCTCCCCCCGGCTAGGGGCACTCGTAATACAGCGTGCCGGTGATCGTCGTCGAGTCCTCGACCTCGTTGTCGAACCCGTCGGGGGAGGCCCTGAACGGGACGCTCCTGCCCGGAAGCAACGTGTGTATTGAGGAGTAACCGAAGTGCGCGTAATTGCCGGTCGTCTGGGCGTAAGTGTCGCCGGTGCAGTGCACTCGATAATCGCCGGGGCCGAAGCCAGCGATGATGATGCGAAGCCCGAACGTGTCGGAGTCGCGGTCCCAGAGCCCGCTTACGTTCGGTACCGCGAGGAACGGCGGGGAGCCCTCCCGGATGACCGGGTCCGCCCCGCAGTCGGGGTAGGGCCCGCAGTAGGTCGGTGTGCCGTGGCGAGCCGTCAGACTTTCGAGAGTGTTCTCGACGACCCTGAACTCGTCGTCCAGAGTGAAGCTCACCGTGACGTCCCAACCGAGATGGTCCGAGAAATTCGACGGCGTACCGCCCCCCACCCGCCGGCTCCTGCAGTCGAACCGCGTATCGACAGTGAATTCGAATTTCCACTTCCGAGGAAGCACGCGCACTTGTATGCGGCCGGAGGGCCGATACGCCATCCGGAAACCGCTCCTGTTGATGATCGTCGCCTCGATTTCGACCGGATTGAACGGCGGAGGACAATCGGGCGCCTTGTAGATGACGGACAGAGATCCCTGCAGGAGGCCAATGAAGCCATTCTCTTCGTCTCCATAGAGGAAACGGTTCGCATACCAGTCCGCCGCCACTTCCAGTGGGGAGTTCGAGAGGAGGGGTTCGTTCGGGTCGAAGAGGTACCGCAGGATGCTGGAAGATTCTCCAACAGAATAGACGGAAAATCTTTTCTGGCTTCCCGTAAACACGCCCCAACGGCCCGACGGCACGAGTTCCCAGCTCCTCGCGACGGCGAGATCATCCAGCCCGGTCGCGGCGGGAGCGCGCGACCGGGGATCCGAGAACGTTGCGCCTGAAACGCTCGAGCGGAGCGGGACCGTCAGAGTGTGCCGAGCCGGGTCGATCGACCCTCCTCGAAGGATGGCCCAGCCGCCGGCAGTCCGCCTCGTGATCGTCAGCGCCTCCGCGCTCGACCCTTCGACCTCCGAGCGGCCGTAGGCGAGCGTCAGAAGCGCGGACCTCGCGAATGTGATTCCGGACGGAAAGAGCTGGTAACCAGGCCCGGTGCCCTGAGGCGCGTCGTTCGTCGCGTTCTGGAATGAGAGTGACGTGGCCTGACTGAGCGCGCCGGCGGGTACCCTCAGCGTCAGCCGCCCGTCGCTCGAGCGGATCGATCCGCCCTGCGGCCCGATCGTCGCGGAAGACGGGATGGTTGCCGGCAGCGCCGCGATCGGCGTCACGACCGGATCGCCCGAGGCGTTGTCGATCGACGAGTCATAGACGTCGAGGCTCCCCTCCGTCACCTTGATCCTCAGCGTGGCGTCGGCCGGGATCGAGGTGCCCGGGAAGAGGTCCTGAACGTTCGGCTGCGTCCAGCCCCACGCGCCGAGCGAGGCCGTGGTCGTCGCCACCGTCGCGCCGGTGGCCGTTGCCAGCGTGAGTGTGTACTGCGCGCCATCCCAGCCGGCCGCGAAGCCGACGTTCGTCCGGAAGGCCGCGTCCTGGCGGATGCCCGTTATCGCCGCTCCGGGATCCGCCGAAGTGAGGAACGACAGAATCGGCACGGGTTTCTGCTGGGCGCCGAACGTGCCGGGGTTCGCGCCTGTCGGATCCACGTTGCTCGTGCGGCACAGGATCGCAACCGGCCAGTCCGATTGGAAGTGGAGCGCGCCCGCGGAGCCGACGGGAAGGGCCAGGAGAGCGTCGAGGACGTCGACGACATCCCGGATCTTCCCCGCCCGGAGAGTGAATGACGCGGTCGCGGGGGAGGGGTTCCCGTTACCACTCGCGTGGAATGAAACGGTGATCGTCGCGTCCGTGTCAGTGGGGTTGTAGAAACGGCCGTCCGTCCGGAAGAACGCCCCGCTCCGGCCGTTCGCCCGCGCGACGCCGTTGACGAGGACGTCCTGGATGCCGCCGGGCAGGTCCTCGAACGTGAAGAGCGAGCTGTCGCCCGTCACGTTATCGACCACGACGCCATAGCCAGCAGCGCGGCCGCGCGTGACGTGGATCTGCGCCCGGCCGACGGACACGGCCCCCGCGAACGACCCGACCGAGAACTGCTGGAAGCCGGCCGCGTCGAGAAAGTAGTTCTTCCGGCCGAGCTCCTTCCCGTCCGCGTCGAAGACCGTCACGGTCGCGGAGCCGCCCGTTTGATCCGGGAAGACGACGGCAATGTTGGTTCTGTACCCCGAGCCCCGCGACGCGTCCTGGCTGATCCAGAGGCTGTCCGCCCTGTCACCCGGGGCCATGAGCCTGTCGCTCGGGTAAACGGGCAGCGCGACGCCGTAGGTTCCGCCGGAGGCCGTGTTGTACGTCCGGGCGCGCAGGAGGAGGGGCTGCGCCGACGAGACCGAGAGCGCTCCGGCGCCCGATGTTCCGAACAGCGAGTCGACGATGTTCCTATAGACGATCGTCTGACCGGGGCTCAGCATGACGCTCTTCGGGTTCGGCGTCGACGAGGGGAAGAAGTCGATCGTCACCTGCGCGGCCGCCGTCCCCGGGTTCGTCGCCGTGAAGTCCGAGACGAAGCGGGTGTTGTTGAGGCCGCCTGCATTCACGATCCCCGGAATCGTCCAGGCCGACTGGGCCTGGGCGGGAGACGCGAGCAGCAGAACGACCGCGGCAAGAGACTCCGTTGCAAGGCGACTGACGCGCATCCGATCCTCCCGGCCGGCCAAACGTGAACCGGCTCCAGACAGATATGCGCAAACGGAGGAGATTCGTTGCAGGCTCTGCTGGAAAGATGCGTGCAGCCGGCCGCGGGCCGCGTGTCAGCCTGAGGCCGGGTTTCCCTTTTGCCGAAGCGCTCAGGGCGCGTGACGGATGCGACTAGCGGCAGTGCTCCTCAAGCTTCACGCTGCCGAGCAGGGTACTCACGCCTCTCTCCAGATGATGGATGAACCCCTTGGTCTCACCTGGCGCGAAGACGTACCTCGTGGAATCATCGAAGCCGCCGTAGTCGGTTTCCGGGTAGAACTCTTCCTTATCGCATTTGCTCCGGGCCCCTGTGCGGCCGTCATACGAGAGGGTGAGGTCCAATGTCATGTTGTCGGTTTCCTTGTTCCACCGGATTTCGGGGAGGATCACCAGCAGCGGACTGTCCGCGCCGCCCGGGTCATGCGTTATCAATTTCCCGCCCGGGCAGACCGGGCACGCGGACCGCGCATGGGAACTCGGCGCGGGAAGCAGGAAATTCGTCTGAGTATGGAAGTCGTCTTGGAGGCTGAAATCGACCTCCATGCCCTCGACCCACTTGACTTCGTCCGAGAACGGGTTCTTGTTGACAGCACAGACAATGAAGAAGTGCGGCGCGATCTTCAATTTCCAATCTCGCGGGACAACGCGCACTTGTGCGAGGCCACTCGGCCGGTACGGCATCTTGAAACCGGTCCTGTTGATGATCACGGCGTCGATCCTCACGGGGTTCTCGTGCGGGGCACAGTTGGGCGCCTGATAGAGCGCGCTGAGAGTTCCTGTCTCGGGGGCGATGTAGCCATTCTCGGTGTCTCCATATGGAACGTCGTTCGCGTACCAATCGGCCTTCACCTCGTACGGTGAGTTCGAGAGGATGGGCCCATTCAGGAAGTCGCCCAGGCTGCTGCTCGACGACTCCGAAACCGAGTAGACCGAGAACTTGAGTTGTTTCTTCGTGAAGACGGTCTGACGGCCCGACGGCTGGAGCTCCCAGCTCCTCACGACCTCCAGGTCGCCCAGTCCGGCCGCGGCGGAGCTCCGCACCTGCCCACGCGCCGCCGGGGCCGGAGACGACGAGAGCAGGGGGACCGTCAGACTGTGACGAACCGGGTCGACCGTGCCTCCGCCGACGATGGTCCAACCCGCGGCGTTGCGCCTCACGATGGTCAGCGCCTCCGCACTCGAGCTGTCCGTGTCCGCGCGAACGTAAGCGAGCGTCAGAAGCGCGGGCCTGGCGAATGTGACTCCCGACGGAGAGAGCTGGTAACCGGGCCCCATCCCCTGCGGCGCGTCGTTCGTCGTGGACTGGAAGGAGAACGCCACAGGCTGGCTCAGCGCGCCCGCCGGCACCTTCAGCGTCAGCCGCCCGTCGCTGGAGCGGATCGATCCGCCCGCGGGACCGATCGTCGCCGCGGACGGAATGTCGGCCGGGAGCGGCGCGATCGGCGTGACGACCGGGTCCCCCGAGAGGTTGTCGATCGAGGAGTCGTAGACGTCGACGCTGCCCTGGGTCACCTGGACCTTCAGCGTTGCGTCCGCCGGGATCGAAGCACCCGGGAAGAGGTCCTGAATGTTCGGCTGGGTCCATCCCCACGAGCCGAGCGACCCCGAGGTCGTCGCCACCGTCGCGCCCGGGGCTGTCGTCAGCGTCAGCGTGTAGACCGCGCCCTCCCCACCGGCTGCGAAACCGACGTTCGTCCGGAAGGCCGCGTCCTGGCGCATTCCCGTGATCGCGGCTCCGGCGTCCGCCGACATCAGAAACGAAAGGACCGGCACCGGCTTCTGCTGCGAGCCGAACGTTCCCTGCCGCGCGCCCGAGGGATCCACATTGCTCGTGCGGCACAGGATCGCGACCGGCCAGTCGGACTTGAAGCGCAGCGCGCCTGCGGATCCAACGGGCAGGCCCAGAAGCGAGTCGAGGACGTCCACGACGTCGCGGATCTTCCCCGCGGGCAACGTGAATGATGCAGTCGCGGGCGCCGGGTTCGAATTGCCGCTCGCGTGAAAGGCGACTTGAACCGTCGCGTCCGTGTCCGTCGGGTTATAGAAGCGCCCGTCCGTCCGGAAGAAGGCGTTGTTGCGGCCGTTCGCCCTCGCCACGCCATTGACGAGGACGTCCTGCCGGCCTGCGGGCCGATCCTCGAACGCAAAGAGCGAGCTGTCGCCCGTCACGTTGTCGACGACGACCGCGTAGCCTCCCGCCCGTCCGCGCGTCACGGCGATCTCTGCTCGTCCGATCGAAACCGCCCCCGCGAAGCCGCCGACCGCGAACTGCTGGAGCCCGGCCGTGTCGAGTGCGTAGTCCTGCTTGCCACGCTCGTTCCCTTCCGCATCGAAGACAGTCACGATGGCGGCACCGCCTCTTTCGTCCGGGAACACGACGGCGATGTTGGTTCGATACCCCGACCTTCCCGACGCGTCCTGGCTGATCCAGAGGCTGTCCATCCTGTCACCCGCGCTCATGAGCCTGTCGTTCGGGTAGACGGGCAGCGCAACGCCGTAAGTCCCGCCCGATGCCGTGTTGTACGTCCTGGCGCGCAGGAGGAGCGGCTGGTCGGACGAGATCGAGAGAGCTCCGGCGCCCGACGTTCCGAACAGCGAGTCGACGACGTTCCGGTACACCAGCGTCTCGCCGGCGTTCAGCGTGACGGTTCTCGCGTTCGAGGTCGACGACGGGACGAAGGAGATCGTGACTTCCGTCGCCGTCGCCCCCGGGTTCGTCATCATCACGTCCGAGACGAAGCGTGTGTTGTTGAGTCCGCCCGCGTTCACGATCCCGGGGATCGTCCAGGTCGACTGGGCGGAGGCGGGACACGCGAGCAGCAGGACGACCGCGGCAAGGGACTCCCGGGCGAGGCGACCACAGCGCATACCAACCTCCCGGCCGGCCACACGTGAACCGGCTCCAGATCGATATGCGCAAGCCAAGTCATTTCCTTGCAGGAAGAAATTCTTCTATTCTTTCTTCTCCAGACTCTTCAGCAGGGCGTCAGCCGCGGCCCGCTGGGCGTCCTTCTTCGAGTTCCCCTGTCCGCGTGCGCTGAATTCCTCGCCATAAGTCACTTCATAGGCGAAGCGCCTGTCGTGCGGCGGGCCGCTCTCCTCGACGAGTTGATAGGCCGGCAGCGGCTTTCCTTCCGCCTGCGCCCTCTCCTGGAGCGCCGTCTTGGGGTCGTGCCGGTGGAGCTCTCCGAGGTCGAGCGCGGCCAGGTCCGCGTCGAAGAGGCGTCCGGCCGCCTCGCGCGCCGCCTCGATCCCGCCATCGAGCAGGAGCGCCGCGAACACCGCCTCGAAGGCGTCCGCGAGGCGCGCGTCGCGGTCGCGGCCGCCCGAGCGTTCCTCGCCGGGCGAGAGGCGCAGCGCCGAACCGAGCCCGATGCGTCGCGCGAGCGACGCGAAGTGCTCTTCCGAGACGAGCTGCGAACGGGCCTTTGACAGCGTGCCCTCGTTCTCGAGAGGAAACGCCGCGAAGAGCTTTTCCGCCACGAGGAAGTTGAGGACGCTGTCGCCGAGGAACTCCAGCTTCTCGTTGTCCTCCACGTCCACGTTCTCGTTCGCGAACGAGGCGTGCGTGAGGGCGCGGCGAAGCAGGACGGAATCGCGAAAGCGATGGCCGAGAGCGCGCTCGAGCGCGTCGACGGCGTCGGGGCTCTCCGCGGACATCGGACCTCCCGCGCGATTCTAGGTCGTCCGGTCGCCACTCACTGGAAGTAGCCGCTCACGTCCACGATGAAGTGCACCGTGCCCGCCGGCTGACGGCAGAAGACGAACGTCACGCCGCTCCCGAGCCCGACGATCGCGTTGTTCGCACGCGTCTGTCCGGTGCCGTAGCTGATCGACGTCGCGATCGGCAGTCCCGATCCCGCGGGATAAAGGCTCAGCGAGCCTGATGCCGTTCCCCGGGTAACTGTGATGTTGACCGTGAGAGCGCGTGCGCCAGAAGGCACCCCGCACCGGCCGGCCAGCGCGAAGAGACGCTCGGTGCCGGCGACGAGGGCGGGGCCTCCGACCGGCCCGTCCGTGTTCCGCGTATCGACCGCGCGGCACGGGGCGATCGGATGCAGGTGGGCTCCCGTGAGCGGCGCCGGCGGCGTGATTTTGCCGATCTTGTTCGCGCGGTACTCCGTGAACCAGAGAGCGCCGTCCGGTCCGGCCGCGATGGCGTACGGCCCGGCCTCGGGCGTCGGGATCAGGAATTCCGAGATCGCCCCGGCCGGCGTGATACGGCCAATCCTGTCGGCATCGAAGCTGGTGAACCAGAGGTTCCCGTCGGAGCCGGTGGCGATGCCGAAGGTCCGTGAATAAACCGGCAGCGGGTACTCCGTGACGGACCCCGCCGTCGTGATCCGCCCGATCTTTCCGGCGTCGCGCTCCACGAACCAGAGCGCTCCGTCCGGCCCGGACGTGATCCAGACCGGCGAGGCGTTGTTCGTCGGGATCGGAAACAGGGTGATCGCCCCTGCGGTCGTGATCCGGCCGACCTTGTTGGCGCCCGATAGCGCGAACCAGAGCGCGCCGTCCGGGCCTCTGACGATCGAATAGAGACCGCCCGCCGCCACCGGAACCGCGTATTCCGTGATGGCCCCCGCGGTCGTGATTCGCCCGATCTGATTGCTCGTGAACTCCGTGAACCACAGCGCCCCGTCCGGCCCCGCCGTTATCGCCTCGGCGTTTCCCCCGCCCGGGACGGGAAACTCCGTGAGCGCGCCCGACGTCGTGATGCGCCCGATCTTGTTCGCGCCGAACTCCGTGAACCAGAGGGCGCCGTCCGGCCCCGCGGCGATTCCCCGCGGTTGCGCGGCGAATGTCGGAACCGGAAACTCCGTCAACACGCCGCCCGTCGTGATCCGCCCGATCCTGCCGAGGCCGGCCTCCGTGAACCAGACGGCGCCGTCGGGGCCGGACGTGATCCCGTACGGCGTGCCGGCCGCGGAGAATTCGACGTCGATCTGCGGGGGCGGCGTTCCCCCGATCTGAAAGCGTCCGATCTTCTGACCCCGGTATTCCGTGAACCACAGGCCGCCGTCCGCTCCGGTCACGATGCCGTAGGGCCCGCTGTCGGTCGTCGGAATCAGGAACTCCGTGATCGTGCCCGAGGGAGTGATGCGACCGATCTTGTTGGCGTCGAACGCGGTGAACCACAGGTTCCCGTCCGGACCCGACGCGATTCCAAAGCTGCGCGTCGTCTCCGGCATCGGGTACTCCGTCACGGCCCCCGACGTCGTGATCCGGACGACCTGATGGGCATCCCGCTCGACGAACCAAAGCGCTCCGTCCGGGCCGGGCACGATGGCCACGGGAGAGGAGACCGCCGTGGGCAGGGGAAAGAGCGTGAAGACACCGGACGTCGTGATCCGCCCGATCTTGTCGGCGCCCGAGAGCGTGAACCACAGCGCCCCATCCGGGCCGCCCACGATCGAGTAGAGACCGCCGGCCGCCGAAGGCACGAGGTACTCCGTGATGACGCCCGACGTCGTGATCCGCCCGATCTGGTTGCTCGAGAGCTCCGTGAACCACAGAGCGCCGTCGGGTCCCGCCGTGATCGCTTCCGGACTGCCGCCCCCCGGAACCGGGAACTCCGTGATCACTCCGGCCGTCGTGATGCGGCCGATCATGTTCGTGCTGAGCTCGCAGAACCATAACGCCCCGTCCGGACCCCAAGCGATCCCCCGCGGCGACGTGGCGAAGGCGAGGGGAAACTCCGTCAGCACGCCTCCCGCCGTGATCCGCCCGATCTTGTTGAGGCCGAACTCCGTGAACCACAGCGCCCCATCAGGCCCCGAGGCGATTCCGTACGGGGTTCCCGACGCCGGGAGCGGGAACTCGAGGATGCCCTGAGCGCCCAGCGGGCGAGCCGCCAGGAACACCAGGGCGAGAACCAGCGCGGGCCGCATGAGTTCGTACCGGAGGAGGGACTCGAACCCTCACGGCCCTTTCAGGCCTGGGGATTTTAAGTCCCCTGCGTCTGCCATTTCGCCACTCCGGCGCCGAGAAGCTTACGCCGGGAGCCGTGCGCGAGGGAGGGGCGGGATTGGAGGCGACGGTCGGAGTCGAACCGACGAATGAGGCTTTTGCAGAGCCTTCCCTTAACCACTTGGGTACGTCGCCGTCCCGCCTCGGAGGCGGGATGTTAGCAGGGCCCGCTCTAACTCGACATCGCGCGCGCGAGGGCGAAGAGCGATGGATCCAGAGGTTTCGTCTTGCCCGCGACGTCCTCGAGCGGCGTCGCCGACACGGCGCCTTTCAGCTGGCCGACGAGAATGCCGGACTCCCCCGCCGCGAGACGCTGGACCGCTGCCGCGCCGAGGCGCGTCGCGAGGAGCCGGTCGAAAGCACCCGGCGACCCGCCGCGCTGCACGTGCCCGAGCTGCGTGACGCGCAGGTCGAAGCCGAGGCGCTTCTCGTTCTCCCGGAAGTACTGCGCGAGCGCCCGCGCGTTGTGTCGCGCGCCTTCGGCGACGACCACGATCGCGTGTCTCTTTCCGCGCTCGCGCGACGCGAAGAGCTCCTTCGCGAGATCCTCGGGGCTCGTCTCCACCTCGGGAATGACGATCGCCTCGGCACCTCCCGCGATTCCCGCCATGAGCGCGAGGTATCCGCAGTCCCGTCCCATGACCTCGACGAGGAACGCGCGCTCGTGGGAGGACGCCGTGACCTTCAGGCGGTCGATGGCTTCCAGCGCGATGTTGAGAGCCGTGTCGACGCCGATCGTGATGTCCGAGCCCGGCAGGTCGTTGTCGATCGTGGACGCGACTCCCGCGACGGGGAACCCGGCCTTCGCGAGAGAGTGCGCCCCGACCTGCGAGCCGCTGCCGCCGATCACGACGAGGGATTCGATGCCGCGGGCCCTGAGAACGCCGAGCGCCTGTTCCCGCCCGACCGCGGTCTTGAACGCGTCGCAGCGCGCGCTCCCGAGCATCGTTCCGCCCTGCTGGATGATGCCGCCCACGTCCCGTGGGCCGAGCGGCGAGAGCTCGCCGCCGAGGAGCCCCGCGAAGCCGTGGTGGACGCCGAAAACGCTCCAGCCCTGCGCGATCCCCGCGCGGACGACGGCGCGGATCGCCGCGTTCATGCCCGGCGCGTCGCCTCCGCTCGTCAGGACGGCCATGCTTTTCATGCGGACTCCCTTCGTTTTCCTGTCAGGCGGGACGGGTGAAAGGCCATTGTGCCTTTCTCCGCGCCATCCCGAGGTACGCCACGACGCCGGCGCCCATCACGACGAGGCCCGTCACCTTGAACCCTTTCTCGGGCGAGAGAAGGACGAATCCCCAGAGGAGAAGCGCGATCAACGCCGGCAGCGGGTAGAGCCACATGCGGAACGGGCGCGCGAGGTCCGGACGCGTCTTCCGGAGGATGAGGGCCGCCGCGATCTGCGCGATGAACGGGATGACGGCGCGGATCGACACGATGCCCGAGACGACGGTCCTCAGGTCGAGGAATGAGAACACGGCCGCCGCACCGCCGAGCGCGGCGATCGCGACGACGGGATAGCCTTCGGTCGGATGCAGTCGCGCGAAGATCGGAAAGAAATTTCCGTCCCGCGCGGCCGCGAAGAGGATGCGTGAGTAGCCGAGCGTCAGCGAGAAGACGGAGGCGAACGCGGTCCAGAGGATGAGACCGGTCACGAGCCGCGCGACGGGCCGGCCCGCGAGCACCGCGACGAAGTCCGCGACCGTGGACTTCGAGCTCATGGCCTCCGCCATCGGAAGGACGGAGACGATGCAGGCGTTCATGAGGATGTAGAGGACCGCCACCGAAAGGATCGAGATGACGATCACGCGTGGGATCGTCTTCGTCGGCTCGACGATCTCCTCCGCGAGGTAGCAGACGTTGTAGTAGCCGAGATAGTCGTACACGGCGAGGATGAGCGCCAGTCCGAGCCCGCCGAGGACGCCGGCGGGCGGTGCGATTCCCGGCGCCGACACCACGGGGGCCTCCCAGAACCGGAACGCCTCGAGCTTCAGGTGCGGAAGGCCGAGTCCGATCACGATCCCGAGAGTCGCGAGGACGCCGATCCAGAGGACCACGGAGAATTTCCCGATGGCGCCGATCCGGCGCATGAGGAGGAGCGTGACGGCGACGCACAGCAGCGACGCCACGGGCGCCTCCCACCTCTCCGGGATTTCGGGAAACACGAAGTGGAGATAGCGCGAGAAGCCGATCGCCCCGGAAGCCATCGAGAGCGGAGCCGAGAAGATGATCTGGAAGAGGAACAGGAACGACACGAGCCGGCCCCAGCGCGCCTGGCCGTAGGCCTCTCTCAGGAACGCGTACGAGCCGCCGGCCCGCGGCAGCTCGGCCGACAGCTCGGCCGTGACGAGCCCGTCCGCGATCGCGAGCACGGCACCCAGGATCCAGGCGCCGAGCGCGCGGCCTCCGCCCATCGCGGCGAGAATGAGGGGAAGGGTCACGAAGGGACCGATCCCCACCATGTCGATGATGTTCAGGGCGGTGCCCTGCCAGAGCCCGATCTCGCGCTTCAGCGCCATCAGCGGGAGAGGATAGCCTGCCCTTCTGGCGTCCGGCGCGATGAAGGCCCGTCAGGCGCGCTTCAGGACGTCCTTCGCGATCGTGTTGAGCTGCATGAACGACGTTCCCTCGTAGATCTTTCCGATCTTCGCGTCGCGGAACAGCTTCTCGAGGGGATAGTCCTTCACGTAGCCGTAGCCGCCGAGGAGCTCCAGCCCTCGCGACGTGCACATCTCGGCGACCTCGGAGCCCTTGAGCTTCGCGATCGCGGCCTCCCGCGCGAACGGCAGGCCGTTTTCCTTCAGGCGCGCCGCGTTGTAGACGGCGAGGCGCGCGCACTCGATCTCCATGTCCATGCGCGCGAGCTCGTGCTGAACGGCCTGGAACTGCGCGAGAGGCTGGCCGAACTGCCGGCGCTCCTTCACGTATTTCGCCGTGTAGTCGAGCGCGTTGCGCGAGATGCCGAGCATCTGCGCGCCGATCCCGATGCGGCCTTCGTTCAGCGTCTCGATCGCGATCTTGTATCCCTCGCCCACGTTGCCGACGACGTTCTCGGCGGGCACCTCGAGGTCCTCGAACGCGAGCGCGAGTGTGGAAGACGCGCGGATTCCGAGCTTGTCTTCCTTCTTACCCTTGTGGAAGCCTTTCCACTGCGACTCGACGAAGAACGCGGTGATGCCCTTATAGCCCTTGCTCTTGTCGACGGTCGCGAAGACGAGGAACAGCTCGGACTCGAGGCCGTTCGTGATCCAGAGCTTCTCGCCGTTGAGGATGTAGCGGTCGCCCTTCGGCGTCGCCGTCGTCGCGAGCGCGAACGCGTCGGATCCCGACCCGGCCTCCGACAGCGCGTACGAGGCGACTTTCTGCTTCGCGAGCTGCGGGAAGTACTTCTTCTGCAGAGCCGGCGAGCCCCAGCGCAGGAGCGCGTTGTTCACGAGGGTGTTCTGGACGTCCACGACGACGGCGCAGGCGGCGTCGACGCGCGCGAGCGCCTCGATGATGGCGATGGACGTGCCGAAATTCGCGCCGAGGCCGCCGTACTCTTCCGGGATCTCGATTCCCATGAGATCGAGGTCGAAGAACTTCCGGATGAGGTCCGGGTCCATGACGTTCGCCTGGTCCATCTCCCGGACTCTCGGGCCGATCGCCTCCAGGGCGAAGTCGTAAACGCCTTCTGCGAGCTCCCGCTCGTGGTCGGAGAGGACGGACACGGGCGGGATCGCGGGCGTTTCAGCGGTAACGGGCATCGAAAAACTCCTCCGCGACCGTAGAATATCGGAAAGAAGAAGAATCTCTTAGAAAGCGAATGCATCAAAAAAAGCGCCGGAACATGAAGTCCCGGCGCTTGCAGGAAATGAGAGGGTCTGGAGCTAGAAGGAAAGGCGCGCTCCCCACTTCAGCTGGTAGCGCGAGCGGAGGTCGTTCGTGCTGTACTGCCGCCCCTCGTCGAGCGCGCCCGAGTTGACCGTGTAGGTCGGCCTGCCCGCCGCGTCGACGGTTTTGGAGGCGGTGAGCGCCGTGTACGTCTGGAAGTTGACGTAACGGAGGAGTCCCGAGTTGCTGTCGATCAGGTTGATCAGGTTCAAGACGTCGAACGTGAGCTGGACCTGGACGACCGAGATGGGCAGCGTGATGTCGTAGTGGAAGTCCAGGGTGTGGATCCAGGGGGCGCTGAGCGCGTTGCGCGGCGCGACCCGGCCCCTGTATTTGTCGAGACCCGTCGTCGCGAGGAACGTGTTCCACTTGTCTTCGGTGGGAGCTCCCGCTCCGGCCCAGACGACGTCGCTGTAGTTCTGGGGAACGAAAATCTGGTCGTTGCTGAAGCCACCGTCGCTGTTCGGGTCTCCCCCCATCAGGATCGAATAGGGCTGCCCCGACTGAGCGAAGTAGACCAGCCCGACGTTGTGGAGCAGAGGCCCCGTCTTGAACGCCTGCGTCAGAACGATGTTGAAGCGATGCGGCACGTCGAAGAAGGAGCGCGTGAGCTGCTGGGTATCGATGTTGCCGTCCGTCGTCTGGAACTGCCAGTTCGAGAACGCCACGCTGGACGTCGCCTCGAACGCGGACTTCGCGTTCATGTAGGCGTACGACCCGTTGACGTAGAGGCCGAAGGGGAAGCGCTTCTCGAGCATCACGTTGAGGTTCTGCTGCTCGCCCCGGGTCGTGTTCGTCAGGAACGTGACGTTCGAGAACCCGGAATTGAAGTTCTTGTAGACAGGCGATCCGTAGAACGTCGTGGCCCCGCTCGGGACCTTGTTCCTGTTGTAATAGAAGACGTCCTTCAGCGTCTTCGTGAACATGAACTCGACCGTACCTCGGATCCCGTACGGGAGCTCCCGGTCGTACGCCAGGGTGCTGCGAAGAACCTGGGGGAACTTGAAATCGGGATCGACGGTGTCGACCGAGACGGCGGCCGTCCCGGGGGGAAGTTCTTGGGCGGGTTGTTGGGATCCGCGTTGAAGGGGACGTTGCTCGCGCTCAGGCCCGTGATCTCGATGCCGGTGCCGCCGTAGGCGTTGGAGATCCAGACGAACGGTGTGCGGCCCGCGAAGACGCCGATGCCCCCGCGGATCTGGTCCCTGCCGCCACCGGTCGGGTTGAAGTTGAAGCCGAGGCGAGGCGAGAACATGAGGTTGTTGGTCGGGACGTCGGTCGTATCGATCCCGAACGTGGTGTCGACGAGCGGGTTGTACGTCGGCTGGTCCGTGAGCCGCGGGAGATCGAACCTCACGCCGAGGGTCAGCGTGAGCTTTTCGTTGACTCTCCATTGGTCGCCCGCGTAGAGACCCCACTGCTGGGCGGCGAATTGGGTCGGGCGGCGCGGATCGGCCCCGTTCGCGAACTTGACCTGGTATCGGGCGGCGTTTCCGCTATTGAGGCTGTGGGCGTCGCCGGGCGCGTCGACGCTGTTGAAGAAGTACGTCCCGGTGATGTCCTGGATGAAGAGGTTCTCGAACTTGAAGAACTCGTTGTGCGTCCCGATCGTTAGCGTGTGGTTGCCCTTGATCACCGTGAAGTCGTCCGTGACCTCGAAGATGTCCTGGTTGAGCGCGTTCGCCCCGGACGAGCGCTCGGTCCCGGCGACCAGCTGGTACGCGTTGGACCCGGTGCAGAACGAGTTGGGAGTCGCACAGATGTAAACCGACGGGAACGCCGCGGGCACCTGCCGGCTGTCACGAATGGTCTGGTAGCCGACGCGGCCCTGGTTGAACGAGCTCGTGCCGAAGACACTGTTGAGCTGCAGCACTCCCGAGTTCGTCTTGTTGGCGAACGTGTAGCCGGCCCCCTCGAACGCGTAGGCGTTGAAGCTGCGGCTCGAACCCAGAGTGTCGGTCAGGGCGTCGACGTAGTTGTACCGGAGCGAGAGCTGGTGGCTCGCGGCCGCGTTGAAGTCGAGCTTACCGAGCAGCAGGTCGCTGTTCGTCCTCTGGTTGTAGTCCCCGAGGCCGCCCGGGTCGTAGCCGTACTTGGTGGTGAGCACGCTCTTGAAGAGCGCTGCCTGTGCCGGGTCCTTGTACGAGTTGCTCGTGGATCCGTCGGCGGAGCCGCCCGTCGGCTGCGAAAGCTTGTTCCGCTCGACGCTCCCGAAGAAGAAGAGCTTGTCCCTCAGGATCGGTCCGCCCACGCGGGCGCCGTACTGGTCCGAGTCGAACGTCGCGATCGGCTTGTGGAGCGCGTCGCCGTAGGCCTGCGGGACGTCGCTGCTGACGTACTTCTCGTCCCGCGTCGAGCCGTAGACGGAGCCGTGGAAGTCGTTCGTTCCGCTCTTCGTGATCGCGTTGATAGCGCCGCCCGTGAACCCGCCCTGCTTGATGTCGTAGGGCGAGACGGCGACCTGGATCTCCTGGATCGTGTCGAGCGAGATGGGCTGCGTGTTCGTCTGGCCGCCCGGCGTGCCGGTCGCGGCGAGGCCGAACAGGTCGTTGTTGACGGCGCCGTCGATCTGGATCGTGTTGTACCGGTTGTTCATCCCCGCGATGGAGATGGCCGTCTGCGTCGAATCGTAGGGCTGCACGTTGGCGTACGGGTTCGTCCTCACGAAGTCCTGGAACTGCCGGCTGATCGTCGGCAGCGACTTGATCTCGTTCTGCGAGACCGACTGCGTGGAGCCCATCCGGTTCGGGCTGATGAGCGGCTCCGCTTCGGCCGTGACGCTGACGGTCTCCGCCCTCGCCTGGACTTCCAGCTCGAATTCGAGATCGCGCTTTTCCCCGAGGGCGACGTCGATGTCCCTGAGAGTCTCCGTCTTGAAGCCCGCGATCTTCGCGGTCACCGTGTAGGGGCCGCCCACGCGGACGTTGAGGATCGTGAACCGTCCAGTGGACGTGGTCACGGACGTGAACCGCGTGCCGGTGGGGACGTGAACGGCCTCCACCGTCACGCCGGGGAGGGGGCTCTTGTCGGACTTCATGGTCACGGCGCCCTGAAGGCCGCCGGTGGTCTCCTGGCCGGGCGCCGGGGCGGCCGATAAAAGGAGGGCCGCCATCGAGACAAAGGCGAACGGAAATCCGAGACGGGAACGCAGTTTCATGTAGTCACCTCTGCTGAAATTGGAAATGAAAGGAAGGAAAACAACACGCAGACTTGCAGTCGGCTGTAAACATTTCGTGAAGACGAAGTCATGAAAAATCTTTCCGAGATGCGTCCCGATCCTATCGCGGGATCGAGGGGCGCCGTCAATCGGTCTCGAGGAAATCTTGGAGCCCCGCAGTTTGTCCGGCCACTAGGTAAGGTGCATCAGTCTTTCGGCCAGGCCCGGACGCATCCTGTAGGGAGTTGCCCTCGATTCGGACTCCGCGTTCGACCTCCAGTCCGGCGAAAAACCGGCGGGCCGAATAGAATCAAACAGGAGGACTCATGTCAGAAAGTGTCAAGACCCTCGATGCCGAGGTCGAGGTCGGGAAAAAGCCGGGGCGTCCCACGGGAGGATCCAAATCCGTGTATGTGAAGAACCTGATGGCCGAGGTCAAGGCCAAGAATCCGGCCGAACCCGAGTTCCACCAGGCCGTCGAGGAGGTTGCAGACTCGCTTCAGCTCGTCCTCGAGCAGCGGCCGGAGTACCGGAGCGCGAAGGTCCTGGAGCGCATCATCGAGCCCGAGCGCGTCCTCATGTTCCGGGTTCCGTGGCAGGACGACCAGGGGACCTACAGAATCAACAGGGGCTTCCGGATCCAGATGAACAGCGCCATCGGGCCCTACAAGGGAGGGCTCCGCTTCCACCCCTCGGTCAACCTGGGAATCCTGAAGTTCCTGGCCTTCGAGCAGGTCCTCAAGAACTCCTTGACGACGCTGCCGATGGGCGGCGCCAAGGGTGGTTCCGACTTCGACCCGAAGGGCAAGAGCGACGGCGAGGTCATGCGCTTCTGCCAGAGCTTCATGACGGAGCTGTTCCGCCACATCGGACCCGACACCGACGTTCCGGCCGGTGACATCGGCGTGGGCGGGCGCGAGATCGGCTTCCTGTTCGGCCAGTACAAGCGGCTCCGGAACGAGTTCTCCGGCGTCCTGACGGGCAAGGGCCTCTCCTGGGGCGGCTCGCTGATCCGCCCGGAAGCCACCGGCTACGGCGCCGTCTACTTCGCGTCCGAGATGCTCGCGACGAGGGGTCAGACGCTGGAAGGCAAGACCTGTCTCGTCTCGGGCAGCGGCAACGTCTCGCAGTACACGGTCGAGAAGCTCCTGCAGCTCAAGGCGAAGCCCGTGACTCTCTCCGACTCGGAGGGCTACATCTACGACGAGGCGGGAATCACGGCCGAGAAGCTGGCCTTCGTGATGGACCTCAAGAACGTCCGGCGCGGCCGCATCAAGGAGTACGCCGACAAGTACAAGGGCGTCGTCTTCACGCCGGTGAACCCGAAGCTCGACCACAACCCGCTCTGGGCCCACAAGGCGCAGTGCGCCTTCCCGAGCGCAACGCAGAACGAGATCAACGGCTTCGACGCGGCCCACCTCCTGAGGGGCGGCGTCTACGCAGTGGCCGAGGGCGCCAACATGCCGACGACGCTCGACGGCGTGAAGGTCTTCCTCGACGCCGGTATTCTCTACGGGCCCGGAAAGGCCGCCAATGCGGGCGGCGTCGCGACCTCGGGGCTGGAGATGTCGCAGAACAGCATGCGCCTCTCGTGGACTCGCGAGGAAGTGGACAACCGGCTGCATCTCATCATGAAGTCGATCCACGCGGCCTGCCGTGAGACGGCCGAGAAGTTCGGGACGCCCGGCAACTACGTCAACGGGGCGAACATCGCCGGCTTCATCAAGGTCGCCGACTCGATGATCGACCAGGGACTCGTCTAACCTAGGCCCCGGAGGCGGCGTGGAGGATTCTTCCTTCACGCCGCTTCCCGGGGAGTCATCGATGTCCGAACGAGGCCCGGACGGCCCGTCCCTCCGCTCGGAGAGTCCGTGGGGCGGGTTCCACGACCTGATGCAGTACCGGGTCCAGGACATCCTGCTCGTCTCGAGCCTCTACGATTACTTCATCCTGGCCGAGGACGGCCAGCTGAACGAGCGGATCCTTTCCGAATCTCTCGAGCTGAACCTCCGGCACGTTCCGGGCATCACCCGCGTCTCCACGGGCGAGGAGGCGCTCGAGAGGGCGCGCGCGGAGCCCCGCTTCAACCTCGTCATCACGTCCCTCCACGTGGGCGACATGGACGCCCCGGCGCTCGCGCGCCGGCTCAAGGAGGCCGGCGTGAAAGCCCACGTCGTCGTCCTCGCCTACGACCACCGCGAGCTCGCCCTCCTCCTCGAGCGGCACGACGTCTCCGCCCTCGACGGGATCTACCTCTGGCGGGGCGACGTGCGGATCCTCCTGGCGATCGTGAAGTTGGTCGAGGACCGCATGAACCTCGCGCACGACACGGGCGTGAAGGGAGTTCAGGCGATCATCCTCGTCGAGGACAGCGTGCCCTTCGCCTCCTCGTTCCTGCCGGTGCTCTACACCGAGGTGATCAAGCAGTCGCACAACCTCGCGCCGGAGGGAATCAACCTCTCGCACAAGCTCATGCGGCTCAAGGCGCGGCCCAAGATCGTTCTCTGCCGCACCTTCGAGGAGGCCTGGGACCTCTTCGAGACCTACCGGGAGAACGTCCTGGGAATCATCTCCGACATCGAGTTCCCGCGGGGCGGGACGCTCACCCCGTTGGCCGGCGTGGAGCTCGCGCGACGGGTGCGCGAGGAGCAGCCCGACATTCCGTTCATGCTCCAGTCCAGCCGCCAGGAGAACGCGGCGCTCGCGAAAGAGGTCGGCGCCACCTTTCACCTGAAGGGCTCGCCCGTCCTCCTCCAGCAGCTCCGGCATTTCATGGTCGAGAACTTCGGCTTCGGCGATTTTCTGTTCCGCCTGCCCGACGGCACCGAGGTGGGGCGGGCGCACGACCTGAAGGCGCTGGAGGAGATGCTCCACACCGTTCCCGCCTCTTGCCTCGCCTATCACGGCGAGCGAAACCACTTCTCGACCTGGCTGAAGGCCCGCACCGAGTTCGCTCTCGCCCACAGCCTCCGGCCGCGCACGGTCGCCGACTTCGGCGGCCTGGAGAACCTGAGGCGGGAGCTGATCCGCTCGATCCAGGAGTACCGCACGCAACGTGGCCGGCGCATCGTGGCCGATTTCGACCGTGCCACGTTCGACGGCTCGCCGGGATTCTGGCGCCTCGGCGGCGGGTCCCTCGGCGGCAAGGCGCGCGGCCTCGCGTTCGTCAACGTGCTCCTGGACGACGACCGGGTCCGAAGCCGCTTTCAGAACGTCAACATCTCCGTTCCCTCCGCCGTCGTGCTCGGCTCGGACCTCTTCGACCGGTTCCTCGACGAGAACGGCCTGCGAGACTTCGCGATCGAGACGGACGACGACACGGCCATCCGCCGGCGCTTCCACGCGGCCGCGTTCCCCGAGGAGACCGCGCAGGACCTGGATACGTACCTCAGGGCTGTTCCTTACCCGATCGCCGTGCGCTCCTCGAGCCTTCTCGAGGACTCGCAGTACCAGCCCTTCGCCGGCGTCTACGAGACGTACATGCTGCCGAACAACCACGGCAGCCGCGCGATCCGCCTCTCCCAGCTCCTCGCGGCCATCAAGCGGGTCTACGCCTCCACGTTCTCCCATCGCGCGAAGTCCTATCTGGACGCTACTCCCTACCGTCTCGAAGAGGAAAAGATGGCCGTCGTCCTCCAGCGGATCGTGGGGGCCTCGCACGGCGGTCGCTTCTACCCGTCCCTCTCGGGCGTGGCGCGGTCGCACAACTTCTATCCGTCGTCGCCCATCCGGACGGAGGACGGCATCGCGGCCGTCGCCCTCGGCTTCGGGGAAAGCGTCGTGGACGGCGAGGCCTGCGTGAGGTTCTGCCCGAAATACCCCCGCCACCTCGTGCAGTTCTCGTCCGTCGAGGACATCCGTCAGAATTCGCAGCGGGAGTTCTTCGCCCTGGACCTCGAGAACTCGCAGGCGCGGCCCGCCCTCCACGAGTTCGTGCTCGAGCGCCACGGCCTCGAGGCGGCCGAAGAGGATGGGACGCTGGCTCTCGTGGCCTCCACGTACTCCCCGGAAAACGAAGCCGTTTACGACGGCATCTCGCGCCCCGGCATCCGCCTCGTCACGTTCGCTCCGATCCTCAAGCACGAGACCTTCCCGCTGGCCGAGATCCTGGCCGCGCTGCTCCGGGTCGCGACGCGCGGCACGGGAGCCCCGGTGGAGATCGAGTTCGCCGTCGACCTCCTGAAGCCGGAGAGCGCGCTGAAGGAGTTCGGCTTCCTGCAGCTCCGGCCGCTGGCTCTCTCGAGGGAGCTGACCGAGCTCCAGATCGGCGACGTCGCGCGCGAGGACCTCGTCTGTCAGAGCGCGACTGTTCTCGGGAACGGCCGCATCGAAGACGTCCGCGACCTCGTCGTCGTCGATTACGACCGCTTCGACCGTTCGAAAAGCCGTGTCGCGGCGGACGAGGTCGCCGCCTTCAACGCGCACCTTTCCAGCCGGGGAACTCCCTATGTCCTCATCGGAGTGGGTCGCTGGGGGTCGGCGGACCCGTTCCTCGGAATTCCGGTCACGTGGGACCAGATCTCCGGCGCGCGCGTCATCGTCGAGACCGGCTTCAAGGACTTCCGCGTGACGCCCTCACAGGGCACTCATTTCTTCCAGAACCTCACCGCGAACGACACGGGCTACTTCACCGTCAACCCGGAGCTCGGAGACGGCTTCGTCGACTGGGACTGGCTCTCGGCGCAGGCGGTCGCGAGCGCGAAGTCGTGCGTGAGGCACCTGACGTTCGAGCGCCCCGTCCTCATCAAGATGAACGGCCGCAGGAACGAGGGAGTCATTCTGAAGCCTTCGTTCCAAGGGTCAGGGACCGCGCCGCGTCCGTGACGGCACCGATCTTCGCGGCGTAACCCGAGGCGCTTTCGATCTCCGCGTCCGTCACGACGTGGACGTCCAGCAGGCCCGAGGTCGCGACGCCGCTGCGCAGGTAGTTCATCTCGGACAGGCACAGGCTCCAGCCTTCAAGCCAGGCCAGCAGATCGCTGCGCATTTCCGGAGTGCCGCAGAAGTGGACGAGGAGATTGATGTCGCTGCCGGGCGACGCCGTGCCGTTTTTCGTGCTGCCGAAGAGATAGAGCCCCTTGATGCCGAAACGCGCGACGTCGGCCACCGCCGCGATGCGCTCGGCCATCCGCAGACGCCAGGGCGAGTGGTCCTCCGGCGGCGCCGGCTCCGGGAGGCGCTTCCTTTCCACCGACGTGTCGGCTCCGACCCCGGGACTCGACAGGAAGCCGACCGCACGGTCCTGGTCCGCGTTCAGCAGAACGCGCAGGACGAGGCCTCCCGTGGCGCGCGGCACGTCGATGACACGCACGACTCCCGCCAGGTCCGCAAACTCCGGCGCGACGTCCGCCAGGATATCGGGGGACTCCCGCAGGAACTTCTCGTGGAAGGCGATGTCGGGATCGTCGGGAAAAAGCGGGAGGTAGCGGATGGAGGCTTCGACGAGATCCTGAAAGAAGTGCGTGCCGAAGGAGACGTCCGGGACGTAGTTCCCCCTCTTCCGTGCGATCTCGATGAGGGCAGCGGTGTTGTTGATGTCGGAGTAGGTGACGGGGACGCCGAGCTTCACATCGCCGCGGCTGCCCCAGCGGCCCGGGCCCATGAGGATGAACTGACTTTTCGGTAGAACCTTGTTGAGCCGGCCGACGGCCCGTCCCACGCGCCTGAGATCCTCCTCGTCTGCGAGCGCCGCGTAGCGCTCGGGGTCGACGTAGACGATGTGGGTGATGTCCGGCATCCGGCCGTTGGAAACGTAGCGCCGCGCCTCGAAGACCAGCTTCTCGGCCGGCAGGTCCTGCGGGATCGGCGCCGACGCGACATCCTCCGAGAAGCTCTGCGGCCTGCATTGCAGGAGATAGAAGTCCTTTCCGTCAGAAGCAAATTCGATGTCCACCGGCCCTCCGGTCTTCTCCTTCAGAAGGCGGAGCAGCGCGCGCATCTGGGTGAGGAACGGAGTGGACTCGATGAGCCCGTCGAAGGTCACGACGAGGCGGTCCGCGTCCGACGCCCAGTCGATCAGGAGGGGGCGGCGAATTCCGCTTTCATCCGCGAGCGAGACGATCTTTTGAACGCCGGGGATCTCCGGGCCGCACTCCGCGAGGAGATCCTTCAAGGCGACCGTCTCGAAACGCCGCGACTCCAGGTTGATGACGTCCAGCTTCCTCGGCGAGTAGCGGACCACCTCGTCGGGCGTGACGTTCACCCTCAGTCCGGGCTGGCCCGGAGCGATCAGCACCGGGTAGTCGTCGCCGAGGCGGTCCACGGCGCGCGTCCCGAGGCCCGCCACGAGACGCACGAGACCGTCCTCTCGCCTGATCCGCGCCGACCATCGGAATTCGTTGTTGGAGAAGGCGACCCCCGCGAACGTCGGCAGGAAGTACTTGCCGGCGCGGCTGCCCACGACCTCCTGGATCATCACGCCCATCTCCTCGTGCACGTCCAGGAGCCCGCGCGCGGCGCGGTATTCGATGGGATCCGGCCCGAAGATCGAGGCATAAACCTCGGCGATGGCATCCATCAGCGCACTAAGGCGCTCGCTCTTCGTGCCTTGATTGGACAGGAAGAGGCTCTTGTATTTGCCGGAGAACGCCGACCCGATGCGGTCCTCCAGGAGGCTGGAGCTGCGGACGATGAGGGGGCGTCCGTCGAGGTCGTCGAGCGCGACGGACAGGCCCTTGACGATCTCCGGCGAGAAATGAGAGTCCTTGAAGACCTGGACGATGTGCGGGTACTCGCGCCGCACCTCCTCGATCTCCAGATACTTCCGATTGTAGACGTCCTGAAGCTGATTGAACTCGATGAAGTTCAGAACTCCGTCCGACGTGACGTACCACGTTCTCGGGATCCGGATGCGTCCGAGCGCGTCGGCGTACTCGGGCGACTTGCGGACGATCTGGGCCGCCAGAAACAGGCCCGAACTCTTCCCGCCGAGCTTGCCGTGGCTCCTGGGGGGACAGATGACACGGCGGGAAAGCTCGTAGAAGTCGCCCACGTCGATGTAGTTCTTGGCCGTGCCGAGGAAGTCGAGGTCATCGGTGAGGAACCGGCGGATCAACGAGACCCTCAATTCCACCTGTACGGTGCGCGACAGCTCGTGGTCGTCGACGGCCGTGTTGTGAAAGCGGCCCAGCGCCTGGGCAATCTCCATCAAAGGCGTTCCCTGGTTCTCGACCGCCTCGACCAGAAAGCCCGATTTCTCGTCCCTGATCCACTTCTGAATGCACGAGAGGATCTCGTCGGAAGCGAGGTGCTGGGAAGCGATGCGGAAGACCTCGTCGGCGACCTTGATCAAAGAGTCGATGCCGCGCCGCTCCAGGGGCCGGTTCTCGCCTCCGCTCTCTTCGCGCCCGCCGCTCCGGCCCGCGGTGAAGTGCGGCAGCAGGTCCCGTGCCTCGGCAATTCCGTTCCAGCAGAGGTAGTTGATCATCCGGCGCGAGACCCTCATCAGGAGGTGCTCGTCGGTCTTGCGCAGGAAGTCGATGATGATCCACCAGTTCCCGCGCGGCGTCGCCGGGAGGCCTTCGAACGCCTCCTGCCGGCCCTGGATCCTGTCCAGCAGCTTGCGGTGCAGAAGGAGCTGCCCGAGGCGCTCGGCGACCGTGTCGATGAGCTTCCTCTCCTCTTTCAGGAACGGACCCTCGTCGGAGGCCGGCATCGCCTTCACGTAAAACACCTCGACGCTGCCAATCACCAGACCCTGCACACGGATCGGTGCCACCTGAACCCATGGGGTGCCGATCAAACCCGGCGGCTCGTAGACCACGCCGTCCACCGTGACCCGCGCCAGGCACTCGGCCGGGTATTGCCAGCCCGGCGGGAGGATGTCGATGACGTCCCGGAAAATCTCGTCGAGCGAGGCCTGCGGCCGATTGCAGATCTCGTTCACCCGGTAGATGCAGGTGAGCTCCTTGGCGCGTTCCTGCAGGGCGTCAAGAATCGTGTCGACGGGGCTGTCCGGTGAGGTCATGTCTCCTCGTCGCACCTCCAGATGATCCCACGTCCGGCGCGACCATCGACTTCCACGCGCAGCGGTCCGGCCGCACGGACGTGGCGGAGGAAGAAACTCTCGGCGACGAGGGGCCGGCTTTCCAGCCACTCCCAGTCGAGCGTGCCGGCGCCCTCGGGCGGCAAGGAGAAGTAGCTCACGCCGAAGCTCGAGATGTTGTGGAAGAAGTGCGAACCCTGACTCATCTCGATCCCTCGCTCGGGCCGTGACGCCTCGACGAGGACCCTGGCCCCCGCCACGTCTCCCCATGCCACCGGAACTCCGAGCCACGGATCCGCGCTTCCCCACCGTCCGAACCCGATGAGGATGTACGGAGTGCCCTCTTCGAGCAGCACACGATTTCTCGCGGCGACCTCCTCCGCGATCGCGCGCGAGTGGCGCGCGTCGAAGCGATCGGGCCGCAGGTAGACGACGTCGCGGATCCCGTCGACGATCCCGTTCCCCATGACCTGGTCGGACGAGAGGAGGACCCTGAGGCCGGACCGAGCGGCGGCGTCGACGTCGACGCTCTCCGTCGAGACCGCCATGCGGCGCACCTGGAGAAGACCGATCCTCAAGGGCGGCTCCCGACGAGGCTCGAGCGTCGCGGCGAACTCGATCTCGACCGGCCCGCCGGCCGCGCTCCCGCAGGCCGACAGGAGCAATCTGACCGCGTCGTTCAGCGGGTATTGATCGTGGATCAGAAGCGACGCGAAATTCAGGACGCGCGGCCCGGGCGTGCCCGTTCCGGACACGAGTCTCTCCGAGGCGGCGTTCCACGTGGAGGCGGTCGCCTGCAGCGTGCCGTCCTCTTCTGCGTCCACGATGGAGCCTCTCACGAGGTATTCCGTCTCGCGCACGGGATCGTAGGCCGGGGGCTTGCCCATGTTCACCGCCCAGAACTCCGTCTGCGTGCTCTTGAGGAGGTCGGAGGTCGAGGCGAAAGGCGCGGGCGCGCGCGGGTGGGCGGGAGAGTAGGTCCAGGACGCCCCTCCGTCCACGATCGTCTTCCCGAGGCCGAGCGCGAGGAGCACGATCCCGTCCTCGGGGCGGGCCGAGCCGAAGCGGTAGAAGCCGTAGGAGCGCGCCACGCCGGAAATGTCGGGGTAGTAGCGATCTCCGTGCCGGCGGCCCACGACCTCCTGCAGAAGCACCGCCATCTTCTCCTTCCGCAGTGCGGCGTCGACCGTCGAGCGGTAGGCCGTCGCAGCCCGGAAGTAGGTCGAAGCCCATACCAGCTTCACGGCCTCGGCCAGCTTCCGGAACCGGGCGTCCGCCTCTGGCTCGTTGTTCGGAATCATCTTCGTCGCGTACACGCCGGCGAAGGGTCGATTCAGGGCGTCCTCGAGGAGACTCGAGGAGCGCACGGCGAGAGGCGCGTGTATGTGATCGGCGAGGGACCGCAGATCACCCACGAGGTCGGCGGGAAAATCGCCCTTCAGGAAGGCGCGGGCGATGGCGTCGTCGCTCTCGCCCGAAAAAGCAATCTCCCCGAGTCCGTTCTCTTCCATGAACCGGTCGAAGCGCTCGGTCGTGATCACGGACATCGTGGGAATCGAGACTTCGAACTCCGGCAGGTCGCCCGGGAAGGCCGAGGCAAGGGTGTCGCGGATCCGGATCAACCCGGCGGCCTTTCCTCCGACCGGCCCCTCGCCCATCAGCGTCGCGGGTTCCTTCCCGTCGAAGAGCCTCCGGTCGAAGAGCGGAAGCGCCGGCTCTGTCGCGTTCGTCATCGGCGGCTCGGCGCCGTTCAGACCCACCCGCGGTCGTGACAGGCCTTCGCGACACGGCTCACGGCGATCACGTAGGCCGCGTCCCGCATGTAGAGCTTCTGCTTCTTCGCCAGGTCGGCCACGGCATGAAAAGCCGAAGTCATTTTCACGTCGAGCTTCCCGAGAACCTCGTCCTGCTCCCAGAAATAGTTCATGTTGCTCTGCACCTGCTCGAAGTAGCTGCACGTGACGCCGCCGGCATTCGCGAGAAAATCGGGGATGACGAAGATGCCCCGCGCCTGCAGGCACTTGTCGGCCTCCGGAGTCGTGGGGCCGTTCGCGCCTTCGGCGATCACCTTCACGCGGTCCTTGATCTTCCCCACCGTCTCCGCGGTCACCTGGTTTTCGATGGCCGAGGGCATCAGGATGTCGACGTTCTGCTCGATCCAGGCGTCGCCCGGAAGGACCTCGTATCCCAGCTTCGCGGCTTTCCCCTTGTCGATGCCCCCGAAGCGGTCGGTGATGCCGAGGAGCGCGTCGGGATCGACCCCGGTCTCCTTACGGAAGCAGTAGGAAGTCTGGTCGGCCTGGTCCCACGAGGAGACGGCGACGACCTTCCCTCCCAGCTTCATGTAGAGCTTGATGGCGTACTGCGCCACGTTTCCGAAGCCCTGCACGCTCGCCAGCGTCCTGTCGACCTTGAGCTCGAGGAGCTTGAGCGCCTCGCGCAGCGCGAAGACGAGGCCATAGCCCGTGGCCTCGGTCCGGCCGAGAGAGCCTCCCATCCCCACCGGCTTTCCGGTGATGAAACCCGGCTCCCTGCCGCCGTGGATCACCTCGAACTCGTCGAGCATCCAGAGCATGTGCTGGGGAGTCGTCATGACGTCGGGCGCCGGTACGTCCAGTGCCGAGCCGACGTTCCGCGAAATCTGCCGGATCCAGCCCCTGCAGATCTGCTCCTGCTCGCGCGCGCTCAGGTTGTGGGGATCGCAGATGACGCCGCCTTTCGCCCCGCCGAGCGGGATGTCCACGACCGAGCACTTCCAGGTCATCCACATCGAGAGCGCCCGAACCGTGTCGATCGTCTCCTGCGGGTGGAACCGGATTCCTCCCTTGGACGGGCCTCGGGCGTCGTTGTGCTGGACGCGGAACCCGCGGAACACCTTCACGCGGCCGTCGTCCATGTGCACCGGAATCGCGAAGTGGAACTCGCGGAGAGGCCACCTCAAGAGCTCCCGTGAGGCGTCGTCGAGCCCCAGGATGTCCGCGGATTTGTCGAACTGCGCCTGCGCCATTTCGAACGGATTGAACGCACTTTTCATCGGGAGTCTCCCTCTTTTGTCCAGTCTTTTTGTTCCCGGCCGGAGACCTGGGACACGGCGCCCTCCTCCAACCGGCTCATCATGGACATCGTAGGGGCCCGTCCCCTCGTCCGTCATGAGTCATATGGATCACCTCGACCCCGCCGAGGACCTCGCCTACACTCGGGATTCGGAGGATCGATGACCGCAGCCAACGGATTCCTGGAGACCGTGAACCGGAATTTCGACGCCGCCGCGAGCTTTCTCGACTATCCGCCTGGACTTCTGGATCAGATCAAGGTCTGCAACAGCATCTACAAGTTTCGTTTCCCCGTCCGAAAGGAGGGGGGCGGATACGAGGTCATCGAGGCCTGGCGCGCCGAGCACAGCCACCACAAGCTGCCCGTCAAGGGAGGAATCCGGTACTCGCCGGAGGTGAACGAAGACGAGGTCCTCGCGCTCGCGGCCCTCATGACGTTCAAATGCGCGATCGTGGACGTGCCCTTCGGCGGTGCGAAGGGCGGCATCAAGATCGACCCGCGAAAGGTGTCCGTCGAACAACTCGAGCGCATCACGCGACGCTACACGGCCGAGCTCACGAAGAAGAATTTCATCGGGCCCGGGATCGACGTGCCCGCTCCCGACTACGGAACGGGCCCGCGGGAGATGTCCTGGATCGCCGACACGTACGCCCAGTTCCACCCCGGCGAGATCGACGCGATCGGCTGCGTCACGGGCAAACCGATCAGCCAGGGCGGCATCCGCGGGCGCAAGGAAGCCACGGGCCGCGGCGTTTTCTTCGGCGTCAAGGAGGCGCTCACGGACTCCGCGCTGCTCAAGACGCTGGGCCTCTCCGGCGGCCTCGCGGGCAAGCGCGTCGTCGTGCAGGGCCTCGGCAACGTCGGGTCACACGCGGCGCGCTTTCTCCAGGAGGGCGGTGCCGTGATCGTGGGCCTGTTGGAGTGGGAAGGCGCGATCGCGAACCCGAAAGGCCTCGACGTCGCCGAGGTCATGAACCACCGAGCCGAGACGCGGAAGATCACCGGCTTCCCCGGCGCGGCGGACCTCCCCGGCGAGGAAGCCCTGTTTCTCGACTGCGACATCCTCGTCCCGGCCGCACTCGAGAACGTGATCACGGCCGCGAACGCGTCCAAGGTCCGCGCGAAGATCATCGCCGAGGGCGCGAACGGCCCGATCACGGCCGACGGCGACGCGATCCTCCGCCAGAAAGGCGTTTGCGTCATCCCCGACATGTACCTGAACGCGGGCGGCGTCACCGTGTCGTACTTCGAGTGGCTGAAAAACCTCTCGCACGTGCGCTTCGGGCGCATGGAGAAGCGCTTCGAGGAGATGCGGGCCGAGGAGATGGTGAAGTCCATCGAAGGGGCGACCGGCAAGCACTTCTCCTCGGGCGAGCGCAAGCTCGTCATTCACGGGGCCGAGGAGGAAGATCTCGTCAATTCGGGCCTCGAGGAGACCATGTCCGTCGCGTGGCGGCAGATCCGCGACGTGCAGAAAAAACACCCGAAAGCCGATCTCCGCACCGCGGCGTTCATCTCGGCGATCGACAAGATCGCCGTGAGCTACATGGAGCTCGGAATCTTCCCCTGAGAATGCGCACGGGCGGCCGGCTCGCCGTTCTGGCCTTCCTCGTCTTCGCCGGGGCCGCCGCCGCGCACCCGGCCATCGGAATCGTCCGGGACGCGCGGGGTAACGTCTTCTACACGGATCTCGCGAACGTCTGGCGGATCGACCCCTCGGGCGTCAGGACGATCGCCGTCGGGCACGTCCACACGCACGAGCTGTGGCTGGACGCATCGGGCGCTCTCTTTGGCGAGCACCTCTGGTACGAGGGAGACGCGACGAAGAGGTGGGGGTACCGGGTCTGGCGGCTCGGACCCGACGGCGGGCTCTCGGACGTCGTCCCCGCCCGCGAAGGGTTCCGCACCGACTGGAGCTTCGTGCGGGACGCCGCCGGCAACGCCTACTGGAAAGAGGGGGATACAGCCGCCCGCTTCTTCGTGAAGACTTCGGCGGGCGCGACCGTCGTTCGGGCGGTGTGCTCCGACTGCCGGGACGTGCGCTGGCTCGCCGTTTCTCCGGACGGCACTCTGTACTTCGTCGACTCCGGCGACCTGCGCACGATCTCTCCCGGGGGTTCGATCCGGACGCTCGCGCGCGGCCTCGGATCCAAGAGCCTCACCCAGACGTTCGTCGCCGCCCGCCACGCGCTCATGGGGATCTGGACGGGACCGGGCGGCGTCTACGTCGCGCGCTATGCGACGCGCGAAGTCCTCCGCATCGCTGCGGACGGGACGGTCACGGTTGCCGCCCGGTCTTCCTTTCCCTGGGCGCCGACGGGCGGGACGTTCTCTCCGGACGGCGACCTGTGGCTCCTCGAGGCCTCCGTGACGAACGCCGTGCGCGTCCGCCGCATCGCAAAGGACGGCCGCGTCACCGTCTACTGACCGCTCAGTCGAGCGTGAACGTCTTCTTCCAGTCCTCTCCGTCGGCGGCGGGCGGCTGATCGTCGCGCAGGAGGACGTGGTTCTCGAGGACGAGGACGTCCATCGCCGTCCGCATGAAGCAGCGGTACGCGTCCTCGGGTGTGCAGACGATCGGCTCGCCGCGCACGTTGAACGACGTGTTCACGACGACGGGACAGCCCGTGCGCTCCTGGAATGCGGAAAGGATCGCGTGATAGACGGGGTTCGTCTCCCGGCGGACGGTCTGAAGGCGCGCGGAATAATCCACGTGCGTGACCGCGGGGATCGACGAGCGCGGCACGTTGAGCTTCTCGATTCCCCAGAGCGCGTTCTCCTCGGCGGTCATCGCGCGGCGCTTCTCCGCCACGACGTCGGCGCAGAGGAGCATGTAAGGCGAGTCTCCCGAAAACGCGAACCAGCGCGACACGTCCTCGCGGAGGACGGACGGCGCGAACGGCCGGAACGACTCGCGGAACTTGATCTTGAGGTTCATGACCGACTGCATCGCCGGCGAACGCGGGTCGCCGAGGATGCTGCGCCCGCCGAGCGCCCGCGGCCCGAACTCCATGCGTCCCTGGAGGAGGCCCACGATCTTGCCGGAAGCGAGGAGGTCGGCAACTTCGCCTGGGAGCGCGGCGGGATCAACAGTTCGGTACGGGTAATGTTTCGACTCGAGCCAGGTCTGTATTTGCTTGGAAGGGTAAGAGGGGCCGAGGAACGCGCCCGACATGCCGTCTTCGTACGGCGGCAGATCGGCAACGGACGCCGCTGAGGCGGGCGCATCGGTCGCCCGCGGCGCGCCGCCGTCCGCACCTGCTGCATTCTCATTCAAAGAATCTTCTCTTTTCTTCTCTTTCTCATTTCCCAGCCTCCATGTCCCCCGCGTCTCCGCGCTCTCACGCGACTTGCCGAGGTGGCGGTGCCAGATCGAGAGCGCCGCGCCCACGGCCCCGCCCGCATCGCCCGCGGCGGGCTGGATCCAGATGTCGTCGAAGATCCCCGCCTCGAGGAGCTTGCCGTTCGCCACGCAATTCAGAGCGACGCCGCCCGCCATGCAGAGATACCGTGCGCCCGTCGTCTTTTTCGCGTGCCGGGCCATCTTCAGGACGATCTCCTCCGTGACGTCCTGGATCGAGCGTGCCAGGTCCATCTCGCGCTGCGTGAGCTTCGACTCGGGCGCGCGCGCCGGGCCGCCGAAGAGCCTCTCGAATCCTCTGCCCGTCATCGTCAGGCGGTCGGCAAAATCGAAGTAATCCATGTCGAGGCGGATCGAGCCGTCCTCGCAGACATGGACGAGCTTCTCGCGGATCACCCCGGTGTACTTCGGCTCGCCGTAGGGCGCGAGGCCCATGAGCTTGTACTCGCCGCTGTTCACCTTGAAACCGCAGAAGTACGTGAACGCGGAATAGAGAAGGCCGATGGAATGGGGAAACTTGAGCTCCGACTGCATATCGAGCCGGTTGCCGCTCCCGACTCCGAGGGAGGACGTCGCCCATTCCCCGACGCCGTCCATCGTGAGCACGGCGGCCTCCTCGTACGGCGACGGGTAGAAGGCCGACGCCGCGTGCGACTCGTGATGATCGGAGAAGAGGATCCGGCCCGAAAAGCCCAGCTCCTTCCCGATGCGCTCGGACATCCAGAGCCTGTCGGTGATCCAGAGAGGCATCGCCTTGCGGAAGGACGCGAATCCGCGCGGCGCGTAGTCGAGATACGTCTCGAAGAGGCGCTCGAATTTCACGAGCGGCTTGTCGTAGAACGTGACGTGGTCGAGGCGGTCGGCGGTGAGCCCGCCCGCCTCGAGGCAATAGCGCGCCGCGTGAGCGGGAAATTCCGCGTCGTGCTTCTTGCGCGTGAAGCGCTCTTCCTGGGCCGCGGCGACGATCGTCCCGTCGACGAGAAGACACGCCGCCGCGTCGTGGTAGTAGGCCGAGAGGCCGAGGATCGCCGTCACGGCTCTAGAACAGCGTGTAGATGAAGGGAGCGATGACGCTCTTCTCGGCGAGGACGAGGAGAAGGCCGACGAGGACGAGGAGGAACACGATGGGCATGAGCCAGTACTTCTTGCGGTACTTGAGGAATTGCCACAGCTGCGAAAGGACCTCGCTCTTGCTCATCACCAGATCGTCTCGTAATGGCTGGGGTCGCCGTTCCTCTCCGGATAAGGCGACCACATCGAGGCGGGCGCGGGTGCGCGGCGCTTCAGCTCGTCCCGCCCGAAAAGGCGCAGGACGAACCCGAGCGGCGTGAGGATCAGAAAGAACGTGAGGAACAGGAAGATCGTGGAGTTGACGCGGGCGAGAACGCGCGCGAACGCGAGCCATGCGCGATGGGGCCGGGCGAGGCCCGCCGGGAAGATCGCGGCCAGAAGGAGGAGGGGCCCGCCGATCGCGAAAGCGACGACGGCCGCGGCGTTCCGATGACGCCACAGAAGGAGGCCGCCCAGGACGGCGAAGACGCCTCCCACAGTCCATCCGAAGCGGCGGTTCTCGGAGCTCGTTGCCACCTTTGGATATTAGCTCGCCCGGTGCAAGCGGCCGGGCACGGGCATGGAGCCGAGCAGCTCCGAGAAGGCGGACGCGGAGAGCGGGGGGCTCACGCCGAAGCCCTGCAGGCGATCGCAGCCGGCACGCTGCATGAACTCGATCTGGCCCGCCGTCTCGACACCCTCCGCCACCACCACGAGGCCGAGGTCGTGACCGAGCGTCACCATCGTCTGGACGAGCTTCGCGTTCCGGCTGTCGGGGTCGACCGGGGTGGAGAGCTCGCGAAGAAATGCCTGGTCGATCTTCAGCTCGTCGATCGGCAGAAGCTGGAGATACGACAGCGACGAATAACCGGTCCCGAAGTCGTCCACGGCGAGGCCGAGCCCGAGGGTCTTCAGCCGGCCGAGGAGCGCCATCGTCGCCGCGACGTCCTTCACGAGAAGACTCTCCGTGACCTCGAGGCGCAGGAGGGATGCAGGCACCGCGTGTGTCGCGAGAATGCGTTCGAGGGTCTCCGAGAGGTCCGCTTGTGAAAACTGGACCGGCGACAGGTTGACGGAGACCGGAACGCTCGCGATCCCGTCGCGCCGCCAGGCCGCGAGCCGGTTGCAGACCTCCTCGAAGACCCACAGCCCGATGGAGAGAATGAGGCCGCTCTCCTCGGCGATGGGGATGAAGCGATTCGGCTTCACGAGGCCGAGCTCCGGATGGTTCCACCTCAGGAGAGCCTCGGCGCCCATGACCTCGCCGTTGCGATCCACCTGCGGCTGGTAGGCGATTTCGAGCTCTCCCCGCACGAGAGCCCTGCGCAGGTCGTTCTCGAGCCGAAGGCGTTCGCCTCCGCCGAGAGTCACGTCGGGTCCGAACACCCGGTAGCCGTTCCCGGCGAAACCCTTCGCCGCGTACATCGCGGCGTCCGCGTGCCTCTGGAGAGCCACGACGTCGCGCGCGTCGTCCGGGAACACGCTCACGCCGACGCTCGCCCCGACGAAGACCTCCTCGCCCCTCAGGTCGAACGGGGCCTTGAGCGTCTCGAGAACCTGCTCCGGAAGGGAACGCACGGCGAGCGGGTCGGCGGATGCCTCGAAACGGATCACGCAGAACTCGTCGCCACCCATGCGTGCGAGAACGTCTCCGTTGGCGAGCGCGCCCGAGAGCCGGAACGCGACCTCGCGCAGGAGCACGTCGCCGCCCGCATGCCCGAACGTATCGTTGACCTGCTTGAAACGGTCGAGATCGACGTAGGCGAGGATCACGCGTTCCCCGCTTCCCGCGGATCGTGAAACCGCCTTTTGCAGGCTCTCCTCGAACGAAAACCGGTTCGGCAGGCTCGTGAGCGAATCGAAGCGCGCCTGGAATGCGAGCTGCTCGGCGAGCTGGCGCTGCTCGATCGCGATCGCCGCCAGAGACGCCGCATTCGAGAGAAGGGCCGCATCGGCCCGTTCCGGCCGCCGCGTCTCGTGAAGAAGAACACTCAGGGTGCCGAGGACGACTCCGTTTCCGGTCTCGATGGGAATCGTCCAGCAGGCGACGATCCCGTGCGGCGCGAAGGTCTCGCGGCACTCGGCCCAAAGTGAGTCTCCGGGGACGTCGCGCGTGACGACGAGGCGATGCTCTTCGACCGCCCGCGCGAGAGGCGGTGTCGTGGACCCGAGCGGGATGTCTTCCTGCGCCGTGCCGAAAGGTCCGACCGGGCCGGCGGAGCCCAAGGCGCGAACACCCTGTCGAAGCGGCGAGATCGCGCAGATCGTGCGAGGGCGCTGGTGCTCGACGAGCGACGCGATCTCCGGGAGGACGACGCGCAGCGGTTCGCCGCGCGCGATCTTCTCCAGGATCAGCCGCCGATCGCGATCGAGGAGGTCTCGCCCCGACAGCGTGTTTTCCACGAAGCGCCGGTCCTTCCGCTCGCGCTGAAGAAGGACGTCCGTTTGGGCGGCGGACTCGGCGAGCGCGTCACGTTCGACCGTGAGGCGCTCGCGCTCCAGGGACACCTGCTTCATCCGCTTCTTCAGGGGAAAGAGCAACGACAAGGTCCCCGCTCCGGCCCCCAGTGCGGCGAGGGCGAGAGCTGCCGCGAGCAGACCGCGGCTTTCCCGGCCCGCCGCCTCGCGAGCGGGAGCGAGCGAGAGACCAAGGACGAGTGTGCCGACGCGTTTTCCCTCATAAATCACCGCGGCGCGCGCGACGCATGCCTCTCCCGTCGTCGGAGCCTGCCAGGCCGCTGCGGAGAGGCCGGCCCTGTTCAGAACGACGACCGAGACGAGGCGCCGGCCGGGAACCATGTCCTTGACCGTCTCGAGGGCTCCGTCGGCGTCCTGAAAGACGAGGAGCGAGCCGATCGCGGCCGCCGCCCGGCCGGCGACCGCATCCGCCTCCCTCGTGGCGGCCTCCAGTGCGCGCGCTTCCGAGCCCGCGAGGCGGACCACGAGGATCGCAGCCGTCACGAGACACAGGAGCGCGAAGGAGAGCGAGATGCGGCGCACGAGAGGCATGTCGATCACTGTACGCCCTCCGTGTTCCTCATCACCGGTCGCGTCCCGCCGCGAACGCCGCCAGACCGGCGAGCGGACCCGTTTCGCCTTCGAGACCCCGGGCGGCGTCGCGTGCCGCCGCGAGCGCGAGATCGCGCTCGCGGAACGCTCCCTCGAGACCGAAGACGGCCGGATACGTGAGCTTGTCCTGGGCGAGGTCCTTTCCGGCGGTCTTTCCGAGCGTCGCCGACGTCTGCGTGACGTCCAGGAGATCGTCGGCGATCTGAAACAGGAGGCCCAGGGCGTCGCCGTAGCGCGAGATGTGCTGAAGCTGGCCTTCGTCCGCCCCGGCGTGGAGCGCTCCAAGCTCGAGCGAGAGACGGATGAGGCGCCCCGTCTTCAGGGTATGAATGCGGCGAAGGAGGTCGGCGCGCTCGGGTTCGGGAAGCACCTTCCCCGCGGCCTCGAGATCGAGAGCCTGGCCGCCGGCCATCCCCGCGACTCCGATCGCCGCCGCCGTCCAGGCGACGGCGCGCGCGCGCCGAGCCGCGTAGGCGTCGCCGGAGGGCCGCGTTGCGAGGACCTCGAAGCCGAGAGTCTGGAGCGCGTCGCCCGCGAGGAGCGCCGTCGCCTCGCCGAACACGACGTGGCACGTCGGCCTTCCCCGCCGGAGCGCATCGTCGTCCATGCACGGGAGGTCGTCGTGGATGAGCGAGTACGTGTGGAGAAGCTCCAGCGCCGCCGCGGCCGGAAGGGCATCGTTCGCGCGGAGCTCCTTGCCGCAGGCTTCGGCTCCCGCGAGAAACAGGAGCGGCCGAAGCCGCTTGCCGCCCGCGAGGACGCTGTAGCGCATCGCGGCCACGAGGGAGGCCGGCTCGGCTCCCTCCGGGGGAAGGATGGCGACAAGCGCCTCCTCGACGTCTTGGCGTCGATTCTCGAGGGCCGCCGGCAGGGTCGTGCCGGCCTTTCCTCCCGTCATCGCTCCGGCTCTTCCCCGTCGAGCGCGTCCTCGTCGAGCTCGTCGTCGAGAGGTTCCGTCACGAGCGCGTCCGGCGTCTCCCTCAGGACGACCTCGACCCGCTTTTCGATCTCGTCGATGCGGCCCCGGCAGAAGCGCGAGAGCCCCACGCCCTCTTCGAACAGCTCGAGGCTCTCCTCGAGGCCCTTGTCGGGGTCTTCGAGCTCGGCGACGATCTCCTGGAGGCGTTCGAGCGCCTTCTCGAACGAGAGGTTCTTCGGCGGGGCCTTGATCTTGCTCATGTGGTCTCCGTAGAAAGGACGCGGGCGGAGGCGCGCCCGCGGGCGAGTCGCACCTGCACGGAATCGCCGGCCGCAAGGCTCCCGGCGTCGGTCACGGGAACCGTCTGGCCTTCCTTCGTCACGATCGCATACCCGCGCGCGAGAACCCGCAGCGGGCTCAATGCCTCGAGGCGCCCGACCGCAACGCTCAGCTTCTCGTTCGCGGCCGCGATGCGCGCGGCGATGCGGTCGGCGGCGGCGCGTCTCTCGGACGCGACCCGGTCGAGGAGGAACGGGAGTGCCGCGCGGTCGACCCAGCCCCGCACGCTCTCTTCGTAGCGCGAGACACGTAAGAGAAGAGAAGAGGGGATTCTCTGAAAGGAAGAGAAAAGAGCGCGCGCCGTGGCGCGCGAATCGACCCCGGCCTGGCGAACGGTCGCTCGAAACTGCGTCAGGGCAGGCGCCGATGCGAGCCCGGCGACGCGGTGCGCGGCCCTGTCCATTTTCCCCTTCAAGGAAATCCTCAAATCCCTCTCCCCGCGCTCGAGGCGCTCCTCGAAGCGGTCGAGACGCTCCACGACGAGCTCCGCCGCCTGGGAGGGCGTCGCCGCGCGGAGGTCCGCCGCGAGATCGGTGAGCGTCACGTCGACTTCGTGGCCGACGGCGGAGATCACGGGCACGCGCGAGGCCGCGACGGCGCGGACGACCGCCTCGTCGTTGAACGCCGCGAGGTCCTCCTTCGAGCCTCCGCCGCGCGCGACGATGAGGACGTCCGCGGATCCAGGAACTCGGGTGAAGGCGTTGAGCGCGCGCACGATTTCCCATGCCGCCGTCGGACCCTGGACCGAGGCCGGGTAGATCGTCACGTGCGCGTTCGGAAAGCGCGCCCCCAGGACCTTGAGGATGTCGCGCAGAGCGGCCGCGTGACGCGACGTCACGATGCCGATGCGCCGCGGCAGGAGCGGCAGCGGCCGCTTCCGGGCGGCCTGGAAGAGCCCCTCCGCGGCAAGGCGAGCTTTCAGCTGCTCGTAGGCGAGCTGGAGCGCGCCGATGCCCGAGGGCTGCAGCTCGGAAACGACGAGAGAGAGCTTCCCGGACGATGCGTACACGTCCGGGTAGCCTCGCGCCAGGACGAGAAGTCCTTCTTCTGCTTCGAAGGGAAGACGGACGACGGTGCTCCGCCACATCAGACACGGCATCGCCGCCCGCTCATCCTTCAAAGAAAAATAGAGGTGGCCCGAGCCCGGGCGCTGCAAGTTGGCGATCTCACCCTTCACCCAAACGTCCGGAATCCCCCCTTTGAGAATCCCGTTCATTCGCCGCACGAGTTCCGACACGGTCATCGCCGTCGCGTCCGGGCCCGTGTCTCCGAAGGACATCTGCGTCTCGGCGACGCGGCGCATGGTCACGCGGCGAACGACGAACCCACGGCCGGGGGGGCGACTCGACATTTCCCGATTCTAGACGGCGGGCCGGATCCCGCGGCCCACGACGAACGGCAGCGTCGCGACGACCAGAGTCGCCATGAGGACCTCGACGTCTCCGAAGTTGTACTCGAACATCCCCGCCGCAAAAAGAGCCGCCATCGCGCCGATGGCGCCGAGCGCGATCCCGCGCGCCGGGTCGCCGCGGGAAGTGCGGCGCACGATCCGAACCGAGCCGAGGAAGAACGCCCCGACGAACGCGAGGTACGCGACGGCGGAGGGAATCCCGGTCTCGGCGGCGATCATGACGACGTTGTTATGGAGATGCCCCGGACGCGCCTCGACCCACCCGGGGACGCGATAAGAGGGATAGAGCGCCTTCACGCGGGCGGGCCCCACTCCGAAAAGAGGCCGCTCGGCGATCATGGAACCTCCAGCCTTCCACATCGCGATGCGGTCGTTCATCGTGACGTCCTTCGGATTCGTGACGGACGCGAGACGGTCGCGCACGGCGAGCGGCATGAGGACGAAGAAAAGGGCCACGATGAAGGGGACCGCGAAGGCGAACCGCGGACGTGCCGTCAGGAGCACCGCGAGAAGGCCGACCGCGAGGCCTACGTACGCGCCGCGAGTGAGCGTGAGGGCGACCGCGAGGACTCCGGCGAGCGCGATTCCGACATCCGCCCATCGCGCCGCGGCAGAACCCCCGGATATTCCGCGCGCTCCGAGGAGCGTCACGAAGACGAGGAGCAGGCCGGCGTACGTCATGTAGACCGACAATCCCCCGGCGATCCGGAAGTCGAGGCTCGGCGAGCCCGAGATCCACTCCACGAGCCCGCGCAGGACGAGGTACAGGGCGGTGATCCGCCAGGCGTCCACGACGAGCTTCACGTCCGCCTCGTCGTCGAGAAGAGCGGCCGTGAAGACGACCAGGAGGAACGTGCCGAAGCCTTTCACCTGGATGATCGAGCGCGAGGAAAGGGTCGAGAACAGGCAGGACAGGACCGAGAGAAGAACGAACGCCCCGATGGGTGCATGAAGCGGCGTCGTGCGGCGGAACGGGCCGAGAAAATCCTCGCCGCGCATTCGTGCCGACAGGCGCCACGCGATCGTGCAGGCGAGGGTCAGCGCGAGGCAGACGTTCGCGACGCCGATTCCCGGGACGCTCCCGACGGCCAGCAGGAAGAACACGAACGCCGCGCGTTCCCATCCGCTTCGGCGTGCGATCGGTTCGGGAAAGAGCCTCAGGAACGAATCAGGCCATCCGGGCGTCGGCCGGAAGGGCCTCCTCGACGAGCATCACGGGGATGTCGGAGACGATCGGATAGACGCGTCCGCAGGCTGCGCACGAGAGCCCCTCGGTCACGACGGGCTCTTCGTCCTTCAGGCTCTCACGGTATTTTTCCACGACGTTTTTCGCCACGTCGGCCTTCAGGAGGCACAGAGTCACCGGGGGGCGCGTGTCGCAGGCGGGACACGCGAGGATGTCGAGGAGCTCCTTGTCGACGGCCATGCGGAGATCCTAGCAGGGTTCCGCTCGCGCACGCCGGGTGCGCGGAACCCTATCGGACCGCGGCCTTCGCCGGGGGTGCCACGCCCCGCCTCGCGAGAGCCGTGTCCACGACGGCGCGAATGCCGGCCACGTCATGGACCTCCCATCCCGCGAAGACTCCGTTCACGAAGAGCATCGGGGTCCCCTGCACACCGATTCGCTGCCCCTCCCTTCTTTCCAGGAGGACGTCGACGGCGCCCGTGCCTGCCTCGAGGTCACGCGAGAAGCGACCGACGTCGAGGCCTGCCTTCGAGGCCCACCGGACGAGGTCCGGACGGGAAAGCGCCTTCTGGTTCGCGAACAGAAGACTCGCGAGCTCGAAGAAACGTCCCTGACGCTGAGCGGCACGGCCTGCCATCGCCGCCTCGAGCGCGAACTCGTGGAACGGCAGCGGAAAGTTCAGGAATGCGTGGCGCACGCGGGTGCCATAGGGCTTGAGCGCGTCCTCGACGACGGTCACATCTTCCCGCAATGAGGGCACTGGAAGTCCGCGAACTCGACGACCGTGACCGGAGCGTCCGCCGGCCCCCGCGACGCGGCGCCGGCCAGGTCGATTTCCACGGCGGGGGGCACGGGCCCGGGAAGGTCGACCTTGATGGCGCGGCCCGCCCGAAGCTTCTTGTCGAGCTCCTCTTCGAGGGCATCTTTACGCTGCATCCGCAGGAACTCGGAGATCCTCGAACGAGCGCCTTCGAGGCCTCCCTTGGCCTTTTCGCCGGACCTCTCCCATTCCTGCGCGATCTCCTCGTCCGTCGGCTTCACGATCCGGTCGACGATCTCTGCCTTGCGCAGCGCCTCCACCGTGACGCCGCGCTTTTCCGCCTCGGCCTTGACGAGCTGGTCGGTTACGAACTTCTCGAGAGCGTCCCTTTCCGCCCAGTGAACCCTGTCTCTCGCGTTGAACGCCGCCGCGTCGAGGCGGGTTTTCGCCGAGGCTCTCGTGATCCTCCGATCCCCGACGGTCGCGAGAACGGCATCCGGCGGCAAATCGACCTTATTCGGGTCCTTCCCCATCGTGACGGGAAACCGGTCCCTCAGCGACCGGGCGAACTCGGCTTCGCGCTTCTCCCGATTCGCTTCCAGAACGACGCTCGCGAGCCGCTGGCGCAGTTCCTCGAAAGGCGTGTCCGGGTACCACTTCTTCTTGTCCTCGTACTCCTTCCGGAGGCTTTCCTCGTTCGGCGGCGCGTCTCGGTCTTCATGACGGCGCAGGGAGTCTCCTGGCCCTGGCCGGCCGCGCGAAGGGAGGCGAGCAGCAGGAAAGGAACCGCGATGCGAACCATTCTCATGTCCGAATCGTACCCGGGCGCCGGGCTAGCTGGCGAACCTCTCCTGGATCGGCGTGATCCCGCGGGCCTTCCCCGTCGCCTCGTCCACGTCCACGATCGCGCCGCACATCCGGACGTCGCGCGTGGCGGTTTCCATCGAACGCGGCGTCTGATACAGAAACTTTTCGAGAATGGCTTTCGGGTCGAAGCCGATGATTCCCTCGTACGCCCCCGTCATGCCCGCGTCTCCCTGATAGGCCGTTCCCTTCGGCAGGATCCGCGCGTCCGCGGTCGGCACGTGCGTGTGCGTGCCGATGACGAGCGATGCCCGGCCGTCGAACCACCACCCGACGGCCTGCTTCTCGGACGTCGCCTCCGCGTGGATGTCGACGACCACGACCTTCAGATCCGGGCGCTTCGTCTTCATCTCGGCGAGCGCCTGATCGCCCACCCGAAAGGGCGAGTCCGTGTTCGCCATGAAAACCTGCCCCTGCAGGTTCAGGACGCCCACGGGAATTCCCGACGGCGTGTCCTGGATGGCCCAGCCGCGGCCCGGGTTGCCCGGCGGGTAGTTCGCGGGACGCAGCAGGTTCTCGAGATCCGAGAGGAGCGGCACGAATTCCTTCTTGTCCCAGATGTGGTTGCCGGACGTGAACACGTCGATCGGGAGCTTCGTCATCTCGGCGAAGAGCTCGGCCGTCACGCCGAATCCCCCGGCCGCGTTCTCGATGTTCACGATCGTGAAATCGATGTGCTCTCGCCCGATGACTTTCTCGAGGAGAGAAAGCGCCTTGCGGCCGGGCTTGCCCACCACGTCTCCGATGAACAAGAGCTTCATGAACCGGTCTGCAAACTTTCTTTCAAGGTGAATAGGGCACGATGCCCCTCTTTCCTTCTAAGAAAATCTTCTTCCTTATTTTGCAAAATCAACGGCCCTTGTCTCTCGGATGACGGTGATCTTTATCTGCCCTGGATATTGCAGTTCCGCCTCGACGCGCTTGGCGATGTCCTTCGACATCCAGAGGCACTCGTCGTCCGTGACCTTCTTCGCGTCCACGATCACGCGCAGCTCGCGGCCCGCCTGGATCGCGAAGGTGCGCTCGACGCCCTTCATGCCTTCCGTCATCTTCTCGAGCTTCTCGAGGCGCTTGACGTAGGTCTCCAGGATCTCGCGGCGCGCTCCCGGCCGCGCGGCCGAGATCGCGTCGGCCGCGTTCACGAGGACCGCCTCGATCGTGCGGGGCTCGTAGTCGCCGTGGTGGCATTCCATGCCGTGGATGACGGACTCCGTCTCGCCGTATTTCTTGAGAATCTGCCGGCCGAGCTCGAGGTGGGTTCCTTCCTGCTCGCGGTCGATCGCCTTGCCGATGTCGTGGAGGAGTCCCGCGCGCTTGGCGACCGTCACGTCGGCCCCCAGCTCGCTCGCGAGGTGGCACGCGGCCCATCCGACCTCCTTGCTGTGCTGGAGGACGCTCTGGCCGTAGCTCGTGCGGTACTTCAGCCGCCCGAGCAGCTTCACGACCTCCGGATGGAGGTCGGCGATTCCGAACTCGAACGCCGCGGCTTCACCCGTGGTCTTGACGTCCAGCCACAGCTCCTCGCGGACCTTCTCGACGACCTCTTCGATCCGCGCCGGATGAATGCGCCCGTCCTGGATGAGGCGCTCGAGCGCGCGCCGCGCGACTTCGCGGCGGATCGGGTCGAACGAGGAGAGAAGGATCGCTTCCGGCGTGTCGTCGATGATGATGTCGACGCCCGTCGCGGCCTCGACGGCCCGGATGTTGCGGCCTTCGCGGCCGATGATCCGCCCTTTCATGTCGTCGGACGGGAGGTCGAGGACCGACACGGTCGTCTCGACGACGTGCTCGGACGCCATGCGCTGGATCGTCATCGAGAGGAGCCGTTTCGCCTTCCAGTTCGCGCTCTCGACGGCGTCTTCCTCGATCCGGCGCACGAGGCCGGTCGCCTCGAGGCGCGCCTCGTTCTCGAGCTCGCGGATCAGGTCACGCTTGGCCTGCTCGGCCGTGAGACCGGCGATCCTCTCGAGCTTTTCGCGCTGCTCCTGGACGATCTCCTCGGCCTTTTTCTGGGCCTCGGCCTCGGTCTCCTCGACCCGCTTCTCGCGCTTCGTGAGGTTCTGGGCGCGATTCTCGGACTCCATCTCGCGTTTCTCGGCGACGACGATCTTTTTGTCGAGGGTCTCTTCCTTCTGAAGAAGGCGCTTTTCCTGGTCCAGGAGCTCGGCGCGCCTTTTCGCGGCCTCCTGCTCCGCGGCCTCGCGTGCCTTGAGCGCCCGCTCCTTCGCATCGAGCTCGGTCTTCTGGGCGGTGGCCTCGGCGCGCCGGACGGCGGACTCGGCGGCGAGCTTCGCCTCCTCGAGCTTCTTGCGAGCCTCGAGCTCGGCTTCGGCCTTCGCGATCGAGGCCGCCCCCCGGGTCCTCAGGGCCCAGATGAGGACACCCACGGCGAAGACCGCGAGCGCGGCCTCGACGGCGATGACTTGAATGGAATTCACGGGTCGGTCCCCCTCGATCGAAACGTTCTTTCGAGGGTGATCCGGTCGAAAGCTAGACGCGAACCCGGAAGGGTCTCCTCGGATGGGCGCGATAAAGGCGCCCCGCCTCGGCCGTGTGGGGTGTGTCGATTGAACCCGTCGTAAGACAGGGGGAGCCCACGGGGCAGACCATTAGTTCCCCCGAAGGGGCATCACAGGACGGCCCAGGTACGGTGACTCCACGATTGAAATATCGGTTCAAGGACATATCCCATTCACGCACCGCGCAGGGTGCCGATCGATTCGCTGCCGGCCCTCGCCGGAATGGCCCGAGTAGACGACTTCAGGATCTCGTCGAGTTTTTCGACGAGACGGGTCGCGCGCTTCGCGACCCGCCCCGGATCACCCTCGGAGCCTGACTTGGAACGGTACTGATGGAACTCGTCGGAAATGTTGAGCGCCGTGAGGATGGCGATTTTCGCGGCGTCGACCGTCGGCGCGTGCTCGGAAACCTCGCGCATTTTCTGGTCCACGAAGGTTGCGAGCTCCTGGATGTACGCGGGATCCCCCGCGGCCCGGACGGAGTACGTCTGGCCGAAGATTTCCACCTGTGTGACGGACGGTTTTGAAGCCATTTTCTCTCGCGGCTCGAGGTTCTGCCGCGACGAGAGGATAGCACGCGGCCTCAGGCGCGACGGGCCGGCAGGTTCGTCTCCTCGAGCGTTTTCAGGAGCCTTTCGATGCGCGTCCGGACGGCCGTCCGCTCGGCCTCGTGACGCGCGAGGGCGGCCGCGGCGCCGCCGTTTTTCTCGCTCGCCTCGCGGGCCGACGCCAGCTCGGACTCGAGGCGCGCATTCTCATGGGACAGGCCCTTGACGACCTCCAGCAGAGATTCGAGCCGCGACTCGATCGCGTCGAGCACGCCCTCGAGAGTCGCATCCCCGGCCAACTCCGCCCTGCCTTCGTTCCGACCTTTCGCTTCCTTCACGTCTTCCTCCTCAATTTGACGCCGGTACGCCGTCCACCGCGGCATCTTTCAGCGCCAGAAGGCGCCGGGCCGCGGCGTCGCGCCACGCGTTCACGTCCTCACGCGCGAGAGTGCCGAGCGGCGAGCCGAACCGCAGGGTCAACGTCGTCTTCACGAAACCACCCTTGACGCCGGGACCCTGGTAGCGTCCTTTCGCCTCGACTGCCACGAGCTCCACTGGCGCGCCCGCGCGCACGGCCGATTCGAGCGTTCTCCACGAAGTCGAAAGCGGATGTGTCACGGTGAGATCCACTTCGCTGCCGGGAAAACGGGGCGGGGGCTCGACGGACGTCTCGGGAGGGGGCAGCGCGGCCGCAAGGACATCGAGGTCGAGATCGGCCACGACGGGATCGGTCAGATCCCAGGAGGCGGCGAGCGAAGGCTCGAGGACGCCAACCCATCCGGCTTCGCGGCCCGCGCAGAGAATGCGGGCAGCGCGCCCAGGGGCCAGGTACGAAGAGACCGGAAGATTTTCTTTGAAGGTAATAGGGGACGAAGCGCCCCCCAAGCCGAGGCCTTTCATGAGCGCCTCTGCAATTCCCGCCCCATCGAAGAAATCCGAATTCGCCGTCTCCCCCTGCGACCAATGGCGGTTTCTTGCGCCGGCGAGGAGGATCCCGACTTTCGTTCTTTCGATGACTCTTCCTTCCCCCGTCTTCTCTTCAGCAGAAATCTTCTCTTGATTCCACCCGAACGCCGTCCCTACCTCGAAGAGAGCGAGGTCCTTCTGGCCGCGCCGCACGTTGTGACGGGCACTTTGCAGGAGCCCGATCACGGGGGTCGCGCGCATCGTCGTGAAGGGCTCGCCGAGTGCGTTCTCGACGAGGACCGGCGCGCCCGGCGCGGCGGAGACGAACGGGGCATTCTCTGCTTCCGAGACGAACGAGTACGTCGCGCACTCGAGGAGCCCGAAGCCCGCGAGGAGGTCGCGCGCGCGGTCCTCGACGAGCGCCGCCTCGGGCGGACGCGCCGGCGCGTACGAACTCGGCAGCGTCTCGGGCAGCCGCTCGTAGCCCTCACAGCGGATGACCTCCTCGACGAGGTCCTCCTCACCGGCGATGTCGACACGCCAGGAGGGTACCGTGACGCGCACGGTGTCGCCGACGTGGACCGGAGAGAACCCGAGCGCGGCGAGGATCTCCACGCAGCGCCCGGCCGCGATGTCCATCCCGAGGAATGCCGTGAGCCGCGCGAGGCGGAGCGTGAGCACCCGGGGCGCGTGGGGGCTCGACCGCCGTTCGCGGACGTCGATCGTCCCCCGACACAGAGTGCCGCCGCACGACTCCAGGATCAGGCGGGCGGCGCGGTCGAGCCCGTCGCGCGTCGCTTCGGGATCGGCTCCCCGCTCGAACCGGTGCGACGCGTCCGTGTGCATGCCGAGAGAGCGTGACGTCCTGCGCACCGCGCGCGGATCGAAATGCGCTCCCTCCAGGAGGACGCGCGTCGTCCGATCCGAGATCGCCGTCTCGAGTCCGCCCATGACGCCCGCGAGGGCGACGGGCTTCTCGGCGTCCGCGATCACGAGGTGCTGCGGCGACAGCGCGCGCGTGACGCCGTCGAGCGTCACGAGCGTCTCTCCCGCCCGGGCGCGCCGAACGATGATCGTCGGGAATCCGTCGACCCCTTTCGCGAGCGAGTCGAGGTCGAAAGCGTGGAGCGGCTGGCCGATGTCCCAGAGGACGTGGTTCGTGGCGTCCACCGGGGCTGAGATCGTTCCGGCGCCGATCGCGCGAAGCCGTGCCGCCACGGCGCCGCCAGGCGCGGCCACGCGGATCCCCTCTAGGACGCGCGCGGAATACCGCGAGCAGAGCTCCGGCTCCTCGACGTAGACGCGGGCCCGCATGTCGGCCGTCGTATCGCTCTCGCGCAGCGGGGGACGGGCGGGCTCTGCGAAGGTCCGGGACAGCGCGAGGGCCGCTTCGCGCGCGAGGCCCCGGTGGCTCATCCCGTCGGGCCGGTTCGCCGTGATCTCGACGTCGTAAACGGTGTCCGCGCCCGAGCCTTCGACTCCCTCGACGATGAAACCCACCGCCGTCAGGCGGTCGCCGAGACCCTTCGGGTCCGGCGCGGGGCCGGGCAGATACGACGCGATCCACTCGTGGGAGAACTTCATCGCGCTCTCAGCTCCACACGCGATCGAGGAAGCGCACGTCGTTCTCGAAGAAGAGCCGCAGGTCCGGCACGCCGTAGACGAGGAACGCGACACGGTCGATTCCCATGCCGAACGCGAATCCCGAATACTTCTCGGGGTCGATGCCTCCGTTCCTCAGCACCGCGGGATGCACCATCCCCGCGCCCAGGATCTCGATCCAGCCGGTGCCCGAGCACGGTCGGCATGCGCCCCCCTGGGCGCTGCCCGTGCCCTTGCAGAAGACGCACGAAACCGCGACGTCCACTCCCGGCTCGACGAACGGGAAGAACGTCGGTCCGAACCGGATCTTCGTCTCGGGCGTGAAGAGCAGCCGGGCGAACGCCGCAAGCGTGCCTTTCAGGTCGGCGAACGTGATGCCCTCGTCCACCGTGAGCCCCTCCATCTGATGGAAGACCGGCGAGTGGCGCGGATCGATGTCGTCCTTCCGGTAGACGCGGCCGGGGATCACGATCCGGATCGGGGGCTTTTGAGCGAGCATCGTCCGGATCTGGACCGGCGACGTGTGCGTGCGCAGGAGCAGACGGTCGTCGCCCTCCCCGCCGCCTTTCACGAAGAACGTGTCCACCGCGTCGCGCGCAGGATGGTCGGGCGGGAAATTCAGCGCCCCGAAGTTCAGCCAGTCGGTCTCGACGTCCGGGCCGTGCGCGACCTCGTAGCCCAACGACGCGAAGGCGGCTTCGATCCGCCGCCTCACGACCGTAAGCGGATGCAGCCGCCCGAGGCGCGGAGCGCGCGGGGGGAGCGTCACGTCGACGGCGAGCGCCCTCTGCCTCTGCTGGCGTTCGAAGAGCACCGAAGATTCTTCGAGGGTGGAGAGCGCAGTCTCCACGTCCTTCTTGAGCTTGTTGATGGCGGCGCCGGCGGGAGCCTTGTTTTCCTTCGAAAGGGTCCGAAGGCCCGCCAGGAGCTCAGTCACCAGGCCCTGCTTCTGTCCGAGCCAACGCACGTGCAGAGCGCGCACATCCGCCGGGAGGAGCACCCCGGCCGCGACCTTTCCCTCGGCGGTCTTCAACTCTTCGAAGAAATCTCTTCGTCTTTCTTCGATCGCCTGAAGAAGGTCCACCACCGCTCGTGCGCTTCGCCCGCAGGCGCTTACGCGCCCACGCTCGCGCTCGCGGACGCGCCCGCCGCAGGCAGCCCGAGGGCGGTCTTCGCCGACGCGACGATGTTCGCAAATCCCTTCGGATCCTCGACGGCGATCTCGGCGAGAACCTTGCGATTCACGTCGGACCCGGCTTTCTTCAGGCCTGCCATGAGCTTGCTGTAGCTGAGGTCGTGCTGGCGTGCGGCGGCGTTGATGCGGACGATCCAGAGCCCCCGGAACTCACGCTTTTTCTGCTTGCGGTCGCGCGTCGCGAAGACGAGCGAGCGCTCGACCTGCAGCTCGGCGATGCGAAAGCAGTTGTGCTTGGTGCCGTAGTAACCCTTCGCGAGCTTCAGAACTCGTACCCGGCGATTCTTCCTCTTTGGTCCACGCTTGACGCGAGGCATGGTGTCTCTCCTTGTCTAGTGACTTCGTTCAGGCGTACGGGAGCATCGACCGGACGTTCTTCGTGTCGGCTTTCGACACGAGAGTGGCCTTCTTGAGGCCCCGCAGACGGCTCGCGTTCTTCTTCGTGAGGATGTGGCGTTTCATCGCGTGTCCGCGCTTGAACTTGCCGGTGGCAGTCTTGTGGAACCGCTTCGCCGCGCCGCGATGCGTCTTTCTCTTGGTGGCCATGTTCGGGGCTCCTTCTCAGTGCTTCTTGATCGGGCCGAGGATCTGGTGCATCCGGTTTCCCATCATCTCCGTGCCGGATTCGGCGTGTGCCCGGCCCTCGAGGTCCTTGATGAGCCGGTCGAGGACCTTCCGCCCGTTGTCGAGGCGCGACATTTCGCGGCCGCGGAACTGGACGGTGGCTTTCACCTTGTCGCCCTCCTCCAGGAACCGGAGGATGTTCCGCAGCTTGAAGTCGTAGTCGTGCTCGTCGATGTTCGGCCGGAACTTGATCTCCTTGACCTGGGTGATCTTCTGTTTCTTCTTCGACTCGTGCTCTTTCTTCTTCTTCTCGAACGTGAACTTGCCGAAATCCATGATCTTGCAGACCGGAGGGTCGGCCTGCTCGGCGATCACGACGACGTCGAGGCCTTCCTCGCGCGCCTTCGCGATGGCGGAGGGCGGATCGACGACGCCGAGCTGGGCTCCGTCCGAGCCGATGAGCCGGACGTTCTGGAAGCGCAGGATGAACTCGTTTATGGGAGAGTTCTTCGTGGGGGGAACGCGGGGGCCGCCTCTGAAAAATGCGATGGGGATGTCCTCCTTACTGTTCGCGAGCGGTTGACGTTTGGTGCCATGTGAGCGAGCGGTTCGCAACCGCGCTCTTCATCGTTCTTAGAAGCTCTTCGATATTCTGATCCTTGAACTCCCCGCCGTGTCGGACGCGCAGGGAGACCGTCCCGGCCGCCTGCTCCTTCTCGCCGACGATGAGGAGCGCGGGAACTTTCTCGAGCTCCCCGTGGCGGATCTTCGCGCCCAGCTTTTCGCTCCTGAGGTCGCTCGTTGAGCGCAGCCCGGCCTCTCTTACCCTTCTAAGAATCTTCTCCCCGTATTCATTGAACTTCTCCGAGACCGGCACGACGCGCACCTGTTCCGGCGCGAGCCAGAACGGAAAGTCGCCACCCGTGTGCTCGATGAGGATTCCGAGGAAGCGCTCGAGCGAGCCGAGGATGGCGCGGTGCAGGAGGACGGGGCGCTGCTTCGTCCCGTCCTCGGCCGTGTAGTGCAGATCGAAGAGCTCGGGGAGGTTGAAGTCGCACTGGAACGTGCCGAGCTGCCAGGGCCGCCCGATCGCGTCGTTCACGCGGAAGTCGATTTTGGGACCGTAGAAGGCTCCGTCGCCCGGCGAGACGACGAAGGGGCGGCCGGTCGCCTTCAGGGCCGCCTCGAGCACCTTTTCGGCCCGATCCCAGACGGCGTCGGCTCCGACGCGCTTCTCGGGCCTCAGCCCGAGGGAGATCGCGACGTCCTGGAATGCGAACGTCCCGTAGACCTCGTCGAGGAACGTCAGGAACGACGCCACTTCGCGATCGATGCTCTCGGGAGCCGCGAAGATGTGAGCGTCGTCCTGCGAAAAGGAGCGGACGCGCGTGAGGCCCTGTGTGACGCCCGACTTCTCGTACCGGTGGAGGCGCGCGAAATCGGCGTACCGCACGGGCAGGTCCCGGTAGCTGAACGCCTGAGATCCGAACACGAGGCAGTGCCCCGGGCAGTTCATCGGCTTCACGCCGAACTCGCGCTCGTCGACCTGGACGAAGAACATGTTCTCGCGGTAGTTGCCCGTGTGCCCCGAGGTCGTGAACAGCTCCTCGTCGAAGATCTGGGGCGTGAGGATCTCCTGATACCCGTACTTGACGTACAGGGCGCGGATCCAGTCGATCAGGAGGTTGTAGACCGTCGCGCCCCGCGGGAGGAAGAACGGCGACGCCGGGGCCCACGGGTGGAACACGAAGAGCGCGAGCTCCTTGCCGAGCTTTCGGTGGTCGCGCGCTCGCGCAGCCTCGAGCCTCGCGAGGTGCGCGTCCAGCTCCTTCTGCGTGAGAAAGACGGCTCCGTAGATGCGCTGGAGCATCGGGTTCCGTTCGTCGCCCTTCCAGTACGCGCCCGCCGCGTGCGTGAGCTTGAAGACGCCGAGCTTTCCCGTGGACGGCACGTGCGGGTCCGCGGCAGAGGTCGATGAAGTCCTTCTGCTCGTAGCAGGAGAGGCTGCCCTCGGGAATGCCCGTCGACGATCTCGACCTTGAGCGGATCGTTCTGGGCCTCGAAGAGCTTCACGGCCTCGGCCTTCGACATCTCCTTGCGGACGACGGCGTTGTCCTCGGCGACGATCCTCTTCATCTCGGCCTCGATCTTCTCGAGGTCTTCGGGCGTGAACGGCCGGCCCGGGTCGAAGTCGTAATAGAAGCCGTTCTCGATGGCCGGGCCGATGCCGATCTTCACGCCCGGGAAGAGGCGCTTGACGGCGTTCGCGCAGAGGTGCGCCGTGGAGTGGCGGTACAGCTCGAGCGCGTCCGGGTGCTTCGGCGTGACGACCTCGAAGGAGCCGGACGTCCGGAGCGGGCGGGAAAGGTCGAGAACCTCGCCGGCGAGCTTCACGGCCAGCGCGTCCTTGGCGAGGCGGGGCCCGATCGACTCGGCCACGGCACGGCCCGTCGTGCCCGAAGGGACTTCGCGCACGGAACCATCGGGCAGCGTCAGACGGATATTTCCGCCGCCTTCTCCAACCGCCGGGTCAATCCGATTCGAGCTCGCCACCGAGGACATACCAAACCCTCTTCCCTTCTCAGAAAAATCGTCTTCTCTTCGTTCTTCCGAACAAGAAAGAAATTCACGAACGGGTCTCTTGGGGGCGAAAGAGGTTGGTAGGCGCTAGCGGACTCGAACCGCTGACCCCTTCCGTGTGAAGGAAGTGCTCTACCGACTGAGCTAAGCGCCTTCGAGCGGCTTCTGGGCGGCGGCACGAGAGAGAACGGCGATGGTAGGCGCTAGCAGGATCGAACTGCTGACCCCTACCGTGTCAAGGTAGTGCTCTACCGCTGAGCTAAGCGCCTGCAAACGCTCGCCAATTCTCTCCGAGGGCTGCCGCCGGGGGCCGTCCGCTAGAACGTCTTATGAGCCCCGACCTCGACCCGGATCGTCTTCTCCAAAGAGCAGTTCCGGCGTTTCGGCCGGAGCGGCGGAGGATAGCACAGCGAGGTCGCTCCGGCCCTCGCCCGCGCGCGTTCGACGGGTGCGGACTTCCGCTGAGATACCATCTCAGCAAACGTGACGCGCTGCTCTCGCTGCGACGCCGAGATTCCTGAATCAGGGCGATTTTGCCCGGCGTGCGGGCAGCCCGCGTCGGGCTCGCTCTCGCGCCTCCCCACCGAGATGGGCTCGGCGCCCAAGCGCGTGCCGCCGTCGACGGTGGGACGCCTCGTCTCGTCGGGCTCGCTCGATCTCGGCGCGTTCCCGCCCGGAGTCATCCTCGGCGAGCGGTACCGCATCGTGGGCCTGCTCGGCAAGGGCGGCATGGGCGAGGTCTATCGTGCCGACGACCTCAAGCTCGGCCAGGCCGTCGCGCTGAAGTTCCTGCCCAAGGCCGTCTCGGGCGACGAGGCCCTCCTCGCGCGCTTCCACGCGGAGGTGCGCCTCGCGCGCCAGGTCTCGCACCCGAACGTCTGCCGCATTTACGACATCGGCGAGATCGAAGGCCGCCACTTCCTCTCGATGGAGTACGTGGACGGGGAGGACCTGGCGTCGCTGCTCAAGCGGATCGGGCGTCTCCCCGTCGACAAGACCGTCGAGATCGCGCGCCAGCTCTGCGCGGGACTCCACGCGGCGCACGAGAAGGGTGTCCTCCACCGCGACCTCAAACCCGCGAACGTCATGCTGGACGGGCGCGGGCGCGTGAGGATCACGGACTTCGGGCTCGCGGTGGCTGCCGAGGAAGCGGCTTCGCTGGGCGAGATCTCGGGCACGCCCGCGTACATGGCGCCGGAGCAGCTCGCCGGCAAGCCGTCGTCCGTGAGGAGCGACCTCTATGCGCTCGGTCTCGTCCTCTACGAGGTCGCGACCGGCAAGAGGGCGTTCGACGCGCCCACCCTCGCCGAGATGCGCCGCAAGCACGAGCAGGAGACGCCGACGGCGCCCTCGAACGTCCTCGCGGGCTTCGACCCTGCCGTCGAGCGCGTGATCCTGCGCTGCCTCGAGAAGGACCCGCGCGCGCGGCCGTCGTCGGCCGTGCAGGTCGCCGGCGCGCTCCCGGGCGGCGACCCGCTCGCGGCGGCCCTCGCGGCGGGCGAGACGCCTTCGCCCGAGATGGTCGCGGCGGCCGGAGAAGAAGGGACGCTCGCCGCCGGCCCGGCGTGGGCGCTCCTCGCCGGTGTCGTCGTCCTTCTCGTGTCTCGGAGTCGCGCTCACACGCTGGGGAACGGACCTCGGCCTCTCGCCGCTGCCGAAACCGCCCGACGTGCTCGAGGAGCGCGCGAGAGAGATCGCGCGGCGGCTGGGCTGGTCCGATCCACCCGTCGACTCGGCGCGTCGCTTCTACCGCGACTATTCATACCTCAGCCATCTCGCGAGACGGGGAAGCTACCGGTTGGGCGCGCGACCTCCGCTCCGCGTGGTGGAAGCCGCGACGTTCGAGTACCGGCAGAGACCCGCGCCACTTACTCCCGCGAGCACGACGCGAGGTTCGAGGCGACCCGCCTCTCGACGTGACCGGGATGGTCACGTCGTCCTCGACCCGAGGGACGCCTACGATCGTTCGTCGCCGTGCCTCCGCAGTCCGTCTCGAAGCCCCCTGCGCTCTTGCTCCCACTGGAGCGCGCTGCTTTCGAGGCCGGCTCGACACGAAATCCTTCGTCGCGATCCCCCCGTCTATCTCCTCAAGTTCCCTTCGACTCGATAGCAGGTTCACAGCCAGATGCCCGCGCAGCGCACGCGCTGCGAGTCGTCGCGCGCTTTCCATGCCGCCCGTTCGTTCGAGATCGTGCGCCGTAGCACCCTTCCCGCACGCTCCGCCCGTCACGCTCCGCGAGAATCTCGAAGCCTCGTTCTTCTTCGCCGTACTCGCGCTCGCAGCCGCGCCACGTGCTCGCGCGCAACGCGCTGCTCGCCGCACCGCCGCGCAACCGCCTGCGTGCCGTGTTCGTCGCCCCTTCGCAACGCGCTTTTCGTCCTGCATCCGCTCTGCTTGACCACCCCCCAGTCATCGTCGCATCCTCCTCGTACCGCATTCGCGCAATCGCCCGCCTCTTCTATCTCGCGCCGAGCCCTACTTCCGTCGCCGTTATCCCACCTTCTCGTCTCCTGCGCGCCTCATCGCGCCGCCCCGCATCCTCTCGTCACTCATCTTCTCGCGCCTGCTCCTCGCTGCGCGTCGTTCCTCGTCCTCGTTGCCGTGAACGCCGCGCCCGCTTTCGTCACGTCCGCGAACACCCCTCCTCTTCACGCAACGCTCGCATCCGTGCGTCGCGCAGCGTATCTACCCGCTTCCACTTCTCCCTATACACTCTTCTCTTCACGCATCTTCTTCGCAACCCTTGCTCCCTCCAAGCGTTTTCTCGCATCGCCTCCTCTAGCGTTCGTGTTCGCACAGCGCAAGAACGCCCTCCTCGAGATCCCCTCCGCCCTCGTGGCCCTCCTCGTCCTCGCCCTCCTCCGCTTCCTCGTCGCCTCGCGCGTTCTCCGTCGCGCGTACCTGCTGTTCGCGTGCCCCTACGCTCACTTCTCGGCCTGTACGCCGTTATGCGCCTTCTTCGTGCTCGTCGTCCTCGCTCTCGCGCTCTGGCTTCTGAGCGCGCGCGCGCGCCCGCTCTCAGCCGCGCCTCACACTGATTCACAGAGAACTGCCTGTCTGCGCGCAGCGCCAGTCCGCTCCGCTGAGATACCATCTCAGCAAACGTGACGCGCTGCTCTCGCTGCGACGCCGAGATTCCTGAATCAGGGCGATTTTGCCCGGCGTGCGGGCAGCCCGCGTCGGGCTCGCTCTCGCGCCTCCCCACCGAGATGGGCTCGGCGCCCAAGCGCGTGCCGCCGTCGACGGTGGGACGCCTCGTCTCGTCGGGCTCGCTCGATCTCGGCGCGTTCCCGCCCGGAGTCATCCTCGGCGAGCGGTACCGCATCGTGGGCCTGCTCGGCAAGGGCGGCATGGGCGAGGTCTATCGTGCCGACGACCTCAAGCTCGGCCAGGCCGTCGCGCTGAAGTTCCTGCCCAAGGCCGTCTCGGGCGACGAGGCCCTCCTCGCGCGCTTCCACGCGGAGGTGCGCCTCGCGCGCCAGGTCTCGCACCCGAACGTCTGCCGCATTTACGACATCGGCGAGATCGAAGGCCGCCACTTCCTCTCGATGGAGTACGTGGACGGGGAGGACCTGGCGTCGCTGCTCAAGCGGATCGGGCGTCTCCCCGTCGACAAGACCGTCGAGATCGCGCGCCAGCTCTGCGCGGGACTCCACGCGGCGCACGAGAAGGGCGTCCTCCACCGCGACCTCAAACCCGCGAACGTCATGCTGGACGGGCGCGGGCGCGTGAGGATCACGGACTTCGGGCTCGCGGTGGCTGCCGAAGAAGCGGCTTCGCTGGGCGAGATCTCGGGCACGCCCGCGTACATGGCGCCGGAGCAGCTCGCCGGCAAGCCGTCGTCCGTGAGGAGCGATCTCTATGCGCTCGGCCTCGTCCTCTACGAGGTCGCGACGGGCAAGCGGGCCTTCGACGCGCCGACGCTCGCCGAGATGCGCCGCAAGCACGAGCAGGAGACGCCGACGGCGCCCTCGAACGTCCTCGCGGGCTTCGATCCTGCCGTCGAGCGCGTGATCCTGCGCTGCCTCGAGAAGGACCCGCGCGCGCGGCCGTCGTCGGCCGTGCAGGTCGCCGGCGCGCTCCCGGGCGGCGACCCGCTCGCGGCGGCCCTCGCGGCGGGCGAGACGCCTTCGCCCGAGATGGTCGCGGCGGCCGGAGAAGAAGGGACGCTCGCCGCCGGCCCGGCGTGGGCGCTCCTCGCCGGTGTCGTCGTCCTTCTCGTCGCCGTTCTCCTCCTTTCCGGCATCGCGCGGGACATCGGTCTCGCGCCCCCGGAGAAGTCCCCCGACTCGCTCACGGATCGCGCCCACGAGGTGGCGGTACGACTCGGCTGGGCGGACCCGCCCGCCGACTCCGCGAGCGCCTTCGTCCGCGACTACCCGTTTCTCCTGTGGATGGCCAAGAACGGCCCGCCCGGCTGGGCTCGGCAGCTCTCCTCGTCGTGGTGGACGCCCGCCTCCTTCCGGTATCGGCAAAGCCCGCGGCCACTCGTACCCCGCGATTTCCGCGGCGAAGTCCGGGGGGACGACCCGGCGATGAACGTCTCGGGAATGGTCACGGTGATGCTCGACACGCGCGGCAAGCTTCGACGATTCGTCGCCGTCCCGAGACAGGTGCGGGAAGGCACTCCTTCCCAGAAACCTCCGCCGTGGGAAGCGCTCTTCACGGAGGCCGGTCTCGACGTGAGGACCTTCACGCCCGCCGAGGCCGCATGGGTGCCGCCCGTCGCGTTCGACACCGTGGCGGGCTGGACGGGAGCCATCCCCGGGAAACCGGAAGCGGTGCTGAAGGTCGTCGCCGCGGTCCAGGAGGGGCGCCCCGTCTACTTCGAGCTGATTGCGCCGTGGAGCGAAGCCGCTCAGATCACGACCCGACCCGTCACGCTTCGCGCGAAGGTCTTCGACGTCTCCTTCTCCCTGCTCACTCTCGCGTTCACCGGAGCGGGACTCTTCTTCGCGCGGCGCAACCTCCGGCTCGGACGTGGCGACAAGGCGGGCGCCGTTCGCGTGACCGTCGTCGTCTTCGGCCTCATCCTCGCCGGCCACCTCCTCGTGCGCCACGTGGCCCTCGCGCCTGGCGCCTTCGATCGCGCGTTCTGGGAGAGCCTCGGCGACAGTCTTCCCGCGGGACTCCTCGTGGGCGTCGTGTATCTCGCCCTGGAGCCGTACTTCCGGCGGCGTTACCCCGAGCTGCTCGTCTCGTGGACCCGGCTCCTCTCCGGCAGGCTTCGCGATCCCCTCGTCGGGCGGGACCATCTCTGGGGCGTCCTCGCGGGGCTGTTCGTCTGCCTCGTCGTGAGCGTCGAGAACCTCCCGCCCGCGCTCTTCGCGGCCCCCGGCCAGACACCGCTGCCGGTCACCCCCATAGCCCTCTCCGGGCTCCCCGGCATCGCCGCCCACGTCCTCTTCGCGGCCGCGGACGGTCTCGTCCGGCTCTTCTTCATCGTCGCCTCGCTCTTCCTGGGACGACTCGTGTTCCGCAAGGCCGCGCTCGCCGCCGTCGTGCCGTGGCTCGTCGTCTTCGTCGCCTTCGCCGGCCGCGAGAATCCCCTCTTCGAGATGCCGGGGGGGGCCCTCTGCGCGACGGTCCTCGTCGTTCTCCTCTTCCGCACCGGCCTCCTCGGCCTCGCGGTTGGCATGGGCGTCTACGAGCTCCTCTCGAACGCGCCAATCACGCCCGACTTGTCCCGGTGGTTCGCCGGCTACGGCCTCTTCTGCCTCGCGGTGGTTCTCGCGGTCGCCATCTACGGTTTCTGGGCGGCTCGCGGCGGAGCGGTGTTTTCCGGCGCCACGGGCCTCGACGACTGAGTCGGGCAGAGAACTTGCTCCACAGACCGTGGAAGGCTCGGACTGTGAATTTTTCCAGAAAGACTCTTCTTGCGTTCGGCGCCGCGGTTGTGTTCCTTGCCTCGAAACCCGCCCGAGCACTCCACGTCGACGTCCGCTATGTTTTCATCGGCGTCGACTCCATCGACACGATCCGCGACCGTTACAACAACAACCCGAAAGCCGACTTCTGGCACGGGACGGCCGGCCTCAACTTCAAGTTCTAGAGGGATCCTTCTTTCTCACCCAGAGTCGCTTCGTGACGCGTGCGACGACCTCGCCGCCGGCTTCCGCGACGACGTCGGCCGCGAAGACGGGCTCGACTTTTTCTCCCCGGTCGGCGGCCGCGCGGATCTCCTCTATCTTCTCCGGCGGAACGACGAAGGTCGCCCTGACCGCGCCGCGTCCCGGCTTCAGGAACTCGATCTGGGCGGCCTTGTCCCACACGACGTAGCCGGGTCCGAGGTTCTTCGTGACGATGAAGACGAAGTGCGGATCGCACATCGAGTACATCGAGCCGCCGAACTGCGTGCCGAAGAGGTTCTGGTTCCACCAGTGGAGCCCCATCCGCACGACGATCCGATGCGGATCGTCCTTCGGATACGAGACCCGGATCCCCGCGCCGACGTACGGCGGGTAGAGGCTCACCAGCCGGATCATCAGGCGCTGGCGCAGCGTGGCCATCAGTCTCCGACGAGCGCCACGACCCTCAGCGGGCCGCCTGAGCCTCCGGCGATCTTCATCGGCAACGCGACGAGCCACGCACCGGTCTCGGGAAGCTCCCCGAGGCCGGTGAGGTTTTCGAGCCCGGGGACCTGGGCGGCCGCCGCGATGCGGTGGACGGGGAAGTCCTGCGAGGGACCGTAATCGATGGAGGCCGTGTCGACGCCGAGCGCTCCGACCGCGCGCTCCCGAACGAGGAATTCCGCCGCCTCCTTCCCGTAGGAGGGAAAGTGGAGATGTGACGCGTCGTTCGGCGTGTCGTCGCCGAAATAGCGCTTGCGGTCCGGCCAGCGCGCCGACCACCCGGTCCTGAGCAGGACGATCGCGCCGCGCGGAATCGCACCGTGCGCCGCCTCCCAGTCCTTCACGTCCGCGGCCGTGAGCCGGTAATCCGGGTCCTGCGCCGCCTTGGCCGTCACGTCGAGAACGACCGCCGGAGCGACGAGCTTCCGGACCGGCACCTTGTCGGCGCTCTCCCCCGCCGCCGAGAAGTGTACGGGCGCGTCGAGATGCGTTCCGCCGTGCTCGGGCGTGCAAAACGAATTCGACGAATAAAACCAGCCGCCGGGGGTCGTTCCCTTCGCGAGCGTCTTCAGCTCGAAGGCGGAAGGCGAGGTCGGCCAGTAGAGCGTCTTCTCGTCGAAGGAGTGCGTGAGATCGACGACGTGCGCCTGACGCAGGTTCAGGACTTCGCTGAACGCGGCCCTCGGTGCTCCGAGAGCCGTGAACGGAACGTCCAGAATCGGATACTCGAGCCAGTCCTTGTAGTCGAAGTGCCACCACTCGGCCACATATTCGAAGAAACCCTCTTTTTCCATCGCGGCGGCGAGGAGGGCCCGGCGGGCGAGGACTTCTCTGGTCCCCTTGTCCCAGGTCGGGTACGAGCGCGCCGACATCTCGTCGTAAGCGCCGCCCATGTCGGCCTCACGCCCCGTTGCGAGCTCGTAAAGCGAGAGGTCGACGGCGCAGCCCCTGTTGTGCCGCGAGCCCTTCTTCGGGTCGGCGACGAAGATCTTCTTGTCGGCCGGCGTCGCGTCCCAGAACAGCTTCGTGACCGCCCAGGGCCGGTAGCCGTCGAAGATCATGAGCCCGTATCCCTTCTCCTTCAGCGCGCGGTTCACGCGCACGAGCGCCTCGGCGGCCGGGCGCTGGAGGAACGCACGCGCCTCGGCATACACGGGACGGCCGAGAAGGTTCTTCGAAGTCGCGTACCGGACGTCGAGCCGAATGGTCGGATCGAGCCGCACGATCTCCACGAGGTCCGGCTCGCGAAAGGAACGACTTTCCCTGGGCGGCCCCTCCTGCGCGAAGGCGGACGCGGCGGCCAGGCCGAGGGCAATGGGCAGGATCCGGAGGATTCTCTTCATCGGGCGACCTCCCGCCGACGGAAAGGGGCGCGACTCAGACCGTCGCACCCCTTCCTCTCACCGAAACGCGCGGTCTACTTCTTGACGTCGAACTCCTTCGTTGCGGCGACCGTCCCGTCGGCCGAGATCTCGACCTTGTAATGGCCCACCGGCCAGCCCGAGGCCTTCGCGATGTGAAATTCCGTGGCGGCGGGTCCCGTCGGCGCGATGTCGCGCGCTTCCTCGTTCACGAGCGTCCCCTTCGCGCCAAACGTCCAGCGCGCCTTGAGCGTGGCCTTCGCGGCGACACCCTCGGTCGAGACGACTGCGTAGATCGTGTCCTTGGGACCGAACGCCGTCGCGGCGTCCTTGATCTTCTTGTCGTCCCCGATGGACTTCCCGAGGTCGACCGACGCGACCTTGAACGGAACGGGCGTGGGCACGGCCGTCGGGACCGGCACGGGCGTCGGCGCCGGCGCTGGGGGCTCTTTCTTCGCGCAAGCGGCGAGCGAGACGGTCGCGACGAAAACGAGCACGGGCAGGGCAAAGCGGTTTCTCATCGTCATCTCCTTGTTGATCAGGCGCCCGGAATCTTCAGTTCCTGGCCGGGGTGAATGAGGTCGGGGTTCTTGACCTTGTCCTTGTTGGCCTCCCAGATCTCCTTCCAGCGGTTCGCGTCGCCGTAGATCCTCTTCGCGATCTTCGACAGGCTGTCGCCCGAGACGACCGTGTACGTCCGGGTGACGGTCTCGCCCGCGGGCGCGCCCGCTGTGCTCGAGCTGCCGCTCGTGACGTCCGAGAAATCCGGCTCGTTTTCTTTTTCGTCGGGATAGCTCATATCGACCTCCTGATGAGGGGGCCGTCATATCACGGTCCCCTGCTAACCTCTTGCAGGCACGCCATGAAGCTCGTCATCCAGATTCCCGCCTGGGACGAGGCGGAGCAGCTCGGCGCGGCCCTCGCGGAGCTGCCGCGCCGGGTGCAGGGCTTCGACGTCGTGGAAACCCTGGTCGTGGACGACGGCTCCACCGACGGGACCTCAGAGGCCGCGCGTCGGGCGGGCGCCGACCACGTCGTGCGGCTTCCGATCCATCGCGGCCTCGCGTTCGCGTGGCGCGCGGGCCTCGACGCGGCCCTGCGCCTCGGAGCCGACGTCATCGTCTCGACGGACGCGGACCGACAGTACGCGGCGGCCGACGTCGAGACCCTCGTGGCGCCCCTCCTCAAAGGCGAAGCCGAGATCGTCGTGGGCGACCGCGGCGTCGCGACGAAGCCGGATTTCTCTCCCGGCAAGCGTCTGACCCAGCGCTTCGGCTCGTGGGTGGTGCGGCGCGCCTCGGGAACGGAGGTGCCGGACGCGACCTCGGGCTTCCGCGCCCTCACCCGTGAGGCCGCTCTTCGGCTCAACGTCTTCTCGAGAATGACGTACACGCTCGAGACGCTCATCCAGGCCGGTAACAAGGAGATCGCCGTCGCCTCGGTCCCGGTGCGCACGAACCCGCCCGTGCGGCCGTCGCGCCTCATCCGGCGCTCGACGAACTACGTGCTCGTGCAGGGCGCGAACATCCTGCGCATCACGGCTCTGTACAAGCCGCTACCCGTCTTCTTCGGCTGCGCGTCGCTCCTCGCCGCCGCCGGCCTCGCGCTCGTCGGGCGCTACGTCTACCTCGTCGTGGCGGACCACAACCCGGCGGGCCACATCCAGTCGCTTCTCCTCGCGGCCGTGCTCTTCGTCGCGGCCGTCGTCTGCGTGCTTTCGGGGCTCCTCGCGGACCTCATCTCCATCAACCGCACCCTCCTCGAGGAGCTGGTGCTCGAGAAGCGCCGCCGGGAGTCGGGGAAGAGGGAAGAAGAAGAGGAAATTCTTAGAAGGTGAATGAACTCATGCCCGCCGCGGCACCGGCGCAGCAGGATTCCGAGGCGACTTCCCCGCGCCGCGCCCCTCTCACCCTTTCTAAGAAACTCTTCGGTCTTCTCTTCACGACCGCGCTGGCCGTACTGTTCGTCCTTGCGATCCGACGCGCTCCCCCCGGCGCCCTCGAAAGTCTCCGGCACGCCGATCCTGCGCTGCTCCTCGCCGGCTTCGCGGTGTTTTTCGCCTCCCACGCGCTTCGGGCCGGCCGCCTGAACTTTCTGCTTCCGAAGAACGAGCGGATCCCGCCGGCTCGGGCTTTCGGCCTCTCCGGCGCCACGCATTTCCTCGTGCAGGTCGTTCCGTTCCGGGGCGGCGACGTGGCGTCGCTCGGGCTCGTACATCGCGAGCTCGGAGTCTCGTGGTCGCGTTCGGGCGGGGTCTTCGTCCTCGTCAAGCTGATCGACACGGCCTCCGCCGTCCTCGTGGGCCTCGCAGGAGGAACGGTCGTCCTCCTGCGACACCGCGTGGCGGGAAGCCCGTGGGCCGCCGGACTCTTCTGCGTCCTTCTCGCCGGCCTCGCCCTTCTCCCGGAGGCGGGCGGAGCGGTTCTCGACGCCCTTTCGTCTCGCGCGCAAAAAGGCTCGCGATTCGAGCGCGTTCTCGAGGACGTCAGGGGCGGCCTCGCCGTGGCGCGGCGCGACCGCCTCGCCTATGCGTCGGCATGTCTTCTCTCGATCGCGTTCCTCGCGGCGCACATCGTCGGGCTTCGGCTCACGATGGCGGGCCTCGGGATCGACGTGGGCTTCGCGGCGCTCGCCTTCGCGACGATCACGGCCACCGTCGCCGCGGCGCTCGTCCCGTCGCCCGCCGGGACATTCGGCACGGCCGAGTCAGGCTGGATGGCGGCGCTCGCGCTCGACGGCGTCTCTCTCGCGGCGGGGGCGGTGAGCGGCGTCGTCGTGCATCTCCTCGCGACTCTGGCCGCGGGAACGGCCGGACTCTTCGTTCTCGCCCGGCCCGGCGCGCGCTAGCCTTTCCAGGGCCCGCCGAGAACGTCCGACGCGGGCGCGAGCACGAGGCGGCGCTTCTTGTTGAACTTCCTGCCCTCGTCCACGAAATGCTTCGTCAGCTCGCGGGTGAAGCTCGCCCGCACCTTCCCGAGAAGCTGGCGGAACGTATACCGCATCGGATAGATGCGCATGCCGAGGACGTAGCCGCGTACGAGGAAATAGAGCAGGAAGTAGAGGCGCGTCCACGGCCGCTTCACGAGATGCTTCACCGCGAAGTTTCTCAGTCCCGGGAAGACGAGGAGGAACACGCCGAGGAACGAGATGTTGAGCTGCTTCATCTTCTCTTCCTCGGTGAAGCAACCGAAGGGCGACTGCGACTGGAACGTCTCGTGGAGCTTCTCGTAATCCCCGTCGAAGGCCCCGATCGCGATCGTGTAGTCGGTCAGGGGCGTTCCGGGATACGGGCTGAGCATGACGAACTCGCCCGACGTGACGCGGCAGTTGACGTTGATGTCGAGCGACTCGATGTCGTAGTCGATGGCGTCGTGCCGGAGTCCGAGCGCCTGGAGCCGGTCCGTGAGCTCGCGGCGCGCGGGGGGCGCGAGCGCGGCCCCACCCGCGAGGACGCTCTCGAACGGCTCGCGCTTGATGCGCGGGAAGTGCGTCGCGAGGTGCGAGACGACGCCTGCCGCTTTCTCCTCGAAGCGGGGATCGTCCACCTTCGGGATCACGGGAGCTGGGATCGCGAGAATCGTGTTCGAGAACGTCTTCACGCCTTTCCTGGCGCAATAATCGAACGCGAACCGGATCTCCTCCTCGGTCATCGTGCGCTTGAACGTGTGTCGCCGCACGAAGTCGTTTCCGGATTCGATAGACATCGTGATCGAGTGAAGGCCGGCGGCCTTCATCAGGTCGATCATCTCCGGATCCTTGTGGACGAGGTCGCACCGGGTGAGGCAGTGGAACGGCACGCCGATGACCTTCGGATACTTCTCCGAGAACTCGCGCAGCCAGTCGTCGGCGTGGAAGACGAACATGTCGTCGTAGAACTTGATGAACTGCGTGTCGTAGTTCCGCTTGATGTCGAGCAGCTCCTCGAGGAGCCTGTCGACGCTGTACCGGTTGATCGTCTTTCCTTTGCGCTTGTAGAGCTCGTTGAACTTCGCGTTGAAGCAGTACGTGCAGGGATAGGGGCAGCCGCGCTGCGAGATGAACGTCCGCATCCCGAAGTATTTGAGCTGCGTCTTGTCGTACACGAGGGCCCGGTCGTGAAACGGCAGGTCGTCGAGGAAGTTCGCGCGATCCCTCAGCGCAATCGTGCCGTCGGCGCGCCGGTTTCCCCGCGTGACGATGCCCGGCACGTCGTCGGGCTGAGCGCCCGAGGCGAGGCGCGAGAGGAGCTCGGGCCACGCCTCGTCGGCTTCCCCGACGGCGAGGTAGTCCATGTGCGTCTCTTCGACCGGAAGGGCCTGCGCGCCCGGACGGGGCAGCGGCGCGGCCAGCGTCTCGCCGCGGAGGCGCATGCGCGAATAGTTGAACGTGGGGTGGGGGCCGCCCATGATCGTGAGGACGTCGTCGCCGAACGAGCCCTTGATCTCCCGAGCGACGTCGAACATCACGTTGCTCTCGCCCGTCTTCGCGCTGAACGCCACGACGTCGGGGCGGATCGCCTTGAGGTCGCGCTCCAGCTCTCCGTGCTCGAGGACGGACAGGAACGTCTCGTGCCCCCCCTGCTTCGCGAGCGCCGAGAGGAGCTCGACGTTCAGAGGGTCGATGTTCTCCTCCTTGAGCATCGTGAAGAGGATCTTCATGCCGCCCCTAGGATAGTCTAAAGAGACGATGTCTCAGCTCTGGGTCTGCAGATTTCTTCGAATGGAAATGGGACCGGGCGGACGGCCTGCAACGATTTCGGCGTTGGCGCGGGGCGCGGCAGGCGCGGCGATTGCGGTCCTGGTCGCCGCGGCGCCTCCCGCGCATTCTCAGAAATCCTCGGTCGCCTCTCCTCCTCAGAATTCTCGGAAGTCCCCCATCTCCCCTCCGAAGCCAAAAAAATACAAGGCGCCTAAGCCCGCGGAATTTGCGGCCCTCAGGTCGGAGTACGTCAAGGAGTTCCTCGAGCGCTTTCCGGTCGTCGCGACGTATCTCGGCGCCGAGGGACTCGATCCCGCGTACGCGGCGCTGGACGGACGGCTTCGCGACTATTCCCCTGCCGCCCTGCACGCGGAGCGCGAGGCGTGGAGCGGTTTTCGGGCACGCCTCTCGAAGGTCGACCTCGAGGCGCTTCCCGAGCCCGACCGCATCGACGCCTCCGTGATGGATTCACAGCTCGCGTTCCTCGTGCACAACCTCGACCGGCGCGTGCACGAGAAGGCCCTCGACGTCTTCGTCGAGGAGCCCCTCCGCGGTGCCGAGTGGTCGCTGCAGGGCATGACCGCCGGGACGGGCGGTGTCCGGGGAACGAAGGCCGAGTGGCAGGCCCTCGCGGCGCGCGTCGCCGCAGTACCTGCCTACCTGAAGACCGCTCTCGCGAACGTCCGGCGAGGCTCTTCGGGGAACGCGATCCCGGACCGGCGTCTCATCAGGTCCGCGGTCGACGCGGCCGAGACCACGGCGGCGTACTTCGAAAAAGCTCTCGCGGAGAAAGCGGCATCGTGGGGCGCCGGCCTCGACGCCGACACGAAAGCTTCACTCTCGACCGCGGAAGCCGCCGCCGCGGCGGCATTCCGGGATTTTCGCAAGGGTCTCGTCGAGCTCTTCTTCGAGCCCGACGGAAAAGCGCTCAGGCCCGCGTTCGACAGGGACCGCTTCGCGGCCGGCGAAGCCGAATACTCCTGGGCGCTGAAGAACAACCTGCGCGTGACGCGCACGCCGCGCGAGCTCCATGCGTACGGGAAGACGCGCGTTGCGGAGACGTTGTCCGAGATGACCGCTCTCGGGCGCCGCATCGCCGCGGACCACGGCCTCGAGGACTCCTCGCCGGCGGGGGTGATGGCGTATCTCGGGAACGACGTTCCGAAGAGCGACGCCGAGATGCTGTCCTGGTACCAGCTCGCGTGCCAGCGGCTCGTGGAGTACGGCCGGAAGACGGGACTGTTCGACCTGCCAGCCGATTACCGCCTCGATGTCGTCTTCACGCCCCCGCCGCTGCGCGACACGATCGACGCCGCGTATTACCCCGCACCTGCGTTCAAGAAGGAAGGCGTCGGACAGTTCTACGTGACGCCGACAGGCGACGACCCCGCGGCCCTTCGCGAGCACGCACGGGCGGCGGTCGCGAGCCTCGCGGCGCACGAGGGTTTCCCCGGCCACGACTGGTACTACCAGTTCATGCGTCCGAGGGCCGGCTCGATCTCCGCGATCCGCTGGCTGACCCCGGGCGGCGTGGAGGACTCCGCCTCGATGTGGGAGGACGCGATGTCGTCCGAGGGATGGGCGTTCTACTGCGAGCGCCTCGTGGGAGAGCCTCGCACCGGACTTCCGGACGGTTTCTACACGCCGGACGAGCGCTTCTTTCAGCTCCAGAACCAGGTCCTGCGGGACGCCCGCGTCGTGATCGACACGGGAATTCACTGCGGGTTCATGTCGTTCGAGGACGCCGTGACGTATTACGCGCGGAACGTGGTCTTCGTGAGGGGGCCGGTCTCGACGGATCCGGCGTCGAATCCCGACGCGGGCGAGCGCGCCGCGGTCGCCTCGGCCCGCCGGGAGATCTTCCGCTACTCGAAGTGGCCCACGCAGGCGATCACATATCACCTGGGCAAGGCGGACATCCTCTCCCTGCGGGAGGAATGCCAGGGATTCGAAGGCCCGGCTTTCTCCGAGAAGCGTTTCCACGAGGAGTTCCTCTCCGAAGGCCAGATCCCGCCGGGGGCGTTCCGCGCTCGCCTCCTCGCGAAAGCACGCGCCCGCTCGGCCGCCACAGGCGCCCCGGACGCGACGTCGATTGGAATCTCGAGATGAGTGAAACACCACCTGCCTCGCCCTCCCCGTCCGATCTTCCGGTTCCGGCCTCTCGCGCGCTCGACGACTTCCTCCCGGCGGCGCGGGCCGCGCTGGGCGGAAGCCTCGTGTCCGCGGTTCTGTTCGGGAGCGGAGCCGAGGGGGCTCTGAGGCCCGAGTCGGACCTCAACCTCGTCCTCGTCCTGAGGGACGTCCCCGCGGGCGCGATCGACGCCCTCCGCCCGACGCTCCGCGCGGCTCAGGCGGCGGCGCGGCTCGAGGTCATGTTCCTCCTCGAGAGCGAGATCGGCGATGCTGCGGAAGCGTTCGCGGTGAAGTTCGCGGACATCGCCCGTCGGCGCCGTGTGCTTTACGGCCCCGATTCGTTCGCGGGACTCGCGGTTCCCGTGGATGCGCTTCGGCGCCGGCTGGCCCAATCCCTCCTGAACCTCACTCTTCGGCTGCGCGAGGGCTACGCGCTCCATGGCGGAAGCGACGACGAAGCCGCCCGGACCGTCGCGGGTTTCGCGGGCCCGTTGCGAGCGGCCGCCGCCTCGATCCTCACGCTCGAAGGCGCGCCCGTCTCAAGCCCTAAAGAAGCGTTGCGCACCCTGGCCGCTTCGCTTCCGGGCGACGGCTGGAACGCGCTCGTCGAGAGCCTTTCCACGGTGCGCGAGCAGCGGCCCCTCGCTTCCGGGGAAGCGCAGCGGATCCTCGCAAACCTTCCCGAGCTCGCGAGACTTCTTCGCGAGCGCGCCCGGCGCGCGCCATGAACCCCTTCGCGCTCTCCGGCCCGCCCTTCCTCCTTTTCTACTTCGCGTTCGGAGTCCTGACGGTGTGGGTTCTCAATCGCGCGCGCCGCGCCGCGGAGGAAGGGGAGCCTTCCCGGGTCTCGCTCACCGACCCTTACACGATCGCATACCTGCGCGGCGGCGCGAACGAGACGATTCGCGTCGCGGTCGTCTCGCTCGTCGACCGCAAGCTCCTGCGGCCCGACGAGACGAAGGTCCAGGCGAAAAAGGGCGCCACGTCGACGAACCCGCTCGAGAGCGCGATCCTCGAGGCCTTCCGAACGCCCGCGGAGGCGACGTCCGTCTTCACGAGCTCCGCACTCCTTTCGGCCTGCCGCCCGTACGAGACGTCGCTCCAGGAGCTCGGCCTCGTCGCTTCGAAGGCGGATGCGCCTCGTCGATTCGCGATGTTCGGGATCGCGTTCGGCCTGCTGTGGGTCGTGACGGGCGCGCGCCTCGTACAGGCGTTCGGGCGGGGGCGGCACAACGTGGGATTCCTGGTCGTCCTGACGCTCGTCTTCACCTTCTTCACAGCCGCGGCCGCGTTCCCGAAGCGGACGGGCAAGGGAGACCGCCTCCTCGCCGACCTGAAGGTGCTCTTCTCGGGCCTGAAACAGCGGGCCGGCTCGATCCGCGCGGGGTCGCAGACGGCAGAGGCCGCGCTCCTCGCCTCGGTCTTCGGACTCGCGCTCCTGCCTATGGGCGAGTTCGCCTGGACGCGCCGCCTCTATCCGAAGGCGTCGTCCTCCTCCGGCAGCTCGTCCTGCGGTTCGTCGTGCGGCAGTAGCTGCGGGGGCGGCTGTGGCGGCGGATGCGGAGGCTGCGGCGGCTGAGGTGAAGGACCTCTTCGGAATCGGCTGGCGGCCTCCGCTCGCGGACCGCATCCTCGCCGCGGCGGACCGGCTCGACGTCGTCGAAGTGATCGCGGAGGACTGGACGGAGCGACCCGCGCGCGAGCAGCGCGCCCTTCGGACGCTGTCCGCACAGATCCCCGTGGTCCTCCACGGGGTCTCGCTCGGGCTCGCGTCGTCCGCTGGTGTGGACGAAAGGCGACTCGCCGCCTTCGCGCGCGTCGCGGAGATCGCGCGGCCCGTGTTCTGGTCGGAGCACCTCGCTTTCGTCCGCGGCGGCGGGATCGAGATCGGCCATCTCGCCGCACCGCCCCGGTGTGCGGCCACGATCGCGGGGACCGTCCGTAACGTCGCGCGGGCTCGCGCGGTCGTGGGGAGCGCGCCGCTTCTCGAGAACGTCGCGACGCTGATCGACCCGCCCGGGAGCGACCGCGACGAGGCCGCGTTCGTCGCGGACGTGCTCGAAGCTGCAGACACTGACCTCCTGCTCGACCTTCACAACCTCCATGCGAACGCGAGGAACTCTTGGATTCGGAGAAGAGGAAGAAAGAGAAGAAGATTTTCTTAGAAGTATCCCGATGCGGAGGGTCAAGGCCGTTCATCTTGCGGGGGGCCGGAGCGTCGGGATTCCGGGTAAGCCCGGCGAGCACCGTCTCCTCGACGACCACGTGCACCCCGTGCCGGAGGCCGTCTTCTCTCTCCTCGAACGACTCGGAGAGCTGGCGCCACATCCCTTGACTGTGATTCTCGAGCGGGACGGAGCCTATCCCCCTTTCGAAGAACTCCTCGACGAGCTCTCCCGAGCGCGGACCTCGCTCGCCGCGGGCCGGGCTCGCCGGGAGGCTGCCGCGTGAGCCCCGCCTTCGAAGGCTACCTGGCGCGCCTCTACACGGACGACGGCGAACGCGCGCTCTTCCTGGAGGATCCGCCGGGCCGTGCGCTGGCGGCCGGCCTCTCCCCCGCCGAGAGCGACGCCCTCGCCGCGATCGACCGCGACGGCCTCCTCCTCGCCGCCGCCAGCTTTCAGAAGAAGCGGGCACATCGGCACGGCGGTCAGGACGGCGATGGGCCCTTGCGGTCGAGCGCGCGTCGGACGGCCCGCGCGAGCGTCTCGGGATTGAAAGGCTTCTGGATGAAGTCGCTCCCCGGCTCCAGGATGCCGCGCTCGTCGAAGTAGCCCGACGCGAAGACGACCTTCATCGACGGGCGCTCGGGCGTCAGCAGGTCCGCGAGACGCCTGCCGTTCATGCCCGGCAGGACGACGTCGGTGAGGAGCAATTCGATCGGCCCCGCGTGCGCGCGCGCCGTCTCGAGCGCCTCCTCAGCGCTCGAGGCGACGAGCAGGCGGTAGCCGCTCCGCTCGAGCAGGAGGGAAGCGAGGCGGCGCACGGAGTCCTCGTCCTCGACGAGCAGGATCGTCTCCGTTCCCCCGCGCGGCAGGGACCGCGGCGTCACGTTCGAAGGTGAGTCCGCGGTGCCGTGAACGCGCGTCAGGTAGACGAGCACGCGCGTCCCTTTCCCGGGCGCGCTCTCGATGTGGATGTAGCCGCCGCTCTGCTTCACGATCCCGTACACCGTGGAAAGTCCGAGGCCCGTGCCTTTGCCTTTCTCCTTCGTCGTGAAGAAGGGCTCGAAGACGTGCGACTTCGTTTCCGCATCCATGCCGTGCCCTGTGTCGGCAACTTCGAGCAGCACGTAGTCCCCCTCGGCGACGTTCGGAACCTCCTGGAGGTCCGTGGAGCGAAGCGACACGTTCCGCGTCGCGATCCTGAGAACGCCGCCCTCGGGCATCGCGTCGCGGGCGTTCACCGCGAGGTTGAGGAGCACCTGCTGAAGCTGGACCGGATCCGCCAGAACGCGCCAGAGGCTCGGGTCGCGCTCGGTCTCGTACGTCACGTCCTCGCCGAGCGTGCGCCGCAGGAGGGCTGTCGACCTCGCCAAGCACCTCGTTCACGTCGAGGACCTTCGGCTGGAGCACCTGCTTGCGGCTGAAGGCGAGAAGCTGCTTCGTCAGCGCGGCGGCGCGCTCTCCCGCCTTTCGGATCTCGTCCGCGCTGTGTTTCACGTCCGGCGAGGGATCCGAGTCGAGGAGGAGCTCGGCGTAACCGAGGACGGCCGTCAGGAGATTGTTGAAGTCGTGAGCGACGCCGCCCGCGAGCCGTCCGACCGCCTCCATCTTCTGGGCCTGCCGGAGCTGCTCCTCCAGCTCTTGCCGACCGGCCAGATTGTGCACGACGTTGAGAACGGTCCGGCGCCCCTACTTCCTCGAGGAGCACTGCGTCGATCTCGACGTTGACCTCCGTGCCGTCCTTTCGCCGAAAGGCGCGATTCGGGATCGTCAGCCTCCCCTGATCGGCGAGCCGGTGGATGTTCGCGTCGACGGAGGCGCGATCCGGATGCGAGAAGTCGTAAAGGGTCAGTGCCGACAGCTCTTCGGCTGAGTAACCGAGCAAGCGCTGAAATGCCGGATTCGACTCGAGAACCCGCCGCGTCGCGAGATCGAAGAAGAAAAGGCCGTCTCGCGACGACTCGATGACGCTTCGATACCGCTCGCGCGACAGCCGCAGCGCCTCCTCGGCCTCCTTGCGCTCCGTGATGTCCACGATCGTCCCTTCGATGACTTCCGGAGGACCCAGCGAGAAGAGACGCATGCTCGAGCGTCCAGAACAGGCTTCCATCCTTTCGGCGGGCCCGCGTCTCATGCGCGACGACCGTTCCCTTTTCCCTCAGCGCCGCGAGGAATCGCTGCCGGGAATCCGGGCTCTCGTGGAGGGCGATGGCGGAATGATCGAGGAGGTCCCGCCGCGATTCGTAGCCGAAGAGGCGCGCGAACGCCTCGTTGCATTCGAGGATCTGGCCTTCGGGCGTCGTGCGGTAGATCCCGGCGAGGCTCTGCTCGAAGAGACGTTCATAGCGCTGCTCCGAGGCCCGGAGCGAGGCCGTCACGCCCCGCGCGATGGAGATGGCCCGGGCATGCGCGGAGGCGAGCGACCAGACGATGCCGAACAGGAGCGCGCTCACGAGCAGGCCGGCGCCCAGGATCGCGAAAGGCCCGGCCGGCAGCCATGACCGTTTGCTCGGTCCGTCGGGTGCGAAGCCGGGACCCGGCGTGAACACGAGATTGAACCGGTGCCCTGCGAGCACCAGGGCAACCGCCTTTTGCCGAAGGCGTTTCTCCACGCCTGGACCGGCTGCGGCGCCCGAGGAATAGAGGAGAGACGCTGCGCCCGGGGTCTCGACGTCGTCGAGCTCCACGATGAGGTTGGGATCTTCCTCCCGAAGCACCTCCGACATGAGCGGGCGAAGGAGCACCACGAGAGAAACCCAACCCTGCAATGCTTGTCGCCGTTCAGTCACGTACTCCCGGGGAGCTCCTCTCGCGTAGATCGGGTACTGGAAGGCGAGCGCGGACCCGGCGCGTGGGTCGGTCGGAGAAACCGCGACCGTCCCGACTCGCATCAGGCCCAGATCCCGGGATTCCTCGAGAGCCCTGCGGCTGGCAGGAGTTGCACCCGCGCCCAAGCCGGGAGAGCCGAATTCGGAAGCCCCGAGGAACGCGAGGGACTCCACGCTCGCGTCGCGCCGCTTGAAGTCGAGCTCCTGGGTGAACATCCGGAACTCGGCTTGGGTCACGGCCTCGCTTCCGACGAACAAGCCCGCCGCCGCGCGCAGGAGGTTCTCGCTGGCTTCGCTACGGGCCAGGAGAGACCGCTGGATCCGTGCGGCCGCCCGCTGCAGCCGGCCCTCGACGCGCGCATCCGCCTGGCGGTGTGACTCGAGATACAAATAGCCTGTCAGGGAGATTCCGAGCGCGAGCACGATCCACGCGATCGCACCCGGAGCGCGGGAGCCGGGCCGAGGCGAGGGTTCGGGCACGCGCCGGAATCATAGCCCGGGATTCCCGAGACTCAGTCTCCGGAGACGACGAGGATCGCTCCGGCGGAGAAGGCGTTGAACTCCGGCGCGTACATCGATTGCACCGTCGCGGGTCCCACGCGGAACGTGCCGGCCATGTTCGCGCGCAGCCGGTACTTGAACGTGTACTGCCCCACCGGCAGACGCTCGAAGAAGAAGTTCGTGGCCGAGTCGCGAGTCTCCTCGTACCAGGCGATCCCGAGGTCCCTCTTCCAGCGCGAGACCGCGTTCTCGGGTTCGAGACCTGCTGCACGGGGATCCCTGAGGTGAACGTACTCGGCTTCGTGCTTGGTCCGGAGGGAGATCTGCACCTCGATTTCGTCTCCCGGCTTCAGCACCGCTCCTTCCGCGAGCGGCGTCAGGACGAACTCTCGCCCGTTCGTGGCGCGCCGGAAGTACTTCCGCGAGACCGAGAAGAAGTCGCCGCGATCCTCGGCCGGGAGCTTTTCCGTGGAGTAATGCCACGCCGCGGAGGCGAACGCGAAGCCCTTGCTTTCCTTCTCGACGACGACCGTGGACGTCGTCTTCGGGTCGATCTTGTCGCCGGGCACGACGACGCGATTGTTCTTGCCCGTGTACGTGGCCGGGTCGAACGTGAACGTGACCTTCTGCGTGCCCACGGTGACCGTGGCGTCTTCCGGGACGCCGAGCGCGCCTTCCCGCTTCAGGTAGTGGACGAGCGAATAGATGACCTCGGCCGTCGCCCGCGTCGATTTCCACTGGTTCAGCTTCTTGTTCAGGAGCAGCCACTGGACGAGGCCTTCCATCTTCGAATTCCGGGGATCCAGCTCGAGGAGCGTGCGCAGCGCGAATGCGTGCGTCTCGATCGTGTCGTTGTACCAGAGCCACGAGCGGTCCTCGGGAGCCCAGAACGTGCCCTGCTCGTCGTTCGTCTTCGCCGAGTCCATCACGGATGCCCACACGAGGCCGGCGTCCGCCGGACGGCCCATCCGCTTCAGCGTCAGCGCGAGGTACCCTTTCAGATAGGGCGCGTGCTGTTTCCAGTGCTTGAACGAGTAGTCGAGCATCTCCCGGCGCTCGGCCTCCGTGATGACGCCGTTCGAGAAGGACGCGTCGGGGTACGCCGAGACGACGTAGTTCAGGAATGTGATGAACTCCCAGCATCCGTTCAGCGCCATGCAGCGCTTCCATTCCGTCCGGTAGTGCTCGCCCACGTAGGCGAACGCGCGCTGGGTCATGTCCTTCGGCACGTCCACGCCGAACTCCGCGGCCTTCGCGAAGCCGTGAAGGATGTAGAGCGTCATGTAGGGAGACGGCGGGCCGCCCGGGAACCACGGAAAGCCGCCGACGGACGTCTGCGCCTTGCGCAGGCGCGCGAGCGCCGATTCACGGTTCGCCTGCGCGACACGCGGATCGAGGACGTTGATCGACTCGATGTCCGTCCGGCCGCCGCGCGCCGTCACGAGCCAGGGTGTCTCCTCGAGCGCCATCTTCCGGTTCGGATCCATGGCGTCCCAGCTCTCGACAGGCGTCGTCCTCTTCGACATCTCGGCCGCCATCTTCGCGACGGCCGGGTAGTCCTTGTAGACGCTGGAAACGATGCCCGTAGACACGAAGCGGTTCAGCGTCTGCTCCGTGCACTCGTACGGGTAGTTCACGAGATACGGAAGAGCCTGGAGCACCGTGTAGAAGAGCTGCGCGTCCACCGTGACGACCATCTGCTCGTTCAGGAGCGTCGGATCGTCGTTCCTCGCGAGGTCGTCGAACCGAAGAGTCTTCCTGTCCTTGTTCTTGAGCGTGACGAACCGGGACTGGACGAGATGCATCCGGCCCGGCAGCACCGGCACGGGTCGCAGCTCGCCGTCGGAGACGTCGCCTGCGGTCGCCGTGACCTTGAACGCGGCGTTTCGGAGCCCCCTCGGGGCCGTCACCGGGAACGTCAGGTTCGTTCCGCCGCCCGGCTTCACGGTGAACGCCTTCTGCGCGTCCCCATCGCCGACGCCGAAAGCCTCGTTCAGGCTCGTGTTGCGGTCCGGGTCGAGGATCTCGAGCACGAGCGTCCCGGAGAGCGGCTTGTCGGAGGCGTTGTTCACGACCACCTTGATCGAAGCCTTGTCGCCTTCGCGCAGGAAGCGCGGGACATACGGGCGGACCATGAGGTCCTTCACCGTCCGCGTCTCCTTTTCCGTCGAGCCGCCGCGCAGGCTCCTCGTGACGGCGTGGACGAAGACGTTCCACGACGTCACGGAATCCGGCACCGTGAACGAGATCGTGGCCGATCCGTCTGCGCCCGTCAGGAGGTGCGGCTGCCAGAAGGCCGTCTCGGAGAAGTTGCTTCGGAGGGTTGCAGGCGGTGCGGCGCCTGCTGAGTCTTCGCGATCCCTCTCGGCGTCTTTCTTCTTAGAAAGAGAATCGACCGCCTTCTCTTCGTCCTTCGCGCGAAGGTTGCCCACCTCACTCCGCGACTCCGCGACCGTCGCCGCCTTCATCTCCATCGGCGCCGAGGCGGGATAGGCCTGGTTTTGGGCCATCCTTCCCGCGACGCCACCACGCCGGCCGGGGCCTCCGATGCCGTATCCGTCTTCGAACTTCAGGTGGTCCACGGTGAGGCCGCCCCACGAGGGCGGAGGCGGAAAGCCGCCGCTCGTGAGCCACAGCGGCTGGGCGGCGCCGAGAGTCGCGCGCCACGTCACGGGGTTCGCGCGGTTCGGGAGGACGTGAAGCGGGCTCGGCGGCCGGTGCGGCGCGAAGACGTCGAGGCTGCGATCGTACATGTACGCGAGGAGCTCGGCTGTCTCCGCGAGCGGGTGCTCTTTCGTCGCGCCCTTCACGGTGACGCGCCAGGTCTCCGTCTGCCCGGGCCGAAGGCGGTCGCGGAACGTCGCGAACGTGACCTTCAATTCCCGGTCGTCCCAGGGCACGAAGATGCTCTGCGTCTGCTGGAGGAACTGGTGGTCGCGCACGGCCGTCAAGGTGAGCCCGAAGCCGCCCCGGTCCTCCTCCGTGATCGTCCGCTCGATGAGAGTGGCGTCCGTGCCCGCACGGAGGATGCGGCGCTCGACGAGCTTGCCCGCGCGGGAGACGTCGAGATACAGAACCTGTCCCTTGATTCCCGACGCGAGGTGAAAGCGGGCGACGCCGCCCACCTTCACGGAGGAGAACTCGGCGAGGAGGACGAGGGGCAGCGCGGGGGCCGCGCTCGAGCCCGCGACGAGAAAGTCCTGGGCCATCTCGTACGGCGCACCGAAGTCGTCGACCGTCGCGTAGCGCAGCCGGTAGGCGCCCGCGGGCAGGCCCGGCAGCTCGAGCTTCGCCTCGCCCTTCGCGTCGTGCGTCAAGGCACCGGACGCCGCCTGGGCTCCGTCCTTCCACGCGCGCAGCCACTGGTCGACGGAATACTCGGTCGACCAGCGCGGGCGGAGCAGATCGCCGGGAGTCAGAAATTCTTTGCTCCCTCTCGCAGGGTCCGCTGCGTTCTGGGCGGCGCCAGCCTCTCCAGGCCCATCGGCGATTTCGGATTTCTTGGAAGGGAATTCGGCCGGGAGCAGGGTCTTCTCGGGCGACACGAGGCGGAGCAGCCGCCAGCTTCCCTTGCCCGGACGAGGCGCTCCGTCCAGATCGGTCCTGACGATCGTGCCCTCGCCCCTCTTCCCTTCCAAGAAAAAATTCTTCTCTCTCTCTACTCTTGCTCTCACGCTCACGAACCCGAGGCGGAACGAGCGATCGGCCGAGCGCGTCTCGCCGCCCTCGTCGGTCACGTCCGCCGAGAGGCGATAGCGATACGTCACGTCCTTGCCGGCGCGCTCGTCCGCTTTCGGCGTGAACGTGACGGCGAAGGTCCCGTCCTGGGCGAGCGACGCCTTGCCGGTCGCGACGGTTTCGGCGCCTGCCGGACGCGAGCCTCCCCACCAGCCCCACCACCACCAGGGATATTCGGCCTCGCGCGTCACGCGCCAGGCCACGCTTCCGTTCGTGACGGGCAGCCCGAAGTAGTATTTCGATCCGCCGCGGAACGTCGCCGGGCGGTTGAGGCGCAGCGGGTCCTTCGGGACGTCGAGCGTCGTCTCGAACGTCGGCCGCTTGTACTCCTCCACGCGGATCGAGGCCGCCGCGCCTCCGGTCGCGCACCGCAGGCTCCAGGCGCCGAGCGCGCGCCCGGCGGGAATCGTGAACTCCCCCGCCGCCGAGCCGTACGCGTTCGACGAGATGGTCTTGGACTCCACGGCCTGCCCGTTCGCGTCTACGAGCGTCAGCGTCACCGGCGTCTGCGGCACGACGCGCCATCGCGCGAGGTCGGCTCGGCCGCTGAAGACGACCGCCTTCCAGAGCACCTTCTGGAGCGGCCGGTAGATGCTGCGGTCCGTGTAGACGAGGGCCGAGGACGTCTCCGTGGGCGCCGACCGGCTCCAGAAGCCGAGGAAGGTCGGGTCGAGCGCGAGGTCGTCGCCGCGCCGCGCGAAGAGGAAGTGCGATTTGCCGTTCCGGTCGGCGGCCGGGCTGAAGACCGCGAGGCCTTCCGCGGAGGTGTGGGCCGTCGCGACGCGCGTATGCCCGGATTGCCAGTCGTAGCGCCAGAGCGCGACGGCAGCGCCCCCCGCGGGTCGGCCCGTCGTCCCGGAGACGGCGCGCGCCTCGACGCCGCCGTCGTCCGTCTGGCGGATGTCCAGGACGAGATCCGTCACGAGCGTGCCGACCGCGCGCAGCGGGTTCTGCCCGGTCGAGAAGTCGGCCCTGGGAGACGCCACGATCACGTAGAACCCGCGCGAGAGCGCCGGCGGCGTCACGAACGTGCGGTGCAGCCTGAAATCCGGCGTGGCGGGCAGATCGGCGTGGAACGCCGCCGAAGGGGACGCTTTCGCGACGAGGGCGTCCAGCTCCTTGCCCTGGGGCAGGAGGTTGTAATCCCGCGCGCGGCCGAGCCGGTCTTCGAGGTCGACGGCGTACGCGCGGAAATGGAGGGCGGCGAGGTTGCGGTGGGTCACCTCGATCGAGCGCCGGCCCGGGCCGTCCGCCGCCATTGCGAGGAGCCGGTAGTCCGGCTGCTCGATCTCGCCCACGATCGCGCGGCAGCGCTCGCCTCCCGTGGACCGCGGATATTTCTTGGCTCCCTCGAGAGCGAGGGAGCGCGCCTTGACGAAGTTGCCCGGCTTGTCCTCGGCCTTCACGAGCTCCGCGAGCTCGGCCTTTCCCATCGCCCACCAGGGCACGTCCGCGACGTCGACGAGCCGCCGGCCGAGATCGCGCCGGATGAGCGAGCGGTCGGAGGCGTCCGTCAGCGCCGTGTGTAGGCGCCGGACGCGCTCGAGCCGTGCCTCGAGCGCGGCCTCGCGCTCGCCGCGTCCCGCGTGCCACGACTCGAGGTCGTCGAGGACGGCGCCGAGCTTGACGAGCGGATGGACCGCGGGGTTCTCGAGCGCCACGAGCCGCGAGGCGGACGGATCGCCTGCGACGAGCGACTCGCGATCGAGCGCGAAGACTCCGTTCGATTGCTCGGGCCGCCAGAAAGTCGAATCGGAAAGGAGGGCGACGAAGAGGTACGCCGTGGCATCCCGCAGCGTGTCGCGAATTCCCTTCGGATAGCTGTTCGGCACGAGGTATTCGTCGAGCGCGGCGACCTTGGCGTTTCCGAGGCTCTCCCGATCGCGGAAGACCTCCACGTAGGTGCGGACGGCCTCGGACACGATTTCCTCGCGCGTCCACGCCTTGAGGTCGACCGCGCCGGTCGACGCGACCTTTTCGCGCTGGCCGATCTCCCACGCATAGGCGCGGGAGTACGTCACGAGGGACTGGGCGTAGAAGAGGCGGAGCGCCGTTCGCGGCAGGAGGCCTTTCGGCCACGGCTGGTCCTTGAGAAAGCGGACCGACGTCTCGTACCCGTGCAGCGCGGTGCGGAGCTGGACCTCGCGGACGAGAGCCTTCGCCTCGTTCTCCTCGTCGCCGGCCGCCCGGGCCGCCTCGCGGATCTTCGCGACGCGCTGCGAGGCCTCCTCGAGCTTCTGCTCCGAGACGAGGCGCTCGACTTCCTTCCACGTGGCGGCGCCCCCGGTCGCGCGGGCGCCTTCGGAGAACGGACGGGCCAGAGCGATCGCGCCGGCGGCCGCGAGAGCCGCTGCGCCGAGGCCGAAGAACGAGAGGCGCCGGGGAGCGATCTTCATGATTCCTCCGCGAGTCTATGACCCCGGGGACGCGGGAAGGTTCCCGGCCGGCAAACTTCTACCGTTTGAGGCGGAATGCCGCGACGGCCTCGAGCCGGCGGCCTTTTCGCGCTCCGAGGGCACGGCGGGAGAGGCGGCGGACGAGCGATCCCCAGTCGGGAATTCGGCCGCCCGCGGCCTTCTTCAGGATGCCCAGCCAGTCCTCCGGCCGCAGACCGCGCGCTTCGGCGCGCCGCCTCAGGATCAGGTCGGCCCATTCGGGACGCGGCGAGCCGTCGAATCCGACGGCGACCGCCTCGACGCCCGCGCCGTGCCGAAGGACGAAAAGGAGGCCCGCTCCGGTGGCGTGCGCCTCGTCGAGAAGGAGAAGGCCCACGCGCCCGCTCGCGCCGTCCTGAAGCTCGCGAAAGATCCCCTCCACGAGCGCATGGCCCGAGGCGAAGAAGTCGAGATCCTCCTTCAGCACCGCCTCGCCGCGGTCGAACGTTCCGAGCCATCGCGTTCCTCCGGGCACACCGGGCAGGTGCTCGACGAGCGCGTCCGCGCCGAACTCCACGTACCACGTGCGCTTCCCCGCGCGCTCCTGCGTCTCGAAGCCGTAGAGGTCCGCGGCGTCGAGGACGAAGCGCTCCATCCGCGCGTCGAGGTCGGCCGGCACGCGCGCGAGGATTTCCGGCGCGAGTTCCACCGTGTAACCGTCCTGGTGGAGATGGTGATAGACGGCCCGCTGCCGCGCGTCGGCCGCGCCGCGCACCTCGGCCGCCAGGGCGTCGATCGGAAGAGCTTGTCCGGCCCTGGCGAACCGCTCGGCTTTCAGGATCGCGGCTTCGACGTCGGCGAGCGAGCGTTCGAGGCCGCCGAGCGGCGACGTGAAGAGGCCGATGCGCTCGTAGAGGTCCGCGATCTCCCGCTCGAAACCGCTCGGAGGACGGAAGTAGACGATCTCCACCGGTGTCGTCCGGTTGATCCGGTCGAGGCGGCCGATACGCTGCTCCACGGCGGCCGGATCGCGCGGGAGGTCGAAGAGGACGAGCCGGCGGCAGAACTCGAAGTTGCGGCCCTCGCCGCCGGCTTCCGTCGAGATCAGGAGGGACGGGCCGTCCGGCCGCCGGAACTCGGCCACTTCGACGTCGCCGCGCTCCGGGGTGAGCTCCTCGTGAAAAATCGCGACGCGCTTGCGGGTGGCGGACTCGAGCCTCTCCTTGAGGGCCGAGAGTGTCTCGCGCTCGTGGACGAAGACGAGCGTCTTGGCGGTCCCCGCCTCGCGCCATTCCTCGTCCCGCTCCGAGAGCCACGCGACGCGCGGATCGCCGTCTTTCAGGTCGCCCGTCAGGCCGCCGGGAAGCTCGCTCTCGAGGTCGACGGGCGCCGCCACCCGAGGCTGGAAACCGCCGACGTCCACGCGCCGCGTCGCGCTCGTGCACGGCGGCAGCGGCTCGCCGCGTTCGAGAGCGGCGAGGAATTCCTCTTCGGACGTGTACGCGTCCGGCCGGAGGAGCTCGAGCAGGCGGAAGAAGCCGTGCGTGTCGGCCTCCAGCGGAGCCGCGGAGAGCAGCAGCACGTGTCGCGCGGCGCGGGCGAGCGGCGCGACCGCCCGGTACGCGTCGTTCCCGGCGTCGCCCCGCGCGCGTTCGAGGCGGTGCGCTTCGTCCACGACGAGAAGCTCGAACCCGGCCGCCTCCGCCTGCGGGGAGAGCCGCGGGTCCGTCACCAGCTCCTCGAGGGCGATGATCGCGTGGCGGTGAGCTTCGAAGGGGTTGAAGCCTTCGCCGTGCTCTTTCACGACGTCCTCGCGCCTCTTGCGGTCGAGGAGGACGAACGTCTGGTGGAACTTGCGATAGAGCTCTCCGAGCCACTGGACCGTGAGCGTCGCGGGCGCAATGACCAGGGCCCGATCGGCCCGGTCCGCGCGCAGGAGGCGCGAAAGGATCAGGCACGCTTCGATGGTCTTGCCGAGGCCCACTTCGTCGGCGAGCAGCCAGCGGACGGGATCGGAAGCCGCGGCGCGCTCGGCGACGTGGAGCTGGTGCGGATAGAGCGCGATGCGTCCGCCGAGGAAGGAGCCCAGCCCGGCCGCCTGCCGCGTCTCGGCGAGAAGCACGCCGTCGAGCCGATTCCGGAACGCGGCCGCGCGATCCGTCTGGAGCGCCGCGAGCCGCTCGACGGGATCGTCCGGCGGCGCGACCGGCCACAGGAGCGCCGGCTCCACCGTGCGCCCGTCCGAAAGGCGCACGCCGGACGCGTCGATCGCGGACACCAGAACTTCGCCCTCCTCGCCTTCGAGCCGCGCCTTCTGCCCGGTGCCGAGAGGCAGCGGACGCAGCGCCGTGTCGTCGGCCGCGAGCGTCAGGCGGGTCTCGGCCGCCGGGAAGAACACGACGATGCGACGCCCGTCCACCTTCTCGACGCGTCCCGGCCCGAGGTCGGGGTTGAACTTGTGGAAGAGCTTGTCGTTTTCGCGGAAGGCGGGCACGAGGACGCTCATGGTGCACGGGGAGGCGCGATCCGGCAAGCGGACGCGTAAGATTCTCGCCATGGCGACGGCCACTTTTCGGCGCGATCTCGAGGCAGAGGTGGAAAAGCACTTTCGGGGAACGCCCGATGAGCGTGTTCGGACTGCGTTTGCCCTTGGCGCCAGCCTCTTCGAGATGTACCTCCGGACCCTGCCGCGAGGCACGACCCGGGCCGAGGCCGAAGACCTGGTCCGCCGCCAGACGCATCGCGGGCGCCGCCCCTCCCGTGTCATGGACCTTCCCAGGGGATGAGTCTCCTTCGAAGAGTCTTCGAAATCGTCGAAGGCCGGTCCGTTCCTGTCGCGCTCATTGGAGGCGTCGCGCTCGCGGCCCACGGAATTGTCCGCGCGACCAAGGACGCCGATCTTCTCGCGACTGATCTGGTTCTCCTGGACCCCGCGATGTGGAAACCGCTCGAAGCCGACGGCGTGAGCGTTTCGGTAAACCGGGGCGATTCGGAGGACCCCCTGGCCGGCGTGGTCCGTTTCCGGCGCGAACCGGAGCCACCGGTGGACCTCGTCCTGGGGCGCGAGCGTTGGCTCGACGGTGTACTGGCGAGACGCCAACCCGTCGAACTTTCAGGTGAGTCGCTTCAGGTGGTGACGGCGGCGGATCTCGTCCTGCTGAAGTTGGACGCGGGCGGCCCCATCGATCTGATCGACGCCCGCCTGCTCCTCTCGGGACCCGACGGGCCGCGACTCCGCAAGACGATCGAGGGACGCTCTCTCGAGCTGCCTCGGCGCCTTCAGAAGCCTCTGAAAAACCTCCTCTCGGCGGAGCGCTTCTAGCACAGCGCCTGATCGAGGTCCGCGATCAGGTCGTCCGGGTGCTCGAGGCCGACCGAGAGCCGGATGAGGTCCTGGGGCGTGGTCGAGGTCGGGCCTTCGCTCGTGGCGCGGTGCTCGATCAGGCTTTCGACGGCCCCGAGCGAGGTCGCGCGCACGAAGAGCTTCGTCCGGCCCACGGCGGCGATCGCCGCGTCGCGGCCGCCTCTGACGTGGAAGGACAGCATCCCGCCGAAGGCCGACATCTGCCGCGCGGCGACGGCATGCCCCGGGTGCGACGGCAGCCCCGGGTAGTTCACGCGCGACACCGCCGGGTGCTTCTCGAGAGAGCGCGCGACCGCGAGCGCGTTCGCGCTGTGCGCGGCGACCCGGACTGCGAGCGAGCGCAGCCCGCGCAGGACGAGCCACGCGTTGAACGGCGCGAGGACCGCGCCCAGGATGTGGCGGACGTGGGCGGCTTTCTCGAAAGTCTCGTCACGGCGCTTGAAGACGAGGACGCCGCCCTGCACGTCGCTGTGGCCGCCGAAGTACTTCGTCACGGAATGGTGGGCCACGTCGGCTCCGAGGTCGAGCGGCCGCTGGAGGGCAGGCGTCGCGAACGTGTTGTCCACGACGGTTCGTGCCCCGGCGGCCCGCGCGGCCTCCGCGATCGCCGCGATGTCCGAGATTCTCAGGAGCGGATTGGAAGGCGACTCGACGAAGACGAGGCGGGTTTCCGGCGTCAGCGCACCCTTCACGGCGGCGAGGTCGTCCATCGGGCAGAAAGACGCCGAGAGCCCCCACTGCGGGAGGAACTCCTGGGCGACGACGCGCCAGCCGTAGTAGGCGTCGTCCGGCATCAGGACGTGCGCGCCGGCCGGAAGCGTCTGCAGAAGCGAAACGCCCGCCGCCATGCCCGACGCGAACGCGAGCGCGCCTCTGCCGCCCTCGAGAGGCGCGACGGCATCCTCGAGGAGCGTCTGCATGGGGTTCGACTCCCGGATGTACGTGTGGCTGCCGAGAGGTGTTCCCGCCACGTCGCGTTCGAACGTCGTGGAGAGGTACAGGGGCGGTGAAACCGCGCCCGTGGCGGGCTCGGGACGGCGCCCCGCGTGCACCGCGAGCGTTTCGAATTTCATCGCACCGTGCGGGCTGTCCGTGTGTGGCACGATTCCCTCCGTGAGACGTCCTCTTCTTCTCGGGCTCGCCGTCACTCTGACCGCTTTCCCACTCGTCGCGCAAGCCCCCACGCCGTCCAAGCCGGAAGTCGGCAAGGGCCTGAAGCGCGAGCGCGAGCGCCTCGCGAACTACCAGTGGCGGCTCAAGACCGAAATGAAGATCGACGGCGTCCTGCGCGTCTCGCGGATCGAGAACGTCCACCTGGGCCCGAACGGCGATCTCGTCAAGAAGATCGTCAAGTTCGACAAGGCGCCGGCTCCGACTCCGCTTCCGGAGCACGACCCGCGCGCGCGGCGTGCCTCTCCTCCCACGAATACCGAAGAAGACACCCTCTTCGAGCAGGCCCAGTCCCTCATGCAGTTCTACGCGCGCCTCTCCCCGGAGCGGGTCGAGGCGTGGGCCGAAAGGGCCGAGCTGATGCCGCCGGACCCCGACCGCGCGGGCAAGGTGCGGCTGCACGGGCGCGGCCTGGGCAGGCCCCAGGACGACGCCGTCCTCTACCTCGACCCGCTGACGAAGGTCGCGAGCGAGATCGAGGTCAAGACGACGGTCGACCCGCGCATCGTGGACATCGCGTTCCTGAGGGCCACGTTCGAGGCGCTCCCGCAGGTGAGGCCCGACGTGCCGGCCGTCTGGGTGCCGAAGAAGATCTTCCTCAACATGAACCGCGGCAAGCGCGCGGTCACGCTCGAGATGGAGACGAGCGACTGGAGGACGTGGGCGGGCACATGACCCCGAAGGGGGTCCGGGGGAAACGCTGGAAGGGTTTCGCCCGAGCTAAAGCTTCGGAACTCCCTCCGGGTGGTTTCTGAGAAAGACAGTGCTTCCGAGCAGCAGCAGGAGCGTCCCGTTTCCGACGAGGACCCAGGGGACGGGCACGAGCGTCACGAGAAAGCCCGCGACGAGGCTGCCGAGCGGCATCGCGCCGCGGAACGCGAGCGAGTAGACGCTCACGACGCGTCCGCGCAGCGCGTCGTCCACGTTCGTCTGGACGAGCGTCATGAACATCGCGAAGACGATCATGAGGGCGGCCCCCGCGAGGAAGAGGAGCGCGAAGGAGATCCATTTCGTGCGCGAGAGCGCGAACCCGATCATGAGCGCGCCGAACGTCATCTGCATGGCGACCGCGACGGCGCCGCGGCGTTTCACGTGCCCGAAGCCGGCGGCGCCGAGCGCTCCGACCACGGCCCCGAATCCGAAGACCGCCAGGAACGTCGCGAAGACCTTCACGTCCCCCTGGAAGACGTTTTTCGCGAAGACGGGCAGGAACGTCAGGAGAGGGAACGCGCAGAGGCTGCCGACGAACGAGAGCCCGATGAGCCCGCGCAGCGCGCGGTCGTCGTACGAGGTCTTCAGGCCCGCTTTCAGATTCTCGAGGACGCTCCCTGTCGCGGTCCCCATCGGAGCGCCGCGCTTGAGAAAGAGGAGCGCCACGATCACCGCGAAGAACGAGAGGCCGTTCAGGCCGAAGCAGGCGGCGGCGCCGAGGGTCGCGAACGCGGCGCCCGCGAGGACGGGACCGACGACGCGCGCGAGATTGAACTGGATCGAGTTCAGGGCGACGGCGTTCGGGACGTCCTCCCTGTCGACGAGAGTCGGGACGAGGGCCTGGTACGCCGGGCCCCCGAAGGATTGCGCGAGGCCGACGACGAGACACAGCGCGAGGATGATCCAGACCTCGACGCGATTCGTGTAGGCGAGCCCCGCGAGGAGGAACGCGGACGAGAGCTGGACGACCTGCGACAGGAGGAGGATCCGCCGCCGGTCCATCCGGTCCGCGAGGACGCCGCCGACGAGCGAGAAGGCGAGGAACGGCGCCTGCTGCAGCGTGTCGGCCCACGCGAGGTACTGCGGCTTCCCGGAGATCGTGAGGAGGAGCCAGGCCTGCGCGACCGACTGCATCCACGTCCCGCAGCTCGACGTGAAGGCGCCCGCCCACAAGAGGCTGAAGTCCCGATACGTGAACGCCTTGAAAACGCGGGTCAGCCGCTCACGCACGATGCGGGAGCATAACCTCAGAGGGGCGCGCTACCGGGACCGGCCGGCGGCCTCGAAAAGCATGAGCGCGTACCCGGCGGCCTTGTCTTCGAACTGGCGGCGCGCCACGAACCCCTCGGCCTCCACGCGCGCGCGGAGATCCCGCGCCACGTACTTGTAGGAAGCTTCCGTGAAGATCGTCTCGCCCTTGCGGAACGGCACCTCGAGGCGCGCCCCCGGAATCCGAACCGTCTGCGGGCGCCGGCTCACGAGGAACATCTCGATGCGCCCTTCTTCGGTGTTCCAGACCGCGCGATGCGAAAAGGACGCAAGATCGATGTCCGCCCCCAGCTCGCGGTTCATGCGCGCGAGAACGTTGAGGTCGAACGCGGCCGTCACGCCGAGCGGGTCGTCGTAGGCGAGGAGGAGGTCCTGCTCCGGCTTGACGAGATCGGCTCCCAGGAGCAGGCCGTCCCCCGGCCGGAGCGCGGACCTCACGTCCCGGAGAAAGCGCGCGGAACGCGACGGCTCGAAGTTTCCGACGTTCGACCCGAGAAAGAGGACGAGCGCGGGCCCGCGCCCGGGACGCTCGCGCTCGATCCGCGCGAGGCCAGATTCGTAGGTCCCACGGACCGTCGCGACACGGCGGCACCCCGCCTTCGCGAGGCGCGCCGTGGACGCGACGAGGGCTTCCGACGAGATGTCGACGAGGAAGACTCGTGGAGCGCCCCCGAGGTTTTCGAGGAACAGCGCCAGCTTCTCGCCGTTGCCCGGCCCCAGCTCGGCGACGAACGCCGGCCGCGGGCCGCCGTGCGCGACCGTGCGCGCGGCACGGGGAAGGAGCCTTCGCTCGGCGCGCGTGATGCGGTACCACGGCAGCAGGCAGATGGCGTCGAAGAGACGCGACCCCAGCTCGTCGTAGAACCAGTGCGGCGGCAGCCGGTAGGGCCTCGCTCCGAGACCCCGGCGCACGTCGGACGCGAAGGTCACGCCATGGCCGTGCGGAACTTCGCGAAGACGAACGGGTACTGTGTCCGGAACCAGTTGCGGAACGATCGCCTCACGAGAGGCGCGGCCGTCACGGGAGACGCCCCCTTCAGGACCGCGTGCTCGCCGTCGAAGAAGTCGACCGAGTATCGCGCGTACGACACCATCGGACGGAATCCCGGGAACGGCTGGAACTCGGACGCGGTCCACTCCCATCCGTTCCCCACGAGATCCTGCACGCCGAACGCGCTCGCTCCCGAAGGGAAGGAATCCACGGGCACCGGATCGAAGCGGACCACCCCGAAGTTGCCGCGGCTCGTGTCCGGGCCTCCCTCGCCCCAGGGAAACGCGTTCTCGCGGCCGTCGGGTCGCCCGAATGCCGCCCGGTGCCACTCGGCCTCCGTCGGCAGCCGGCGGCCGCGAAAGCGGGCGTACGCCTCGGCTTCCGCCCGCGAGACCCAGACGGGCCAGGCCTGAGGCAGCGGCACCTCCTCGAACTGCGCGCGCAACCGCCAGCGGTTCCCGCGCTTCAGCCAGGCGTGCGGGTGCGTGATGCCTTCGCCGTGGATCCAGGTGAAGTCGCTCTCGCTCCAGAAGGAGGCCTCGCGGTATCCGCCCGCGTTCACGAAGTCCAGGAAGTCCGCGTTCGTGACGGGGAAGACGTCGATCTCGAAACCGGGGACTTCGCTCACGATCCGGGGGAACTCGTTGTCCCAGGCGAAGGTTTCCGGTTCCCGGTCCAGGCCGAGCGTCGCCCGGCCCGAGGGGATCGCGACGCGGCGCACGGGCGGCGGCGCTCCCCCGACCCGAAGCGCCTCGAGATCCGCCGGCCGGCGCTTGGATGCGGTGGGCACTTCGCGAAGCATGTAGAGGAGAGTCTCCTGATGCATGAGCTCGTGCTCGACGATCGCGTGAAGGGCCTCGTTCCGCTCGGGCTGAGGGTTCCGCGCGGCGTCACGCACGATCGTCTCGATGGCGTCCACGATGGCCGCTTCCGCGCGGCGCACGTAGTCGGCCACGCGCGCCCGAGTGGGCCACGCGAACGTCGCCCCTTCGCCCTCGTCCTTGGGATCGATCCCGCGCTCGAAGAGCCGCTCGAGCATCGCATCGACGCCGGGTCGGCCGAGCGCTCCCTTGACGAGCGTGTTCACGGCGAAAGCGGCGAGGTGGCCTTCGTAGAAAACGAATGGATGGCGGACCGGAATCGGGTTTTCGAACCACGCGTCTTCCGGGAGGAGCCGATCGAAGAGGACGCGGGTGAAGGCGCGGCCGTCGCGCCAACGCTGGAGCAGGTCCCGGTCCACACGCGGTGCGGGGGAGGTAGACGTCGACAAGGGATTGGTCATGCGCAGCTCCGTGCAACGCCGATGCCCGGCAAACGTTTCAACGGGGGCCTTCCTCTGCTACATTCTCTCCCGTTCCGCGAACGGGGGCCCGAATGGACCAGGACCGCACGAAACCCATCTCCACGAAAGAATCCGCCGACGAGCACCAGGCGCGGGTTCGCGCGGCCTTCGACGACCTGGGACAGAAGCTGGGCGACCGGGTTTCTCCCGAGGCGCGCGCGACCGTCGAGAGCCTCCGCGACGCCGCCCTCGAGAAGGACGCCGAGAAGGTGCGCGGACACCTCGGCGACCTGAAGGAGAAGCACGGCTGGCTCTGGGAGGAGCTGACCGCCCATCCCCGCGTCGCCGCGCTCGTCAACGAGCTCGCCCTCTTCGGGCTCTGACGCGTCCCCAAGGTCACGCGGCCGGCTTTTCGCGCTTCTTGAACATCCACGCCATCAGCACGCCCAGGAGGTAGAGCGCGCACATCGGCAGGGCGAAGGCGCACTGCGTCGGAATGTCGGGCGTGGGCGTGATGAGAGCGGAGATGATGAAGATGACGAGGACGGCATAGCGGAACTTCGCGAGAAGCCACTTCTCCGTCACGACTCCCATGCGCGCGAGGAAGAAGATGAGGATCGGCGTCTCGAAAACGAGCCCCATGCCGAGGAGGAGCTTCGACGTGATGTCGAGGTAGTCCTCGATCCTGAGAACGGGCATGAAGTCCTCGCCCGTGGCGACGAGGAACTTCGCGACCATCGGGAAGCCCACCGCGTAGCCGAAATAGCCGCCGCCCACGAAGAAGATCACGGACAGGAACACGAACGGCCACACCCACCTGCGCTCGTGGCGGTAAAGACCCGGCGCGATGAAGAGCCAGACCTGGTACAGGATCACCGGGCTCGCGACGAAGATGCCCGCGAGGAGCGCGATGTTGATGTAGAGCATGAAGGGTTCGGTGAGCTGCGTGTAGGCGAGCTTCGTCCCGGGCGGCAGCGCCGCGAGGACCGGCTTCTCGAGCCACTGGAAGATTTCCTTCGCCTTCCACCAGCAGAGGAGGAACCCGCCCGCGATCGCGAGCGCCGAGGCGAAGAGCCGCTTGCGGAGGTCCTCGAGATGCTCGAGGAACGACATCCGCGGGAGCTCTTCCTCCCCGTCTTCTTTTCTCGGGTTTTCTTCGGTCACGACGGAGTCGTAGGCGTCGAGGGAGCCCCCGGCTCGGCAGGTTTCTGCTGGGCCACGGCGCCTGCGGCGGGCACGAGCGCGGGCGCCTCCATCTTCGGTTCGGGCTTCGGCTCGGGCGTCGGCTCGGACTTCAGGTCGAGGCCCAGGTCGGGCTTCAGGTCGCCCTTGATCGAGTCGAGGCCGGCCTGCGCCTTGTCCATCTCGTCCTGGATCGAGCGCTTGAGATCGTTCGACGCCCGCTTGAACTCCCCGAGGGCCTTTCCGACCTGCTTCCCGATCTCGGGCAGCTTTTTCGGGCCGAAAAGAAGCAGCGCCAGAAGCATGATCATCATCAGTTCCGGCATGCCGAGATTGCCCATCGAGGCGCCTCCTGCGCGTCAACGATGCTCCGACGACACCCTGGTGAAGTCAAGGAGCCCTTCCCGCGCGTGCTACGCTTGCTGCGGCCTGGGAGGGCTTCCACCGTGACCGATCCGACCCGACGCTCAGCCCGCCGTCTCCTCGTCGCCGCCGCATTCCTCGTCACCGTCACCGTGGCCGGCGGAGTCGCGGGTCGGCGGCTGGGAGCCGTCTCCGACGCGACGAATCCGGGCTTCAAGGAGTACTCCGACATCCTCGCGACGGCTCGGGCCTGGTACGCCGACGACGTGCCGGCGAACAAGCTCGTCTACGCGTCGATTCACGGCATGCTCGGCACGCTCGATCCGCACACGAACTTCCTCGAGCCCGAGGAGTACTCCTCGATGGTCGAGAAGCAGCGCGGCTCGTTCTACGGGCTGGGCATCATCATCAGCAAGAGGAACGGCAAGGTCACCGTCATCACGCCCGTCGAGGGCTCTCCCGCCGAACGCCTCGGCATCCGGACGGGCGACGTCATCGACCGCGTCGAGGGACAGAGCATCGACGACCTCCCGGTCGACGCCGTCGTGAAGAAGCTCAAGGGCCCGAAGGGCACGAAGGTGAACATCACGATCCTGAGGCCCGGCCTCGACGAGCCTCTCCAGATGACCGTGACGCGCGCGGAGATCCCCACGAACTCCGTCTCGTACGCCTTCATGCTGGAGCCGGGCGTGGGCTACATCCGCCTGAAGGATTTCACGCACACATCCGCGCCCGAGCTGCAGGACCACTGGGAGAAGCTCGAGAAGCAAGGCATGAGGAAGCTCGTCTTCGACCTGCGCGGGAATCCCGGCGGCCTCCTCGACCAGGCGATCGCCATATCGGACTTCTTCCTCGCGAAGAGCGAGAAGGTCGTCGTGACGCGCGGCCGGAACGGCGCCCAGGAGCAGAGCTTCTCGGCTCCCGGCAAGAACACCCATTCACGTATCCCCGTCGTCGTCCTCGTCAACAAGGGCTCCGCTTCGGCTTCCGAGATCGTGGCCGGCGCGCTTCAGGACCACGACCGCGCCCTCATCGCGGGCCAGACGAGCTGGGGGAAGGGTCTCGTGCAGTCCGTCTACAACCTCTCGGACGGCGCCGGGCTCGCGCTCACGTCGGCGAAGTACTACACGCCCTCGGGCCGCTGCATCCAGAGGGACTACAAGGACGTTCTCGAGTACCTCTCGCCCGAGGACGAGGAAGGCGAGGGCGAGGAGACCGGACCCGCGCGCGAAGCGCCTTCCACACAGAAGAAGGAGTCCTTCCGGACCGATTCCGGGCGGCTCGTCTACGGCGGCGGCGGCATCACCCCCGACGTCTTCGTGAAGACGCCGACGCTCTCGCGTTTCGCGGCGACGCTCTACGCGCGCGGCCTGTTCTTCGAGTTCGCGGTCGCGTACCGCGCGAAGCACGCCACGGTCCCGCGCGATTTCCAGATGACGCCCGCCGTGCGCGAGGAGTTCTTCAACTTCGTCGACGCCAAGCCGAGCCTCCCCTTCGACAAGAGCGTGCGGGCGATGTACGCGGAGGAAAAGGACCCGACCCTCCTCGACCGCGCAATCCGCGAGGAGCTCCTGACGGCCGTCTACGGGCGCGAGGCCGGTTACCGCGTGAGCATGGAGAGCGACGTTCAGCTCAAGAAGGCCCTCACCCTCTTCCCCGACGCCGAGAAGCTCGCGATGGCCCACCAGCAGATGCAGCTGGCGAAGAAGTCCGAGCTGAAGGGTCCCGTGAAGCCGTAACAGGGCTGGACCTCACCAGGAACCACCACAACAGGAACGCCGCCGCGTAGCAGCCCACGAATCGCCAGAAGTGCGTGGCGGTGGCCCAGAGGTTCCGCGCGAAAGCTCCGTAGTGCGCCTCGCTCCACGCGCCGAGGCGCGTCGCGTAAAAGCTCTCGACGCCCGCGACGAGCGCGAAAACGTGGAGAACGAAGAGCAGAAGAAGGCTCACGACGGCCCCGCGGACCGCGCGGTCGCGGAAGAGGCCCGGCGTCGTCGCCGCGAGCGCCAGGAAGAGGATGACGTCGAACGTGAGATCGTCGGCCGGCAGCGACGGCCTGTCGGACGTGGACGGGAAATCGGCGCGGTCGATCACGATGCGCCGGTTCTCGGCGTAGAGGTGCGTCGCGTGCGGGCGTTCGCCGGCGCGGATCAGGCTTTCCGCGAAGCCCGCGAGGAGGCGGTTGTAGGCTGGCGTCAGAGCCCACCAGAGCGCGAGACCCAGGGCGAAGCCGGCGAGAGCCCTAGCCGCGGGCTTCAGCTCGGCCTCCGCCGGCCGCGCGCCGGCTCCAGGCGAGGAAGATCCCGACGGCGAGCAGGATCAGGGCCGTCTGCCAGACCGCCGCGTGAAACAGCTCGAACACGTCGCGATGGTGCACGCCGAGCCAGAAGAGCGAGACGATGCGGAAGAGGTTCACGCCCTGGATCACCGCGAGCCCCGCGGCGATGCCGAGAACGCGCTGCTTCGCGGGCGCGGGAAACGCGAGCATCGCGGCCACGAGAAGAAGAGCCGCCTCGATCCCGTTGCACCCGTTCTTCACGTCCACCGCGAACGCGGGCGACTGGATGACCGTGCCGAAGGACTGCGTCTTCTCCCCGACCGCGGCGAGAAGGACCGTCGAAATACGCACGAGGAGCTCCGTGAACGGCACCACGATGCGGTCGTTCACGGGCTGGATCGCCACGAGAAGGTAGAACACGCCGAGGGCGAGCACGAACCGGATCAGGAACTTCTTCTGCGCAGGCTGCATGAGAACGAAAAGAGGATAAGGTTTTTTTGTTCGGAGCGCGCCTCACGGCGCGCCCGGGGATTCGAATTTCTTAGAGGGTGAATAGGGCATCGGCCAACGGTGCCCTGAAACGAAAAGGCCCAGCGGTTGCCGGGCCCTCTCTCCTCTTACCTTCTAAGAAATCTTAGTCTTCTCTTCCTCTCAGCGCACCAGCGTGTTGTTGTCCACGAGGAAGCGACGGGTTCCCGCCGAGCGCACGTTGCCGCGCGCGTCCGTCACCTCGATGAGGAGGTCGTGCTCGCTATTGGAGATCTGCGTCGTGTCGAGGAAGAAGCGGAAACGCGCCGCGTTCCGCTGCGGGAAGCTCGGGTATTGCAGGGCGACGTCGGGGCTCGCGAAGCCGTACTCCGCGAAGTCCACGCCCCGCACCGCGTCGATCTGTGCGACGCCGTCGATCAGGATGCGCACCTTCACGACGAGGTCGAGGTCGAGCGCCCAGCCGATGACGGGGAACACGCCGCCGATGAACTTGTAGTTCGTGGGATCGTCGATGAAGCCGATGGGCGGCGGGTCGAGGTTGCCCGTCGCGCACTCCATCTGGATCGGGATCTCCTTGAGGAGCGTCGTCGTGTCTTCCTTGTCGAGCGCGATGACCTGGAGGATGTGGCCGCCTTCCTTGAAGTTCTTCTGCGTGATGAGGAAGCCCACGTCCACGAAGAACTGGAAGCCGACGTTCGGCGCTTGCTGGAAGCCCGGATACAGGACCTCGATGTCGGGCCGGTAATAGCCGTAGCAGTCGATGAGGGCATTCGCGAGCAGGAACTCGCGGTGGCAATTCACCCGCGTGTCCTTGATCGTCACGCCGTCTATCTCGAGGCGCACGTGCGAGACCCCGCCACGCTCCTGGGCGACCGAGGTGTCCATCGCCCAGCCGTTGACGAACATCACGAAGCGCGCGTCGACGATGTCGCCGCCGGACGGGCCGCCCGGGGGTGCCGGGAAGCAGTTGCCGAACCAGGTCGCGTTCAGCAGCGGGAACTCGACCTCGCCGAAAGGCGCGAGGTTCGGGGAGTTGTTGAAGATCTGGACGCGGCGCGTGCCGAGAAAGCCCTGCTGGCCCTGGTCGTCGACGGCCTTCACGGTGACGGTGTGGACGCCGTTCGCGTAGCGCGTCGAGTCGACGTTCAGGATGAACCCCGCGACGATCGCCTGCGGGTTGTCGGGATAGTTCGCGGCGACGTCGGCGCGGTAGATGCCGGTCACGGCCTGCCGCTCGATGAGGCCGTCGATGAAGACGTCCACGTGGTCGATCTTGCGGTCGTCGAGCGCCCAGCCCGCGACCTCGAGAACGCCGTTCGCGCTCACGCCGCTGTCGGGCTGCGGAAAGTCCACGGCGCCGAACGGCCCCTGGTTGAGCGTGTTGTCGATCTGGATGGCCCGCGGCGTCAGGAAGTACGAGCAGCCGCTCACGTCCGTGATGCGCACGTACAGCGTGTGCGAGCCGTTCGAGAAGAGGGACGCCTTGAAGGAGGCCTGATAGCCCGGGTGCTCGCCGATCGTGCCGGCGTACTGCGGGAAGAACTGGATCACGTCCGGGCGCGGCAGGTTGATGTTCGCCCCGCCCGCGGTCGACACGCGGTTGGACTCGTCGGTGCCGTCCACGAAGACATCGACGTTGGACACCAGGTTTCCGTCCAGCGCGAAGCCGACGACCTGGACGTATCCGGAAACGGTGGCCCCGTCGACCGGAACGTCAATGGATCCCAGCGTTTGCGACGGGCACGCGAGAGCCTGTCGCCCAGCGCGAACCGCCTGTCGCTCCACGCCCATCGCCTGGGCGTATGGCGCCGCGACCATGGCCGCGGCCGCGGCAATCACCGGGAGGATGAGGGCCTTCCGCTTCATCACGAGCCTCCGTACGTCGAGAGATTCCGGGGATACGCTCGACCGGGACCGAGAAATAGAGAGATTGACGCAGATGGAGTTTATCCTCCCCGAAACACCTTGTCAAACCGGAGGTTACGGCCGTGTCGTAGCTCCATGAAAGTGTCCCCTCGATAACTCGATAGAAGTGTCCCCTCGTAAAGAAGGGGGCGCGATGGAGGAGATCGTGGGGCTGAGCACGAAGGAGAGAGCGCGGCTGGTGGAGCTCGAGCAGGTGAAGGCCGGGCGTCAGACGGTCGTGGCGGCTGCCGAGCGGCTTCAGATGAGCGGGCGGCAGGGCAAGAGGATCTGGAAGAGATACCGCGCCGAGGGCGCCAAGGGACTGGTGCATCGCTCGCGAGGACGGCCGTCGAATCGGAAGTTGGACCCTGAGAGCAAGCAGCAGAGTCTCGAGCTCTGCCGGACGCGGCTGGAAGGTTTTGGGCCGACACTGGCGGCCGAGAAGCTTCTCGAGGTGGGGCTGAGGGTTTCTCACGAGACGTTGCGGCGGTGGCTGATGGTAGAGGGGCTGTGGAAGAAGAAAAGGAAACGAGGGCCGCACCGCAGGTGGAGGCCGCCGAAGGAGCACTTCGGCGAGCTCGTTCAGATGGACGGAAGCTTCCACGACTGGCTCGAGACGGGCCACAAGCCATGCCTGATCGACCTCGTCGACGACGCCACGGCGAAGATGGGAGGCGAATTCTTCGAGCAGGAGACCACCGAAGGAGCGATGAGGGTGCTGTGGCGGTGGATCGAGCTTTACGGGATCCCCAAGGCGCTTTACACCGACCACAAGAATCTCTACGTGGCTGATCGCGAGCCGACGAAAGACGAGCAGCTCTTAGGCCGGCCTGCACTGACGGCCTTCGGCAAGGCCTGCCACAAGCTCTCGATTCAGATCATTCCCGCAGCCAGCCCTCAGGCCAAGGGCAGGATCGAGCGGCGGCACGGCGTGCTTCAGGACCGGCTCGTCAAGGAGTTCAGGCTGCATGGCATCAAGGACCTCCAGGCGGCCAACGCCCTTCTGAGAGGAGGATTCCTCGAGACGATCAATCAGAGATTCGCGCACAGCTCGGCTAGCCGAGTCGACTACCACCGACCCGTGCCCAAGCGCCTACGGCTCGAGGATGTTTTCGTCTTCGAAGAGCAGCGCACCGTGCAGAACGACTGGACGGTCGCCTGGGACGGCCGCTGGTTCCAGATTACCGGGCCCAAGTCTCAGATGCCGCGCCGCCGCGAGAAGATCGTGGTTCGCCACAGGCTTGATGGCAGTCGGGTGCTGCTTCACTACCATCGAGCCCTCGAGTTTCACGAAATCAAAAACCGGCCGCCTCGGCCGGCGCCACTGATCAAGCCGGCCTCCGTGGCAACACGCCGCCCTTTCAAAGCGCCCTCTGATGTTCACCCCTGGAGAACACCATTAACCGCCGCAAGCGTCCAGGCTTCATGGGAGCGCAAGGAGCGCGCCGGCCTCCGATGAGGCCGGCCTCCCGTTTTCCACATTTCCACCGCGCGACGACTACGACGACCAAAAGGGGACATTTCTAACGAGCTCTACGAGGGGACACTTCTAAGGAGCTTTGACAACCGGAGGTTACGGCCGGAAGTCGGTCAGCTCATCTCGTCGGCGTGCGCGAGGACGCGCACGTGCTCGACGGCCGCCGCCGCGGTGGCCCAGGGGTGATATCCCCCCTCGAGGAGCGACACGATGCGGCCTTTCGCGAACGTGTCGGCCACGTCTCCCAGGGCGCGCGTCATCCACGAGAAGCCTTGCGTCGTGACGCGCATGCCGCCGACCGGGTCTTCGGCGTGGGCGTCGAAGCCGGCGCTCACGAGGACGACTTCCGGCCGGAATCGCTCGGCCAGCTTTTCGAGCGCCGCCGTGAATCCTCCCGCGTAGGCCGCGTCCCCCGCCTCGGCGCGCTGCGGCAGGTTCACCGTCGTCCCGCGCCCACGCCCCTCGCCTTCCTCGTCCGCCGCGCCCGTGCCCGGGTAAAAGGGATACCGATGCACGGAGAGGTACGCCACCCGCCCGTCCTCCCAGAAGACGTCCTGGACGCCGTTGCCGTGGTGCACGTCGAAGTCGGCCACGAGGACGCGTGCGACCTTGTGGTGCTCGATGAGGTCCTTCGCGGCGATCGCGATCGAGTTCAGGAAGCAGAATCCCATCGCGCGCGACGCGAGCGCATGGTGTCCCGGCGGCCGCGCCGCCACGAAGACGGACGCCGCACGCCCCGCCACGACCGCGTCCGTCGCGGCGAGCGTGAGCGAGACGGAGCGCAGCGACGCCTCGAACGTCGCGGCTGACAGCACGTTGTCGGGGCTGTCGAAGAGCGCGAAGGGTCCGCCGTAGTCGGCCGGCGCGTTTCGGCAGAGCGCCGAGAGACGCTCCACGTACTCCGGATCGTGCACGCGCTCGACCGCTTTCAGCGTGCGTTCGGGGGCCGGCGGCGACTCGATGAGGCACCCGTCCTGACGGAGCGCCTCGACGGCGACCTCCAGCCGATTCGCGCTGTCCGGGTGGTAGAGGCCCGTGTCGTGCTCGAGGACCGCGGAATCGAAGTAGACCGGCACCCTGCGCACGCCGCGAGCCTACTCCAACCGTGGGCTACCATCGACGCGTGACCGCCTCGAAAAAGGGCCTGCGCGTCGCGATTTCCCTGGGTCTCGCGGCCGTCCTCCTCGTCCTGTTTCTGAGGACGCTGGACTTCGCCGCCGTGGGCCGCGCCATCGCCTCGGCGCACGTCGGCTGGCTCGCCGTCGCGACCGTGGCCGGGCTTCTCGGGACGCCGCTCTTCCGGTCGTGGCGCTGGGCCCTGCTCCTGAAGAAGGCCGGGCACCCGTCGTTCTACGAGCTCAACTCCGCGACCGCCATCGGCTTCGCCGCCTCGACGCTCCTTCCCGCGCGCGCCGGCGAGATCGTGCGCCCCGTCGCCCTCGCGAAGAGCGCCGGGCTTCCCGTCGCGCCCTGCCTCGCCTCCATCGCGCTCGAGCGCCTCATCGACCTCGTGACGGTCATCTTTCTCTTCGTCGTGTACGCCCTGGCGTGGGCGCCGTCAGCGATGACCGGCGACGAGGCGGGGCGCTTCGCGCTGCTTCGCCGCTCGGCGCTGATCCTCGGCTTCGGCACGCTCCTGGGCCTCGCGTTCCTCGGCTTCCTCGCGGCGAAGCCCGAGCGCACCGACCGCATCGTGAAGCCGCTCCTCCGGCCGCTGCCCCCCAGGATCGGAGCAAAGGTGGAGTCGATCCTCCTGTCTTTCCTGGACGGGCTCGGCGCGCTCGGCTCGGTTCGCGAGGTGCTCGTCGTAGCCGCGGCCTCGCTCTTTTTATGGACGTTGATCGGATTCCAGATCTGGTCGACGATGCGCGCCTTCGACCTCGTCTTTCCCTTCCCCGTCTCCTTCTTCGTGATCACGTGGGCCGTCCTCGGTCTCGCCATCCCGACGCCGGGCGGCGTGGGCGGCTATCACACGGCGGTCGCGTATTCGCTGGCGGGGTTCTACGGCGTGGCGAAGGACACGGCGGCGGCGTTCGCGCTCGTCTCGCACGCGCTCTCGTTCGTCCCGATCACGCTCGTCGGGCTCGGCTTCCTGATCGCGGGCGGATTCAGCCTGCGGAGCCTCGCGGCGACGCCTGTGCCTGCGCCAGGGCCATCGTATAGTCCGACCCCCACACCGCCGGATTCGACTCCAGCATCTCGACCCCCAGCTTGAAGAACCCCGACTGATCGAGTCCGGCCCCCCACACCACCCGGCAGTGGCACATCACGCGCGTCCGCACGTTCTCCAGCTCGAAGATGTCGCCGACGGCGACGTTCCGCTGCGCGTACACGAGCGCGCCGTGGCTGTTCACGATGAGTGTCGATCCGTTGAACCTCTGCCCATCCCAGCGCATGGAAATCGGAATCCGAAGCGCAACGCGCGGACTCCGGCGCAGCTCGTGGAAGGCATCGGGCTCGAGCAAGGAGGGGCCTCCGAGGGGAGATTATCCGATAAAGGGCGCTCAGCCTGTCTGCTGCTCGCTCGAGGGCTTCTTCTCCATCCATTCCTGGCAGGCCTGGCAGATGAAGGCGTTCAGCTTGGCGACGAATCTCCACTCGTCGGACTTGTCCGCCTCGCAGAAGAAACACTTGCGCCTCTGGCGCGGCGCGACGGTCTCGTCGAAGGGCTCCCGGTCTTCCGGGGTAGGCATGATGGGGCTATTTTGAGGCATTTCCCTGCGCGGCTCAAGTTCGACCGGGTCGGCGGGTTTCCGGGGGGATAGTCAGGTCTACGGAGAGTTCACACCCTCTGTGGATCCGTTTTCGGGGAGCAGGTCGCTATTAAGTTCATTTCTTTCGTTTCTTATCGACCCAGTCAACAGGTTCAGCCATCCCAGATGGTATTCGCGCCGGTTCAGTTTTTCGCCGGCCGCGAAACGCCCCCACGTTGCATTGCGGACCAGGGGCCCTACTCTTCAACAGAGCCAGTGGCTAACTCGCCCTCGAGTATCTGGCTCAGCACTCGTTCCTGGCGGCTGCGAACTACTTCCCTGGCGCCAGTCCCCTTCTCGGTCGAAAACGTCCCATTTAGCTCGTACAAGGGCTTCGAAACCTCTTCCTGGGCTCGTTTCAACCACCCCCTGCCGTCCTGCCGCCGCCCCGCCTCTATAAGCAGAAAGCCGTATATTGCAAGAGGAATGGCATTGCGTGTTCGTTCCCAGTTTGTGGCATCACCGATGTTCCGCCGGCGATACTCGGCCGCGACGTCGTCAATCGTCTGAAAGGAGGCGAGCCAAGGGGGTACTTCCCCTCGGAAGTCTTCAATCGACTTTGAAATCGCCTCACTCAGAGAAATAGGCCGACCAAATCGGTACCATCTCTGGCTGCCTTTTCCTCCGTCGCCGAGCCGACCAAGGAAACTGGAGATATCCGGTGTTGGCACGTTGACATCCAGAATCTGACTGAAGCGTCGTCGCACCATGGGAACATGAATACCAACGCAAACCGAGAAGGCGTCTCCAGAAGGCCTCTCCAAGTCAAAGAAGAGGACGTCTTGCCAGGAGTTCCTTCCCCGCACGAAATACGGGCCTTCGTGATGCTTGAAAGAAAACTCTTCCAGCGCTTTCGAAAAGAGTGGAACCGCCTGCCGTTCGAACTCCCGGTATCTCATGGGCGGCGCCGGCCCCGCGGATTGAATTCGCGAACGAATCCCTCCCTTATTCCGAAGCGGGTCACGTAGTCTAGGTTCACAGCCCGCGAATTCCAGCGACGCAACCTAATCGTGATGTCGTAGCCAGACAAAACGGCGTCGTTTCCCCTATCAAAGATCGTGGCGTCAAGGCGACGCGAGCCAGCATCGCCATAGCTGGCACGCCCGCCAAGAATATCCCGTGACGGCTGAGGCTCGACACCGAATGCGTTTCCTTCACGCGCAAGCTCTCGCTCCAAGAACCTGTTGTAGCGCTTGAAGACCTTGTCTGCAAAGTTACCGCCCTGCGCGCTTGATAGCCCTCTTCGTTGAGCTGCGCTAAGAGCGCGCCGGGCCTGCAAGTCGACCTGCGCTTGAACGTCGGAGAGCGAACCAAACCGACGGCTTGCCGGAGAACTCCCTCCACCGAGGTCTACGAGCGCCGCAGCAGGGCCATCACTCGAGATCCCGCCGCCCCGTGAGCCTTCGGCAGCCGACTCTGGCCCCCATCGGCACTCTTGCAGATGGGATGAACGGTTCCCCGTTTCTTAGAGCCAGTCGAGCTCAATCCCAGTACGCTTCTCGAAATCCTCCAGCGCTTCGTCTGTGCTGGCGCCGGCGAACACCCGTTGAGAGTCCAGAAGCGCGCTTACGATCACTCTTCCATTGCGATCGATGAACGAGGCCATGTTGAAGTCCAGCGTTGCGCTCACGACTTCACAGTGCTCTCTGAGCACCTTGACGGTTGTTCGACCAACAGGGGCTGTCCCTGACGCGGCTGCTGCGTTGACGAGTTGCCAGCAAGCAAAGTTCAGGAGAAACGTGGAGAGCTGTTTACACTCGGGATACCATTGACTCTCACCCGGCTGTCCTTGGACGACAGGCGGATCGGAAGCCCCGAGATCGCCCTCTAGGATCGCCCAGAACATTTGGTCTTGGTTTTCCCGGCAAAACGCCAGGCCGCCATTCGCCATTCGCATTTCTTCGAGTGGGACGAAGTGGTGGTGAGAACTCGTCACCTCGGGAATACCGCCAACGGCTAGGTAGAAATCGGCAAGGGCCAGCGGGAGAGCTCTACCAAGCTTCTTCTGCGCCCCGTCTAGAACTGTCCGCTCGACGCCGGGCTGGCCTGGGAGCGTTCCGAGGCAAGCGACCACAAGGTTATTAAGGTTCTTAGCTAGCAAGCGTTTTTCCATCAGAACGGAACAGGCGCCCGCCGCCACCTTCCTGCCGGCGTTCGCCAGTATCGCCAACGACCGACAAGTTGACCGTCTTGGAACTGCTCCTGCAGCACGGTTCCCATCAGCCTACCGGGGGCTCGTGGCGTCCACCGAAATTCTCTGCCAGTTGAGGAAGCCTTGTATTTGGCCGTCGAATCATAGACATCTACGAAGTCGCGGATCGCTCGGGCGCAACCTGACCGGCAGGGGTCGAGGCTTCCCTCCATTTCTAGACTAACACCCGGTTCAACGAGCACTTCAGCTCGCTGAAGGAACTTCCGCTCAGTATGGAGCCCCTGCTGTTCTTGCCAGTTTTTTCGACCACTACTGCCACCACTTGTGAACTCAGCCTCCTCCAGAACTTCTGCGCCGCGGACAACCCGCCCAGTCATTTGGTGCGGGCCGGCCGGAGCCGATCCTAAGTCAAACTCCCATCCGCCCTCCGGCTTGATCGACGGCCAGGTGTTTTCGCTGGCCCTCCAGGCGTCAAACTTCACCCTGGCGCCGGCACCGAACTTCGCTCCGACCTTGAATACCTTCGGGCCTGCGAACCAGCTCAGGAGGTTGCCGGCGCCCTGCCCTACCCGCTTTTCTCGTTCCTCGTCCGTGAGGTTGAGCTCGGCGCCGGTGACGAAGTCCTTGTTCGTGATGCCTTCGGTGATGCCTCCGATACCCGTGAGGTTGCCCATGGCGCCGGCGGTGGCCTGCGCTCCGTTCTGACCCTGCTTGAGACGGTCGTTGATGTCGCTCTGAACGCCGTAAGCGAGATATCCCGTCGCTCCTATCGCCAGCGCCGCTCCACAAGGAGGACAGAAGCCCGTGACGATCCCGATTCCACCGATGATCGCGAGGTTTCGGGCGAGGGTCTTCGCTCCTTCCTTGGCTGCGTTCAAGCTCGAGAACAGCCCCTCCGGATCCGTAAATTCGTGCGGCCTGCCGGCCACGAACCCGTAGACGTTCGGGCTGTCGATGTCGTCGAGCGGGTCTTCCGTCAGGAAGACGGCGTTTCTGGCGTCGTACCAGCGGTTTCTCGCGTAGCCCATGCCCGTGACGGGGTCTGTCCACAGGCCCTGGAAGAGGAGGTTCTGGCCGCCGGGAAATGCGCCTGAGGCGGTCGTCCCTGACGCGAAGTAGCTGTCGTAGACGAGGGGGTAGGTTCTGTCGAGAAGGACGGGCGTGCCGTCCGTCGGGATGTCGAGGGCGAAGTTCGGGAGGGTTGCGGTTCTGCCGAGCGTGTCCTTGAGGCTCTGGAATCCGACTCTATAGGTGGCGCCCTTCGTGAAGCCCGTCAGGGGTAGGAGCTCGAGCTCTTCGGGGGCGCCCGCGCGTTGTCCGAGGGCCAGGTCGGCCGCGTTGAGGGCTCCCCAGGTGCCGTCGGTATTTCTCTTTTCGACCAGCAGGGCCGCGGCCAGGGTCGAGGGGTCGGGAGGGAGCGTGAGGGTGAGCCGGATTCCTCCGTCGACGGCGTCAGCTGCTTAGTCAGAAACACAAACGCCCGACCCTCCCATACAACCGGCGTGTGTGTATGAATTCCGCTGTCGCGGGCTGGCGCCTTACTTCCCTGGAAGGGGGATCACACGTGGCTTGTATTGAAGTGCCTTGTCGACGATCTGCTCGGCCGTAAGCTCCTGGTCGTCGTAATAAATGAGTTCGAGTATGTCGGGATGGGGAACGATGCTATTCACGAGCTCTACCCAGCTCGCAATCTCTTCCTCAGTTCCTTTGACATCGATGATCCGCTGAACTAAATCAATGAGCTGCGATCTCGAGAGCGTTTCTGGCATTTTCGTCTCTTACCTATGGAAACTCTGATGGTAACGAGGCGTGCCCACCAATAGGTTATCAAGGTCGTAGACGCCCCCTCCTTCCCCTACCCGTGTCCGATGATGGAGGTTATAGACCTTCTGTGCCCACCCTTGCCCGGTGCTTTCTCCGGGGGGAGCGAATGGCGATCGCCCCGCGCGCATTCGAGCGAGATTTCGTCTTCCAAACCCTGAAGCGAGCACTGGGTCGTCCGCAACCAGGCTCCAGAACTCACTTTGAAGCTCGCTGAATCTGTTGAATGAGCGGCCACGCAGCTGGTCAGCGATTTGTCTCGGTATCACACCTGCGTTATTCCGCTGGCCTCGCAACCACTTGCCACCGACTTCCGGCAGTCGTTCGCCTCCCGTTGCCACGCCTGGGGAGTTACGCATCTCAGTCGCTGTTCGGGCGGGGCCCAATTGGCGTTCTGGACCTATGTAATTCGACGTCGTCGCGGGGGATTCCGGCGACTCAAACTCCCACTCGCCCTCCGGCTTGATCGACGGCCAGGTGTTTTCGCTGGCTCGCCACGCGTCAAACTTCACTCTGGCGCCGGCGCCGAACTTCGCTCCGACCTTGAATACCTTCGGGCCCGCGAACCAGCTCAGGAGGTTGCCGGCGCCCTGCCCTACCCGCTTTTCTCGTTCCTCGTCCGTGAGGTTGAGCTCGGCGCCGGTGACGAAGTCCTTGTTCGTGATGCCTTCGGTGATGCCTCCGATACCCGTGAGGTTGCCCATGGCGCCGGCGGTGGCCTGCGCTCCGTTCTGACCCTGCTTGAGACGGTCGTTGATGTCGCTCTGAACGCCGTAAGCGAGATATCCCGTCGCTCCGATCGCCAGCGCCGCTCCACAAGGAGGACAGAAGCCCGTGACGATCCCGATTCCACCGATGATCGCGAGGTTTCGGGCGAGGGTCTTCGCTCCTTCCTTGGCTGCGTTCAAGCTCGAGAACAGCCCCTCCGGATCCGTAAATTCGTGCGGCCTGCCGGCCACGAACCCGTAGACGTTCGGGCTGTCGATGTCGTCGAGCGGGTCTTCCGTCAGGAAGCCCACGGTCCCAGATGCAAATCCGCAGCTAAAAGACGCGCATCCCCAGTGCAGTTCGAGACTTACACCGCGCTCGATTCCGAGGAGAGGCGCCCCGAGGAAGTCGAAAACCCGGTAGCGAGTTTTCGGATAACTTGTCTCGAGGGGCGTCGCGAGCTCGCGCTGCTCGCGCTCGTCGAGGAGCGAGACGGCAGCTAAAGGATGGAAGCTCGGCGAGCCTTCTGATTCGGCGGTAGCGGCCGTGAGCTCGTCGCCTTCGAAGAGAGAAAACTCGGAAGGCTCGGACGCGGGCGATGCGAGCGTGATTGCGGGTGCCCCGCGCGCCGGCGTGCTCGAGCGCGAGAGGGATGCCTCGGCGATCGGCGCCAGGAAGAGTGCAGCGAGCGCGGCGAGGCCCGAGACGATGCGCGCCCTGTTCTTCATTTAGCGGCCTTATTTTCGCGCGGCGCGAGGACTAAAGGAAAGGATCTTCGTCCTCGGCCGCGCTCTGAGGCTCGGCGTCCGGCACGGCTCGCGGCGTGAGCCGCGCTCCTGGGTGCGTGGCGTCGTGGATCTTCTTGAGCTTGTCGATCGACACCTGCGTGTAAATCGTCGTGGTGTCGAGCTTCGTGTGGCCGAGCATCTCCTGGACGTAACGGATGTCGGCTCCCCCGTCGAGCATCAGCGTCGCCATCGTGTGCCGGAAGATGTGACACGCGCCTTCTTTTCCGACGCCCGATGCCTGCAGGTACTTCTTCATTTCGTGGCCAAGAGCGTCGGGATGAAACGGCACGCCCATGTACGTCAGGAAGACCACGCTCTCGTCAGGAGGCACGACGAGATGAGGCCGCACGTCCGTCAGATATTTCTCGAGCCACTTCAGCGCGCGCTCACCGATCGGGATGACGCGATCCTTCTGGCCCTTGCCCTCTCGGATCATGAGCGTGCCCTTCTCGAAGCCAATGTCGTAGAGCTTCAGCCTGACGAGCTCGCCTCTTCGGATCCCCGTCGAGTAGAAAGTCTCGAGGATCGCGCGATCACGGATGCCGACGGGGTCGGTGAGGTCCGGTTGCGCGAGGACCTTCTCGGCCTCGGAGGCCGTGAGGATCTGGCGTGGGAGACGCCGGCCAAGCCGCGGCATGTCGAGATCGGACGCGGGGCTGGATGGGAGATAGCCCTGTCTCGCGAGCCACCGGAAGAAGTATTTCGGCGCGGCGAGCCGCTTGTACTGGCTTCGGAATGACAGCGGCCGGCCGTGGCCCGTGCGGTACTGATAGAGGAAGCGCTGGTAGCGCTCGAAGATCGGCCGCGAGATCTCACCCGGTCTCACGAGGCCACGTTCGTGACACCAGAGAATGAAGCCGGAGATTTCCCACTCGTAGTGCACGACAGTGTTCGCGGAGATTCCGCGCACGCGCAGCGACTCGATCCAGAGCCGCATCAGCGCGACGAGGCCGCCGGGATCCGAGGCCTCAGAGAAGGCCCACACGCGCTTCTCGCCACGCCGGGCCATCAGGCACCGCGCAGAAAGTAGCGCCGCGGCCGATAGCTTTTTTCTTTAGCTGCCTCGGCCTGGTACGACGACACCTTGGGGTCGCCACCGAGTAGCGCCTCGTCGAAACGCGCGGCGACTAAAGGAAGAAAAGCAGTTGCAGGAGCGGGCGGGCCCGGCGTCTCTTCAGCCCGACCGGAGTCCGACCGCCCGCCGACCAGGGGCCGCCCGAGGCCCGGCTGCTCATCGTTCTTCCCCGCCCGCTCGGCTTCACGCCCGAGGGTCTCGACATCCACGAGGCCCGGCACGAAGCGCGAGCCGTCTTTCCCCTGGCCCTCGTACAGAAGCTCGAAGACGAAGCTCTGCCCGCGGCCCCCACGATGGATGAGCACGTACTCGAGCTCGACGAGACGGTTCAGGTGGACCTTCAGCTGGGTGTCTCCCCAGCCCGTGCGCGCGCGTACGTCGCGGCGCGTGAAGCGGAAGTCGGCCCTTCCCACTTTTAGCCGCTCGCTCTCTTTCGTCACCATTATTTCGAGGAGCTCGAGGAGGCGACGTGTCTGCGGTGGCAGCTCGTCGAGAGAGCGGCCGAGGACTTCGGCCGCGAGCCTGTTGGCGGTCCCGATGTCCTCGAGCGTCGCCTCGATGTATTCGACGACCTTCCCCTCGTGCTCGATCGTCTTCACTTCCCTCTGGTGCTGATGCAGGAGCGCGATCGACCGGATGAGGGTCAGGTACTTGACGTGATCGCGCCTCGTGCGCGTCCTGTCGTCGAGGAAGGTCAAGCGGGCTGCGTACGGATTCGCGACGAGAAGAGGCTTGATGAGCCTCTGCGCGTTGCGGTGGAGGCGGACGATCCTGCTCTTATCTTTAGCGGCCAGGAGCCCTTCGATCGTTTCGGCCTGACGCTGAAGCTCGTGGATCCTCTTCGTCTGTTCGCGGTTCTCGTCGACGGAGAGGACGAGGCAGCGATTCAGGAGTTCTTCATCGACGACCGCGGCCGTCGTCGTCAGGAAAATCATCACGGGCCCTTCGACGCGGTACTCCTGCGTGACGAGACGCCCGGTGTGCGGATCCTTCCCCGTGGACGCGATCGACAGCTCGCCTTCCGACTGGAGAAGCTTGAGCGCGTAGCTGGCGCGCTCGGCGCCTTCCTCTTCGACGACAGCCAGAATCTTGTGCCTGAGGCTCTTCTCTTCGGTGAAGTAGAAGAGGGACATGCCGGTCAGCGCCGAGTACTTCTCGCGCTCCTCTTCGGGCATGAAATCCAGGATCGCTTCCATCAGCGACGACTTGCCCGCCGCGCTCGAGGACTGGAGGATGACGGCGAGCGGGCGATCGAGCTTTCGGGACGTGGCTGCCAGATAGCCGACGAGCTTGTTCGTTTCCTCGCCCACGACGCCGCAGCGGGAGAAGTCGTGGAGGATGCGATAGAGGAGGTTCGGGTCACGCAGGAGCCTCATCGCCTCTTCGGTGTCCCCGGCGCTCATGAGGACGGGGCGCGCCTTCGGCTCGAGCGCCTTCGTGATCGCTTCCTGCTGCAGCTCCTCGGCACGCCTCAGCACGGCGCCCAGGTCGTGCTTGATGACGCGCTCCTCGACGCCCATCTCGAGAGACGCTTGGCGTTCGAAGACGGCACGGGCACGCGCCGCGTAGAGATCGAAGGTGTCGACGAAGAAGCCGGCCAGCGGTGACTTCTCGTCGAAGAGGTCCCCGTCGCGCGAGACGAAGACGTTCAGCCTGAGCGAGCCGTAGGAGAGATTCTTCCGGAGCCCGCGGACGCGATAGCGGCGGTCGCCTTCCACGAGGATGAATTCGTCGAGATCGGTGGTGGCCGTCAGACTCGTGGCCGGCCTTTCTTCTTTAGCCGCCTCGTCGTGCTCGCGAGCTGGCGCCAGCGCTTCGGGCAGCGGCGCAGGAGCCGCTAAAGAAAGAAGTTGAGCAGGGGCGGCAGCACGTGACTCTTCGATGCGCGCAGCCGGCCGCCCGGCCGCTGCCCGCATTTCTTCTTTAGCCGCCTCTTCCGGCCTCTCGGTTCTCTTCGGTCTCTCCGGGCCCTTTCCTTTGCCGATCCACTCGGCGCTCCGGATGAAGAGTCCGAGCGTCTTCTCGGCCGGGTGCATCTTCCGGGCGACTTCGTTCGCATCCATCCCTTTCGGGAAGAGGACGCGGAAGCACTCGACGCCGGCCGACATGAGCTTCTCGGCGACGCGTGTCGCACCACGGTCGCCGGCTTCGTCGCGGTCGAAGGCGATGTAGCAGCGCTCGATCTCGTGGAAAGAGAAGGCTCCGAGAATCTCCTCGGTGAAGCCCTCGACGCCATAGGCGCACGTGACGTTCTTGAAACCGCTTTCCCAGAAGGAGAGCGTGTCGATGAGCGACTCCGTGAGGATGATCGTCTTCGATTCGGCGAAAGCCTCGACGTTGAAGACTCCGCGGTGCGGGCCAGGGAGATAGAGGTGATCAGGTGTCCCGGTCCGGAGGTCGTTGCGCGTCTTTCTCCCGTACATGCCCGTGACGTTGCCGGCGCTGTCCCTAATCGGGATGACGAGAGAGCCGACGAGATGCTCGTGGCCCGAGCCGCGGAGGATGCCGAGAGACTGCAAGCGCATACGGAGCGCCAGGCCGGCTCTGGCTCGCACGCTCGGGAGACGGAGGCCGAGCGTGCGATTCGCGTAGCCGAGCTTGAAATGCGAGACGAGCTCGTCGGACGCGATCCGTCTTTTAGCCGCGTACTCCTTCGGCTCGGCTGTCGTCTTGAAAAGCTCGTGGCAGAAATCCGCGTACTGGTTGAGGAGCGTCTGGTCGTCGGCGTCGAGATCGAGCGGGCAGGCCTGCTCCGTGACGGCTGCGTGCCTGATGAGAGAGGCGGCTTCTAAAGGAAAGAATTCGGCTAGCAGCTTGTCGACGGCCTCGCGGAAATCGAGGCCGTCGGCCTTCATGACCCAGTCGATCACGGTGCCGCCGGCCTGACACGCTCCCAGGCAGTGCCAGAGACCGCGCGATGGCGTCAGCACGAGAGACGGGTCGTGGTCGTCGTGCATCGGGCACAGGCCGATGACGTTTTCGCCCGAGACCTTCAGCACGACGCCCGAGCGCTCGACGAGGAGCCGCAGCGGCGTCTCGTGCTTGATGCGCTCGAGGAGATCGTTCGGGATGCGGGGCATCGCCGTCACCTGCCTCGTCGGAGGCTGTCAAGAGCTTTCGGGATCCGGGTGGCCATTTCGCAGGCCCTCCTCTTCGTGTTCCAAACTTATAGGTTTTTGCTATAATCTGCAAGAGGGATGCGACATGCCCGACCAGGACCATCCGGAATCCAGCCCTACGATCGTTCCGTCGATCTTCTGGACGGAGGCCTCGGGCGTGGCAGACAAGACGGGCCGGACGGGAAAAACAAAGAGTCCATCGGGGAGCGCCTCTCACGGCTTCGCCGCGAGCGCGGCATCACCCAGATGGAGCTGGCCGAGCATCTCGGTGTCGCCCAGCCGGTCGTCTCGGACTACGAGCGCGGGGAGCTGCGGCTCCACGGCCAGGCGATCGTCGAGTTGACCCGGGTCCTGCGTGTCTCGGCCGACGAGCTTCTCGGCCTCGAGAAACTCAAGGGAAATGGCGCAATCAAAAACCGCCGGCTCCTCAGGCGCCTTCAAGACCTCGAGCGCCTCCCCAAGCGTGATCAGCAGGCCCTCCTCAGGACCATTGACGCCTTCCTCGCCAAGGCGAGCTGAGCTTCATGCCCGTTGCGCGCCGACCACGGAGCAACTCACCCCACCCTCAGACCGCCAGCCCAAGGCTCATCTTGGATCACGCAAAGACGACGGTTAAGGCTTTCGACGATGCCTTCGGTGTTGTCAGGCAAAGCCGCGGTGTGACCGCGGGGGCTCCTACCGACGCCGAGCAGGATCTACTGCGCGCTGCTCTTGTTCTCGCTGGCGCAGGCCTTGACTCGCTTACGAAGCAGCTGATCCGCAACACCCTCGTCGATCTCCTGAAGAAGGACAAAAAGGTTCAGGAAGGTCTGGAGAGGTTCGTTGCGTCCCGACTCCAGAATGAGGATGACGAATCCACGCGCCGCGGTACGAAGTTCCTAGCTCATCTTCTTTCCGCAGCGTCTCTACGTGATCGCTTATCGTCGATTACACGGAAGATCTGACTGGAAACAGCCTTCAGTCGGCTGAGCAGTTGTTTCGCGCTGCCGCAGCGCTCGGCGTCGAGGCCTCGGCCCTCGGAAAGTCCCCGGCAGACCTGCGGCCGATCTTCGAGGTCAGAAATCAGATCATTCACGAGCTGGACATCGACCTGAAGGGCAGCCGCCGCAAGCGGCGCAAGCGGACACGAGACAAGATGCTCGCAGAGGCACAGACGCTCCTCGACATCGGTCGATGTTTATCGAAGCGGTCGAGACGAAGCTCGCATCGTCTCTTCCCGCGCGTCACGGACGCTTGCAATGGCTCTCGCGCGACCACGTCCGCGCGACTCGTGCTCCGTCGTCGCGCTCCCGCGCAAGCGCCGTGACCGCGCTGGAGCGGCCGTCGCGACAGGTGAGCTGATCGCGCTCCCATCCTCCGAAGAGCACGGCCCGTTACGCCCCCGGCCCCGGCGGGCTCCGGCGCGCGGGGCGTTCGTGCCGGGCGCTCCGCAGCGCGCGTTCCAGGCGTGGCCCCAATTTCCCCTTCCCGTCACGCGCGCTGCATCCTTTCGCTGGCCGATAAACGCGTTTATCGGCCCCGGCACTGCTCCTGTGCGCGTGCGCTTCGCGCACGCAGCCCACCCGCGCGCCTCCGGGCTTCGCCTTTCACATAACCCAAGGCTATGTAAACCCGCCCAGGCCGGGGCTCGTCGTCACCGCGCGCCCGCGCGCCTCGGCTTCGCTCACGGTTCACACCTCGATCTTCCGTGCGCGCTTCGCGCGAGCGCCTAAAGGCGTGGCACTGCGCGTGCTCCCCTTCCGTGTTCGCGCATCTGCGGGCCTCGTTCCTGCGTGTCCTCGATCCGCTCGCACGGGCACGCTCGCGCCACGCCCGAGAGCTTTCTTCCTTAGCCGCGCCTTCGGCGCGGCCGCGCGCAGCGCGGCGGTCCCGCGCGATCCTCTCGTGCCCGGCGCTGGCGGGAGCGTGCCCGCGAAGGTGGCCGAGCACACGCCAGGCACAGCCGACCGAAGCGGAAGAGGCGCACGTGCACTGCCAGCGCTTTACCACCCGAGCGAAGCGAGCACCGCCAGCCACGAGGCCTTGCGCGGCGCGCGAGACGTGGCGCGTGACCGAGCACGCTTGCGCGCGCAGGTGCTCGCGCCCTTCAGGCGCGCGCCGCGCAAGGCCCTTCACCGCTCGCGCCCGCCGGGCGCGCACCGCACGCCCCGCGCGTTTAACAGCGACCTCCACGTTCTGTTAAAGGTCGCGGCGCAGCGAAGCGAGCCGCGACCCGGAGGCCCGCGGGGTGGCCCCGCGGAGCGAAGCGCAGCGGGACATGAAAGTGCCGGGGCCGATAAACGCGTTTATCGGCGAGCGGGTTCTCGCAGGCGCGTGCCCGATGGGAGGCCGGGAGGGACCCGCGGGCACGCGCGCTGCCCCGCGGCCGGCGCCTCCACCCCGCGGGCCGGAGCGCCGGCGGGCGCGATTGCGGTCCTCTTCGGGCGTGTGGTGAGCCGCGGAGAAGCGGCTAAAGAAGAAGCTCCAGCGCGGCGCGATGCGTGCGCGGCCAGGCGCGCTCGTCACGCGTGGCCGTGTCGCACGCAGCGTACGCGCGAGCATCGCCGAGCGATTCACGAAGAGCTGGCCATGGTTCGGACCACTGTCAGCTCTGCGGCCGCAGGCAGGTCACTTCTCGCGGCGGACACCCTTGAAGGCTTGTCGTCCGCTTTCTGTCGATGAAGCGCCCGCTCTCCGCGTCGCGTTTGTCCAGCGATCGTTGATCGGTTCTTCACCTGCGATCGATCCTTACCGCGCCACACGGCGGCCGCTACCGACGGGAGAGTTCTTGGCCATCTCATTTCCTCCTTTCCGAGCCTCTCGAAGGAGGCGCTGGGAATTCATGATATCTCCTGATATCGTCCTTTCCCAGAGGCAGCCATAGCCGGACATGCTGTCCGGCGTACCCCGGAGTTGACACGTGGATCAGCGAGAATCTGCCGTGACGGCGTCTCCAAACGCGAGTTCGTCGTGTCGTCCTGCGCAAGGCCCAGACGGCGGTCAGATGACGCTCTTCTCCGGCCCGGCGCCGTCGTTGAGAAATCCGTGCGGCGCTCTCCCCTTCAAGTTCGTCGATCTCTTCGCCGGATCGAGGTTCAGACCGCGCTCGGCGGCTCGGGCACATGCGTGTTTTCCTCGGAGTGGACCGTACTCGGAAGACGTCACCATGTTCGAGAAGAGCCGCCGCGACATCCGAAATTCCCAGACATCCCTGACCACGACATCATGGCTGCTGGCTTCCCATGTCAGCCGTTCTCGATCGCAGGCGTCTCGAAGAAGAAGAGCCTCGGCCGCGCACACGGATTCAAGTGTGCCGACCGGGGAATCTCTTCTTCACGCTCGCCACACTGATCGAGGCGAAGCGGCCCCCGATCGCCCTCCTCGAAAACGTCAAAAATCCTCTCTCTCACGATTCGGGCCGCACCTGGAATGTGATCCGCGAGACGCTCCAGGATCTGGATTACGTGGTCCACGCCACCGTGATCGATGCGGCTTCCTGGATCTCGCAGCACAGGGAGCGCATCTTCATCGTCTGCTTCGATCGCCGGGTCTTCGGCGATGCTCCCCCCTTCGAGTTCCCTGCAGCTCCACAGGCCCCACGCCCGAAGCTGCAGGACATCCTGGAAAAAGATCCTCCGGATAAGTACACGCTGAGCGAGCACCTCTGGACATACCTCCAGGAATACGCGCGACGCCACAAGGAAAAGGGAAACGGTTTCGGCTTCGGAATCGCGGATCCCGGAGGCGTCACGCGTACGCTGAGCGCGCGCTACTACAAGGACGGCTCCGAAATTCTCATCTCGCAGGGGAAGCGCAAGCCGCCACGCCGCCTGACGCCGCGCGAGTGCGCGCGACTCATGGGCTTTCCGACGAGTATCCGATCGTCGTCTCGGACACGCAGGCCTATCGGCAGTTCGGAAACGCCGTCGTGCCTCCTGTCGTCGAGGCCGTCGGCCGGGAAGTCCTTCGGACGCTCGGCTGGCAGTTGGAAAAGAAGGGCTGCCTCCTGAAGTCACCCCTCGCCCAGTACGGGCGTAAGAGAGCCTGACGCAATGCCCTCGCCCGCCTGCGAGGAAGCGATCGCAGAAGCGCTCGAGCACGGAAACGCGGTCCTCAAGTTCATTTCCCCTAATGACGTCGGCCTGACAGGCGGCCATCAGTACGGCTATTACCTGCCCATATCGGCATGGGAGCTGTTCGCCCCCTTCGGACCCGAAAAGGGACGTAACGACGAGAGCACGGTGCGCGTCACGTGGCAGGGCGGGCTCGTCACGACCGAATCGCGCGTTAAGTGGTACGGAAAGGCGAAGAACGAATATCGGCTCACCCGGTTCGGCAAGGGCTTTCCGTTCATGGCCGAAGAATGTGTCGGAGACCTGCTCGTCATCGTCCCGAAATCGCTCCATGAATTCAGCGCCTTCGTTCTCGAGCACGACGACGACATCGACGAGGTCCAGAGCGCCCTGGGCGTCGCAATCCTCGACACGTGGGCCGTCTTCCGTGGCGGTGTCCCGCAGGTAGAGTCGCCCGACGCATGTGTCGAGCGACACTTCCGACGTTCGCTGCGGGTCTCGCGAATTTCCCTACGGGTGGAGCATTCTCGGATGCGGCGCGCAAGGCGCTCCTCGAGTGCATCGAAACGATTCGCACACTTGGCCCTGACCGGCGCCTCGTCGATTTCGTCGAGGCTGAGTACAAGCTCTTTCGGCTCGTGGAGCGCCAGCTCTGCCAGACGGAGGTCACGCGGACGTTTCGCGACGTCGACGACTTTCTCGACACCGCCGGCCGCATCATGAATCGTCGAAAGTCGCGCGCCGGCCGCTCTCTCGAAAATCACGTGGACTATCTCCTTTCCGAGGCGCGGATCCCACACACGATGCGCCCACGGGGCGTGGACGGCCGGCCCGACATCATCATTCCTGGAGAAGAGCAGTACCGACAGCAGAGCTTTCCCGATGATCGCCTCGTCGTCGTCGGCGTCAAGACGACGTGCAAGGACCGGTGGCGACAGGTCGTTCGTGAGGCCCGCCGTATCCCGTTGAAGCACATCCTCACCATTCAGCAGGGCATCTCGTCTGCACAGCTCGAGGAGATGCGTGACGCGAAGGTCCAGCTCGTCGTGCCCGAGCCTCTGCACGTGAAATTTCCCGTCGAAACCCGGCGACATCTGCTGACCGTCGAGGGCTTCATCGAGAAGATCCGTCCGCTCTGCTCGTGACGGACGTCCTTACTGCAGAGCAGCGCCGACGAAACATGCAGGCCGTGCGCGGCCGCGACACGACGCCCGAGCTCGTCGTCCGCCGCATCGCGCACAGGCTGGGCATGCGTTTCCGCCTTCATCGTGCCGGTCTCCCGGGCCGCCCTGATCTCGTCTTCCCGAAGTTCGGCACCGCCATCTTCGTCCACGGGTGTTTCTGGCACCTGCACGCCTGCCGCTACGGGCAGGTCGTGCCTGCTACAAATCCGGATTTCTGGCTGAAGAAGCGGTCCGAAAACGCCGCACGTGATCGCCGAAAGACGGCTGCTCTCCGGCGCGCTGGCTGGTCCGTTCGCGTGATCTGGGAGTGCGAAACACGGACGCCCGCGAAGATAGAGAAGGTGCTCCTCTCCATCCGCAGACGTGCCAGCCGCTGACCTCCGTCACAGATCCCTTGAGCTTAGTTCGTCCGCCTCGCACGCCGGAGCCCCGGACGTACCGTCGGCGCCGCTTGCTTTAGCCGATCAGCCCCGCTCCAGCAGCTCAAAGAGATCGGCGCCGGAGAATCCGTTTCCCGGAGTGTTGTCGACTTCGCGCCGATAGATGCCCCTGCCGTCGCTCATCGGCCCGCCTCTGCCGAGGTAAAGCTCCCCCGCACGCGGACGTCCTTTCCCTTTGCGCCTGAGGCCGCGAGCCGCGAGGTGTTCGTCCACCTTGTCGTCGTCCGGAATCATTTCCAGCAGCGTGTTCTTCTCGCCAGCTGTGAGCTGCTGGCTCGGCTGCGCCGTTACGGCCATCTCCATCAGCACCCGTTCACACACGGCCAACGCGAGCTCCCTCGGGGTGATAGTGCGCTTCGCCGGATCCTGGTTCAAGGCGTTCGCGAGCGCACGCGACGCCGGATCAGTTCCATCCGTCCAGAGGTGGAGTTCTGGCTGACTCAGCTTCCGGCTGAGGACCTGAATGGCGATCAGGCCCAGGGAATAGATGTCCGCCTTCTCATTCACGCCCCGCGCGCCGCGGAGTTGTTCGGGAGCGGCATACATCTTCGTGCCGAGAAATTCTCCCGTGCGAGTAACCGCTTCATTCCTTTCGGCCTGGATGGCCAGCCCGAAGTCAGAGACCCGCGCTCGCCCTTCATTCCCAATCAGGATGTTGCTCGGCTTGAGGTCGCGGTGAATGAAACCTCGTCCGTGAAGATGGGTCACGCCCTCCGCAGCGTCCGCGAAGAGCTGCGCCAGTGCGTGCACATCGCGATTCGGGTCAGAGATGGCTTGCCCCAGGTCGCCGCCCGACAGGTACTCCATGACGTAGGTGGCACGATCGCCCTGCGTAAATTCCTCGATGATTTTCACGACGTTCGGGTGCGAGAGACCTCGCAGGATTCCCGTCTCACGACGGAAACGCTCGATGAAGCCAGCCTCACGTGCCCTCTCGGGCGCGATCGTCTTTGCTGCGAGCTCGTCACCGGTTCGCCTGTCGCGCACGAGGTCGACAGTCGCCATCCCTCCTTTCCCGAGTGACCTGATGACCTCGTACTTAGCGAGAAAAGGGTCCTTTTCTTCCTGATCTTCGCCCTGTCCGTCGTCCGAAAAGTGGCGCCCGCAGCGCACGCAATGCACGAGGAGGTGCGCACCACCCTTGCTCCCCAGCTGCCGGGATTCGTGGACCGTCAGATTCGCTCCGTCCACTGGGCAGTTCGCATACCCGTGCTCCCAGTAGCTGTCCACAATCAGTTTCCGGGCAGCCGCTGGCCACACACCGGCTCCACTCGTGGGCTCCTGATTTCCCCAAGTCGCGCTCGTGCCACAGCGCCGACAGTGCAGGAAGAGATCCGCGGTCTTCCTGCCGACGTATTGCAGCTTTTCCACTTTCAGCGGCGTGTTGTCGCCCGGGCATCTCGCGCCGCCGCTCCGGAAGTAGGTCTCAGCCAGTGAGGCGAGCTGCACCTCGGACCAACTCATACGATCTCCCTCGCCGCGACTTCCGGGTCGTCTTCAGCGCGGCGCGATGCGTGCCCGACCAGGCGCGCTCGTCACGCGTGGCCGCTCACGCACGCAGCGTGACGCGCGGGAATCGTCACCACTTGATTTCAAGCGCTTGGCGGTTCTCGACGCAGTAATTGATGCACTCCAGCAGTCCACCGATTAGATACTCCCTGGCTGAGATTTCACCCTGCTGGGCTGCGATGTAGCCGGACATGCCCCCACTCTTCTGGAGTCGCGCCACAAGATCGGGTTCGTGCAAGCTCAGGTGCTCTCTTAGCCCGTCAATCGGAAAAACGAGTAGTTCCTTCTTACCGAGTTGGACAGGCCGAGACGGAAAAGGGATTCCGATGGCACCGTTGAATTGTGGAATACCCTCATACGCGAGGATCGCGTCAATTTCCTCTCCAGGCAGTTCGTCGTGCGCGAGCTGGACGAAGGGAGCCTGCTGCCGACGAGGCTGTACTTCGATCGACTCCATCTGAGCCCATGCGTCCCCTAGTTCAGCTGACGCACTCTTCAAACGAGCTCGAATGTCGGGAATCTGCGCTGGAGCTATCTCGATCATGGTCCCTTAACGATATTTAGAGGGTCAATGCCGAAGATCGTCGAGCCCGGGAATGCCTGTGAATACTCAGCCGGGATCCCAAAAGCGCCACCCGGGGACACAGTGAAATCACCACCCGAAAGAATCCGCGAAGAGTTCGCTCCTCCCGACACAGACTCGTAGAAGCCATAGTCCAACCGCTTCGTGCCGCTCACCCATCGCCCGACAAAGGAGCCGCGTGTTCGCGCGAGAGCCCGCGCACCGGTGGCGGCGTCCGCTGCTGGCTGCAGGGTGATGCGGAAGGGACTCTCCGCAGCCATGAGACGTTGCTCGAGCTGATAGGCGTACTTCTCGAATATTTCCTCTGCTCTTCTCCCGGCGACTCGGCCTGTCGCTCCCCCTGCCTGGGCTCGCCTCAACGCGAATCGGCTCGCTCTCGCAGCCAGTCCCTCGACGTAACCGAGGTCACCATACTTTGCGAGGCTGGAGCCAGCATCTACCGCTTCAACGACCTCACCAGCCCTTCCGAGTCGACCAAGAGCTGCCAAGCCCTCCGTGGTCTTTGCCGCGGCGCCAAGCCCAGCCAAGGCCAGCGCACCGCCAGTGAATTCAGCCGCCTTGTCGGGATCCGCGTTCATCACTGCATTGCCGAGCCGCTTCGCCGTTCCCGTCGGGTCAGCGATTGCCTCACCAGCTGCGGTGCCGAGCGCCTGAATCGTTTTCACTGGATGCATCGCCACATGTGCGACGCCCTTCGCCAGATTCGGAACAGCCTTGACCGCTCCCTTTCCTTCACCGAGCAGGAAGCGCCCTGATCTCCTCGTCGTCTCCCACAGGTTCTGGAAGAGGAACTGGTCACCGAACTCCTTGAGGTACTCGCCGCACGGAATGTCATCGAGCTCCGCGCAAGTTCCCATCGGGTCAGTTAGTTCATGCGGTCTAGCGCCGACGAAGCCATAGAGGTTCGGGGAGTCCTTGTCTTCGAGAGGATCCTGGGAGAGCCAGACGGCGTTTCTGGCGTCGTACCAGCGGTTTCTCGCGTAGCCCATGCCCGTGACGGGGTCTGTCCACAGGCCCTGGAAGAGGAGGTTCTGGCCGCCGGGAAATGCGCCTGAGGCGGTCGTCCCTGACGCGAAGTAGCTGTCGTAGACGAGGGGGTAGGTTCTGTCGAGAAGGACGGGCGTGCCGTCCGTCGGGATGTCGAGGGCGAAGTTCGGGAGGGTTGCGGTTCTGCCGAGCGTGTCCTTGAGGCTCTGGAATCCGACTCTATAGGTGGCGCCCTTCGTGAAGCCCGTCAGGGGTAGGAGCTCGAGCTCTTCGGGGGCGCCCGCGCGTTGTCCGAGGGCCAGGTCGGCCGCGTTGAGGGCTCCCCAGGTGCCGTCGGTATTTCTCTTTTCGACCAGCAGGGCCGCGGCCAGGGTCGAGGGGTCGGGAGGGAGCGTGAGGGTGAGCCGGATTCCTCCGTCGACGGCGTCAGCTGCGGTCGTCTGCGAGACGGTGGTGCCGTCGGGTTTCGTGACGCCGTGAAGGCTGGAGTCGAAGCGGGTCAAGAGAAGCTCGGAGCCGGTTTCGGCGTGGGCTTCGCCGTAGGGGCTGTAGTGGTAGCGGACGGGGGTGGGCGGGCTTGCTGGGTCGGCTCCGACTTTCTCTTCGACGAGGGCGACGACGGAGTTCTGTTCGTCTCTCAGGAAGGTGTAGAGCGTGTCCGAAACGACGTCGACGCCCGAGAGGCTGTAGATCTCGATCCTCTCCTGGACGGCGTCGTCCAGGCCCGAGGCTCCAGGGACGTAGCTCTTTCTCCACCGAAGTGTGCCGTCCTGAGCTTTTCCGACCTCGGCCATGAGATGAGAGCCGTCCCAGAGGTATTCGCGCCTTTCGATGAAGGAGCGCGTGGTGTCGTCGCCGGGCGTGGCTTGCGCGCCGAGGTGCTCGCGGGCCAGTAGACTTCCGAGAGCGTCGTATTCGTAACGGATCTGATGTTTGGCGTAGGGAGAGCCGTACTGGTTGGCGGGACAGCCGGACGTGGGCTGCGAGCCTTGTTCGGCAGGCCAGCAGTCGTTGACGGTGACGGACAGGAGCTCTCCCCTCCAGCTCCACACGTAGCTGAAGCGGTCGTCCTTCTGCCTTCTGCCTTCGAGGTCGTGCTCGAAGCCGATGCCGTTTCGCTTCGCGATGCGGCCTTCGGCGCCGGTGGCGAGGAGCGTCGAAGAGTTCGCGCCTCCCTCTCTCGACAGGAGGTTCACTTCGTCGCCGAGACCATAGGTCACGTCGAACTTCTCGAAGATGGAAGGCGCCGACGAGCCGTCGCGGGTGCCCCGGCCGGCCTCGGCGGTCTGGAGCCTGAGACCGTTGTCGGGGGTGAACGACCAGCCCTGATTCGAGAAGAGGCTGGGCTTGCCGGTCTGGCGATCCATGACCTCGCGGCCGCGCTTGACGCCGTCGCCCGTGCGGTAGCCGAACCCGAACTGACCCCACAGGGTCGTCGGCTCGTCGGTGACGGGCTGCTTCGGGTCCGCCGACGCCACCGAGATCGTGCCGAGCTGCCACGGGGTCGCGACGGTGCCTCCCGGTTGGGCGCCGAGACCCGAGCCGAGGTAGCTCATCCGGTGCGCTGTCTTCAGTGCGTTGTCGGTCGTGATGCCATAGAGCCGCGCCGTCCCGCCCCAATCCCAGCGCGCGCCGAGCTTCGGCCCGCCGGCGTTCGCGGTCATGAGCACGAGGCGGTCGAGTGAGTCGAAGTCGCGCGTGTATCCGGAAAACGAGCCCACGCCGTGGCGGCCGACTCCGGCCGGCACGCCCACCGCGACCTCACGAGACCACGTGTCGTAGAAGCGCTTGAGGGCGTCGCGCGCGCCGATGCGTTCCTCGGCGGGCCGGCCCGCCGCGTCGTAGCCCGTGAACGCGGCTCGCGCGGCAGCGTTTGCGGCGAAGACGCCAGGCGCGCCCGTCGGCGTGTCGATTCGGTCCGCGGCCCTTAGTCGCGAGGCCTCGTCGTAGTCGTACGTGTCGCCGCCGTCGACCACGACCTTCGAACCCGCTGGCCGTGAGCCCGGAAATCGGCCGATGAGTCGGTTCGCCGCGTCGTAGCGATGCGTGACGACGATTCCGGAGCGGTTCGTCCACATGTCGACGGTGTCGTCGCCGTTGTACGTGAACGACTCGGTCGTGCCGTCCGGACGCAGGATGGACGCGAGTCGCCCGGCGCCGTCGTAGCCGTAGTCCGTCTCGCTGACCGAGGCACCCCCCTGCGCCGTCACGCGGGCTTTGACCCGGCCATCGAGGTCGTAACCGTATTTCGTCGAGCCCCCGGTCGGCCTGGTCTCCTTGATCAGGCGGCCGGCGCCGTCGTAGAGATATTCGCTGCGGCTGCCGATTCCGGATTCGACGCTCTTCACGTTCCCGACCTGGTCGTAGCCGGTTTGGACGATCGAGACGAGCGTGCCGCCGCTCGAACGTGTCTCCTTGACGACGCGCCCGAACGCGTCACGTCGGAACTCGCTCTCCACGGTCTTCGGCCTGCTCGGGCTTCCCGGCACCGCCTCGAGGACGAATGTGCGCACCGGCCACGGCGCGGTGCCGCCGTAGTCGTGGTGCGTCTCGTTGTTTCCGCCGTCGGTCTGCACGACGGGACGGCCTGCATCGTCGTACTGCACCGTCAGGTCGGTCCTTTGGATCGCGTCCGTCGGGCCGCTCGTGACTCCGGCGAGCCGGCCGGAGCCGTCGTACTGCTTCAACGTGACCCGATAGGACGCGGGCGAAGCCGTGAGCATTTCCTGGACCTCGTTCACGGCGCCGAAACTCGTCACGTGAGCGAGCGTCTCCGCGAGTTTGTTGGAGGAGGCCGACTTCGGGTCGCCGCTGAACGTCGTCTCGCGTTTGATTCCACCGGCCGCGTCGTATTCCCGCTCGATGGAGGCGCCGGTCGGCAGGTCTTCCTGGTACATCCGGCCCCACGCGTCGAAGCGGCCGCGCCAGACGCCGATGTCTCCGTCCGTCATCCAGACGGTGCGTCCCATTTCGTCATAGGCGCGCTTTCGAATGCCGGAAGAGCTGACCTGCTCGCTCTTGACGCGCCCCGCCGCGTCGTACTCGTAGTGCGTCGTGACGCCGTGTGGGCTCGTCACGTCGGAGAGCTGCCCGGACCTGTTGTACGAATACCTGGTCTTGCCGGTCGCGAGGCCCGAAGTCTGCCCCGGCGCAGCCTGGGCCAGGTTGTTGACCGTGACGCTGACGAGCTGCTCGCGGTCGTTGTATTCGTAAACGGTCTCGACCTCGCCGTTGTCCAGATCCATCTGTCGGCGCCGCTCGACCTTCAGGTGTCCGATCGGATCGAAGGCGCGTGTGACGATCGCGTCCGGAACCGCGTCGAAGTCGCCGCTCGCGCTGAGGCCCAGAGTCTCTTTTACGGGGCGGTCCCACTCGTCATATTCGTACTTGCTGGACGTCTGGAAGCTCGTCTCGCGCGTCGTGACGTTTCCACGCGGACCCATCCCGTCCTCGTCGTACTTCAGGCTTTCCTTGACGGCACCGCGCGCGATCTCGCTCGCAAAGCCGCGATCCGGCCTGCCCTTCGCATCCTTGCCGAAGCCCATCGTCACGTGCGTGCCGTTCGAGCCGGCCCCCGTGAACTCCTTCATGCGTCCGAACGGGTCGTACTTGGAATTGCCGCTGACCGCTGTCTGGCCGGGCGCCGCGTCGTAGCCGGGACTCGCGCTCCCGCTCGGGACCGACACGGCGCTCGTGACGGCGCGCCCCTCCGGGTCGGCCGTCGTCTCGGGGATGTTGTCCACGTAGGACCGGATCTCGCTGGTCGGGGTTCCGTGCTGAGCGGTCCCCGTCGGCGCCCCACCGGCCTCGGCCATCACGTGGCTCACGTTCGCCTTCTCCAGCCGGTCTGTGCCCTGGTAATCCTGACGGGTTACGTGCCCGTCCGGCCACGTGATGTGGTCGATCCTCCCGTCGTCGAGATACACGTAAGTCGTCGTCAGAGCGACCGCGGGCGGATCGGAGCCGGCGGGAGGGGACGGGTCGGTGCCGCGCAGCGTCTCGACCGTCTCGCTCACCGTGTTGATCCGGCCGGACGTGAACGTGTAGTCGGCCCGGAGCTGCCACGGCGCCACGAGCGAAATACCGTTCAGCGGGCCCGCATCGGAGGACGGGTCGGGATTCTGGAACTGCCAGGCGACGGTGCCGCTGTTCGGCGGGCTCGGCGGCACCGCTAGCGACGTCACGCGGCCGGTCTCGGGAACGTAATCGAGCGTCACGCGATCCGCACCGGCGTCGGGGAGGCGGAAGCCGGTGAGCTTGAACTTCGGGAAGTCCGGCCCGTGAAGAGGTGCGGTGTCCTGCAGCGCTTTCGTGAAGTCGTAGTGATACAAAACGGTCGGTTGCGTGTAGCTGGAGCCCGCGATCGAGCTCGTCACGTCCGGGAGCTGGACCTGCAACAGGCGTCGCAGATCGTCGTAGATGAATCCCACGACGCGCGGCGGCGTCGCGAAATCTTCGATCCTGGTCAGGAGGCCGTACTGCGGGTTCTCCGCTCCGCCGGAAAAGAGCGGTTTCTGATCGTAGGTGAACTTGTACGAACGACCCAGCTCGTCCTCGGCACGGACGAGGTAGCCGGCTCCGTCGTAGAAGAGCGAGAGCGTGTTGCCCTGCGAGGAGGGGTCCGAGGCGCCCCGACGGTGCCGGTCCGAAAGCTCCAGGAGACGCCCGTTCGAGTCGAACAGCATCGTGTCGTGGTTTCGGCCCACGAGCCGGAATGCAGCGCCGTTCCCGACGACCTCGACCTTCACGTAGAGACCCTTCGGGATACAGAAGGCGCCGTCGGATTCGTAATGGTCCACGTCCACGCATCCGCCGAGCGCGGGCGGCGAGAACTTCCAGACGCGTCCGCCGCCATCGTGGAATTCCATCTCGCCCGTATGAGGCAGCATTCGCAGGTGGGCGAAGAGGGACGAGTTCCACCCCGCGGCTCCGAGCGGCCCGTAACCGAGAACTCCGGACCGATACGTGCGGTCGAAGACGAACCCGACGCCGCGGCCTTCAACGGCGTGATCGGTCGCCGCGAGGATGGCTTCGCCCGAGACGAGCGATACGCTCGTCCCCGCCTCGGCGCTCCAGACCGCGGGATTCAGGGCGGGCTCGGCGAGCGAGATCTGGATGGGAGAGGGGACCTCGTCCGCGTGGCCGGAGACCTGCACGGCGCCCGACGGAGCCGGGAAGTTATCTCCCTGCTGGCGGAAGAAGTCGAGGGCGGCGGCCGTCGGCGCGTCCCCGCCCGGGGGTTCGGCGAGATAGGCGCGTACCCACGGGCCCGCGGCGAGCAGTTCCTTGACGGGGATTTCCGTGTTGCCGGTGTCGTTGGGCAGATACGACGGCCGGCCGCACCGGCGGCACTGGGTTTTCTCGTCTGCGACCTGGGCCGGCGACTTGAGGCCCTGCTTGCTCTTCCAATAGGCGAGCTTGGCACGAGGGTCGGCGAGGAGAAGCACGACCTCGTCGGACTCGTAGAGGTTGAAAGGCTGCTGGAGGCGATCCGAGCTCGTTCCGGCTACCGGCACGAGCCTCCGGAGCGTCACGAAGACATCTCTTTCCGGCCAGCCTCCGCCGCCCGGCGCCGCGACAAGCGGTCCGACGTCGTCCTTCGAAAGGAACCTCGCGTCCGGAAGAGACCGCAGAGTCTGAACCTTCGCCACGAGTTTTTCGCCGAGAGTGCCGGGCAGCGATATCCGGACCTTGAACGCCGCCGTCGCGGTGCGCTCATCCGCCTTCGATTTTTCGGGATCCGCTTCGTCAGCCGTGGAAACCTGCGTCTGAACGCCGAGCGGCACGAGGTCCTGCGTGTCCACCTGAACGCTCGGCAGTGGTGTGGCTCCTGCCGCGCGGCTTTCGTTTTCCGGCCTGTAGAGGCCGCTAAAGATGAATCCGGGGTCCCGGGTCGGCACGACAAAGCCGCCTTCGACACCCGGACCGTTGACGCCCCACGTGTAGAGGAAGCCGGTGCTCTCCTCGAGACCGATGTGATTCGTATCCCAAGGCGCCTTCAGCGTGAAGAGCAATCGGGTATCCGCCGAACCCGCGGGGTCCGGGAAGACTCCGTCCTTGCTCGGGCCGCCATTGGCCTGCGAGATGTCCCAGACATCGATGATCGGGTTCCCGTTCTTGTCCTGCCCGCCCGCAAAAAGCCGGCGGCCCGCTGCGTCCGAAGCGAGTCGGTAAACGGTGTGGTCTTTGGCCCAGAAGCGGCCAATGAGCGCCATGCTGCCCCGACCCGTCACGTCGTAGACGTCGATCCCGGCCGGTCCGAGCGAGTAGAAGGCCAGGTCGCCCCGCACGCCGGAAGGCGGCACCGGGGTCTGTGGTCCCACAAACGAGCCGGGAGAGGGCCCCGGGCTGATGTGTCGATCGATCCACATCGTGTTCAACGCGAGCGTGACGGCGCGGTAGGAAGGGCTCGGCGCCGGAGTCGTGGGCGTTGATGCAGGCAGGGTGTCGACGAGGCATTTCATCTCGATCGCCTGAAGCGACCCCGGGCCTCCCGATGCGGCGACGAGATTGCCGGCCCCGAAATGGGTCAGCACCGAGAAGACGTCGATGAAACCCTTGCCCGTCGCCACTGCAAGAGCCGGCGTGAAGGCAAGGCTGTCCGGTGTGACGCGCCCGCAGGTGGGAAACGAGATTCCCGCACCCTCGAAGGTGCCAAGGCGGCGGCCACACTCACTCTTGTTTCCCTGTGTTCCGCCGGTGGCGGGCGTCAGCGTGTCGTAGAACCGGTTCAGATCGAAGGCCGAGACGCCGCTGCCCACGATCGCCAGGTACCCGATGGCCGTTTTGTTGTAGCGGACCTGGATCTGGTCCCGCTTCCGGGCCCGAATCGCAACGGCGAGGCTCATGCCGCTTGTGGAGGGATTCGGCACGTCCACGGACCAGCTCTGCCCGGTCGTGAGGTCGTCGATCGTCACGCGCTGCTTCTTGTCGAACCCCGGTTCTCCGCATATCCCGGCGCCGCGATCGAAGACGTGACCCGCCGTGTTGATCGTCAGCGAGATGCTGTAGAACTGGTCCGGCGAGGAGGGCGGACCCGAGGGCGGGGTGCCCGATCCCGGAACTTTGTCGAAGAACTCTTCAAGGGGGTAGGGACCAACCGTGTCGTCGTCGACCAGGATCTGCAAGTCCGACGGAGTTCCCGTGGGCAACGAGCCGGTGAGGGTCAGGAACTCCGAGGGAGTGAGGCCTGTCGTGCTCCCGAGCGCAAACGCTGATTTGACGCCGCCCGGAACTGCCGCGAAGCATGGAAGTGCCGTCAACCATGCGGGCTCTGACGGAAGCCCCTGGGGACACGTGGATGGAAGCGCCTGCCAGACATCCTCCACCCGGACGGCCTTGACGGCCCACGAAGCGCCCAACCTCGTGTTGTAGAAGAGCCTGTTGTGGCCGTCGCTCGCGAAGGCCCGCAACTGGTCGCCCGCCTCGGGTGCGAGCCGCGCGAAGAGCACCGGCTTCACGGGATCCGATGCGTCCATCGCGAGGAGCTTTCCCGACGCCGAACCGACGAGCAGGAGATTCCCGAACTTCAGGAGGTCCCGCGCCGAGTTTGTGTCGCCCAGCGCGAGAACGCCGCTGCCCACGGTGCTGCCGATCGGACCCGACTGTCCCGAACGCGTGGCAAACGAGAACACGGTCGGATCCGTAGGCGGGTACGCCAGGGAGGGTGTGCTGTCCGAGGTCAGGCTCTTCAGCTCCACTCGGTAGAGGTGCCCGCGCGCCAGAGGCCCGAAGAGGCCGGCCCTCAAGCGCGTGCGGTTCGCCTCCTGAGTCACGTTCAGCGGCACGGGAAGAGGAGACGGGCAGGCCGGCGGCCCCGGCGCCGAGCGGTTCAGCTCACCGCAATCGGTGAGGGTCACGAGGGTCGCCGGGTCGGCGACGCTCGCGAGTGGCCTGCTGAAGCTGAAAGAGAGCTCGGAGAGGTCATCGGCATCCACGTCCGACGGAGAAACGGCGGCGAGGAGATCCTCGCCCGACTTCGCCCCGAGCGGGCCGACGTTGAAATCCCCGGCCTGAACCACCGCCTTCGCACGGCTCGTCTGCGAAAGGTTGTAGAGCTCGACGGTGCTGAGGTCGGGCAGGACTTCGCCAGGTACGGCCCGAAGCGACGTCGTGTCCTGGTCGGTGCTGTGCGCCTCGACATCCAAGCGGAGGCGCAGGTTTTCTTCCTTTCCGGCAAGAACCGTCGGAGCCTTGAAACGTATGACGGCGACCGGGCTGGCGTCGATCAGCCTCGGCGGGTCCGTGGCCGCCGGCTCGAGGTCGCCCAGGTTGACGAACCTCCCGGGCGACGGAGCGATCGCAGAGTAGGATTTCTCGCTCAGAATCCAGCCGGTCGCGAGGTCCCGCTTCACGATCGTGAAGGCGGATCCGGTGCTCGGCAGCACGAATCGGCCGTTCCAGTTCTTTGCGACCGCCTGAAAGACCATCGCGTCGGCGAGCGCGTTATAGAGGACGAAGAATGTCGCGCCGACAATGGCCGGCTCCACGTGCCCCGTGATCGCCGAGAGCTCCAGGGTCGCACCCATGATGAAGCCGGCCGTGGCCCGCGCCGTGAATTCGAGCGCGATGGATTGCAGGAGTTTCTTCGGCAGAGCCTGAGCCCGCCTCCCTCCCAGCGCCTGGTGGCCGGAGCCGGCCATCGCGCTCGAGGCAGGGGTGCTCGCATCAGGCGCCGAATCCTCCGGCTGGTCCGCTTCCAGAGTCGAGATGAGCTTGCCGCCCTTGCCGTCGTCGACGAGGCGGCCGAGGTCGAGAATCTGGAGTTTGCGGCCCCACGGGAGATCGATCGGCTTGCCTGCGAAAACAACGCCGCCGACAGGCGAAGCCGTTACGACGGGAATTCTGAGCCGCAGCGTCTCGTGCGCCGTGCCCTCGAAGTCGACGTCGAGGACGGCGGCCATCTCCAGACCGGGATTCACGGCAACACCGAGGGAGTCCACCGGCTTTTTCGTGACCTTGACGAGCGTCGGTACGTCGAACGCCGCGGCGGGCGAAGTCACCTGGATCCCGTCGATCGTCGTGAAGACCGTTTCCTCGCCGGGGGGAGCCACGAAGCCCGTGCCGTCGGGTGTGACGAAGGGACCGAGTCGCCATGTGGCCGCCTGCGTGCCGGTGGGATCAAGGACGTGGATGAAGACCCGGCTCGAGAGCGTGACGTTGGCCGTCGGCGGGCAGCCGACCGTCGCGGTGAAGCCGCCGTTCGTGTTCGCGGGATACGTCGTGATCGACGGGCACGCGAGGGCGCCGTCCACGTCGGCCCATACGGACCAAGGTGTCGTTCCTCCGAGGACGAGCGGGAGCGCACTGTCGGCGCCGACGATCTGCGCCGTGCCGTTCACCGGCAGTAGCAATCGAATCTTCTCGGGATGGATGTTTCCGCCCGGCAGGAAGGCAGTGGAGGTGGTGAAGGTCCACGTGACCGGGAGCGTGCCGGCGTACGGCGTTCCGTCGAAGCTCCGGATTCCGCCCTTGAGGCTCGCCAGGATCGTCCGCCCCGGGGGCAGCGGACGCGCAGACGAAAAGGCGACGGTCGTCCGGTCGGACGAAAGGGCGACGTTGCCGCCGAAGAGGAGCCCTGTCCCGGTACCGTCCGTATTTGCGAGCTCTACGGTGAGCACGGTCTGAGTGACGCTCGCGGGATCGAGCGGCGCCGAGAAGAGGATCGCGACGGTCGTGCCGACGGGCTGGTTCGTCGCACCCGCGGGGGGCTGGAGCGAGACGATTCGCGGCGGCGTGGGCGCGAGGATGATGTCGATCTGCGCGATCTGGCCCTTCGGGAGCGACGGCACGGTTGCCGTGCCGGAGACGCCGAGCGTCGGGTGGAGCGCGTTCAGCGTCGGCGAGCCCGCGGGCGCGCTCAGGGCGTACAGGCCGCCCGGCTGTGAGAGGTCGGCCGTGCCGAGCCCCGGCGTGGTGACGCGCGAGCCGGCGTAACCCGCGCCGTTCGGCGCCGTCACGCGCCCCGTGACGAAGCCGATAGGCGCGTTCGCATGCAGGAAGAGGAAGACGCCCTCCCCCGTGATGCCGGAGAGAGGCAGCGTCGAGCCCGAGACCTCGGGAGCTCCGACGAGCTTCGCCGGAACCGAGCCCGCGGCCGGGAGGAGGGCCACGCGCGCGACCACCCGCGCGAAGGCCCCGCGGCCGTCGTCGGGCTGATCCACGAACGAGGCGAGGACGAGGCGGGGGTCGTCGACCGCGTCCGCCGGCAGGCCGGCGGGCGCGTTGAGCTTCAGCGTCGCGCCGCGCGCGAGCGGGAAGCCCGAGAGGTCCACGCGCACGGCGGCCACGAGCGAGTAGCCCGCCGGCACCGGGAGCGCCGCGAGCTCCGAGGACGAAAGCAGACGGGCGCGCACGACGGCCTTCTGCGCGAGCGCGCTTTCGGGAACGAACAGCTCGACTCCGTCGGGGGATGAGACCGAGCCGCCCGCGGGTCCCAGGACCTGTCCGCGTTCGAGCTGGTCCGTGAACGGGAAGAGACGCACGTTCTCGTAGCCCGTGTCGAGGAGCACCTGCGCGGCGCGCGGGCTGGGCGAGATCCGGAACGTCAGGCTTCCGACGGCTCCGGGCGCCGTGGCCCCGACGTCGGCCGGCGCGAGCGGCGGGTGATAGAGGATGAGGTCCGAGCTGAACGGCGCCTCGTAGAGCTCGCCGCCGCCCGAGAGGATGAGCTTCTCGTCGAGGTACGCCTGTACGGCGAGGCCGCTGGGCCACGGCGTCGTGCCGTCCGCCGACCGCGCCAGAACGCGCGCGGTCGCGCGGCCCGTGGGCGAGACGATGGGCGGATCGAGGCCGATCGCCGCCGCCAGAGCCGGCAGAACGGAAGGCAGGTCCGTCCCAATGAGCGGCGCGTCGAGAGACGTCGGCATCACGGGGGGTCGCGTCGCGGGATCGACATCAGGAGCGATGACGGCGACCGGTCCCGGCCCGGCGAGCGCGACGGTCACGGTGTCGGCTCCGCCCGCTCCCGTCGCGCGCACCGGGATCGGGAGCGCGAGCCAGGCCCCGGCGGCGACGTCGTAGCGCGCGGCGAAGAGCTCCGCGTTGGACGGGACGCCGGAGGGCAACGTCAAGGTGAGGTGGACGGCGTTCGCCGTGAAAGGCGTGCCCGTTCCCTCCGGAAGGGCGTCGTCGCCGACTCCGCCCGGGACAAGGCGCAGCTCGGCCGCGGCGAGAGGCGTCCAGCCGAGAGGAAGCGGCTCGGGCAGCCCCTGACCCGAGAGCGCGGTGAGGCGCACGCCGAGATCGACGGGAGACGAGAGCGCACCCGCGGCGAATGTCGCTGACAGGCCCGAGCCCGCCGGCCCGTCGTACGTTCCGCCCGTCGCGGCGTGGAGGAGCGCGGCCCCCTGCGCGCCGAGCGGCGTGAGCCGGCTGTCGAACGGCACGGCGCCCACGGCCGGCTCGAGCGCGAGACGGCGAACGGCGCGCGAATACCCGCTCCGCGAAAGCACGAGCGCGTAGCGCCCGGCCGCGACGTCGCCCACGAGGCTGAACCGCCCGCGGCCGTCCGTCACGCTGGAGGCGACGGGCGTGCCCACCTGCACCGCCGGTACCGAGCCCGGCAGGGCGGCGCCGGACGCGAAGAGCTTTACTTCCGCGCCCGCGAGCGGGCGGCCGCTTTCGTCGTCGTACGCCTCACCCGAGAGGAAGCCTCCGGAGAGATCTCCGCCGCCGCCCGCGAAGAAGACGGTCTCGAAGGAAGAGCCGAGGGCGTTCCCCGACGCGTCCGCCGCGGGCGGCCCCACGAGAAGGCGCACGGAGACGTTCTGCCACCACGCCCCGGGCGCCGTGCCGAGATCCAGCGTGGCCGTCGCGCCGTCCGCAGAGAGAGCGACAGTCGCGGCCTGCGGCGCGTGCGTCGGATCGTCGGCCTTGGAGACCGTGATCGCGCTCCCGGTCCCGCCGACCGTGAGCGACGCGGCGCCCATCGCCTCGCTGAAGGCAACCGTGATCTTCCCCGAGGACCGGTCGAACGAGGCGCCGAGGACGGAGGGAGAGCTGCAGTCCACGCGAAAGAGCACCGTCGCCTCGGGAGAGGCTCCCGCGCCGTCGCGGTCGAGCGTCGAGGCATGAACGGCGTGGAAGCCGTTGCCGGAGAGGGGAATCGTGATCGAGAAACGGCCCGAGGCGTCCGCGTTGCCCGAGAACGTGAGGTCGCCGTCCTTGAGGCGCACGGCCGCGTTCGGCGCCGCCGTGCCCGTGATCGCGATCTGGGTCGCGCAGATCACGGGGGGGACCGGATCGAGCACGGGAGGCACGCCCGTGGAGAGAGTCGCGACCGTGAAGCGTGCTTCCTTCGCGGCCGCGAGCGGATGCCCGGCGAGATCCGTCACGCCCGGGCCGGCCCGGAAGAGATAGACCTCGCCTCGCGCGAGCGCCGCGCCCGGAACGAACGCGACGGCGTTGCCGGCGACCGTGAACGTGCCGACGGACTTGTCGCCTGTCGCGACGCGCGTGAGCGTGAGTCCGTCCACGGTTCCGAGCGAGGACGGCTTCACCGGCTCGCTGAAGAGCGCGAGCGGAATCTCGTTCGCGTCCACCTGTTTCGCCCCGTCGGCGGGCGAAAGCTCGATCACCGTCGGCGCGGTCACGTCCTTGTAGAGGAGGCGCCGATCGTTCGCGTACGCGCCCGCCGGCTCTTCCACGCGCGCGATGAGCCCGAACGGCCCCTCCTGCGCGGGCACCGTCACCTGCGCCGCGAACGACACATGCCGCCGGCCGTCGGCTGCGGCCGGTTCCCAGCTCAGGGTCGCGGGATCGAGGGCGCCGCCGTTCAGCGAGATCTGCGCGCCGTCCTTCGCCCACGCCTCGCCGGCGACCGGGAAGGAGGGCGGCGACGTCTCGGTGAAGCGCGTCAGGTCGATCGGGAGCGAGAGAACGAGCGCGGGGGCGGCAGGATCGAAGATGACGGACACGCTCGCCGAGCCGACCTGTGAAAGCGTGTCCGTGGCGGTCGCCGTGAGCGTCTGCGGCGAGCCGGGCGTCGACGTCACGAGCGGCACACCGGCGGCGAAGAACGCGCCGGAATCCGGATCCACGGTCGCCGTCACGGAGCCCGCCGCGCTGGAGACGACGACGGAAGAGAGGTTCGGCTCGTTCGTGAGGTCCACGGCGCCCGTCACCGTGACCGCGGCCGGGCCCGCGCCCGGCAGGCCCACGTGCGCGCCGTCCGGAGGCGATGTGATCGTGACCTTCGGCGGGGCCGAGTCGCGATAAATGACGACGCGGTCTTCCCCCGAGCGTCCGGCGGCGTCGAGGGCGCGCGCCGCGAACACGTTCGGGCCCTCTACGAGCGGCAGCGACGCCAGCGAGAACGTGCCGGCCGGCGCCACGAGCGCCTTCACGCCGTTCACCAGGACGGTCGCGGACGGATCGGAAACCGTCCCGGCGACGGGCGCGGTCGGAACGGTCTGCCGCGCGCCGTTCGCCGGGGCCGTGATGCGCACGACGGGACCGGGGCCGTCCGCGAGCCGCGTGAGCTTCAGGTTCGTCGTCGTGGTCGCCCCCGAGCGGTCCGTGCACGCGATCTGCAGAGTGTTGTCGCCCACGATGGGAAGCGGGACGCCGCCCGCGGCGAACGTGCCGTCGGCGAGCTGCGCGGTGAAGGTCTGGCCGCCCACGGTCACCTTCACGGTCTGCGCGTCGCCGCTCTTCCCGTGCAGCGTGATCGCGGAGGCCGCCACGACCGCCCCGTCCGAAGGATCGAGGGCGCTCACCGAGCAGCCGCCCGACGCCAGGACGAAGCTGCGCTCCGCGCGGCTCTCGTTGCCCGCCGCGTCGCGCGCGACGACGGAGAGGATGTAGCCGCCGTTCTGCGCGATCGGAAGGTCCGTGGCGGCCGCGGTGGCGCCGCGGTCCAGCCCGTTGAGACGGATGACCGGAATCGGGAGAGGCAGCGTGTTGTCGGTGATCTCGACGTGCACCGTGAACGCGCGCGCGAAGCTCGCGCCGTCGACGAGAGGCTGGCCCTCGGCCATGATCGCGATGAGCGGCGCGAGCGTGTCCGTCGTGACGACGACCTGCGCGTTCCCCGTGCGGCCCTGCGAGTCGACGGCGGACGCGACGAGCGTGTTGGCGCCGTCGATGAGGGCGACGTCCTTCGCGCGGAAGGTGCCGAGCGCGTCGAGCGGAAGCGTCGCTCCCGCGACGACGACCGTGCCGTTCGCGGTCATGGAAGGCCCGCCGACGACGGCGCCCACGACGTCGATCTTCTTGCGGTTCGTCCGGAAGCCGTTGGGCGGATCGAGAATCTGAACCTGCGGCCCGACGGATCGCACCGTGACCTGACGTATCGCGGTCGCGGTGCGGCCGAGGGCATCCGCGCCGATCGCGATGATCTCGACCGGGACGTCGGGTGGGAGGACCAGGTCCGGCACCGTCCAGGCGGCCCCCGCGAGCGTCGCGGCCCGGCCGTTCACGGTGACGCTCGTGACGGACGCGCTGGCCGTGCCGGTCACCGCGATCGCGGGGCCCGGGAGGACGGCGCGGTCGGGCGGCGCCGTAATGTCGATCGTGGGCGGCGCGGAAAGGTCGATCTTGAAGCTGGCGGTCGCGTTTCCCGCGTGGCCGAGCGCGTCGGTGGCCGTGGCGCTGACCGTGTAGGTTCCGGCCGCGCTCACCGGAGTGCCGGAGACGAACGGCGAGCCGTTGAGCGTGGCGGCGACCGTCGCGGAGGGATCGTTCGCGCGGACGACCGGCGTCACCGTGCGGAAAAACGTCGCGCCGGTGCCGAGGGGCACTCCCCCTTCGAGGATCTCGACGGAGGGGGCCAGGGACTTCACATTGAAGGAGCGCGAGAAGACCGAGCGGTTCCCCGCCCGATCGACGAGGACGATCGCGAGGGCGTTCGTGCCTTCCTTCGAAGAGAAAGGAACGAGCGAGAACGCTCCGCCGCTCACTCCCGCGGCCACGCCGTCGACCGCAGCCGAGGCGAGGTCCGGATCGGACGTTCCGCTGAAGGAGGTGACAGCCGCGCCGAGAGTCACACCGTCGGCCGGCACCGTCGAGAGAAGCCGCGGTGGCGTCACGTCGATCGTGAAGAGCGCGTGCCGGGAGGCGGAGTGCCCCGCGCAGTCGCTCACGGTTGCGGCGAGAAGATGCGTGCCCTCGGCGTCGATGACGGCTCCCGTGTAAGGCGCGCCGTCGAGCGTGAGGACCGGCACCGGAGGCGCCGCGCCGGGGCCGTCCGTCACGAGCGCGCGCGGCTTCACGACGCGGCCGAGGAGCACGGGCGTCTCGCCCGGCGCCGCCGTCGCGCCCGCGGCGCTGCCCGGGAAGGCGCTGCCGTCGAGGAGCAGCGAGACCGCTGGAGTCGAGGCTTTCACGCGCACGCTGCGGACGACCCTGACGTCGTGTCCCAGCGCGTCGCCTGTTGAGGCGGTCAGGACGGCGAAGCCGTCGGACGAGCCGGGATCCACCGCCGCCACGCTCCAGGTCGTGCCGGCCGCATCCAGGACCGCCGCGAACGTCTGTGGCGCGCCGCCGGAAGGCTTCACGACGAGGGAGACGGCGGGCCGCGCGCTCGCGGACCCGGGGACGCCGACGTGCCCCGAGACCGCGATCGGCGCGCCCGAGGCGAAGCAGGCGGAGTCGGGTGGCGGCTTGTCGATCGTCAAAACCGGCGGCGTCGAGTCCAGTCGGTACGTGACCGGCCCGGACTCGCTGCGGTGGCCGAACGTGTCGAGCGCGACCGCGGTGATCTGCTGCGTGCCTTCGACGAGCGGCACGTTCGTGGCCACGAAGCGCCCGCCCGAGGCGGCCGCCGGGACGCCGGCCACCGTGACGGACAGGAGGTGCGGTTCGAGGACCGTGCCCGTGACGGTCACGAACGCCGAGCCCGTGAGAGTGTTGGCCGGCGCGTCGATCGAGACGACGGGCGCGATCGTGTCGACCGTGACGGGCACGCCCGGCGAGGCGCCCGAATTCCCGAGCGAGTCCACCGCGCTCGCGACGAGGGTCGAATCTCCCTCGCCGAGCGTCAGGCTTGTGGTGAACGTCCCGTTCGTCACGGGCGCAGAAACGCCGTTCACCGTCACGCCGGCGAGGTGGGGATCGGACGCGGTGCCGGTGACGACGAGGCTCGCGTTCGCGAGCTGGGCACCCGAGGCGGGCGAGGTGATCGTCACCGCCGGGCCCTGCGTGTCGCGGTTCACGGTGGCCGCCGCCGAGTCGGCCGAGTGCCCGAGCGTGTCGACGGCATGCGCGCGGACCGGATTGTCGCCTTCGACGAGCGGCACGTTCGTCGCCGTGAAACGCCCGCCGGAGACGAGCGCCGCCACGCCGTTGACCGTGACGGGACCGAGGTGGGGATCCGAGACCGTCCCCGAGACGGTGATCGCCGTGCTCTTCGTGAGGAGCGGGAAGGAAGTCGTATCGAGCGCCACGTCCGGCGGCAGCGAATCCAGCGTCACGACGACCGGCTGCGAGAGGAACGACCGGCTGCTCGCGTCGATCGCCTCCGCTACGAGCCGGTTGTCGCCTTCCACGAGAGGGACGCCCGAAACGGTGAAGCTCTTTCCCGAAAGAGTCGCCGTGCGCCCCGCGACGCGAACGCTCGCGAGCCCGGGCATGTCCGCGGTGCCCGAGACGGTCGCCGTCGCGTCGCCCGTGAGCGTGCCGGAAGCGGGGCTCGTGATGACGACGGAGGCCGCCTGCGTGTCGAGCGTGACGCTCACGGGAGTCGAGAGGCCGACGTGTCCGATCTTGTCCCGCGCTTCGGCGATGAGCGTCGAGATGCCGGCGGGAACCGGCACGGTGGCCGTGAAGCGGCTGCCCGAGATCGCCGCAGCGACGCCGTTCACCGTGATCGAGGCGAGGTTCGGCTCCACGAACGTGCCGCTCACGGCGAGGGGCGAGGCGCCCACGACGGAACCCGAGGTCGGCGTGTCGATGGCGACGGCCGGCGGCTGCGTGTCGAGCGTGAACGCCGTCGCGAGGGCCGTCTGGGCGCAAACGCTGGAGGCGACGACGTTGAGCACGACGAGGCCGTCGGGCCCGAAGTCGATGCCGTCGAGCCGGAACGCACCGTTCGCGACGGCGGCAGGCCGGCCGTTCACGGCGACCGACGAGGCCGTGCCGCAGGTTCCGGTGACGGATCCGATCCGATCGCCCACGAGGGAGCCGTTCGCGGGCGACTGGATCACGAGTTGAGGAGGTCCGCTGCACAGCGACACGCGTACCGTCGACACGAGGCCCATGGCGTTCTCGCCGTCGAGACGCACCTCGGCGGACGAGGTCGCGTCGACCGTCGTGTCGAAGGACCCGTCGTCCGCCAGCGCCAAGACCTGCCCGTTCACCTTGGCGCTCGTCACGGCGGTCTCGGGATCGCGCACGAGGCCGCGCACGCGCACCGCGGAGAGCACGGGCGCGCCGGACGTTCCGGGCTCGAGAAGCGTGAGCACGGGCGGCGTGTCGTCCACGACCCGGATCACCGCGGAGGCGTGGCGAACAGTCACCGCGCTCGCGAAAAGAGTCCCGAGCACGCGGCTCTCCGTGTCCACGAACACCGCGGCGGACGGCGCGTACACGAACGCGCCGAGCGTCGAGGACGATTCGACCGTCAGGCGCGGACCCGACGTGAAGAGCCGCAGCCGGAAAGCTCCGCCCGCGGCATTCAACGCGCTGTTGCCCGCGAGGTGGACGTCGCCCATAACGAAGACGCGAGCCTCTCCCGCCACCATCACGTGCGCCCGGCTCGAAAGGTCGATCGACGAGAACACGTACGTCCCCGCGGGGAGCGTGACCGAGTCGCGCCCGGCGAGGACGAGCGCGTCCCCCGCTGGGCCAGACAGGGCGCTCTTTCCCAGCGCGGTCTTCGGGATCTTCGCGTTGTCGTTCGGGCCGATTGCCGCCGCGAGCTTCACGAGGTCGACGGGACGGCAGTCCACGGCGGCGGCCGCCGGCGTCGTCAGGCCAGAAACGGCCGCGTCGGCCGCCACGGTGACGGTATGTCCTGGCCCGGCCGCGACGTCGCCCATGACGACGGCCCGCGAGGAGACGGCGATGTCGCCGTTCGAGGCCACGTGCCCTCGCCCTTCCTTCGCGGAGTACGACGAGACGCCTTCCGAACGCACGGTCGCGCCGTCCGCGACGGTCACTTCCGAGCACCCGAAGATCGCGCGCGCCGCGAGAGGGGCGCCGATCGAAAACGGCGACTCCCCGCGAGCGGCACCGGCCCCGAGGAGGGCGACGCCGAGCGCGAGCGAGAGCGTGCGATTCTTCACTTCACGAGCCTCGACGAGTCGTGCGAGGCCTCTTCCTCGGCGAACGCGACCATGACCTCGAGCGGGCTCGCGACGCGGCGGAAGCCGTCGCCCACGACGAGGAGCTTCTGCGGAAAGGCCGGCAGCGGCGTCAGCGAAAGCGCGGTGTCGTCTGAGGTGCCGCGGTCCGCTCCGAGCGAGCGCCGGACGCGTACGGGCACGGCGCCGCCCGCGGCGCGGCGCGCCGCCGCGGCAAGAGAGGAGACGTTGACCTCGCCCCTCGACGCGGATCCGAGGACGTCGCGCTCGAAGCTCTCGAGCGCGTCCAGGGCGGCCGGCGTGAGGCGAAGCGTGCCGTCGACCCACACGTCTGCGATGGGACCCCCTTCGACGGAAGCGCGGAAGTGGCGGACCCCCGCGCGCGAGGCGGGAAGCCCCGTCGCGAGAGCCTGCCTCTCGCGAGCCGCGTCGATCTCCTCGACCTTGACGACGGGCGGGGCCGGCGATACGGACGCCCTCCTGTCCTTCGCGATCGTCGGCCTTTCCTCGGCGGCGGCGAGACGCCGCGACAGGTCGCCCATCTGGGAGAAGGAGAGCGTCCAGTACGTGGACTTCTCCACGCTCACCTCGGTGAGCTCGCGCCTCGCGAAGTCCACGATCACGCGGCTTCCGCCCGGCCGGACCGACACGAGGTGCGAGCCGCCGTACGTATCCGTGACCGCGTCCGTCCGGAACTCGGACCCGTCGAGGCCGGTTTGTACGAGCGCATGCTCGACCGAGAACGACACGGGAAAGAGGACGCCCGGCGCATCTGAAGCAGGTGCGGCGACAGCAAAGAGCGCCAGGAGGCAGAGAGACGCGACGACGAGCTTCTTCATGGCGCGCTCCCGGCAGGCGTAGGCGGAGTGCCCGGAGGATCGGGGCGTGCCCCGCGCGAAACGCATTCGCGAGGCGCGGGACCCGGAGAGGGGATTTGAAGATTCTTAGAAAGGAAGAGGGACGAGGCGTCGACGTGGATGGATCGCGCCTCGACAGCGTCCACCGCACGCAAAATCGCGCCGCGCGAAAGATCGATGTTTCCGAAAGCCCAATTACCTTCTAAGAAATCCCCCTCTCTGATCTTCCCCGACGCCTCGCCCTCGAGGCCCATGGCCGTCCCATCCTCCGAAACAGAAAGAATTCTGAAGCGCCCCACGAGAACGCCGCTGCGAGAAACGTCCACCGATCCCCCATGCACCGCGGCGCGCGCGACCGGGCCGTCGAGCGCGACGACCGTTCCGTCCGTGCCGCCGACCGCGAGAACCGTGTGCGTGCCGATCGCGGGCAGCTCGAGCGTGCGGCCTCGCGTCTCGCCGTCGGCGTCGCGCCATGGCCAGCCGCCGTCCACCGCGAGCCTGCCGTCCGCGAGCGAGATGCCCTCCGCCGGCGTCCCAGGCGCCGCCGCCAACGCGGGCAGCGGTGCGCCGGACGGCAGGACGCCGAGGTCGATCTCGCGGCGCGAGACATTGCCCGACGGATCGAAGACCTCGACGACGACTTGCAGCGACTCCTTCGACGCGACCGGCGGCGCGAGCGCGAAGATCTCGTACGGCGGCGCCGTGAGGATCGCCCGCTTCCCGCCGAGGGTGATGGCGACAGACGCGATCCCGACGTCGTCCCACGCCTCGACCGCGACGCGCAGCGGATCGCCCGACCGGAGCGCCGCCGAAGGCGCCGGCTCGACGGACACGAGGACGGGCGCGCGTTCGTCCGCGACGACGAGCGCGTGTGCCGTGGCCGAAGCCGTCCGGCCCTCGGCGTCCCGCGCGCTCGCGACGATCGTCAGCGGCCCCGGCTTCGCCGAGCCCGGAATCGCGATCGGATCGCGGCAGTTACCGTATGCGGCGATCCGCGCCTCGAACGCGCCCGAGATCTCGAGCGTGAGATCGCGCGCGATCGAATCGGCGCAAATGGCGAAGGATCCGCCGGGCTTGAGCGCCTCGCCGATGTCCGTGCAGAGCGAGACCGAGCGGATCGTCTGGGCGGCCGGGATCGACGCGGCGGAGGGCCCGGCCCTCAGCAGCGTGCCGCCGATGCGGATCGGATCGACGCTCGCGAGCGTCGCTCCGCCGAGGAGCGTCGGGGGGTTGTCGAAGCGATAAACGGCTTGCCACCGGTCGCCGACCAGGATGTCGATCACCTCGGCTTCGTTCGGCGCGAGCGTGAAGAATTGCTGCTCGAAGGGTCCGCCGAACGACGCCGCCGTGATCCTCCAGGTGCCCTTCAGGGTCGTGCCGCTCGCATCGCGGATCTCCACCCAGCGTCCGACGAAATACTTCGGCTGCTCGGTGAGGTGGTCCGTGACCAGCGTGGTGCCGTTGGTTCCACCCTGTGCAAAGCCGAACCCGAGAGAGGGAAGGATCGTCCCCGCCCCGATCACGCCCTTCCGGTCGATCGTCAGATCGCCGAACAACGAGCCGGGACCCTTGACGAGGATCGTACCCGGGCCGCCGTTGCTGGAGCCGTTTCCGCCGCGCGCGGAAAGGTTCGAGAGGGCGGTCCCGGACGCCGAAGCATATTCGATGGCGATCGCGCCGCCGCCGCCGCGCCCGTCGCCGACGCCCGTCGTGTCGCCGCCCCGCGCCTCGATGACCCCGTCGCCGGAGAGCGCGCCCGCGGTGATCCAGACCGAGCCGCCCGCGCCCGTCCGGTAGCTCGTGATGCCGCCGTTGGCCCGGATCGCGCTCGTGGCGTCTCCGAACGCGAGAGTCCCGGCGACGATCCGCACGCTGCCGCCTCCGGAGCTTCCGAAGCCGCCGCCGGCACCGCCGCCCGCTTCCGCCGGCCATTCCGGATTCCCGAACGTGGATCCGCCGGCGCCCGTTCCCGTTCCGCCGACGCCGAAGTGACTGCCACCGGCGCCGGTCCCCGAGACGGTCGCCCCCGGATACGTCGTCGCGAGGACGTAGCCCTTCCCCGTGACGTCGATGGTCGCGCCGCTCTCGATCGTGAGCGTGCCGGCGACGTTGAGCGTGAGGCGCTCCGGCTTCGTGGGGTCCGTGCCGATCGCCGGATGTGACAACGTGGCGCCCGCACGGATCGCGAGCGACGCCGCGTCGATGCGGCGCGCCGTGACGGCTCCCTTGACCTCCGCGCTGCCCGACGCCGCCACGACATCTCCGACGACGGGAACGGCGGTGCCGTCGAGTGTGACGGAGGCCGTGCGGACCGGATCCGCGCTCACGAGGCTCGCCCCGTTCTTGATCGACAACGAGTCCAGGAGATAAACGGCCTGCCACTTGTCGAGTGGAGCGACGGCGATCGTCTCCGACTGGTTCTGGAGGAGGTTCAAGGTCTGCTTCGTGAAGGAACCCGACGGCGCCTGGTTCGTGATGGAGCCGATCCGCCACGTTCCCTTGAGCGCTCCGGCCGAAGTCGAGACGTCGATCCACCGTCCGACCGCGTACGCGGGGACCGGCGAAAAGGTGAGCACGATCAGGGCCGCTCCGGCGCTCCCTGGCTGGGCGACACCGCTTCCGAGCGTCGGAAGGACCGTTGTCTCTCCCGTGCGGACCGCGTTGTTCAGGAGGAGGTCGCCGTAGACGGAGGTCGGACCACGGAAGAAGACCGAGCCTGCTCCGCCAGAGTTCGTCGCGGCCGTCGCGAAGCCCGCGCCCCCGGCGGCCGAAGCGTTCGCGAGGACGGTGCCCGACGTCGTGGCGTATTCAAGGGAGACCGCTCCGCCGCCACCACCCCGCGCGATGGCACAGTCCCCGCCCTTCGCCTCGATCTTCCCGTCTCCGGAAATCGCGCCGGTGGCGGTGAGCCACACCGACCCGCCCGCGCCCGCTGCGCCGCCCGCCGGCGACCCGCAGAGGCTGTTGCCGTTCGCGCGAACGGTCGAGGTGGCGTCCGTGAAAACGACGGAGCCCGCCTGTATCCGGATGGCGCCTCCGCCGGCACCGTAGCCGGCGTTTCCGGCGTCGTCCCGTCCGCCGCTGCCGTTCTCCGACGGGTGTTCGATGCTGCCGTAGGTGGCGCCAAGGGGCGACCCCGCCAGCCCTCCGGATCCGAGGTGGCTGCCGCCGCTTCCCGCGCCCGGGATCGGGGTATTCGGGTAGGAGACGACCGCCGAGTAGCCGCGGCCCGAGACATCGATGGTGGCGTTCGACTCGAGGGTCAGGGCACCGCTCACGTTTACCGTCAGGTTCTTGGGCCCGCCGCTGGTGTTCCCGGTGGCGGGATGCGTCAACGTCGCGCCGGACTTGATCGTGAGACTCGAGCCGGCGATCGACGCCGCGAGGACGCGCCCGCTCATCGCGATGTCCGAGTTGAAGCCAGCCGGCCCCGAGATGGACGCGCCCGCGATGTCGAGATACTGGGTTCCGGCCGTCGCTCCCGAGATCGTGCTCGCGCTGGAGGTCCCGAGCCGGATGAGGTCGGCGCTCACGAGCGTCGCGCCGTTCGGGGATTTCAGCGAATCGAACCGGTAGACGCCCTGCCAGCCGTCGCCGGGCTGGACGTCCGCGGGGGCTTCGAGCACGAGACGCTGCGGTTCCGAGGCCAGGATCAGGTCCAGAAGAACCAGCGCAATGTTGTTGAGGTCGGTCGTGCCATTGAGGAAGGTACCCATTCGGACGCGGCCGCGGGCCGCCGCGATCGTCTGGACGCCATTCACGGGCGCACAAGCGCCGCCGGGGCAGGGGCTCGACGTCATCGTCGGCGTGCCGTTGCCCTTGTGGAACGACGCGAAAACGCGGTCAGACGGATCGGGAGTAAATGTGACGAATGCGGTCTTGTTGTCGTACTGCCACAGGCCGTTGAAGAAGCGGGCCGCGAAGAAGTGGCTGTTTCCGAAGCCCGGCTGAGCGCTTCCTCCGAAGTGCTGCGTGAGCGTGAGGCCCGAGTTGAAGAAGTAACCGTCGTAGGCGAGGTTCGGCTGTGTGTCGATCTCGAGATCCGCGACGACCTGGGTCGCCTGAGGCACGAAGATCGACTCGACGCGCCACGTCCCCTTCAGGCCGCCTGACGAATTCCGGACTTCCACGAAGTTCCCAGAGAAGAACGGCGCCACCCACGAGAGCCGGTCGAGTACGAGTGTGCCGCCCGTGCTTCCCGCGTGGGCAACGCCGCTCCCGAGGGCCGGCAGCACGGTCGGTGCGTTCCTGCCGCTGTCGTCCACGGTCAGATCCCCGAACGTGGACGACGCGCTCTTCAGGAGTGCGGTGCCCGCCCCTCCATCGCGGTTCACGCCGGAGCCGCCACTGCCCGCGCCCCCGCGCGCGAGGACGCCGGATGTCCACGTCCCGGCCGCGGTCCCGTATTCCACGACGACCGCCCCGCCGCCGCCGCCGGTCCCGGTGAACGACTGGCTGTCGCCGCCGCGGGCTTCGATCTTTCCGTTCCCCGAAACGGATGCCGCCGTGATCCAGACGGAGCCGCCCGCGCCGCCGGAGCCGCCGGTCGAAGGATCGTCCGTTCCGTTCGCGCGGATGAGGCTCGTCGCGTCGGCGAACGAAATCGAGTCGGCGGTCACGCGCACCGCGCCGCCGCCGGCCAACACTCCCGCGCCGTTCTCGGCGGGACGGTACACGCTGCCGTAGGCGAGGGCCGGGTTCACGTTCTGTCCGCCGAGGCCCACGTGGCTCGCGCCCGGGTTGGTAGGAGCGACGCCCGGATACGTCTTTCCGAACGGGTAGCCGCGCCCCGTCGCGTCGATCGAGGCGCCGGATTCGAGCGTGAGCGCTCCCGACACGGCGATCGCGAGGCTGTTCGTCGTGCTCGCGGTCGTGACCGGGTGCGTCAGAATTGCTCCTGACTTCACGGTGAGACTCGTCGCGGCGATGGAGAGGACCGAGACGTTTCCGGTCACCGTCACTGCCGTGCCCAAGACGGTTCCCGGCACCTCGAGATATTTTCCTGCGGCCGTGGGGCCGTTGAGTGTGATCGGCCTGTTTCCGCCGAGGCGGAACGGGTCGATGCTCTGAAAGAGTTCGTTGTTGGGAGTCGTGACCGAATCGAAAATGTAAACGCCCTGCCATTTGTCGAGAGGATCGACGGAGAAGGACGAGCTGCACGACGTCAGCGTGACGGTCCTGGCGACGATCCCGCCCGGTGCCGTCGAGATCCGGCACGTGCCCTTCAAGGCGCTCGAAGAGTTCGAGATCTCCACCCAGTGCCCAGCGAAGTACGCCGGGATGTCTGCGGCCCGGTCCGTCACGAGCGTCGTTCCGGCACTGCCGGCCTGCACAATCCCGCTCCCGAGCGACGGCAGGACCGTCGCCTGACCTGTCGTCCCTCCGTTGTCGATCAGAAGGTCGCCAAACGTCGACGCGGCCCCCTTCGTCCAGATCGTCCCCGCTCCAGCGCTGCGCGCTGCACCCGCTCCCGTGCCCCCGGTCGCGCGAGAGTTGGCGACGACCGTTCCGATGACCGACCCGTATTCCAGCGCGACGGCACCGCCGCCGCCTCCAGCGGCAGCCCCCGCGACGACCAGCTTGCCTCCGCTCGCTTCGATTACACCCGCTCCTGCAAGCGTCGCGGACGTCGTCAACCATACGGAGCCACCCGCCCCCGCCCCGAAAACGCCGGGGGCAGCGACGTCCTGTCCGTTCGCCCGAATTGCACCGTCGATCGTAATTCCCGCAGGGGCGACCACTCTGACGATTCCGCCGCCGGAGTACGCCCATCCCCCTCCGCCAGCTTCCTGCGGACGCGTCACACTCCCGAACGTCCCTCCGGGAGTACCAAGCCCTCCGAGGCCCAGATGTCCACCCCCCACCCCGGATCCCGCCGTCACGGCTCCCGGATATGTCTCGACGGATCCATAGCCATAAGTGCTCGTGTCGATTGCGCCTCCGCTCTCGACCACGAGAGCTCCGGAGAGGCTGATCGAGAGGCCAAAGGGCCGCGACAGGCCGATGCCGAAGGCGGGCGTGACGATCGCTCCGGACTTCACCGTGAGGTTTCCTCCGTCGACGGGTTTCCCGAGCGCGACGGCCGCCTCGAGCGTCAGGTTCGCGCCCCGCAGCGGCGCTCGCACCTGGAAGGGAGCAGTGCTGTCGCCCGAACCCGTGATCGTAGTTCCTGCTGCGGCCACAACTTCGATCGGGTCGCCGCTGCTGACCAAGGCGGCGGCTGAGGCACGCATCGAGTCGAAACGATAGAGACCCTGCCAGGAATCGCCGGGGGCGAGCGACAACGTCTCCACGTCGTTCGGGACGAGCGTGACCGTCTTGGCGTTGATCGCGCCCGGCGTGGTCCCGATGCGCCACGTACCCTTCAGGACGCCGGACGAGGCGCGCACCTCGACCCAGTGGCCCGCGAAGTACGCGGGGACGTTAGCCGAACGGTCGGTCACGAGCGTCGGGCCGCTCGTCCCCGGCTGCGCCGTTCCCGAGCCGAAAGACGGCAGGACCGTTTGAGGCGGACCAGAAAAGACTCCGCGCGGGTCGATTCGCAGTTCGCCCAACTGGGACGCCGGGCCCTTGATGAGAACCGTCCCGGCTCCGCCCGTGGCACTAGACCCCGCATTCGGCGCGTCCGCGCGCGAATTCGCAACCACGCCGCCGGACGAGGAGCCGAACTCAAGGGCGACCGCGCCGCCTCCGCCTCCGCCCGCGGAGGCAGAACCCAAGCTCCCCCGCGCCTGGACGATTCCACTCCCGGCGAGAAGGCCGCTCGTCGTCAGCCAGACCGATCCACCTGCGCCTCCGGCTGCTCCGCTCGCTCCGTTCGCTCCATCTGCCGCGATCGTCCCATCCACGACGAAGGCCGAGAACGAGGAGATCCGTACGATGCCGCCGCCGTTGTTCGAGCCCGCCTCCTGCGGCCGAGCGACGCTCCCATACGTATCGCCGGGGCCCCCTTTCCCGAGATGTCCACCCGCTCCCGAAAGGGCGGCTCCCGGGTACGTCATACCCGACGGGTATCCCTTCCCCGTAACGTTGATCGCCCCGCCGCACTCGACGTAGGTCGGCCCGTTCACCGTCAGGTTGAGAGACTTTTCCGCACCGACCGCCAACGTCGCCGAGTGCGTCAATGCAGCGCCCTTCAGAATGACCAGGCCCGCGAACGTCTTCGGGGTGTCGAGCGTGACGGTGCCCGTCCGCACCACCGCGACGTCCGACGCTTTGGCCGTCGCGATGTCGACCGTCGGCACGACGTGGACGTCCACGGACACGTCGGTGGAATGACTCGCCGCGTTCCACGCCCGCGCGCGGTAGGTCACGATCGTGTCGCCCGGGACCGTGGGCAACGTAATCGCCGTGGACGTCCCGACGTACGAGGTCGGCGCTCCGGAAGGTGGCGTGGAGGTCGAGAACGGCGTCGAATCGCCGGGGCGGAAGAACTCGATCTTCGTGATGCCGGCCCCGTCGCTGGCCGTCGCAACAAGCTGGAACGCCGCATAGGTCGACGGCAGGTACGCACCCGCGGTGGGGCACGTGAACGAGACGACCGGGAACGTTCCACCGCCCGCGGGCACGACGCTGATCGTTCTCGACGCCGTCGACCGATTGCCCGCTACGTCGAACACTTCCACGTCGAGCGTGAAGGGGGTCGAGCCGGTCACGTTCGGAGCGCGGAAAATGATGACGGCCGGCGACGAGGTGAAGGGGGTCGTGTTGCCGCCGATCGTGAGGTTGATGCGCGCGAGCGCGACATTGTCGGTCGCGGTCACCGTGAACGTGACGTCGTCTCCCGTCGTGTAGACGTCTCCGGCTTTCACGGGCGAGAGCGCTACCGATGTGATCACGGGCGGTACAGTGTCGGCGACGATCGTGTACGTCACCGGCGACGCCGAGGTCTTGTGGCCGAACGTGTCGAACGCGTCCACCTGGAGCGCCACGGTCTGGCCCGCCGCGAGGTTGTTCGGCAACGTGTAAGAGAAGACCTGAACTGTCGACGCGGTATTGACGTTGCGCGTGTCGGACGTCGCGATCGCGCCCGAGAGCGTGAACACGACTCGCGTGAGTCCGACGTCGTCAGAGGCGGTCGCCGTGGCCGTGAGCACGGTGCCGGGGAGGACCGACGGACCGGGTGTCAGCGCGGTCAGCGCGAGTGACGGCGGCGAGTCCGGCAGGACGGTCCACGATTTCGTGACGGACTGCGAGCGTCCCGCCCGATCGCTGACCTGCAACGAATACGTGATCGGCCCGGGAGGCTGACTGGCTGGCACCTGCAAGGACAGCACGCCGCTCGAGAAGGTGACGGGCTCGTCGGCAAACGTGGACGCAGTGGAGCCCGACGGTGAAAACGCAGTCATCCAACCGAACAAGCCGAGCGGATCCGAGAGCGTGTACGAGGCCGACAGCTGCTGGCCGGTCTTCACGTCGCCGCCATCCGGCGAAGCCGTCAGCGCGATCTGAGGCAGGTCGGGCTTCAGCAGGGCTCGCGCTTCCAGGTCGAGCGCGAGGGACGCACGATCGTTGAGCGCGCCCGGGTCGACGGGACCCACGGAGAGGTCGTCGTCGAAGACGAGTCGCGCCGCGCCGTGCGCCTCGACCGCCCCGAAGCGCTGTGCGCCGGAGAAGGGCGTGGGCCAGGCGGGCTTCCCGGAACCGTTCGTGACGATGAGCTTTCCCGGCGCCTTCGGCACGCCGAAAGCATCCGTCTCCTCGACGTAAATCGTGCCCGCACCGGCGCGCTGCTGCGCGTTCGCGTCCGGCGGCGGAGCATTCAGTGCGCCGGCGGCGGAGAGCTTCAGGGCGAGAGCGGCCGACGGCGGATCCGCGAAGGACAACGACACGCGGCCGCCGCCTCCGCCGCCCGCGGTGTTCCCGTTCGTTCCCCGGCCGCCTCCCGCCGACAAGGTGCCCGCGCCCTCGATCCGCGCCGCCACGATGCGGATCGCCCCCCCGGCCCCGCCGCCGCCGGTGAAGCCTCCCGGTCCGTCGCCGCCGTCCGCGAGAACGTCGCCACCGAGGTGCATAGTCGCGCCGGGCGCGAGCAGCCTCACGACGCCGCCGCCCGTCCCGCCGCCCGTCGGCGTCGTGCCGGTCCCTCCCGTCGCATAGCCGCCGCCGCCCCCCGGCAGCGATGGATCCTTGACCGCGTCGTAGACGGAGCCGGCGGGGCTGAGATCCGTCCGGGCGAAGCCCCCGCTCGGAGAGCCGGGCGTGCCCGAACCCCCGTGCGAGCCGCCCGCGTACTGCTGCGAACCCGTCTGCCCCGGAAGGATCATCGACTGCGTTGGAGTCGATCCCAGAAGACCCCTCGCGCTCATGTCGATCCGACAGGCCGCGCCGAGGCCCATCGTGTCCGTGACGGTGAGCTCGAGCGCATAGAAGAGGACCGAGGACGCGTAGGAGGTCACCTCGGGAGCCGTGAGCACGCTCGGGTTCACGACGAGAGTCCCATCCTGCGCGCCCGCCCAGATGAAGAGGCTCGTCAGGGTCCGCACCGTCGAGTCGGTCTGCGGGTAGACGCTGAGAGTGGCCCCGTCGAGAAGGAAGACCGGCCCCGACGCCGCGCCGCCGGGCGCAAGAATGGCGTCGCCCGGAAGCGCGGCGGTCTGGGCTCCCTCGTACACCTTGCGGAACTTCGACGCGCGCATCCTCATGCTCTGCGTCGTGACGTTGCCGCCGGTGTCGGTGGCGCGGACCTCGAACGGGAGCGAGGCGCCGTCCACGACGCCGTTCGGGACGCGCCACTGGAGTTGATAAGTGCCCGCGCCGGGTGCGTTCGTGCCGGGCACGAGAATGCCGGGGGTGAACGCCGCCGCGAGCGTCCCCGCCGCGTCCGCGGGCCCGCGGAACTCCACGCTCACGATCGTGCCGGGAATGTCTCCCGAGGCATCCTGGTCCTTGTCCGTGACGCTCGCGCGGAGCAGCAGCGCGGCGCCCTGCGCCGACAGAACCGACGTGTACGCAGCCGGCCAGAGCGAGCCTTCCCACGGCGAAATCCACTCCACCGCCGGGGCGTACGGATCGGGTGAAGGGGAAACGAGGAACGACAACGTGCCGGTCCCCGTGTTCGCGCCCCAGTCCGTGGCGGACGCGGTCGCCGTGACCGCCGTGCCCGCCGGCGGCAGACCGGTCGGCACGGTCAGCTCGCCCGTGCGGTAGAGGTTCGTCGTGCCGGCCACGAGCGTGGCCGCTTGCGGAGAAGCGAAAACGTCGCTCAGGGCGAGCGACACGGTCTGCACGGCGGTCTCGGCGTCCCGCGCGCGGAACTCCACGACGAACTTCTGGCCGATCGTGAACCGTGTGGCGGGGCTCGACGCGCCCGCCGCGCGGGCGACGAAGCTGTCGATCGTGGGCGGATTCGGATCGTGGGCGACCGCGAAGCGCAGGCTCTCGACGGTCGCCGCAGCGCCGAGCGTATCGGTCGCCTTTACGCGGAAGAAGAGGCTCGTTCCTTCCGCCATCGAGACGGGGATCGAGGTGTCGAAGTCCGGCGGAACGAGGTCGAGCCAGCCGGTCGGCGGCCGGGTGACGAGACGCGACGCCGGCGTCGCGACGAGGTCGGTGGGATCGTTCGGAACTCCCGGATGATCCCTGCGGAGCTCCACGGCGAGCGTCACCTGTGAGCCGTCGGGATCCGCCACGCCGAACGCGGTGGCCCTCACGGCCGAGCCCGCGTAGAAGGTACCCGCCACCGGCGAAAGGGCCGCCGCGCCGACGGACGCGACGACGGGCGGCGCATTCGGCACGACCTGCATCGCGAGCTTGACGACGTTGCTCTTGTTCGTCGAGGTGTCCACGGCCTGCACCCAGACCGGGAACGGACGCGGGTCGACGCCGTTCCCGACGTATGCCGCCACGAACGAGAACGCGAACGGGCTGACGCGCCCCGAGTAGACGGGCGTCGGGGACGGCGAGATCGGGTCGCCGGCCGAGGCGAGGAAGTAGTCCACGCGGTCGATGTCGCCCCCGGGACCGTTCGAAGGGTCGTCCAGGCTCGAAAGCGCCGGCGTCAACACGTAGTTGTTGCCGCCGAAGAGGTCTCCGCCCGGAGCGCCCGGCGGGAAGGCGACGTCCACGTGCGGCGCGTTCGTGTCCCAGATGCGGAACGTCTGGTCGTAGCCGGCCATCGGATTGCCGGAGACGTCCCGCAGCCTCGAGATGTGGATGCGCCGTTTCAGGCTGTCGTTCGGATAGGTCACGCCGGACGGCGGCTGAACCGTCAGCGAATAGCCGCCGCGCGTGAGGAACATGGTGATGGGGATCGGCTGCCACGTCGGGCTTCCGTTCTGCTGCCAGAACAGCTCGGCGGCGTCGCCCACGCCGTCGCCGTCCAGCTCCGAGGCCGTGCCCGACACGACCTCGCTGAAGTCGAAGCGGATCTCTCCCGCGGGATCGACCGGCACCGTGATGGGCGGAACCGAACCGACGACGCTCGCGCCGACCGTGTCCGACGTCGTGAAGTTGGAACCGACGTCACCCGAGTCGGTGAGCGGACGGCCCGCGCGATCGCGGACGCCGCCCGGGCCGCCCGCGATCGTGAGGCTGTAGACGGTGGAGTTGTCGTAGAGCGCGGAGGGCGTGAAGCGGACGATCTGCTGCCCCTGGGTGTTCAGCAAACTGTTCCACGTACCAACGGCGATCAGCCCCGTCGCGCCCGACCTCAGGGTGAAGTACGGCGACGAGGGAGCTCCGGTCGGGAGGACGGCGGAGAGAAGCGGCTCCGAAAAAACGATCTCCACGAGCGCGCCGCGCGAGACGCCAGCCTGCCCCGGCGAAGGCGTCAGAGAGACGATCAGCGGGCGGGACGCGTCCAGGAGGAGGTCGGGCAGGGCGTTGTCGTTCCCGTCCGGACCGGCGAGCGTCCCCGCCCCCGCCGCAACCGACTCGCCCGTCTGGTTCGAGGCCGAGATCGCATAGGCGCCGGTCCTGAGGACGTTGAAGCGGTATTTCCCGTCCGGCCCCGTCTGGACGATCTGGAGCTGGTTGCTGGAATCGCGGATCTGGACGATCGCCTTGTCCTCGGGCACGAGGGAGGAGGGATCGCCGGTGTAGACGTCACCCGCAAGCGGGTGGTAGACGATGCCGTGCGCCGAGACGGCCGGGGCGAGGTTCACGATGAAGTCGACGGTCTCGTCGTCGTACGTCAGAACGCCGGTCGCGATCCCTCCGAAGCCCGTGGAGCTGAGCTTCGCCGAGACCATGAGGTTCCCCCCCGGAACCGCGTTGAACGTCACGCGGCCGCTGCCGTCCGTCGCCGATCCGAACTGGCTGATGGCGGACGAGGTCAGCGTCACGGTCGCGCCGGAAACGGGATTGCCCCCGCCGTCCCTGACGAGCACGTTCACGGTGCCCTTCGCGCCCAGCACCACGCGGTAGGGATCGCTCGCGCTTCCCGCGCCCGGCAGGCTCGCGAGGCCCGAAATGGATCCCCTGCGCTGCTCGCCGCTCGCCTCGCGCACGTCGACGAGAAGCGGGCGGGATGCGTAGACGGCCGGGAACTTGAAGAGGTGATTCGGATAGGGCGACGTCGGAACGCTCAGGAGGAAGTCGTACGTGCAGTTCGGATTGCAGGTTCCCGGCGGCTGCGTGAGCTCGACGTTGAAAACGCCGCCGGACGGGTCGATCTCGAAGAGATGCGGCGCCGCCGTGAGATTCTGGAAGATGCGCACGTAGCGGTCCTCGAGCTGCTCGAGGACGAGGTCCACGGCGGCCACCGGCGCGGTCGTCGTCAGGTCCAGGGACGTGGAGGCGCGGCGGGCGGAATCGGACACGGCGGCGACGAGGGTGAAGCTGCCCACGGGGATGCCGTCGAAGAGGAATCGTCCGAGTGTGGCGGCATCGGACGACGTGGACGCGAGCGCCGTCAACGACGTGCCCCAGAGCCGTCCGTTCACGCGGCCCGTCAGCTGAACGGTACCGTTCCCGACGCCCCGGCTCTTCGGCGGGTCGTCCCAGAGCGTGCCCGAGATCTGGCCGCGGGTGTCGAGGATGATCGTGCCGTCCACGTGGTCGCCGGGGTTCAGGAGCCGCAGGCCGTTCACGACGCCTCCCTGCCCCGTGGGAGCGTGGAAGGCGTAGACGGAGTACGTTCCGAGCGGCAGGGCGTCGAACGAGGCCTGGCCCTGCGCGTCGGACACGGTCACGTCGCCGTTCGAGAGGGTGATCTGGCAGTCGGGCACGGGACTCCCGGTTTCGGGATCGCGCACGAGAACGCTCAGGGAGCCGACGGACGTCGCGAGGACGATGTCCGGCATCTGAAGAACCTGGAAATCCGATGTGATCTCCGCCGTCGCGCGGCCCTGACGCGTCACCTGGCCCGGATCGGCCGCCACGACGGTGATCGGCCCCGCGAAAAGGTGTGACACCTCGTATGCGCCGTTCGCGTCCGTCGCGTACGTGGCGACACCTCCGGGAAGGCGCCGATTCGGATACGCGCTCTCGCTGATGGTGTACCGCGCGAACGGAATGGGCACGAGGGTGCTTCCGACCAGCTGGAAAACGCGCCCTTTGACGGTGCCTTGCGCGCGCAGGACGACCGTCAGGTCGATCGTCTGCCCGGAGGTGAGGCGGCCGTCGGCACGGCCCACCCGATCGACCGAGCCCACGAGCGCCTCCGTCGTGACCGACACGGAGCCCGAGGGTACGAGCTCGTATCGAAAGCCTCCCTGCCCGTCGGCGCGCTGCCTTTGCGGCAGGAGGCCCGTCGCCGTGAGGAAAACATCTACGTCCGGAACGGGCGTCACGCCGTCCACGCCGACGACGTGGCCGGTGACCGTGGACAACGAGTCGAAGACGATCTCGAGATTGACGACCTCACCCGGATACCTGAGGGTGGCGGTGACCGACTTGCTCCCGAATCCCGAGAACGCGGTGACGGCCGTCGAGCCGAGCGGCACGATGAGCTGCAGCCGGCCGTCCTGGTCCGTGGTCGTCTCGATGGGCGGGTCCGGCTTCCCCTCGATGGAGTACGTGTCGTCACGGTAGATGGTCGGCTTGTAGTGGATCGGGCTGAGCACACCGGTCGACGTCGCCGTCCGCGTGTGGATGTTCACGACGCCCGAGCCCTGGAGCCGGATCGTCGCGAACGGGCGGTGCCCGCCGAAGACGATGGCGGCGAAGCCCGTCCCGAAGAACCCGACTTTGCCCGGGGAAAGCCCGTTGCCCGCGTGCGCCACGAGCGAAACACCCCCGACGCCGACGTCATCGAAGGAAAAATGCCCGTCGGACCGGGTCGTCGTGGAGGGCCCGAACGGGATCTGAACGCTGATTCCCCCGATCGGATGCCCGAGAGGATCGAGCACGACGCCGTCGACCCCTCCCGTCATGGCTCTCAGGACGATGTCGGGGGCGCGGATCGGCGACCCGTCTCCCACGTCGAGGATCGGAGGCAGATTCGCGATCCCCTGAAGCTGGCGCGTGAAGTCGATGGCCGTCACCCCGTAGGGCGGGTCGAAAGCTCCCTGCACCGGAACGGCCTCGATGCGGTACGTGCCGCTCGCGTCCGTGTAGGCAAAGACGCCGGGACCGACGATGAAGGCGACCGCTCCCTGGACAGGCACGTCCGTGTTGGTCGCCGACTCGTGGAAGAGAACACGGCCTGTCACGACGCGAGGAGCCGCATCGGAAAGGGTGAGGGTGATCGAGACGGTGCCGTCCGCGGGAAGGACCGCGCCGCCGATCGCGCGCGTCCGCGAGATCGAAAAGTCGGCGGCCTGCACCTGGACCTGCCCTTCCGGAACTTTTTCGAAACGGAAGCTGCCCGAAGCGTCCGAGACGGCCTGCCCGATGAAGGCGCCGTTCGAGTACACCGCCACCTGCGCTCCGGGCGACGGGTCCGGGAGAGGGAGCGGAGTCCCGCTTCGCTGCCTGAGCACGCGCCCGATCACCGTCCCGGTCTTCGGGGGAGTCGTCCGCGGGATCCGCAGGGCGACGTTCACCGTCTGTCCCGGCTGCTGGAGCGCGACCGTCTGGTAGACGCGATTGCCCGAGGCGTCGCTTCCGGTCAGCGTGATCGGTCCGACGGGAAGGGCGCTGATCGTGAACGAGCCGTCCGAAGCGACCACCACGTCCTTCACTTCGCTGAAGAGGGTGCTCGCCGCCGCAACGTGGCCGTTCGGAACCGGCGCGCCGTTGTCGGCATAGACGAGCGTCCCCTTGACCGTGCCGCGCCCGAGGAGGGCGATGTTCACGTGGACGAGCCGGTTCTGCAGCCGAATGGTGGAGGAGACCTCTTCGGAGCCGCCCGGCTGCTGGGTCGGGTCGCTCCCGGGCGGCACGGTGGCCCTGATATGGAAGCCGCTGAGGACCGCGTTCTGCGGCGGCTCCTCGATGAAGTCGAAATAGAAGGCTCCGTCGCTCGAGGTCGTGGTCTCGGCGACGAGATCCGGCACGATGAGCGGGCTCCCGCCGGGCTCGGTCCCGACGCTGTGATAGCGGATGAGCTGAACGATCGCCCCGGCCGCCGGCTCTCCCGTGCCGAGCAGGACCCTGCCGTCCACGAGTCCGCCCGTGTGGTTCGGTTCGATGAGCGCGGCCGGCACCTGGGGCTCGAGAGGCGTGCCGTGCGTGTCGCGGATCGCATTCGTGGCGAGCAGGTGCTCGTGCCGGATGACGGGAATCCCGTCCACGAGCCCGTTCAACGCGCTGATCGGACTTTGATAGCGCACGTCCACGACGCGCTCGCTGTTGGGCTGCCAGAACGCGGCGCCGCCGGATTTCGTCACGACCTTGTCGAACGTGAGTGGCGGCGAGGAGGTGTCCTGTCCGTGGAACGTCGAACGGATCGTGTAGCTCGACGCCGTTTCGGCCGCGGCCTTGTCCGGCGGACGGTTGAAGAGATACGACAGGCCGAGGCCATACCGGTCGAGCGTGAAGTCCTCGACGGCGCCGATGACGCGGAACGGCGGAAGCTGGAGTACCGTGATCGCCGGCGCCGAAACGCCCGGCACGGGTATTCCGCTCGTCGGAAAGTAGAGACCGAACGAGAGCGGCGTGTCCCCCGCCGCCCCGACCGCGCGCACCTCCCAGACCTCGTTCGCGCCCATCGTGACGAAGCCGAAGTCCACCTTGCGGAAGCCCGCGAGATCGTCCGTCGGAACGACGAGGATCAACCGGCCCGAGGCGCCCGTCGCGGGCGCATGGAGGTCGACCCGGTAGGACGTCGCGGAATCGAGCCGCCCCACGAGCGCGAACGGAGCTCTCGTCGTACCGCCCGGGACGTCGGCGAGCGCATAGACCTCCCCGTACGGAACCGTCCGCAGTCGCGTGGCGTCGTCGCTCGTGCGCGCGAGAAAGCTCGTGCCGGAGGCCCCGACCTGGCGCACCTCGAGGACGGGCAAAGGCTGCGTGCCGTTCGGCACGAGCCCCGCCGCGAGATACGGCCGCCCGTAGTCCGTCGTGGAGGCGAAGTGGTCGACGAAGTCCGCCGCGGCCAGATTCCGGTTCTGCTGCTCCTGCCGGAAAAGGTCGGACAGCGCAGTCGCGGCGGCGGCTCCTTTTGCGAGCGAGCGCCGTAGCGTGTCGTAGTCGGCGAGATCGTCGCGATTCCCCATCTGGTCGAGGGCCAGCACCTCGAGCGATTCGAGGAGGCGCTCCTGGAGGTAGAGCCGCTGGCCCGCTTCGCCCAGATCCACCGCACGGCGCACGACGTCGCTCTTGACGACGTGCGGCAGCCCTGGAGGCGCGGCCCCCGCGGGCGCAACCGCGAGGCTGTAGGCGAGCCCGAGCAGGCGCACGTCCGCCGTGAGGAGCGCGCGCGGAAGGAGCTCGGAAAAGCGAGGGAGAACGAGCGAGGCCGGAGAGAGCGGAATGCCCAGCTCGCCCACGCCCGTGCGCAGGTGAATGGTGCCCGAAAGGCCCGGCGAGCTCGACTGGAACGTCGTCGCGACACACTTGCCCGTCGTATCGGAAACGAGGCGGAACTCCAGCGTCTCGGAGGCGCCCGGATCGAGCGTCGCGATCGTCTGCCGGAACGGATCGGTCGGATCGGCCTGGTGCGCGCCCGTGATGTTCTGGGAGAGGAGCTCGACGGTCACGAGGTTCTGCGCCGCGCGGGAGAGATTCGTGACCGTGACGTAAAGGCTGTATGCCTCCCCCTCGCGCACGACGTCCGGGTGGTTGAACGTGAGGTTGAAGCGCGCGTCGACCACTTCCACGGCGGCCTGCACGGAGCCCACGAGCGGCAGGGTCAGGTGCCCCGGCCTCACGAGGTCCGCGGCGATCTCCATCCGGAGCGTCTGCGTCCCGGCGACGAGCCCCTCCACGGTCCAGCCCGCCGTCCCCTGCTCGCCGGGACCGACGACGCCGCTGCCGTTCGCCTTCGTGAGCGGAAGCTTCTGTCCGACCGACACGGGCGGCGTCGTCGCGGCGATCCGCAAGGAGCCGTCCGTGGGCAGCCTCAGCGCACCCGTCACGTTCTGAAGGGTCGCGTTCGACCCGTTCGGCGCGCCGTTCGCCACGATGAGGCGCGCGTCGAAGAACTGATTCAGGAAGGAGACGTTGCCGGGAATGACGATGGCGCCATACAGAGGCACGCTGAGGACCTCGGGCTCCACGTCCGGGGGATCTTTGGCGTCCTTCGGGGGCAGGTTCAGCGAGAACGGGACGATCTGCGGAGGCTCCCAGCGGCGCACTTCGTGCCTCACGCTGTCGGGAAGGTCGTCCAGCTTCACCTTCTGCTTGTCGAGCGGCAGGATCTTCCCGTCGGTCTGGAAGAGAACGGGCAGCTCGATGTTCACGAGCTGGCCGGCGAAGAGAAAACCGACCGAGAAGCTGAAGGCCTGGAAATTCTGCTGAGTCAGCGCGATGCCACGCGCCTGAAGCTCCGCGAGCGTGAGCCGCGTGACGGTGGCCGACGCGAGCAGGATCTGGCGGACGTGAAGCGTCGCGAGCGACGGCTCCGCGTTCGCCAGGACGCGATCCGTCGCCATCTCGACGAGGCGGATGTTCTCGAGAAGGTAATCACCCTCGCGCTGAAAGCCCGGCAGGAAGAAGGTTCCGCCCGGCGCAATCTCGTAAGTCACGGCCTGCGGAAGCTCGGGACCGCTCAGCTCGCCGACGACCTTGAGCCCGGGAACCGCGCCGGCGGTCGTGGAACCGCAAGCGGCTCCCGCGCCATAACACGTTCTCACGCGACCCGGCTCGCCGACGTTCAGCGTCTGGTCGGCGTCGTTCGTCAGCGAGTCGGTGTAGATCGTGAGCCGGGCGCCCGAGATCTGGAGTTGGGCCGTGCCGAAAGGACCGCCCGGCTGGGCGACGGCGTCGAATGACGCGAGAACGCACAAGGAGGCAAGGACGGCGATTGTGCGAACAGTTCTCAACTCGGGAGTTCTTGCCCTTTGGCAGCGCAGGCGCACGGCATCACGACCCGCCGAAGCGGGGCGAATCACGGGAGCCCTGCCGGAGGGCGAACCCATCGATTGACCTCGTCCCACACGAAGAACAGACTTTGAACCCGAGACTAGCCCGGGTTCATATCACGCCCACGGAAGGGGATCAAACGCCGGGATCAGCGGTCCTTGCCGTGCTCCTTTTCCTTCTCCTTCCCCGGCGGGTTCGCGTGCGCGGGCGGAGCTCCTTGCGGCTTGGGCTGGACGTTGGGTTGTTTTTCGACTTGAGCAGGAGGAGGCCCCTGCGGCCGCTTTCCGATGTTCCTTTCGGGTTTCACCTGCGCCTGCGTGACTGCCCTTTCGTGGCGCTCGTGCACCGGCGGCGGCGGGGAATGAGGTTGAGCCGGCTGCGAGCGAATCACGCGCTCGCGCTTCTCGTTCGAGGCCGCGGGGGGCGGCGGAGGTGGCGGCTGATGAACGGTGGCCTTCTCGTGCTTCTCGTGCTTCTCGCGCATGGGAGGCGGGGGTGGCGACTGGTTGACCGTGGCTCTCTCATGTTTCTCGCGCTTTGCGGGTGGCGGTAGAGTGCGAACCGCCCGCTCCGTCGTCACGGCGTCCGTCTTCGACCGCGATACCTGCTGCGGGCCGCGCCTCTCGTGGGCCGTGATCGCCTTCGCCCGTTCGACTGCCGGGACAACGACCGGAGCCCGACCTCGCCTTCCCTGAAGGGAAGTCCGGATCGGGACCGGCTCGGTTTTCGCCTGGGCGATGTTCACGCGCTCGATCCGCCTTCCAGTGACACGTTCCACCTGGGGCAGCGCCGGGCCGCCGGCGGAAAGTACGCCGCCCTGGACGGCGAACCGCGTCAGCGGACGCGAACGCGAGACGAGAGTCGCATTCTGGGTGATGGGCACGCGCACCGAGCTCACGTTGACGCCCGCGAATTGGCGTGCCGGCACGAAGACGTACGCCCTCCGTGAGACCGTCAGCGCCGGCCCGACGTAACCCGAGATCCCGACGGCGAAGCTCGGCGGCACGGGAGCCCATCCGAAGGCGTCGTCCGTGATGCACCACGTCACCCACGCGGGCGCCCAGATGGTCCCGGGAATCCAGATCCAGCCGTACCGGGCGGTGAAGACCCAGGTTCCGTAGTGGTAGGGGTCGCCGCCCCACGGATCGAACGACACCCAGGTCCATCCGGCGTCCGTGTAGATCCACTCTCCGTCGAGGTAAGGCTGCCAGCCCACGGCGACGTGCGCGGGGCGCCAGCAGCGGCCGTAAGTCGAGACCGTGATCCAGTCTCCGTATGGGGAGAGCGAGTCGTAGAAGAACGTGACGCTCACGCTCGCGCGCGCCGCTTGCGCGGGCACGAAGAGCCCGGCGGCGAGCGCGAGAACGAGCACGAGGAAAAAGACACGATTTTTCAATCGCATTTTTTTCACCTCCCTCTCGCCCTTTTGTTACAAGCCTCGTGCCAGAAACGCTAGAAACCCTGCGACGCCGAAAAAGAAACGATCAGGCCCCGGCGTCCTTTCGGGTCCCGGTTCAGCGCGTACGCGAAGTCGATCCTGTAGACGTTGCTCGTGGGGGCGCGGCTGATCGACATCCTGAGGCCCATTCCGAGGTCGGTCTTGAACTCCGACGGTCGAAGGGGCGTGCCCTCGGGCACCGCGGCGCCGGTGTCCACGAAAAACACGACGCCCGGTGAGAAGAGATGCAGCATTTCCTTGCCGCGGAAGAGACGGTGCTCGAGATTCAGGATCATCCGTTTGTCGCCGACGAACGAGAAGAGCCGGTAGCCGCGAAGTCCCACGAGCCCGTCCGCGATGAACTGGACGTCCCGGTCGAGGTTCCAGCCCTGGTCGTAGCGGAGCTTCGCGACGAGCGTCTGGAGATGACGCGTGCGGAGCTTTTCGACGACGTCGAGGGAGGCCGAGACGATCTGGTTTCCCGGGCCGCCTCTCAGCCGCGTCTCGTAGGACACAGAGGCCAGGACGAACCCTTGTCCCCCGAGCCGAGCGCCTTTTCCGGCCTTGAGCCGCACGAAGACGGTGTTTCCCGCCGAGCCCAGGAATTCGGGGGCGACGCCGAACCGCGCGTCGAGCGCCCACCCCAGGTTGAAGTCCTCCACCCGGAGGTCGCGGTTCACGTAGCTCAGCTTCATCAGGTCGCTCTCGGCGAGCTCGTAGCCGACGAAGACGGTGCGGAACGTTCGCGGATCGGGAAGGAGATCTCCCGGCCTCTCGGGGAGCGCTTCGAACCGGTCCTCGAGGACTTCCATTCCGGCGGTGAGACGATGGGCGCGCGTCCGCGACGTGGAGACCGCCCAGCCCGCTTCCAGGCCCCCGCCGCGGTGATCCTGGTGGTACGCGGCGTCGACTTCGCCCGCCGCATACGTGCGCGTCGTCTGGCCGAAGACATCCAGGCGGAAGTCGTGAGACACGGGACTCGACAGGGAGGAGAACGGGTGGCTCACCTCCGCGCGCGTCCTCTCGCCGTCGGAGTTCCAGGCCTGCGAGAAGCGCCCGCTCCAGTAAGAGCCGAAGAGGTACGGGTCGACGTACTCTACGATGCGCGTGATGCGCTCGATCTCCTTGTTGTAGCTCAGCGAAAGCTCGCGCCCGGTCCCCAGGAGGTTCCTCTCGAGGAGCTGGAAGCCGTACGTCGTCTGCCCTCCGGCGCTCGCGATCGGGATGCCGGGAAGAAGCGACCAGGAATCCTGTGTGACCACGAGGACGTCGACGAGGCCTCCGTGCGGCGGGCCGGAGGTCACGGATGCGGACTTGAGAAAGCCGAGCTCTCTGAGGTTCTTCTCGGTCTCCTTCAGCTTTCCGGAGTCGTAAGGTTCCCCTTCCTTGAAGAGCAGGAACTTCCGGATCACGGACGGGCGCGTCGTGACGTGCGCCCGGTTCATCGTGCGATAGAGGCCGGACGTCGCCTCTTCGCGAGAGAACACGGGTACGGTCCGGATCGTGATCTTGCCGACGCGGAGAGAGGGGCTCTCCGTCTCCTCGGCGCCGAGGCGAAGCGCGATCAGGAGGCCCAGGCTGAACGCCCTCGCCGCGCTTCGAAGACTCTTCCCCACGCCTCAGTCTGAAGCAAGAACCCGGCCTCGACGCGCAACTCCGAGAACCGTGGCACCGTAGCTCTTTCATGAGGTCGACGGCGAAGCTCGCGTTTCCGGGGCTCGTGGCGCTCGCCGCGCTGTTCGGGTGCGTGACGTTCGAACCGCCCCCGGGCTACGCGGTCTCCACCGAGCGTTGGAACGCGCGACTCGCGCGCCGGGGCGTCAGTTCCGCCCAGGCCCCGAACCCCATGGCTTTGACACGCGCGATGGCGCTCGCCGCACGCGGTCTGGCCGGCGCCGGAACCGAGAGCGAACGCCTCGAGCGCCTCCGCCAGGCGCCGACTTCTTTCAGGGCGCCGAGAAGCCCGGCGGGCATCCCCGTATGCCTTGCTCGTGCGCGGAAACCTCGAGATCGCGGGTGGAAGGGTCGGGCAGGCGATCGCGAACTATCGGAAGGCCGCCGCGGCCGACTCGACGCTCGTCGAGCCGTGGCTCGCGATCGCGCGCGCCGAGCTGATGCGGGGCCGACCCGCCGCCGCGCGCAAGGCGGTGGAGAAGGCGCTCAAGCGCGATCCCTCGAGCGAGGAAGCGAAGCGCCTTCTCGAGTCGATCCGTTGACGCCGGCGGTCAGCGGGCGGAAGTGGACCCTCGCAACCCGTCGAAGCCGCCTCCCAGAGCCCTGACGAGACTCACGCTCGCGGTCATACGGCGCGTGAGGAGGTCGACGGCCGTGCGCTCGTTCGAGAGGGCGACGCTCTGCGCCGTGACGACCTCGAGGTACGTCGTGATGCCCCCCTGGTAGCGGCTCTCGGCGAGCTCGAGGGAGCGCTCGGCCGCCGCGACGGCACGGGCCTGCTGCGCTTCCTCGCGCGCGAGGAGGCGAATCGCGACGAGCTGGTCCTCGACTTCCTGGAACGCCGTGAGCACGGTCTGACGGTAGGCGGCGACCGCCTCGTCGTACTCCGCCCGCCGCTACCGGGTGACGGCGCGGCGGCGCCCCGCGTCGAACAGCGTCGCGAGCGCGGACGGCCCGACGGACCAGACGAACGCCGGGGCCGAGAAAAGCTTCGAGAGCGTGTCGCTGAGGAAACCCGCCGAGGCGTCGAGAGAGAGCTTCGGGAAGTAGGCGGCGACGGCGACCCCGATGAGGGCGTTCGCGGCGGCCGTGCGCCTCTCGGCGGCCGCCACGTCGGGACGGCGCTCGAGGAGCTCGGACGGCAGGAGAACGGGAAGGGCGGGCGGAACGACGCCGATCTTCGCGGGCGGGATCGTCAGGTCAGCCGGAGCCTTGCCGACGAGGACCGCGATCGCGTGCTCGGTCTGCGCGCGCGCGATGCCGAGGTCGATCGCCTGCGCGCGCGTCGTTTCGAGGAGCGTCTCGGCCTGCGCGACGTCCACACCGGAGACGACGCCCTGATCGTGCCGGTTCTGCGTGAGGTGGAGCGCCCTTTCCTGAGCCGCGACGTTCGTCTCCAACAGCTCCCTCTGAGCGTCGAACCCGTGGAGCAGGAACCAGTCCACCGCGAGCTCGGCCTGCATGGAAAGGCGGACGTTCTCGAGGTCCGCCGCGGTGGCCTCGGCGCTCGCGACGCTCGACTCGGCGCTGCGCCTCACCCGCCCCCAGACGTCTAGCTCCCACGAAGCCTCCGCCGAGACGCCGTAGAGCGTCGTCGTGACCGGAGACGACGCCGTCGTGCCGCTCGCCGGGGTCGCGGACGAAGAGCGCGCGGATCCCGAACGCGACCGCGTCACGGAAGCGGAGCCCGTCACGGTCGGAAAGAAGTCCGCGCGCGCCTGCCTCACGGCCGCCCGCGCGGCACGGTAGCGGGCCTCGGCCTGCGCGACGCTCTGGTTCGCCGGGGAGACCTGCTCCTCGAGCGCATCGAGACCGGGATCTCCGAAGAGCCTCCACCACCCGTCCCTGGGCAGCGCGTCTCCCGGCTGCGCCGGCTTCCACTCCGAAGGCTCGACGCTCGCCTCCTTGAACGTGGCCGGCTCCGCCACCGACGGCGTCCGGTAATTCGGGCCCACGGCGCACGCCGGCAAAAGCAGCGCGAGAGTGGAAGCGAGAGCCGCGGCGACGACGCCGCGCAGCGGTTCAGGTCGCCGGTTGCTCATGAGAGAGGTCCCGAGCGGCGACGCGGCGACGCCGGGTCTTCTCCCAGCGCAGGCGCATGCGGTCGAGGTAGAGATAGACGACGGGCGTCGTGTAGAGCGTCAGCATCTGGCTGAAGATCAGGCCGCCCACGATCGCGATGCCGAGCGGGCGGCGCAGCTCCGAGCCCGTGCCTGCACCGAGAGCGAGCGGCAGGCCGCCGAGGAGCGCCGCCATCGTCGTCATCGTGATCGGCCGGAATCGCAGGAGGCAGGCCTGGAAGATCGCCTCCTCGGGCTTCTTGTTCTCCTTGCGCTCGGCCTCCAGAGCGAAGTCGATCATCAGGATCGCGTTCTTCTTCACGATCCCGATGAGAAGGATGATCCCGATGAGCGCGATCACGCTGAGGTCCGTGCCCGTGAGCAGGAGCGCCAGGAGCGCGCCCACGCCTGCCGACGGCAGCGTCGAGAGAATCGTGACCGGGTGGATCAGGCTCTCGTAAAGGATGCCGAGGACGATGTACACCGTCACGATCGCCGCGAGAATGAGAAGCGGCTCGTTGCGGAGCGACTCCTGAAACGCCTTCGCCGTCCCCAGGAAGTTCGAGCGGATTCCGGAAGGGACGCCGATCTCGCGCTGGGCGCGGTGGATCTCGTTCACCGCGTCGCCAAGGGCGAGTCCGGGCGCCAGGTTGAACGAGAGAGTCACGGACGGGAACTGTCCCTGGTGGGTGATCGCGAGCGGCGCCGTGGAACGCTGGAATCGCGTGAAGGCGGATAGAGGAACCTGCGTCCCGTCCTTCGCCTTCACCCAGATCGACTTCAGGCTCTCGGGATCCTGCCAGAACTTCGGATCGACCTCCATCACGACGTGGTACTGATTCAGGGGCGTGTACATCGTCGATACCTGCCGCTGACCGAAGGCGTCGTACAGGGCGTCGTCGATCTGCTGCGGCGCGATGCCGAAGCGCGAGGCCGTCGCCCGGTCGATGACGACGGTCGCTTCGAGGCCCTTCATCTGCTGGTCGCTGTTGAGGTCCGCGAGGCCCTTGACGGAGCGCAGCTTCTGGAGCACCTTGGGCGCCCACTCCGCGAGGTCCTTCGGGTCGTCCGCCGAAAGCGTGTACTGATACTGCGCGCTCGAGGCGAAGCCGCCGATGCGGAGGTCCTGGACGGCCTGCAGGAACAAACTGCCGCCGGGCACGGAACCGAGCTGTCCGCGCAGGCGTCCGATGATCTGGTCCGCGGTGGCTTTGCGCTCGCGGCGCGGCTTCAGCGTGGCGAACATCCGGCCCTGGTTCAACACCCCCTGGCCACCCGCGAAAGCCTGCACGTAGAGGACGTCCGGGTCCTTCATGACGACATCCACGAATGAGGCGACACGCTTTCGCATCGCCGCGAAAGACGTGTTCTGGTCGCCCAGGATGGACCCTGAAAGGCGGCCGGTGTCCTGCTGCGGGAAGAAGCCCTTCGGCACCTTGACGTAGAGGAAGACCGTCGCCGCCATCGTCACGAGCGTGACGGCGAGCGTGAGCGGCTGGTGACGCAGCACCCAGCGCAGCGACGCGTCGTAGCGGCCGAGAATCCGCTGGAAGCCGCGCTCGCTCAGGGCGTACAGGCGGCCGTGCTGCTGCTCCTCTTTTCCCTTGAGCAGCCAGGCGCACATCATCGGGGTCGTCGTGAGCGAGATGAGCATCGAGATGAAGATCGCGACCGAAAGCGTCACGGCGAACTCGCGGAAGAGCCGGCCCACGATGCCGCCCATGAGGAGGATCGGAATGAACACCGCGATGAGCGACATGCTCATCGAGAAGACCGTGAACCCGATCTCGCGCGCACCCTCGAGCGCGGCGTCGAACGGTTTCATCCCCCCTTCGACGTGCCGTGTGATGTTCTCGATCACGACGATCGCGTCGTCCACGACGAAGCCCGTCGCGATCGTCATGGCCATGAGCGACAGATTGTCGATCGAGTAGCCGAGGAGATACATCGCGCCGAACGTACCGATGAGCGAGACGGGCACGGCAACGCTCGGGATGATCGTCGAACGGACGCTCCTCAGGAACACGAAGACGACGAGGACGACGAGGGAGATCGAGATCAGGAGCGTGATCTGGACGTCCTTCACGGACGCGCGGATCGTCGTCGTCCGGTCGAGCATGACGGTGAGAGCGATCGTGGGCGGCAGCTCGGCCTGGAGCTGCGGCAGGAGCGCGTAGATGCGGTCGACGGTCGCGATGATGTTCGCGCCCGGTTGCCGGAACACGATGATGAGAATCGCGGGCTTGCCGTTCGCGAGGCCGGTGGTCCTCACGTCCTCGACGGAATCCGTGACCGTGGCGATGTCGGAGAGCCGGAGGGCCGCGCCCTTTTTGTACGAGACGACCAGCGGCTTGTACTGGTCCGCCTTGAAGAGCTGGTCCGTCGCTGCGATGGACCAGAGGCGGTCCCCGCGGCCGACGTCGCCCTTGGGCCGGTTCGTATTCACGCTGAAGAGGAAGCTCCTCAGGTCCTCGAGGCCGAGGCCGGTGCGCGCGAGAGCCGTCGGGTTCACGTCCACGCGCACCGCCGGGAGCGCGCCCCCGCCCACGAACACCTGCCCGACGCCTGGAACCTGCGCGAGCTTCTGCTGCAGGATGGAAGACGCGAGGTCGTACATGCGCGACCTTTGAACGCTGTCCGAAGTCAGACCGATCAGCATGATCGGAGCGTCGGCGGGGTTCACCTTCCGGTAGCGGGGGTTGTTCGGAAGATTCGAGGGGAGCTGGCCGCGCGCCGCGTTGATCGCGGCCTGGACGTCCCTTCCGGCGGCGTCGATGTTCCGGGACAGGTCGAACTGGATCGTGATCGACGTCGAGCCGAGCGAGCTCTGCGACGTCATCTCCGTGATCCCCGCGATTCGCCCGAACTGCCGCTCGAGCGGCGTCGCGACCGACGAGGCCATCGTCTCCGGGCTCGCGCCGGGCAGGTTCGCCGAAACCGAGATCGTCGGGAACTCGACCTGCGGGAGCGGCGCGACGGGAAGGAAGAAGTAGGCGATGCCGCCGGCGAGCGCGAGCGCGATCGTGAGAAGGCTCGTGCCGATCGGACGGCGGATGAACGGAGCCGACGGTCCTCCGTGACGAGCAGCAGAGCCCGCCGACACCTCTGGACGGGGGTCCGGGGGGACGACCGGGTTGGGACCCGGGCGTCCGGAGCTCAGCCCCCCGGAGAGCCTCACCGGCTCTCCGCCGGCGCCGGCTCGGGCACGGGGCCCGGCGCTCTCCCGGCCGTCCGGCCGCGCCCCTTCGAGAGCCGGGCCGCGAGGCGGTCGAAAGCGAGGTAGATGACTGGCGTCGTGTAGAGCGTCAGGAGCTGGCTGAAGATGAGCCCGCCCACGATCGCGATCCCGAGCGGCTTCCTCAGCTCCGAGCCGGTGCCGCCGCCGAGCGCGAGCGGGATTCCCGCGAGCAGCGCGGCCATCGTCGTCATGATGATCGGCCGGAACCTCAGGAGCGCGGCCTGCGTGATCGCGTCCTCGGGCTTCTTCTTGTCGCGGCGCTCGGCGTCGAGGGCGAAGTCGATCATCATGATCGCGTTCTTCTCGACGATGCCGATGAGAAGGATGATTCCGATGAGCGCGACGACCGAGAAGTCGTGGCGGCACAGGATGAGCGAGAGGAGAGCCCCGACGCCCGCGGACGGAAGCGTCGACAGGATCGTGATCGGGTGGATCGTGCTCTCGTAGAGGACGCCGAGGAGGATGTAGACCGTCACGAGCGAGGCGAGAATGAGGAGCGGAGTGTTCGTGAGCGACGCGCCGAACGCCCGCGCGGTTCCCTGGAATCCCGCCTGGATGCTCTCCGGCAGGCCGAGCTCCTTGCGCGCTTTCTCGATCGCCCTGACCGCTCCTCCGAGCGAAGCGTCCGGAGCGAGGTTGAAGGAGACCGTGGCGACCGGAAACTGCCCCTGGTGGTTCACGGAAAGAGGCGTCGACGCCGTCTCGATGACCGCGAGCGACCGCAGCGGCACCGAGCCCCCGGCCGAGGAGCGCAGGTAGACGTTCTGGAGGTCCTCGGGCCGGACCTGGAGTTCGGGCCTCCCTTCGAGCACGACGCGGTACTGGTTGAGCTGCGTGAACATCGTCGAGACCTGGCGCTGCCCGAAAGTGTCGTAGAGCGCGTCGTCGATCTGCTGGGGCGTAATGCCGAAGCGTGAAGCCGCGTTCCGGTCGATGATCACGCGCGCCTGAAGCCCGGCGTTCTGCTGGTCGCTCGTGACGTCGCGCAGCTCCGGGAGCCCTTTCAGCTTCTCGACGAATCGTGGCACCCACGCGTTCAGCTCGGCGGCGTCCGGGTCCTCGAGGCTGTACTGGTACTGCGTCCGGCTGACCCGGTCCTCCACGGTCAGGTCCTGCACGGGCTGGAGGAAGAGCGTCATTCCGCCGACCTTCTGCAGCTCCGGCTGAAGCCGGCGGATGAGGTCCTCCGCGCGGATCTTGCGCTCGTCGAGCGGCTTGAGGTTGATCTGGATCCGCCCGCTGTTGAGCGTCTGGTTCGTGCCGTCGACGCCGATGAACGACGAGAGGCTCTCGACGGCGGGATCCTTCAGGATGACCGCCGCGAGCTGCTGCTGCCTCTCGGAGATCGTCTCGAAGGAGGCGGACTGCGGGGCCTCTGAGATGCCGAGGAGGACGCCCGTGTCCTGAACCGGGAAGAAACCCTTCGGGATCACGACGTACAGGAGGATCGTCGCGACGAACGTGACGACGGCGACGACGAGCGTGGCCGTCTGGTGCCCGAGGACCCAGCGAAGCGTGCGGTCGTAGAAGGCGATGATCCCCTTGAAGACGCGCTCGGACGCCCGGTAGAAGCGGGTCCGCTCCGAATCGGATTTGTGGCGCAGGAGGCGCGCGCACATCATCGGCGTGAGCGTGAGCGAGACGGCCGCGGAGATGAGGATCGTCACCGAGAGCGTCACCGCAAACTCGCGGAAGAGCCGCCCCACGATGTCGCCCATGAAGAGGAGCGGTATGAGAACGGCGATGAGAGACACCGTCAGCGACAGGATCGTGAACCCGATCTGCTCGGATCCCTTCAGCGCGGCCTCGAGGGGCTTCTCCCCTTCCTCGATGTAGCGCGTGATGTTCTCGATCATGACGATCGCGTCGTCCACGACGAAGCCGGTCGAGATCGTCAACGCCATGAGCGTGAGGTTGTTCAGGCTGTAGCCGAGGGCGTACATCGCCGCGAACGTGCCCACGAGCGAGAGCGGAACCGCGACGCTCGGGATGATGGTGGCGGCGACGCTCCTCAGGAAGAGGAAGATGACCATGACGACGAGCGCGACCACGAGCATCAGCTCGAACTCGACGTCCTTGACCGACGCGCGGATCGTCGTCGTGCGGTCCGTCAGGATCGCGAGGTCGATCGCGGCCGGCAGTCCGCTCTTGAGCTGCGGGAGGAGCGCCTTGATGCGGTCGACGACCGCGATGATGTTCGCGCCCGGCTGTCGCTGGATGTTCACGATCACGGCCGGTGTCTGGTTCATCCAGGCCGCCTGCTTCACGTTCTCGGCGCCGTCGACGACGGCCGCGACGTCCGAGAGATGGACGGGGGCGCCGTTCTTGTAGGCAATGACGAGCGGCCGATAGTCGGCGCTCTTGAGGAGCTGGTCATTCGCGCCGATCGTGTAGGCCTGCGTGGAGCCGTCGAAGCTCCCTTTCGCCTGGTTGACGTTCGCCTGGGCGAGAGCCGTCCGGACGTCCTCCATCGTGAGGCCGTAGGAGGACAGAGCCGCGGGATTGACCTGGACCCGCACCGCCGGCTTCTGGCCGCCGCTGATCGACACGAGACCCACTCCCGGGAGCTGCGAGATCTTCTGGGCGAGGCGCGTGTCCGCGATGTCCTCCACCTGGGAGAGCGGCATCGTCTTGGACGTGAGGGCGAGCGTGAGGATCGGGGCGTCGGCCGGGTTCGTCTTGCTGTAGATGGGCGGGTTCGGCAGATCACGCGGGAGGAAAGTCCCCGCGGCGTTGATCGCGGCCTGCACCTGCTGCTCGGCCACGTCGATGTTGAGCTCGAGCGTGAACTGGAGCGTGATGACCGACGCTCCCTGCGAGCTCGTCGACGTCATCTGGTTGAGGCCCGGGACCTGGCCGAACTGCCTCTCGAGAGGAGCGGTGACTGAGGAGGCCATGACGTCCGGGCTCGCGCCCGGATAGAACGTCAGGACCTGGATCGTCGGGTAGTCGACCTGGGGCAACGCCGAGACCGGGAGGAAATGGAATCCCACGACGCCCACCAGGAGCAGCCCGGCCATCAGGAGCGACGTCGCGACCGGCCGCAGGATGAACGGGCGGGAAGGGTTCATTTCTTCCTGGTGGCGGCGGCGCCCTTCGTCTGCGGCGCGGTCGCGGCGGGAGCACCGGGCGCCCCGGCTTTTCCGGTCTCCACTTTCGCGCCGGTCTGCAGTTTGTCGACGCCTTCCGTCACCACGGTCTCGCCCGCGGCAATGCCTTTGGCGATCGCGCTCGTGTCGCCTTCCGTCAGCCGCACCTCGACGGGGCGCGCCTCGACGGTCTGATCCTCTTTCACGACGAAGACGAACGTGGACTGCGTGCTGCGCTGGATCGCGGCGTTCGGCACGAGGACGACGCCCTTCCACGTGTCGATGAGGAGCCGCGGGTTCACGAACTGGTTCGGAAAGAGCCCGTCGTCTGAGTTCTGAAAGATGGCCTTGAGCTTCACCGTGCCCGTCGCCGGGTCGATCTGGTTGTCCACCGTCGCGAGTTCGCCCGTTCCGAGCTTGTGCCTGAGGTCGCGGTCGAACGCGTCGACAGGCAGCTTCCGGCCCTGGCGCAGCCGGTCGCGCACCGCGTTGAGCTGGTCCTCTGGCAGCGTGAAGATGACGGCAATGGGCTGCACTTGCGTGAGGACGACGAGGCCGTTCGGATCTGCGGCGTGCACCATGTTGCCGATGTCGACGAGGCGGAGCCCGGCGCGGCCGCTGATCGGTGCCGTGATGCGGGTGTACACGAGATTCAGCCGCGCGGCGTCGACCTGCGCTTGATCGGTCATGAGCACCGCTTCGCCCTGCGCGACGGCGGCGGCCTGCGTGTCGAGCTGCTGCTTCGGAATCGCGTCCTGCGCCGCCAGGATGCGATAGCGCTCCAGGTCCAGCCTTGCGTTCCTGAGGATTGCTTCGTCCTTTGCCTTCTGTCCTTCCGCCTGCGCGAGCTGCACCTCGAACGGGCGCGGGTCGATCTCGGCCAAAAGGTCGCCTTTCCGGACGTTCTCCCCTTCCCGGTAGGCCACGTTCAGGAGCTGGCCGTCGACACGGCTCCTCACCGTGACGGTGTTCAGCGCCGTGACGGTTCCGAGTCCCGTGAGGTAGACCGGCATGTCGCCCGTGCGCGCGACGGAGGTCATGACCGACACCGCTTTAGGACGCGCCCTCGCGTCCGCCTCGCGCTGGGCGCGCTTGTTGCGAGCGCCCGCCAGAAAGATGATCGCGATGATCGCGAGGACCACGGCGCCCACGATCCACGGCCACCGGTGCGGCTTGCCGGAGGGTTGGTCGGGCGGCTTCGCGTCCCTTTCGTCCCGCTTTTCTTCCGGCCGGTGAGCTTCCGGGAGCGCCTTCGCGGTCTTCTGTAGCGCGCGTGTTTCGGGCGTTTCGACCGGCTTCGCCGCGGGCAGGGCCGGGGGATCTTCGGTCTCGATCGGGCTCATTTGTTCCTCGGGACCGGGACAGACCCCGGTGCAGGAAGCGGGGGTGCAAGTTCCGGACCCCACTCGACGGAAAGGAATTTCAAGCGCGTTAGTTTAGCGTTACGCGCTTCGCACGAGAGGCTAGCGAGGTCGCACGTCGGTCGGATCGAATAGTCGCCGGGCATGTCGTACGGTCAGAATCGAAACCGCAGATCGCTGAAAGCGGTAAAGAACCCGATAGCGTCCGTATTGGATCTCGCGGAACTCGGGTCGCCCGATTTCCGGAATCATGCGGCCCGACTCCGGGAAGCTCTCGAGCCGTTTGACTGCCTCGAAGAGCTCCTTGGTCCACCGTTCGGCGGCTTCGGGGTTGTCTCGAGCGAGGAAGGCAGCTGCTTCCGACGCCCGTTTGATCGCGAGGGGCGACCATTTCACTCTCACCGCGAAAGTGTCTTGAGAACCTGGTCGCGAGCTTTGGCGTGAGTGACGCCCTTGCCGGCTTCGAGCTCCTTCAATGACGTCTGAACGTCGCGGAGGATGTCGATTTCCTCGAGAAGATCCTCGTAGTCTTCGGCATCGAGGAGGACCGCCGCGCTACGTCCGCGCTGCGTGAGGATGAGCGCCCGGCGGCTTTCCCTAACTTTCCGGACGAGAGTGGCCGCATTGGAACGAAACTCGGAAATGGGGTGAACGTCTTCTTTCAAGTGCGTTCGGCGCATAGGAGTCCTCTCGTACGTTTGAGTGTACTTCAAAGCGTACGCAGAGAGGAGGTCCCTCAACACGGCATCTCGTCGTCCTCGAGGCCGAAGTAGTGCCCGAGCTCGTGGACGAGAGTGTCCTTTATCTCCTTGACGGCTTCCCGGCTGCTCTTTGTGTTGCGCAGGATGGGCCCGCGAAAGACGACGGCCTGCGGCGGGAGCGAGGGGAGCATGTCCCACGACATCTCCGTGCGCATCGGTCCGCGGAAGATGCCGAAGAGGTCTTCGTCGTCGGGCGTGTCCGTGAGCTCGTAGTCCTCGTCGGTCGGCTCGTCCTCGACCGCGATGACGACGTTCTCGAGGCGCTCCTGGAACGCTTCCGGCAGCTCTTCGATCGCCTTTTCCACCAGCTTCTCGAACTCGGCGCGGGAGAGACGCGGCGGGCGGGCCATGGGAACCGTTTCTAGGGCACCCGGAACAGCCGCTTGAAGTTGTCCGTCGTGACGCGCGCGATCTCTTCGACGGGCACGCCTTTCAATTCGGCCAGTCTCACCGCCGTCCTCGGCAGGAACGAGGACTCGTTCGGCTTGCCCCGGAACGGAGCGGGCGCGAGATACGGTGCGTCCGTTTCGAGGAGCATCGAATCGAGCGGCAGGGCCGATGCCGCGTCGCGGACGTTCTCGGCGGACTTGAACGTGAGCATCCCCGAGAAGCTGACGAGGTACCCGAGCGCGAGCGCCCGCTCCCCCGTCGCCGCGTCCGCGCAAAAGGAGTGGAAGACGCCTCGCAGATTCCCGGGGTCGCCGGGCGCGAGACTCTCGAGGATCGGAAGGAGGTCCTGCTCGGATTCGCGGTTGTGAAGGAGGACGGGCAGACGTTTCTCCATTGCGAAGCGCAGTTGAGCCTCGAGCGCGTAGCGCTGTGCCTCCTTCGGAGAATGGTCGTAGTGGTAGTCGAGGCCGATCTCCCCGACCGCGACGACCTTTTTCGACGCCGAAAGCTCCTCGAAGATCTTCAGGTCCCCGTCCTCGTCGAACTCATTCGCCTCGTGCGGATGGATTCCGACGGCGGCGAAGACGCCCTCGTACCGCTCGGCGATGTCGACCGCCAGACGCAGGTCGCCGCGATGGGTTCCGGGCACGAGGATGCGCGTGACGCCGGCGTCCCGCGCACGGTTCACGAGCTCTTTCACCTCGGCCGCGGTCGCGTCCCGCGGCGCGCCCTTCATCTCGCCGCCTTCGAACACCATCGTGAGGTGCCCGTGCGAGTCCGCGTACTCGGGGGTCATTCGAAGAGGGCCATCAGCGCAGGCGCGAACCGGGCGGCGCCGGATGCCGGATGTAGAAGTCCACGATCGCGTTCCACGCCTCGGCGCCGCCCTCGGCCCAGGAAATGAGATTCAGGTCCTCGGGCGCGATCCCGCCCTCGTCGACGAGGAGCTGCCAGTTGATGAGCTTCTCCCAGTACGCGCGGCCCACGAGGACGATCGGGACGCGTTTCATCTTCCCGGTCTGGACGAGCGTGAGCGTTTCGAAGAGCTCGTCCAGCGTGCCGTAGCCGCCCGGGAACGCGACGAGCGCACGAGCGCGCATCAGGAGGTGCATCTTGCGGATGCCGAAGTAGTGAAATCGGAAGCAGAGCGAGGGCGTGATGTAGGCGTTCGGCCACTGCTCGTGCGGAAGCTGGATGTTGAAGCCCACGGTCTTGGCGCCGGCGTCCCACGCACCACGGTTCGCGGCCTCCATCGCACCCGGGCCGCCGCCGGTCGTGATCACGAAGTCGCTCGCTCCGTCCATCTGGCAGCTCGTCGAGACGATGCGTCCGAACTCTCGCGCCTCCGCGTACCAGCGGTCCCCCTCCTTGAGCCGCGCGCCGCCGAAAACGACGATCGTGGTCCGGATCCCCTCCAGATCCATCTGCATGTCGGCCTTCTCGAGCTCGAGCATGAGGCGCACGCCCCGCAGCTGGCGGTGCGCGAGGAAAACGAGGTCTTCCTGCGCCAGCGCGTACGTCGGCGACGCGAGGCTGGCCTCGAGGTTCGCCTTCGCGGCCGGGTCGGCCGGGACGGGAGGCGACGGCGGCGGAGGCCGGTGGGTGTCGTTGTCGCCGCCGTGGGACTCGGCCATCTACTTGACCTTCGCTCCCGAAGGCACCGAGGGATCGACCATGAGGAGCGACGGCTCGCCGGTCTCCGGGAAGGTGGCGGCGAGGATCATGCCGTTCGACTCGACGCCCATGAGCTTCGCGGGCTGAAGGTTCGCGACGAAGGCGAACTTCTTCCCGACGAGCTGCTCGGCCGTGTATGCGGTCGCGATGCCGCCGACGATCGTCCGCACCTCGTCGCCGAGCTTCACCGTCATCTTCATCAGCTTCTTCGACTTTTCCACCTTCTCCGCCGCGATCACCTCTCCCACGCGAAGGTCGATCCTCAGGAAGTCGGAGATTGGGATTTTGCTTTCGGACGCGCCGGGCGAAGCAGGAGTCGTCGCCTGCTGCGGTGGAGCGGATGGCGATGGTGGATTTTGCTTAGAAGGGGAATTAAGAGAAGAACGACCAGCCTCGGGCGCTGTCAGCGCGCCCGCGCTGCCGCCGGCCGCCGGCGACGGCGCGGGCGATGCGCCACCATCAGCCCCGCCGCCCGCCGCGGCACCTGCCTGAGACACACCTTTCGAAGAACCTTCGGACCTTTCGTCTGCCACTGATCTCTCCTTGGAGGCACTGCCCGTGGATTCGCCTCTGGAAGCAAAATATTCTTTCGCGTCCGCCCTCGGAAAGAGCGGCGGCGCGGACGGGAGCGGGGCGCTGAGCGGAAGCTGGCCCCACGCGAGGTCGGCTCCGCGGACGTCTTCTGCGCGCTTGTCGACGCCGAGACGTCGGAAGATCTCCGTCGCGGCGCGCGGCGCGATGGGCGCGAGAAGGCAGGCCGCGATGCGCAGAGCTTCGAGGCAGTCGAAAAGCACGTGCGAGCGGAACCGGGAGATTTCTTCGAGCGAAAGATCTGCCGGGGTGCGCCACGGCTGGTTGGTCGTGATGTAGCTGTCCACGAGCTGCAGGAACGATCGGATCTCGCCGGCGGCCTCATGAAGGCGGTAGCCCTCGAATGCCGTGCGCCATCTCGCGATCCGATCCGTGGCGGTCTTCGGCCATTCGAAGGAATTTTTCTTCGAATCCCTCTCCGGCGGCGTTCTACCTTCGAAGAAATCCCTCGACATCTTCACCGCGCGCGAGAGCGTGTTCCCGATTCCGTTCGCGAGATCCGCGTTGTACCCGGCGAGAAAGTCCTCGTCGGAGAAGCTCGCGTCCTGCCCGAACGACATCGCCGAGACGAGGTGCCAGCGCAGCGCGTCGACGCCGAACGCGGCGACGAGCTCGTCGGGCTTGACGACGTTGCCCGTGGACTTGGACATCTTCTTCGCGTCGCGCAGCCACCAGCCGTGGCTCACGACCTGCCGCGGAACGTCGAGACCTGCCGACATGAGGAACGCGGGCCAGTAGACCGCGTGGAACCTCAGGATGTCCTTCCCGATCACGTGGATGCCCGGCCAGTAGCGTTCGTAGAGCGTCTCGTCCTTCGAGCCGAATCCGAGCGCGGTGATGTAGTTCACGAGCGCGTCGAGCCACACGTAGACGACGTGGCCCGGCCGGCCCGGGAACGGGATGCCCCACGTGATGGACGTCCGCGACACCGAGAGATCCTTGAGACCGGATTCCACGAACGATCGAACCTCGTTGAGACGGCTCTCGGGATAGACGAACGGCTGACCGTCGGCGTTCTTTGCGCCATACAGCTCGAGGAGGCGGCCGGCATAACGTGAGAGGCGGAAGAAGACGTTCTCTTCCTTCTGCAGCTCGAGCGTCGTCCCGTGGACGGGGCACTTGCCGTCCACGAGGTCCTTCTCCGGGTAGAACGCCTCGCACGGCGCGCAATACCAGCCTTCGTGAGAGGCGGTATAGAGGTCGCCCGCCGCGTCGATGCGTCGGATGATCTCCTCGACGCCCACGCGGTGCCTCGGCTCGGTCGTCCGGATGAAGTCGTCGTTCGCGATCCCGAACTCCTTCCACAGGTTCCGGAACGTCGGCGCGTGCCGGTCGGCCACGACGATGGGGGCGACGCCCTCCTTCTTCGCGACCTTCTCGATGTTTTGCCCGTGCTCGTCCGTGCCGGTCAGAAGACGCACGTCCTCCCCCGCGAGGCGGAAATAACGGGCAAGCGTGTCCGTGACGACCGTGGTGTAGAGATGCCCGATGTGGGGCCGGTCGTTGACGTAGTAGATCGGGGTCGTGAAGTAGCGGCGCGCCATGAAGAATCGAGGATACCGCGGGCTACTTCTCCACGTCGGACGACCAGTTGACGACGACGCTCAGGGGAAGATCGTCGGCCAGCGCTTCCGGGACCACGGCGAGGAAACGCTTGCCGTCCGGGGAGACATCGAAGGCGATCCAGCTCAACCGCCCCTTCAGCTCGAAAAGCGGTTTGGACGCACCCAGCTGGAGCGACGGGTAGGTCCTGACCGGCACCGACGTCATGCGCCGGTCGCCGGCCAGGTAGAGAAGCTCGTGACCGTCTCGGCTCCAGCGCACGACGCTCGCGCCTCCCGTCGAGACCCGTGTCTTCTCCCCGGGTCCCGGAAACGGCATCACGTAGGCCTCGGGCTGCCCCGACTCGCCGGAGATGAACGCGAGGAAGCGGCCGTCGGGCGAAAATCGTGCATCGTCCTCCAGGGAAGCCCCTTCGAGGAGGCGGCGCGGCTTTCCCTCCCCCGAGAGCGGAAGCGCCCACATTGCGAAGGGACTCCTGTCGCTCCTCTCGAAGTACACGAGCGTCCGGCCGTCCGGCGAGATGTCACCGACGTTCTGAAAGCCGCCCTCCGGGAGGAGCTCCTTCTCCGTGCCCGTCGCGAGGTCCCGACGCACGAGACGAGGGGGCGACCCCCTCACCGCCGAGAAAAGAACGCTCTTTCCGCCGGGGAAGCCAGATTGCCGCGAACTCGCTGTCCGGCGAAGACGTCACGCGCGTCTCGACGTTTCGTTCGACGTCGTACGACCAGACGTCGAACGTCCCGAGGTCGGCTCGGGCGCGATCGAAGAGAACGGGGCTGCCGTCCGCCGGGATCCGGACGCCGAGATATTCGGCGGGCATCCCGATCGTCCCGAGCTCACGGCCCGTCCGGTCGAACCACACGAGGCGATGGACGTCGTTCTGCGGCTGAAACGCGAGGGTGCCCCCCCGAGACGTGGCGAACGACCCGGCGGCCGTCGACATGAAGTAGCGGACGTGATCGGCGATCGAAAACGGACGTCCCGACAGACGCCCGCTGCCCGCGTCGAACGGCTGGCCGAGGAGAACGCCGTCTTTCACGAAAACGAGATAGCCCGGGTCGGAGTACTGAGCCATCGAGGCCGCGGTCAGCACGAGACGCGGAGGCCGTCCGGGCTCTTTCAGCATGACTTTTCCTCCGCCCAAGACGCGCGCGTAATAGAGGAACCTCTCGCCGTCCGGCAGGAACCAGGGCCAGACGACCCGCGTTTCGCCGACCGAGGCGTCGGGCTTCAGAATGGCGGCCGGAGTACCGCCGGACGCAGAGACGCGATAGATCGCATCGCCCTGGGCGCTGGCGAAAAGGATGTCGCCACCGCGTCCCCAGGTGCCCGACTTGCCGCTTCCACCGGCGACCTCGCAGACCGAAACGGGCGCACCTCCCGGAAGGTCGAGACGCTTCAGCTTGTTCTCGGCGAAGAACCCGATCGACGACCCGCCGGGGGACCAGAAAACCGACCAGGCTTCCTCAGTGCCCGCCAGCGGCCGCGCCTCGAAGCCGGACAGGGCCCGGAGCCAGATGCGTCGCCCTACTTTCGGATCCGAGGCAATGTATGCGAGCTGCGATCCGTCCGGCGAGAAGGCGAGGCTCGTCGACTCGATCCCAAAAGAGAAGGAGCCGTTCTCAGGGGGCGGAATCGTGAAGCGGATGGACTTCGCCGGCGCGACGCGCGAGTGGCTCCTCAGCAGAAAAGCGGCCGAGGCGCCGAGAACTAGGCCGGCGACACAGGCTCCTGCGACCGCCCAGACGACGCGGCGACCCGGGTGCCGGCCCGTAACAGGCGCCGCCGAGAGCGAAGCGCCTGACGACATCTCCAGGCCGAAGGCGAGATCCTCCGCCGTCTGAAAGCGCTTTTCCGGCCTCTTGTCGAGGCAGCGCGCGACGATCTCCGAGAGCGCCGGCGCCACGGCGAGCGGCGGCTCCGAAAGCGGCGGCGGCTCGTGCCTGAGGATCGCCGTCATCGTCTCGGCGGACGTCGCGGACCGGAAGGGGTTCGTCCCCGAGAGCAGCTCGTAGAGGATCGTCCCGAAGGTGAAGATGTCGGAGCGCCCGTCGACGGGCTCTCCGAACACCTGCTCCGGCGACATGTAGCTTACGGTCCCGAACACGGTTCCGGCTTCCGTGAGAAGCGACCGCGTCCCGGCCGATGTGGGGTCGTCACCGGCGGTGGCCCGCGGCAAGAGCTTCGCGAGGCCAAAGTCGAGGATCTTGACCCGGCCGTCTCTCGACAGGACGATGTTCTCGGGCTTGAGGTCCCGGTGGACGATCCCTTTCTCGTGCGCGGCGGCCAGGCCCTCCGCGATCTGAACGGCGATCTCCACGGCTTTGCGCGCCGGCAGCGCCCCGTCTCGCATCCGCTCGCGCAGCGTGTCGCCCGCCACGAGCTCCATGACGAGCAGGTGACGGCTGGAGGAACCAGGAGACCCCGGAGAACCGGGGATTTCTTCGAATGAATAGACGGCCGCGATGTTCGGGTGATTCAGCGCCGCAAGCAGCTTCGCTTCCCTTTCGAAGCGGGTGACCCGTTCCTTGTCTTCGAAGAATTCTTCCGGCAGGACCTTGACCGCAACCTCGCGACCGAGGCGCGCGTCACGGGCTCTGTAAACCTCTCCCATTCCGCCGGCACCGAGGGGCGAGAGGATTTCGTACGGGCCGAGCTTCGAACCTGGTGCGAGCGTCAAGTTAGGAGGAGTCTCATTCTATGATCGGCCGGGCCGGCGGACCGCCGATCTCGTCGTGGCGCTTCGCGGCGACGTCCGAAAAAGGAGCGCGACTTCACCCAGGAGGATCACGTCGCGGTCCGCGAGCGTGGTTGGAGCGCCGATGCGCATGCCGCGCACGAACGTACCGTTCTTGCTCCCGAGATCCTCGAGCACCGCGGTATCCCCTGTCAGAAGGATCCGCGCGTGCCGGCGGGAGACGGTGTCGAGGTCGACCTGGAACGCCGCGTCCGGATCCCGGCCCACGACGTTTTCGCCCTTGACCAGCCGGAACTTCTCGCGATCGCGGTGAAGGTAACACTCGCCAAGCTCCTCCGGCGACCGGATCGAGCCGGCGGGGCGCGGCCGCCGCCTCACGGCGCCGACGAAGCGATAGCCGACGCGCGGCACCGTCTCGATGAGCTCGCCGCCCTCGCTCACGTCTCCGAGCGCCTTTCGGAGGAGCCAGATCGTCTGGGTCAGCGTCGCATCGGTGACGATCGTGCCGGGCCAGAGCATCCTGAGCAGCCCCTCGCGATCCAGCAGCTCCCCGGAGCGCCGGACCAGGAGCACGAGCGCATCGAAGACCTTCGGGGTCAGGCAGATTTCTGTCCCGGCTCTGAGAAGAACGTGCTCTCGGGCGTCCAGGCGAAAGGCCCCGAACTCCCAGATCGAATCGTCGGAGGCCTTCATCTCCTTTTCCGGCAACGATTCTTGCTCTAACGAAGCCCCAAGTAAACGTGATCGAAACGTGAGTCCGCCATAGAGGCGCGCGAGCGATCCGGGCGCCAGATTCCGGTGCATGGTCGAAAGGAGAACAAAATGAGAATCTCGCTCGGGAAGAAAGTCATGATGGCGTTCGCGGCGGTATTGACGCTGGCAACAAGCGTCGCGCGCGCCCAAGCCGACGGCGACGGCTGCACCGACGCCACATTGACCGGTTCTTATGGTTTCACGGTTTCCGGGCAGATCTTCGGACCCAATGGCTCTGTCACCCTGCGCGACGGAGTCGCGATGACTTCCTTCGATGGTCAGGGCAGGCTCACTCAGGCCGACTTCGTCATGTCCAACGGCGTGCCCCTTTCCGGCCCGACCGATCCCGTCACCGGCTTCCACATAGACGAGACGGGGACGTATCACGTCAATTCCGACTGTACCGGCAATGCCGAAATCGATCTCGCTGCGCCTCCCGGCTCGACCGGTGCGGTGATCAAGCTCATGTTCGTTCTCAGCGATCAGGGCCGCAAGATCCACACGATCGTTTCCGAGCTCATCCCGCCGGGATCGACGCAGCCCGTAGCGGTATCGATCCACAGCGACGGGGAAAAACTCATCTCGCCTCAGCTCCACGCGCCGACCGCCTTGTCGAAGGAAGCGTCTCCGAGCAGGAATCTCGGCTGGACGCCGCCGGACAATCTCACGTCCGGGGACGCCGTGACTTACAACTTATGGCTGACAGGAGGAACCGGTTATTGCGCGTCAGGATGCCTGTTTCACCCGGGAGCACCGTCGTGGTACACGATCGGCCCTTCGGTGGGATCAGGCAGCTTTACGTGGACCTTGCAGGCAGTCTCCGCGTCGCGGCCGTATGCGGCACCGGTGGCTGGGCCGAGCTTCACACTGCCATAGTCTGCTCGATCGAGGCAGGTTCCTACGTTCCCCGCATCGCGAGAACGCGGTCGGCGATCCTCCCGCCGATCGCGAGCGAGGCCGTGGCCGCGGGCGACGGCGCGTTCAGGACGTGGACGATGCGGCCGTGGGGGACGAGGACGAAGTCGTCCTCGAGCGTGCCGTCGCGGCGCAGAGCCTGAGCGCGCACGCCGGCGCCGCCCCTCGTGAGGTCCTCGCTCCGGATGTCGGGCATGAGCCTCTGCAGAGCCTTCACGAAGGCGGGCTTCCAGAACGAGCGGTAGAGCTCCCCCGCCGCCATTCCGCCGTACTTCGCGAGAAGCTTCCAGACGCCGGGATATGCGGCCTCCTCGAGCGCGTCGAAGAGATTGAAGGAAGTCTTCGCGTAGCCCTCCCGGGCGAGCGCGGGCACGGCGTTCGGGCCCGCCTCCGCGCCCCCGCCGACGAGCCGCGTGAAATGGACGCCGAGGAACGGGAAGCGCGGGTCGGGCACGGGATAGAGGAGCCCCTTCACGAGCCCCTCGCGCCCGGGCGCGAGCGTGTAGTACTCGCCCCGGAACGGGACGATCCGCACGCCCGCGTCGACGCCGTCCAGGCGCGCGACGCGGTCGGCCTGAAGGCCCGCGCACGCGACGGCATGCTTCGCCGCCAGGTGCTCGCCTCCCACGACGATCCTCACCTCCGAGCCGGCCGAGGAGAGCGCCGTCACCTTCGAGCGGAACCGGACGTCCGCCCCGCGCTCGGAGAGAAGGCGCGCGAGCGTCTTCGCGACCAGTCCGTAGTTCGTGATGCCCGTCGGCGGCACGTGAAGGGCCTTCACGCCCGCCGCGTGCGGCTCGATCTTCCGGAACTCCGGAGGCTCCATCTCCTTCACGCCCGCGACGCCGTTCTCCCTGCCGCGGCGGGCCAGCTCGTCGAGGCGCGGCAGCTCCTCATCCGACGTCGCGACGACGAGCTTGCCGCAGATCTCGTACGGGACCTCGTGAGCGCGGCAGAAATCGACGAGCAGGTTCCCGCCCTCGACGCATAAACGCGCCTTCTCGGAGCCGGGCCTGTAGTAGAGGCCCGAGTGGATGACGCCGCTGTTGTGGCCGGTCTGGTGGGCGCCGGCCTCGCCCTCCTTCTCGAGGAGGAGGACCGAGAGCTTCGGGTCGCTCTCGAGGAGGCGCCACGCCGTCGCGAGGCCGACGATGCCGCCGCCGACGACCGCCACGTCGTAGGTCTTCATGCCGTTTCCCTCAGCGCAGGAGCCCCCGATCGTGGAACGAGACCCACCGGCCGCGCCCCACGATCACGTGGTCCTTCACCTCGATGCCGATCTCGCGGCCCGCCGCGGCGAAACGCTGCGTCGTCGCGAGGTCCTCGGGCGAAGGCTCGGGGTCGCCCGAGGGGTGGTTGTGATACAGGATCACTCCTGCCGCTCCGGCGAGGATCGCCTGGCGGAAGAGCGGAGCGGGCGCGACGGACGCGTGCGACACCGTGCCGCGAAACAACAGAGCATCCTTCACGAGGCGGTTCTTGGAGTCGAGGAGCAGGCCCCCCATGACTTCCTGCGTCTCGCGCGCGAGCCTCTCGACGAGGTAGCGGCTCACGGAGGAAGGGTCGGAGAGGAGATTTTTCTTAGAAAGTGAATCATGGGAGACACGCGCCGCGATCTCGAGGATCGCCGCGACGCGGGTGGCCTTTGCCGGGCCGATTCCGTGGACGAGGCTGCGAAGATCGCCGGCGCCTCGCGCGAACAGCGATGGGAACCCGCCGTCCGCGAGAAGGTCGTGCGCCATCTCGAGGACCGGCCTACGGACGCTGCCCGTGCCGAGAACGATGGCGAGGAGCTCTTCGTCGTCCAGATGCTCGGGACCCTTTCCAAGCATCTTCTCCCTGGGTCTCTCTTCTTTCTTCGTCTCGGAGAGTCGTCCGACCTGCGGGCCGGGCCGGCGCCGCGGATGCCGCTCCGTCACGGGATGCACCTCACGAGCGCTCTCACGATGGCCGGCAGGACCTCAGCCGCGGTCGACCGGAAAACTCCCGTCGCAAGAGGGGCGAGGGGTGTTTCCTCCGGGTTGATCTCGAACACGTAGGCGCCGCTGCGCGCCGCCAGGAGCGCGAGCGACGAAGCGGGCGCCACGACGGAGGACGTGCCGACGACGAAGAAGACCGCGCATTCCTCCGCCGCGCGCGCCGCGGATTCCCAGACCTCGGGCGCCAGGGCTTCCCCGAACCACACGACGTCGGGTCGAAGCAGACCGCCGCATGGGCATCGCGGGAGGGGCGGGATCGCGCCTTCGGGCGCCGCCGAGCGGCGAGAGCATTTCGTGCAGCGCGCCTGGAGCAGCGTGCCGTGCAGCTCGAGGATGTTCCGGCTCCCCGCGGCGGCGTGCAGGCCGTCCACGTTCTGCGTCGCGAGCGTCATGCGCGGCAGGAGGCGCTCCATGCGCGCCAGTGCGAGGTGCCCCTCGTTCGGCCGCGCGCTCCGCAGCTTCTCGATGCGCCACGCATAAAACCGCCACACTTTTTCGGGATCCCCCTGGAACGCCTCGGGTGTCGCGAGGTCCTCCGGGCGATTCCCTTCCCACAGCCCGCCGGGCCCGCGAAACGTCGGAAGACCGCTCTCGGCCGAGATACCCGCTCCCGTCAGCACGGCGAGCGGGCGCCCCGACAGGAGCTCGGGCAGGAGGTCGAGGAGCGGCGTGAGGAGGGGCTCGCTCAAGGTAGCTCGCGCTCCCTCACGAGCCTCTCGAGGCCGCGCGTCCGGAAATCCTCCGGGACGGAAACGAGCGCCTCGTCGCCGCGGATTCCGGGCCGAACGGCGAGATTCGAGACGCGGCGCGTGGCCGTCGAGCGCGCGCTCACGGGCTTCGGCGGGGGTTCGGTGCCCGGCGGGATCCCCGGCATCTCGGTGCTCGACGTCGATGTCACGGTGAGCTCGACGAACACGGGAAGGCCGGGCACCTTCGCGAGCTCCTTCTCGAAGGCTTCGCGCGCCTCTCCGCGGGCGGGCAGAAGCCGCGCGAGGGAATCGAGGGGAGAGAGGGCTTCGGGAAGATCCGCCGTCTCCACGACTCCGGCGACCTCGGTCTTCACGCGCGTGATGCGCCCGGGCGCCGAAAGGACGACGGTCCACGCCCCGTCCAGCCGGAAGCGCGACGTGGAAAGGTCCTGGAACGGACGCCCCCTGCCGTCGGGCCGAAGGACGACGGTCACGTCGCGCACGGCAGGCACCGTCGCGCCACTATCCGCGGGGCGCCCCGAAAAGAGCCCGACGAAGTCCGCGGCCGAAGCCTGGGCCGCGAGCTTTTCCTGACGGTCGAGCAACGTCACGCCGTCCGCTTCCGCGACGACGGAGGACGCGGTGGAGCGGGGAAACGTCCCGTGCGTGAGGTCCCAGCGTGCCCGGGAGGCGCGCACCGTCACGGTTCCGCCGGCCGAGACGGCGCGTTGGCCCGCGGGCGTGACGCTTCGCGTGGATTCGAGGAGCTCGTACGTCACGAGCGGAGGGAGCGGGACACTCGGCGAAGCTTCCAGGGCGGGCGCCGCGAGAGCCGCGGCGAGAAAGACGAGGCCGACCGGCATCTCGAAGGATGATCTCATGCCCGTCGTGGTGGACGAGGCCCGAACCGGCGGCGAGAATGTGCCCATGGAGCCGGTCAGCGGAATCACCGCGCGCACGGAGCGCGATGGAATCCTGCGAAGGATCAAGCTCGTGGGCGAGCCGGAAGCGATGGCCTGGGTGGCCCGGACGTTGTCGGCGGGAGGCCTCCTCGTCGAGCGCCACGACGAGACGGAGATCACGGAGCCGGATTTCTTTTCGCACTGGCCTCTCGTCTGGGTGACGAGACCCGACGCCTTCGGTCGCGGCTTCGTCCGGGTGCGGCCGCCAATCCTCGATGTCGCCCCTTCTCCGCCGCTCTGTCTCGTCGTCGTGCCGCCCGGCGACGAGATCACGGACCAGCTCGTCAGGCGGATTCCGCTCGAGTCCTTCGAGGTCGTGCGCGAGCGCGACGAAGGGCCGCTCCTGGCGATGCGACTCGAACGGCTCCTCCTTCTCCAGCGCCGCCGCTCGCAGGAGCACGAAGACGCGTTCAAGGAACGGCTTCGCACGGAGGCCAAGCGCAACGACATCCTCGCGTCCATCGCGCTCGCGTCGAGGGATTCGCTCAACCTCGAAGAAGTGCTCGGCGCCGCGACGTCGCTCCTCGGCACGCGATTCGCCGCGAACTCGGTCGAGATCTGGTTCCTGAACGAGGACGCGACCTCGTGCACGGTCTTCATGGACTGGCGCCAGGGCGACGCGGGCTCGTCCCTCGTGGGATACGAGCGGCCGCTGCCCGACAGCGAGCCGTTCCGCGCCCTCGTCTCCTCGCGTCAGCCGTACGTCGTCTCCGACCGCAACGAGCTCGATCCGACGTCGCTCGCTTTCGCCGCGCTCGAGGCCCTCGGGGCCGCGAGCCTCGTGGGCATTCCGATTCACCGCGAGGGCGAGCTGATGGGGGTCCTCGGCATGTCCTGGGTCGAGCCGCGCGCCTTCCCGGCAGACGAGCTCGTCTTTTTCGGGCGCGCCGCCGACCAGCTCGCTCTCGCGATCCGCGCGGCGCGCCTCTACGGAAACCTGCAGAGCCAGCTCGAGGCCCTCGCCCTCGAGCAGCGGCGCCGCGAGCTCGCCGACCGCGACCGGAGCCGCCTCACCGCGATGCTCGTGCACGACATGAAAAACCCGCTTTCGGCGCTCTCGGCCGCACTCGAGCTCACGCGCGACAAGGAGCGCCGGACTGGCGACGAGCGTCTCGCGAAGATGCTCGACGGCTCGCTGGCCTCGGCCCGCGGGCTGCAGGGGCTCATCGAGGACGCGCTCCTCGTCTACCGGCCGGCGGACGCCCCGGAAACGGAGAAGCGCCCGGTCTCTCCGGCCGACGCGCTCGCGCTGCCGCTCGAGGAGGCACGCTGGCTCGCCGTGGCACGCCATGTGACCGTCGAATCCGACGTGCCGAGGGATCTCCCGAAGGTCCCGCTCGATCTCGCGATGTTCCGGCGCGCTGCGGCGAACCTCCTGGGCAATGCCGTGAAGTTCAGCCCGCCGGGCGGGATCGTGCACGTCAAGGTCGAGATGGTGCCGGACGAGGGACGGCCTTTCCTGCGCATCTCCGTGACCGACCAGGGGCCGGGTTTCCCCGCCGCCGAGAAGTCGAGAATCGCGACCCCTTATCTGAGATTTCAGGGCAGCGAGAAAGTACCCGGCACCGGTCTCGGCCTGACGGTCGTGCAGAAGGTGCTGCAGGCCCACCGCGGACGCCTCGACGTCGCGAACAACGAAAGCGGTCCCGGCTCGACCTTCACCCTCTGGATTCCGGCGTAGCGCCGCGCGCCGAGCCGTGGCAGGATCGGGGCGTGAGTGAGGCGTATGTTCCCCCGGGGTTCCGGGGCCGCGGAGCGGCCGACAACCCGCCGAATCGCTTCGAGAGGCTGCACTACGAGCTGGACCCGGACGCGCCCGCCGAACAGGGCACGCCGAAGACGGAGCTCTACCGCGACGCGACGCGCTCGATCCTCTCGAAGAACGACAGTCCCGACGTCCCGTTCACGTACAGCGTGAACCCCTATCGCGGCTGCGAGCACGGCTGCATCTACTGCTATGCGCGCCCGACGCACGAATACCTCGGCTTCTCGGCGGGGCTCGATTTCGAGACGCGCCTCCTCGTGAAGGAGGACGCACCGCGGCTCCTCGCGGAAGCGCTCCTCGCTCCGTCCTGGACGCCCGAGACGATCGTCATGAGCGGAGTGACGGACTGCTACCAGCCCGTCGAACGCCGTCTCGGCGTCACACGGCGCTGCCTCGAGGTGTTCGCGGCGCTCCGGCATCCCGTCGCCGTCATCACGAAGAGCGAGCTCGTGACGCGCGACCTCGACCTGCTCGCCAGCCTCGCGGTACACGGCGCTGCGGGCGTGTCGATCTCGCTCACGACGCTCGACGACGCGCTCGCCCGCGCGATGGAGCCGCGCGCGGCGACCCCGGCCCGCCGGCTTGCCGCGATCCGCGCGGTCGCGGAGGTCGGCGTGCCCGCCGGGGTGATGCTCGCCCCGATCATCCCGGGCCTCACGGACCACGAGGTCCCCGCGCTCCTCGCGGCCGCGTGGGAGGCCGGCGCCCGCTCGGCCGGGTTCATCCCGCTCCGGCTGCCGTTCGCGGTCGCGCCGCTCTTCGAGGACTGGCTCGAACGGCACACTCCTCTGCGGAAGGAGAAGGTCCTCTCGCTCCTGCGCGGGATCCGCGGCGGTGCCCTGAACGACCCGCGCTTCGGCTCGCGCATGACGGGAGAGGGACCATATGCCCTCCAGATGCGAACGCTTTTCGCCGTCGCAGCGCGGAAGGTCGGCTTCACGTCCCGCTCGCCGGGTCTCTCGGCGGCCGCGTTCCGGCGGCCGCCCGCGCCGCAGCTCGATCTCTTTGCCGACTCTTAGTTCGCTCAGGAGTTTCTGAATTCGGCTCCGCCCGGACGCCGCACGTCCCACACGCGCACTCCGACCCCTCGCTCGGGCGAGGCGACGTGCGCCGTCCCGTCTTCCGAGAAGCCGAGCGTCACGAACGGCAGGACCCCGAGCACCTCCGTCGCGACGATGCTCGTCGCGACCGATATCGTCTTCACCGATGCCTCGCGCGTCGCCGGGTTCATGCTCTGTCCGACGCTCGTGACCCACGACCCGTCAGGCGAGAACCTCACCGCGCCGACGGGCTCGGCGTGGCGCACGTCGGCGCGGACGCGCGAGCCCGTCGCCACGTCGCGGATCGTGACGCACCCATCCGCACAACCGCACGCGAGCTGCCGCCCGTCCGGCGAGAACGCGAGGCAGAACGCCGCCATGTCCAGGTCGGCGATCGTCGCGCGAACGCGCCCTGTCGACGAATCCACGAGACGCACGTCGACGTCCGTGAACGCCACGGCGACGCGGTCGCCTCCAGACGCAACGGCGACATCCGTCACCTCCGAGACAGTCGAGCCGATCTTGAAGAGACGGGTCCCGTCCGCGGTCCGGAAGGCGGCGGCCTCGGACCCCGCGGCCGTCGCGACGACGCTCCCGTCGCGCGAGGAGACGAGCGCTTCGATCTTCGCCGCGTTTGCGGGAAACGAGCCGAGTTCGCGCCCCGTGCCCGACTCCACGACAGAAACGCGGCCGTCCGAGCCGCCCCCGACGAGTCGCCGGCCGTCCCCAGAATACGCAAGGGCGACGAACCCCTTGTCGCCGGCTTTCCACGTCCGGCGCACCTCGCCACCGGGCCCGTAGACGCGCAGCGTCCCGTCCGCGAATGAAACCGCGAGAGAGTCGCCGAGCGGCTCACTGGCACCCGCGCTCGCGCGAGCTTCGAGCCGGAGAAGATGGTCGGGCGGGCGTCCCATCAGGCGCGTTCGAGGGTGATCTCGAAGCGCACTTTCGCGCGCACGGTGGCGCCGTCCGCCGCGAGGGACACGGGCCGCACGAGCTCGCGGCTCGTGATCAGCGGGTCCTTGCGGAAGTTCCTGTCCGGGTCCCCGTCGAACGCGGGGTCCGTGGCGAAGTAGAGCTGCGTGACGAGCGGCTTGTGGCCCGGCGCCGTCACCCGATAGTGGATGTGCTGGCAGACGCGCCCGACGTAGTGTCCGGGGAGCACGGATCGGAACTCGTATGCGCCCTTGGAGCCCGCTTCGACGACGCCCCGGTAGAGGTAACCCTCGTTGTCGTACAGGCCCGCGCCCGAAGCGTGCCAGAGCTCGAGGACCGCGCCTTCAAGCCGCTCGCCATGCGTGTCCAGGACGACGCCCTCCACCGTGAGAGGGACGCCCGGGGCGCCCTCGGGCGCGAGGACCGCCGTCTTCGGCGCCCTCCGCTTGTAGAAGGGACCGAGCTCGTTCGACGGCGTCGGCGCGTGCGCGACTTCGTCCGCGAGGAGGGGCGCCGCGAACCCGAGCGGAAGGGCCGGAGCGAGCTTGAGGGCTCCCGTAGCGAGACAACGCTCCACCAATTCGCGGCGGGAAAGGAGTGACGCCATTCATCCTCCTCGGCGCGGTCGACTCGAGACTCACTCTACGCCCGACAGGCGGACGCGACAACGAGCCCGGCGGTCTCAGGCGACCTTGAGGACGATCTTCCCGAAGGCCGCCCCCGAAGCCATCCGCTCGTAGGCCTGGCGCGCGTCCGCGAGCGGGAAGACGCTGTCCACGACGGGATCGATCCGGCCGGCCTCGACGGCCGAAAGCATCGCCGTGAACTCCGCGTCCGTGCCCATAGTGGACCCGAGGATCGTGAGCTGCTTCCAGAAGATGGTGCGGATCTCCTCCTCGGGGTTCGGGCCGGACGTCGCGCCGCACGTGACGATGCGACCATTCCTGGCGGCCGCATTGAGCGAGTGACGCCACGTGGCCGCCCCGACCGAGTCCACGACGAGGTCCACGCCGCGCTTTTTCGTCAGCTCGCGGATCGCCTTGCCGACATCCGCCGTCTTGTAGTTGATCGTCTCGTCCGCCCCGAGCTCCCGCGCGCGCTGGAGCTTTTCCTCGGACGAGGACGTGACGAAGACCCGGGACGCCCCGCACAGCTTCGCGATCTGCACCGCCATCGTCGAGACGCCGCCGCCGACGCCGTGCACGAGCACGGTCTCCCCCGGCCGGAGAGCGGCGCGGGTCACGAGCATGCGCCACGCCGTGAGCCCCACGAGCGGAAACGCCGCGGCCTGCTCCGGAGAAAGCCGGCCGGGCGTCGGGTAGACGTTCGCCCGGGGCACGGCGACCTTCTCGGCAAACGTGCCCGGGAGGTGCTCTCCGAGAATCCGGAACGTCACGCACAGGCTGCGCTCGCCGGCGAGACAGAACTCGCAGGTGCCGCAGGAAAGACCGGGCTGAAGGACGACGCGCGTTCCGGGCGCGGGGCCCTTCACGCCCGGTCCGAGCGCCTCGACGACTCCCGTCCCGTCGGCGCCCGGCACGTGAGGAAAGGTCACGGGCACGCCGGGAATGCCGTTCCTCACGAAGATGTCGAGCCCGTTGAGCGCGGCCGCCTCGACCTTCACGAGCACCTCTCCGGCGCCCGGAACCGGGTCGGGCCGCTCGCCGAAGGAGAGAACGTCGTTGCCGCCGTGGGCGGTCAGGAAGACTGCTTTCATCGCTGCCTCCGCTCGGCCGAGATTAGCCGATAGCCGGCTCGGTCATAATGCGGGGCTCCGGCGCTCTCTCGCGCCCGGAAAGGAGCGGCATGAGGGCTTGGGAAATCCGCCAGAAAAGGGCGCAGAAGCGAGCCCGCGAGCTCGCCCGCAAGGAAAAAAACAAGCACGCCAAGGAGACGTCCACGTTCCGGCTCGTCGTCGCCGGTCGCGCGGGCGAGCCCTCCGTCGTGGAGTCGGTCATCGTGAAGAACCCCGACGAGTCCGTCGCCGAGGCGACGTTCGACGAGATCGAGCCCGGCATCACCCTGATCGTCGAGGGGGAACGGGGCCTCATTCAGCGCGTCGTCGTCGAGGAGAAGCTGGAGCTCGACGAGCCCGAGCCGATGCGCGAGGTGCGCGTCCGGGTCCTCTAGCAGGCTGCTGAAAAAGGGCTCCTGAAAATCGCGGCGAGGCATTGACTGCTGCGCGATGCGGCTGCACCTTGATGTGCATGCGTGGAGACAACGAAAAGCAGGTCGATCTTGTCGTGACGATGACGCCCGAGGAGCTCGTGCCGCGGGACCACCCGATCCGCAAGGTGAAGGCGCTTGCAGACGAAGCGCTCAGGCGTCTCGAGCCCAAGCTCGCCAGGCTGTACTCGGAGCGAGGGCGTCCATCGATTCCGCCCGAGATGCTTCTCAAGGCGCAGATCCTCATCGCGCTGTACAGCGTGAGAAGCGAGCGGCTCTTCTGCGAGCGGCTCGGGTACGACTTTCTCTTCCGCTGGTTCCTGGACATGCCGGGGCTTGCACCGGCCTTCGATCCGACGACCTTCTCGAAGAACCGCCAGAGACTGTTGGAGGCCGAGGTCTTCGAGGAGTTCTTCTCGGAAGTCGTCGCACAGGCCCGCAAGAAGTTTCTTCTCTCGGACGAGCACTTCACCGTGGACGGCACGCTGATCGAAGCGAACGCCTCCTTGAAGAGCTTCCAGCCCCGGAAGGACAAGGACGGTAAGGGCGGCGATGAGCCGCCAGCTCCTGGCGGCCGCAACGCCGATGTCGACTTTCGCGGCCAGAAGAGGCGCAACGACACGCACGCCTCGACGACCGATCCCGACGCCAAGCTCTACAAGAAGGGAGACGGCCAGCCTTCGCAGCTGTGCTACCTCGGCCACGTCTTGATGGAGAACAGAAACGGACTGTGCGTGAAGGCGCGCGTAACGACGGCCGACGGCTACGGGGAGAGGTCGGCCGCACTGGGCATGGTCGACGAGCTGGGCTCGGACAAGCGCATCACGCTGGCCGGCGACAAGGGCTACGACACGAGGGATTTCATCGAAAGGCTCCGAGAGAGAGGCGTCACGCCCCACGTGGCCCAGAACACCACCAACAGGCGCAGCGCCATCGACCGAAGGACGACGAGACACGCGGGCTACGCCGTGAGCCAGCGAATCAGGAAGCGCGTCGAAGAAATCTTCGGCTGGAGTAAGACCATCGGAGGCCTGGCCAAGACGCGCTTCCGAGGACTCGCCCGCGTGGCGGCTCACGTCCTCAGCGTGATGACGGCCTACAACCTCGTCCGAATGGCGCGAATGGAGTCCTCGACCGCCTGATTCCCCCTGAAGCGCCCCTCGGTGCGACCGAAGCGGGCCGAAAAAGGCGAGCAGCACGGACTCACTCTCTCGAAGCAATCCCCTCTTTCAGCTTGACGTGTCTTCTCCCGCTCAAGCTCCTTTGAAAAAGAGCCCTTTCTTCAGCAGCCTGCTAGCCGTTCCGTCGCCCAGCCGCGCGACGACGGCGTCGCCGGCCTCTGCCGTCGAGAGCTTTCCCCCCAGGTCGCGCGTCGTCTCTCCCGCCGCCACGCAGGCGGCGACGGCGTTTTCGACCCGCCCCTCGAGATCCGCGCGGCCCAGGTGCGCGAGCAGCATCCCGAGGCTCCGGATCGAGCCGAAGGGATTGGCGATCCCCTGCCCCGCGAGATCGGGCGCCGAGCCGTGCACCGGTTCGAAGACGGACGTGCTGTTCGGTCGCACGTTCCCGGATGGCGCGAGGCCGAGGCCTCCCTGCAGCGCGGCGCCGAGATCCGACAGGACGTCGCCGAAGAGGTTGTTCGTGACGACGACGTCCAGCGCGGCGGGGTTCCTCACCATCTCGTGAGCGAGGGCGTCCGCGAACATGTGCCGGCTCTCGAGGGCGGGAAATTCATTCGCCACCTCGCGAAAGACGCGCAGCCACAGGCCGCCGCCGCGCTTCTGGACGTTGTGCTTGTCCGCCATGAGAACGCGCGGCCGGCGTCCAAGGCGCCGGGGTTTCCCGAAGGTCGCGGCGAAAGCGAACGCCGCGCGGCAGATCCGCTCGACGCCGCGCCGGGTCGTCACATCCTCCTCCACCGCCTCCTCCTCGGCGGTCCCGGGTCCTTCGACGCGCCCCCGGCCCGAATAGGCTCCTTCGGTGTTCTCGCGGAAGAGGACGAAGTCGACGTCGGAGGCGCGCGCATTCCGAATCGGGACGAGGGAGTCGTGGAGCGCGCGCACGGGACGGACATTCGCGAAAAGGTCGAGCCCGTGGCGCATGCCGAGGAGGATCTCGTCCGCGTGCCGCCCATCCGGGATACGCGGGTCGCCGAAGGCGCCAGCGAGGACGGCGTCGAAATCGCGCGCGAGCATCTCGAACGCGCCCGGGGGAAGCGTCTCGCCCGTTTTCAGATAGTGATCTGCGCCCCAAGGGAATAGAGAGATTTCTATGAATGGATCGGAGCCGGAGGCATGACCCCTTCGACGCCCGAGCGTGCTGTCTGAGCGAAGCGAGTTCACGCGAGTAGGAGAAGGGGCCATGCCTTCGGCGACCGACGCCAGCGCACCGAGCACCTTCAGAGACTCGCGCGTCACTTCCGGGCCGATCCCGTCGCCGGCCACGACCGCGATCCTCATGGGACGCTTTCCTACGCTTCGAGCGCGAGAAGCGCCGCGAGGAGCTCGCCACCGTCCGGGAAGCGATCGGGCCGGTGCCGCGCGAGCGTCCGCATGAGAACCACGACTTCCCCCTCGCTGAGAAACGGGGCGTACGGGCGCGGGTCGTCGGGATCGCGCTCGAGCCGCGCGACGAGGACATCGTCGCCGATGTACGGCCAGCGCCCGGTCGCGAGGGTGTAGAACGCCGCGCCGAGCGAGTACACGTCCGAGGCGGGGCTCGGCATCTCGCCGCGCAGGACTTCGGGCGGAAAGAAGGCCGGACTGCCGATGAGCTTGGACGTGCCGCCCGCGTCGGCCTGCGGAAGCGCGAGGCCGAAGTCGAGGATGCGCAGCGTCTCGTGCTCGTCGAGGATGAGGTTCGCGGGCTTCAGGTCGCGGTGCAGGATGCCCTTCGCGTGGGCCGCCGCGATCCCGCGCGTCGCCTGGACGAACCAGGTCCGCCAGTTCTTCTGGACCCTCTCCGAGTCCTTCTTGATGAGCTTCTGGAGATTCGGCCCCTCGAGGTATTCCATCGCGAGATAGAGGCTGCCGAAGCCCTCGCCGTAGTCGTAGAGCGCGACGACGTTCGGGTGCTTGAGGGCCGCGATCGCCTTGGCCTCGCGCTTGAAATAGCGCATCGCCGTCTCGTCTCCGCGGAGCTGCCACGGCAGGATCTTGAGAGCCACGAACCGGTCCAGCTTCTTGTCGAGCGCCTTGTGCACGACGCCCATGCCGCCGCGCCCGAGCTCGGCGAGAATCTCGTATCGCGACTCGGGGGTTTCGGGCAGGCCGAAGCCCATCGTGGGCTTGGCGGGCGGCGGTGCCGCCGGCACCGCGATACGGAGCGGCGGGGGCTGGGCGGGAGGCGGCGGAGCGGGCCGCGTGAACGCCGCGTAGGGTCCGGACTTGTGGACGGCCGGCGTCCGAATGAGCGCCGGCGGCATGGGATCGTCGAGCGCCACGTCCGAGAAGGGCATGGGCTGCACCGCGGCGCCCTCCAGCACCGAAGGGTCGAAAGCCGCGATCCGCCCGAGCTCCACTCCCTCCTCGGAATCCCCCGAGGCGCGCAGAGCTTCGAGGAGCGTCATGTGAAGATGCACGTTCTCGGCGTCGACCTTCCCGCGCCCGAGCAGGGCGCGCAGGACGTGCACGGCGTCCTTGCTCTCGCCAGCGGCGAGATGCGAGCGCGCGAGCTCGAGAAAAAGGTCGGCGAGGCCGGGCTCGCTGCGCGGCACCCCGGTGAGGAACTCCCACGCCTGCTCGCGACGCCCTGCCAGGAGAGAGCACCGCGCGGCCTCGAGATCCCGGCCTGTTCGGTGAAAGAGCTGGGCCGCTTCCTCGAACTTTCCGCCGGCCTGGAGAGCGGCCGCCGCGGCGGGCAGGCGCCCCGCGCCGCGGAAGAGCGCCGCCGCGCGGTCGTAGTCCTTGAGCTCGCTGAAGATCGCCGCGGCTTTCTCGACCTGTCCGGCGCCCGCGTATGCCTCCGCGGCCGCGGCGCGATTCCCGCCGCGCTGGTAGAGCGGGGCCGCTTTTTCGAGGCGTCCCGCCTCTTTCCACGCATCCGCAGCACGGACGAAGTCTCCCGCTTTCTCGAAGAGGCCGGCGGCGCGCAGTGCCTGTCCCGACCGCCGCCAGGCGTCGGCCGCGGACACGAGGTCTCCCCGGCCCTCGGCCTCCCGCGCGAGAAGCTCCTGTGCGCCCTTCTCGTCGCCCGCGCGCGCCGCCGCAAGGGCGGCCTTCGTGAGAGCGCCGCTCCTTTCGAACGATTGGACGGCTTCCACGGATCGGCCGCTCTCCACGAAGAGCTCGCCGGCGAGGAGGAATTCCTGCGCGTTCCGGTAGGCCTCAGCGGCATCGCCCGGTTTCCCCGCGTTGCGGTAGGCGTCTGCAGCCCTTTTCCACAGTGCCGAGCGGACAGGCCCCTGCGGCGTGCCCTCGGCGAGCCGGCGACACGCCTCTGCGAGAGACGCATGATCGCCGAGTACGTCGGCGATCTCGGCGAGCCGGTCCCAGCGGGATCCCGCACGCGCCAGGAGGAGCGCCTTCTTGCCGAGCTCCTCGGCGACTCCGGTCTCGCCGGCGGCCTCCCACGCGCGTGAAGCTTCCCAGGTGTAGCCGTCGCCGGCCTCGCCATAGAGGCGCGCCGCCTCGCGAGCTCTTCCGTCACGCTGCTCGAGGGCAGCCAGCCGGGGCCATGCCCTCGCCTTCTTGAACATCCGGCGCGCGCGTTTCGAGTCGCCCGCCTTCAGGTATGCCTCGCCGGCGTGAACCCAGTCGCGGCCGTCCTGGAACGCCTGCGCGGACGAGACCTCCGGGTGCGCGGGCTGGCCGAGCCGGATCGCGAAGAGACACACGAGAAGTCCCACGATGTCGATCGCGTAGCGCAGCGTGGCCGTGCGCCCGAGGAGCTGGAAGAACGCCGAGGCGCCCAGGTCGCGCGATGCCGCGTCCAGCGATGGTTGGGGCGCGAGAAGAGCGACGACGTCGAGGATCTGATCGAGATGCGCGGCCACGAGGAACCCGACGCCCACGACGAGCACGAGAATCGAGGAGCGGAGCCACTCGCCGATCGCGACTCCGCGCAGGTTCAGGGCCTTCACGATGAGCCGCCCGAGAATCAGGACGACGATCACCGCCCCGATCTGCGGCGCGAAGTAGAAGCGCTCCGCGACGAGCCGGCGTGCGAGATCGCTCGTTTCCGTATGGGTGCGCGCCCAGTCCACCGCGCGCACGAGTCCGAGCTGGGCGGCGAGCGCGAGAACCAGGGTCGGGAGGTCGTCTTTCCAGTTTCTGGACGCCACGGGTGCACGATTATGAGCGATTCCCGGCGGCGTGCGCGGACGGGCGGACCACGGCCGCGGTACAGTCGCTTTCTCGATGAGCGGGCCAACCCTTCTTCTCCTCGCCGTGGTCCTCACCGTGGCCCCGCGAGCCGCCGCCCAGTCGTATTCGGACCCCGGCACGGGGTACGGCGCGGGCGCCGGATACGCGCGCGGGCACGACGCGGAGTCGGGCGGCGCGACCGGCGGGGTCCATGTGCGCTTTCGCCTCACCGGCGGGATCGGTCTCGAGGTGTCGGCGGGATACCGCCACGACTCGTTCGCGACGGACGGCGTTCGCGTCCTGACGGTCGACGAGGTCCCCATCGCCGCGTCGCTGCTCCTTTTCTTCCCGCACGACGGGCGCGTCCAGCCCTACGTTCTGGCCGGCATCGGATACACGTGGGCCAAGCCCAGAGGTCAGGGGCCGAATGCCGACATGCCCACTCCCGCGGAGAACCTCTTCGCGTTGCACGGCGGCGTCGGAGTGGACGTGAGAACCAGCTTCAGGACGTCGGTCTTCCTCGACGGCCGTTACGTCTTTCTCGACGTCGGCGCAGTCAAGGCGCTGCCGAATCAGCCGAAGGCCGACTACGTCCGCGTCGCGGCGGGCTTCAACTATTACTTCTAGACGGCGTCGGCTCCGAGACCGGACACGAGGCGGCCGAACGTCTCCGGGTCGATGTTGCCGCCCGAGAGAACGACGCCCACGCGCTTTCCGGAGAGGGCGGGCACGCGGCCTGAAAGAACGCCCGCGAGCGCCGCGGTCGCGCCGGGCTCGACGACGAGCTTCATGACCGTGAACAGCAGCGACATGGCGTGCCTGAGCTCGAGGTCGCTCACGGTGACGACCCGCTCGACCAGAGCGGATACGAGCGCGAACGTGTGAACGCCGGGCTTCGTCGTCTGTAGGCAGTCCGCGATCGTGGCGGGCACGGGGATGGACACGGGGTGTCCTTCGGCGAGCGAGCGCACGAAATCGTCTCCCGCCTCGGGTTCGACCCCGAAGACGCGGATCGAGGGCCGGAGCGCCTTGATGGCGACCGCCACGCCGGAGAGGAGACCGCCGCCGCCGAGCGGCGTGACAACAGCATCGAGGTCCGGCACGTCTTCGAGGAGCTCGAGCCCCGCCGTGCCCTGTCCCGCGATGACGGCCACGTCGTCGAACGGCGGCACGAGGATTCGGCCTTCGTCGGCCACGATCCCGCCGGCGATCTTCTCGCGGCTTTCCTCGGCGCGCTCGTAGAGCCGCACCTCGGCCCCGTATCCGCGCGTCGCGGCGAGCTTGAGCGCAGGGGCATCGCGCGGCATGACGATGACGGCCGAGACGCCGAGCTCCCGGGCCGCGAGCGCGACGGCCTGAGCGTGATTGCCGGAGGAGAACGCCACGACACCGCGCTTCCTTTCCTCCGGCGCCAGGAGCGAGAGCCTCGAGAACGCGCCTCGCGCCTTGAACGCGCCCACGCGCTGGAACGTCTCGCACTTGAAGAACAGGCGGCAGCCCGCGCGCGCGTCGAGGCGGCGCGAGGTCATCACCGGCGTCCGGTGAACGTGAGAGGAAATCCGTTCGCGGGCGGCCTTCACGTCGTCGAGCGTTACGGGAAGAGTCATGCCGCTTTTCCCTTCTCACGGGGGCCGTCCTTCACGCCGCAGAGACGGTCCGCCTCTGCCGTCGCGGAGTCGAGCGCAGCGTCCGCGCGCGCCAGGAACGCCTCCTCGATCTCGCCGGGAGCCCGCTCGAGCGCGGGCGAGAAGACGACGACACACCTCGAAAACGGCATCGGCAGGAGAAGACGGTCCCACGAATTCAGGAACTTCGGACGGCTCGAGGACGAGGAGGAAGGCAGCACGAGAGCCTCGCCCTGCTCGGCGAGCGTGAGGATCCCGCGTTTGCATCTTCGCGCGGGACCGCGCGGCCCGTCGGGAGTGAGCGCACCGCCGGGCGCGTCCTTCAGGGCTACGAGGAATTCCAGGATGGCGAGATCGCCGCCTTTCGAGGACGAGCCGCGCGCGGCCTTGAAGCCCCAGAGCGCGAGGAACGTGGCGATGATCTCGCCGTCCGCGCTTCGGGACGCCATCGTCACATAGCCCAGCCCGCGGTGCGCGAGGATCCCGCCGACCATCCGCTGGTGCCAGATCGCGTGCAGAGGCTTTTTCCCGCGAGAGCGAACGGCCTGCCGATGCTCCTCGCCGACGATCGTGAGGCGCAGCGTCAGGCGGTAGAGCACGACCGCGAGAAAAACGAGAAAACCGAGGATGCGCGAGCGCACGTCGGGACCGATTATGCTGTCGCGATGCGCCTCGTCGCCGAGAACCTCTCGCGATCCTTCGGGCGCCGCGCCTTCGGGCCGGTCTCGTTCCGCGTCGAGAAGGGACACGTCCTCGGCGTCGCGGGAGAGAACGGGAGCGGAAAGACGACGCTCCTCAAGGTCCTGGCGGGGTTGCTGCGACCGAGCGGAGGAAGCACGAAGATTTTCTTGGAAGGTGAAGAGTCTGCCGGCGGGCACGAGCCGCGCGACGTGATGCCCAGCATCGGGTGGTGCGCCCCCGATCTTTCTCTGTATGGCGAGTTGACGGCCGAAGAGAACCTGATTTTCTTCGAAAAAGTAAGAGGTCGGGTGGGCGGGCCGGCCATCGCGAAGGCGCTTCTCGCGGAGGTCGGCCTGCCCGAATCTTCATACTCGAAGAAATCTCTTTCCTCTCTCTCCACGGGCCAGCGCCAGCGCGTCAAGCTCGCGTTCGCGACGCTGCACGAGCCCGACCTGCTGCTCCTCGACGAGCCGGGCGCGAACCTGGACGAGGCGGGCCGCTCCATCGTGGAGAAGGTCGTGACCTCCCAGCGGCTCCGGGGAATCACCGTGATCGCATCGAACGACCCGCGAGACCTGGCGCTCTCGGACGAACGCGTGACGCTCTCGTGAGCGCGCCGCACAAATCCGCGGCCGTCCTCCCGGCGGCCCTCGCCGTGTTCCGGCGGGAGCTCCTCGCGGAGTGGCGGACGCGCGTGGCCGTGAACTCGCTCTTCCTCTTCGCCTTCGCCGTCCTCGTCCTCGTCGCCTACGCGGTGGGCCCGACACGCCTCTCCCCGGAAGACCGGCCCACCGTGAACGCCGTCCTTCTCTGGATCGTCCTGTTCTTCTCGGCGATGACGGGCCTTTCGCGCACATTCGTCCACGAAGAGGACGCGGGGACGGCCGCGGCTCTCCGGCTGTCGGCGCCGCCGCCCGGCGTCCTCCTCGGAAAGCTGCTCGCGAACGTGGCGCTCCTCGGCGCCGTGACGATCTTCATCGTGCCGCTCTTCGTCGTCCTCATGGGGTTCGAGATCAAGGATCCGGCGCTCTTCGTGGTCCTTCTCGTGCTCGGAACGTTCGGCCTCGCCTCGGCCTCCACGTTCACGGCCGCGCTCGTCTCGAAGGCGAGCGCCAAGGGAGCGCTCTTCGCCGTTCTGGCGATCCCGCTCCTCCTGCCGCCACTCGTCGGCGCCGTGCTCGCGACACGGGTCGCCGCCACGCAGCCGGAATTCTCGGCCGGAGTCGACTTCGTGCGCCTCCTCGTGGCCTACGACGGCGTCGTCACGACGGCCGCGTTCCTGCTCTTCGACGCCGTCTGGCGGGAGTGAATCGGCCCTCGGGACCTCTTTTCGACCGGACGAAACCTGATTCGCCTGCTTTAGAGAACGATTCTCGACTCGGCAGTATCATGCCTCACGTGAAGGGCCTTGGTTTCTTCCTCAAAGCACTCCTGGGACTTGGGATGGCCGTCATTTGCTGGGCCGCTTTTCTGTGGGCCCGCCCCGCCCAGAGCTTCGTCGGCGAGTCCTCTCGGATCGTCTTTTTCCACGTGCCCATGGCCTGGGTCTCGACCCTCGCGTTTTTCCTCGCCGCATGGCACTCGGCCGTCTATCTGAGGAAGCGCCGGATCGAGAGCGACGACGCCGCGGCAGGCGCGGCGCGCCTCGGCTTCGTGTTCTGCGTCCTGGCCACGGTCACCGGCTCGATCTTCGCCCGCGTGATGTGGAACTCGTACTGGAACTGGGACCCGCGCGAGACGTCCATCGTGCTTCTTCTCCTCGTCTACGGCGCGTACCTCGGGCTGCGCGGCGCGCTCGAGGACCCCGAGCGGCGCGCGACGCTCTCGGCGGCGTACGCTCTCGTCGCAGTCGTGACCGTGCCGTTCCTGACCTTCGCCGTCCCCCGCATGTACCAGTCGCTCCACCCCGACACCGTCCTCAACGTCCGCGGCAAGGTCGAAATGTCCGCGGACATCCGAGCCGTTTTCTTCTCCTCCATGGTGGCATTCATGATCTTGTTCTTCTGGATGTGGAATCTCGATCGGCGCGTGTCCCGCATCGTCCGTGAAAGGGCGGCATGAGCGGGGCTCTCGGCTACGTCGCGGCGGTCAACATCGTGATCTGGGCCGGAATCTTCGGCTATCTCGTCTACCTCGACCGCAAGGTCCGGGCGGCCTCCGGGCCCGGGCAGGAGAAACCCCGATGAAACGCGCGTACTGGGCCGGCGCCATCCTCGTCCTCGGCTTCCTCGCCCTTGGCCTTTCGACGTTCACCCGCTCGATGACGCCTTACGTCTCCTTCGCCGAGGCGAAAGCCGCGCCGCGCACCGTGCAGGTGATGGGCGCTCTCCAAAAGGGCTCGACGCGCTACGAAACGAGCACGAAGACGCTCTTCTTCACGCTCTACGACGAGAAGACCAAGGAGTCGATCCCCGTCTCCTACACCGACGTGAAGCCCGCGAATTTCGAGGACGCCGTGTCGATCGTGGCCATCGGCCGTTACGACGCCGGGGTCTTCGCCGCCGAGAAGCTTCTCGTCAAGTGTCCGTCCAAGTACCAGGGCGAGGAAATCGAAAAACAGTACGGCGCCAAGAAGGCCTGAGGTCACCCCATGAACAATCTCCCCGGCCTTCTTGGCTTCGCGCCAGGCACGCTCGCGATCTGGGCGGCGCTGCTCTTCGGACTCACGTGCATGCTCGCGTACCTGCGAACGATGCCCAGTATGGGATTCGCGGCCGGGGATTTTCTTAGAAAGGGTAAGAGGAGCTCCGGCGCTGCAGTCGCGACGGCTGGTGGCCCAGCCCTATTACCATTCGAAGAAAGTCCTCTTCCGAGTCTTCTCTCTCAGAATCTCCTCTTCGCGCGGCGGCTCTACTACGCGTTCACGTTCTCGATCGTCCTCGCGTCCGTGCTGCTCCTCTCGCGCCTCCTCGTGCATGACTTCCGCATCTCGTACGTGGCGTCGTATTCGGGGCGTGACCTTCCCTTCTACTATCTCTTCTCCACGTTCTGGGCCGGGCAGGAAGGCTCGTTCCTGCTGTGGCTGTTCTGGGGCTCCCTCATCGGGCTCTTCGTCCTCAGATCCGCCAAGGAGCAGGAAGCTCCCGTCATGATCGTCTACATCGCGTCGTTCATCGGGATCGTCGCGATCCTCGTGAAGCAGTCACCGTTCCGGTTCCTCGCGCAGATCCCGGCCGACGGCCAGGGACTGAACCCTCTCCTGCAGGACCCGTGGATGGTCATCCACCCGCCGGTCATGTTCTCCGGCTTCGCGTCCCTCTCCGTGCCGTTCGCGTTCGCGATCGGCGCTCTGTGGATGAAGCGCTGGGACGGGTGGGTCGTCCGCGCGATGCCCTGGGCGCTCTTCACGTTCGTCACGCTCGGCACCGCGATCCTCATGGGCGGGTACTGGGCCTACAAGACGCTCGGCTGGGGCGGTTACTGGGGCTGGGACCCGGTGGAGAACACGTCGCTCGTGCCGTGGCTCGCGACCGTCGCGCTCGTGCACGGCATGTTCCTTCAGAAGATGCGGGCAAAGCACCGCAAGATCAACATCATCCTCGCGATCCTCGCCTTCTGCTGCATCCTCTACGGAACGTTCCTGACGCGCTCCGGCGTGCTCGCGGACTTCTCCGTCCACTCCTTCATCGATCTCGGAATCACGGGCTGGCTCGTCGGGATCATCCTCGTCTTCCTCGTGGGCGGCCTCGGCCTCCTCGCGTGGCGCTGGAAGGAGATCCCGGTCGTTTCCGACTTGGACGCGGCGACCGGCAAGGAGAAAGAGGAGCCGTTCCTGTCGCGGTCGGTCCTCTTCATCCTCTCCGTCACGCTCTTTTGCGCCTCCGGCCTCGTCATCCTGCTCGGGACCTCGGCCCCGATCCTGACGCGCATCGCGGGCAAGCCCTCGCAGGTCGCCACGAGCTTCTACAACGTCACGCATCGCCCGATCGCGGGGCTCATGGCCCTGCTCCTCCTTCTCGTTCCGTATCTATCCTGGCGCGGCGAGAGCGGCAAGGGTGTCCTCAGGAAGGCGCTCGTCCCGGGCGTCGTGGGCCTCCTCGGCATCGGGGTCTTCTTCGCGGCCGGCGTACGCGGTACGGGGGACCTTCTGATCCTCGGTCTCGCCGTGGCCGGCTTCGTCGCGAACGTCGAGACCGCGGTCCTCTTCGTGAGGCGCAAGGCCGTCAAGACCATGGGCGGGTACCTCGCGCACATCGGCATGTCGATCATGCTCGTGGGCATCCTCATCTCGGGCGTCTACGAGAAGAGGACGACCGTGAACCTCCTCAGGAACCAGCCCGTCAGCGTCGGTCGCAACACCCTGACGTTCACGCGCACCGTGTTCGTCACGGACAGCGGCGACGTGAAGCGCTTCGAAGAGCTCAACTCGTTGGACCTCTCCGACCGCCGCGCCAAGCAGGCCATGGAGGTCGAGGTGTCGTCTCCCGGACGGAGCGTCTGGAAGGCATATCCGAAGCTCTACACGAACACGCGCACGAACCAGATGATGGCGAATCCCGACGTGAAGTCGTCGCCGCTGATGGACCTCTACGTCTCGCCCCAGGCCTACGATCCGGGCCGGTCCGCGCGCATCGAGGGCACGACGCTCGCCCTGAAGAAGGGCGAGTCGAAGACCGTCGAGGGCGTGAAGGTGAAGTTCCTCGACTTTTCCGCCGACCGCTCGCAGGTCGCGTCGGCGCGGCCGCACGTCACCGTGACCGGCAATTTCCTCGTGACGACCGCAGAGGCTTCCGAGGAGAAGACCGCCCGGCTCGTGATGTACTTCGGCGGGGCGAATGCGGAATCGGCCTCGGAGTCGCCCGAGACGGCCCTCCCCGGAAAGGGCCGCCTGAAGCTCCTCAAGGTGTCGCCGAACGAAGGCATCTGCGAGATCGAGCTCCTCGGCGTCGCGCCGGGAGGAGACCTCAAGCCCGCGACCGGCGAGACGCTCTCCGTCGACCTGACGACGAAGCCCCTCATCTCCCTCGTGTGGGGAGGCTTCTACGTGATGATGGCGGGCGGCCTCGTGGCCCTCGTGCGCCGCGCGCGCGACTCGCGTCAGGCTTCGCTGGCATAGCCCGGGCGTTCGTCTTGCCCCGAAATTCGTAAGATCCGCTCATGGAGGTCCCCGTGTCCATTCGTAGAGCCGTGCTCGCCCTCGCCCTTCTCGCCGTCCCGGCCGCCGCGAACGCCCAGCCCGCCGCGCCCGCGAAGCCGAAGCCGATCGATTCCGCGAACTTCGATACGTCCGTCAAGCCGTGCGACGACTTCTACCAATACGCGAACGGCTCCTGGCTGAAAGCACATCCCATCCCGGCCGACCGCGCCAGCTACGGCGGATTCCAGGAGCTCTCGGACCGCAATCGCGAGATCCTGAAGAAGATCCTCGAGAAGACTTCGGCGAAGACCGATTGGCCGAAGGGATCGAACGAGCAGAAAGTCGGCGACTTCTACGCCGCCGGGATGGACGAGGCTGCGATCGAGAAAGCGGGGACGAAGCCCCTCGCGCCCCTTTTCGCCGAGATCGACAAGCTGAAAACCCCTGCCGACCTTCCCGTGGTGCTCGCGGACCTCCACGCCCGGGGTCTCGAGGTCGGATTCAACTTCCGCGTCGGCCAGGACGCCCGCGAGAGCACGCGGTACATCGGCATCCTCGGCCAGGGCGGCCTCGGCCTTCCCGACCGCGATTACTACACGAAGGAAGATCCGAAGTCGAAAGGCCTCCGCGACGCCTATCGGGTCCACGTCGCGAAGATGTTCGAGCTCTCCGGCGCCTCTCCCGAAAAGGCGAAAGCGTCCGCCGACGTCGTCATGGCGCTCGAGACCAAGCTCGCGGAGCCCGCGCTCACGCGCGTCGAGAATCGCGACCCCCAGAAGACCTACAACAAGAGGACGCTCGCGGCGCTGGCCTCCGAAGCCCCCGGCTTCGACTTTCCGCGCTTCTTCACGGACCTCGGCACCTCCTCTGCCACGGAGGTCAACGTCCGGCAACCGCGCTTCTTCGTCGCGTTCGGAGAGCTTTCGCGCACCGTTCCCGCGGAGACCTGGCGGACATACCTGAGGTGGCACGTCCTCCGCCAGGCGGCGCCGTACCTTTCGAAGGCCTTCCAGGAGGAGGCCTTCGCGTTCAGCGGCAAGACTCTGATGGGCGTCCCGGAGCAGGAGCCGCGTTGGAGGCGCGTCCAGGCCGCGACGGACCAGGCGCTCGGCGAGGCTCTGGGGCCTCTCTACGTGGCGCGCGCTTTCAGCCCGCGTGCGAAGGAGAGGATGCGCGTCCTCGTCGAGAACCTGCGCGCCGCGCTCGAGGAGCGGATCGACGCGCTGCCGTGGATGAGCGCCGAAACGAAGAAGCAGGCACAGAGAAAGCTCGCCGCCTTCAACGTGAAGATCGGTTATCCCGACAAGTGGAAGGACTACTCGTCCCTCGCGATCTCCCGTGCGTCGTACGCCGAGAACGTGAGGAACGCCCGCACCTTCGAGACGAAACGCAACCTCGCGAAGCTCGGCAAGCCCATCGACCGGACGGAGTGGAACATGTCGCCCCCGACGGTCAACGCGTACTACAGCTCCACGATGAACGAGATCGTCTTCCCGGCGGGCATCCTCCAGCCTCCTTTCTTCTCCGAGGACGCCGACGACGCGGTGAACTACGGCGGCATCGGCGTCGTCATCGGCCACGAGATGTCCCACGGGTTCGACGACTCAGGCAGCCAGTACGACGCGGACGGCAACCTCAAGAACTGGTGGACGGCCGAGGACCGGAAAGCCTACGACTCCCGCACGGCGCTCGTCGTGAAGCAGTTCGACGGATACAAGCCGCTCGCCGACCAGGCCATCAACGGGAAGCTCACGCTCGGCGAGAACATCGGCGATCTCGGCGGCATCAAGATCGCCTACGCGGCGCTCCAGAAGGCCCTCGAGGGAAAACCGCGCACCGCGATCGACGGCTTTACGCCCGAGCAGCGCTTCTTCCTCTCGTTCGCGACGATCTGGCGCAACCAGTCGCGCGAAGAGGCGCTTCGCGTCCAGCTCAACACGAATCCGCACAGCCCCGGCAAGTGGCGGGCGATCGGCCCGACCTCCAACCTGCCGGAGTTCTACGACGCGTTCGGGTGCGCCGAGGGGACGCCGATGCGCCGCGCGGAAGGGGAGAGACCGAGCATCTGGTGATCTGCCGTCTCCAGGTCGCTCTTTTTCTCTCCCTCGTCCTTTCTTTCGCTTCCGCCTGCCGCCGTGCTCCGCGGGATCCGGCGATGACGTGCCTGACCGGCGCCATCGCAGCCGCCGAGGTGCGTGACGCCGACGGCGTCCTGAGCAGGTTGGCGGAGAGCTTCCGCGATGCGGAAGGTGGTGGGAAAGCGGACTCAGCTGCGCTCGTGCGCCGGAGCCTCGCCGCCTACGAGTCGCTCTCCCTGACGCTCTCGGACGTCGCAATCCAGCGCGGACCCGCCGCAGCGCAGGCGAAGTTCAAGGTGCGGATGTCGGGCAGGCCGCGCGCCGTCGGCGGACTCGAGGGCTTTCTCCCGCGCACGTCGAACTGGATCTTCGACGTGCGCCTCGAGGCGGGAAAAGGAGGATGGAAGATCGTGTGGGCGTCCTGGTCCCGCCTCGAGGGAGGAGACTGATGACGCCTGCTGCGAGCTCCTACCCCGCGATCTACGCCGTCGTCTTGCGGATTCCGCGCGGCCGCGTCGCAACGTACGGCCAGGTTGCGCGCCTCGCGGGCCTTCCAAGCCACGCGCGCCTCGTCGGCTACGCCCTCAACGCGCTCCACGAAGGGAGCCGCGTGCCGTGGCAGCGCGTCGTGAACGCAAAGGGCACGATCAGCCTCAGGAGAAATGGTTCCGGTCACGACGTCCTCCAGCGGCTGATCCTGAAGCGCGAAGGCGTTCGATTCGACCGAAAGGGCGTCATCAACCTAGAGGCCTTCCGCTGGCGGCCGAGGCCGCAACCTCACCACCCGATCCCGTAGTCCTCCCCGTGGTCGCTCGACCCGCCCCACATCGTGCCGTGCTCGCGGTCGAGATAGATCGCGTTGATGGGCCCGGAGGTCTTCGCGTGGGGCTCGAGCTTGTAGCCCATCCGCGTGAGCTCGCCGCGCACCCAGGCGGGAAGAGAGGCGTGGATCATCATCGCGCCCGGGCGCGACTCGTGCGCGCCGAACGAGCTCCTCATCTGGTAGCTGTTGACGTTCGCCGCCTCGGTGGCTTCCTGGACCGTCATTCCGAACTCCACGACGTTCAGGAAGAACTGGAGGAGGTTCTGATCCTGCGAGTCGCCGCCCTGGACCGAAAAGCAGAGGTACGGCCTGCCGTCCTTCAGCGCGAGCGTCGGCGTGAGCGTCACGCGCGGGTGCTTGCCGGGCTCGAGAACGTTGAAGGGGCCGTCCGCGCCGTCAAGGACGAAGCTCTGCATGCGCTGGCTCATGCCGATGCCGGTCTTCCCTGCGATGACCGCCGGCAGCCAGCCGCCCGACGGAGTGACGGAGACGACCCATCCCTCCGCGTCCGCCGCCTCGACAGAGGTCGTCCCGGCGAAGAAAGAGTCGGAGGGAAAAGAAGATTCTTCGAATGGGTAAGAGGAAGCGGCGGCGTCGCGGCGCGAGAGTTGGGCCGCCGCTGCCGGGCCAGCCTCGTGGCGCGAGAGGTGCGTCGCGGATTCCGGTGCGACGTCGCGGCGCGCCGGGGTCGTCTTCCACCTTTCTAAGAAAATCTTGAACGGATTCTCTTCTCCTTGGAACGGGTACGGATCGCCGGGCTTCACGTTCGGATCGTTCTTCGCCCAGTCGATCGTGGCTGCCCGCTTCTTCGCGTACTCCTTCGAGAGAAGGCCCTTCGTGGGTTCGGCGGGCGGGAAGTATGGGTCGCCGTAGTAGAAGTCGCGGTCCGCGAATGCGAGGCTCATCGCCTGATAGAGGGCGTGGATGTAGCGCGCACTGTTGTAGCCCATTCCCTTGAGGTCGACGCCCTCGAGGACGTTCAGGGCCTGGAGCATCGCGGGACCCTGCGTCCACACGTCGAGCTTGTAGACGTCGATGCCCTTGTAGGTCGTCTTCACCGGTTCCTCGATGCGGACCTTCCACTTCGCGAGGTCCTCGAGTGTGTGGAGGCCGCCGACCTCGCGCGAGCCGCGCACGAACTCCTGCGCGATGTCGCCCTTGTAGAAGCGGTCGTACGCCGCGAGGATCGCGTCCTTCCGGCTCTTGCGTTTCGCGAGCGCCTCCTTCTCGGCGTCGACGAGCTTCCGCAACGTCGCGGCGAGATCGGGCTGCCGGAAGATCTCCCCCGCCCGCGGCGGCTGGTCGCCCGGACGCGGCAGGAGGACGCGCCGCGACTCGGGCCACTTCAGGAGCCAGTCGCGCTGCCTCGACGCCGTCGAGACGTGCTGCTGCTCGACGGGATAGCCGTCGGCCATCTCGATCGCGGGCCCCAGGACCTCGGCGAGCGAAAGCTTCCCGAACTCGGCGAGCATGACCATGATTCCCCCGGGTGTGCCGGGTGTGACGGCGGCGAGCGGGCCGTATTCGGGCGGATACGGCATGCCCTTCGACTTGAAGAACTCCAGCGTCGCTCCCGTCGGCGCGACGCCGAGCGCGTTGAGGCCGAGGACCTTGCCCGTCTTCGGGTTGTAGATCAGCGCCTGCGTCTCGCCGCCCCACGACAGCGTGTCCCACATCGTGGCGGTCGCGGCGATCATGGCGGCCGCCGCGTCCACGGCGTTCCCGCCTTTCTGGAAGATCATCGCGCCCGCGGTCGCGGCCAGCGGCTTGCCCGTGATCGCGAGCCACTTCTTCGCGTGAAGCGGCGGCTTGTTCGTGGCCGCTCGGGAAGGCAGCCCAACAACGCCGGAGAGCGCGACGACGGTGACGACAATCGGGAGTGACCGGCCCGAACTTGTCAACGAAGCCTCCTCGCCGTTCCCAGTGGCTCGGAGGCGATCCTACCCCGTCCTAGTGATGGACCTCCGCCGGTTGCTCGCGCGGCGTGACGGCCGAGGCCGAGCCCGTCGGCTGCGAGACTTCCTTCACGATCTCTCCCGCCTTGTCCGCGATGCGACGCGCAACGTCGGCCTGGGAGACGATCCCGCAGCAGAAGCCGTCATGATCCACGACGACGAGGCGGCGGATCCGGTTCTCCTCCATCGTCGTGCAGCACGCGTCCAGCTTCGTCCCCGGCGTCACCGTGACACAGGGGCTCGACATGCAGTCGCCCGCGGTCGCCTCGCGCGGGTCCTTCCCGGCCGCGAAGACGCGGCAGACGATGTCGCGATCGGTGACGATCCCGACCGGCTTTTTCGAGTTCTCACTCTTCAGGATTGGAATCGCGCCGCAATCGTGCGCGACGAGCATTTTCGCGATGTCTTCCAGGCGCGTCTCGGGAGTGGCGGTCGCGATGTTCTCCGTCATGATGTCCTTGGCCTTCATGAAAAAACCTCCACGGGGCTTCGCGGACTCCCCGTGGAGGCTATTCGCAGCAAGGCGCAGGCCAGAAGAAAAAGCCGAGAAAGATTTCTTAGAAAGTGGATTTGCGGCGAGGCGCGGCCGGAGCGCACGAAACGCGCTGAAGCCTCCTCACTCTTCTAAGAAAAACTCTTTGGTCTTTCCCGGTCCTCTCAGAATCCCTTGACGGTCGCTGCCTTCTTGTACATCCAGTAGGTGAAAGCCCAGCCCAGAAGGACGACGAGCGGCAAGGCCCACTCGTAGCTTGCGGCCCACGTGGCGTGCGCGTTCAGCATCATGAAAATCAACGGCACGGACATGTACGTGTTGTGCTTGCTTCGCAGGCCCGCCATGGCGACGAGGGCCGGATCCGGCTTCTCGCCGTTCTTCGTAGCCGCGATGATCTTCTTCTGCGCCGGCCAGATCCGCATCCAGACGTTCGCCGCCATGATCGTCCCGAACATGCCGCCGACGTGGATCGCGGTGCCGCGGAAGCCGAAGCCTCCGACGTGCGAGAAGAACAGAACGGCGGCCGTCGCGACGACGAGGCCGAGCCAGAAGTGGATCTCGGTCTTCGCGATCGCCTTCGCGAGCGGGTCGTACACGACGAAGAAGAGGATCGCGACGAGGACGGCGATGCCGCCAGTCCCCCACGTCTTCACCGCCGGGTCCTTGAACACGAGGCCCGTGCTGTAGTAGACGACGCCGAGGAGCACGAGGCCGGTGATCCACGTCCAGGCGGCGCCCCAGCGGAACGCCCACAGGGCGCGCGGCATCAGCTCGGGGATGACCTTCTTCTTCGTGTCGCCGTCCATCGTGGGCGCGAAGTTCGAGTTCACGAAATTGAAGAACCACAGAAGGCCGATCCACAGAACACCCGCGACGACGTGTCCCCACCGGAACAGCGACTCGAAAAGGTTCATGCCGTCCATGACGTCCTCCTTTTGATTGGGACCGGATCTTAGCAACGCCGGAAAAACGTACCGCGAGAGGTCAGGCTCCGACCGCCCGCGCCGTCAGGCGCCTACCGCCTTGGCCACCTGCTCGGCGAGTCTCAGGAACGCCTTCGACACCGTCGATTCCGGCTCGGCCACCATGATCGGCGTGCCGGCGTCGCCCTGAATCGCGACACGCGGATCGATGGGGACCTCCCCGAGGAACGGCACGCCGAGGTGCTCCGCCGTCCGTTTCCCGCCCCCGTGCTTGAAGATCTCGTCGCGGTTCCCGCACTTCGGGCACTCGTAGTAGCTCATGTTCTCGATGATGCCGAGGACGGGCACGTTCACCTTCTGGAACATCGCGAGGCCCTTGCGCGCGTCGATGAGCGCGACGTCCTGGGGAGTCGTCACGATGACCGCGCCCGAAAGAGCGACCTTCTGCGTCAGCGTGAGCTGCGCGTCGCCCGTTCCGGGGGGCAGGTCCACGAGGAGGAAGTCCTGCTTCCCCCACGCCACGTCGCCGAGGAACTGCTCGACGGCCTTGAAGATCATCGGGCCGCGCCAGATGACCGGCGTGTCGACGTCCATCAGGAAGCCGATGGACATGACGCGCACGCCGAAGCGCTCGATCGGGAGGATCTTCTCCTCCTCGTTCACGAACGGCTTCGTCGTGATGCCCATCATCATCTGCTGCGACGGGCCGTAGATGTCCGAGTCCATGAGCCCGACTTCGTAGCCGAGCTTCTTGAGGGCGAGCGCGAGATTCGCGGAGACCGTGGACTTGCCGACGCCGCCCTTGCCCGAGGCGATGGCCACGACAAACCGCGTGTCCTTGAGGATGTCCTTGCGGGCGACGGCGCCGGCCATCACGGGAGACTGGGGCGGGGCGGCCTGCACCGCGATCGTGACGGCCCGGACGCCTTCGAGCCCGCGCAGAACCGCCTCGCACTCTTGTTTGATGGCCTCGGCGGCCGCGGGCGCGTCCGTCGTCAGCGCCAGCCGGAACGAGACGTTTCCGCCCCCGACCGCGAGGTCCTTGACGAAACCGAAGGACACGATGTCGCGCGAGAAGCCGGGGTACTTGACCTGCCTGAGCGCGTCGAGAACGGTCTGTTCGTTGAGCATGGTCGTGGACAATGTCTGCTTCCCTCTCGAAGAGACAGGATCTCACAAACCTGCTTTGCTCCGGTTCGGGAAAGGGTGCTTTTCTTGCGGGCGCAGCCGCTGGAATCGCCGGGGCGTCTCCTGCCGCCCCCGCCTTACTTACCCTTCTAAGAAATTCTTCTCTTCCTCTATCAGGGCTTGACGTACAGCATCCAGGGGACGCCGATCGCGAGGAGCGCGACGAGGTAGATGAATCCGAAGATCGCGCCGAGGCGCCAGAAGTCCTTGCGCGGGACGTAGCCGCTTCCGAAGTACACGGGGGAGGGCCCGGTCGCGTAGGGCGTCAGGATGCCCATGATCCCGAGCGTGTAGCACAGGAGTAGCGCGAAGAGCCGCACGTCGATCCCCGGCACCGCCGCGCCGGCGGCGAGCATGACGGGGAGCATCGCCGTCACGTGGGCCGTGATGCTCGCGAACATGTAGTGCGTCACGAAGAACAGGATCGTCAGGAGGATCGTGACCGTGAGCGGCGCGTAGCCCGCGAGCGGCGCGGCGGCGCGCTTCGCGAACCACGTCACGAAGCCGACCCGGTTCAGACCGTCCGCGAGCGCGACGAGGGTCGCGAACCACACGAGGACGTTCCACGCGCTCTTGTTCGCCACGACGTCGTCCCACTTGACGATTCCCGCGATCACCATGACGGCGATCGCCGCGAAAGCGACGGCCGTCGCGTCGACGAGCTTGCCGCCGAAGATCCAGAAGCCCAGTGCGCCCAAGGCGAGGAGGGCCATCACGACCTCGTTCCTCGAGACCCGCCCCATCGTGCCGAGCTCTCGGCCGGCCCAGTCCGGCACGTCGAGGCTCCGCTTCACCTCCGGGGGATAGATCTTGGAGACGAGGTACGGCAGAACGGCGACGAGGAGAATGCCGACCGGGAGGAAGCCGATCAGCCACGCGGACCACGAGACGTCCACCTTCGCGGTTTTCTTGACGATCTCGAGCGCGAGAAGGTTCGGCGCGAGGCCCGTCATGAACATCGAGCTCGTGACGCAGGTCGTCGCGAGAGCGGTCCACATGAGCGGTCCGCCGAGGCGCCGCGAGGTCTCACCTGGCTCCGAGCCGTAGAGACCCGGAATGTTCCGGATGACCGGGAAGATCGTCCCGCCGGATCGCGCCGTGTTCGAGGGGGTGAAAGGCGCCAGGATGACGTCGGAGAAGGCGGTCGCGTAGCCCAGCCCCAGCGTCGACTTTCCCATTTTCTTCACGAGCGATAGGGCGAGGCGCCGGCCGAGGCCGGACTTCTCGTACCCGAGAGCGAACATGAACGCGGCGAAGATGAGCCACACCGTCGTGTTCGAGAAGCCCGACAGGGCCCACCGGATGGAATCAGCCGGCTTCGCTTCCACGAGCCCGGTCACCGTCGCGAAGGCGACGCCGGTCAGCCCCACGGCGGCGGCGGGAATCGGCTCGAGAACGAGTCCGACGACGACCGCGCAGAACAGCGCGAAGAAGTACCACGCTGCCGGCTTGAGGCCCGCCGGGACCGGCAGCAGGGCGACGATCACGCCGAACAGGACGGCGAGAAGGCCCTTCCAGATCGCGGGGTGCGCGTGGAAATCGATGTGGAGGAACGAGAAAGGCTCTTTGGCGGCATGGGCGTGCGCTTTCATCGAAAGATCTCCCCATTGAACGTCGGACCCTCGGGCGCGCCCTGCCCTGATGCAAGTGACTCAATGGTACAAGCGGCGGACGGTCACCCGCGAAGCGCGAGGATCTCCCGCCGCACCTCGTCCATGAGCTCCTGCCGCACGTGCACGGACAGACCCGCCGTCGGGATCGGATGCCCGGCGCGCACCCGAACGGGACCCCGGCGGACGACCATCCCCTGCGCTCCGAGAACGGCCCGGGCGCCGGAGACGCCCACGGGCACGATCGGCACCCCGGACTTGAGCGCCGTCAGGAAGCCGGACTTCTTGAACGGGCCCAGGGTTCCGTCGCGGGACCGCGTGCCCTCGGGGAAGACGAGGATCGACGTGCCCTTCGCGAGGCGCTCGTCGAGCTCCGAGAGGACCTCTTTGGCCCTGTCGGTCCGCCTCCGGTCGACCGGCACGAAGCCCGCGAGCCACATCGACCAGCCCATGAAGGGCACCCAGAAGAGCGACCTCTTCGCGAGAAAGCGCACGTCCTGAGGAATCACCAGCAGCAGGAGAAGAATGTCGATCCCGGATTCGTGATTCGACATGTAGATCGCCTGCGGGAGGGCCGCCGCGTCGTCCGAGATCTCGATCGTGGCGGGAACGCCCGTGAAGAACAGGATGGACCGGGCCCACGCGCGCGCCCAGAAGAGGTACGTGCGGCCTCGGGGCGGGATCCAGGCCGTCAGGATCGCCAGGGAGCCGAAGACCGCCGCCGAAAACGCGATCACCGACCAGCTCCACAGGGACACGACGAGGTCTCTGAGGAGCTTCATGCGGACGGAGTCTAGCGAGCGGGGGGAGGCCCGTAGAATGGGACTCGTGGCGCAGTTCGACTCCACGACGCAGTACGTCGCCGTCCTGAAGGAGCCGCTCTGGAAGCTCGCGCGCGTGCGGCGCTGGATTCAGAACGTCTCGTTTCACCTCGGCGGCGTCGCGGAGATGACGGTCCAGCTCGCCCGCCAGGCGCGGGGCCGGTGGGAGACCTCCGAGATCATCCGGCAGATGGACTCGCTCGGCGTCCAGTCGATCTCCATCACGAACCTCACCGCCCTCTTCACCGGCATGGTCCTCGCACTCCAGACGGCCTATGCCCTGGCGCAGTTCGGCGGCAAGACGTTCGTGGGCCGGGTCGTGGTCCTTTCGATCTGCCGCGAGCTCGGGCCGACGCTCACCGCCCTCATGGTGGCCGCCCGCGTCGGAGCGGGGATCACGGCGGAGCTCGGCACGATGTCGGTCACCGAGCAGGTGGATGCCATGCGGGCCCTCGGAGCCTCGCCGATCCGGAAGCTCGTCCTGCCGCGCGTGGTGGCCGTGACGATCATGTTGCCGGTCCTGACGCTGCTCGCGGACTTTCTCGGAATGGTGGGCGGCCTCTTCATCGCGGTCGTGGAGGTGAACGTCGGCGCATCGTTCTACCTGTCGACCGTCCAGCAGTCCGTGCATCTCAACGACGTCCTGCACGGGCTCTTGAAGACTCCCTTTTTCGGGTTCGAGATCGCGATGATCGGCTGTTACAACGGCCTGAACGCCTCGGGCGGGGCGGACGGCGTCGGCCGCGCCACGACGATCGCGGTGGTCGTGGCCTCGATCGCCGTGCTCATGTCCGACTTCTTCCTCACGAAGCTCTTCATCGTTCTCCATCTGGGGTTCCAATGACGATCAGCGAGACGGCGGTCATGAGGTTCGTGAAGGCCGACCGCCCTGCGGGAGGCCCCATCATCGAGTTCAAGCGCGTTCTCAAGAAATACAGCTCGCGCCGCGTCCTCGACGAGGTCGACCTCACCGTCCAGCGCGGAGAGGTTCTCGTGATCCTGGGAGGCTCCGGGACCGGGAAGTCCGTCTCGCTCCGGCACATGAACGGCCTCGAGCAACCCGACTCGGGAGAGGTCTGGGTGGAGGGCGTGGAGATCTCGCGGCTTCCCGAAGAGCAGCTCGTGCCGGTGCGCAAGAAGATCGGGATGCTCTTCCAGGGCGGGGCGCTGTTCGACTCGATGACGGTCTTCGAGAACATCGCCTTCGCGCTGCGCGAGCACACGCGCTGGTCCGAGGAGCAGATCACCGCGCGGGTGGGCGAAGTGCTGGGATTCGTGAACCTGGGGCGCGACGTCGAGCGCCTCCTCCCCTCCTCGCTCTCGGGCGGGATGAAAAAGCGCGTCTCCCTGGCCCGCACCGTGGCGCTCAAGCCCGAAATCCTTCTCTACGACGAGCCCACGACGGGGCTTGACCCGGTCACGTCGATGACGATCAACCGCCTCATCGTCGACTTGAACGAGCGCCTCGCGACGACGTCCGTCGTCGTGACTCACGACATCGTCTCGGCGCTCTTCGTGGCCGATCGCATCGCCTTCCTGAAGAACGGCCGCTTCGATTTCATCGGGACTCCGGAGGAGGCGCGTGCTTCCGAGATCCCCGACCTGCACGCCTTCCTCGTCGCGGGAGAATCACAGGACGTGAGCACGCCGAAGGGAGGGCCGCCTTGAGAGCCGACATCAGGACCAAGACGCGCGTCGGGGTCATCCTCTTCGCCTCTTTCGTGCTGCTCGCGGGCGCCATCCTGTTCATCGGCGGCACGAAGGGATTCTTCGTGAGCCGCACGTCCTATTTCGCCCGTTTCCCGAACACGCAGGGCATCGTGGGCGGAAACCAGGTGCGCCTCGCGGGCGTGATCGTCGGTGCCGTGCGAGCCATCGAGGTGCCTCGCGTACCGGGCCAGGACGTCACGATTCACTTCGACATCGAGCGGAAGTACCAGCATCTCGTCAAGACCGACAGCCGCGCCGAGATCAAGACGATCGGGCTCCTGGGAGACAAGTACCTCGAGGTGACGGTGGGCTCCGCCGACAAGCCGGACCTCCAGCCCGACCACGAGATCATGGCGTTCCGCGGCGCCGAGCTCGAGAAGATCCTCGCCGGCTCGGGGGACCTCGTCGACAACGTCGTCGCGATCTCGAAGTCGCTCAAGAACATTCTCGGCCGAACCGAGAAGGGCGAAGGCTTTCTCGGGGAGATCACCTCGGAGTCGGAGAACGGGCAGGCTTTGTCGCGCTCCCTCCGGCAGACCCTCGACAGCCTGAACGCCCTCATGAAGGACGTGCGGCAGGGCAAGGGCCTCGTGGGGCGGCTCCTAACCGACGAGAAAGCGGCCGATACCGTGCTGGGAGAGCTGAGCTCCGCGTCCGCTTCCCTCCACAGGATTCTCGCGACCGTCGAGAAGGGCACGGAAACCGGCGAGGGCCTCTTGCCCGCTCTTCTTTCCGACCCGGAAGGGAAGAGGAAGTTCTTCGCGATGGTCGACTCGCTGGAGGTCACGGCGGAGGGTCTCGCGGCCTTCTCCAAGGACCTGAAGGCGGGGAACGGCCTCCTCGGGCAGCTCGTTTCCGACAGCGAGTTCTCGAAGGAATTCCTCGGCGACCTCAAGAAGCTCTCGTCCCATCTCGCGAACGTCGCCTCGAAGCTCGACTCCAGGCAGGGGACGGCCGGAAAGCTCATCGCGGATCCGGCCGTCGCCGAAGCGATCGACGACATCCTCGTGGGGATCAACCAGAGCAAGCTCCTGCGCTGGCTCATCCGCGACCGGCAGAGGTCGGGCATCCAGAAGCGCTACGACGAGGCCCGGAAGCAGCTCGCGCCCACGCCTCAACCCACTCCGTGAGCCTCGCCCTCGTCGCCGGAGGAGCCGGCTTCCTCGGGTCCGCCGTCGTCCGGAGGCTGCTCGGCACCGGCGAGGGCGTCGTCCTCGTGGACACGTTCGACGACGCCGGAGACGGGCGAGCCGTGAAGGAAGAGCGCGTCCGGTCGTTCGCCCGGCATCCGCGTGCCGCGGTCGTGCGGGGGGACGCGGCCGATCCCGTGTTCCTCACCGGCGTGCTCGGCGAGCATCGTCCCTCTTCCCTCGTGAACGCGATGCTCCTTCCGCCGGACGGCCCCGGGCTGGGGCCGCTCCTCGAAAGCGTCCGCGGCGCGGGGCTCGGAGCCTTCGTCCACCTTTCGGACGGGAGGCTTTACGGACCTCGCGACGAGGCGGGACGGCGGGCCAAGGAGGACGAGGCGCCCGAGCCCGGCGACGACGTCGATCTCGTCGCGAAAGCCGCCGAAGAGGAAGCGCTCTTCGCGTCGGGAGTGCCCTTCGTCAACCTTCGCGTCTTCTCCGCCGTCGGCCCGGGCGTCGCGCCTGCTCGTTTTCCTCTCGACGCGCTGGAGGCGCTCCTTTCAGACGAGGAGATCTTCCTCCAGGACGACGCGCCCCGCGACTTCGTCCATACCGAAGACGTCGTCATAGGCGTGCTCTTCTCGATCGCACGGAGGCCGCTCGGCGAAACCGTGAATCTCGGAACGGGGAGTGCCGTGCGACCGTCCGAGCTCGTGCGTGCGCTCGCGCTGCGCGCGTCCCGCGAAGCCCGCATCTCGGTCTCGGGGGAATCGCCGCGCCCCCCGCGCATCGCCGACCTCGAGAAAGCCTGGCAGCTCCTGGGCTACTCCCCTCAGTTCGGCGTCGGGGAGATCGCCTGGGAGATCGTCCGCGCCCGGCGGTATCCCGAAGAGGCCGGACGCGCCGTGCCTTTCGCCGGAACGGCTCTGCGCGAACAGGCGGAGCCCCCGCGGCCGGTCTCGCGGCGGGAGCTATTCGGGATCTTTCGCCGGCCGTTCGACGCCGCCACGAAGAAACGCTAGTCGCAGACCCGCACGACGGGGTCCGCGAACTTGCTCGCGACGTTTTCGGCGTGAGCGCGTGCCGAGCAGCAGAACGGGACGTCGTCCTGGTGCACGCGGCTCCCCGGACGCGCACAGTATTCGGTGAAGACGACGATGCCCGTCGCGTTCGGCCTGGCGAAGTCCACGTCGCGCCTCCAGGCATAGGAGAGCTTGGCCAGGGCCGCGTTCCATTGCGTCACACAGTTGCCGTCGTGTCCGGTGATCGAGTCGGCGGGCCCGTATCGGCAGGCCATTCCGTGAGGGTGGGCCGAGCAGCACTCGTCGTGCCGCCAGCTCCCGCCGTTGATCGAGCAGCTTCCGAACGAGCACAGGGCCGCGATGGGAATGTCGAACTGGGCACCGCCGCATCCGGCGCCGAGCGCGCCGAAGCAGAACTCCGTCTTGCGGAACAGGACGGGCGAGAGCGACGGGAGAGTCTTCGGGGCCGGAGTCGACTGCAGAACGAACGGCGACGGCACGACGACCGTCCCGCCGCCTGGAACCGCCGCCCCCGTCGGGAGAGGCTGGATCGTGAGAGTGCCGGCGCAGGTCGGGCCGCCCGAAGAAAGTCGAAGCGTCACGGCCGCATTGGAGCCGCTCGGGACGACCGACGCCTCGGCTCCCCGCCCGAGATGGCTCGCGGTCACGAAGATCGCGCTCGACGGCACCTGGGCGAAGGCCGCGACCCCCGCGGCATTCGTGAGCGCCGTCCCGATCGCCCTGCGGTTCGAGAGCGAACCGACACAGACCTGGGCGCCCGGGACGGCGGCGTTCCCGTCCAGGACCGTCACGGTGAGCGCTCCGGCCGCGACGCGCGCCCCCAGGAGGGCGGCCAGACCGGCAGCGGCGCCGACGAACATTCGCCTTCCGGACATGTGTCACCTCCCAGCACCTAAGCGCAATCGGACTTCGTTGTGGCTCGCGCCGGCGGGGGCGCCGGCGTCTCGCGTAGCATCGGTCCGTGCGCGCCCTCTTCTTCCATTCGGGCCGCGCCGCGGTCCACGAGGCGCGGCGGCCCGCGCCTCGCAGGGGCTTCGCCCTGATCCGGGTTCTTCTCTCGGGCATCTGCAACACGGACCTCGAGCTGAGGCGCGGGTACCACGCCTTTTCGGGAATCCCGGGTCACGAGTTCGTCGGAGTCGTCGAGGGCCACGGTCATCCTCTCTTCTCGGCCGCCGCGTCGCCGGCGAGATCAACCTCGCGTGCCGCCGATGCGACTAGTGCGCCCGAGGGCTCGGGCGGCACTGCCCGAAGCGCACCGTCCTCGGCATTCGCGGCCACGCGGGCGCGCACGCCGAATGGCTGACCCTGCCCGACGCGAATCTGCACGCGATTCCGGAGAACGTTCCGGACGAGGAAGCCGTATTCGTTGAACCCCTCGCGGCGGCCTGCGAGATCCTCGACCAGGTCGCGGTTCCTCCGGGCACGCACGCCGCGGTCCTCGGTCCCGGCAAGCTCGGCCGGCTCGCCGCCGCGGTCCTCCGGAACGCCGGGGCCGACGTCGCGCTCCTCGGGCGGAGATCACGGGCGAGGGCGGGCTCTTTCGACTTCGTCGTGGAGGCCACGGGCTCACCCGACGGGATCGGACGGGCGCTCTCCCTCGTCCGCCCGCGCGGGACGATCGTCTGGAAGTCGACCCATCACGGACCGGCGCGGTTCGACGCCGCCCCTCTCGTCGTGAACGAGGTCACCGTCGTCGGGTCGCGTTGCGGGCGCTTCGAGCCCGCGCTCGAACTCCTCGCATCCCGCCGCGTCGACGTCAAACCCCTCGTGTCCTCCGTCTTTCCGCTCGCCTCCGCGGTCCGCGCCCTGAACGAGGCGTCGCGACCGGGAGTCCTGAAGGTCCTCCTGAAGCCCTGAGACCCGATCTCGACGGACTTGAAGGGTAGAATCGCCCTCCCCGGAATCCCACCTTCGGAGGCTCCTCCCCGATGAACATCTGCATGGTCGGAACGGGCTACGTCGGCCTCGTGACCGGCGCCTGCCTCGCCGACTTCGGAATGGACGTGACGTGCGTCGACAAGGACGAGGCCAAGATCGCCCTGCTCAGGAAAGGCGTCTCGCCCATCTACGAGCCCGGCCTCGAGGAGCTGATCCACAAGAACGAGAAAGCCGGCCGGCTGCGCTTTTCCACGAACATCGTCGAGGCCATCGAGCGCAGCCTCGTCATCTTCATCGCCGTGGGGACACCTCCCCAGGAAGACGGCTCGCCGGACCTCTCGTTCATCTTCCAGGTCGCCGAGTCGATCGCGACGCACATGAACGGGTACAAGGTCGTCGTCACGAAGTCCACGGTGCCGACCGGAACGGGCGCGCAGATCGAGGAGATCCTGCGCACGAAGAACGGCCGTTACAAGTTCTCCGTCGTCTCGAACCCCGAGTTCCTGCGTGAAGGATCGGCCATCGAGGACTTCATGCATCCCGACCGCGTGGTCATCGGATCGCGCGACGAAGAGGCGATCGCGATCGTCAAGGACGTCTACTCTCCTCTTTCGATCGGCGGCGTGCCGTTCGTCGTGACCGACGTCGAGTCGGCCGAGCTCATCAAGTACGCCTCGAACGGCTTCCTCGCGCTGAAGATCTCCTTCATCAACGAGGTGGCGGCCATGTGCGAGAGGATGGGTGCCGACGTCAAGGACGTGGCGCGCGGGATGGGCCTCGACAAGCGCATCGCCCCGCATTTCCTGAACCCGGGACCGGGCTACGGCGGCTCGTGCTTCCCGAAGGACTCCTCCGCCGTCGTCGACCTCGCGCGGAAGAACGGATACACGTTCGAGATCATGGAGGCCGTCCTCTCCGTCAACGATCACGTCAAGGCGCGAATGGTCGAGAAGGTCGCCGCCTTGTGCCCGGACCTCGCGGGCAAGCGCGTCGCCATGCTCGGGATCGCCTTCAAGCCGGAGACCGACGACATCCGCGAAAGCGCCTGCCTCAGGCTCGCGGCCGACCTCCAGGCGCGCGGCGCCGACGTCGTGGCCTACGACCCGGCCGCGATGGACAACGCGCGGAGGGAAATGCCCTCCCTGAAGCTCGCCGACGACGTCTACTCCTGCGCCGCCGGGGCGGACGTCCTCGTCCTGGCGACCGACTGGAACCAGTTCCGCAAGCTCGACCTCGGCCGCCTCGAAAAGACGATGAAAGCCAAGAACTTCGTCGATCTGAGGAACCTCTACGAGCCGAAGGAAATGAGGAAGGCCGGCTGGAATTACGCGGGTTTGGGTCGGACCTGAAGCGCGTGCATCATGGCTGCCGGCCGCTGCCGGTGGCACCCTCCGCACATCGGAGGTGCCTCATGGCCATGAAGATTCAGGACACCTGCATCAACTGCGGCTCGTGCGAGCCGGATTGCCCGAACCAGGCGATCGCGGCGGGCGATCCGACCTACGTCGTCGACGCGGTGCGCTGCACCGAGTGCGTCGGAGCGTTCGATGCGCCGAAGTGCGTAGAGATCTGCCCGATCGAGGGCTGCATCGTGACCGAGCCGGCCGAGCCGCGCGAGGTTCTCGAAGCCCGCTACGCCCAGCTCCACGCCTGAGACGGCTCGCGCGGACGCGCCGCGCGCTCGCACCCCTTACAATCGCGGTTTCATGCGCGTCGTCGTCACCGGAGCCGCGGGGTTCCTCGGGAGCCATCTGACCGACCGTCTCCTCGCAGACGGGCACGAGGTCGTCGGCCTCGACAACCTCATCACGGGCGACGAACGCAACATCGCCCACCTGGCCGGGAACCGGAAGTTCCGCTTCGTCCTCCATGACGTGACGGAGTACATCTTTCTCGACGGAGCCGTGGACGCGATCCTCCACTTCGCGTCGCCCGCGTCCCCGATCGACTATCTCCAGATTCCGATCCAGACGCTGAAGGTGGGCGCGCTCGGCACGCACAAGGCGCTCGGGCTCGCGCGCGCGAAGAAGGCCCGCTTCCTCCTCGCGTCCACGTCGGAGGTGTACGGCGACCCGCTGGTCCATCCGCAGCCCGAGACGTACTGGGGAAACGTGAACCCCGTCGGACCGCGCGGTTGCTACGACGAGGCGAAGCGGTTCGCCGAGGCGATGACGATCGCCTACCGCAACTTCCACGGAGTCGACACGCGCATCGTGCGCATCTTCAACACCTACGGCCCGCGCATGCGCCCGAACGACGGCCGGATCGTGCCTTCGCTCATCGGCCAGGCGCTCCGCGGCGAACCCCTGACCGTGTTCGGAGACGGGTCGCAGACGAGGTCTTTCTGCTACGTCCACGATCTCGTCGAGGGGATCACCCGGCTCCTGAGCTCCGATTACAAGGATCCCCTGAACCTCGGCAATCCCGCCGAGATGACGGTTCTGGAGTTCGCCGAGACGATCCGGCGCCTCACCTTCACGAAGGCGACGATCGTGCACAGGCCTCTTCCCGTGGACGACCCGAGGCAGCGCCGCCCCGACATCACCCTCGCCAGGAAGATCCTCGGCTGGGAGCCCAAGGTCGGCCTCGAAGAGGGGTTGAAAAGCACGGTCGCGTACTTCTCGTCCCGCGACGTTCCGGGCCCGCGGGCTCCTTCGTCGTAGAATGTACGCAGCAGCGTGACATTCACCCTTCCTCAGGTCCTCGTGCTCTTCTGCGCGCTTGCGGCGTCGTCCTTCGGCGTCCTCGCGCTGCTTCTCCTGCGCTGGAACCGCGCCCGCACGGAGCTCGTGCTCTACGCGACGCTTGCGTTCGCGATCTCGTTCTGGCTCGCGACGCCGCTCCTCACTCCGGTTCCGGTCCCCGTCTCGCGCGAGATCCTGGGACGCCTCGTGAGGGCGCTTTCCTTCGTCCTTCCCGCCGTCGGCTTTCTCTTCCTGCTGCGCTTCCTGAACGTCCGGCTGACGCCGGCCCTGGGAGGTCTCCTCGCCTTTCCGCTCGTCGGAACGTTCCTCGCGCTCTTCCTGCCGGCGGCGAGCCCGCTCGTCGGCGGGCTGTCCGTCGTCTCGGTCGGGCTCATCTCGATCGGCTTTCTGGTCATCTTCTCGCGGAAGGAGAACAGACGGCGCGACACGACGCTCGCCTTCGTCGCGACGGCCTTCCTGCTCGCGGGCGCGACGCTCGAGACGGGCTCGCGCTGGGTGGCCGGCTCCGGGGCTTTCTCGGGCGTCTTCTTCGGATTCGCGTTCCTCGTCTTTTCCGCACTCCTCCTTCCCACGGTCGCCGACGAAGAGCGCCGGCTCTTCGCGCGCGCGACCACGGATGCGCTCACCGGGCTCCTCACGCGCTCCCTCTTCCTCGGCCGCACCGCCGAGGAGCTCGTGCGCGCCGAGCGGACTCGGCGCTCGGCGGCGCTCGTCGTCTTCGCGATCGACGGATTCGACGCTTTCGAGAAGGAGAAGGGGCGCGACGCCGCGGACGAGGTTCTGGCCTCCTTCGGGCAGGCGATCGCGCGGATGATCCGCGGAATCGACCTGGCCGCCCGCCGTCCCCGTTCCGAGTTCCTCGTGCTTCTGGTCGAAGCGGACGAAACGAACGCGACGATCGCCGTGGAGCGCATCCGGAACGGTTTTCCCGCCGTCGAGGGTCGCACCATGACGCTCTCGGCCGGCATCGCCGTGCACGGCAGGCGGGACAAGACGCTTTGCGACGCGCTCCTCGAGCGCGCCGAAAGGACCCTGGCCCACGCTCGCGCCGCCGGCGGCAACCGGATCCTGCTCGAAGAGCCTCCTGCCAGCGCGCCGCCGAGTCCGCAGACCGCGGGCGCCTAGTCAAGATGGAGTGACCGGCCCAGTTCGCGGGATCGTAGGTTGCGTCGTGAGACGCAGAGCTACACGCGAAGGAGGGCCGGTCGATGAAGAAGGATACCCGCTGGGTGGGTCTGGACGTGCACGCCGAGACGATCGCGGTGGCGGTGGCCGAAGGGGGCGATGAGGTTCGTTCTCTGGGGACGATCGCGAATCGTCCCGAAGCGGTGCGAGCGCTCGTGAGGAAGCTGGGGATCCGGAGAGTCTCCGGACCTGCTACGAGGCCGGGCCGACAGGCTTCGTGTTGTACTGGCTCCTGACGAGCTTGGGCGTGAGGTGCGACGTAGTGGCACCGACGCTGGTGCCGGTGAAGGCCGGAGATCGGGTCAAGACGGACCGACGGGACGCCGAAAAGCTGGCCCGGCTCAATCGCAGTGGCGAGCTGACGGCCGTGTGGGTGCCGGATGCCGAGCACGAGGCGCTGCGGGATCTGGTGAGAGCCCGCGAGGCGGCCAAGAAGGACCAGCTTCGAGCGCGGCACCGGCTGCAGAAATTCCTGCTGCGGCGCGGCCAAAGAGCCCCTTCGGGGATCAAGGCGTGGACGCTGAAGCATCTGGCATGGGTCAAAGGGCAGGTGCGATTCGAGCACCGGGCGCAGGAAGCGGCACTCCTGGATTACGTGGCCGAAGTCGATCACGCGGCCGCGAGGATTCAGCGCCTGGAGAGTGCCATCGACGAGGCCGCTCGCCACGTGCCCGGCACGATGCGCGCCCTCATCGAGGGGCTTCAGGCGCTGCGTGGCGTGGCCAAGATCACCGCCGTGACGCTCGTCTCCGAGCTCGGAGACCTCTCGCGTTTCCGTCATCCGCGCCAGCTCATGGGCTACAGCGGCCTTGTCCCGAGCGAAAACTCCAGCGGCACCAGAACACGCCGCGGAGCGATCACGAAGACGGGTAACGCCCATCTGCGGCGTGTCCTGACCGAAGCGGCCTGGACGTATCGGGCACGGCCTTCGATCGGAGCCGAGCTGCGCCGACGCCAGGCCGGCCAGAGCGAAAAGATCCTCGAGATCTCCTGGAAAGCGCAGCACCGGCTGCATTCCATCTACTGGCGATTGCTCGGCAAGGGTAAGCCCAGTCAGAAGGTGGTCTGTGCGGTGTCCCGAGAGCTCGCAGGGTTCGTATGGGCTGTCGGACTCGAGGTCGAAAAGCAATTCCACGAAAAGAACACAGTCGCGGCGGCCTGCGCGTAATCGCAGACCAACAACTCGAATGAATTCGAACGGCCAGCGGTCCACGGGCGACGGAAAGGAGAACCCTCGACACTTCTATGCGGCAGGGCTCAAACCCAGATCCGCGACTCTAGTCCGAGGCAGCTCCCGACGGTTCCTGACCATGAAGGCGAGCTTCGGCTCGATCCTCGAATATCAGACTGATCAGCCGTCGATCTAAGCCTCAGGACCGCTGGCCATCGATCTTTCAAAGAACTCTCGATCCGGAACTTGACGGGTCACTCCATATCAGAAGCGATAGAAGAGGCTGGCGGCGAGCTGCCGCGAGGCGCGGCCGACGTCGAAGCCGAAGTCGACCGAGAGCGACTTCGCGATGGTCAAGCCGAGCCCGCCCGTGAACCGGTCGTCCGCGCGGCCCCCGTCGAATACCGCCGCGACGCTCTCCGAGAAGGGCGGGTCCGTGATCGGAAACGGCTGGCCGGACGACGGCTCCTTCGCCGCGAGGCTCGCCGTGACGCCGTGCGCCGGCTCGCGGTGGTAGCCGACCCGGAACGCGAGGCGCGCGTCGTTCCCGCCCGCCACGTATTCGAGCCCGATGCGGGGCACCCAGACGTTCGGCGCCGGAGAGACGTCGGCGAGGACATCGGTGATCGGAAAACCCAGGGGCCCAACGAGCCCGGCGTACGACACGACCGGGAGCGATCGGTCGAAGATGTCGCCGTAGGCGACCCACTGCGCCTCGGCCGCGACCGTCAGACCCGGCATCGGATGCCACGCGAGACCGATCGCGGCGTCCCGCGGCACTCGAAACGTGAACGGCCGCGACGTCTGGGATGCGAGCGCCGGCGGCACGTCGCCGCCGAGCACGAGCGTGGCGTCGTTGCGCGGCGAGGAGCGATAGTCGGCTCCCAGCGTCAGGGCGCCACCGGACAGAAGGTCGACGTGGATCCCCACGAGGAAGCCCACCTTCGTGCCCGAGACGCCATCCACGCGCATCGTAACGGTGCGGATCTCGTCGGACGTGGGCGAGAGGAACGTCCGATGCGTGATGCGGTGCGGCCCGTCCGTGTCGCCCCCCAGGTCGAACGACGCGCGGTTCAGGGTGACGCCCGCGCCCACCCGCACGCTTTCCGTCACGCGATACGCGAGAGACATCCCGAGCAGCCTGTTCCTCAGGCTCACCGAGCCGAACTCGCGATAGGAGTAGAGGAAATCCTGGCGCGCGCCGCCCCCCGAGCGGTTGTCGCGCAGCTCGACGTACTGGTAGCCGCCGCTCCCGGCGTCGCCCTCGAATCGCAGGTTCTCGGCGTACGTGAGGGCCGCGACGAGACGGCGCGTGAGTGGCAGGACGACGCCCGCGAAGTCGACGGACGTGGCGCGCGCGTCGCGATCCACGTTCGTCGTCTCGATTCCCGGATAGGGCGTCGCGAGCTGGCCGATGGCCGTGGAGCGCGCCGTCACGAGGCCCAGCGTCTCGTCCGAGCGCTTGCCGGAGATCGCGAACTCCATCGAGGAGATGAGCCCGAGCCCCGCGGGGTTCGCGAGCGCGGCCGTCGCGTCGTCGGCGATCGCCGTGAACGCGCCCCCCATGGCGAGCGACTTTCCTCCCGGGTTCGTGAGGTTGAAGCTGACCTTCGAGAGGAGCGCCGAATCGGTCTGGGCGCGAACGGACGAGGCCGCGAGGGCGCTGAGGAAGAGCGGCAGCGCCGCGTTCCGGAACCGTCCTGTCGTCACTGCGCGTCTCCCCTCGTCAGAAGGTCAGCGAGCGCGCCGGGCGTCTCGAAGGGCTCGGAGAGCAACACCGTCGCGCCGCCGGCTACCGAAACGGCGCGCTCGACCGTACGCCCGGCGGGGCCGGGCCCCGTGAGGACCACGCGATACGAGCCGGGAGCGAGATCCGTGACGAGGAGGGGCGTCGTCGCGTTCGAAGGCACCGCCACCGAGTGGCCGGTGCGCGCGTCCACGATCGAGACGACGCGCGCGTAGGGCAGGGCGACGACCTGCAGGCGGCCGGCGGCAGGCGGGACGGCCGCGGGCGCCGGTGGCGGCGCCGTTGCGGTCCGGGAGGCGAGCGCGGCCGTGGGGACGGCCGCCGGCGTGGATCTCTCCACGGTGCGCGACGGCGTGCGGCTGCGGGCCGCCCACCAGGAAGCCGCGAGGACGAGCACGATTCCGGCCGCCGCGAGCCACAGGAGGAGGCGCGCCTCGTGGAGGGAGTGCTTGCCGAGAGGAAGAGTGCCCGAGCCGTTTCCGCGCGCCACGCCCACGAGCTCGGTGCCGCTCGTCAGATCGAGCGGCGTCGCATTTCCGGAAGACACGTCGATCCCGGGAGGAAGCCGCATGCCGCCGGCGTCCCGGAGCACGGCGACGAGCCGGTCCACGATCTCGCGCCAGCTGGCGGGGCGGCTCTCGCGCCGCTTCTCCAGCATCTGTCCCACGAGACGCACGAGAGGCACGGGCAGCGAAGGCCCGTCGGACGGTGCCGCGACCGGAGGAGCCACGGCGTTCAGATGCGCGGCGATGTACTCGACGGGAGCCTTGCCCTCGAACGGCCGTCGGCCCGAGAGCACTTGATAGAAGATGACGCCCAGGCTGTAGACGTCGCTGCGCCAGTCCAGCGGCGCGCCGTGCCCGAGCGAGCCGAGCTGCTCCGGGGAGCCGTATGCGACCTTGCCGAGGAAGAACCCCGTGGCCGTCAGCGACTCGAGGCCGGTCCCCGTCTCGAAGAGCTTCGCGACCCCGAAGTCGAGGAGCTTCACGAGCCGGTCCCCGCCGCGCTCGATGACGAGGATGTTGTCCGGGGAGAGGTCGCGGTGGACGATCCCGCGCGAGGACAGGTACTCGAGCCCGTGCGCGGCCTGCACCAGGAGCGGCACGGTCTCCGTCCACGGGCGCCCCGCGAACGACGTCAGCGGCGTGCCGTCGAGATACTCCATCGAGAGCCACGGCGTTCCGTCCTCCTCGCCGATCTCGAAGAACGCCACGACGTTCACGTGGAGGAGGCTCTTGAGGATCGCGGCCTCGCGGTCGAAGCGCACGCGCGCTTCCTTGAGGTGCGCGTGCGACTCGTCGCCGGGACCCTCCGCCTCGCGGATGACCTTCAGCGCGACCATGCGCTCGTCGCGCTCGTCGACGGCCTGGTACACGATGCCCATGCCGCCGCGGCCGATCCGCTTCAGGATGCGGTAATGGGCGATGCGCTCGACGGCGCCGGCCAACCCGTCACCGTCCCGTGCCGGCCGCCGCCGGACGCAGGAAGATGTTGGCCGGGTCGCCCGACACGCGGTCGATCTTCGAGGCGAAAGCGAGGAAGACGCCGCCGCCGCCCACCTGCCGCACGACGACGCGCACGTCGGTGAGCTCCGAGAGGTTCAGGCCGAGGATGTTGCGGAAGAGCTCGTCCGAGAGATAGCCCATCGCCGGGATGCGCTTCGTGACCGACGCGATCGGCACGAACGATCCGGGCAGATACGCCGCGACGACGACGTCGCAGTAATCGCCCCCGACCTCGCTCAGGATGAGGTTCGTGCGGTAGCTCGTGCTGTTCTCGGCGCCGTCGAACGACATCGTCCCGAGGTTCGACTGGAAGGACGAGTAGCCGTGGAAGTACGCATAGGCTTCCATGCCGGTCTTGAAGTCGCCGACTCCCTGCGACGGGTCCACGGTATAGGTCTCGGTCTGGACGTCCACGCCGCCCCAGCTCTTGTCGCTGTTCTGGGCGGCTTGAATTCGGATTGCGCCATAGGTGTTCTGGCCAGGGAGGATTCCGAGACTTGGCAGCTCCTCGAGAACGTCCTCGAAGTGCGCGACGGCCCTTGGGGGGAGGCTGACGGTGGCTTGCCGGATCAGGCCGGTACCGGTCGTCTCGAGATACTCGAGGGTTGCCTGGCGCTGGTCCGCCGCCGTCGTGCCGGTGTTCGTAAGCGTCACGCGGGTGCGCCAGAAAGGCCTTTCGCCGGTCGTGAGGGGCGCGCCCGCCGAGTGGGCCACCGGGAAAAGGAGTGGAGCTGGAGAGCCCGCAAACGGCAGGGATGAAAGGGCGCGGCGCGATGCGCTGAGGTTCGACCCGGGCACGTATGAGGGATTCAAAGCCAGAGTGGACACGCCCACGTGAAGCGAAGAGTCCTGGGTGCGGTTGTCGATAACCGTCGCCATCCCGACGACGGACCCTTTCGTCGCTCCGAACGCGTCGCTCGCGCTCGTTTTCCAGGTTAGGGTCGCGTACGCATAGCCTCCGGGGAGCGGCGCGCTGTCGAAAAGCTCGTCGGCGTCGTTGATCTGTAGCGTCCCATTGGCCGGTACGGTTTTCTCGAACTGCACGGACGCACCGTTCTTCGTCACAGGGAAACCCGCGGCGTCGAACAGCGCCACCGTAACGGTCGTGTCGTACCCCGACGTCTCGAGTAGGAGCAGATTCGACCGCCGGTTTGCGTCGTGTGCGAGGCCTGAGGTGACGTGGAGCGGGTCGCTCTGCTTGACGCCCTCGCCCGGGATCGTGGGCCTGAGCTCGAAACCGTACTGTCCGATGGGCGGCGTCGTGCCGGCGAGCGCGCGGCGGGAGGCGTTTCGGAGGGCGACCGTCGCCGGCAGCGGCCGGTTGTTGACGAGAGCCGTGGCGGTCACGGTGGGCGCGGCCGACCGCACTTCGCCGGTGAAGGCGCCCTCGAGGCCGAGGAGCGTCCCCACGACGTTGCGGTACCGGCGCGTCTCTCCCGCCGCGAGAGTCAGGTCGAACCGGCGGAGGAGAGAGCCGTCGCCCGGAGCGCCGACCGGATTGAAGAGGATCGAGACCGCCACGGGATTCACGGCGTCGGTGTTCGTGAGCCAGAGGTCCGCCGCGAATCGCCCCACGCGTCGCGCGTCGACGGCGTTCGGAAACGCCGCGTACAGGAGGCGCGTGTGCGGCGCCGTGGCGGGCTGCGCGCCGGCCCCGGTCGCGGCCGGCAGGACCGGCGGCCCGTCGTCGGTGACGAGGAGCGTCTCGGGGCTGTCCGCGAATCCGACCGTGCCGAGCGCCACCGCGCCGACCTCCGTGCCGGTGCCCGAGCGGCGCTTCGCCCGGTCCACGACGAGTTGCACCGTCCGCGATTCGTGCGCGGCGAGCGGACGATCCCAGGGCTGGCCGTCCAGCGACACGACGGAGAGCCAGGAGGCGCGGACCGACGCGACGAACGACGCGACGCTGCTCGACGGATTCACGATCGAGCGGAGCACCGGGTCCCCGTCGCGGTCGACGTCGGCGGTCGCGTCGCTCCACACGACCTTTCCCGTCGACGGCGCGGCCGTGATCATGGCGTCGAGCGGAACGGTGAGCGTCGTGTCGCCGGCCGTGAGCGCGACCGACGCGTGCACGGGACGCAGAAGCGCCGTCACGTAGAGGGACGTCACGACGACCGTCTGCGCCACGTTCGGACCGAGCGTGAAGGACTCCGGCGCGACCACGAAGCCGCTGTCGTCCGGCTTCGCGCGCACGAGGATGGGATCGGTTCCGCCGTTACGCACGACGAACGCCGTGGTCGGGTGTGTCCCCGCCGGAGGGACGAGCGAGGCGATCGGGGCCGGCTCCGAGACGAGGAGGAGCGCGGGCCTCAGGACGTTGCCCACCGTCACGCGCAACGCCGGGGACCACGGGCCGACGGAGCCGCAGGAGGCTTCGGCCCGGACCTGGAAAACGTATTCGCCGGGCGCGCCCGTGAACGAGTCGGCGCCCCCTTCCACGACCCACTCGCGCCCGTCGGGCTCGAAGACCGACGTGCGCCGGATCCGGAACTTGAGCCCCGTGAGCCCGCCGCCCGGCCCCGCGCCCGTGCCGAGCGTGTCCCACGTGACGACCCACGTCGAGAATGCCGGCGGGTTCGGGGGGTTCGCGTGGAGCTCTCCCACGGAGGGCGGCACGTCGCAGACGCTCTTCACCGGGACGGCGACGACGTTCGACACGATCGCCGCGAACGAGGCGGTGGGACACGAGGATCGGACGACGATGCGGTGGTACAGGATCCTGGCGCTCGCCGGCGCGGGCGGAAGCGTGATCGCGGAGCGCTGCGTCGTGGTCTGGTCGAGCGACGACGAGAACGAGGAGTCGAGGGCCCGCTCGACGACGTAGTAATTGACGTTCGAGGCCGCCACGTCGGTGAAGACGTTCGTCCAGGAGAGCGCGTACGAGTCGCCCGCCTGGATTCCGGAGGGTCCCGTCAGGACGGGCGCGGCCGGGCATGCGGCCCGTGCGGCGGCCGCCCACGCGCCTGCCAGGGCGGCGAGCATCGCCACCCGGACGATCGACCGTGAAAGCCGGGGCGTGAAACCCATCCTTCTCTAGAATCCCTCTCTATGCGCACTCGGAAGTGTCACGGCGCGCGCTCCATCCCACGGGCGCCCGGGTCCGTCGGGATCATCGCCGTGGCGTTCATCGCCTTCGCGGGCCCGCTCCGGGCACAGGCGATTCTACCCCCCGACGCCGCCGTGAAGGCGTATCAGGCGGGTCAGGCCGCGGCCCAGAGGAAAGACTGGCCGCTCGTGGTGCGAAAAATGAACGACGCCCTCGCGACGGGACACACCCAGGCGCAAAAGGGCTTCGGTACGACACGAAATTTCGTGGACCTCTACGATCCCTACTACTGGCTGGGCGTCGCCCACATGGAGCTGGGAGAGGTCCTGGAGGCGAAGCGCAACCTCCTCCGGTCCCGGAGCGAAGGGGTCATCGACGGCTTCCCGGAATCCGCCGATCTCCTAGGGAGGCTCGGTCAGCTGGAGCGCCGGGAGGCCCAGCAGGCGGCTTCCCTCCCGACGCCCACCTCCTCTCCCACTCCGGAACCAGCGGCCGCCGCGGCTCCGTCCGCGACTCCGACGGCGACAGCCGTGCTTCCGACGGACGCGACCCCCGCGCCGAAGGACGGCGCTGCCGCCGATCCCGAGCGCATCCTGACTCTCTTCTCGGCCGGTGACTTCGCCGGAGCCGAGGCTGCCATCGAGAGCTTCCGCCTCGCCCGTCCGGAAGCGAAGGAGGCGGACCTCCTCGCGACGCTCGTCCTGGGCACGCGTTACGTCCTCGAAGGTCGCGCCGATCCCTCGCTCCTCGCCCGCGCGAGGAAGTCTCTTTCAACCTGGCGCAAACGCGGTGGCAGCCGCCGCTCGGAAGAAGCCCTTCTCTCCCCGTCCCTCCTCGCGACCCTGGGCGGAACCTGACGCTTCAGCGCGATCTCACGACCCACGTTCCGGCCGCGAGGTCCTGGAAGGCGCGCTTCTCCTTCTCGAAGAAGGCCCACACCCATCCGAGGCCGAGCGGAATCCCCGCGAGCACGAGGACCACCGCGCGGATGAGAGCCGCCTTCCAGCCGATGCCCCTCCCGCCGATCTCGCCGCGCTTGACCACGGTGAGGCCGAGCAGGGACTTGCCCGGCGTGCGCCCGCGCCAGGCCCAGCCGCCGACGACGTAGAGCGCGTTCGCGAGAGCGGCGAGCAGGATCGAGAGAGCCGTGACGCCGCGGAACGCCCAGTCGGGCGCGGCGTCGCGGGTCTGGAGCTCGGTGCGGAAATAATCGATGAGGAAGACGGGCGCGAACAGGAGGAGGTTGATGGCCGTGAGGATCACGGCGTCGACGAGCGCCGCGAGGAGGCGCGCGAAGGGATTCGCGGCATTGCGGGGGGCTTCGTTGAGCGACGGAGCCCGCCTTTCCCGAAAGGCGACCACCCGCTCGAGAGACGGCGGGCGGGGAGGAGCCTGCGTCGCGCTCATCTGGATGGAAAGGTCCGCCAGCTCCCGGGGGGCGACCGCCGAGACGAAGGGCGCCTCGAGGTCGGGGACGGAGCCGGGCGGAGGAGCAACAGTCGACACGTCGTCTGGTGGCCGAAGCGCCGCGGGGAAAGCCTCCCGGAAGCCCGAACCCGCGCGCGGGGGCGCGACACCTTTCTTGTCCACCTCCCGGAAAAGCTCCGAGGCCGACATCGGATCCGGCGCGCCAGCGGCAGGCGGCGCGGCGACCGCGCCCGGGTTTGTGACGCCGGGAGCCTGGTCGAAGGCTATGCCCGAAGGCGGGTCCGGCGCCGGCGCGGGCGCCTGGGACGGGAGCGCGTCGGCCCCGAGCATCGCCGTGCGCTCCGAGGGCACGCTCGGCGCAATGATCTTGAGATCGATGACCGCAGCGCCCAGCTGGACGCGGTCGCCGCTCTGAAGCCGTGTCTCGCGCGAGATCCTCTTCCCTCCCACGTAGGTACCGTTGGAGGAGTTGAGGTCCTTGACGATCGCCTCTCCGCGGTTCAGCGTGAGGAGCGCGTGCGAGCGCGAAACGGACTCGTGCTCGAGGCGCACCGTCGAGGTCCGGCTGCGGCCCAGCGTCGCCTCGCCGTCCAGAAGGTCGATTTCACGGCCCTCCGCCGAGAGCACATACCGGAAGACCTCGTTCGTCACCGTGACGGAAATTGTACCCGGCCCCGGAGCGCGTCGGCCGTCGGAGTTCCGCCGAGAGCCGCGAGAGCCGCCGGAGGGCCTGAAAACAGGATGCGGCCGCCCGCGGGGCCGCCACCGGGCCCGAGCTCGATCAGGGTGTCGGCGCGGGCGAGAAAACCCGTGTGGTGCTCCACGGCAACGATCGAATGACCCGCCGCGAGGAGGCGCCGGAAGACCGCGAGGAGCACGTCCACGTCGGAAGGCGCCAGTCCGGTCGTCGGCTCGTCGAAGATGAACAGAACCGGCTCGTCGGGCCCCCCGCCCCTGAGGAACGACGCGATCTTCAGCCGCTGGGCTTCGCCGCCCGAGAGCGTTCCGGTGGACTGACCGAGGGTCAGGTAGGAGAGCCCGGCTTCCGCGAGCGGCTGGAGCCGGTCCGAGATCACCCGTACGTCGGCGAAGAGCTCGCGCGCTTCGTCGACGGTGGTGGCGAGGAGCTCGTCGACGTTCCGCCCTCTGAGCCTCACCTCGAGCACCTCGGGCTTGAACCTGCGCCCGTCGCACACGTCGCACACGACCGTCACGTCGGCGAGGAACTGCATGTCCACGGTGACGACGCCCGCCCCCTCGCAGCGCTCGCACCTCCCGCCGGGAGCGTTGAAGCTGAACGCGCCCTTTTCGAGGCCGCGCGCCTTCGCGGAGCCCGCGCGGGCGAGGAGCGTCCGGATCTCGTCCCAGGCTTTCGTGTACGTCGCCGCGTTCGAGCGGGACGAGCGCCCGAGCGGAGACTGGTCGACGAGAATGACCTCGGCGACGCGGTCGAGCCCCTCGATCGCGTCGTGGGCGCCCACCTCGTCCACGCCGGGGAGAAGCCCCTTCCCCATGCGCTGCCGGGCACCCGCCGCGAGCACGTCCACGACGAGCGACGACTTCCCCGAGCCCGACACTCCGGACACCGCGACGAGCTGGTGAAGGGGAAAGTCGACGGAAATATTTTGAAGATTGTTTGCTCGCGCGCCGAGGACACGGATCGCTTCGGTGCCCGGCTCGAGCGCCGCAGACCTCATACCCCCTTCTAAGAAAGCGCCGAAGGCGCGCGACGTTTCGGCTGCGATGAGTTCGCTCGGAGCGCCTGGCCGATACGGCTTGCCGTCTCTTTCCCTTTCCGAAGCAAAAATTTCTTCTCTTTCTTCGGTCTCCCTCCTCAGCGACCTCCCCGTGAGCGTGTCCGCCTTCTCCAGCTCCCCCGGCGTCCCCTCGAACACGAGGCGCCCGCCGCGTGCTCCCGCGCCCGGCCCGAGGTCGATGACGTGGTCGGCCGCGCGGATGACGTCCGTGTCGTGCTCGACGGCGACGACGGCGTTTCCGCCGGCCGCGAGGCGCTCGAGGACGCCGAGGAGCCGGTGCGTGTCGCGCGGATGGAGGCCGACCGTGGGCTCGTCGAGCACGTAGAGAGTGCCGGTGAGAGCGTTCCCGATCGCCGCGCCGAGCTGGATCCGCTGGGCCTCACCGCCCGAGAGCGTCCGCATCGTCCGCGAAAGCGTGAGGTACCCGAGGCCGATCTCGACGAGCGTTCCGACGCGACGCCGGAGGTCCTCGACGAGCGACGCTCCCCGCGCGCGCTCCTCGCCGCCGGGAAGAGCGCCGGCCAGAAAGACGAGGAGCTCGTCGAGCGTGAGGGCTGCGACCTGGGCGATCGTCTTGCCGGAGAGCGTCACCGCGAGCGCCTCGCTTCTCAGGCGCGCCCCGCCGCAGGAGGGACACGGCGTATAGCCGCGATAGCGCGACAGGAGGACCCTCACGTGCACCTTGTACCGCTTCTTTTCGAGGTACTTGAAGAGACCTTCGACCCCATACCAGTCGCCCGAACCCTTCCAGACGACGTCCCGCTCGCGCGGCGTCAGCTCGTTCCACGGCACGTCCCAGCGCAGCTTGTGGCGCCGCGAGACCACCTTCAGGTCGTCGTAGGCGCTCTCGTAGGCCGGCGAGTTGAACGGCGCGATCGGCCGCTCTCGGAGCGACTTCGCCGGGTCGGGGATGACGCGTGCCGCGTCGATGCCCGTCACACGACCGAAACCCTGGCACGTCTCGCACGCGCCTCGAGGCGAGTTGAAGGAGAAGAGCGCGGGAACCGGATCAGTGAAGCGCCGCCCGCACACGTCGCACACGAGGCCGCGGCGGAAGCGGCGGGCCGAGGCAAGACCCCCTCCGAATTTCAGCACAAGAAGCTCACCGTCTCCGGCGTCGAATGCCATTGAAAGTGAAGAGAGGATTTCCGGATCGGAGGCCGCAAGCACGTGGCGCCCCACGAGCAGCGGGAAGGCCGCAAGCGGCGCGGCCGCTTTCTCCGTCTCTTTTCCATTCGAAGAAATTTCCAGAACGTCCCCCGAAGCGGAGACATAGCGGAAAAAACCGAGTCTTCTCCACTCTGCGCTCTCGGCCTCGAACGACTGGACTTTTCGCGGCGCGATCACGAGCACCCGCGCGCCCTCGCCCCACTCCGAAAGCAGAATGTCCCTTATCCCTTCGACGGTGTGGCGGCGAACGAGTGTCCCGTCGTCGGCGCACCGCAGCGTGCCGGCGGCCGCGAAGAGGAGCCGCAGGACGTCGTGGATCTCGGTCGCCGTCCCGACCGTGGAACGCGCCGATCGCGCGGGAGCCTTCTGCTCGATCGCGAGCGCGGGCAGGACGTGCTCGATGAGGTCCACGTCCGGGCGCTCGAGCCTTTCGAGGTACTGCCGAGCGTACGTGGACATCGACTCCACGAACCGGCGCTGGCCCTCGGCGTAGAGCGTGTCGAACGCGAGCGACGACTTCCCCGAGCCGGAAGGACCGGTCACGACCGTGAGCGCGCCGACCGGAAAAGCGCACGTCACGTTCTTGAGGTTGTGGGTGCGCGCGTTCACGACCGTGATCGCGGACGCGGCGCGCGAAACGGGACGCGCCCGGCTCACCGGGAGAACACCGCCAGCTGGTTCAGGCCGAAGAGGAAACGCCGGTAGAGGACGAGGGAGATTCCGGCCGACCGGCCTGCCTCCTCGAGGGCCGTGCGCCCGAGGAGGCTCTCGTGCTCGTCCCGGGCGTGCGTGGAGAGGAGGCGGAGCGCGGCCCCGGCCTCGAGCGCCCAGCGACCCGCCGGGTGCGGGGTGGTGACGATCAGACATCCGCCGCGAGAAAGAAGAGAAGAGAGGCGGGACAGGATCGCCGCCGGGTCCGCGACGTGTTCGAGGACGGCGAGAAGGAGAATCCCTTCGAAAGGCGCCCTCGCCTCGAGCTCGGGCGGAGCCGGGCCTCGGCCGATGTCCCATTCGAAAAAATCCTTCTTCGGCCATCTCCCCCTCCGGGACGCCAGCACTTCGGCGTTGCGGTCGCAGCCGACGTAGTCCGCGATCCGGTCGGGGAGGTCGGTCAGGCCGCATCCGACGTCGAGGACGCGCGCCCCGGGAGGCACGTGCGGGAGCGCCGCGGAAAGGCGCGCCCGCCCGACGCGCTTCGTGAGGAGACCGTAGAAGGACGAGCCGAGCGGCACGCGACGTGTTTTACACCCTCCCCGCGTAAGATCGCCGGCGCCATGGACGAAGCACGATTCACCCTTCGCGATGCGCGGCCAGAGGACGTGAACGCGATCGTCTCTTTGATCGAAGCCCTCGCCGAATACGAAAAGCAGCCGCAGGATTGCCATGCCGACGCGAAGCTCCTCGGCGAGCACCTGTTCGGAGAGAAGCGCTTCGCGGAGGTCGTCCTCGCGGAAATGGGCGGCGAGATCGTGGGCTTCGCGCTTTTCTTCCACAACTACTCGACCTGGCTGACGCGGCCCGGCCTCTATCTCGAGGACCTCTTCGTGATTCCCGCGCGGCGGGGGCTCGGCATCGGCGAGGCCCTCCTGACGCATCTCGCGCGCCTCGCCGTCGCCCGCGGCTGCGGACGGATGGAATGGAGCGTGCTCACCTGGAACGAGCCCGCGATCCGCTTCTACCTCCGGCTGGGGGCCGTTCCGATGGACGGCTGGCAGGTCTACAGGCTCACAGGAGACGCCTTGACCCGACTCGGGCGATAATCAGCCAGACTCCGGGGAAAAAAGTGCAGAAGAGCCGATCACAGACGGACACGCAACCCATCCGCGTTCGAGAGGGGCGGAAGGGCTCGGGCGTCGTCCGGCGACCGGTATCGCTGCTCATCGATTCGCCGGACCCGACGGCTCTCTTCGACCGCACGGGCCGCGTCCTTCTCGCGAACGACGCCGCGCTCGCCGAGGGAACGCCCGGCCCCGGCAGTCTCGACGAGGCGCCCGGGAGCTCGCCGCCGTTCTGGCTCTCGCCGCCGGGGCGTGACAGCCTCATCGAAGCGACGGCGCATCCCGGCGGCGCGACGAACTTCGAGGTGCGGATTCCGGCAGGCCCCGAGACGATCGAGCGCGTGTTCTGGGTGACGACGCGCATCTCCGCGCAGGCCGCAGAAGGGGGCTTTCTCGCCGCGGCGCGTGAGGTGACGGGAGCCGCCGGTGAGAAGCTCCGCTCCGACTCCGCCGACACCGTGGCCGAACCCGCCGATGCGCTCACCGGCTTCGCGAACCGCGAGCAGTTTCATTTCGAGCTCGAGCGCGAGATCGCCCGTGCCGACCTGTTCGGACGGCCGCTGTCGCTCGTCGTCATCGGCCTCGACAACTTCAAGACCCTGAACGACACCCACGGCCTCCTCGCGGGAGACGATTACCTCCGTTCCATGGCCGAGACTCTTCGGGTCACCCTCCTCGGCGGAGAGACCGCGGGCCGCGTGGGCGGCGACGAGATCGCGATCCTGCTCCCCGGCGCCTCCGCGGCCGAGGCGGCGCCGCGCGCCGAGACGGTCATCGCGCTCATTCGCCGGATGGCGCCGATCTGGGAGGGGAACGCGCTGACCCTGACCGCCAGCGCGGGTGTAGCCGTGTTTCCCGAACATGCCGGCGGCGCCGCGGACCTTTTCCTCGCGGCCGACCTCGCCATGCACCAGGCCAAGCGCCGCGGCGGAGGCCGCGTACGGCTCCACGACCCTTCGGACCGCGAGCGGGATCGGACCGGCCGGCTGCGGGAGCAGTCGAATCGCATCCGTTCGTCTCTGGCCGAGTCGCGCTTCGTCCCCTACTTCCAACCCGTCGCCGAGGTCGGAACCGGACGCATCGTGGCCGTCGAGACCCTCGCCCGCATGCGCGAGCCCGATGGACGCATCGCGCTTCCCGCAGAGTTCCTCGGAGCCGCCGAACGCTTCGGCATCGTCACCGCGATCGATCGCGCCATCATCGCCGCCGCGTTCGACAACCTCGCGGCCGCCAGAAAGCGCATCAGCCCCGAGCTCGAGATCGGGATCAACCTCTCGGGCCTGGACTTCGACGACGACACGCTCGTCGCCGACATCTCGCGCATGGCGCGAGCCAAGGGCATCCGCCCCGAGCGCGTCACGTTCGAGATCACCGAGACCGCCGCCGTGCGGGACTTCGACCGCGTCCAGGACTTCACGCGGGCGCTCGTCGGGGAAGGCTTCCACTTCGCTCTCGACGACTTCGGTATGGGCTTCTCGTCGTTCCGCTACCTCCGAGAGCTGCCCGTGTCCACCCTCAAGCTCGACATCAGCTACGTGAGAGACCTCCCGAAGGAGAAGGCGAACCGCGTCTTCGTGCGGGGCATGGCGGGGATCTGCCGGGGCCTCGGCGTCAAGACCGTGGCCGAAGGCGTGGAATCGGAGGAGGTCATGGACCTCCTGCCCGAGCTCGGGGTGGACCGCGCCCAGGGGTGGCACGTGGGCTATCCCTCTCCGGACCTCCCGGTCGTCGAAGCCGCGGCTGGCGCGAGCCTGATCCTTCCCCGGAGGCCGCGGCCCTGATCCGTCCGGCCTGCCCGTATGCCCCGGCGGCCGATACGATCCCGCTCTCACGTGGCCTCGCCCCCGCACCTCCTCTCGCGAACGTCCGCCGCGCTCTCGGAACGGCGCGCCAAGCTGGACGCGCTCCTCGCGCGCGTGTCGGGCCCCCCCGAGGGTGAGACGCTCCACGACCTGCGCGTCGCTCTTCGAAGGACCGCCGCGCTCGCGCGCCTGACGGGCGACGTCCCCCGAAAGGGGGCCGGGAAGGCGCTGAGGGCTGCCGCGCGCGACCTTCGGCGTGCGCTTTCCGTTCGGCGAACGCAGGACGTCGCGCGAAAGCTCCTCCTCGCGCGCTTTCGGAAGGACTCCCGCCGCCGCGCCGTCGCCACGCGCCTGGCCGCCCGTATCGCGAAGGAAGGCGATTCCGGCCCCTCGCCGGAGCAGACACGCGCGCTTCTCGCCCGGCTCCGTCGGGCTTTCACGCGCCGCGACCGCGTGCTCGCGCGCCTCCACGATCCGCTCACCGGCACCGCGGACGCTCTCGCCGAAAAAGAGCTCGCGAAATCGGTCCGGCGCCGCCTCCGGCGCGCGGCGAAGGGGCTGCGCAAGGCCGGAACCCCCGGCCCGGCGGGTCTACACCCGGCGCGCATCATCGCCCGGGACCTGCGCTACGGCCTCGAGTTCGCCGACGACCTGATGCGAGCCCCGGGGAAGCTCGTCCCGCTTCTGGCGGACTTCCAGGACGCCGCGGGCCACGCGCACGACCTCGCCGAGCTCACCGCCTTCGTCCGGCGTCTGGCCGGAAGGGCGCAAGCGAAGGGCCGCCGCGAAGCGCTCCGCCTTCTCCCTCCCTTGCTCGCGGCCGAAGAGCGCGCGGTCGCGCGCGCGCAGGCGTCTTCGCGGCGGCTTCTCGGCCGCCTCGACCTCAAAGACCTCGAATGGTCCTGACGTGGCGGGGCGTCGCGCTCGGGCGACGATGATTTCGGACGCTCCCGCGATCGTCCCCGTCGCCCGCGTCGCATCGCCGGAGGACGTCGCGTCCCAGCAGTTCCACGCGCTCGCGGAGGTGGGCGGGGCGCCGGCGCCGCCGCTCGCGACAACCGTGCGTTTCGCCTCGACGCGGGAGGCTCTTCTCGTTCTCTTCGAAGCGGCCGCCGACCCGCCGCTGACGATCCGGCGGGGCGACGACGAGGAAGTCTTCCTCGACGAGTGCGTGGAGCTCTTCCTGGCTTCGCCCCTCGAGCCCCGCACTTACCAGGAGATCGTCGTGAATCCGCGGGGCGCCTGCTACACCGCCCTCGTCGTGAACCCGGATGAGAGCCGGAAGACATGGAAGGTCTCGCCCGGACATGCCTCGGCCGCGATCTCGATCGAAGTGCGCGGGGACCCGGCTGCCCTTTCCGCGACGGAGTGGAGGCGATGGAGCTGCCGGCTGGTGGTGCCGTGGACGTTTCTTCCCTCGGGCCACGCCCCCGCCGAAGGGGAGGAGCGCCGCGGGAATGCCTACCGGATCGCGCGCGGACGCGAGACGCATTTCCTCGCTCTGTGCCCGACCCTCCGTTCCGATCCGCCGGACTTCCACGTCCCGAGCCGGTTCGCGCGCTTCGTCTTCTGACGGCCGCCCCGGCCCGCGACGATCAGCTCGCCGAACGCCCTTCGTCGAGTCGGATGCCCTCCGCTTCGAGCCAGGCCTTCAGCTCTTCGCGCACGCGCCGGTCGCGGAACACGAACCAGGCCTTCTCGTCGTTCGGGAAAGTCAGGAGCACGTCGCGGAAGCCGCCGGGGCCGCCCGACTCGAGCGCGAGAAGCGCCTTTTCGCGGGCTTCGGCGCTCTCCATCCGCGGAGCGAACGCGCGGCACCGGGCGGTGTCGACGTCCTTCGTCGACTTCGGGATGCGGAGGTAACGCCCGCTCCTTTCGTGGAGCAGCGCCTCGCGGAGCTCGGGCGAGCCGTTCAGATGCGCGTGCACTTCGCCCGTCGCGCGGTCGAGGAAGTGGTTCATCAGCATCGAGCGGGCCGCGAACGCGACCGCCAGGCCTTCCCAGTCGAGCTCCATCGGGCGGGTATCGTATCTCCGTGGATTCCATCCCTTTCCCTTCGCGCGCCATCGCCCGGCGCCTCACGCGCTGGTACCGGCGCGAGCGCCGCGATCTGCCGTGGCGAAGGACGCGCGACCCCTACGGAATCTGGATTTCCGAGATCATGCTCCAGCAAACGACCGTCGAGGTCGTCGAGAGACGCTGGACGCGATTCCTGGAGCGTTTCCCGACGGTGGATGCGCTCGCCCGGGCACCCGAGCGCGCGGTCCTCGCGGAGTGGAGCGGCCTCGGCTATTACGCCCGAGCGCGCAACCTCCATCGCGCCGCACGGATGATCGCGGCGGCCGGCGCGTTTCCGCGTACCGTCGAGGGCTGGCACGAGCTGCCCGGCGTCGGCCCCTACACGAGCGCGGCCGTGGCGTCTATCGCCTTCGGGGCTCGCGCCGCGGTCGTGGACGGCAACGTCGTGCGCGTTCTCTGCCGGCTGCATGGGCTGAGGCTGGATCCGAAAGCGCCTGGGACTCTCGCGAAAGTGCGCGCTCTCGCGCAGGCTCTGGTTCCCGCGAGGGATTCCGGCGGCTACAACCAGGCCTCGATGGAGCTCGGGGCTCTCGTCTGCACGCCTCGCGCGCCGCGCTGCGGTGCCTGCCCGCTGCGGACACTTTGCAGGGCCGCGGCGAGCGGGAAGCCGGAAGGCTTCCCGCGGGCCCCGAGACGGGCGAAGCCCAGATCCATTCATCTCGTCGCGGGAATCGTCGAGAGGGGAAAGAAGATTTTGCTCGTAGAAGACAAGACCCTCGTCAAGGGTCACCTTTGCGTTCCGATGTTCGAGGTTCGCCACGGGGAACGGCCTGCAAATGTTCTTAGAAGGGGGTGGAAACGAACCGCGCGCCGAGAAACCATCGCGCTCGAGCCGGTGGCCACGCTTCGCCACTCGGTATTGGATCGGCGCTATGTGGTTTCCCTATTCACCTTCAAAGAAAAATCACCCGTGCCTTCGCTTCGCCACCAGCCCGCAGGGGCACGGCGAGGCCCGAGGGTCCCTCCCCTTCCGAGCAGGATTTCCCTCCTCTCTCCGGGCCAGATCTCCCGGCGCGCCCACGGCGGTCTGCTCCTGAAGGTGCTCGCGGCGTGGCAGGAACGCCCGCGCTGAGCGCTCGGCTATTCTCGCAGCGCATGGTCGTCGTCGGGATTCTCGCCGCTCTCGTTTCCCCTTTTCTTTTCTTCTCCGCGGCCTCGAGCGACGCCCTTCGCGAGACGAAGCTTCTCGTTCAGGCTCTCGGAGCCGCCCTCGCGATGCTCGGTCTCGCGCGGCACGGGTCGTTTCCGGCTCTCGGACCAGGGCGTGCCGCGCGCGTCGCCGCTTTCGGCCTGCTTTCGGTACTCGCTTTCGCTCTCCTCTCGGCCCTCGCGAACGTGGACGTCGTGGACCCGCTCACGGCCGTCGCGGTTCTCTCACCGCTCGCGCTCCTCTTCGCAGGTGCGTCCCGGCCGGGCGCGCGGGTCGCAGGCGCCGCGGCCGTCGCGCTGATGGCGGCGGGCGCCGCCACGGGTGCTCTCGCCGCGCTGCAGCGCTGGGTCGGCGTCTTCCGCCTGCCCCTGGAAGCCCCGGAGCCCCGGTTTCTCGCGGCCGGCCTCATTGGAAACGCGGGCGACGTGGGGATGGCGCTCGTCATCCCCGCAGTGCTCCTCTTCACGCGTGCGGCGACGCCCGGCGAGAGCACCGCCGCGAGAGTCGTCGCCGCGGCGGGCCTCCTGGCGACGCTCCTCGGGCTATTCGCGACGGAGTCGGTCGCGCCGGCGCTCGCGTTCGGCGGCGGAGCCGCGGCCTTTCTCGCGCTCGATTTCCGCCGCCGCTCGCTCGCGCTCGCGGCTCTCGTGGCTGCGGCGCTTCTCGCGGTCGCCACCGGAGCCGGGCGTCGCGCCCTCGTGAAGCTCGACGAGCTGCGGCGCGGCGACCTCGCATCCGCGACGACGCAGCGCGACATCGGACTCCTCGCGGGCCGCGAGATGCTCCGCGCGCGGCCCTTTTTCGGAGCCGGGCCGGGAGCCTTCTCGAATCGCTTCGTCCCGGCCCGGCTCGCGGCGGAGGAGCGCACGAGACGCCGTCTCGTGCACAGGAGCGGCTCCGCGCATTTCGACAATGCGCACAGCGAGCCCGTCACGCTCGCTGCCGAGAGCGGCCCGCTGGCGGCGTTCGCCGCTCTGGCCGCCTCTTGCGCAGTCCTCCTGGGACTTCTGGGCTGCCGCAAGGGCACGTCGACGACGGGCGGCTCGAGCTCGGTGGACGGCCTCTTCGCGATTCTCCTGGCCATCGCTCTGCTGGGTCTCGCGGACTTTCCTCTTCGGATCGCCGTCGCTTCCGGGCCGGCCGCCTTTTTCGCCGGCGTGGCGCTTCGTCGAGTCAGGGGCGACGTGGACGCTCCGGATGTCCCCGTGCGCAGCGGCCGTGCCGTCCTCGCCGCGTTCGCGCTCTCGCTCGTCGTGCTTGCCGCCGCCCGGTCCCTCGCGACCTTCGCTCAGGCCGACGGCGAGAATCTGCTGCGCGAGGCCGCCTCCGCCCCCGAGGAGGCGGCTTCCCGGAAGGCCGAGCTTCTCTCCGCGGCGAACGAGCGGCTGGCGCAATCGATCGCCCTCAGGCCGCGCTCGGCCACGGCTCTTCTCGCATGGGGCTCGGTCCAGTCCCTGAGGGGCGAACGAGAGGTCGCGTACACCTTGTACGCGCGGTCGTTCCGGCTCGAGGAGCGCGCCGAGAGTGACCTGAACCTCGGCCGCGCCGCGGCGGCGCTGGGACGGGAGCGGGAGGCGCAGGGGCTTTTCGTACGCTCGGTCTGGATCCAGCCGCGCCTCCTCGACGCGGTCCCGGCCGGCGAGCGCGACGCGGTCGCCAGCGCCGTCGCGTCGGCCGAGGAGGGCCTCGCGCGAGGTGGCGGGGTTCCGCCCTTGCCTCCCTTACGCACCACGGAAGCCGGTGGAAGAAAGAAAGATCTTCTTAACTGACGGCACGTTCATTGCGAGCTCGCGGGAGGAGGTTTCGATGCGCGAGAGCTCCACGAAGAAGAAAGCTCACGTAAAGAACTCTCCGCGCACGGCTAGGCGTGCGGTCTGGAAGGGAAGGATTTCGTTCGGGCTCGTCGGGATTCCCGTCGAGCTCGTGCCCGCCGTAGACGCCCGCGAGCACGTGGGCTTCCACCTTCTTCATCGAAAGGACCTCGCCCCGATCCGATACCGGAAGTTCTGCAGCAGAGAGGACGTGGAAGTCGCGGACGACGACGTGGTGAAGGGATACGAGGTGTCGAAGGGAAAATGGGCGGTCGTGGAAAAGGAAGAGCTCGCGTCTGCGCGCAAGGACGCGGGAGCCGGCACCGAGGCCCACGCGCTCGAGATCCTCTCGTTCGTGGGCGCGGGACGCATCGACCCGCTGACCTATGACCAGCCTTACTACGTCATCCCGGACGAAGGAGGAGCACGGTCCTTCGCGGTCTTCCGCAACGCCCTGGCGGCTTCGGACCGCGTCGGCCTGGGGCGCTTGAGGCTGAGGACCCGCGAGCATCTGGCCGCCGTCGTCGCGATCCCGCACGGCCTGGCCGCGATTCTGCTCCGGCCGTTCGAGGAGGTGGCTTCGCCGCCGGCCGCCGGATCCCTGTCCGCGGGCACCGGTGAAATCAAGATGGCGCGCCTCCTCATCGACCAGATGTCGGAGGAGGCGCTCGATCCGGCGAAATACCCCGACCGCTATCGAACGGCGCTGAAGAAGCTGCTCGCCAGGAAGGGAGCCTCCGTCTCCGCTCCGGCCGCCGCCGCCGGGGAGCCGGAGGAAGAGGGCCGTGTGATCGACCTGATGGACGCGTTGCGTGCGAGCGTCGCCCGCCGCGGGGGAAAGGCCCCGCGGAAGAGACGGGTGGCCTAGGTGCCCCCTTTTTTCTCTCCGTCGAAGGAGACGAGGAGATGCGCCATGTCGTCCGCGTGCTCCTCTTCCTGGCCGAGGATCCACTCGAACAGCCGGCGCGTCGTGGGATCGTTCTCGCCGACGAACGCGATCATCTCCTTGTAGGACTCGATGGCGATGCGCTCCGCCACGAGATCCTCCCGGATCATCTCGAGGAGAGACGTTCCTTCCTGATACTCGGTGTGACTCTTCGACAGCAGACTGGCCGGATCGAGGTCCGGCTCTCCCCCCAGCTGCCGGATGCGTTCCGCGATCTTGTCCGCGTGCGCCTGCTCTTCCGTTGCATGTTCGAGGAACTCGGTCTTCACCGGGTCGGCGTGGATGCCGTCGGCCATGAAGTAATGCCTCTTGTAGCGCAGCACGCAGACGATCTCCGTCGCCAGCGCGATGTTGAGGATCTTCACGACACTCTCGAGGTCCGCGCGATATCCGGGCGTAACCGCCCCTTCCTCGATCTCGCGCCGCGCGCGCCGGCGCAGCTCGACGACGTCGCTGAGGAAAACGCCCTCCGGCGCTGGTTTCTTGAGGCCTTCGGCTCGCTTCGCGGCGTGATTCATGGCGGCCCTCCCCACGGAAAGGAGCAACTGATGTGCCAGGGAATCATCAACGGGTTACACGACGAACAAGGAAAAAAGGGGACGTCCGTGAGGACGTCCCCGTCGAAGGTGCGACGAGAAAGGGGCTCTCAGCTCGTGGGGTTCACGGTGAGCGTCTTGTTCCCGTTCGCGTCCTTCGATTCGATGACCTTCACCTTGGTGCCGACCGCGACCGCCGGATCGACGGTGGTGCTCACCTTCTTCTCGTCGAGGTCGAACGAATGCGTCTTCTTTCCGACGAGAACCTTGAGCTTTTCGCCGGCCCGATACTCCTTCACGACTCCGACGACGATGTGATCCTTCGATTTCATCGTGCCTTCCGTCGTCGTGACCTTCGTTTCGTCTTTCTTCTCCATCGGCTTGTCGTCCGCGAAGGCGGCCGTTCCTCCGAGGAGAAGGACGGATAGGGCGGAAGAGAAAAACTTGCGATTCATACAACACCTCCCGAATCCTGAGCTGCACCCCGCGTGCCAGCTCACGCGTGCGCCGAGACGTGAACCTGCGCGTTCGCGAGCTCGAAGCGGTGGGACGCGAGGTCCCAATCCGCGGCCGCGAGGAACGCTTCGATGTAATCCGCTCGCTTCGTGCCGTAGTCGGTCATGAACGCGTGCTCGAAGACGTCCATGAGAAGAAGCACCGGGCACCCGGCGAGCTGGCCGCGGTCGTGCTCGTCGATCCAGACGTTGAAGAGCCGGCGCACCTGGGCGTCCCACACGAGCGCGGCCCATCCGATTCCCCGGAGGCTACCGGTCGCGCGGAATTCCTTCTCCCACGCCTCGTGCGAGCCGAAGTCGCGGTTGATCTGCGCCCCGAGACCGGCACCCTTTTCCAGCGCCGGCCGGTTCTTTGTCAGATTTCCAAAATACATCTCGTGAAGCCGCATTCCATTCCACTCCCAGCCGAAGCGGCGCTTGAGCTCCGACCAGTACGGAGCAGGCGACTTGCCGGGTGACGCGGCCTCGAGCTCGTCGTGAAGGGCATTCGCGTTCTTCACATAGCCGCGATAGAGCTCGAAATGCTGCGTCAGCAGTGCGTCGCTGAACCCCGGCGTTCCAAGGAGCCTCGTGAAATCCTGTGCCGAATAGAGAGCCATGCCGTCCTCCTCCCCGATTGACAGCACGATCCGTTCCATGCGCGGCACGGCAGTTGCTCTGTTCGGGAATAGGAGGAAGCAACATGCTCTGGACCATTTTTGTCATTCTCCTTGTGCTGTGGCTTCTCGGGATGGTGACCTCGTACACGATGGGCGGTTTCATCCACGTCCTTCTCGTCATCGCCATCGTCGTCGTCCTGATCCGCGTCATTCAAGGCAGGCGTCCCGTCGTCTGAGCAGCGCGACAGCTCACCGAATCTTCGTCCTTTCGCCGGCGTCATGCCGGGGGAAGCGCGCGTCGCTGCTGCTTTCGCCCCGTGCGCGCTTCCCGCTCGCCGAGGCCGTTCGCAGCGGTGAAGCCCCGCTCGGAGACGTATTTTCCTTCCTGAGCGGCCTCTACTTCCGGGGCAAGCTCGCCTACGCGCGCACGTTCGCACGGCCGCCTGAAAGCGTTCCCGGCGTCCTCGTCGTCACGCCCAACGAGGGACTCAGGCCGCCGACGCATCCGATGGGCGTCGATCGCGTGCTTTCCTTCGGCGGCGACGGCATCGACCCGGCGAATCCGGCCTTCACCGGGCCCTTCCGTCGCGACGCCGCCGCGTTGCGCGCGCAGGCCCCGGATCTCGAGGTTGTTCTGCTCGCAAGCATCGCCACCGAAAAATATGCCGTCGTCCTCTCGGAGGTGTTCGGGGAGGGCCTGCGGTTTCCGGCCGCCTTCGTCGGACGCGGCGACATGAGCCGCGGCGGGCTCCTGCTGCGTCACGCCCGGAGCGGCGTCGAGCTGGAATACCGAGGTCTCGGCGGCGCGCCTCGCACGGGGTCGCGGCCGGCCCGCCTCGACCGGAAGTCTCGATGAGCATTCCTTCCCGCCTGGCTCGGACCTTGCGGAAGACGGGACGATGACTTCGATCGAGCGCCTCGAGCGCACCGGCTTCCGCCGCTCGTCCGGTTCGAAGGTGGAATGGTCCGACGCCCGTTCCTTTCCGGCGCCTCCTTCGGTCCTGAAGCGCATTGCCGCGCTGCGGATCCCTCCCGCCTGGACGAACGTCCACGTCTCGCTCTCGGCAGCTTCCAAGCTGCAGGCCGTGGGCCGGGACCGGGCCGGACGCTGGCAGTACATCTACCACGAGCAATGGGTCCGGCGGACCGATCGTCGAAAATTCGCGCGCCTCGGGCGCTTCATCCAGTCGCTTCCCAGGCTCAGAAGGGCCGTCGCAGCCGATCTCGCGTCGAAGGGACTGTCGCAGGAGCGCGTGCTCGCGTGCATGGCCCGCATCCTCATGTGCCACTTCGTCCGTCCGGGAAGCGCGGCTTACGAGCGGGAGAACCGCAGCTATGGACTGACGACGCTCCGCCGGCGGCACGTGCGCCGCGAACGGGGAGGCGTGGTTTTCGAATTCACGGGAAAAAGCGGGAAGGAGCATCGCATGGTCATCCGGGACCGGGCGGCGGTGCGCGTCCTCACGGAGCTGCTCTCACGGGAAGGCAATCCTCTGTTCCGCCACGAAAACGAGGACGGAACCCTCGTGGCCGTGAAGCCCGAAGCTCTCAACGCCTACATCCACGACCGGATTGACGGTGAATTCTCAGCCAAGGATTTCCGGACCTGGGCCGGGAGCCTCCTGTGCGCGGGCGCGCTCGCGCGGGCAGCGGCCCGAGGGGAGGCGCCCACGAAGCGCGTCGTGGCCGAGGCGGTCCGCGAGACCTCCGAAGCGCTTCACAACACTCCGGCCGTCACCCGCGCGTCGTACATCGCCCCGCGCATCCTGGAGAACTTCGAGAAGGGAATCACCGTGGAGCGTCCGGTCGAATCCGTGGACGCCCTCGCGTCGCGGACGGGGCTCGACGTGGCGGAAAAGAGCCTGCTCGGCCTCCTCGAAGCGCCCTCGAAGGAGCCCTGACGCCCGGGCCGCGCGCCCTCACGCGCGCTCCTTCTCGCTCGAGTTTTCCGCTCGTGCCGTAGACGCCGAGGAGGAGAGCGCCGAGAAAGGGACGCGAGCCCTCGGGCTCCGTGAATCCCCCGATTACGAACTCCTGCTCCCGATGGCACTTCGCCTTCAGCCACGCGTCGCCCCGGCCGGAGCGGTACCGCGCGTCGCGGCGTTTCGAGACGATGCCCTCGAGGCCCCTCGTGCAGGCGGCTTTGAAGAACTCCCGTCCGGAACCGGTCACGCTTTCGCTCAGCCGTATTCGGGCTTTCGAACGCCGGGGCAACAGGGCGCGCAGCGCACGCCGGTGCCCTCACGCCCCGCCTCACCGCACGATCCATTCCTTGCACGTCTTTGCACGGCACGGCAGTTGCTCAATCCATCAGACGGGAGGGAACCTACATGCTCTGGACCATTTTCGTCATTCTTCTCGTGCTATGGCTCCTCGGGATGGTCACGTCGTACACCATGGGCGGTTTCATCCACGTCCTGCTCGTCATCGCGATCGTCGTCGTCCTGATCCAGGTCATCGGGGGCCGACGCGTCGTCTGACCCGGTTCTGCGCAACGCCCCTTAGCCCGCGGGGCCGGGGCGTTCTCGCTCTTTCAGCGCGAGGCTTGCGCGATCGCGTCGTCGTCCTGCACGGTCAGGATCTTCATTTCAATTCTCCCGTTCGTCTCGGCAACGTGACCCGAAACGTGGCTCCGGCGCCGGGACGGCTTTCGACGCCGATCCTTCCCCCGTGCGCCTCGACGATCTCGCGCGTGATCCAGAGTCCGAGCCCCATGCCGGGGTAGGTTTCTCGTGAGACGGCTCGCTCGAACCTTCCGAAGATCCGCGGCTTGTCGGAATCGTGGATCCCGATGCCGTGGTCGCATACCAGGAGAATCGCCTCGTCTCCGACGGACGAGACACGCACTTCCACGGGCTCGCCGGCCCCGAACTTCAAGGCGTTCGTGAGCAGGTTCGAGACGACCTGCTCCAGCCGGAGGCGATCCCAGAACCCGGTCACGCCCGCGGGCGCCTCGACCGTGAGGCCGCAGCCGGCGCGCCGCGCGCTTTCCTCGAGCCTCTCCCCCGCTTCGCGGGCGAGGAGGGAGAGATCCATTTCTTCGGGATCGAGGTGCAGGGAGCCCGCCGAGATGCGCGACACGTCGAGCAGCTCGTCGGCGAGCCGGATGAGACGCGCGACCTGTTTTTCGCTCCGCGCCGCGAGGTCGATCGCCTTTTCGTTTCCGAGCGCCCGGACCTGCCGCGCGAGCTGGTAGACGATCAGGTTCAGGGCCGACAGGGGTGTCCGGATCTCGTGGCCGGCGACCGAGAGGAAAGCGTCGCGCGCCTTCACGGCGTCACGAGCTTCCTCGTACAGGCGATTGCGCTCGGTCTCGAGCCTCTTGAGCTCCGAGAGATCGACGACGAACGACGCACGGACCGGTCCCGATCCGCCCAGGTCCACGTTCGTCGCGCCGAAGAGCACGGGGACGCGCGTCCCGTCCAAACGCACGAGCTCTTTCTGGTAGGGGGGGCACGTGCCGGTCTCGCGGAGGGCCTTTTCGCAGTTTTCGTCGAGCTCCTTGAACTCGGGCGCCGTGAAGTCGAAAAGGCTGTGCGTGTGCGGTTTCCAGCTCTCGCGGTCGATCCCGATGATCGAGAGGAACGCCCCGTTGGCGTCCGTCACGTGCCCGTCGTCCGAGAAGAGAACGCCGATCAGGTTTGCGTCGATGAGCCGGCGGATGCGTGCCTCCCGCTCACGAATCGCTGATTCGGCGCTGTTGCGACGCGTGATGTCGGCGCGGATGAGATACCAGATGAGGACCAGAAAGCCGAAGAGGAGCGCGCAGCCGATTCCGAGCGTGGTGAGCAGGGTGCGAGCCGTCTCGCTCGAGCGCCGGTCCCGGATGGAGAGGAGCGCACGCTCTTCCGCCTTCATCTCCACGACGAGCTGCCGGATCGCATCCATCGTCCTCTTGCCGACCCCCGTCTTCAGGAAAGCCCGCGCCTCATCCTCTCGGCCGCCCTGGGCCATCTCGATCGTGCGGCCCATCTCGGAGAGACGCTCTTCCGTGAGGTGCCGGAGCATCGTGGCGCGCGTCCGCTGGGCGGGACTGTCGGCCGTGAGGGAGGCGATCCGCTCGAGCCGCCGGGGAAGATCGGCGACGGCGGCCCGGTAGGGGTCGAGATAGGAGTCCGAGCCGGTCAGGAGGAAGCCCCGCTGGCTCGTCTCGCCGTCCTTGATCGCCGAGAACGCGCCCTCGAGCTCGCCGATCACGTCTTTGGTGTGGTCCACGAGCCGGGCGTCCTGGATGAGCCGGGACGTGTTCACCCAGGTCACGGAAACGAGAAGCAGAAGCGCGCTGAACGTCACGCCGATGGCGACCGCGAGCCGGGTGTCCATCCCGTGCGGCCGCCATCGCGCGCCACTTCCTGTGGTCTCAAGCGACATAAACCTCCGGGTTCGAGATCATCGACCCTGTCCCCCGGAGGATTCTCTCAGCCCTCGATCTTGACCGTCACGCGGCGCGACTGGTCGTCTCCTGTCTGCTCCGTCAGGCGCACCCGGGAGCCGACGGCGACCGCGGTATCGATCGCCACGGTCGTGTCCTTGGAGTCGAGCGCGACACTGTGCTTCTTCTTCTCGCCGGTCATGACTTCGATCTTCTTGCCCGGTACGTACTCCGTGACGGTCCCCACGAACGTTTCGACCTTGCCCTTGATGTTGGGGCCCGCCGTGTCGGTCTTCGTCTCCGTCTTTGCCTCGAGGGTGTTGCCGGTCTGAGTGGACTCGCTGGTCGTCTTCACCTCGCCGCGCGAGGTCTGCGTCGTCGACTCCGACTTCTTCTCGATCGTTCCCGGCTCCTTGGCGCACCCGAAAGCAGAAACGAGAAGCGCCGCACTCAGCGCGCCCAGGAAAAACGGATCCTTGCGGTGCTGCATGGTCTCCTCCTGCCTCGTCAGAGCAGGGCCCGTGCCAGCAGATATTTCAGGACGCGGCCGGATCGCCCTGGGGAGGCGCTTTGGGACCGCGTTCGGAGCGGATCGTGCGGCTGAACAGCGAGAGCTTGCGGTCGAAAACGAACCGCAGCAGCAGCCGCGTCCACGATCGGTGCGAGGGAAGGGCGTCGTACACCTCGGGCACGGCGCGCCGAATCGCCGGAAGCCGGTTCCACGGCACGGACGGAAAGTCGTGGTGCTCGTTGTGATGTCCGACGTTCAGCGCGACGGCGTTCAGCGGGCCGTAGTAGCTCGACGTCTCCTGCTCCTCGAAGACGAGGTAGTGCTCCTGGATCCAGCGCGCTCCGAGCGGATGCAGGCCGACCGAGAAGAAGAACGAGACGGTGAGATACAGGAGAGCCTTGGGGCCGAGCGCCATCCACACCGCGACGTCGTAGGCGACCTGCACCCCGATGTTCGCGAACACCCACGGACCGAAAAGGGTGATCTCGCGGAGGCGCGGAGGCCGGGTGACCTGGAAGATCGGAAACAAGAGGAGCCACAACGCCTTCATGAGCGCGGAATGGCCGACGAGGCGCGCTTCCCAGCGACTCGGGATGTCCGCGTCCAGCTCGTAGACGCCCTGATACGCGTGGTGCTTCAGGTGGTAGGTCTGGAACGAGATGGCGCTCGGCAGGACGTGCGGAAGATTCGCGAGGATGGCGGCCAGGCGATTCCAGGACGCACGGCGGAACACGAGGTTGTGAGAGCACTCGTGGATCAGCACCCAGAGGGTGTGATCCAGGAAGGCCCCCACGAGGAACGCGACGAGGAGAGCCGCCCAGATCGGAAGATGGGACACTAGCGCGGCCAACGAAGTTTGCAGCAAGACGAGAAGGGCCACGAGAAGAGCACTCCACGCGTTTCGTCCCGCACAGGAACGAATCTCGGCATGGCGGCGCAGGATCTCGCGGGCCCGCTGGGCATGCGGCTCGCGCTCCCGGGAGAAGTGAAAGTCCTCCCGCGCCGGCGTTGCGGTCGCTGGAATCGTCGTCGTTCCCGGAATCGTTGCCACGAATTGGCGAGATTATCGCCAATCGCCTCCTTTCCGGTTGAAACTTTTCCAAATTCCACTCGACGCGGAGGCGAAAGCGGGACCCGAAACGTGGCGTGGAGCTTGCGACGGCGTTGGGGATGAGCGGAGAGCACCCGCGCGGTGGGTTGGGAGAATTTCTGCCCCTCGACCGCCTCGAGGAACATGCCCGCTCGCTCGGCGCTGCATGGACGGTCCTCCCTCGAGGCGGCGGACGTCACGTGCTGGCGCGCCTCGACTCGAATCTTCCGGCGCTTCGACGGGCGTACGGCGTCCTCGCCTCCGACGTGCGCGCCGGTGAAGCGGTCACGCCGGCGGTCGCGTGGCTGCTCGACAACTTCCATCTCCTCGAAGCGGAGGTGCGCGGCGTGCGGCACGACCTGCCTCGCGCGTACAACCGAAAACTGCCACGCCTCGCCGGAGCAGAGCATGGTGGCGCGGCTCGGATCGAGGCGCTCGCCTGGGACATCGTTTCGCAGAGCGACGCCCGGCTCGACGCGGAGCGGCTCGAGCGTTTTCTCGCGGCTTTCCAGACGGTTACGCCTCTCACGCTCGCCGAGCTCTGGGCCTGGCCGAGCCTTCTACGTGCCGCCCTCGTGGACCACCTGCGCGGCCTCGCGGACGAGCTCCTCGCGATCCGCGCGGACAGGCTCCGTGCCGACGCCCTTCTCGCGCGCGCTCCCTCCACGCGAGAGCTCCTCCTCCCCGACCCGCCGGCGCCGGCGTTCGCGGCGCGTCTCCTCCAGCGCGCCCGGGAATACGGCGCGAGCGCCAGCGAGCTCGTCTCCGCCGTGGCCGAGCGGCTCCGTGCTCGAGGCCAGACGCTCGAGGACGCGGTCCGTGCCGAGAACCAGCGGCAAGCGGGGCTGCAGGTCTCGATCGCGAACGCGGTCTCCGCTCTGAGGCTCTGCGGAACGCTCGATTGGGGTCCCTTCGTGGAGCGCGTGAGCCTCGTCGAGGAGGCGCTCCGTTACGACCCGGGCGGCGCCTACGGGCGCATGGACTTCCTGACGCGCGACCGCTATCGCCACGCGATCGAGAAGCTCGCGGCCTCGAGCGGGGAGGATCAGGTGCGGGTGGCCCGGCGGGCCGCGGCCCGCGCCCGGGAAACCTCGCCGGGAACGGATCCTCGCGAGGCGCACGTCGGATGGTTCCTGGTCGGACCCGGCCGCCCCGAGTTCGAAAGGGACGTCGGAGGGCGACGCGGGCCGATCGCACGCCTGAGGCGTGCGTTCTTCCGCCATGCGGCGGTGCTCTATCTCGGAAGCATCTTCGCTTTGACGGCAGCCGGGCTCGCGGCCGTCTCCGCGTACGCGCGCGCGGCCGGCGTCGCGCCCGGAGTCGAGATGTGGGCTTTCGCGCTCGCGGCGCTGCCCGTCTCGGAGATCGCCGTCTTCCTCGTCCAGAGATGCGTCGACGCGCTGATCCCGCCGCGGCGCCTTCCGCGGCTCGACGTGCGGGACGGCGTCCCCGAAGGCGCCCGGACGCTCGTCGTCTTTCCGACGCTGTTCGAAGGAGTCGCGGCCGTCGAGCCCATGCTTCGCCATCTCGAGGTCCAGGCTCTCGCCAATCCGGACCCCCGCGTGCACTTCGCGATCCTGTCCGATTTCGCCGACGCCGTCGAGGCGACGGAACCAGAGGACGACGCGATCCTCGAAGCCGCCTCGCGCGGAATCGCCGCCCTCAACGCCACGCATGGAGCGGACCGGTTCTTTCTCTTTCACCGCGTACGGCGCTGGAACCCGTCCGAGGGGCTGTGGATGGGCTGGGAGAGGAAGCGAGGAAAGCTCGAGGAGCTCAATCGCCTGCTGCGCGGCGCGACCGACACGAGCTTCGGGCTTCAGCTGGGTAATCTCTCGCTCCTGCCTTCCGTGCGTTACGTCCTCACGCTCGACAGCGACACGCGCCTTCCGCGGGACACGGCCCGCACGCTCGTCGGCATCCTCGAGCATCCCCTGAACCGGCCCCGCGTCGATTCCAAGACCCGCCGCGTGACGGAGGGCTACGGCGTCCTTCAGCCCCGCGTGAGCATCGCGACGACGAGCGCGGCGGCGTCCCGGTTCGCGCGCGTCTTCTCGGGCCACACGGGCGTCGACCCGTACACGACCGCGGTCTCTGATACCTACCAGGATCTCTTCGGGGAGGGAGTCTTCGCCGGCAAGGGCCTGTACGACGTCGACGCCTTCCAGACGGCCCTCGAGGGCCGCGTGCCCGAGAATTCCCTCTTGTCGCACGACCTGTTCGAGGGTCTGCACGCGCGCACCGCGCTCGTGACGGACGTGGAGGTCGTCGACGATTACCCGAGCAACGTCCTCGCTCACGCACGGCGGCAGCACCGCTGGGTGCGAGGCGACTGGCAGATCCTGCGCTGGCTCCTTCCGCTCGTCCCGACGCCGCTCGGGCTGGAACGCAATCGCCTGCCGCTCATCGCGCAATGGAAGATCCTCGACAACCTGAGGCGAAGCCTCCTGCCGCCGGCGCTGCTCGCGCTCTTCGCCACCGGTCTCACCGTCCTCCCCGGCAATCCCCTCGTGTGGGTGCTCCTCGCGCTGTCGGTGCTGGCCCTTCCCATCGTGGCGGTCCTGCGATCCGTGCTCGCGGGCCCGCGCCCGCAGCAACCGGTCTTCGCGTTCGCGCGGGAGCTCTCCGGGGACCTCGAGACCGCCGTCTCCCAGACGCTCGTGGGTCTCGCGTTCCTGCCCCACTATGCGTTCGAATCCGTTCACGCGATCGTTCTCACGCTCGTGCGCCTCGTCGTCACGGGGCGGCGGCTCCTCGAGTGGGAGACCTTCGCCAAGGCCGCGGCGCGCGCCGCCGGGCTCCTCGCCACGGGGGGACCGCGTTCGTTCTTCGGCGAGATGATCTCGAGCCCGCTCTCGGCGACGCTCCTCGCTCTCCTGGTGGCCGCCATTCGGCCTTCGGCCCTGCCCCTCGCGGCGCCCTTGCTCGTCCTCTGGGCATTCAGCCCCGTCCTCGCTTGGTGGCTCAGCCACGCGGCGCCGTTCGGCCGCGAGACGCTTCCGTCGGACGACCGGGATTTCCTCCTCGAGACCGCGCGGAAGACGTGGGGCTACTTCGAGGAGCTCGTCCACGGGGACCCGAACGGTCTCGTCCCGGACAATCTCGCCGCCGAACGGGACGAGAGTCCTCCGTTGATCGCGCCGCGGACTTCCCCCACGAACATCGGGCTCGCACTGCTCGCGGACCTCGCCGCCCACGACTTCGGCTGGCTCGAGACGGACCGCCTCCTCGCGCGACTCGATCGGACTCTTCGCACGGTCGAGGGTCTCGAGCGCTGGAGAGGGCACGTCCTGAACTGGTACGACACGCGGACGCTCGAGCCGCTCGAGCCCCGATATGTTTCGACGGTCGACAGCGGAAACCTGGCCGCCTGTCTTCTCGTGCTCGCTCACGGCCTCCGCGAGCTCACGGCCGAGAAGGACCGGGTTCACGCGGAGGACCTCGCCCGTCGAGCCCTGGCGCTGGCCGACGGCATGGACTTTCGCCCCCTCTACAACGCCTCGCGGGGACTCTTCGTGACCGGCTGCCGCCCCGGGATCCACGACACGGTGAAACGCGACGAGACGTTCTACGACCTTCTCGCCTCGGAGGCGCGGCTCACGAGCTTCCTCGCCATCGCCAAGGGCGACGTTCCGCAGAGCCACTGGTTCCGGCTCGGGCGCCTCGCCGTCAACCTGCACGGGATTCCCACGCTCCTGTCCTGGAGCGGCTCGATGTTCGAGTATCTGATGCCTCTCCTGTTCACGCGCACTTATCGGGAGACTCTCCTCGACGCCTCGTGCCGGATGGCGATCCGCCGTCAGGAGGAGTGGGGCCGCGCGCACGGCGTGCCCTGGGGAGCCTCCGAGTCCGCGTTTCGCGTCACGGACCTCGTGGGCGAGCACCAGTACCGGGCCTTCGGCGTCCCCGGGCTCGGCTTTCGCCGGGGCCTCGACGAGGACCTCGTCGTGGCGCCCTACGCCTCCGCGCTCGCAGCCCTCTTCCAGCCCGTGAAAGCCGTGAGGAACCTGCGCGCATTCTCGGCCGCCGGCGCCGAAGGCCCGTGGGGCTTCTGGGATGCGGTCGATTACACGGAGGGAGACGCCCCGGCCGAGCCTCACGCCCTCCAGCGTACGGCGGACGGTCGCGGCGTCGTCGTCCGCACGGTATTCGCGCACCACCAGGGCATGAGCCTCGTCGCGTTCGCGAACGTGCTTCTCGACGACGTGATGGTGAGGCGCTTCCATGCCGATCCTCGCGTCCGCGCGACCGAGCTCCTGCTCCAGGAACGTCCGCCCCGCGAAGCCCCGGTGCCCCAGCCGCGCCCCACGGAAGAGGAGGTCCTTCCGCTGCCGACCTCGCCGGCCGCGGCGCCGCGCCTCCATCGCTCTCCCCTCCAGCCGTTTCCGGTCACCCAGTACCTCTCCAACGGCAGCCTCGTCTCCGCGGTCACACAGGCGGGCGGAGGCGCGAGCTTCTGGCGCGGCCTCTCGGTCGCGCGCCACCGCGAGGATCCCACTTCCGATCCTGTCTCCAACGCTCTCTACCTTCGCGACGTGCGCAGCGGCGTCGTCTGGTCTGCCACGTATGCCCCCACGCGGCACGAGCCCGAGCTCTACCGGGTCACGTTTCTTCCGGAGCTCGCGTCGTTCCGGCGGCGCGACGCGGAGATCGAGTCGCTGCTCGAGATCGCGGTCTCCCCGGAGGACGACGTCGAGGTCCGCCGTCTGACGCTCACGAATCTGAGCGGCACGACGCGCGAGATCGAGGCGACGAGCGCCGTCGAGATCGCGCTCGCGAAAGCGCAGGACGACGTCGCGCATCCCGCCTTCGGCAAGCTCTTCCTCGAGACGGAAGCGGTTTCCTCGGACTCGGCTCTCCTCTGCGCGCGCCGCCCGCGGGCGGCCGGCGAGAAGGCGGTCTTCGCCGTCCACGTCCTCGCGGTCGCGGCACGGCCGCAGGGACCTCTGGAATGGGAGACCGACCGCGCGCGCTTCTACGGGCGCGGACGCGACGGGTCGGATCCGGAGGCGATGGAGAGCCGGGCGCTCACGGGAACCACGGGCACGGTGCTCGACCCGATTCTCAGCCTGAGGCAGCGTGTGCGGCTCGCGCCGGGCGCGATCGCGCGCCTCACGTTCACGACGGGCGTCGCGGACACGCGCGAGGGCGCGCTCGCCTTCGCCCAGAAATACCACGACCCTTCCGCCGGAGTGCGCGCCCTCGCGCTCGCGCGAACGCATGCGCAGGTCGCGGTCCGGCATCTCGGCCTGACGCCCGAGGAAGCGCGTCTCTTCGAGAGGCTGGCCTCGAGGGTCGTGGGCTCGGATCGGACGCTCGCCGCGCCACCCGAGGTCCACGAGGCCAACACGCTCGACGTTTCGGCGCTCTGGCGTCACGGGATCTCGGGCGACCTGCCCCTTCTCACCGTGCGCATCGAGCGCGCGCAGGACCTCGCCCTGGCGCGGCAGGCCCTCGAGGCACAGGAGTACTGGCGCCTCAAGGGTCTCGCGGCGGACCTGATCCTCCTGAACGAGCACGAGGAGGGTTATCGCAAGGAGGTGCACGACCTCCTCACGCTTCTCGTCGAGCACGGTCCCTGGGCATCGCGCGCGGGCCAGAGCGGCGGAGTCTTCCTCCTGCGCGTGGATCTCCTGAGCGCGGACGAGCACAGGGCGCTCCTCGCGTACGCGCGCGCGGTTCTCCGCGGAACCGACGGGAGCCTCGCGATGCAGCTCGACCGCGCCGCACCCTTCCTCGTGGAGCCTTCCTCGCCCCCCGCCCAGAGGCCACGAACCGTCCCGGAAGAAGAGGAGGAGGAGCCGGCCGGCCTGAAGATGGCGAACGGCTTCGGCGGCTTCGGCGAAGGCGGCCGCACCTACGAGATCGTGCTCGACGGGGCACGCGAGACGCCGCACCCCTGGGCGAACGTCCTCGCGAATCCACGCTTCGGCTCCCTGGTGACGACAGCCGGCGCCGTGACCACCTGGGCCGAAAACAGCCGGGAAAACCGCCTGACGCCTTTCGCGAACGACCCGGTGAGCGACCCGCTGCCGGAGGCCGTCTTCGTGCGCGACGACGAGACGCGCGACGTCTTCGGCGCGACGCCAGGAGCTCTCCCGCGGGATAGGACGGCGCGCTGGCACGTGACGCACGAAGCGGGCCGGACCCGTTTCCGGCGAACCACGGTGGGAATCACTCACTCCCTGGAGACGTTCGTCGCCCGCGAAGAACCGGTGAAGGTCGTGCTCCTCACGCTCGAGAACACGAACGCTCGGGCGCGCCGCCTCTCCATCTTCGGCTACGCCGCGTGGGCTCTCGGCCCGCCGCGCCCCGAAGCGCCGCGACACGTCGTCACCTCTTTCGCGGGGGACGTCCGCGCGATTCTGGCGCGCAACCCGGCGAACGCGGACTTCAGCGGGCACGTCGCCTTCTTCGCTTCGAGCGAGCCCGTCGTTTCCTACACGGCGGACCGGCGCGAGTTTCTGGGGCCCCTCAGAAACCTGCGGTCGGCCGAAGGTCCGCACCGCGCCCGACTTTCCGGCCGCACGGGCGGCGGTTTCGATCCCTGCGCGGCGCTGCACGTCTTCGTGAATCTCGCGCCGGGCGAAACCAGGACGCTCGCTTTCCTCCTCGGCCAGGGAAGTGACGAGGAGGAGGCCCGTCGACTCGCGGCCCGCTTCTCCATGCCGGACGAGGCCGCCCGGGAGAGGGAGCGCGTCCGATCCTTCTGGGACGAGACGCTCGACGCGCTCGTCGTCGAGACTCCCGACGACTCTCTCGATCTCCTCGTGAACCGATGGCTCCCTTGCCAGGTGATCGCCTCGCGCGTCTTCGCGCGTACGGGCTATTACCAACCCGGCGGGGCGTGGGGCTTCCGGGACCAGCTCCAGGACGTGTCCTCGCTCGTGCTCATCAGACCCGATCTCGCACGTGGGCATCTCGTCAGGGCCGCCGGCCGCCAGTTTCGGGAGGGGGACGTCCAGCACTGGTGGCACGAACCATCCGGGCGCGGCACGCGAACGCGCTGCTCGGACGACCTCCTCTGGCTTCCGTGGGCGGCGATGAGGTACGTCGAGGTCACGGGCGACGCCTCCGTCTGGGACGAGAGAGCTCCGTATCTCGAGGCACCTCTCCTCGCCGAAGGCGAGCGCGAGTCGTATCTCGAGCCGGCGACCTCGTCCGAGAGCGACACGCTCTTCGGCCACGCGGCGCGCGCGATGGACGCCGCTCTCACGGCGGGAGCGCAGGGCCTCCCCTTGATCGGCACGGGGGACTGGAACGACGCCATGAACGAGGTGGGGTCCCAGGGCCGGGGCGAGAGCGTCTGGCTCGGTTTTTTCCAGTTTTCCATCCTCGTTCCGTTCGCCGCGCTCTGCGAGGCGCGCGGCGATTCCGCGCGCGCCGCGCGCTATCGGAGCGAAGCCGAACGCCTGCGTCACGCGCTCGACCTCGCGTGGGACGGAGAGTGGTATCGGCGTGGAACGTTCGACGACGGCGCCCCGCTCGGGTCACGCCGGAACGTGGACGGCCAGATCGACTCCATCGCCCAGTCGTGGGCGGTGCTCTCCGGCGCGGCACCGGCAGCCCGCGCCGAGCGAGCCATGGATGCCGTACGGTCGCGGCTCGTCAGACGGGACGCGGAGATCGTCACGCTTCTCACCCCTCCGTTCGACCACGGTCCCGAAGAGCCCGGCTACATCAAGGGCTATCCCCCGGGCATCCGCGAAAATGGCGGCCAGTACACGCACGCCGCCGCATGGGTCGTCATGGCGGCGGCGGCGCTGGGATCCGCCGACGAGGCGCTGGAGCTCTTCCACATGGTGAATCCCGTGAACCACACGCGCACCGAGGCCGCCGCGATCCGCTACGGAGGGGAGCCGTACGTGGTGGCGGGAGACGTCGCGGCACATCCCGCCCATCTCGGTCGGGCGGGATGGACCTGGTACACCGGCTCGGCGGGCTGGCTCTACCGCGTCGCCACGGAGAGCCTTCTCGGCCTGAATCGCAGGGGCGCCGAGCTGAGGCTGAACCCCCGGATCCCCGGGACCTGGCCCTTCTATTCCGTCTCTCTCCGGATCGGCACCACCGTCTGGAAGATCCGGATCGAGAATCCGGATGGAAGGACGACCGGCGTTCGCGATCTCACCGTGGACGGGAAGCCGATTCCGGGCAACGTCGTGGCGCTCGTGGACGACGGAGGTGTTCACGAGGTCAAGGGCATCCTCGGCGCGGCGACGCAGGCGCGTGAAAGCACGGCCGCGGCGGCCGCAACCGTGCGGCGCCCGACCGGCCGGGCCGGGCGACGGAGCCAGAGCGTTCCGCCGCGAAGCCAGCCGGACGTCCTCGTCGTGGACGACGACCGCGCGCTGCGCGACGGCATCCTCCGGCTTCTCGACGACGAAGGTTTCAGCGGAATCGGGGCCGAGGACGGCTTCGAGGCTCTGCAGCACCTCGACGCCGGACTCCGCCCGCGCCTCGTCCTCGTCGACCTCGAAATGCCGCGGATGAACGGCTGGTCGTTCGTACGGAAGATCGAGGAGCAGCCCTCCCTCGCCTCGCTGCCGATCGTCGTCATGTCGGGCATCGCGGCCCCGGGATTCGCGCCTCCCCGGCGAAACGACGCGGGCTTTCTCAAGAAGCCCCTCGTCCCCGCGGAGCTCCTGCGCGTGGCGCGCCAATACGCATCCGGCCCCTGATCCGGAAACGGACCGGGATCAGGACTCGAGCTTGTATTGCTTGATCTTGTTGTAGACGGTTTTGAGGCTCACGCGGAGGATCTCGGCGGCCTTCTTCTTGTTGCCGCCCACCGCGGCGAGCGTGCGCTCCAGGAGGCGGCGCTCGACGTCCTCGAGCGAGTCTCCCACGCGGACCGGCACGCGGAGCGGATCGTCCGACGCGGACGCCTCGGCCGCCGCGGGGACGGCAGGCGCGTCGGTGGCCGCGGGAGTCTCGGCGGCGGCCCGCTGCGGCGCCGGCGCAGGCGGTCGCACCGACGAGTAGACGCCGCTCGACCGGCCGGCGAGGACGGCCGCCACGACCGCTTCGTCCACCACTCCGTCGTCGGACAGCACGTACGCGCGGTGAACGACGTTCCGGAGCTCGCGCACGTTGCCGGGCCAGGGATGGGCAGCCATCCTCTCGAGAGCGGCGGCCGAAAAAGTACGACGACCCGCCACCTCGTTTTCGGCCACGAGGTCGAGAAAGTGCTTCGCGAGCACGGCGACGTCCTCGCGGCGCTCGCGAAGGGGAACGATGTGCAGCGGGAACACGTTGAGGCGGTAATAGAGGTCTTCGCGGAGGGTCTTCTTCTCGACGGCCTCGAGAAGATCGCGATTCGAGCTCGAGATGATGCGCACGTCGCTGCCGATCTCTTCGTTCCCGCCGACGCGCCGGAACGAGCGCGTCTCGAGCACCCTGAGGAACTTGACCTGCAGGTCGGCTGACATCTCGGTGATCTCGTCGAGGAACAACGTGCCGCCGTGGGCGAGCTCGAAGTATCCCGCGCGGCGCTTGTCGGCTCCCGTGAACGCGCCTTTTTCGTGACCGAAGAGCTCGCTCTCGATGAGGTTCGCAGCGACCGCGCCGCAGTTGATCGCCACGAGCGGCTTCTCGCGCCGGCGCGACAGCGAGTGGATCGTCTGAGCCGCCGCCTCCTTGCCGCTGCCGCTCTCACCCGTGATCATGACGGGCGCGTCCGAGCGCGCGATGCGCGCGATGACGGCGCAGGTCTCCCGCATGGCGTTCGAGACCCCCACCATCGCCCCGAAATGTCCGGTCTCGTCGAGCGTCTTCCACAGGGCGGCGTCCGTGTCCTGCGGAGAGCCGCCGGGGCGGAGACGCTCGAGCACGGCCTCGAGCTGCACGGGACGAAGCGGCTTGACGAGGTAGTCGAAGGCGCCCGCCTTCATCGCTTCCACCGCCGTGTCGAGCGATCCGTGGCCCGTCAGAACCACGATCTCACGCCGCGGATCCGCGGCGCGCGCATCCCGGATGAAGTCGATGCCGTCTCCGTCGGGAAGCTGGAGATCCGTGAGGCAGACGTCCGGATCGAACGAAGCGAGCGCGGCGCGCCCCTCGGCGAGCGTCGACGCGGCTTTCACGTCGAGATCGAACTCCTCGAGGAGCAGCTGAACTCCTTTTCGGGTCTCGGAGTCGTCTTCGACGACGAGTACTTTCATGCGTTCACCAGAGGCAGGGATCCTGTCACGGTCAGGTGTTTTCCGTCCTCGGCCCCCTCGAGCCGCCCCCCGTGCGCCTCGAAGGTCCAGCGCGCGAGGAAGGGGCCGAGCCCGGCGTTCGGGCGGCTGCGCGTCTTGAAAAGCATGTCGCCGGGAGCGCCGCGCGCGAGCAGGACCCGGAACGAGAACGACACGGTCCCGTCCGCGAGGCGCGTCTCGAGACGGGCGTTGCCCGGCGCGGACCAGCGGGCCGCGGTGAGGAGCGCCTCCCCGGTCGCGCTCTCGAGCTCGTCGAGGAATCCGTCCACGAGCGCACCGTCGGAAGGTCCGGCGCTCTGCAGCGTGAGCCCCTGCCGCTCCAGCTCGGGCACGCGAAGCCGGCCCGTGCGCGCCACGAGCGCCGCGAAATCCAGGAGCCCGGGGTCTCCTTCGTGCGCGCTCCCGATGGCCGTGAGGCCTTCCAGGAGACGGGACGCCTCGTCGAGCTGCTCCTTGCCCGTCTCGAGGCCGGCGCGCAGCTTCTCGGGGATTTCCTCTTCGGCGCGGGCTGCGGCGCGCCGCGCGACCTCGAGATGGAGGGCCGCGGCCGAGAGGGGCGTCGCGAACTCGTGCCGCAGCGCGCGGCACGCGCGAAGAGTCGCTCCCAGCCGCTGCTGCTCGAAGGTCTCACGCACCATGACGGCCCTTTCGCGGAATCGGAGATCGCATGTAGAGATCCGGGGTGCAATGCCGGGGCCATCGCAAATCTTACAAGAGCCGGCGCCAGTCTAGATCCCGCTCCCCTTCAGCACCGTGACGATCGTGCGCAGCAGGATGAAGACGTCGAGGAAGGGCGTCCAGTGGAACAGATAGCCGAGGTCATAGCGCAGCTTGACGTCCGGCTTCGTCGCATAAGCGCCCATGACCTGCGCCAGGCCCGTGAGGCCGGGCTTGAGCGCGTGACGCAGGCGATAGGCCGGAATCTCCCTCTCGTATGTCGCCACGAATTCCGGACGCTCGGGCCGCGGCCCGATGAGGCTCATCGAGCCTCCCACCACGTGCAGGAGCTGCGGAAGCTCGTCGAGCCGTGTCCGCCGAAGGAAAGCGCCGAGGCGCGTCACCCGTTCGTCGTCGAGGCCGGACAGCGTGGGCCCCGTCCTGGCCTCCGCATCCGCCTGCATCGTCCGCACCTTCCACAGGAGGAACTCGCGTCCTCCGAGGCCGACCCTGCGCTGGCGGATCCAGGGAGCGCCGGGGCTGCCGAGCGTGACGGCGAGAGTGACGAGGAGAAGGACCGGAGCCGCCGCGACGAGAAGCACGGCGCCGACGAGGAGGTCGAGAATGCGGCGCCACGCGAACGCGAGGACGCTCGCGCCGCGCGTCACGACCGGAGTAAGCGGGAGATCCGCGAGGCTCCTCGTGACGGCGCGGGACGAGACGATGTCGGCGAGCCCGGGGAGAACCCAGAGGTCGAAGTCGTGCTCGAGGCTGCGCTCGAGGAGCGAGACGAGCCTGGATCGATCCTCGGGACGGTCGGACGCGAAGATCACGTCCTCGGCGTCCTTCAGCTCGTCGAGCGAAGCGCTCTCGCTCCAGCCCGCGAGGGAGTGGCCCGTGATCTGGCCGGCGCGCAGGGCCTCGGCCGCGCGCCGGGCGTCCTCTCCCGAGCCGAGCACGAGAACGGCGCGCGTGCCGATGGGGGCGAGGACCTCGGCGAGCGAGCGCCAGAGCCCGAGCGCGAAGGAGAGGAGGGGCACGTAAATGAGAAGGACCGTCCTCGGCACGGCCCGGCCCGCGAAAAAGTACGCCGCGAGGAGCAGGCCGCCCGCGACGAGCGCCGAGACGAGCAGGCCGCCCCGTTCCTTCACCGACGCGAGCGGTTCGTCGTACGTGCCGCCGAGCCAGAGCGCGACCATCGCCACGAATCCCACGAGCGCGAGCCACGGAACCTCCAGCGACACGTTGGAGGCCGGCAGCTTTCCGAGGGTCCCCGGCAGCGGGAGAAGGCGGCGAACCTCGACGATCAGCGCGAAGACGCCCACGGCGACGCAGACGTCGCCGGCCGCGAGAAGCCAGCCCCGGCCCGGTCTTTCGCCGCGGGGCCTCACGCGGCCTCCACGGCCGCGCGGTAGGCCGCCGCGAGAGCCGCGACCGAGGCGCGGCGGTCCGCGTGCGCCTCGACGAAGGCGCGACCGGCCTCGCCGTCGCGTGCGGCGCGGCCGGGATCTCCGAGATAGTCCGCAATCTCGCGCGCGAACTCCTCGTCCGTGGCGGCGGCGCGCGCCGGAGCGCGCGCATCCGGGGAGCTGGCGCGCGCGATGATTCCGGCGGAGGCCACGACGGCCGCGCCCGCTTCGAACGCCTCGAAGAGCTTGTTCGGCGTGCCCGTTCCCAGGTCCACGGGAAGCGCGACGACGCGCGCCCTCCTCAGGAGCTCGGCCATGGCGGGGACCGGGCTCACGACTTCGACGCCCTCCCGCCCGTTCGAGGCGCGGAGCTCGGCGGGCGCGTCGGCGCCGGCCACGAGAAGACGGGCGTCCGGCACGGCGCGTCTGACGCGCGGCCAGATGTCGCGGATCAGTCGTCGCGCCGCCAGGCGATTCGGACGGTACATGAGGCGCCCGGTGAAGGCCACGAGGGGCCCGCGCTCCGAGGTTCCGGGGGGCAGAAGCGCCACGCCATTTGCCACGGCTCGCGTGCCGGCCGGGAGATGCGCGGCGTCGAAGGGGGTCGTCGCGAGGAGAGCCGCTGCGCCCCGCGCCGCCCGAGCTTCGGCGACCGCGAGGCGGGAGGCTTCGACCATCCAGTACGCCCGACGCCAGGGCGACGGGTCGTTTCGCGCCGCCTGACGCGCCGCTTCGGCGAGGGCGTCGACGAAGTCCACCACGCGAGGGAGGGGCGGGAATGAGCGGAGATGAGCGAGCAGGCGAGGAAGGAGGAGGCAGACCAAGAGATCCGCATTGCGGGCGGCGTCACGAAGGCAAGGTCCGAAAGCGCCTTTGAAAAGGGCGGATTGGAGCGGCTCGCCGGAAACCGCCGCCGACGCGAGCCCAACCGGAAGCAGGGTGCGACGGAGCCGCACGGAATGGACGGCCGCCGCGTCCTTCACTCGAAGAATCTCCTCTTCTCCCGCGACCCCGCCGACCAGGGCCGTCTCGTAACCCGCCGACGCGAGCGCCTGAAGATGGAGCTCCGCCCGCAAGCGGTCTCCCGTGAAGCCCGTTCCGGGAAGGCGGGGCACCAGAAGGACGGCTTTCACGCGGACGGCCGTGCCCGGTGCCAAGCAGACGGCGCGAGAAGACCACGCCCCGCCGCGCGCGCCCACATCGAGAGCGAGGAGAGAAGATCGGCGAGGGTGACCGCGGGCACCTCGGGGGGATAGCCGATGTGCCGGCGAAGCGCGGCAAGCGAGAGCCACTCGAAAAGCAACGCAGATTTTCCTAGAAGTGAAAGAGCGAAGAGGCAAGCGAGGAGCGCGAAGGGTTGCGCCGACGCGGCTGCACCCCCGGTCGCGGCTTCGCCGCCTGCCCGCGCCGCGGCGGACCACGCGCCACTCGAAGAAAAAACCACCATGAGCAGATCCGATCCGATCGCAAGAAACGCGAGGGTCCCGAGCAGAAAGATCCTCGGCCTCAGCCAGAGATCGCACGCGAGAACGAACGCGCCCTTCGGGCTTCTCGCCGCGAGCCGCAGGAGGTCGGCGAACCCCGTTGCGAGGAGCTTCAGGTGCCCCCCGAACCATCGCGCTCGGGAGCGGCCCATCGCGCCCGTGTCGGAGGACGGCTCGTCGAACGCCCAGGGCCCGTCGAGCGCGTGCACCGTCACACCCCTCGCGAGGAGGGCGAGCGTGGCCTCCGAATCCTCGGCCGTCGTCCGCGTGGCCGCCGCCGGGCCGAAGCGGAAAGCGCTCGGGGTGAACCCCATGGCCTTTCCGCGCAGACGGACGGGCAGGCCGTCCGCGTCCCGCGCGAGGTCATCCAGTCGTGCCTCCGCGAGAGAGAGAGCCTCGACGCGCGGGGCTCCCGGCCCCGGAGCGCCCGAAGGGCGAACCGGCAACTGAAAGGCCTCGGCCCCTTCGGGCACGCGCAGGCCGGAAAAGAAACCGTCGGCGACGCGCATGTCGGCGTCGAAGACGAGGATGAAGTCATATGAGTTCAGACGCTCCCGTAGGCTTTCTGCCAGAAAAGCGAGGGCGTGGCCTTTGGAAGGGCCCGGGGATTTCTTAGAAAGGTGTTTGACGCCCTCGCGCGCGAGTCGCGCCTCGGCGTCTGGGTCAGGGCCGTCCAGAAGCACCAAGACCTCCACGGCCGAGCGAGAAGCCTTCGGCGCGGCGTCGCCGGCATCCCCTGACTCATTCACCTTCGAAGAAATCTTCTCTTCTCTTCTCTCCCCTTCTCTCCTCAAATCCTCCGCGAGATCCCCCACCCGCGCGCCCTCGGCGCGCGACGGGATCACAGCGAGGATCTTCCCGGGCGCGCGAGCGCCCTCGGGGGCTCGGGCGCCCCCCGGCGCCGTGAGGCGCCGCCACCTCAGGAAAGCATCGAGCGCGGGCAAGGCCGCCCAGGCGGCGAGGAGGCCGCACCCTGTCGTGAGGATGTCCACGCGGCCCGCATCGTAGCGGACGGGCGAACCGCGTGCCCCGGGATCACGCCTTCCGCGACTGAGCGTCCACCACGCCGAAAGCGGCCATGTTGACGATGTCCGAGACCTCGACGCCGCGCTGGAGGACGTGCACGGGCTTGCCCATCCCCATGAGGATCGGCCCGATCGCCTCCGCCTTCGCGAGACGCCAGACGAGCTTGTAGGCCGCGTTCGCGCTCTGGAGCTCCGGGAAGACGAGGACGTTGGGCGCGCCCGTGAGCGAGGTCCAGGGGTAATTCTCCGTCAGGAACTGCGGCAGGACGGCGGTGTCGGCCTGCATCTCGCCGTCACATTCGAGATCGGGCCGCCGCTCGTGCACGAGCTTCACGGCCGCGCGCACCTTGTCGGTGACCGGCGTGCGCGTCGAGCCGAAGTTGGAGAAAGCGATCATCGCCACACGCGGCACGATGTTGAAGAGCTTCGCGGTGTCCGCGGAACGGATCGCGATCTCCGCGAGGTCCTCCGCCGTCGGATCGATGTTGACGGTCGTGTCGGCAAAGAAGAAGACCCGGTCCTGCAGGATGAGAATGTAGAGGCCCGAAACCTTCTTCGCGTCCGGCGCGACGCCGATCGTCAGAAGCGCCGGCCGGATCGTCTCCGGGTAATAGGTCGTCAGGCCCGAGAGCGCGACGTCGGCGTCTCCCTGGGCGACCATCATCCCCGCGAAGAAGTTCCGGACGCGCACCATGTGCTCCGCGTCTTCCTTCGTCACGCCGTGGCGCTTCCGCTTTTCCCAGAAAGCCTCGACGTAGCTCTTGAAATGCGGATGCTCCTCCGGATCGACGACCGTGATCGGCGCCTTCACGTCGAGCACGCCGAGCGCCGCCTCGGCCTTCTTCCCGCGCGAGAGGAGGATCGGCCAGGCGATTCCCTCCTCGGCGAGGATCTTGGCCGCTCGCTGGATCTTCGGGTGATCGCCCTCAGCCAGGACGATCCGCTTCGGGTTCGACTTCGCCTTCTCGTGGATGACCTGCATGAAGGACCGGGAGCGCGAGAGCATGCCCTCGAGCTTCCGGCCGTACGCCTCGAGGTCCGCGATGGGCTGTTTCGCGACTCCCGTCGCGGCGGCCGCCGCGGCCACGGCCGGCGCAACGTGGTGAAGCACGCGCCAGTCGAACGGCTTCGGGATCAGGTATTCGCGCCCGAACTTGAAATGATCGACGCCGTAGGCGCGGGCGACCGAGTCGGGCACGTCCTCCTTCGCGAGGTCCGCGAGGGCTTTGGAGGCGGCCAGCTTCATCGCTTCGTTGATCTGCGTCGCGCGGCAGTCGAGCGCTCCGCGGAAGATGAACGGAAAGCCGAGGACGTTGTTGACCTGGTTCGGATAATCCGAGCGGCCCGTCGCCATGATCACGTCGGGACGCGCGGCCTTCGCCTCCTCCGGGGAGATCTCCGGCACCGGGTTGGCCATGGCGAAGATGATCGGATCCTTCGCCATCTTCTTGATCATCTCTCCGGTGATGAGCTTCGCCGCGGAAACGCCGATGAAGGCGTCGGCGCCCTCGAGCGCCTCGGCGACGGTGCGCTTCTTCGTGTCGCGGGCGAAGCGCTCCTTGTAGGGGTTCATGTTCTCCGTCCGGCCCTTCCAGATCACGCCCGTCCGGTCGACCATGAGGATGTTCTCGAGCCGCACGCCGTACGTGATGTAGAGGTTCGCGCACGCGTTCGCGGCCGCGCCGGCGCCCGCGAAGACGACCTTGACGTCCTCGAGCTTCTTGCCCGCGATCTCGAGCGCGTTCAGGAACGCGGCCGCGGAGATGATCGCCGTGCCGTGCTGGTCGTCGTGGAAGACGGGGATTTTCATCCGCGCCTTGAGCTTCTCTTCGATGTAGAAGCACTCCGGCGCCTTGATGTCCTCGAGGTTGATCCCGCCGAACGTCGGTTCGAGTCGGGCGATGCATTCGATGAGCTTGTCCGGATCCTTTTCGTCGATCTCGATGTCGAAGACATCGACGTCGGCGAACCTCTTGAAGAGGACGCCTTTCCCCTCCATCACGGGCTTCCCGGCGAGCGGGCCGATGTCACCCAGGCCGAGGACGGCCGTGCCGTTCGAGATGACGGCGACGAGGTTTCCCTTGCCCGTGTACTCGTAGACGAGGTCGGAGTCCCGCGCGATCTCGAGGCACGGGTCGGCGACTCCGGGCGTGTAGGCGAGAGAGAGGTCGCGGGCCGTGGCGCACGGCTTGGAGGGAATGACCTCCAGCTTGCCCTTGCGGCCCGTGGAGTGATAGTCGAGGGCATCCTGCTTGGAAAGGCTCACGCGTGTTCCTTTCGTAGTCCCGCGGCGATTCTAGGATGGCGCCCCCCTCCCCGAATTGATGCGGACGTACTAACGAAGGCGAGCGACGAGAGCGGGGAGCACGATTTCGAGACGAAATCCGTGAAACGCGCCTCTCAGCGCCGTATCCGCGTCCTCGTCCGTGCCGGACTCGAGGCACGCCGTGGAGACCGAGACGGCTTCCGAAAGGCGATCCTCCGTGAGCGAAAGGCCCGCGGTCGTCATGGTTCTCTCAGAAGGCGCAGATTCGAGATGGCTGCAATGCGATCGAAGTCCCGGTCGAGCGTGAAGAGATGGGCGTCGGCGCGAATGGCCTGAGCGGTGATGAGACAGTCGATTGCGGCAGCCGTGATTCCTTTTCGGCGGCACTCGTCACGGATCGTCGCGGCCAGCCGGTGATCTTCGACCACTGCGGTCCGTACTTCGAAACCTTCCAGGATCTCCTCCAGGCGGCGACGCTGCGTCTCCGAGCGCGCGCCCGACAGGAGCTCCTGCAGCACGATGCCCGGGACGAACATGGGCTCTTCCGACTCGACGAGGCGCCGAAAGAGCTCCGCTTCCCGCGGTTCCGGGCCCCTCGATGGCTTTCGCCTCCGGAAGACCGCCGAAAGCAGCGAAGTGTCGAGAGCGATCACCGGCGCCGGCGATCCGCCTTGTGGTTCCAACGCTGAGCGAACTCGATCGTCCCGAGACGCTTCAGGGCGCTAAGCCGCTTTCGGGCCCGGATGAAGTCTTCGAGCGCCTGATTGACCGTCTCCCTCTTCGTCTTGAGGCCGCCGATCTTGAGCGCCTCGGCGAGAAGGCCGTCGTCGATCGCGAGATTCGTAGGCACGTCTCCCTCCATGCCTACACATGATCTCACACAATCAACCCACCAGCGTCTTCGCCCCCGCCGCGAGCGTCTTCGTGACGAGCTCCACGACGCGGTCCGGCGCGATCTCGGCGGCCTTCCTCTCGCGGCGCGTGGAGACCTCGACGACGCCCTTCGCGAGGCCCTTGCCGCCCACGACGACACGCACGGGGAAGCCGATGAGGTCGAGGTCCTTGAACTTCACGCCCGGCCTCTCGTCGCGGTCGTCGTAGAAAACCTCCACGCCCGCGGCCTTGAGGCCCTCGTAGAGCGCACTCGCCGCCTCGACGACGGGAGCGTCGCGCTGGAGCGCCGCGACGACGCACGCAAACGGCGCGAGCGGCACCGGCCAGATGATGCCGAGCTCGTCGTGATTCTGCTCGATGGCCGCCGCCACCGTGCGGCCGAGGCCGAGCCCGTAGCAGCCCATCGTGAGAGGCACCATCTTCTGGGCCTGGTCGGCGACCTCGCATTTCATCGCCTCGGAGTACTTCGTGCCGAGCTTGAAGATGTGGCCCACCTCGATGCCGCGCCGGATCCGAAGCGTGCCTTTGCCCGTGGGCGAGGGATCGCCCTCGCGCGCGGTCGCGACCTCGACGACACCGGAAAACGCGGGCAGCGACATGACGTCGCGCGAGATCGAGACGTTCGAATGGTGGAGGCCGTCTTTGTTCGCTCCGCACCACACGTTGACGGCGTGCTCGAGCGAACGGTCGACGAAGAGGGGAATCGGATTTTCTTTGAAGGGAAGAAGACCGAGCGGCCCGACGAAACCGGGGCGCGTGCCCGATACCATTCTGAGAATCTCTTCGGAAACGAACTTGACGTGCGAAACGCCGAGCGCCTTCGGCAGCTTGACTTCCTGGATGTCGAGATCGCCACGGATCAGAACCGCGGCGATCCCGGCCTCGTCCTCGCCTCTTACCCATTCGAAGATCATCGTCTTGACGATGCGCGACGTCGTCGTCCCGAAGTGCTTCGCCTGGTCCTCACAGGTATAAAGACCCGGCGTCGGCGCGTTCGCCAAGCCGAAGGGTTTCGCCTCCTCCCCCGCCCACGGCTCGGGGAGCGGGGCCGTGACGGCCTTCTCCACGTTCGCGCCGTAGTCGCCCGCGTCGGAGAAGACGAGCGCGTCCTCGCCCGTGTCCGCCACGACCATGAACTCCTGCGAGGCGGAGCCGCCGATGGCGCCCGAGTCGGCTTCCACGAGGGCGTACTCGAGGTTGCAGCGTTCGAAGATGCGCCGGTACGCTGCGTCCATCTTCCGGTAATGCACGTCGAGGCCCTTCTGGTCCACGTCGAACGAGTACGCGTCCTTCATGAGGAACTCGCGGCCGCGCAGGAGACCGAAGCGTGGGCGGATCTCGTCGCGGAACTTCGTGCGGATCTGGTACAGGTTGAACGGGAGCTGCCGCCAGGACGTGACGGAGCGCCGCACCATGTCGGTGACGGCCTCCTCGGCCGTCGGCGCGAGTGCGAACTCGCCGCCCTTGCGGTCCTCCAGGTGAAAGAGGATTCCGTCGTCCACGTAGCGCTGCCAGCGGCCGGATTCCACCCACAGCTCCTTCGGCTGCAGGATGGGCAGGTCGACCTCCATCGCGCCGGTGGAGTCCATCTCCTCGCGCACGATGTCGATCATCTTCTTGAGCGACCGGAACCCGAACGGCGTGAACGAATAGATGCCCGCCGCGAGCTTGTGGATGAGCCCGGCGCGGTAAAGGAGCTGATGCGAGACGACCTCGGCGTCGCCGGGCACCTCGCGGAGAGTCACGAGAAACGACTGGGACCAGCGCATATCGCGCCGGAGATTAGCAGGGGCGCCGTCACCTCAAGGCGAGGAGCGTTTCACCGGCCAGGGGTGCGCGCTCGTGGCCGAGGAGGAGTCGAACCAGGTTATCCGCCTCCACGAGAGAGAGCCTGACTTCCCCCGCGTCCTCCGGGATCCGGAAGACGAGGTCCGTCGCGTAGGACTCACCCGGCCGGAGCGCGGCCTTCAGCGCTGCGACCCCCGCGGGCTCGGCGACGAAGCGGCGGCCCCGGGCGTCGACGAGAGCCGCGGAACGTGGATTCGGCACGAGCGACTCGTTCCCGCGGCGCGGCGAGATCGTGGTCTCGTCGAAACGCGACCGGAGCGTCACGACGGCTCGCCGCCCGCCGCTCTCCGCCGATTCGACGAAGGCGGCGACCGAATAGCCGACGTGGCAGTCGATCTCGCAGAAGAACTTCTCGCCGCCGCGAGGGACGGTCCGCTCCCGCGCCGCAGTCCCGAGGCCGAAGAGAGCGGCCGCATAGGCCGCCGGGAGCACGGTCGAACCGAGGAGGAGCCGGCGCGCGAGCGGCGCGCGCCCCGCGAGGGCGAAGATCGCCGCCGCGGCGAGGAGAGCGGCCGTCAGGAAGCCCGTTCCGAGGAAGGCGAGCACGGCGAGCGGCGGGGGGAGGAAGGAGAAGTTCGTGTACATCGGGAATCCTCATTCTACTTTATGACACAAAGTTGGTGGCGATGCTTTCGTCCGGGTTCACACTCATGGTGTTTCAGCGCCTCCGGGTGGCCTCGATGAGCGCTTCGAGGTGGTCGAGGTAGCGGCGCAGCGCCCGGCGGCCGTCCTCGGTGAGGCGGAACTCCGTCCGGGGCACGCGTCCGTCGAAGCCTTTCACGCACGAGACGTAGCCGGCCTCCTCGAGCCTGCGGGCATGGACGGAGAGGTTCCCGTCCGTCGCTCCGAGGATCTCCTTGAGCTCCACGAAGGTGAGGGAAGGCGCTCCTGCGAGCGCGCTCACGATCCCGAGGCGGAGGCGCTCGTGGATGAGCCCCTCGAGCCGCATGGCTTCGGATGGCGCGGGTGCCGCCTTCTTCTGCCGTTCCTTCCCGGCCGTGCGGGAACGCGCGGCCTCAGCCACCGTATCTCCGGGCGACGACGAGCCCCGAAACGACGTGGCCGGCACCGAACCCGAGGCCGAGAAGGAGGTTCCCCGAGCCGGGCAGAAGGAGAGCGGCGAGTCCAAGCACGACGAGGGCTCCGCCGAATGCCGGGACCACGGGCACGGACGAAACGCCCGCTCCGACCACCGCGCAGCCGTAGAAAAGGAGCCAGACGGCCGGCAGGAGCGCGTAGGAGCCGGCGCGGGCGAGCGCGGCGGTGAGGGCCGCGCCGGCGACGAGAGGCGGAAGGAGCGCCAGCGCGAACCTGCGGGCCGCCGAGCTGGCGGGCCGGTGATCCGCGTGCCGCGCCTTCCGGAGAAGTGTGGCGACGCCGACCGCGAAGGAGAGAACCCCGGCCCCTGCCCAGACGGCGAGCCAGTCGCGCGGCGAGAGAGTCCTCGAGGCGAGCACGGCGGCGACCGCACCGACCGCACCCATCACGACGCCTCCCCGACCGGGCACGCACGTGAAGGCCGCCCCGCGGCCCATCGCCGCGCGGATGAACCTCAGGTCCTCTTCGGCCCGGTCTTTCAGGTTCGCCGTCGGCTCCGCCGCCATCGCCCGAAGAGCGTGACGCCACCGGGTTGCCTCTGTCAAGTACTTTGCACTATGAAGGTGATGCGGCGTAATAGACTTCGAACGATGGACGTCACTCCCTACTTTCAATCGCCCGAAAAGGGCGACGCCGGCCTTTCCGCGCTCGCCCGCGGCGTCGTCGGCTCCGAGATCCTGCGCATCTCCGGGGAGATCCGCGCAATGCAGGCGAAGGGCCTTCCCGTCTGCAACCTCACGGTCGGCGACTTCGACCCGAAGTACTTCCCGATCCCGAAGGAGCTGCTCGAGGGCACGTGCAAGGCTCTCGAAGCAGGACAGACGAACTACCCGCCCGCCGAAGGCATCCTGCCGCTGCGCGAGGCCGTCGTGCGCCTCTACGAGAGGGACCTCGGGCTCTCGTATCCCGTCGACTCGGTCGTCATCGCCTCGGGCGCGAGGCCCCTCCTCTACGGCGCGTATCGGACGCTCGTCGATCCCGGCGAGACCGCGATCTACCCCGTTCCCACCTGGAACAACAACCATTACGCCTACCTGTCGGGCGCTCGCGGCGTCCCGGTGATCGTCTCGGCCGCGTCCAACTTCTTCCCGACGCCCGACCAGCTCCGCCCGCACCTGCCGGAGGCGCGGCTCCTCATCCTCAACTCGCCGCTGAACCCCACGGGCACCGTCATCTCGAAGGAGGCCCTCACGGCCATCGCGGCGATGGTCGTCGACGAGAATCGGCGGCGCGAGGCTACGGGAAAGAAGCCCCTCTACTTCATCTACGACCAGGTGTACTGGACGCTCACGTTCGGCAAGGCCGTGCACCACACCCCCGTGGCGCTCGTGCCCGAGAGCGCGCCGTACGTGATCTTCCTCGACGCGATCTCGAAGGCCTTCTGCGCGACGGGAATGCGCGTAGGCTGGGGCGTCATGCCGCCCGCGGTGCGGCGGCGCATGTCCGACATCCTCGGCCACGTCGGCGCCTGGGCGCCCAAAGCCGAGCAGGTCGGCGTCGCCGCGCTCCTGAACGCGCCCGAGGTCATCTCCGCCTATGGCGACTCCGTTCGCGCCAGGCTCGTCCAGCGTCTCGAAGCCCTGTACCGCGGCGTCATGGACATGAAAAACGAGGGCTTTCCGGTGGACGCGATCGAGCCGCAGGGCGCGATCTACCTTTCGGCGCGCTTCGACCTCTTCGGAAGCAGCGTGAACGGAACCCTCGTGAAAACGAACGACGACGTGCGGCGGCTCCTTCTCGGCGCGGGCATCGGGGTCGTGCCGTTCCAGGCGTTCGGCCTCGCCGGCGACACGGGCTGGTTCCGGCTTTCGGCGGGAGCGGTCTCGATGGACGACATCGCCGCCGCGTTTCCGCGCCTGAGAGCTCTCCTCGCAGGCGCCTCGACGCCGGCCTCGGCTCCGCGCTGAGCGCCGGGGACTACACTCGGGGAGTGGAGCAGGACAAGAGGTCCGAGAAAAGCCGCGCGGCCATCCTCGAAGCCGCGCTGAATCTCTTCTCGAGCCAGGGTTACCGGGGCACGAGTATCCGCGAGATCGCGCAGTCGGCCGGCGTCTCCACGGGAAACGTCTATCACCACTTTCCCGACAAGGAGACGATCTTCCAGACGGTTCTCGGCCAGTACTGGAAGGCGATCGAGAGCCCGGACCTGCCCTTCAACCGCGCCCTCGCCTCGGGCCATTTTCCCGACAACCTCGAGGAGATCGCGGCCGGAGCGCGCGAGAGCGTGCGCCAGTACCGCAAGTACATCGCGCTCATCTACGTGGACGTCGTCGAGCTCTCCGGCAACCACATCCGCAAGTTCTACGCGGAAATGGGCACGCGCTTCGAGCGCTTCCTCAAGGCACACGGCGAAGGCGCGCTGTCGAGGGAAATCCGCCCGGGCATTCCGGCGACGACCGCCGTGATCCTCGCGAGCCGCGTTTTCCTGCAGTACTACGCCGTCGAGATTCTCTTCGGCGTCCCCGACCAGTTCGGAAAGGACACGGACATCGTCGTGAGGGAGATCGCGGACATCCTCCGCCACGGGGTGCTGAGGGAGGCCATGCTCGCGTCGGACGCGCCCGCGCCCGCGCCCCTGGCGCGCGCCCGGCGCTGAGCGTCAGGCAGCCGGATCCCTCGACCCGAAGAACCGCCTGACGCGCGGCCAGAAGAGGTCGGGCCGCTCGAGGTAGACGACGTGGCCCGAGCCCTCGATCTCCTCGTAACGCGCGTGCGGAATCACGGCGGCGATCTTTCGCTGCTGAGACGGCGGGATCGCGCGGTCCTCGGCGCCCGCGAGGACCAGCACCGGGCACGGGATCGCCGCGTACCCGGGAGCATTCGCCTCGAGAGCGGCGAAGAACGGATCCTGCGCCTCGGTGAGGCGGACCAACGCCTCGATCCGGTCCCGATAACGGTCGTGGAAATTGCCCCGCATCGACTCGAGCTTCTCTCCGACGCGGGTCACGAACGCCTCGCCGAAGATCTTTTCGTAGAGATACCGCGTGTACAGATCGAAGAGCTCCGGCCCGCCCCGATAGAACCGCAACGACACGTCCTGGTACATCGAGAAGAGCGTCTCCCGGGTCAGCAGGATTCCGGAAAGGGTGAGCGTGTGCAGGCGGTGGCCGTGAAGTCGCGCGAAGTCTGCGGCGACGAATCCTCCGTAGGAGACCCCGACCGCGTGGACTCGGCCGAGGCCCGCGGCATCGAGGATCCCCGCGAGGGCGTCCCCGAAGGCGGGAATCGCTCCGCCTTTCACCTCGGCGTCGTCGGAGGCGCCCTGCCCGAGGTAATCGAAGAGAAGGACGTCGTACGCCGGCGTCAGCTCCGGGAGGAAGGAGAGCCAGCTCTTCGTCGACATCGCGAGTCCGTTCAGGAGGCACACGGTCTCGCGAGAGCCCGTGCCGTGCAGCTCCCAGTGGTACCCGTATCCGCCGGAGGCCTGGCGGCCCTCGCGGACCGGAGTAGGCGCGGGGCTCACCGCGCGTCCGTCGCGTGGGTCGGCCGCGCGACCCTCTCGAGGAACCTTTCCGCGATGAGGAGAAACTCGTCCTCCCTTTCCACGCTCACGGCGTGCCCGGAGCCGGGCACGACCACGAAGTCCGCGCCCCGAATCGCCCCGGCAACCGCCTCGGTGCGCTCGAGCGGCATGGCTGAATCGTGCTCCGCAGCGATGACGAGAACCGGGCAGGTGATCTTCGAAAGGTACGGCTTGAGGTCCACGGTGACGAGCGCCCGGAGCAGGCCGTCCAGGCCGGCGAACCACTCCTGCGGCAGAAGCCCCACCTGCCCCCGGCGCGCCGAGAGCTCGTCCCGATGGGATTCCTGCCACGCGGGCGAGTACGCGATCGACACGATGTGGTCGTAGACCTTCGTCCGGTCGCCGCCCGAGACGGCCTCCCGCACGGCGGCCGCCAAAGACTCGCTCCCCTCGCCCAGGCTCCCGTCGACCGCATCCGTGACCGTGGCGGCCAGGACGGAGGCGACGCGTCCGGGATGGAGCGCTGCGAGGAGGAGTCCGACGTAAGCGCCGAACGAGGCGGCGACGACGTCCACGCGGGGAATCGAAAGTGCATCGAGGAGTCGCACGAGATCATCCGCGTGACCTTCCATGCGCGCGGGTGGAATGCCGGGCGAGAGGAGCTGTCCCCGGAAGTCGCATCGAATGACGCGATGGCGCTCAGCGAGCCGCCTGGCGACGGGCTCCCAGGCGGACATCGACATCATGCCGCCGTTCAGGAGCAGGAGCGGAGGGCCTTCTCCGTCGACGCGGTGGGCCAGCACGGGAGAAGGAGAAGAGGAAGAGGAAAAGGAAGATTTCTTAGAAAGGTAAGAAGAGAGGAGCTCTCCCTTCACGACTTTCCCGTAGGGCGTGCGTGGGAGGGCGTCGACGAAGACGAATTCCCGCGGTACCTTGTATTTCGCGAGGCGGGACGCGACGAACCCGGCGAGCTCCGCCGCCACCGCGGCGCCATGCCCCTCTTCACCCTTCAAAGAAATCTTCTCTTCACTTTTCTCCGTCCCCTCTTCCCCTTTCATGGAAATCTTCTCTTCGTCTTTCTTTTCGTCTTCTCTTCTCACGACGAATGCGACGCCGACCTCTCCCCACTTGTCGTCCGGCACGCCGACGACCGCGACGTCCTTCACTGCCGCGTGCTGGAAGAGCACTGCTTCCACCTCGGCCGGATAGACGTTGACGCCGCCCGAGATGAACATGTCCTTCCTGCGGCCTGCGATCGTGTAGAAGCCGTCCGCGTCGCGCTTGGCGAGATCGCCCGTGTGAAACCAGCCGCCCGCGTCGAGAGCGGCGGCCGTGGCCTCGGGGTTCCGAAAGTAGCCCTGGCAGACGTGCGGCCCGCGGAGAAGGAGCTCCCCGACCTCGTCCGTGCCCGCCTCGCGGCCGTCCTCGAGTCGGAGCCGCGCCTCGGTGAACATCAGGGGCTTGCCGATCGAGCCGGCTTTTCTCACGGATTCTTCGGCCGTCATCGCGAAACAGTTCACGCCCACCTCGGTCAGGCCGTAGCCCTGCTTCAGGACGACGCCCCGCGCCTGCCACGCCTCGATCAGGTCGAGGGGCAGGGGGGCTCCCCCGCTGGCGAACCAGCGGACGCTCGAAAAATCCGCTCCCGCGAACCCTTTCGCCTCGCGGAGCATCCGGAAGATCGTCGGAACGCCCAGCACGACGGTGCAGCGCTCCCGCCCGATCGTCGCGAGGACTTCCTCCACGTCGAAACCGGCGTGCAGCACGATCGTTCCGCCGATCGCGAAGATCGGAGTCAGGAACGCGCCCAGCCCGCCCGCGTGGTAGAGCGGCGTGAAGACCGGCGAGACGTCGTCCTCGCGGAGCTGCCAGGAGACGGCGGTGTTCACCGCGTTCCACCCCACCATCCGGTGCGGCACCATCACGCCCTTCGGCTTGCCGGTCGTGCCCGAGGTGTAGAGGAGCGCGAGGAGATCTTCGGGCGCGGGACGAGAAGAGGATGAAGATTCTGCAGCGGCGCCAGGAGGCGCCGCTGGAAGAGAAGAGGAGATTTCTTCGAAGGTGGAGAGGCGTCCGTGCGTGGGCTCCGCCGGAGCGTCGAGGGCGACGCCCTCGCATCCCTTTACCCTTCTAAGCAAATCTTCAACGGTCTCTTCGAACTCTGCCCCATAGATGAGCGCTTTCGGTTGCGCGTCTTCCAGGATTCCCGCGAGCTCGTTCGTGGTGAGGCGCGTGCTGAGTGGTACGAGCACGAATCCTGCTTTCGCCGCCGCGAAGAACACGTCGAGAAATTCGACGCGGTTGTGCGCGAGCAGCGCGACGCGGTCGCCTTTCTTTACGCCGAAACCTTCGGTCAGCGCGCGAGCCGCCGCCGCCGCGCGGGCATCCATCTGGGCGTACGAAAACCGTCGCCCGGTCGCGACCTCGACGAGCACCGTCTTGGAAGGCGTCAGGCGCGCACGCTCGCCGAGGACGTCGCCATGGATCACGGAGCTGCCGGCCTTCTGACGGGCTTGGCGGGCGGAGAGGAGACCGTAGGAGCCGGAAGCGGGTCCTTCAGGATCTTCGAGAGAGCCGACGAGAACGCCTCGGGGCATTCCTGCTGAGGCACGTGGCCGCACCGGTCGATCTTCGTCAGGCGCGCCGTGGGCAGCTGCGCCTGGAGGCGCTCGGCCCACGCGACCGGGAGCAGCTTGTCGGAAGCCCCCCAGAGAAGGTCGACGGGAATCGTGAACGTATCGAGCTTCCCGTCGAGCAGGTAGGTCTCCATCCCTTTCGCGTCCGCCGCGAGGCGGGCGATCGGCCCCTCGTTCGAAACGCGGATGATGTCGTCCACGACGAAGGTCGGAACGACCGGGCTCGTCGGGTCCCGAAGCGCGTAGAGAAGCGCGTCGGCCTGGGTCCGGTTGCGCGGCATGAGCGTCAGATCCGTGCGCTCCCCGCGGATCGGCCCTCCGTTCACGAAGACGAGGTGCTCCACGCGCGTGGGATGCTCCTTCGCCCACAGCGCCGCCATCCAGGCGCCGAGAGAGTTCCCGACGAGCGTGACCTTGCCGGCCGGAACCTGGCGCTCGAGGATCCCGTCGAGGCCCTGGAGGAGCACTCCGAGCGGCAGCGGGCCGCGCGCCGGTGCACTCTCGCCGTGGCCCGCGAGATCCGGGAGGATCAGCGTGAAGCTCTTCGAGAGTGAAGGTGCCACCCGTGACCAGGCGCCGGCCTGGTCGCCGGCGCCGTGGAGAAGGACGACGACCGGCCCGGAGCCGCCGCGGAAGACGGTCTGGACCCCCGCCGCGGACGCCACCTTCAGCTTCGTGAAGCCGGTGGCCTCGAGGCGGCACCTGCCCAGCCATGCGAGCGTCGCGATGGGCCTCTTCCAGAACAGGAGTCCCGCCGCCGCGCCGACCGCGGCGAGGAGCAGGACGAGCGCGAGGAGGACCTTGCGAAAACGCGACATGGGGCGAAGCCTCAGGTCATGCGGAAGACCGTGCCGGCCATGTTGTAGCCCACGCCCGACGCGACGAGCACGACGAGGTCTCCGTGGCGGGCCTTGCCTTGGGCGCGCGCGTCGTCGAGAGCCATCGCGACGCTGGCCGAACCCGTGTAGCCCCACTTCTCCATCACGGTGTGCGTCTTCTCCATGGGGAGGCCGAGGTCCTTCATGACGAGATCGATCGAAGGCTTTCGAACCTGCGTGAAAAGGACGAGGTCGATGTCGGACACCGAGAACTCCCCCTGCGTCGCCATCTGGCGCACGAGCCGCGGCCAGCCTTCGTGATTGAGCTCCGGCGGGTAGCGCTCGACGAGTTTCACGGTTGTGCGGCCCGCGCGCAAGGCTTCCGCGCTGGCGGGCTCCGCGGTGCCGCCGGAGAAGATGGCCCAGTTGCGGTGGAAGGCGCCGTCGGCGCGGAATGCCGACGTCACGAACCCCGGCGCGTCGCCGCCCTCGAGGACGGCGGCGCCCGCTCCGTCCCCGAAGAAGAAGATCATCGGGTCCTTCGGGTCCGTGAGCTTGCGCATCATGTAGGCGCCGATCACGAGAACCGTCTTGAGCGCCGGGTTCGTCGCGATGAGTCCCGCCGCGGTCGAGAGGCCGGTTGGAAACGAGGCGCAGGCGCATCCCACGTCGAACGTGCCGGCGTTCTTGGCGCCGAGCTTGTGCTGGACGACGACCGAGGTAGCGGGCGTGATGAAGTCCGGCGAGTCCGTGCCGAGAAGGATGAGGTCCACGTCCTCGGGCGAACGCCCGGCGTTCTCGAGAGCCTTCCGCGCCGCGCGCACGGCGAGATCCGAGGTCGCCCAGTCCTCAGGCGCCTGCCACCGGGTGAGGATGCCGCTGCCCGCCTCCATCTTGTCCACGAAATCCGGAGCGGTCGCGTCGAAGCGCGCGCGAAGCGCGTCGTTCGAGGTCTCGATCTCGGGCACGTAGCTTCCGGTCGACACGATGCGTGCGTAGCGGCCGTTCGCGGTCACGTCCCCACCACGAGCCCGCCGTCCACCGAGAGGGTCGCGCCGTGCACGAACGCGGCGGCGTCGGACGCGAGCCAGAAATAGGCCTCGGCGATGTCCTCCGGCCTGCCCATCCGGCCCAGCGGGGTCCTCGCGACCATTCCCGCGATGACCTTCTCGGGCATGGCTTTCAGGATCTCCGTCGCGATGAAGCCCGGGGCGATCGCGTTCACGCGCACGCCGAACTTCCCGAGCTCGCGCGCCCAGGTCTGCGTCATCGCGATCACGCCCGCCTTCGTCGCGGCGTAGTTCGTCTGGCCGAAGTTGCCGTAGAGGCCGACGACGGACGAGGCGTTCAGGATGACACCCGCACCCTGCCGGATCATGTGCGGGGCCGCGGCGCGCGCGCAGAGGAAGACACCCTTGAGGTTCACGGAAACGACCTTGTCGAAGTCGGCTTCTGACATCGTCGAGACCGGCGCCCCGTCCTTCCACTTGACGAGCTGGGCGTCGCGGACGATTCCGGCGTTGTTCACGAGGACGTCGAGCCGCGTGAAGCGCGCGACGACGCCTGCTACGGCGCTCTCCACGGCCGCAGCGTCCGTGACGTCCACCTGCCGGCCCTCGGCGTCGGGCGCGCCCGCGGCCTTGAGCTCGTCGGCGAGCGCCGCGAGGCCCTTCTCGTCCACGTCCCACGCCGACACGATCGCGCCGCCCCGCGCGAAACGGAGGGCGGTGGCGCGGCCGATGCCGGCCGCGCCGCCCGTCACGACGGCGACGCGGCCGCCTCCGGGATCGTTCAGAAGCTCACCCTCAGGCCGAGCTGGACCTCGCGCGAAGAGGACGGCAGCGTCGACGTGTAGACCCCGTAGTGCGAGTTCGTCACGGGGGGGAGCGCCGGGTTCGCGGCCGTCGGCCCTGACAGGAATTCCGCGTTGTCGATGGTCGTGACGTCGTAGTTGACCGTGTTGAAGAGGTTGAAGACCTCGGCGATGACGTCGATGCTAATCCCGGAGAGAGGCACCGCCTTGGCGACCCGAAGGTTCAGGCTGCTGTAGCGCGGGCCGTCCTCACCGAAGCGGTCCACGCCCGGCAGGCGGTCGCCGGTCTTGCCGTCGCCATTGAAGTCGTAGCCGCGGCGCCGCGTCCACGGCTGGCCGGTGCCGTATTCGAAGACCGGCGCGACGGAGATCTGCCACGGCAGCCGGGCCACGCCCGACACCACGATGCGCATGCGCTCGTACGACCGCGCCCGCCCGTACTCGGCCTCCATGTTCGCCGGATCGCTCGGGTAGCCCGTCGGGAACTCGGGGCTGAAGTCGTCGTTGATGTTGTGCTTGCTCGCGAAGGTAACCGAGGCTGCGATCACGTGGCCGCCCTTCAGACTACCGTTCACGGCGAAGACGAGGGCCTTGTACTCGGACCGGCCGTCGTTCGTGTACTCGTTGACCTGGTCGTACACCGCGATCGGGCGGATGTGGGTAGCGTCTCCGCTCCAGTTCACGTCGCGGACCGCGATCTCGTTGCGGCCCTTCATGTAGACGCCCTCGACGTCGGCGTAGAGACCCGTCTTTCCGAGGCGCGTCGTGAAGCCGAGCGTCGCCTGCGTGGACTGCGGCGCCTTCAGCTCGGGCGCCATGAGACCAATCGCGGGCTTGGACCGGATGCCCGTGTTCGCCGGGTTGTTCGGATCGAGCGTGAACTGCGGGAAGCCGAGGAGAGCTCCATTCGCGTTCGTGTACGTGATGCGGCCCGTGATGCCGTTCTGCTGGAGCTCCGTGAAAAGGGGGACCAGCAGATAACGACCCGTGAAGATTCCCACACCCCCGCGCGCGACGTACTTGCCGTTCCCGGCGATGTCGTACGAAAAGCCGAGGCGCGGCTGGATGTTCGTCGAATCCACCTTGCGCCCGTCGATGCCGAGGACCGGCTGCTTGAAGTCCGGGTTGTTGGCGTTCGTGTCGAGGTCGTACCGTACGCCAAGACTCACGGAAAGGTTCGAGATCGGCTTCCAGTCGTCCTGGACGAACGCCGCGATCCGGTTCGTGTTCGCCGTGACGTCCGCGGAGCCGACGCCGTACAGGTACGCGAAGAGAAGGGCCTTCGTGTCCCCGAGGTAGTAGAAGAGCCCGGGCGAATACACGGGGATGTTCGACTCGTCCACGACGCGCTGGAACGCCGCGCCGATCTTCACGTCGTGCGTGCCCGTCTTGCCCCCGAGGTGGAGGTTGAGCGTGTCGCGCAGCTCCCACTGGTTCCCGTCGCCGAAGAGGTCCCCGTAGAGGCTTCCGCCGGTTGTGAGGGTCGTTCCCCGCGTGTACCACTCGGTGGGCGCCGTCGAGTTCGGCGGCTCGTCGTACTTCCTCTTTCCATACTGCGCGCGGAGCTCGTTGACCGTCGTCGAGCCAAGGACGGCCGTATCTCCGACCGTGACGTTGAGGTTGTCACGATTGAGCTCCTGCCCGTTCGTCACGTCGGCGACGCCTCCGACGCGGAAGTTGTTCTCGCGATACCGCTCGTACTCGACCTTCGCCGTGAGATTGTTCGAGTCGGACAGCGTCTGGTCGACGCCCGCGTACCCGAGAGACTGGTGGAACGGGTGCTTGACGTCCGCCTTCAGCGCGTCCTTGAACGCGCCCTGCGGCCGGACGAGGATCGCCGTCGTCGAGTTGATCTGCTCGAAGGAGCCGAAGAAATGCGTCTGGTCCTTCACGATCGGTCCGCCGGCCGTGAACCCGAACTGGTCGCGGAGATAGCTGATTCCGGAGTCCTCTTCCCCGGCGCCTTTCGCGCGCAGCGCGCCGCCGCGGTAGAAGCCGAAGAGCGACCCGGCGAACGTGTTCGTGCCGGTCTTCGTCAGGATCGACAGCGCACCTCCCGAGGAGCCGCCGATCTCTGCGTCGAACCGGTTGTTGATGACGCGGAACTCGGAGATCGCGTCCTGCGAGAACTTCGTCTTGGCCTGGCCGAGAGCCGGGTCGGTGAAGTCGACGCCGTCCACCAGAATCGTCTGCTGGCTCGCGTTGCCGCCTCCGCCGATGACCGGGCCTCCCGTCACGAAGCGGAACCCGCCGCGCTCGCGCTCGACGCCGGGTGCGATGAAGGCCAGCTTCTGGAAGTCGCGGTCCGGCGTCGGGAGGTCGCGGATCAGCTGTGGCGTGATGTTCGTCGAGGAGTCCGTCTTGTAGACGTCCACGAGCGGCGCCGAGGCGACGACGCTCACCGTCTCGCTCCTCTTGCCCTGCAGTGTCGCGCTGACTCGCGCGCTCTGGCCGACGAGGAGGACGAGGCCCTTCTGCTCGACGGTCTCGAAGCCCGCGAGCTTCACGGCGACGTCGTACGTACCGGGGGGCAACGCGGGGAAAGACGCGAGGCCGCCGCTCCCGGTGACCCCGGTCCGCGAAAGGCCCGTCTCCGGACGCTTCACCTCGACGGTGACGCCGGGCAGCGGGCCGCCCGCGCCGTCCGTCGCCACGACGTCGAGTGTCGCGGTCGCCGTCTGGGCTCCGGCTGGGGACGCCGCGAAGAACGCCGCGACCACCAGGACCAGGGCGGCGGCGGGCGCGAGAAATCTCACCGTGCGCGCGATCCTCGTGCAATTCACCATGTCGTCCTCCTCCATCGCCGTCGAGCGGCAAAATCCCGAACACTCGGTATGTTTTTGGACGCTATCGCCAGTCGAGCTGACGTGTCAAGCGGGAAATGCGCTTCAGCGGCGGTCGCGCGGGCGCGTGCGCCCGCGGTTTGCGAGCTTCTCCGTGAGCTGGAGGTTCCGCCGGATCTGCTCGAGCATCTTCGCCTCGAGGCCGCGCCCTGCCGAGACTCGCGTGTCGCGCCGCTTCGCCCGCCCGAAGGCCTGTCGCGCGGCCCGCGCGTCTCCGAGCGCGAGGTACGCGAGGCCCAGGTGAGTGAGAGAGGTCGGCGTCTCGCCGAGGTCCGTGGCGCGGCGCAGACATTCCACGGCGCGGTCGTATTCGCGCCGCTTGTAGTGGACCCAGCCCTTGGCCGCGAGCGGGAACTGCCGCATTTCCTTCGGCGAGAGCTTGAGCGAGAGATCAGCGAGCTCCAGCGCCGCGTCGAGGTCCTCCCCCATCTCCGCGAGCGTCGTGGCCCGCTGGAAGTACGCGATCGAGCGCGCGTAGTTGGACTTCACCGCCCCGAGCATCTCCTCGGCGACGCGGCTTCCCTCGCGGAACTTCCCTTCGGCCTTGAGCGCTTCGAGGAGAGTCGTGTAGGCGGCCGCGGCGACCATCTCGCCCGGCGCGCGGGAGAGGACCCGCCGCGTCGTGGCGACCGCGTCGGACGTCCTGCCCACGGCCGAGCAGAGGAGAGCATGTGCGATGAGGAGCGTCGGGTTCTCCGGGTCGAGCTTCAGCGCGCGGCGGTAGAGCGCCATCGCCTTCTGCGGGTCGCGCCCCGCGGCCGCTTCGGCCCTGCGGGCGAGCTGTGCCGCCTCGCCGGTCACTTTCGGGAGCGCGCGACCCCCGGACGGCGCCAGGAGCTTCGACGCTTCCTGGTATTCGATCCGGTTCGGGTTCAGCTCGAGAGCGGACTGGAACCGTTCCGCCGCCTTCTGCGTCCACCCGCGGTCGAGATAGCAGAGGCCGAGCTGGTAGAGCGCGTCCTCGTCGTCGGGATCCAGGCGCACGGCCTTCTGGAAGGCCTCGATCGCCTCGGTGAGCCGGCCGCGCTCGTACGCGATCGTGCCGAGGAGAGAAAACGCCTGCGCATTCTCGTCGAGCTCGACCGCCTTCTTCAGGAAGGTCTCCGCCCGTGCGAGCTGGCCCTGAAGCGCGTAAAGCGCTCCGAGCGTGAAGTGAGGCAGGAACGCGTCGGGCCTGACGGCGACGGCTTCCTTCAGGACCTCGAGCGCGCGATCCGTGCGGCCCGCCTCGTTCTCGAGAACGCCGACGTACACGAGCGCGTCGAAGTGTTTCGGCTCCTTCGCGAGAACGGCGCGGAGCATCGCCCCCGCCCGGTCGGTCTCGCCCTCGTTGAAGTACGTCTCGCCCAGGAAGAAGGCGAGGTCGGCGTTGTCCCGGTCCAGGCGGTACGCCTCCTCGAGCACCTTCACCGCCTTGTCCGGATCGAGCGCGTAGAACGCGAACTCGGCGTCCGAAAGCAGCCCTTTGAAGCGATCCCGCCGGTCTCCCGAGAAGCCGCCGAGCATCCGCTCCTTGCGCTCGAGGAAGCGCTCGCGCTTCTCCATCGCGGTCATGTGGTGGTCGACGCGCGTCTCCCAGAGATCGAGCAGCTCCTCCTCCACGAGGAGGCCCTTCCTCTCGAGAAGGTCCTTGAGGGCCAGGAGGCCGGTCTGCGCGACGAAGCCGTTCTTTTCCTGCCGGTTCAGGGCGTCGAGGAGCATCTTCAGCGTCTCGGCGCTGCGCTTGACGATCTCCTCGAGGATGCTCACGCGCTCGAGGAGGTGCTCATCCAGCGAGACCCCCTCTTCCTGCGGTGTCGCCTCTTCGTACGCCTCGGGCGCTCCCGAAACCACGAGGAGCTTGCTCTGGCACTTGATGCAGTATTCGCGATCGAGGTCGTTCGTCGCGCCGCAGACCTGACAGATCACGGAAGCCTCTCGCCTCCCGGCCCGTCGTAGCGGTAGAAGCCGCGGCCCGTCTTTCGGCCGTGCCAGCCGGCGTCGACCATCTGGACGAGGAGCGGGCAGGGGCGGTACTTGTCGTCGCCGAGCCCCTGATGGAGGACGCGCAGGATCGCCAGGCACGTGTCGAGGCCGATGAAGTCGGCGAGGACGAGCGGTCCCATCGGATGGTTCATGCCGAGCTTCATGATCCCGTCCACGGCCTCGGGAGTTGCGACCCCCTCGTGCACCGCGAAGAACGCCTCGTTCAGCATCGGCATCAGGATGCGGTTTGCGACGAAGCCGGGGAAGTCGCGGCACAAAAGCGGCGTTTTCCCCAGCTCTTTGGCGAGGAGGAGAACGGCCTCGGTGGTCTCGTCCGACGTCGCGATGCCGCGGATCACCTCGACGAGCGCCATGACGGGCACGGGGTTCATGAAGTGCATCCCGATGAAGCGCTCTGGCCGATTGGTGCCGGCGGCGAGGCGCGTGATCGAGATCGACGACGTGTTCGTCGCGAGGATCGTGAGAGGCGGCACGAGCGCGTCGAGGCGAGCGAACAGGTCTTTCTTGACGGCTTCGTTCTCGACGATCGCCTCGACCACGAGGCCGGCCTCGGCGAGCCGCGACTGGTCGGCCGTCGCGACGATGCGTGAGAGGGCGGCGTCCCGGTCCGCGGCCGTGACCTTGCCCTTATCAACCTGACGCGCGAGATTCTTCTCGATCCCCTTGAGCCCTTTTCCCACGACGTCGGGCGTCACGTCGACCAGAACGACCTTCTTCCCGGCGAGCGCCGCCACGTGCGCGATGCCCGCACCCATCTGTCCGGCGCCCACGACGCCGATCGTTGCCTGTGTCATCGGAATCTCGATCTCCTTCGAGGCCCCTTTGGAGGGCTCTCGCCGGAGCCTATCAGGAGGCGGCGAGCACGAGGCGCGGCTCGCGCGACACGACAGCCGCGAGAGCGACGCCGATTCCCGCGAGCGACGCGAGACTCCAGACGAGAGGGCCGGCGACGGGCACGAGAGACGCGAGGCCGAGGAGGAGAAGGCCGGCCGCGAGCGCCGCCGGGTCTCCGAACAGGAGATCGCCGCGCACGGCGCGGGGCGTCGCGCGGCGGCCCAGGACGACGAAGAGCGCCGCGAGACCGAAGACCTTCGCGGCGGCGAGCGCGAGGAGGAGCGCCACGCCGAGGGCGAGCGCGAGACGAGCCGGGAGGATCGACAGAGCGAAGGCCGCGAGGAGGAGCGCGGTCAAGACCGCGGTCGCGCCGAGCGCGGCGAGAAACGCGAGGCGGCCGCGCGACCCGTCCGCCGCACGAAGGACCTGGCGGGGGGCGAGATAGAGGAGTCCGATGGAGACGACGAGCCAGCAGAAGAGCAGAAACAGGCGGAAGGAAAGAACGAGCGGCGAGGTCCTGCCGGACGTCAGCGGAGAGGTCTCGAGCTCGGAGACGACGGCCGCCTCGAGAGCGGTGATCGTGCGGACGTGCCCCCCCACTTGCGCCGTGGTCGTGCTCGTCGTCACGTCCGAAGAGTGACCACCGGGGATTTCTTCGAAGGTGAGAGAACCGCCGACGGAAAGCACGTCGCCATCGATGCGGGCGCCGCGGCGAACCGTCGCGTTCGCGCCGAGGAGGATGAGGTCGCGATGAATGCGGCCCGACACGACCGCCGTGCTTCCTCCGACGAGCACGGCGCTCCCTTCCAATTCACCTTCTAAGAAAAACTGCTTCCCGAGGACCACGACATCACCGGCTCGGAGCGTGCCGATGGGAATGGACAACGAGCTCTCCTCGGCCTTCGCGCGCCACGCGACTGCCGGAGCGACAATCAGAATCAATAGAAGCGCCCGAGTCGCCCGGCTCCTCGTCAAGCGCTTCGAGCGGCTCACACGCCCCTCGCGTCAGCCGCGGCGTGCGATCGCGCCGAGGCGCGAGGGACGCTGCGCCAGCCGCCCGGCGAGAAGCGCAAGGGCGCTGCCCGAAGCGAGCAGCGCGCCGGCGAGCACCGGGCGCGTGCCGGACGCGCTCGCGAAGACCGCCGCGAGGGCGCTCGCGAGCGCGGGCACGGCCGCGAGAAGAGCCGGGAGACCTCCCGCCGTCCCCGCCGCCATCACGCGCGCCCAAGTCTCGAGTGCGGTTCCGGGTCCGAGCGTCCAGAGGGGAGCCAGGAAGATGGCGAGGCTGGCCGCGAGGAAGGTCGTCGCCACGAGGGCAGGAACGCGCCATGCACCGGCCCGGCGGACCTCCCAGGCCGCGAAGGGCCGCGCCGCCATGACACGAGCCGTGAGGTCGGCTTCGAAGGGAGCGGCCGGCGACGCCATAACACACTCATCCAGAATGAGTTCCAGACGGCGGTCCGCCTCCAGCTCCTCCGGGGAGGGCGGGTGGGCGTCCCGGGCGCGGTCGCGGCTGATGTCGATCATCCCGTTCCTCTATACGATGTCCTTGGGCAAAAGATCTCGCAGGGCCTGGCGCGCCCGGAAGAGCTTGTTCTTGACGGTTCCGAGCGGCATGCCTTTGAGGTCGGCGATCTCTTCGTAGGGCATTTCGCCGTAGTGGCGGAGGCTGATGAGCTCCCGATAGTCGTCAGGCAAACGGTCGATGGCCGCTGAAAGGGCATCTCGAAGGCGCCGGCGGGTGAGCTCCTCGTGAGGATTCGGCCGCACTTCGGGAGGATCCACGGCGCGCATCTCGCCATCCTCTCCGGAGGGGTACTCGAGCGGCAGCGTGCGGACGCGCCGCCGCCGCAGGTGATCGATCGCAGCGTTTCCGGCGATGCGGAAGAGCCATGTGGAAAACTTGAAATGCGGGTCGAACGAGTCGAGCGCGCCATACACTTTGACGAAGACGTCCTGCGTGACGTCGCGGGCGTCCTCCACGTCGTACGTAAAGCGCTCTACGTATCGGGAAACGCGCGTGCGATAGCGGTTCACGAGCACGGCGTAGAGCTCCGTGTCGCCCGCGAGGACGAGCTTGACGAGCTCCGCGTCCTCGCGCGTATCGGGGGCCGACATGGCGAGATGGTGACATACCAAGGACACGTCGCCCGGATAGAATGAGAGAGCGGCCGAGACTCGTTCCAAGGAGGCTTCGTGACTTTCAATCCCGAATCCACGTCGGGCGTCCTGCATCGCCCCGCCCGCGATGCGGCGATCAACCCGTTCGAGGAAATGGCGTCGCGTTTCGACCACGCCGCGCGTCTCCTGAAGCTCGATGCCGGGCTCTGCAAGGTGCTGCGCGAGCCCATCAAGGAGGTGAAGGTATCGATCCCCGTCATCATGGACGACGGACGAATCGAGCTCTTCATTGGCTACCGGGTGCATCACAACATCGCCCGCGGCCCGGCGAAGGGCGGAATCCGCTACGACCCCCACGTGACGCTCGACGAGGTGCGCGCGCTCGCCTCCTGGATGACGTGGAAGTGCGCCGTCATGAACATCCCGTTCGGCGGCGGAAAGGGCGGGGTCATCTGCGACCCGCGCAAGCTTTCGCGCGGCGAGCTCGAGCGGATCACGCGCCGCTACACCGCCGAGCTCATGGACGTCCTCGGCCCCGAGAAGGACGTCCCCGCCCCCGACGTGGGCACCGACTCCCAGACGATGGCATGGCTCATGGACACGTACTCGATGCACATGCGCCACACCGTCACGAGCGTCGTCACCGGCAAGCCGATCACGATCGGCGGATCGCGCGGCCGCGTGGAGGCCACGGGGCGGGGCGTCATGATCGCGGGCCGCGAGGCCGGGAAGGCCCACGGCGTGCCGCTCGACGGCGCGCGCGTCGCCGTGCAGGGTTTCGGGAACGTCGGGTCGATCTCGGCGAAGATGTTCTTTCTTCAGGGCGCGAAGGTCATCGCGGTTTCCGACGTGAACGGCGCCATCCAGAACAAGGCCGGGCTCGACGTCCCGAAGCTCCTCGAGTACGTCGCGAAGACCAAGAGCGTGGTCGGCTTCCCGGGAAGCACCCCTCTCGACGCGAGCGACCTCCTCACGATCGATTGCGACATCCTCGTCCCGGCCGCTCTCGAGAACCAGATCACGACCGAGAACGCCAAGGACATCCGCGCGAAGATCATCCTCGAGGGCGCGAACGGCCCCACGACGTACGACGCAGACGAGGTCCTTCAGAAGAAGGGCGTCGTCGTCATCCCGGACATCCTCGCGAACGGCGGGGGCGTCACGGTGTCCTACTTCGAGTGGGTGCAGGACCGGATGGGCTTCTTCTGGCGCGAGCAGGAGGTCAACGAGCGCCTCGAGGAGATGATGGTCCAGTCCTTCGGCGACGTGCGCGACATGGCCGCCACCCACGGCGTCTCGTACCGCATCGCGGCTTACATGGTCGCCATCCAGCGCGTCGCCTACGACATGCAGGTGCGGGGTCTCTACGCCTGACGGGGCCGCACTCCCGTCGATCCGGTTCGACGGGGCGACCAAGACGTACGGCCGGAAGACGGCGCTCGCGGACCTGACGCTCGACGTGCCCGCGGGCGCGGTCTTCGCGCTCGTGGGCCCGAACGGCGCCGGGAAGACGACCGCCATCGGCCTCTTGACCGGGCTCCTGGCCCCGACCGCGGGCCGCACCTACGTGTGCGGGATCGACGTCGCGCGCGATCCCGTCGCGGCCAAGCGGCGCCTGGGCTTCGTTCCCGACAGGCCCTATCTCTGGCCGAAATGGACCCCACGGGAGACCCTGCGCTTCGTGGGCGCGACGTTCGGGAACCGCGGAGCGGAGCTCGAAGAGCGCATCGACGCGGAGCTCGTCGCATTCCAGCTCGAGGAGGTCTCCTCGGAACGCAACGAGACCCTCTCTCACGGCACGCGGCAGCGCGTGGCGCTGGCCCAGGCGTTTCTCCACGATCCCTCCGTCCTCGTTCTCGACGAGCCCATGGTCGGTCTCGATCCGCTCGCCCAGCGCGGGCTTTCGGAACGCCTGCGCGCTCACGCCGCAAAGGGAGCCGCCGTCCTGCTCACGACGCATCAGCTCGCGCTCGCCGAAGAGATCGCATCCGCCGCGGGCCTTCTCGTCGAAGGCCGGCTCGTCGCGCGGGGCTCTCCCCGGAATCTCGACACCGCCTCGGGCCGGGGAGGAGCGCTCTCGGCCGTCTTTTTCGACCTCGCGGGCGGACCGCCGAAGCCGTGAACGCGGTGTTCCGTTGGAACTCCGCCCGGGCGGCCGGACGGACGCTCCTGGCGGGCGACGCCCGCGGGCGCCTGGCCGCGGGCGGGGGACTCCTCGCTCTCCTCGCGTTCGCAGGCCTCGAGGCGGCCGGCCTCGAGGGCGCTCTGAGGGCCTCGCGCGCGGCCCTCGGCGAGCTCCCGGAGCTCCGGCCCGCGTTCCTCCTCGAGCGCCTTCTCGGGTTCGCATTCACGGCGGCGCTCGCCCTTGGATTCCTCGGATCGCTCACCACGGCGGTCTCCACTCTCTTTCTCTCGGACGAGCTCGGCGCGCTATGTGTGCTCCCCTTCGCCCACGCGCGGCTCGTGAGGAGGCAGGCCATTCTGACGATCGCCCTCGCTTCCGCGCCGGCGCTTCTCCTTTCGATACCCGCTCTTGTCGTCGCCTCTCTCGCCGGCGGACGTCCCCTCCTCGCGTTCGCGGCGGGCGCCGTGCCGCTCGCGGGCGTGATTCTGCTCGCGGGCGCGGCGGGGATCGCGGCAGCGCTTCTCCTCGTGCGTCTCGTGCCGCCGACACGCGCGCGCCTGCTCGCCGCGTTCCTCTCGGCGACCGGTCTTGCCGCAGCTCTCGTCGGGTTTCGCGCCGCGCGGCCGGAGCGACTCCTCGATCCGGTCGAAGCTCTTTCCGTCGTGACGCGACTCGGCGCCAGACCCCCGGACTCGCCGGGGCTGGATCCGGCCGCCTGGGCTGCGCGCGCGGCCACGCGCGGTCTCCTCGGCGAGGCAGCGGGGCTCGTTCCGGGAACCGCGCTTCTCCTCGTGGGCCTCGCCGCCTTCCTGCTCGTTCCGGCGAGTCTCTGGCGTCTCCACCTCCACGTCTTCCGACAATCGTCCACGGGTCCCGCCGCGCGGGCCGGCCGGGTTCGAACGGGCCGGGAGGCCCGGTCGCTCGGAAGAGAGCTGATCCGCGCCGAAGCGGCGACTCTTTTTCGAGACGCCTCCACTCCCGCCCAGCTCGGATCTCTCGCGGCGGTCTTCCTGCTCGACCTGATGAACGTCCGGCTTCTGCCCGGGGCGGACGCCTCGCAGCGGGACCTCGTCGCGGGCTTGCAGACGGGCCTCTCGCTCTTCCTCGTCTCGGCGCTGTCGCTGCGCTTCGCCTATCCTTCGATCTCCTCCGACGGCCGGGCGGCGCTCGTCCTCCGGACTCTGCCGCTCGCCCCGCGGCGCCAGCTCCTCGTGCGATGGGTCGTCCGCGCCCTTCCATCGGCGGCCGTGGCTCTCGCCCTGACCGGAGCGAGCCTGCTCGTTCTCCGGCCCGGAAGGCCGGCCACCGCGTTTGCGCTCGCCGCCGCGCTCGCCGGCGGTCTTTCGATCCCGGCGCTCCACCTCGGCCTCGGCGCCCTCTTCCCGCGCTACGACGCCCCGAACGCGGTCAGCGTCGCGCTCTCCACGGGAGGGCTCTTCGCGCTCGTCCTTTCGACGGCCCTCTCCCTGCTTTCGACGCTCGTCGTCTCGAACGAGCTTCGCCTGCTTCTCGCATCGCTCCTGAAGGTCGATCTGGCGCCGTGGCCGCTGCTCGCCGCTTTCCTCACTCTGGCAACCGTAGCCGCAAGCGCGCCGCTGATACTGGCCGCACGATCGCTCGAAAGGCGGGACATCTCAATCGGGTGACCCTCAAAGAAGATTTTCTTAGAGGGGTGAATGAGCGAGGCGCTCGCGAGCGAAGCTCCGGGCCTACGGAACCGGGTGCAGCGGCGGCTCGCCGCGCGCGAAGCGCGCGATCTCCTCGCACGCGAGGCGCGCCATGGCGAGGCGCGTCTCGAACGTGGCCGAGCCGAGATGCGGGAGGAGAACGACGTTCGGCAGCGAGACCAGCCCGGGATGGATTGCGGGCTCTTTTTCGTAGACGTCGAGACCCGCGCCCAGAAGATGCCTCGAACGAAGGGCCGCGACGAGTGCCTCCTCGTCCACGATCGGGCCCCGCGCGGTGTTGATGAGGATCGCCCCCTCTTTCATTCGAAGGATCTCTTTCTCTCCGAACCTTCCGCGCGTCTCCTCGGTCAAAGGCGTGTGGATCGACAGCACATCCACATTCGAAAGGAATTCTTCCAGGTCCTTTTCACTCCGACTCCTGCCGAAGGCCACGACCGCCATTCCGAACGCCTCGCCGCGCCTCGCCACCGCCCGCCCGATACGGCCCATGCCGTAGATGCCCAGCGTGCGCCCGGAGAGGGAGATGCCGAGAAGCTCCCGGGGTTTCCAGCCGTCCCACGTCCCCGAGCGCGCGAGCGCCTCGCCCTCGCCCAGCCGCCGCGCGACCGCCAGGATCAGCGCCCAGGCGAGGTCCGCCGTCGCCTCGGTGAGGACGTCCGGCGTGTTGGTGACGAGGATGCCGCGCCGGCGGCACGCCTCGAGATCGATGTGGTCGACCCCGACCGAGTGGCTCGCCACGATCCGGGTCCGCGGAGAGGCCGCGAGGAGCTCGTCCGTGATCCGCTCGCGCGGCGTCGGAAGGAGTGCGTCGGCGTCCGACAGGAGCGGCCACTCGGACCGCGGGAGGTTCCCGTCTCCCGTGACGACGGTATGCCCCGCAAGAAGCTCGGTCGTGGACGGCTCGACGAGGGGTCGGCCGACGAACACTTTCATGGAGCCTTGAACGGTCGCACGAGCAGCCAGCCCGCGAAGAAGACGGCGCCGCCGGCGAAGAACATCCGCTCCTCGAACCTCAGGTCGTTCCTCAGGAGCCCGATGACGAGACCCAGACCCACGAGCACGAGCCCGACGAGCTGCAGGCTTCGCCCGACGGCGAATTTCACGGCACGGCTCCGGGCGGACGGGCCGAACGCGGATGGGACGTCACGCGCACGGACACGAGCCGGTCGTCCTGCTCGATGCGATCGAGGACGTCCCACCCCTCGAGAACGCGCCCGAACACGGTGTAGCCGCCGTCGAGGTGGAGCTGCGTGGAAAGCGTGACGAACCATTGCGAGCCGCCCGTATCGGCGCCGGAGAGGGCCATTCCGACGGCGCCGCGCGTGTACCGGGCCGGGTTGATCTCGTCCCGGATGGCGTAACCAGGTCCGCCGCTTCCGTCTCCGCGCGGGTCGCCGGTCTGGACGACGAAGTCCGGCACGACTCGGTGAATCACCATTCCGTCGAAGAAGCCCTTCGCGGCGAGCGTGCGAAAGCTCTCGACCGTGAGGGGCGCGTCCTCGGCGAGAAGCTCCATCCGGATCGGGCCGCGGGCCGTGGCGATCTCCGCCTCGAAAACAGACTCGTTCGCGGCGCGGGAGACGCGCGCGTAATCCTCGGTCGAAAGCCGCGTTCCGGCCGGGATCGGCCGAAACGAGCCGTTGGCGGCCCCGTATTTCTCGACGAGGAGCCGCCGCGCCTTCTCGCGCGTGACGGCGTCCGGGTCGTTCGCGTGCGCAGCCACGAGGACGCGTCCGGCCTCGCCGCGGGCCGCCGCGGCATCGAGGGCGCCGACGGTGAAATCCGGCTCGCCGGACTCGAAAGCGCGATCGAACGCGGCCATCCATGCGCGCTTCAGCTCCGCGCTTCCCTTCTCGAGGAGGGGCGCCCCTGCGTCGAGTGCGGCATCGCGCACCGCAGCGTCGTGATCGATCAAGCCGGCGAGCAGCCAGGAAGAGAGATGCGGAGATTGCTTCTTCGAAACGGAGGAAAGGGCGGATGCGCGCACGCGCGCGGCACGGTCGGCGAGGAGGGCCGTCGCGAGAACCTTCGGCGGACCATCGCCTCCGAAGAACTGCAGGGCCTCGGCGGCACCGAGTCGCAGCTCGAGGGTGCCGCCGAGAAGGGCCGCCGCGTCGATCCGGGCCGCAGCGGCCTCCGGCGACCGAGCCGCGTCGAGGTGCGTCAGAGACACGAGGGCCGCCTGTCCTCTCCACCCCTTCTTGAGCAGGTTCTCTTCGAGCGTCGCACGCGACGCGGGGGAGTCGGGCAACGCTCCGAGGAGGCGCAAAGCGGCGATGGCCACTCCGGGAAGGGAATCGTTTGCTCGGAGAAGAGCAATTTCCCGTGCGCCGCGAGTCAATTCCTCGCGAAGGGAAAAGACACTTTTGTTAGAAAGTGAATGGAGCGCGGTCAGGGCCTGAACGGCAACCGAGATGTCGCGGCTGGCCGCGAGGCGGACGAGGTCGGGGACGCTCTCCTCATCCTCGAGGATCCCAAGACCTCGCGCCGCCCAGGCGACTTCCTCGCTCGCGGGCGTGCGGGACGCCCCTTCTTCTTCCCTTCTAAGCACCGCGCGAAGCGCCGGAACTGCCGCGGGATCTGGTTTTCGTGACAGTGAATAGACGACCGCGCGCCCGAGCTCGGGAGCAGAATCCTCTTCTCCGAACGCGGCGAGCAACGCCGTGACACTTCGCGCCTCGGGCTTCCGAAACAGCGCGAGCGCGCACCCCGCCCGCGGGCCCCTGGGCTTTGCAAGAGCGGCGAGCAGGGCGTCCGTGGCGTCTTTTCCGCCAATTTTCCCGAGAGCCTCGGCGGCATTCGCGGCGGTCTGGTCATCGGGATCGCCCAGCGCCGCAACGAGGAAGTGCAGAAGGCGGGCGTCACCCGAAAGCCCGGCTCCGAACGTGGCGGCGCGGCGCACGGAGGCCTCTGGGTCCTTCAGGAGCACGGGCAGGTACACGGATGCGTCCGTATCCTTCAGGCGGGAGACCGCGAGCGCGGTCTTGGCGCGCAGCCAGGGATCCGGAGAGGCTGCCGTGCGTCCCGACAGCAGCGGATCGTATGCGCGGCGGTCCTCCATTCGCAGAAGAGCGGCGTACCCGATCAGGCGCTCGCGATACGTGCCTTTCGGCGGTCCCTTCTCGGAACCGAACGTGACACAGCCCGCGAGGACGGCGGAGGCGACGAAGGCAGCGGGGGCACGAAGGCGGAGGCTGCGCATCGGGTCCGCCGGCCGGACTAGAGCCCGACGACGAGCCGGTCGCCGAGAACGGCGGGCAGTCCCGCGCGCTGGATCTTGCGGCGCGTGGCGCCCACGTCGTAGGGCACGCGGTCGAAATGGACCACACGAGCGCTCGCGTCATAGATCGCGTAGGCGGCGCGCGGGTTCCGGTCCCTCGGCTGGCCGACCGAGCCGGGATTCACGAGGTAGCGCTTCCCCGGCTCGAGGCGCAGCTTCAGGCGCGCCTCGCGCACGGCTTCCACCCGGATGCCGCCCGGCTCGAGCGTGAAGATCGAGGGGATGTGGCTGTGGCCGAAAAAGCACAGGTCGATGCCCTCGGCGAAGCGGTGCATCTGAACGAAATTCAGCGAGGCATCGAAGTCCGAGAAGATGTAGGCATCCTCGTCGAGCGGCGAGCCGTGGCACACGACGAAGCGACCGTCCACGACTTCCGGCCCGAGCGGGAGCTTCTTCAGGAACTCCATGTTCTGCTTCGAGAGCCGTTCAACCGTCCAGCGCACCGCTTCGAGCGCGGGCGGATTGAACAGGAGCCCCTCCTCCACGCCGGCGACGACCTTGTCGTGGTTCCCGCGCACCGAAATCGTCGTCCGGCGGAGCTTCCGGAATCGGTCCAGGACCTTGTTCGGATCCGCGGCGTAGCCGACGAAGTCGCCGAGGCACACGACCCGGTCGAACGTCTTGCGCTTCACGCGGCGGAGAACGGCGGTCAGAGCCTCGTCGTTCGAATGAAGGTCGGACAGGATGAGATAACGCACGTCAGCGGCCCCCGGCGTTCCCCGGGTCGAGCAGGCGGGCAAGCCGGCCGGCGACCTCGCCGGGAGTCGTCTCGTGATTCACGTCCAGGGCCCGGTCCGCCATTTTATAGAAGGGCCGACGCGCTTCCCAGAGCTTTCGGGCTGACTCGAGCGAGCCAAACAGCGGTCGATCGGCGGCTTTTTCGGCGAGCCGTGCTGCGAGCACGTCGAAGGGAGGATCGAGGAACACGGAGATGCCGTGCTCCTTCACGAAGCGGACGTTCTCGGGAAACGTGAACGTTCCGCCTCCGAGCGCGACCACGGCCTGAGCGAGAGTTGCCGTCCCGCGCAGAAGCTCCGATTCCCGTTCCCGGAAATAAGCTTCCCCGTGCGCCTCGAACGTCTCTCGGATCGTTCGGCCGGAGATCGACTCGAAGGCGAGGTCGAGATCGACGAACGGGACGTTCCAGCGGTCTGCGAGAATCCGCCCGCTCGTCGTCTTGCCGCTCCCCATGAAACCGACGAGGTACACGCGGCGAGGCGCTTCGGATGCGGGGTCCTTCGCGAGATCCTTCAAGGAGGCGGAGCGTTCTTGAGCCACCGCTCGAGCCACTTCGTGGAGACGCGACCGCTTTGCACGTCCGGGTCGTCGAGAAGCCTCAGGTGGAGCGGGATCGTGGTCTTGACGCCCTCCACGATGAAGAGCTCAAGCGCGCGCTTGCCGCGGCTGAGAGCCTCGTCGCGGTCGCGGCCGTGCACGATGAGCTTTGCGATGAGCGAGTCGTAATACGGCGGGATCTTCCAGCCCGAATAGGCCGCCGTGTCGACGCGCACCCCGGGACCGCCCGGCAGATGGAGAGTCGTGATCGTGCCGGGCGATGGCGCGAACGTGACCGGATCCTCGGCATTGACGCGAAACTCGATCGCGTGGCCCCGCGGCTGCCACCCGATGCCGTCGCCGGGCGGGGTTGCCCCGAAGGACAAGGGCTCGCCCGCCGCAACCCGGATCTGCTCCTTCACGAGGTCGAAGCCGGTCACCATCTCCGTCACCGGATGCTCGACCTGGATGCGCGTGTTCATCTCCATGAAGTAAAAAGAGCCGTCCTCGTCGACGAGGAACTCGACGGTGCCGGCGCCTACGTAGTCCACGGCTTTCGCCACCGCGACGGCGGCGGCACCCATTTTCGCGCGCAGCGCGTCGGTGAGAGCCGGCGACGGCGATTCCTCGAGGATCTTCTGATGTCGCCTCTGGAGCGAGCACTCGCGCTCGCCGAGGTGGACGACGCGCCCGGACTGATCCCCGAAGATCTGGAGCTCGACGTGCCGCGGCTCCGCGAGGTACTTCTCGAGATAGACGCTGCCGTTGCCGAACGCACGCTCGGCCTCCGCCGTTGCGAGATCGAACGCGGCCGCGAGCTCCTTGTCCGAGCGCGCGACCCGCATGCCGCGCCCCCCGCCCCCGGCGACGGCCTTCAGCAGGACGGGATAGCCCATCCGCGTCGCGACGTTCATCGCGTCCTCGATCGATTCGAGCGGACCGGGGCTTCCGGGTATCGTCGGCACGCCCACCTTCCGGACGGTCTCCTTCGCGACGGCCTTGTCGCCCATCCGGCGAATCGCGTCGGGAGAGGGTCCGATCCACTTCAGTCCGACCTCTTCGAGGATTTCCGCGAAGTGCGCGTTCTCCGCGAGGAAGCCGTATCCCGGATGCACGGCGTCGGCGCCGGTGATCTCCGCGGCCGCCACGAGCGAGGTGATGTTCAGGTACGAGCCCGACGGCGAAGCCGGGCCGATACAGACCGACTCGTCGGCGGCGCGCACGTGAAGCGAGTCGCGGTCGGCCTCGGAGTGCACCGCGACCGTCGCGATCGAGAGTTCCTTGCAGGCCGCGATGACGCGGAGCGCGATCTCTCCACGGTTGGCGACGAGGATCTTCTGAAACACGTCGTCCCCGTCAGCGCGGCTGGATTGCGAAGAGTTTTTCTCCGAATTCCACCGGCTGGGCGTTCTGCGGGTAGATGGCCACCACCGTGCCCGCGATGTCCGCCTCGATTTCGTTCATGAGCTTCATCGCCTCGACGATGCAGAGGGTCTTGCCCTTCTCGACGACGTCGCCGACTTTCACGAATGCGTCGGAATCGGGGTTCGGAGAGCGGTAGAACGTGCCGACGATGGGCGCGGTGATGACGTGGAATCCCTCGCGCTCTCCAGAACCGGGCGGGCCGGGCGGGACGCGATGGGCGACGGACGCTGCCGGCGCAGCGGGAGGCAGTGCGGGCGCTTCGGTAGTGGCGCGCTCGACGGAGGCCTGCGTGAAGACGGGCGCGGCACGGTGAGCGGGGGCGCCCTCGATGCGGAGGCGGAACCCCGCCCGTTCGATCTCGAGGCCGGCGAGTCCCCGGCGCGACACCAGCTCGACGAGTTCCTTGATCTCCTTGACGTTCATCGTTCCCTTTCGGTCACCGGTGCGTTTCCCCCGAGGTGTTCAGCGAACCGCCGGGCGGAGAGCGCGCGCGGTGCGCGCCGCCTCCCACCGGATCTCGCCGAGCGCCGCCTCGGGGTCGACTCGCAGGATGAGAGAGTAATCGCCATTGACGGGTGAGACCACGACTCCGCCGGTCGGGCCCGCGACCGCGAGCGATTCGAGCTCGCCCGTGCCGGTCTCGGCCGTCGTGCGCCGGACGTTCTTCAGGAAAGAGCTGAGCTCGGCGACGAGGGTTTCCATCGAGGCCTCCCGAGACGCCGGTCCGGCCATCACGACCGGAAGCCCCTCGAGGTCGGTCAGGGTCGCCGCGCGAATCCCTTCCGTCCCCTGGACGAGGTTCAGGAGGATCCCCTTGAGATCATCGACGGTCGCTTCGGGGCGCGCGGGAAAGCGCCGCCCGAGACGCCTGAGGCGCGGATGGTCGGTCCTCTCCGCCTGCGGAAGAGCCGCGGCTTTCTCGCGCAGCGCCCGGGCACGCGCTTCGTCGGCCGCGGTTTCCGCGAGTGTGCGATACGTCTCCCGGGCATCGGCCATGTGGCCCTGGGCGCGGTAGAGGTCTCCGAGAGTCTCCGAGACGAGCGGCTCGCTCTCCGGAGGCGCGCCGAGACCCGCGTCGGGGACGTCGAACGGGGCCGTTTCGGCTGGCACCCGGGCGGAAAAAGTGGCCGCTTCCGTCCTGTAAAGATCCACGGGAAATGTGAAGGGGGCCGTCGCCTGCTCTTCCGGAACGTCCAGCTCTGCTTCGTTCTCGGCGAGCACGAACGGCGCCTTCTCGGGCTCCGGCTGTTCGCGAATCGGCGCGATCGGCGCGGTAAACGGCGACAGAGGCGGCACCTCGGACGAAACCGGCGCGGTGGAAGAGTTCGCGACGAGAGCCTCCACGACCGGCGGCGATAACGGCGGTGGAGGTGGCGGCATCGCCGGAGGAGGGGGCGGCTCCGGCGCAGTCAGGCGAACCGCCTCGACGGGCCTCGAGGCTTTCGGGCCGTCGTACGTGAGCTCCATGAGGTCGGGCTTCGTCTCCGGCGGCGGGGGCGGAGGAGACGGTGGTTCCACACGCTCGAGGCGCGGGATCGTCTGAACCCGGCGAATCCCGCTCGGCGATGGGGACGGGCGCGGCACCGTGGAAAAATCCGCAAACACAGGTTGGACGCCCGAACGGGGACGCTCGGCAACCGCTGCGGACATCTCCTCCTCGAGCTTCTGAATGATGTCGTTTACGTCGCGGTCTCCGGCCTTGAGGCCGCGATAGAGCTTCAGCTTCTTGATCGCCTCGATCTTGTCTCCCCGGGCCAGGTAGACCTCGGCCAGCTGGCGAATGGCGACGAGGTTCTCGCGATCGAGCCGAAGCGCGTTCGTGAACGCGCGAATCGCGTCCTCGAGGCGGTCCAGCTGCTGATAGGTCCGTCCGAGAGCGACGTGCGCCGCAACCGAGGTGGAGTGCAGCTGGAGCCCGCGCTCGAGAGTGATGACGGCATCGCGGTACTTGCCGTGCCGGCGGTACTCCTCGGCCAGCGCCAGGAACTGACGCGACGTGGGGTCCTTCTGAAGGAGCCTCTTGAGCTCCTCGAGTCGGGACACCGGGGTGGAAGGACCGCCGAAAAGGGCCATGTTCCTTGATCCGACTTCGAAGTCTACGGCATCCGGTTTCGAGACAGTTCGGGCCGCCCGGAGGCGGCCCGAACCGAAAGAGCTGCTGGAAAGGAAGTCACTTGCACGTCGGATCGAGCGGATGGTACACGAGCACATTCGGCAGGTCGGTGGTGCAACCCGTCCGCGTGCTGGTCAGGCGGATCCCGAACGACGTCGGGACGAGCTGGGTGCCCGAGATCGTTCCGCCAAGGGTGCAGTTCTGCTTGTTGAGGGACGAGTCCAGCACGGCCGGCGCGACGAACGTAAGGGTGTTCACGTTCGCGACGTTCGCGTTGTTCACCAGGGTGTTCGCGACCACGCTGCCGTCCTTGACGAGCTGTACCGTCATCGGATCGGTGAAGTTGCCTCCGGTCACGGTGATCGTCGCCGGCGCGCCCGTGGCGGGGAACGGCGAGCCGTCCTGGCTCAGGTTGTTCGGACCAGCGGTCGACGCGAACGGCGGCGAAAGGTGATACCTGAAGGGCACCTGGATCGGGGCGCACGTGAGGCCAAGGAACGTGATTTCGATGTTGCCGGTGATGTCCGCGCACGCCGGGGAGCCGCCCAGGAGCTGGCTGGCCGGCGGCATCGTCAGGACGATCGCGTTCGCGGACACCGACGTCACGTTCAACGCGATGAGGTTGTCGTTCACCGTCTTGAAGTTCGCCGTGATCGGAGACTCGAAGTTCGCGCCCGAGATGACGACGGTGGTCGGTACCGTCCCGTCCGCGGACGAAGGCGCGGCGGAGCCCGAGGTCGGGCACGAGTAGAACTTGAAGCAGGCCGGGCACGACGCCTTCTTCCCCGTCGTCGGGTTCAGGACCTCGATGTCGACGAGCTGGTTCATGAGGCAGACGTTGTTCGTCGCGATCGGCGTCTTGAAGACGATCGTGGTCAGCGAGATGTCCGAAACGGCAGCCTCGACGCGCTGCGCGCCGCACGTCCCGCCCGTCATGAAGACCTGGAGCGGGAACTGGAAGCCGGAGCCGAAGATCGTGACCCGGGTCGAGGCGTCGTTCGGGCCCGTCCTCGGCGATACCGAGTTGATCACCGGCGTGAGCACGCGGCGGAAGGTGAACTGCTGCGGCGCGGTGGCGGACTGCTGCGAGACGAGGCCGAGGTCGCGCGTGACGACGACGTCGCACACTTCCAGATCCAACGGGCTCGCCGGAGTCGTGACGGTGATCTGCTGATCCTGCTGCGCCGTGATCTGCGCCGGCCGGCCGCAGAAGGTGACCCGCGTCGTCGCGATGTTGGAGCCGAAATTGCCGCCGTTGATCGTCACCAGGTCGCCCCCCGCGGACGTACCTTCCGTCGGAACGATCGACGAGATGAAGATCCTCTGATTGATCGGGATGCACGCGTAGGTGAACGACTTGGGCGCCGAGGACGCGCCGTTCACCCTGACGACGACGTCGACCGTCTCGGGCACGGCCGAATCTCTCAACGTGCGCGCGGGCGTCGACACGACGATCTGCGTGTCCGTGACGGCTCCCCTGATCGAGCCTCTCACGCCGCCGAAGAACACGTCGATGCTCGTTCCGGTGAAGCGACCCCCCAGGATCGTCACCAGGTCGCCGCCCGCGCACGAACCTGTGGTCGGCGTGAGCGACGAGATGAACGGGCCCGTGTCCGGAATGCCGCCGAAATTCAGGTTGATCTGCGCATTCGCGCAGTCGAAGAGCGCCTTGACGTGCGCCGTGCCGGCGTCGTTGGAGACAACGGTCACGTCGGCTACGCCGCCGACAGTCGTCTTCGAGATCGTGTTGAGGCCGTTCTCTCCGAAAAAGCCGAGATCGGTGGTGAACTGCACGGAACCGCCGTCCGGAATCGGAACTCCGGCGCGCGTGACCGTCGCCCGCACGATGGCGGCCGTCCCGACGAGAGGGCTCTGCGTCGTGGCCGACATCGAGACCAGCACCGTGCACGAGCCGTTGCCACCACCGCCGTTACCGCCGTTCCCCCCGCCCGATGACGGAGCCGTCGGCGTCTCGCCGGAGCAGCCGCTCAGAAGGATCGCAAGGCCCGCGACCAGGGCGGCGCTCGGAATCTGGAAACGTCGCATGGAAGTCACCTCGTCACTGGGCACGCTTCGCCTCGATACGCCCGGTGGACCCGCAGAAGATGAAGATCATGTCGAAAGTCGCCACGTCCGAGACGACGGCCTGCCCGGCAAACGTGTGGCCGTACCACGTGACGTTTCCGGCCTGGCGGATCTCCGCCCGTCCCGTCTCCTTGTCGACGCCGCCGTTGAACGGGAAGAGCTGGTCGAGCGGCGGGCGGATGAGGCTGTCCGCCGACATGAAGGGATAGTTCGTCAGAGTGGACTGTCCGTTCGCCGGAACGATCAGGTTGCCGCCGAATTGCTGAGTGGGCGACGCGGTCGTCCCACCGTCGATGCGCTTCCAGACGACGAAGTAGGAGTCGATCTGGACGTCGAGAAACTGTATCGAGCTCGTGATCGGGTTCTTGAGGCGATTCCGGAGCGTGGTCGTCTGGAACTGAAGCGGCGTATTGTCGTTCACGCACTTCTGGAGGGGCAGGAGCGTGAAATCGCCCGCGAGGAAGACCGGCGAGGCGCTGTCGCCCTGCGTGTTCGTCGAGCAGCCGGGGAGCGCGGCGGCCGCGAGCACAGCGAGGATGGCGGCGAAAGTGAAAAAGCGCTTCTTCATCAGTTCGCTCCTCACCGAATGATCCGCGGCGTGATGAAAATCATGAGCTCGTCCGTGCTCTCCGTCTGAGTCCGGCTCCTGAACAGATTGCCGAGGATCGGTATTTTCCAAAGGCCTGGGATCATCGACTGCCCGTCGTTCGTGGTGATCTTGAAGATTCCGCCGATCACGGCCGTGCCGCCGTCGCGTACCATGAGCCGCGTCTTGGCGTCGCGCGTCGTGAGAGGGATGTTCTGCCCTCCCGCGATGTTGATGCCGACCGCCGGCTCACGTTTCTGGATCGTGATGTTCATGATGACGGTGCCTTCGTTCGTGATCTGAGGCGTGACGTCGAGCCGGAGCGTCGCGTTGATGTAGAGGACCGACGTCGTGTTGTTCACGGTCGTCTGGACGGGGATCTGGAAGCCCGACTGGATCGACGCTTCCTCGCCGGTCTGCGTCTGGACCTTCGGTGTCGAGATGACCTTGACGAGGCCGCGCGACTCGGCCGCGTGGAGCGAAGCGTCGAGATGGAACGTGTCGAGGACGTTCGCGAGGCTGAGCCTCAGGACCTGGGGCGCTCCGCTGGGAAGCGAGACGTTGCCGGCGACGTTGCCCGCGTTCGGGAAGACGAGGCCGGTCGTGTTGCCGTGCGAGGCGTCGGCGACGCCGGTGAAGCCCCACACGATGCCGACTTCGTTCGAGAACGTGCGGTTTGCCTCGACGATCCGCGCCTCGATCATGACCTGTGGGCTCGCGATATCCAGGTTCTTGATGAGATCGAGGACCGTCGGGAGGTAGTCGGGGAGCTCCTTGATGATGAGCGTGTTCGAACGCGCGTCGATGAAGATGTCGCCGCGCGCCGACATGACCTTGCGCGCCGTAGCGGCCATTTCATTCGCGTTCGCGTACGAGATCTTCTGGAGCACGGTCCTGAGCGGGCGGTTCTTGTCCTGCGCCAGAAGGAACTGCTGCCTCGCGTTTTCCTCCTGCGTGAGCTTGGTCGTGGACGCGATCCGCATGATGTTCCCCTCGAGCACGTACCCGAGCTGGTTGATCTTGAGGATCAGCTCGAGCGCCTGGTCCCAGGGGATGTCTTGCAGGCTCACGGTGACCGTTCCACGCACATCCGGATCGAGGACGATGTTCAGCTGCGTCAGCTCGCTGAACCGCTGGAGCGTGTCCTTGATGTCGGCGTCCTTGAGATTGAGGGTGATGGGCTCGCCGGTGTACTGCTTGTCGCCCGAGCCGAGCGTGCGGGTCTCGTAGGGATTCGCAATCTCGCGGGGACGCGAGGACCCGTCCTGCTGGACGAGAAGGGCCTCGGCCGCCTCGATCAGGGCCTTGTCCTCGGCCGTCGCGACTTTTTTCCGGCGCGGCTCGGCAGAGGCCGACCGGGTGGGAGGCGCGGGTGCCGAAGGCGGAGACTTCACCTCGTGGACCTCGGGCGACGCCTGCACGAGACGCGTCGCTTCGGGTTTCGGGGCCGAAAGCGTCGCGACGGCCGGAGCCTCTATTTGAGCGGCCGAAGCCGCGGGCCTCGATGGGGCTGCGGACGTCGTCACGTCGAGAGCGCGGCCCTCGCTCACGACGGGCTCTTTCGGGTCGTCGACCTCGTGCTTCTCGTACGAGGCAGCGGCTGGCACGGGGGGCGCCGCCGCGATCTTTTCGGGCGCGGCGCGCACGATCGCCGGCTGCGGCTCGGGGGCCTTCGCGGCCGCCGGAGCGACCGCCGGGGCGTTACCGGAGGCGCTCATGGATGCGGAGGCGCTCTTGCCCGACGAGGCGCTCGTGGCGCTGCTTCCGAAGACGAGCGCAAGCGCCGAGGGCGAAGCCTTCGCCGCGGGCTCGGAAGGAGACGCAAGGTCGAACACGACGCGCGTCACGGGCTCGGGACCGGCCTTGAACTGCGAGACGCGAACGCGGCTCACGGCGGAATGCTTGACGTCCTGGGCCCGTTTCGGCATGGCGAGCAGAACGCCCGGAAGATCCACGACGTAGCGCGGCGGGTTCTGGAGAGCGAACGTCTCGTACGTGAAGCTTCCGTTGCCCGCCAGCGTCGCGACGAGCTTGCCATCCGAAACGTGGACACCCACGGCCGACAGGCGCGTCGCGGCGCGGCCGGTCGCGGCGTGGCGGACGGGCACCGGCGGCTGGTCCGCTCCGGCGATCACGAGAGGGGGCGCCGAAACGGTCGCGGGAGGGGGAGCGGAGGCGCGCATGTCAGCCGCCACGTCCTCGACCTTGACCGTTGGTTCGGCCGGAGCCGGCGCGACGGGAGCCGGCGCGGGCAGAGCCGCGGACGCCACTTTCAGGTCCGGCACGGCCGCCGTTGGAGCGGCTTTTCCGAGCGCGATCGCCATCGCCGGCGAGCCGGATTCCGATGTGATCGCAGGGGCGAGCGGCGACCGTCCCGTCAGCTCGAACTGGATGTGGGGCTTCCCCATCTCGGTGAACGACTTCATGTCGAGGCGCGACAGAACCACACCGTCGGCGCGCGGGGGCTCGAGACCCGGGGACACGACCGCGTTCGCGATGTCGACGACGACCTTCGTCGAGCCTTCGCGGTTGTAAAGCGTCGGAGAGAGAGGGCCGTTGCCGCTGAGGAGGAGCCGAGGCGTTTCTCCGTCGGTCAGGAGGGTGGCCCCCGTGAGCGTCGCTGGCGCAACGCCGTTTGCAGGCATGCCGGTTGCGGACGGGTTTCCGGAGGCGACGCGGTCGCTGCGCGAGGCGCAGCCGCCGAGCACGGCGCCGACCAGCGCGAGCGCCGCGAAACGGGACATCGATCCCCTTCGGTTCCGCCGCATGCTTCCTCCCCCGGACGGCACGAGGTCTCCCGTGCCCTTCGAGTTCCTAGTGCCCATCAGCTTCGTCGTCATGGACATCCCTTCGGTCACGACTTCTTATGGAGTGAGAGCGCCTTGACCACTTCCCGGAAAGGCTTGGGGTTCGTCGGATCGTTCACGTTCTGACGGAACGTCACTTCCGTTGCCGACACTTCGATGACCTCGCCGTCGAAGAGCGTCGTCCCTTTGCGGACGAGGTGCGATTTGTTGTCCGGGCCGCGCATCATCGCGACCCAGCCCTGCTTGACCTTGATCGTGCCCTGGAGCTCGAGCTCGTCCACCATGACCCCCGCGAGGCCCGGCGGGCGCACACGATCCTTGTCCGACGGGTTTCGCACGAGCAGCGAGCGGAAGGGGTCCCGCCGTCCGGCAACCTCGTACGTGTAGACGGACGGGGTGAAATCCTGCTCGGTGACCTTGCCCGGAGCTCCCGGAGCAGGAGCGGCAGCCGCAGCGGTCGCGGGAGCCGGAGCGGCCGAGGTGGCGGGCGGGGCCTGGGCGCGCGACGGCGCAGGCGCTGCCAGGAGCAAGGCCGGCAGTGCGATCGCGGCGAGGAGACGACGCGCGCTCATCCCTCGAGCCCTGCGGCTTTCTTCTTGGCGCCGGGGGGAGGAGCCGCCTTCTTCGGCCCGGCCGCCGCAGGCGTCGCCGCCTCCGTGTCGCCGAGATAAATGAATGTCTTCATCGAGAACGTCGCCCCGAGCGTGCGGCCTCCGGCCGCGTCCGGATAGCCGGTCATGACCAGATCCTCGATATTGATGATCCGGGAGAACCGCGCCACCTTCTCGAAGAAAAGCGCGAGATTGTGGTAGGTCCCGTCGATCTGGAGGTCGATGGGCCACTCCGCGTAGAAGTCCCTGTTGATGTACTCCTTCGGCGTCCACTTCTTGAGGAAGAACTCACCTTGTCCCGCGAGCGCCTGGATCTTCTTGATGAGCTCCTCGGCGTTGCGCGCCGTCGGAAGGATCTGAAGAAGCCGCTGCAGATCGAGCTCGGTCCGGCGGACTTCCTCCCGCAGCTGCGGCAGGCGGCGCTCGGCGGCGCGGCCCTGCGTGATCTTCTGGTTCAGCTGGTCGAGCTCGTTCTTCTTGTTCTCCAGCGTCTGCTTCATCTCGCTGAAGTTCGGAAGCTGGTAGTAGGCGGCGGCGTAGAGCGCGAGGGCGACGCCCAGGCCGATACCCAGCCCGTAGTACCAGGGCTTCCCTTCGAGCTGTTTGAGGTCGAGCGTCGCCATGGCTTTCCCCTAGACCTTCTTCGGCTTTCCGGCCGGCTTCGGCGTCTCGGTCGGTTGCGGCGCTTGAGCCGGCTCGGCGGCCCTCGCGGCGCCGCTGTCGGGCTGCGTACGGTCTGTGTTCGAGAATCCGAAATTCGTCTTGAAGCAATAGAGCGCCGAGCCGCCTGGCCCGCTGCAGGCCGTGAACTCCACTTTCGGCTCCTGGAAAGAGGGCACGAGCTTGAGATTCGCCACGAAGTTCGCGACCGCGGGCGGATTGAAGGCCTTGCCGTCGATGGAGATCGTGGTGCCGTGGTAGTCCATGCGTTCGAGCCAGACGAGGTCGGGGAGCGCCTTCGAAACCTCGTCCATGAGACGCACCGGACCGCGCTGGTTCTGCTTGAGCTGGTTGATGAGGTCGACCTTGCGCTGGACGCGGGCTTTCTTCGCCTCGTAATCCTTCACTTCCTTGAGGACGGCTTCGAGGCGCGCGACTTCGATCTGGGCGATCCGGATCTTCTCTTCCTGGGCCTTGATCTGGGAACGGAGCACCCAGTAATGCACGATGCCGATGAGGATGGCCAGGCCGATCACGCCTCCCATGAGGAGCGTGTTGAGCCGCCCGGCGCCCCCGAGGGCGGCGACACCCTTCTTCTTGCGCTGCGGCCGGGCTTCGGCGAGGAGGTTGATGCGAATCATGCCGCTACTCCCCGATCTTCCTCACGCCGAGGCCCACGGCGATCGCGAGCGCCGGCGACGCCTCGGAGAGCCAGGCGGCGTCGACCGCGCGATCGTCCGTGAAGATCGACCGGAAAGGGTTCAGGACCTCCACGGGGAGCCCGAACTTGTCCTTCAGGACGTCCTCGAGGTGGGCGGCCTTCGCGCCGCCGCCGGAAATCATGATCGAGTCCACGCGATCCGCGCCGGAGGTGGCCTGGAAGAAATCCAGAGTCTTCTGCAGCTCGGCTGCCGCATCTTCGGCCACTCCCGTGAGGACGGGCTGGATCGTCTGGGCCGTCTGGCCCGCGACCGGCTCCCCCTTCTTCAGAGACTCGGCTTGCTCGAAATTGAGGGAGTAGGCCTTCTGAAGGGCGTCGGTGAACTGGTTCCCGCCGAACGTGATGTCGCGCCAGAAGACCGTCTGGCCCTGCGAGAGGATGTTCACGTTCATGACGGAGGCTCCGACGTTCACGAGCGCCACGACACGCCCCGGATCCGCTCCGTAGTTCACCTCGTAGCAGTTCTGGAGCGCGAAGGCGTCCACGTCCACGAGGGCGGGTGTGCGCCCGGCCTGCGTGACGACGTTCTTGAAGTCGTCCACTTTCTCCTTCTTGGCGGCGACGAGGAGGACGCCCATGGTCTCGCCCACGGCGCCGGGGTCCAGGACGACGTAGTCGAGGTAGACGTCATTGATGTCGAACGGGACGTACTGCTCGGCTTCCCACCGGATGGACTCGGAAAGCTCCTCCTCCGGCATGGTGGGCAGCATGATCTTCTTGACGATGACCGAGTGCCCGGACACCGAGACAGCCACGTTCGGGTTCTTCACTCCCGTCGACGCGAGCAGACGCGAGATCGTCTCGACGACGAGGGAAGAGTCCATGATCGCGCCGTCGACGATCGCCTCGGGCGAGAGGACTTCGAGGCCCGCCTTGACGAGCTGGAACGTCCCCTCCTTGCCCTCTTTGAGCTCCACGAGCTTCACGGCGGACGAGCCGATGTCGAGACCGACCAGGTTTTTCGCCTTTCGGAACAGCACGATAGGGTTCCTTCCCTCGACCCGGTCCTCCGGGGGCGAGACGCGAAAAGGGATTGACTCGCCCTATTTTGAAGTTCCCCCCGAAGGGTGTCAAGTCGTTAGGCCCGCAAGATTTCCCTTGCTCCTGTGCAAAGGCTTTGGTATAAGTCCGCCCCATCCCGCCGGAGCGGATGCGAGCGTAGGGGCGAAGCCGCGCGTTCCTCCCGCGGGCCGGCGCCTCGAGCCCGCTCCAAAAAACAGCACGGAAAATCGTCAAACTTCGAGGCTGGGACGGAGAGAGTCAGCCCGCTTCGGCGTCCGAGTCGCGGAGCTTGCGCCGCACGTCCGTCACGCCGGGGAGGGCGCGGAGCGAGACGAGCAGCCGCTCGAGGTGCCGGCGATCCCGGGTCGTGACGCTTGCCTCGATCGAGGCGTTGCAGTCGAGGCTCGTGCGGGCCTCGATCGACCGAATGTTCGAATTCGCGGCCGAGAGAACCTGCGTGATGCGCGCCAGCATTCCCTGGCGGTCTTCGGTCCGGATCTCGAGGTCGACCGTGACGGAAGCGTCTTTCGCCGTCGCCCACTCAACCGGGATCTCGCGGCTCGGGTCGAACAGCAGCGAACGTACGTTCGGGCAGGTCGTGGCGTGAACGGAGACGCCCCTTCCGCGCGTCACGTAGCCGACGATGTCATCGCCCGGCACCGGCTGGCAGCATCGGGCCAGCGTCGCAAGCAGGTCGTTCTCGCCCTTGACGCGAATTCCCGCCGCCGCGCCGAAGGGCAGGACCCGCCGGACGACGCTCGAGATCGCCGAGACCTTCGAGGGAGAGGGCGGAGCGGCCGCCGCCGTCTCCGGCAGCAGCTTCGCGACGAGTGCGCGCGGAGCGACTTTCCCGGATCCCACGTCCGCGACCAGGTCGTCGACCTTTCCGGCGCCGAAATCGGCGAGGAACGGGTCGAAAGCCTTCGCCTCGAGGAGCTTCGGGAGACTTTTCTTCCACTTCTTGAGCTCCCGCTCGAGAAGGCGGCGGCCGATCTCGATCGACTGCTCCTTCTCGGCGACGTGAATGAATGCGCGGATCTTGTTCCGCGCGCGCGACGTCAGCGCGAACGACAGCCAGTCCCGGGAGGGCTGCGCGGAGGGAGACGTGAGGATCTCCACGATGTCGCCGTTCGCGAGCGGCGTCTTGAGCGGGACGAGACGCCCGTTCAGGCGCGCGCCGACGCAGTGGTGACCGACGTCCGTGTGGATCCGGTACGCGAAATCCACCGGGGTCGCACCGCGTGGGAAGGAGTAGACCGCCCCTTTCGGGCTGAAGGTGTAGACGTCGTCCGGATAGAGGTCGATCCTCAGGGAGGACAGGAACTCACGCGGGTCCGACACGTCCTTCGTCGTTTCGAGGATCTGTCTCAGGACTCCGACGTGCTCCTCGTGCCGCGCGTCCGTTCGCACGGGCTTTCCTTCCTTGTACTTCCAGTGCGCCGCGATGCCGTTCTCCGCGATGAGGTCCATCTCGCGCGTGCGGATCTGCACCTCGAAAGGCGGCGCACCCTCCGGGACGAGCGTCGTGTGGAGGGACTGGTAGAAGTTCCGCTTCGGCATCGCGATGTAATCCTTGATGCGGCCCGGCACCGGCCGCCAGACCTGGTGCACGATCCCGAGGACCGTGTAGCAGTCGGGAATCGAGTCCACGAGAACGCGGAACGCGAGGACGTCGTAGAGCTGCTCGAGAGGAATCGCCTGGCGGATCAGCTTCTGGCGGATCGACCAGTAGCGTTTCACGCGCCCGGTGATCTCGGCTTCGATGCCCATGGCGCCGGTCTTGGCGACGAGCTCCTGGCGGATCTTCTCGACGTTCGCGGCCGAGGCCGCCATCCGCTCGTCCACGGCAGCGCGGAGGGCCGAGAACTCCTCGGGATGAAGGAAGCGGAACGAGAGATCCTCGAGCTCCCCTTTCATCTTGCCCATGCCGAGCCGGTTCGCGAGGGGCGCGTAGATCTCCATCGTCTCGGAGGCTGCCGCACGCTGCTTCGCCTCCGGCACGTGCTCGAGAGTCCGCATGTTGTGGAGGCGGTCGGCGAGCTTGACGAGGATGACCCTGAGGTCGTCCGTCATCGCGAGGAGCATCTTGCGGAACGTCTCGGCCTGCTGGGCCTCTTTCGACGTGTAGGCGTACTTGCCGATCTTCGTGACGCCGTCCACGAGGTGGGCCACGTCGGGTCCGAACAGCTCCGACAGGCGTTCCTTCGTGAGGGTCGTGTCCTCGAGAACGTCGTGGAGAAGCCCGGCGGCGATCGACGCCTCGTCGAGCTTCATCTCGGCGAGGATCATCGCGACGTTGAGCGGGTGGACGAGGTAGGCCTCGCCCGAGGAGCGGAGCTGGTTGCGGTGCTCGTGGGCCGAGACGACGTACGCCCGGCGCAGCAGGTCCTCGTCCAGGCCGGGGTGGTAGGACTCGACTTTCTCCAGGATGTCCTCGAAGCGCAGCACGGCCCCATTATCGGGGCTCACGGGCCTTTCCGGTTAATCTCCGCGCCATCGAAGGAGCCCCGATGGACTTCGTCAAGCAGCTGGTCGACGTCTTCCTCCATCTCGACAGGCACCTGGCCGACGTCGTCCGGGACTACGGAACGTTCACGCACCTCATTCTCTTCGCCATCGTCTTCTGCGAGACCGGCCTCGTCGTGACTCCTTTTCTGCCCGGCGACTCGCTCCTCTTCACGGCCGGAGCGCTCGCGTCGCTCGGCACGCTGAACGTCTGGCTGCTGTTTCTCGTCCTGTCGCTCGCAGCGATCCTCGGGGACACGGTCAACTACTGGATCGGCAAGCGGATCGGCCTGCGCGCCTTCAGCGGAAGCGTGAAGTACCTCAAGCAGGAGCACCTCCGGAAGACGGAAGAGTTCTACGAGAGGTACGGACGAAAGACGATCATCCTCGCGCGGTTCGTTCCGATCGTGCGAACGTTCGCGCCTTTCGTGGCGGGAGTCGGCTCGATGCGCTACGGGGTATTCCTGGCGTACAACGTGATCGGCGGGGTGCTCTGGGTCGCGGTCTGCGTCTTCTCGGGCTTCTTCTTCGGCAACATCCCGATCGTCAAGAAGAATTTCTCTCTCGTCATCCTCGCCATCATCGCCGTCTCGATGCTGCCGCTCCTGTGGGAGACCTGGAGGGCACGGCGGCTGCGGCGCGCGCGCGGAGTCGGAACGACGTGAGCGCCTTCCCTCCTCGCCGCCGCAGGTGGCTGTCGTCCACGGCGCTCATCTTCTACGCGCTGATCCTCGGCGTCGTCCTCGGGCATTTCCTTCCCGCCGAGACGTACCCGTGGGCTTACGAGACGTTCCGATTCCTCTCGAGAGCCTTCATCAGCCTCATCAAGATGCTCGTCGTCCCGCTCATCTTCGCCACGATCGTCCTCGGCATCGGCAGGACGGGGGACGTGAAGGCTGTCGGGCGCATGGGTGTGAAGGCGCTCATCTATTTCGAGGTCGCGACCACGATCGCCCTCCTGATCGGCCTCGCCTTCGCGAACCTCGTCAAGCCGGGCCTCGACCTCACGCTTCCGCCCACGGGCGAGACCCTCGCCAAGCCGAAGACGCTCGTCGAGACACTCCTCCATCTCTTCCCGTCGAACGTGATCGACGCGATGGCCCGACAGGACATCCTCCAGATCGTCATCTTCGCGACGCTTCTCGGCATCGCGGCTGCACACGTCGGAACACGCGCGACGGCGTTCGTGGACTTCTTCGAGTCCGCGGTGGCCGTGCTCTTCAAGCTCACGGACTACGTCATGGCGCTCACACCCCTCGGCGTGTTCGGGGCCATGGCGGGTGCCGTTTCGCATCACGGCATCAAGGTTCTCAACAGCTACGCGAAGCTCGTCGGATCGCTCTACGCGGCTCTCGTCGTCTTTGCGCTCCTCGTCCTCGTTCCGGCCCTCAAGCTCGCGCGGGTCTCCGTGAAGCGCTTCTTCGGGAAGATCCGCGAGCCCTTCCTCATCGCGTTCTCGACGGCCTCTTCCGAGGCCGCGCTCCCCCGCGCCCTCGAGCGCATCGTCGAGTTCGGGGTCCCCAAGAGCGTGGCAGGCTTCGTCCTTCCCGCTGGCTACAGCTTCAACCTGGACGGCTCGACGCTCTACATCGTCCTCGCGACCCTCACGATCGCCCAGGCCGCGGGCCGGCATCTCTCGCTCGTCGAACAGGTTTACATGTGCCTCGTCTTCATGCTCACGACGAAGGGCGTCGCCGCCGTGCCGCGGGCGTCGCTCGTCATCATCGCGGCCGGCTGCGCGTCGTTCAACCTGCCGGGTGAAGCGGGGGTCGCGATGATCCTCGCCGTGGACGAGCTCATGGACATGGCCCGGACGTCCATCAACCTGGCCGGCAATTGCGTCGCGGCCGTCGTGGTCGCGAGATGGGAGGGCGTTCTCGGGGACGAAGCAAGTTCTGCCGAGCGGTGAAGGGGGGAAGAAGTTTAGACCGCGCAGCGGTCCGCGGGCTGATATGTTCGGGTGAAATGAGCGACTTCTTCCAGGCCGGCTCGATCACGACGCTGACGCGCCTCGGAAACCGGCCGACCCAGGAGCTGGACGAGGCCATCGCGCGCACCACGCGGCGCGCGCGCACTGCGCTCCTCATCCCCTGCCTCGTCAACGAGCTCGAGCGCCCCGCGCTCGCGCGCATCTGCGACGAGATCTCCCAGCTCGCCTATCTCGACACGGTCGTGATCTCGCTCGACCGGGCCGACGAGGCGGGATACCGCGGCGCGCTGGAGTATTTCAAGAGGATGAAGGTGCGCACGGTCGTCCTCTGGAACGACGGCCCGGGCGTGACGGCTCTCCTCGCGAAGCTGGAAGGGAGCGACCTCAAGCTCGGGGAACGCGGCAAGGGCAGGGCCTGCTGGATGGCCTTCGGATACCTGCTGGCGCTCGGGAACATCGAGCACATCGCGCTCCAGGACGCCGACGTCATCGACTACGACCGAGCCTCGCTCTCGAGGCTTCTCTACCCGCTGGTCAACCCGATCTACAACTTCGACTTCTGCAAGGGGTACTACGCGCGATTCACCGACCGCCTCAACGGGCGCGTCGTGCGCCTTTTCGTCTGGCCGCTCCTCTCGGCCCTTCGGGCGCTCCTGGGATCGCATCCTTATCTCGAGTTCCTCTCGTCTTTCCGCTATCCCCTCGCGGGCGAATTCGCGCTGTCGGCGGACCTCGCGCGCCAGGTCCGCGTGCCGGCGGACTGGGGTCTCGAGATCGGCGTCCTCTCGGAGGTCTTCCGGCACAGCGCGCCGCGGCGCGTCTGCCAGATCGATCTCGCCGATCAGTACGACCACAAGCACCAGGCCCTCTCGCCCGACGACCCGAACAGCGGACTGCACCGCATGGCCTGCGACATCGCCAAGCACCTGCTCCGCACGCTCGCCGCCGCGGACGTCGTGCTTTCGGAGGGCGCGCTGAAGTCCCTCCTGGCCTCGTACCAGCGCCGCGCCGAGGACGCGCTCAACGACTACTACTCTCTCGCGCGCTTCAACGGGCTGGTCTTCCAGCGCCACGAGGAGGAGTCGGCGGTGGCCACCTTCGCGAAAGCGCTCAAGGCCGGCGTGGAGCAGTTTAATCTCGATCCGCTTGGTGTTCCGCTCATCCCGAACTGGGCCCGGGTCCTCGCCGCCATCCCGGACGCGGGAGATCAGCTCCTGGAAGCGATCGCGACCGAGGGAGGCGTCCTCAAGTCCTGACGCCCAAAGGACCGAAGCGCGCGGCTCTGGCGCTCAGACGTGATGGATGCCGCTCTCCTCCTCTTCCGCGCGGAGCCTCTTCTCGAGATAGCCCTTCGCGAGGTCGCGCGCGCCGAGGCCGAAGGCAAGGGCGAGCGCGAGGACGAAGCCTCCCGCCACGATCGAGAAAGCCGCGACGAGGATCGAGCGGGCCACGCCGAGGTTGTCGAGCGCCATGGCCACGAAGAAGACGAGAACGGCGGCGTGGACGAGACGCGAGCCCGCTCGCGCCCATGGCAGGCCCGAGTTGACGGCTGCCAGGAGAACGCTCCGGCGCGCCAGGGCGGCCAGACCGAACCCGAGGAGGACGATGAGCGCGGACGTCAGGATGCGGGGCAGGAACGCGACGATGTCCGCCAGCACGTTCCGGAGAGCTCCCGGTTCGAGGGCGTTCACGCCCACCGCGAGCGCCACGAGGACGGCCGCCCAGAACGAGATACCCGCCGCCAGGGCGGAGGGAGCGGTCTTCAATCCCGCGGCGCGCAGGAGCGGGCTCGAGTCGCCTCCGCGCGCCATCCGGAAGACGAGGTTCAGCGCGAGCCGGATGAGGACCCCCACGATGAGTCCGACGAGGAGGGCGCCCACGAGGACCACGAACGCGGGGATGACCGAGAGGAAGGCGTCCCCCAGTCTCAGAAACGCGTCGCCGATCTGCCTTCCGAGGTTCTCGAGCATCACGGACCTCCTTTAGGGGTTCGCCTGTTCTTTCTTCTTCGTGTCCCAGGCCAGGACGATAGACGCCTTCTCGCTCTCGTAGACGCGCGCGAGGGTCTCGAGCCGCGCTTCGGCCTCCGCAGCCTCGGCCTCGCGCGTCTCTTCCACGAACGTCGCCACCTTGCCGAGGTAAAGCGGGATCAGGGACCGGATGAGCGTTTCCCTCGGCAGGCTCTTCCGGGTGTACCCCGCCGCGGCGTCGTAGACGATCCGCACGAAGAGCTCGTCGGAAAGAGAGGGCGGGACGCGCGCGGCGGCTTCCTGGATGCCGCGCAAGACGTCTTCGGCGAGGAAGCTCTTCCAGACGGGAGGAAGCTCGGCCGCGCCCTGTCGGAAGAGCGAGACCAGCCGGTCGATCTTGACGGGCACCGGCTCCAGTCCGACCGCGTACGGCAGGCCGAAGGTGCGGAGGTCCTGGGAGCCTTTGACTCCTTTCCAGACGTCCGAGTAGCGTCCCATCAGGTCGAAGAGGGTCGAGACGACCTGGACGAGCATGTCCTGAAGGTCCGCTCCCGGGTCCTTCGGATCGTGGAGCTTCGCGCCGAGGAAGGACTGGCACGCCCGGTGGTTCTCGGCGAGCGCCGTCGTCGTCATGAAGATGTCGATGCCGTACCTCGCGACGGGGCCTTCCCAGCCCTCGTACTCGAGGAACCGGCTCGCGAGTCTGCCCGAGAACCCGAAATCTCCGCCGATGGGCTGACGCACGCGGTGCCCGTAGAGCGCGCGCGTGAGCGGATACACGATCGTGTTCGTGATCGTGCCGTCGTACCGGTGCCGCGCGTACAGGGGCGCGACGAACTCGTACCCGTGGTCGAGAACGGGGGTCAAGAGGAGCTCCACCCATTCCGGCGTGATGCTGCGCAGGTCGCTGTCGACGACGCAGCACGCGGAGGCCTCCAGCTCGGCGGCGATGCGGAAGATCGTGCGGAGCGCGCTCCCCTTTCCCGGCAGCCCGGAGTACGGCGTCACGATGCGCGAAAGGGGCGAGGACGGAACCGCGTCCACGAGGATCTCGGTGAGGTCGCCGAGCTCCGTCTTCACCACCACGTCGCGTGTCCCGTCCGTCGAGCCGCCGTCGCTGTTCACGAGAACCGTCTTCGCCTCGGGGAAGTGGCGGGCGAGGCCCGCCGCGACGGCGCGTACGACGTGCCCAATCGTTCGGGCGTTGTTGAACGACGGGATCCCGACCAGGAGGTCCACGCGGCCGAGATTCTTGAGGAGCGTCATCACGCCGGCATCGAGCTCGGGGCTCGCGATCAGGGTCATCTCACGCACCCATCCTTTCCGCGGGAACGAGAGCGCGCACGGCCGCGCTCCAGCCCGCGCCTCCGGGGGCCGGCGCGACGCCAGCGCGGGGAAGGGCGGCGCGCAACGTTTCGTCGACTCCCGCCTTCTTCGGGACGAGGACGGGATGATCCATGATCCGAAGGAACGCGGCGTCGTTCGGCGCGTCGCCGAGCCCGATCGTCCGGGACGGGCGGAGGAGCTCGAGAAGTCTTCGCGCGGCGTCTGCCTTGTCGTGGAGGCCCGAGAGGTGCCAGAAGCGCCCGCCGCGAACCAGTCGAACGCGCGGCGGAAGCGGCGCGGACAAGACCGCGGAGGCGTCGCCGTCGGAGACGATGAACGGAAGATCGAACTCCCGCGCACGCGCCGCGCCCGCGTCGTCGAGCGGGAGGCCGGTGAGGCGTACCCACTCGGCGTCGGGGATTTCTTCGAAGGAGAAGAGGGAAAGGCCCGTGTGCCGGCGAAGCGCATCGAGGGCGAGGCGCAGCTCGCCAACGGCGACCGCAGCGGGCAGGACTTCGGTCTCTCTCCTTCTAAGAATCTCCCGTTCTCCTGTCCCCGGAATCACCGTCTTCGTATCTCCCGACGTCAGAATCCCCGCGCCGTTCTCGAAAGCCCCGGCGCCTCCGGCATCGAGGACCGCGATCCAGCTCTCGAGCTCGAGCCGCGTTTTGCTCGTGAGCGGAACGACGGGAATCCCCGCGGCCGAAAGGGCGCCCACGGCCGCACGCGCGTCCTCGGAGAGCGAACCGTCCTCCTCGAGGAGAGTCCCGTCCAGGTCCGTGAAGACCACCAGCACGTGGGGAGTCCTCCTGGTACCGGAATCATGCAAGAAGGGCGCCCTCGGCCGCCCGTAGCTTCTACCCTGCCGGAGCCGCCCTCACGTTCGTCACGATCTCGCCTTCGCGGCGGCGGCCTTTCCGCCCTTCGCGGGCGCGGGCGCGGGCCGGGGCTTCTTCTCGGCCCGTTTCCGCTTCCACTCCTCCCACACGACCACGAGCGGAGCCGCGATGAAGATCGACGAGTAGGTCCCGACGATGATGCCGACGATCATCACGAACGCGAAGCCGCGGAGGACCTCGCCCCCGAGGAAGAAGAGCACGACGACGACCACGAACGTGAGCACGGAGGTCAGAATCGTCCGCGACAGCGTCTGGTTGATGGAGTGGTTCACGAGCTCGGCGAGCGGCGTGCGCTTGGACTTTTCGCGGTTCTCACGGATCCGGTCGAAGACGACGACGGTGTCGTTCACGGAATAGCCGATCAGCGTGAGGAAGGCCGCGACGACCGTGAGCGAGATCTCGAGGTTCAGGATCGAACAGAGCCCGAGAGTCATCCACGTGTCGTGGATGAGCGCCACGACCGCCGCCGTTCCGAAGGAGGCGGAGCGGAAGCGGAACGCGATGTACGCGAGCATCGCCGCCCAGGAGAAGAGGATGGCCCACATGCCCTTCTCGCGCAGGTCCTTTCCGACCTGGGGGCCGACGTTCTCGGCCGAGAGAAGTGTGAAGGGTCCCGTGACCGTCTTCGCCTTGAGCCACTCGCCGGCGGCCGGCGACACGCCCGGGGTCTTCGCGGCCTCGTCCACGGATGCGAAGAGCCCTCGTTCCGAGCGCGCCGCGATGATCGCCTGCGCCTCACGGCCGTACTCCACCTTGGGGTCGGCGCTGGGCCGGGTCGCGAGCTTCTCGGGGTCGTCGGCGATCAGCTTCGCGAGAAGCAGATCGCCTCCGTTCAGGTTCAAGTCGAACACTCCGGCTTCCGTCCCCTTCGGAAAGAGATCCTTGGTGAGCGCCGTCGTGATTTCCTTCGAGAGGTCACGCCCTTCCTTTTTCTCGAGGGGGACGCGCAGCAGGACCTCGTTCTTCTCGGGCTTGTCGAAGCGCTGGACGGAGACGACCTTGACGTTCGCCGCTTCGACGATCTTGCGGATCTGGTCTTCGTCGGGGTTCTTCGAGAACCGGTAGACGATCTGCGCGCCGCCAGTGAAGTCGATCCCGAGGTTCGGGCCGCCCTTCACGATCAGCGAGATCGTGCCGATGACGATCGAGAGGATCGACAGAGAGATGCAGATCCACTTGACCTTCAGGAAGTCGATGTTCGTCTTGTGGAGGAGGCGCACGTTCTCTCCGCTTCTCTGGTCAGATGGAAAGGGTCTCGACGCGCTCCTTCGGCCCGTAGATCAGGTCGAAGAGGAGGTGCGAAACGAAGACCGCGGTGAAGACGGAGGCCAGAAGGCCGATGACGAGCGTGACCGCAAACCCCTTGACGGGACCGGTGCCGAACTGGAACAGGAAAAGGGCGGCGGAAATCGTCGTGACGTGGGTGTCGACGATCGTTCCCCAGGCGCGCTTGAAACCGAGATCGATGGCCGCCTTCGGAGCCTTGCCGTTGTCCATCTCCTCGCGGATACGCTCGAAGATGAGGACGTTCGAATCGACCGCCATGCCGATCGTGAGGATGAAGCCCGCGATGCCCGGCAGCGTGAGCGTCGCGTTGATGTAGGCCATCGCTCCGAGCAGGATGAGCGCGTTCAGGACGAGGGCGACGACCGCGTTCACGCCGGAGAGGCGGTAATAGATAACCATCGCGACGAAGACGCAGATCATGCCGACGATCGAGGCGAGGACGCCCTTCTTGATCGAATCGAGTCCCAGCGACGGCCCGACCGTGCGCTCCTCGAGGATGATCATCTCGGCCGGGAGGGCACCCGAGCGGAGCACGAGCGAGAGCGCGTCGGCCTTCTCGGCCGTGAAGTTCCCCTCGATGATGCCGCTCTCCTTGATCTGGCTGTTGATCACCGGCGCGGACTGAACGCGCTTGTCGAGCACGATGGCGAGATGCTTACCGACGTTCTCGCCGGTCGCCTTCGCGAATTTCACGGCGCCCGCGGCATTCAGGAAGAACATGACGGCCGGCTGGTTGAACTTGTCGCGGTCGACGCGCGCGTTTTTCAGGTCGCGCCCCGTGACGGCTGCGGCACGCTTCAGCACATACCAGACGGTGCTCCGCGTGCGGGCGTCCGCGTCTTCCGTGAACCCCTCGACGACTTCGAGATCCTCGGGCACCGTCCCGCCGTAAGCGCCGCGGGCGGCATCCATGGAGGGATACGGTCCGCCGCGGTCGTCCACGAGCTTCAGCTCGAGGAGACCCGTCGTGCCGATGATCTCCTTGACGCGGCTCGGGTCGTCCACGCCGGGGATCTCGACGACGATGCGGTCCGTTCCCTGTCTCTGGATGACGGGCTCGGCGACCCCGAGAGCGTCGACGCGGTTGCGAATCGTCTCGACGGCCTGCCGTGCGGCCTGGTCCTCGATCTGAAGGCGCTCGAAATCCTTGTACGAGATCTTCCACTCGCGGCCGCGCTGGTCGACGGACCACGCGTTCGGCGGGAGGACGCTCGTCACGAGATCCTTGAGCTTCGCAGCGTCCGTCTTCTCGTCGAGCCTCAGCCCGAATCCGGTGGCGTCGGCCGGGCCCGTCGCCACGATCGCGATGCCGCGCTTGCCGCCCTCGTCTTTCAAGCGCTCGAGCGTGTCCTGCGACTCGACGCGCAGCGCATCGGCGGTCTTGACCTGCATGACGAGGTGGATGCCGCCGCGCAGGTCGAGGCCCAGCTTGAGCCCGTTCCTGAGGACGTCCGAGGTCGTCGGGTTGGGTGGGGCCGTCGGCGACTTCTTCAACGCCTCGTGGCCGCGCCACCAGTAGGCTGCGACCGAACCGATGAGGACGGCCAACGTCACGCCGACGCGCCATCCAGTGGGCTTGTTCACGAACGCAACCTCCGGAGGCGGGCCCGTCCGGAGGCGGCACGGGGCCACCGGGGAGACGGGAAGACCGCGGGATGCGCCCGGGCAACTCCCGGGCGAACCGGCGGAGTCTAGCAGAACGCTGGCGCTTCAGGTCCCGCCGGGACCGGGGGAGCCAAGGCGTGCGGAATACGGAGCCAGAGAGACGCGGGCCAGCTTCCTCACGACCTCGGATGGAAGCGCTTCGAGGAGCCGCTCGTGCCGCCAGCCGTGACAGGAGACGACGAGGACCGGACGCTCGCCGAGGACGTCCGTGGCGAGGAAACGCATTACGGCGAGGAATCGCTCGTCGTCGGCGCCCACGAGCGGGTCGTCGAGGAGGAGCGGCACGCCCGAGGCGCCCGTGCCGAGATAGCGCAGCGCCGCCAGGCGTGCCGTGAGGTGCAGCTGTTCGCGCGCGCCCGTCGACAGGCCCGACTGGATCTCCGCCTTCGTCGCGACACGCCCGCCGCGCACGAGCGCCGAGAGCGAGAGGTCGTCGCCGAACTCGAGAGCCTCGTACGGCGTCTGCCAGGTCGCGAGGATCTCGCGCGATGCCGTTTGCAGGCCTCGGCGAAAGTCGCCGTAGACAGAGGAGGCGGCCGCCGCGAGGGTGCCGCGGGCGAGGTCGAGCGCGTCGCGGAACAGCACCGCTCTCGCGAGAAAGGCCTCGGCCGTCGCGAGATCTTCCTCGACGGCGCGCGCCGTCTCGCCGCCCTCTCGCGCCGCATCGGCGAGCTCGCGCTCGGCCGTCGTGCGCGCGCTCTCGGCGACCGACATCGCCTTCCGCGCGGCATCGGCCTGGCGCCGCGCGGCCTCCGGCGTGTCGGGAAGCGCGAGCGACTGGGGATCCATTCCGAGACGCGCGGAGAGTCGCGCGGCCTCTTCGTCGAGCCCGACGAGCCGGGACGCGAGGTCCGCTTCCTCCCCCTCTCCCGCACTCTCCCGCCGGGCCGGAAGCTCGTGCTCGAGGAGTCTTCGGAAGCGCGCTGCCTTGCGACGACCCGCTTCCACGGCAAGCAGACTCTCGGTCAGAGGGAGCGCGCCTGGGACGCCTGTCCTCCGCACCGCCTCCCGCAGTCGTCCCTCGAGCGCGGCCAGGTCGGCTTCCTCGCGATCGAGACGCTCTTTCTCGCGCGCGAGAACCTCCTCGCGGGTTCGGGCATCCTGCTTCGCGCGTGCGAGATCGGCGAGAAGGGCGAGGGAGCGCTCGGCCTCCTCCGGGGTCGGAAGTCCCTCGGGGAGAGAGAGGGCCGCGCGATGCGGTCGCAGAGCCTCTCCGAGAGACTCGAGACGCTCTTTCGCATCGTCGCGGCGCGCTGTCACGGCGACGAGCTGTCGCCGCGGCTCCTCGGCGTTACGCGTCCGGCGGTGCGCCTTCAGCAGGGACGACGCGTCCCGATAGCCCGCCGCGCGCGCGAGCTTGTCGAGCCTCAGGCGCATGTTCGAGAGCCGCTTGCGCAGATCGACCGCCTTGCGCCGGCTCACGGCTTCCTCCTCGCGCGCCCGGGCCTCGTCGCCGACCCTGTACCGGATCGCGCGCGCCCACGCGATGCCGCCGAAGAGTCCGAGCGTGAGGACGAAAGCCGCGAGGGACGCGGTCATGTAGAAGGGCACGCCCGCAGAGCGCCAGGAGAGCCACGCGACGAAGGGCACGAGAAACGCGGCTGCGAGAACGAGCGACCGCGCGAGCCTGACGCGCTGCGACCGCTCGCCCGCCGCGATCGCGGCCGTCGCACCCGCGTCGGCGACGCGCCGGTCCAGCCGCACGCCTTCGAGCTCGAGGCCCGCGCGCTCTTCCTCGGCGCCGGCGAGGAAGCCGCGTTCCTCGGACGGAAGAGCCTCGAGGCGCACGAAGTCCTCCGCGAGGCCGTCCCGGCGGAGGCCGTTCCACTTCTCGTCGAGGACCCGCTCGGCGTCCGCGAGATCGCGCGAGGTCGCCAGCTCGGCACGAAGCATGTCCTCGAGGCCGGCACGCTCCGCCTCCCCGAGGCGGGCCGCCGGGCCGAACCGGCGTCCCGTCTCCTCCGCTTCCCTCTCGGCGAGGCGAAGGCTTTCCGTGTAGGCGGTCCGCGCCCCCTCGAGGGCCTGAGGCCGGTTTCCCCGCTCTTCGCGGAGCCGGTCCACGGCGGCGAGGGCGTCGTCGGAGAAGAGCTCGGCCTCCGGAGCCAGGGCCCGGGCCTCGCTCTCGGCCTCGTTTCGCCGGGCGAGCGCCGAGGCTAGCGTCTCGCGCCTCTTCGCGAGCGCGTGACGGTGCGCAAGAACCTCCACGAGAGTCGCGATCTCCGCGGCCCGCCGGGTCTCGTCGTACGCCTTCACGCATCCGGACAGACGCGCGGAGGCCTGTGCCGCGACGGCGCGGCGGGCCGCCAGCTCAGCCCGCCGCTGCTTGAGGCCCTCGACACGCCTGCCGAGCCGCGCGATCTCGGTGTCCACGGAGATCTTCGCGCCCGCGGCGGGTTCGGGCATTTCCAGGAGCACCGCGTCGAGAGTCTTCAACGCGCGCACGACCGATGCCTCTCCGCCGCCCGAGTCGGCGATGCGCGCGAGCTCGACGGTGAGCCCTGCGTCGAGGGAATCGCGGTCGAGCACGTTCTGCGAAACGTACGCCGTCGCGCGGAAGAGATCCTCCGTGAGCCCTCCCGTGACGGTCTCGCCGAAGGCGTCCCGGTTCCCCGGGCGCAGGAACTCCTGGGTCCTCTCGAGCCCGCGGTCCCGGTCCACGACGCGCAGCGTGCCGAGCTCGAGATCCCGGTCGACCGACCAGCGGGTCCCGCCGGCCAGGACGTCGAGACCCACGCGCAATGGGGCCCCGCTCCGCGGTCTTCTCACCTCGCGGACCCGCCCCGCCACGCCGCGCGTCTTCGGAAGCCCGTACAGGGCCGCGACGATGGCTTCGCAGAGCGTCGTCTTGCCCGTCTCGTTCGGGTCGACCGCGAGCAGCACGCTTCCCTCGGGCCATGCGAGGTCGAGATCGCGAAGCGCACCGAAACCCTCGATGCGGATGCGCTCGATCTTCATCGTTCCTCGGCCTCCGGCGGCCTGACGGGCCTCCCCGCGAGCGCATCGCGGCCGAGTCGAAGCGCCAGGTCGGCGGCCCGTCGCCGTGCGTCGTCGACCGCGGACGCCCGGTACGCGAGAAGGTCCGACGCGAACCGCCCCTCCGCCGAGCGGGGACCCGCTTCGGGCGGGGGCGGCTCGGTCTGGTCGCGGACCGCGAGATGTCGCACGCGTGCGGCCATCGGCCGGACGAGGTCGGCGGGACGCGCGCCGTAAGCCTGCGTTCCCGTCAACGTCACGCGCACGAGATCGGGCGCTTCCACGCCGGCCTCGGCGAGCGCAGCCTCGACCCTCTCGACGAGGGGGCCTGCCTCGAGATCGCTGACGTCCACGACGACGTCACGCACGGTGCGCGTGTCGGCCGGGATCCTTTCGATCCGCGCCGGCCCTTCGCGGGTCAGCGTCACCTTGAGGAAGACCCGCGGACCCGCTTCGTCGAGACCGCGTCCCGTCGGGCAGCCCGCGTAGGCTCCAAGCGGGCGGCCGAAATCGTCCGACACGACGTGGACGTGGTGGTGGTGCCCGAGCGCGGCCCAGGAGAAGCCCGCCGCGGCAATCTCGCGCACCGAGAACGGCGCCGTGCGCTTCGTCCCCCGCGGCGAGTCGGGTCCCGTGTAGGACTCGAGCGAGCCATGGAGAAGGAGGAGGGCGAGGGGCGTCGACGGACGCGACGGCGGCGGCGAGAGGGGGCGCTCGACGACCATCGCCGGGGAAAGAAACGCGCGACCGACGACCGTGACGTCGTCGCGCCCGGGAAACGGCGAGGCCGTCCATTCCGCCGCGCGGAACACGACCACGTTCGGCGGCCACGCCTTCATGCCCAGAGCGGAGAGAAGAGCCGGGTCGTAGTACCCGCCCGGCCCCGCGAAGTCGTGATTCCCCGGCGCCACGTACACGGGGCGCGGCGCGAAGGACGCGAAGGTCTCGAGGAGCCGGTGAATCGTCGCGGCGGGCACGTTCTCGGCGTCCCACAAATCGCCCGGCACGAGCAGCGCTTCGGCGCCGCAGGCGGTCGCCGCGGCCACGGCCCGCTCCGCGGCGGCATCCACCTCGTCGCGCCGCGCCGCGCGCGCCTCGGGCGTCAGGGACAGCCCGCCGCCCGTGAGGGCGGAGCCCAGATGCCAGTCGGAAGACTGGAGAAACGTCAGGAAACGCCCGGAAGGCACCCCCTAGTTTCGCATTACGCGGCGGATTCTTTCGAGTCGGGCTCCCCGCTCGGGCCCGCGATCGCGCTGCGGTTGATCTTGATCTTCACCGTGTCCGCGATCTTCAGCCAGACGATCTGGTCTTCGACCTGCTGGACCGTCCCGTGAATGCCGCCCGATGTCACGACCCGGTCGCCTTTCTTCAGGCCGGCGAGGAGCTCCTTCTGCTTCTTCTGCTGCTTGCGCATGGGCGCGAGGAGCACGAAGTAGAAGATCACGAACATGAGGATGTACGGCACCATCTGCACGATCGGCGAGGTCGCCGTCGCGGGCGCCGCCTGAAGGAGGATCGGGTTCATGTCGAGTCCTTTCCGATCGATCGCGACCATGCCGGGAGCGTTTCCGCCGCCCACGCCGCGTACCGTTTCGCGTCGAGAGCCTCACGGATTCCCCTCATCAAGTCAAGGATCGCCGTGAGGTTGTGGACGGTGAGCAGTGTCGCGGCCGTGGGCTCGCGCGCGAGGAAGAGATGTCTGAGGTACGCGCGGGAGTGGCGCCGGCACGTCGGGCAGGTGCAACCCGGGTCCGGCGGATCTTCGTCCTCGCGATATCGCGCGTGCTTGATGGCGAGCGTGCCCCGCGCCGTGTAGAGAAGGCCGTGGCGCGCCGCGCGCGTCGGGAGCACGCAATCGAAGAGATCAAAGCCGCGGGCGACGGCGTCGAGGAGGTCGTCCGGGCGCCCGACGCCCATGAGGTAGCGGGGCTTGTGCGCGGGAAGAAGCGGGGCCGTGTGGGCCACCATCGCGCGCATCTCGGGTTTGGGCTCGCCGACCGAGAGACCCCCGCATGCGATGCCGTCGAACGGCAGCGACGCGACCGCCGCCGCGCTCTCGTCGCGAAGGCGCGGGAAAACCCCGCCCTGCACGATGCCGAAGAGCGCGCCGCGGTCTCCTCCGATCTCGAGATGCTTTTCCAGGGACCGCCGGGCCCAGCGGTGCGTGAGCTCCATCGACGCGCGCGCGGCCTCTTCGGTCGCGGGATAGGGGGTGCACTCGTCGAGGACCATCGCGACGTCGACTCCGAAGTCGCCGAGCTGCAGGTCCACCGCACGCTCCGGCGAGAGGAAGTGCTCCGACCCGTCGACGTGGCTCCGGAAAAGGACGCCTTCCTCGGAAAGCCTCCGGGTTCCGGCGAGGGACATCACCTGGTACCCGCCGGAGTCCGTGAGGATCGGCCGCTCCCACGCGATGAAGCGGTGAAGGCCGCCGAGGCGGCGGATCACGTCCCCTCCCGGGCGGAGCATGAGGTGGTACGTGTTCGCGAGGACCATCTCGGCGCGCGCGGCTTCGAGGTCGCTCCACCGCGCCGCCTTCACGGTTCCGGCCGTGCCGACGGGCAGGAATGCGGGCGTCTCGACGACCCCGTGGTCGAGCGTCAGGCGCCCGCGCCGCGGGCCGCCCGCGTCGGAGCCGAGGAGCTCGAAGCGCAGCACGCGGACAGCCTCCTAGAGGCCGACGCGGGCCGTGAGCGAGACGCCGAGCGCGCTCTGATCCGTGCGGTACCAGCCCCCGAGATCCACCTTCGCGGGGCCGATGACGACCCCGGCGCCGCCCGTGAAGGCGGGCGATCGGTCCGGCGACTCCAGGTTCAACGAGGCGCCGGCGCGCACGGCGACGAGCAGGAACTCCCACTCGAGGCCTCCGCCGACCTGCCGCACGCGCAGGCCGGGCACGAGCGTGTCGCTGGCGATCAGGTCGTAATCCGCCGCGACGAGGAGACCGAGGACCGGGATCTTCGCGGAGGCGCCGATCCGGGCCTGCTGGCCGTACGTGACGGAACGGCCGCGGTCCGCGGCCGGCCCGTCGTCGGTAAAGGGAAAGGAAGGCTTGTTGATTCCTCGCCAGGACCCACCGACCTTCACGACGCCCAGCGACACGAGAGCGCCGACGTCGAACGACACGTCGGTATGGGAACGCGCCGTTCCCGTCAGCGCGCGCTGGGCGAGGTTGAAGGGATCGCCGACGTCCACCGTGAACGCCGACTCCTCCTTCGTGTACGTCGTGCCCCATAGCGCATGAACCGCGGCGCCCACCGTCACGCGGCCGAGGAAGAACGACATCGATTTCGCGAGCGCGAGGTCCTTCAGCTCGAGGCCCCGAAACGCCGCCGCCGAGTCGTTGAACGCGATCGACGTGGCCGGGCTCGTTCCGAGCGCCGTGTGGGCGAGGTCCACGCGGGCGGAAAGACCGCTGTAGCCCCAGTCCGTGAACGAAAGCTCCCAGCCGCCGTGGGCGATCGCAAGGCCGACGCTCCCGTTGCCGGCGAGGCCGTTTCCCGGATCCGCGAGGGTGCGGAGCGCCCGAACCACGTCGGCGTAGCTCTGAGGCTGCGAGCCCGACGCGAGAGCGGCCGGGTTGTTCCCCGGGATGAGGCGCAGCGGGGCCAGAAAGTCGCCGCTCTCCCGCGTCAGGAGGCCCGCGGAGATCGTGAACGCGAACTTCCGGTCCGGGACGGCCGCCGGATTGTCGACTCCGGCCGCGACGTCCGGCCCGAGCCCCATCGAGGCGCCTCCGAGCGCGACGGAGCGCCCGCCAAAGGGAGCGAACGGCATTTGCGCGCGCGCGGGTCCGGAAAGGACGACGGCCGAGAGACAGACCGCGAGGGCGCAAATCCTGGGGACCGTGGAGGGGGCCGGCATCTCGACCGGAGTGTACGGTTCCCCGGCGCGTTGACCCTGAAAAACCAAGGATGTTATGTTCCGGCCCCGTTTGGCAGGAGGCGCATTGCCGGACCTCGGATTCAAACATACGTGTTTCAGGTGCGGAACGAAGTTCTACGACCTCCGGAAGACGCCCGTCCATTGCCCGAAATGCGGCGCGGATCAGAAAGATGCGCCTCCGCAACCGACGTCTCCAGTCGTCCTTCATGCCGCGCGCCGCGCCAAGCGTGACGAGTTCGCGGACCCGGACGTGTTCGACCGCAACCGCGAGGACGAAGACGTCGCGACCGGCGAGCCCGAGGACCCGGCCGCCAAGCGCGTCGACGACGACGAGGAGCTCCCCCTCGGCGAGGCGAAGACGCTCGAGGGGGGCGCCGGGGACTCGGACGACGAATACTGAGCGCAGGAGCGATGCGCGCGGCGAGTCGCGCTTCGGTAAACCGCTCGGAAGATTTTCTTAGAACCGAAGAGCCGAGCCGCAGGCGAGGATCGTAGGTACGTGCCGCGGCCGAGCCGCGAGGCGGGGACGTGGATGAAGGTGAAAAGAGCCCTGGCGCGCCCCAGGCCCGTCTTCGTGGCCATCGGCGTGGGCGGCAACGTCGGCAACACCCGTCGCGCCTTCCGCAACGCGCTCCGAAGCCTCTCTCCCTTTCTAAGAAATCCTAAAATATCTCTTCTCTATGGCACCTCGCCGGTCGGAGGCCCATCCGATCAGCCCGACTACCTCAATGCCGTCATCGTCGGAACGACCTCGCTCTCTGCGCAGGCCCTCCTCACCCATCTAAGAAAATCCGAAATCTCTGCCGGCCGAAAGCCGGGCGGGCCTCGAAACGCGCCTCGCCCCCTCGACCTCGACCTCCTCCTCTATGGAAACGAGCGGATCGCGACGCGGCGCCTGACCGTTCCGCACCCGCGGATGACGAGCCGTCTCTTCGTCCTCGTCCCGCTCGCGGACGTCGCGCCGCGGCGCGTGGTGCCCGGAACCGGAAAGACGGTGGCGCGGCTCCTCTCCGAGGCCCGGCAGCTCTCGCGGGAGGCCGTCAGGCGGGCGCGGTCATTTTGAAGAGTGGATGGGCGCCTCGAGAACGGCACGCGTTTCGATCCGGAGCTGGTCGTTCGGAAGGGTCACGCGAGTGCCCGGCGGCACGGACGACGTCAGCCACACGCTGCCGCCGATGACGCAGCCTTTCCCGATCACGGTCTCGCCGCCGAGGATCGTCGCCCCCGCGTAGATGACGACATCGTCCATCACGGTCGGATGCCTCTTCCGGCCGCGGATGAGCTCTCCCCGCTCGTTCTTCGGGAACGACAGCGCGCCGAGCGTGACCCCCTGGTACAGCTTCACGCGATCGCCGATGTCCGTGGTCTCGCCGATGACGGTTCCCGTCCCGTGATCGATGAAGAAAGAGCGGCCGATGCGCGCGCCGGGATGGATGTCGACGCCCGTCTCGAGGTGCGCGAACTCGGTCATGATGCGCGGGATCAGCGGCACGCCGAGGTCGTAGAGCGCGTGGGCCAGACGATAGGTGAAGACGGCCTTCACTCCCGGATAGGCGAGGACGATCTCGTCGAAGCCGGTCGCGGCGGGATCGCCGTCGAACGCGGCACGCACGTCCTCGGCGAGGAGGTCGGCGATCCCGGGCAGGCCTTCGAAGAAGCGCGTCGTCAGGTCGACGGCATTCGCGTCGCGGCCCCCCGCAAGAGGGAGCGCCTTCTCGATCTCCTTCGCGAGCCTCAGGTGAATGTGAAAGAGGACGTCTCCGAGATGGTCGTGCAGGTTCGCGCGGTAGAGCACCGCGTCGCCGAAGAATCCGGGATAGACGACTTCCTGAAGGAGCCGCAGGATCTCGATGATCTCCTTCTTCTGGGGCCTCGGCGCCGCGTCGATGGCGGACAGAAGAGGACGGTTCTCGGCCTCCGAGACGATCCGGTCGATCGCGGTGCGCAGCCGGTTGTCGCTCACGCGGCTCATTCTCTCACCGGCCGGCCCAGTCCTTGAGGAGCTGCGACGACTCCTCCTGCGTCTTCCGGTTCTCCACGAGATAGTCGGGATCCGGCGTCTCGGTGAGAATCTTCTCCAGCATCGCGCGCGCCTCGGCACGGCGGGCGGGCTCGTAATCCCACATCGCCTCCGCGAGAAACTGGCGGCCCACGAGATTCCGGGGACCCGTCTCGACGGCGAGGCGGAGATTCTTCAGGGCCAGTGACCGCGACGCCCACCCCGTGAAGAACGGCACGGCCGGCGTCTGGTGATGGAGCCTGCCCAGAACGCGGTATCCCCCGCCGCCGTCGTACGTCGGGTCGAGCAGGATGACCGCCTGCGCATAGTCGCGGATCTTCGAAGCAGCGCCTTGCTTGACCGCCGCCATCTTCCCGAACGCGAGAGCCCATTTCCCCCAGTCGACGGCGGCCCAGAGAAAGGACGGCGCGGCCGCGGCGTTTCCCTTGACGTACGGGACGAGGTCGACAGGCGTGGCCCTGCCGAGGTCCCGGTGCGCCTCACGGCCGGCCTCTCCTCTGAGGATGATGAGGGTCTGCTCGGCGACCGTCCGCCCTTCGTCGAAGATCGTCTTCTTTGCGGCAACGTCATTCGTCGTGTGCTCGCCCTTGAAGTACAGGGCCCTCATGAGGCGCCAGCGCACCTCGAGCATGTCCGGTTTCGCGGCGAGGGCCGCGCGGCAGGCCTCGATCACGTGATCGATCGGGCCGGGAAGAGCGCGTCCCCCCGTCGACCCCTCCGCGCGAAGACCCCAAAGCACATCGATTTCGGCGGGCTTCGGAGTCGGCTCCGAGGCGGCGAGGAGAGTCGGGAGGAGAAAGAGGATCGCGACGCGGCGCATGACGTCCACTATACTGGCGCGCCTCTTGCGAGGAGGCACACGCACGAATCGCGAGGTGCCGCCGTGGCTGACCAGCCCAAGCCCGAATCCCAGACTCCGTCTCTCCATTTCCAGATCGATGACTCGGTCGCGAACGGCGTTTACGTCAATTTCGCGAACATCATCCACAACCCGGCGGAGTTCGTCCTCGACTTCGGGCGCATCGTGCCGGGTCGCAACGACGTCCGCGTCCTGTCGCGCGTTCTCACGACCCCGGTCCATGCCAAGCAACTGCTCAACGCCCTTTCCCAGAACGTGGCGCTCTACGAGAAGACCTTCGGGACGATCCGCATCGATTTCGAGGCGCCGCGACAAAGCGGCACGGAATCGTTTCGGCCGAATTGAACTCTTCGAGACAAGGAAACAACCAACGATGAATCCGCGGACCTCTTTCGCCTTTCTCCTCGGCCTCTCCGTCTGCCTTTCACTCGCCGGCCGCGCGGCGCCCGCTCCGACGCCCGCCGTTCCCGAAGGACCCATCTTCGATGCGGACGCCGTCGGAGAAAAGCAGATCGTCGACTACCAGAAAGTGGCTCTGGACTCCGGGCGCCGGCTCCTCCTCGTCTTCGGCACGAACGAATGCGCGCCGTGCCGCACGTTCAATCGCGCGCTCCACAAAGGCAAATTCTTCGAACCGTTCATCAACCAGTTCGTCCCCGTCTTCGTCGACGTCTCGAGCGGCACGAACGCACAGCTTCTCGTCCGCTACAACATCGACACGCGCGCCGAACAGCCCGGCATCGTGATCTTCATGCCGGACGGCCGCGTCATCGAGGTGCTCGCGCACGGCGAAATGGCCGCGCTGACCCGAAAGGGAGATGCAGCGGTGCAGGAGTTCTTCACCTCGCGTTTCCTCAAATCCGAGAAGTAACGTCGCGCGGCCCGTCCTCCTCTGGCAAAATCGACCCGGTGGCTTTTCCCAGGAGCGGGGTCCAGCCCGCGCCAGACTCCGGTGATCTGCTTCTGGTCGCGGCAGGGGACGATGCGGCTCTCACGCGCATCGTCGCCAGGTGGCGCCAGCCGGTCTACGCGCTTTTCGAGCGCACGCGTGAGCCCTCCGCGGCGGCCGAGGCGACCGTCCAGGCCTTCGAGCGCCTCGTTCGGACGGCGGACTCCTATGCGCCGGGATCGGCATTCCCGATCTTCCTCTGGGGCGTCGTCGCGAAAGTCGTGCAGGACACCAGGCCCGGCGCCGTTCTCGAGGTTCCGGCTTCGAAGCTCGCCGAGTCTCCGTCCGCCCGGACGGCCCTGGTGCGTTCGGCGATCGCAGCATTGCCGGCCGGCGAAAGGAGCGCGTTCCTGCTCACGCGCGTCGCGCGGCTTTCCGTCGCCGCGGCCGCGGCGGCGCTCGGAGTTTCCGAGACGGAGGTGCGGCGACGCCTCGTGCGAGCGCTCGAGACCCTCCGGGTATTTCTTGGACCGGCGCTCGAGGTCTCGGGCTCTTCGCCGGCGCTGGCGGTGCCGGACGCGGCAGACCGGGCGTTCTCGGCGCCAGGCAGGCCGCCGGTGACATCCCCGTGACGTGCGACGAGCTTCGGGAGCGGATCGTGGATCCCGCGTCTGCCGCGCAGGGTGGACACGCGCCCGTCGTTGCGCACCTCGAGGAATGCGCGGCCTGTCGGTCCGCCGCGCGTGACTACGCGGCGCTCGACAGGCTCATTCGCCCCGGATCTCCCTCCGAGCCGGCACCCGATCTCGACGTGAGGTTGCGGCAGAGGCTGAACGCAGGACCCGGTGCCGCAAAGCGAAGCTTCTGGATGCTGGCGGGCGCGGCCGCCGTGCTCACGATCGCGGCATTCGCCGCTCCACGTTTTCTGCGCGGCCGGGGCGCTTCGTCCACCGCGATCGGCGCCGTACCCACCGTGCCGGTGCTTGCAAAGCCGGCGAGCATGCACACCGAAGCCCGCGAACTTCCTCCTCCGGACATCGTCGCCGTGCGTTCGACGCCGATCTCGTTCCAGGCACCCCCGCTGACCGCGCAGGAAAAGTCCGAAGCGGCGGCCCTTCACGATTTCGACTTCCTCAACTCGTTCCAGACCCTCGCGCGCCTCGACGCGTTCTTTCCCGAGCCCGTCGGTCCGCGCGCGCCGGTTCCGATGCCCCTCGGGGGCTTTTCCTCGCGCCCTCCCGACTCCTCGGACGCGCTGACGGGGCGCTTCCTCGACTGGCAGCGCACGGCGCACAAGGAGCGCGAGCGGCTCTCGGCCCTCGAACGGGCGTTCCGCAACCGACCCGACGAGGAACGAGCCCTTCTCGAGGACCGCTGGACGTTCGTGCGCGACTTCAGCGAAGACCAGCGCTCCGGGCTTCGCCGGCTCGCGAGCCGCCTGGACGACCTCGACGCCCGCGCTCACGAGCGCCTCGAGGCCGAGATCCGGTTGATCGGCCGCCTTCCCCAGGGAGAGCGTGCGGCGCGGTGGCGTTCGACGCCGTTCGCGAAGCCGCTCACGGGTCAGGAGCTCGCGAGCGCCGAGCGACTGCTCCTCTCGCGCTGACCGGTCCCTTAGACTCACGAGAATGGCCGAGCCCGACGGGACGACCCCTGCCGTGTTCCAGCCATGGGTGCCGGCCTCGGAGGCGCCCGCGGAACTCACGTTCCGGGCCGTCGCGCTCGGATCGATTCTCGGGATCGTCTTCGGCGCGGCATCGGTCTATCTGGGGCTCAAGGTCGGCCTGACGACCTCGGCATCGATTCCGATCGCCGTCATGGCGATCACGATCCTCAAGAAACTGGGGAATTCGACGATCCTCGAGAACAACGTCGTCCAGACGACGGGGTCGGCGGGCGAGTCCGTGGCGGCCGCCGTCGTCTTCACGATCCCCGCTCTCATCTTCCTCGGCTTTCCGATGAAGATCCCCGTCACGTTCCTGATCGCCCTCACCGGCGGCGTCCTCGGCGTCCTCATGATGATCCCGCTCCGGCGCTATCTGATCGTGAAGGAACACGGCGCTCTTCGCTTCCCCGAGGGCACGGCATGCGCGGAGATCCTCATCGCCGGCGAGCAGGGAGGGACGTCGGCGCGAAAAATCTTCTTCGGGATCGGGTTCGGCGCGCTCTTCAAGCTCTCCACGAAGCTCCTCGGCCTCTTCAAGGACAACGTGGGGCGTGCGTTCTCCTTCTATCCGGGCTCGCGCCTCGAATGCGAGACGTCGCCCGAGCTCCTCGCCGTCGGCTACATCATCGGGTACGAGACGAGCGTCGTCATGGTGGCGGGCGGACTGCTCGCGGCGCTCATTCTCGGACCGATGGTCGTGTTCTTCGGGAGCCACCTGACCGAGCCCCTCGCCCCCGCCACGACGCTCATCCGCGACATGGATTACGCCGCCCTCAAGGACAAGTACCTGCGCTACATCGGGGCGGGCGCGGTCGCGATGGGCGGCGTCCTCGGCCTCGCGCGAGCCGCCCCGTCGATCTGGGACTCTCTCACCGCCTCCGTGAAGCAGCTTCGGAGCGGATCGGCCGGCGGGGCCTCCGTCGTCCGGACCGAACGGGACACACCGCTCACGTGGGTGATCGGCGGCTCGCTCGCCATCGTCGCCTTCATCACGGTCGTGCCCGTCTTCCGGATGAACGTCCTCGGCGCGGCGCTCATCGTCATCTTCGGCTTTCTCTTCTCCGTCGTGTCGGCGCGCATCACGGGTCTCGTCGGCTCGTCGTCCTGCCCGCTTTCCGGCATGACGATCGCGGTCGTGATCGGAAGCTGCCTCATCTTTCTCGCCGTGGGCTGGACGGGATCGAGCTATGCCTATCTCGCGCTCGTCGTGGCGGCCGTCGTCTGCATCGCGATCTCGAACGCCGGCACCACGGCTCAGGACCTCAAGACCGGTTACCTCGTCGGCTCCACCCCGCGCTCGCAGCAAGCCGCCATCCTCGCCGGAGTCCTGACGTCCGTGCTCGCGATCGGCTGGACGACCTGGGCTCTGAACGCGTCGGAGACGAAGCTCACCCGGCTCGCCGCTGCGGTTCCGATCCCAGCCGCCTCGATCACGCCCGCCGAGGACGTGAAGGGCCCGGATGGGAAGGCTTACGCATTCGTGAGGGTTAATGCGGGGGACGCCCCCGCGCTCGAATCCGGCAACTATCTCGTGGACCGCTCAACCGGCGCTGCCGTGTTCCGCCGCGTGGACGGCATCGGAAACCGCAACTTTCCGGCTCCCCAGGCGAACCTGATGGCCGTGCTCATCTCGGGGCTCCTCGACCAGAAGCTGCCCTGGGGGCTCGTTCTCATCGGGGCCGCGATCGCCGTTTTCATCGAGCTCCTGACGGGGCACTCGCTCACGTTCGCGGTCGGCGTCTACCTGCCTTTGTCCACGACGATGCCGATCTTCGTCGGCGGCCTCGTCCGCAAGCTCGCGGACAGGAGATACGGCCGCGTGCCCGACGAGGCGAGCGAGAGCGAAGGAACGCTCCTCTCCTCGGGCCTCATCGCGGGAGGGGCGCTCGTGGGCGTCCTCGTCGCGTTCCTGCACTTCCCCGTCTTCGGGCTCGGGTTCGACGAGGATTTCGATCTGCCGATGAAAATCGCGCTCGGCCCGAGGTTCTGGCCGGGGCTCTTCGGATCGGACGTTCTGCCCATCCTCGCCTTCGCAGCGCTGGGCTATCTGCTTTTTCGGGGAGCGAAAGGGGAAAAGGTTATCTCTCGGCGGCGGCGAGAGGAGCCGTGAGCGCGGCCTGAGCCTCGAGCTTCGCGATGAGCGCCGCCCGGCGCGCGGCGTCGAGGTTTTCGGAGCCGGCGCGGAGGATGTCCGGGTTGCCGTCGATCGAGCGCCGGAAGAGGAAATCCTGGACGGCTTTCGCGTCGACGCGCGTCGTCTCCCGCAGAAGCCGCGCGACGGCGCCGACCATAAGCGGATTCTGCTCGTCGAGGAGAGTCTCCGCCAGGTTCAGCACGGCCGTCGCTTCGCGGTGTCCATCCACCACGAGTCCCGTCGCGGCGAGGACGGCGAGATGCCGCTTCCCGACGCTCTTGAGCTTCGCCCACTTCTTGACCACGTTCAGCTTCGCCGGCTCGAGTCTGAGAGCCGGAGCCGCCACGCGCATCCCGAGAGCTTCGGCGACCTCGAGGTCGTCGGCCACGGCGCTCCACTTCTCGACTTTCGCGAAAAGGCCCGGAGCGAACTCCTTCTGGCGATGCTCGAGAATCTCGAGCGCCACGAGGATTTCCTCGCGCACCTTCCGCGTCATGGCCGAATCGACGACGGCGAGCGCGGCCGTGTAATCGATCGCGGGCCGCGTCTTCGACTCGACGTCCCGCGCGATCGATCTCACGAGGGACGCGCGGAGGCCGAGAGCCTTGAGCGGCCCCTTGGGGACGATGCTTTTCGCTTTATCCCCTCTCTCTTTCCCGTCCAGACGGGAATCCAGCGCGGCTCGAATGTCCTTGAGAATCAGGGTGGCAGATGGTGTGGCCTTGACCATACGCAATCCGCAATTCTAGCATACGCCTTGATCAATTTCGACTCCGGAGAGGAGCGGCGTTTCGTCAAAACGTGCCCGCGCTGTATTTGTAAGTCTCTCCAGTAGAGCAATTTGCAAAGAGCAGCGTCTGGATGGAGCGAGTGCCGACGAGGCGTCCGCGCAAGGTGACAAAACCGCCGGCTCGACCGAGCTGAACGCCGAGCCGCTTGAGATCGGCGGGATCTCTCAGCGCCCTTCGCGACCGGGTTTCCAGGATGCGTTCGACCGTGCGCGGACCGACGCCGGGCACCCTTCGAAGCTCTTCGCGAGTGGCCGTGCTGAGCTCGACGGGAAACCGGCTGGAGTTCACGAGCGCCAGTGCGGGGCCTCGACGGCCAGGCGTCGGCCCGGCGGGAAGAGAAGCCGGAAGAGGCGCCGGTGCATGGCGCGCGGACGCGCGCCGCGCTTCGCGCACGGCGAGCGCCGCGTCCCGAGCCGTCTCGAGCAGCGAAAGCCCGCTTGCCCCGCTCTTGCCGGCAGCATGCTCGTCGAGCGCGCGCTGGCACGGCGCCTCGAGGTTGTAGGAGACGCGATCCACGAGACGCACGAGACGTTCGATCTGGCCCGGCTCGGCGCCCGCCAGCGCCTTCGCATGGAGATAACCCCGGTACCCGTGAGTGAAGCGGAGGATCTCGACGAGCTGGAGCATCTGCTCCATCGCGAAGATCGGGTCCTTCGGGATGCCGCTCGTCACGAAGAGACCGTCGCACCAGCCGCGGCGAAACGCGGTCATGAAGAGGCGCGCGAGGCTGGCGGGTGCGAGGGCATGCCGGGGCAGGTCGCGCTCGGCGCGCATGGGGCAGTAGTCGCACGAGAAGCGGCAGGCATTCGTGAGGAGGATCCGGAAGATGCGTCGATTGCCGACGCCGGGAACGATGAGGTCCCTGATGTTGACGGCGTCTTGCCCCTCGATTTTCACGCCCCTCTTGATGGCAACCATCGAATCACCCCGCCGGCGCAAGTTAGGCGTAAGTAAGGCGAAAGTCAAGCCCCGCTTCGAAAATAATGTGTTGATCTCTCAGGCCGCGGGCCGAGAGATGACGCCGCCGCCGAGGACGACCTCGGGTCGGCCCACGTCGTAGAAGACCGCCGACTGGCCGGGAGCCGCGGCGCACACGGGCTCCTCGAAGTCGAGAGAGCCGCGACCGCCCTCAGAGAGCGTCAGGCAGGCGGCCTGCTCGGGATGGCGGGAGCGGATGCGGGCAAGCACGGAAACGGGCGACCTCACGCCTCCAGCCAAGCGCACACTCACGCGCTCCAGGAAGACTTTCTTAGAAAGGAGAGCGGGGGCCGGCCCTACGACGACGCGGCTCTCTTCAGGGTTGGTTGCGATCACGTACAGGGGCTCCTTCGCGGCGACGCCGATCCCCTTTCTCTGGCCCACGGTATAGGCCATCGTCCCTTCGTGCGCTCCTACTCTCTCTCCACCTTCTAAGAAAATCTCCCCGCGCTTCGCGCCCGCGAAAGCCGGCAGCTCGAGGCCGAGACGTCCGGCCTCGAGCCGGATGAAGTCCGCCGGCGTCATTCCGTTCGGCACGAAGCAGACCTCCTGAGAATCGGGCTTGTCCCAGTTCGGCAGCCCCGCCTCTCGCGCGATTTCTCTCACCTCGGGCTTCGTCAGCTCTCCCAGCGGGAAGCGGGCGCGTGAGAGCTGCTCTTCCGTGAGGTCGTAGAGGAAGTAGGACTGGTCGCGGGCGCGGTCGCGCGCTCGCAGGAGGCGCGGGGCTCCCGTGACGTCGTCCCTTCCGATGCGCGCGTAGTGCCCCGTGGCGACGGCCTGGCAGTCGAGGGCAGAGGCCTTCTGAAGGAGGGTCTTGAATTTCACCTCCGTGTTGCAGACCGTGCACGGGATCGGCGTCCTCCCCTCGAGATAGCTCTCCACGAACGGCTTCACGACCGCTTCCGTGAAGCGCTGCTCGAGGTTCAGGACGAAGTGGGGCACGCCGATCGCCTCGGCCGCGCGTCGCGCGACGGACAGGTCGTCGAGCGTGCAGCAGCGGCCCGTGTTCGCCCCCGACCCGTCGCGGTCGTGATTCCAGAGGTGCATCGACAGACCCACCACGTCGGCGCCTTCGCGGCGGAGAAGGAGGGCCGCGACCGACGAGTCCACGCCCCCTGACATCGCAACTGCGATCCGCATCGAGGGGATTCTACGAGTAAGAGGGCAGAGACGTCAGTTCGAGGAGAAGCGGAGAGGAAGAAGTTTTGTATCCGGCGGGAAGGGGGACACCAGCTCGCGGCTGAACGCAATCGACATCCGGCGGGCATCGGGCGAGACCTCGTAGCGCCAGGACGCGCCCGGATAACGTGACGCATCGATCCCGGGAATCGCCCCCGGCCACCGTCCGCCGTTCTCTTTCCTGAGCTGCTTGGCTTCGAGAATCTTCGACGTCAGCTCCGCGTCGACGACGAGCCGATCGGCACGAAGGAAGGCGTTTCTGGTGTTCGGCATCGAGATGGCCAGGATGATGTGCGCGGCGTCTCGGATATTGGAGTAATCGACCATCATGAGCCGATATGTCGGGCGCAAGAAAAAATCCCGGAGTCGCTGATACCACGACGGCTCGTCGCCGCTCGACAAAGGATGCCTAAAGAAGTTCCTCGCCGACCCCGGCCGGTACTCGAGCACGAGCGAATCGAAAAGAGAGTCCCTCGGATCGAGCGCCGCCAGCCGCTTTCTCCAGAGATCTTCTTCGACATCCACCTTTCGGAGCACTCCGACCTCGAGCCCTGCGATTGCCATCCCCATAAGTAACGGCATCATTTCCGGCCGCCCTCGGAGCGATTCGTTGAGATTCCACGAAGCCTCGAGAGAGCGCGCCGCAGCCTCATTTCGGCCGCCGCATGCGGCCGCCAGCGACCGTGCCATCAGGACTCTTTGAAGGCGGATCTGTCCGAGTCCGTTTGGTATTCGATCATTCTCTGAAGAGGAAAGATCGAAAGACCACTGCGGAGACGGTCCAGCGACAAGAAGCAATTCGATCGCGTCGAGGCCGACGCTCTTCTCTTCGAAGAATCGGCCGATCTCTTCGGGCGGCGCATCGAGCGAGGTCTCGGGCCTGGAGATCTGTGCCGAGGTGTAATCGTAGATGGACTGGCCTCTCTTCTCTTCGGCGGCCGTGAGGTGGCGCGGCTCGCTCCCGGGCTCCCGCGGAGCGAGATCGAACCCAAGATCCTTCGAGAGCACTTCCAGCCTCTTCGCTGTCTCGTTCGTCTCGCGCTTCGGATACTTTTTCTTCAAATCATCGAGGCTGCCGAACGTTGCGGTCCAGGAGCGGTCGCACTGCTCCTCCTTTCGGGCCGCCCACGCGTTTCCTCCGACGACCCACACGACCGCCAGCAGGAACAGCGCCCCGAAAGACAGGACGACGGCTCGGCGACGGCTCAAAGTTTTTTGGTCGGTTGCGGCTTCGCTTCCCGTGCCGCGAGAAGCTCGTCCGTCTTCCGGATGTCGAGGGCCGCGACGTTCGCGCGGCGCCAGGACTCGATGAGGTTCGGGACCGCGAGAGGTTTCTTGACCCCGCCCTCGCTGAGGGCCTTCTGGAAGGTCTCGCCGAGAAAGCGTGGTTCGGCGTCCGAAACCGGGCTCTTGGACGCGGCGTCGATCGTGGCCCGCCACGCGTCGAGGACCGCGGCGGCTTCGATCCGCTCCTGCCAGGCGCCGAAGAGCGCCGCGAGACGTCCGGAAAGCGGGCCGGCGCGGAGCTTCTCCCTCAGGAGCCCTTTCGCGGCCTCGTACTCCATCCACGCCTCGCGCCGAAGGGACACGAGGAGACCCGCGCGCGGGTCGAGCGTTTTCAGCCGTTCGCGCCAGGCGGCGGCGTCGACCGGAATCCGCCGGATGGCCCCGAGCTCGAGGCGCGTCGCAGCCGCCGAGACGACCTGGCTCACGACCTCGGGACGGCTGCGCAGGGAGCCCGTGAAGGCAAAGGCGGCGCGGAGGGATTCGTCCGTGCGTTTGTCCCTGGCCGCCGCCCTCGCCTCGGCTCGACCGACGAGAACACGCGTGAGCTGCATGTGACCGAGGACATTCGGAACGGGCGCGGCGTGAAGCTTCGTGAGATCGACGGCCCAGTCCGGAGCGGGGCCCGCGAGAAGGCTCTTCTCGAGTGCGTCGAGCGTGGCCGCGTGGGAAACGAAATAGGCCGCGACCGCCGCGGGCGGAGCGTCCGGCAGGCCCTCGGGTTTCGCGGCTTCGTGGTCCACCCATCGTTCGAGCGGCACGCGGACGTCGCTCAGATCCGTTTTCTTCCTCTTGCCCGGTTCGTCATCCGGCGGCATCTCCCCGCGCGGACGAAGCTCGATGCCGAGTCTCCCGGCCGATTCCTCGACGGCGCGCGCCGCGGCGTTCGTGGGATGTGCCGGGAACTTCGCCGTGATCTCCCCGAGAGGTCCGAACGAATCGGCCCAGGCCGCCTCGGCCGCGCGCTCGCGCCGCGAGGCCCGGACCGTGCCTGCTCCCAGCCAGACGAGTGTCGCGCCCGCGAGGGCGAGAACGAGAAAGCCGATCGTTCGAGCTGTGCGCATTCAGATCCTCCGGCGCCCGACCCGCATGATACGAGGCAGAATGCGGCCATGACGCGCCCCGCGAAACTCTCCGCAGCCGATGCCGACACGCGGCTCTCCGACATCCCCGGCTGGACACGCCGGGAAGAACAGCTCCACCGCACGTTCACGTTCCGCGACTTCTCGGAGGCCTTCGGCTTCATGGCGCGCGCCGCGCTCGCGGCCGAGAAGCTGGACCATCATCCCGATTGGTCGAACGTGTGGAACCGCGTCACGGTCGCTCTCTCGACGCACGACGCCGGCGGCCTCACGGAGCTCGACTTCCGACTCGCGGCGGAAATGAACCGACTCGCGGGGGAATGAGGAGAGATTCTTGCTCCCGTGCGCTTCATGCATTGGCGGAGCGTCGGTCATGGTGGATTCTTCTTAGAAGGGGAAGAGGGAACGCGAGGGTTCAACGTGTCGATAAATCAGCATCGAATCGAGCCACGCCGCACCTTCCGGCGCCGCCCCCGCCCGCTTCTAAACTCCCTTCTCAGAAACACTTCCTCCAGGGCTGACGAAAGTCCACATCGATGGCACGGCGTATGAACTGCGCTCGCGGGAGATCTGGCCGCCATGTCTCAGAAATGCGTGGAACTGATATTCGGGAGACTCGCGACGGACGAGGAGCTTCGGCGGGAATTCCGCAGGGATCCCCTGGCGACGCTCGCCAAGCTGGCCGCATGCGGCGTGGAGCTGACGAAGGCGGAACGTGAAGCGCTCCTCGCGACGAAATGCGCGCTCTTCGAGCGGCTCGCCGAGACGATCGATCCCCGTCTCCAGAAAGCGAGCCTCCGCCCGAACCCGGACGCGCGCCCCGACGATGAAAGGAGACCCTCGTGATCGGCAAGGCTGTCCTCCTCGCTGTGCTTTTCGTCGCGTTTCCGATGCCGGCGCAGGAATCCCCCGCTCCCCTCCAGAAGCCTTCTGCTCCGGTCCAGAAGCCTCCCGCCCCGCCCGTGCCGGCGGCTCCGGCCGGCGTCCCGCTCTCGCTCGCCGACGCGACGGCGCGCGCGCTGGCGAACAACAACGACATCGCCATCGAGCGCGAATCGTTCCGCATCGCGGACGCGTCTCTCCTCAGGGCGGGTGCGCCCTACGACCCCACGTTCCGCCTGGACGCGCGATATCGCAAGCACACGGACCCGGCGAATTCCCTTCTTTCCGGCGCGCCGGCGGGGGAGCTCGCACCCTCGAACGAGGGGTATTCAGGAGCCGCTTCGATCGGCGCCCTCCTGCCGACGGGCGGAACCGTGAGTCTCTCAGCGTCGGCTGCACGAGACCTCACGAACAACTTCTTCGCCCTGCTCACTCCCGCGTACGGCACGTCGGTGGGCGTGGACCTTCGCCAGCCGCTCCTTCAGAACCTCTCGATCGATCCCGCGCGCCGCGCGATCCGGATCGCGCGCCTCGACAAGGCCCGCACCACGGCCTCTCTGAAGCGAACCGTCGCGGATACCGTCTCGACCGTGGAACGGGCGTACTGGAACCTCGTCGCGGCGCGGCGTGACGTCCAGGTGCGCGCGTCGAGCGTGGGGCTCGCGTCCGAGCAACGCGAGGATACGAAGTCGAGGATCGACGTCGGCGCGCTCCCGGAGACGGACATCGCGCAACCCGTCGCGGAGCTCGAGCGGCGGAAGGGCGACCTGTACGCCTCGCAGGAGCAGATGCGCCGCGCCGAGCTCGCTCTCAAGCTTCTCCTCCTGAAGGACAGCGGAGATCCTCTCTGGAACCAGACGCTCGAGCCGGTGGACGCGCCCGAGACCTCGGTCGTTCAGATAGACCTCGGCGAGGCAATCTCCCGGGCCGAGAGCAACCGGCCCGAGCTCGCCGAAGCGAAGAGCGCGCTCGCCGAGCGCGACGTGGACGTGGACTTCGCGAAGGACCGGCTAAAACCGCAGCTCGATCTCGTGGCCGGCTACGCCCGCCGCGGGCTCGCGGGCAGCCTCAATCCGAATGCCTCCGAGGCGGGCTTCCTGGGTGGGCCGGCCGTCGTGCCGGACGCGTTGGCCGGTGATTTCGGCCGCTCCGTCGGGACGATCGGCGAGGGGCGTTTTCCCGACGCATCGATCGGGCTCTCACTCGCGGTCCCCGTCGGCAACCGCGCGGCCCGGGGAGACGTCGCGATCGCGAAAGCGCAGAGGAGCCAGGCCGAGATCCTCGTCACGCAGCAGAAACAGCGCGTCGCGGTCGAGGTGCGGAACGCGGTCCTCACCCTCGACACGGCCGCGCAGCGCATCGACGCGGCGAAGGCCGGACGCGCCGCGGCCGAGACGCAGCTCCGCGCGGAGAAGGAACGCTACGGCGTCGGTCTCTCGACGAACTTCTTCGTTCTCACGCGCCAGAACGACCTCGCGCAGGCCGTACTCACCGAGACGGCCGCGCTCACCGACTATCGCAAGGCGCTGACCGACTTCGCCCGCGCGCAAGGAACGCTTCTCGACGAGCGACGCATCGAGATCCGGGACGACGCGGCGGCGGTGAAGGCCGAAGGGGGAAAGTGACGATGACCCGGTTGAACCTCGCCTCGATTCTCGCGGCGGCACTCGGCACGATCGCGGTCTGGGGCTGTTCGCGCGGCGCGGGCTCCCATGCCGCGGCGGCGGGCCCGACGCCCGCGCCCATCCTCGTGCACGGCGCGCCGGTCGAGAGCAGGGTCCTGCCGCTCGTCCTCGAGGTGACGGGCGCTCTCACCGCCGACGAGTCCGCCGACGTCGCTTCCGAACGCGACGGGCAAGTCGTGAGCGTGCGCGTCGAGCGCGGAACCTTCGTGGAAAAGGGCGCCATCCTCGCGACGCTCGACGACCGGGAGGCCAGGGCGCAGCTCGACCAGGCACGCGCGAACCTCGCGTGGGCGAAGGCCGAAGTCGAGCGCTATGCCGAGCTTCGCAAGAGACAGGTCGTCGCCCGCGCCGAGGACCAGCGCAAGGCTACGGACCTCGATCTCGCGGCGGCGTCCGTCGCGCTCGCCGAGAAGAGCCATGCCGACTGCACGATTCGCGCGCCCTTCTCGGGCGTGGTGACCGAGAAGAAGATCTCGGCAGGCGCCTACATCCGGAAGGGCTCGGCGATTTGCGGCCTCGTGAAGATCGATCCCCTCCGGGCCGAGCTCGCGATCCCGGAGGCCGCCGTGTCGGCCATTCAGGTCGGCCAGAAGGCCTCGCTCGCCGTCCAGTCGTTTCCGGACCGCACGTTCGACGCGACGGTCCGCTACATCGGCCCGTCCCTGCGGTCGGAAGCGCGCACGCTCGTCGTGGAGGCCATGGTCCCGAATCCCCGCCACGTCCTGAAGCCGGGCCTCTTCGTGACGGCGCGGGTCTCCCTCCCCAAGAGCGAAAAGACGCTGCTCGTGCCGGCGGCCGCCGTCGTCACGGATTCGGGCGTCTCGCGCGTCTTCGTGCTCGGGCAGACGCGCGTGGTCGAGCGCATCGTCTCGATCGGAGACCGCCACGGAGACTCCCTGGAGGTGCGGTCCGGCCTCACGGCGGGCGAACGTGTCGCCGTCGGCCCCGACCGCCGTCTCGTGGACGGCCTCGAGATCCAGCGCGCCAACTGACCGGCGAATAAGGAGACCAAACCGTGCAGGCACTCGCCCGTCTTTGCGTTCGCCGGCCCGTTTTCGCGTCGGTGATCATCATCGCGCTCGTCGTCGTCGGAGGCGTCGGCTACACGCGCCTCGGAGTGGACCGGTATCCGCGCGTCGACTTCCCCACGGTCGCCGTCATCACCCGCCTTCCCGGAGCGGCTCCGGAGGAGGTCGAAACGGAGGTCACCGACAAGATCGAGGAGTCGATCAACACGATCGCGGGCATCGACGACCTCCAGTCGGTCTCCGCCGAGGGCATCTCGCAGGTCTTCGTCACGTTCATCCTCGAGAAGAACGTCGACGTCGCCGCTCAGGAAGTGCGCGACAAGGTGAACCGCGTCCTCGCCGAGCTCCCGCGCGACATCGACCAGCCCATCGTGGAGAAGCTCGATCCCGACGCCACGCCGGTCCTCTCCGTGGCTCTCTCGGGAAACCGGACCCTCCGCGAGACGACCGAGTTCGCCGACAAGGTCCTGCGCCGCCAGCTCGAGTCCGTCAACGGAGTCGGGCAGGTCACGATCCTCGGCGGCCGGTCGCGCCGCATCAACGTGCGCCTCGACACCGAGCGCCTCAAGGCCTACGGCCTTTCCGCCGTCGACGTCCGCCGCGCTCTCCAGACGCAGAACGTGAAGCTCCCGGGCGGCACGCTCAAGAGCGGCGCGAACGAGGCGACCGTCCGCGTCTACGGACGCGTGGCGAACGCGAAGGAGTTCGAGGCGATCTTCATCACGCAGCGGAGCGGGCTGCCGGTGCGGATCGGCGACGTCGCGACCGTGGAGGACAGCGAAGAGGACGCCGAGCGCGCCGCGAGCAAGGACGGAGTTCCCACGGTCGTCCTGTCGGTCCGCAAGCAGTCGGGCACGAACACGGTCCAGGTCATCGATGCGATCAAGGGCCGCCTCGCCGAGATCGCTCCGCAGCTCCCGGCCGGCTACACGACCGAGATCGTCCGCGACCAGTCGCAGTTCATCAAGGCCGCCGTCTCGACCGTCCAGGAGCACCTCGTTCTCGGCGGTTTCCTCGCGGCGCTCGTCGTGCTCCTCTTCCTCGGCAACCTCCGGTCGACCCTCATCGCGGCGATCGCGATTCCGACGTCGATCATCTCCACGTACGCCCTCATGTACGCGATGGGCTTCACGCTCAACGTCCTGACGCTCCTCGCGCTCACGCTCGCCGTCGGCATCGTCATCGACGACGCCATCGTCGTTCTCGAGAACATCTTCCGGTTCATCGAGGAGAAGAAGGTCATGCCTTTCCAGGCCGCGATCGACGCGACGAAGGAGATCGGCCTCGCCGTCCTCGCGACGACGCTCTCGCTCGTGGCCGTCTTCCTTCCCGTCGCCTTCATGGGCGGCATCGTCGGGCGGTTCATGAACTCGTTCGGCCTCACGATGGCCTTCGCAATCCTCGTCTCGCTCCTCGTGTCCTTCTCGCTGACGCCCATGTTGTCGGCCAGGTTGTTGAAGAGAAAAGAAGAGAAGAAAGAAGATTTGCTTAGAAGGAGAGAGAGCCTGGGCGAGGGCGGCGCGTCGTCGGAGAGCTCTTCAACGAAGTCGCGAGGCTTCTATCGGCACATCGACCGGGCGTACACGTCGATGCTCACGTGGTCCATGGCGCGGCGCTGGGCGGTCGTCCTCGCGTGCGTCGTCGCCCTTCTCGCCGTACCGGTCCTCTTCAAGTTCGTCCCGAAGAATTTCCTGCCCTACGACGACGAGTCGCAGTTCGAGGTGAACTTCCGCGCGCCGGAGGGAACGTCGCTCGAAGCGACGGCCCTCATCGGGAACCGCATCTCCAAGGAGGTCAAGGCGCTCGCCGGCGTCGAATACACGCTTCTGACGGTGGGCGCCGACGACGCGAAGACCCCGAACGTCGGAAGCATCTACGTGAAGCTCGTGGACGTCCACAGGCGCAAGGACGCGCAGACGACCGTCATGGACCGCGTGCGCAAGCAGATCCTCCCGCACTTCGAGGACTCCAGGCTGCGCTCGGACGTGTCGTACGTGAACGCCTTCTCGGGCGGGCAGAAGAACGCCGAGATCATGTTCGTCGTGAACGGGCCGGACCTCACGCGGCTCGCGGCCGTCTCCGACACGCTCATGAAGAAGCTCTCGCAGGTCCCCGGCATCGTGGACGTGGACTCGTCGCTCATCTTCGGCAAGCCCGAGCTCGGCGTGACCGTCGCCCGCTCGAAAGCGTCGGACCTCGGCGTCTCGGTGGCGGACGTCTCCGAGACCCTCCGCGTCCTCGTGGGCGGCGAGAAAGTCTCCGCTTTCGACGACGGGGGCGAGCAGTACGACGTGTACCTCCGCGCCCGGCCGGGCGACCGCACCGACGAGGCGAGCCTCCGCCGCTTCAACGTGCCGTCGAACCGCCTCGGTGCGGTCCCGCTCGAGGACGTGACGTCCTTCCGCGCGGGCACGGGCCCGTCGGAGATCAAGCGCCTGAACCGCCGGCGCCAGGTCACGATCCTCGCGAACATGAACCCGGGCTTCTCGTCTCAGGTCGCGATCGATCTCCTCGCGAAGGAGGCGAAGGCGATGAACCTCGACCCCTCCTTCACGTATCGCTTCATCGGCCGCTCGAAGGAGCAGGGCCGTGCCGCGCAGAACTTCCTCCTGGCGTTCGCGCTGTCGTTCATCTTCATGTACCTCATCCTCGCGGCCCAGTTCGAGAGCTGGCTCCATCCGATCACGATCCTCCTCGCTCTTCCGCTCACGGTGCCGTTCGCGCTCCTCTCGATTCTCATCGCCGGCCAGTCGCTGAACATCTTCACGTCGCTCGGCATCCTCGTTTTGTTCGGAGTCGTGAAGAAGAACTCGATTCTCCAGGTCGAGTTCGCGAACCAGCTTCGCGAACGCGGCATGGAGCGCGACGCGGCGGTCATCCTCGCGAGCCGCGAGCGCCTCCGCCCCATCCTCATGACGACTCTCGCCTTCGTGGCCGGCATGCTGCCGCTTCTCGTCTCCTCCGGGCCGGGCGCGGGCACGAACCGCGCGATCGGGTCGGTCATCGTGGGCGGCCAGACGCTCGCGCTCCTCCTCACGCTCCTCGCGACGCCCGTCGCCTACTCGCTCTTCGACGACGCGCAGCAGGCGATCGGCCGCGCGGTCCGGCGGCTGCGCAAGCAGCCCGGCGCGCAGCCGGCCGCGGACCAGACCCTCGCGCCCGCGCCCGCGGAACTGTAGGCTGGCGGCCGCATGCGCAGGACGTCTCGTTTCTTCCCGGCCGTCGCGATCGCCGGACTCGCGGCCTCGGCAATCGTCATTGCCGCATGCCGGCCGAAGCAGGACCCGAACTTCGTCAAGCTGAGCGGGCGTCTCGAAGCACCCACCGTGGACCTCGCGCCGAAGGTCGCCGGGCGCGTCGTCGAGGTCAAGGTGAAGGAAGGGGATCGCGTGAAGGCCGGCGACCTCCTCGTGAAGCTCGACCTCGGCGAGATGGCGCTCGCCGTCGAGCGCGATCGCCGCGGCCTGGAATCCAGCCAGGCGCGGTACCAGGACCTGGAAGCGGGAAGCCGGGGGTCGGAAATCAAGGCTGCGGAGCAGGAAGTCGCGGACCGTCGCGCCGCTCTGGATCTCGCGAAGCCGGAGCTCGAGCGCCAGCAGATATTACTTTCTAAGAAAGTGGGATCTCCTCGAGACGTGGACGTTGCGCGCGCGAATCTCGATCGCGCGGAGGCCAATCTCAAGATGAGCGAAGAAAAACTCGGCCTCCTCCGCGAAGGCACGCGCTCGTGGCAGAAGGAACAGGCGCGGCGCGACGTGGACCGGGCGCGCACGGTCCTCAAGCAGTCCGAGACGACCGCCGGAGAGGCGGAAATCCGCGCACCCGCGGACGGCGTCGTCCTCCACCGCATGGCCGAGCCGGGCCTCCTGCTCTCGCCGTCCCAGCCCGCGCTGACGATGGCGTTCACGGGACGTCTCTACGTGCGGACCTACATCCCCGAGACCAAGCTCGGCGTGGTGAGGACATCGCTCCCCGCGACCGTCACCGTGGATTCGTTCCCCGGCAAGTCCTTCCCGGCGCACGTCACGGAGATCTCCCCCGACGCGGAGTTCACGCCGAAGCCGGTCGAGACGCGCGAGGAGCGCGTGAACCAGGTCTACGCCGCGAAGGTGGACCTCGACGCGGGGTGGAACGTGCCGCTCGTCCCGGGGCAGCCCGCGGAAGTGAGCGTCAAGGTCGGCCCGTGATCGAGATCCGGGGCGTCGCCCGGAAGTTCGAAAAGGTCGAGGCCCTCAGGGGAATCGACCTCGAGATCGACAAGGGCGAGCTCTTCGCGCTCATCGGGCCCGACGGCGCCGGCAAGTCGACGTTGTTCCGCATCGTCGCCGGCCTTCTCAAGCCGACCGCGGGCACCGTCCGCATCGCGGAAAACGTCGCGTTCGGCTTCGTGCCGCAGCGCTTCAGCCTTTACGAGGACCTCTCGATCGACGAGAACCTCTCCCTCAGGGCGCGGCTCTACGAGATCCCCGACGACGTCGCCGCGAAGCGCGCGAAGGACCTCCTGCAGCGCGTCGGCCTCGACCGGTTCGGGAAGCGTCTCGCGGGAGCGCTTTCGGGAGGCATGAGGCAGAAGCTCTCGCTCGTCTCGGCGCTCATGACGCAGCCGCCTCTCCTTCTCCTCGACGAGCCCACGACCGGCGTCGACCCGGTGTCGCGCCGCGAGTTCTGGCTGCTCCTGAACCGGCTGCACCACGAAGGCCTGACGATCGTCGTTTCGACGCCCTACATGGACGAGGCGGAGTACGCCACGCATCTCGCGTTCCTGGATCACGGACGGCTTTCCGCCCTCGGCACGCGCGAAGAGATCCTCGCCTCGTATCCGCGGCCGCTCGTCGAGATCCGCTCGTCGAAGCGGCTCGAGGTCAAGAAGCGCCTCGAGGGAGTGCAGGAGGTCGACGACGTCTCGCTCTTCGGGACGAGGCTGCACGTGAGGGGAAGAGAAGATAAAGGGAAGACGGGGGATTTCTTAGAAGGTGAATTGCGCGAGGCGCTCGCGGGTCTCGTCCCGGCAGAGGACATCCGGCGCGTAGAGCCCAGCCTCGAGGACGCGTTCGTCCTGTTCAGCGAGGCCGAGGGATGAGTGACATCCTCCTCAGCTGCGAGAACCTCACGCGGAAGTTCGGCAATTTCGTCGCCGTCGACCACGTCTCGTTCGAGGTTCCCCGCGGGAAGGTCTTCGGCTTCCTCGGCCCGAACGGCTCGGGAAAATCCACGACGATCCGGATGCTCGCGGGGCTCCTCAAGCCCTCCGAGGGCCGCGCGACGATGCAGCCGAAGGGTCGCACGCTCGACGTCGCGCGCGACACCGACACGTGGAAGACGCATCTCGGGTACATGAGCCAGAAGTTCTCGCTCTACCTGGACCTTACGGCCGAGGAGAACCTGACGTTCTTCGGATCGATCTACGGCCTTCCGAAGGACCGCCTCGCCGACCGCATCAAGGAGCTGTCGGAACGGCTCCGCTTCGCGAAGCTCCTGCCGGCCCTCACGGAAGGACTCTCCACGGGCTATCGCCAGCGCGTCGCGCTGGCGGCCGCGCTTCTCCACGAGCCGGAGCTCCTGTTCCTGGACGAGCCGACGGGAGGCGTCGATCCGCGAGGACGGCGGCTCTTCTGGGACCTGATCTACGAGCTCGCGGCGGAGAAGAGCATGACGGTCCTCGTCACGACGCATTACATGGACGAAGCCGAGCAGTGCGACGAGCTCGCGTTCATCCTCGACGGCGCGATCATCGCGGAGGGCGCTCCACCCGACCTCAAGCGCGACCTCGCGGACCGGATCGTGCAGGTCACGCCGCCCTCGGACCCGTTCGTGGCGCTCGAGGAAGTGCAGAAGGATGCCTCTCTCGAGGACGCCTACCTCTTCGGCGCGCGGCTTCGCGCCGTCGCGAAGCCCGGCTCCATCGACGAAGCGCGAAACCTGCTCGCCCGTTTCGCGCCGCCGGAGCCGGCCGAGCCGTCCCTGGAAGACGTCTTCGTTTCGCTTGCGCGCAAGCAGAGGAGATCGCGGGAGGAGGTCGCGGCATGAAACGGTTCCTGGCCCTCGCCCGCAAGGAGTTCCTGCAGCTCAAGAGGGACCCCCTGACGCTGCGCATGATCGTCATGGTCCCGCTCCTCCAGACGATGATCTTCGGGTACGCGATCAACTACGACGTCAAGCACCTGACGACGGCGATCCTCGACGAATCGCGCTCGTACGAGAGCCGCGAGCTCGTCTCGAAGATGACCGCGAGCGAGTACTTCGACGTCGTCAAGTACGTGGATTCCCAGGCGGACCTCCGCCGCGAGATCGACTCGGCGCACGCGTCCGTCGGCCTCGTGATCGACGCGGATTTCGGCAAGGACATCCACCGCGGCGCGCCGGCCCATGCGCTCCTGATCGTGAACGCGTCGGACACGACGACGGCGTCCCAGGCGATGGCGATCGCGAGCGGCATCGCGAACGGGCTTTCGATCCGCCTTCTCGCGCAGCGCGCGGGCTGGAAGTCGCCCGAGCTGCCGGTCGACGTGCGCGTGAGGCCCTGGTACAACCCCGACCTCCGGACGGCGACGTTCATCATCCCGGGCCTCATCGCGATCATCCTCACGTTCACGCTCATCCAGTTCACGGCGATGGCGATCGTGCGCGAAAGGGAGCGGGGCACGCTCGAGCAGCTCCAGGTCACGCCCGTCACGCGCATCGAGCTGATCCTCGGCAAGATCGCGCCCTTCGTCGTGATCGGCGTCTTCCAGCTCACGCTCATCATCGTCCTGATGAGGTTCCTGTTCAAAGTTCCGATCGCCGGCAGCGTCGTCGAGCTCTACCTCGTCGGGCTCATGTTCATCGCGGCCGTCCTCGGGCTCGGCATGCTGCTTTCCACGCTCGCGAAGACGCAGATGCAGGCGATGCAGATGTCGTTCTTCTTTCTCCTGCCGTTCGTCTTCCTGTCGGGCTACGTCTTCCCGATCGACGGCATGCCGAAGTTCTTCCAGATCATCACGTACGCGATCCCGGCGAAGTACTTCATCCAGGTCGTCCGCGGCATCGTGCTGAGAGGCGCGGGGGTGGCCGAGCTCTGGGAGCCCATCGCCTGGCTCACCGGCTTCACGATCCTCATCATCGCCCTCGCCGTCGCGCGCTTCCAGAAGACGACGGCGTAGGCGCAGGAGCATGATGGACGGGACCATGGCGGAAGCCGAAGGCGAAATCCTCGCGAAACCGGTCCTCAGGGGCGTCCTCCACGAGGTCGCCGCATTCGTCGCGGCCATCGCCGGGGGAATCCTCGTCCTGACCGCCACCGGGCCGCGCGCGCGCATCGGGGCGATCGTCTACGGCATCTCCCTGGTCGCGCTCTTCGCCGTGAGCGCGATCTACCACCGGCCAACGTGGTCCGAGCGCGTCCGCCTGATTCTCCGGCGCGTCGACCACTCGGCGATCTTCCTGCTCATCGCGGGGACGTACACGCCGTTCGCCTTTCTTCTCGAGAATCGCGCGGGGTGGGTCATGCTCGGCGTCGTGTGGGCGGGAGCGATCGTCGGGATCGTCCTCTCCGTCGCGTGGGTCGGGGCGCCGAAGGTCCTCGTCGCGGCCGTGTGCGTCCTCCTCGGCTGGGCGGCTCTTCCGATCCTCCCCGCGCTCAAGGCGGCGCTCGGAACGGGAGCCGTCGTCCTCCTCGCCGCGGGCGGAGTCGTGTACAGCCTCGGCGCGGCCGTCTACGCGTTCCGGCGTCCGAATCCCTTTCCGAGGGTCTTCGGGTACCACGAGGTCTTCCACGCGCTCGTGATCGCGGCGGCGGCCTGCCACTTCGCGGTCGTGGCTCTCGCGGTGGGAGCGATCGGGGGCTGACCCGGAATTCAGCCCGGTTCCGTTCCTTCTGCGAGAAGACCGAGGTACGCCGAGTAAGAGAACACGCGGCCCCGTCTCCTCTTCGTGATTTCTCGGACGATTCGGAGCTTCTCGAGCGCTGTGATCGCCTTCGTCACCGTCGGAACCGTGAGCTTCGTCGCCGAGGCGAGGCGGCCGATCGTTTCGAGCGGGCGCTTTTCGAGCGCGTGATGAACCAGGAGCGCTGAATTCGCCCCGCGCCCCAACGCATGAATCCGTTCGCGATCCTTTTGGAACAGCTTCTCGATCGCGCGGGCCGTCTCGACCGCGCCTCGCGCCGTCGTCGACACACCGTCCGCGAAAAAGGCGAGCCATGCCTCCCAGTCTCCCTCCGTACGGACCGCCTGGAGCAGCTCGTAGTAACGGGCGCGATGCCGTTTCAGGTAGAGGCTTAGATAGAGGAGAGGCTCCCGGAGAACACCCTCCTTCCACAGAAGAAGGGTGACGAGCAGCCGGCCCACCCGTCCGTTGCCATCGAGGAACGGATGAATCGTCTCGAACTGCAAATGCGCCATGGCGGCCTTCTCGAGGGGCGGCGTACGCACGGGGTCGTCGTGCAGAAAGCGCTCGAGCGCCGCCATGCACTCCTCGACGCGATCCGGAGGCGGCGGAACGAAGCGTGCGCTCCCCGGGCGCGTTCCTCCGATCCAGTTCTGAGTGCGACGAAACTCGCCCGGAGCCTTGTCGGCACCACGCCCCTTCGCCAGGAGGACTTCATGGATCTCGCGCAGAAGCCGGTTCGAGAGCGGAAACCCGGCTCGCAGACGTTTGAGGCCGTGTTCGAGCGCCGCAACGTACCGGGACACCTCCGAGACGTCGGCGAGCGGAACTCCCGGTAGCTCTTCGAGCTCGAAGAGAAGAAGGTCGGAGAGCGACGATTGCGTTCCTTCGATCTGCGACGAAAGGACCGCTTCTTTTCGGACATAGCTGTAGAGAAAGAGGTGGGTATCGGGCAGGAGCGCCGAGACGGCATCGAGGTGTCCGAGAGCGAGGAGCGCTCGGTCGAGCTTCTCTCGGACGGTCGCCAGCGAGATCCCGGGGACGGGAGGGAGCGGGCGCGGGACGAAGGCGCGCACGATTTCCCCGCCAAGATTCAGGCTCGAGAATTCTCCGGTCGGCCCTCGTTTCATGGATCCTTTCCCGAAAACGCACCTTTAATAGCGATCCGCACTATTAAAGCATAAGACCACAACCTTTAATAGGTCCCTGGGATCGTCGGAGAGTCCCGCCTCTTGGTGTCTTCAGTGGCCGGAGCAGGCAGGCTCAGACCCGAGGAAGACCTCGTCCCCGCGACGCTCGAGCTTGCCGCGCGACGCGAGGAAAGCGAGCACCTCGTGGAACGAGAAGCGGTCGCCGTGGCAGTTCCCGTATACCGCGCCCGCGCCGAAAGCGCCGGACGCCGCGTTCTGGAGGGCCTCGACGCTCGCTTTCCCTCCCATTTGCTGAAGAAGGGAAAGCAGGTCGTGTCCGAAGACGGGCGCGCGCGGCGAGGCGAGGATTTCCATTCGAAAACGCTAACACGCAAAGGACGACGGGCGAGCGCATTCCGCGTGATTCAGATGCCTCAGGTACGCGAAGCTCGGGAACCCTCAGTTCTCGTCGAATCCGCGGCCCGCGCCACAGGCCTCGGGCATGCTGCAGGGGCCGCCGCCGCAGGCGGTCGCCGCGTCGAAGCCGCCCGTGGAAGGAGACGACGTCGGAGCCGCGAACGTCGAGAGCAGGCGCGAGACCTTCTTCGAGCCGCACGACGAGCACCTCGGCGGCCGCGCCGTGTCTCCCGCGAGGACGAGGTCCTCGGTCTTCTTTCCGCAGTCCGAACATCGATATTCCAGAAGAGGCATGGAGTGCTCCCGGCACGGATTCTACGACCCCGGCGTTTCAGAGCGCGACGCGCCGGAGACGGAGCGCGTTCGTGATCACCGAGACCGAGCTCAACGTCATCGCGGCGCTCGCGATGACGGGGGACAGGAGAAGCCCGAAGAACGGGTAGAGCAATCCCGCCGCGATCGGGATGCCGATCACGTTGTACACGAACGCGAAGACGAGGTTCTGCCGGATGTTCCTCATCGTCGCCTCCGAGAGTCGCCGCGCCTTGACGAGGCCGGAGAGGTCGCCTTTGAGGAGCGTCACGTCCGCGCTCTCGATCGCGACGTCCGTCCCCGTTCCCATCGCGATGCCCACGTCCGAAGCGGCGAGCGCCGGCGCGTCGTTCACGCCGTCGCCCGCCATCGCGACGATCCTGCCCTCGCCCTTGAGGCGCGCCACCGCTTCGGCCTTCGCCGTCGGCAGCACACCCGCGACGACTTCGTCGATTCCGAGCGCCCGGCCGACGCTCTCGGCCGTGGCCTTCGCGTCGCCCGTCAGCATCACCACGCGGACTCCCAGGCGATGCATCTCGGCGATGGCGGCGGCCGCGGATCCCTTGATCGGATCGGCGGCCGAGAGGAACCCCGCCGGCTTGCCGTCCACGGCCACGAAGAGGACCGTGTGACCCTGCGCGCGCTCCGCGTCTGCTTCGGCGAGGAGGTCGCTGGGAAAGGAAGAAGAAAGAGAATCTTCTTCGAATAGGGGAAGAGACCCCAGCAGGACCGGCCGGCCGTCCACCTTTCCGGCAATGCCCTTCCCGGGGATCGAAGAGAATTCCTTCGAAGGTGAAAGAGTAAGACCGGCTGCCTCGGCGGCGGCCGTGACCGCGGCCGCGAGGGGGTGTTCGCTCGCGCGCTCCAGCGAGGCGGCCATGCGCAACAATTCCTTTTCGTCGAACGCGCCGAAGGCGCGAATCTTCTCCACTCTCGGCTTCCCTTCCGTCAGCGTGCCCGTCTTGTCCACGACGAGCGTGTTCACCTTCTCGAGCTTTTCGAGCGCTTCGGCGTTCTTCACGAGAATGCCGGCCTGCGCGCCGCGCCCGGTTCCGACCATGATCGACATCGGCGTCGCGAGCCCGAGCGCGCACGGGCAGGCGATGATGAGGACGGCGACGGCGTTCACGAGCGCGTGCGCGAAACGCGGCTGCGGGCCGAACACGGCCCAGGCGGCGAACGTCAGGACGGAGACGAGGACGACGGCGGGCACGAACCAGGTGGCGACCGCGTCCGCGAGCCGCTGGATGGGCGCGCGGCTCCGTTGCGCCTCGCCGACCAGTCTCACGATCTGCGCGAGGAGCGTGTCCCGGCCCACGCGCTCGGCCTTCATCACGATGCCGCCGACGCTGTTGAGCGTGCCGCCCGTCACGGTGCTCCCCCTCGTCTTCTCCACCGGCACCGGCTCGCCCGTGATCATCGACTCGTCCACCGCGCTCGCGCCCTCGAGCACGAGCCCGTCCACGGGCACCTTTTCGCCCGGCCTCACGCGCAGCCGGTCTCCGACGGCCACGTTTTCGAGCGGCACGTCTTCTTCGCGGCCGTCGGGGCGGACGACGCGCGCCGTCTTCGGCGCGAGGCCCAGCAGCGCCCGGATCGCCCCCGAGGTTCGCGCACGCGCTCTCAGCTCGAGCACCTGCCCGAGCAGGACGAGGGTCGTGATGCCGGCCGCGGCTTCGAAATAGACATCGTGGAGCGCGCCAACGCCGGTCGCGGCGTGGCTCATGTCATGGTCTGCAAAGTTTCTTTGAAAGGTGAAGAGGGTTTGTGCCGTCCTGGCAAGGCTGTACAGGTATGCCGCGCCCGTTCCCAGGGCGATGAGGGTGAACATGTTGAGGTTTCGCGTGCGAAGAGAGGCCCAGCCTCTCTCGAAGAACGGCCACCCGCCCCAGAGGACGACGGGTGTCGCGAGAGCAAGCTGGACGAGCAGGTTCAGGCGCGACGGCAGCGCGTCCCGCAGCGTGGGCGACACCATCGAGCCCATCTCGAAGAGAAAGAGCGGGATCGTCAGTCCGAGGCTCACCCAGAACCGTCGCGACATGTCCCGAAGCTCCGGGTTCTCCTCCTCCCCGCCGGCGGCGGTCGGCATCAACGGCTCCAGAGCCATTCCGCAGATCGGGCAGGCTCCGGGCTTTTCCCTGACGATCTCGGGATGCATCGGGCAGGTCCAGAGAGAACCGGGAGATTTCTTAGAAAGTGAAGGGGGTGAAGAAGATCTCTCTGGCTCTTTCCGGAATCTTTCCGCGCAGCCCTTCGAGCAGAAGTACCAGGTCTTGCCGCCGTGCTCGACCTTCGCCGCGGCGCGCGCGGGATCCACCGTCATCCCGCAGACGGGATCGATCTCGCCCTCGGGCGGCGGGGAATGAACCGGGAGCTGCACGGACGTTCCCGACTCTCCGGCTCAGCCCCGGATTTCCGAGAACCGCGCGACGCGCACGAACTGGTCGCGGATCGAGCGCAGGAGCGCGATGCGGTTCGCCCTCACGTCCGGATCCTCGGCCATGACGAGGACCTCCGTGAAGAAGAGGTCGAGGCTCGGGCCGAGGGACGCCATGATGGAGAGCGCGTCGCGGTACCTTCGATTCGCCACGAGGTCGTCGAGCACGTCGCGCGCCTGCAGATAGTCGAGCGCGAGCGCCTTCTCGGCGTCGTCGGTCATCTTCGAGGGATCGATCTCGGCGCCTTCGTCCGAAGCCTTCTCGAGGATGTTCTGCATCCTCTTGAACGCGGTCGCCAGCGGAGCGAAGTCCTGTTCCGTGCGCAGCGCCTCGACGGCCTCGACGCGCTCGGCGGCATCCGCGAGGTCCGGGCACGAAGTCGTGAGGACCGCGGCGACCGTGTCGGGCGCGTGCCCCTCGTTCTCGAGGAGGAAACGCAGGCGCTCGAGGAGGAACGCCGACAGATCCTCGAGCATCTCGTCCTTGGCGCGCGGCAGCCCGCCGTGCAGCGCAGCGGCGTCGGAGCAGGCGGCGGGCAGATCGAGCCGCCATTTCTTGTCGAGAATGATCCTCACGACGCCGAGAGCGGCGCGCCGCAGGGCATACGGATCCCGCGAGCCGGTCGGCGCGAGGCCGAGGCCGAAAAGACCCGTGAGCGTGTCGAGGCGGTCGGCGAGCGCCACGGCGCCGCCCACGTCCCCACGCGGCACGCCGTCTTCGGCCGAAGTGGGACGATAGTGGTCGTACAAAGCCTGCCAGACTTCCTCGCGCTCGCCGTCGCGACGCGCGTAAAGGCCGCCCACGATGCCCTGCAAATCGGGGAATTCGCGCACCATGTCGGTCACGAGGTCCGCCTTCACGAGCCTCGCCGCGCGCACGAGCATCGCGTCGAGGTGCGAAAGGCCGAGCCGCGCGGCGAGCTTTTCGGTGAGATCCTGGATGCGGCCCGTCTTCTTGAGGTAGTCGCCGAGCGATTCCTGAAACTGGAGTCTGCCGAGCCGCGGGAGCCGGTCCTCGAGCCTCGCCTTCCCGTCGTCGTCCCAGAAGAAGCGCGCGTCCGAGAAGCGCGCGGCGGTGACCCACTCGTTGCCGCGCGCGATCAGTCCTTTCGGATCGCCCGCCTGGTCGCAGACGGCGAGAAAGTACGCCGCGAGCGCCCCGCCCGAGCGGACGGGGAGCATTTTCTGGTGCTCGCGCATGGACGTGACGAGGATTTCCTCCGGAAGCTCGAGGAAGGCGGGATCGAACGCGCCGCGCACCACGCCCGGAGACTCGACGAGGTGCGCCCACGTATCGAGAAGGGCGGGATCGTCGGCGGGCTCGCCTCCGACTTCGGCGGCGAGGGTGCGGGAAAGCTCCTCGAAGCGGAGACGCCGGACGGCGAGATCGGGTTCCACGTGCGCCGCGCGCAGCTTCTGGAACCAGTCGGAGACGCCCATCGTGACGATGCGCCCCGGGGCGAGCGTGCGGTGGCCGAACGTCGTGCGCCCGCTCTCGACGCCGAAGAGCGTCATCGGGATCACGAGCCCGTCGAAGAGCGCGAGCACGGAGTGGACCGGACGAATCCACTGCGGCGTGCCGTCGCCCCACCGCATCATGCGCGGGAACGTCATCTTCTCGACGAGCGGCGGAAGGATCTCCCCGATCACTTCGTTCGCGGGACGCCCCGTGGTCACCTTGCGTGCGACGACGTATGCCCCTTTCGGGATCGACGCGACGCGCAGGTCCTCCACCGCGACCCCCTGCGCCTTCGCGAAACCGATCGCGGCCTTCGTCGGGTTGCCGTCGGCGTCGAACCCGACCGAGGCGGGCGGGCCGGTCACCTCGTCCTCGAAGTCTCTCTGCTGTTCGGCCATGTCCTCGCCCACGAGCGCCAGCCGGCGCGAGGTGGAGTGCACGGCGAGCGTGCCCCCGAGCCGCGCGGCGGCGAAGGCGGCCGTCGCCCGCGCGAGGAGCTCTTCGCGGGCCGTGGGAAGGACTCCGGCAGGAATCTCCTCCGCGAGGATCTCGAAGAGAAATTCAGCCACTTGCCGCCTCGTCCGGCGCGGCCACCGGGGCCGGCTTCGGAAGGAGCGGGAAACCCTGGGCCTCCCGCGAGGCGACGTACGCGTTCGCGCAACCCACCGCGAGCTCGCGCACGCGCCGGATGACGCCGACGCGATCCGTCGCCGACACGGCGCCGCGCGCATCGAGAATGTTGAACGCGTGCGAGCACTTCAACGCGAAGTCGTACGCCGGAAGCACGAGCCCCGCTTCGAGACAGCGCGCCGCCTCGGCCTCGAAGCGCTCGAACAGCGTCTGCCAGAGGGCCGTGTCGGCCACTTCGAACCCGTATTTCGAGACTTCGAACTCGTCCTGCCTCCGCGCCTCGCCGTACGTGATGCCCGGCGCCCACTCGATGTCGTAGACGCTCTCCTTCTTCGCGAGGAACATCGTGATGCGTTCGAGCCCGTACGTGATCTCGCCCGTGATCGGAGCGAGGTCGATGCCGCCCGCCTGCTGGAAGTACGTGAACTGCGTGATCTCCATGCCGTCGAGGAGGACCTGCCACCCGACTCCCCACGCCCCGAGGGTCGGCGACTCCCAGTTGTCCTCCTCGAAGCGAAGGTCGTGCTCGCTCGGGTCGATGCCGAGCGCGACGAGGCTCTCGACGTAGAGGTCCTGGATGTCGGCCGGCGCGGGCTTCAGGACGACCTGGTACTGCTGGTGCTTGACGAGCCGGAAGGGATTCGCGCCGTACCGCCCATCGGTGGGCCGGCGCGAGGGTTGCACGTACGCCGCGCGCCAGGGCTCGGGCCCGAGGACGCGCAGAAACGTGGCCGGGTGCATCGTCCCCGCGCCCACCTCGACGTCCCACGGCTGCTCGAGAAGGCAGCCCTTCGACGCCCAGTACGCCGAGAGCTTCAGGATCAGGGTCTGCAGGTCCATGAGGGGACGCCGAGTGTACCGAATCCGCGTTCAGGAAACCGCGTCGGGATCCGGCGTCGTCGGGCCAGCGCGCCGCTGACGAACCGAGCCCGCGACGAAGACGAGAAGAAGGATCGCCGCGGCGACCCCGAGGGCGATGCCGCCGATCTCGAGCGCTCTTGACCGCCAGGGGCGCGCGCGATCGAAAGCCTCCGACATTCTCCGAAACTCGTCTTCGGGAAGGCCCGCGGCCCGGGCCTCGAGGAGGACCTTCTTCGCCTCGCGAAACCGGCCGCGGCTGAGCTGAAGGACGGCGTCTAGCCTCAGGGTTTGGGGATCGCGAGGCGCCAGAACCTTCAGGTTCGTGACGGCCGAGTCCAGCAGCGCGAGGTCACCAGTCCTCATAGCGACTCCCGCCACGGACTGCTGGATCGGGGCGTCTTCCCGATCCTCACGCTCCAACGCTCGCGCCAGATCGTTCGCTTCCTTCCACTCCTCCTTCGACATCTTCTCTTTGGCCGCAATAACGACCGCAAGAAAGGCGCGATTCTCGGGAGCGGCGGACGCGCGGCACACTTCGCGCGCGATCGCGAGCGCCTCGTCCCGCCGGAACATCATGAGCAGCTCGAATCCCTGGCGCCGACGGGCGTGAACGAACCACGGAGCCGCCTCGAAGACCCTCCGGTATCGAGCCTCCGCGCCGGAATGGTCCCCCCGCGCGCGCAGCGCATTCGCCTCGTCGAAGACGGCAGCCGACGCGGGATCGCGGGCACGAAGCTCGGCGCCGATCTGCCGGTCGAACTCCGCCGTCGTCCTTCCGGACGCGCTGCGGGCCGTCACGAGCGTCAGGACGCCCGCAGCCACGAAGTGAAGGCTTCGCACGTTCCTCCCGGGTCTTGAGGGATAGCCTACTCCACGCCGTCGCGCGAAGCCGCTCAGCCGAGCGCTGCGAGGAAACGGTAGCTCTTCAGCTCGTGGCCGAGGAAGCTCCGGCGCGCCTCCCGGGCCAGGTCCTCGAGTGCGGCGAGGGTCGCCGGCGGCGGCGGCCTTTTCGAAAGCGTGACGAGCGGAAGCGTCCGCATCGATCTGAGGAGCGCACGCGTCTCCTCCGGAGCCTCGTCCTCGGGGAGGACGCCCGCGAACCGCAGGAGCCACACTTCGAAGTACCGCGCGGCGAGAGGCGCCGGCACGCCCGCCTCGAGCGCGTCGAGGACGTGCCTCACGAGGCGGAAAACGTCGCCTCCGAGCTCGGATTCGGGGACGAACGTGAGCGCGCTCTCGGCGAGATACGGGAGAAGCATCGCCGACTCGGCGCGCGACGCGAGGCCGAACGCGCTCGCGACGATCTCGAGGGTGTCGACACGCGCGAGATCCGCGCCCTCGCGGCGGAAATACGTCATCGAAACCTCCGTGAGGAGCTGCAGCGCGGCCGCCCGCCTCGACCGTCCACGTGCGCCGCGCACGGCCGCGCGCACGACGCCGTGATCTTTCGTGAGAAGAGCCACGACGAGGTCCTTCTCCGAGAGAGGGTCGAGCTTCAGAATGAAGGCCGTGGTGGAGACGAGCGACATGCGGAGCGATTCTGCTCCGCCCGCCGGTGCACGTCTCCCCCCGGTCGTCGTGCGGCTCGGATGGGTCTCGTTCCTGACCGACGCCTCCTCCGAGATGATCGTTCCGCTCCTGCCGGCGTTCGTCGCGACGCTGACCGGCGTGCCCGCGATGGCCCTCGGATGGATCGAAGGCGTCGCGGAGACGGCGGCGTCGTTCGCGAAGATCCTCTCGGGCCGGCTGACGGACCGCGCGAAGGCGAAGAAGCCGCTCGTCTTCATCGGCTATGCCCTCTCTTCCCTCTCCAAGCCCCTGATCGGCCTCGCGCCGACGTGGCCGGTGGTCGTCTTCATCCGCTTCGTCGACCGCATCGGCAAGGGCGTTCGCACGGCGCCCCGCGACACGATGATCGCGGCCGTCGCCTCGGGAGAGCGGCGCGGCGCGGCCTACGGCCTCCACCGCGCCTTCGACAACGCGGGAGCCGTCCTCGGCCCGCTCCTCGCGGCGGGACTGATGGGCCTCATGGGACTGTCTTTCAAGATGGTCTTCCTCCTCGCTGCCATTCCGGCCGGGCTATCGCTGCTGGTCCTGGCATTCGGGGTTAGGGAAAGAAAAGAAGAAGAGAAGATTTCTTTGAAGGTGAACAGGGCAGGGAGCCCCGAGGGCGCCTCGAGCGATGCCGCTGCCGCCGTTCTTCCTCCGATCTTCTGGCGCGCGGCGTGGCTGATCGCGTTCTTCACGCTTTCCGCGTCGTCCGACACGTTCCTCCTCCTCAAGGCGAAGGAAATCGGAATCGCCGCCGCGTGGCTGCCGGTCCTCTGGGCGTTCTCGAACGCCGTGAGGGCCGCGCTGTCGATGTGGGGCGGCGGCCTTTCGGACCGCTTCGGACGCCGGAAGCTGCTCCTCGTCGCGTGGACGCTCTACGCGCTCTGCTACGTCGGGTTCGCGTTCGTGTCCGCGCCGTGGCCTCTCGTCGGGCTCGTCGGGGTGTACTCGATCTACTACGCGCTTTCGGAAGGCACGGAGCGCGCGCTCGTCGCGGACCTCGTGCCCGCCGCGTCGCGCGGGCGGGCATTCGGCTGGATGAACGGCCTCATGGGCTTCGCCGCCCTGCCCGCGAGCGTCGGCTTCGGCCTCATCTGGGAGCACGCCGGCTCGAAAACGGCGTTCCTGGCGGGAGCGGCGATCGCCGGAGTCGCCGCGGCGGTCCTCCTCGTTCTGCGGTTTCCCCGCGCGCGCGCCGCCGGGTAAGATCCCGGCATGTCAGGACCCGTCTGGAAACGCCTCCGCCTCAGGGGAATCTGCGACGCCTGCGGCGAGACCCGCGACGAGCTCTTCGCCTCGGGCACCGTGGTCGACTTCAAGTTCACGCCTGATTCGCGCTACTGCGCGTCGTGCTACGCCCGCTACGCGGGACGGTACGACGAGCTGAACCCGAAGGCCGTGTCCGAGGCGCAGAACCCGCCCGCACTTTCACGCCCCATCGACAAGGGTGACATGCCGGATTGAGCGTCCTTCTGGAGCGATTCGCCGGCTCGCCGCTCCTTCCGATCGCCGAAAAGGTCGCGGAAGGCCGCCGCCTTTCGTTCGACGACGGCGTCGCCCTGTTCACGTCCCCCGACGTGCTCGGCGTCGGCACGCTCGCGAACTTCGTACGCGAGAGAAGGCACGGCAACGTCGGCTACTACAACGTGAACCGCTACCTGAACCCCACGAACCTCTGCTGGGTGGATTGCGCGCTGTGCGCGTGGGCGCGCAAGCCCGGCGTGGACGGCGGATACACCATGTCCATCGAGGAAGCCGTCGCCGAGTCCGCCGCCGGCTGGCACGACGGGATCACCGAGCTCCACATCGTGGGCGGGCTCCACCCGTCTCTCCCGTATTCCTGGTACCTCGACCTCCTCCGCGCGCTGAAGGCCCGTTTTCCGGGGGTGCACCTCAAGGCGTGGACGATGGTGGAGCTCGACTGGATCGCGCGCGTCGGCAAGCGGGACGTCGTCGACGTCATTCGTGACCTCAAGGCCGCCGGCATGGACTCCTGCCCCGGAGGGGGCGCCGAGATCTTCGCGAAGCGGGTCCGCGACGTCATCTGCCGCGACAAGATCTCCGGAGAGCGCTGGCTCGAGGTCGCGCGCCTCTGCCACGAGAACGGCGTCAAGACGAACGTCACGATGCTCTACGGCAGCGTCGAGACCGTCGAGGAGCGCGTCGACCACCTCGTGCGCGTCCGCGAGCTGCAGGACGAGACGGGCGGATTTCTCGGGTTCATCCCGCTCGCGTTCCATCCCGAGGAGACGCAGCTCCCGAATCTCCCGCCCGCGACGGGTCTCACGGATCTCAAGGTCATCGCCGTCGCGCGACTCATGCTCGACAACCTCGAGCACGTCAAGGCGTACTGGGTACAGATCGGCGAGAAGCTCGCGCCCGTGGCGCTCCACTTCGGGGCGGACGACCTCGTGGGCACCGTGACGGAGGAGACGATCACGCACGCGGCGGGCGCGAAGACCGAGTCCGGCCTTTCGCGCGCCGAGATGGAGCGGATGATTCGCGGCGCCGGCCGCGAGCCCTTCGAGCGCGACGCGTTCTACGAGCGCGTCCTCAGGGACGCGGGCGGCCACGTCCTGCGCGCGAACCGGCACGACTTCGCAGCGGAGTCCGCCTCACCGTCAGAAGGTCCTGCGAAGCATCTCTCGCCCCTGGACGCCGCCCTCGCCTCCAGCTGACCTTTTTTCCGCAAAGAGGTCTTGCGGGTCGCGGAAAGAGCCGATAAAATTTTCTGGCTCCAACGTCGTCCTACGGGTCCGGGGGAATAGCGAGACGTGTTGACCTCATGCATTCTTGCGGTCACGCTGGCCTCTCGCCCGTCGATTCCCGCCTCTCCCGGGGTCGCATTGCAGCCGCTCGGCCAGGTGAGCGAGCGCGTCGTCGAGAACCTCGCTCGGAAGCTGAGCACCTTTTTCGGGCTGAAGGTCACGGTGCTGGCGACGAAGCCCTTGCCCGAGTCGGCGTACTACGCGCCGCGGCGTCGCTATCGGGCCGAGGACCTCGTCGCGTTTCTGGATCGCACGACCGGGCCGAGGTTCCCGCACGTCATCGGCATCACCGCGCGGGACATCTCCGCGCCGAAAGGCGACGTCGCGGACTGGGGCGTCTTCGGAGTCGCGAAGCTCGGGGGACGGCCGGGCGTGATCTCCACGTATCGCCTGCACGCCAATCACCTCCGCCCCGGGGAGGTTTCCGAATCCGTCTTCGAAACGCGGCTCGGCCGCGTGGCGGCGCACGAGCTCGCGCACAGTCTCGGCCTTCCCCACTGCGCGGCGAGTCACTGCCTCATGAACGACGCCGGCGGAAGCATCCAATCCGTGGACGAAGCGTCGGGCTTCTGCGAGAGGTGCAAACGAACCCTCGCGGAAAAGCTCCGCGAGGCGACGCGCCCTCGCCTCAGCTTTTTTCCGGAGCCATCGCGAGCCAGCGCTCGAAGGCCTTGAGGTCGTCGCCCTTGAGGCGCTTCTTCACGCCCGGCTCGTGAGACGACAGGACCGAGGGGTCGTCGAACGGCAGCCTCGCGTACATCTTCCCGCCGGGCTCGTGGCACGGCGCGCAATGAGCCAAAAGGATCGGGCGGATCTCGGCCGTGAAGACCGCGCCCCTGGTCTGCGCCGCCTCCGGCGCTTTCGCGCCGCGGAGTTTTTGACTCGGAGGCCAGCCCGCGGACGAATCCCCTGCAGTGAAGACGAGAAGAAGGAGGCAGCCGGAGAGCGCGAGCGCTCCCCGGCTTCCCCGGGTCATTCGGCCTTCACGGCCGCGAGGAACTTCAGCGCCTGTCCGCGCCCCCCGCCGCGCTGGATGTAGAGGCGGATGTACTTGCCCTTCGGCGCCTTCCGGATCTGCGCCTGCAGCTCGTCCACGGATCCCACGGGCGTGCCGTTCACCTCGAGGATGACGTCCCCTTCCCGGAGATTCGCGTCGCCCGCGGGCGAGACCGGCTTGACGTGCGTGACGATGACACCCTTCTGGATGTCGCGGTCGAGGCCGTAGGACCGCCTTGTCTGCGGCGAAAGCTCGTCGAGCTCGAGGCCGAGCATCTTCTGCTTGCCCGACTTCGAATCCTCTTCCTGGACCGGTTTCTCGCCGAACTCCGGCCGCTCTTCGAGCGTCGCGACCGCGGTCTTCTCCCTGCCGTCGCGGAGGTACGCGATCGTGACCTTCGTGCCCGGACCCTTGCCCGACACGTAGTCGATGAGGTCGCGGTTGTTCTTCACCGGGACGTCGTCGACCTTCGTGATGATGTCGTCGTGCTTCAGCCCGGCCTTTTCCGCGGGCTTGCCGGGCTCGACGGAGTTCACGAGGGCGCCTTCAGGCGCCTTCAGGTCGTAGGCTTCCTGCCATTTCTTGTCGATCGAATCGATGCTCACGCCGAGGAAGCCGCGCACGACCTTGCCCTTCCGGAGCTGCGGCATCAGGCGCTTGGCCATGTTCATGGGGACCGCGAAGCCGATGTTCTGCGCGAAGTTGTTCTGGGTGCGGGCCATCGCGGTGTTGATCCCGACGACCTCGCCGTTCACGTTCACGAGCGGCCCGCCCGAGTTGCCGAAGTTGATCGCGGCATCCGTCTGCAGGAGGCTTTCGAAACTCGCGGTGGCACGGGACAGGCCCGCGTAACGGCCCTTGCCGGAGATGACGCCCACGGTGACCGACTTGTCGAAGTTGAGCGGGTCGCCGATCGCCATGACCCATTCGCCGACGCGGATACGGTCCGAATCGCCGAGCTTCACGGTCGGAAAGGGGCGGGTGCCGGTGATCTTCAGGAGAGCGAGGTCCGAGGCGGGGTCGCGTCCCACGACCTTCGCCGGGTAGTCGTCCCTGTCGCCGACCTTGACCTCGATCTTGTCGGCTCCGTCGATGACGTGGTTGTTCGTGAGGATGTAGCCCTCACTGTCGATGAAAAAGCCCGTCCCTCCCGAGAGCTGCTTCTGGTCCTCGTCGACGTCCGCGCCCCTGCGCTTCGGTCCGTCGGGGCCGAAAAAGAACTCGAACGGGTCGGAGCCGTCGGGGTTCGAGAAGTTGTGGTAATTCCGGCCGCGCAGCTTGTCGGCCTTGATGATGTCCGTCGCCGTCACCGAGACGATGGCCGGCATGACCTGCTCGGCGATGTCGGCGAAGGACGGCAGCGCCACCATTTGTGGAGACCGGCCGGAGGAGGCGACCGTCGCGGCTGTGCTGACCCCAGGGGCCGCGGCCGACTTCTGGGCCGAAGCGTGCTTCGTGAGATCGAGAGTGCCGGCGAGGATCATTCCGAAGACGACCGAGCCGGTGAGAAGAGCGGCGAGAGACAGAACCTTCGTTTTCGTACGCATACCGTCCATAGATGATAGATCCTCGTCGAGGACGGCTTCTGCCGCCTCTGATTAAGGTCAAGGGCAAAGATCGTGCCGGACTTCCCGTGTCAAAGCGACATCCTCAAAGAGCGGAATGGTCCCGGAAGATGCAGCGGTCCATCGCGACCGGGATGCCCGCGGCCGAGAGTCGCCGGGCCGACTCCGGATGGACGACGCCGTCCTGCATCCAGAAGAAGCCCGCCCCGCGCTCGAGGGCGGCGTCGGCGATCCCGGGCACGAACTCGGAGCGACGGAAAACGTCCACGATGTCGAGCTTCACGTCCTTCGGAATCGAAGCGAGGTCCGGATAGCACACCCGACCCAGAATCTCCGAATGGCCGGGGTTCACCGGGATCACCTCGAACCCCGCGGACAACAGATAGCTCGCGATCGCGTTCGAGGGCCGGGTCTCGTCGGGCGAGCAGCCCACGACGGCGACCGTCTTTGCGGTTTTCAGGGCGCGCGCGATCTCGGCCGGGTCGTTGATGCCTGCCATTTCGCTCCCTATCGCGGCCGGCCCCTTCCGGCGTACTCGTCTTCCGGCCGCATGTTGTAAAAGAAGGTGACCGTCACGCCCTCGCGGTCGTGTCCGAGGTCGCTGGGCAGCGGACGAAACGCGCTCGAGCGCGCGATGGCCTGGAAGGCGGCGTTGTCGAACGGGGGATGCCCCGAGCCCGAGAGGACGAGCTCGCCTTCAACCCGCCCGTCCTTCAGGATGAAGAAGCGGATCGTGATCCGCCCCTTGATGCCGTAGCGCGCGAGAGCCGGAACATCCCAGTTCCGCTTGATCTTCCGGATCATCTCGGCCGCGTACGCTCCCCAGTCGTACCCGATCGTGTCGAACGAAAGAGGACCTGAGTCGACGAATCCCCCTTCGCGCTCGAAGCCGCCGCCCTCCTCTCCGCCGCCACCGGTCTGGGCGGCCTTGCGCGCCACCTCGGCGGTGATCGCATTGAGGTCGGGGCCGGGAATCCCGCGCAGCTGCCGCTGCCGCTCGCGCTCCTCGGCCGTCGGCGGGTCGTGCAGCGCCCCCCCGGACGCGAGGTCGGTGAGCTTGCGGTGCTCGCCCACCGGGCTCCCCGGAGGTGGCGGCGCCGCCGGCGCGGCCGCGACCTTCGGGCCCTGCTTCCCGGCCTCGAGATCGCGAATGCCGGCCTGCGGATACGCCTTCGGGACCGGCAACACCGGCAGAGCCCGGTCGCCGCCGTGAGCCTGCCGGTTGACGTCGGAGGGCAATCCGGTCTTCGGCGCTTCCTTCGCGCGCTCGCCGGGCGACGGGAAGAACTGGATCGGGATCGCGGGATCGGGCGGGGGCGCGCTCATGAGGGTCTGGATGCCGAGCGGATCCATCGCATCCTGTGCGGCCGTGCGCGACGGAAGCTTCACCGTGAGGAGCGCGATGACGAGGAGCAGGTGAAGGATGACCGAAAGCGCGAACGCGCGCTCGACGTTGATGCGCCGCGAATCCTGCCGCACGACCGCGCCCGGCGGCAGGAAATCCGGAGCGGGGAGCATCGCTTTCTCGTCGAACGGATCCTCTCCGGGGGGCAGGCCGTCCCGCGGAGGCCAGGCCTCGGCGGTTTCCATGCCCTCGACAACTTCGTCGTTCAGAGGGATGACGATGAGATCGCTGATGTGTTTCCTCGGGAGGGCGATTCTTGGCGCGCCGGGCCTCCCTTCATGGGAAGTCCGTGCCAGCTCGTTCCGCCTCGGATGTTACGCGGTTTCAGGGCCTTTCAGGCGGCCGACCCTTGCCCCGGAACGCCTCGCGGCCTATACTTCGCCAGCGGTCTTTCAAGGGTCTTGAAAGGGGGCACACGCCCTCTTTTTTTTGCCCCAAAAAGGCCCGGAAGAGGTACGAAACGGCTTCATGAAACAGGCGGGACTCCCTTTCGACGAGGACACGGTCGATCTCCTGCGCGCGCGAATCGCCGCGGCCGGGCTGGAGCTTTGCCACGCGGAATGGAAGAGGGGATCGCGCGCCACGCTGACGCTCATCGTGGACAAACCCGCCGGCGTGACGCTGGAGGACTGCGAGACCGCGTCGCGCGCGGCGTCGGAGGTCCTCGACCCGCTCGAGGAACAACTCCCGAAATACACGCTCGAGGTTTCCTCGCCCGGCCTCGACCGGCCGCTGTGGACGCTCCAGGACTGCGAGCGCTTCCGCGGTCGACGCGTCATGGTGCGGCTCGCCTCGAAGGTGGAAGGCGCCGCGCGCCTCAGGGGCGTCCTCGAGGACGTCCAGGGGGACGCCCTCACGGTCCTTGATGAGGATCAGCACCGACGATACACTGTGCGGTTCGGCGACGTCCGGCTCGCGCGCCTCGTCCCCGAGCTCTGAACAGATTGCGGCCCACGGAGAACACGACACGATGAGTGCGACTCAACCCCCGACGGAAAGCGGCGCGGCGCCGGAAAAAGCCGAGAAGAAAGCGGGCAAGAGCCCGCGCGCCGGTGCCAAGGGCCGGGCGGTGAAGGCGTCGAAAGCGGCCCAGGTTCCGCCCGCGACGCGCGCCGACGAGATCATCGAAGCCCTGCGCGCGGCCTCGCGCGACAAGGAGATCGATTTCGAGCGGCTCGTCGCCGCGCTCGAGGAAGCCATCGCGACCGCCGCCCGCAAGGTCTACAAGGTCCGTGAAATGGCGGCCCGCTTCGATCCGAAGACGGGGACGCTGACGGCATGGACTCCCTATCGGATCGTGGCGGAAAAGACGATCAAGCCCGAAGAGGCCGCGCCCGCGTCGGCGGTCGATCCGGACGACGTGCCGCTCGGGCAGGCGGTCGCGCCGGTCCCGACTCCGGCCGCTCCCATCGACCCCGAGAAGGAGATCCGGCTGCCGTACATCGAGGTCCTCCCCGAAGAGGCGAGCGCGCTTCTTCAGGGCGAGCTCGCGGGGCAGAGCTGGCAAGTGGTGCGGAATCCGAAGGGCGAGGAATCCGAGGGCGAGGAATCGATCATCGAGCCTTCCGCGATGGAGATCGGCGACGAGATCCGTCTTTATCGCTCGACCGAGGGCCTCGGCCGCATCGCGGCGCAGAGCGCCAAGCAGGTCCTCTATCAGAAGGTCCGCGAAGCCGAGCGCGACAACATCTACAACGAGTACTACCCGAAGCTCGGCGAGCTCATCACCGGCACCGTCAAGCGGTTCGAGCGCGGCGACATGATCGTCGACCTCGGACGCACCGAAGCGGCGATCCCGCGCGAGCACCAGTCGCGCGCGGAGCGCTACACGCAGGGCGAGCGCGTGCGCGGCGTCCTCGCGGACGTCCACAAGAACCCGAAGGGCTCGCAGATCATCCTCTCGCGCACCGCGCCAGAGCTCCTCATGCGCCTCATGGAGATGGAGGTGCCCGAGATCTACGACGGCACGGTCGTCATCCGCGGCTGCGTGAGGCAGCCCGGCGACCGCGCGAAGGTCGCCGTCTCATCCCGAGAGCGCGACGTGGACCCGGTCGGGGCGTGCGTGGGCATGCGCGGCTCGCGCGTGCAGGCCATCATGCGCGAGCTTCGCGGCGAGCGCATCGACATCATCCAGTTCTCCGACGACCTCATCACGTACGCGCAGAACGCGCTCTCTCCGGCGAAGATCACCCGGGTCTCGGCGATGCCAGCCGACGATGAGAACGCGACGGAGACCGGCCCCGACGGCGAGAGCGCGGAGTCCGTCCCGACGCTCGAGTGCATCGTCGAGGAGGACCAGCTCTCGCTCGCGATCGGGAAGCGCGGACAGAACGTGCGCCTCGCCGCGGCCCTGATCGGCGCCCGCATCGAGATCAAGAGCGAGCAGGCCGTCAAGGCCGAGGTCGCCCAGGCCCTCCAGCGGATGCTCCTCGTCTCGCAGCGGCGCGGAACGGCGCTCGCCGACGTCCCGGGCTTCGACGAGGCGGCGACCGCCGCCCTCACGGCCGCGGGCTTCGCGACGGTCGGCGATCTCCTCGACGCCGAGAGCGCCGACGAGGGCAAGGAAGGCGAAGATCCGCTCTCCGCGGTCGCGCTCGACAAACCCGCGCGCGAGGCCGCCCTCGAGGCGGCCCATGCCTTCGAAGAGGCGCCCGAAGAAGAGGAGGCCGACGACGAAGGCCTCGAGTTCCAGGAAGTGGCCGAGACCGAGGGCGAGAAGGGCCCCGAGGGAGACCCGCAGACTTGAAGACGACAGCCGCCAAATTCACCGTCGCCCAGCTCGCCAAGATGATGGGCAAGCCCGCGAAGGAAGTCCTCTTTCTCCTCCAGGGCATCGGCGTCGACGTCAAGACGGCCGAGTCCGTCCTCGACCCTGCCACGGCCCAGGCCCTTCTCATGGGCAAGACCCAGGCGCCCAAGTCGCTCATCGTGAGGCAGGCTCCGTCGGCCGCCGCGGCTGCCGCGGCCGCGAGCGCTTCGGCGGCGAAGGCTCGCACCGAGCGCGCCGCCCTGAAGCGCATCAAGATCGTCGAGCGCTCGCTCGAGGCCGAAGAGGGCGAGGCGGGCGAGACCGTAACGGCTCTCGAGCCCGAGGCCGCCGCGGCTTCCGCCGCATCCGAGGCGCCGGCCGCTCCGTCGAAAGATGAAGTGCCGCCGCCCGCGTCCGCGTCAGAAGCGGCCGAAGAGCCCGCGTCCTCCGCGCCCCCGGCTCCTCTTCCGGCCGCGCCTCCCGTCGCATTCACGCCCTTCACGCCGCCTCAGCCTCCGCCTGCTCAGGCCGCGACTCCGGCTGCGCGTCCGGCGCGGCCCGCCGACGCTCCGGCGCCGGCCGTCCGACGCGCCGTCCCGGCGACGCCCGTCCGCGTCGGTCCTCCTGCCGTCGCGCCGAAAGCTCCGGCGCCCGCGGCTCCGGGAGGTGCGCTCGGCCGCATCATGAAACGCTCGGGCGATCTCCCGCCTGGTGTCTCCGCGCCTCCTCCCCCCGCGTCCGCTCCACGTCCCGACGCGATGATGTCCCACGGCGCGAGCGCCGGACCGCATTCGCCGGGCGTCACGCACGTGAGGAGCTCTTCCCCTCCCCCGCAGGCCGGCGCGACATCCGCCCCGCCTCTCCGCGGCGCCGGCGGGCTCGGCCGTGCGGTCATCGCGGCGCCGCCGGTCCCCACCGTCCGTCCCGCCCGCGTCGGCCAGCCGGCGATGCCCGCGGGGACGGGCTTCCCGCGACCCGGCTTCTCGCCACGCCCCGGCATGCCCCCGCGCCCGGGCTTCGCGCCGCGGCCCGGCTTCTCGCCGCGCCCCGGCGGTCCCTCGGGCCCCGGGTTCGGACCTCGTCCCTCCTTCGGACGGCCGCCGCTGGGCGGCGTGGTGCCCGCCGTTCTTCCCGATACCGCAGAGCGCCGGAAGAAGGACGCCACGAAGCCGGGCCTCGGCGTCAAGAAGGACGACGCGAAGAAGACGGCGTCGAAGAAGCCGCGCACGAAGGAGGTCTCCGCGCTCGAGGAGGACGTGCGCGAATACCTCGGCACGTACAAGCAGGACACCTACGAGGACATCCCGACGCCCTCGGCGGAAGGGACGGACGAAGCTCTCGCGGCCAAGCCCCTGTCCAAGTCGGCGCAGCGCCGCGCCGGCAAGAAGACGATGGCCACCGAGAGCGGCGAAGTCGTCGAGGTCAAGAAGAAGGCCGAAGGTCCCGTCTTCCTTTCGGAAGGCGTCACCATCAAGGAGCTTTCCGAGAAGCTCGGGATCCTGGCGAAGGACCTCATGAAGTCGTTCCTGTCGCGCGGCGTTTTCGCGACGATCAACCAGCCGCTCGACCCGAAGGTGGCCGTGGAGATCGCCCGCGAGTTCGGCGTCGAGGCGGCGGTCGTCTCTTTCGAGGAAGAGCTCGAGCTCTCGCGCCAGCAGACCGCGAACGACCAGGCGGCCGCCGAGTCGACGCGGCCCAAGTCGGCGGAGATGCCCGTCGTCGGCGAGCGCATCCCGCGCGCGCCCGTCGTGACCGTCATGGGACACGTCGACCACGGCAAGACGTCTCTCCTCGACGCGATCCGCAAGGAGCACGTCGCCGAGGGCGAAGCCGGCGGCATCACGCAGCACATCGGCGCGTACCGCGTCGTCGCGAAGGGCAAGCCCATCGTCTTCCTCGACACGCCGGGGCACGAGGCCTTCACTTTGATGCGCTCGCGCGGCGCCAAGGCGACGGACATCGTCGTCCTCGTCGTTGCGGCGGACGACGGCGTCATGCCGCAGACGCAGGAGGCGATCGACCACGCGCGCGCCGCGAAGGTGCCGATCGTCGTGGCGATCAACAAGATCGACAAGCCCGAGGCGAACGCGCAGCGCGTCAAGCAGGAGCTCGCCGAGAAGGGCGTCCTCGTCGAGGAGTTCGGCGGCGACGTCGTCGCCTGCGAGATCTCCGCGAAGAAGAAGATCGGAATCGACCAGCTCCTCGAGATGATCCTGCTCCAGGCCGACCTCCTCGAACTCAAGGCCGTCGCGACGGGCCCCGCGCGGGGCGTCGTCCTCGAGGCGCGCCGCGAGGCGGGCAAGGGCACGCTCGCGACGGTGCTCGTGCAGCAGGGCACCCTTCACGTCGGCGACGTCTTCTTCGCGGGGACGGCCGTCGGCCGCGTGCGCGCGATGCTCGACGACCACGCCGCCCGCGTCACCGCGGCTGCTCCGGCGACTCCGGTCGAGGTCATGGGCTTCGAGGACATCCCGAACGCCGGCGACACGCTCCAGGTCGTCGAGGACGAAGGCAAGGCGCGCCAGGTCTCCCAGTTCCGGTCGCTCAAGGAGCGCGAGGAATCGCTCACGAAATCCTCCCGCATGTCGCTGGACTCGCTCTTCAACCGGATGAAGGAAGGCGAGATGAAGGATCTCGCCCTCATCGTGAAGGCCGACGTCCACGGCTCGGAAGAGGTGCTCGTCCAGTCCCTCGGCAAGCTCTCCACCGAAAAGGTGAAGGTCAGCGTCCTGCACTCCGGGGTCGGCGCGATCTCGGTGAACGACGTGCTTCTGGCCTCGGCCTCCGAGGCCATCATCATCGGGTTCAACGTGAAGCCCGAGAAGAAGGCACAGGAGCTCGCCGACCACGAAGGCATCGACATCCGCCTCTATTCAGTCATCTACACGCTCACGGACGAGATCAAGAAGGCCATGACGGGCCTTCTCGACACCGTCAAGAAGGAAGTCACGCGCGGACACGCCGAGGTGCGCGAGCTGTTCAAGGTGCCGAAGATCGGGACGATCGGAGGCTGCATGGTCACGGACGGCGTCATCCCGCGTTCGGCTTCGGTCCGCCTGATTCGCGACAGCCGCGTGATCTACGAAGGCAAGGTGGGTTCTCTTCGCCGCTTCAAGGACGACGCGTCCGAGGTGAAGCAGGGCTTCGAGTGCGGCATCGGCATCGCGGGCTATCAGGACGTGAAGGTCGGAGACGTCATCGAGGCGTTCGTCGTCGAGGAGCTCGCGGGGTCTTTGACCTGAGGCTTGGGTGGTCGTCGCCCTCACGGTTTTCGAGTTTCATCTTCCCGGATGCCGGGGGCTGAAGGAGAAACGCTCTTTCCTCAGGCCGCTGAAAGCCCGCCTTCGGGGCGACTTCGAGATCTCGGCGGCCGAGGTCGCGCACCAGGACCTCCTGCAGCGCGCGACTCTGGGAATCGCCGCGGTCGGGGCCGACCCGGAAGCCCTCGAGCCGCTGCTGCAGAAAATCCGCAATTTCATCGAGGCCTACGCGGACGAGAACGGGGCCGAGATCGCGAGCGAAAGGCACGAGCTCGTGGGATTCGGGGACGTCGGTGCGCCGGGAAGCTCCTTCGGAGCCGGAACGATCGGCTGAAAGAGGTAACGACATGGCTACTCAGAGACGCTCCGCGGTGGCGCCGGGCAGGCGCCCGAGGCAGGTCGGGGACGTGGTGCGCGCGGAGCTGGCGCGCCTCCTGAGAGAGGACCTGCGAGACCCGGCGATCGGCTTCGCGACGATCACGGACGTCGTCATGGCCGACGACCTGCGCTCGGCGCGGGTCTTCGTGTCGGTCTTCGGCCCGAAAGAGCAGTTCCAAAAGACGGTGGCCGCCCTGAACCACGCGCGCGGACGGCTGCGCTCGCTCGTCGGGAAGAACTGCGGCCTGCGCTACGCGCCCGAGCTCCATTTCGCGGAGGACCACACGCTCGAGCGCGGCGCGCGCATCGAGGAGCTGCTCCGCTCGATCCCGAAGGGCCCGGACGAGTCGGACGCCTCATGACGGCGCGGGACGCCGAGGTCGACGCCGCCTACGCGGACGTCGCAAAGCTCCTCGCGTCGGGGAAACGCTTCCTCCTCACCGGCCACCGCAACCCGGACGGCGACGCCCTCGGCTCGGCGCTCGGCCTCGCGCTCGCTCTCGAGGCCGCGGGGAAGGAGGCGCACGTCGTCATGCGCGACGGGTGGTCTTCCGCCTATTCGAAGATGCCCGGGATCTCCCGCGTCCTCGTGGCGGACGCATTGCCCGGCGACTGGCCCGCGGGCTGGGACGCGCTCCTCACGATGGAGTGCCCCGAGGCGGACCGCGCCGGCTGGCCGAACCTCCTTGCAGGCAGAGTCGTGAACGTCGATCACCATCCCGGCAACTCGCGCTACGGCGCCCTCAACCTCGTGGACCTTCCGGCCGCGGCCGTGGGCGAGATCGTCGCCGACCTCCTCGACCTCCTCGGCTGGCCGCTCTCGAAGGACATCGCGACGAACCTCTGGGTGTCTCTCGTCTCCGACACCGGCTCGTTCCGCTACTCGAATACGACGCCGAAGGCGCTCGCGCTCGGGGCGAGGCTCGTGGCCGAAGGGGCCGAGCCCGGTCCGGTGAACGAGTTTCTCTTCGAGGCGGCTCCGCTCTCGACGCTGAAGCTCGAGGCGCTCGTTCTCGGGACGCTCGAGCTCCACGCGGGCGGAAGCGTCGCGACGGTCGAGCTCCCCCGCCGCTTCTTCGAGGAGAGCGGCGCGAAGGATTCGGACACGGAAGGGCTCGTGAACCGCGCGCGCGGCATCGAAGGCGTCCGCGCCGCCGTGCTCCTGAGGGAAGGCGAGAACGGGGAGATCCGCTGCTCGCTGCGCAGCAAGGGCGTCGTGGACATCCGGAGCGTCGCGGCGCGCCACGCCGGCGGCGGCCACCGCAACGCCTCGGGCTGCCGCGTGGCCGGCACGCTCGCCTCGGCGAAGGCGGCGCTCGTTCCGGAGATCGCCGCGGCGGTGGAAGCCGCCACAGACGGAACAGCCGCCGTGCCGGGTCCCGAGTGACGGGATCGCCGCGCTCCGAGGGTCCTTCCGGCCTCCTCCTCGTCGACAAGCCCGCGAAGCTCACGTCCCACGACGTCGTGGACGTGGCGCGCCGGCTCCTCGGCACGCGGCGCATCGGACACACGGGAACGCTGGATCCCGCGGCGACCGGGCTCCTCGTCCTGTGCGTGGGCCGCGCCGGGCGGCTGCAGTCGTTCCTCACGGGCTGGGAGAAGACGTACGAGGGCACGATGCGCTTCGGCATCGTGACGGACACGTACGACACCGAGGGGACGCCCGCCGGAGAGCCGCACCCCGATCCCCGTCCGGAGCGCGCGCGCCTCGAGGAGGTCTGCCGCTCGTTCACGGGCGAGATCCGGCAGTCGCCGCCGCCTTTCTCCGCGAAAAAGTTCGAAGGCCGCAAGTTCTACGAACTGGCGCGAAAAGGCGAGGCCGTGCCCGACCTCCCGAAGACGGTCACCGTCCACGAATTCGCGATCCTCGCCCTCGAGGGCGATGTCGCCCGCTTCCGCATCTCGTGCACGTCGGGCACGTACATCCGCTCGCTCGCGCACGACGTCGGAAAAGCGCTCGGCTTCGGCGCCCATCTCGCGTCGCTCCGCCGCACCTCGATCGGGCCCTTCCGACTCGAGGACGCGCGCACTCTGGCCGAGCTCGAGGCGCTCGCGCCCGCGGAGCGCCTGTCTAAGCCGTTCTGGCTCTCTCTCTCGGAAATCCCGCTCCCGTTCCCGGCGGTCCCTCTCGCTCCCGCCGAAGCGGCGAAGGTGAAGAGCGGGCACGGCGTGCCCGTCCGGGTCCCGCCCGACGCCGCGGGCGCGCCGATGGTGCGCCTGACGGCGGGCGGCGACCTCCTCGCCCTCGGCATCCTCGAGCCGCTCGGCAGGGGCGTCCTCGCGCTCGCCCGGCCGAAGATCGTCCTCGCGGAGTGATTTCGAACATTGTTCTGCTCGGGCGGTGGCGCTGACCGTACCGTCCGACCGCGCGGAAGGTGCGCTTCGCCTTTGACCTTCCCCTCACTGTTTATATACTGTCAACATGAAAGCTGTACAGGTCGTCCTCGATGAGCCGCTCCTCAAGAAGCTCGACGCCGACCCCGAGGTCCGCCAGGTGGGACGGTCCGCGGTATTGCGGCGGGCCGCCGCGGAGTACTTGAGCCGGAGCCGCAAGCGCCGAATCGCCGCAGCGTATCAACGAGCCTACGGAACCCGGTTGGGAATCTCCGACGAGTTCAGCGGATGGGAGCGCGAGGGGTCGTGGCCCGCGAAGTGAGCCGGGGCGAGATCTGGCGCTATGGATTCAAGGCGCCCGACAAGATCCGGCCCGTTCTGATTCTCACGCGGGACGAGGTGATTCCGCTCCTTCACACCGTCATGGTCGCGCCCGTCACCTCGACGATTCGAGGGGCCCCGAGCGAGGTGAGTGTCGGGGTGCCCGAGGGCTTGAAATTCGAATCAGCGGTGAACCTCGACCACGTCCAGACGATCGAGCGCTCGCGCCTCAGGGGCTACGTCGGTCGTCTCTCGCCGGGGAGAATGCGGGATGTCTGTCGGGCACTCGCCATTGCCGTGGGCTGCGACGGATGAGGCGGATGAGACCTCGATCGCGTTCTAGAGCAAAGAGGTCATGCCAAACCGCTCCCTCACCATCACTTGCCGCCCGATTGACCGCCTTCCGCGTTCCCGGTAGACTTCGCGGGCTGAAAAATTAGAGATATCTAAGGAAAAAAAGACATTGGCCCAGCTCACCACGAAGAAGGCGGAAACGATCACCAGCTACCGGCGCCATGAGAGCGACACGGGATCCCCTGAGGTCCAGGTCGCCCTTCTCTCCAAGCGCATCTCCGAGCTGACCGAGCACTTCAAGGCCCACGCCAAGGACCATCACTCGAGGAGGGGGCTCCTCCAGATGGTCGGCCGGCGGCGGCGCCTGCTCGATTACGTGAAGAGGCGCGACGCGGAGCGGTACCGGGCCCTGATCGAACGCCTCGGACTCCGCAAGTAGTCCTTCTTCCTCACGTTCGGCGGCACGCCCCGGCCCGCATTCCGCGGCTGGATTCTCGTGCGCGCCGGGCAGGGCCACGCGAAAGGAATTGCCCATGTACGACACCCTGACCGTCGATCTCGATGGCCGTCCCCTCACGATCGAAACCGGCAAGATCGCCAAGCAGTCCGACGGCGCCGCCGTCGTGAAGTGCGGCGACACGATGGTTCTCGTGACCGCCTGCTACGCGAAGGAAGCGAAGGACATCGACTTCCTTCCGCTCACCGTCGAGTACAAGGAATACGCGTACGCGGCGGGCCGGATTCCGGGGGGCTTCTTCAAGCGCGAGGGGCGCCCCACCGAGAAGGAGATTCTCACGTGCCGGATGATCGACCGGCCGTTCCGCCCGCTCTTCCCCGAGGGCTTCAACCACGAGACCCAGATCGTGGGCCTCGTCCTCTCGGCCGACGGCGAGAACGATCCCGACGTCCTCGCGATCAACGGCGCCGCCGCGGCGCTCGCGATCAACACGATCCCCTTTCACCACATCCTCGGCGCCGTCCGCGTCGGAAAGATCGGTGAGCGCTTCGTCTTCAACCCGACCGCGAAGGAGCGCAAGGAATCCGAGCTCGATCTCATGGTCGTCGGCACGCACGACGCGGTCTCGATGGTCGAGGCGGGCGCGAAGGAGGTCTCCGAGGCCGTGATGCTCGAGGCGATCCTGAGCGGGCACGCGCAGGTGAGGAAGATCGTCGAGGCCATCGCCGCGATGGCCGCGCGGCGCAACGTGGTGAAGGCGCCGTTCACGCCTCTGGCGCCCGTCCCCGCGGACTTCGCGGCGGCCGTCCGCGGCCAGTGGGAGGGTCCGATGATGGAGGCCCTCACGCATCCCGGGAAGATCGAGTCGTACGCGAAGATCAAGGAAGTCAAGAAATACGGCGTCGAGCTGATCCCCGAGGACCAGCCGGAGACGCGCAAGCTGGCGAAGCGCGCGCTTTCCGAGCTCGTCGAGACGCTCACGCGCGAGACGATCGTCAAGCAGAGGAAGCGCCTCGACGGCCGCGCCTTCGACCAGATCCGCCCCATCACGATCGAGGCGGGCGTCCTCCCGCGGACGCACGGCTCGTCGCTCTTCACGCGCGGCGAGACGCAGGCGCTCGTCACCGTGACGCTCGGCACCTCCGACGACACCCAGCTCATCGAGGACCTCGAGGGCGAGTCCGAGCGCGCGTTCCTCCTTCACTACAACTTCCCGCCCTTCTCCGTCGGCGAGGTCAAGCGGTTCGGCTCTCCCGGCCGCCGCGAGATCGGCCACGGCCGCCTCGCGTGGCGCTCTCTCCAGGCGGTCCTGCCGGACGAGAAGGAGTTCCCGTACACGATCCGCGTCGTATCCGACATCCTCGAGTCGAACGGCTCGTCGTCGATGGCGACGATCTGCGGCGCCTCCATCGCGCTCATGGACGCCGGCGTGCCCGTCAAGGGCGCGGTCGCGGGCGTTGCGATGGGCCTCGTGAAGGAAGGCGACGCGTTCGCCGTCCTGACGGACATCGCCGGACAGGAAGATCACTACGGCGACATGGACTTCAAGGTCGCGGGCACGCGCACGGGCATCACGGCCCTCCAGATGGACATCAAGATCGGCGGCATCACGCCGCAGATCTTCCAGCAGGCCCTCGAGCAGGCGCGCCACGGCAGGCTCTTCATCCTCGACAAGATGGAGCAGACCTTGAACGCCGCCCGCCCCGAGCTCTCCGCGTTCGCGCCACGCCTCCTCACGATCACGGTGCCAGAGGAGAAGATCCGCGACGTCATCGGCTCCGGCGGCAAGACCATTCGCGCGCTCCAGAAGGAATACTCCTGCAAGATCGACGTGCAGGACGACGGCACCGTCACGGTCGCCTCCAGCGACATGCCGACGGCCGAGAAGTGCATCGAGGCGATCCGCCAGCTCACGACGGTCCCGGAGATCGGCACCGAGTACCTCGGCACGGTCATGCGCATCGAGCCCTACGGCTGCTTCGTGCAGATCCTTCCGGGCATGGACGGCCTCGTCCACATCTCCGAGCTCGCGCCGGGACGCGTGCGCGAGACGACCGACGTCGTGAAGATGGGCGACAAGGTCAAGGTCAAGATCATCGCGATCGACCCCGTGAACGGGAAGATCAAGCTTTCGCGCCGCCAGGCGCTCACGCCCGAGGAGACGGCCGCCGAGATCGAGCGGCTCGGCCTCACGGCGGCGGTCGTGGCGGGCGAGGGAGACGGTGGACGCGACGACCGCCCGCGCCACTTCGACCGCGACCGGCGGCCTGGCGGCGGCGGCGGCTTCCGCGGCAGGCCGGGCGGCGGCGGCTTCCGCCCGCGCTAATTCTCTTTCTTCCGCACGCGCCGCTCCGGCGGCGCGATGCCGGGGGGCTCGACGAGCGACCCCGAGCGGTCGCCGCTTTCCGCCCAGTAGCGTAGGGCCGCGATGCCGGTTGCCCGGCTTTCGTCATCGCCTCCTTCATCGAGATACCGGCGCACTTCGGCGGCCGCGGCCGCCGGCCCCTCCTGCGCCTCGACGATCGTCGCGTAGACGAGCGTATCCGAGAAGCGGTGCTTGCGCGTCGGGATCACCGAGGGAAGCAATGTCACGAGAGACAGTGCTCCCGCGGCCGCAGCCAGAAGGAAAGCGTTTCGCTGCCGGCGCGCGCGTATTTCTTCGAAGGTCAAGAGGAAGAAGAGACCCGTTCCGAGCGCGAGTGGCCCGGCCGCTCCCACGCGATATCGGGACGTCGTCTGAACCAGCAAGCACGCCGCGAGCGGCCCGACGATGCCGACGGCCGCCAGAAGCCCTTCTTCCTTTCTCAGCACGCCGCGCGCGAGCGCGGCGAACAGCCCGACCAGTCCGGTGCCGAGGAGGCAGGGAAAGACGGGCAGTACCTTCAGCAGCGGAAGCCGGTCGCGGAAGAAGTAGAAGTTCGCGTTGTCGGGGACCTCGTAGACGTTGAAGAAAGTCGCGGTCTTCTTCAGGAACAGCTTCGGCAGCTCGAGCGGCTGATCCCGGTAGCCGGCGAGGACGAGCTTCGCCGTCTTCGACGTGGACCCGCCGGCCTCCTCCAGGATCTCCTTCATTCCCGGCGCCGGATTCGTCGTCGCGTCGGCTCCGAACCCGTTTCCCCACGCGAGGCCGATCGACTGGCGCGTGTCGAACGTCAGCGGCGGGACGCCGACGGAGACGTTTCGGATGCAGAGGACGGAGAGAGGAAGAGCGAGACCGATGAGTCCGAAGAGGAGGGAGCGGCCGCGTCCGCGGCCGCCGGGGGACTCGGATTTCTTTGAAAGTGAATAGAGAGAGAAGAGCGCGAGGGGAAGCACCGTCTGCTTCATCAGGGTTGCCGCGCCCCCCAGCAGGCCCAGAAAAAGCGCGGCCCATCCCCGCCGCTTGCCGTTCCCCTCTTCACCATTCGAAGAAATCTTCCCTTCGCTCCCTCCCCGTGCTATCAGCGGCAACGCCACGAGGAGCGTCGAGAGGTGCGCGACGGGGCCGTCGCGGTAAAGGAAGAAATCGTGGAAGACGAGGGGGCCGTACGCTCCGTAGAGAACGCCTCCGGCGATCGCCGACCACAAGACCGCACGCCCGCCCTTCCCTTCTTCCCTTCTAGGAAAATCTTCTCCGACTCCTTGAATTGCCGCCGCAAGAAATGCGGATGCGAGACACGCCAGAAGAAGTTGCAGAACGCGCGCCGGCAGGAAAGGCGAGCCGAAGATCTTTCTGAGGACAGCGAGGCCGTAGGGATAGAGCGGCCCGGCATAGTACGCGTTCTTCTGGTACCAGCGCTCCCACGTCTCCGGCGGGCCGTACTCCTTCTGCCAGTTGAAGTACGCCCGGTACGCGGGCACGTCCGCCCAGTTCCCCGCCGCGAGGCGGGCCGACCACTCGACGTAGGCGTGCTCGTCCGTCTCCATCCAGAGGTGCCACGACGCGAGCGGGGTGGCAAGGAGCGAGGTGAGCGAGGCGGCGCGGAGCGCGAGGACGATCGACAGCACGACGACGGGCGCCATGAAGCGCGAGCGAGTGAAACGGGAAGTCACGCGGGGATTCTAGGGGTATGCTTCTTCCGTGAAGAAAATCCGAATCTCCTGATTTCCGAAAACATCGGAGCAAGAGCTCCGAGGAGAAGAATCATGAAGAAGACCCTGTTCGCGCTGCTGCTCGTTTTCGTCGCCGCCCTCGGCACGGTCGCCTCCGCGACCTCGAGTGCAACGTGCGGCGGTGGTTGCTGCGGCGCTTCCACCTGCCCCGCGAAATAGCGCGGCAATCGCCGTGTTCTCGAAGGGCCGCCGGGCGACCGGCGGCCTTTCCTTTATCTGGTAAATTCCCGGCGCCTCGATGCCACAGATCTTCAATCGGAGCACGAACGCCATCTCGCGCCTCTCGATCTGGGGCGCGGTGTTCATCCTCGGTGGCGTCGGGTGGGGGGCGTCCATCCTGAACCGATCCGCCTACAACACGAACCAGGGCGTTACGGTGAAGCAGCCCGTGCCCTTCGGCCACGAGCATCACGTGGCCGGCCTCGGGATCGACTGCCGCTACTGCCATTCCTTCGTCGAGAAGAGCGCCTCGGCCGGAATTCCGCCGACGGCGACCTGCATCAACTGCCACAAGCTCATCTGGAACGACAGCCCGATGCTCGAGCCGGTCCGCGAGAGCTTCCGGACCGGAAAGCCCCTGAACTGGAGAAAGGTCTACGACCTGCCGGACTTCGTGTATTTCGACCACAGCATCCACGTGGCGAAAGGAGTCGGGTGCGTCTCCTGCCACGGCCGCGTCGACAAGATGCGCCTCACGGCGCAGTTCCCGTCGCTCCAGATGGAGTGGTGCATCGCCTGCCACCGCAACCCGGAGAAGTCCCTGCGCCCGAAGGACAGGATCTTCGACCTCACCTGGGCCGCGGCCGATCAGGAGACGCTGGGACGAGAGCTCGCGAAGCAGAACAACCTCCGATCCACCATCGCGCTCACGAACTGCAGCACGTGCCACCGATGAAGACGCTCGACGGTCCCGATTTCTGGCGCAGTCTCGAGGAGTACGCCGCGACGCCCGAGTTCACCGAGGAGCTCGGCCGCGAATTCCCCCAATACGCCTCGGAGTGGGATGCCGGGGTGAGCCGCCGCCGTTTCCTGGAGCTGTCGGGCGCGTCGCTCGCGCTCGCCGGCCTGACCGCGTGCGTGAAACAGCCCCGCGAGGGACTCGTTCCCTACGTCAAGCAGCCGGAAGAGGTCGTTCCGGGCCGGCCGCTGTTCTTCGCGACGGCCTCGACGCTTTCGGGATATGCGACCGGCATCCTCGTCGAGAGCCACACCGGCCGCCCCACGAAGGTCGAAGGCAATCCCGATCACCCCGCGAGCCTCGGCGCGACCGACGTCTTCGCACAGGCGTCGATCCTCTGCCTGTACGACCCCGACCGCTCCCAGACGATCACGAAGCTCGGTCAGATCCGCACGTGGCCCGCGTTCGCCGAGGAGCTTCAGGCGCGCGTCAAGACGGCGCGGGCGATCTCCGGCGAGGGCTTCCGCCTGCTGACGCCGACGGTCACGTCGCCCGCTCTCGCCGCGAAGATCCGGGAGCTCCTCACGCTCCTCCCGAAGGCGCGCTGGCACCAGTGGGAGCCCGCGGGCCGCGACTCCGTGCGCGCCGGCGCCCGCCTCGCGTTCGGGAAACCCGTCGAGACGCGCTACGACTTCGGCAACGCGGACGTCGTCGTGTCTCTCGACGCGGATCCCTTCACGTACGGGCCCGGCTCCCTCGCGTACGCCCGCGCGTTCTCGAAGAGAAGACGCGAAGCGGCGATCTCTTCCGGCGCGCCTCCCCGCTTCTACGCGATCGAGACGACGCCCACGAGCTCCTCGACGCTCGCCGACCACCGGATCTCCCTGAAACCGTCCGAGCTCCACGCGGCGGCCGCGGCGCTCTCGGCGGCCGTCTCCGGGAACGGCGCGGAGCCACGCTTCGCCTGGGTGGCCGCGTGCGCCGCCGACCTGAAAGCGCACCCCGGCCGCGGCATCGTGATCCCCGGCGAGCACGCGCCCGCCGAGGTGCACGCGCTCGCGCACCACCTCAACGACGCGCTGTCCAACCTCGGCGCGACCGTCCTCCTCACGGATCCCGTCGAGGCCGAGCCGGTCGACCAGCTCGCTTCGCTGTCCGGCCTCGTGACGGACATGGAGGCGGGCCGCGTCGACACGCTCCTCCTCCTCGGCGGGAACCCCGCGTTCGACGCGCCCGGTGACCTCGGCTTCGTCGACGCGCTCCGGAAGGTCGCGTTTCGCGCGCGCCTGGGGCTCTACGACGACGAGACGAGCCAGTACTGCCCGTGGCACGTCAACGAGGCGCACGAGCTCGAGGCGTGGGGCGACGCGCGCGCCTTCGACGGGACCGTCACGATTCTCCAGCCGCTCATCGAGCCGCTCTACGGCGGAAAGACCGCGCTCGAGGTGCTCGCCGCGGCGCTCGGCCAGCCGGCCGCGAAGGGGCTCGACCTGCTTCGTGCGTACTGGCAGAAGCAGCACCCGGACGGCTTCGACGCGTTTTTCCGGAAGTCGCTCCACGACGGCTTCGTCGCCGGCAGCGCTCTTCCCGTGCGCACCCTGAAGCCCGCCGCGAACAAGCCGGCTCCGGCCCCGGCACCTGCGCCGGAATCCGCAAGCCTCGAGGTCGTGTTCCGGCCCGATCCCGGCATCTTCGACGGCCGCTTCGCGAACAACGGATGGCTCCAGGAAGTTCCGAAGCCGCTCACGAAGCTCACGTGGGACAACGCCGCGCACGTGAGCCTCGCGACGGCGAAGAGACTCGGCGTGAAGAACGAGGACCTCGTCGCGATCACCGCGGCAGGCACGACCCTCAGGGTTCCCGTATGGGTCCTCCCCGGCCAGCCCGACGACGTCGTGACGCTGCACTTCGGCCACGGGCGCACGCGCGCCGGCCGCGTCGGCAACGGCACGGGCGTGAACGCCTACGGGATCCGCGCGGCGGCCAGCCTCTGGCTCACCTCCGCCTCGGTACAGAAGGCCGGCGGGACCTTCGAGCTCGCGACGACGCAGCACCACTTCAACATGGAAGGGCGCCACCTCGTCCGCGCCGGAACGTTCGAGGAGTACCGCAAGGACCCGGAGTTCGCCCGCAAGGGCGAGGAGGTTCCGAAGATCAGCCTCTATCCGGGGTTCAAGTACGACGGACACGCGTGGGGCCTCGCGGTGAACCTGTCCTCCTGCACGGGCTGCAATGCCTGCGTCGTCGCCTGCCAATCGGAGAACAACATCCCGACGGTCGGCAAGGACCAGGTGCGGCGCGGCCGCGAGATGCACTGGATCCGGATCGACCGCTACCACGAGGGCTCACCCGAGAGCCCGGCCGTGCACAACCAGCCCGTCATGTGCATGCATTGCGAGCAGGCGCCCTGCGAGCTCGTCTGCCCTGTCGCCGCTACGACGCACAGCGAGGAAGGCATCAACGAGATGACCTACAACCGCTGCATCGGGACCCGGTACTGCTCGAACAACTGCCCCTACAAGGTGCGCCGCTTCAATTTCCTCGACTACAACAAGGACAAGCACCTCCCCGTCCTCGCTCTCCTCGCGAACCCGAACGTCACGGTCCGCCAGCGAGGAGTCATGGAGAAGTGCAACTACTGCGTTCAGCGCGTGAACCGGGGGCGTATGGAAGCGGAGAAAGAGAACCGGCCGCTGCGCGACGGAGAGATCCAGACGGCCTGCCAGCAGGTCTGCCCCACGGAAGCGCTCGTCTTCGGCGACGTCAACGACAAGACATCGAAGGTCGCGAAGCTGAAGGCCGAGCAGCTCAATTACGGGTTGCTGGAAGAGCTGAACACTCGTCCCCGAACGACCTATCTCGCGAAGCTGACGAATCCGAATACAGAGTTGCTTAGAAAGGAATAGGGCGAGTGTCCGCGAACGCAGATCGTCCGCCTGTCATCGCGCCCGGCTACACGCCGGCGACGGTGACCGACAAGATCAGCGCGGTCGTCCTGCGCAAGACACCGAAATGGTGGTACCTCGGCTTCTTCATCGCGTTCATGGCGCTGCAGCTCCTCCTCATGGCGATGCTGAAGCTCCTCTTCGTCGGTGTCGGGATCTGGGGCGTCAATATCCCCGTCGGCTGGGGTTTCGCCATCGTGAACTTCGTCTGGTGGATCGGCATCGGCCACGCGGGGACGCTCATCTCGGCGATCCTGCTGCTCCTCCGCCAGACGTGGCGTACCTCCATCAACCGCTTCGCCGAGGCGATGACGCTCTTCGCGGTCGCCGCGGCCGCGCAGTTCGTGCTCTTCCACACGGGGCGCCAGTGGCTCGCGGTGTACTGGCTCTTTCCCTATCCGAACACCATGGGCGTGTGGCCCCAGTTCCGCAGCCCCCTCATGTGGGACGTCTTCGCCGTCTCGACGTACGCCACGATCTCGGCTCTGTTCTGGTTCGTGGGCCTCATTCCCGACCTCGCCACGCTCCGCGACCGCAGCAAGCACTGGTTCGGGAAGATCACGTACGGGATGCTCGCCATGGGCTGGCGCGGCTCGGCGCGGCACTGGCACAACTACGAGACGGCGAGCCTCCTTCTCGCCGGGCTCGCGACACCGCTCGTCGTCTCCGTCCACACGGTCGTGAGCTTCGACTTCGCGGTCGGCATCGTTCCGGGCTGGCACTCCACGATCTTCCCGCCCTACTTCGTCGCGGGGGCGATCTACTCGGGCTTCGCGATGGTGATGTCGCTCGCGATCCCGCTCCGCAAGGTGTTCGGGCTCGAGGACTTCATCACGATGCGGCACCTGCAGAACATGGCGAAGGTCATGCTCGCGACGGGCCTCATCGTGGCCTACGGCTACGGGATCGAGCTGTTCATGGCCTGGTACAGCGGCAACACGTTCGAGCAATACATGATGCACAACCGCATTCTCGGGCCGTACGGCTGGGTCTGGTTCCTCCTCATCCTGTGCAACATCCTCACGCCGCAGCTCCTGTGGCTGAGGAAGATTCGCGGCTCGGTCCTCGCGCTCTTCGTGCTCTCGATCGTCGTGAACGTCGGCATGTGGCTGGAGCGGTTCGTCATCGTCGTCACGAGCCTCCACCGCGACTTTCTCCCGTCCTCGTGGGGCATGTACACGCCGACGCGCTGGGACTGGGCCTTCTTCGTGGGCTCTCTGGGCCTCTTCTTCTCGCTCATGTTCCTCTTCATCCGGTTCCTCCCCGTCATCTCGATCTTCGAGATGCGCGGGATCACGACGGGTCACGATTTCGAGGAGCAGGCCGGCGAGGTGAAGCCGTGAGCTTCCTGTCGCGGCTGTTCACCCGCCACGTCAAGCCGGAGTTCGGAACGCCCGGCCCGCGCGAGGAGGGCGGCGATCTGCCCCCGCACCTCTACGGCGTGATCGCCGAGTTCGGAAAGCCCGAAGCGCTCGTCCACGCGGTTCACGCGGTCCGCAAAGAGGGCTACCAGGTCATCGAGGCCTACACGCCCTATCCGATCGAGGAGCTGCATGACGCGATCGGGCACGGCCCGTCCCGGGTTCCCCTCCTGGTCCTGATCGGAGGGATCCTGGGGGGCTTCTTCGGCTTCTTCCTCCAGTACTGGACTTCGGCCGTCGACTACCCGCTGAACATCGGAGGGCGCCCGTACAACAGCTGGGTGTCCTTCATTCCGATCACGTTCGAGTGCACGATCCTCTTCGCGGGGATCGCGGCCGTGCTCGGCATGCTCGTGCTGAACGGCCTGCCGATGCCGTACCACCCGGTCTTCTCCGTGCCGCGGTTCCAGCTCGCCTCGCGCGACCGGTACTTCCTCATGATCCTCGCGCGCGACCCGCGCTTCCGCGCCGGCGACACCTTCCGCTTCATGGAGACGCTCGGCGCGAGCCTCGTCTCGGACGTGGAGGACTGATGCGCCGCAGCTTCCTCCTCGCCGCCGCGCCAGTTCTCGCGCTCGCGCTCTCGGGCTGCCGGAACGACATGCACCACCAGGCCAAGATCAAGCCGTTCCGCGAAAGCACGTTCTTTTCGGACGGCGCCTCGGCACGCGCGCTGCCCGAGGGCACCGTCGCGCGCGGGTTCCTCCGCGGCGACGCGGCTCTCTCGCGCGGCCAGGGCCCCGACGGCAAGTTCGTCGAGGAGATCCCCGTGCCTGTCACGCGCGAGCTTCTCCTGCGCGGCCAGGAGCGCTTCAACATCTTCTGTTCGCCGTGCCACGGACGGACCGGCCAGGGACAGGGCATGATCGTCCACCGCGGCTTCAAGCAGCCGGCCTCCTACCACGTGGAGCGACTCAGAGCCGAGCGCGCGGGCTACTTCTTCGACGTCATCACGAACGGCTTCGGCCAGATGTCTGGCTATGCCGTGCAGGTGACGCCCGAAGACCGCTGGGCGATCGTCGCGTGGATCCGCACCCTCCAGGCCTCCCGGCACATGCCCGAAGATTTCCTTGGAAAGGAAGATCGAGTGGCGCTGGACAAAGCCGCTCTCGTGGCGGGCCAGGGCGAGGCGAAACCCGCCGCCTCCGGACATTCACCTTCCAAGAATTCTTCTCTTCCTTCGTCTTCTTCCGAAACAAAATGACCGAATCCCGCTGGGCTCCGCCCCTTGCCGATCTCGCCGCCCTCGGGCGGCGCAGCCTCGTCGCCGGCACGCTCGCCGGCGTCGTCTCGGCGGCCGGCCTCATCGCGAATCCCGCGCAGTTCTACCGCTCGTACCTCGTGGCGTTCGTCTTCGTCCTCGGCATCGCCCTCGGAAGCCTTGCGATCTCGATGCTCCACCACATGTCGGGCGGCGCGTGGGGGCTCGTCATCCGCCGGATCCTCGAGGCCTCGGCGCGCACGCTGCCGCTCGTCGCGCTCTTCGCGGTCCCGCTCCTCTTCGGGCTCAAGCATCTCTACCCGTGGGCCGATCCGGCCCGCGTCGCGGGCGATGAGATCCTGCGGCACCGCGCGCCTTACATGAATCCGGCGTTCTTCGCGGTACGGCTCGCCATCTGCCTGCTGCTCTGGACGGTCCTCGCGCAGGCGTTGAGCCGCCTCTCGAAAAAGCAGGACGACGCGCCCGTGCCGGGCCTCGAGCGCCGGATGCAGCTCGTCGCCGCTCCCGGCCTCGTCGTCTACTGCCTCCTCGTCACGATCGCCTCCGTGGACCTCCTCATGTCGCTCGACCCTCACTGGTTCTCGGCGATCTACGGCATGTACGTGGTCGGCGGCCAGGCCATTTCGGGCATGTCGTTCACGCTCCTCATCAGCCTCTTCCTCGTGCGAAAGGGGCCGATGCGCGGCGTCCTCCAGCCCCGCCACGTGCACGACCACGGAAACCTCCTTCTGGCTTTCACGATGCTCTGGGCGTACTTCGCGGTTTCGCAGCTCATCATCATCTGGTCGGGAAACCTGCCTGAGGAGATCGGCTTCTTCCATTCCCGCCTCAACGGCCTCTGGGGAGCCCTGTCGGTGTTCCTCGCCGTCTTTCAATTCGCCGTGCCTTTCGTCTTCCTCCTCTCTCGAGATTTCAAGCGCGACATCCGCAAGCTGGCGTGGGCCGCGGGCCTCCTCCTCTTCATGCGGTGGGTGGATCTCTTCTGGCTCGCTTCTCCCGCGTTCCATCCCGGCAGCTTGAACGTCCACTGGCTGGACCTCACGACGCCCGTCGCGCTCTTCGGCTTTTGGCTCGCGGCGTTCGCGCGCGAGCTCGGAACGCGGTCCCTGATTCCGGCGAACGACCCGAACCTCGCCGTCGCGCTCGAGGCGCACGCACATGGTTGAGCGGCCGGCGTCCCACGCTCCCGATTCCTCCGGCGGCCCCGTCGATGGCGAGCTGAATTTCCGCGGCATCTTCGCCTTCGTCGGGGGGCTCGTCGCCGTGACGCTCGTCGTCATGGGCCTCATGTGGGGCGTCGCGATGCTCTTCAGGGGCTCGCTCGCGCGGAAGGACCCCGCTCCGCCCGCTCTCGCGCAGGCCCGGGAGGCGCGCGTGCCCCCGGCGCCGAACCTGCAGCCGAATCCCAGCTCCGACCTCGCGGCTTTCCGCGCCGCCGAGGACGCAGAGCTTGAGGCGTGGGCCTGGGTCGATCGCGAGAAGTCCGTCGCGCGCGTCCCGGTGGACCGCGCTCTCGAGATCGTCACCGCGCGCGGCCTGCCCCCGCGACCGCCCATGCCGCCCGCTCCCGCCGCGGTGGCTGCGCCATGACGCGCATCGTGCGTCTCGCGCTCCTCGGGCTCATCCTCTTTCCCGCCGTGCGAGCGGACGCCTCGGGAGCTCCCGGCTCCCCGCCGCCGGACCTCCCGCTTCCTCCGCCTCCCGTCAAGGACGTCGGATTCGACCAGCGGCTCGGAGAGTCGGTTCCGCTCGATCTCGTCTTCCGCGACGAGACCGGTGCAAGCGTCCGCCTCTCGAAGTACTTCGGGAAACGTCCCGTCGTCCTGTCCCTCGTCTACTTCAACTGCCCGATGCTCTGCGGCATGACGACCGACGGCCTCGTGAGGAGCGTGCGCGCCCTCAGGTTCGAGCCGGGCGCCGACTACGAGATCCTGTCCGTGAGCTTCGACCCGCGCGAGACGGCCGAGATGGCGTCCGAGAAGAAGCGCACGGTCATGGCGCAATACGGGCGGCAGAGCGGGCCGGGCGGATGGCATTTCCTGACCGGCGACGCCGCATCCGTCGCGGCGCTCACGAAGGCCCTCGGGTTCCGGTACGTCTGGGACGCGGAACAGAAGCAATTCGCGCACGCGACCGGCATCACGGTCCTGACTCCGCAGGGGCGCATCGCGAAGGTGTTCTTCGGGATCGAATACCCGGCGAAGGACCTCCGCCTCGCGCTCATCGAGGCGTCGGAGGAGAGGATCGGCAACGTCGTCGACCAGCTCCTCCTTCTCTGCTTCCACTACGACCCGAAGGCGGGCCGCTACACGGCCACGGTGCGCAACCTCGTGCGGGGCGGCGCGGTGATCACGCTCGTCCTCGTCGCGGGCTTCGTGACGATCATGCTGCGGCGCGAGCGCGCGGGGGCGCCCCGATGATCCCGGGCTCGCCGCTCCTCCCCGAGCAGGCTTCGGACGTCGCCAGGTCCGTCGACCACCTCATGCTCTTCGCGCTCTCGGGTCTCGTCTTCTTCTCGGCCCTCATCGCGATTCTCGTCCTCGTCTTCATGGTGAAGTACCGGCGCCGGAAGGACGACGAGGTCGGGGTCGACATCTACGAGACGAACCCGAAATCCCACGTCCTCGAGCTCGTGTGGTCCGTCATCCCGCTCACCCTTCTCCTGGTCCTCTTCGGGTGGGGCACGAAGGTCTTCTTCGAGCAGAACCGGCCGCCCGCGGGCGCGGTGGAGTACTGGGTCACGGGCCGCCAGTGGATGTGGAAGATCCAGCATCCCGACGGGCGGCGCGAGATCAACGAGCTTCACGTCCCGGTCGGCAGGGCGGTGCGGCTGAGGATGATCTCCGAGGACGTCATCCACGACTTCTACGTGCCGGCGTTCCGCGTCCACGTGGACGTCCTCCCCTCGCGCTACACGACGTACTGGTTCAAGGCGAACCGCACCGGCTCGTTCCATCTCTTCTGCGGCCAGTACTGCGGCGTCGAGCACTCGAAGATGGTCGGCCACATCGTCGTCATGGAGCCGCGCGCCTACGAGGCCTGGCTCGCGGGCGAGAAGACGGGGCCCTCCGCGGTCGCGTCCGGCGAGGATCTGTTCGTCGCGAAGTCCTGCAACACGTGCCACCGGCCCGACAGCTCGGCGCGCGCGCCGATCCTGAACGGGGTGTTCGGGACGCACGCCTCCCTGAACGACGGCACGAAGGCCCTCGTGAACGAGGACTACGTCCGCGAATCGATCCTGAACCCCGCCGCGAAGGTCGTGGCGGGCTACCAGCCCGTCATGCCCACGTTCAAGGGGCAGGTTTCCGAGGAGGAGCTCATCCAGCTCGTCAACTACGTCAAATCGCTCAAGGCCGCTTCGGCCACGACGGCGGAGGTCCGGAAATGACCGCGGCGAAAGCGCCCCGGGACCCCGCGCCGGGGACGACGCACGCGGACGGCAGCCCGCGCGTCCATTACCTCAACGCCGCGTACGGCTTGAAATCGTGGCTGTTGACGAGGGACCACAAGAGGATCGCGCTTCTCTATCTCGTCTCGATCAGCGTCTTCTTCGCGCTCGGCGGCCTCATGGCGGTCCTCATCCGCATGGAGCTCGCGACGCCGGAAGGTGATCTCTTCCAGCCGGACATCTACAACCGCCTGTTCACGATGCACGGCGTCCTGATGATCTTCTTCTTCCTGATCCCCGGGATCCCCGCCGTCCTCGGGAATTTCCTGATCCCGCTCATGATCGGCGCCAAGGACCTCGCGTTCCCGCGCATCAACCTCTTCTCCTGGTACCTCTACACGATCGGCGGCGCGCTCACGCTCTGGGCTCTCCTCCACGGCGGCGTCGACACGGGATGGACGTTCTACACGCCGCTCTCGACGAACTACGTGAATACGTCCGTGATCACCGTGGGGGTCGGCATCTTCATCGCCGGCTTCTCGTCGATCCTGACGGGCCTGAACTTCGTCGTCACGATCCACCGCATGCGCGCGCCGGGCCTCACGTGGTTCCGGCTGCCGCTCTTCGTGTGGGGCCACTACGCGACGAGCATCATCCAGATCCTCGGGACGCCGGTCATCGCGATCACGATCCTCCTCGTCGCGGCCGAGCGCGCGCTTCACATCGGGGTCTTCGACCCGAAGCTCGGCGGCGATCCCGTCCTCTTCCAGCACCTCTTCTGGTTCTACTCGCATCCCGCCGTCTACATCATGATTCTGCCGTCCATGGGCGTCATCTCGGAGCTCGTGGCCACGTTCGCGCGAAAGCCGATCTTCGGCTACAGGTTCGTCGCCTTCGCCTCCATCGGCATCGCGGTCCTGGGCTTCCTCGTGTGGGGCCATCACATGTTCGTGGCGGGCCAGTCGATCTACGCCGGCGTCGTCTTCTCGGTCCTCTCGATGCTCGTCGCGGTGCCCTCGGCCATCAAGGTCTTCAACTGGACGGCCACGCTCTACAAGGGCTCGATCTCGTGGGACACGCCGATGATCTACGCGCTCGGGTTCATCGGCCTCTTCACGATCGGCGGGCTGACCGGCGTCATGCTCGCGACGCTCGGCATCGACGCGCACGTGCACGACACGTATTTCATCATCGCGCACTTCCACTACATCATGGTGGGCGGCGCGATCATGGGCTACCTCGGCGGCCTGCACTTCTGGTGGCCGAAAATCACGGGCCGGCTCTATCCGGCTTTCTGGTCGAAGCTGTCGGCGCTCACCGTCTTCGTCGGGTTCAACGTCACGTTCTTCCCGCAGTTCATCCTGGGCTACCTCGGAATGCCGCGGCGCTATCACGCCTACCCGCCGGAGTTCCAGGTCCTGAACGTCATGTCGTCCGCGGGCGCGACGATCCTCGGCTTCGGCTACCTCATGCCTCTCGTCTACTTCATCTGGTCGATGCGCTACGGCCCGAAGGCCCCTCCGAACCCGTGGGGGGCGACGGGCCTCGAGTGGCAGACGACGTCGCCGCCGCCCGTCGAGAACTTCAAGGTCCAACCGGTCGTCATCGCGCCGCCGTACACCTATCCGGCGCGAGGACCTTCCCCGGAGGTGGCCGTTGGCTCCTGACGCGCACGGGACGCTCGCACACCATTTCGACAGCTACGAGCAGCAGAAGGACTCCGCCTCGCTCGGGATCTGGATCTTTCTCGTCACGGAGATCCTGTTCTTCGGCGGCCTCTTCGCGGCGTACGCCCTCTACCGCTCGCTCTATCCGGAGGTCTTCCGGGCCTCCAGCCACACGCTTTCGATCCAGCTCGGCACGTTCAACACCGTCGTCCTCATCGCGAGCTCGCTCACGATGGCGCTCGCCGTGCGCGGGGGCCAGACCGGCAAGGGAAAGCTCTCGGCTCTCTTCCTCGTTCTCACGCTTCTCCTCGGGACGACCTTCCTCGTCGTGAAGGGATTCGAATACCACGAGAAGTTCGTCGAGCACCACGTCCCGGGCGCGAGCTTCCACTTCGAGGGGCCCGACGCCGGGCACGCGCAGCTCTTCTTCAGCCTCTACTTCCTGATGACGGGGCTCCACGCGCTCCACATGGTCATCGGGATCGTCCTCGTGGTGTACGTCGCGAAGCGGGCCGCCGGCGGCGCGTACACGCCCGAGAACCACAACTTCCTCGAGGGGACGGGCCTCTACTGGCACTTCGTCGACCTCGTGTGGATCTTCCTCTTCCCGCTCCTCTATCTCATCGGGAGGCACTGATGTCGGTGCACGTCCAGCCTCTCAAGACGTATTTCGCCGTGTTCCTGGCGCTCATGGCGTTCACGGCGCTGACGGTCTTCGCGGCCTTCGTGAACCTCGGGCCCGCGAACAACTTCGTGGCCCTCGGCATCGCGGTCGCGAAGGCCACGCTCGTCATCCTCTATTTCATGCACGTGAAGGGAAACACGAAGCTCGTGCCGGTCGTCATCATGTCCGGCCTGTTCTTCCTGTTCATCCTCTTCCTGCTCCTGGCCGCGGACTACGGCACGCGCGGCTGGCTCGGTGTGCCGGGGCGGTAGGGGGGAGAACGCGTCAGAGGCCGCGGTAGGCCTCTTTTCTGTCGAGGACACGCGAGATCTCGATGATCTTCTTTACGTCGTCGACAGCATAGAGAATCCGAAAGGTGCCGACGCGGACGCGCCAGAGATCACCCTTGGTGCCCTTGAGCTTAACGACGCCGTCGGGGCGCGGTTGATCAGCCAGGGTGAGGATCTTGGCGTCGACCCGCAGCCTCATTTTCCGAGATAGAGCCAGTAGATCCCGCTCCGCGGTGTTCGTGACCTCGAGTTCGTAGGCCACTACAGACCGAGCTTGCGTCGGACCTCTTCGTAGGGAATCCGCTTGGGGTCGGCCAGAGCTTTCTCGGCATCTCGGACGTCCAGCCGGTCCTCGAGCTCCTCAAAGTAATGCAGCTCGTCCATCGAGATTACGACTCCCACGGCCCTGCCCCCTCGACGAAGGACCAGACGGTCTCGGTCGAGAAAACGCCCGGTAGCCGACTTCGTCATGACGAATGTGCCCGCGGTGGATGTTCTTTTCTTGCCGGTCTTGGCAGCAACACGACTCATAAGCCCTCGGCACGAATTCTACGAGGTCTTTACCTCCTTGTCTTCGGTGCCGCTCGGCCGGGCGCTACGGGTTTTGGGATGGGCCTTCGGGAAGAAACCGGATTGCCGCGAATCTGACATAGATCAGCTTCATGTTTCTGTCTGATTCGCCGGTATTTCCGACGGTCGGCGGTCCCCACAGCATGTCGCGCTCGCGGTCGAGGACGAGCGCATCGGCGCCGACGGCTGCCGTCCGCTCTCGTGCCTTGCGGAGGATCCTCTTCTCGCTCGGGTAGCCCGAGATCCAGGCCTCGATCTCCCCGAGGGGCACGAAAGCCTGGGTCGGCTTCTACCCCTCCACCTGGAGCAGGCAATCCTGCCCGCACGTGGCGCGCTCGGGCCAGCGCGTGCAGTTCTTCAGGCGGACCTCGGGCACGCCGGCCCACGCGGTGCGCGCGACGCGGGCGGCGTCGACCTCCACGGTCGCGGACTGGCCTGTTTCCGGGCACGTGACGCTCTTCGTCCCTTTGTAGTCGCGCCAGGCCGGCAGAACCCACAGGAAGCCGATCACGGAAAAGGCGATGGCGAGAATGATCAGTCCCGCGACGAGCATGGTCATGACGTACCTCCCGAACCCCGCTTCCTCAGCTCCAGAGATGCTCCCGCTCCGGGCGCACGGTGATGGCGTCCGGGCGCTCGCGAATGAGGCTCTGCACGACGTGGCAGTCCCAGCACACGGGCTTGTGCGTCGCGAAGAGTTCGGGCAGCGTTTCCGGCTTCACATCCGTCCACGAGACCGTGACCCCGTCGGGCGCGACGAGCGCCGGCCGGTGCTCCGTCCACGTCACCTCGGGAATCTGCTTCCCGCAGAAGGCGCACGACCGTCCCCGGTACCATCCCGCCACGATCGTCCTCACGAGGCACGCGCCGGGATCGCGCTCGACCTCGGAGAGGCATTCCTGCCCGCACCCCGCCTTTTCGGGCCAGCGCGAGCAGCTCGTCAGGCGAAACCGCCCGGGCTCGTCCCCGAGCAGCGTGAAGGCCGCGCGCATCGCGTCGAGCTCCACGGCGGCCGGCCGCTTCGTCTCGGGGCACGCCACGAGGCGCGTGCCGCGGTAAACGCGCACGATCGGAATCAGCACGAGCGCTGTCAGGAGGCCGAGAACCAGGAGGGCGAGAAGGACGAACGGGATACTCATAGGATCCCCCTTCTCTATTGGGGCCTTTCGGGCCCGGGCGTCCATGATGCGTCGGCATCAACGTCCTGTATATTTCGCAAGGCGGCCCTGGAACGTCCGTTTCCTCGCGCCCCGCTTCTCCCGAGATGAGAGACCTCCCCCGCTTCCTGAGCTATTTCCGTCGCCGTCCCGGCGCCTATGCGGCCGGCTTCGCATCGATCCTGGCCTCGACGGGCCTCTTCCTCGCGATGCCGGGCATCGTGCGCCGTGCGATCGAGGAGCTCGACGCGGGCGTGACCCCGGAGCGGCTCTTCCGCCTCGCGGCGCTCATCGTGCTCCTCGCCGTGGGCGACGCGATCGCCCTCTTCCTCACGCGGCGCATCCTGATCGGCGCCTCGCGCCACATCGAGTACGAGATGCGGCAGGACCTCTTCGAGCACCTGCTGCGCCTTCCCGCGCCGTGGTACCGGAAGAACCGCGTGGGCGACCTCATGAGCCGCGCCGTCAACGACCTCTCGGCCGTGCGCATGCTGCTCGGTCCCGGGATCATGCAGGCCGCGAACACGTTCTTCGTCGGCGGCGTGGCGCTCGCGCTCATGTTCATGGTGTCGCCCGCCCTGACGGGCGTCGCCCTCGCGGTGCTGCCGATCGTCGCCATCGCGACGAAGGTGATGGGCCAGGCGACGCACCGGCGCTTCACGAAGATCCAGGAGTTCTTCGCCGAGATCTCCGCCGAAGCACAGGAGAACTTCTCCGGCGCCCGCCTCGTACGCGCCTTCGCGCGCGAGGCCAGCGAGGAATCGCGGTTCGACGCGAAGAACCGCGAGTTCAAGCGCCGCAACCTCGGCCTCGCGCGGTTGAACGCGCTCTACTTCCCGCTCCTCCAGCTCCTCGTCGGCGTCGGTTTCGCTCTCACGCTCTGGGCCGGGGGACACTTCATCCTCGCGGGGAAGCTCTCGGTCGCGCGGTACGTGGAGTTCAACCTCTACATGATCGAGCTGATCTGGCCGGCGACCGCGCTGGGCTGGGTCGTGAACCTCTGGCAGCGCGGGTCGGCGTCGTGGAACCGCATGGTGGACATCTGGGAGGCCGCGCCGCAACCCTCCGAGGCGGACAGCGGCGAGCGCCTTTCGGGAGAGGTGGAGTTCCGGGGGCTCTCGTTCGCGCACGGAGATCGGCCGATCCTCTCGGACGTCACCTTCCGGGTGTCGCCCGGCACGACCGTCGCCGTCGTGGGCCGTACGGGAGCCGGCAAGTCCACGCTGTTGAACCTCCTCTTGAGGCTCGACGATCCGCCGAAGGGCACGATCTTCATCGGCGGCCGCGACCTGACGGAGATCCCGCTGCCGGTCGTCCGCCGGAACGTCGCCGTCGTGCCGCAGGAGACGTTCCTCTTCTCCGACACACTCGCGAACAACGTGGCCTTCGGGCGCCCGACGGCGACGCGCGGGGAGATCGAGGGCGCCGTCGTGGCCGCCGGGCTCGCGCCGGACGTCGCGCGGTTTCCCAGGGGCCTCGACACGCTCGTGGGCGAGCGCGGAATCACGCTCTCCGGAGGACAAAAACAGCGAGCGGCTCTCGCGCGCGCTCTCCTGACGGACGCCCCCGTCCTCGTCCTCGACGACGCGTTCTCGTCCGTCGACACGGAGACCGAGGCGAAGATCCTCGACGCGCTCAAGGCCACCGCCGGAGGGCGGACCGTCTTTCTCGTTTCGCACCGCCTGTCCACGCTCCAGAACGCGGACGTCGCGGCCGTCCTCGAGGGCGGCCGGATCGCCGAGATGGGCACGCACGCGGAGCTCCTCGCGAAAGGCGGCGTCTACGCGGCGATCGCCGAGCGGCAGCGCCTTGCCGAGGAGATGGAGGCCGCCTGATGCCCGAAACCGCTCACGACGAGGAGGTCCTCGGGAAAGCCTTCGAGCTGCGCCTCGCGAAGAGGCTCTTCTCGCTCGCGCGGCCGTACCGCCGCTACGTGGTCGGGTCCGTCGTCGTGCTGCTCCTCGAGTCGCTCGCCCAGCTCGCGGGGCCGCTCCTCATGGCGGCGGCGATCGATCTCCTGTTCACGAAGGGAGCCACGGGAGCCGGCCCGGCGGCGCACGGCGTCGACGGCTTCTTCCGGTTTTTCGGCATCGACCTGAGGGCGGGGCACGGCATCGAATGGATCGCGGCGCTCTCGGTCCTCATGGCCGCGCTCGCGTTCGTCTTCATGATGGTCATGGTCGCCTGGACCTCGCAGATGGGCCAGGGCGTCATGTACGACCTCAGGACGAGGATCTTCTCGCACCTCCAGCGCGCCGACATCGCCGTTTTCGACCGGACGCCCGTGGGCCGGCTCATGACGCGCCTCACGACCGACGTCGACGCCCTGAACGAGCTCTTCACCTCGGGCTTCGTCGCGCTCCTCGGCGACGTCGCGGCTCTCGCGGGGATCGTGGCGGTCCTCTTCGCGCTCGATACGAAGCTCGCCGCGATCACGTTCGCGATCCTCCTCCCGATGCTCTGGGTGACGAACTGGTTCCGCAAGGGAGCGCGCGACACCTACCGCGACGTGCGCGTGAAGATCGCCCGCGTGAACGCGTTCCTCCAGGAGCACATCTCCGGAATGAACGTCGTGCAGCTCTTCCGCCACGAGCCGGTGTCGCGCCGCAGCTTCGCCGCGGTGAACGACGCGCACCGCCAGGCGAACATCGACTCGATCTTCTACTACTCGGTCTTCTATCCCGCTCTCGACTTCCTGTCGGCGGTCGGCATGGCGTCGATCGTGTGGTACGGCGGCGGCGAGGTGCTCCGCGGCCGCATGACGATCGGCGCGGTCGTCGCGTTTCTCCAGTACAGCAAGCGCTTCTACCGCCCGCTCATGGACCTCTCCGAGAAGTACAACATCCTGCAGGCCGCGATGGCGTCCTCCGAGCGGATCTTCCAGCTCCTCGACGCGCAGCCGGAGATCGCGGTGCCCGCGGATCCGGTCGCCCCGAGGGGACCCCTTCGCGGCGACGTCGCCTTCGAAGACGTGCGCTTCTCCTACAAGAAAGGCGAGGAGATCCTGAAGGGCGTCTCCTTCCAGGTGCCGCCCGGGCGCACGGTCGCTCTCGTGGGCGCGACGGGCGCGGGCAAGTCCACGGTCCTGAACCTCCTCCTGCGCTTCTACGACGTGACCTCGGGGCGCGTCCTCGTGGACGGCACGGACGTCCGCCGGTACGACCCCGTCCGCCTGCGCGAGCACTTCGGCATCGTCCTGCAGGACACGTTCCTCTTCACCGGGACGATCGCGGACAACGTCTCCTTCTTCGATCCCGACATGCCGCGCGCGCGGATCGAGGAGGCCTGCATCGAGGTCGGCCTCGCGCCGCTCCTCGCGCGCATCCCGGGAGGCCTCGACGCGAAGCTCTCCGAGCGCGGCGGCGGCCTCTCGGTGGGCGAGAAGCAGCTCGTCGCCTTCGCCCGCGCGCTCGCGCGCGATCCGCGCGTCCTCATCCTCGACGAGGCGACGTCCTCCGTCGATCCCGAGACGGAGAAGACGATCGAGCGCGCCGTCCAACGGGTCCTCTCGGGCCGCACGTCGATCGTCGTCGCCCACCGCCTCTCGACGATCGTGCGGGCCGACGAGATCCTCGTCCTCTCCCACGGCGAGGTGAAGGAGTCCGGCACGCACGCGGAGCTCCTCGCGAAGAACGGCCTCTACGCCCGCCTCTACGCGCTCCAGCTCAAGGACCGCGAGGCGGCGGCATAGGGGGACGGGGAATCTTGCTGCGCCGGATGACTAGAAAGGACTATGATCTGGTCATGAGCAGCGTTTCCATCGCGGACCTGAAGGCGCGGCTTTCACATTACGTGCGCCTCGCGCGACGCGGGAGGACCGTGACGGTCACAAACCGGGACATCCCCGTGGCGCGCCTCGTCCCGGTCGAAGAGAAGCGGGAAGTACTCGTGGTCCACCGGCCCGAGCCCGGTGTGCCTCCGCCGGGCAGGGTGAAGCTGCCGCCCCCTCTGAAGACGAAGCGCGACATCGTGGAAATTCTTCTGGAGGAGCGGCAAAGCCACCGGTGATTCGCTACGTCGATTCTTCGGTCGTCCTGAGGGCGGTGCTCGGTCAGCGAGGAGCGCTGGCCGGATCGGTCGAGCCCGGTCATTCGATCACGAGCGCTCTGACACGAGTGGAGTGTTTGAGGACTCTGGACCGCGTGCGCCTCGAAGAGGATTTCCCCGACGAAGAGCTGGCGGTCCGGCGGGAGGCGGTCTTTCGCCTGCTCAGGAGTTTCGTTCTCGTCGATTTGGTTCCGGCAATCCTCGAGCGAGCCGCTCAGCCTCTTCCCACCGTCCTCGGAACCCTCGACGCCCTCCATCTTTCGACGGCCCTCCTCTGGCAGGAAGTCGAGGCGGAGCCCGTCATCTTCACCACGCACGACCTCGCATTGGCCCGCGCGGCCCGCGCCTGCGGGCTCGACGTGATCGGGACTTCCTGAGCCGTGAGCGGCGCGCCTCCCCTTCGCGGCATGTCCCTCGTGGGAGCGCCGGCCCTGAACAAGGGCACGGCGTTCTCCGACGAGGAGCGAACGAGCCTCGGCCTGCACGGCCTCCTCCCGCCCCGGGTGGAATCCCTGGAAGAGCAGGCGGGCCGTGCGTACGAGGCGTACCTCGAGAAGCGGACCGACCTCGGCCGGCACATCTACCTCCGCGCCCTCCAGGACGCGAACGAGGTCCTCTTCTACCGCCTCCTGACCGACCACATCGAGGAGATGATGCCGATCGTCTACACGCCCACGGTGGCCCGGGCGTGCGAGCGGTTCAGCAACATCTACCGGCGGCCGCGGGGACTCTTCGTCTCGTACCCGCTGCGCGACCGCATTCCCGAGCTCCTCCGCAACCGCCCGCACCGCGAGGTGGACGTCGTCGTCGTCACGGACGGCGAGCGCGTCCTCGGCATCGGCGACCAGGGCGTGGGCGGGCTCGGCATCTCGATCGGCAAGCTGTCGCTCTACACGCTCATCGGCGGAATCCCGCCCGCGCGAACGCTCCCGATCGTCCTCGACGCGGGGACGAACAACGCGGAGCGGCTGCGCGATCCCGAGTACCTCGGCTGGCGGCACGCCCGCGTGACCGGCGCCGATTACGACGCGTTCGTGGACGCGTTCGTGCAGGCGGTGAAGCAGGAGCTGCCCGCGGCGTGCCTGCAGTGGGAGGACTTCGCGACGCCGCACGCGCGCCCCATTCTCACGCGCTACCGCGACCAGCTCCTGACGTTCAACGACGACATCCAGGGAACGGCGGCCGTGGCGCTGGGCGCGATCACCGCCGCGATCGGAGTCACCGGCGGGAAGCTGCGCGAGCAGGAAATCGTCTTCCTGGGCGGCGGCTCGGCCGCGATCGGAGTCGCGGACTCGCTCCGGAAGGCCATGATCGCGGAAGGTCTCCCGGACGAGGAGGCGCTCCGCCGGTTCTGGATCGTGGACAAGGACGGCCTCCTTCACGCGGCGCGCACGGACCTGACCCAGGAGCAGCGCGTATACGCGCAGCCCGAGGAGCGCGTGGCCGGATGGCCGCGCACCGCCGGCCGCGCGACCGGCCTCGCGGACGTGATCGGGAACGTGAGCACGACGATCCTCATCGGGCTCTCCACGGCGGCCGGGGCGTTCTCGGAGGCGATCGTGAGGGAGATGGCGAAGAAGACGCCGCGGCCGATCATCTTCCCGCTCTCGAATCCGACGGAACGCGCCGAGGCGCGGGCGGAGGATCTCATCCGCTGGACGGAGGGGCGCGCGCTCGTCGCGACCGGCTCGCCTTCCGCCCCGGTGACGTTCCAGGGGCGCACGATCCCGATCGCGCAGTGCAACAATGTCTACGTCTTTCCCGCGCTCGGGCTCGGTCTCGTGGCCTCGGGAGCGCGCCGCGTGACCGACGGGATGATGCTCGCCGCGGCCCGGGCGCTGGCCGCGACTTCGCCTGCGCTCACGGACCCGAACGGGCCGTTGCTTCCGCCTCTGAGAAGCCTGCGCTCGGAAACCGTCGCGGTGGCGCTGGCGGTCGGCCTGGAAGCGCAGCGTGCGGGCCTCGCCCCGCCGACGACGGCCGAGGGGCTGCGCGCCCGCGTCGTCGCGAGCCAGTGGACGCCGGCCTACTGAGGGTCCGGCGTCATCGCTCCCTGAGGTTGGCCCGGAACTGGCATTAGCCGCGGCGTGAGAGGCGTGAAAGGAAAGTCTTCCACGCCGCAGCTCATCCGGTTCCCAAGGCGGTACCGGCTGCGGCGGCTGGGGAAAAGCGTCCTGAAGGGCGTCTTCGGGCTCGTCGGACGAGTCGCGCCTTCGCTCGCGGCCGAGCGCGCGGAAGCGCTCTTCCTGACGCCTCCCCCCTGCCCCCGGACGCGCTTCGAGCGGGACGTCCTCGACGGGGGAACACTTTCCTGGGCGGACGGCCCGGCCGGCCGGCTCGCGACCTGGAAATGGGGCACCGGACCCACGGTCCTCCTCGTCCACGGATGGGGAGGGCATGCCGGACGTCTCGCGCGCTTCGTCCCGCCCTTGACGGCCGCCGGCTTCTCGGTCGTGGCCTTCGATGCTCCCGGTCACGGCAACTCCGACAGGACTCTGTGCTCGCTTCCGGAGATCGCCGCGTCCGTCCGCGCCCTCGCCGCGGTGATCAACCCGTTCGCCATCGTCGGGCACTCCCTTGGAGCGACAGCGGCGGCGCTCGCGGCACGCGACGGCGCCTGCTTTTTCCATGCCGTTTTCCTCGCGCCCGCGGCGACGCCGGAGAATTACCCGGGCCGCTTCGGGCGGTTTCTGGGAATGCCGGAGGAGGGCTGCGATTTCATGAAGCGACGGCTCCTGACGCGCTACGGCATCCGCTGGAACGACGTCTCGGTCATCTCGTTCGCGCACAAGATGACGGCCAGGCTGCTCGTCTACCACGACCGGAAGGACACAAAGGTCCCCTTCCGCGAGGGCAGCGCGATCGCCGCGACGTGGCCGAACGCCCGGTTCGTTCCGCTGCGAGGGGTCGGACATCACCGCATCCTGCGTGCCCCCGAGGTCATCTCGGGCACGGTGGAGTTCCTGGCCGCGGCATCGAAGGCGCCCGCGCTTCCCTCCGCGGAAGCGATCTGACGGAGCACCGGTTGCCGACAGCGAGTCCGCAGCCGACCCGTAACCTGATCGCGCGCGGCTTCTCGCTCGTGGAGGACGTCGCCTACGTGGGGCTCGGCCTGCTTCTCGGGGCGAGCGCGACGGTCCTCCTCGTGTTCAGCCTGGTCGCCTTCGTGAAGAGCGTCGCGGCGGGCACGCTGCCCGGCTCGATCGTCTCGCTCCTCGACCAGAGCCTTCTCGTGCTGCTCATCGTGGAGCTCCTGTACACGCTCCAGGTCTCGTTCCGCGAGCACCGGGTCGTGCCGGAGCCCTTCCTCCTCGTCGGCCTGATCGCGGCGATCCGCCGCGTGCTGCTCCTCACGGCGCAGTTCACCGAGCTGAAGGTGGAGACGTCGGCCTCGTTCCAGCACCTCGCGTGGGAGCTCGGCATCCTCACGGTCCTGATCGTGGCTCTCACGGGCTCGCTCGTGCTGTTGCACCAGAAGGGCATCGGCGCCGCGGCCGAGAAAGCCTAGGGCTTCGGGTTGCCGAGCGCCTTCTCGACCGACGACGTGTCGTCGAAGAGGATCCACTCCACGACGGAGAGCGGCAGGCTTCCGTTCGCGAGCAGCGCGTCGTGGAATTCGCCGAGGCGGAAGGCGGCGCCCTTCTTCTCGCGCCACTTTCCGAGGAGCCGCATGATCTGCCACTTGCCGGTCATGTAGGTCATCTTCTGCGTCGGGCTCGCGGCGGCGCCCGCGGCCTCCCCTTCCGCCGCTTCGCGGTCCAGACCGCCCGCCTCCATGAAAGACTTCACGGCCTCGTCGAACGTCCAGCGTCCCGTGTGGAGGTTGACGTCGACGCCGATGCGCGCGGCGCGGTAGCGCGCGAGGCGCAGGATCTGTCCCTGCCCCGCAGACCCCTCGGCATAAAGGCCCTGCCGCATCAGCATCTCCTCGCCGTAGAGCGCCCAGCCTTCGACGAAAACGCCGTCGGAGTGCTCGCGCCGGATCTCGCTCGCGACGCCTTTCGAGATCGAGAGCTGGAGAAAGTGCCCGGGGATGCCCTCGTGTCCGAGGATCGGACGCGGGTCCTCGATCGCCGCGCGAATGTAGAAGTTCCGGCTCTTCGGGTCGTACGTCGGGATGAAGTAGAAGCCCCCGCTGTCCGTGTCGTAGAGGCCGGGAGGGTTCATGAAGCCGCCCGGGCTCGTCGGCTTGAACGCCTCCGGAAGCTGGCGGATGCGGAACACCCCCAGCGAGGGGGGCAGCGTGACGAGCCGCTTCTCTCCGAGGAAGCGGATCATCTCCGCCTGCCGGCTTTCGTACGCTCTCAGAAACGACTCCTGGTCCTTCGGGACGTTCGCGGCCCGCGCCGGGTCGGGATCCGCCATCGACGGGTCCGCGAGGAGCGCCTCGAGAGCGCGGAAGCGCGCGAGCTCGACCTCGCCGAGCATCGCGAGCTCCCGCGCGTCGATCGGGAGCAGGTACGCGCGTTTCAGGAGCTCGTTGTAGTTCCCTTCCCCCATCGGGGCGAACGCGACCATCTTCGGCACGTCCTTCTCGAGGGTGTCGGCGAAGGAGCCCAGCGCGGCGAGAGCCTCGTCCCGAGCCTTCACGAGCCGCCCGTGCTCGGCGGGAGACAGGCCGCCCGCGAGCGTCATGAGGCTGTCCCTGAAGAGCCCGTCCATCCCCCGCGCGGACGCGATCGCGAGCCGCGCGTAGAGCGCCACGGGGCGCTTCAGATTCTTCCGGCCCTGCGCGAGAAGGGCGGGCATCCGCTCGAGGCGCGACGCGGCCGCGAGGGCGCGCGTCCGTGCCGGCGCGTAGTCCTTCTTCAGGAGCGAGAAGATGGCGTTGCTGCACTCCTCGACGTAAAGCCCCGGATTCGTCTCGTGGAAGGAGAGGAAACGGTCGAAGAGGTCGGCTCCTTCCAGCTGTGCGCGGAAGAGGACCGCGTCGATGTGGTCGTCCTTCGTCCAGGCGGCCGTCTTCGCTGCTCGAATCGCCTCCAGAACGCTTCGCACGTGCTCCCGACGCGCCGCGACCGCCGCGGCCGACCAGTCCGTCAGCCGCGCGTCGCCCGCGTGCAGGCCCTGGTCGCTCGCCGCGACCGGGTACTCCTCGTTCCGCCACCGGTAGTAGTCCGAGGCGAGCGCCCGGAGCGCCGCGGGAGACGCGACGGGCGCCGGGGGCGGCGCGCCGGCGGCGAGGATGGAAGGCACGGACACGAGAATCAGGGAGGCAAGGGCACCAAGGCCCCGGGACGTGGCGAAATCGTTCAGTTTCTCTGCCTCTGCTTCATCGCCTCCTCGAGCTGCCTGCGCTGCTCGGGGGTCATGTTCTCCATCGCCTTGCGCATCGCCTCGGCCGCTTCCGGCGAGACGACTCCGGCCGCGCCCATCATCCCTTCCTGCTTCGTGTAGCCGGGCGGGATCTCGAAGAGCGACGCGGACAGCGACTTCTTTTCGGCCTTCGTCAGCTCCATCGTCGACAGGGGCTCGGTCTTGCCCTTTTCGCGGGTGACCATCTTCACGAAGAAACCGTCGGCCCCGGCGTCCCTCAGCGCCTTCAGGAACGAGCCGTCATCCTGGCTCGAGCCGCGCCGCATGAGGCCGCGCACGGCCTCGTAGTTCAGGCCGAGAATGTCCTTCGTCGTCCACAGCTCCATCTCCGAGCGGTCGCCCGCACGGGTGAGAAGGACGTGCTTCGTGGAATAGCCGAGCAATTTCTCCGAGCCCAGGACCTTGGCGGTATAAGGCTCCTTGTCCCTCATCTTCGAGGTCGTCTCCCGGGCCTTCTTGACGTCCATCTCGGTGTACGTCTTCGCCTTGTCGTTGATGAGGTAGACGATGTCCGGCGTCGCGAACTTCATGAGCGAGACCATGTGGATGGGCATTTGCGCCGTCTGCATGTCGATCTCGGTTCGTGAGCCCATTTTCGACACGAACGCCTTGCCGGTGCCCGTCATGCCCTGGCTCGTGATCTTCATGTCGACCTCGCCTTCGAACTGGGCGAGCGCCGGGGCCGCGGCCAGGGCGGCGCCCGCGAGGACGTTCAAGAGAACTCTCTTCATGGAATCTCCTTTGATGAAGGGACAGAATTTTCGGTCAGCCCCTGATTCTAGCCCTCGGCTCAGGCCCCCGGTACCTTCGGGAGGTGCGTCATCGCCTCCTCGACGGCGTGGTCCGGATACTCGAAGTCCTGCAGGTGCCCGGCGTGATAGCTCTGGTAGGCGGTCATGTCGAAGTGGCCGTGACCCGAGAGGTTGAAGGCGATGACCTTCTTCTCCCCCATGTCCTTGCACCGCAGCGCCTCGTCGATCGCCGCGCGGATCGCGTGCGCGGACTCGGGAGCCGGAATGATCCCCTCGGCCTTCGAGAACCGGACGGCCGCGTCGAACGTCTCGAGCTGACGGGCCGAGCGGGCCTCGATGTCGCCGTGCGCGACGAGCGCGCTCACCGAGGGCGCCATCCCGTGGTAGCGCAGGCCGCCCGCGTGGATTCCGGGCGGACGAACGTGTGCCCGAGCGTGTGCATCTTCACGATGGGCGCCATCGCGGCCGTGTCGCCGTAGTCGTACGTGTACCGCCCCTTCGTGAGGGTCGGACAGGAGGCGGGCTCGACGGCCACGATCCGCGTCCTCTTCCCTTCCGTGAGGTTCTTGTGAAGGAACGGGAATGCGAAGCCAGCGAAGTTCGAGCCGCCGCCCGCGCAGGCGATCACGACGTCGGGATACTCCCCCGCCATCTCCATCTGCTCGAGCGCCTCGAGCCCGATGACCGTCTGGTGCATCAGGACGTGGCCGAGGACCGAGCCGAGGCTGTACTTCTTCGTCCCGCCGCTCGTCGCCGCCACCTCGACCGCCTCGGAGATCGCGATCCCGAGCGAGCCCGGCGAGTCCGGCGACTCGGCCCGGAGCTTCCTGCCGAATTGCGTCCGGTCCGTCGGGCTCGCGAAGACCTGCGCCCCGAAGTTCTCCATGATGTACCGGCGGTAAGGCTTCTGCTGATACGAGATCTTCACCATGAAGATCTCGAGGTCGAGGCCGAAGAAGCTGCAGGCCATCGCGAGGGCCGAGCCCCATTGCCCGGCGCCGGTCTCGGTCGTCAGCGCCTTCGTGCCGGCTTCCTTGTTGTAGAAGGCCTGCGCGACCGCCGTGTTCGGCTTGTGTGAGCCGACGGGGCTCACGCTCTCGTTCTTGTAGTAGATGTGAGCCGGAGTGTCGAGCGCCTTCTCGAGCCTGAGGGCGCGGCACATCGGCGTCGGGCGCCAGAGCCGGTAGATGTCGCGCACCGGCTCGGGGATCTCGACCCAGCGCTCGGGCGAAACCTCCTGCATCACGATCGACATCGGGAAGAGGACCGACAGGAAGTCCGGCGTGACGGGCTCCATCGTGCCGGGATGCAGGACCGGCGACGGCGCCACCGGCATGTCCGCGTTCACGTTGTACCAGGCCTTCGGCAGCCTGGATTCGTCCAGCAGGAACCGTCCGGTTTCGCTCATGCGCACCTCCCGGGTCGAAAGGCGCGACGATAGCGCAGTCGGCGGCCGAGTCCGTTATCCTTGCCGCCGCATGGAGTCGATCGTCGTCACCGGCGGGGCCGGTTTCATCGGCTCGAACTTCGTGCGGCTCGCGCTCGCCGACACGCCCGACCGCGTCGTCGTCGTCGACAAGCTGACGTATTCGGGTCACCGCGCGAGCCTCGCGGACGTCGAGAAGCACCCGCGCTTCGCGTTCGTGAAGGCGGACGTCGCGGACGCCGCCGCTATGAAGGCGGTCTTCGAGGCTCACCGGCCTCGCGCCGTCCTGAACTTCGCGGCCGAGACGCACGTCGACCGGTCGATCGACGGGCCCGGGGCGTTCGTCAGAACGAACGTGAACGGCACGTACGAGCTCCTCGAGGCCTCCCGTGCCCACGTCTCGGCCCTTCGCCCGGCCGACGCGGAGCGCTTCCGCTTCCTCCACGTCTCCACCGACGAGGTCTACGGCACGCTGGGAGAAAGCGGGCTCTTTTCCGAGGAGACGCCGTACGCCCCGAACTCGCCGTACGCCGCGTCGAAGGCCGCCGCGGACCACCTCGTCCGCGCCTGGCGCGAGACGTACGGCCTCGCGACTCTCCTCACGAACTGCTCGAACAACTACGGGCCGTTCCAGTTCCCCGAAAAGCTCATTCCGCTCATGATCCTGACCGCGCTCGAGGGGAAGCCCCTTCCGATCTACGGCGACGGCGGCAACGTACGCGACTGGCTCCACGTCGAGGACCACTGCAGGGGCATCCTTTTCGTCCTCGAGAGGGGCGCGCCCGGGAGCAAGTACAACATCGGAGGCGGCAACGAGAGGACGAACCTCCAGGTCGTCGACGCGCTCTGTGCGGCGCTGGAGCAAACCGTGCCGTTCGAAGAGAACGAGAAGATCTCGGAAAAGATTTCTTCGAAGGTGCTGAGAGGCTATTCGGAACTGAAGACGTTCGTTCCAGACCGGCCGGGCCACGACCGCCGGTATGCCATCGACGCCTCGAAGATCCGCCGCGAGCTCGGGTGGAGCCCCTCTTACTCATTCGAAGAAGGTCTTCTTCGGACGGTGCGGTGGTACGTCGATCACCCGGAGTGGTGCGCCGTCGTCCAGGCGGAAAACTATGGACGCGAGCGTCTCGGTCTCGGAGTCCGCGCGTGAAAGGAATCATCCTCGCGGGCGGGTCGGGCTCGCGCCTCTATCCGCTCACGCTCGCGGTCAGCAAGCAGCTCTGCCCCGTCTACGACAAGCCCATGGTCTATTACCCGCTCTCGACGCTGATGCTCGCAGGCCTGCGCGACATCCTCGTCATCACGACGCCCGAGGACGAGACGGGATTCGTGCGCCTCCTCGGCGACGGCGCGCAGTTCGGCATCCGGATTTCCTACGCGACGCAGCCGAAACCCGAGGGCCTCGCGCAGGCATTCCTCATCGGGCGCTCGTTCGTGGGCGAGGACGGCGTCGCGCTCGCCCTCGGCGACAACCTGTTCTACGGCCACGGCCTGCCGGAGATGCTCCAGCGCGCGGCCTCCCGCGCGGCGGGCGCCACCGTGTTCGCCTACCGCGTGCTCGACCCCGAGCGCTACGGAGTCGTGGAGTTCGACGCGAAGGGGCGCGCGATCGGCCTCGAGGAGAAGCCGAAGGAGCCGCGCTCGAGCTACGCCGTCACGGGCCTTTACTTCTACGACAACCGCGTGCTCGACATCGCGGCTGCGCTCAAGCCTTCGCCGCGCGGCGAGCTCGAGATCACGGACGTCAACCGGGCTTACCTCGAGACCGGCGACCTCCACGTCGAGCTCCTCGGCCGGGGCATGGCCTGGCTCGACACGGGCACGCACGAGGCTCTTCTCCAGGCCTCGAACTTCATCCAGGCCATCGAAGCCCGCCAGGGCCTGAAGATCGCGTGCCCCGAGGAGATCGCTCACAAGGCCGGCTGGATCTCGGCGGCCGACGTGACCCGGCTCGCGAAGCAGATGAAGAGCGACTACGGCCGCTACCTTCTCCAGATGCTGGAGGACGGGATCGGCTGAAGAGCGCAACCGGGGCGCGGGCGCGCCCGTATCTCCCCGGACAGGAGAGAAAGGACATGACGACGCGACGCGATTTCCTCTGGAAAACGGCCGCCTCCGCGGGCCTGCTCGCCGGCGGGCTCCCGGCCTTTTCCGAAACGAAGAAGACCCTCCTCATCCTCGGGGGCACGCGCTTCCTCGGCCCCGCGGTCGTCGACGCCGCGAAGAAGAGCGGCTGGACGATCACGCTCTTCAACCGGGGCAAGACCAACCCCGGCCTCTTTCCGGACCTCGAGAAGCTGCAGGGCGACCGCAACGGAGATCTCAAATCGCTCGAGGGCCGCTCCTGGGACGCGGTCGTCGACACCTCGGGCTACTTCCCGCGCCAGGTGAAGGACTCCGCGACCCTCCTCGGCCCGCACGTGAAGCAGTACGTCTACATCTCCTCGATCTCGGTGTTCTCGGACCTGTCGAAGCCCGGCGTGGATGAGACGGGGCCCGTCGCGATCCTCCCGGACCCGACCGTCGAGAAGATCGACGAGAAGACGTACGGCGGGCTCAAGGCGCTCTGCGAGAAGGCGGCGGAGGCCGCGATGCCCGGCCGGGTCACGAACGTCCGCCCCGGCCTCATCGTCGGCCCGGACGACGGGACGGACCGTTTCACGTACTGGCCCGTCCGCGTCGCGAAGGGGGGCGAGGTCCTCGCCCCGAACCGGCCCGAGGACCCGGTCCAGTTCATCGACGTCCGCGACCTCGGGACGTGGATCGTGAAATGCCTCGACACGAAGACCGTCGGCGTCTTCAACGCGACCGGCAATCCGCTTCCCGTGGGGACCCTCCTCGACACGTGCAAGGCCGTGAGCTCGAGCGACGCGAAGTTCACGTGGGTCGACGCCGCCTTCCTCGATTCCCAGAAGGTCTACGCCTGGGGCGATCTCCCCTGCTGGCTCCCGCCGACGGGCGACGACGCGGGCGGCAACAAGGTCTCCAACGCGAAGGCCGCAGGCAAGGGCCTGTCGTTCCGGCCCCTGAAGGACACGTGCCGGGACACGCTCGCCTGGTGGAAGACCCTCCCGAAAGAGCGGACGTCCAAGCTGAAGAGCGGCCTTTCGCCCGAGCGGGAAGCCGCGGTCCTCGCGGCCTGGCACGAGGCGCAGGCGAAGAAGACGCCGAAGGCCGGCTGACGGCGTGCGGGGGCGGCGCGCGCTTTCCCGCCTCGTGAAGATCGAGCCCGGAGAGGGCGCGGGCCTCGTCTGGTCCGCGCTCTCCTTCTTCTTCATCCTCGCGGGCTATTACGTCATCCGGCCCCTCCGCGACGAGATGGGTGCCTCGACGGGAAGCGGCTTCGCGTTGAACTGGCTCTTCTTCGGAACGCTCGCGGGCACGCTCGTCGTCAATCCGCTGTTCGGAGCCCTCGTCGAGCGCACCCCCCGGCGCGTGTTCGTCCCGGCGGTCATGCACGCGTTCGCCGCGAGCTTCGTGGCGTTCTACGGGCTCCTCACGTTCCTCGGCGGCCCCGCGCGCCTCGCCGCGGGGCGGTTCTTCTTCGTGTACGCGAGCGTCTTCAACCTCCTCGTCGTGTCGGTCTTCTGGGGCTTCCTCGCCGACCTCTTCCGTTCCGAGCAGGCCAAGCGCCTCTTCGGAGCCATCGGCCTCGGCGGCACGCTGGGCGGCATCCTGGGCGGCGCCGTGACGGTCGTGCTCGCGCGGCGCCTCGGCCCCGTCCCGCTGCTCCTCGTCGCGGCGGCCCTCTTCGAGGCCGGCGTCGTCTGCCTCCACCGGCTCGCGGCGATCTACGGCGTGGACGCGGGCGCCGCCGAGCGGGCGGCCGGGAGCGGCGACGGCCTTCCGCCCGGCACGGGCGCGCTCTCGGGCCTGACGCTCTTCCTGAAGTCGCGGTACCTCCTGGGCATCGCGGGCTTCCTCCTGCTCTTCACGGTCGGCTCGACCTTCCTGTATCTCGCGCAGGCGCGAATCGTGCGGAGCGAGTTCCACGACGCCGGCTCCCGTACCGCCTTCTTCGCCAAGGCGGACCTCGTCGTGAACGTCCTGACCGCCGTCACGCAGCTCTTCCTGACGGGGCGCCTCCTGCCGGCCGTCGGCCTCGGTCCGGCGCTCGCGCTGCTGCCGGCCGTCACAGCGGCGGGTTTCTTCGCGCTCGGCGCCTCGTCGACGGCGAACACGCTCTTCGCCGTCCAGGTCCTCCGGCGGGCGAGCGAGTTCGCGCTCGTGAAGCCGGCGCGCGAGGCCCTCTTCACCGTCGTGCCCCGCGAGGAGAAATACACGGCGAAGAGCTTCATCGACACGTTCGTCTACCGGAGCGGCGATGCGCTGGGCGCGCTCGCCGACCGGCTCGTGGCCTTCCTCGGGCTCTCGCCGCTGGGCTTCGCGTGGCTCTTCCTCCCCGTGGCCGGCGTGTGGGTCGCGAACGCGCTCGCGCTCGGGCGGAAGCAGAAGGCGCTTGCGAATGAGCCTCAAACAAATTTACTTGACTCGAAACTGGCCTCCCCATAGGGTTCCGCCATTCCGCGAAGCGAAGTGTCGGAGGCTGTCATGCGATGTTTTCGAACGGGAGTCGTCGGTCTGTTCCTTCTCCTCGCGGCGCTGCCGGGAGTCGTGCTCGCCCAGTCACAGGCCACGACGGGCGTCATCGAGGGCACCGTCTCCGACGAGGCCGGTGCTCCTCTTCCGGGAGCCTCGGTCGCGCTCCGGAACACGGCCACGAACTTCGAGAAGGCGACGACGACGGGCCCCGACGGCCGCTTCCGCGGCGTGGCCCTGCCTCTCGGCCCCTACCGGGTGACCGTGAGCCTCGCGGGCTTCACGACGCTCGTCCGCGAGGGACTCGACCTCGGCGTCGGCCAGACGATCAACCTCACCGGACTCGCACTCAGGCTCTCCCAGAGGGCTGAGTCCGTGACCGTGACCGGCGCGGCTCCCGTCGTCGAGACGACGCGGACCGAGGGCTCGACGCAGATCGACTCAGCCGCGATCAAGGGCCTTCCGAACAACGGCCGGAACTACCTCGATTTCACGAAGCTGACGCCCGGCGTGACGATCGTCCAGGGCCCCGACGGCGACGAGCTCTCGGTGAACGGTCAGAAGGGCATCAACAACAACGTCTCGGTGGACGGCGCGGACTACAACAATCCGTTCTTCGGCGAGCAGAGAGGCGGGCAGCGGCCAGCCTTCACGTTCAACCTCGACGCGGTCAAGGAGGTCGTGGTCGTCTCCGACGGCGCGAATGCGGAGTTCGGGCGCGCGAGCTCCGGCTTCGTGAACGTCGTGACGAAGTCCGGCACGAACGAGATCCACGGGAGCGTCCACGGCTACTTCAAGAACGACAGCCTGTCCTCGGCCGCCGTCAAGCCGGACGGCAGCTCCGCCGAGAAGTTCGACTCGAACCAGCTCCAGGCCGGCTTCACGCTCGGCGGGCCGTTCGTGAAGGACAAGATCTTCTTCTTCACGGCTTTCGACTACCAGCGCGGGCGCTCGACGAAGCAGACGGACCCGAACCGCATCGATCCTCTTCTCGTGTCGTACTTCGCCTCGGTCGGCGCACCGAACGAGAACGGTCCGATCGACCGGACGAACGACGCGCGTGTTTTCCTCGCGAAGTTCGACTGGCAGGCGAGCGAGCAGCACCTCTTCTCCCTCAAGTACAACTACACGTGGTCCGAGCAGGTGAACGGCACGTTCGACGTGGATCCATGGGCGCGCAGCTCGAACGCGATCGAGGACGTGAACTCGAACGCCGGCAGCGGCTCTCTGAACTCGACTTTCACGAGCAACCTCCTGAACGAATTTCGTTTCCAGTGGGCGCGCGAGGACAGGCCTCGCCCGTACGAGGGTCCGACGGTGCCCGGCGGCGAGCGCCCCTTCCCCGACACGGGTGTCGACTTCGCCCACGGTTACCGGTTCGGCGAGCCGTTCTTCATCCCCGTCGACTACCACGACACGCGCCTTCAGCTCAACGAGAACGTCACGTTCCTCATGGGCAGCCACACGATCAAGGCGGGCGTCGAGTACAACCGGACGAACGCGGCGCAGACGTTCCGGGGCTTCGCGAACGGCCGCGTCATCTTCGGCTCGGTCCAGGGATTCCTGAACTTCACGAAGAACAACCTGTACGTCGAGTGCTCGGACGGCACGTCGAACAACACCGGGAACTGCCCGGCGGGAGCGTCGATCACGGGGCCCGTCGCGCTCTACCTGCAGCACGTGCCGGGACCGGGCCTCACGATCGACGAGGCCGGCACTCAGGACATCGTCCAGCACGAGCCGGCCGTGTTCCTCCAGGACAAATGGCAGCCGCTGCCGAACCTCACGATCAGCGTCGGCCTGCGCTGGGAGGCGCAGATCGAGCCTGACCCGATCACGCCGCCCGACAAGGTCTTCTTCGCCGGCTTCATCGGCAAGACCTCGAAGGGCCAGGAATTCCCGTCCGACGGCAAGATCCCGTCCGACTATTCGATGTGGCAGCCCCGGCTCGGGATCACGTTCGACCCGAAGAACGACGGCAAGACGGTCCTGCGCGCGAACGCCGGTATCTTCTCGGGCCGCGTGCCCGGACTGAACCTCGCCTCGACGCGCTCGACGAACGGCAGCCTCGGGTACGACGTGTTCCGCGCGAGCTTCCTGACGCCGTTCGGCCTGCCGGTTCCCGCGTATCCGAACCTCATTCCGCTCTCCTCCCTGCCGGCCGTCCCCGACCACCCGGGCGTGTACGTGTTCAGCAAGGACTTCAAGAACCCGCGGACGTACAGCGCCGCTCTGGCGATCGAACGCGAGGTCGCGCCCGACGTCGCCGTCTCGCTCAAGTACAACTATGCCCACACGGTCAACATCACGCGGTTCATCGACCGCAACGACCCTCTCCTCGGCTCGCCCTGGTCGACGGGCCTCGGCGCCGACGGCACGAACGGCGTCGGCTCGCTCACGACGGTCGAGTCGACGGGCCACAGCGTCTACAACGGGATCACGCTCGGGCTCATCAGGCGCTTCACGAACAACTTCGAGTTCCAGGCGTTCTACACGCTCTCGTGGGACAAGTCGGATGACGACAACGAGCGCGACCCCTTCACGCTCCGCTACGCGAAGGTCACGGACCTCGACGCCGAGTACGGCTACTCGGACCGCGACCAGCGGCACCGCGTGAACGCCTACGTCCTCTGGAAGGCGCCCGGCGAGGTCAACGTGAACGCGCGCTGGTCGTACCGCTCCGCGCAGCCGAAGTCGATCACGGGGACGGGCGCCGACTCGGTTCTGTCGCCGCCGACGGACCGGATCAACCCGGACGGCTCCGTCACGACGCGCAACCTCGGCCGCAAGGACAACCAGTTCAACTCGCTCGATCTCAGGATCTCCCGTGCGTTCGCCGCCGGAGGGCTCACGATCGAGCCCATCGTCGAGGTGTTCAACCTCTTCAACAGCAAGAACCTCAGGAAGCCGGAGTCGACGTCACTGCTCTTCAACTTCGACGGCACCGTTCAGAGCGGCCTCGGCGACCCGCGCCAGGTACAGCTCGGAGTCCACCTGCTCTGGTAGGAAGGATTTTTCTTGGGGTCGGTCAGGTCGCCACGCGTTCGCGGCGCATGAACGTCGCGAAGGCGTGGTCGGCCCCGCGAAGATGACTCGTGAGCGTGCGCCGGAGGCGCTCGGCGAGGTCCAGAGTGATCTCGAGCGTGCCGGCCGTGTTCAGGCGCAGGAGCTCGTTCATCTCGCGGATCAGCCTCACGTGCTCGGCGGCGTGCTCTTCGAAAGCGGGGTACTGATGCAACCGCATGACGAGCTCCTCGGCGAGGAAGTGCGTCTCGAAGAGATCGGCCATCTCCTCGAGGATCTTCCCGGCCACGATGCGCTCGTTCGCCCCCACGGCTCTCTCGAACGCATCCACGAGCGCGACCTGGAGATCGTGCTCCCGCTCGATCTCGGGGAGGCCGGGAACGTCTTTCCGGCCTGCGGCCATCGCCATCGATCTCCTCCTCTTCCCTTGTACATCCGAAATGATACGGCGTGAGCACAACCGGGCGAACGCCCGTCGCGAGTGTGCCTGATTCAGGTGGCTCATGGCGTGAGGTGCGTCACGTCCCGATCGTATAGAGGGGGTTTCCCATGCGAGTCCAGGACATCATGACCAGGCGCGTCCAGACCGTCTCCCATCGGGAGAACGCGGAGGCGGCGTGGAATCTGATGCGCTGGAAGCGAATCCACCATCTCGTCGTGACCGGCGAAGGCGGTGAAGTCGTCGGCGTCGTTTCCGCGCGCGACCTCGGCGGACGCGATCGCGACGAGATCCGCCGCATACGTCCGATCTCCGCGATGATGACGGCGTACGCGGTCAAGGCGACGCCGAGCATGCCCGTGCGCCAGGCGGCGAACGTCATGCGCGGCTGGAACATCGGCTGTCTGCCCGTGATCGAGGCGGACGGCAAGCTGGCCGGCATCGTCACCGTTTCCGACCTCCTCCGCCTCCTCGCCGAGCAGCCGCCGACGCCGGCGCGCGCGACCCGGACCAGGCGCGTGGCGAAGATCGGACGGCCGAGAAAAGCCGGCAAGGCCCGCGGCTGATCGGGCCGGGATCGGAGGACTCATGAGCGACGGAACGATCTTCTTCGGGACGGACTTCTCGCCCGCATCCGACCGGGCGTTCCTCACGGCGCTCGACGAGGCGAGGCTCCGCTCGGCCGAGCTCGTCGTGGCGCACGTCATCCCGACCTCCGTCCTCCTCGACACCGGCATCGGCGAAGTCGCGCCGCTTCGCGCGATCTGCCTGAAGAAGCTCGAGGCCCTGCGGCGGCGGGCCGAAGCCGCCGGCGTCAGGGTGCGCATCGAGCTTCTCGACGGCACTCCGCACACGGCGATCGTGGAAGCGGCGGCCCGGGCGAACGCGGCGCTCCTCGTCCTCGGCACGCAGGGCCGGACGGGCGTCTCGCGGCTCGTCTTCGGCAGCGTGGCGATGCGCGTCGTCTGCGAGGCGCTCTGCCCGGTCGTGGTCGTCCGCGCCGCCGCGTGACGCGCGAGGAAGGTATCGCTGGCATGTGCCGTGCCTCCCGCTCATCGGGAAGGGCATGAATTACAAAGCGCTGATCCTGGCCGGGACTCTGGGCAGCGCGATCGCGGGCCTGATGCAGGAGCCGACGCCCCCGCCGACTCCCGTGCCTCCGCCCGCGGCGACGCCTGTGCCGACGGCCGTGCCGGGGCTCGAGCTCACTCCCGAGACGACTCCTCCGCCGCGACCGGAGGGGACGCCGCCCGCGAGTCCCGCGCGCGAGATCATCCCAACGCCGATGCCGACTCCCGAGCTGCGCGGTTCGCGCACGCCGGGAATCCCGAGGCTCGATCCGCTCAGGACGCCGGGGATCAGCCGCACTCCCGGCGGAAATCCGGGGGACAAGATCGTCCCGACTCCGACGCCCGGCCCCCGCGAGATCCTCTCGCCCACGCCCAACCCGCGCGACCCGCGCGCACAGCGCGCGTAGGACCGCTCCGCGTCCTTGACGGTTCCGAAGCGGTCCCTTATTCTCCGCAACTCCTGAGCGGGACTAGCTCAGTGGTAGAGCGCTACCTTGCCAAGGTAGATGTCGCGAGTTCGACCCTCGTGTCCCGCTCCATAGTCGAATCCGGGGCCCGGCGTCTGCCGGGCCCCGTTTTTTGAGCTCCAATTTACCGTGACGCGTCGAACGCCCCGCGCAGCCATTCGACGTCGGGGGAATCGTCCTGGATGGCGACGACGTCGAAGCGCACCAGGCCCGACCGCGAAGGGTGCGCCGCGAGCCAGCGGCGGGCGGCCCGCAACACGCGCGCGCGCTTCGTCCGCGTCACGGCTTCGGCCGGCGTGCCGAGCGCCGCGTCCCGGCGGCGCTTGACCTCGATGAAGACGGTCGTCTCCCCGTCCCGGGCGACGATGTCGATCTCCCCGTCCCGGTACCGGACATTTCGATCGAGGACGAGGAGAGAATTCTCTGCTAGTAGGGCGCAGGCGATGTCTTCGCCTTCCTGTCCGCTTCTCACTTTCTGTAAGGTCCGAAGAGAACCACCGGGGTTTTCTTCGAATGAAAGAGGGACTGCCGCCGGCGCCTCGCTTCGATGCGGGACGCCTGCGGCCGCGCCGCCCTTCCCCTCTTCCCTTCTAAGAGAATCTTCTCTCTTCTTCCCTTTCTTCCTCTTTCTGACGATTCCCAGCGCCTTCAGCCGCTTCTTCCAGTCCGTACCTTCTTCGGAATTCACGTTCGGAGGATAATTCCCCCCGGACATGAGCGACACCCTCCTCGTGCTGTGCCCCGACTGCGGCTCGACGCTGAAGGTGGACCCCGACTCCGGGGCCGTCCTGTCGCACGAGCCCCTGTCCTCCAAGAACAAGCTCGGGTCGCTCGAGGAGGCCGCGAAGGAGAACGTGCGGCGCAAGGAGCGCGCCGAGGACCTCTTCGCCGCGACGGTCGAGCGCGAGAAGAACAAGGCCGGCATCCTCGAGAAGACGTTCAAGGAAGCGCTCGAGCGCGCGAAGGCCGATCCCGGGAAGCCGAAGGGGATCTTCGACGACGACTAGTCGGAGTAGTCCAGGTACCAGAGCAGCCAGGACACGGCGACGCCGAGGACGACCGCGAGGAAGATCCACACGGCCATCATCGGCCACCGGTTGCCGTACATCGACTGGATCTTCGCGTAAACGCCGAGCGCGACGAGAATGCCCACGAGCCGGAAGATCCAGGCGCGCGCGCGCCGCCAGCGTTCGGTCGCTTCTTCCTCCTCGACCTGGCGGAGCGAGGCGACGACGCGACGCTTCTTCTCGAGGTCGCGCCGACGGGCCTTCATCCCTTCGGTGACGAGCGGCTCGGCCCCTTCCGAGGCGATGCGCGCCGCGCCGGGCTTCGCGCCCGCCGTGTAAACGGGCGGCGCCACGGGCCCCACGATGCGCGGTACGGGCCGCGTGCCGCCCGCCGGGGTCGGCGCACGCGGGACTTTCGGGTCCTCCGCCATGCAGAAAGGTTACACCCTCGCGCGAATCCGTTTCAGGCCGGGTGGACGGGCAGCGCGCGGGCGGCCAGCTCGAGGACGTCGTACGCCTCGGTCCTGCCCGCGAGCTCAGTCTTCGCGTTGCCGAGCATCACCATGCAAAACGGGCACGAGACGCCGACCGCGTCGGTCCCGTTCGCCTCGATCTCGGCGAAACGGGACTGGTTCACGCGCGCCCCGATCGTCTCCTCCAGCCACATGCGCCCGCCTCCCGCGCCGCAGCACATGCCGTTCGCGCGGCTTCTCGGCAGCTCCTTGAGCTGGATGCCAGGGATCGCGTTCAGGAGCTCGCGCGGCGCGTCGTAGATGCCGTTGTGGCGCCCGAGGTAGCAGGGATCGTGGAACGAGATCGACCTCGCCTTCCCGTTCACGAGGCGGATCCGCCCCTCCGTGACGAGCCGCGACACGAGCTCGGTCCCGTGCATCACCTCGAACTTGCCGCCGAAGTCGGGATACTCGTTCGCGAGCGTGTTGAAGCAGTGCGGGCAGTTCGTGACGATCTTCGTCACGCCGTAGCCCTTCATCGTCTCGACGTTCTGCTGCGCGAGCGTCTGGAAGAGGTACTCGTTCCCGAGCCGGCGCGCCGCGTCGCCCGTGCACGTCTCCTCGGTCCCGAGGATCGCGAACGTCACGCCGGCCTCGTGGAGGAGGAGCGCGAGCGACCGCGACACGCGCTTGCCCCGGTCCTCGTACGACCCGGCGCAGCCCACCCAGAAGAGGACGTCGACCTTCGCGTCGCCCGCTTCGGCCATCGTCAGGACGGGGAACGGCAGCTCCTTCGTCCACGCCGCGCGGTCCGAGGCGGCGAGGTTCCACGGGTTTCCCTGGCGCTCCATGCCGTTGAAGGCGGTCTGCGCCTCCTTCGGGAACTCGCTCTTCTCGAGGACGAGGTGCCGGCGCAGGTCGGTGATCTTGTCGACGTACGTGATCCCCACGGGGCACGCGTGCTCGCAGTAGCGGCACGTCGTGCAGGCCCAGATCGTCTCCTCGTCGATCCAGCCTCCGATGAGCGGCGTCCGCGCCGCGAGCGCCTTCTCGGCCGAGCCGTCGCCGCGGCCCGCGTCGGCGTCGATCAGCGCGTCCGCGTCCGTGTAGAGCGCGTTGCGCAGGTCCACCATGAAGCCCTTCGGCGTGAGCGGTTTCCCCGTGAGGTGCGTCGGGCACACCTCGCGGCAGCGCCCGCACTCGGTGCACGTGAACATGTCGAGCTTCTGCTTCCAGGTGAAGTCCTCGATCTTCGACACGCCGAACTTCTCGGCCTCGGCCGCCTTCTCGATGTCGAACGTCGTCATCTTCCCGGCGGGCTCGAGCTTCGCGAAGAACAGGTTCGGAAGGGCCGTGATCACGTGGAAGTGCTTCGCGAACGGCAGGTAGTTCGCGAACACGAAGATCGCGACGAGATGCGCCCACCAGCAACCGAAATAAATTGAGTTGAGAGAAGAAGGAGAAAGAGAAGAAAAGAATTGCTTCGAGAGCGAATAGGTCAGGGGCTCCCAGAGAGCGTTTCCCGCGAGGGCGGCGAAGGCCGAAGCGGGCGTCTTCGCCGCCTCCAGCGCCATCTTCGCGGCGCCGGCGCCGAAGTCCGTCACCATCAGAAAGCCGATGAGGAGGAGGATCAGGTCCGCGTCGAAGGACGGATCGAGCCGCTCTTTCTTCACGACGTGGCGGCGCGCGAGCGCGAGGACGACGCCGGCGAACGTCGTCACGAGGACGAGGTCCTTGAGAAGGAGATATCCCCGCCAGAATCCCGCCGGAAGGAACGGCAGGCCGGCCCCGGGAAACAGGCCCTCGAAGACGAGCGTCAGCGTGCGCAGGAGGAGGACGATGAAGCCGCTGAAGATCAGCGCGTGATAGACGCCGGCGTACGGGTCGCGGAACATCTTCCGCTGCAGAAGCCCGTACTCGACCATGTGCCAGAGGCGCGCGAGCGGTCGGTCGAGGCGGTCTTCGCGGGAGCCGCCGAGCGTGAGGAGCTGGACCCGGCGCGAGACGGTGTACGTGAAAAAGGCAAGCGCCGAGAGCAGCAGCAGGGCGAAGAGAAGGGTCCCGGGGAAGCCGAAGTACGTGGCCTGGGCCGGCGTGATCGTCATCGCAAGGGAGGATAGCGCAGCGTGTTGTAAGATAAGCCGTGGTAGCTCCGTCCTTTCAACGCGACGTCCGCCACGGGAGAAGCCCGATGACGCATCTCCGAAGGTCCTTCCGGACCGCTTCGATCGTGTTCGCGCTGGCCGCGGCCGGCGCCCTTCAAGCCGCCGCGCCCGCCGGCACGGATCTCTGGGGCGGCCCGGCCGCGAAGGGTGTGGGCGCGAACGCGCGCTTCGACACGAACATCTACGTCTCGAGCGTCGGCGCGGCGACGGGATCCATCGATTTCTTCGTGGGCGGCGCCACCCTCGCGAGCCTGCCGTTCACGCTCTCCACCCGCGGCGTCGCCGTCATCCCCGCGCCCGCGGCCGTCGACGGGAGAGGGACATTCCTCTATCACCTCAGGAGCGACTCCCCCGTCAACGCCTGGTCCGAGACGTTCAACGACACGCCGGGCGGACGCTTCGGCACGGTGACGACGGCCTTCCCGATCTCCGACTTCCTCGCGGCCGGCGACGAGTCCTGGGGCGGCGGCGCCGAGGCGTCGTCCTCGCTCGACCCCGGCCACTCGCGCACGAACGTGGGCGTCCTGTGCAGCCCTCTCTCCGCGCAGGGCTGCACGGTCGAGGTGACGGCCTTCGAAGGCGGCAATCCGCTCGGCACCGGCCAGATCTTCGCCGTGCCCGGCTCGGCCGGGCAGCAGGCGCTCTCGGTCCTCGTGCCCGAAACCGCGGAGCGCGCGCAGCTCGCGCTGCGCTTCCGGATGCTCACCGGGGCGGGGCTCCCGTACGCGATCAAGAACGACAACCTGACGAGCGACGGCAGCGCGCTGTCGCTCTCCGTCGCGCGTGGCGCCTTCTCGACGGCGCCCGTCATCACCTCCTTCACGATCTCGCCCTCCTCGGGCTGCCCGCCGCTGTCGGTCACCGCGACGTGGACGACGACGGGGGCGGACCACGTGAACATCACGGGCGCCGCGGGCGACCTCGCGGCCTCGGGTACGGCGAACCTCCAGGTCGTCTCGGCGGGCGACATCACGCTCACGGCCGTCGCGCTTTCGGGCGCCACCTCCACGTCGTCGCGCAAAATCACGCTCACGCCGCCCACGACGCCGCCCACGCCGACGCCCGCATCGATGACGGTCGGCACCAGCCAGGTCGTGATCGGCTCGATCCCCGTGGTCTACACGGGGACCCTCGTCACGATCACCTTCGACAAGCACGAATCGACCGGCTCGACGTTCGTCGTGAACGGCAACAGCTTCACGTACACCGCCGGTTCGATCCCCGGCACCGACATCGTCCGCCTCACCGTGCCCGGCGGCTCCTGCGGCGCCGGCACCGCCACGTTCACGGCGACGGTCATCACGCCCGGCTCGCCCGCGGTCAACTTCTTCACGGCCGATCCGGCGCGCGGCTGCGGCTCGTCGTCGAACATCATCCTGTCGTGGGAGACCGAGAACGCCCGCAGCGTGAACATCGACCCCGTGGTCTCGCCCTTCGGACTCGCGCCGAACGGATCGGTCGGGACGACGATCACCGGCGACACCACGTTCACGCTGACCGCGTTTCCGATCCTCGTCGGAGGACCGACCGCGACGGCGACGCTCACCGTCCCTGTCGACCTGCAGCCCTTCACGCCGATCCTGAACCCGAACATGGTCACCGTGCCCGCGAGCTCGGGCTACGTGTTCATCAACGTGACGGGGGTCGCGGACCCGACGCTCCTCCGCTTCGTCATCGTGCAGAACCAGAGCGCGATGCACTTCTCGGAATCGAGCCCGGGAGTCTTCGCTTACCTCCCCGGGCCTTTCCCCGGACAGGACATCATCCGGGTCTTCTACACGAACGGCTGCGGCCCGTCCTACGCGGAGTTCCGCGCGATCGTCAACTAGGGATCAAGAAGAGAATTCTTAGAAGGTGAAGAGGCAGCGGCGCGAAGGCGCCTGACTGCCTTCGTGCGCGACGTCGAGCGACGCGCGTCCGACGGCCGAAGCCTCAGAGAAGATCGCCGCGCGCGGAGCTCGAGAGCGAGGGCAAGAGGGCATCGGAAATAGGGGCCCGAGCGTTCGCGGTAGGAGGCGGTCAGGGGACAGCGCGGCCGCTAGGCCTTCAGCTTTTTCGCCGCTTCCGTCATCGCAGGCACGATCTGGAAGAGGTCGCCCACGATGCCGTACGTGGCGACCTTGAAGATCGGCGCCTCGGGGTCCTTGTTGATGGCCACGATGACCTTCGACGAGCCCATCCCCGCGAGATGCTGGATCGCGCCGGAGACGCCGCACGCGATGTAGAGCGACGGCGAGACGACTTTCCCGGTCTGCCCCACCTGGTGCTCGTGCCCGATCCAGCCGGCATCCACCGCGGCACGCGAGGCGCCCAGCGCGGCGCCCAGCTCGTGGCACAGCGCCCGCAGGATGGGCCAGTTCTCGGGCCCCTTGATGCCGCGACCCCCGCTGACGATCTTGTCCGCCTCGGCCACGTCGATCTCGCCGGCCTCGGCCGCCTCCACCTTCACGACCTTCGCGCGGATTTTCAGAGCCGGAAGGTCGAGGTTCACGACCTCGCCCGCGCCCGGGCTCTTCGACGCCGGAAACACGTTCGGGCGCGGCGTCGCGACCTGGATCTCGGCGTTCGCCGCTGGCGTGACGCGCACGCGCGCCTTTCCCGAATAGACCGGCCGTTCGCCCGCGAGGCGGCCGCCCTCGACGTCGAGCGTCATCACGTCCGACAGCACCGAGACGCCGCGGCGCGCGGCGAAGCGCGGGGCGACGTCGCGACCCATGGCGGTGGCCGAGACGAGGACGATGGACGGCTTGAAGGCCGTCGCCGCGGCATCGAGGGCCGCGGTGTAGCCCTCGGACGAGAACAACGCGAGCTCCGGCTTGTCGGCGACGAACACCTTCGCGGCGCCGTACGCAGCGAGCTCTGAGGCCAAAGACCCGATGCCGGATCCGGCAATCACAGCGGCAAGTGCACCGCCGCTTTTCTTAGAAAGTGAATGACCGAGACTCAAGGCCTCCAGCGAGGACTTCCGCAGCTTGCCGTCCCGCTGCTCGATGAAAACGAGGACGTTCGACATGCGATCTTTCCCTCTTACCTTCTAAGAAAATCTTCTCTTTCTCTTTTCCTTCTTACTCAAAGGACCTTCGCCTCTTCCCGCAGCAGCCGCAGCAGCTCCGTCGCGGCCTTCGCCGGGTCATCCGCCGGGACGAGCTTCACGGCCTGCCGCGGGGGCGGCAGCTCGAGCTTCGTCCAGCGCACGTGCACGGCGTCTCCGGAGATCGACGCCGGATCGACGCCGGCGTCGGCGGGCGTCTTCACGGCGATCGCCTTCTTCTTCGCGGCCATGATCCCCTTCAGCGACGCGTAGCGCGGCTCGTTCAGCCCCTTCGTGGCACCGATGATGCCGGGAAGCGGCATCTCGACGACTTCCTGCGCGCCCTCGATCTCGCGGTGCGCGACGACCGTGCCGTCCTTCCACTCGAGCTGCGTCACGAGATTCACGTGCGGCAGGTCGAGGAGCTCGGCGAGCATGGGCACGAGGAGCTGCGCGTCCGTGCCGACGCCCTTGTTGCCCATCCACACGACGTCGTAGGGCAGGGTCTCGATGACGCCGGCGAGGAGGCGCGCCACGCCGAGCGAATCCACGTCGCCGAGGCCCTCGGACGCGATGCGGATCGCGTCGTCGGCGCCGCGGGCGAGGCTCTCGCGCAGGCCCGTGTCGGCGCGCGCGGGGCCGAACGTCAGGGCCGTGACGGTCCCGCCTTTCGCTTCCTTCGTCTTGAGCGCGCCCTCGAGCGCGTACTCGTCGTAGGGGGACACGATCCACTTCACGTCGGCTTCGTCGATCGAGACGCCGCCCGGGGCGATGCGGATCCTGGTTTCCGTGTCGGGGACGTAGGCGATGCAGACGATCTGATTCATGGCAACCCGGGAACGTAGCATGCCTTTCGAGGCGCGTCATGGAAAAAATGAATCGTGGCTCATTCTAGGCCTAAACTTACGCTTGACTTGCGAGCACCGCGGATCTACCTTTTGCGCGGCAGGAAACATGAAGCTCCTCGAACGCGTGCGTGCCGCGCTCCGCACGCGCCATTACAGCCTCCGGACCGAGGAAGCCTACGTCGGATGGATCCGGCGGTTCGTCGTCTTTCACGACAAACGCCATCCCGACGAGATGGGCGAAGCCGAGATCGGCGCCTTTCTCTCCTCCCTCGCGACGCAGGGCCGCGTCGCGGCCTCCACCCAGAACCAGGCGCTCTCGGCGCTTCTCTTCCTCTATCGCAACGTCCTCGACAAGCCGTTCCCCGAGATGTCGACTCTCATCCGCGCCCGGCGTCCGGCACGCCTTCCCGTCGTCCTCACGCGCGAGGAGGTCCGCCGGATCCTCGCCCGCCTCCGCGGCGAGCCGCGCCTCGTCGCGACCCTTCTCTACGGCTCCGGACTCAGGCTCATGGAAGCGCTGCGCCTGCGCGTCAAGGATCTCGACCTCTCCCGCAACGAGATCCTCGTCCGCGACGGCAAGGGCCAGAAGGACCGCGTCACGATGCTTTCCGCCGTTCTCAGGCCGGACCTCGCGGCGCATCTCGAGGAGGTCCGCGCCCGGCACGACGCGGACCGCGCGCGCGGCGGCGGCGACGTCCACCTTCCCGACGCCATTCGCATCAAGTACCCCGGCGCCGCAAAGAGCTGGCCGTGGCAGTACGTCTTCCCCGCGGGGCGCGAGAGCGTCGACCCGCGGAGCGGTGAAATCCGCCGTCACCACCTCCCCGAATCCGTCGTCCAGCGGGCCGTCCAGAGGGCCGTCGCGGACGCCGGCATCACGAGGCTCGCGACCTGCCACACCCTGCGCCACAGCTTCGCGACCCACCTTCTCGAGAGCGGCTACGACATCCGCACCATCCAGGAGCTCCTCGGCCACCGCGACGTCGCGACGACGATGATCTACACCCACGTTCTCAACTCCGGAGGCCGCGGCGTCAGGAGCCCGCTGGACGGGCCGTGAGAGACGCACCTCGCTCACCGCCTCCGATCTTCTTCGACGATGCCCCCGCCTTCCGCCGCTGGCTCCAGAAGAACCACGCGAAGGTGACCGAGCTCCTCGTCGGGTTCCTCAAGAAGGCGCCCGGGCGCACGAGCCTCACGTACTTCGAGGCGCTGGACGAGGCGCTCTGCTTCGGGTGGATCGACGGCGTCAGGCGCAGCCTCGACTCAGGCCGCTGGTACATCGAGGCGAAGCGCACGGGCGTCTACTCCTTCGAGCAGAGGAGCACCCTGACGTTCGACCGCGAGGCGGCGCGGACGTTCCGGGCACACCGGGGCGCGTGGCGGTTCTTCCAGGCCCAGCCGCCGGGCTACACGAGAGTCTCGACGTTCTGGGTCGCGAGCGCGAAGAAGCCCGAGACCCGCGCGCGTCGCCTCGCGCAGCTGATCGCCGACTCCGACGCCGGACGCCGGATCGGGATCCTCGCGCGGCCGGAGAAGAAGGCGCCGTGATTACGCACGCGAACGGCGCCATGCAGGGAGTCGTCCGCAAGACGATGCGACCGGGCGAGAAAGGTACAGCCCGGTTCGTCCGGGACTGGGGCGAACGGCTCGTATCCGTAAGGTACCGGTTCGACGCAAAAGAGCGGATCCGATACACGACCGTCGAGATCGTGACCTCGGAGCTGCGGCCCTGGAACCCGCCAAGGCGCCCGACGCCGGGTGCGCTGGTCTACCTCAGGATCGACCCGAACGACTGGAAGGCGATTCAGCGGCTCCGCGACGCGAGGGCGTGGTGGGACAGGGAAAGGATGCTCTGGCGGACGCGGTACGACGTCGCCGAGAGGCTCAGGCTGAGGAGCCGGATCGTGGCGCCAACTCGAACCCCCCTCGGGACTCACGGGCCCCTCGGGACCCCCGGAACCCCCGGAACCCCCGGGACCCTCGAAACCCCCTCCCGCCACCCCGACCCCACCCGCCCTGCGGTTCCTAGATATGCTCACCGCCAGGTGACTACTAATAGGAACCTGGGCCACAATTCGGGCAGAAGTTCCTAGATGTACCCACCCCACCAGACGTCTAATACTAGTTCGGCGGCTAAATCTCATGGTCACCCTTCGCCGGCTCCTCTGTCCGCTCCTCGCGCTAGCCGCTGGCCTCGGTGCCGCTCGGGGCGTGTTGGCGGGCGGCGCAAGCCTCCCCGTTCGCGTCGTAGCAGTCGACGTCTCGTCTCGCGAACACCAAGTCATTCGGCTCCTGCCCCTCGCTCACGATCCTGCCATCCTGCCGGGCTCATGCACCGAGGTAACCGTCAGCGTCTCTTATCGGCGCTCGCACTGGTGGCGCTCTACCGGTACGCCAAGCACACCAGAGCAGCACGCGAAAGCTCTCCGCACCCTCAGCAATGCAAAGGAGGCCGGTATCCCGGTCCAATTCGGGGTCATGGGGCAAGGCCTGTCACCTTCCTCAAACGGCCCGTGCCAGCTGCTAAGCCACGGTTTTCAACTCGTCACGGAGGCTCAAGGCGCTGCGGCCGTCTTCAGCTTCTTCAAGTGGCCGTAGGCCGCCGCCGAACAACTCATTGCAGCGGACTCATCGTCAGTCGCTTCGCTCCTTCCTCTTCGCCGCTGAACTCGATATCGTTAGGCCTCGAAAGGAAATCGCATGACCTCATCCCTACGGAGTTCTGCCGGGTCGTCGATACCCAGCCATCTTCGTCTCGGGGCCTTTCTCGTGGGCCTCGCGTTTCTCATCCTTGGCGCCATCGACTTCTTCGTCGCTCATCCTCCCTTCACTACGGTTCAACTCGTCACCAAGCTCTACCTCGGGGTTAGCGGGCTAATCCTTGTCGCTGCCAGCACTTTCCATAGCGCGCAGGCCGTTCGCTTGCTCCGTCCTACGCTTTTCTCGGCGTTCGCGTTCATGGGCCTTGTCTCGGCCGGCCTCGCGTATCGGCTCACACTGAGTCTCGTCCGCGCGGACCGTATGCCGCCTTTCCTACTTACCCTTCTGGTCCCCGCAGTCGCGGTTGCCAGTTTTGCGCTCTTCATCTGGCGCAGGCTCAGGCCCGTCGCTCCTTAAGCCTCGGTCGTCCATTATTCACGCATCGTACGAGGCCTAACCCCTCGTATCTGGACTCCTCCTTGGGATCAAGTGCGGGCGGTCTGTGGTTTTTCTCCTTCTAAGAAATCAGGCGATCCTGGGTCGTCGGGGGCGATTCCTGCGTGGGAACGCGATCGATGGTGATGAGCGGAGAAGGTCGCGACGGCACTCGTATCTACGGCCTCTTCTGTTGGAGCCTTCGTGGGCTCCGGGCCAGGATGAAATCCGCACACGGGGGGCCAATCGTTGTGCAACGGCTTCTTGGAGCCAGAGGTGTTATCGGCTTTGCCCCGTGTCGGTCGGACCGAGCTCATCTGTCGCATCTTTCGCGTTCGTCGGCGGGAAGGGCTGACGGGTTTCTCTCCCACTTTCTCGTTTCAGGCAGAAGCGGTTGCTGGAGGGTTCTGAGCGGCGAACCTGGCCTTGAACGGCTCGCCCCGCGTCGCGACGGCCCAGATGATCCGGGCGAGCTTGTTTGCGACGGCGACTGCGGCGCGGTTTCGCCCGCGCCTGTTCTCGACCTCGAGCGCCCATCGCTGCAGGTCATGCGGCCTTTTCCTGCGGTGGGCCGAGAGCAGCATCGAGCGGGCCCCGCCGATCAAAAGCGTCCTGAGGTACGGGTCTCCGGCCTTGCTGATCGACCCGAGCCACCTTCTCTTTCCGCTCGAGCTTTCCTTCGGCGTCAGCCCGAGCGAGCTCGCAAACTTCCGTCCCGACTTGAAGCGCCGAAAGTCTCCGACCATCGCAGAAAACGCCGTGGCGTTCAGGAGACCTACACCCGGAATCGTCTCGAGCCTCTCGACGAGAGGAGCCGTCCGGGCCAGGGCCTTCAGCTGCTTTTCGACCTGCCCGCTTCTTTCCTCGAGCTCTCGGGCCTCGGCCATCATCGCCATGAGCGCCGCGTGAAGGGGCTCGGGCACGGGCGAGGAAGACTGCGAGAGGGCTTCGAAAAGCGCCGGCTGGACTCTCTCGGCTCCCTCGGCAATCACAACCCCGAATTCCCTCAGCAGACCTCTCACGGTGTTCAGCCGGGCGGTCCGGGTCTTCATCAGCGCCGCGCGCACCCGGTGAAGCGCGCAGATGGTCTGCTGCTCGACCGTCTTGACGGGCACGGCGACGATCGTTTCTCGGTGCCGCGCGCTCAGGATCGCTTCGGCGTCCCTGCGGTCGATCTTCTGGCCGATGCGGTACGGCCTGACGTGCTGTGCCGGAAGCAGCCGCACGTCGTGCCCGAGCTCCTGCGCCTTGCGGCCCCAGTAGTGCGAGGTGCCACACGTCTCCATGAGGATCGTGGCCCTGGGGCACTGCGAAAGAAACGTGATCATCTGCCCTCGGCTCAGCCGCTTCCTCTGGCAGATCCGCCCCCCGCGCTCGACGGCGATCTCGAAAACGCTCTTGGACAGGTCGATCGCGATCGTCGTAGGATTCTCCATGGACTCCTCCTTTTCGGCTTCACTCTCCGACTCGATGACGTTGGCACACAGATGCCGTTTCACGTCATGAAGGAGGAGTCCACTCCATCCTTGCAGCGGACTTCCATGAGAAGGCCGGTCGTAGTCAAGAGAGGGCTGAGATCTCCTTTGGGAATCCCCGGGTTCGAGTTGTTCGCCGAGCTTCCATTCGCACTCGTGTAGGCCATGTTCTTTTGGCCCGGTGCATGAGGGGGTCCAATCCGTAGGGGCGCTGCAATCTCGGCGCCGGTTTTCCTTCACGGGCCGAAACCCGTGGGGACCGGAGTCCGCTGCGCAGTCGCCCTGACGGGGCGTTAGCTCGAATTGGGATGGCCACGATTGATCGAGACCTCTCGTTATTTCCTTTCGCTGTTTCCCTTGGCTGATTTCTTAGGCCGCCACGGTCGCGTCCTGGAGCGTTCCGGCCCTGCGTAGCGGCTCATAGACCTCTGCGCTCTTCCACAGCCGATGCAGCAGCACGGCCAGCTTTCTTGCGACGGCGATGACGGCTCGTTTCTTGGCGTTGCGTTCCCCTCGGGCCGAAAGAGCCTGACCGAATCGCCTGAGATCGCAGTCCTCTCCGAATGGCCCGAGGATGTACTGCGCCGCCTGAACAAGAAGCCGGCGCAGCAAGGTGTCTCCTTCCTTCGTGATGCGCAGCTGCGGGTCGGAGTTTCCGCTCTGGCTTCGCGCCGGCACAAGCCCGAGCCAGGGCCCCACGGCCCGGCTCTTCAGGAAGCGACCCGGATGCTCGAGCGTCAGGATGTAGGCCAGCGCCACGATCGGGCCCACTCCGCCTACCTGCCTGAGCAACGCTGTCTCGGGGTATTTCTCTTTCCCCAGCTCTCGGATTCGCTTGTCCAGCACGAGAATCTGTTTCGACACGACCTCGATGGTCGTCACGACACTCGACAACGCCTCGCGCACTTGCTCGGGGATTTCACCCACCGCTCTTTTCGAGAACGTCCGGGTCGAGCATTTCTTGACGCGGTGGCCCGTCGCCTTGACCGCGCCGCGGACGTGATTGATGAGCAGCGACCGTGTCCTCACCAGCGCATCGCGCGCCCGAACCACGGCCAGATCCTGCGCGACGCTCTCGGCCCGGTGCGCCACGGGATAGAGAAGCTTCGGGTCCAGCCGCGCGATCCTCGCCAGCGCCTCGGCATCCACAGGATCCTGCTTCCCGCGGTTCTGGTAGATCAGCCGCGTCTTTCGCGGGTTGGCCACCAGGACCTCGTGCCCAAACCCTTTTAGAAGCCGGCTCACCCACGGCGAATGTGTCCCCACCTCCATGGCAACTCGCATTCGGGGCGCTCCTTCGAACCGCTTCCGCATCCCTTCCTGCGTCGTCTGGACCTTGCCCCGCTCGACGACCGTCCCTCCCTCGTCAAGCACGCAGATGTGACTCGTCCGATCCCCCAAGTCCATTCCCAGCGTCCACGCCCCCGTCACCTCGGCCCCGTTCCCAGTGCTACGCTTCTTCACGGCCGGTCTCCCTTCTGGGCCTCGAGCCCGCTTTTCCCTTGCAGCGGATTCTCCGACTGCGTTGGGGAGACCGGCCTTCTCATCCCATCTCATCGTCAGTCGCTTCGCTCCTTCCTCTTCGCCGCTGAACTCGGTATCGTTAGGCGGCTCAGGGAGAGTAGAATCTCCCGCGGTAAAGTCATGACAGCGCTTCTCGAAAAGGCTCTCGCAGAAATCTCAAAGCTCCCTCCTCCCCAGCAGGAGGAAGTAGCTTCGTGGCTGCTGGCCGAGCTTGAGGATGAGGCGCGTTGGGCCGAGTCCTTCTCTCGTTCCGGCTCCACGCTCGAGCGTCTCGCTGATGCGGCGCTCGCGGAGCATCGCTCGGGCAACACTCGGGATCTCGACCCGAAGCCTCGGTGAGGTCGCGTACTACCGCCGCCTTCCGTAAGGCACTCGAGGCGCTTCCTCTTCAGGTTCGTGCGCAGGCTCAGCGCGCCTACACCCTCTTTCGGTCCGATCCCAATCATCCAGGTCTGCGCTTCAAGCCGGTGCACCCTTCGCGTCCGATTTACTCGGTTCGCATCGGCATCCACTATCGCGCTCTCGGCGTGCGGGAGGGCGAGGACATCGTCTGGTTCTGGGTCGGCTCGCACGACGAGTACGAGCGTCTCATCGGCCAGCGTTAGTCGCCGCCCAACAACTCGTTGCAGCGGACTTCCATGAGAAGGCCGGTCGTAGTCAAGAGAGGGCTGAGATCTCCTTTGGGAATCCCCGGGTTCGAGTTGTTCGCCGAGCTTCCATTCGCACTCGTGTAGGCCATGTTCTTTTGGCCCGGTGCATGAGGGGGTCCAATCCGTAGGGGCGCTGCAATCTCGGCGCCGGTTTTCCTTCACGGGCCGAAACCCGTGGGGACCGGAGTCCGCTGCGCAGTCGCCCTGACGGGGCGTTAGCTCGAATTGGGATGGCCACGATTGATCGAGACCTCTCGCTATTTCCTTTCGCTGTTTCCCTTGGCTGATTTCTTAGGCCGCCACGGTCGCGTCCTGGAGCGTTCCGGCCCTGCGTAGCGGCTCATAGACCTCTGCGCTCTTCCACAGCCGATGCAGCAGCACGGCCAGCTTTCTTGCGACGGCGATGACGGCTCGTTTCTTGGCGTTGCGTTCCCCTCGGGCCGAAAGAGCCTGACCGAATCGCCTGAGATCGCAGTCCTCTCCGAATGGCCCGAGGATGTACTGCGCCGCCTGAACAAGAAGCCGGCGCAGCAAGGTGTCTCCTTCCTTCGTGATGCGCAGCTGCGGGTCGGAGTTTCCGCTCTGGCTTCGCGCCGGCACAAGCCCGAGCCAGGGCCCCACGGCCCGGCTCTTCAGGAAGCGACCCGGATGCTCGAGCGTCAGGATGTAGGCCAGCGCCACGATCGGGCCCACTCCGCCTACCTGCCTGAGCAACGCTGTCTCGGGGTATTTCTCTTTCCCCAGCTCTCGGATTCGCTTGTCCAGCACGAGAATCTGTTTCGACACGACCTCGATGGTCGTCACGACACTCGACAACGCCTCGCGCACTTGCTCGGGGATTTCACCCACCGCTCTTTTCGAGAACGTCCGGGTCGAGCATTTCTTGACGCGGTGGCCCGTCGCCTTGACCGCGCCGCGGACGTGATTGATGAGCAGCGACCGTGTCCTCACCAGCGCATCGCGCGCCCGAACCACGGCCAGATCCTGCGCGACGCTCTCGGCCCGGTGCGCCACGGGATAGAGAAGCTTCGGGTCCAGCCGCGCGATCCTCGCCAGCGCCTCGGCATCCACAGGATCCTGCTTCCCGCGGTTCTGGTAGATCAGCCGCGTCTTTCGCGGGTTGGCCACCAGGACCTCGTGCCCAAACCCTTTTAGAAGCCGGCTCACCCACGGCGAATGTGTCCCCACCTCCATGGCAACTCGCATTCGGGGCGCTCCTTCGAACCGCTTCCGCATCCCTTCCTGCGTCGTCTGGACCTTGCCCCGCTCGACGACCGTCCCTCCCTCGTCAAGCACGCAGATGTGACTCGTCCGATCCCCCAAGTCCATTCCCAGCGTCCACGCCCCCGTCACCTCGGCCCCGTTCCCAGTGCTACGCTTCTTCACGGCCGGTCTCCCTTCTGGGCCTCGAGCCCGCTTTTCCCTTGCAGCGGATTCTCCGACTGCGTTGGGGAGACCGGCCTTCTCATCCCATCTCGCTACGCTCGCCGCTGAGCTTGATATCGTTAGACCCCCGGAACGAGAGACCCGAAGCATTAATGTCAACCTCCACGTCGTCATGAAGAAGCCCGAGGTTCTTCCCCAGGTCGAGTATCGGAACACGGCGTCACGTGTCCCTTCGCCAGGAGTTATCCCACTCGTACTCTTGGCCGCCTACCTCCTGTTTATGGGCGCCAGACTTGTAGGGTGGTGGTTCTCGCACCTATCGCCGCAGGCCTCGCGGCTGGGGGAATCCGCATTCTCGCTCTTCGTCGTCGCTCGGCGCGGCCCATCCTTAACCTGAAGGCGAACACCGAAGGGCCAAAGCCAACATCCCCGGACCGAGATCGTAATGACGCTCGTTAGCGGCCAGGCTCGTGCACGAATACCTAAATATCGGCTCTCCCGACAGAGCCGTACTACTCCTTTCGCCGCCGCGAGCCGAGTGCTCGAGCCCGAGAGGACGAGCGGCTGCTCGGGCGTATTCGCGCCGTCTTCGAAGCGAGCGAGGGCACCTATGGCAGCCCACGCGTTCATGCCGCGTTGCGGCTCGCTGGCGAGAGTGGCCCGCCTGATGCGCTCTGCGGCCCTTAAGGCGCGCTCGGCTCGCCTCTACCGGCGCACGCCGGGCACCCGCCGTTTCTATGCCGCGATCCCCAATCGCGTACTCGGCCTGAGTACGAAGGCGCCCGGAGAGATCTGGGTCGGCGACGTGACGTACCTCAGCAGCGCCGGCCGCTGGCGCTACCTGGCCGTCGTGCTGGATCGCCACTCCCGGCGAGTCTTGGGCTGGAGTCTTCGCTCCAGGCGTGACCTGACTCTCACCCGCATGGCTCTCAATCGCGCGATTCGCCACCAGCAGCCACGACCCGGCCTGATCTTTCACTCCGACCGCGGCGTCGAGTACTCGGCCTACGCCTTTCGCGCGCGCCTGGCTGCCCTCGGCATCACGCAGAGCATGAAGCGCCCCCGAGAGATCTGTGACAACGCCTTCATCGAGTCCTTCTTCCACTCGATGAAATCCGACGTCTTCCACGGCCGCACCTTCGAAGACGATCGCTCGCTCAGCCTCGCCGTATGTCGCTACGTCCGCCGCTACAACGGAAAACGCCTCCACTCGTCCCTGGGTTATCTTTCGCCGATCAACTACGAACGAAACGCCGCCTAACAGCGTGTCAACGAGACCGGGTCAACATCCCTCGCTTCGCTCGCCGCTGAGCTTGATATCGTTAGACGCCGTCCCTCTCTGGACGACTCCGGCTGAAATTCTACGAAGGAGGAGAACCGATGCCGCTCTACCTAACGAGGTTCAGCTATACACCTGCCACCTGGGCCAAGCTCATCGCAAACCCAGAGGACCGTCGCAAGGCCGCACAGTCGTATATCGAGTCGGTCGGAGGCAAACTCCACGGATTCTGGTACGCCTTCGGCACGCACGACGGCTACAATCTGTGGGAGGCGCCCGACAACGTCTCCATGGCGGCGGTTGCACTGGCCATTGGCGCCGGGGGTGCACTCAGTGCATTCGACACCACGGTGCTCGTGAGCGTCGACGACACTCTGGAAGCACTGCGCAAGGCAAAGGGAGTCGCGTACCGAGCGCCGGGCGTATAGCGTGGATTGAACTGCCCTCACTCCCCCTGAGACTCGCTCGTCCGATCTGGGCTCGGCTCGCACCTATCTTCGCGGAGCACCACGGCGTCTAACACCGCGCTGCAGCGGACTCGCTACGCTCGCCGCTGATCTTGATATCGTTAGGCCCGCGAGTGGTGGCCTCGTCCTGATATCCTGACGTCGTGAAGGTACGGGAAGTCGAGAAGCTTCTCGAAGCCGTCGGGTGCCAGCACGTGAGAACGAAAGGTAGTCATCGCCAGTTCAAGCACCCGGTCAAGAAGGGTCTCGTCACACTGGCCGGTCAGGGCGGCCAGGATCTCGCACCCGGCACTCTTAACAGCGTACTCAAGCAGGCGGGTCTCAAGAAATGAAATACCTCATCGTTATCGAGCCCACAGAGACCGGCTTCTCGGCGTTTTCGCCTGACCTTGACGGCTGCGTTGCAACCGGTACCACACAGGAAGAGGTCGAGCGCGTTATGCATGAGGCTATCGAATTCCATATCGAAGGCATGCGCGCCGAGGGGCTTCCTGTCCCCGAACCGAAAACGCGAGCCTCGTACGTAACCGTCGCCGCGTAGCCATCGAGTCGGCGGCTGAACGGTCGGGCACATAGGTAACACATTAGTCCAGGCACATGGGTAACTCTTATCAACAGTTACCTCGTAGTCGTCGCGCAGTGGAAATCGAGGAAATCTTCGTGCGTTGAACCCTCTTGGGCGCGTCCAGCGCGGGCGCCGCGATGCCAGGGCCGGTGTCGGGGAATTACGGGACTTGTACACCCTGCGTAACTGGAAGCACGCTTGGCGTTCGGAAAGCGTGTGGCGTCAGAGAAGACCGCGATTGCCGTCAGCGCCACGATCTCTCCCACTCCTGGAACGGTCGTCGAGGCGCGAAGCCTGAAACGCCCCCGAAGCGAGGAGAACCCCTCCACAGACGTCGGCACCTCACCTCGTCCCAGCTCCTCTTCCCGCTCGTTCTGGATCACGAATACGCTCGACTTGCTGTGAACGTCCAGTTCCACATAAGATTTCATCGGGCTGTCCTCCCGTGCTTGGGGCACCTTCTCGGAGGCTGACCCCGTTAAAGTTTGTGGCCCGATTTTTCGGTGACCACGTCGGCGAGGACAGCCCTTTTCTCGTCTTCATTGAAACGATATCGTTAGAACACAGGAAGCACTTCCAGCGCGCAAGAAAAGGAAGAGCGCATGGCTAAGCTCGTGTTCGGCATGAACCAGTCCCTGGACGGGTACGTCGACCATATGGCGTTCGCGCCAAGCCCAACGCTATTTCGCCACTTCATCGAGGAGGCTCAGGGACAGGCCGGCAGTGTGTACGGCCGCCGAATGTATGAGGTCATGCGATACTGGGACGACGACCATCCTGAATGGGATGGGGAGGAACAGGCCTTCGCGACGGCGTGGCGAAACCAGCCGAAATGGGTCGCCTCGCGCTCTTTGAAGTCGGTCGGCCCCAACGCCAAGCTCGTTGAGGACGATCTTGAGGGCGCGATCCGCGAGCTGAAGGCCGAGCGCGACGGGGAGATCGAAGTTGCTGGCCCGGACTTGGCGCACGGCCTAACCAAACTGGGCCTGATCGATGAGTATCGAATCTACCTGCATCCGGTCGTGCTTGGCCACGGAAAGCCGTATTTCGCCGGACCCCGGCCGCCGCTCCGCCTCATAGCTAATGATCGGATTGACGAGGCTGTGATCAGGCTGACCTATGTTCCTGCTTAGTCTCGCAACTCTCAGGGAAGGTAATTCCGCTGAAGTTTGGTCTTTGGCTAGGCCGTCGGCGCCACGACGCCAGGCGCGAGGGGTCCCGAGGTACTGGCGGCTGACTTCCGAGAGTCCCGCGCTCCGAAGCATCTTTTTCGCTGCGTTGATCTGTGCCGTCCTGAGACGTCGGCGAGGACAGCCCTTTTCTCCTCTTCATTGAAACGATATCGTTAGGCGGCGCAGGGAACGATCATGCTTACCCCTCCAGCTCCAGGAGGAGTCGTCGTGCCACCAACGTGGTCGCTCGGCCAGTTCCGCCTCCGACCGTTGCGGTCGTCGGATGCGCCTGCATGGCATGCATATCTCTCCGATCCGCTCGTCATCGAACACACGAGCTTCCCTCTGCTGAGCGGCGCGGCCGTCGAGGCCATGGTCTCTCACGCGCTCGACGGCTATTTACACGGGGCGTCCTGCCGCTGGGCCTTGGTCGACGCCAGCGATGGCCTCATCGGCACCTGCGGCTTTTCCAACTGGTCGTTGCCTCACTCGCACGCCGAACTGGTGTATGACCTCAGCCCGTCATTCTGGGGTCGCGGCCTCATGCGCGCCGCTGTCCAGCAGGTCCTATCGTGGGCGTTTCACACGGCCGGGTTCAACAGGGTTCATGCCTTCGTCATGACCAGCAACGCGCCATCGATTCGTCTGCTCGAGAAGCTCGGCTTCTCGCGCGAGGGCACCCTCGTCCAGTTTCGCATTGCCAGAGGTATCGCTCGAGACTTCCACGTCTACGCCCTACTTTCGGGCAGCGACCCGGCCCTATCACCATAGGCGGTCTTACGTAATTCGACCCCTTCGGTATCCATCAACGTCACATTGGACGGGTGCTGCGACCACCGTGTAATGATCGCGGACATCGTTAGCCGCCTGGGAAACGGAGTAGTTTATGAGTAGCGTCCGTACCGTTCGTCGAATCGCACGTTGCGTCGGGCTTTTCGCCTGGTGTGTGTGGGCATTGGCGAGCGCCACGGCTGCAGCTGAGGAGCCATCCAAAACACCCAAGCTCTGGGCCGCTAACGACATGAGGTGGGAGGAAGACAAGCGGCTACCGGGTGTGAAGAGCGTCCTGCTGTGGGGCGATCCGCAGACTGGAGCGCACGGAATGCTTCGGAAGTTTCCGGCCGGCTTCGCGCCTCCGCTTCACACCCACCCTTCGGTGGAGCGGCTGGTCGTCATTTCAGGAGTGGTCCTGGTGAGCTACGCGGGATCTACCGAGAAGAGGCTCGGTCCCGGCTCCTACTCGGAGATTCCCGCCAACACGCCGCACTCGGCGAAGTGTGCGAGCGGAGCCGAGTGCGTGTTCGCCCTGATGTCTTCTGGACGTTTCGAGATTGGACCTGTGCCGGGAAGATAGATGCCGGCACACGCGCGACGATCCCTAACAACGCTGGAGCGGACTCGCTGCGCTCGCCGCTGAGCTTGATATCGTTAGGCCGCAGAAGGAACATTCCTCTTACGAGCACCACGCACCGGAGGTCACATGAGGCGAGTCACTGGCATCGGCGGCATTTTCTTCAAGGCGAAAGACGCTCCATCACTGCAGGCCTGGTACAAGCGGCACCTGGGAATCGATGTCCAGGTCTGGGGCGGAGCTGCCTTCACTTGGACCGACGCCGAGGGCAAGCCACTCGCGGGCACAACTGCCTGGTCTATCGATCCGGAAGAGAGTGATCACTATGCTCCGAGCACTGCTCGCTTCATGGTCAACTACCGAGTGGAAGACCTCCACGCCTTGGTCAAGGTCTTGAAGGAAGAAGGCTGCAACGTGCTCGAGAAGATCGACGATTCCGAGTATGGGAAGTTTGCCTGGGTCATTGATCCGGAGGGAAACAAGGTCGAGCTATGGGAGCCGCTTCAAGGCCAATGAGTCGTTAGGCGATCTGACTCTCATACTTGAACACACACCGAGGACCCCATGCGCCACAACCTCACCCAATACCCCAGGGGCCTTCGCTTCACTCGGCGGCTCGACTACGAACTACCGCCCGTGGTCGCACAACTCGGATGGCGTTTCCACCACATCGGAATCCCCACCAGCGTCGTGCACGACCCCGAGACGCATCTGAAACCGTTTGGTCTCCACGTCTCCGGCTTCAGCACCAGCCCTTACGGTGTCGAGTGGATGCGGTTCGAGAACGACATCCCCTTCATGAAACCCCATCGGACGGGGAACCGGCGGGATGAATGATCTCCTGACCTTCGAGAGCGGCTGCGACGAGTGTCATGAACGCCGAGCAGACTGAATCGCTCTGCCGGCTTTTCGAAGGGCAGCGCATCGCCTCTCTGGGGACGCTTCACGAGGGGCAGCCCTATGTCTCCATGGTTCCCTTCGCGCTGCTCCCGGATGGCTCGGCCTTCGTCATTCACGTCAGCCAGCTCTCCGCTCACACCAGGGACATGCTCGAGAGTCCTCCGGTCAGCCTCCTCGTCGTCGCGCCCGACACTGGAGGCACACCGGCGCAGGCGCTGGCCCGAGCCACGATCCAGGGGCGCGCGGAGAAGCACGAGGCCTCGACGGCGGCCTCCTCTGCCGCCGCGAAAGCCTATCTTTCGCGCTTTCCTCAGGCTGCCAGCACGTTCGAATTGCCCGATTTTCTTCTTTTCGAGATACGTCCCATCTCGATTCGGTTCATCGCGGGGTTCGCCCAGGCCATGACGCTCACGCCTCCCGCGCTTGCGGCAGCGCTTTCCCGGACGCCGCGGTAGCCCGAGGGTCGAGGTCGTGGGCGCGATGCACAGAGAGACGGACGAAGCTTCGCGGCCCGAAGCTCGTGTCCGCCTCGTGACCCGCGTGATCCTGGCGGTCGGGCTCGCGAGCGCGGCCGTGATCTATTTCGTCAACGCCACGACGCCCGACGAGGCCGGCTTCGAGTTCGAGAACTCGAAGAAATACCTTCGGGAGCTGGAGGTATATGGGGGTAAGGCGAACGTCCTCGCGACGGAATTCAGGCGCTGGTTCGACGGCTTGTGGCACGGTAGATCCCTGGCCTTCACGGTCGCCGTCATCTCCGTGCTCCTGGCGCTAATCTACAGGTTCTTCGCCACGCCGCTTCCGCCGGCCGACGACGGCGTCGGCCACGAAGGTTGAGGTCGCCATGGCACTCAGCGCGTTCTCCGACAAGGTCCATCAGCCCACCGACGACGACCTTCGGTTCGTCCTCGGCAAGTCGCACGATGCCTGGGCTCGCCTCATCGAGCTGGTCGCCGCGCGTGTCGACCAGATCCTGCCGGTCTGGGGCTTCACGAGCGGAGTCACCGGATGGGGCCTCCGACTGAAGCGCAAGGGTCGCGTCATCCTCTACATGACTCCTCGGAAGGGGCACTTCCTCGTGTCGTTCGCCCTGGGCGAGAAGGCCGTGGCCGCGGCGCACGCCCGGAAGCTTCCGGCGTCTCTTCTGAACGCGATCGAAGCCGCGTCGCGATATGCCGAGGGCCGGGGACTGAGGCTCGAGGTCCGGCACATCCGCGAGGTCTCCGCCCTCGCGACCCTCGCCGAGATCAAGAACGCTCACTGAGGCCGAAGAGGAGGTTCTTTCCTGCCGCCTCGGCCGGCGCCTGACGGGTCCTGCTCCGCGTCGGCCGCGTCCTGATTCTTGAGCTGCGTCTCCATCACCTCCACCCGGCGATCCGGCTGCAGATGGCGCTGGAGCTCGAGCATCCCGACGCCGGCGAGGTTCGGCCTCCCCGAAGCGCGCCCGTACTTTTTCGTCTGCCGAAACCTCTCGGCGAAGACCACGAGGACCACGACGCCGGCCAGGACGAGCAACCACATGGCGGCGAGAATACGCCGTCGTCAGGCCAGAAAGAGACGGTACGCGGGATTGGCGCTTTCGTCCCAGTGCCGGTAGCCGAGCTCCTTCAGGAATCGCCGGAACTTCGCGTCGTCCTTGCGGGGGACCTGGATCCCCGCGAGCACGCGGCCGTAATCGGCCCCGTGATTGCGGTAGTGGAAGAGGCTGATGTTCCATCCGCCCCGCATGCTGTTCAGGAACCGGAGCAGGGCGCCGGGACGCTCCGGGAACTCGAAGCGGAAGAGCCGTTCGTCGTGCGCGAGCGGCGCGCGCCCTCCGACGAGGTGCCGGACGTGGAGCTTGGCCATCTCGTTGTCGGAGAGATCGCGTGCCGGCAGGCGGTGACGCCGAAGCGCCGCGAGCAGCGAGCGTGTCTGTCCCAGGTTCTCGACCTCGACTCCCACGAAGACGTGAGCGCGCTTCGGGTCCGCATAGCGGTAGTTGAACTCGGTGATGTTGCGCGGCCCCACGACGGCGCAGAACTCGCGAAAGCTGCCGGGCCGCTCCGGGATCGTCACGGCGAGGATCGCTTCGCGGCGCTCGCCGAGCTCGGCCCGCTCGGCCACGTGGCGAAGGCGGTCGAAGTTCATGTTCGCGCCGCAGGCGATCGCGACGAGCGTCTTGCCTTTCGTCCGGTGGCGCTCGGTCCAGGCTTTCAGCCCCGCCACGGAGAGCGCGCCGGCCGGCTCGAGGATGGAGCGCGTGTCCTCGAAGACGTCCTTGATGGCCGCGCAGATCGCGTCCGTGTCCACGAGGACGATCTCGTCCACGAGATCGCGGCAGAGGCGGAACGTCTCGCGGCCGACCTGCCGGACGGCGACCCCGTCCGCGAAGAGACCCACCTTCTCCAGCCGGACCCTCCGGCCCGCCTTCAGCGAACGCCTCATGGCGTCGGCGTCCGCGGGCTCGACGCCGATCACGCGGGTCTTCGGGCTGATCGTCTTCACCCAGGCCGCGACGCCCGCGATCAGGCCGCCGCCGCCCACGGCCACGAACACGGCGTCGATTCCGGCCGGCCGCTGCCTGAGGATCTCCATGCCGACCGTGCCCTGCCCGGCGATGACGTCGGGATCGTCGTACGGGTGGACGAACGTCTTGCGCCCTTTTCGGGCGAGGCGCCGCGCCTCGGCGTACGCCTCGTCGTACGAGTCGCCCGTCAGGACGACCTCCGCGCCGCGCGCGGCCACGGCGTCCACCTTGATGCGCGGCGTCGTGACCGGCATGACGATCGTGGCCGAGCAGCCGAGCTTCTCCGCCGCGAGCGCCACTCCCTGCGCGTGGTTGCCCGCCGAAGCCGCGATGACGCCCCGCTTCAGCGCGGCGCGCGGCAGCCGGCACATCCTGTTGTAGGCGCCGCGCAGCTTGAAGGAGAAGACGGGCTGGAGGTCCTCGCGCTTGAGCAGGACCGTGTTGCCCGTCCTCCTGCTCAGGAGAGGGGCGGCCTCGAGCGGCGTTTCCACCGCGACGTCGTAGACGCGCGCCGAGAGAATCCGCCCGAGATATTCCTCGCCCGTCTTCACGGCGGCCGCTCGCGCCGGCGCGGCCGAACGGCTCAGCGGTGCCGTCCGCGGACGAACCGCGCGGGGGCGGGCAGCGCCGCCTCCTCGCGGACCCAGGTGCACCATTCGTTCGAGCGCGGATGCTCGCCCCGCACGGCGGCGTGGAAGACCTTCTGGAGCTTCCGCGTGACGGGTCCCGCCGTGCCGAGGCCGATCTTGCGGAAGTCGATCTCGCGAAGAGCGATGCACTCGGCCGCCGTGCCGCACACGAAGACCTCGTCCGCGGTGTAGAGCTGGTCGCGCGAGACGGGCCGCTCGATGGCCGGGATGCCGAGGTCGGCCGCGAGCGTGACGAGCGCGTCACGCGTGATGCCCTCGAGGATGGGCGCCGACGGCGAGGTGACGATCGTGCCGTTCTTCACGAGGAAGAGGTTCTCGCCCGTGCACTCGGCCACGTAGCCCTGCGGGTCGAGCATGATGGCCTCGTCGAAGCCCAGCCGCACCGACTCGGTCTTCGCGAGGAAGCTGTTCGCGTAGCTGCCGCTGATCTTCGCCTTCGTCATCGTGACGTTCGGGTGGTGGCGCGTGAAGGACGAGACGTTCGCGCGCACGCCCTTCTCGAGGGCCTCGGCTCCGAGGTAGTTCTTCCACTCCCAGGCGGCGATGCCGATGGCCGGTGAGCCGCCGTCGAGGTTCAGGTTCCAGCCGCCGCCGGAGCCGCCGCTCGCGAGATAGAGGAGCGGGCGGATGTAGCAGTCGCCGAACTCGTTGCGCACGACGAGCTCGACGCAGGCCTCGACGATCTGCTCCTCGGTGAACGGAAGCTCGCGGAAGCCCAGACAGAAGGCGGAATGGAAGAAGCGCGCGATGTGCTCCTTCAAGCGGAAGACCGCGGGCCCGCCGGACGTCTCGTAGCAGCGGATCCCCTCGAAGACTCCGATCCCGTAATGCAGCCCCGGCGTGAGGAAGTGGAGCGTCGCCTTTTCGAAGTCGACGAATTCCCCGTTCAGCCAGATCGTTTTCGATTCCATCCCCATGATTTCCTCCGCTCAGGCCGGCACGCGGGCCGGGATAGCCTCGGCCACCGCCCGCGCCATGTCGCGTGTCCCGAGCGCACGGGCGCCGCGCGGCGCGAGATCGGCCGTGCGCGCGCCTTTTTCGAGAACTCCTTCGATCGCCGCGTGAACCGCGGCGGCCTCCTCGAAGAGCCCGAGCCCGTCCGCGAGGAGCATCGCGACCGTCGCGATCGCCCCGATCGGATTCGCGATGTCGCGCCCCGCGAGCGCGGGCGCCGAGCCGTGCACCGGCTCGAAGAGACCTGGCCCGTCGCCGAGGCTCGCCGAGGGCAGGAGCCCGAGGGAGCCTACGAGCGCGCCCACCTCATCCGACAGGATGTCGCCGAAGAGGTTCTCCGTGACGACGACGTCGAAGGCCGAGGGGTAGAGGACGAGGTTCATCGCGCAGGAGTCGACGAGCTGGTGCTCGAGGACGATGTCCGGGTGCCGATTGCCGACTTCCGTCGTCACCGCGCGCCAGAGCTGCGAAGTCTCGAGGACGTTGGACTTGTCGACGGACGTGACTTTCTTCCGCCGGTCCCTCGCGAGGCGGAACGCCACCTCGGCGATGCGCTCCACCTCGGGCCGCGTGTAGGGGAGGGTATTCACGGCCGTTCCCGCCGCGAGATCGAGCGAGCGCGGAGACCCGAAATACAGCCCGCCCGTGAGCTCGCGCACGACGACGAGATCCATGCCGCGGGCGATCTCCGGCCTGAGCGGACCGGCGGCTTCGAGGCCCTTGTAGATACGTGCCGGGCGGATGTTCGCGTAGAGGCCGAGGGCCTTGCGGATCTCGAGAAGGCCCGCCTCCGGGCGCTTGTCACGCGGTGCCAGGTCGTACGCGGGATCCCCGACGGCGCCCATGAGCACCGCGTCCGCGTCGCGGCAGGCCGCCATCGTCTCCTCGGGAAGCGGCACGCCCATCGTGCGCATCGCGATCGCGCCGATCGGCCACTCCGACAGGACGAAGTCGTGAGAGAAACGCGCGGCGACGGCCTTGAGGACCGTCAACGCCGCAGCCGTCACCTCGGGGCCGATGCCGTCCCCGGGGAGGACCGCGATGCGCGCGCGTCGCCCCACGTCAGACCCCGTGCCCGTAGCCCGCTTCCTCGGCGAGCGCGGTCTCCTCGCGAATGAGGCGCAAGGCGGGCGCCTTCGCACGCGGTTGGAAGCGGTTCATGGCGCTCCAAAGGTCGAAGAGGTCGTTGTCGCGGACGACCTTCTTCCGGTCCGCGAGCGCGATCATCCGCTTGTAGAGCTCGTCCAGCTCGAGGCGCGTGGGCTCGATCTTGAGGTCCGCGCAGCGGTTCTTGAGCGCGTGGCGCCCCGAGTGCTTGCCCAGAACGAGCGTCGTCTGCGGGACTCCGACGTCCTCGGGACGCATGATCTCGTACGTCCGTCGGTCCTTGAGAATGCCGTCCTGGTGGATGCCGGCCTCGTGCGCGAACGCGTTCCGGCCCACGATGGCCTTGTTCGACTGGACGCTCTCGCCCGTGATCTCGGCGAGGAGCTGGCTCGACGAGAAGAGCTCCGGCGTCACGATGCCGGTCGTGAACGGCAGCTTGTCGGGCCGCACGCGGAGCGCCATGACGATCTCCTCGAGGGACGCGTTCCCCGCGCGCTCCCCGATGCCGTTCACGGTGCACTCGAGCTGCCGGACCCCGCCCTCGAGCGCCGCGAGCGAGTTGGCCACCGCGAGGCCGAGGTCGTTGTGGCAGTGCGCCGAGAAGACGACGCGATCCGCGCCCTTCACGCGGGCGCGCACGGCGCGGAAGAATCGTGTGATCTCGTCCGGCGTCGAATAGCCGACCGTGTCGGGGAGGTTCACGGTGGTGGCACCCGCCTCGACGACGGCGTCGACGACCGCGGCGAGGAAGTCGGGATCGCTGCGCGTCGCGTCCTCGGCCGAGAACTCCACGTCGTCCACCAGACGGCGCGCCCGGCGCACCGCGGCCGCGGCGCCGTCGAGGCACTCGGCGCGCGACATCCGGAGCTTGTGCTCGAGGTGGAGGTCGGACGTCGCGATGAACGTGTGGATGCGCGGGCGCGCGGCGCCTTCGAGCGCCGCCGCGGCGCGGTCGATGTCGGCGTCCACGGAGCGCGCGAGGGCCGCGACGATCGGGCGCCGCACCTCGCGCGCGACGGCGCGGACCGAGTTGAAGTCGTCCTCGGAGGCGATCGGGAAGCCAGCCTCCATGACGTCCACGCCGAGGGCGTCGAGCTTCCGGGCGAGGCGCACCTTCTCGGCCTCGCGCATCGAGAAGCCCGGCGCCTGCTCGCCGTCGCGGAGCGTGGTGTCGAAGATCGTAATTCTCATTTCAGGCCACCTTGTCCACGACGACGGGATTGAGGAACGGCATCTTCGCGCGGAGCTCCACGCCGACCTTCTCGATGAGCTGGCTCTTCTCCTTTTCGCGAGTCGCCTCGAACTCGGGACGCCCGTTCCGGTTCTCGTCGATCCACTTCTCGGCGTAGACGCCGTCCTGGATCTCCTGGAGGATCTTCCTCATCTCGCCGCGCGTCGCCTCGGTGACGATGCGCGGGCCGGCCGTGTAGTCGCCGTGCTCGGCCGTGTCGCTGATCGAATAGCGCATGTAGTTGAGGCCGCCGCGGTACATGAGGTCCACGATGAGCTTCAGCTCGTGCAGGCACTCGAAGTACGCGACCTCGGGCTGGTAGCCCGCGTCGACGAGCGTCTGGAAACCGGCCTTCACGAGCGCGGACGTGCCGCCGCACAGGACCGCCTGCTCGCCGAAGAGGTCCGTCTCGGTCTCCTCGGCGAAGGTCGTCTCCAGGACTCCCGCGCGCGTCGCGCCGAGGGCGCGCGCGTAGGCGAGCGCGTCCTCGCGGGCGTGGCCGCTCGCGTTCTGCTCGACCGCGAGGAGCGCGGGCGTGCCCTCGCCTTCCTGGAAGAGCTCGCGCACGCGGTGGCCCGGAGCTTTCGGGGCGACCATCGAGACGTCCACGTCCGCGGGCGGCACGATCTGCCCGAACCGGATGTTGAATCCGTGCGCGAACATGAGCGTCTTGCCGGCCTTCAGGTACGGCATGATGGACGAGTCGTAGAGGTTCTTCTGGCCGGTGTCGGGCGTCAGGATCATGATGACGTCCGCGCGCCTCGCGGCCTCGTCCACGCTCAGCACGGTCAACCCGTCCGCCTTCGCCTTCCCGGCGGACTTCGACGTCGCGTGCAGCCCGACGACCACGGAGATGCCGCTGTCCCTGAGGTTCAGCGCATGCGCGTGCCCCTGGCTGCCGTACCCGATGATCGCCACCGTCCGCCCCTTGAGGCGGGAGATGTCGGCGTCCTTGTCGTACCAGATCGTGGCCATTGATCTACTCCTGCCTTCTTCTCGCTTCTCGTCAGGCTGTTTTTTCTTTGAAGGTGAATTGGGATTCGGGCGGAGCGAAGGCGCGCGTCCCGGCGGCCTCCCGCACTTCGGTCACGTCGAGAAGGCGGATTAATTGCTTTCTTAGAAGGTCGGCCTTCTCGGCCTCCGCGTCGGCCTCGATCGCAAGGACTGCCGACGCCCCGTCACCCTTTTCGAAGAAAAAACTGCGAATGGGGGTGCGCTGCCGGCGGAAGATCGACTCCACCCTGGCGAGAAGACCGGGAGTGTCCGTCGCTGTGATCTCGAATTGATGCCTCATCGCGTCTCCTCTTCGTCGCTCTTTCTTCTCAGCTCGTCTTTTTCGCGCTTTTCGCCGCGTACTTCGGGTCCTCGACGACCATCGTGTCGATGGACTGGCCGGCGGGCCACATGGGGAAGCAGTTCTCGGCGGGGTCGGTGATGACGTGGACGAGCGCGGGCCCGCCCGTGACGGCGAGCGCCTTCTCGTACACGGCGTCGAGCTCGTCCGGCCGCCGCGCGGTGAAGCCCACGGCGCCGAAAGCGTCCGCGAGCTTCGCGAAGTCCGGGTTCTTCAGCGCCACCGAGAAGAACCGCCGGTCGTAGAACAGGTCCTGCCACTGCCGAACCATGCCGAGGCCCTGGTTGTCGATGACGACGACCTTCAGCGGCAGGTGGGCTTCCACGGCCGTGGCGAGCGTCTGCATCGTCTGCTGGAAGCTGCCGTCGCCGTTGAGATTGATGACGAGCCGGTCCGGCCGCCCGCACTGCGCGCCGAGCGCGGCGGGCAGGCCGAAGCCCATCGTGCCGAGGCCGCCGGACGTGATGAACACGCCGGGCTCGTCGCACTTCCAGAACTGCGCGGCCCACATCTGGTGCTGGCCGACGTCGGTCGTGAGGATCGGGCGCCGGTCGCGCGTGAGCTTCCAGAGCCGCTCGATCGCGAACTGCGGCAGGATGGCGTCGCCGTCCTGCCGGTATCTCAGGGGCGCCTTCGACTTCCAGGCCTCGATCTCCTTCCACCAGGCGGCCGTGTCGGGGGCGCCCACGAGCGGCAGGAGCTGCTGCAGGACCGCGCGGGCGTCGCCGTGGAGGGGGTAATCGGCCTTGCGGTTCTTGCCGATCTCGACCTCGTCGATGTCGATGTGGACGACCTTCGCGTACGGCGCGAAGGTGGCGAGCTTGCCCGTGATGCGGTCGTCGAAGCGCGCGCCCACGGCGATGATGAGGTCGCTGCCGTTCATCGCCCAGTTCGCGTAGGCCGTGCCGTGCATGCCGAGCATGCCGACGGACAGAGGATCCGTCTCGGGGTACGCGCCCTTTCCCATGAGCGTCGTCGTGACGGGGATGCGCGTCTTCTTCGCGAGGCGCCGCACCTCGGCGGACGCTCCGGACGAGATGACGCCGCCCCCCACGTAGAGGATCGGGCGCTTGGCGTTCGAGATCGCGAACGCCGCGCGCCGGAGGCCCACGGGATCCGCGCGCCGCGGCGGAATCGACGCGGTCGGGATGCCGGCCTCCCACTCGATCTCGGCCTGCAGCACGTCGCGCGGCACGTCCACGAGGACGGGACCCGGCCGCCCGGAGGCGGCGAGACGGAAGGCCTCGCGCACGGTTCCGGGAAGGTCCTGCGGCTCGAGGACGAGCCAGTTGTGCTTCGTGACGGGCGCCGTCATTCCGAGGATGTCGGCCTCCTGGAAGCCGTCGCGGCCGAGGAGCGGCGTCGCGACCTGGGCCGTGAGCGCGACGACCGGCGTGGAGTCGAGCATCGCGTCGGCGAGGCCCGTGATGAGGTTCGTGGCGCCCGGCCCGGACGTCGCGAGGCACACGCCGGGCCGGCCCGTCGCCCGCGCGTAGCCCTGGGCGGCATGCGCCGCGCACTGCTCGTGGCGCATGAGGAGGTGCGAGATGGGCGCCGAGAGGAGCGCGTCGTACAGCGGGAGCGAGGCGCCTCCGGGATGGCCGAAGATGTGCGTCACGCCCTGCGCGACGAGCTCGGCGGCCATCGCGTTCGCGGCGCGCACGCGCGTCTTCTCGCGGGGCTGGAACTGGGCCGTCGGCTGGAACTGGGCGCTCACGCGGTCACCTCCGCTTGCTCGCGCGCCGTTGCGATGGGGCGGGGAGAGGGCGCAACCGGGCTCGTCACCGCTCCCTCGGAAGCCGAGGAAACGAGGCGCGCGTACTTCGCAAGGACACCCGTCGTCGCGCGCGGCGCGGGAGCGCGGTACGCGCGCCGGCGTGCGGCCATCTCTTCGTCGCCGACCTCGAAGTCCAGACGGCGGGCCGTGACGTCGAGCGTCACCCGGTCTCCGTCCTTGAGGAGCCCGATCGGGCCTCCGGCCGCCGCCTCCGGGGAGACGTGTCCGACCATGAGCCCGTGCGTCGCGCCGGAGAAGCGGCCGTCCGTGACGAGGGCGACCGTCTCGCCGAGGCCCTGTCCCACGAGTGCCGCCGTGACGGCGAGCATTTCCGGCATGCCTGGTGCTCCTTTCGGACCTTCGTAGCGGATCACGACGACGTCGCCCGCGTGGATCTGCCGTCGGTCGACCGCCGCGAACGCGGCGAGCTCACCGTCGAAAACGCGCGCCTCTCCGGTGTGCTTCAGGCGCTCGTGCCCCGCGAGCTTCACGACGCAGCCTTCGGGCGCGAGCGAACCGCGCAAGATCGCGAGCCCGCCCGTCTTCTTGAGCGGCCGGGCGAGGTCGCGCACGACCTCCTGCCCCGGAGTCTCCCGTGCCTCTGCGGCCTCTTCCTGGATGGACCGGCCCGTGACCGTCATCGCGCTCTTCAGCAGCCCCGCGTCCGAAAGCCGCTTCGCGATCAGGCGCGAGCCGCCCGCGCGCGAGAGGTCGGGCGCCGTGAAACGCCCGCCCGGCTTCAGGTCGACGAAGATAGGCGTCCGGGACGCGATCGCGTCGAAATCGTCGAGGACGAGCGGCACGCCGGCCTCGCGGGCGATCGCGAGGAGATGCAGGACCGCGTTCGTCGACCCGCCCGTGGCGGCGACGGACGTGATCGCGTTCTCGAAGGCCGCGCGCGTGAGGATCTTCGAAGGCGTGAGGCCGTCCGCGAGGCGCTGCATGACCAGCCGGCCCGCGGCGCGCGCGACTTCGGCCTTTGCGGGATCCGTCGCGGGGACGTCGTTCGCGCCCATCGGCGAGATCCCGAGAAAGGTGAGAGCCGTCGCCATCGTGTTCGCGGTGAACTGGCCGCCGCACGCGCCCGCACCCGGGCAGGCCCCCGCCTCGACGTCGCACAGCCCCGCGTCGGAGAGCTTTCCCGCCGAGTGCGCGCCCACGGCCTCGAAGACGTCCTGGATCGTGACGTCCTTTCCGTTCACGCGTCCCGGCTCGATCGACCCGCCGTAGAGCGCGACGGAAGGAAGGTCGAGGCGCGCGAGCGCCATGGCGGAGCCGGGGATCGTCTTGTCGCAGCCCGAAAGGACGACGACGGCGTCCAGAGCGTGACCCATGACGGCGAGCTCGATGGAGTCGGCGATGATCTCGCGCGAGACGAGGGATGCCCGCATGCCGTCGGTCCCCATCGTGATGCCGTCCGAGATCGCGATCGTCCCGAACTCGAAGGGCGTGCCGCCGGCCTCGCGGACGCCGGCCTTGACCTCCTCGGCGAGGGCGCGGAGGGACGCGTTGCAGGGGCCGAGGTCCGTCCACGAGTGAACGACGGCCACGAGCGGGCGGGCGATCTCCTCGGGCGTGAGACCCGTGGCGCGCAGCATCGCGCGCGCGGGCGCCCGCGCCGGCCCTTTCTTCATCGCGTCGCTCCTCATGGCTTTTTCGATCTCCTTCCCGTCGAGTCAAAAAAAAGCCCCGCCCCCTTTCGGGGTGCGGGGCGGCTGTTCGATGTTTTCTCGCTTAGCCGGCCTGCACCCCGCTCGCCGTAAGGACGAGGACGTTAATGCGGAGGAGACCGAGGACGCGGCTGTTCACGGGCGCATTGCACCTTGAAAGAAGATTTCAGTCAAACTAATTTTTCTGCTGCTAATATTAGATCTGCTAATGGATATCTTCTCCCTGCGGGTCTTTCTGACGGTTTCCGAGGAGCGCAGCTTCTCGCGCGCCGCCGTCCGGCTCTTCCGCACGCAGTCCGCCGTGAGCCAGGCCGTGCACCGCCTCGAAGTCGTTCTCGGCGAAGCACTTTTCGACCGCACGACGCGCGAGGCCCGTCTCACGGAGGCGGGACGCACACTGAAGGACTACGCCGAGCGCGTCCTGAACGTGGCCGAAGAAGCCGAGCGGGCCGTGAGGGACCTGAAGGACATGAAGCGCGGCCGCGTCGTGATCGGCGCGAACGAGTCGGGCGTCGAGGTCCTCATCCCGCTCATCGCGCGTTTTCGTGACGCGCACCCCGGGGTCGAGTTCGACGTGCGGCGGTCGCCTTCGCGCCTGCTCGGCGTCGAAGTGCTCGGGGCCGCGCTCGACTTCGGCGTCGTGACCTTCGTCCCCTCGGAGAAAGGCCTGAGGACGGTCGTCCTCGCGTCCGACGAGCTCGTCGTCCTCTCGCACCCGAAGCATCCCTTCGCGAAGCAGGCCCGCGTGACCCTCGAGGAGTTCGGCCGGGCGACGGTCATCGCCCACAGCGACCCGTCGCCCGCCCGCGAGCGCGTGCTTCGCAAGTACGCCGAGCGCGGCGTGCCGCTGAACATCAAGGTCTCGCTCCCGAGCCTCGACGGCGTCAAGCGTGCCGTGGAGCGCGGCATGGGCGTTGCCCTGCTTCCCCGGCGCACCGCTCTCTCCGAGATCGAGGCCGGCCGGCTCGCCGCCTCGACGCTTCCCGAGCTGCGCCGCCCGCGGGACCTCCGCCTCGTTTACCGCGCCGCCGGAAACTTCGGCAACTCCGCACACGCGTTCCTCGACATGGTGCGCGGGGCCCGCGCCGCCGCGGAGCGCTGACGGATCCGAGGCCGCGCTTGCCTTCGATTCTCCTCACGGCATCGGGGTCACGGAGACGATTCGAATCCAGCCCGGCTCGGCCGTCGCGGTGAACTGACCCGGGGAGGGTTCCGCGATCACGATCGTCGTGTCCTTCACGTCACCCTTCTTTTCCGGATAGTGCAACGGCTGGAAGGAAACGCGGGCAAGCGTCCCGGACTGACGCTGAATGAAGAACCAGTCCGAGGTTGGAAGGGCGGTCAAGGAACTGTACGGCGTCAAATAGACGGTCTGGCCCGCAGGGGCGGACTGCGCGGTACTTCCCTGATGCGAAATGAGAATCTCCGAAGAAGCTGAATTCTGAACGTAGACCCGAAGCATGGTCCATTGCATGTCGAACGGGCCGGAGAAATCGATCGTTCCGAGGCTCTTGTTGCACGCGGGAAGAAGAAATGCGACCAGGACGGCGAGGCCGATGCGAAGTGCGTTTCGCGAGGGAGCGAGCGTTCGCTTCATGTGTGGCTCCTTTCCGACAGCGAACATGGGTTCAGCCGCTCCCGAGAGTCTTCAGGGTTCTTCAGGATCTTTCTGGTGACTTCCTCGAGGTGTTGAAGGGCGCGAGGGATCAACCCGAACGCCAGAAGAATCCTGAGAATCCCTGAGGACTTCTCCGCCCGGCGGGAACCATATTCATCATCGAAATGCCGCCCGACAGTCGGACGCAAGCCAACGAATGGATCTCGTCAAGTCCTTGAGGAGGAAGCTCATGCTTCGAAAATTCACGGTTCTTGTGGCTCTCAGCCTGGCCCTGGCCGGCGGGGCGCTGGCTGCTCACCCGGGAGCAAGCGCGCCGGTCACGATCATGACCCAGAACATGGATGACGGCACGGATCAGACGTACATCATCGGGGCGCTCCTGGGGCAATTCGACTTGCCGGACGCCGTGGACCTCACCTTCGCCGAGCTCCAGGCGTCCAACTTCCAGGGGCGCGCGACGCAGATGGCGACCGAGATCGCCGCCCGGAAGCCGGAGATCGTCGCTCTCCAGGAAGCGGCGCTCTGGCGGTTCGGACCCGCTCCCGATACCGCGACGGTGGTCCTCTTCGACCAGGTCAGCCTGCTCGTCTCGGCGCTCAACGCGGCCGGCGTCCCCTATGACGTCGTCGCCGTGAACCGCCTGACCGACCTGGCCGCGCCCGGGAACCTGATCGGCGGCGCGCTCCGCTTCACGGACCGGAACGCCGTCCTCGTGAGGTCCGACTTGCGCCCGCCCCAGCTCCACCTCTCCAACGTCCACGCGCGCACCTTCGACACGGCCCTTCCGTTCGCGGGGCTGACGGTCACGGCGGGCTGGATCTCGGCCGACGTCCACATGGGAAACAGGCAGTTCCGCTTCGTCACGACCCACCTGGAGAGCCCCGTTGCCGGCGTTCCGGAAGCGACGGACGTGCAGGTCGCGCAGGCCGAGGAGCTGATCCACGAGCTGCGCAACCTGACGATTCCCGTCGTGATCTGCGGCGACTTCAACTCCGACGCGAACGGCGGGTCCGGCGTGGATGCCACGCCGACGGCCGGTCTCATCCAGGCCGCCGGCTACGCGGAGACGTGGCCGATGACGCACGGCAGCGGTGATCCCGGGCTCACCTGGCCCTTCTACCTCGAGGACCTGTACCCCGCGCCGCCCTTCTTCGTTCCGTTCGCACCGTTCGAACGCATCGACCTCTTCTTCTCGAAGGGCATGGAGGCGATCAGCTCCGACCAGGTGGTCTCCGCGCTGCCCCCGGACGGGGTGTCCCCGCCCTTCGCCTCCGACCACGCCGGAGTGATCGCGGTCTTCCGTCCGTGACGATTCGCTGATTCCCGAACTCGACCGAAAGGGAGGGGGCGGCCTGCCCCCTCCTTTCTTTTCATTTCTTCCCGGCCTTTTCCGTTTCCGCTGCCTGCTTTGCGAGGTCCGCGTTGAGCCGTTTCTCGCGCTCGTGCGCGGCGGAAAGGGGCGGCACGCCCCAGCGTTCCCGCTCGGCATCGTCGATCAGGTCGGCATCGATGGGCTCGATCGTGTAGCGGCCGTCCGTGATCTGGAATTGGGTCCCGTAGATCTGGGGGCGGCAGACGAGCCAGAGATAGCGATCGAGAGTGGCAGCCACCGTCCAGCGTACGCCGAGTCCGTCGGGCTCCATCGCGTACGCTTTCCGGGCGAGCTCGTGAGCGAGCCCTATGTCCACGTAGTCGTTGCCGTGCTGGAAGATGAAGGCAGCCTCGTTGTAGTCCTCGGCGTTCCGGAGCCGCCCGCCCCCGATCAGAGCCTTCGTCCTTTCGCGGCGTTCCCGGTCGCGAGATGCGATCCACGCACGGTCGAGCGGCAGCCTCCAGCGGTCCGCCTGATCCTCGACGTAGATCCGGAACATCTCGCTCGCCTCCGAGGCGAGGAAGGCTTTTCTTCGCTCGGACGTCCGCGCGGCCAACGGTTTCCAACGCGGGTCGGCGCGCAGTCCGTCGAGATCGAGGCGTGAATCGCGTTCGAGCCGCTCGAAGTTGAAGTACGAGTTCCGGTCGACGGGCTGGTCGAGGGCCTTCTCGAGAACGGCGAAGGCTTTGTCTCTTTGCCCCGTGAGGGCGTAGCAGCCCGCGCCGTAGTAGAGAGCGCCGATCGACTTCTCGCCGCGCTCGAAGATCCGGTCCATTGTCGCCGCGCACGCCGCGTAATCCTTGGCCTCCTTGGCCGCGAAGGCCTTCTTCTGCAGAGAAATCCCCGGTTCCTCCTCGGCGCGGCACACCGTCGCGAGCGCCACGCTCGCGAGAAGAAGGGCTCGCCGCATCATTACGGGAAGCCCGCCACGTAAGGCAGGCGGGCGGCCACCGCTTCCACGTCCTCGAAGCGCTCGAGGAGCATCGACGTCCCGTCCCAGTTGCCCGAGAGAAACGCCTCGCGCGCGTTCCCGGGAATCGAGACCGGCAGCTCCTTCCCCTCGGCGATCAGCGTCCTCGCCTCGAGGTCCAGCGAGAGAGCGGCTTTCGGGTCGCGCTCCACGAGACTCTGGAGATCGGCAAGGTCTTCGCGCGGGAGCGTGACGCACGGCAGGCCGATCGCGACGGCGTTCCCGAAGAAGATCTCCGAGAAGGACTCGCCCACGACGGCGCGGATGCCGCCCCGGGCGATCGCCTGCGGCGCGTGCTCGCGCGACGAGCCGCAGCCGAAGTTGCGGTTCACGAGGAGAATCCGCGCGCCCCAGAAGCGCGGATCGTCGAACGGGTGCGGTGTCCTCTTCGCCTTCGCGGCCTGGCGGTCGTCCTCGAACGCGTGCGCCCCGAGCCCGTCGAACGTGATCGAGACCAGGAAACGCGCCGGAATGATGCGGTCCGTGTCGATGTCGTCGCCGCGCAGCGGGAGCGCCGTGCCCGAGACACGGCGGATCGCGGGAAGCGTCATCGGCCGCCTCCGAGCATCGGCCGCACGTCGGCCACCTCGCCCGCCAGCGCCGCCGCCGCGACCATCGCGGGGCTCATGAGGAGCGTGCGGCCGGTCGGGCTCCCCTGCCGGCCCTTGAAGTTGCGGTTCGACGAGGACGCGCACACCTGCCGCCCCTCGAGCCGATCCGGGTTCATCGCGAGGCACATGGAGCACCCCGCTCCGCGCCACTCGAAGCCCGCGTCGCGGAAGACCGAATCGAGGCCTTCCTTCTCGGCGGCGGCCTTGACCGCATTCGAGCCGGGAACGACGAGGGCCTTCACGTGCGACGCGACCTTCCGGCCCTTGACGACGCGGCTCGCCTCGCGGAGATCCGACAGCCGGCCGTTCGTGCAGGACCCGATGAAGGCGACGTCGATCCTCGTGCCGGAAATCGTCTCGCCGCCGGAGAAGCCCATGTAGTCGAGCGCCTCGGCGACCTGCGCGCGCGCCTCGGGCGCCTCGTCGGAAGCCTTCGGGACTCGGCCCGAAACGCTCACGCTCTGGCCCGGGTTGATTCCCCACGTCACGTGCGGCTCGAGGGCGCCGGCGTCGAGCGCGACGCGGTCGTCGTAGCGCGCGTCCGGGTCGGACGCCATCGATGTCCACCAGGTCACGGCGCGATCCCAGGCGTCGCCGGACGGCGCCGCGGGCCGCCCCTTCAGGTACGCGAACGTCGTCGCGTCGGGATTCACGTAGCCCGCGCGCGCGCCGCCCTCCACGGACATGTTGCAAAGCGTCATGCGCTCTTCCATCGACATCCGCGACACGGCTTCGCCGCCGTATTCGTATGCGTACCCGACGCCGCCTTTCACGCCGAGCCGGCGGATGATCGCGAGAATGACGTCCTTGGCGTAGACCCCGGGATGGAGCGTGCCCCCGACGTCGAGGCGCCGCACCTTGAGCGGGTCGAGGGCGAGGCTCTGCGACGCGAGGACGTCGCGGACCTGCGAGGTTCCGATGCCGAACGCGAGCGCGCCGAAAGCGCCGTGCGTGGAAGTGTGGCTGTCGCCGCACGCGATCGTCATGCCGGGCTGCGTGAGCCCCAGCTCGGGGCCGATCACGTGCACGATGCCCTGCTCGTACGAGCCGAGGTCGTGCAACGGGACGCCGTGTTCGCGGCAGTTCTGCTGGAGCGACGTGAGCATCTCCTCGGCCTGGGCGTCGGCGAAGGGCCGCGCGATGCTCTTCGTCGGGACGATGTGGTCCACCGTCGCGACCGTGCGAGACGGGAACGGCACTCTCCAGCCGCGCACGCGCAGCATCTCGAAGGCCTGCGGGCTCGTGACCTCGTGGACGAGGTGGAGACCCACGAAGAGCTGCGTCTGCCCGGTCGGGAGCTTGCGGACGGCGTGAAGGTCCCAGACCTTCGAGAAGAGGGTCGCGCGCATCCCTTTCAGCCTAGCAGAGCGGTGGGTGGAGAATGCCGCCGATGTTCGTGGGGGGCGGCGCATGACGAAGGGACGGATCCTGGTCGTCGAGGCGGATGACGCGATCCGCGAGAACGTGCGGAACATGCTCCGAATCGACGGGTACGACGTGCAGGAGGCGGCTTCCTGCCGGGTCGCCCTCCAGTCCTTCGAGACCTCGAGACCGGACGCTCTCGTCGTCGCCGCGCGCCTGCCGGATGGGAGCGCTCTCGAGATCCTCGCGCACGCGAAGCGGGCCGACGCGGGCGTCGGCTGCGTCGTTCTCGCCCGTTACGAGGAGCTCGACGTCGCGGTTCAGGCCCTCCAGGAAGGAGCGGAGCAGTTCCTGACGAAGCCCGTGCAGCTCGCGGCCTTCCTTCTCGTCGTCGACCGTGTGCTCGAGAACCAGCGCAACCGCCGCCGCCGCCTTCGCGACGAAGCGCGCGGGGCGCGGGGAGAGATCGACCCTTTCCGCGGCTCGAGTCCGGCGATCCGCCTGCTCCACGACCGGGCGCAGCGTGTCGCCGGCGCGAACGTCCCGGTTCTCATCCGCGGAGAGACGGGCACGGGCAAGGGCGTCCTCGCCGCCTGGATCCACCGCAACGGGCCTCGCGCCGAGGAATGTTTCCTGGACCTGAACTGCGCCGGGCTCTCTCCGGAGTTCCTGGAAAGCGAGCTCTTCGGCCACGAGAAGGGCGCCTTCACGAGCGCGGTCGCCACGAAGCTCGGGCTCCTCGAGGTCGCGCACAAGGGGACGCTCTTCCTGGACGAGATCGGGGACGTCCCGCTCTCCGTCCAGCCGAAGCTCCTGAAGGTCCTCGAGGAGAAGAAATTCAGGCGCCTCGGCGACGTGCGCGAGCGCCAGGTCGACATCCGCCTGATCGCCGCCTCGCACGAGCACCTCGACGCCCTGGTCGAGAGGAAGGAATTCCGGGCCGACCTCTATTTCCGGATCAACACGGTCCTCCTGGAGATTCCGCCGCTTCGGGAGAGGCCCGACGATCTCGACACGCTCGTGGAATTGCTCCTCGGGCAGATCGCCCTCGAGCTCGATCGCGAGCCGATGCGACTCGCACCCGCGGCTCTCGAGAAGCTCCATCTCCATCGCTGGCCGGGGAACGTCCGCGAGCTGCGCAACGCGCTCGAGCGCGCCGTCCTGCTTTCGCACGGCCAGGAGGTCGGACCCGAGGATTTTTCGTTCGAGCCCGCGCCGTCGGCCCTTCCACAGCCTGCCGGGGACGGCAGTCTCCGCGAGACGGAGAAAGACCTGATCCGTATCACGCTCGAGAAGGAGCGCGGGCGGATCAGCCGCGCGGCGGAGTCGCTCGGCGTCTCGCGCAGCTCGCTCTACCAGAAGATCCGCAGGTACGGGATCGTCGTGTCCAGGAACTAGAAACTGTCGTCCGCAATGCGGACGATCGGATGTGACGCCAGGCACGCGCGAAAGAAAACCCCGCTGAAAATCAGAGAGTTGCGTTGGCGCGATGAGGTGGCCTCGCCCTTGCTCTACGCCCTTCGGGATCAGAACCAAGGAGGGCACCATGAGAATCGAACGCGCGAAGGCGAAGACGGTGAAGATGAGGTCGAGAGCGGGGTTGGCGGGAGCCATGGCGGTTCTGGCGCTGGCGGCCGGGACTCTGCTCGCGGCGGGAGGAACTTCCACGAAGACCGCCGCCTCGTCCGTCGGGGGCGCCCGGGCCGAGACGGCCTCCACCGCGCTGCCGGGAACCATTTCGCCCCGCGAAGCGATCGCGGACCGGGATTGCCTGGACCTGCAGCTCGATTGAAGTCGTGAAGAGACGGGCCGCCGCTCAGCGTGCGCCGAAGATCTCCTCGAAGAAGACCTGCATGGCCTTCCAGGAGCGCCGGGCGGCGGTCTCGTTGTAGCCGATCACGCCCTTCATTCCGCCGGCCGCCGCGAGCCTGTCCGCATCGGGGTTCGTGAACGCGTGGACGGCGTCCGAGTAGTCGACGGACTGATAGTCGACCTTCGCCTCCTCGAGAGACTTCTCGAGCGCCGCCCGCGCGTCCGCTTTCGCCATCGGGTCGTCTGCGCCGTTGAGGAGCAGGAATTTCGCCTTGACGTTGCCCGCCGCCGACGCGGGAGCGTTCACCGGCCCGCCGTGGAAGCTGACGATGCCCGCGAGCGGCGCGCCGCTGTAGGCGAGCGCCTGCGCCGTGGAGCCGCCGAAGCAGAAGCCGATCGCGGCGATTTTTTTCGGATCGACGCGGTCCATCTTCAGGAGCTGCTCGAGGCCGGCGTTCGCACGCTCGGCCATGAGCGGCTTCCCGTGGAACTGACCCGCGAGCTCCGCCGCCTTCTTCGGATCTTCCGTGACGACGCCCTGCCCGTACATGTCCACGGCGAAGGCGACGTAGCCCATCGCGGCGATCTGCTCGGCGCGCCTTTTCACGTACGCGTTGAGCCCCCACCACTCGGGAATCACGAGGACGCCCGGGAGCCTTCCCTTCGAGGTCTTGGCGTCGTCGTACGCGAGGAGGCCTTCCAGCTTCGTGCCCGCGTGTTCGTAGACGACGGGTTTCGTGACGACTTTCGCGAAGGCCGCGTTCGCGGCAAGGAAGGCGACGGCCGTGGCGACGAGCCCTTGCAGAGTTTTCATGTCGGAAAACGCTAGCAAAGGCGGGGCCGTTCGCCGGCGACCCCGGGATTCAGCCCAGCTCGGCCGCGAGCTTGTCGACGAGCGCGGCGTACTTCTTCATCGCGTCGTCCTTGGACAGTCCTTTCCGCGCGGCCCAGGCGTCGTACTTCGCGCGGCCCTTCAGATCGAGCATGCCCGGCCGCGAGCCGGAAACGTCCCCCTCAGTGGCCTGCTTGTAGAACGCGTAGAGGTCGAGGAGCTGGTCGTTGGACGGCCGCTTCGAGAGTTTTTCGACGCGCGCCTTCGCGTCGTTGAACTTTTCCGCGGCGGATGAGCCTTTTTTCGTGGCCATGCGATCTCCGTTCGGGCGGAATCATACCGGCGCGTCCCCGCGGGCGCGTCCATAATCCCGCCGTGCGCGTCGCGCTCCTGCAGATGGACCTCGCCTGGGAAGACTGGCAGGCGAACCACGCCCGCGCCGCGAAGCTGCTCAAGCGCGCGGCCGACGGCGGCGCGAACCTCGCCCTCCTGCCGGAGATGTTCGCGACGGGCTTCTCTCTGGACGGAGTGAAGATCGCCCAGCCGCCGGGCGGCCCGAGCGAGCAGTGGCTTCGCGGAATGGCGCGCGGCCTCGGGCTGCACCTCATCGCGGGCCTCGCGGAGACGTGCGACGCCGCCGGGGCGCCGTCGGAGCTGCCGCGGAACAACGCGCTCTGGGTCACGCCGGAGGGCGACGTCTCGCGCTACACGAAGCTCCACCCCTTCTCCTTCGCGGGCGAGCACGAGGCGTTCGGAGCCGGCGACAGCGTCGTGACGTGGACGATCGAAGGCGCGCGCGTGACGCCGCAGGTCTGCTACGACCTGCGCTTCCCGGAGCCCTTCCGCCTCGCCGCGGACGGGACCGATCTCTTCGCGGTCGTCGCGAACTGGCCCGAACGGAGGCGCGCGCACTGGCAGCTCCTCCTGAAGGCGCGTGCCATCGAGAATCTCTGCTACGTCGCCGGCGTCAACCGCGTGGGAGACGACGGCAAGGGGTTCCATCACGCGGGTGACTCGGCCGTGATCTCGCCGTGGGGAGAGACGCTCGCGAGCGCCGCCGAGATCGAGACGGTCCTCCTCGTGGACGTGGATCCCGCGCAGGTCGCCGACGCGCGGGCGAAGTTCCCGGTGCTCGGAGACCGAAAACCGGGCTACGCACGCGCCCGATGAGACACCTGCATCATGGAGCGCACTGAGGAGCGGCTCCCAGATTGACTCCAGGCGCGAACCTGCGAGAGGAGTCCATCATGGCGAAGCTTCTCAGGAATTCATCCCGACCCGCCGTGAGCGTTCCGCACGACGCGACCGTCGAAGAGGCCGTGAAGGTCATGGTGAAGCACCGCATCGGGGCGGTGGTCGTCCTCAAAGGAAAAGAGCTTGTCGGGATCTTCTCGGAGCGCGACATCCTCGACAAGATCATCCTCGCGCACGAGGATCCGGCGAAGACACGCGTCTTCGCGGTCATGACGTCGCCGGTTCTGGCGGTGCCCGGGAACGCCGACGACGCGGAAGCCGCCGAACGCATGACGGAGCACCACATCCGCCACCTCCCGATCCTCGACGACGAGAAGAAGGTCGTCGGGATGGTCTCTCTGCGCGGAATCATGGAGGAGCGAATCGCCGACCTCGAGCACGAGGTGAACGTCCTCGAAGCCTATCTCGGCTACGACGGCGTCGCGGGCTGACTCCCGGCGCGTCAGGCAGGCCCTACGCCGTCGTTCGAATCCGGGGGAAGCGCCGACTCTTCCATCTTGAACCGATGGTAGCGGTGACACGACCACGCGGCGATTACGCACGCGCCGAGAAGAATGAGGGCGCCTCGGGTCCGATAGTAGTTGTCCACGGGGACGCCCCGCCAGCGGGTCATTCCCCCGAACCAGAAGAGAGGCGTCATGAGGCACGCCAGCGCGGCCGCGATCTCGCTCCGGAAGAGCCAGACGAGGGCGAGGAAGCCTAGAAACACGAGATTCCGGAGGAGGTCGGCGCTCGCGAGCCTCTTGTAGTCCACCCACGAATCCAGCGCGACCAGAACGAACGCGGCGCCCGCCCAGAATCTCGCGGCGCGGGACGCCTCGTCGGAGTCGATGGGAGGCGTATCCCCCCAGTTCGGAATGGCGTTCCGGGACGGATCCGAAATGTCTTCGAACACCCATCACTATTCTAGGACGTGCCTTTCTTTCACGCCCTGGAATTTTCGGTGCCGCTTCGCGCGTTTGCGGCGGGCGGAGGTCTCGTCATGAAGGTTGGAATCCTCGGCAGCGGTGAAGTCGGCCAGGCCCTCGGAGACGGCTTCGTCTCGCGCGGACACGACGTGAAGCTCGGCGCGCGGGAGGCCACGAACGAAAAGATCACGAAGTGGGCCGCGAAGCACGGGGCGAAAGGCTCTCCCGGAACGTTCCACGACGCGGCGGCCTTCGGCGAGATCGTGGTCGTCGCGACGCTCTGGAGCGGGACCGAAGGTGCGCTCCGTCTCGCGGGAATCGAGAACTTCAAGGGCAAGGTCGTCTTCGACGTGACGAACCCGCTCCTCTTCGAGCAGAACCAGGCCCCGAAGCTCGCCCTGGGCCACACGGACTCCGGCGGCGAGCAGGTCCAGCGCTGGCTGCCGGGCGCGCGCGTCGTGAAGGTCTTCAACATCGTGGGCAACAAGCACATGGTCGACCCGAAATTCCCCGGAGGCCCGCCGACGATGTTCCTCTGCGGGAACGATCCCTCCGCCCGCGCCGCTGCCGCCGACGTGTGCAAGGCATTCGGCTGGGAGACGGTCGACCTCGGCGGCATCGAGGGCGCGCGCCTCCTCGAGCCGATGTGCATCCTCTGGGTTCAGTACGGCGCCGTCGCGGGGAGCTGGGATCACGCGTTCAAGATGCTCCGGAAGTGAGGGAGGTCCGATGACGCCAAGCGACGACGCGTTCCGGCAGCACGTCTCCCGTGCCCTCGGCTGGGGCGAGGCCCATCTGACGTTCGAGGATGCGGTCGCCAGGATCCCGGCGAAGGCCCGCGGCAAGAGGCCGCACGGCTTCCAGCACTCGCCGTGGGAGCTCCTCGAGCACATCCGGCTCGCGCAGCGCGATCTCCTCGAGTTCTGCACGCAGCCCGACTACGAGGCCGGGGCGTGGCCGGACGACTACTGGCCGAAGGGGCCGGCGCCGCCTTCGGCGTCGAGCTGGAAAAAAAGCGTCGAGGCGGTGGCCCAGGACCGGAAGGCTCTCGAGGAATTCCTCGCGCGCGTGCCCGACCTGACGGCGGCGATCCCGCACGCGAAAGGAAAGTCGTACCTCAGGTCGGTCCTTCTCGTCCTCGACCACAACGCGTATCACGTCGGCCAGCTCGTCATGGCGGGGAAGATGCTCGGGAAGTGAGCGCCGCTCAGACGACTTCGACCGGCACCGACAGAGAGAGAACTTCCTCGGGCCGGCAGGCGCCCTCGCCGCAGGCGCGATAGATCACACGGACGCTCACTTCCTTCATCCCTTTCGATGCCTTTCGGGATGCGGAGAAAGAGAGATTTGCTTCGAGGGTCCCGTGCCACCCGGAGACCGCCTCGCCACTCGTGTCTTCGATGCGCGAGGGCGGCGGAAGGAGGATTTCTTCGAAGGTGAAATCGGACCCGGCCCATGCTTCGATGCGAAAACCGTCAGGCCCCTGCAGATGCCAGTCGGGAGCGACCGAGATCCGCATGCGGATGACACCCTTTTCACCGCGCGGCACTCGGGTCTCGACGGCCACTCCTTCGACGCGCACGGGCGCTTCCCATGTTTCAGCCCTATTCACCTTCGAAGAAAAACCACCCAGGCCCTGCCCCACTGTAGGTCGCCGCGCTCCGCCGGTGTCCGCGAGAGGGAGCAAACCGTATTTCTCCTCGAACTCGAGCAGAGTCTCCAGCGCGAAGAACCACGATTCCGTGCCGTGCGGCGAACGCGTCATGAGCCACGACACTTCCTCGACCGCTTCGCGCGCTTCGCGCGCGAGCGCGCGGTCGCCCGTCTTCAGCGCGAGGCGCGCGAGGGCCCATGCGGCGGCGCCGGAGGCCGAGGGCGTGGCCTTGTCGAAGAGGTCCCGCCCGCTCACGAGAAGAGTCTCGTTTCCGTCTCCGGAAAACGTGAAGCCAGGGCCGTCCCTCCTGCCGAATCGCGCGCGCATTCCCGCGATCACGGCCGCCGCTTCGCGCCGCCAGTTCTGGGCGCCCTCTTCGTCCTCCTCCTCGAGGTCGAGGAGAGCGTGCGCGAGAAAAGCGTCGTCCTCGAGGAAGGAAGGGATCTTCGCGACGCCGTCCTTCCAGGTGCGCTGGAGCCGTCCCTCGGCGCCGCGGCAGTCCTCGAGAAGGAAGCGGGCCCCTCTGCGCGCCGCCTCGAGGTAGCGCGGCTCGGAGAGCGCGGACGCGGCGACGGCGAAACCAGAAACGGCGAGGGCGTTCCACCCCGCGACGCGCTTGTCGTCGAGCGCGGGGGGGACTCGTTTGCTGCGCGCCTCGAGAAGTCGTTGCCGAAGCGGCCCGAGCCGAGCTTCCGCGCCCGGCGAAGAGGAGATTCTCTTAGAAAGGTGAAGAACGCTGAGGCCCGTGGGACGCCCCGTCGATTCTTCGAGGAAGTTTCCTCCCTCTTTGACCGAATACCATTCTAAGAAGTATTCGGCTTCTTCCTTCCCGAGGACCTCGCGGATCTGGCTCGGGTCCCAAACAAAAAATTTCCCCTCTTCCCCCTCCGAGTCCGCGTCCGTCCCCGCGTAGAACCCGCCTTCTTCTCCACGCATCTCACGAAGCAGGTAATCGCCCGTCTCGCGTGCGACCTGCGCGTACGCCTCGTCGCCCCTGAGGGCGTATGCGCGCGCGTAAAGCCCGAGGAGCTGCGCGTTGTCGGTGAGCATCTTCTCGAAGTGCGGGAGGAGCCATTCGGCATCGGTGGAATACCGGTGAAAGCCGCCGCCGAGATGGTCGCGGATTCCGCCGAACGCCATGGCGTCGAGCGTGGCCTGCGCCATTCCGAGCGCGGCCGCGTCGCCTCCCGCCCCCCGGCGGAGGAGCCACGCGAGCGCGAGGTGCGGGGGGAATTTCGGAGCGCCGCCGAAACCCCCGTGAGAGGTGTCGAAGAGTCGCGTCAAGGCCCCTCCCAGGAGGCCGAGCAGGGAGGCCGAAAGGGGCTCCGCCGCGCCGCGGGCCGCGAGACCGGACGCGGAGGCGATTTCCTCGGCGAGCTCGGCGGCGCCGCTCTCGAGGTCGGCGCGCTTTTCGCGCCATGCGGCCTCGAGGCGCTTCAGGACCGTGAGGAAGCCCGGCCGGCCATGGCGGTCGTCGGGCGGGAAGTACGTTCCCGCGAAGAACGGCCTCCTGTCGGGAAGGAGGAATGCGGACAGGGGCCAGCCTCCGCGCCCCGACATGAGCTGGACGGCCGTCATGTAGACGTCGTCGACGTCGGGCCTCTCCTCGCGGTCGACCTTGATGCTGACCCAGTGCTCGTTCAGGAAGCGCGCGATCTCCTCGCTCTCGAACGACTCGCGCTCCATCACGTGGCACCAATGGCAGGACGAGTATCCGATCGAGAGAAAGACGGGCTTCTCCTCGCGCCGCGCCTTCTCGAACGCCTCGTCGCCCCACGGGTACCAGTCCACGGGGTTGTGCGCGTGCTGGAGGAGGTAGGGGGATGATTCGGCTCCGAGCCGGTTTGGCATCGTCGTAGCATCTCACCATGCGCAAAGCGGACTACGGGATCGACGCCCCGGGCGTCATCCGGAATCTCTTCGTCATCGGAGGGGTCCTGCTCGCGGCGGCGCTGTTCGGGCCGTCGCGTGTCGGACCCTTCGCGGTGGCCGGCACGAGCGTGACGCTGGAGGTCCGGGGCATGTTCACGGGAGGGGCCGTGGCGTGCCTGCTCGGCGGCGCTCTCATGATCCTCTATTCCGAGGTCGGCAAGTTCCGCCATCGCGACCGGATGCTCGCGATGATCCCATGGACGGGAGCGGAAAACGTCCTCGACGTGGGAACCGGGCGCGGGCTTCTCGCGATCGGCGCGGCCGGAAAGCTCACGACCGGCCGCGTCGTCGGGATCGACATCTGGAACGCGGCGGACCTCACCGGGAACACCGCGGACTCTTTCCTCGCAAACGCGGAAGCCGAGGGCGTCGCCGAGCGCATCGAAGTGCGCACCGCGGACGCCCGCAAGATGCCTTTTCCCGACGCCTCGTTCGACGTCGTGCTCTCGAACGTCTGTCTCCACAACATCCCGAACGCGAAGGGCCGCGCGGAGGCCTGCCGCGAGATCGGGCGGGTGCTGCGGCCCGGAGGTTTGGCCCTCATCTCGGACTTCCGCGACACATCGCTTTACGCGACGGCTTTTCGCGAGGCGGATTTCAGCGTCGAAAGGTCCGGCCTCGGACTCTTCGAGACGTATCCGCCGATGCGCATCGTCACGGCCCGCAAGCCGAAGAGCTGAGCCGGCGCTCGGCTAGTTCTCGGCGAGCGGGGCTGCCCAGACGCCTCGCCGGTCCGACATCGCACGCGTCTCGAGAGCCGCGAGATGTGACGACAGCCGGCCCGCGCGGCGCGTGCTCGGCCAGGCAAGGCCCGCCCTCACGAGCTCGGCGCTGAGGTTCCGGCCGCTCGGCAGCGTCACGTAGGCTTCCCGGCTTCCGTCCGCGAGCCGGGCCTCCTCGACCTTCACGTCGCGGCCCAGGGCGAGACGATTCGCGAGCTCGCGTGCCTCTCTGGCACGCGGATGTCCCTTTTCGGGGAAATCGATCTCGGCGACGCGAAGGCTCCGGGGACGGCCGTCCTTGAGAACGAAGATCCGCGCGCTTTCCGAGATCGACACGACCCGGCCCGTATAGCGGTTGGACGCCGGAAAAACGAACGTGAGAAGGCCGACGATCCCGAGCCAGCCCCCGGCCACGATGGCCGCGAAGGGCTTGCGAAGGCGCTTCTCCGTGATGCTCACGCGCCGGGCCGACGCAAGAAGCGGACCGGATAATCATTCAAGCGGTGTCCTTTCGAGGAGGCGACGTGCGGCGGGCGCGGTCAAGGCCCCTGCGCGCGAGATGCCAGATCTCGTAGAGCAGCGTTCCGGCGACGTTGCCGATACCGCGGTTCTGCCTGGAGGCGACCGTGATACGCACGGCAGATTCAATCCAGAGGTACTGCCCAACGAAGAGGACCCGGTCCGGCAGGATTGGCGGCCCTCCAAAAGCGGAAGCAAGTGCCACGATGAAGCAGAACGCACCGAACATGAAGAGCGGCAGCGCCGAGGCGAGCGACATCCACGACGCCCGGACGTTGTATTCGTTCTCGAGCCGCTCCTGGACGAGGGCCGGAAGGCAACCGAGCAGGGGCGCGAGGAGCAGAATCCCCGTGTGTCCTTCGACCCGGCGGCGCGCGTCGCGCGCCCGGGCCGATCGCGCGGCCTCGGACTCGGGGCTGTAGGCGTCGACGACGCGGATCGCGTGGCGCACGTCCCAGGGGCGCAGCGCGTACGTCACGCTCCCGTCCGCGCAAGCCTCGAGGTCCTCGACCTCGAAGAGCTCGTCTTCCCACCGCACGCAGGTGCCCGGATGCTCGGGGGACGTCGCCGTGGCGCCCGACCGGGCGCGCCACCCCTTCGATCTCTCGCAGAGAAGAAGCAGCTTCCCGTCCCGGACACCGCCGAGGCGATCGCGACCGAAGGGCCGGGGCATGACCCGCGAGCTTACGGCGGCCCGGGCTCCGCGGCGATAGACTCCCGTCAAATGAGACTGGTTTCGTTCCTTCCCTCGGAAGGCGATTCCGGGGCTTCGGGGGTCTTCACGTTCCCGCGCCCGCGTCTGGGCGCGTTCGTCGGAGAGGATCGGATCCTCGAGTTCGCCCGCGCCGACGCGCGGTTCGCGAAGGTCGGGATGCTCGACCTCGTCGAGCGCGCCGAAGAGCTCGTGCCGAAAGCGAGGTCCCTCCTCGGGATGGCTTCCGAGCTGCCGCGCGAGGCCTTTCATTCGGAGCAGGCGGTCACCCTTCTCGCCCCGCTGCCGCGACCGGTTTCGATCCGCGACGGATACGCGTTTCGCCAGCACGTCGAGACGGCGCGCCGGAACCGCGGCCTCGAGATGATCCCGGAGTTCGACGCGTTCCCCGTCTTCTACTTCACGAACGCGCTCGCGGTCACCGGTCCCGGCGAGCTGCGCGTGGGCCGGAGCCGGCTCGAGAAGCTGGATTTCGAGCTGGAGGCGTTCTGCGTCATCGGAAAGAGGATCACGAACCCCACGCTCGCCGAGGCCGACGACGCGATCTTCGGCTACGGCGTCCTGAACGACTTTTCGGCGCGCGCGCTCCAGACGGCGGAGATGAAGCTGAATCTGGGACCGGCGAAGGGCAAGGACTTTGCGACGGGGCTCGGCCCGTGGCTCGTCACGAAGGACGAGCTCGAGGACCGGCTGAAGCCTTCATCGAAGGGCAACGTGCTTCACGCGCGCATGTCGGCGACGGTGAACCACGTTCCCGTCTCGAACGGCGACGTCTCCGAGATGAACTGGACCTTCGCCGAGATCATCCGGCGCGCCGCCGACGGCGTGACGCTCGAACCCGGAGAGGTGATCGGTTCGGGCACCGTCGGGACCGGCTGCTTCCTGGAGCTGAACGGCTCCAAGATCACGCACGATCAGTGGCTGAAGCCGGGCGACGTCGTGAGCCTCACGATCGACGGGCTCGGGACTCTCACGAACACGATCGTCGAGGACCCGACCAAATGAGCTTTCCGCCGGACGACCTCCCTTCCCTCTACTCCTTCAACGAGTGGGCGAACGCGCGCGTCCTCGAGACGCTGAGCGTGCTGCCCGGGGAGGATTACGCGAAGGATCAGGGGGGCGGCTGGCCCTCGCTGCGAGCCGTCTTCGTCCATCTCGCGGGCGCGACGGACGCCTGGGCCGTGCGCTTCTCCGGCCGCGACGCGACGCGCCTTCCGGCGGTCGACGAGCTTCCCGGCCTCGAGGACGCGGCGCGGGTGCTGCTCGCGGCGCAGGAGAAGCACCGGGCTCTCCTCGCGACCTACACGCAAGAACGCCTCCAGGGACCGTTCGTCTGGAAGAACCTGAAGGGCGAGGAGAGGACGGTCCCCTTCTGGGTGGCCGTCCGGCACGTCGTGAACCATCAGACGTACCATCGGGGCCAGATTTCCTCGATGGTGCGGCGCCTCGGCCACGCTCCGAGATCGACCGACATGGTCGTCTGGGGAATCGAGCAGGCCGCCCGCCCCTGACCGCGTCCTCGTCCTAGAATCCGCCCAGGTTGGCCTCGCTCAAGCAGACGTTTCTCGACCGCTGGCTTCGCCGCGGAATCATCACGAGCCTCGGGCTCGGATTCACGGTGCCCTATTTCAGGCTGCTGAACCGCGTGAAAGTCACCGGCGACTCGATCATCGACAGATTACCGCGGAAGAACGTCGTCTTTCTGTCGAACCACCAGACGTATTTCATGGAGGCGATGGCGATCTTCGACATCGTGTACGTGAAGCACCACCTCCCCCTCGAGAACCCGTTCATGCGCTTCTCGGCGGCGACGGAGACGATGAAGCAGAACCCCCTGACGCAGCTCTTCACGAAGGCGGGCGGCGTCACGTTCCGACGCAGCTTTCGCGAAGGCGGGAAAGAGGTGAAGAGGACCGTCGACTTCGAGGGCGTCGCGAAAGTGGAGGAGGCCATCACGAACGGGTGGCTCCTCCACTTTCCCGCCGGCACGACGCAGAAGGGCGCGCCGCTGAGGCCGGGCGTCGCCCAGCTCCTTCATCGCACGAAGGCCGTGGCCGTCCCCGTGCGCGTGGACGGCTTCCGCAGGCTTCTCCTCCACAAGCAGCTCCCGGGAAAGATCCTGAAGACCTGCCGCGTCGCCATGCACGCTCCCCTCGATCTCGCTCAGTTCTACGCGGCTCCCTACGACAAGGAAGCCGGACACGCGATCGTGGAACGGCTGTCGGCGATTCTCGCGGATTGAGCGTCAGCCTTCGGCGGAGCGCCGGAACGGCAGCGTCGCGAGCGAGCCCAGGGAGAGCAATTTCGGATCGCGCATCCGGGGAACGCCGAACGACGGCTGGTCTTCGGCCGCCCGGCGATTGAACGTCCCCAGCAGGTAATCCCAGGTGGTCAGGATCGTCCCGTAATTCGAGTCGGTGTCCTTGCGGTTCGGGGCATGATGGAGCCGGTGCATCGCCGGGGGCACGAGCGTCCGCCAGAGAATCGGCTCCAGCCGCGCCGGAACCTTGATGTTCGCGTGCTGGAACTGGGCGCAGGCGAGCATCACGACCTCGAAGACGACGAGTCCCAGAGGCGGGATGCCGGCCAGGGTGATCGCGCCGAGCTTCACGACGGAGGAGAAGAGCACCTCGCCCGTGTGGAAACGCGACGCCGAGGAGACGTCGAGATCGAGATCGGTGTGGTGCACCAGGTGGAAGCGCCAGAAGAACGGGACGCGGTGGTAGGCGCGATGAAGCGCGTACGTGAGGAGGTCGAGGAACACGACGGCGACGACGATCTGGACCCAGAGGTTCGATGTGAGCCGTGGCAGCGGGGCGAAGGCCGCGGGGAGTCGGCCCTGTGCCGTCAGAATGAAGCACGAGGCGCAGAGGAGCGAGACGAGAACGCCGTTGACGAGCCCGAGGCCGAGATTCGTGATCCAACGCAGCCGGAGAGGGGCGGTGGGCGCATGATGCGGCTCCAGCGCTTCGACCGCCTTGAAACCGAGCAGCCCGACGAGAAAGGCGACCGCGCGGAGAGCCGACCCTCCCACGAGCCCAGCTTAGCGCAGGGGTCCGGACCGGCACCCCGGTAAAGTGAGGCCGTGAACGTCCTCGCCTTCAGCGCGCTCCTTCTTTCCGGCGCCGCCGCCGCGGGCTTCGTCGGCGCGCTCACGGGACTCGGTGGCGGCGTCGTCCTCGTCCCGCTCCTGACGCTCGGTCTCGGCGTCGACATCAAGTACGCGATCGGGACGGCCCTCGTCGCCGTGATCGCGACGTCGAGCGGCGCCGCGGCGGCCTACGTCCGCGAGGGATTCTCGAACGTGCGGATCGGCCTCTTTTTCGAGATCGCGACGACCCTCGGCGCTCTCCTGGGCGCGTTCCTCGCATCGCGGGTCCCGACGTCCGCGATCGCCGTGATTTTCGGCGTCGTCCTCGTCACCTCGGTGGCGTTCTCGTGGAAGGAGCACCGCGTGACCGGGGCAAGCGGGTCACCCGATCCGCTCGCGACGCGTCTCGGCCTCAATGGCTCGTACCCCTCCCTCGCCGGCGAGCATGAGTACTACCCGCGGCGCGTCCCATTCGCGTGGTCTCTGATGGTCGTCGCGGGCGCGGCCTCCGGCCTCCTCGGGATCGGTTCGGGCGCGCTCAAGGTGCTCTCGATGGACAACGTGCTCGGGCTCCCCTACAAAGTCTCGACGACGACGAGCAACTTCATGATCGGTGTGACTGCGGCCGCGAGCGCCGGCGTCTACTTGAGCCGCGGATACGTCGACCCGGCGCTCGCCGCGCCCGTCGTCCTCGGTGTCCTCGCGGGCTCGGCGCTCGGCGCGCGCATTCTCACCCGGGCGCGCTCGAACGTCCTCCGCCTCGTCTTCACGGCCGTCGTCCTCGTGATGGCCGTCCAGATGATCGTCCATGGCCTTCGGGGTGCGGCGTGACGGACGGATGGAGGGTGCGCCGCCTCGGGCGGGAGGTCGGGGCGATCCTGCGCCTCGGCGTGCTCGTCTCGAGCGCCGTGATCGTCCTCGGCCTCGTTCCGTTTCTCGTGCGCGACGGCGCCCGGCACGTCGACTACCACATGTTTCGCGGCGAGCCGGCGGTCTTTCGCGCCATCCCGGACCTGCTCGCGTACGCGGGATGGGCCCACCCCCGCGGAATCATGCAGCTCGGTGTCCTGCTCCTCATCGCGACGCCGTTCGCGCGCGTCGCCCTGTGCCTCGTCGAGTTCGCGCGCGAGCGCGACCGACTCTACGTCGGCGTCACGCTCGCCGTGCTTCTCGCCCTTTCCTGGGGCTTCTTCGGCGCGGTCTGACCGGCGCTAGTGGACCGTCAGCTCGAACGCCGGCGGCTCGACCATGTGCTTCTTGACCGCGCACTGGTCGACGGCGCGCTGGATGGCGCCCTGGTATTTCTCCGGGAAGCCGGGAGGGAGCGTGAGCGCGACCCGGATCGTCGCGAGGCGCTTCTTCACCTCGTCGCGGACGGTCTCGACCGAGAGGCCGAGTCCCTCCGTCGCGATCCCGCGCTCCTGGCAGAAGCGCAGGGCGTAGAAGCCCATGCACGTCGCGATCGAGGCGATGAAGAGGTCGAAGGGCGCGGCCGCGGAGTCTTCCCCGTAGGGGCGCGGCTGGTCGGTCCGCACCCGGTGGCCCTTCACGTCGGCCTCGACGGCCACTCCGCCGGGGAACGAGACGGCGACGTTCACGCGGCCTCCCCGGCGCAGCAGGGCGCCTTGGGCTGGTCGACCGCGTCCTTCAGCCCTGTCTTGCCGAGGATGAACATCATCGGGCACCACTTCGTGAATCCGCTCTGAAGCAGGTTGACCCCCACGAAGGCCGTGAAGATCAAGAAGGCCGGGTGGACGAAGTATCCGAGGGCGACCGAGGCGAGGACGAAGAATCCGGCGATGCTGCGGAGGGCGTCGTTGATGGTCATCGGTGTCTCCTTTGGATCGACCGTAACGGGGCCATTGACTTCTATAACCATATAGCTATATGGTAGCAGCCGTGAAGGAAAAACGCAACCCCCTCGTTCTCCTCTTTCTCGCGTGGGCCCTGGCGGGGTCCGTCCGGGCCGCCGAGCCGGCCCCTTCGCCTCTCACTCTGGCGAGCGCGATGCAAAAGGCTCGGGAAAGCGCCCGGGAAGTGACGGCTGCACAGGCCCGCCAGGGTGCCGCCGAGGCCAGGGCCTCCCAGGCGAAGGCCATGCGCCTCCCGTCGCTCAACCTGACGGCGCTCTTCATGCGCACGAACAACCCGGCCGAGGCGTTCGCCCTGAAGCTCAACCAGGGCACGTTCTCGTTCCCGGAGTTCGTCGCGAGCGACCCGAACGACGCGGCGCCCCTGAACACCGGCATCACGCGCGCCGAGATCGTCTTCCCCCTCTTCACGGGCGGCGAGCTCTCGGGGCGTATCGACCAGGCCCGCCTCGCGGCCGGGGCCGCCTCCGGCACGTCCGCGTGGGTGGCCGACAACGCAGCCCTTTCGGCCGCCGAGGCGTACGTTATGGTCGCACAGGCCGAGGAGCACGCGGCGCTCCTCCACAAGTCGCGCGACACGGTCGCGGCGCACGTCAAGCTCGCCGGCGACTTCGTCACGCAGGGCATGCTCGTCCGGTCGGAGCTCCTGAGGGCCGAGGTCGAGCTCGCCCGGATGGACGACCTCGTGACCGAGGCCGACGGCCGCGTGCGGGTCGCGAACGCGAACCTCGCGTTCCGGCTCGGCGCCGCAGGCGGGTCCTCGTGGGACCTGGCCCCGCTGCCCGACCCGCGCCCCGTCGCGACGCCGGTCGACGGCTGGCTCGCGACCGCCGCCGAACGCCCCGACCTCGGCTCGGCGAAGAAGCTCCTCGCGGCGGGCCAGCTCGAGGAGAAGGTGAAGCGGGCGCCCTTCTGGCCGAAGCTCGCGCTCGTCGCCAAGGGCGAGCTCTACGGAGACAAGCCGTTCGGCTCGACGGGCACGTCGGGCTCGATCATGGCGGTCGCCACCTGGAACGTGTTTCAGGGGGGCGCGGACCGAGCCGCCGCAATCGCGGCGCGCGAGGACGCCCGGGCCGGCCGCGAAGACCTCGCCCGGTTCACGGAAGGCGTGCGCCTCGAGGTCCGGCAGGCCTTCGAGGAGGCGAGGACCGCCGAGGCCCGGCACGAGACCGCGAAGAGGGCGCTCGAGTCTGCGCGCGAGGCCGAGCGCATCACGGACGACCGTTTCCGGGCGGGTGTCGTCAAGACGCTCGATCTCCTGGACGTCACGACGGCCCGCCGCGAGGCGGAAACGCGGGAGCTCGTCACCCGCGCCGATGCGCACACGGCGGCGCTGAAGCTCGCCGTCAAGGCGGGACGCCGCCCCGAGAGTGTCTTGAACGGAGGAACGGAGTGAGGGTGATCGGATTGAGAAAGATCGGGACCAAGATCGGATTCGGATTCGGATTTTCTTCGAAGGTGAAGACCGGAAGACCCGGAGTTCCTTTGACGGTGGTATTGGGCCTCGTCACCGCGGGCGCGGCTTCGCTGGGCGCCTGCGGCTCCCCGCATTCACCTTCTAAGAAAAATCCTCCTCTTCCTCCCGTATCCGCTGCCACAACAACAGTGGAGAGGGCCTCGCAGCCGGACCGCCTGACTCTCTACGGCACCGTCACGGCCGACCGCTCCGCCGCCGTCTCATCGCGCGTCACGGCGAACGTCGTGGCGGTGCGGGCGCGCGTCGGCCAGTCCGTCGCCGCCGGCGACGTCCTCGTGGAGATCGACCCGCAGACGGCGAAGGGCCAGGAGGCTCAGGCGAGGGGCGCGCTCGCGCAGGCTCGCGCGGCGCTCTCCCTCGCCGAGCGCAACTACGAACGCTACAAGGCCCTCGCGGCCTCGGGTTCCGCCTCGCCGCTCGAGCTCGACATGAACCGGATGCAGTACGAGCAGGCGAAGGGCGCCGTCCAGCAGGGCGAAGGAGCGGTTGACGCAGCCTCCTCCGTCGCACGGGAGTCCCGCGTCACGGCGCCGTTCGCCGGCCGCGTGGCCTCTCGCCTCGTCGAGGCCGGCGACCTCGCCGCTCCGGGCCGCCCGCTCGTCACGATCGAATCCGCGACGGGCCGCCGCCTCGTCGTGCAGGTCCCGGCCGGGACCGTCGCCGCGTCCGGCCTCAAGGCAGGGCAGAAGCTGCCCGTCCGGATCGACGGCGTGGCCGCCGGCATGACGGGCACGGTCGTCGAGATGTCGCCCGGCGCCGACTCCGCCACCCACACCTACACGGTGACGCTCGAGCTGTCCGGCTCGCCCGCTGCGACCGGCCTCACGGGCCGCGCGACGCTCGAGACCGCCGTCCGCTCCTCGGTTCTCGTTCCCGAGAGCGCCGTTCTCGCGAGCGGCGGAGTCACCCTCGTCGCCGTGAAGGACGACGCAGGCAAGGCGCGTACCCGCATCGTCACAACCGGCGCCTCGCAGGGCGGGAAGATCGAGATTCTCTCCGGCCTCTCCGGCGGCGAGACGGTTCTCGTCGGCCTCACGGCGCCGCCCGCGGACGGTGCGCCCGTCGCAGAACCGAAAGACGCCGGGGCGAAGGGAACCGCCCGGTGAGCGAGAAGAACCCCCACGGGAAGGACGCCCGCGAGGCGCTCCGGCGCAAGATGACGCGCCGGCCCCTCGGCGCGTCCGGGCGGATCGCGAAGGCATTCCTCGAATCCAAGCTCACGCCCCTTCTCGTCGTCGCCTCGCTCCTTCTCGGCGCGTTCGCGCTCCTCATCACGCCGCGCGAGGAGGAGCCCCAGATCAAGGTCCCGATGATCGACGTCTTCGTCGCGCTCCCCGGCGCGACGGCCGGAGAAGTCGAGCGTCGCGTCATCTCCCCCGTCGAGAAGGCCCTCTACCAGATCCCGAACGTCGAGTACGTCTACTCGACGTCGCAGCCCTCGGGCGGGATCGTGATCGTGCGCTTCCTCGTCGGGACGGACCCCGACCAGGCCGTCGTCCGCGTCCACGCGAAGCTCGCCGAGCTCCAGCCGAGCCTCCCGCCGGGCGCCCTGCCGCCCGTCGTCGCTCCGCGCGGGATCGACGACGTGCCGGTCGCCGCGTACACGCTCTGGTCGAAGACCGCGACGGCGATGCAGCTCCGGCAGGTCGCTGACGAGGTAAGGGCCGAGTTCGTCCGGCACCCGCGCGTCGCGCAGGTGACCGTCCTGGGCGGGCAGCGCCGGGTCGTGAATGTGATCTTCGACCGCGACCGCCTCGCCTCCTACGGCGTCTCGCTCGTCCAGGCGCATCAGGCTCTCACGGGCCTCAACTGGCACCTCCCGGCGGGAAGCTTCTCGACCGGCAACGCGGAAGTGCCCGTCGAGGTCGGCTCGCTCTTCCGGCGCGCCGAGGACGTCGGCGCCGCGGTGATCGGCGTCGCGAACGGAAAGCCCGTCTGGCTGAAGGACGTCGCGTCCGTGTCCGACGGGCCAGAGGAGCCTTCGCAGTACGCCTGGATGCTCACGAAGGCCGGGGAAGACGCCCCCGCCGTGACGCTCGCGGTCGCGAAGAAGCCCGGCACGAACGCCGTCGAGCTCGTGAAGGAGCTCGACACGCGCCTCGAGGGCCTCAAGGGCCCCGTCGTCCCGTCGAACGTCGCCGTCACGAAGACGCGCGATTACGGCAGGACGGCCGACGAGAAGTCGTCCGAGCTGATCTTCCACGTCGGGCTCGCGACGCTCTCCGTCGTGATCCTCATGGCTCTCTTCCTCGGGCGCCGCGAGGCGGTCGTCGTCCTCGTCGCGGTCCCCGCGACGCTCGCCCTAACGCTCTTTGCGTCATACCTCTTCGGCTACACGCTGAACCGCGTGACTCTCTTCGCCCTCATTTTCGCGATCGGCATTCTCGTGGACGACGCGATCGTCGTCGTCGAGAACGTGCACCGGCACTACGAGCTCGGCTGGGGCGAGCCGCGCCTCGCGACGGTCTACGCCGTGGACGAGGTCGGAAACCCGACGATCCTCGCGACGTTCGCGGTCGTCGCGGCGCTCCTGCCGCTCGCGTTCGTGTCGGGCCTCATGGGCCCGTACATGCGTCCGATTCCCGTGAACGCCTCGGCCGCGATGGTCTTCTCGCTCCTCGTGGCGTTCGTCGTCTCGCCGTGGCTCACGTTCCGGCTCTTTCGCAAGTTCGCCGAGGCGCACCTCAAGGGCGAGGAGGCGTTCCGCAACGAGACGGACCAGCCCGCCGAAGACCGCCTCGTCCGCCTCTACCGGGGAATCTTCACGCCGCTCCTGACGCATGCGCGCAGGCGCTGGGCGCTCCTCGGCGGCGTCGTGGCTCTCCTGCTCCTCTCCTGCGGCCTCTTCGTCGTCCGTGCGGTCAAGGTCAAGATGCTCCCGTACGACAACAAGAGCGAGTTGCAGGTCGTCCTCGACATGCCGGAGGGCACGACGCTGGAAGCCACCGCCGCGGCCGCCCGCGAGCTCGCGATCCTCGTCAGGACCCGCCCCGACGTCGCGGACGTCGAGGTCTACGCCGGAACGTCGGCGCCGTTCAACTTCAACGGCCTCGTCCGCCACTATTTCCTGAGGACCGGCCCGCTCGTCGCGGACCTGCAGGTCAACCTCGCGACCAAGCACGACCGTTCCAAGGACAGCCACACGATCGCCAAGGAGATCCGGAATCTGATCCTGCCGGCCGCGAAGCGCCTCGGCGCGAACATCAAGGTCACCGAGGTGCCCCCCGGGCCGCCGGTCCTCTCGACGATGGTCGCCGAGATCTATGGGCCGGACCCCGTGCGCCGCATCGCGCTGGCGAAGCAGGTCCGGGACATCTTCGAGTCGACCCCCGGCGTCGTCGACACGGACTGGCTCGTCGAGGACGCCTCCCCGAAGGTCGAGCTCGTCGTGGACCGCGAGAAGGCGATGCGGAGCGACGTGACGCCTGAGGTCGTCGTCAAGACGCTCCGGATCGCGCTCAGCGGGATGGACGCGGGCCTTCTCCACGTGGACGCCGCCCGCGAGAGCGTGCCTCTCGTCCTGAGGCTCGACCGCGCGCAGCGCTCCGGCCTAGAGGGCCTCCTCGCCACGACCGTCCCGTCCACGACGGGCAAGCTCGTCCCGATCCGCGAGCTCGTGACCGTCGTGGACGGCGCGCGCGAGCCGTTCGTCTACCACAAGAACCTGCAGCCGGTGACGTACGTCCTCGCCGAGATGGCGGGGGTGGCCGAGGCGCCCGTCTACGGCATCCTCGACATGAAGAGCCGCATCGCGGCGCTGAACGCGCCGGACGGCCGGCCGCTCGAGGTTCTTTCGACGACGCTCCCGACCGACTCGAACCGCTACGCGATGAAGTGGGACGGCGAGTGGCACATCACGTACGAGGTCTTTCGGGACATGGGGATCGCCTTCGCGGCCGTCCTCGTCCTCATCTACGTCCTCGTCGTCGGGTGGTTCCGCTCCTTCGTGACGCCGCTCATCATCATGGCGCCGATCCCGCTGACGTTGATCGGCATCCTGCCCGCGCACGCGCTCTTCGGCGTCTTCTTCACGGCGACCTCGATGATCGGCTTCATCGCGCTCGCGGGGATCATCGTGAGGAACTCGATCCTCCTCGTGGACTTCATCAATCTCGAGCTCGCGGCCGGCGAACCTCTCGAGGAGGCCGTCGTGAAGGCGGGCGCGGTCCGCTTCCGGCCGATCGTCCTGACGGCCCTCGCGCTCGTCGCGGGCGGCGCCGTCATCCTCCTCGACCCGATCTTCCAGGGCCTCGCCGTCGCGCTCATCTCGGGCGTCGTCGTCGCGACCGCCCTGACCCTCGTCGTCATCCCTCTCCTCTATTTCATGTACCTCAAGACCGCGGGCGCCCCGCCGACAGAGGAGGAAGCAGCGTGAAGATGCTCATGGTCGTCGCCGGCACCGCCTGCCGCGAGGACGTCGAGATCGCCCTCGAGCGCGCCGGGGCGACCGGCTACACCGAAGTCGACGCCCGGGGCGTCGGGTCGTCGGGCCGGCACCTCGGCTCGGCGGCGTTCCCGAAGACGTCGACGATCATCATGTCCTTCGTCGCGGACGAGGAGGTCCCGAAACTGCGCGCGGCTCTCAAGGCGCTGCCGGGCGCCGGGCCCTGTCCCCACGTCATCACCTGGACCCTCGAGTCCTGGGACGCCTGAGTCGCCATATGGCGATGAAGGCGCACCTTCCCCTGACGGACGCCGGCTGCGAGGAGGTCGCGTCGCGGTTCCGCGCGCTCTCGGAGCCGATGCGGCTCAAGATCCTGCGCCGTCTCGCGCGCGGCGAATCTTCGGTGGGCGAGATCGTGGACGAGGTCGGCGGGACGCAGGCGAACGTGAGCAAGCACCTCGCCGTCCTCCACCGCTCGTCGCTCGTCGGCCGCCGCAAGGACGGCACGCGCGCCGTCTACAGAATCGCCGACCCGACGCTCCTGCGGATCTGCTCGATCGTCTGCGAGGGCGTCGAGCGCGAGGCTCGAAGCGCCCAAAATCCGTTGCTGGACATACGATCTCTCCTTTGATACGTTGACCTCGGACCGAGCGCCTTCCCCTTGCGGTGCGCGGTCCCTCGTCGCGCAGGCCTGCGATTTCGTCAACCAGGTGCAAGGGAGTCAGGACCATTTCAAGATGAAGTTTGCCCGCAATGTCCATTTCCAGATCAAGAGCGGCCGCGAGAAGGACTTCAACACGCTCTTCGCGAACGAAGTTCTCCCTCTCCTCAAGAAGCAGGAAGGCTTCAAGCAGGAGCTGATGCTTGTGAACCGCAACGTCGCCGTCGGGATCAGCCTCTGGGACGACCGCAAGTACGCGGACACCTACCAGACCGCGACGTTCCCGAAGATCGTCGAGAAGCTCACTCCGCTGCTCGAGGGGAGCCCGCGCGTCGAAACGTACGACGTGGGCATGTCGACCCTCCCGGCCTGACCGTACGCGAGGCGGGTCGTGACGAAATGCGGGGGGCCCCTGGGCCTCCCGCATTTTCCCGGGGTCCCGGAACCGTCCGCCTTCTTTCCGACCGTCAAGAGCTCTAGTCCTCGAACCGCTCGTCGAGCTTCAGGAGCCTTGCGTCGAGTTCCGCGAGAAGCTTCCGGTAGGCGTCGTGCCCAATGGCGTTCTTCCGCAGGGCCTCCATGGCGGCATCTTTCTCGACCTGCACGAGGTGGCGCGCGACGGCGTTCTGCTCCTCGAGCTGCAGAGCTTCCCTCCCCTGGAAGAGCCTCGTCATCCTCTCCTCGATCTCGCCGGACCGCGCGGCGTACTCGCTCCGGAGGGCGTCAAGCGTCTTCGAGTGCGCCTCGCGCGCGTGCCGGATCTCCTCGAGCTGGGCGAGTGCGGCGTGTACGGCCGAAAGCCGGCCCCGCTCGAGCTCGTAGGCGGCGCGCCCGCCGGACTCGCGCGCGAGCCCGAGGGCCCTCAGGAGCGCGGACATCGTGAGGCCCTGTACGAGCAGCGTCAGGAGGACGACGCCGAACGTCATCGTGACGAGGAGATCGCGCCCCGGAAAGGAGCGCGCGAGGCCGACGACGAGCACCATGGAGAGCGCGCCCCTCAGGCCGGCCCATCCGATCACGACGCTCCAGCGCCACGGGAGTCTCTCGCGTGTCCCGCGCAGGCCGGCGGAGACCACGGCGACGACGAGGCCGCGGGCGGCGAGGACCGACGCCCACGCCGCGAGAATCACCTTCCATGAGCCGAGCAGGTCCCGGACGTGAATCTCGAAACCGATCAGGAGAAACACGACGGAGTTGAGCGCGAACGCGACGTACTCCCAGAAGGTCTCGGTCGCGACGCGCGTCGTCGGGCTCATCCCGGTGCGCGCGCCATAGCTCCCGCAGAGCATGCCGGCGGCGACCGTCGCGAGGACCCCCGAGCCGTGGACGGCCTCGCTCGCGACGAACGAGCCGTAGGCGGCGATCGTCGTGAGCGTGATCTCGATCATCGGGTCGTCCACCTGCTGGATGATCTTCGAGGCCGCGAGGCCGACGAGGATGCCCACGCCGAGGCCCGTCCCGGCGACACGGACGAAGTCGACCGCGATTCCGGCGATGGACACCGGGCGCCCGGCCGCGTAGCCGAGGGCGAGCGTGAAGAGCACGAGCGACGTCCCGTCGTTGAGAAGACTCTCTCCCTCGACGATGGCACGAAGCCGCGCGGGAGCGCCGAGCGAGCGGAACAGGCCCACGACAGCGATCGGGTCGGTCGCGGCGATCAGAGCGCCGAAGACGACTGCCTGCCCGACCGTTATCGGGCCGAGGAGGCCTCCTGCGCGGGAGAAGGCGAGCAGGATCCCCGCCGTGACGACGATCCCGGCCACGACGCCGGGCACCGCGAGCGCGTTGATCGCGAGGCGGTTCCGCCACGCCTCGGAGGACCGCAGGTGGAACGCGGCCTCGAACAGGAGACCCGGGAGGATCAGGGCGTAGAGGAGCTCCTGCGTGAGGTGCGGGGGCTCGACGAGCCGGAGAGACCCGAAGACGAGACCCGCGACGACGAGGGCGACCGTGTACGGGAGGCGGATCTGGCGCGCGAGGAGCGCGACGGCGGTCGCGAGCGTGAACAGGAGGAGGACGACGAGCTCCGGACGCACGCCGCGCAGATTAGCGCAGGGGGATGCGGCCGGCCTCCGGGGTCGCTTTCGGATTCAGCCACTCGATCACGGCGGCCCAGCCGAGACTCTCCGGGTCGTTCAGGAGGTAGTTCCGCACGACGGCGAGAGCGGAGAACCCGTGCTCGAGCTGGAACGAGAGCGTCGCGTCGTAGAGCTCCCCGGACTCGACCTTCCGGACGTATTGCTCCGGCATAAGCGACGACGCGTGGCGGCCGTAGCCGCGCAGCCGCGCGCCCGCCCGGATGCGGAGGAGGCCGAGATGAACGGTCAGACGGCGCCGCTCCCCGTAGAGGGCGCTGCCGATTCCGCGGCCGCGCTGGTCCGGGTCCACCATCACTTCCGCCCCGTAGAGCGTCCGCCCCCGCTCGGGATCGTGGTTCGTGAACATGCCGTGGTCCGTGAAGTCCCGCCACGACGCCGAGAGGTCGTAGTCGTCCCAGTAGACGACGAGGCTCGCCGCCATCCCGACGACGGCGCCCGAGACCGGATCCACGGCGACGAGCTGGCCCTCGGGAAAGACCCTCAGATGCGACTCGAGCTGCTCGGGCGTCCACGGCGCGGAGTGCGGGTAGACCCGCTGGCAGAGCGCGATGATCCCGGGGATGTCCTCGGCGCGCATCCGGCGAACGTCGACTCCGGCGGTCAAAGCACCACCCGCTCCAGACGGGACACGACCTCGGCCGTCTCCTGACTGTCCCGGAGAGGCAGGACGGTCCCCGTCTTGCGGCTCTCCGCGATCGTCTCGAGGTTCAGCTCTCCGATGACCATCGTCTCCTGGTTCGGAATGCCCTCGGCGAGGATGCCGTCGCGCGCGAACGCGAAGTCGCTCGGCGTCACGATCACGGCCTGTCCGTAGTTCAGCGACACCGCGGGCACCATCGGAAGCGACCCGACGGTCGAGGACTGGACGACGTACATCTGGTTCTCGATCGCGCGGGCGTGCGCGCAGTACCGCACGCGCAGATAGCCCTGGCGGTCGTCCGTACAGCTCGGCACCACGAGGATGTGGACTCCGCTTCGCGCGGCGACGCGGGCGACCTCCGGAAACTCCACGTCGTAGCAGACGGCGATCGCGAGAGGGCCGAAGGAGGTCTCGAACACCCGGAGGTTGACGTCCGGAACGACACCCCATTCCTCGGACTCGAAACGCGTCATGTGGAGCTTGCCCTGCTCTCCGTGCCCGCCGCCCGGGCTGAAGACGTGCGAGACGTTCCGGATGCGGCCGTCGCGCTCCATCGGGATCGTGCCGGCCACGATGTGCATCGCGGAGCTCCGGGCGAGGCTCTCCATGAGCTCCAGGAACCGCGGCGCCTGGCCGGAGAGCCCCCGGACCTGCTCCCGGATCGGGCGGCGGACGTCGCCGAGGGTCAGGAGCTGCAGCGTGAAGTATTCCGGGAACACGAGGAGGTCGCAGCGGTAGTCCTTCGCGGTGTCGACGAGCCCGGCGACCTGGTCGCGGAACTGGTCGAACGTCGCGACGGGCCGGATGAAGTACTGGAGCGTCGCGACGCGGATCCGTTTCACGAAACCATCCTATCGTGTGTGCCGGGCCAGATCCCGTTTCCCCGGAGGGACCTGCACGTCCGGAACGGAAGTTCTCCGGCCCGCACGTGATATCTTTTTCGCCATGAACCCGCCCCCGACGGCGTCTTCGCGCTCCGGGCGGGCCGCGGACTTCCTCCGCGCGAGCATCCTGACGGCCGTCGCCCTCGCCCTTCCCTGTCCCGGACGCGCGGACCCTCAGGGGACCCCGACGCCCGGCGGCGGCGTCCCCGCGGCCTCGACGTCCACGGCGCCGGCGCCCGGACCCGGGGGAGCGCCCGTCGTCTTCGACGGTAAGACGCTCTTTCTCGTCACCGAACGGCTCGGCCCGTTCAGCGCGCGGGAGCGGGCTACCGCGGCGGCCGGGCGCATCGAGAAGCTCGCGCACGATCCGCACGCCGGCGACCTCGCGTTGATCCTGGCCGACAACGAGACGACGACCGACATCCTCGCGGGAGACCATGTCCTCGCCACGATCTCCGACTCGGACGCGGCGGCGGCCGGGACCGATCGACACGTTCTCGCCGAGAATCGCGCCCGGGCCATCGAGCGTGCGGTCAACGCAGCCCGCACCGAGACCGGCGCCCGGGCCCTCGTCGTCGACGGGCTGTGGGCGCTTCTGGCCACGACCGTTCTCGTGCTCCTCTTCTACGCTCTCGCGAGGATCACGCCGGCGGTGCTCGAAAGGCTGGAGTCCTGGCGGGAGACGCGGATCCCCGCGATTCGGGTCCAGAAGCTGGAGCTCGTCGGCGCGGCTCGCATGACCGCGGTGCTCAAGCTCTTCGTGCGCGTGCTGCGGTTCGCCGTTTCGCTGACGGCTGTCCTCCTGTACCTCCCGCTCGTGCTGAGCTTCTTCCCCTGGACGCGCGGGATGGTGGGCTCGCTCTTCGGCTACGTCACGACTCCGCTCCGGTCGATCTGGAGCGCGTTCGTGGCGTACCTCCCGGACCTTTTCTTCCTTGCCGTGATCGTCGTCCTGACGCGGTGGGGCCTCAAGCTCGTGCGGCTCTTCTTCATGGGAATCGAGAGCGGGCGGATCGCTCTCTCCAGGTTCGAGCCCGAATGGGCGACGCCGACGTACGACATCGTCCGGTTCCTGATCATCGCCTTCGCCGTGGTCGTGGCGTTTCCCTACATCCCGGGCTCGCAGTCCGCGGCGTTCAAGGGGGTGTCCCTCTTCCTCGGCGTCCTTTTCTCGCTCTCGTCCAGCTCGGCCATCTCGAACATCGTCGCCGGCGTGATCCTGACGTACACGAAGGCGTTCCGGATCGGCGACCGCGTGAAGATCGCGGACACGGTCGGCGACGTCGTCGAGAAGAGCCTGCTCGTGACGCGCGTGCGCACGATCAAGAACGTCGACATCACGATTCCGAACGGCATGGTGCTCGGCAGCCACATCCTCAACTACTCGACGTCGGCGCGCGACAAGGGCCTGATCCTGAACACGTCGGTCACGATCGGCTACGACGCCCCCTGGCGCGACGTGCACGCGGCCCTCCTCGCGGCGGCCCGCGCGACGGAGCACGTCCTCGAGACACCGCCGCCATTCGTCTTCCAGACGAGTCTCGACGATTTCTACGTCGCGTACGAGATAAACGCCTACACGGACGAGGCGAGCCGGATGGCCGCGACGTACTCCGACCTCCACACGAACATCCAGGACAAGTTCAACGAGGCGGGCATCGAGATCATGTCGCCCCACTACTCCAGCCTGCGCGACGGCAACGAGGTGACGATCCCGCCGGCCTCGCGGCCGAAGGCCTACGAGGCGCCGCCGTTCCGATTTTTCTCCCTGGAACGGCAGGCGTCCCCGCCGCGGCCGGAGAACGACGGGTGTCGATGAGCGCGCATCCGCCGGGGATTCGAAGGGGGCGAGGAAACCTCCGGCGGCCGATCTGCTACAGCTGCCGGGTCCCGTTCGACGTCCTCGAAGCCGCGTGGTGCAGCTGCATCGCACGCGTGAAGTCGCTTTGCTGCCCGGCCTGTCTCAAATGCTTCTGCCTGGCGCCGCGGTCCTACAAACAGGGTTTCTGGCTCGCGGCTCCGGCGCGCCTTTGGGCGCGACGTCGAACCGAGCACTTCGTCGAGGACGTCCCGATCCGGAATCCGGACCCGCTCGCGCTCGCCCGGCCGCTCGTGCTCGTCGCGGAGAGCGAGAAGCACGTCCGAGGCTTCGCCGTCCGCGCCGTCTCCGCCCTCGGTTACGGCGTCATCGAAGCCTCCCGGGGTGACGAGGCCCTCGCAAGCGCCCGCATCTACACGCCGAACCTCGTGCTTTCCCGCGCTCTTCTGCGGAAGGGCGACGGGCGCGCGCTCTGCCGCATGCTCAAGAACGATCCCGCGACCTCGGCGATCCGCGTCGTGATCATGACGCCGCTCTACACGGCGCCGGGCTACCGCTACGAGGCGTTCCGGCACTTCGGCGTCGACGACTACCTCACGATGCCTCTTCCTTTCGCGACGCTCCGGAGAGTCCTCGAGGAGCAGCTCGCCGAGGTCGTGCGCGTCGCTCCCGGCAAGGCCGGATCGGCTCGTGTGCGGCCGTCCACGCGGAATTAGTTGCTGGACAAACGATCTCCCTTCTGGCATACTGAATTCGGGTCGAGTTCCTCCCCTTGCGGCGCCCGGCCCCTTCTGTCCAGCAGGTCTGCTGTTTCGTCAACCCCGGCAAGGGAGTCAGGACCAGGTTTCCAGATGAAGTTTGCCCGCAACGTCCATTTCCAGATCAAGAACGGCCGTGAGAAGGATTTCAACACGCTCTTCGCGAACGAAATCCTCCCGATGCTCAAGAAGCAGGAAGGCTTCGAGCAGGAGCTGATGCTCGTGAACCGCAACGCGGCCGTCGGGATCAGCCTTTGGGATGACCGCAAGCACGCGGACGCCTACCAGACCTCGACGTACCCGAAGGTCGTCGAGAAGCTCAACCCCGTCCTCGAGGGAATCCCGCGCGTCGAGACCTACGACATCAGCGCGACGACGCTCGTCGCCTGAGACGGTCGCCCTCCGGGGCGATTCCGAGGGGAGGCCCGACGGCCTCCCTTTTTTTCGTGTCTGACTTCCGCAAAGCGCAACGTTCGCCGCGCGGATGGTAGGCTGGAGAGAAATGAGCCCCATCCGCCGCGTCCTGTGCGCGAGCGACCTGAGCGAGGGCGCCGACTATGCGATCCGCCAGGCCGCCGCGTTCACCCGAGGCCGCAAGGCGGCGCTCGAGGTTCTCCACGTCGTCTCCAACCTCCTTGCCGGGAATCCTGGTCTCGCCCATCTCGCCGATCGCGACGACGCCCGCGCGGCTCTCGACGCCGCACGCGAGAAGGCGCGCGACGAGCTGGCGGCGAGGGTCGCCTCGATCACGAAGGGCGCCCCTCCCGAAGCCGGGGTGCACATCGCCGAGGGCGTGCCCTACGCCTCGATCGTCTCCCGCGCGCAGGAGACGGGTGCGGACCTCGTCGTCGTCGGGGGGAGCGGCGCGTCGGGCCTCAGGACGCAGCGGCTCGGCGAGGTCGCCGAGAAGGTCGTCCGGCACGCCCATGGCTCGGTCCTCGTGGCCCGGACCTCGCCCGCGAGCGGGCGGATCCTCGCGGCGACGGACCTCTCGGACCCGTCCCTGCCGGCGCTCACGGCCGCCGCGGACGAGGCGCGGCACCGGGGCGCGCGCCTGACCGTCGCGCACGTCGTCGACCCCGAGAAGGCGATGGGCTCGGAGGTCTTCGCGACGGTCATGGGCCTCTTCTCGGAGGACCTGATGTCCGAGCTTGGCCACGTCGCGACGGGCTGAGGCGCTCGAGAAGCTCGGCGTGAAGGCGGACGCGGTTGTCGAGAACGGTGCGGCGGGGGCCTCCATCCTCCGCCTCGCGGAGGAGCTGCCGGCGGAGCTCGTCGTGATCGGCAACTCGGGAAGCACGAATCTCGCGAGCGTCCTCGTCGGCAGCGTGGCCGAGACGGTCGTCCGCTGGGCGCCCTGCTCCGTCCTCGTCGTGAGGCGCCGCAACTGAGCGCGATCCCGCGGTTCGACGCCTTCGTGTTCTTCGGCGCGACCGGCGACCTACAGGGAGCCGGGGAATCCATGACCCGGAGACACGCACCGCCGGCGTGAGAACGGCGAGGCACGTGGATTGCCGTATCGCGGCCGGGGGTGCCACGATGCCTGAGAACATGGTAGCGGGCGGAGTCTTTGAAAAGCACGTGATCGGCTGGTTCGCCATGTCCACCTCGCCGTCACGAAGGGCAAGGTGGTCCTGACCGGCTCGGTCGGAAGCGCGGTCGCGAAGTCGCGGGCGTTCGACGATGCGTGGGTCAACGGCGTCACATCCGTGGACGTGAGCAAGCTGGCGGTCGAGCCCGGGCGAAACGACGAGGCGCGGCAGCAATTCAAGTACGTCATCAAGCCGGACAGTGAAATCAAGCAAGCCGTCGAGATGGCGTTCCGCCTGGACCCGCGCGTCGTCGCCTATTCGCCCGACGTCACCGTCCAGGGAGGGGTCGCGATCCTGAGCGGAGTCGTCGGGAACGTGAAGGCGAAGACAGCGGCGGAGCGTGACGCGATCAACATCGCGGGCGTGTGGCGGGTGGAGAACCTGTTGCAGGTCAGGCCGACGGGGCCTCGCAGCGACTCGGAGATGGAGAAGCAGCTGAAGGCGGCGTTGTTCTGGAACCCGCTCCTCGCGGACGTGTCGATCGACGTCGCGGTGATCAACCGTGTCGCCTATCTGTCGGGCACGGTGGACTCGGTCGGTTAAAAGGCTGAAGCGCAGGATGTCGCCTCTCGAGTCAGGGTGGTGGCGCTCATCCGAAACCGCCTGACGGTCGAGCCGCCCGTGTCGATCGTCTACTACGATTGGCCCACCATATCCCCGTCGCCGAGTTCGTCGGGCCGCAGCCCTATCTCGGCGACGACGAGATCAGGAAACAGATCGAGGACGCTCTCTTCTGGAGCCCGTTCGTGCACCGGGCCGACGTGACGGTGACCGTTCACGGCGGCGTCGCGACCTTGACCGGAACCGTCGGAAGCTGGATCGGCTACGAAGAGGCGGACAAGGATGCGCGCCGGAGCGGTGCGACGGTGCGTAATCAGCTGCGGGTCAAGAAGGGGGCGTGGTTCTGACCCCCAGCAAAACCCGGAACCCGTGAATGTCCTGTTGCGGGACGCGGCGTCAGGTCTTCGGCCCAGGCGCGGGCGCCGGCGTCGTGGTCGTCGTGGCCTCCGGCTTCTCGAGGACGGCCCTTAACAGCTCGGCGACGCGCCGCAGCGGGTCGAGGGTCGCTGGATCGCCCTTCGTCAGCCCCGCTGTCACGGCGTCCCGCGTCCCGAGCACGCCGAGGAGGGCCTTGCCGAACTCCGGCTCGGGCGTGCGGCCCGCCTCAGCCCGGACGTCGTCAAAGAAGCCCGAGGAGAGCTGCTGGGCCTGGCCATAGTTCTGCTGGGCGACGAGATCGATGAGTCCGTGACTCCGCGTGTAGAGCGTGTACAGCCGCCCGCGGGCCTCGGCATTCTTTAGCCGGAGTTCCAGCGATGCGACCTCCGCCTCGAGAGCGACGCGGCGGCGGCGTTGCGGCACGAGGCCGAAAAGATATGAGGCCCCCACGAGGAGGACCACGCCGAAGACGAGAGCCTTCTTCATCGCATCCCTCCGCACCGGACAGTCGAGCGTACCGGCGCCGCATTGGCAGTGTCAACGCCGGAGAACGCGCCGTTCCGCGGGAGGGCGCGAGACCGGATCCCGACGATTGACGCCGCCAGATCCGAGGCCTAACTTGACCGAGGGGGTGCGACGTGAAACCGGTCGTCTGCGCCACGGACCTGGACGACGCCTCCGACGAGGCTTTACGGCAGGCCTCCGCGCTCGCGGAGGGCATCGGCTCACCGCTCGTCGTCCTGCACATCCTCCCGAACCCCCTCCGACACCATCCGCTCTTTCCGCAGCTCTATCCCCGCGAGAACGTCGAACTCGCGGCGCTCGAGAGCCGCGCGTGCGAGGAGCTGTCCAGGCGGGTCGTGGCCCTGACCGGTCGCGGAAGCGGCGACTTCCGGGCGGAAGTCGACACGGGCGCGCCTCACGCGGCGATCGTGCGGCGCGCCGAGGAAGCGAATGCGGAGGTCGTCGTCGTCGGAGCCCGGCCTGCCGCCGGCCCGGGGCGCTCGTGGATCGGCGACACGGCCGAGAGAGTTCTCCGGTACGCCCACTGCCCGGTTCTCGTCGCCCGGCCCTCGGCGGCGAGCGGGCACGTGCTGGCCGCAACGGACCTCTCGGATCCGTCGCTGCCCGCCGTTCTCGCCGGAGCCGAATGGGCGCGGCGCGGCGGCAAGCACCTGACCGTTCTCCACGTGATCGACCTTCACGTCTCCACGTTGGGCTACGGATTCGAGATCCCCCCGGTCTTTTCCGACCCGCCGCCCGGCGCGATCGACGAGTTTCGGCGATGGGCCGCGGAGCAGCTCGAGGAGGCGCTGCGGCGATATCGTGCCGATGGCGAGATCCGGGTCGAGAAAGGACCGGCCGTCGACGAGATCCTCCGCGTCGCCGCGGAGCTGCCCGCGGAGTTGCTCGTCATCGGGACCGCCGGCCTCACCGGGCTCTCGCGGATGATGCTCGGAAGCGTCGCCGAGGATGTCGTCCGCAGGGCGCCGTGCTCCGTCCTCGTGACGCGCCTCCACCCGGGCCGCTGGCCCGCCTGACCCGCCTCAGTCGCTCACGAGTACGAGGAGCGGGCGGATGTCGTCCTCCGGAGTCGAGTCCCAGTACTGGATCAGGATCTGGTAGACGAGGACGCCCGTCTCCCCTTCGCCGAAGAAGAAGAAGCGCAGGGCCTGCGTCATCGGGTCTCGTGCGCGTCAGGCCGAGGATCGAGCGTCCGGGGATCGATCTGCTCGCTGATGAAGGCGATCGTGTTCGCGACCGCGACGGCGCCGGTCACGTGAAGGAAGTAATTGCCCGTCTCCACGATGCGCCGGACTTGGATCTCGAGCTTCGCCTCGAACTCGCTCCGGTCGTCGCGCAGGGTGACGTGGAGGAAGGCGAAGGGGCCTTCGATCCGGTGCCGCTCCTTGACTTCCGGAGCTTTTCCCACCGGTCCGCTTTCCCCGTGTGCTTGATCGGGACGAGGTCGACCTTCTTCGCCGCGGATCGAATCGAACAGGACCTTCGACTCGTCGTCGGCGAAGACGAGGCTCTCGACGCGAAGCTCGGTGCCGCGCCGGCTCCGCGGGACAGGACGCTCGTCAGGACGACGAAGGTGACGAAGCACGAGGCGATGATCACGCCGTCCGGCCGGTCGCGGACGTTCTTCTCCAGGACGTAGCCGAAAATGCACGACGCGAGAAGGAAATACAGGGCGCGAGCCCTCGCCTCGCGCCACAGCACGAGCGTCACGGCCATGGCGGCCGAGAGCATCAGGACGAGAACGCCGGTCGCGTAGGCTCCTCCCTGCGCGTTCACGTCCGCCTTGAAGACGAGGGTGATGACGACGTCGAATGCGAACACGAGGACGACGAGCGGACGCGCGCGCGCGACCCACGCGGGCGCCATCCCGAAGCGCGGCAGATAACGTGGGATCAGGTTCAGGATGCCCGCCATCGCGGACGCGCCGGCGAACCAGAGGATCGCGATCGTGGAGAGCGTCGTAGAGGGTCCCGAAGCCTTTGCCGAGGAGGCCGTGCGCGAGCCACGCGAGCGCCCGCCCGCTCGCCTCGCCTCCCCGGCGGTACGCGGTCTCGGGCACGAGGACCGCGGCGACGAGGCTCGACGAGAGCAGAAGCACGCTCATGATGAGCGCGGCGCCCGTCAGGAGCTTCCCGGTGCCCGCGATCCTTCCTTCCGGCTTTTCTTTCTCCCCGTCGCTTCGGGGCGGCCCGCCGTCGACGAGCGGCATCACGGCGACGCCCGTCTCGAACCCGGAGAGGCCGAGAGCGAGCCGGGGAAAGACGAGCACGGCCGCGATCGCGAGGGACGCCGGGTCCCCGTGCGCGTGGAGCGCCTCCGTCCAGCGCCCGAGCACCTCGGGCCGGTGCGCGATCTCGACGAAGCCGCGGACGATGACGACGGCGTTCAGGACGATGTAGGGGATTCCGACGAACATCGCCACGCCGATCGCCTCGCGAAAGCCGCGGAGAAAGACGCCCGCGAGGACGGCGAGGAGCCCAAGCGTGACCCCCAGCTGGTGCCCCTCGAGCGCGTGCGAGAGATACGGGTTCTCGCAGGCGTGCTCGGCCGCGTCCGCGGCCGAGAGCGTCATCGTGATGACGAAGTCGGTCGTCGCGAAGCCGAGGAGCGCGAGGACGAACAGCTTGTGCTTCCAGCCCGTCAGCCGGTTCTCGAGCATCGCGATCGAACCCTGGCCGACGTACGAATGCCGCGCCACCTCGCGATAGACGGGCACCGCGGCGAAGAGCGTGACGAGGACGAGGAGCCCCGTCGCGAACGGCGCGAGCGCGCCAGCGGCGAGAAGACGCGATGCCGGGCTGATAGCCGAGCGTCGAAAAGTAATCGACGCCCGTGAGCCAAAGGACGCGGTGCCACGGATACGTCTTCTCGGGCCCCGTACCCCCCGGCCCTCCGCCGCCGGTCGGCCGCGGTTCGGGAGCAGGCGGGACGGCGTGGGGCTCGGAAGACATAATGACGTCCCGTCAGGGCCTCGCGGTTTGCGGCCGGGCGCCGTGCAGGCCCACGACCATCAGGAGGTTCGTGGCGGCGAGGAGCACGAACGCGTAAAGCGGAAAGCTTTCCGCGCCCGCGAGGCCCGCTTCGACGGCGCCGAACGCGAGCACGGCCGTGACGAGCCCGCGCGGCATCAGAGCGGACAACGCCCGGCCCTCCTCCTGGCCCACGGAGAGAAGGCCCGCCCGGTTCATGAGGACGACCGCGGCGCGGCGCCCGAGGAACACGATGCCCACGAAAAGAGCCGCGGTGAGCGCCGACTCGAACGTGAGCCCCGTCCACCTCACGACCATTCCGAGGAACACGAAGAAGAAAGTTCTCACGAGGAACGTGAGCTGGTTCGCGAATCGATGCACGCCGACGCGAAGCTCGCCGAAGAGCGCCTCGTCCTCGCCCGAGAGCGGCCGGTGCAACAGGCGGGCCATGATGACGGGCTCGTTCGAGAGGACGAGGCCGAAGGCGACGACTGCGATGGCCGAAGCGCCGCCCAGGGAATGCACGGCGCCGTCCAGGAGGAGAACGACGCCGAACGTGAGGACCTCGCCGTAGCCGTGCCCCTCCATCGTCTTGAGGCCACGGAGGAGGCGGCTCCAGACGAGACCCACGATCAGGGCCACGACGGCGCCGATCGCGAAGCCGAGGAAAAGGCGGCGGAGAGCCAGGCCCGTGACGGAGCCGCCGCTCGCGGCCTCGATCGCGACCTCCGCGCCGAGGATTCCGAGCACGTCCGCAAGGGCCGCTTCGAGGACGACGAGGGTTCGAAGATCCGAGCGCAGCCCGAGTTTTCCGGCGATCGGGAAGACGACTGCGCTCGACGGCACGCCGAGCAGCGAGCCGAGCGCGAACGAGGATGGCCACGGGAGCCCGAGGAGGGCGTGGGCAAACAGCGTCAGCGTCACGGCGGTCAGGAAGAACGAGACGGCGGCGAGAGCGGTGGCCGCCAGGAGGCCGCGCGCGGACTCCTCGAGGTCGAGGCCGAGTCCGCCCTCGAACAGGATCACGACGAGAGCGACGGCGCCGAAGTAGGGAGCCGCCTTCTCGAATTCGGTCCCGGGAGCGATCCGGAGCACGGGCCCTAGAACCACGCCGGACAGGATGAGGAGGACGACGGCTGGAATGCGGGTGGTCTCGAAGAGCACGTCCGCGAAATACGAGAGGACGAGGAGCCCGCCGAGCAGCGCGACCACGAAAGCGGATTCCATGCGAGGAGACAAGTCTACAGCGCGGCGGACGGCCCTCCGCCCGGCTCGACCCTCTTTCCGCTCACCGCGGAGAACCAGTGGACGCGCTCCTCCGGGACGTTCACGCGGCCCCCGTCGGGCCATCCGCGCGGGCCGCGAACGAGACCCGATCGGGCGGTGCCGTGGCGTTCGTCCGCGTCCTACGCCATTCGAGAGGGCGGTTTTCTCCCCGGATTCGTTTGACGTCAAACGAACGTCGTCCTATAATGCGAACGGGTCGGATTCACCGCCGGAAAGGAGGCTCATCGTGCCAATCAATTCCCCGAATCCCGTTCTCGAACCCGATTTTCTCGCGATCGTGTCGCGTTCGAAGCGCCGGATCTGGCCTTTCCTTTTCGCGCTGCTTGCCGCCGTCGCGGGCGTGGTCGCGGCGCTTGCCGGCTGACCACGCCCGCCGCCCCGCCGCGCCGCCCATCGTCCTGTTCGGCGAGGCCGTCCTGGACGCCGCGCCCTCCGGAACGACGCCCGGCGGAGCGCCGTTCAACGTCGCCTGCCACCTTGGCAGGCTCGGGTTCGAGGCCCGCCTCCTGACGCGCGTCGGCGCGGACGCCGGCGGACGCGAGATTCTGCGCGCGATCCGTGCATGCGGTCTCCCTCGGTCGGGCGTCCAGGTCGACCCGCGGCGGCACACGGCACGCGTCCGCGTCCGCCAGGGCGCCGAAGGCCCGTCGTTCGAGATCCCCGCCCGGCAGGCGTTCGACGCGATCGACGCGAGGGCCGCACGCACCGCGTTCGTCCGCGCCCGTCCCGGCCTGCTCTATTTCGGCACCCTCGCGCAGCGCGCCGCTTCGTCCCGCGCCGCCCTCGCGGCGCTCCTCGCCCGCCGGGAGGCCGCCACGTTCCTCGACGTCAACCTGCGGGCTCCCTGGTGGGACGCCGAGACGCTCGCGCGGTCGCTCGAGGCCGCCACGACCGTGAAGGCGAACGAGGAGGAGCTCCTGACTCTGGCGGCCGCGCTGCACCTGCGCGGGCGCGGCACGCGCGGGCGCGCCGAGGCCCTCTTCGCGGCTTTCCCGTGCTCGAGGCTCGTCGTGACACGCGGCGCGTCAGGAGCGGTCCTCTTCGCACGCCGGGGACGCGCGGTGACGGCGCAAGCCGCGCCGGGCCGTCCGCTGCCCGGACCGGCCGAGGATTCCGTGGGCGCCGGCGACGCGTTCTCGGCGGCCTTTCTCGCCGGCCTTCTTCTCGGTTGGCCGGCCGCCACGACGCTCGACCGCGCGAACCGGCTCGGCGCGGCCATGTGCACGGTACGGGGAGCGCTCCCGGCATCGGACGCGTTCTACGAGCCGTTCCACCGGCGGTGGGGACTCGCGTGATCGAGCGCGACGACCGCCCCCTGCGAGTGCTCATGCTGAGCCTACACGGGCTGGTGCGCGGCCACGACCTCGAGCTCGGGCGCGACGCGGACACCGGCGGCCAGGTCACGTACGTGGTCGAGCTTGCGCGCGCTCTCGGCCGAAGCCCCGCCGTCGAGCGCGTCGACCTTCTGACCCGTCTCGTCGAGGACCCGCGCGTCTCGTCCGACTACGCATGTCCGGTCGAGGAGCTCGGAGGGCGCGCGCGGATCCTCCGCGTGCCGTTCGGCCCTCGGCGGTACGTGCGCAAGGTGCACCTCTGGGGCGACCTCGACCACCTCGTCGACCGCTGCCTGACGCTCCTCGGAGAGTCCGTCGGCCTCCCCCACGTCCTGCACAGCCACTATGCGGACGCCGGATACGTCGGCACACAGCTCTCGCGCATCCTCGGGATTCCGCTCGTGCACACGGGGCACTCGCTCGGGCGCGTGAAGAAGCGCCGGCTCCTGGAGGCGGGCCGCCGGGAAGAGGCGATCGAGCGGCAGTTCAACTTCCGGCGCCGCATCGCCGCCGAGGAGGACACTCTCGGGCAGGCGTCCCTCGTCGTCGCGTCGACGCACGAGGAGCTCGAGAGGCAGTGGGGCACGTACGAGAACTTCCGGCCTCGACGCGCCGTCGTGATCCCGCCCGGGGTCGACACATCGCGCTTCTCGCCGCCCGGCCCCGGAGAGCCCGCCAGCGCCGAGTGGATCGACCGGTTTCTCCGCGAACCCGGGTTGCCGATGATCCTCGCCCTCTGCCGTCCCGCGCCGAAGAAGAACCTCGCGTTGCTCCTCGAGGCGTACGGCACGGACCCGGACCTCCGCGAGCGCGCGAACCTCGTCCTCGTCGCCGGAAACCGCGACGACCTCCGGGTCGCCGAACCCGAGGAGCGCATGGTTCACTCCGAGCTCCTGTACCTGATCGACAAGTACGACCTGTATGGAAAGGTCGCGATTCCGAAGCGCCACCGGCCCGAGGACGTCCCCGGCCTCTACCGCCTTGCCACGGCCCGGCGGGGCGTTTTCGTGAATCCCGCTCTCAACGAGCCGTTTGGCCTCACGCTCATCGAAGCCGCCGCGAGCGGCCTTCCGGTCGCCGCGACGCACGACGGCGGTCCGCGCGACATCGTCGCGAACTGCCGCAACGGACTGCTCTTCGACCCCCTCGACCCCAAGGCGATCGCGGCGTCGCTGAAGGACGCGCTGTCGGACGGCCGGCGCTGGCGGCAGTGGTCGCGGAACGGACCGAAGGGGGTGCGCGATCACTACGGCTGGCCCGCGCACGTCGACCGCTACGCGAAGGCCGTCCGGCGAATCCTCCACCGCGAGCGCAAGCGCCTGCGCCGGCACGTCACGTCCATGCGCGGTGCGACTCTTCCGCCGGGCCTGCGCGAGGCCGAATACGTGCTCGTGACCGACGTCGACGACACGCTCCTCGGCGAGCGGGAGGGCCTCCGCGAGCTGCTCCGCTGGCTCGAAGAGGAGGCGCCTCGCGTCGCCTTCGGAATCGCGACGGGCAGGACTCTCGGGATGGCGCGCGCGATTCTCGGGGAGTGGGACGTTCCGCTTCCGGACCTCCTCGTGACGTCCGTGGGTACCGAGATCCACTACGGGCCCGCGCTCGTGCGCGACCTCGCGTGGGAACGTCACATCCGCCCCCACTGGAGGCGGGCGAGCCTGGCCGAGGCGCTCGAGGGGCTACCGGGCCTGAAGCCGCAGCCGGCCGTGAAACAGGGCCAGTTCAAGCTGAGCTACGACATCGACCCCGCGCGGATCTGGCCGCTCGAGCGCCTCCAGACCCACCTGCGCGCGCGTTCTCTCCACGCGCGCCTCATCCGCTCCCAGGACCGGTTCCTCGACGTCCTGCCCGTGCGTGCCTCGAAGGGCCTCGCGATCCGGCACCTCGCGTACCGGCTCGGACTGCCCCTCGAGCGGTTCCTCGTCGCCGGCGACTCCGGCAATGACGTCGAGATGCTCCTCGGCGACACGCTCGGAGTCGTCGTCGGGAACCACAAGCCCGAGCTGAACGTCCTCGAGGGCCTCGACCGCGTCTACTTCGCGCGCGAAGGCTTCGCCGGCGGAATCGTGGAGGGAATCCGACACTACCGGTTCGCCTCTCCCGTCGCCGAGGAGGTCAGGCCGTGATCGACGAGCTGACGGCGTATGCGGCCGAGCGGCGCGAGCCGCTCCTCCTGCTCCTCGAGCGCTACGCGGCCGGCGGCCGGTCGAGCCTCCTGCACACCGACCTGCTGGAGGGCTTCGAGGACGTCCGGCGGACGTACGACAAGGTCGATCTCGATACGACGCCGCTCGCGGATTTCGCGCGCGCCGCGCAGGAGGCGGAGATCCGCGACCCGTGGTTCTACTTCTCGCTGCGCGTGTCCCTCGGCCGCTGGCGTTTCGCGCGTATCCACCGCGAGCGGCTCGTTCCGGAGGAGGTTCCGGTCGCGGACTTTCTCGCGTTCAAGGAGTCCCTCGTCGCCCCGGGGACCGGCGAGAACGGGATCCTCGAGATCGACTTCGGCCCGTTCAACCGGGAATTCCCGAAGCTCACGGAGCCGCGCTCCGTGGGACAGGGTCTCTCGTTCCTCAACCGGCAGCTCGCGAGCCGGATGTTCGCCAATCCGGAGCAGGGCAGCACGGCGCTCCATGGATTCCTCGGGCTCCACGCGATCGACGGGCAGCAGATGCTCCTTCAGCACCGGTTTCCGACGACGGCGGCGCTGCGCGCGACGCTCCGGCGGGCGATCGTCGCGGTCGAGGCCCTGCCCGAGGACACGCCCTGGGCCGCGTTCGAGGCCATGCTCGGGCGGCTGGGCTTCGCGCCGGGCTGGGGCGACACGGCCGCCCGCGCCGTGGAGACGATGGGCGTCCTCGCCGATCTTTTCGAGGCGCCCTCCCCCGCGGCCCTGGAGACGTTCCTCGCCCGGATTCCGATGATCTCCCGCGTCCTCGTCGTCTCGCCGCACGGCTTCTTCGGCCAGGACGGGGTCCTGGGCCTGCCGGACACGGGCGGGCAGGTCGTCTACATCCTCGACCAGGTGCGCGCGCTCGAGAAGGAGATGCGCGCCCGGCTCTCGGGCCAGGGCGTCGCCGTCGAGCCGCGCATCCTCATCGCGACCCGGCTCATCCCGGATTCCCCCGGAACGACGTGCGGGCAGCGCCTCGAGCGCGTCGCGGGGTGTCAGTCGACGCACATCCTGCGCATCCCTTTCCGCAAGCCCAGCGGGGAGATCCTCCCGCACTGGATCTCGCGCTTCCAGCTCTGGCCCTATCTCGAACGGTTCGCGCGCGAGGTCGAGCGCGAGGCCCCGTCGGAGCTCGGCGGGCGGCCCGACCTCGTGATCGGCAACTATTCCGACGGCGGCCTCGTCGCGACCCTCGTCTCGAAGAGGCTCGGCGTGACGCAGTGCCACGTGGCCCACGCCCTCGAAAAGACGAAGTACCTCCTCTCGGCCATGCACTGGAAGGAGCTCGAGCCGCAGTACCACTTCTCGTGCCAGTACACGGCGGACCTCATCACGATGAACGCCGCGGACTTCATCATCACGAGCACGTATCAGGAGATCGCGGGGACCGAGGAGAGCGTCGGCCAGTACGAGAGCTATCAGTCGTTCACGATGCCCGGCCTCTTCCGCGTCGTGAACGGGATCGACGTGTTCGACCCGAAGTTCAACATCGTGTCGCCCGGAGCGGACTCCGACGTCTACTTCCCGTTCACGGACGCCCCGCGGCGCCTCACGAGCCTGGCGCCGCGGATCGAGGCGCTCGTCCTCGGCGACGAGCCGCTTCCGTCCACCCGGGGCCGCCTCGCGGACAAGGGCAAGCCCATCGTCTTCACGATGGCGCGGCTCGACCGCGTCAAAAACCTCGCCGGGCTCGTGGAGTGGTATGCCCGTTCGGAGTCCCTGAGGCGGATCGCGAACCTCCTCGTCGTCGGCGGGAGCCTCGACCCCGCTGCGTCAGCCGACCACGAGGAGCGGGCCCAGATCGAGAGGATGCACGCTCTCTTCGACGAACACGGCCTCGATGGCTGCGTCCGGTGGCTCGGAATGCGCCTCGAACGTAACCTCGCCGGCGAGCTCTACCGCTGGGTCGCGGACCGGCACGGCGTCTTCGTCCAGCCGGCGCTCTTCGAAGCCTTCGGCCTCACGGTCGTCGAGGCGATGGCGTCCGGCCTGCCGACGTTCGCGACGCGCCATGGCGGCCCGTCGGAGATCATCCAGAACGGCCGCTCGGGGTTCCACATCGACCCGAATGCCGGCGACCGCGCCGCGGCGGTGATCGCGGACTTCCTCGAGCGCTGCGCGACGGATCCCGGGAGGTGGGAGCGGATCTCACGCCAGGCGCTCGCGCGCGTGGCGGCCCGTTACACGTGGACGAGCTACGCGGAGCGCGTGATGACCCTCTCGCGGATCTACGGCTTCTGGAAGTTCGTGACCGATCTACAGCGCGAGGAGACGAAGCGGTACCTGCAAGTCCTCTACCGGCTCCAGTTCCTCCCGCTCGCATCAGCGGTCCCGGAGGGGTGACTCGTCCGGGTCACGGGTCCCGCGGCTCGTCCTTCGTGCGCGGAGCGGGGCGGCTCCGGATCTGGTGGACCCTGTCCACGAGGCTTCCCGGCCGGATCTGCATTCCCGAGCGCGTGAGGTCGCCGATCGCGACGTCCATGCGCACGTCGAGGCCCGCGGACTTCGACAGCCCGATCTTCTGGCTCGCGTAGACGCTGCGGTGTCCGACGAGGAGGAACGCCGTTCCCGCGGCCAGCGCCGCGTAGACGCCCACCTCCCGCGGCAGGAGCTCGATGCCCATGACGGCGGCCGCGATCGGCGTATTCGCCGCCCCTGCGACGACGCTCACGAAGCCGAACGCCGCGAAGAGGCCTGTCGGGAGGTGCAGGAGCCGCGCGAGAGCCGCCCCGCTCGTGGCCCCGATGAAAAAGAGCGGCGTCACGATTCCTCCGCTGCCGCCGGACTCGAGCGTGACCGCCGTCGCGACGATCTTCCAGAGGAAGGCCAGGATCGCGACTCTGCCCGTCGCGGCGAGGGCGCTGTCGATCGTTGCGACGCCGAGCCCCGCGTACGAGTCCCCGACGAGGGAGTAGAACGCCGCCAGGAAGACGCCGCCTCCGGCGGCGACGAGGTACGGATGGTGCTCGAAGCGGCGCAGCCCGTGCTCGATCCCCCGCATCGTCTCGATCAGCAGGAGCGCGACGAGGCCGAAGACCGCCCCGAAGGCGATCGAGAGCCCGACTAGCTCGGAGTGCCCGAGCGCGCCGATCCCTCCGAGGAGATCCGGCACGGGCGCCTGTACCCCGCAGACGAGGTGCGCGACGATGCCGGACACGAGACACGGGAACAGGACCGCGTACTCGATCCGCCCGAGGTAGAGGACCTCGATGCCGAAGAGAGCGCCCGAGATCGGCGTCCCGAAGACGGCGGCGAAGCCGGCGGCGATTCCGCAGATCACGAGGCGCCGCCGGTCCTCGTCCTTCAGTCTCAGGATGTCCGCGAACAGGCTCGTGATCGAAGCGCCGATCTGCGCGCAGGGGCCCTCCTTGCCGACCGAACCGCCGAACGCGAGCGTCACGACGGTCGCGAGGAGCTTGATCGGAGCCACCTTCCACGAGACGCGGCCCGAGTCCCGGTGGACCGCGGCGATGACGGCCTCGGTGCCGTGGCCGCGCGCCGTCGGAGCGAACGTCCGGATCAGGAGGACGCAGACGGGGAGCGCGAGCGGGAGGAGCCAGACCGGGTGGATTCCGCCCGGCGTCAGACGCCTCACCCAGGTCCCGGACGCCCCGAGCGCCCACAGGAATGCGCGCGTGCCGAACCCGACGCAGAGACCTGCCGTCGCGCCGAGGATCGTCCATTTCAGGGTGCTGATCAGAAGCGCCGTGTGCTCCGTGTACCAGCGCGTCTCGTCGACGAGCCTCGGCGGCGGCTGTTCCGGTTCCGTCATTCGCGCGAGTCTCCCGCATTTTTCGTTTGAGGTCAAATCAATATCCGTGGGATCATCTCGTCATGGCTGCGGCACGCGGAACGGCGAAGCGCTTCGGGAGGGTGCTCGAGTTCATGCGGCTCATCTGGGCCCTGGACCACGGTCTGCAGTCCCTCTCGAAGCGCATGCACGCCTCCCTCGGGCTGACTGGGCCCCAGCGCGTCGCGCTCCGCGTCCTCGGCCGCAGGCCCGGAATCTCGGCGGGCGCCCTCGCGGAGATCCTGCGGCTGCACCCGAGCACGCTGACGGGCATCCTCCACCGTCTCGAGCGGCGCGATCTCGTCCGGCGGAGGCTCGACCCGAAGGACCGGCGCCGGACGCGCCTCGAGCTCACCCCGCACGGCCGGAGGCTCGACGCCCCGTCCGCCGGCACGGTCGAGGCCGCCGTCGCGCGCGCGCTGTCCGGGATTCCCGCCAGCCGCCTTCGGCCCGCCGCCGAGCTCCTCGCCGCCGTGGCCGCGGCGCTCCTCGAGAAGTCCGCGCCCTCCACCGGCCGACGCGCCCGTCGCTGACGCCCGGAGACGCCTCCTCCATCGGCATCATTGACCGGCTCCGATGCGAGACCCATGATCGCCATATGGCGATGAACGCCCACCTCCCCCTGACGGACGCCGGCTGCGAAGAGGTCGCGATGCGTTTCCGGGCGCTCTCCGAGCCCATGCGCCTCAAGATCCTGAGGCGGCTTTTTCGGAGCGATGCCTCCGTCGGCGAGATCCTCGACGAGGTCGGGGGCACGCAGGCGAACGTGAGCAAGCACCTCGCCGTCCTGCACGGCTCGGCGCTCGTGGGCCGGCGCAAGGACGGCACGCGCACCGTCTACTCGATCGCCGACCCGACTCTCCTCAGGATCTGCTCGATCGTCTGCGAGGGTGTCGAGCGCGGGGCACGCCACAAGGCCGACGCGATTCTCGGGCGCGCCCGACGAGGCGTCCGCCGCTGAGAGACGTGGCCTCCGGCCTGCCCCGACTCGTCGACGCGGCCTCCGCCGCGACCCGCGGCCCCGTCGTCACGCTCTCGGCCGGCGAGGAGGCCGCGTTCCTCGCGCATCTCCGCGCACGGATCGTCGGCGTCGACGCGACGATTTCCGGCCCCTTCGGCGAGCGGCCCCTCCGCTATTTCGACTTCATCGCGTCCGGCCGCTTCCACCGCGACGTCGAGGACGAGCTGAACGAGCGCGTCCTCCCCTACATGGCGAACACGCACACGCTGAGCAGCTCCACGGGCCGCCTCATGACGGAGCGCTATGACGCGGCTCTCCGGAAGATCGGGGCGTACGTCGGCGCCACGAGCGAAGACGTCGTGATCCCCGTCGGCTCGGGCTCGACGGGCGCGATCAACCGCTTGATCCAGGTTCTCGGCCTCAGGCTCCCGGATCAGCTCGACGAGCGCTTCGGCCTCGCGGCCCGGATTCCCAGAGAGGGCCGGCCCGTCGTCTTCCGGTCCCTCATGGAGCACCACTCGAACGACATCGCGTGGCGCGAGACGATCGGGGATTCCGTCTACGTGGACTTCGACCCGGACGGGCGCATCAGCCTCGAGGACCTCGATCGCAAGCTCGCCGAGAGCGCGCACAGGCCCTGGAAGATCGGGACGTTCAGCGCCGCATCGAACGTGACGGGGATCCTGAACGACGTGCACGGCCTCGCGCGCGTCCTCCACCGGCACGGCGCTCTTGCGTTCTTCGACTACGCCGCGGCGGGCCCGTACGTGGACGTCGACATGCACCCCGGGGGCGATCCGGCGGCCGCTTTCGACGCCGTGTTCTTCTCCGTCCACAAGTTCCTCGGGGGCCCGCGAACGCCCGGCCTCCTCGTCGCGCACCGGCGCCTCTTCACGAACCGCGTGCCGGCCGAACCGGGTGGCGGGACGGTCCTTTACACGTCCCCCTGGGACCACCGCTACCTCGGCGCGATCGAGTCGCGCGAGACGGGCGGGACGCCCCCGATCGTCCAGACGATCCAGGCCGCCCTCGCCTTCGACCTCAAGGCGGCTGTCGGTGCCTCGCGAACGGAACGCATCGAACGGGACTACCTCTCCCGCGCGATCGCGGCGTGGCGACCGCGCGACGACCTCGCGATCCTCGGCAATCTCGAAACACGCCGCCTCGGCGTCCTTTCGGTGATCTTCCCGAACGTCCACCACAACCTCGCGGCGCGGCTCCTGAACGACCTCTTCGGGATCCAGGTGCGCGCGGGCTGCATGTGCGCCGGACCGTACGGCCACCTCCTTCTTGCGATCGACGAGACGCGCTCGAAGGCGATCCGCCACCGCCTCGACGAGGGCCACCTCGGCGAGAAGCCGGGCTGGGTGCGCATCAGCCTGTCGCCCACCGTGAGCGAGGACGAGTTCCAGGCCCTCCTCGAAGGGGTCGACCACGTCGCTCGCCGCGGCCGGGAGCTCGCGGATGGCTACGTGCTCGACGACAAGACGGGCGAATGGGAGCCGCGGACGGCGGCGCACGCGCTCGCGAACGGAAAGGAAACGCAATGACCGACATCCGCCGAATGCACCCGGCCACCCGCATCATCCACGCGGGGCAGCGTCCCGATCCCGCCACAGGCGCTGTCTCGACGCCGATCTACCAGACGTCCACGTTCGCGTTCAAGAACGCGGACGAGGGTGCCGCACGCTTCCAGGGCCGCGATCCCGGGTACAAGTACACGCGGCTCGGCAATCCGACCGTCGCGGCGCTCGAGGAGTGTCTCGCGATCCTCGAGGGCGGCTGCGGCGCGCTCGGCGCTGCGACCGGAATGGCGGCGATCAACACCGTCTACGTCACGTTCCTCGAGCAGGGCGCGCACGTCGTCGGGACCGACTCCGTCTACGGGCCGTCGCGCCTCGTCCTCGAGAACGAGTACCCGCGCTTCGGCGTCGCCTCGACGTGGGTCGACTCCTCGAAGCCGGAGAACGTCGCGGCTGCGATGCGGCCCTCGACGAAGATGGTCTACGTCGAGACTCCCGCGAACCCGACCATGAAGCTCACGGACCTCAGGGCCTGCGCCGACATCGCGCACGCGCACGGCGCGCTCCTCGTCGTCGACAACACGTTCGCCTCGCCGGTCCTGCAGCAGCCGCTCGCGCTCGGGGCCGACGTCGTCGTCCACAGCCTCACGAAATACATCAACGGCCACACGGACGTCGTCGGCGGCGCGATCGTCACCGGCTCCCCCGCGCTCCACGAACGGCTCCGGAAGGTCCATTGCGCCTTCGGCGGGACAATGGACCCGCACCAGGCCTGGCTCGTGCTGCGCGGCGTCAAGACGCTCGGGCTCAGAATGGAGCGCGCGCAGGCGAGCGCGCTCGAGATCGCGCGCCTCCTCGAGACGCATCCGGGAGTCGCGTGGGTCCTCCACCCCGGACTCCCGAGCCACCCGCAGCACGCGCTGATGCTCCGGCAGATGGCGGGGCCGGGGGCCGTCTTCTCGTTCGGCGTCAAGGGCGGCCTCGAGGCGGGCAAGGCTCTCATCGATTCGGTCCGCCTCGCGACGCTCGCCGTGAGCCTTGGGGGCATCGAGACGCTCATCGAGCACCCTGCCTCGATGACGCACGCGGGGATGCCGAAGAAAGAGCGCGAGGTCGCCGGGATCTCCGACGACCTCGTGCGTCTCGCCGTGGGCTGCGAGGACGTGCGCGACCTGATCGCCGACCTCGAGCAGGCGCTCGTGAAGGCGGCCGCGGCCGTCCCCGTGAGCGCCTGAGGCGTCAGGACTTCTTCGGGCAGTTCGGGTTCGGGCCGGTGCCGTCCATCGGGCCGGTGCCGTCCATCGGGCCGTTGCCGCCGCAGCAGCCGGCGCCCGCTCCCCATCCGTGCCCGCCGCGCCCGCCGACGAAGACCGGCGTGCCGTCGGTGTTCCGGAGCTTCAGCGTGGTCTTCTGCGTGAGGTTCTCGACCTCGGCAACGACGAATCCCTGTGGGCATTCCTCGCACGTATAGAGGAGGAGGCGGACCGCGTCGCCGGCGACGGGCGCGAACTTCTGCGCGGTGAGATACCGGTACGCGCCGAGGACGTAAGCCTCCTCCCTGCCGCCGACCTTCACGGTGAGAGTCGGCATCCCGAGGCCGGGACCGCCCTTGAGCGAGACGACGTCGCCGATGACGGTGGACGGCTTCGTGACGTCGATACTCGATGCGGCCGCCGTGCGACCGTAGCCCGGGCCGCGGCCATAGCCGGACCCCTGCTGCGCGACGAGCGGGAAGGTTGCGAGAGAGCCGAGAGCGAGGGCGATGAGGGTGCGTTTCATGTCGTTCTCCTTTCGGCGAATGTCATCGCACGCTTCGTGCCCGCCTCGGGGGCCGGGCCCAAGGCCCCGTCGCCCAACGCTTTCTGAGAAATTGCCTCCAACGATCCCCGGATCGTCCCTGCAGGACCTGCAGTCCGCCGCGCAACGCCTGCAGTCAGTTGAGGCCCCAGCGGCGGAGCCGGTAGTAGAGCGTGCGGACCGAGATCCCGAGCTTCCGGGCGGCCGCGTCCCGGTTCCCGCCCGACAGGCGCAAGGCCTCGAGCGCGGCTTCGCGCTCGCGCGTGTCCTCGTCGAGGGTATGCGTCGGCGCGGCGGACGCGGCGGCCGGCCGCACGTCCTCCGGACGGATCGCGAGGCCGCCACGCACCACCACCGCCCGCTCGAGCGCGTTGCGCAGCTCACGGACGTTGCCCGGCCAGCTCTGAGCCCCGAGGACGTCGAGCGCCTCCGGCGTGAGCTCCGGTTCGGGCAGGCGATGACGCGCCGCGAGGCGCGACACGAAGTGCCGGGCGAGGAGCGGGACGTCGCCGGGGCGCTCGCGGAGCGGCGGCAGGGCGATGGGCACGACCGCGAGGCGGAAGTAGAGGTCGCGACGGAAGCCGCCCATCTCGGCCTCGCGCGCGAGGTCGCGGTTCGTGGCGGCGATGAGGCGGACGTCGACCGTGACGTCCTTCTCGCTTCCGAGTCGCCGCACGCGCCCGTCCTCGAGGACGCGCAGCAGCTTGGCCTGGAGGGCGGGCGCGAGGTCGCCGATCTCGTCGAGGAAGAGCGTGCCGCCGCTCGCCTCCTCGAAGCGCCCCGCCCGCGTGCGGTCCGCGCCCGTGAACGCCCCGCGCTCGTGTCCGAAGAGCTCGCTCTCGGCGAGGGACTCGGGCAGCGCCGCCGCGTTTACCGCGACGAAAGGGCCCGCGGCGCGCGCCGAGCGGGCGTGGAGCCGTCGCGCGACGAGCTCCTTGCCCGTGCCCGACTCCCCCGTCACGAGGACCGGGACGTCCGTCGGGGCGACGCGGTCGACGAGCGCGAGGGCCTCGAGCAGCCGCGCGTCCGAGGTCACGATCTCCTCTTCCGGCGCCTCGGGAGCGAGGAGCCGGTCGACGACCGCGAGGAGCGCGCGCGGGGACTCGAGCGGCTTCGTCAGGTAGTCCGCGGCTCCGAGGCGCACGGCCTCCACGGCCTCCGGGATCGTCCCGAACCCCGTCAGGACGACGACGGGGGGCGGCGCCGGGAGCTCGTCGCGCAGAGCCTTGAGGAGCGCGATCCCGTCCCGCGCGGGCATCCGGCGGTCCGTCAGCACGAGAGCGAAGGGCTCGCGGCGCGCGAAGCGCAGCGCCTCCTCCCCGTCGCGGGCCTCGACGACGGCGTGTCCCTCCCCCTCGAGGATGTCGCGCAGGAGCGCGCGGAAGGACGGATCGTCGTCGGCGACGAGGACGCGCGCCATCTCAGCCCCGGACCCCGGGCAGGGTCAGCCGCGCCACGCAGCCGCCGCCGGCGTGCGCGGCGAGCGTCACGTCGCCGCCGTTCGCGCGCGCGAGCGCCCTCACCGTCGGGAGGCCGAGCCCCGTGCCGCCGGGCCGGCCCGTGACGTAGGGGTCGAACGCCCGCGCCGGATCGACGGAGAGCCCGGGGCCGCGGTCGCGCACCTCCGCCCAGGCCGTGCCGCCGTCCGCTCCGACGGCGACGGCGAGCGTCCCGCCGGGATCATGCGCGCGCGCGTTGGCGAGGAGCTCGTGCAGCACGTCGGCCGCGTGGCCTGCGTCGGCAAACGTTTCCACCGAAGGAGTGCCGGAAACCGTCACGCCCTCGCCCGCGCGCTCCGCAGCCTCCCGTGCCAGCGCGGCGAGGTCGAGACTCTCCGGCTGGGGCTCGACGGGCCGCGCGAACCTCAGAATCTGCGCCACGAGATCCTCGATCCGGGCGCTGGCCTCGACGATCCGCCGCGAGCGCTCGGCGACCTGCTGGCCGGGGCGGTCGGCCATGAGCTGCGCGGTGCCCTTGATCGCGGCGAGAGGATTGCGAACGCGGTGGGCGAGGCCGGCGCCCGTGAGGGCGACGGCGTCGAGGCGCTCGCGCTCGGCCTCGAGCCGCTCGCGCCGTGCCCGCTCGGCGAGGCCGCGCGCCGCCGCGAGCGACAGGACGACGAGGCCCGCTCCCGCCGCGACCGACCCGAGGACGAGCGCGAGCGCGAGGCCGCCCTCGGCACCGGCGCCGCGGGCCGGATAGAAGCGGAGCACGAAGGGACTGCGGCCGGAACCCCGCCGGCCTTCCGCGAACCCGGGGCCGGCCATCGCGCCGAAGCCGCCTGCGGGCCGCCAGCCCGGGCCCAGCATCGCGGGCATCTCGACCGGGGTCCCCTCCGTCTCGCCTCGCCGCTCCGCCGTTCTCGAGGGTCCCACCACCTCGACCCCCCGGACGAGGGCCGCGTGGGCGGCCAGGAACTCCCCGAGGGCCTGCGGCGCCCCGTCGGGCCCGTCGTTGCGAAGCCGGGCCTCGAGCTCGTGGCCCGCGCGGGCGAGGAGCCCGTCGCGCACGGCCGCGTCCCGCGCCCGAAGCGAGTCGGCCGCGACGAGCGAGACGCCCACGAGCGCCGCAGCGAGCGGCAGCGCCGCGAGGACGGGCGACGCGAAGAGGAGGACGCGGCGGCGGTCGGGGGGGTTGACCATCTATAACTTAATGATTATATTGTAATTAATGGTCATCGCCAACACCACCCCTGTGGGCGCCCGGAGCCGCGGATGAGCAGCGACGCCGCGTGGCTTTGGGGCGCCCTGCTCGTCTGGGTTCTGCTCCAGACGTTCGTCTTCCCGCGCCTCGGCGTCCCGACGTGAGGGGCGAGTGGTCCCGCCGGCGGCGGGACGAGCTGCTCGAGGCCGACCCGGCCGGAGGCGAGGAAGGGGACGGACGCGTGACGCTGCCCCCGGACGAGATCGAGCGCCGGAAGGAATCCTTCCGGAAGAGGCGCGAGGCCTTCGCGGCGCTCGGACACGAAGCGGCGCGCGCCGCCGTCCCGCCCGCTTTCGAGGCGCTCGACCGTGCGGGTCTCTTCACGGCTCTCGACGTCTTCGCCAGGAACTGGCTCGCGCACGACGGCAGCTGGTTCCTCGCCGCCGAGGAACGCTTCGGGATGGACGTCGCGATCGCCCTCGACGCCGCAGCCTGGCGCCGGTTCGCGGCCGCCGAGGCGCGCCGGATCCTGGAGGCGTACGCGATCCCGAAGGACGGCGGCCTCGACGCGCTCGCGCGGGCGCTTTCTCTCCGGGCGTACAGCTTCGTCAACCCCAGCCGGACCGAGCGGGACGGGCCCGTCCTGCGCTTCTTCATGACGTCCTGCCGCGTCCAGGAAACGCGGCGGCACAAGGGTCTCCCGGACTTCCCGTGCCGGCCCGTCGGCGAGGTCGAGTTCGAGACGTTCGCGCGCACCGTCGACGCGCGCATCGAGACCCGCTGCCTCCACTGCCCGCCGGACCCGGACGCCCACGGGCATTGCGGATGGGAGTTTCAGCTCAGGAAGGTTCCGCCATGTGTCATCGAGTGACCTGTTCCCGGTGCGGAAAGCCGACGTTTGCCGGGTGCGGCCGGCACGTGGAGAACGCGCCGCGCGGGCGTTCCGCGCGACAAGCGCTGCACGTGCCCGCCGCCGAAGCCCCTGCTCGAACGCCTCTTCGCCCGCCGCCGAGCCTGAGCTTCCGCGCGTCAGGCGCCCGCGAGGAGCCTGCGGATCTCGTCCGCCTTCGGGATGCGGCCCACGTTCTCCATCACCTTCTCCTTGCGGCGAACTTCTCGACGGGAATTCTGCGGATCCGGCCCACGCGCGCCGCGTCGGCGCGGGCGACGGGATCGCCGTCCAGACCGCGGCGTACGGCGTCCCGCCACGGGGCCGCGTCCGCCGACGACGCGAGCCGGTAAAAGACGAACTTGCCGTTCTTCTCCTCGACGAGGAGACCTGCCTGCTTCAGCTCCCGGAGATGCTCGGAGACCGTGGACGGCGCCGAGCCGAGAACGGCCGTCATCTGGCACACGCAGAGCGGCCCTCCCGAGAGCATCGCGAGGACTCGGAGTCGCGCGGGGTGCGCGAGGGCCTTGGCGGCGGCGGTCGTGGCGGAGAGGCCGGACTTCGTCATCTCAGAGGAGCGCATTAAAGAGGTATCCGACGAGGAGGATCCCCGTTCCCACGACGCCGACGAAGACGGCGATGAGGCGCAGCGTGAGGACCTTGCGGAGGATCACCATCTCCGGAAGCGAGAGGGCGATGACCGACATCATGAACGCGAGGACGGTGCCGAGCGCGGCGCCCTTCCCGAGGAGCGCCTGCACGATCGGGATGATGCCCGCCGCGTTCGAGTACATCGGGACGCCGATCAGGACGGCGAGCGGCACGGACCACCAGGCGCCCTTGCCCATGACCGACGCCATGAAGTCCTCGGGCACCCAGCCGTGGATTCCGGCGCCGACGGCGATCCCCGCGACGACGTAGAGCCACACCTTTCCGACGATCTCGCGGACCTGCTTCGCGCCCGATCGCGAGACGCCTCTCCCAGCCGGGCGCTCTCCCCCGCCGGGCCGTTGACGGGACCACGGGTCCCGTAGACCCACGGCTCGACCCAGGCCTCGAGCTTCAGACGTCCGATGACCCAGCCGGACGACGAACGCGATGAGGAGACCGGTGCCGAGGTAGAGCCCGGCGACCTTCCAGCCGAAAAGGCCGAAAAGGAGTGCGAGCGCGATCTCATTGACCATGGGCGCGGCGACGAGGAACGAAAACGTCACTCCAAGCGGCACGCCCGCGGTCACGAAGCCGATGAACATCGGGACCGCCGAGCACGAGCAGAACGGCGTGACGACGCCGAGGAGCGACGCGAGCGCGTTTCCGGCCGTTTCCCGCCGACCCGCCAGCAGGCTCCGAGTCCTCTCCGGGGTGAAGAAGCTCCTCACGATGCTGACGACAAAGACGACGAGCGTGAGGAGGAGAAGGACCTTCGGGACCTCGAAGACGAAGAACTCGACCGCCGCGCCGAGGTGCGTCCCGGGCGTGAGGCCGAGGAGGCGGGTCGTGACGACCCGCGAGAGGTCTCCGATGACTGCGTAGGCGGCGACCCAGACGGCGAGCGCCGCGAGATGGAGGATGACAGTCCGGGGCCGCAGGCCAGCCGCCGGGGCCTCAACAGGGTCGTAGGTCGGGAGGGAGAGCGTGGCGTTCGTCATTTCGGAACAAGACGAAATGTACACGCGCCCGCCCGCCCCGGTCATGAGGCGCCTGCATCAGGCGAGACCGGTCAAGGCGCATGCTCGTTACCCTTCGATTTCCTCAGGGTCCAGTCGTACTTCGCCCAGTAGTCGAAGCACTTCTTCGTCACCTCGGGCCCGGTCGCGAGAGGGCCGCACCAGCCTTGACACTCATAAGGGAAGGCGAAATAATATATATTCATGTGGTTATAAAGAGAAGAAAGGAGAACGACGATGGCTTGTTGCGAGAAAATCGAAAAATGCCAGTTCTTCAACGACAAGATGGACAACATGCCCCCGACATCGCCGGCGATGAAGGAGGCCTATTGCGGAAGCGACAGGGCAAGCTGCGCCCGCTACATGGTGAGCACGGCGGGCCTTAACGTACCGCCGGACCTCTTTCCTCACATGACCGAACGTGCTAAGGGAATTCTCGGCCGAACGTAGCGAGCGAACCGCACGATCCGCTGACAGCTTCGCGTCGCTCTTTGGTCAGAGCGCCTTGAGTCTCGCGACCACGGCCTCGACGTCGTAATCCGGAGTCGACGCCCCCGCGGAAACCCCGATCTTCTTCATCCCCGCGAGCTGAGCGACGTCGAGCTCCGCGGCCGTGCCGACCAGGAACGTCGGCTTTTTCGCCTGAGCGATGCGCGCGAGCTCTTTCGTGTTCTTGCTGTTCTTGCCGCCGATGACGATGATCGCGTCGATCGCAGGATCGGCGCAGAGGACGCGCAGGGCGTCCTGGTTCTCCTTCGTCGCATAGCAGATCGTGTCGGCCACGCGCGTGTCCGGGACGCGCAGGCGGATCTCCTCCACGTGCGGCGCGAACGTCTCGGAGTTGATCGTGGTCTGGAAGACGATCTTGACGCGCGGAATGCAGGACCAGTCGAAGGCCGTAACCTCGTCGAGCCGGTAAAAGACGTGGTAGCGCGCGGGATCGAGGTCCTTCGTGTACCCGACGACCTCGCGGTGGTCGGCCTGACCGAGAATCGCGATGAAGCAGCCGTCGTCCAGCGACCGCATGATCTCGTTGTGAATGTCCGTCACGAACTTGCACGTCGTGTCGATCGTCGCGAGGCCGAGCGACGCGGCCTCCGCGCGCACGGACGGCGCGACGCCGTGCGCCGAAAAGACGATGCGTGCCTCGTGGGCCTTCGCGGCCTCGAGATCGTGCACCGTGGGAAAGCCGAGACGCGCCATCTCGCTCTCGACGCTTTCGTTGTGCACGACCTGCCCGAAGATCGCGCCCTTCTGGCCCTTCTTTGCGGCGAGGCGGACGAGCTTGTCCGCGACGCGAACGCCGGCGCAGAAGCCGTACTTTTCGGCGAGGACGACTTCCATCAATCCCCCTTCCCCTCGAAGTCTACGAGAACGATCTCGGGAAAGAGAGCTTTCACGAGCCGGTCGCGCTTGATCAGCTCGAAGCCCTTCCCGCCGCGCGAGACCGGTGTGTAGCGGCGGCTGATCGTGTGCTCGGTTCCCCTGCCGTTCACGAGCGTGAGCGTCGCCCGTTTCTCGTCGTCCCCGAACAGCGCCGCGCCCACGAGGCGGTCGTCCGGCCCGAGCTTGAAGCCGAGGACGCCCTTGCCCGGCCCCGCGAGCACGGGCACCTCGTTCGCGGGGAAGAGGATCGCGCGCCCCTTCTCCGACGCGAGGGCCACGAGGTCGCTCTCCTGGCACACGAAGACGGAAGCGATCTCGTCGCCCTTCGCGGGCTTCGCGAAGCGCCGCCCGGCGCGCGTCGTCACCTCGCGGAAGGGGTCCAGCGAGAACCTCAGGACGAGGCCGCGGCGCGTGGCGGCGAGGAGGAGCACGTTCTTCTCCGGCACGACCCGGGGATCGAGGGAGAGGGCCGCGACGACCCGTTCGCCGTCCCCGAACCTGAAGATCTTCTGCACGGGCTCGCCATAACCGGTCGACGGCGGCACGTCGTTCAGCTTCAGGACGTACGCGGTGCCTCGATTCGAGAAGAGGACGGCCGCCTCCTTCGTCGAGCCCTGGAGCACGGCGAGCACTTCGTCGCCTTCCCTCAGGCGCGTGGACTTCGGGTCCTTCATCTCGCGCTGGCGCTTCAGCCATCCGTCCTGCGAGACGACGGCGTACGTGTCCTCGTGCTGGATGAAGGCCTCCGCGTCGTACGTCGGCTCCTCGACGCTCGCCTGGACCTTCGTCCGGCGTTTCTCGCCCGCGAGCGTCTCGCGCACCTCGGCGAGCTCGCCCTTGACCTCGTTCCAGAGCTTCCTTGGCGACTTCAGGATCGCCTCGATGATGGCCGCCTCGGCCGTCTTTTCCTTCAGCTCGGCGCGGATCGCGTCGACTTCGAGGCGCGCGAGCTTGTAGAGCTTCGTCTCGAGGATCGCCTCGACCTGCTCCTCGTCGAGCGAGAAGCGCTTCATGAGCTTCCCGGCGGCGTCGGCCTTTCCGTCGGACTTGCGGATGATGCGGATCGCCTCGTCGAGAGCGTCGTAGATGACGAGGAAGCCCTCCAGGAGGTGCAGGCGCTTCTTCAGCTCCTCGAGGTCGAAAAGGAACCGCCTCCGGACCGTCTCGAGCCGGAAGTCGAGGAAGTGCCGGAGCATCGTCGCGAGAGGAAGGCGCGCCGGCTCGCAGGCGTCGGGGTTCGCCGTCGGCACGAGGCACGTGAGGTTCACGGGCACCGTCGTCTCGAGAGGCGTGTGCTTGTACAGGTACGTCATGACGAGCGCCGGGTCGGCCTCGCGCTTGATCTCGAGGACGATGCGCACGTCCTCCGTGGACTCGTCGCGCACGTCGACGAGAGAGGCGAGCCGCCGCTCGATGATGACGTCCGCGATCTTCGCGACGAGATTCGCCTTCTCCTGCGCGTACGGGATCGACGTCACGACGATCATCCGGGCGCCGCGAGCGCCCTCCTCGACCTCCCATTCGCCGCGCAGCTTCAGCGTGCCCTGTCCGCTCTCGTAGATCGCGCGGAGCTCGCGCTTTCCGGAGACGAGGAGCCCGCCCGTCGGAAAGTCCGGGCCCTTGATGAAGCGCAGCGGGTCCGACTCGCGGTCGTCCACGGCCGCGATCGCGGCGTCGAGCACCTCGACGGGATTGTGAGGCGGGATCGACGTCGCCATTCCGACCGCGATGCCCGTCGCGCCGTTGACGAGCAGGTTCGGATACCGCGCCGGCAGGACCACGGGCTCGAAGTGGACGCCGTCGAAGTTCGGGCGCCAGTCGACCGTCTTCCTCCGGATCTCGGAAAGGAGCTCGATCGCGAGCGGCTTGAGGCGCGCCTCGGTGTAGCGGTAGGCCGCCGCCGAGTCGCCGTCGAGCGAGCCGAAGTTGCCGTGCCCGTCCACGAGCGGCGCGCGGAGCGAGAAGGGCTGCGCCATGCGCACCATCGCGTCGTAGATCGCGACGTCGCCGTGCGGGTGGTACTTGCCAATGACGTCGCCCACGACGGTCGCGGACTTCTTGAACTTCGCGTCCGGCATGAGGTGGAGGTTCTGGAACATCGCGAAGAGGATGCGGCGCTGCACGGGCTTGAGCCCGTCCCGCACGTCCGGCAGCGCGCGCGACGTGATGACCGAGAGGGCGTAGTTCAGGTACCGGCGCCGGGCCTCGTCGGGAAGCGGGATCTCGGCATCGAACGGCAGCGGCGGCTGGCCGCCCGCGCTGGAGAGCTTTCTCTTCGACATGGAAGGACGGTACCGGCCCCGTCCGGGGGCGTCAATCCGCGTTCGTACGCGAGCGTCAGGGCGCCGGCTGAGCCTTCACGAACGTTGCGTCGCCCGAGATGTTGTCGACGATCGTCCCATAGGCCGAGACGGGATCGCCGTCGAACGAGTCGATCACGACCGCGAGCCGATTCCTCTCGCCCGGGAGGGACCCGAAGAGCCCGGCGTCGTTGAGCTGGACGAACGTGGTCGCGCCGCTGAACCCGATGTCCTGGTGAGCCACCTCGACGCCGACCTCCGACAGCACACGTACCGTGCACCGGCCCGACGCGCCGCTCTGGAGAAACAGCGCGACGTTGCTGCGATACGAGGCGTTCGAGACGAGGCCCGCGAGGAGGAGGCGCTTGTTGGCGCCCGTCCTCGAGACCGCGTCCGCGTCGGTGAAGCCCGGAACCTGAAGGCCGACGGGACCCGTCGGCTGGTCGTTGTACGTCTCGCCGAGAACGAGCAGCGGCTCCTGGTTCGCGTCGCCGGCCGCCGGGAAGACGTCGACGTACGACGCCTGGTAGGCCGTGGTGTCGGACACGTCGTACCCGAAGGCGGCCAGCCACACTTTCGGGAAGTCGTCGGCCCAGAGCGTTTCGCCGGGGAGCAGCGTCACGTCGCTCTGCGCGTCCGTGACACGCCCCTGGCAGCCCGTCGCGTCGCATGGCACGAAGGAGTAGGAAATGGTCACCTTGCGGGAGGTAGTCGACGGGTTCGAGACGAAGAAGCGGCTCCGCCAGACGGTGTCGTTCGCGCCCTGGAGGCGAACGATGCCGGGCATCCGGTACCTCGACGAAGGCCGGTCGGAGGCGATCACGACGATCGGGTCCGTCGAACGGCGGTCGATGACGGTGGCGTAAGGAAAAACCGAGCCGCTGGAGAGCACCGCGACCTTCACGCTGAACTGATTCAGAGGGTTCGGATATCCCACGCCGCTCGGCGGGGGCGCGGCGAGGGGGCGGTTGAGCTGCGCGACGCCGTACGGAGGAACGTCCACGTCCAGCTGGCCCAGATTCTCGCTGTCGGCACCGCCAAGAAACGTGAGCCGAACCTGGCTCCAGTCGGTCGACATGTTCATGAGGCCGATATTCGTATAGGCCGTGTCGTCATCGCGCAGACCGATGAGAAGCTGCTGCGAAAGACCCGCCTGGGCCGTCACCGCGTTTTCCAGTTGCGTGGACGGGACGGACAGCCCGAACGTGCCCTTCGCGAGATCCCCGTTGTTGAACGTGCGCGCCGTGAGAACGGGCGGCACGGGCGCGGACTCGCCGCGCACCAGAAGGGCGCCGAAGCTCCCCAGCGGCTGCCCGAAGAAGGCCAGAATGTTCGGCGACGAGAAGCTCTCCTGCGCGCCGAGAGCGATCGGCTTCCAGACGAGGTTGGCCTCATCGGTGGGGTTTCGTCCATCGAGGAAGGCAAGCGAATACGTCGCCGGACGGCTCGGGTCGGGATTGAAGAGAGTGACGTCGGTCTGCCAGAGCGTGCCCGCGAGCGAGCCCTGCACGTACGCCATGCCCGCGACGAACCACTTCGGCGGCCCGGGCGACGGAGCGATCGTGATCGTCGGAGGGTTCGACGCGTTCTGCGCCGATGCGCCGCCGGCGGGAACGAGCAGCACGAGACACGGGAGAAGACCGACTGCAGTTCGTTTCAGAAACGAGCCGTCGCGCATGGTTTTCGGGGGATTCTAGCCGTCGGAGGTTCTCCCGCTTGACAGGCTCGCGCGGCGCGGTCACGCTGCGCGCAAGTTCACCGTGAGCACGCCGGCCGACCCCGAGCTTTTCGCGCGGATCGCCGATGGCGACCGCGACGCGTTCGGTCTCTTCTACGACCGGTATGCACCGGTCCTTTTCGCCTTCTGCGTTCGTATTCTCAAGGACGCGAGGGATGCCGAAGACGTGCTGCAGGAAGCCTTCATCCAGGTGTGGCGCGACGCGCGCCGGTTCGACGCGACGCGCGCGTCGGTGAAGACGTGGCTGTTCACGATCGCGCGGAGCCGGGCGCTCGACCGCTGGCGGAGCCGCCACTCGATCGAGCAGCGCTTTTCCTCTGCTCCGGACGAGTCGCTCGACCGCGCCGGCGCCGTCGGCGACGGACGGCAGGAGACCGCCGCCCTGCGCGACTACGTCTCGCGCTGTCTCGAAAAGCTGTCCGAGAAGGAGCAGGCCGTCCTTCGCCTCGCCTACTTCGACGGCTACACGCAGGAGGAGATCGCCGCGCGCCTGAACGAGCCGCTCGGCACGGTGAAGAGCCGTACGCGTTCGGGCCTCGCGAAGCTCCGGGCGATCGCCGGGGAAGGAGGGGCCGGCCGTGGCTGACGACCGCATCGACCCCAAGGCTTCCCTCCTCGCGACCGAGTTCGCGACGTGGTGCGATGCCCTCGAGGCCGAGCTCGACGCCACGGACGAGGGCGCTCCCCCGCCGCCCGAAACCGCGCCGCCACCCGGGCTGAAGGAGCGCATTCTCTGGCAGATCCGGGGCCAGGCAGACGAGGTCCCGAGCGCCCCCCCGCGCCGCGTGTCGGCCGGAATGCCGGACCGCGGCCTCGCGACCATGGCCTGGGCGCTCGGCGTCGCGGCCTCCTTCATGCTCGCCGCGGCGTTCGCGGCTCTCTGGTACGCCACGCGCACGGACCTGGGCGCCACGCGCGCGAACGTCGCCCAGCTCGAGGGAATGCTTCACGACAAGGAACGCGACCTGAAGGCGAAGGACGCGGAGCTCGCATGGCTGAAGGATCCTCGCGTGCAAGTCGCCCTCCTGAAGGGCCTCGAGTCGAATCCGACGGCGAAGGCGAAGCTCCTGTGGCACCCCGAGACGAGGCAGGGAATCCTCTGGGTCAGCGGCCTTCCGCCGCTGCCGCTCGAGAAGAGCTACGAGCTCTGGGCTTTCGTGGGCGACCAGCCGGAGCCCGCCGGCACGTTCGATGCCCGCCCCGACGGCGCGACGGTCATCCCGATCTCGAGGCAGGAGAACCTCGGCGAGGCGCCCGTGAAGTTCGCCGTCTCGGTCGAGCCGAAGGGCGGCGTCCCGAAACCCACCGGCGCCATCGTCCTCGTCGGGGAGCGGTTCTAGGGCTCGGAACCCGGAGCGTAAACGCCCGACACGGTCCTGCGTCTGATCACGTGCGACCCTTCGAAGAGCGAAGGGCTCCGCAGGAAGGGAAACTCAAGTGAACCGCAAAGTCTTCGGCAGCAACATGATCAGCCTTGGAATCGGAGCCTCTGTTCTGGCTCTGGCCCTCGCCAACAGCGTGGCCCTGGCACAGAGGCCGGGCGGCGGAGTCCGCTTCGGCCGCGGGATCCGGGCGGCGATGGCGACTCTCGATCTGAGCGACACCCAGAAGGAGAAGGTCAAGGCCATCTTCTCGTCTCACAAGGAGCAGTTCCAGGCGTTCCGGTCCCACGCGAAGGCGAACCGCGAGGCCCTCAGGGCCGCCGCCTCTGCAGAGAATCCGGATCCTGCCGTCGTCGGGGCCGCGTTCCTCAAGGTGCGGGCCGACGGAAAGGCCGCCAGGGCTCAGCTCGAGAGCGTGCACGCCGAGATCAACGGCGTCCTCACGCCGGAACAGAAGGCTAGGCTCGACGGCTGGATCGCCGCCCACAAGCAGCGGCGCCGCGCCGCGATGCGCGCGTTCGGCGGCCCGCCGCCGGTCAACTGAGGTCTTCTACAGCCAGCCCGAGCGCTTGAAGGCCTTCCAGAGGCCGCCGCAAACGACGAGCATGAGCCCGAGAGCGAACGGGTAGCCGAAGGGAGACTTCAGCTCGGGCATGTGCTGGAAGTTCATGCCGTAGATCCCCGCGATCATCGTGGGCACCGCCAGGATGGCCGCCCACGAGGAGATCTTCCGCATGTCCGAGTTCTGCCTGATCGAGAGCTGCGTCAGGTTGGACTGCAGGATGCTCGTGAGGAGGTCGCGGTCGCCTTCGAGCTGATCGACGACACGCATGAGGTGGTCGTCGACGTCGCGGAAATACGGGCGCACGTCCTCGTGCAGGAGAGTGAACGTCCCGCGGGAGAGCCGGTCGAGCGGTTCCAGCAACGGGCGCACACCGCGCAGGAACTCCATGAGCTCGCGCTTGAGGAAGTAGATCCGTTCCGCCGGGTTGTCCTCCTTCGCCGAAAAGACCGCATCCTCGACCTCGTCGATGTCGCTCTCGAGGCCGTGCAGAACCGGTTGGTAGTCGTCCACCACGTGGTCGACGATCGCCCAGAGGACGGCGCCGGGCCCGCACGCGAGCAGCTCGGGCCGCTTCTCGACGCTCTTCCGGGTCTCGACGAGCGGGCTCCCCTCCCCGTGGCGCACGGCGATCACGAAGTTCGCCCCGACGAAGAGGAGGATCTCGCCGAGCGTCACGGCCTCGTCGCGGTCGACGTAGCGCGCCGTCTTGATCACGACGAACAGCGTATCGTCGTAGACTTCGAGCTTCGGGCGCTGGTGCGCCTTGAGCGCGTCCTCGACGGCAAGCTCGTGGAGCTCGAACGAGGACTTCACCTTCGCGAACTCCTCTTCCGTGGGCTCGTAGAGGCCCAGCCACACGAACGTCCCCGGGGCTTTCGAGGCCTCGAACGCCTGCTCGAACGAAAACGTGCCGGAGCGGCGGACGCCGGCATCGTAGATCCCGCAGTCGACGATCACGCCACGGGACTCACGAAATCAAACTTGCCGACGTCGACGAGACCCTTGTCCGTGAGCTTCAGCTCCGGGATGACGGGCAGCGCGAGGAAGGCGAGCGTCATGAACGGGTGGTCCATCGTCCCGGAGAGCGCGTGCGCCGCCTCGTTCGCGAAGCGCTCCTTCGCATCGACGTCGGCCATCGGCGCGTTCGACATCAGCCCGGCGACCGGCAGCGGAACTTCCGCGAGCGCCTGCGCGCCGTCCGCCACGACGACGCCGCCTCCGATCGCGGCGACGCGGCGCACGGCCGTCTCCATCGAGGCGTCGTCCGCCCCGACGACCACGATGTTGTGCGAATCGTGGGCGACGGACGACGCGATCGCCCCCCGCTTCAGGCCGAAGCCCCGGGCGAACGCGACGCCGACGTTGCCCGTGCCGCGGTGCCGCTCGACGACCGCGAGCTTCAAGACGTCACGCGAGGTGTCCGCCGCGGCCGCGCCGTCCAGGAGCCGCGCGGGCACCGTCGACGCGCCCGTCGCGAGCGAGCCCGCGCGCACTTCGATCACGCGAAGAGAAGCGCCCTCGGGCGCCGCGATCCGGAGCCGGGAGCGGTCGAAGCCCTCGAGGCGGAAGCAGGGTCCTTCCTCCATGGGCGCGGCCGCGATCTCCTCCAGGAGACGCCCGCCCTTCGCGACGCGCCGCCCGCCCAGGACGACGAGATCGGGCCGGAAGTCTTCCAGCCGCTCGAACGTCAGCAGGTCGGCCCGAAAGCCGGGCGCGACGGCGCCACGGTCGGTGAAACCGTAATGGCGGGCGCACGACCACGAGGCGAGGCGGATCGCGAGGACGGGGTCCAGGCCGAGCGCCACGGCGCGCCTCACGTGGTGATCGAGGTGGCCGTGCGTGAGGAGGTCCCACGGGTGACGATCGTCCGTCGCGAAGGCGAAGCGCTCGGAATTCGCGGGCGTGACGAGCGGCAGGAGATCGTCGAGGTTCTTCGCCGCCGTTCCCTCGCGGATCCAGATGTCCATGCCGCGCCGGACCTTCTCGTGCGCCTCGGCGCGCGAGAGGCATTCGTGGTCGGAGCGCATGCCGGCCCCGATGTAGGCGTTCAGATCCAGGCCGGAGAGGAGCGGCGAATGCCCGTCGATCGGGACACCGCGGCGACGCGCATCTTCGACCTTGCGCGTGACGGCGGCGTCTCCGAAGAGAAAGCCCGGGACGTTCATCATCTCGGCGAGCCCGAGGACATCCGGAAGGTCGTAGAGCGGCGAGAGGTCGGAGGCCGTGAGCGTCGCCCCCGCCGTTTCGAGATGCGTGGAGGGCACGCACGACGGCAGCATGACGAAGACGTTCACCGGGAGGCCGGAAGCGGCCTGGAGAAAGGCCCGGATACCCGGCACGCCTTTCACGTTCGCGATCTCGTGCGGGTCGGTGATCGCCGCCGCGGTGCCGTGCGCGGCCGCGAGACGAGCGAACGTCGCCGGCGTCGTCATCGTGGACTCGACGTGGAGGTGCGCGTCCCAGAGCGCGGGCGCGACGTACGCGCCCCGGAGATCGATCTCGTCGCCTTTCCGGGCGGCGCGGTAATGGCCGAAGCCGAGAATCCGGTCGCCTTTCACGCCGACGGATCCGTCGTGGATCTCGCCCGTGAGGACGTTCACGATGCGGGCGTTCTTCAGGACGAGATCGGCCGGGACATTGCCGCGCGCCGCCGCGACGAACTCGGCCAGGGGCAGCGGCTTGGACCTCTCGGGCGACTCCATCGGATGTCAGACTACGCCAGAGAGAAGATTCTTAGAAGGGTGCGTGGGCAATTCGCCGCTGCGATTCGCCGGAGCGTTAGGGGGTGTCCCGGCCTCTATGACCCTTCTAAGAAAATCTTCTCTTCGTCGGGGTAGGATTCCCCCATGGGTGCCGCGCTGCTCATTCGAGACCCGCACTCGGGAGCTTACAGCCGAGCCTTCTTCGACGAGATCATCGAACGCGAGCTGGAACGGGCGCGGCGCCACGGCGTCGTTCTGTCCGTCATGTCGGTCGTGCTGTCGAACTGGGACGCGTTCGTGCACGCCGAACAGCCGGCGACCGTCGACGGCGTCGTGCGCACGATCGCGAACACGCTCCTCGCGAACCTGCGCCTGACGGATTTTCTGTTCCGCTGGGAAGACGACGAGTTCCTCGCGCTCCTCGTCGAGGCCGACCTCGAGGCGTGCAAGCTGAAAGTGGCGCGGCTCGGCGAGACGTTCAGGCCGTGGCGGGAGGGGAAAGGCCCGTCGCCCCGGCCGATCAAGGTGCGGGCCGGAGCCGCAACCCTGACCGGAGACCTCGTCTTCGCGGGCGTCCTCCAGATCGCCCGTGCCGCCGCGCGGGACACGTCCGGCGAGTTTTCGGCGATCAGGGTCTGAGCGCGAGATCGACGCCCAGCTCCCGGGCGAGCCGGTAGAGGAGCCGGACCGGAAGACCCACGACGTTCGAGGGACTCCCCTCCACGGCTTCCACGAAAAGACCCCCGATTCCCTGCAATGCGTAGGCGCCTGCCTTGTCGTCGGGCTCCCCCGTCGCGGCATATTCCTCGATCTCGGCGGAGCTCATCGGCGCGAAGAGGACGCGCGTCGTCTCGCGTCCCGAGACGACCCGGCCTTCCTTCGCGCAGGCGACCCCCGTCACGACGTGATGCGGACGCCCCGAAAGCGCGGCGAGCATCCGGCGGACCTCGCCGCGGTCCTTCGGCTTTCCGAGCGCTTCGCCCTCGAGGACGACGAGCGTGTCGGCGGCGATGACGAGAGCCTCGGGCGCCCGGGCGGCCGCCGCGGACGCCTTCGCGCGCGCAAGCCGCTCGGCCGCGTCGAAAGCGCTTTCGCCCTTCAGGAGCGTCTCGTCCACGTCCGTCGCACGGGTTTCGAAGGTCAGCCCGAGAGAGGAGAGGATTTCTTTTCGACGAGGAGAGCCCGATGCCAGAACGATCGGAGGAAGGTTGCTCATGAGGACGGGTCGATGATGCGAAGACCCCGAAAGTAGCGTCGCGCGAACCCGCGGTCCCTCGTCAGGAGGCGATCCGCGCGCGTCGCCGCGTGAGCGCCGACGAGGAAATCCGGAACGAGCGCCGCACGTCTCCCCCCTTCCGACCGATACCGTCTCCAGGCGGCACCGGCACGAACAGCGCACTCACGGTCGCTTGCGTCGAACTCGAGACCGAGATCGGTCATGGATCCCTCGAAAAGGCTCGCGCTCGGGAAGAAGGCCCGAACTTCCGCCCAGACGACTTCGCAGGCCAGGAGCGCGCCTTCGCCGGACGCGCGGTCGAGAGCCTCCTGCGAACGAGCCCCGAATACGGGGTTCGCCGTGAAGAGGTCGAGGAGGACGCTGGAGTCAACGGCGGTCCGCACGGGGCCCGTCCTCCCTCGGATTCCAGGCCTTCCCCCGGAACCGCTCGATCTCCTCGTCGACGTCGATGCGCGGGAGGATCCCGAAAAGCCGGTCGACGGCCCGCCCCGGCCCCTTGCGCTTCCGCCCGACGAGCGCGCCTCCCCGCGCCTCGAACTCCAAGACTTGACCCGCGCGCAGCCCCAGCTTGTCGCGGAGCGCCTTGGGAATCGTGACCTGACCTTTTTCGGACACGATGCTTTTCATACCGTCATGGTATGAATTCCTACCGAGCCGGTCAAGCAACTGAGGCCGGAAGGGTGAGGGAAACCCGGTATGGGTTTCCGGGCTAGGGGTAATACCCGCTGATCGTCCGGGCGGTCAGGTTCGAGGGCGTCATCTTCACCTCGATCTTCCGCCACTGGTTCGACAACGACTTGTTCTGCGGCACGTACGAGAGGAGGTACTGGCTGCGCAGCTCCTCGTTGATCTCCGCGTAGATCTTCGCGAGATTTCGCGCGGAGTCGACGTAATAGACGGTGCCCCCCGTCTCCTTCGCGATGCGGCTCAGCTTGTGCTTCACGTCGATCTGCGTCGCCCCGATCTTCAGGCCGATGAAATACACGGCGACGCCGGTCTTCTTCGCATAGTCGAGCGCGGCGTCGAACGTGAAGTGCGAGCTGCGGTCCTCGCCGTCCGTCAGGATGACGTAGGCCTTCCGGCCGCGGGTGCCCTGGTACTGGTACAGCCCGTACACGAGCGCGTCCCAGAGAGCGGTCGAGCCCTGTGCGCGCAGCCCCGCGAGCGCCTGGGCGAGACGGTCGCGGTCCGTCGTGAAGCGGGAGACGAGCTGGGGCTCGTTGTCGAAGGTGACGAGGAACGATCGGTCCCGCTTCGTCATGACGTCTTTCAGGAACTCGACGGCGGCCTTCTGAGCTTCGACGATGGACTCCTCCATCGAGCCCGAGGTGTCGACGCCGATCCCGAGCGAGAGCGGGAGGTTCGTGACGACCTCGAAGGCGTCCACCGTCTGCGGCACGGTGTCCTCCAGAACGGCGAAGTTCTCCTTCGTCAGCCCGGTCACGGGCCGTCCCTTGCTGAACACGCTCGTATAGAGCTCGATGGCCTTGACGTTCTCTTCGGAGAGGTACTTCGGCGCGTTGTAGTAGCGGACGTCCTCGGTCGAGGATCCGTCGTCGAGCGTCGCGACGACCCGCAGGAAGCCGAGGTCCTTGCTCTTCGGAACGTCCACGAGCTGCTGGAACGGCTCCTGATACAGGACCGCGGACCGCTTGTCGTTCACGTAGAACTCGACCTGCATGAGCCGCTTCGTCTCGGGCACGGCGATGTCGGCGACGACGCGCGTCGGCCCCTCGAGCTTCGCGCCCTTCGCGGGATTCGTGATTCGCAGGCGGAAGGCCTCGCGGCCCTCGTTGAGGATGACCTCGTCCTGGGCGATGGGCTTTCCGTCCTTCGCGTACCCGATCACCTTGACGACGTGCTTGCGCGGAAGGTCGCCGAGGTCGAGGTCCGCCGAAAACGGAGGCCTCCTCTTGGTCACGACCCGCGTGTTGTTCAGGTAGAACTCGGTGAACGAAATGTCGTTCGAGGAGGCGCGCGTCTCGAAGCGGATGAGGCCCGTCGCGATCTCGCGCGCGATCGGGATGAGCGAGAGCGAGCCTTTCGGGCCGGCGTTCTCGACGAGCTCCGAGACGGCCTTCTTCGCGGCCTCGCGCGCGCTCTTCTCCTCCGGCGAGAGCGTGGAGTCGGGCGTGTCGGGAACGCGGAGCTTCTCGCTGATGAGCGCGGCCGAATTGCGGTTCGCGTCGGCGACTTTCACCTTGAGGCGGTACTCGCCGGGATACAGATCGCGTTCCACCATGAGGGGTACGAACGGACCGCTGATCGTGGAGGCCGGAAAGTCGAACCGGTAGCGGAAGTTGTCGATCAGCCGCCCGTCGCGTACGACCTCGCCCACGACGTCGACGTCGAAGAACGTCTCCTCGCCGATCTGCTTCTTGGAGAGCGAGTCGCGCTCCAGGAGAACCGAGAGCTCCATGCGGATCCGGCTGCCAATCGCCTCGGGAAACCGGAAGACGCGCTGCAGCGGCAAGGTGGACGCGCCCGCCTGGACGTCCGTCGTCATCTGGAGGATGTGGTCCGCCCCCTCGACGTCGGGCTTCGGGCCCTGGCGGATGTCGTAGGAGAGCTTCAAGGCTCCCGTCGACCCGAACGTGGCGGCGACCGCGCTGAGCGCGGCCTGAACGTCCCGCGACTCGATGCAGCGATTGAAGTCGACCCGTCTCGAGGCGCCGGCCCCGAGCCCGCCCGGCATGCCGCCCGCGACGACCGCCTGCGCGCCGTCGAGCGGCGTCCAGAGCCGGTAGTCTCCCGCCCCGAACGGCTGGTAGAAGAGGAGAATGACCTTCGAGAGGCGCAGCGACTCGAGCCGTTCGTAGTACCAGATCTGGATCGGCCAGTAGACGTCCTCGCAATCGATCTTCCTGACGCCGTCCGGCGGCCCGTTCACGAGGAAGATGCGGCCCTGGTCCGTGTTCGTGTTCCGGAATCTCTCCTTGGCCTGCTGGAGCCGCATCTCGTAGATGTCGCGGAACGCGATCCGGAGGCCGTCCGGCGCCAGCGAGCGGCGCTTCCAGAAGTCGTCGAGGAAATGCTCGCGCTGATAGTCCTCGCCGAGCTTGAGCAGCGTGTCGCGCTCGACGTCCGTGATGATCGGCTCGACGTCCTCGAGAAACTGGCGGTATTTTTCCGGCAGGTCGTGCGTGAGCTTCTTGCGCTCTTTCCCCGTGAGCGGCTTGTTCGAGACGAGCTGTGGAGCCGGCGCCTCCGGCTTCGCGCTGCCCGGGGGGAGGAGGTGCGCCACCGCGAGGGCTCCGCGCTCGGCGAGGCCGCCGTTGTTGTCCCCCTGCCGACGCGAGATGTCCTTGACCGTCGAGACGACGAGGGCCGCGTCGGCACAGGCGGATTTGTCGGCCTCGAGCGCGGCGAGGTTGCCCTTCGCGGACGCCGCGAGGAGAACGGGCTCGCCTTCCAGGACGGTCCAGTAGCGATATGAGCCCGTCGGGTATTCGGGGAAGAACAGGATGCGCGCGTTCTTGCCGAGCGTCGGGTGCTCGAGGTACGTCCAGACCTCGAGAGTCTTGAGCGCGTCCGGGCAGCGCACGGTGACGCGCGCGTCCGGCGGCCCCGACGCGATGTAGACGGCCGAACGGTCGTCGTCGAGACGGCCGAAAAGCCTCAATGCCTCTGGGCCGCGGGCCGCCTGCGGAGCGGGTGCGGGCGGATTCACGGCGACGAGCGGAGGGGGCGTGGGCAGCGCGGGCGCCGCGGTCGGAGACGGGGCCGGGTTGTCGGCACCTGCCCGTGCGGCCGCGAGGAGGGCGACGACTCCGAGAAACCTCCTGCCCGACCGCATTGTCCCGACCTCCCGCCGAGGCGCCGATTCTGTGCCGGCGGACCTCTCCCTGGCAATCTGCAGGCAAGACAGATTCCAGGTCTCAACGTCCTCCAGGGGGCACGAAACCGGACCTTTCGGCGCGCGAAGGCCCTACGACCATACAATCGACCGTCCGGAGGTCCCTTTTCTTGAACGTCGCCGCCCGCAGCGTCTACGCGGACCACCACGCCACGACGCCTCTCGACCCGCAGGTTTTCGAAGCCATGAGGCCCTGGCTCGAGGGGAGGACCGCGAATCCCTCCTCCGCGCACGGTCCCGGCCGCGCGGCGCGGCAAGCAGTGGAGGCGGCAAGGGTCGAAGTCGCGCGAGCCCTCGGCGCGGAGCCTCCGGAGATCGTCTTCACGTCGGGAGGCACCGAGGCCGACAACCTCGCGGTGCGCGGAGCCGCGCACGCGGCGCGGGAGACCGATCCCAGGCGCACCCGCGTGGCCTTCACCGCGGCCGAGCACCCGGCCGTTCGGGAAGCGGCGCTTTCCCTCCGAAAGGACGGTTTCGAGCCCGCCGAGCTTCCGGTGAACGCGCAAGGGGTGCCGGAGGCCGGCGGTCCGGCTTCGTTCGACGAACGGACGGCGCTCGTGACCGCCCTTCTCGCGAACAACGAGACGGGGGCGATCTTCGACTCCCTCGCCGCATTCGCCGCGCGGGCGAGGGAGGCGGGCGCCGTCGTCCATACGGACGCCGTTCAGGCGGTCGGAAAGATCGCGGTCGACGTGCGCCGGCTCGGCGTCGACCTCCTCGCGCTCACCGCGCACAAGTTCGGCGGTCCTCTCGGCGCCGGCGCTCTTTACGTGCGCACGGGCGTCCGCGTGCAGCCGCTCGCGGCCGGCGGCGGGCAGGAGCGGGGGCGGCGGGGCGGGACCGAGAATGTGGCGGCGGTCGTCGGCCTCGGCGCGGCCATCCGCCTCGCGTCGGCCCATCTCTCTTTCGAGGCGGAGCGCCTCACACGCCTGCGCGACCGATTCGAGGCCGGCCTTCTCGCCCGCGTCCCGGACGCGAGGATCAACGCCGCCGCTGGGGCCCGCCTCGCGACCGCCACGTCGGCGCTGTTTCCCGGCGCGGAGGCGGAGACGCTCGTCGCGGCCCTGGATCTCGACGGGATCGCGGTCTCGGCGGGCTCTGCCTGCCACGCGGGCACGACGTCGCCGAGCGCCGTCCTGCTCGCCCTCGGGCTTTCGCCCGCCGAAGCACGCGCGACGGTTCGCTTCTCCTTCGGAAGGACCTCCTGCGAAGAGGACGTGGACCGGCTTCTCGAGGCGGTCCCGCGCGCGGTGGAACGCGTCCGGGAGGCCGTACGGGCTTGATCGATGAAGCGGGACAGGCTCTAATGCCGCGAAACGTCCGATCGGGCGGGAGTCTCGTCACGTGATCATTCAATGCACGTCGTGCCAGGCTCGTTACCATTACGACGAATCGCGCTTCGGCGGCGCGGCTGTGAAGAAGATCAAGTGCACGAAGTGCACGTCCGTGTTCGAAATCCGGAACCCGGCGCTCCCGGTGTCCGTCCCCGCCCCCGCCCCGGCCCCCGCGGGCCGTTCCGCGGCCGGCCCGTCCCGCGACGAATTCGCTCTCGACGAGACCGCGCTGACCGAGGCGAAGAAGCGCAAGCCTCCCGCCGGAATGCCGGGAGCGCCGGCGCGCGTGGTGCCCTCCGCCGGGCCGGGAGCGGACAGCGTCATGCCCTCTGCGGCCGAAAGCACGGGACCGATCGGAGGGCCCGACGCGGCCACCACGACGGATCGCTTCCCGGTGCCGGGCGCGAACCGGCACGCGACGCGCCCGTTGCGCCTTCCGGCCGACCAGCGGCTTTCCCTCGCGTGCATCTCGGGGCCGGACTCGGGCCGCATCTTCGAGATCGAGAAGGCGCGCGTCGTCATCGGGCGCGCGAATGCGGACATCGTCGTCGCCGACATCCAGTGCTCGCGCCAGCACGCGGCCATCGAAGTGATGGACGAGCACGTCTTCGTCGTGGATCTCAACTCCACGAACGGCACCTACGTGAACGACCAGCGCGTGACGCGCTCCGAGCTCGACAACCGGTCGGAATTCGAGATCGGCATGACGACGCTCATGCTCATCCGCAGTTACTCCGGCGAGAGCCCGTCGGCCGGCTAGAGAGGCGCCGCTGCGCATTCAACGCTCCTCGCCCTCTGCCGGGCGTGGCTTCGGCTGACGTCCGCGCCTCCCCGGGCGGCCGACGAGGTTACGGTCCGCATAGGCAGCGACCTCGACGAGCTGCTCGAGCGGCTCGGAGAGCCGGACGTCGCCGCTGCTCCTGAGGACGACCTCCTTGGCGAAGAGGAGGGCCAGATAGCGGAGCTTGAGGGTCGGTCGGTCAGCGATGGCGCGGTACTCGCGGTGGCCACTGTTGACCTGCCACCTTCCGTCCACGAGGCGCGAGCGCCACAGCATCCCGGGCTGGTCGACGAGCTCCGGCTCGGGAATCCCCTCGGCGCGCCCTGGCTTGAGCTCTTCGACGACCTCGATCGCGCTCTCCGCGAAGGCGGCTTTTCCCGGAGCCCGAGCCACGACCCGGAGGATCCCCCCGCCCGGTTTTTCGCCACCGATGAACAGCACCCGCGACCGCGCCCCCGAACCGCCGGAGGCCTCGGCGAGCGCACCGACATTCCCCTCGAGCGACCACGAGAACGTGACGCCGCGCGCGACCGGCCGTCTCTCCTCGTCCTCGGCAAGAGCCGTGGCCTGCCGCCGGCCGCCGCACTCGACGCGGAGGGGCGACGGAGTGAGGCGGACGGAGTGGAGCGGCCCGGGCTCGAAGAGAAAGGTCGAAACGTCGTCGTCCGCCCCGCCGAGCGGCTCCTCGGGCTCCTGCGCCCGAGCGACCGCTCCGCTCGCGCCGGCCGACGGTTCGCTGCCGGCACTCTCGCGCGCGCGGTCCACCGGAAGCATCGAGTAGCGCGGGCGCTGCCTGTAGAAATCGCGGAAGGCACGCTGGAGGTCGCGGACGAGGGTCCGGTCCAGCTCCTCCTCGCGGCGGCGCTCGAGCCCTTCCAGCAGGCTCTCGACAGCGGGGGCGACACGTGCGAGTGCCTCGGCCAGCACGCCGGCCGCCTCGTCGGGCACGACTCCGCGCCGGCTCCCGGGAGCCACACGAAGCGACGGGAAGTCGACGAGCCCGGCCAGGCGCGGGTCGGTCCAGGGGAGATGGTCGAGACCGATCGAGGCCAGCTCCTGGAAGCTCTCGGCGACCAGCGTCCCCGCGGCGTAAACGGCGAGGCCGTGAGCGGATTCGCCGTTCCTCTCGGTCTCGCCTGCGGCGTAGATCTCCAGCCTGATGGGCGGATGTCCCGTCACTTCGAGCGGGCCCAGGCCTTCGAGACGCTCGCCGAGGAAGCGGGGCGGGTCGACGGCGATGACTTTCTGGGCCAAACCGCGCGACATCCGGTCCTCGACCACCATCCGCGCTTTCCGCGCCAGGATCTGGCCGCGCAGCTCGGCGCCGAGGTAGTCTGCGATGCGCCGGCCGGCCAGCGCGCTCATCGCCTCGCGGTGCAGCCCTGCGACGACGACCTCCGTATAGCGCTCGTCGAAGGGGAGACGCCCGCGCAGCGGCTCGATCAGGAAGTCGGGCCGGTCGCGGTAGAGGACGAGGCGGTGAGCGCGCTGGCCGAGGAGAGACGTCCGGATCTCGAGCATCTCCCCGAGGCTCCAGAATCCGAGAAGACCGATGCCATACTGCCCCTGCGTCATGAGCTGCAGGCGCTGCGCCGGAGACAGCGAGCGCTTGCGGCTGTGCCCGACGTGAGTTGCGATGTAGCGGAGCGCTTCCGCCCGGTCGAGCTCGGGGATGACCCCTTCGCCGTCGTCGACGATCTTCATCATCGGCACGCCTCGCTCGCGAACGCGGGTCAGCCGGATCGAATGCGCGCCTGCGTCGAGGCTGTTCTGGACGAGCTCGGCCACCGCCTTGCGGGGATCGGGTTGGCTGAGCGCCAGCCATCGGATCAGCTCGAAGGGATCGTGGACGCGAAGCTGACCGGTGAGGACGTCAGAGGCGCGGCGGAATCGCGCGCCACGCCGGGTCGCGTGGGGCGGCGAGCCTTCCGCCGACGCTTCGTCCCCGGCCACGCGGCGACGCTAGCACAGCCCGCTTTTTCGCCCCAGCGTCGATCTTGAACGAGGCGCCCGAATATCTGATAATCAGACTATGGGAGAGCCGGCACGGGTCGGGAAGCGCGGAACCATCGTCATCCCCGCGAAGCTGCGCAAGCGTTTCCACATGGAAGAGGGCTCGCTCGTCCTTTTCGACGAGGGGCGGGATGGTGTCGTGATCCGGCCCGCCGAGGCGATCCCGGTCGAGATCTACACGAAAGAACGCAAGGCCGGGTTCCTTCTCGAGAATTCCGTCGGACCCGCCGACTACGCGCGCGCACGGCGGGAAGTCAAGAAGATGGGTCTCGACCCCGACGAGATTCCCCACACGCCTCCGTCGCGCTGACCCGTGGATCGTATTTTCCTCGACGCGAACGTGCTGTTCTCGGCGTCCTGGAAGGAGAAAGCGGGCGTCGCCGAACTCTGGAAGGTCGATGGAGCGACTCTCGTGACCTCGGCGTACGCACTCGCGGAAACGATTCGCAACATCGAAGACCGGGCGCAACGCGCCCGCCTGGAAAAGCTCATGCAACGCGTCGATGTGGTCCCTGGTGCGCGGCCGGGGCAGGCTTTGCCGGATGGGGTTTTTCTTCGGGCAAAGGACATGCCGATCCTCCAGGCCGCCATCGCCTCGGGAGCGACCCACCTGATCACCGGCGATCTCCGGGACTTCAAGCAACTCTTCGGAAAGAGAATCGACGGCGTCCTGGTCCTTCGGCCGCGCGACTATCTCGCTCGCCGCTAGGTCTCCCTCAGCGCCTCGAGAATCGCGTCGAGCGTCGCCGGGAGGCGGCGCGGCGGGTTCGCGAGGCGGCCGCCACCCTTGTGGTACGCGGACATCGTTCCCGAGAACTTGAGCGCGTGGGCGGTCGCGACGACGACGACGAGGTCGTCCTTCTGGATCACGCCCGCCCGGCGCAGCTTCGCCGCGCCCGCGAGGGCGACGGCCGAGTTCGGGCAGATTGCGAGACCGCGCCGGTTCGCGAGCGCGAAGGCGTCGAGGAGCTCGGTTTCCGTCACGCTCTCCACCACGCCGTCGAAGAAGCGGATCTCGCGCTCGGCGCGCGGGTGTGACACCGGAGCTCCGATGCGGATCGCCGAGGCCGCCGTCTCGCCGGCGACGCGGGTGACGCGCTCTTTGAAGTCCTTCCGGTACGACTGGTAGAAAGGATCCGCGGCCGCGGCCTGGATTCCCGCGAGGCGTGGCTTCTTCGCGATGATGCCGAGGTGGAGCCACTCCCGCAGGCCCTTGCCGATCGCCGAGATGTTGCCCGCGTTCCCGACCGGCAGGACGATCCAGTCCGGCACGCGCCAGCCGAGATCCTGCACGATCTCCCATCCGATGGTCTTCTGCCCCTCGATACGCACGGGATTCTTCGAGTTCAGGAGAAAGACGGGACGGGCGGCGGTCAGCTCGCCGACGAGACGCATGCAGCCGTCGAAGTCCGTGTCGAGGCCGAGCGTCGTCGCCCCGTACGCGAGCGCCTGGCTGAGCTGCTCTTCCGTGATCTTCGCGTCCGGCACGAGGACGACGGCGCGCATGCCGGGCACCTCGGCGGCGTAGGCCGCGAGCGCCGCCGACGTGTCGCCGGTCGAAGCGCACGCGACGGTCGAAAAACCCGAAACCCGCGCCCAAGAGACGCCCGCGGTCATGCCGCGGTCCTTGAACGAGAGCGTCGGGTTCTCGCCTTCGTGCTTGACGAAGAGGCGCGAGAAGGAAAGCTCCTCGCCGAGCGCGCCGGCCGCGTAGAGCCGTGTCGCGCCCTCGGGCTTGCTCACGATGCCGCTCTCCGGAAGGTCCGGAAGAACGTGCTCGCGGAAGCGCCAGACCCCGCTCACCTCGCGAGGCCGCGTCGCTTCCGACGGCGCGGCAGCCCTCCGCCGGTCGAAAAGGTCGCGCCAGGAATCGCCGGTCCGCCCGAACGCGCGGAGGTCGGACACGACGTCGAGGAGGCCGCCGCAGGAAGCGCAGGACGTGCGCGCTCCCGAGAGAGGAGAGCTCGCGCCGCAGGCCAGGCAGCGGAACGTCGAGAGCCCGCTCACGCGCGCGTCCCGGCGAGCCGCGTCCCGCGCCGGTCGATGCGATGCACGCTTGCGCGCGCTGCGATCCCCGCGCGCTTCCACGCGGACACCGCGGCGCGGCCGATCCCTTCCGCATCGCGCGATTCCTCGGTCAAGGCGACGAGGGCCGGCCCGGCCCCCGCGAGGCAGGCGCCGTACGCGCCCGCGTAAAGGAGAGCGTCGAGCGCGGCGCGGCCTCCGCGCACGAGCGGGAGGCGCTTCGGATCCACGAGACGGTCCTGGACGAGGCATTCTCCCGCCTCGGCGAGATTCCCGGAGGAGAGCGCGAGGACGAGGCGCGCGAGGGCGCCGGCGTGCGCCGTGTGGGCGCCCATCCGGATCGTCCGCGGCAGGACGCCGCGCGAGCGCCGCGTGGCCAGCTCGAGGTCGGGAACGACGACGACGAAGCGGGCGCGCGGGGGAATGCGAAGCGGAATCGGAGCGAGGTGGCCGTTGGGTTCGGACGAGGGCACGAGGACGAATCCACCGAGCAGCGAGGCGGACACGTTGTCCGCGTGCCACGACCCGTCGGCGGCGTGCTCGCCCTCGAGCGCCGCGCGAAGCAGCTTGAGCCGGTCGCGCTCGCCGAGAAGGAGGCCGGCGGCATAAGCCCCGGCGGCGGCGGAAGCCGCCGAGGAGCCGAGCCCGCTCGAGAGCGGAAGACCCTTCTCGAGCGTCAGCTCGATGCCGCCGCGGCGCTTCCCCTTGCCGCCCAGCGCGGCGAGGACGGCGGCCGCCGAGACCGCGGCCGTGTTGAGGCGTGGATCGAGCGGCAGCCGCCCGCCGTCGCCCGAGATCGAGACGACCCTCACGCCGGGCGCGGACGAAAGCCGGGCCGTGAGCGTGTCTCCCGGGCCGTCCAGCGCGGCGCCGAGCAGGTCGAAACCGACCCCGAAGTTCGCGACGGAAGCGGGAGCAAAGACGGAAACTGAAGAGGAAGAGAATTTCAAGAAGCAACGACCCGATGCAAAGCCCTCACGGCCTTGTCACGATCCTTCCCGGCTACCGCGAAGCTGATGTTGCACTCCGACGAGCCCTGAGCGATGGACTCCACGTTCACCTTCGCGCGCGCGACGGCCGCGAAGACCTTCGCGGCGATCCCGGGCGTGCCGCGCATTCCCTCGCCGACCGCCGCGATGACGGCGATCGGGGCGCGCGCGTTCACGGAATCGATCGCGCCCGTGAGGCGTTCCCAGCGGAACTCCTGCTCGAGCGCGGCGACGGTGCGCGCGCGATCTCCCTCCGGAATCACGAGCGCGATGTTCTGCTCCGAGGACGCCTGGGAGAACATGACGACCGAGACGCCGAGCCGGGCCGTCGCCGAGAACACGCGCGCCGCGATACCCGGAATGCCCGTCATCCCGCGCCCGTCCAGAGAGAGCAGGCACATCCCCGGCACTGCGGTCACGGCGCGGATTCCGGATTTCCCGTCGCCCTTCTTCGCAATCGTGGTGCCGCGGATCTGCGGCCGGAAGGAGTTCCGGATGACGAGCGGAATCTCCTCGGCGATGGCGGGCAGGACGGCCGGGAAGTGCAGCACCTTGGCGCCGAAAAACGTCATCTCCGCCGCCTCGCGGTACGACAGGCGCGGGAGGAGGCGCGCTCCCCTGACGAGGCGCGGATCCGCCGAAAGGACGCCGTCGACATCCGTCCAGATGACGACCTCCCGCGCCAGGAGAGCCGCCCCGAGGAGCGCGGCCGTCGTGTCCGAGCCCGAACGGCCAAGCGTGGTCGTCTCGCCCTTCGCGCTCCGCGCGATGAACCCGGTCACGACGGGCAGGACGCCGGCCGCGAGAATCGGCCTGAGCTTGCGCCTCACGCGCGGGTCGCTCCGCTTGCGGTCGCACGTGGCGGCGCCGTGTCGGTCGTCGGTGACGAGCAGCTCGCGGGCGTCGACAGCGCGCGCCGGGACGCCGGCCTTCGTCAGGGCGGCCGCGAGGAGGGGCGCGGACAGGCGCTCGCCGAACGAGGAGACGAGGTCGGTGACGCGGGCCGTGCGTTCGCGCAAAAGCGACACGCCTTCAAGCGCGGCCGAGAGCTCGCGGAGCGGCGCCGCCTCGAAGCGGACGCCGAGCTCCTTGGCGGCGGCGGCGTGACGGGCGTGGAGCGCCTCGACGGCCTTGCGGGCGAGACCGATACGGCCGCCCTCGGCGTCGCGCGCCGCCTGGAGGAGGACGTCGGTCACCCCTCCCATCGCGGACGCGACCGCCACGACGGGACGCCGCCTGCGCGCCGCGGCGAGGAGCCGGGCGGCATTGCGGATGCGGGAGGCGTCGCCCAGCGACGTCCCCCCGAACTTGTGGATCGCGATCGTTCGCGGCATGGCCGCGGCATCGTACCGCCCGCACGCCCGCGGGAGGATCTCTCAGATGCATCAAGCCCGATCCGGAACGCTGGTCGGCGATACGCGAGCTACGTCCTTTTCCTCCCGCGGCTCGGCTTCCTCTGGCTCGCACGCCTTTTCGCGGCCGCGGCCGGCTTTCTCGCGGCCCGCGCCGTTTTCGGCCGCGCGTGTCGCGGCTGGTAGATGCCGAGCTTCCCGCCGCCGGGGAGCGTGAGGTGGGTGAGACGGCCCCAACCCTGGTCCTGGACGGGAGAACAGACGACCGAGCGCTTCTTCATTTCCGAGACGAGGGAGTCGACGTCGTCGCACATCAGGTAGAACTCGTGCACGTCGTTGACGTCGGACGGATGCACGGCGAGCTCGGCCGGCGGCAGGCCGAAGATCAACCACCCGCCGCCCACGTCGACGCCCCGGAGCCCGAGGACGTCGCGCAGGAACGCGCGATCTGCTTCGGGACTCGCGCTGTAGAGGATCGAGTGGGCGCCGATGAGCATGGCGGCCTCCGGCCTCAGCTCTTCTTGAAGGACCCCGAAATCGTGCGGAGGAGCTCGCCCGTGGAGGGGATCCGTCCGTCGGGCGTGGCCTTGTCGACGAGAAGAGGGAGGATCCGCGCGCACGCCGCGACCGTCGCGTCCGGGTCGATCCCGGCACGCGACGCGAGCGACTGGATTTCCGAGCTCCCCAGGATGGTCTTCACCTGCTCGGCGGTGATGGGCAGGTTCTCGCCGGTCGAGATCCAGGAGTTCACGGCGTCGCCGAGCCCGCGCTGGTGACAGATGTTGATGAGGTTCGCGAGGCCTCCGGACATCCCCGACGGAGCGAACATACCCAGGAGCTCCCGCGCGAGGCCGTGGTGCCCGGGCTCGATCGGCCGCCCGGTCGCCGCGCCGAACTGACTCATCACCTCGTCCAGAAGACCCATGCCGGCGATCCTACTTCACCGTCATCCGGGCGCACGGCCGGTCGGCGTCGCCATGTCGACGATCCGCGGAAGCATCCGTGAGAGCGCTTCGCTCGCTTCCTGCGTCGACATTCCCGCTTTTTCCGCGAGCTCCTTCACCTTTTCATCGCCGAGAACGCCTTGAATCTGCTCGGGCGTGATCGGCAGGTTCGGGTGCTTCGAGATCCACGAGGAGATCTCGTCGCCGAGCCCCTTCTGGTAGAAGAGATCCAGGAGGCGCTGAAGGCCGGGGCCCCCCCGCCCCGTGACCATGTTGCAAATCTCGCTCGCGAGAGTCTGATGCCGGGGATCGTCGCCCCCCACCACGGCGGCGACCTGATTCATGAGCGCGTCGAGAAGTCCCATCACTTCACGACGATGTAGTCCTTGATCTTGGCGAACGTGCCTTCCTTGATACCCGTCACCTTCATGACGTCCTCGGGCGCGGCGAACCTCCCGTTCGCGTTGCGGTAATCCACGATGGCCTGCGCCTTCACCGGACCGATCTCCGGCAGCGTTTCGAGCTCTTCCCTCGTGGCCGTGTTGATGTTGATCTTCGTGCCGGGCGCGAGCTTCGCTGACGAGGAAGAAGAAGAAGAAGAAGAAGAAGATTTCTTAGAAGGTGAAGAGGGCGAGGCGGACTCTGTCGCCTTGCCCGTGCCCTTCGTCTCCCTTTTCACCGCAGCCGGCTCTTCCTTTGCGGCGGTCGTCCCGACGCCCTCGCTCAGCTTGAGGACCTTCTTCAAGGATTCGAGCTTCTTGCCCGAGCCGACGCCCTTGACCTTCGAGACCTCTTCCCACGTCCGGTACGGGCGGTTCTTCACGAGCTCCTGCGCGAGCTTGTCCCCGACGCCCTTCGCCCCGGCGATCATCTTCTCGTCGGCGGTGTTCAGGTTGATCTTCTCGGTCTTTGCGGACTTGTTCGAAGAGGTTTTCGCGGCGGACGCCTCGGCGGCGGGAGTGGGTGTCTTCCTGGAAGAGGAGAGAGCGGTCGGCGCCGCCATGAGTGCGACCGCTGCGATTCCGAACCCGACGAGAGCGTTCCAAAGTCCTCTTCTCATTCTCAGAAATCTCCTCTTCTTTCTCTTCAACGACTCACACGAGACTCTAACTCGGGCGCGCCGCGGGCGCCACACGCCACCAGCGCTTCCCGTAAACTCCCTCGACCGATGCCGAAGCGCACCGACATCAAGTCGATCCTCATTCTCGGGTCCGGACCGATCGTCATCGGCCAGGCCTGCGAGTTCGATTATTCCGGCACGCAGGCCTGCCGTGCGTTGCGCGCGGAAGGCTATCGGGTCGTTCTCGTGAACTCGAATCCGGCGACGATCATGACGGATCCCGAGTTCGCGGACGCCACGTACATCGAACCCCTCGATCGGGACACCGTCGCGGCCATCATCGCGCAGGAAAGGCCGGACGCTCTGCTCCCGACCGTCGGCGGTCAGACGGCGCTCAACCTCGCGGTCTCCCTCGACGAGGCCGGCGTCCTCGAAAAGCACGGCGTCGAGACCCTCGGCGCGTCCGTACGCTCGGTGAAGCTCGGCGAGGACCGCCTCCTCTTCAAGCAAGCCATGCAGGGGGTCGGCGTCGACGTCCTTCTCTCGGGGATCGCGAGGTCGATCGACGACGCCCGGGCCGTCGCCGCGCCGTTCGGCTACCCCGTCGTCATCCGTCCCTCCTTCACGCTCGGCGGCACGGGCGGAGGCATCGCCTTCAACAAGGACGATTTCGAGGCCATCGTCCGGCGCGGCCTGACGCTCTCGCCCGTGCACGAGATCCTCATCGAGGAGTCCGTCCTCGGATGGAAAGAGTTCGAGCTCGAGGTCATGCGCGACATGGCCGACACGTTCGTCGTCGTGTGCTCGATCGAGAACGTCGACCCGATGGGGGTCCACACGGGCGACTCGATCACCGTCGCCCCGCAGATGACGCTGTCGGATGTGGAGTACCAGGCGATGCGTGACGATGCGAAGAAGGTCATTCGCGCCGTCGGGGTCGCGACGGGCGGCTCGAACATCCAGTTCGCCGTTCATCCCAAGACCGGCCGGCGGATCGTCATCGAGATGAATCCGCGCGTCTCGCGCTCGTCCGCGCTCGCCTCGAAGGCGACCGGCTTTCCGATCGCGAAGATCGCCGCGCTTCTCGCCGTCGGATACCGGCTCGACGAGATTCCGAACGACATCACGAAGAAGACTCCGGCGTCTTTCGAGCCCACGCTCGATTACGTCGTCGTGAAGATGCCGCGCTTCACGTTCGAGAAGTTCCCCGGAGCCGACACGACGCTCGGCGTCCAGATGAAATCCGTCGGCGAGGTGATGGCTCTCGGACGCACGTTCGCCGAGTCGTTCGGGAAAGCCGTGCGTTCGCTCGAGACGGGGCGCACGGGCCTGCTCGACCTCCCGTCCGCCGTGCCGGCCGCGCCTCCGAAGCCGGACGCCCTCCGCGTGCCGAGGCCCGAGCGGATCTTCGCGGTGCTCGCGGCTCTTCGCGCCGGCACGCCGGTCGCGTCCGTCGCCGAGGTCACCGGGATCGACCCCTGGTTTCTCGATCGCTTCCAGGAAATCGTCGCCGTGGAGCGGGAGGTCCGCGCGGCGGGCCGCTGGGCGCTCGGAGACGCGGATCTCCTCCGCCGCGCGAAGCGGAACGGCTTTTCCGATCCCGACGTCGCGCTCCTCGCGGGCTCGTCGGTGGCGGACGTGCGCGCGGCGAGGACACGCCAGGGCGTCACGCCCGTCTTCAGCCGCGTCGACACGTGCGCGGCCGAGTTCGAGTCCCGGACTCCGTATCTCTATTCGTGCTACGAGACGGAGGACGAGGCGGATCCCTCCGACCGGGAAAAAGTCATCGTCCTCGGTTCCGGGCCGAACCGGATCGGGCAGGGCCTCGAGTTCGACTACTGCTGCGTCCATGCGGCCGAGGCGATCACCCAGGCCGGCTTCGAGTCCGTGATGATCAACTGCAACCCGGAGACGGTCTCGACGGACTACGACACGTCCGACCGGCTCTACTTCGAGCCTCTCACGCTGGAGGACGTCCTCGCGGTCGTCGAGCGCGAGAAGCCGAGGGGGGTCCTGGTGCAGTTCGGGGGCCAGACGCCGCTGAAGCTCGCGAAGGCGCTCGAAGCCGCCGGCGTGCCGATCCTGGGCACCTCTCCGGACGCGATCGACCGCGCCGAGGACCGCGAGCGTTTCGGCGAGCTGCTCCGCGACGTGAACCTGCAGGCGCCGCCGTGGGGCGCGGCACGCGACGTCGCCGAGGGGCTCAAAGTGGGCCGCCGGCTCGGCTTCCCCCTTCTCGTCCGTCCGAGCTACGTGCTCGGAGGCCGGGCCATGCGCATCGCCTACGACGCGGAGGCGCTCGAGACGGTTCTCGAGGAGGCCATCGCCGCCTTTCCGGACCGGCCCGTCCTGATCGACCGATTCCTCGAGGATGCCTACGAGCTCGACGTCGACGCCCTCGGCGACGGAGAGCACGTCGTCGTCGCGGGCGTCATGCAGCACATCGAAGAGGCGGGAATCCATTCGGGCGACTCGTACGCGGTCCTGCCTCCCTACCGCCGCGTGCCCCGCGCGGCGCTCGGAGAAATCAGGCAGGCCACGGCGAAGCTCGGGCAGGCGCTCGGGGTGGTGGGACTCATGAACGTCCAGTTCGCGATCCGCGGCGGCGAGCTCTTCGTTCTCGAGGTGAACCCGCGCGCTTCGCGCACGGTCCCGTTCGTGGCGAAATCCACGGGCATTCCGTTCGCGCGCCTCGCCGCGCGGCTCTGCCTCGGCGAGACGCTTCCGGGGATCGGCCTCACCGAGGAGCCGCCCGTCCTCGGCTTCTGCATCAAGGCTCCCGTGTTTCCGTTCCGCCGGTTCGAGGGGGTCGACACCATTCTCGGGCCCGAGATGCGCTCGACCGGAGAGGTCATGGGCCGTGACCGGAGCTTCGGTCTCGCGTTCCTGAAGGCCGCGCTCGGAGCCGGCATCCGCCTCCCCGAAGAGGGCAACGCGTTCCTCTCCGTTCACGACGGCGACAAGGACGCGCTGCTGCCTCTCGCACGTGAGCTCGATTCCCTTGGATTCCGCCTCTTCGCGACGGCGGGCACGGCGAAGGCGCTCGAAAAGGGTGGGCTGACGGCGAAAACGGTGCTCAAGGTGAACGAGGGGCGCCCGAACATCGTGGACCTCCTGATCAACGGCAGCGTCGACCTCATCGTGAACACGCCGCTCGGCCGGGAGTCGTTCTACGACGAGGTGTCGATCCGCCGCACGGCCCTGGACCGCGACGTGCCGTGCCTGACCACGCTGTCGGCCGCGTCGGCGGCGCTCGAGGCGATCCGTGCCCGCGCGGCAGGCGCCCTCACGTACGCTCCTCTCCAGGAGGAGGTACGCGTCTGACTCCGGCGCGCCGCGGGGCTCTGGCCTTCGGCGCGACGATCGTGCTCCTCGCCCTGGCTTTCGGCTCGTTCCCGGCCTCGACGGCGCAGGCCACGCGCACCGTCGCGCTCGGCCTTTCGGCCGCCGGACTCGCGGTCGGCTTTCTTCGACCCCGGATCGCGGTTCCGGCGCTCGCGTTCCTGATCCCGCTCGCGCCCGGCCTCGCGCGCCTTTCGGGAGACCGATCCGGGCCGCCCGTCCTCGCCGCGCTGGCGCTGGCCGTGCTCGGAAGCGCGCTCGCGGGCTCGATCTCGCGTGGAGAAGACTCTCTCCTTCCGCTTTCCCTCCGGCGGTACGCCGCCGCATTCCTCACGCTCGCCGCTTTCTCGGCGGCCGCCTCGGTCGCGCGCGGCGAGACGCTCTACCTTCTGTTCCGAGGCCGGGTCGAACCGCTGAGTGTGAACACGCTCGGCATGACGGCCGCCGACAGAAGCCGCGCCGCGATCCTCACGTTTCTCGGACTCGTCCTCCTGCTCGTCGCGCTCGAGGTCTTCGCGCGTTTTTCCCGCTCCTCCCCGGACGCCGACCGCCTCCTCCTCGCGACCGTCGCGGGCGCGGCAGCCGCTTTCGTCTTCGCCGCGTCGAGCCGCTTCGCTCCTCTCGATCCGACTTTCCGTCCCTGGTCCGACATGCATCGCCGGGCGGGGACGTTCACGGACCCGAACGCCCTCGGGGTCGGCATCGGCCTCCTCGTGCCTCTTCTCTTCGCGGCCCTCGTGCGGCGCGGCTCTCCGACGGACGCCGGCCGGCGCGCCCTCGCGCTCGTCGGGCTCGTGGCCGCGCCTGTCGCGCTCGAGGCCTCCGGGTCGCGCACCGGGCTTCTCCTCGGTGGAGCGGGACTCGTGCTCGGCGCGATCGGGCTTTCGCGCGCGAAGGCCGTTTCCCCGAAAGCGCTCGGTGCGGCGCTTCTCGCCCTCCTGGTCGCCGGGGGCGTCCTCGTTCGGGTCCTGCCGCGCGGTGGCGGCATCGCGGCCGGCGGCCTCCTGCAGCGTCTCGGAGCGGGCCTGTCGTCGTCGAGCTTCGCCGACCTCGCGAACCATCGCACGCTTTTCTGGCGGACGGCTCTCGAGATGACGTGGGATGAGCCGCTCTCGGGAATCGGTCTGGCCGGGTTCCCGTACGAATTCCCGGTCGCGTACGCGCGCCGCCACGGCGAGATCCTCGTGACCGACGGCGCGACGAATGCTCTCCTCGAGGTCGCCGCTGAGTGCGGGCTTCCCGGACTCGTCCTCGCTCTTTGCGCCGTGGCTCCGCTCGTGTCCCGCGCGTGGAGGGCGGCCTTTTCGAAGTCTCCTCTCGATCCTGCGGTGCGCGGAGCCGGCGCCGCGCTTCTCGCCTTCCTCGTCGCCTGCCAGACGGGATCGCACCTGCGCTTCACGGAGATCGGCCTCTTCACGGGGCTCATTGCGGCGTTTCTCTTCGTGCCGCGTCCCGGGGAGCGCGAACTCCCGCCCGAGCCGGAGAACGGAGCCCACGTTCCGGGCATCCTCGCGGCGGCGGGTATCCTCGGAGCGATCCTCGCGGTCCTCCCCACGGCCCGTCCTTCCGCGCCGTTCCGGCTCGGACGCTGGATCGGCCTGTACCCGGCCGGAAGAGCGCCGAACCCGTTCCGCTGGAGCGGTCCGCGCGTTTGTCGGGAGATCCGCCCCGGCGAGACCTCCGTGTCCTTCCGCGTCGAGAATGCGCGCCCGGACGGAGCTTCGGTGACGCTCGCGATCGACGTCGACGGAAGAAGCGAACCTTCGATCGAGGTTCCCGCGAATGCCGTGCGCGATTTGGACGTGCCGGTAACCGCGGGCGCGCGGGTCGTTCGCCTGAGCGGACGCCCGACGTTCGTCCCGCACGAGCTCACGGGCAGCTCCGATTTCCGCACGCTCTTCGTACGCGTCGCTCCGGGAGATCCGCGATGAGCCGGCCGGCGGCCGCGCTGCTGGGCTGCCTCGGCTGGGCCGCTCTCTTGGCCTTCACTTTTCCGGTCCTCCTGCCGCCCCTGGCGGGCTATCGGACGGCGGTGGCCCTCACGGCGCTCGTCCTCTTCGGCACGGCGCTCGCGGCGCCGAAGGCCGCTTTCGTCCTCGCGTTTTCGGCAGCGACGCTCGGCGGCGTCTCTGCCCTCGCTTTCGGCACGAACGAGCCCCTGGCCGCAACGCCCCTCGTCCTCTTCGGTTATTTCGCCGGAGCGAGTCTGAAGGACCTCTACGACATCCACCGTCCGGTCAGGCGCCCGGCTCTGCTCCTGCCCCTTCGCGCGTTCGCAGCCGTCTCGGCGGTCTCCGGCGCAGCGGCCTTCGTCGGGCTTCGCACGAGCTATCTCCTCGTCCGCGGCATCGGGCCGCCCTTCGCGGTCAACGTTCTCGGCGAAGACGCGAGCCAGGTTCTTCCGGGTGTCCTCGCCGCCCTGCTTCCGCTGCTCGTCGCCGTGGGCATGCACCGGATCGCCGCCCGGTTCGTCGCGGAGGCGAGTTCCGCCGTTCTGGATCGTGCCCTCCTCGCGAGCGCCCTCCTCGCGGGCGGAGTGGCTCTCCTTCAGAAGACGGGCGCTCTGCCGCTCCTCCGCTCCCGGAGATGGGCCGACTGGCACCGTGCGCAGAGCACGTTTACGGACCCCTCGGCGGCGGGCGTCGCCGTCGCGCTCCTGATCGTCCCTCTCCTCGCCCTCGCGGCCACCGGCAGCGTCGCGCGGAGGCTCCTCGCGTCCGCAGCGGGCGCCTCGCTCCTCGTCGTCCTCGCGGACGCGGGCTCGCGGGCCGGGCTCGTGGGGACCGTCACGGCGACTCTCGTCTTCGTGCTGTGGGGACTCACGCGTCTCGCCGCGGGCGAAAGCGGGGGCGCTCGCCGGCGCGTGGCCGGCACGATCGGAGCTCTGGCCATCCTCTCGGCGCTCGTGCTGGCGGCCGCGCTCTCGTGGCCGAATCGCGGAGCCGTCCGTTCGGCGCTCCTCGCCCGGCTCGAGGCCCCGTTCCGGACACAGCCGACGCCGTTCGAGGAGACACGGGGACGTCTTCTCCTCTACGAAGGGGCGTGGGAGGCCTTTCGGGAGCACCCCGTCACGGGCGTCGGACTGGGCGCGTTCCGCTGGGTGTTTCCCGATGTCGCCTGGAAGGCGCTCGGCCGCGTCGTGCACACGAGCGACCACCCGCCGTCCCTTTACCTCGGAACGCTCGCGGAATCCGGCCTCGCCGGCGCGTCGCTGCTCGCGCTTCTCCTGCTCGGCGTCGTGCGCTCCACGGGCCGCGCTCTCACGCTCGAGGGCGACTTCCACGACGACGAAACCGTGTTGCGCGCCGCAGCCGCGGCGTCGATGATCGGGCTCGGGGTCGTGTTCCTGTTCGGTTCGCATCTCGTCTATACCGAGATCGCCGCTCTCGTCGGGCTGCTCACGGCCCGGCTGCCGCTCCGCGAGGAAGGCCATACGGGACGGTTCCTCGTCGCCGTCGTACCGGTCGTCCTCGCGGGCGCGCTCGTTTGCGCGATCGGGGGAGCCCTCGCGCGAGCCTGGGATACCCGGACCGCGGAGGACGCGTTCCGGAATTCCACGACCGCCGGCGTCTACGACGCCGAGCCTGGTTCGGACGGCCGACCTTTCCGATGGACCGGCGCCTCCGCGGCATGGGCCATCGAACGGCCCGCGCCCGTCGACGGATCGGATCCGATCGTGCTCGCACTCCCCGTCCGGAACGCCCGACCCGACGGTCGTCCCGCGGTCCTCGAGGTCTTCTTCGACGACACGCCGCGCGGGCGCGTGTCGCTGCCTTCGGGCCAGTGGAAGCAGATCGAGCTCAAGGTCTCCCCCGGAAGGCGCGGCATCCTTCGAATCCGCGCCGAAGATCCCTTCCGCCCGACGTCACGCCAGGACACCCGCCTTCTCGGCGTCCAGGTCGGGAGCGGTCCCACCGTGCTGCCCGCGGGCCCATGAGCCTCCTGCGCCTCCACCCGGGCGATCCGGGAAAAAAGAGCCGCTCTCTCGAGATCGGCGCGTTCGGCGGCGCCGCCTTCGCGGGATTCCTCCTTGCGAGCGGAGCTTCGGTCGTGTTCGGTCTGGCGGCTGCCCCTCACGTCGTGTCGGACGCGGTGAATGCCGCCGACCGCCGCGCGATCCGCGAGACCGCCCAGCGGGGCGCCGAATCGTTCGCGTCCGTCGGCCGCCGCGCTCTCGCGCTCGGCAACCGTCTCGCGACGGACGAGCTCTTCCTCGCGCGGGTCGGAGCGATCCTCGAAGTCCCGCTGCCCAATGGTTTTCCCGCGGAAGCCCGGGAGGCGGTTCCCCGCAATCCCGCGGCGATGGAGTCGGAGGCCGCGGACCTCGCCCGGCGAGCCCGAATCTTCGAATCGTTCCGGCGGCGTCTCGCCGCCTTGCCGGGCTCCCATCCTTCCGGCTTCGACCTGCTCTCCGTGCCTTCGCGGTCCCCGGTCGAGCCCTCTTCGTCGGTACCGATCGAGCTGTTCGGCTGGCACGCATCCGAGGTCACGCGCCGGGACGAGTTCTGCGCGGGACTGACGCTCGCGTCGCCCGCGGGAACGAGGGTCACGGCGCCCGCCGCGGGTCTCGTCGTTTACGCGGGTCCCGTTTCAAGGCACGCGGACGCCACCTGGCGGCGCCTCGGAACGATCGTCGTTCTGGCCCATGACGCCCGCACGCGCACGCTGTACGGTCACCTCGCCGCGCCGCTCGTCAGGAAGGGCGAGCGCGTGGCGCGTGGAGGTTCGATTGGCCGCGTCGGCATGACGGGCTTCGCCCTGACACCACGTCTCCATTACGAGGTGCACCGCCTCGCGAACGAGCGCTGGGTGCCCAGGGATCCCCGGATCTTCATCCTCGACGTGGACTGGATCGGGGCGGCCGCCTTCCGCCCGGGTCCGACGACCCCCGAGCTGCCCCCGCTCCCGATCTCAACGCGCTGACGGCGGGGGCTCGAGGAGGACGTTTCCGGTCCCCGGATATCGCGCGAGAACGCGATATCCGCGACGGACGGCCTCGCCCTCCTCCTGGCCGAAGACGAACGTGTAGTCCGCGGCCCGGAACGGACCGTCGTGCGAGACCGGCGCGAGGAACCCGAACTCGTCCGTCTTCCGGTACCAGTTGAGCGAAGGCTCCATGGAATCGGTGGCGGAAAGGCGCACGGAATGGAACGCGCCGGGACGGCTCAGCCGCAGCCGGTCGAGGTCTTCGAGCATGCGGACGTTATCCGCGTCGAACCACCAGAGATCCGAATGCGAAAGATTCGCGCGCCGCGCGAACAAGGCGAGAGCCAACAGGCCCGCAACCCCCAGGGCCGATCCGGCAACGCGATCGAGCGGAGACGGGGCCGCACCGCAGGCGGCGGCCGCAACGAAAACGAAGAGCGGCAGGAAGACGATCGCGATGCGGTTCTCGGGGAATCTCGCGCCGAAGACGACGTGCTGGGCCTGAACGGCCGCGCCCGCGCTGACGAGGATCGAAAAGAGTCCGAGAAAAACGCGTCCCCCGGCCTTCGGGCGAACGAGCCGGAATGCCGCGAGGGCCGTGAGCGCGGCAAGAGCCGTCCCCAACGCGGCGAGCGTCGCCCGGACGAACGAAGGAGAGAGGTTGAGCATCGAGATCCGGACGACGGAGCCGGCCGTGTCGTACCAGAGCCCGACGGTTCCTCCGAAGTCGAGCGCGCCGGAGCGCCGCAGGTACACGATGATGGGCATCGCCGTCGCGAGGAGAAAGAGCGAGGCGGCAACGACCGGGATGCTCTCCCGCGCGGCCCGACGCAGCCGCCCCTCCGCCCGGAACCGGCTGAGCCGGACGAACCTCGACACGGCGAACGTCGCGGCGACGGCCACGAACACGTCGAGGACGATGAGTTGGGCCAGAACACCGCTGACGAGAAGCCCGTAACACGCGGCTTCTTCCCGCAAAGGAATCTCCTCGGCCTCGAACGCGCGCACGGCATACGAGAGAGCGGGCGCCACGAAACCGAGGGCGAGCCCGTATCCGCGCGCGAGGCCGAAGAGCTCGAGAAGAAGGGGGTTTCCGTTCAGAAGGGCGAATGCGGCGAGGGCCACGCCCCCTCCCGCGACGCGCGACAGGAGGCGCCAGGACGCGAACAGAAAGACCGCGTGCGCGATCAGGTTCGGAAGACGCAGCGCGAACGGGGTCCGCCCGAAGACCGCTTGGGAAACCGTCGAAAGGAGTGAGTTGAGGAGATGATTGTTCGACCGCACGGGACCATCGAACGTCAGGGCTGCGAGCGGACCCCGGTCCACCCAGTGGTTCCCCGTGAAGGCTTCGTCACACGTGAGCGGCACGCGCACCGCACGGACCACGGTGTAGGAGAGGAAAACCACGCCGAGCGCCGCCGCGGCAAACCCCGGCCCGGAAGGTCGCTTCAAGCTAGAGCCTCTTCAGCAGCGCGAGGACGCGCCCGGCTTCCTCTTCGTCGTTGCCGACGTGGGGCGAAAAGCGCACGAAGCCTTCGCGCGCCGAGATCACGATCCTTTCGTCGGCGGCGCGCTTCTGGTAGTAGTACGCGTCCTTCCCGGCCGGCGGCCGCGCCGCGAGGATGCCCGAGCGCGGGGGTCCGCCGAAGAGAATCGGCGTGAAGCCGAGGCGCGGGAGTCCTTCGACGAGAACCTCGAGCGTCTTCGCGATCCGGCGCTCGATCTCGGGAAAGCCAATCTCGAGGAGAAGCCCGAGCGATGCGGCGAGCGCGTACAGGCCCGGCGTCGGAAGCGCGCCCGGCTCGAACCGGGGCCCGCCGCTGACGTACTCCGGCTTTCCGGGAACGTGAAAGTCCGCCCCGTGCGCGCGCTTGAGGTTCGTCCACCCGGCCGGAGGGGTGAGACGCGCGTTGAGATCCGGAGTCGTGAAGAGGATGCCGCAGCCCTCCGGCCCGAGCATCCACTTGTGCGCGTCCGCGGACAGGAAATCCACGTTCCACTCCGCGACGTCCACGCGCTGGGCGCCCACGGCCTGGATCGCGTCGAGGCCGAACACGATGCCGCGCGAACGGCAGAAGGCTCCGAGCTCTTCGACGGGAGCCCGGAAACCCGTGTGATACGCGACGAGCGAGACGGAGACGAGCCTCGTGGTCTCGTCGCAGGCGGCCGCCACCTCCTCCGCCGTGAACGCTCCGTTCCGCGTCGGAGCGCGGCGCACCGAGACGCCCTTCGTCTCCAGCGCGATCCACGGCGCGAGATTGGCGGGGAACTCCGACGCCGTCGTGACGACCGAGTCACCGCGTTCGAACGCGAGCCCCTGCGCCACGATGTCGAGGCCCCACGTCGTGTTCGGCACGATCGAGATCGACCCCGCTCCTCCGACCCGCTCGTCCGCGCCGACGACGCGCGCCGCGAGCGCGCGTACCTCGTCGGCCTTCCTCGGCCAGTCGCGCCAGTCGAGGCCTCCGCGATCGGCCAGATTGCGCGCGTACGCGACCAGCGCCGCGGCCGCGCGGGCGGGAAGCGGACAGATGGCGGCGTGGTTGAACTGGATCGCGGTCCTTCGCGACGGGAACTCGACGTCGAAGTCGAGGACGCCCGGCACGCTAGCGGGAGCCTCCGGCCTCCGCGGCCGGTCTCGTGAAGAACTGGAAGTTGTTCCGTCCCTTTTCCTTGGCGCGATACATCGCGGCGTCGACGTTGGAGACGAGCGCCTCGCTCTCGGCTCCATCGTTCGGATAGATCCCGACGCCGAGACTCGCCGTGACCTGGATCTCCCGGCCGGCGATGGTCAACGGCTCGGACACGACCGCGAGAATCTTGCGTGCAAGGGAGGCGACGTCGCCCTCCTTCGTCACGTCGGACACGAGGAAGAGGAACTCGTCGCCCCCGAGCCGCGCGACCGTATCGTTCCCGCGCAGGCAGGACCGCAGGCGCTCGCCGACCTTGACGAGAACCTCGTCGCCCGCCGCGTGGCCGAGCCTGTCGTTGATCTTCTTGAAGTGATCGATGTCCAGGAACATCACCGCCAGCCGCTCCCGGTGGCGCTGCGCGTGCAGGATGGCGAGGGAAAGCCGATCCGAGAACAGGAGGCGGTTCGGAAGCCCCGTCAAGGGGTCGTGCGACGCCTGAAAGCGGCTTCTCTCCTCGCCCTGGCGGCGGTCCGTGATGTCGACGAGGCTGCCTTCCTTCACGGCGAGCCCGCTGTCGCTCTCGAGGGCGTTCTCGTTCACGACGACCCACACCGGAGTGTCGTCCGACCGGCGAAGGCAGATTTCGTGGTTGACGAGCATGCGTCGCTCGCTCACGCGGTCCTTCAGGGCGGCGCCTTCGACCGGATCGAAACAGAGGTCGAAAAAGCCGAACCCTCTCAGCTCGTCCGGCGACGCGTGGCCCAGGATGCGGGCGAACGCCGCGTTGCATTCGATGATCAGGCCCTCGGAGGTCGTGCGGTACATGCCGGCGAGGTTCTCCTCGAAGGCCTGCCGGTACCGCGTTTCCGAGCCCCGGAGCGAGTCTTCCTGGAGGTGCAGGAACCTCCCGATGCGGACCGAGGCCAGGAGCGCCACGCCCACGAGGAGAACCGTCATCGCGAGCATCGCCCTCTTGAGGGCATCCCGCACCCACCGGGCGGCTTCGCCGAGCGTGGCGGAGAACGCGTCCTCGAGGATCGTGACCTGCCCGTCGATGAGCTCGACCTCTTTCAGGAAGGCCTGACGCTCCTCCTCCGTCAACGGGCCCAAGGACGCGCGGGCGTGGACGTCTTCTCCGACCTTCGCGAGCTGTGCGATGAGAACGTCTCCCCGCTGCCAGATCGCGATGGTCCGGTCGAGCTTCTCGACGCGGCGGAACCGGATGAAGAGCCGCGACATCCCGTCCACGTCCGCCGGATGGTTCCGTCCCTGGAGAAATCCCGCTCGGGCGATCGTGAGGTCCGGTCGGGGACGCTCCAGCTCCTCCCGGGCGCGACGGTCGCCCAGCGGCACCGCGAGCTGTCTGAGGAACTCCCGGCGGTAAGCCTCGTTCCCTTCCGCGATGTAGCGCAAGAGCGCGGAAGATGCGTCCTTCTCGGCCTTCGACCAGAGCCCCTCTCCGCCGACGTAGGCGCGCACGCTCGTGAGGACCTCGAGGCCCACCGCCGCGAGGACGACGAGGACCGAGATGACGACGAGAAAGACGGCCACGAGGACCGTGATGCCGCGACGGGAGACGGGACGCGGTTTCTGCGGCCCGGATCTCGAACCCATCAGTAGAGCCTCTGGGCGCGCACGAACCCTTCGTAGTTCCGCGTCACTTCCTCCATCGAATCGCCGCCCGTTTTTTCCAGGAGAGCGTCCGCGAGGACGAACGCGAGCATCGCCTCCCCGATGACGCCGCATGCGGGCACGGCGGTCACGTCCGACCGCTCGTATTGCGCCCGATGTGACTCCTTCGTCTCGATGTCCACGGACGGAAGGCCGTCGCGAAGGGTGGAGATGGGCTTCTGGTAGAGCGTGGCGAGGACGTCCTCGCCGTTCGTGATGCCGCCCTCGAGGCCGCCGGCGCGGTTCGAGGTACGGGAGAAGCCGCGCGCGGCCTCGTAGGCGATCGGATCGTGCGCGGCCGACCCGCGGCGGAAAGCGTTCGCGACGCCCTCGCCCAGAGAGACCGCTTTGACGGAGGGAATCGACATGAGAGCGCGCGCGATGCGCCCGTCCAGCTTCTCTTCCCAGGACACGTGGGACCCGAGGCCCGCCGGCACGCCGCGGGCGCCGACGAGAATCGTCCCGCCGAGCGTGTCGCCGGCCTTTGCGGCGGCGTCGACCGCATCCTTCATGGCCGCCTCGACGCTGCGGTCCACGAGCCGGAAGAGCGACGCCTCGTCGACGTTCTCGAGGTCCTCGTACGCACGCGGGCCTTCCGGCACCGCGACGTCCCCGATCGACAGCACGCCGCTCCGCACGTGGATTTCGAGTGCGAGAAGGAGCTGGCGGCAGAGAGCGCCGGCGGCGACGCGCCCCGCGGACTCGCGGGCGCTCGCGCGCTCGAGGATGTCACGCAGGTCGCGCCGCCCGTACTTCAGCCCGCCGGCGAGGTCCGCGTGGCCGGGACGGGGCGACGTGAGCTTCCGCTTCCCCGCGGCCTCGACGTCGACCTCGATCGGCCCCATGACTTTTTCCCACACGGCGTAGTCGCGGTTCGCGATCTCGAAGGCGATCGGTCCGCCGAGCGTTTCTCCGCCGCGGAGACCGCCGGTGAATCGCGCTTCGTCCTTCTCGATCTTCATCCGGCCGCCGCGGCCGTACCCGTGCTGGCGCCGCGCGAGGTCCCCGTTCACTGCGGCGACGTCGATCCTCAGCCCGGCCGGGAGGCCGGTGACGAGACCCGTCAGGAGCGGGCCGTGAGACTCGCCGGCGGTCTGGAGGGTGAGACGGGGCATGTGCCGTCGAGTCTAGCGCGCGGGCCGGCGGCGCCGCGCGGCGAGCCCGTGCGAGACTTCGCCCGTGATCTCCGTCCAGGGCCTCGTCAAGGCGTACCAGAACCTCACGGCCGTGGACGGCTTGAGCTTCGAGGTTGCGCGAGGCGAGGTCCTGGGGCTCGTGGGCCCGAACGGCGCCGGCAAGACGACGACTCTCAGGTGTCTCGCGGGGATCCTCCCGCCGAACGCCGGTTCGATCCGGATCGCCGGGTTCGACCTCGCGGCCGAGCCCGTGGAAGCGCGGCGGCGCCTCGCGTTCATGCCGGACGAGCCTCGCCTGTTCGAGTACCTGACCGTCGAGGATCACCTGGCCTTCACCGCGCGCCTGTACGGCGTTGGGGCGGACGCCGGGGCACGCGCACGCGCGCTCCTCGACGAGCTGGAGCTGGCGGGAAAGGAACGGGCGCTGCCCGCGGAGCTGTCCCGAGGCATGAAGCAGAAGCTCGTCGTGGCCTGCGGTCTCCTCCACGACCCCGAAGTCCTCATCTTCGACGAGCCCTTGACCGGCATCGATCCCGGCGGCATTCGGAAGATGAAACAGACGATCGTGCGCCGGGCCGCGGCCGGAGCTTCGGTCATCGTCTCGTCGCATCTCCTGCCTCTGGTCGAAGAGATCTGCTCGCGCGTCCTCGTCCTTTCGCGCGGCAAGGCCGTGCTCTTCGGCACGCTCGACGAGATCCGGGCCGGCGCCGGAGGAGACGCGTCCCTCGAGGAGATCTTCCTGCGCGTCACGGGCAGTTCGTGAGCGCAGCTCCTTCCCTGCTGCCCCTCGTCGCTTTCGCCGCAAGGAGGATGCTGGCGAACGCCACCCGAAGAAAGCTCGGCCGCCTCCGCGAGCCTCGGTACATGGTCGGCTTCCTCGTGGGTGCCGCGTACTTCGCGATGATTTTCGCGAGGCCTTCGCGCGGCGGCCGGCCGCCGGTTCCGCGCCTCCCGGGGCACATGGACGAGATCCTTCTTGTCGCCGGCGCGGCGCTGCTCGCCGCTTTGGCTTTCCTTTCCTGGCTCTTCCGGAAAGGCACGCCGTCGCTGGGACTGTCGGAGGCCGAGATCCAGTTTCTGTTTCCGGCGCCCGTTTCCCGCAGCGCCCTCCTCCATTTCTCTCTCCTCAAGGCGCAGTTTCCCCTTCTCCTGAGCGCGTTCATCCTGACAATCGTGTCCTCTCGCCGCGGAAGCGGCGCCGCTCTTCTCACCGGCGCCGGTCTGTGGCTCCTCCTGACGGCCATTCATTTCCACAACCTGGCCCTCGCCTTCATCAAGGCGCGCTGGAACGAACTTGCTCCGTTTCGCCGACGGGCGATGAAGATCGCGGTGTTTTCCGTCTCGGCGGGCGGTCTCGGACTTCTCGCCGTGACTTTCGGCGCGGCCCTTTTCGCCGCCGCCCCCAACCCCGGGAAGGCGGCCCCTTCGCTCGGCGGCCTGGTCTTTGCCCTTCGAACCGGGCCGTTCGGCCCTGCGCCGCTCGCCCTTCTGGCTCCGTTCCGCTGGATCCTGGCCCCGCTGCTCGCGCCGACGGCGCGCGCGTTCGTTCTCGCGCTGCCGCCCGCATTCGGCCTCGTGGCTTTCCTCTACGTGTGTGTCGCGCTCACGGCCGTCCGCTTCGAGGAGGCCACCCTTGCCCAGGCGTCGAGGAGGGCGGCCCTTCGGGCACGCCGCGACGCGGGACGCCTTGACGCGCTGCCGTCCGAGAAGCGACGCAGCGTCGTGCCATTCGCCCTCGCGGCGCCGGGCCGGCCGGCGATTGCGGTCGTGTGGAAGAACCTCCTCGCCTGGAACCGGACGAGCCTTCGCCGACAGGCGTCTATCGTGGCCGCGCTTGCAGCCGTCTTCTTTTCGGCGTCCGCCTTCCTGGCGACGCCATGGGCAGACTTCGCGGCCGCCCTCGGAAGCGCCACGTGCCTCGCCGTGGCCGCTCTCCTCGCCCTCTTTACACCCCTCGCCCTGAGGATCGACCTGCGCGGGGATCTCGAATACGCAACGGTGCTCAAGACATGGCCTCTCCCGGCCGGGGGCCTCGTCCTCGCGGAGATCGGCGCGCCGGCGGTCGTCGCGGCGCTCCAAGGCTGGGGCGGCATCGCGATCGCGCTCGCGATCGCCGCCGGACGCGCCGCACGGGCGGCTTTCGTCGGAACGCCTACGTCTCCATTTCTCGACGTTCCTCCGCTTCTCCGGCTCGATACCCTCGTTCCGGTCGCCCTGACCGTGGCCGTCTTCCTTCCGGCCCTCGTCCTGGCCGCCCTCGTCGTCCAGAATGCGTCCGTCCTCGCTTTTCCGGCGTGGTTTCCGGCGGGCAGGAAGCGCGCGGTGGGCCTGGAACAGGCGGGCCTGAGGATGATCTCGTTCCTCGGGACGTGGCTCGTTCTCGGGCTCGCCCTGATCCCGGCGGCGCTCCTGGCCGGGCCGTTGATCTTCTTCACCTTCAAATCGCTCGGCCTCTGGTGCCTGCCTCTCGCCGCCCTCCTGGCAGCTCTCCCGATTCTCGCGGAGGCGGCCGCCGGAGTTTTCCTGCTCGCCCGCCTCTTCGAGCGATTCGATCCCTCGCGGGAGACAGGCTCCTGAAACGCTCCTTTTCTGAGAGAATAGGGACCGTATGCCCTCCCCGATCACGTTGCCCGTCAGGGACGCGCTCGAGATGATCGCCGAGTCGAAGGCGCCCGCCTACGGGATGGACCGCCACGACCGCATCGTCTTCTGGAACGAGGGCGCGGAAAAGGCGCTCGGGTGGACTTCCGAGGAAGTGCTCGGAAAGATGTGTTTCGACGTCCTGGCCGGGCGGGACGTCTTCGGCAACCTCTATTGCGCGCAGGAGTGCCCGGTCGTCGTCTCGGCCATCGCCGGAGACGACGTGCGGCCCTTCCTCCTCGACGTCCGGAAGAAAGGCTCGTCCGCGTCGGTCAAGCTCATCGTTCGCGCCGTTCCGCTGCCCGCCGCGGGGCCGTCGTTCGCCGTGCTCATGCACTTCCTCGAGGCCGAGGGCCCGGAGCTCGACAGCCTGGTCTCGTCGCTGCGTTCGGCCGTGCGCGAGCCGGCGGGCCTTCCTCCCGTGGATCCCCCGATCTCCGTCTCCCCGCTCAGCGGGCGCGAGCGGGAGATCGTCATGCTGCTCTCGAACGGCTACGCGGCGCTCAACATCGCGGCGAAGCTGAACCTCTCCCACGCGACGGTGCGAAACCACATCCAGAACGTCCTGAGAAAGCTCGAGGTCCACAGCCAGGTCGAGGCCGTGGCGCTCGCGTTCCGGCGCGGCTGGATCTGACGCGCCCGGCCTCCTACGGCGAGATGACCTCCAGCCCCGGGAAGTACGTCCGATACCGGGCTGCATCCCGCGTGAGGAGCGCGAGACCGGAGACTGCGGCGTGCGCGCCGATGTAGAAGTCCGGAAGTGTCGACGTCCTGACACCGCCGCGAAGCCTGTGGCGCTGGAAGCACTTTCCCGCGAGGAACGCGGCTTCCCATGGCAGCGGCCGCCTCTCGAGGCCGGCGACATTCAGCGTCTCGTCCAGGTCCTCGATGCGCGTAAAGCCGATCGACACCTCCGCGTAGACGATCGGATTGATGACGAGCGCCGACTCGCCCGCCCTTTGCGACAGCGCTTCTGAGGACCAGGAGAACCAGCGCTCGTCCTCGGTCAGGACGTCGAGGAGAACGTTGCTGTCGACGAGCGTATCAGCCACGGGTGAGCGCGAGGATCTCGTCCGTGCTCAGGCCGGCCGTGGCCTTTCCCCGGAGCCGCGCAACGACGTTCGCGCCTCGTCTCCCGCTCTCCCGCACTTTCCGGATGACGACCGCGCCGCCCCGCGCCTCGAACGCAACCTCTGTGTCGGGCAGGAGGCCGAATTTCTCGCGAATCCCGATCGGAATCGTCACCTGCCCCTTGGACGTGATCTTCATCGGCAGCACCTCCAAGTAAGAATCTTACCATGCGTACTCTTACTTGAGACTGTTTCGACGCCGAAGTCGGTCCTACGAGATCGGCTGGATTCCCCGCTGAAGGACCTGCAGCAGCCCGGCGCGGGCGAACGCGCGGCCGTCCTCCCGCCGCTCGAGGCTCATGCTCCCCCGAAGCTCCTCGAGCGAGGAATGACCGTGGCTCTCGAGCCACTGCTCCATCTCCATGCGCACGACCTTCAAGTGCCCAGGGCCGTTCTGGAGAAGGGCGGAGACCATCTGAACGGCGTCGGCTCCCGCGAGAATCGCCTTCAGCGCGTCGGCGCCCGTGTGGACGCCGCCGGTCACGGCGAGCGACAGGTCCACGCGGCCGGAGAGCATCGCGATCCAGTAGAGGCGCGAGAGCAGGTCCGCGGAGGTCGAGAGGCGCAGGTCCGGCTTCACCTCAAGGTTTTCGAGGTCGATGTCCGGCTGATAGCTCCGGTTGAAGAGGACGAGCCCGTTCACGCCGATCTCCTCGAACTGCCGCGCGAGCGACGCGATCGAGGAGAAATAGGGGAAGATCTTGACGGCGACCGGAATCGATACGAGGGTCCGCACGGTCCGCACGGTGTCGAGCGTGTAGGCCTCGAGCGTCGCACCGCTCGTCCAGAGGTTCGTCGAGAGGTGATAGAGGTTCAGCTCGAGGGCATCGGCTCCCGCCTGTTCGACGAGGCTCGCGAACGACGTCCAGCCCTCGTCGGTCGTGCCATTGAGCGACGCGATGACCGGGAAGTGGACGGACTCCTTGACCCGGTTCAGGTGCTCGAGATAGCCGACGGGGTCCGCGGCCGACCGAGACGTTCGGAGGGGGTCGGCCGAGATCTGCTCCTCGAAGAGCGAGTGCAGCACGATCGCGGGCGCGCCGGCGTCCTCCAGGCGGAGGATCGAATCCAGCTCATAGGAGAGCGGCGACGCTCCCGGCACGAGGGGATGGGCGAGCTTCAGCCCCAGGTAGGAGGTCGACAGATCCGTCACGACCCCTACAGGGTGGCGACTCGCCTCGCCCGCTCCCATGATGCACCTGATTCAAAAGCGCCCGTCAGTGGATGCCGAGGTCCGCGAGCACTTTCGGGTTCGATTCTTCCTGGGCGAGGAGGGAATGGCAGGCGTCGCACTCGGCCGAGATGGCCCGTCCGTCGGGCGCCTTGTGGTTGCCGTCGTGGCAGCGGAAGCAGCCCAGGAAGTCCTCGTGACCGATGTGGTTCGGGTGGGTCCCCCAGGTGATCTTCATGTCGGGCCACACGTTTCGCCCGTAGATCCGCTGCACCTCGCGTACCGCGGTTTCCACGGAGGCGCGCCGTGACTGGAACACGTCCGGATACTTCGTCCGGTAGAAGTCGGTGAGGTCTTTTTCGATGCGCTCGAACGCCGCTTCGCGCGTCGGGTACGTGACCTTGAGGAGCTCGATTGCCTTCTTGTGGACGAACGGCAGCTCGAGGCTGATGCGTTCCGCCGCCATCGCCTCGTTCACCGCGCGCTCGGGGAGCTGGAACGCGTGCGTCGGCCGGTTGTGGCAGTCGATGCAATCCATCGTCCGGCGCTCGCCCTTCTTCGCGTCCTCGGGCGTTCCCTTCACCTCGGTGGAGGTGTACTCCACGGACTTGCCGTCGTCGCCGACGTAGGAGACGGACGAGATGACTTCGCGGCGCGGGTTCGTCGTGACGTACGAGATCCGTTCCCTGTCGTCGAAATGGCGGCCGTGGATGCCCGTGGCACGGGAGCCCATGTGCCCGCCCAGCTTGAGCAGCAGCACCGTCTTCGTCGGCGTGTTCTTCTCGTCGTCGCCGAATTTCGAGATGATCTTCAGCTTGTCGCCCTGGAACTTCTGTGGCCAGTGGCACTGCTCGCACGTGGCCCGGGCGGGACGCAGCGTGTGGACGGGCGACGGGATCGGGCGCGAGTACGTCCCGAACGTGACCGCGATGACCTGGCGAACGCCGTCCACCTTCGCCTTGACGACCCAGGGAGCCCCCGGGCCGATGTGACAGCTCGCGCAGGCGATGCGCGAGTGCGGCGAATCCAGGTAGGCCGTGTACTCCGGCGCCATGACGGTGTGGCACGTGAGGCCGCAGAACCGGGCCGAGTCCATGTACTCGACGCCGACGTAGGCCGAAAGGCTCAGGATCAGGACGTTCGCGACCGTCAGGCCGGAGATGAGAATCGCCGCGCGCCGGAGATTCGCGTCGGCGAGGTCCACCTTGGGGTAATCGTGGGGCAGAGTCCCTTCGCGGCGGAGCCTGCGGCGCTCGAGCAGGATCCCGATCGGGATCAGGAGAAGACCCAGGAGGAAGAAGAACGGGAGGACGAGGATGAAGAGGATGCCCGAATACGGATGGACGGGCTTCGAGTTCGTGATTTCGAAGAGCCAGAAGCCGATCAGGGTGACGGCAGCGCTCGTCGTGAGCGCGACGCCGAGCTGCGAGACACGGTTCCGCCCGAGGTAGAAGATCGGCCTCAGCCATACGGCCAGTCGGCCGCCGGGTCGTGCGCTCATGTGACTCCTCCTCGGCGCGGTTCAGCTCAGGAGAGCGATGAGTGTAAACGCAACGAGGAGAAGGCCGAGGGAAACGGCCACCGTTCCGACGATGCGGCTCTTCCGGAGGCGGTCGGCGGTCGGTGGAGGAGACGCGAGGCGCTCGACGCCCCCCTCCGCGAGGAGCCTTTCGTACTCGGCGGGGCGCTCGTGCTTCAGCTCTTCGAGCGGAAGGACTCCCGTGAAGATGACCGTGTCCATCGGAAATTTCTCGGGCCTCAGGTGGCCGTTGAAGAAGTGGATCGTGAAGATGAAGACGACCGCGAGAAGGGCCTCCTCGCCGTGCACGAGGAGCGCGATGTTGAAGAGGTCTCCGGGCAGGAACCGCGCCCAGAACTTCGGAGCCCAGAGAATGAGCCCGGATCCTCCGATGATCCCCATGCCCCAGAACACGGCCCAGTAGTCGAATTTCTCCCAGTAGGTGAAACGCTCGAAGCGCGGACGCTCGTCCCGCCCGAGGAACCAGCGGACGTGCTGCACGAGCTCCTTGAGGTCGCGGGGCTGGGGGACCAGGGAGGACGGGCCCCACAGGATGCTGTACTCCTTGTCGCCGAAGAGCCTCTTGAAGAGGCGCGCGAGATGGCTCCCGAAACACACGAGCATCCCGGTGGCGAAGACGCGGTGAAGCACCGCCGCCGAGCGAAAGCCTCCGAAGAGGTGCGAGAGCGTCGCCGCCCAGGGCTTTTCCGAGAAGAGCAGCGGCACGCCGGTCAGGGAGAGCCCGAGGAAGCTCGCCATGAGGAGGATGTGCAGCGAGCGGTCGAACCGGTCGAAGCGCCGGACCCAGACGGGACCGGCGGGCGCGGGAGCGTTCTGGTCCATCACCCTTCTCCCTCTCCGCCGGCCGGGCCGCGGCCGTTCCGCCGCGCGTCGACGCGCGCCTTGACCGACCGGGGGAACCACAGGACCGTGTGAATCCCGAAGAACGCGAAGACACCTGCGAGAAGGATCTTCATGAAGAGGGCGGTCGCCCACAAGAGGCGGTTCCGACCCTTGTCGTGCGTGTTCGCGTGGGGGTCGTAACGGGCGAAGTTCGCCGACGCGCCGGGGTGACACTTCTGGCACGTGGACAGGCGGTTCGAGGGCCCCACCGAAGACCGCGGGTCGCCGGCCGGATGGATCTCGTGCGCCGTGTGGCAATCGGCGCAGGTGGCGATGCGCGAGAAGCCCATCGCGCTGACCTGGCCGTGATAGGTGTCGCGGTACGTCGCGAGCGAGGACTCGTGACAGCCCCCGCACTGGCGGAGAATCGCGAGGCGTCGCGCATCGTTGGAGGCCGAGATGGCATGTGCCGTGTGGCAGTCGTTGCACACGGGCACTTTCCCGTTGCCCTTGGCGAGCTGTGTCCCGTGTATCGAGTCGCCGTACTCGGCGAGGATCTTCTCGTGGCAGCTTCCGCACGTCGCGGGGACGCGCGTCCGGTACACGAGGCTTTCGGAGTCCTTCCGCGGATCTCGGATCGCGTGAGAACCGTGACAGGTCGCGCAGTTCGGTGCGATCTTGAGTCCGCTTTTTTCCAGCGCCCTGCCGTGGATGCTGTCGTGGAAGAGCGCCGGCTGGTTCACGGGCGGGCCCCCGGCGCCCGCGACGACCGCGAGGTTCCCGTGACACTTCAGGCAGGTCGTGGGAAGGTTGAAGTGATTCGTCCGTGAGGCGGGATCTTTCGAAGGCCGGATGTCGTGGATTCCATGGCAGTCCGTGCAGGTGGCGGCCTTGCTGGCCTTCGACTTCCCCCGTTCGGACGCATGAACGCTCTTCTGATAATCGGCGACCTGCGACGCGTGACACGTCGCGCAGTCGACCGGAGCGACCTTCTCGGGATGTGGAAAGTCGGTCGTCTTCGCGAGGTCCTGGTGGCAGTCGACGCACGCCGCGCCGGCGACGCCGTGGACGGAGGCGGCGAACGCCGCCTTGTCGACGAAAACGGAAGACCCGCTCGCGCGTTTGGCGGACGGGTCTTCGTGGCAGGCGAGGCAGTCGTCGTTGGCGGGAGGCTTCGGGGGCGGGGCTGCCGCCCCGAGGGGGGCGGCCGTGAGCAGAAGCGCGGCGAGAACGCCCCCGAACCTCATTCTCCTAGGGTCGCCACTTGAGATAGACGCCGTAGCGGTTGGCGCGGAAGCTGGCCGTCGGGATCTGGTAGTCGAGGTACCGGTCCACCGACCACTCGCCGACGAGGCCGAGGTTGGCCGTCGCATCGAAATCGAGGCGCGCCCCGCCGCGGTAGAGCCGGTATTCGTACGAGCCCTCGTTGGCGAAGCGGGACCAGAAGCCGTCGATGGCGAACTTGTCGAGCTTGAGTCCCAGGCCGGCTTCATAGAGCTCACCGTCTTCCCTGTTCACGGAGTCGAACACGGTGAAGTCCTGCGGGGCCCGGACGGGAATCGTGTTGTCCGCCTGCACCTTGCTGTAGGCGCCGCGGAGCCGGAGCGGTTTGACCGGCAGAAGCGTGAGCTCGCCGGTATAGAGGCGGGAGCTGCCCTTGGAGTTGATCCCCAGGGTGTCGTTTTCCTGGTCGACCCACAGCCCGGTCGCCCCGACCGTGAGCCACGGGAAGCCCTTCCAGGTGACGCGCACGCGCTCGCGGTTGCGCGTGAGGTAATCGGTTCTCAGGACCGCGGTGTCCGAGTCGTCCCACGACGCTTCGGCCGCCGCGAAGAACGGGCCCATTCCGAAGGTGAGGGCGCCCTCGACGCGATCGATGTTGCGCGTGAAGTTTCCGCCCTGGCCCCCGGGCACGAGAATCTCGGAGGGATCCTGCGTGACCGTGAGGTCCTGCTCGATCCGCGAGTATCCGGCACGGACGCCGAACGGGCCGAACGCCTTCGCGGACACCTGGGCGTCCCACACGTCTTCCGTGCGGTCGACCGAGGTCTGGGCGTTGAGGATGGTCTGGATGTCCGTGAGCGTGACGCCGGTGAAGCTCGACGTCCCGCTGAAGAGGCTCGTCACTAGGTCCTGGCCGTCCCAGGTCGCGTGGCGGCGGACGAAGCCGCCCGTGACGTCGATGCCGTCGAACGCGTGCCACTCGAGCCGCCCGCCGACGCGCCACATCGTGTTCTGGACGCGTGACGAGGAAGTGTCGGCCAGCCCCGTGAAGAACCGGGACAGGGCGAACGACACGAGCGAGCCGTTGAGGTTCTCCTGGTCCTTGCTGTCCGCGCTCGCGTTCGCGCGAACGTAGAAACCGACGATCTGGACCGCGTCGGTCGCGAAGCCGCGGAGGAAGAACGAGGATGTCGGCGTGTTCACCTCGGTCAGGCTCGACCGGGTGAGGGAAGAAAGATTCGGCGTGTTGCCGAGAACCGTCCCCGGGTTGTTGCCGGCGCCCGCGCCCGGAAAGAGGCTGTCCTTCTCGGTTTCGCGGTAGCGGCGCCAGCCCTGCAGGAATTCGCCCGAGACCACTCCGGCATTGAAGCCCAGGCCGGCGCGGAACTCCTGGTCGTGGACCTTGAGATCCTGGGAGAGCCGGAATTCATCCTGGCCGGCGAAGAAGGTCGTGCGGCCGGGCCCGGTGAGGTTGTTGGAGGTGTATCCGAAGAGAGGCGTGACGACGGCGCCCGGCAGGACTTCGAGGTTGACGTCGACCATGTTGCGCGTGCGATCCCAGGTGTGCTGGCCGACCGACGCGCCGAGCGGGTTCGCGAAGCCGGCGAGCGCGCTGAACTGGTCGAGGTGCCGGTACGAGAGACGGAGGCGGTACGCGCCGGTGAGGCCCGCGTCGAGGAACAGGGAGCCGGCGGGGCCGACCCCGAGGTCGGCGCCGTCGATCCGAAGGTGATCGACGACCGAGAAGCCGTTCGTCTTGCCGTCGGTTCCGAGGTGGATGGAGCGCACGAGAAAGCCCTCACGCTCGTTGATCTGCGAGCGGTAGGACTCCTCGTTTCCGATGACGTCGAGAAAGCGGTAGCCGACCTCGATGTCGAACGGAATCGCCTGGGCACGGGCGACGCCGGCCGAACCGAGGATCGAGGCGAGTGCGGCGACGAGGAAGGCGGAGCGGAATGTTCGCATCGGCCTGTCCTTACTTCAGGAGCTGCGGCGAGCGTTGGGAACCGTGCACGGCGACGTGGCACGTCGTGCAGTTCTTGTAGCGCGGCAGCGAGATGTTGTGGAAAGAAGGCGGCTGCGAGCCCAGGGTCCCCGCCGAGAGCGTCGAGTGACACTCGAGACACTGCGCGGCGATCGTCGCGCGCTGCAGCTGGTGGGGGTACGAGGAGCCATGCGGGATGTGGCAGCTCGTGCAGTCGCCGGCGACGCCGTTGACGTGCGGGAAGACGAAAGGACCGCGGACCTCCGCGTGACAGGAGACGCAGCCCGGCTCTCCGGCTCTCGTCTCTCTCACCGCGTGCTTGGCCGAGCGGCCGTGGGGGTCGTGGCAGGACACGCAGGAAAGCGCGCCCTCCTTCAGCCTGTGCGCATACGGGAACGTCCGGAACTGCGAGGCCGCGTCCTGGTGGCAGGTCGCGCACAGCTTCGTCGGCTCGGACCTGAGCAGGGTGGCCTGCTTCGGGTCGGACTTGTGGATGGAGTGGCAGGAGAGGCAGTTGACCGCCTCGGACGACGCGTGAACGCCCGTTCTGAAGGACGAACGCTCCGCGGACTGCTTGTGGCAGGTCGCGCACTGGGAGGCGCCGGAACGGCCCTGGAGGCTCTTGATGAGGGACTTGTCCCCTCCCGCCTCCATGTGCTTGGTCCCGTCGCCGTGGCAGGTGGCGCAGACCGCGTTACCGGCCGCTCCGTCGTGAGCGGCCTTGTAGCCCCGCATGTGGGGATTACCCGCGAAGAATTTGGCCTCGTCGTGGCAGTCGGCGCACGCGGGGCCGGCCTCCACCTTCGCGGGGGCCGGACTGGCCGGAGCCTGGGCCACCGCGACCCCCGCCGTGAGTACGGCGAGGGCGGCGGCGGCAAAAGCCCCGTGCGAGAGGTGTTTCACGGCCTCTTCTCGTTACCGCGCGTGAACTTTCGCGACGTCGAGATCGGTTCCGGTGCCGTGGCAGGTTCCGCAGGCCTCGGCCGGGACGGTCGGGGAACCGGGGAAGTAAGCCGTGTTCAGGAACGCGTGGGCGGCGACGTCGCGGCTGTCGTGACAGCCCGTGCACGCGGCCGTGGCCGAGCCGCGCGGCGAGAAGAAGTCACGCTCGGTGACGACCGGCTGGTTCGTGATCGGGAGGGGGAGCGCGTAGCTGGCCGCGTTCACGTGGCACGCGAGGCAGTTCCGCCGGTCGCCGGGGTACCCGACATCGTTGAAGTTGGTAAAGCCGCCGCCGAACCCGAAGACCGTAAAGTCCTGGGCCAGCTCTGCGCCCGTGTGGATGCGGTGGATCATGCGCGCGAACTCGATCGACTCGCCGGGGTCCTGCGAGTGGTCCGCCGGGCGGCGACCGATGTCGCTCCCGTTCGGGTTGTGGCAGATGACGCAGTGCTCGATCGCGATGCGCTGGTTGCCGTGCGAGAAGAGGATGTCGAGGCGGTCGTGGCAGGCATTGCATTTCGTGAGCGAGACGACCGTCCGGCGCGGCGTGGCCGACGTGCCCGTCACCGCGAAGTAGAACGGCTGGTTCGGGGCGCCTTCGTTGATCGTCGCCGAGCCTACTCTCGGCGCGGGATTCAGCGTGACGGCGCGGCGCGTCTCGATCGAGGCGACATACGTCCCCTTCGCCGTGGCGGGGATCGCGTTCGTGAAATTGTAGGTCGCGACGCCCGTCGTCGCGTTATACGTGGCCGTCTGAGCGGCCTCGCGGAAAGGCTGGCCGGCCGCGGCTTCGCCGGAGTTCGTGTAGTCGGACGTGGGCCCGCCGAGGAGGATGTTGACGGTGCCGTTCGCCGCGACCTTGAAGTAGCCGGGGTCGACTGGCGTTCCGTCGCCGTTCTGGAGCTTGAACGTCACCGTCGGCTTCTTGCCGGGGCCGGCGTTCGTAACGGACACGATCGACGCCTTGTAGCCCTTGAGTTGGGCGGACTTAAGGGGGGTGACGTGGGCGTTCTTGATGCCGGCGTCCCACTCGAAGTTGCCCTGGGGCTGATGGCAGGTCGCGCACGTTCCGTCGGCGGCGGGAAGACCGCCAGGGGCAGAGGTGTGGTTCGCGCCGGTCGTGAAATTCACGTCGTCGTGGCAGGAACCGCAGGCCGCGACCGAGGGGTTCGAGTACCACACGGACGCCTGAGTCGGCTTGGTGGAGGCGGCCCCGGTCCCCTCGTGGCAGAACGCGCAGTTGCGGGTATCCCCCTGCGGGTACTTGACGTCAGAGTAGTCGTGAACCGACTGGGAGTTCCCGATGATCACGTATGGCGTTCCCGCGACGACACTCGGAAGGCGCTCGCCCGCGTGGATCTTGTGGACCATGACCTTCATGTCGACGGTATTGCCGGTGTCGGGATCGACCGTCTGGGGCTGGTGGCAGAGGATGCAGAGCTTCACGTCACGCCTGGAGCCGCCGTGGGCCGAGAGCGGATCGTGACAGTTGTTGCAGCTCGTCGCCTGGTTTATCTTGTCCCACTTGTCGACGACCGCGGCGCCGTCGGGCCGAAAGTCGAATTCGATGTTGGCCGTATAGCTCTTGCCGCCGAGGATGTCGGCCGGCATGACGCGGTTGCCGTAGATCGCGATCGTGGTCGTCTTCGTCTGGTCGAAACCGGCCGGAAGCGCGGTCCCGAACGTGTACTTGAAATGCCCCGTCTCGAGATCCGTGAACTTGCCGCCCGTGTCCGTGCCGGCCTGGATCGCCGTGGTTCCGATCCTCGAAGGATCGGCCGGAGCAGCCGCCGTCGCGGTGCGGGTCGTGTAGGCCGTGTAATAACGCTTCGCGGGATCCCACCACGCGGCGATGAAGCTCGTTCCCGTCGGACCCGGCGTCAGAACGCCGAGGCGATCGATGGGTTGACCGACGCCATCCGTGACGTTCACGTCCACGACGGGCTTGCGGTCGCTTCCGATCGTGACGCTATTTACCTTGATGACGTACCCCGGGCGGATCCAGGTGGTCTGATCCGACGCGAGGTAGAACTCCTTCTGGGTCGCGTCGTAGGCTCCGGGGGTCGCCTGTCGCGTGACCGGGGAGCTCGTGGGGCTCGTCCGCGTCACGGGTGTCATTGGCACCGCGACGAGACCAGCCAGGAACGTGAGAGCCGTGCGAGATACCAGTGACATCGTCAGCCTCCTTACCGGAAAAGAATGTGAAAAACGTTAACGAACGCGAGTTCGCGAGAAATGGTTGCTTTCATCCGTGCTCAGGGTAGGGGCCGGGTGCCATGCAACGCTTTGATTCAGTTGCATCAAATTACTCGGAGGTACAAGGTCACGAGGTTTTTGCCCCCTCGCTGTTCGAAAAGAGGTATGCTCCGCTGAGCAACGCCTTCCCGAGCCGGATCACTCTTAGGGGTATCCCATGCAGCGTTTCCTCATCGCGCTCCTCGCCCTCTCGCTCGTGGCGATCCCGGGGTCCCTCGCCCGGGCCGACGATCCCTTCCTGAAGACGGGCACTCTCTCCATCCTCGTGGCCTGTGATTTCCTGAACGAGAGAGCCGAATTCCAATACGAGCTCCGAACGGACGACGAGGAAATCCTCCGCCTTCGGTTCGCCCAGCGGCCCGAAGGGCTCCGAACGGGAGACCGCATCGCTGTTCACGGACGACCCCGGGCCGGGGGCTTCGAGGTCGACGAGGTCGAGCCGGCGCCGCCCCCGCACGCGGCCCTCGCGTCTCCTCCCCCGCACCAGGCCCTCAGCGCCTGGACGGTCGGAGCGAAGCGGGTCCTCGTCATCCTCCTGAACTTCACGAACGACAGCTCCTTCACGGCGACGACGGTCACGAACACGCAGAGCCTCTTCTTCGGAGCCGGCTCGAGCGTCGCGAACTACTATGGAGAGGCGTCGTACGGACTCACGTCGATGACCGGCGACGTCGTCCTCGTGACCGCCACGGTCGCCAAGCCCACGACGTGCGACACCAGCGTGATCCAGACCCAGGCGAACGCGCGGGCCAAGGCCGCCGGCAAGGACCCCGCGAACTACAACTTCCCGGTCTGGGTCTTCCCCTCGATCGGCGCCTGCGGATGGGCCGGCCTCGGGTACGTCGGCGGCGGCGGCTCGTGGATCAATGGCGCGCCGTCGGGGTCGTGGGGTCTGCTCGTCGCGTCCCACGAGCTGGGCCACAACTTCGGCGTCCTGCACGCCCACTCGTACGATTGCGGCGCGACCACGATCGCGCCCTCGGGCTGTACGCGCGGCGAGTACGGCGACCGTTTCGACGTCATGGGCAACTCACGCGCCGGACACTTCAACGCGCAGTTCAAGGACTCGTTCGGCTGGCTGCCGGGGGGCAGCGTGCGCGTGCACCCGGGCGGCTCGGCGACGTATACGCTGGGCGCTCTCGAAGCACCCGGGCAATCCTTGTACGCGGTCAAGATTCCGACGACGATGGCCGGACGCACCTATTGGATCGAGTGGCGGAACCGCACGGGCTTCGACGCCGGGGAGCCGGCCACGATTCTGAACGGGGGCCTGGTCCGCTTCGCGCCGAGCGCCGTCGGCGGGGCCGACCTCCTCGACATGACGCCCCCGACGTCCACCTTCGACGACTCCGAGCTCGATGCCGGAAAGACCTTCACCGATCCCGAGCTTCTTCTCACCATCACGACGCTCTCGAAGACCGCCACCTCCCTCACGGTGCAGGTGGACTACACCAAGGCCTCGCCTCCGCCATCCGCGTCGACGTTCCACACGCTCGCGCCCTGCAGGGTCTTCGACACGCGAAATGCGAGCGGGGCCTATGGAGGGCCGGCGATCTCCGCGGGCGTGTCGCGCTCCTTCGTCATCAGGGGCCGGTGCGGCGTGCCGCTGACGGCCAAGTCGATCGCCGGCAACCTGACCGTCACGACGCCGACGGCTCCGGGGTCGCTTCGGGTCGCGCCGGGCGGGACGGGCCCGACGGGCACGACGACGGCGAGCTTCAAAGCCGGCCAGACGCGCGCGAACAACGTGACCGTCGGACTCGGCACGAGCGGCGACATCCTCGTGGACGGACTCGCCAGCGGCTCGGTCCAGGCGATCTTCGACGTCGTCGGCTGGTTCGAGTGACTCTCGTCAGGTGACGGCCGGTCCTGCGCCCGCGTGCTTCCGCCAGATCTCTTCGCTGAGCACCCGCCGGAAACGGTCGGCCGCCTCGTAGAGATCCACGAAGCGCGTGTAAAGAGGCGCGAAGCCGAAGCGGATCACGTCCGGCGGCCGGAAATCCGCTACGACCTCCATCTCGTCGACGAGGGCGCGGTCGATCGCGAGGCCTTCCGCGTGACCGAACGAGAGGTGCGAGCCACGCCGCGAATCTTCCCGCGGCGAACGGAGTGTCACGCCGCGCGGCTCGAGGAACGCCGCCCAGAGACGGACGAGGAATTCTCCCTGCGCCATCGACTTCTCGCGCACCGGCCCGATCCCAGCCTCGAGCGCGAGATCCACTCCCGCTTCCGCAGCCGCCAGGGAAAGGATCGGCGGCGTGCCCACGAGAAACCGCGACAGGTCGCGCGCGGGCTCGTAGCTCTCGTGAAACGAAAAGGGCTCGTGCCTCGAGAACCAGCCGGGAATCGGGTTTACGAGCTCCTGCTGGAGAGAGTGCCGCACGTAGAGGAACGCCGGAGATCCGGGCCCGCCGTTCAGGTATTTGTACGTGCAACCCACGGCGAGGTCGGCGCCCGAAGCGTCGAATTCGATCGGGACGACTCCCGCGGAATGGCTCACGTCCCAGAGCACGAGCGCGCCCGCGGCGTGGGCGAGCGCGGTGACCCGCGCCATGTCGTGGAGATAGCCGCTCCGGTATGCCACGTGCGACAGCGCGACGAGCGCCGTATCTTCCGTGATCGCCTCGTCGAGGGCGGCGGTTTCGACCGCGATCCCGTCGCGCGCGGGAACGACGATGACCCGGGAGGCGAGGAGTTCCGCAGCGCCACCGAGGACGTAGAGGTCGGAGGGGAAGTTCAGCGCGTCCGTGACGATCGTCTTCCGGCCGGGCCTCGCTCGAAGCGCCGCGACGGCGAGCTTGAAGAGGTTCACGCTCGTCGCGTCCGAGACCGCGACCTCGCCGGGACCGGCTCCGAGAAGCCGGGCGAGCTTGTCGCCCACGCGCCGCGGCGCGTCCACCCAGCCCTCGTTCCACCCGCGTACGAGCCGCGTGCCCCATTCGGCGCGCACGAGGCTCTCCAGGGCCGGGGCCGTGCGCTTCGGAAGGCGGCCGAGCGAGTTCCCGTCGAGATAGAGCGGGCCCTGATCGTCGATCACGAACTCGTCCCGAAAGAGCGCGAGCGGGTCGTCCCGGTCGCGGGACCGGGCTTCCTCGAGAAGAGCGTTGCGCGGGTCCGTCAACCGCCGGCCGTCGCGTCGAACGCCGCCCTGAGCGCGGCTTCGTGCGCTTTCACCGTAGCCGCGATGTCGCGCGGCGTGTGCGCGGTCGACACGAACATGGCCTCGAACTGGGCCGGCGCGACGAAGACGCCGCCGCCGAGGAGCGCGTGGAACCACTTGCGGAACGCCCCGAGGTCGGATCTCTTCGCGTCGTCGAAGTTCAGGACCGGACCTTTCGTGAAGAACGGCGTGAGGATCGATCCCACACGATTGATCACGACGCGATCCTCGACGCCGACCTTTCTCGCGGCGGCGTTCATTCCGCGCTCGAGCTCCACCGCGGATTTCTCCAGCTTCGCGTAGACCGACGGCGTGAGGGAGTCGAGCATCGCCTTCCCGGCCGCCATCGCGAGCGGGTTCCCCGAGAGCGTCCCAGCCTGGTACACAGGACCGTCCGGCGCGACTCTCGCCATGAGGTCCGCGCGGCCGCCGTACGCGCCCACGGGGAGCCCGCCTCCGAGGATCTTGCCCAGGCACGTGAGGTCGGCCCGCACCCCGTACTTCTCCTGGGCCCCGCCCTTGGCGAGGCGGAAGCCCGTGATGACCTCGTCGAAGAGCAGCACGGCACCTTCGCGACTCGCGATCGCGCGAAGGCCTTCGAGAAATCCCGGCGCCGGCGCGACGACGCCCATGTTCGCGGCCACCGGCTCGACCGCGATCACCGCGATGCGTTTCGGATGCGCGGCGAACAGGGCCTCGACCGAGGCGAGATCGTTGTACCGCGCGGTCAACGTGAGGCCGGCGAGAGACGCGGGCACGCCGGGCGAGCCGGGAATGCCGAGCGTCGCGACGCCGGAGCCCGCCGACACGAGGAACGAGTCCGCGTGCCCGTGATAGCAGCCCGAGAACTTCACCACGAGATCGCGGCCCGTGGCGCCACGCGCGAGACGAACAGCGCTCATGGTGGCTTCCGTCCCCGAGGACACGAAGCGCACTTTCTCGATCGACGGGAACGCCTTCGTGACGCGCTCGGCCAGCTCGACCTCGCCCCGCGTGGGCGCGCCGTAGGAGGTGCCGCGCGGTAGGGCCTTTCTCACGGCGGAAAGGACCGCGCCGTACGCGTGGCCGAAGACGAGCGGGCCGTAGGACATGACCCAGTCCACGTAGCGGTTGCCGTCCGCGTCGATCAGCGTGGCGCCGCGGCCTTTCTTGGCGAAGAACGGATTCCCGCCCACGGACGCGAACGAGCGCACGGGCGACGACACGCCGCCCGGCATGCGCGCGCGGCCGCGCGCGAAAAGGGCTTCGGACTGGGAAGTTCTGCGAACACGCTTCCGGGTCACGCCAGCCACTCAGCGGCCTCCTTCGCGTGATACGTCAGGATCAAATCCGCGCCCGCGCGCTTCATGGACGTCAGGATCTCGAGCGTCACGCGTTTGCCGTCGATCCAGCCGTTCTGCGCGGCGGCCTTGACCATCGCGTACTCACCCGAGACGTTGTAGCAGGCGACCGGCACGTTCGTGGCCTCCTTGGCGGCGCGCACGACGTCGAGATACGAAAGCGCGGGCTTGACCATGACGAGGTCCGCGCCTTCCTCGACGTCCGAGAGGACCTCCTTGATCGCCTCGCGCACGTTCGCCGGATCCATCTGGTACGCGCGGCGGTCGCCGAAGGAGGGCGTCGACTCGGCAGCCTCGCGGAACGGGCCGTAGAAGCCCGAGGCGTATTTCGCGGCGTACGCGAGAACCGCCACGTCCCGGTAGCCGGACCCGTCGAGGGCGGCGCGGATCGCGCCGACGCGCCCGTCCATCATGTCGGAGGGGGCGACGACGTCGGCGCCGGCCTTCGCATGCGCGAGCGCTTCGGCCGCGAGAATCGGGAGCGTCGCGTCGTTGTCGACGGTCTCGTGCGCGATGACGCCGCAGTGGCCATGGTCCGTGTATTCGCAGAGGCAGACGTCCGTCATCACGACAGTCTTCGGACTTTCGGCCTTGATCGCCCGCACGGCACGACAGACCGGGCCCTCGGGGTCCGCGGACGACGTGCCCGTCGGGTCCTTGTCCTCGGGGATCCCGAACAGGATCACCGAGAGGACTCCGAGCGAGGCGAGCGCTTTCGCGTCCTTCGCGGCCAGCTCCGGGGACACGCGGTCGATCCCCGGCATCGACAGCACCGCCTGGCGCACGCCGTTCCCCGGAACGACGAAGAGCGGCGCGATGAAGTCGGATGGCGAGAGAGACGTCTCGCGCACGAGAGTTCGAAGGCTCTCGGAGTGGCGGAGCCGGCGATAGCGATGGAGGGGGAAGCTCATCGTGTTTCCTTCCGCAGGAGGTCCAGGAGTTCGGCGACGCGCGCGTGCGCGGGAATCCCGGGCGTCGGGAGCCCCCGAGCCGTGACGGCTTTCGCGGTCTCGGGCCCGAGAGCGCCCCATCTTACTTTCGAAAGCGGCGCGGGCTTGAGAGCCAGGGCGGCGAGCAGGACGTCGAGGCCCGCCGTCGAGCCCACGGCGACGGCCCCGAACCGGCCGGCTCGAAAATCCGACAGGATCGAAGGATTCAGCTCGGCGGAAGAGAGAGGACGTTTTTCGTAGACGACGGGAGCGACGAGCCGGATGCCGAGCGCGCGGACCTGCTCCAGCGGCTCAGGCGCCGCGTCGGAGCCGTGCGGCCAGAGGATGCGCATGAGGGAGGGCACGGAAGAGTTTCTGAGGAAGTGAATGACACCTGCGGCTCCGGGAATTTCCGGAACGACGATCTGCGTGTCCGAAGCCCCACTGTAGGTTGATGCTTCGCCGGAAGTGCCGCCGAGAGGGCCGCCCGTATTCACCCTTCTAAGCAATTCCCCGGTGCCTTTCCCGACCGCCAGCATCTGCGCGAAGGGAGCACGGAAGAGAGGGAGCAGATAGTTGACGGCCTCCTTCGAGGAGATCACGAGCGTCGCACCACGCGCGTCGAACGCGAGCGCCTCCGCGATGCCCTCGGGACGCGGCACGACGGTATGGGTATAGAGGACGGTCACGTCCGAGGCCTGGGCGTCTTCGGATCCGGCGGAACCGGAGCGAAGTAGGAGGATCCTGCCGCTCACCCCGAAGCCCGCTCGCGCGCTGCGTCGATGAGTCGCGCGGCGCCGCGCGCGAGAAGGCGCTCGGCGAGGACGCGGCCGAGAGAAGTAGAAGAAGAAGAAGAGAAAGACTGCTCGTAAGGAGAAGAGGAAGAGGGGGATTTCTTAGAAGGGGAAGAGGGAGAGGTCGTGGCAGTCGCAGACGGCTGCGCGAATGGTTCGCTCAGCTCCTCTTCGAGGCATTCGCGCCCGTCGAGCGACAGAACGCGGCCCACGAGCTTCAGCGTGCGGCTGCCTTCTTCCCCTTCCAAGAATCCTCGCGCGCCGACAGGCGCCCGACATCCCCCTCTCAGAAATTGCAGAAGGTCGCGCTCCACCGAGGCGGTTACTCGTGCGGCGGGGTCCTCCATCTTCAGCAAAATCTTCCTCGTTTCCTCGTCGTCCGCCCGGCAGCTGATTCCGAGCGCACCTTGCGCCGGCGCGCCGATCATCTCGTCCGGCTCGAGCCGGCGCGTGATGACGCCTCCCCTGCCGAGCCGGTCGAGACCCGCGCAGGCGAGGATCAGCGCGTCGGCGCGGCCCTCTTCGAGGCGCTGGAGGCGTGTGTCGACGTTGCCGGCCATCGCGACCATCACGAGGTCGGGCCGGATCCTGAGGAGCTGCGACACGCGACGGGGCGACGACGTGGCGATGCGCGCCCCGGGCGGAAGCCCTCCCACCGACGTCACGCCCCGGTGGCGCGAGGCGACGACGAATGCATCGCGCGGGTCGGCGCGCTCCGGCACGGCGGCGAGGACGATGCCGGCGGTGACGACCGTCGGCACGTCCTTCAGGGAATGGACCGCGAAGTCGATCTCGTTCCTGAGAAGCGCCTCGTCGAGCGCGCGGACGAAAACGCCGGCGGCGTCGCCGCCGGGCGGAGCCTTGCCCTCGCTCGAGAGCTGGTCGCCCTGGGTGCGGATGACGACCGTCTCGACGGGGCGCCCCGAAAGGAGCGACAGCTCGGACGCGAAGGCGCCCGACTGCGTGCGTGCCAGCGCGCTCGCCCGCGTGCCCATCCGAAGCGGCCGCGTGGCCGTGGCCGTGGTCATTTCGGCCTCTCGTCGAGGCGGAAAAGCGCGCGCACGGCCGCGGCGCGCTCGAGGCGATCGGAGCCGTCCCCTTCCTTCAAGCCGACCGTCGGGTCGTGGAGGATGTGGGCCACGAGGGTTTCCGTGAGGCGCTCGACGGCGGCCCGCGCGGACGGGTCCAGCGCGGAGAGCTTTCCGGCGTGCTTCTCGAGCTCGGAGCGCCGGATGGTCTCGAGCTTCTCCCTCAGGCCGCGCACGACGTCGCCCTGCAGGAGTCCGCCCCACCACTCCTGGAACCTCCGGACGCACTCCTCGACGATCTCCTCGGCACGGGGCACCTCGCCCGAGCGCGCCCGCGCGTTCACGTCCGCCATCTCCTGGAGGGAGTCGAGATCGTACCGGTAGACGTCGGAGAGCTCGCCGACCTCGGGCTCGACGTCGCGCGGCACGGCGAGGTCGAGGACGAGGAGCGGGCCGCGGCGCGGCGTGGCATGGAGCGCGGTGCGCAGCGCTCCTTCGGTGAGAACGGGCTCGGTCGCGTTCGTGGCCGAGAGGACGAGGTCGACGGAAGCCGCCGCCCGGGCGCGGTCTTCCCACCGCACCGCACGGCCGTGAATGGCCGCGGCGAGGGCCTCGCCGTTTTCGTGCGAGCGGTTCACGACGAGAACCTCCGAGACACCGGCGTCGGCGAGAAGCCGCGCCGTGAGCTCGGCCGTCTCCCCGGCGCCGATCAGGAGAACTTTCCGGTCCCTGAGAGACTCGAAGATGCGCCCGGCGAGGAGGAGCGCGAGACCCGCGACGGACGTCGGCTTCTGTCCGAGCGCCGTCTCGGCGCGCACGCGCTTGCCGCATTCGAGCGCGCTCATGAACAGCCGGTTCGTCACGGTGCGCACCGTGCCCGCGGCCGTCGCGAGGCGGTGCGCCTCGCGGATCTGACCGAGGATCTGCGCCTCGCCCAGGACCATCGAGTCGAGGCCCGCGGCGACGCGGAAGAGGTGCCTGATCGTCGCGTCGCCGTGGCCCGAGAGCGCCGTGCGGCGCAGCAGCGCGTCATCCACGCGGTGGAACCGCGAGAAGAATCCCGCGAGCGCGTCGAGCCCGTCCTCGCGGTCGGACATCCCGTAGATCTCCGCGCGGTTACACGTGGACACGATCGCGCCCTCGGACAGGATGTGCTCCTCGAAGAGCCCTGCGAGCGCCTCGCGCGCCTTCTCCGGCGTGAACGCGAGTCTCTCTCTCAGATCGAGAGGAGCGGCGCGATGGTCCCATCCGACGAAGAGCAGGTTCATGAGGTGAAGTCGTGCAGCTTGCTGACGAGGAGGTTGACGGCCGTGTAGGACACGAGGACGAGCACGAACCCGGCGATCGAGAGACGGGCGGTCGAGACGGGCGCCGCGCCCCGGCGCGCCCGCACGAGAACGAAAACGTAGAACGCGAGCGTCGCGAGAGCGAACCAGATCTTCGGGTCGAGCGCCCAGAGCGGGTGCTCCCCTTTCCACATGCGCGACGCCCAGAAAAGGCCGAGGAGGAGTCCCACCGCCAGCGCGAGGATGCCGAGGGAAAGCGACGTGCGGTTCGCGCGCTCGAGGTACGACAGGCTCGGGAGCCGCGAAGCGGCGCCCGTCAAGGCGCGCTTCTTGAGCGAGCGTCCCACGACGACGTAGAGCAGGGAGAGCGCGCAGGCCACCGCGAACGCCGCGTACGCGAGCATGTTGAGCGTCACGTGGAGCGCGAAGACCGGGCCCTTCAGCTCCGGCGCGTCCTTGTGGACGGGCGTCGTCTGGACCACCGCGAGGAGGAGGAACACGAGCGCCGCGGGCATGAGGAAGGGCCCAAGCGAGCGGTCCTTGTGACGGAGCTCGAGCACGATGTTCAGCACGGCCAGGAAGAAGCCGAACAGCTTCATGGAGCCGAGGAGGTCGCGGTACGGCACGGTGTGGAGCGCGAGCGAGCGCGCGTAGAGCGTGCCGAAGTTGCAGACGGCGCCGAGGACCGCGAAGGCCGTCGCCGAGCGCCCGATCCACGCGGCCGTCCGGAAGAGGGACGTCGTGTAGAGGACCGCCGAAAGAGCGTATGCGACGAGGGCCACCCATCCCAGAGTCGAAGCGATCTGCGCGGCCCCGGTCACAGCGACGATTATAGGAATCCGGGCCCGCCGACGAGTCAGTGCGGATGCATCAGGGACGTGACGAACCGTCACATGGCGCGATGCTAACCTCCCGCGCGATGCCGACGACCCTGACGGCTCCCTCCCGACGGCGCTTCGTCGACGCCGCCTTCGGCCGCCCGACGGATTTTTCTCCGGTCTGGCTCATGCGGCAGGCCGGGCGCTACCTGCCCGAATACCGCGAGGTCCGGAAGCGGCTCAAGTTCCTGGAGTTGTGTGCGGACGTCCCGGCCGCCATCGAGGTCTCGCTGCAGCCTTTCCGGCGTTTCGGAATGGACGGCGTGGTCTTTTTTTCCGACATTCTGATTCCTCTTCCGCCGATGGGACTCGAGGTCCGTCTCGACGAGGGAGGACCGCAGCTCCCGAATCCGGTTCGCACGGCCGAGGACGTCGCGAAGCTCCACGATTTCGATCCGAACGTCGAGACCGTGTTCGTGACGGAGATTCACCGCGGCCTCAAGAGGGTCCTCCACGATTCGGCGGCCACGATCGGGTTCTGCGGGGCGCCCTGGACGCTCGCGACGTACGCGGTCGAGGGTGGCTCGTCGAAGTCGTTTCCGACGGTCAAGGCGATGATGCATCGCGAGCCGAAAGTGCTCGAAGAGCTCCTCGCGAAGCTCGCCGACGCGTGCGGCAAGTACCTCGCCGCGCAGATCGAGGCCGGCGCCGACGTCGTCCAGGTCTTCGACTCGTGGGCGGGCGAGCTCTCGCGCGCCGACTACGACCGCTTTGCGCGTCCCGCGACCGAGCGGCTCGTGTCGCACCTGCCGCGCCGGTCGCAGGTGCCGGTCATCCTCTTCGCGTCGGGCTCGGCGCATCTCATCGACTCGTTCGCCGGGATGCCGGTCGACGTCCTCTCCATCGACTGGAAGCTTCCGCTCGACGAGGCGCGGGTGCGCGCGAACGGAAAGGCGCTGCAGGGGAACGTCGATCCCGGCGTCCTCCTCGGAACGCCCGATGCCGTGAAGGAGGCCGTGTTCGCCGCGCGCCGCGCGGCCGGCCCCGTCGGCCACATCGTGAACCTGGGCCACGGCATCCTCCCGCCCACGCCGCCCGAGAACGTCGCCGCGTTCGTCGCGGCCGCACGCGCGCCGCTCGGCTAGCACCCACTCGCCTCGCTCGCCTGATGCAATTGCAAGATGAGACGCCGTCGCGGGCGGTGCTAACCTCGCGCGCGTGACGGCAATCCCGATCCGGCTCCACGGCGAGACGCTCCCGATGACGACGGAGCTGCTCGAGAAATACAACGTCCAGGGCCCGCGCTACACGTCGTATCCGACCGCCCCGGAGTGGACCGACTCGTCCCCCGCCGACTGCGAGGCCGCCTGCGCGCGCGCGGATGCGAAGGGGTCGCCCGTCTCCCTCTACGTCCATCTCCCCTTCTGCGACGAGCAATGCTGGTTCTGCGGCTGCTTCATGAAGGTCGTCCCGAAACCCGACCGCGGAAGCGACGCGCGCGAGGAGATCGAGCCCTACCTCGCGGACGTCCATCGCGAGATCGACATCCTCGCGTCGCACCTCGACGGCGCGCGCGCGATCAAGCAGGTCCACTGGGGCGGCGGCACGCCGACGTACCTCACGCCGAAGCAGGCGGACCGGCTCGCGCAGCATCTTCTCGAGACGTTCCGGCCCGCCGGGGACGCGGAAGTCTCCGTCGAGGTGGATCCGCGCGTCACGACGCCGGAGCACCTCGCCGTCCTCAGGAACCGCGGCTTCAATCGCGTGTCGATGGGCGTCCAGGACTTCGACCCCGAGGTGCAGGAGCTCGTGAACCGCATCCAGCCCTTCGAGATGACGAAGGCGCTCGTCGAGGCCGCCCGAGATCTCGGCTACGCCTCCGTGAACCTCGACATGATCTACGGCCTTCCCGGCCAGAAGAGGGCGGGCTTCGAGAAGAGCGTCGAGCAGATCATCTCGCTGCACCCGGACCGCGTCGCGATGTACTCCTACGCGCACGTGCCGTGGCTCAAGCGGCCGCAGCGCGTCCTCGCGGCGCACCTGCCGGAAGGCACGGAGAAGTTCGCGATCTTCGTCTCCGGCATCGAGCGCTTCACGGCGGCGGGCTACACGTACATCGGCATGGACCACTTCGCGCTGCCGCACGACGAGATCGTCAAGGCGCAGAAGGACCGCACCCTCCATCGCAACTTCCAGGGCTACACGACGCACGCCGGCTGCGACCTCTACGGGCTCGGCGTCTCGGCGATCGGCTCGATCGACGACACGTACGTGCAGAACACGAAAGACTACGGCCTCTACCACCAGGCGACGGAGGAGGGGCGCTTCTCGACCGTCAAGGGGCACCGGCTCACGGCCGACGACTTCCTGAGGCGCGACGTCATCACGCGACTCCTCTGCCACTGCGTCATCGACAAGCGCGCGATCGAGCGCGCGTACTCCCTCCGTTCGTTCGACGAGACCTTCGCCTCGGCGATCGCCCGGCTTCCCGAGTTCGTCGCGGACGGAATGGTCGAGCTGACGCCGGACGAGATCCGCGTGACCACGCTCGGCAGGATCTTCATCCGCAACGTCGCGATGCTCTTCGACGCGTACCTCGAGCAGAAGGCCCCCGACGCGCCGAAGATCTTTTCGCGGACGCTGTGAGCGGCGAGAAGCTGGGCGTCCTCCTCGTCCAGCTCGGGGGGCCGGAGCGGCACGAGGAGCTCAAGCCATTTCTGTACGAGCTGTTCGTGGATCCCGAGATCCTGAACATCCGGTTCGCGCCGCTCAGGAAGCTCGTGGCGTGGACGATCGCGACGCTGCGCGCGCCTCAGTCCGCTGTCATCTACGAGCGCATCGGATGGTCGCCGATCCGACGCTGGTCGGAGACGCAGGCCCGCCTGCTCGAAGAGGCGCTGGCCGCGCGGCGGGAAGCAGGTGCGCCCGCGCCTGCCGTGCGCGTCGGCATGACGTGCTCGGCGCCCACGGTGGAGAACGCTCTCGATGAGCTGCGCGCCGCCGGGGCCACGCGGCTCCTCGTTCTGCCGCTCTATCCCCAGTACTCCGTGACGACGACACGCGGCTCGTTCACGCGCACGTCGCGCGCGCTCGCGGCGATGGGCTGGGCGCCCGAACGCCGGAACGCGCCCGATGCGTGGTACGACGAGCCGGGCTTCATCGCGGCGCACGTGGACCGCATCCTTGCCGCGGTCGCACGGCTGCCGGACCAGGATCCCGGACGGACCGTGGTCCTCTATTCGGCGCACTCGCTGCCCGTCAAGACCGTCACGAAAGAGAAGGATCCCTACCCCGGCCACATCGAGGACACCGTCCGGTTGATCGACGCGGCGCTCGGGAACCGCTACCGGTCGCGACTCGGCTACCAGTCGAAGGTCGGGCCCGTCGAATGGCTCGGCCCTTCGACCCCCGACGTCCTCGCGGACCTCGCGAAGGCGGGCGAGAAGCAGGTGCTCGTCGTCCCGGTCGCTTTCGTCTCGGACCACGTCGAGACGCTGTACGAGATCCGGATGCTCTTCGGCGAGGAGGCGGCGCGCCTCGGCATCCCGCATTACGCCGTCGCCGAAGGCCTCAACGATCATCCGGAGTTCATCCGAAGCCTCGCGGACATCGTGGAAAAGGCCGCCGCGTGACGCGCGTCGTGATCCTCGGAGGAGGAATCGCCGGACTCTCGGTCGCGTTCCGGCGCACGGGCCCCGGCGAAACCGTCATCCTCGAGGCGGGTCCGCGGCCGGGCGGCTCGATCCGGACGATCCGCGAGGACGGGTTCACGCTCGAGTGCGGGCCGAACACTCTCCGCACGACCGAGGCGGCCGAGCGCCTCCTCGCCGGCCTCGGCCTCGAGCCCCGGACCGTCAAGGCGGACGGCAAGGCTCCGCGCTGGATCGTGCGCGGCGGCTCGCCTCGCGCCGTTGTGCCCGGCCCCGCAGCGCTCTTCAACAGAGTCTTCACGCTGAAAGGCAAGCTGCGCCTCCTCAAGGAGCCCTTCGTTCCGCCCCGCCCGGCGTCCCTGGAGGACGAGAGCGTCCACTCCTTCTTCGCGCGGCGCTTCGGCGAAGAGGCGGCCCTCTACGGCGCGGGGCCGATGGTTTCCGGCGTCTACGCGGGGGATCCGCGCTCGCTTTCGATGCGATCTGCGTTCCCGAGGCTCTGGGAGGCGGAGGGAGCAGCGGGAAGCGTCATAAGGGGGCTTCTTAGAAAGAGGAAGAAGAAAGATTTTCTTAGAGGGATAGAGGGCAAGGGCGGCGCACCGGGGGGCGCCGCGGCGGATGATGTTGCGGTTGCAACGACCGGAAGCGCGTCAAGAACCCCCGCGCGCCATCGCGCGCGAACCCTGACTTTCGAGGGCGGCCTTTATACCCTCATAGAAACACTTCAAAGCCGCCTGAGGGAGCGACCCGGCTTCCAATTGGAGCTGAACGCGGCCGTCGTCGAGATCGAAGGGCCGCGCATCCCCTCCCCGCCTGGGCGCCGCTGGACCGTGCGCACGGCCGACGGGCGCGGCTTCGACGCCGACGTCCTCGTGTCGACACTTTCGGCTCCCGCCGACGCGCGGCTCTTCGACGGCATCCTGACGCGCTCATCCGCCGCCCTCGCTCTCGTGCCGTCCTCGCCCGTCACCGTGGTGATGCAGGCCTACCGCGCGCCGGCGTCGCCGGGCGACGCCCCGAAGGGTTTCGGCGGGCTCATCCCGCAGGTGGAAGGATTCCGCTCTCTCGGCATCCTCTATCCGGCTTCGCTCTTCACGGGGAGGGCGCCGGAAGGCTTCGTCCTCACGACATCGTTTCTCGGCGGGGCCCTCGACCGGGAACTCGCGGGCGCTCCCGACGCGGACCTCCTTGCCGTCGCGTCCGCGGAGGTCGCGCGTTTCTTTCCGCGCCTCGGCCCGGCCGCGCGCTCGTGGATCGCGCGCTGGCCGGAGGCGATCCCGCAGCTTCCGCTCGGCCACCACCGCACGCTTGCAGCGCTCGAGGAGGATCTCGCGGCGCTCGACGCGGTGGCTCCCGGCGCGCTGCGCGTCACCGGGGGGTTTCGCGACGGCATCGCACTCGGCGAACGCATCGCGAGCGGTGAGGCCATCGGAAAATCTCTCGCGTAGGATTACGAGGACGGGCACCGGGGAAAGAACCGAAGATGCTTAGAAGAGGAAGAGGGGGGCGGCCCCGCAGTGGCCGGAACGCGGCACACGGCCTTGGCGCGGGCGCTCTTGCCGTCCTCCTCCTCTTCTTTCTTTCTTTCACAGCATCCTCTCTTTCTTTTCCCTCCCTCGACATCGACCGCGGCCCGCTCCGCGAGCACGTCGAGGCCGCGGCCAAGCGGGCGCGCTTCCAGGCCGCAGCCGCCGCCCGCGCCGCGGCCGGCATCGTGCCTCCTTCCGTCGAGGGCGTGGAACGCGGCGTCGACGTTCTCTCCTACGACGTCTCGTTCGACATCGACCCCGCCGTGCGGTTCCTCGCGGGGAAGACCGTGATCCGCGTGGCCGGCTTCGCGCGCCGGACCTCTTCCCTCGCCCTGGACCTCGATGACGCGTACTTCGTGACGGCGACGTCGCGCGACGGCAATGCGGTCCCGGCCGTTCACGCCTCGGGCAAGCTCTTGATTCCGTTCGATCCGCCGCTGGGCTCCGAGGAGCGCACGACGATCTCGATCTCTTACGGCGGACAACCTCCCGGTGCGGCCGCCCTCGATTTCTGGCAGCACGACACGGGCTATTCCGCGACGAGCGTCGCCGAGCCGTTTCTCGCGCGCACGTTCTGGCCGTGCGTGGACGACCCGAAGGACAAGGCCGTCGTGACCGTTCATGCGACGGTTCCGGCGGGGTACGTCGCGGCTTCCGCGGGCGTGGTCTCCGTCGCCAGCGCGGGCGGTGGCCGGAACACGTACACCTGGAAGCTGCCGCAAGCGATCTCGACGTACCTCGTCTCGCTCAACGTCGCGAACTACGTGACCGTCGAGGACACGTACACGGCGCTCGACGGCCGGATGATGCCGATTCGCTCGTACCTCCTGCCGGAGTACGCCGCCGAGAACGTCTCCCGGCTCTCCGCGATCAAGAGCCATATGGCGACGCTGGCCTCCATGTTCGGCGAGTACCCGTTTCTCGACACGAAGTACGGCATCGTCGCCTCGTCCTTCTCGGGCGGCATGGAGCACCCGACGCTGACGTCGATCGGCACGAGCATCCTCGCGAACACCGCGCGGGACATCACGACCCTCCTCGTCCACGAGCTCTCGCACGACTGGTGGGGCGACCGCGTGACGATGCGGACCTGGGACGACATCTGGCTGAACGAAGGGTTCGCGACGTACGGCGAAGTCCTGTACCTCGAGAAGGCGCTCGGCTTCGCGCCCGGGGCCACGCTGTCGACGTCCTACGACGACAACCTCTACGGCGGCCGGCTCGCGCCGACCGTCGTGGCCGACCCGGCGCGACCCTTCGCGAACACGGGCGCCGTCTACTACAAGGGGGCGCGCGCCCTGCACATGCTGCGCCGGCTCGTGGGCGACGCCACGTTCTTCCCGGCGCTTCGCGCGTACGGCGACGCGCACGCGTGGGGCACGGCGTCGCGCGCCGACTTGCGCGCCGACTTCGAAAAGGCCAGCGGCCTCGACCTCAAGCAGTTCTTCGACCAGTGGGTCGAGACGCCGTTCCGGCCCGTGCTCAGCGCCACGTTCCACACCGCGCTCGACGCCTCGTCGGTGGCGCTGGCGGTCACGCAGGCGCAGGGCCACACGGTCGTCCATCCCGTCGCAGGCCCGGGCGACAAGCCCTTCTACGTCATCCCGCTCCCCGTGCGGATCACGTACGTCGACGGGACGACGTCCGACGTGACCGTGAACCTGGACGGCGCCACGCCGACGACCATCGTCACGATTCCGAACCCTTCGAAGAAGTTCGTCGCCGGCATCGCGCTCGATCCCGAAAAGGACCTTCTGAGGATCGTGGACTCGACCGGCCCGGCGTGAGGGGCTAACCCGCGTCCGCCACCGCTGCCTTCACGGCCGCGATGACCTCGTCGACCTGCGCATCGGTCATCGCGGGCCAGAGCGGGATCGTGATCGTGGAGTCGCCGATGCGCTCGGCCTGAGGGAACATGCCTCGGCGGAAGCCGAAGCGCTCCTGATAGAACTTCGTGAGGTGGACGGCGCGGTAGTTCACCGCGACGCCGACCCCTCGCGCCTGGATGCCGGCGAGAACGGCGTCGCGCTTTTCGGGATCCACCCAGATCGTGAAGAGGTGGCGCCCGGACGTCATGCCCGCGGGCACGATCGGGAAAGAGACGCCCGGCGTCTCGCGGAAAGCGGCCTCGTAGCGGCGGCAGATCTCCTCGCGGCGCTCGAGCCTCTTCGCGAGCTTCGGGAGCTGCGGGAGGAGCAGCGCCGCGTTCACGTCCGAGAGGTTGTACTTGTACCCGAGGCGCTCCATGTCCCAGTGCTGGTACGTGCCGGCGTAACGGTCGGCCGCGTTTTTCGACATGCCGTGCGAGCCGAGCTGCCGGAGCAGGTTCTTCTTCGTCCCATCGCGCGCCGTGATCGCGCCGCCCTCGCCGCACGTGAGGTTCTTCGTGGCATAGAAGCTGAAGCAGCCGTAGTCCGCGAGCCGCCCGGGCCCGAAGCCGTCGCGGCGCCCCTCGACGCAGTGCGCGGCGTCCTCGACGAGCACGAGGTCGTGGCGGTCGGCGAGACTCCGGAGCGCCACCATGTCCGCCATGAGACCGTAGAGATCGACGGCGATGATCGCTTTGGTGCGCGGCGTGATCGCCGACGCGACGGCGGCGGGATCGATGTTCGCGGTCGCGGGATCGACGTCGACGAAAACGGGCGTTCCACCCGCGTACACGATCGCGTTCGCCGAAGACAGAAACGTCATCGGCGTCGTGACGACCTCGTCCCCCGGGCCGACGCCCGCCGCGAGCATGGACATGTGCAGGGCGGCCGTGGCGTGGGCCGTGCACACGACGGCCGGTACGCCGAGATACTCCTCGAACGCCTTCTCGAAGGCGTAGACCCTCTGCCCTGTCGTCAGGAAGAGGGAGTCGAGAACGTCGCGGACGGCGGCCTTCTCCTCTTCCCCTAGCGAGTGGCGGTAGAAGTCGACGGCCATGCGGGGTCAGCGCGATGCCGCGGGAGCCTGGCCCGCGAACGCGTCGAGCGTCTCCTTCACGGCGCGGGGCACGTCCCTGGGGAAGCCTGAGCCCGCTCCCGGCCACTCGGCGACCACCGGTTGGAACCCCTGCTGGCGGAGGACCTCGATGCCGCGCCGGATCGCCGCGAGCTCGGCCGGCGTCGCGTCGCGTGAGAAACCGAGGAAGAGACGCGTCCCCCGAAGCCCGGTGGGATTCGGGACGGCGCCCGGGTCGAAGGGGCCTCCGATCGACCCGACGCCCGCGAACGCGCGCGGCGCGCCCCGGGCCGCGGCCGTGAAGGCTTCGGTTCCGCCCCGACCCACGCCCACGAGGAGCACGGGGAGCTTCGGGTCGCCGGCCTTCTTTCGCGCGGCCGAAACGGCCGCGTCGATCGCCTTCGCGGCACGGTCCTGGGAGCCCCAGCCGAACCGCTTCTTGGCCGAGCGGCCGGGACCGCGTGGAGCCGCGACGAAGAGATGGTGCGAGAGCGCGAGGTCCGTGAAGGGCCCGCTCACGGTGAAGGGATCGGACTCCTTGTCGTGGAGGAGAAGGAGGATCGCGAGGGCGCCGTCCTTGGGCTTCAGAAAGACGCCTTCCTTCACCGTCGCCGCGTCGCCAGCGGCTCGATTCTTCGCCGCTCCCGAGACGATCGACGAGAACTTCGGCTTGCCCCGAAGGGGCGCGAGATCGGGATCCTTCTCGAGCGCGGCGCCGTCGTCGAATCCCGCGGCGACCGCCTTCTCGAGACGCGCGAAGGCCTGATCGGCGCGCCCGGCCCGCGCGTCGAGGCAGGCGAGGTTGTACACGGCGGTGGGCAGCTCGCCGACCTTCCACGCGCGCTCGAAGAACACGCGCGCGCGGTCGAGCTGGTTCGCGTTCACGGCGGCGAGGCCGAGACGCTCGAGCTCGAAGGGGTCGGCGGACGCGCTTTCGAGAACGCGCATGTCCTCCACTTTCGCGCCGGTAGTCCCCTTCGGAGAGGCGCTGCCCGTCGAGACCTGGAGCCCGGCGGTCGTCGCGGGCGAGGGTTTCGAGGCAGGCTTGCCCGTTTGCGCGGACGTCCCGAGAGAAACGAGGAGCGAGGCCGCGAACGCGGCGATAAAAGCCTTCATCCGGTCGATTGTACGGGGAGCCGCGTCAGGACACTCGTCGCAGCTTCGCGGCAAGTCCTCGCCGGTAGAGGAGGCGCATGGCGCCTCTGAGGACCGAGAGGACTCGAGGGTCGTACGGGAACGCGAGCTTCCTCGCGAGGAAGCGATCGACCACCGCGAGAAGCGGCCGTCGCGTCGTGATGGCCTCGGTCCGCGTCCACTGCCTCATGCCTTCGACGCCGTGCCGCACGCCGAGGCCGCTCGAGCGCCACCCGCCGAGCGGCGACTCCACGACGAAGTAGTTCACGAGGACGTCGTTCACGATCGCCTGGCCGGACCTGAGCCGGCGCGCGAAGGCCTCGGCCTTTTGCGGGGGCCCGAAGACCGTCGCGTTGAGCCCGAGATGCGTGTCGTTCGCGAGGCGCAACGCCTCCTCGTCCTCCCAGAAGCGCATGACGGGGACGAGCGGGCCGAACGTCTCCTCGCGCATGACCTCCATGTCGTGCGTCGCGCCTGACAGGACCGTGGGCTCGAAGAAGAGTCCGGGGCCGCTCCCGCGGCGCGCGCCGCCGACCAGGACGCGCGCCCCCTTCGCCTTCGCGTCGGCGATCTGACGCTCGACGACCGCGATCTGGCGCGCGAACGTGACGGCGCCGAGATCGTGCGCGCCTCCCGACGGATCGGGCACCGCCTGGCGCAGCGCCGCGACGCGCGAGACGAGGAGCTGCTCGAAGCGGTCCGCGACGGACGCGTGCGCATAGATGCGCTCGGTTCGGATGCACACCTGCCCCGAATGGACGAAGCTCGACCACGCGGCGGCCTCTGCGGCCCGCTCGAGATCCGCGCCCGGAAGGACGACGAACGGCGACTTGCCTCCCAGCTCGGTCACGCACGGGATCAGCCGCTCGCCGCAGCGCGAGGCGATCCGCCGGCCCGTCGCGACCGAGCCGGTGAACATGACCGCGTCCACGAGGTCCACCAGCGCGGCCCCGGCGGCACCCCTCCCGGTGACGACCTGAAAGACGTCCGGCGGATTCCCGGCCCTCGCCCACAGGTCGCGCAGCACGCACGACGTCAGGGGCGTGACCTCGGAAGGCTTCAGCACGACCGTGTTGCCGGCGAGGAGCGGCGCGACGGCATCGGCCGCGTTGTTCAGGATCGGAAAATTCCAGGGACCGATGACGCCCACGACTCCGAGCGGGTGCCTGACGAGGCGCGTCTTTTTCGTGAGGAAGAGGAGCGGATTCCGGATCTCTTCGGCAAGCGCGCGGCGCGAAAGTCTCGTCATCGCCCGAATCAGCTCGCAGAGGTAGAGAACCTCGATGCCCTCGGCTTCGTGTCGCGGCTTGCCGCTCTCCTTGACGAGAGTCTCGGGGACGAGCGGCGTGTCGAGGATGAGATCGCGCCACTTCAACAGAGCCTCGATCCGCGCCTCGAGCGACGCCCCGGCCCAGGACGGCGCCGCGGCGCGGGATCGCGCGACGGCCGCGGCGACTCCTCCGGCATCGAGGTCGGGGACCTCGCCGAGAAGCTCGCCGGTCGCGGGACACGTCACCCGAAGCGTCGCCGTGACCGGGTTCTCGAAGGTCGGGACCTCGACCGTGACGCTCATGGGCGCATCCTATCGCCGGGACTCTTCCCCCGCTTCGCGCGTGGGCGAACGTTGCGCCGTGCGCAGCGTCGCGGGCCATTCGGAAAGCGGCAGGGACTCGAGGCGCGCGTATTCCGGGCGGCCGCCCGCCTTGACGAGCTGTCCGAGGATCTCGCGCGCGAGCCGCTCGTTTCCGGAATCGCGCGCCGTGAGGGCGAGCACCATGCCGAAGTCGGGCGCTCCCCTCTGGGCCGCGGGCAGCGAGCGCACGAAATCGTAGAGCGTCTCGCGCTTGCCCGCGAGCCGATAGGCCTCCGCGAGCGCCGTGATCGTCTGCGGCGAGGGCACCCGCCGGTAGAGCTCCTCCGCGAACTCGATCGCGCGATCGGCGCGGCGCATGTCCTGGGCGCGGAGCTCCTGGTCGTAAAGGCAGTCGACGAACGCGAGGACGGTGTCGGTCTGGTCGCCCCGGCGCATGAGCGACATGCCGAGATGCGGCCAGCGGAAGGGAGACGTCAGAAAGACGAGCGCGCTCGCCGGGATGACGCGCTCGGGGGGCGCGGCGACTTCCTGACCTCTGACGTCGGTCCGCCACGGAGGCTTCGCGAGCGAGGCACCCACGTCGCCTCCGCCGAAGCGCGTCACGAGGAGCCAGGCGTTCACCTTGAGAGGAGACAGGCCGGCGTGCATCGCGGCGTCGTGGATCGGGAGAAGAACGACACCCGAAGTCGCCGGGTCGACCTCGGTGGCGAACGCCGGGAATGCCGGGCGCTCGGCGACGGAAAGAGGACGCGGCTTGAGCGTCGCGTAATACCACGCGAGCGCCCCGTCCGGCTGGAGAGCGCCCACGGCATTGACGAGAACGCCGATCCCGAAGAGCACCCGGAAGACGAGAGGAGGCACCGCGCGGGAGCCGAGGATCGCGAGGGCCGCGAGGAGCGGCACGAGAGGCACGAGAAGCCGCGGGCCCCAGCCCGAAGTCCCGTCCCACGACCACCAGGCCGCGGTCGTGACGAGTACGAAGAGCGAGAACCCCGCGAGCGTGAGGGCGAGAGCGCGCCGCGTCTTCACGAGACTCACGACACCGGGCACCGCCAGGAGAGCGAGCGGGAAATACAGGAAGAGACCCTTGTTCGGCCCCACGGTGAGACGCCAGAGTCCGTCGAGCACAGGATGGCTGAAACGCTCGCCTGAATACGATGCGAACGGGCGCCCGAACCGAACGATCTCGAAAACGAGCCACAGCGCCGCCGGAATCAGCCAGCCGGCGCACGCCGCGAGCAGACGGCGCACGCGTCGGGAGCGCTCCGAAGAGAACCAGAGCACGGCGAGGACGCACGGGAAGAGCACGATGAGGATCGACTTGGAGAGAAGCCCGAAGCCGGCGCTCGCCCCCGCGAGCGCCGCGAAGGTGGACGCCCGTCGTGGGGAGGAGCCCTCACCGACGGCGACGACGGCGAACGCGAATGCGCCGCCGACGCACGCGGCCTGGAGCGGTTCCGACCAGTCGGATCCCGCGTACGCCCAGAGAGGCGATGCGATCGCGGCGGCGAGACACGCGCGGCGCGTTCCCGCGGCCCCCGCCTCGAGAGAGCCGGCGAGCAGGCCCGCCGCACCGGCGGCGAGGAGGATGAGGAGCATCTGCCCGAGGACGAACAACGTCTGCGAAGAGCCGACACCGAAAGCGTTCTCGAACGGACCCGCGAGCGCCGTGATCGGAACGCGAACGAGGGACGGGCCCATGCCGTACCGCGTGACGGCGTCTCCGGCGGAGCGCGCGATGTCGACCGGGTGACCGCGCGCGATTCCGATCTCCCCGAGCGCGGACATCGCATACGCCGTGCGCGTCATGATCTGCCCGTCGGTGACCAGGCCGAAGACGCGCTCGTCGGTCGTGAATGCGATGACGATGGCCGCGATGCCGAGTGCGAAGAGGACCGGGCGGCGATCGGCGAGCGGCGTCATGGAAGGAGAGGCGCGCGTCGGTCCAGTATATCGGAGGCGACGGGAACGGTTCGGGACGCTACAATGAACTCGGATGACCGCTCCTGCGGGGAAATTTTCCGATCACCTTTCCGACGTCTACTTCGCCGACCTGAAGCTCCCGCACGCCGTGAGCGCGGGGATCGCGGGATGCGGATTCGTACGGGCGACTCCCATTCAAGCCGCGACGCTTCCCCTTCTCCTCGCGGGTCAGGACGTCGCCGCCCAGGCACAGACGGGCACGGGAAAAACGGCCGCGTACCTCGTGGCGATTTTCACCCGTTTCATCCGGGCGAAGCGCCACAAGGGCTCCCCGAACCCGCGGGCGCTCATCGTCGCGCCGACACGCGAGCTGGCCGTGCAGATCCAGGAAGACGCGCGCGCCCTCGGGCATTTCGTGAAGATGCGCATCGTGACCGTCTTCGGCGGCATCGATTACGGCCGCCAGCGCGACCAGCTTCGGGCCGGCTGCGATCTCCTCATCGGAACGCCCGGTCGCCTCCTCGACTACGAACAACAGGGCGCGACGTCCTTCGGCGAGGTCGAGTCGCTCGTCATCGACGAGGCCGACCGCCTGTTCGACCTCGGCTTCATCAAGGACCTCAGGCGCATTCTCCGGCGCTGCCCGCCGCCCGGCCGGCGGCACTCCATGCTCTTCTCCGCGACGCTTTCTCTCCGCGTGATGGAGCTCGCGTACGAGCACATGCACGACGCGAAGAAGATCGAGATCCGGCCCGAGCAGATCACCGCCGACCGCGTCACCCAGGTGCTCTACCACGTCTCGCAGCGCGAGAAGATTCCGCTGCTGCTGGGCCTTCTGAGACGCGAGGGCGTCGAGCGCACGATGCTCTTCGTGAACACGAAGCGCTTCGCCGAGCGCCTCGTCACGAACCTCGAGAGGCACGGATTCCGCATCGGCGCGCTCACGGGAGACATTCCGCAGCCACGGCGCCTGAAGATCCTCCAGGACTTCAAGAGCGGTGTGCTGCCGCTGCTCGTCGCCACGGACGTCGCGTCGCGGGGGCTCCACATCGACGGCGTTACACACGTCATCAACGTGGACCTTCCCCAGGACCCCGAGGACTACGTTCACCGGATCGGACGGACGGCCCGCGCCGGCCAGTCGGGCAAGGCGATCTCCCTCGCCGACGAAGACTACGTGTTCTCGCTCGACGCGATCCAGCGCCTCATCGGAATGAAGATCCCCGTGGAGTTCGCGGACAACGCGCTCTTCGCGGCGCCTGCGGCGTCACGGGAAGAGAAGACGGCGCCTCCGGCGCCGAAGATTTCTTCGAAGGTGAAGAGGGAGGCTCCGGAAGCTCCGGTGGCGGCTTCGCAGGAGGCGACACCGCGCGCGCTGAGACCGGAGTCCCAGCTGACGCCCATCTCGGCGCACGAGCCTGCCGCGGTAGCCCCACCCACCTTCAAAGAAATCCCCGTTTCCTTCCGTTCCTCCATCTCTTCTTCCGTCTCTCCATTCGAAGAATCTTCTTCCGAATCTCCCATCTCCCTCCTCGCTGTGGACTTCTGGACGCGTGAGGCATTTCGGCTCGACCTGCCGCCGGGAGGGTTCGGCGCGGAGCCCCCGGAGCCTCCACTTCCGTCTTCGACGGCGCCCCCGAAGCGCCGGAGGCGTCGTCGCGGACGCCGAGTCGCCGGCCGCATCGAAGCGGCCGCGCCGGCCTGAGCCCGCCGATGCCGTACGCGAGCCTTTCGGGGCACCGCTTCTACTACGAGGTCGGCGGCGAGGGCGAGACGGTCGTGCTGCTCCACGGCTCGTTCGCGGACGCGGACCTTCTCGAGGCGCCGGCCACCGCCGTCTCCTCGGGCTTTCGCGCGCTGCGCTTCGATCGAAGGGGCCACGGGCGCTCGGGCGACGCGCCCGAGCCGATCTCGCTCGCCGACGAAGCCGCCGAGATGGCTTCCTTCCTCGACTGGTTCTCGACGGAGAAAGCGCATCTCCTCGCCCACGACGACGCCGCCGAGGTCGCGCTCCAGTTCGCGCTCGACTTTCCGGCTCGGACGCTCTCCCTCGCGCTCCTCGCGCCCACGCTCGAGGGGTTCCCGTGGAGAGAGGAGACGCTCGCGGCGCGGCGCGACCTGCTCTCGGCTTTCGCGCGCTCGCCGCGCGCCGCGATGGACGAAAAATGGCTCGCCTCGCCGGCCTTCGACGTCGCGCGCGAGCTGGAAGGGCCCTTCGAGCGCCTCCAGACCATCTACGGACGCGCGCGCGTCGCGGGGGGATCGCTCGCCCGTCCGCCGCACTCCGGGCCGACGCAGGCCGAGCGGCTCGGCGAGATCCGCGCGCGCACGATCGTCCTCGTGGGCGACCGCGAGGATCCCGAAAGGCTGCGCTGCGCGGCCGCGATCGTTCAGGGGATCCGCGGGGCGGAGGGAGCCACCTTCGCCGGCGCCTCCCGCTTCCTCCATATGGAGGACCCCCGCCACGTCATGCGGCGGCTGACGGACTTCTACATTCCGCCAGAGGAATAGAAGGCTAAAGAATACTCTTCAGGAACTCCTTGTTCGTCTTCGTCTTTCCGAGCTTAGAGAGCAGGAGCTCCATCGCGTCCTGTGGCTTCACCGAAGAAAGCGCCCGGCGGAGCTTGTGGATCTTCGGGAGCTCGTCCGCGTCGTAGAGCTTCTCCTCCTTGCGGGTGCCGGAAGCAGGGATGTTGATGCAGGGGAAGATGCGGCGCTCGAAGAGGCCGCGGTCGAGGATGATCTCGCTGTTGCCGGTGCCCTTGAATTCCTCGAAGATGACGTCGTCCATCCTGCTTCCCGTGTCGATGAGACACGTCGCGATGATCGTGAGAGAGCCGCCGCCCTCGTGATTCCGCGCGCCGCCGAAGAAGCGGCGCGGCTTCTCCATCGTCCGGGCGTCGATTCCACCCGAGAGAATGCGGCCGCTTCCGCGCTGCTCGTTGTTGTAGGCGCGGCTCATGCGCGTGATCGAGTCGCAGAAGATGACGGCGTCGTGGCCGATCTCGACGAGGCGTTTGGCCCGCTCGAAGCACGCCTCCGAAACGGCGATGTGATGCGCCGCGTTGAGGTCGCTCGGCGAGGCGACCACCTCCCCCGTGATCGACCGCTGCATGTCGGTGACCTCCTCGGGACGCTCGTCCACGAGGAGCATGAAGATCTTCACGTCGGGGTCGTTCTTCGCGATGGCGTTCGCCATCGTTTTCAGGAGGAACGTCTTGCCCGCCTTCGGAGGCGCGACGATCAGGCAGCGCTGGCCTCGTCCGATCGGCGCCACGAGATCCAGGACGCGGCCGGAGATCTCGTCCGCCGCGGTTTCCATCCGGAGGCGCCGGTCGGGGTCGACCGACACGCCCTTGTGGAACTGGATGTACTTGCCGCGATAGTCCGCCGGCTCGAGTCCTTCGATCGAGATCACTTTCTGGACGATCGGGCCCTTCGGGCCGCGCGAGACGGCCTCGGCCTCGACGAGAAGGCCGTCCTCGAGGTCCTCGGATTCCACGAGGAACTTCGGAAGAAACGGGTCTCCGCGCTCGGGAAAATAGGTCGTCGACGAGACGAGCGTGCCGGAGTGGTCCCCGTGAAGCTTCACGATTCCCTTGATCGCCGTGCGGGGCGCGTTCGCGACGGCGGCTGGCTCCATGCGCGGGGCGTAACGGCCCCGGGCCTCGGGGGAGACGCCCTCCGGCGAGAGCGTGCCGCTTCCGTCGCCCGCGACTGCCGGACCGGGACCGCGTCCGCGGCCGCGCCGACGGCGCCGGCGTCTCCGCCGCCTGTAGGGGTCGAACGCGTTCTGGCCCTCGCCTTCGGCGGCAGGCTGCGCGTCGCCGCCCTCGTTCGATTCCGCGGCCTCTGAGCCCTCTTCGGTCTCCGGGCCGGCGGAATCGGCCTCGAACTCCCCATCCGGAACGTCGACGTCGCCCCTTTGCGAGTCGCCGGGTGCCGTGAGGACTCGATCCTTCGGGTCCATCTCGCTCAAATTAATCCTCCGGGGTTGGCCCCTCGATGCGAGCCAACGGACTTCCCTCGTGGCTTCCGGCCGGGGACGGCGTTCCAAGGTGAACGCACGCATCCTCCGCGCTTCGGGCCCTTGACTTGGGTTCTCCCTGGCGGGGCGGCCGCGGTCTCTGCGGCCATTCCGGCTCCGCGCTGCGGCGCCGGTGGGCTCTCCGAACGTTCGGGGCCGCCCTGCGAGACCCAATCCTACGCCAAGCGTCTCCGGCGCGTCAAACCGGCCACTTTTCACGACGTGGGAAGCGGAACGGAGCGTGCATCTCGGGCCGCTACAATGCCCGACGTGACACGCAAGCGCTCCCCCGGACTCCTTCTTCCGTTCTTCATCGCCGTCTTCGCCCTGACGCTTCCCGCTCGCGGGCAGGAGCCGACGCCGACCCCCACACCCACGCCGACGCCGCGTCCGGTCCCTGCCGGCACGGAGCTCTACTCCTTCACGGGCGCGTTGGCTTACGACGGCGCCAACATGGTGAAGGAAGCGAACGGATCCGTGTGGGCCGTTTCCGCCGAGGAGAACGCCATCTCCCGCATGTCCGGCGACCGCACGAAGCTCTCGCGCTGGATCATGGCGAAGGACGCCGCGCCGAGCTCTCTTCTGAGGGACGACGACGGCACGTTCTGGATCACGGAGCTCGGCGGCTTCAAGGTCGCGCACTTCGATCCGGCCACCGGAAGCGTCACGGAATACACCGACGGCGCGCGCCGGCCCACGGCGCTCGTGAAAAGACCCGACGGAAAATTCTGGCTGCCGGAAACAGGCGGGCTCCTCGCGGTCTTCGATCCCGCGGTCCCGAACTTCATCTACTACACGACCCCCGGCGTCTACTACAACTCCTACCCCTGGCAGGATCCGGACGGATCGATCTTCTCCCTCGACTTCATCTTCCAGTCGGTCGTCCATTGGGCTCCGGACGTCTCGACCGCCAGGATCTGGACGCTGCCCTCGACGACTCTTTCGCCCTCGAAGATCGTTCGCCTCGCGGACGGAAAGCTCTGGATCACCTTTTACGCCTCGGGACAGCTCGGCCGCTTCGACGATGCGACCGGCACCCTGGACGTGTTCACGCTCCCATCGGGCTCGTTCCCCTACGACATCCACAACTACAAGGGGCTCGTCGTCTATTCGGATCAGGCGGGCCAGGTGGGGTTCCTCGACCCCGGGAAATCCACGCCGTCGTCGACTTCGACTCTCACGTTCACGGACGCCGTCCCGGTCGCGCGGACGACCTTCGCGACGACGGCCGTGACGAGCGCTCTCACGCTCGACGAGCAGGATCTGACGCCTCCGAGCGTCGTGGTCGACGTCGGGAGCGGCCAGCCCGGACTCGCGCAGATCCTCGTGAACAGCGGCAGCTCGCTCTGGGCCATGCTGATCGACGAGGCGCGCGGCAGGATCTTCTTCGGGACGAGCGGCGCCTTCGGCGCTCTCTCTCCCCCGCCGAAGGTCGACGACAAGGAGCTGTATCTCACCTCCGCATCGGCGGCGCCTTTCTCCTCCGATTCGGCCCGCTCGTATCGCACCCAGATCGTCACCTGGAATCGGGGGACTCCCGATTCCACTGGAGTGACGAAGGTCATGAACTACGTTCAGCGGATCCTGCCCGACGGATGGATCGCCGGATTGTCGGGCGCCGCGACGCAGCCGGTGCCGGCCGGCACGCTCGTGTCCCAGCAGGACGTCATCGGCGCGGGCATGGACTCGGCGGGCGTCCAGGGCGGCGTTCGGATCACGTCGGACGTCCTCGACGACACGTTCGCGTGGTCGCGCGTCTCCCTTTCCGCTCCCTCAGGCGGAACCCTGGGCGACGCCGCGAACGCCGTGGCGGGCACCGCCGCGCTGGGCGCGGGCGACACGGGCTTTCTCTTCGCGTCCTCCGACGTCGGAGAGCAGACGATCGCGGGCGTCCTGGTCACGGAAGCGTCGCGGGGCACGATCTCGATCGTCGACGCGAGCGGCGTCTCCCGCGCGAGCTACGCGTACGACTGGCCGAGCGGTTACCACGTCCAGGGCACGTCCATCTTCGACGCCTTCGCGCTGCCGACCCTTCCGTCCGCGCGCATCGTCTGCACGGTGGCGACCGGGCGGGTTCTGCTGTTCGGCTCGGCCGTGGACCGCGGGAGCGGAGACGTCGCGGGCCTCGCCCCTGTCGGAGCGTCCGCGCTCGCCAACAGCCTCCAGATCGCGGGCTTTACGCGCGGAGGCGGCGTCAAGCCGACGCTCCAGATCTTCAACAGCGGGACGGGTTCCGCGAACGTCGGCGTGTCCTTCCGCGTCGCGCAGCCCGTCGACGGACCCGCTCTCGCGCCGGGCGGCCCGCTCGCGACGACGACCGTCCCTCCCGGCGCGGTCGTCACGCTCGACCTGGGAAGTCCCGCCGCGGCAGCCACGGGGACGCTCGACGTCGCCGCCGATCAGCCGGTAGCGGCCTTCGCCACCTTCCGCGCCGCGCTTTCCTCCGGGGGAAACGTCGTCTTCACGTCGCGCGCGGCCTTCGCCGCGTCTCCCTCCGCGATCCCGTCGGGCTCGCGGGGCGTGTTCCTCTCGGCCACGCAGAACGACGACTTTTCCTCGACGCTCCACCTCACGTCGACGTCGGCGAACCCGGGCGACGTCACGGTGAAATTCACCGGCGCGGACGGCACCGCCGTCGGCAGCCGCACGGTCACGGTGCCGCCGTCGGGCGCCGTCTCGCTTCCGGGCTGGTTGGCCGGCGCGAAAACGGACCTCGGGCGCCTCGACGTCGTTCCCGCCGACGGCACCGGGCCGTTCCTCGCGGTCCTCGTGAGGCAGGACCTCAGGTCCCGCGACACCGACGTGATCCAGCCGCTCGTCATCCCGAAATAGGCGCGAGGAGGGTTTCATGCGCAAGGCGATCCGGACGGTCGCCCTCGTTGCCGTCGTCTCCGCCTTCGTGCTCGGCGCCGGGGAGGGCCGCGGCGACGAAGGCGTGACGACCACCCTGGGCAACCGGTTCTCGCAGACGTCCACTCCGCTCACGAACGAACGGGGGAAGTTCGAGGCCGTCTTCACGCACCGCTTCAACCAGGCCGTGAAGGATGCCGGCGGGAGCAGCCTCTGGGGTCTCGACAGCGGGGCTGCGATCGGCATCGGCGTGGACTACGTCTTCATTCCGAACCTCGCGGTGCAGGTCTATCGCGTGAACAACTACGCGGATTACGAATTCGCCCTGAAGGGAACGCTCCTCAGGCCCAACGCCTCTCTTCCCCTGGCCGTCGGCGCGCGCGCGGGTCTCGACTGGCGGACCGCCGCTTACGCTCCGAAGGAGACGAGCTTTTTCGGGCAGGTCCTCGTCTCCTACACGATCGCCAACCGCGTCACGCTCGCGGCGGCGCCGAGCTACGCGCAGAACACGCAGTTCCAGAAGGACGTCTTCAACGTGCCGCTCATCCTGCAGCTCAAGATCACGAAGTCGATCGCGCTCATCGGAGAGTACGTCCCGACGAAGAACGTCGTGCCCGACTCGGTCGGGCAGTGGTCCGTCGCGATCGAGAAGCAGGTCTTCAACCACAGGTTCGCCCTGTGGATGGGAAACTCGCAGGCCTCGACCGTGGACCAGTACGTCGGCGGCGACTACAGCGGCGGCGTCACGGACCGGAACGTGAAAATCGGATTCAACCTGATCCGCGCCTGGGACCTCTCCCCGTCGAATTGACGAAGAGCCGGGCTCAATTCGTGCGAGGTCGGGGCGCTTCCGGCGCCCAGACGGCGTCGGGCGCGACGATCCAGTTGTGATCCGCCTGCGGCCTCACGTGGCCGAGCTTGCGGAGCCGCTCGATGAGGAGCTCGCGGATCTCGTCCTTGATTTCCTTGACGACCTTCGCACCCTTGAGCGCCTTGTAGCCGCCGGAACCCTGGGCGCGGTAGGCGTTCACGGCGAGCGTGAAACGGTCCGCGGGCAGCACGGGGCGCCCGCGGTACGCGAGGTCCTTCACGCGCGAGCCCACGGGAGCCGTCGGGTCGATGCGATACGTCGCGCCCTGAACGACGTCGAAGTTGTACGGGATCATCCTCTCCTTCGGCTTCAGCACGAGCCGGCCATCCTCCCACTCCGCGCTGCCGTAGAACTCGGCGGCGTGCTCGAGGCAGGCCTTCAGCGTCGCCCCGTCGATCTCGATCGCGACGAGGGCGTTCTCGTACGGATAGAGCGTGTAGACGTTGCGGACCTTGATCGGACCCTTCTTGAAGCCCTCGAACCGGCCCGGCAGGAGCGACGTCATCGAGAGGTCCGCCCCGGTGGCCTCCCGCATCGTGTCGTTCACGAAGTCGAGGAGGGCCGTGTCCTCGAGCCGGGCGCGCGCACCCGGGAAGTCCTCGTCGGCGACCGCGATCTGCTCGTCCATGTAGGCGCGCGCCGCGGCGTCGTGGGGAGCCGCGATCGCGGCGACGCCAGGGTCCGTCGCGACGGAGGCGTCCGAGGGAAGGAGCGCGCCCGAGACGTCCGCCACGGTCACCTTCCCGCCGGACGTCTCGAACGTGACGTCCACGCGCGCGAGGACGTCGCCCCAGCGCCCCGGCTGGATCATCGGGACGCCGTTGAGCCTCGTGAGCGGGATGCGGCGGTGCGTGTGTCCCGTGAGAAGGAGATCGATCCCCGGCACCTTCGAGAGCGCCACGACGCGGTTCTCGTCGTCCGTGCCGTCGGGAACGCCGGTCTTCAGGTCGACCTCGGGGCCGCTGTGAATCAGCGCGACGACGAAGTCGCAACGCTCCTTCCCGCGAAGAACCGGCACGAGGCGTTTCGCCGTGTCGACCGGGTCCTCCCAGCGCAGGCCGGGGCGGTTGCGCACGGGCTCCCAGTTCGGAATGTTCGGCGTCGTCAGGCCCAGGACACCGATCCGGATCCCCGCAACCGTCTTCACGAGGTATTCCGGAAACGCGGCCGAGCCGTCCGAGACGTTGCGCGTGTTCGCGGAGAGCCACGGGAACGAGGACTCCTTCTGCGCCTTGCGCAGGACGGCGAGCCCGAAGTTGAACTCGTGGTTCCCGACGGCCATCGCGTCGTACTCGAGGACGCTCATCGCCTCGGCCATCGGGTCGGGGCCTTTCGAGGGATCCTTCGCGTGCAGGAACTCGATCGGCGTTCCCTGGATCGTGTCGCCCGCGTCGAGGAGGAGCACGTTCGGCGTCTCCCTGCGGATCGCGGCGATGCGCGAGGCGACGCGGGCGAGTCCTTCGTCCGCGGCCTGGGCGCGCTGGTAATCCCAGGGCAGCAGGCGCCCGTGGAGATCCGTCGTTTCGAGGATCGTCACCACCAGGTTTTCCGCGCGCGCCGCGGGAACAGCAGACGAAAGGAGGACTCCGAGAATTGCGCTCGGGAGGAATCGAAGAAGGCGGGCGCGAGTCCTCAAGACCCGCGATTCTTAGCATATTCTCCGCCCTCATGCCTTCTGGGAAATCTCCGGCTGCGCCCGTCCGCGCGACGCTCGTCCGCCTCGAGCACCTGTACGGCGACGCCGCGTGCTCGCTCGATTTCCGGAGCCCGCTCGAGCTCCTCGTCGCGACCGTCCTCTCGGCCCAGTGCACCGACGTGCGCGTGAACATGGTCACGCCCGAGCTCTTCCGGCGCTACCCGGACGTCGCCGCTCTGGCCGGTTCTCCTCCGGGAGCGCTCGAGGAGATCATCCGCTCGACCGGTTTTTTCAACGCGAAGGCGAAATCCCTGCGTGGCATCGCGAGGGCCCTCCTCTCCGAGCACGGCGGCGAGGTCCCGAACACGATGAAGTCCCTGCACGCGTTGCCGGGCGTCGGGCGCAAGACGGCGAACGTCGTCCTCGGGAACGTCTGGGGCACGCCGGACGGCGTCGTCGTGGACACGCACGTCGGACGCGTCGCACGTCGCCTCGGCTGGACGCGGGAGACGGACGCCGTGAAGGCCGAGCGCGACCTCAACCGGATCATCCCGAAAGGCCGCTGGACCTGGATCAGCCACGCGCTCATCCAGCACGGCCGGCGCATCTGCACGGCGCGCCGCCCGCAGTGCGAGCGCTGCACGCTCGCGGACTTGTGTCCGAAGGTCGGTGTCGCTGCCGCGCAGAAAGAAAGGGAAAATGAGAAAGAGAGAAGGAGAAAGAAAAGAAGAGAAATTTCTTTGAAGGTAAAGAGGGCAACCGCCACAGGCGCGGCGCGCCGAGGCCGGCATGCGAAGGCCCGTCACGCGCCTTCTAAGAAACCCTCGTCTTTTTCTTCGTCTTCCTCGTCTTCGTCTTTGTCTTCCTCTCGAAACAGGACCAGAAAATGACTCCTCCCGGCACCGGTTCCCTCGAAGTCATCTGCGGCTCGATGTTCTCCGGGAAGTCCGAAGAGCTCATCCGCCGTCTCACGCGCGCGCAGATCGCGCGGCGGCGCGTGCAGGTGTTCAAGCCGAAGATCGACGACCGCTTCTCGGAAGTCGAGGTGGTGTCCCACGGCGGCCTGCGGCTCACTGCTCTCGCCGTCGCGTCCTCGGCCGAGGTGCTGGACCGCACCGACGCGCGCACCGAAGTCGTGGGCCTCGACGAGGTGCAGTTCTTCGACGCCGGGATCGTCGACGTCGCGAACCGCCTCGCGGACCTCGGCAAGCGCGTGATCGCCGCGGGCCTCGACCAGGACTATCTGGGCCGCCCGTTCGAGCCGATGCCGGCCCTCATGGCGGCCGCCGAGGAGATCACGAAGACGCGTGCGATCTGCGTGCGCTGCGGCGCGCCCGCGAGCCGCACCCAGCGCCTCGTGGCGTCGCGCGAGCGCGTCGTCGTCGGGGCCGCCGGGCTCTACGAAGCCCGCTGCCGCCGCTGCTTCGAGCCGGGCGTCGCGGCCGTCGAAGGGTCGCTCGCGTTCCCGGAGAGCGCGGAGGTGTCGACTCCAAACCCTTGAAGGTCATGGGTTTCGGAAGAAACCCAGAGGTTCTGTGAATTGGCCTGTGCATTCGCGTGTGCAAAAAACCGAGAGAGCGCGACAGACGGCCTCCTCGAAAAGTCTGCACAACTTCGGGTGCAGGCGACAAATCACTCACGGACAGGCACTTGCGGTTTGAACGCCGTGTAAGAACCGCGCAAACCCGCATTCGAGGCGCCTTCCGACGAATTACACAGGCGGGAGTCGGCATTCCGGGCGGGTCACGTCGCTTCGCATCCTTTCAAACCCGCCTCGAATGCCGGTTTGACGCGCCCGCGACCGGCCCGGACCTCACCAGGCCGCGTTCTCCCGGTGATCGCCGAAGACGGTTCGCAGCGATTCGACGATCTCGCCGAGAGACACGAGATCGGTGACGGCGTCCACGAGCGGAGGGAGGAGGTTTCGCCCCTCGCGCGCCGCCTCGACGAGCGCGGTCCGGCGCCGCTCGGCCGCCGCCGGATCGCGACGCGCGCGCAGCGCCTGAAGGCGTTTCACCTGCTCCGTCTCCACCGCGGGGTCGACGACGAGCATGGGGATCGCACGCTCCTCGCCCCCGACGAACTCGTTGACGCCCACGACGATCTGCTCCTTCTGCTCGATCGCGCGCTGCGCCCGCCAGGCGCTCTCCTGGATCTCGCGCTGGAAGAAGCCCGCCTCGATCGCCTTGAGGGCGCCGCCCATGCCGTCGACCTTCCGGACGAGGGCGCCCGCGCTCTCGACGAGAGAGGCCGTCAGCGCCTCGATGGCCCACGAGCCGCCGAGCGGGTCGACCACGCGCGTCACGCCGGTCTCGTGGGCGATCACCTGCTGGGTCCTGAGCGCGAGAAGGGCGGAAGCCTCGGTGGGGAGCGACAGCGCCTCGTCCTTGCCGTTCGTGTGGAGAGATTGCGTGCCGCCGAGCACCGCGGCGAGCGCCTGGATCGCGACCCGCACGACGTTCACTTCCGGCTGCTGCGCCGTGAGCGTCGATCCCGCCGTCTGGGTGTGAAAGCGCATCGCGGAGGCGCGCGGGTCCGTGATCGAGAAGCGCTCGGCCACGAGCTGCGCCCACAGCGTGCGCGCGGCCCGGAATTTCGCGATCTCCTCGAGAAAATCGTTGTGGACGTTGAAGAAGAAGGAGAGCCGCGGCGCGATCGCCGAAGGGTCGAGGCCCGCCGCCTTCGCGGCCGCGAGGTATTCGAGGCCGTCGGCGATCGTGAAGGCGATCTCCTGCACGGCCGTCGCCCCCGCTTCGCGGATGTGGTAGCCCGAGATCGAGATCGTGTTCCAGCGCGGAACGTTCTCCTGGCAGAACGCGAAGACGTCGGTGACGAGCCGCATCGAAGGCTTCGGCGGAAACATGTAAGTCCCGCGCGCCGCGTATTCCTTCAGGATGTCGTTCTGGATCGTTCCCGAGAGCGCCTTCCACGAGGTGCCGCGTCCCTTGGCGACGGCCAGGAGAAACGCGAGGAGAATCGACGCGGTCGCGTTGATCGTCATGGAGATCGAAACCCTGTCGAGCGGGATCCGGTCGAGCAACGTCTCCATGTCGTCGAGAGACGCCACCGGGACGCCCACCTTTCCGACTTCGCCGCGCGCGAGCACGTGGTCGGAGTCGTACCCGATCTGCGTCGGGAGATCGAACGCCACGGAAAGGCCCGTCTGCCCCTGATCGAGGAGGAACCGGTACCTCAGGTTCGACTCTTTCGCGCTCGAAAACCCGGCATATTGCCGCATCGTCCAGAGCTTCGCGCGATACCCGCCCGGAAGGGAGCCCCGCGTGAAGGGCGAGACCCCCGGCGCGGAGGGCTCCCAGCCGGGCGGGACGTCGGCCGGGCCGTACACGGTCCGGAGAGGAATGCCGGAGGAGGTCGTGACGGTGGAATCGCTCATGGCCTCGATGCTAAGCTCGGCGCCACGAGGTTTGAAAGTGCGGCTTCGCCTCGCACCCTGGTTTCTCCTTCCGGCCCTTCTCGCGGCGCCCCTCCCGGCATCCGAAGATCCCGTCCTGCAGACCCTCGTCCAGGTGAAAAGCGCCTACCGCACGAAGCGTTGGGCGGACGCGGACCTCGCGCTGCGCCGCCTCCTCGAGCTCGCCGCCGCTCCCGAACGCGAGCCGGCCCTTCCGAGGATCCTGCCCGTCTACCACTTTTACAGCGCGGCCGTCGCCTGGGAGCTCAAGGACGAGGAGCGGGCGCGCAAGGAGCTCGCGCGCTACTTCGAGTTCCAGCCCGAGGCCACCATCGACCCCGGTCTCTACCCGAAGAGCTACTGCATCTTCTTCGACGCCCAGCGCACCGCGGCTGCCCGCGATGCGCCTCGGGGTCCGCCCACCACGGCGGGGCTGCCGAATTTCTCGACGATGGCCGTCGACGCGACGACCCTGCCGGTCTACCGCGGCGACGAGGCCTGGCCGGCGACGGCCGTCCGGCATCTCCTGACCGACGCGGAAAAAAAGGAGTTCGCGACCCTCACGGACGACGCCTCGCGTCGCGAATGGGTGTTCCGATTCTGGAAGAAGTTCGATCCCGATCCGGCGACCCCGGACAACGAGTACGAGCTCGAGTTCCACCGACGTGTGCAGTACGCCGACGCCGCCTTCTCCACGGAGTCGGTCCGCGGCTCTCTCTCGGACCGGGGCCGGGTCCTCGTCGTGATGGGACCTCCCACCTACATCGGCCGCTCGGCGCTCCTGAGGTCCAACGACGTGATGACGAGCCTCAAGACGACCGAGACCACGATCGTGCGCGATTCGCGCGGACGCACGGCCTTGATCCGGGTGCCGACGGAGAACCGCGGACAGATCACCCCGGGCGACATCGAGGGCGACGTCGAGACCTGGTACTACCGGAGGGACCGCGTCCCGAAGGGAATCCCGTTCCAGGAGCTGCGGTTCACCTTCTTCACGAAGGAAGGCTACGGCGTCGGGGTTTTTCAGAAGGACGCCCGTGAGCTCCTCGCGCTCCAGAAGGCCACGCGCCTCCTGCGCGCGGGAAGCTGAGATCCGCCCGGCGCGCCCCCAGCGGGGCGGCTTCGTGTCAAACTGACGCCAGACAGTGGCACGCACGCTCAGCGGGAACCTCGACACCTTTTCGCTCGCTGATCTTCTGCAGTGGCTGGAGATCAACGCGCTCTCCGGACGCGTGACGGTCTGGCGCGGAGAGGTCCTGCGCACGATCGACCTCAAGGGCGGCGCGATCGTCTTCGTGTCCTCCTCCCTGCCGAACGAGCGCCTCGGCGTCTACCTGACGCGCCGCAAGGTCCTCTCCGAGGAATCCGTCTACGAGCTCCTCGCCGAGAGCTTCGCGACGGGCAAGAACCTGACGCGTCTCATCCTCGAGCGCAACCTCCTCGGCCGCGAGAAGCTCGCGGAGGCCGTCGAGGGCCTCGCGATGAAGATCCTCCTCGATCTCTTCCACTGGGCCGGCGCTTCGTTCGAATTCGACCCGCTCTTCAAGATCGAAGACCTCATCCGGATCCACCTGTCCCTGCGCGGGCAGGTCCTCGCCTTCCACGGCGCCAAGTCGGTGGACGACTCGCGTGTGAATCTCGGTGCGGGCTCGGGAGCGGACGAGACGGGCGCCCGCTGGGAGAAGGAGTTCAAGCCCGACGCGCTCGCGGCCCTCTTCTGGACGATTCTCGAGAGCCTGCCCGGTGAAGTCCCCGCGCCCTCGGCCCTGCGCGAGGCGTTCCAGGGCTTCACGTCCTTCGCGAACCGCGTCCACAAGAGGCTGCGCGAGCCCGCGCGCCTGTTCCCGATCTACGACGACACCGCGACGATGCTGAAGACGGCCCTCGACGAGAACGGCGAGAGTGAGCGCATCGTCCAGATCGCGGCCCTCGATCCATTCCTCACGATCGACCTCCTCTACCTCGCGAACTCCCTTCGCACGGAACCGAACGAGCTGATCGGCACGGCCCGGGAAGCGGTCCGGATCGTGGGCCCGACGGCGATCAAGCGGTTCGCGGGCCTTCTCGCGGACGCGGGGTCCCCCAAGGTCCCGTCCGACGAGAAGATGGAGCGGGTCGTGAGGCGCTCGGCGCTGTCCACCGCCGTGGCCGGCTCGCACCTCGCCGAGGACCAGGGCTTCGAACGGGAGGACGCCTACACCCTCGGGCTCCTGGAGCCCCTGGGGAGCTACGAGCTTCTCAAGCTGTTGATCTCCGTGGCTTTCCCTCCCGGTCCGATCCGCGCGGGGGCCCTTTCGCGCTTCCGGGCGGCCGCGGGACGCGTGCTGGCCCGGAAGTTGAATCTCCCCCAGACGGTCGAGGATGTCCTCGGCTCGAGCGGGCGGGTGACCACGAAGAGCCCGCCCGCCGAACGATTGATCTTTCTAGCAAAGCAGGCGGCTCCCTCCGAGCAGATCGGGCAGGAGTGGATGAGCGACGACCCGCGGCTCACCGAGCAGGTCGTCGCGCTGACCGCGCGCCCCGGGCAGAACGACGTCATCACGCGGGACGCGGCCATGCTTCGCGAAATCCTCCAGCTCTGACCGACGAGCTCCAACCGAGGTACCTCATGCACGTCGCCCTTCCTCCGCGAGAGTTTCTCGCCATGCTCCTCCTCCCCGCGCTCGCGCTCGCCGCTCCGGCGCGAGCGGCCGACGCCCCGGCCGCGGTGCCGGGCGTGCGCGCGGCCGTCGACGTCACCGTGATGGACCTCGACGTCATCGCGACGGGAAAGGACGGCAAGAGCGTGCCGGACCTCACGCGCGGCGAGATCTCCGTGACCGTGGACGGCAAGGCCCTGCCCCTCGACTACTTCGCCCGGGTGGAAGCGGGCCAGCTCCACGGTCCGGATCTCGCGACCGCGTCTCCGGACTTCATCCTCGAGACGACCGCGGCGGGACCCGACCGCTACGTGCCGCGCCAGTTCCTCGTGTTCTTCGACGACGAGCACCTCCTGCCGTCCGACCGCAAGCGCGTTCTCGAAGGCCTGCGCGATTTCGTCACGCGGCTTTCGCCGTCGGACAGCATGGCGATCCTGTCGTACAGCATCTCGTCGCACGTCATCACGCCGTTCACGAACTCGAAGGAGTCCCTCCTCGACGGGCTCTCGCGCCTCGAGAAGACGGGCGCCCGGGGGCTCTACTGGGAGGCCCAGTACCGGCAGGAGATCGCGAGCGTTCGGCGGATGCGTCCCGCGTCGCGGGACGCTTCCATCCGGAACTGGGGCGACCAGATCAGGAGCCGCGAGAAGGGAACCCTCGACGAGCTCCGGCGGGCCTTCGCGGCCCTCGCCGCACGCTCCGGAAAGCGCGTGGCGCTCTGGGTCTCGAGCGGACTCGAGCTCCGGCCGGGCCAGACCCTCGCGCAGGCGCTCGCGACGAACGCGTTGAGCCAGTTCGACAACACCGTCGTCGCCGACTACCAGGCCGTCGTCGCGGAGGCGAACCGCTCCGGCATCACCGTGCACGCCCTCGACGCGCGCGGCCTCGCGACCGATTCGGACGCCTCCGAAGCGGACGCGCCCGTCGTCTCCTCGTTCCAGGCCGACGCGAACCGCCGCGAGCCGCTCGCGGGCCTCGCCGACGCGACGGGAGGAATCCTCGTCCAGAACCGCAACACGTTCGGCCGCGCCCTGGAGCGCATCTATCAGGAGTCGGCGAGCTACTACTCGATCGGGGTTACGCTCTCGGCCCTCGATCCGAAGAAGACCGACCACAGCGTGAAGGTCACGTCTTCGCGGCCGGGCGTGACGCTGCGGGCGCGCCGCGCCTACGGCGCGAAAACCGCGGATGCGAGCGCCCGGGATCGCATGGAGCTCGCGCTCGTCACGCCGGAGGCCAGGGGCGAGTTCCCCGTCGCGCTCGCGATCGGACCTCCGAAGAAGTCGGGCGGCCTCGGCCGCCGCATCGCGCCGTTCAAGGTGTCCGTCCCGCTCTCCGCGATCACGTTCCTCGACGAAGGCGGAAAGAAGAAGGCGGTCGTGGACGTCAGCCTCGCGGCCGTCGATGACAGCGGTGCGCGCTCGAACTCGGTCCCGGATCGCAAGACGATCGTCCTGGACGCCGCCGCCCTCGAGAAGGCCAGGACCGAGCCGTTCGAGTACACGGGCGAGGTCAAGTCGCGCACGGGCAACATGCGCTTCGTGGCCACCGTCCGCGACGTCGCCACGAACCGCATCGGCGTCGGCTCGACGAGCGTCCGCGTGGAGTGAGGAGACCGGGTTACTTCTTCGCCGGCCCCACGACGGTGAACGGCGCGACGAGATCGAGCTTCTTCTGCGACGCGGCGTCCGTGAGCGTGAGCCTGAGCTCGTAGTCGCCGGGCCGGAAGTACTGGCCGAGGTTCGACTCCACGACGCCGCCCGCGATGTCCAGCACGAGAGCGCCGGGCTCCTTGTCTTCGGGCACCTTCGCCGGCTCCTCCGGCGGAGTCGGGACGTCGATCGCGGGCTGACCCTTCGGCTTGATCTTCACGGTGCGCTTGAGCGTGACCGTGCGTGAGACCGGATCGACGGGCGGGTTGTAGAGACGAACGGCGTACGAGAGGCCGTCCGTCGATTCGACGCGGCCGTCACCCTTGACGACGAAGCGTCGCGCCGAGAACGTGAAGGGCTCGTCCGGCTTCGGGGCGTCGACCGGAAAGTCGTTCACCGCGACGAGGAGCGGCGAGGCCGCGAAGTCCGAGGTGAGCGCCGGAACGTTGACTTTCCGCCGCGCCGACGCGAGAACTTTGCCCGCCCCGTCCACGAGCGCGGCGGCGACCTCGTACTCCCCCGGGACGATCCGGAAAGACCGGTCGGTGAAGAAGTCGGATTTCGTCTTCCTCAGCGCCGCGGCCTCCTCGAGGCGGATCGCATCCTTGCCGTCCTTGTCCCGCGCGAGGATCAGGAGCTTCGCCCCCTCGCCCGTTCCGGCGACGGAGCCCGGAACGTAGAGCTGGACCATGAGGCGCGTCGCGCCGTCACGGTACGAAACGGGAAGAAGCGCGAGCGCTCCGAAGGGCTCCTTGGGAAGGCCTTCGAGCGTCGCCCGGGCCGCCTCGGACAGCGCGGGTCCCTTCGCCTCCTCGGCCGCCTTGTCGGCAGCCGTCTTCTGGTCGGCGGCGACCTGCTCTCTCGTCTTGTAGACCGGAACGTCCTTGAGCGTCGGGTTCACGAGCGCCATCTGCGCGGCTTTCACCTCAAGCCGCTTCGCGGGACCGAGACCATTCACGACGTTCTCGGCGTTCGTCCCGAGGTCCACCTGGAACCTCAGGTCGAGCGATTGGACGTCCGCCCACGGAGGAAGCTGGGGCTTCTCGTAGAGGAAGTGCGTCATGATCGTCGTCGAGCCGGTCGTCCCGATCACGCCGGTGCCCGAGAGCGAGCCCGCCGTCCCGGTTCCCGTCGTCGTGTCGTCGACAGGCGTCGGCGCGGCCGAGCCCCGCGCGATCGACTTCGGGGGGCCGATGAGGATCAGCGCCTTGCCGCGCTCCGTGAGCGCACCGCGCTTTCTTCCGAGCGCGAAGATCTCGTCGGCCTTCTTGACGAGGACGTCGAATCGCTCGTGGAATTCGTTCTCAGGCGTCTTCAGGTCCGGATCCCGCCGGGCCCAGAACAGGGCGACGAATTTCTCGGCGTCCGCGTCCGAGGCGACCTTCTTCCATTCCTTCTTCTCGTCGTCCGTCGCGAGATAGGCGTATTCCGGGGACTTGTCCCAGTCCTTGTACTTGTCGAGGGCCGCGAACGAGGGGAAGGCCGCGAGGGCCGAGAGGAGGAACAGAGAAAGAGCGGAAAGGAGCTTGCGTTTCATGGGTGACTCTCCCGCTTGCGTGCGCGGGAATGCGATCCCACGCCTCTCGCGAAACCCGGCGAATATACCCCAACGACACCCTGTCCCGCGGGCGCACGGGATGGCGGAGAAACGCGTCATCCAAACGGCCGGACCACGATCCCGATTTCCGTTCGCTGAGCGACGGCGGGGACGGATGGCGGCAACTAAACCCTTCATCCCAAAAGCGATTTCGCGGAATGACGCGAACGCCTTCCACGGCACGGCAAGTGCTAGACTTCGCGACAGTCAGCTTGTGAAGAGGTGCTCGCGGAGGTGGCCCGTCTGTAACCTCAAATCATTTTCAGGGTCGAAGCCGGTTCGATTCGTCAATTTCGTCACTCAATGGAGGAAGAAAAACGCATGAGAAAGCTCCGGTTCTTCGGGTTCCTCGTACTTTTCGTCGCCAGCTCGCTCGCGCTCGCGCAAGCGACGACAACCGCCCTGCGCGGCAAGGTCGAGAACGAGAACGCCGGTCTCCCCGGCGTGACGGTGACCCTGAAATCGCCCTCGCTGCAGGGGGAGCGCACGGCCGTCACGTCCGCGAACGGCGACTATTCTTTCTCCGGCATTCCGCCCGGCGACTACACGGTCACGTTCACCCTTCAGGGCTTCACGGCCGTGACGAAGACCGTCAAGCTCACCGCCGGTAACCCCGCCACGCAGGACGCGGCGCTCGCGCTTTCGGGAGTCTCGGCGGCCGCGACGGTCTCGGCCAAGGCCGAAACCGTCTCGACGACGACCCAGGCGTCCACCACGCTCACGACCGAGATCACGAACAAGCTTCCCGTGGCGAGAACGATCCTCGCCTCGGTCGAGCTCTCGTCGGGCCTGAGCCGGACGACGGGTCTCGGGAACGCCGCGACGATCTCGGGCGGCCAGACCTTCGACAACCTCTTCACGGTCGACGGCGCGGTCATCATGGACAACATCCGCGGCACGCCGAACAACCTCTTCATCGAGGACGCGATCCAGGAGACGACCACGTCGGTCAATTCGGTCTCGGCGGAGTACGGCCGTTTCACCGGAGGCGTCATCAACACGGTGACGAAGGCCGGCGGCAACCAGTTCTCCGGCTCGTTCCGCACGTCGTTCACGAACGACGCCTGGAGCGCGATCTCGCCTGCCGGTGAGACGCGCATCCAGAAGGTGAACCCGGTTTACGAGGCGACCATCGGCGGGCCCTTCTGGAAGGACCACGTCTGGTTCTTCGGGTCGGGCCGGTACGCGAAGGTCACGGGCTCCGGCCAGACCGCCGCCCCCACGAACATCCCCTTCGCGACGCTCACCGACGAGAAGCGCTACCAGGGCAAGCTCACGTTGACCCCGTTCGCGAGCCAGACGTTCGCGGTCAACTATCTGAAAGTCGACACGAAGCAGAACGGGAACTTCTTCGGAGTCATCCTGGACGTCGACAGCCTCGTGAATCGCGAGCTGCCCCAGGAGATCCTCACGGCGAACTACAACGGCGTCATCACGAGCAACCTGTTCGTCGAGGGGCTCTATTCCCGCCGCAAGTTCACGTTCGAGAACTCCGGGTCGATCTACACGGACGTCATCAAGGGCACGCTCATGCGCAGCCGCGCGAACGGAAACGCGCGCTACAACTCGCCCACCTTCTGCGGCGTGTGCGACCCCGAGAAACGCGACAACGAGGACTTCCTCGTCAAGGGAACGTATTTCCTCTCGACGGGCAGCCTCGGCTCGCACAACCTCGTCCTCGGGTACGACCACTTCTCCGGCTCGCGCAAGGCGAACAACTACCAGTCGGGCAGCAACTACCGCCTCTTCACGACGGGAATCATCGTCCAGAACGGCGACATCTTCCCCGTCATCGACAACCGGACGTACATCTACTACACGCCGATCGAAACGCTGAGCAAGGGCTCGGACGTGCTCACGCACTCGGTCTTCCTGAACGACGCGTGGCGCGTGAACGACCGGCTCTCCCTCAACCTCGGCGTTCGCTACGACAAGAACGACGCGGCGGACAGCCGGGGGATCGTCACGGCGAAGGATCACGCTTTCAGCCCGCGCCTCGCGGCCCAGTTCGACGTGACGGGCAAGGGCAACGTGAAGCTCGGAGCGAGCTACGCGAAGTACGTCGGCGCGATTCAAGAAACCCTCGTGGATGCCGCCACGAATGCGGGGAGCCCGTCCTTGTTCATCTGGTATTACTCCACCGTTCCGGGAGGACCGGTCGCCACGCCCATCAACTCGCCGGCGGGCGCCACGCTCGTGACGCGCGCGCAGGCCCTGCAGCAGGTTTTCGACTGGTTCTTCGCCCAGGGCTGCCCGAACATCTCGACGTGCAAGGTCCCGCTCGACTACGCCTTCGTCGCCGGGCTCAGCGCCCAGATTCCCGCCGACGGCCTCAACACGCCTTACGCGAACGAGTACACGTTCGGCGCCAGCGGCTCGATCGGCCACTTCTCGTACCGGGCCGATTTCGTCCGGCGCGAATTCAAGGACTTCTACTACACGCTCCTGAACATCGGCACCGGCAAGGCCTCGGACCCCTTCGGCAACCAGTTCGACATCGGGATCCAGGGCAACACGAACGACCTCGTCCGGAATTACACGGGCCTTCAGACGCAGTTCCAGTACCGGGTGGGCCGAATCACGCTGGCCGCGAACTGGACGTGGTCGCACACGCTCGGCAACGTCGACGGCGAAGCCGGGAACTCCGGCCCGACGTCCTCCGCGTTCAAGGCGTACCCCGAGTACAAGGACCCCGCCTGGAACAATCCGACGGGTTCGCTCGCCACGGACCAGAGGCACCGGGCCCGGCTCTTCGGATCGTACGATCTGCCGTTCATCCCCGAGAAGATCGGCGTGATTTCGCTGGGCCTCGTGCAGTCCTACGACACCGGCGCCCCCTATGGCGCCGTCGGGACCGTCCGCTCGCGGGACTTCGTGACGGACCCGGGCTACGCGACGCGGCCGTCGACAGTCACGTACTATTACACGTCGCGTGACGCTTTCCGCACGGACGACATCAAGCGCACCGACCTCTCGCTGAACTTCTCGACGAAGATCGGCGGCGTGGTTGAGATCTTCATCCAGCCGCAGGTCATCAACGTCTTCAACAACCAGGGGAAGATCGCCGTCGACACGACGGTCCAGACCTTCGCGAACACGACGGGATACCTGAACTTCAATCCGTTCACCACGATTCCCGTCCAGGGTCCCCGCAACACCACGACCCCGACGGCGAACTGGAACTACGGTCCGAACTTCGGCAAGGCGCGCAACTCGCTGGACTACCAGCAGCCGCGCACCTTCCAGGCCACGGTGGGCCTCCGCTTCTAGGGTCTTTCTTCACGGGGGAAGCCCGCGCTTCCCCCGCTTTCGTCCCAAGTCCGGAGCCGGAGATCCCTCCGGCTCCTTTTCTTTCGCGGAGCTGGGGTACCCTTCGCCCGTGCGTCTCGCGCGACCTTTTCGACAAACGGCGGTCTGCGCCCTGGCCGCTCTCGCGGTCGCGTGCGGCAAGGGCCCGGGCGCGCGGCCGGCCGAGACGTTTCCGGCCGCTCCCGTCGTCATCATCAGCGTCGACACGCTGCGCTCGGACCACCTCCCGTTCTACGGCTACAAGGGAGTCGAAACCGCGTCCCTCTCGGCCCTCCGAAACGACGCGATCCTCTTCGAGACCGCCTATTCGCACGTCCCGCTCACGCTTCCCTCCCACGCGTCGCTCTTCACGGGACGCGTGCCGGGCGACCACGGCATCCACGACAACCTCGGCTACCACCTGCGCCGCGACGTTCCGACGCTCGCCGAGCTCCTGAAGAAGGGGGGCTACGCGACGGGCGGCGCCGTCTCCTGCTACGTTCTGAAGGGCGACAGCGGCGTCGGGAGAGGTTTCGATTTCTACGACGACGAGGTGGACGCGCCCGAGGGGAAAGCCGCGCTCGGGCGCGTCCAGCGTGCCGGCGCCGAGACCGAGAAGAAGCTCGAAGCCTGGATCGGTGCGCAGTCGGGAAAGCCGCTGTTCGCGTTCCTCCACCTCTACGAGCCCCACACGCCGTACGAGCCGCCCGAGCCCTTCAAGGCCCGGTACGCGTCCGTGCCCTATGACGGAGAGATCGCCGCGGCCGACGCGATCGTGGGAACTTTCCTCTCTTTCCTGAAACAGAAGGGAATCTACGAAAAGGCGCTCGTCGTCTTCCTGTCGGACCACGGCGAGGGCCTCGGGGATCACGGCGAAGGCGAGCACGGGATGTTCCTCTACCGGGAGGCCCTTCAAGTCCCCCTCCTCGTGAAGCTCCCCGGCGGAAAGAGGGCGGGCACGTCGGTCGCGACGCCCGTCGCCTTGAGCGACGTCTTCACGACGGTCGGCCAGGGCGTCTCCCTCGCGGGTTTCCAGCCGCCCGAAGGGACCGTCTCGCTCGTCGACCTCGCGGCCGGCGCGACCCCCGCCGCGCGTCGCCTCCTCTCGGAAACGTTCTTTCCGCGGATCCACTTCGGCTGGAGCGAGCTGACCTCGCTCATCGAAGGCCGCTGGCATTACATCGAGGCCCCCCGCCCGGAGATCTACGACCTCGCGACGGATCCTTCCGAGAAGAACAACCGCCTCGCCGAAAAGCCCGACGCCCTCCGCGCGCTGCGCGCCGATCTCCTCAAGAGAAAACCCTCGTTCGAGACTCCTCTCGAGGTCGACAGCGAGGCGCGCAAGAAGCTGGCCTCGCTCGGGTATCTCAGCGCCGGCCCCTCCCCCGCCGGCACGCTCGACGACCCGAAGGACCGGATCAAGACGTTCGAGGACCTCCGCACCGGTCTCGGCGAAATGACGGGAGGCCGCCAGGAGAAGGCCGTCGAGATCTTCACGCGCCTGCTCGCGGAAAACCCGCGGATGCTCGACGTCTGGGACATGAAGTCGCGGGCGCTCCTGGAGCTCGGGAGACCGCAGGAGGCTTTGGAAGCTCTCGAGAAAACTCTCGAGGTCGCGCCCGAGGCCGCCCGGGCTCCCTACATCGTGGAAGTCGCGAACATGTGCCTTCAGCTCGGGAAGTGGGACGAGGGCCTCAAGCACGCGGAGGCGCTCCGGCTCCTCGGCGATCCGGCCGCGGACGACATCGCGGCGCGCGCCGCCCTCGGGAAGGGCGACTACGCCGCCGCGGAGGTGGCCTCGAAAAGGGCCGCGGAATCGGGCAAGGGCAAGGCGCGCGTGCGCGGCTACCTCGTCCTCGGGCGGATCGCCGTGATGCGAAACGACCTCGCGGCGGCGAAGGCGTACTCGGAAAAGGCGGAAGAGCTTTCCAAAGGCGATAAGCTTCCGCAGTCCGGCCTTCACATGCTCCGCGGCGACGTTCTCGCGCGCTCCGGCCGCGCGCAGGAGGCGGAGAAGGAGTTCCTCGAGGAGCTCCGCCTCTATCCCGACCGCGTCGACGCGCGCGTCTCCCTCTCGGCCCTCTACGCGTCGGTGAACCGCCGGAAGGACGCGCGGCGCGTCGTCATCGACATGGTCTCGCGGCAGCCGACGCCCGAGACTTTTCTCCTGGGGATGCGGACGTTCCGCTCGACGGAGGACCCCGAAGGCGAAGCCCAGGTTCGCCTCGAGGCGAAACGCCTTTTCCCGAAGGATCCCCGCTTCGCGGGAGGCGCTACTTCTTCTTCGGCGGCAAGACCCCGGTCACGGTGAACGGCGCGGAAGCTTCGAGCGTCTTCTTCGATACGTCGTCCGTGATCGAGACTCTCAGCTCGTATTCGCCCGGCTTTCTCAGGTATTCGCCCAGGTTCGACGGAATGACTTCCGCCGCGACGTCGAGCGAGACGAGCTCCGCACCGTCCTTCGATTCCGGGACGGGAACCGGCTCGTCCTTCGGCTGGGGGACCTCCATCGCGGGCGCCCCCTTGGGCTTGATCTTCACGACGCGGGAGAGGCGCACCGTCTTCGAGGCGGGATCGACCGCCGGGTTGTAGACCCTCACGACGAACAGGAGCCCGTCCTCGGGATCGAGGCGGCCGCCCTTCGTCACGAAGCGATTTCCGTTCAAGGTGAACGCTTCGTCCGCCTTTCCCTTCGCCACGGGCGAAAAACTCGCCGCGACGACGAGAGGCGACAGCGAGAAATCCTTTCCGGCGGCCGCCACGGACACTCTTCGTTTCGCGGAAAAGAGGAGCTTCGAGGAGGCGTCGAACAGTCCCACGGCGACGTTGTAGGCCCCCGGCGGAACGGCGAAAGCCCGGGACGCGACGGATCCGCCGGGCGAGGCCTCGAGCGCCGTCGTCTCCTCGAACCGGACGGCATCGGCTCCGGCGTCGTCCTTGGCGAGGATCGCCAGCTTCGAATCCGCCGCCGGAGCTCCCGCGGAGGACGGCACGAAAAGCTGAACCTGGAGGCGCGGCTCCCGGTCCTTTCCGACGATGGGAAGGAGAGAAAGCGGACCCGAGTCTTCCTTGGCGAGTACGCCCTCGAGAGCGGCGCGTACGGGCGCGCTGAGGGCCGGGCCCTTCAAGGCCTCGGCGGCGGCCGACTCCGCGGCCTTGCGCTCGGCCTCGAGCTCGGCGGCCGTGCGGAAGTGCGGAGCTTCCTTGAGGGACGCGTTCCGGATCGAGGCCTGGCGGGCCTTCGTCTCGAGGCGCCTGACTTCGCCGCCTCCGCTGCCGCTGATGTAATCGGAGGCCGACTCGACGACGAACTCCGCCCGGAGGGACTTCACTCCGGCCCAGTCGGGGAGCTGCGCCGCCTCGTAGATGAACGTCGCGAGAGATTCGCCGATCGACGTGCCGGGGTCGTTCGGAGGCGGGATCTGCCCGGGGGGAGCGAGCGGCTGCGGCTTGACACCGGTCACGCGCAGCAGGTTCTTCGGCGGGCCGGCGAGCACGTAGAGCTTGCCGCGCTCGGTGAGAGCGCCGCGCGTGCGCGGCAGCGAGAAGAGCTGGTCGGCTTCCTTCACGCGCTGGTCGAACGCGATCTTGAACTCGTTGACCGGGGTCTTGAGGTCCGGATCCCTCTTCGCCCAGAAGAGCTGGACGAAGCGGTCGGCTTCCCCGTCCGTCGCGACCTTCTTCCAGTCCTTCTGCTCGGCGTCGGTCGCGAGGAAGGTGAATTCCGGGGACTTGTTCCAGTCCTTGAAGCGCTCGAGGCCGGCCGCGGAAGCGGCGGCGGAGGCCACGAGGAGGCCAGCGAGAAGGGCGTTTCGAAAGGTCATCGGGGATCTCCATTCCATCGGGAAGGCTCCGCCATGGGGTCTCGGATCATAAGGCTCCTCGCGGGGATGGTCAGCCGTGACGCTCTTCACAGTCTCCAGAGCCAGTTCAAGTTTCCGAACGGCGGTCCGGCTTTCCGTACCAGACCTTGATTCGCTTTCCACAGAATCCCTCGTCTACAATCACATCAGAGAATCCGATCTGTCTGGAAACAGTGGCACGACTGATGCTGTGTGCCGTTCGAATAGGAAATGGCGTTTTTCATCCCTGAAAAATGGGAGTTCGTCCCCGAGGGGACATTAAATGGCAAAGGAGGCCGAGATGAAGCATCGATTCGTTTTAGCGTCGATCATGATCGTCGCGACGCTTGCCCTGGCGGGAGGCGCGTGGGCTGACGGCACGCAGACCGGCTCGATCGGAGGAACCGTCAAGGACTCCGCCGGCGGCCCGCTCCCCGGAGCGCAGGTCACGGCGAAGAGCGTCAAGGGCGGTTTCTCGCGTGACGCCGTGACGTCCTCGAACGGCTCGTACCAGATTCGCCTCCTGCCCATCGGCGAATACAACGTGATCGTCGCCCTTTCCGGCTTCGGCAAGGTCACGACCACGGTGACCGTCGAGACGGAGAAGAACACGCAGTTCAACGCCGCTCTCACGATGAGCACGATCGCGGAGACCGTGACCGTCTCGGCGGAGCTCCCGGTCATCGACAAGACGCAGACGAACACGCAGACGACCGTGGACTCGAAGTTCACGCAGAAGCTGGCCGTCGGGCGCAGCTACCAGTCGCTTCTGCAGCTCGCGCCCGGCGTGACCGGCGGCGCGAACCCGAACGTCCACGGCGCCCTCAACCAGGAGAACATCTTCCTGTTCGACGGGGTCGACACGACGGACACGACGACCGGCACTTTCGGCCAGAACTTCAACTTCGAGGCGATCCAGGAAGTGAACGTCAACACCGGCAACTTCTCGGCCGAGTACGGGCGCGCGAGCGGCGGCGTCATCTCGGTCGTCACGAAGAGCGGCGGGAACGACTTCCACGGCTCCGCCAAAGCGATCGCCACGAACGACCAGTGGAACGGCCAGAATTATCAGACGAACCAGACGAACGGCGCGAGCCTCGCGCGGACGAAGTTCGACGAGATCCAGTGGCGCGAGGCCGCGACCCTCGGCGGCCCCTTCTTCCGCGACCACCTCTGGTTCTTCGGCTCGTACGAGCTGGCGAAGACGACGAGCGCCGCCGCCCAGACGGTTATCGGCGGCGAGAACTACCAGCAGACGACCGACGCGAAGATCTGGAGCGCGAAGGCCACGTGGGCCATCACGAACCAGCACACCCTCGAGGCCTCGGGGAACGGCGATCCGATCACCGGCTTCGTCGTGGACTACTGGGGCGGGTCGGCCGACCGGCAGGCGCTGACCGGCCAGGACCAGGGCGGCCACGTCTATCGCGGGAGCTACCAGGGCGTCCTTTCCTCATCGTTCTCCATCGAGGCTCTGTTCGCGGATTCCACGAGCCGCATCGACGTCCTCCCGTTCCAGGCGGCGACCGTCGCGCCTTTCTACGTCTTCAACGGCGCGAACATCGCCACGACGCAGGTCATTGCGCCGCACCTTGACACGTCCCAGAACGTCTTCTGGAACGGCGCGACGTTCGTGGGATTCGTGGAGCGCCCGCGGACGCAGTTCGGCCTCGCGGCGCAGTATTACAAGCAGCTCGGGTCCTCGAACCACAACTTCAAGCTCGGCTTCGACTACCAGAAGCTCGAGTCGGGCGCGTCGTTCGCGTATCCCGGCAACGCGGTGTACATCGACGATTCCTTCAACCAGGCGACGCGGGAGTTCTCGCCGAGCGAGGTGCAGATTTTCGCCCCGCCGGTGCCCTCGACGTCCAAGGGCAACATCTACAGCGTCTACCTCCTCGACCGGATGGACTTCGGGCGCCTCTTCGTGAACGCCGGCTTCCGCGTCGACAAGCAGGACGGGAAGAGCGACCTCGGGAACACGGTCTTCGACAAGACCGTCTGGTCCCCGCGGATTTCCTTCAAGTTCGACATCGCGGGTACCGGGAAGATGCTCGTCTCGGGCGGCTACGGCCGGTTCTACCAGTCCCTCATCCAGGCCTTCGAGGACGGCTTCGCGTCCATTCCGCAGCAGGGAATCTTCGACGACTATTTCTACAACCCCGGGACCGGGAAGTTCGACTTCGACTCGCACGTGGACCTCGGCGGCAACTCGACCCCCGTGAACCTCGGCCTCAAGCCGAGCTATTCCGACGACTTCACGGTCGCCTTCGAGCAGCAGATCGGCCGGTTCCTCGGGGTCTCGGTGCGCGGCACGTACCGGAAGTGGAACGATCTCATCGACGACGTCAAGACCCTCACGAACGGCGTCCGCACTCTCGACTACGTGAACTACGACGGCGCCACCCGCCGGTATCGCGGCCTCGAGTTCGTCATCGACAAGCGCTTCGCGAACAACTGGCAAGCGCTCGTGTCGTACACGCTGAGCCGGACGGAGGGAAACACCTTCCCCTCCGGTGGCGGAATCGCCACGGCCCTCGGCGATTACCTCGCGAACGTCTCCTCGGCGGCCTCAGGCAGCCTCACGGGCCTCCAGGTCAACGAGCTGAACAAGTACGGGCTCTCGCCCTTCGACCGCACGCACGACATCAAGGGCTACGGCGCCTACACTCTGCCCGCCGGGCCCGCGCGCATCACGCTCGCGTCGACGCTCGGCCTCAGGTCCGGGACGCCGAACCAGCAGCAGAGGACGGTCAACGTGGCCGGCACGAACTACTCGCAGTTCGTGACGGAGCGGGGCTCGGACAGGTTCCCCTGGCAGTTCTACTGGGATGCCGCGCTCCAGGGCGACGTCACGGTGTGGAAGGAAATCGCCCTCGGCATCAAGGCCGAGTGCTTCAACGTGACCGACACGCAGACGCAGCTCGCTGGCTCCACGAGCACGAATCCGGCTCTCTACGGCAAGGCGACGTCCCGCACCCAGTTCGCCGCGCCGCGCAGCTTCCGCCTGACGGCGCTGCTCACCTTCTAGGTGACCTTACTCGAGCGGTGAAGGGGGGCATGGGGGGAAACACGACCGTGTTTCCCCCCATTACTCGCAGTTGCTAGCGCGCCCTCCCCGGTCGCGCGCGAAGCGCGCGGCGCGCTAACGCCCCGGGAGCTTCTTTCCCTCTTCGAGCCATCCCTTGAGGTCCGAGAGCATCCGCTCCCAGCCGGGGCCGAGCCGGTCGCGGTACGCGTTCCACGCCGCGGACTCCCCGAAGCCCGACTGCGTCACCGTGATGTGCGTGCCTTCGGGAGTTTTCTCGAACTCCACGACGAGGCGCATGCCGCCGAAAGACTCCCCCTCCGGCGTCGAGAACACGAGATTCGAGACCACGAAGCGGCGGCCCGGGTCGAAGACCTCGAACTGGCCGATCGAGCTGTAGCCGGCGTCGGAATCCGGGTCGGCGTACCAGCCGAGCGCCCAGTTTCCTCCGGGCCTCTTTCCGATCACGGCGCCGTCCGCGAGCCACGCGAGCACGTCCGAGACGTTCACGAAGGCGGAGAACGCGCGCTCGGGCGGCACGCCGACGAGAGCTTGCCGAACGACCGCAGAGTCTTCGGGCACGAGGAGAATCTTACGACGTGCGAGAATCCGCGCCGCATGCGCGCGATAAGTTTTCGGCCTCCCGAGAGGGGCGCCGCCGCTTGATTCCCGGCCTCAAACGCGAGCTCGAGAGCGCCGTCGCGGAGGCCTGCCGGCGCCTCTTCGGCGTGGACGCGCCGCGCATCGTCCTCGAGACGCCTCCGAAGGTCGAGCTGGGCGACCTCGCCTGCCCCGTGGCGTTCGAGCTCGCCAAGGTGCTGAAGAGGCCGCCCAGGAAGCTCGCCGAGGAGATCGCGCCCGCGCTCGCGCTGCCCGCTCTCGTCGTCAAGCGCACCGTGGAGGGCGGCGGCTACCTCAACTTCTTCGTCGACCGGCCGCGCGTCCTCGGGATGATGCTGGCCGCCGGAAGGACAGCGCTCGCCGCGCCCGAAGCGGCCGGCAAGCTCATCATCGAGCACACGAACATCAACCCGAACAAGGCGGCCCACATCGGGCACCTGAGGAACGCCGTTCTCGGCGACGTCCTCGTGAGCACGTTCAAGAGGCTCGGGCGGCGGGTCGAGATCCAGAACTACCTCGACGACACGGGCGTCCAGGTCGCCGACGTCGTCGTCGCTCTCCAGAACCCCGGGGAGCTCGTCGAAAGCTCGCGCGCGAAGCGCCTCGGCGAGGAGATCCGGGAGATCCTGGACGCCTTCCCCGAGCACGCGCCCGGCGTCGCGCCGCGCAGGCTGGGCGACCTCGCCTGGGACCTCTACGCGCTCGCGATCCGGAGCTACGCGGCCGATCCCTCTCTCGAGGAGAAGCGGCGTGCCACGCTTCATGCGATCGAGGGCGCCGCCCTGGGCGAGGACCTGGACGACGAAGGCGCCGCGACGTCCGCTCTCGCCGGGCGCCTCGCCGAGGCCGTCGTGCGCTGCCACCTCCTCACGATGGAACGCGTGGGCGTGAATTACGACCTCCTGCCCCGCGAAAGCGACATCCTCGCGCGCCGCTTCTGGGTGAAGGCCTTCGAGCTCCTGCAAAGGGCCGGCGCCGCGCGCCTCGAAACCGACGGCAAGAACGCGGGGTGCTGGGTCATGCCTCTCGAAGGATCTCCCGAGTTCGAGGGGATGGAGGACGCGGACAAGATCCTCGTGCGCTCGAACGGAACGGTCACGTACACGGGAAAGGACGTCGCCTACCAGCTCTGGAAGCTCGGCGTCCTCGGGATCGACTTCGAGTACGAAGAGCTTCCATACCGGGACGTCGACGGCTCGCCGGAGTTTCACGCCTCGGACGGCGTCTCCCCGCTCTACCGGACCCGACACGACGAGGCCGGCGCCGATCCCTCGGCGCGCGGGCGCTTCGGCCACGGAACCCAGGTCATCAACGTGATCGACGTGCGCCAGTCCTATCCCCAGAAGGTCGTCAAGGAAGCGGTCCGGCGCGCCGGCTATCCGGAGGCGGCCGACCGGTCCGTCCACTTCGCGTACGAGATGGTCGCGCTCACGCCGGCCTCCGCGGAGGCGCTCGGCGTGGAGCTGACGGACGAGGACCGCGCGCGTCCGTTCGTCGAGATGTCGGGGCGCCGCGGCCTCGGCGTCAAGGCGGACGATCTCCTCGACCAGCTCGTCGAGAAGGCGAAGGACCAGATCCAGTCGCGGTCGAACGAGCCTCCGGAGGCCGGCCGTGCCGAGGCGATCGCCGTCGGCGCGCTGAGGGTGTACATGACGCGGTTCTCGCGGAACAAGGTCATCGCGTTCGACCTCGACGAGGCGCTCGCGTTCGAAGGCGACACGGGGCCGTATCTCCAGTACGCCGCCGTGCGCGCCGCGAACATCTTTCGCAAGCTCGAGGAGACCGGCCTCACGGGCCGCCTCGACGCCGAGGAGATCGCCGGCCTCGCGGGGCTTCCCGCCTCGGAGCTCGACGACGGGCTCTGGGACGTCGTGAGGACGTGCTCGAGGACGCTCGATACGTTCGAGAAGGTGGGCGAGACGCTCGAGGTGTCGCTCCTCGTGAGGCACGCGCTCGCGGTCGCGGCCGGTTTTCATCACCTCTACCACACGCATCCCATCGCGCAGGAGAAGAACGAGACGACGCGCCGCGCCCGGCGTGCCGCGCTCCAGGTCGTCTCCAACCACCTCGCGGACGTCCTCGGCGTTCTCGGCGTGCCGGTGCCGGACAGGATGTGAGCATGGCGGGAGACGTCGTCTATCGGAGCCGCGGGACCGACGGGCTCGTCGCGGCCCGGGCCTTCATCGAACGCGTCGCCTCCGAGGAGTACGAACCGGCGTTGAGCGCGGTCGTGAGAGCCGACGCGGCGGCGCACGCGGCCGCGTTCGACGCCGAGCACGACGTCCTTCTGACCGCCGAACGCGACGGCCGGCTCGTGGGCGCGCTGCTCGTCAGCCGGGACGCGGCGGACCCCGACACCGCGCGCTTCGACTGCCTCATCGTGGACGCGTCCGAGCGGAACGGAGGCATCGGGCGCGAGCTCCTCTTCCGCGGGATCGAGGAATGCCGGGAGCGCCGGCGGGTCGTCCTCCGCGCGCAATCGTTCGCCGCGTCGCCCGCCGGCCCCCACCTTTTCTGGCTCTACGGATTCCGCGTCGTGGACCTGGTTCCGGTCGCGGCCGGGGACTCGACGAAGGAGTCGATCCTCTTCGAGAAGGTCCTGACGCCCGCTGCTTCGCAGGGAGCCTAGCGAGCGACGGCGGAGGAAACCGAAGCCGCGGCAGGAGAGTCGGAAAGGACGTCGACGACGTCGGCGGTGCCGCTCGAATCGTCGAGGCGCGCCATGACGGCGACGTGCCGGCGCGCCGGCCCGTCCACCTCGAGACGCGTCGCCGCCGGGCTCCGGGCGCTCACGACGAAGAGCCTTCCGTCCGACGTGAGGAGAAGCGGGCGATGAGGGGTTCCCTCGAGCCGGGAGCCGGGAAGGCCGCGGCCCATGGCGCAACGCAGGCACACGAACTCTCCCTCGACCCTCTGGACGGCACTCGCGAGAGCGACGCCGCTCACCGGGAGCACCCGGAGCCGGACCGCCGCCCAGCCGACGGCGATTCCGCAGCCCGCGGCAAGGACGATCGTGACGGATCGCGGGAAGGTCCGCCGGCGTTTCACTCCGACGTCGAGCTGCCGGGCGAGGCGCCGGGCGAGCTCCTCCGGGCATCGATCCACGGGGCGGCAGGTCTTCAGGGTCTCCCGGAGCTTTCCCGCTTCCTCGCACCGGTCCCGGCACGGCGGGCACTCTTCCAAGTGCGCGAGGAGGTGGGCCGCGTCCACGAGCTCCAGCTCGTCATCATGGTAAGCCTCGATCAAAAGGCTCGCCGTTCGGCAATCCATCATCATCTCGCCCGGAGTGTCTAACGTTCGCGGCGCCGCCTGTATTCCGAGAGGGTGACCGGATCCCGGCCGCCCGTCGCCCGGGGGACCGCCTGCCATCCCGCGGCGAGCCGCGTCCGGGTTGGCTCGTCCGGGCCGAAGTAATGGCGGCGGCGGCCGTATTCGAGGAGCGCCGATTCGAGGAGGCGCCGGCCCCGATAGAGGCGCGACATCACGGTGCCGAGCGGCACCTCCAGGATGTCGGCCACCTCGCGGTAGGAGAAGTCCTGCAGGTCGACGAGCTCGACCACGAGGCGGAAGTCCTCCGGCAGAGCCGCGAGCGCGTCGGCGACCTCTCGATCGAGCGTCGCGGCAAGCAGGCTTTCCTCGGGAGTCGAGCTCGCTCCGCCCCCGCGCGCCTTCGAGCCCGCGGCATCGAGAGCTTCGTCACCGCTCGCTCCGAGATCGACTTCTTTCGGCCCGGCCTTCGTGTGCCGGTAGCCGTTGATGAAGACGTTCTTGAGGATGCGAAACAGCCACGCCTTGAGGTTCGTCCCCTCGGTGAAGCCGTCGTAGTGCGCGAACGCCTTGAGATACGTCTCCTGCAGGAGATCCTCGGCGTCCTGCCGGTTTCGCGTCAGCCGGAGGGCAGACCCGTACAGGGCGTCCGCATAGGGAAGCTCCCCGCTCCTGAAATTCCAGGAGGAGGGCGAGGAGAACGGCTTCTGGGGTGCGGAAACGGCCATCTCGGGCTCCGGCTTCTCCCTATGCAAGACGTAAACCGCCCGCTTTCGGCTTCGGCGGCGTGAAAAAAGGCCCCGGGAATCCGGGGCCCGTTTGGACATCTTTCTGAAGGGGAAGGGTTTACTTGCCGTTGATGACGAAGGCGATGACGAGGGCGTAAATGACGAGCGACTCGATGAGGACGAGCGCAAGAAACGCCATCGCCCGGATCGGGCCGCCTGCGCCCGGATTCCGAGCGATGCCCTCGCACGCCGCGACCGCCGTGCGGCCCTGGGAGATCGCGCCGCCGAACGCCGCGAGGCCGATCGCGATCGCGGCCGAGAGGTGGCCCCAGCCCGCGCCGGCGCCGGCCTTCACGGCCTCCTGGGCGACGGCGAGGTTCGGGAGGAGGAGGGCCAGAGCCGCCAGGGCGCCGGCCGGAAGGATTCTCTTGGACATGTCGAGGGCTCCTTTCGTGATCGAAAAAGCTCGATTCTCGAAAACTCAATGCTCGTGGGCGGTGGCTCCGCCCAGGTAGACGGTCGTGAGAAGCGTGAAGACGTACGCCTGAAGCAGCGCCGTGAAGATCGTCAGCGCCATCATCGGCCACGGCACGACGATCGGGACGAGGTTCGAAAAAATGCTGGTTGCCGTGTGCTCGCCGAAGATGTTTCCGTAAAGACGCATGGAAAGAGAAAGCGCGCGCGCGAAGATGCCGATCATCTCGATCAGAAACATGAGCGGCGCGAGCAGCAGCATGGGACCGAGGAAGTGCTTGAGGTAGCCGAAGAGCCCGTGTACCTTGATTCCGGCGGCGTTGAAGAAGAGGAAGCACGTGATCGAGAGCGCGAACGTGACGTTCAGGTTCGCCGTCGGCGGCTGCAGGAAGAAGAAGAGCCCGCAGAAGCTGGACAGGAAAATGAAGAAGAAGAACGCGCCGGCGAGCGGCAGGTATTTCTCGCCGTGATGCGGAATGTTCTCCTTGATGACGTCGCGCAGGAAGTCCACGAAGACCTCGAGCACGTTCTGCGCGGAGCCGGGCGCGTCCTTGCGATAGCTTCGCGACGCGAGGAAGAAGAACACCGCACAGAAGAGGAAGACGGCGATCGACATCGCGACGTGGTCCGGAATCCAGCCCGCGAGTTCGCCGTGCTCGCCGCGGGGCGCGATCCCGCCGACGTGGAATGTGCCGAGCGCGATCCCGTCGCGCCACCAGGACGGCGCGCTCTCCACGGGGCCGAAGAGGCGGGTCAGGAGGGCGTTGAAGAGCCCGAAGAATATCGAATGCTCGTGATGCACGTCGTTTCCGCCCTCAATGGGCCGTGTCCGTCCCGTTCCGGCGGCCGGTCAGGAGGTCGCGAAGCCCGTCGATCACCACCGCGGCGACCACCGTCGAAAGGCCCACGAGAACCCACCGGACGTCGGCCGGCAGCGCCCGCACGGTTCCCCAAAGGACGAGACCGACGAACGCATACCTCAGAACGGCCTTGAGCCCGAATTTCCAGTCGAATCGGGCTGGCGCACCCGGTGCGGGCGCCTTGAAGCGACCGACGAGATCCGACAGCCAGAGCGCCGAGACGATAGCCACGGCAGCCCCGAGAGTCAAGGCGAGGGCGGCCTGAAACCTTCCGAGCACCCCCAGCGCCAGGGCCCCGAGAAGACCGAGGATCGTCGCGAGGCGGAAAAAGCCCGGGTTCGGCCAGGAAGGCGTCGGATCGGCTCCGCCGGTCACTCCGGAGGTCCCTTGCCGCCGCCGGCAAGCGTCCCCGACTCACGGTAGATCTGCCGGAGGCCCGCGGCGAATCCGACCACCCCGAGCGTCGCCGTCAGCACCGGAAAGATTCCGAAAAGGCGATCCCCGAGATAGCCGAGACCCGCTCCTGCGGCGATCGCCGCCGGCAGGACCCAGCCGAACGTCAGGACGTCGCCGAGGAAGCGCCGGGACTCCGGGCTGCCGCGAGGCCCCTCTTCGCTCACGGCCCGAACGGCAGGAGACACGTCCGCGCGAACTGGACGAACGGCCCGGGCAGGATGCCCATCGCGAGCGTCCCGGCGGCGCAGAGCGCGATCGCCGCGGAGACGGCAGGCTCCTCGCGCCAGTAAAGCGTGCCCTCGCCCTCGACGAGATACATCGCGCGCGCGATCCGGAAGTAGTAGAAGAGCGAGACCGCCGACATGAGGACCGCGAGGAGCGCGAGCCAGAACCAGCCCGCCTTCATCGCCGCCGAGAACAGGAAGTACTTGCCCACGAATCCCGCCGTGGGCGGGATCCCGGCGAGAGAGAGAAGGAAAACGAGCATCGCGGCGGCCATCCACGGATTCTTGCGCGCGAGGCCGTTGAAGTCGTCCACGCTCTCCCCGGCATAGCCCTTCGACTCGAGAAGGATCACGAGGCCGAAGGCCCCGAGGTTCATGAACGCGTAGGCGAGGAGATAGACGAGGATCGACCAGAGCCCGATGCCGCCCGCGTCCCCGTAGGCCAGGAGGCCGAGGAGCACGTAGCCGGCGTGTCCGATCGACGAATAGCCGAGGAGCCGTTTCACGTTCGTCTGCATGAGCGCGCCGACGTTCCCGACGATCATCGTGAGAGCCGCCGAGGCCGCGATGACCGCCGACCAGTCGCCCGCACGCGGGCCGAAGCCCACGAAGAAGATCCGGGCGAAGATCGCGTACGCCGCGAGCTTCGGGCCGACCGCGAAGAACGCCGAGATCGGCGTGGGCGCGCCTTCGTACACGTCCGGGGCCCAGACGTGGAAAGGCGCCGACGCGATCTTGAAGAACATGCCGCAGCCGACGAGGATGATCCCGATGACGAGAAACGCCGGCGTCTTCCCCGCCGTGAAGGCCGCCGCGATGCCCGCGAGAGAGAGCGTTCCCGAGGCGCCGTAGACGAGAGAGATCCCGTAAATGAGGATGCCGGACGAGAATGCCCCCAGCACGAAGTATTTCGCGGCCGCCTCGAGGGACTTCGTCTCGCGCTTGAAATAGCCCGCGAGGACGTACTGCGAGAGCGCCATGAGCTCGAGCGCGACCACGATCGAGGCGAGGTGCGTCCCGGAAGCCATGAAGAGCATGCCGACTGTCGAGAAGAGGATCAGGCCGTAGTACTCGCCGCCCGGATAAGGCGACACGCCGACGAAGCGCAGCGAGAACAGGATCGTCACGATCCCGACGACGAGGAGGATCGCCTTGAAGTAAAGGCCGAACCGGTCCATGACGAGCATGCCGCCGAAGGCGCTCCGGGGAAGGACTCCCGCCAGCCGCGCGGACACGAACAGGAGGAGGCCCGTCGCGGCGAGGGCGCCGACCGAGAAAAGGGCGAGGGCGCGCTCCTTCGCGCGGCTCACGAACGTCGCCCAGAGGAGGACGACCGAAGCGGCCGTCGTCAGGAACAGCTCCGGCAGGATGAGCAGCGTATCGCCGGCGGGAAACGGCACGGCCTACTTGACCTCCACCACGGCGGCCGGGGCTGCAGCGGCAGCCGCCGCAGCCGCCGCGGGCAGGGCGGCCGAGGGCGCTCCCGGCGACGTCGCGGACGCGAGGCGGGGCGCGGCTTCCCGGGCCGCGTGGCGCAAGCCGGGCGCCGAAACGGTCGCGACGATCTTCTCGGCTGACTTCGCCGTCATCTCGAAGAACGGCTTCGGATAGACGCCGATCCAGACGCACATGGCGATGAGGGGTGCGAGGGTGAGGATTTCGCGCAGGTTCACGTCCTCGAGGCTCTTGTTCTTCTCCTGCGTCATCTCCCCGAAGAAGACGCGCTGGTAGAGCCAAAGCATGTATGCGGCCCCGAGGATGACACCGAGGCTCGCCCATGCGGCCCAGCGCCAGTCCGCGAGGAAGGCTCCCGTGAGGATCGTGAACTCGCCGACGAACCCGTTCAGGAGCGGCAGGCCGATCGACGCGAGCAGGATGACCATGAAGAGCATCGCGTAGACGGGCATGACGCCCGAGAGGCCGCCGTAGTCCGCGATCATGCGGGTGTGCGTCCTCTCGTAGACGATCCCCACGAGGAGGAAGAGCCCGCCCGTCGAGAGCCCGTGGTTGATGGACTGCAGGATTCCGCCCTGGATACCCGCGTTGTTCAGCGCGAAGAGGCCCAGCATGACGAAGCCGAGGTGCGCGACGGACGAGTACGCGACGAGCTTCTTCATGTCCTTCTGGACCATCGCGACCATCGACCCGTAGACGATGCCGACGATCGAGAGCGCCGCGACCCAGCCCACCGTCGTGAGCCCGAGGAAGCGCGCCTTCGAGTAGAGCGCGTCGGGGCAGAGCGGCAGCGAGAACCGGAGGAACCCGTACGTCCCCATCTTCAGGAGGACGCCCGCGAGGATGACCGAGCCCGCCGTCGGCGCCTCGACGTGAGCGTCCGGGAGCCACGTGTGGAACGGGAACATCGGCACCTTGATCGCGAAGCCGATGAAGAAGGCCCAGAAGAGCCAGAGCTGTAGGTCTCCCGGAATCGAAGAGGCGATCGCCTGGAAGTGGACGATGTCGAACGTCGGCGCGTTTCCGAGGCCCTTCCACCAGAGGAAGCCGGACGTGTTGAAGAAGTAGAGCGCGATGATCGCGAGCAGCATCACGACCGAGCCCGCGAGCGTGTACAGGAAGAACTTGATCGCGGCGTACAGCTTGCGCGGCCCGCCCCAGATACCGATGAGGAAGTACATCGGCACGAGCATCACTTCCCAGAACACGTAGAAGAGGAAGAAGTCGAGCGCGCAGAAGACGCCGATCATGCCCGTCTCGAGCAGGAGGAGGAACGCGTAGTACTCCTTCTCGCGTTTCGTGATCGCCGAGAACGACGCGTAGACGGAGATGAAGGAGAGGAGCGTCGTGAGGAGGATCAACAGCGCCGCGATGCCGTCCACGCCGAGCGCGTACTTCGCGCCGAGAGAGGGGATCCAGTCGTGCGTCTCGCGGAAGAAGAAGTCGCCGGATTTGCGGAAGCCCGCGAACGTCCAGAGGGGGATCGAGAGCAGGAACTCGGCGCCCGCGAAGAACGTCGTGACCCATTTGATGACCGAGGGCTTCTCGCGCGGCACGAAGAGCACGGCGAGCGTGCCGATGACCGGCAGGAAGATGAGGAGCGACAGGAGTCCGTTCATTCGCCGTCCTTCACGTCAGCAGGAGATAGAGGCACACGAAACCGAAAATGCCGACGGCCATCGTCAGCGCGTAGTTCTGGGTGCGGCCGGTCTGGGCGCGATGCATCCCGCGGAACGCGGCCTGGAACGTGTTTCCCACGCCGTTCACCGCGCCGTCCACGAACGTGCGGTCGAACCACGAGGAGACGTTCGACAGTCCGACGGTGAGGGCGGCCGCTCCGTTCGGAATGAGATCGACGACCCGGGCGTCGATCTCCCAGAGGAGGCGCCCGCCCTTCTTGATGAGGCCGTTCACGAAAACGGCCTCGTAGAGCTCGTCCACGCGGTACTTGTCGCGCACGAGCCGGTAGAGACCGCCGAGCGAGGTTGCGATTCTCTCCGGCATCCTGAACGGGTAAGCGCCGGAATAGAACGAAACGGCGAGGAAGATTCCCAGAAAGGCGATGAGAACCGAGGTGCCCATGAGGCCCCACTCGGTCGCGTGTGTCATCTCGTGCGCCTCGATCTGCCAGCCCGTCGCGAGCGGAGTGATGACCGGTTCCAGGAACCTTTCGATGGAATTCTCTTTTCCGAGAATGAAACTCGGAATGCCGAACCATCCGACGACGACGGCGCCCGCCGCAAGCACGTAGAGCGGCCCGGTCATGCTCGCGGGTGATTCGTGCACGTGCTGGAGCTGTTCCGGCGTTCCGCGGAACGTGCCGTAGAACGTCATCCTGATGAGCCGGAACATGTAGAACGCCGTTATCCCGGCCGTGAGGACCGCGAGCGCCCAGAGCACCTTGTAGCCGGCGCCCCACGTCTCGGCGAGGATCGCGTCCTTCGAGAAGAAGCCCGCGAGGCCCGGGACCCCCGCGATTGCGAGGGTCGCGACGAACATCGTGACGAACGTGTGCGGAATGAGCTTGCGCAGCCCGCCCATCTTCGTCATGTCCTGCTCGCCCGAGAGCGCGTGGATGACGGAGCCGGCGCCGAGGAACAGGCAGGCCTTGAACCAGGCGTGCGTGAAGACGTGAAACATGCCCGCCGAAAACGCGAGCGCGCCGCAGGCGAGGAACATGTATCCGAGCTGCGAGACGGTCGAGTAGGCGAGCACCTTCTTGATGTCGGTCTGTGCGAGGCCCATCGTGGCCGCGAAAAGGGCCGTGGCGCCGCCGACGACCGCGACGACGAACGCGGCGTCGTGCGTCAGGAGGCCCCACACCGTCGCGCTTTCCCCGAGCGTCTTCATCGCCCACTCGTGCGAGATCCGGTAGAACACGTTGCACCGGGCGACCATGTAGACGCCGGCGGTGACCATCGTGGCCGCGTGGATGAGCGCCGAGACGGGCGTCGGGCCGGCCATGGCGTCCGGCAGCCAGACGTAAAGGGGGATCTGGGCGCTCTTGCCGCACGCTCCGACGAAGAGGCAGAGGCACACCACCGTCAGGAGCCCGCCGGCCGCATAGCGGCCCGGATCGCCCGCGGCGAGCGCGAACATCTTGTCGAAGTCCACGGTGCCGAAGAGCGCGAAGCACCCGAAGATGCCCAGGACGAACCCGAAGTCGCCGATGCGGTTGACGACGAACGCCTTCTTTCCGGCGTCCGCAGCCCAGTCCTTGTTCCAGTAGAAGCCGATCAGGAGGTACGAGCACAGCCCGACGCCTTCCCAGCCCACGAACAGGATCGGCAGGTTCGCCCCGAGGACGAGCGTCAGCATCGCGAACATGAAGAGATTCAGGTACGAGAAATAGCGGCCGTAGCCGGGATCGTGTCCCATGTACCCGACCGAGTAGACGTGGATCAGCGTTCCGATGAACGTCACGAAAAAGAGCATGAGCGCCGAGAGCGCGTCGATGCGGAACGCGACGTCGATCGAGAGCACCTTCGTGCCGAACCACGTCGCGGTCTCCCCCATCGGCATCCACGTCCAGAGCGTCGTGACGACTCCGGTGTGGCCGTGGGTCTCGCCCCACCACGCGAAGATCGCGAGGAGGGCCGTGAGGAACGACAGCGCGCAGGCCGCGGGTCCGATCACCGTGTGCGCGGCGGCGAACGGAATCTCGTGGCGTGCGTGCTCGTCGGCTCCGGGCGTGACGGGATGACGAGGATCGTGCGTGAGGCCGTGGCCCCCCGTCTCCTCGGGATGCGGATGGTGCCCGGGGCCTTTGGGCGCGTCGTCGTGTCCGAACCCGTGGGGGCCTTTCGGCGCGTCCTTTCCGCCGAGCTTCGCATGCGACGCCATGTACAGGAGCCCGTTCACGAGGAACCCGAGCAGCGGGAAGACGACGATCCAGGGCAGGATGGCGGCTGAAGTCACGCGCTATCCCTTCAGCTCGGAGGCGTCGTCGAGGTTCACGGAGCCTTTGAGGCGGTACATGGAGATGATGATCGCGAGGCCGATCGCGGCCTCGCCGGCGGCGAGCGTGATGACGAACACCGCGAAGAGCTGGCCGTTGAGGTCGCCCAGGTGGCGCGAGAACGCGATCAGGTTCAGGTTCGCGGCGTTGAGGATGAGCTCGATCGACATCAGGACCGTCAGAAGGTTCCGCCGGATGAGGACGCCCGTGACGCCGATGGCGAAGAGCACGAACGAGAGCGCGACGTAGTGCGTGACGCCGATCATCAGTCGACTTTCTCCATCGTCCGTTTTCCGAGCACGACGGCGCCGATCATCGCGACGAGCAGGAACACCGAAGCGACCTCGAAGGGGAGCAGGTAGTCGCGGTAGAGCCCCCAGGCGACGGCCTGGCTGTTTCCCTTCACGTCCTCCGTGACGTTCGTCGAGACTTTCTTTCCGTCCACGACCTCGGTCACCGTGCGCGTGATGGGCGTCGAGGAGAGCCGGGTCGGGTCGGCGGCCGCGCCGAGCTCGGAGAGGGAACGGACGCGGTAGGACGCGACCACGGTCCCGCCCACGACCGCGAGAAGAAGGAACCCCGCGACGAGGCCCAGGCCGGCCTGCGTGTGCACGAAGGGCTCCCCCGCCGTGCGCCGCACGTTGACGAGCATGATCGTGAAGAGGAACAGCACCATGATCCCGCCCGCGTAGACGAGGACCTGAACGGCGCCGAGAAACTCGGCGTGCGCGAGGACGAAGAGCCCGGCGACGCCGAGGAACGACCCGAGCAGGCAGATGGCCGAGTGGACCGGCTGCCGCATGGCGACGACGCCGACGGCGCCGATCGTCACGATCGCGGCGAACAGCCAGAAGATGAACGGCTCGCCCATCCCGCCTATTCGCCCTTCTCGACCAACGTGAAGGGCTTCACGTTGTGGTCCCAGCTCGTGAGCTTCCGGATGTCGAGGTAGAGGGCGTCGTCCCTCTCGTACGTTCCCAGCTCGTACGTCTTCGTCTTCAGCCAGATGGACTTCGGGTTCGTCGGGCACGCGTCTTCGCAGAGGCCGCAGAACATGCAGCGCTTGAGGTCGAGATCGAATCGGTCGAGGACCTTTTCGTTCTTGCCCGCCTCGTTCTTTTCGTTGTGCCAGTCGATGAAGATGATGTTGATCGGACACTCGATCGCGCAGAGCGTGCACTTGATGCAGCGCTCCTCGTCGAGGCGGAACATTCCGCGGAAGCGGTCGCTCGGCTCTCTCGCCTGCTCGGGATACTCGACCGTGTCGGCCTTGCGGAACAGGTGCCTGCCGGTCGTCTTGAGACCCGCGAAGATGTCGAGAAGGAGGACGTCGTCCCAGAAGCTCATGTGCGGACCTCCGCGGGGGAAACCGGGTGCGCCATGCGCATGGCCCTCGCCCGGGAGCGTGTCGTGAAAACGAGAGCGAGGACGAACGCGCCGCAGAGGATCCAGGCGAGCCCCTGGAGACCGCGTCGGCCGTTCAGGGCGGCGACGGCGATCACGACGACGTTCACGAGGGAGAGCGGAATGAGCGTCTTCCAGCCGAGGTTCATGAGCTGGTCGAAGCGATAGCGCGGGAACGTGCCCCGGAACCAGATGTAGACGAGCATGAAGACGAAGATCTTGCCGAGGAACCACGCGATTCCCGGGATCCAGTCGAGGAAGGAAAGCGCGGTGACGCTCGGGAACGGCCGCAGCCAGCCGCCGAAGAAGAGAGTCGTCGCGATCGCCGAGACCGTCACCATGTTCGCGTATTCGCCGAGGAAGAAGAAGGACCACTTGATTCCCGAGTACTCGGTGTGGAAGCCCGCCACGAGCTCGCTTTCGGCCTCCGGGAGGTCGAACGGGATGCGGTTGGTCTCGGCGACGCCCGAGAGGAAGTAGAGAAAGAACGCGAGGAGGCCCGGGAAGACGAACCAGAGGTGCATCCGCCGCTGCGCCTCGATGATCTCGACGAGCGAGAGGGAGCGCGACATGAGGATCACGGACACGACCGCAAACCCCATCGGCACCTCGTAGCTGATGAGCTGGGCCGCCGAGCGCAGGCCGCCGAGGAGCGCGTACTTCGAGTTCGACGCCCAGCCTCCGAGGATGATCCCGTAGATCCCGATCGACGTGACGGCGAGGACGAAGAGGAGTCCAACGTTCAGGTCCGTCGCGAACGCGCCCGTCGTGATCTTCCCGAGGCCTCGCACGCGGAACGTGAACTCGGGGCCCCACGGAATCACGGCGAAAACCGTGAGAGCCGGGACCACGACGAGCACGGGCGCGAGGAAGTGGATCAGGTGCTCCGCCTTCGCCGGAACGACGTCTTCCTTGAACATGAGCTTGACCGTGTCGGCGACCCACTGGAGCGAGCCTTCCCAGCCGACGCGGTTCGGGCCCTTGCGGACCTGCAGGAACGCGAGGGAGCGCCGCTCGATGATCGTGAGGACGCCGGACATGATCGCCATGACGTTGACGATCACGATCGCCTTCACCACGGGAATGAGGACGTTGTTGAGGAGAGACGGGGAAATTTCCATCAGCGATCGACCTCACCCAGGACGATGTCGATCGTGCCGATGATCGCGACGAGGTCCGAGACGAGGTGGCCGACGGCCATCTCGGGCAGCGCCTGGAGGTTGATGAAGCTCGGCGGCCGCACGTGGAGGCGGTACGGCTTGTTCGTCCCGTTCGAGACGAGGTAGAAGCCGAGCTCGCCCTTCGGCGCCTCGACCGCGGCGTAGACCTCTCCCACGGCAGGCTTGATGACGCGCGGTGTCTTGCCGCGGATCGGGCCCTCGGGGTTCTTCTCCAGCCAGTCACAGCATTGCAGGAGGATTCGCCGGCTCTGGCGGAGCTCGGCGATCCGGACGAGATAGCGGTCGTACGTGTCGGCGTTCTGGTAGATCGGGATCTCGAAATCCAGCTCCGGGTAGCATTCGTACGGGATCGCCCGCCGGATGTCCCACTTGACGCCGGCCGCCCGGAGCGGCGGGCCCGTGACGCCCATCTCGATGCACCGCTCGGCATTCAGGATGCCGACGTCGATCGTGCGCTTTTTCCAGATCCGGTTCTCGGTCAGGAGCTCCTCGTATTCGTCGACGCGCTTGTCGAAGGGCAGCGCGAACGTGCGGACTTTCTCGATCCAGCCGGGGGTGAGGTCCTCGAGGAGGCCGCCGATGCGCATGCAGTGGAGCGTCAGGCGCGCTCCGCAGTACTCCTCGAAGAGGTCGAGGATCGCCTCGCGCTCGCGGAACGTGTAGAAGAACGGCGTCATCGCGCCGAGGTCGATTCCCGCCGTCGCGAGCCAGAGCAGGTGCGACGAAATGCGCTGCATCTCGTCGAGGAGGACACGGATGTACTGGGCCCTCTTGGGTATCTCGAGACCCAGAAGCTTCTCGACCGTCAGGCAGTAGGCGTGGTTGTTCGTGGCCGCCGCGACGTAGTCCATCCGGTCCGTGTGAGGAATGACCATCGGATACGTCTCGGTCTCGAACAGCTTCTCGGTGCCGCGGTGGAGGTAGCCGATCTCGGGCCGCGCCGAGACGATGCGCTCGCCGTCCACCTTCAGGACGATGCGCAGGACGCCGTGCGTGGACGGATGCTGCGGGCCGAAGTTCAGCTCCATCTCCCGAAGTCCGAGGAGGGTGTGATCCTCGGTCTCGGGCGACTGCCCCCCGTTTTCCACGTGCGCGCTCACGAGAGCGTCTTCCGGTTCGGGTCGTCCGGGGCGGGGCCGCCGCCTTCGGGATACCGGTCTGGGTAGATCGCCGCGCCCGTGTCGATCCCCTCGACCGGAAAGTCCTTCCGGAGCGGATGCCCGTTGAAGCCTTCCCAGGTCAGGATGCGGCGGAGGTCCGGATGGTTCGCGAACGGGATGCCGAAGAGGTCGAAGACCTCGCGCTCCATCCAGTTCGCGACCTCGAACGCGGCCGTGGCCGACGGGCAAGGCTGGCCCTCTTCGACCTTCACCTTCAGTCGGACACGCTCGTTGTTCCGTTCGAACGAGTGCAAGTAATAAACGACGTCGAACCGCGGCTTGCGGTCCTTCCAGTCCACGGCCGTGAGATCGACGAGATACGTGAAGGACTCTTTCTTCAGGTGCCGGCACGCGTCGACGATCTTCTCGAGCGCCACGTCGACCGTGGTCTCGCCCACGAACTCCTTCGCAGACAGGACGGCGTCCGGCACGGCGGCCGCGAGAGATGCCACGAGCGATTTCTGGGACGCGTCGGTGGCGACGGGACCCTTCTTGGCGGCAGCCGCAGCGGCTGCTGCGGGCGCCGGGGCGGGCTTCGGCGGGGCCGCTCCGGGGGCAGCCGGCTCCTTCGGGGTTTCGTCAGCCACGCGAAAGCCCCGTCACGAGACGCGCCTCAGGACGCGCATCTTCTCGATCTTCTTCTGGAGCTCCATGATGCCGTAGAGGAGCGCCTCGGGCCGCGGCGGGCAGCCGGGCACGTACACGTCCACCGGCACGATGCGGTCCACGCCCTGCGTCACCGCGTAGCTGCGATAAGGGCCGCCGCACATCGCGCACGAGCCCATGGCGATGACCCACTTCGGATCGGGCATCTGGTCGTAGAGGCGTTTGATGATCGGCGCCATCTTCTCCGTCACGGTCCCGGCGACGAGCATGAGGTCGCATTGCCGCGGAGATCCCCGGAAGACCTCGGCGCCGAAGCGCGCGAGATCGTGCCGGCTGTCCACGACGGCCATCATCTCGATCGCGCAGCAGGCGAGGCCGAACTGCATCGGCCAGATCGAGTTCTTGCGCGCCCAGTTGACGACGCCGTCGAGCGTCGTCGTGAGGACGTTGTCGGGAAGCGAGTTCTCCATCACGCCCATGTGAGCGCCCCCCGCCTCCACGCGTACGCATAACCGACGACGAGAATCGCGAGAAAAATGAGCATCTCGACGAGGCCGAAAATCCTGAGCCGGTGATACATGACCGCCCACGGAAAGAGGAAGATCGTCTCCACGTCGAAGACCACGAACAGCACGGCGATGAGGTAGTAACGCACCGAGAACCGGTGGTCGAAAGCCTCGGTCGGCGCCGCGATGCCGCACTCGTAGGGGGAGAGTTTCGTGACGGTCGGCTTGGAAGGCCTCACGAACGACATGAGGCCGATTGCCGCCACCGGCAGCAGGGCCGCCATGAGCGCGAAGTACAGGATCGGCAGATAGTTCGCCATGGACGGCATTCTGACCCACACTCCTCGCGGAACCGCGCCTTTTCGCAAGGAACCCTCACTGGCGACGGTCGCGGCGATTCTCTTGCCGCCCCCCCTCCAAGTCAATCAATGCGAATGCATTACTCCGGCCAGGCGAGGAGAGTGTCCTTCACATCCGAGCCGCGGGAAGCGAGGAGGACGCGGATCGACTCCCCCATTCCGCCCGGCGCGACGAGGCGCACGATCGCGTTGCGGTCGGCCGCGCGTTCCGCGCTGGGAACCTGGTCCCCGGCGTCCTCGAGCTCGGCTCCGATGCCGGCGGCCGACAGGACGCGTGCCTGGCTCACGGGCCCGGCCACGTCGAGGCCGCACGACGCAAGCACGTCGTGCAGTTCCGTAAAGTCCACCCAGGCCGTGACGTCTTTCTTCCCCGGGTCGGAAAGCACGTCGCGCGTGACGGCGTGCGCGTGAAACGCTTCGAGCGTCCCGTTCGCGCGCGCCGCGGAGTAGAGAGCACGCGCGGGAGCGCCATAGTCGAAGACCAGGAGGAGGCCGCAGGAAAGACGCGCGGCCAGACTCCTCGCCAAACCTGCTGCGCCGGGGCGCACCTCCAGTTTTTGATTTCTTAGAAGGTGGATACCCTTGCTCTCGAACCGCTCGAGCATTTCGGCGCCGTCCGCGCAATCGGCGACGCCCCACGCGAACCCCTCGCGGCCCGGCCCCAGCGTCACGACGCGCTCCAGCAGCTTTTTACCTTCGAAGAAAAGCGCCCTCACCGGAAGCGCATCGAAAAACTCGTAGGCGACGATCAGTCCGGAAAGAGAAGAAGAGGGGATTTCTTCGAGTGAAGAAAGCCATGCGGCGTTGGGGCAGTTCCGCTGGGCTCGTTCGCGGCGCACGGCCGAGCGCTCGATGCCCACGAGACGGAAGTGCTCGCGGACGCCCCACGTGCGAAGCGCGACGTCCGCCGCCGAGAGCAGCTCGCCTTCCCCGGCCCCGACGTCCACGATGTCGGGGAGGCCGAGCCGCAGCGCGATCCGCGCCATCGCCCGACCAAAGGCGGGATGCCAGGACGGACCTGTTACGAAATCGCCCGTGCGACCAATTCGCCCCGGGCGCTCGTAGTACCCGTCCTTCGGATCGTAAAGCGCCGCTTCCTGGAAGACGTCAAATCGGATCGGGCCTTCGCGGCGAATGCGCTCCGTGAGGCGCGCGGCCAGGTCCGGGGCTCGACTCACACCGGCCGCACGGCCCCCGACTCGTGACGCGCTTTCTCGAGATCGGCATCCGCCATCATGTTCACGAGGCCCTCGAACGTCACCTTCGGCGACCAGCCCAGCTCACGCCGCGCCTTGGACGCGTCCCCGAGAAGGACGTCCACCTCGGCCGGGCGGAAATAGCCAACGTCGACGCGCACGCGCACGGCGCCTGTTTTCTTCTCGAGGCCCGTCTCGTCGGCTCCGGAGCCCGTCCAGCGAAGCGGGCAGCCGGCCCGCGCGAAGGCGCGATCGCAGAACTCCCGCACCGTGTGTGTCTCTCCGGTCGCGACGACATAGTCGCCCGGCTCATCCCGCTGGAGCATGAGCCACATCGCCTCCACGAAGTCCCCCGCGAATCCCCAGTCGCGGCGCGCATCGAGATTTCCGAGGTAGAGCACGTCCTGGAGGCCGGTCGCGATGCGTCCGGCCGCGCGCGAGATCTTCCGCGTCACGAAGGTCTCGCCGCGGCGCGGGGATTCGTGGTTGAAGAGGATGCCGTTCGAGGCATGAAGGGAGTAGGCCTCGCGGTAATTCACTGTAATGGCATAAGCGTAGGCTTTCGCCACACCATACGGCGACCGGGGGTGGAAGCGGGTCGTCTCGGTCTGAGGCGACTCCGTGACCTTTCCGAACATCTCTGAAGACGACGCCTGGTAGAAGCGCGGACGGAGCCCCACCTCGCGGATCGCTTCGAGGATGCGCGTGGCCCCTACGGCCGTGACCTCGGCCGTGTACTCCGGGACGTCGAAGGAGACCTTCACGTGGCTCTGCGCGCCGAGGTTGTAGATCTCGTGCGGCTCCGTGACCCGCAGGATGCGGTTCAGGGAGGACGCGTCGTTCAGGTCGCCGTAGTGAAGCACGAGGTTCCGCTTCGGCACGTGAGGGTCCTGATAGAGGTGGTCGAGGCGCTCGGTGTTGAACGAGGACGAGCGGCGGATGATCCCGTGGACCTCGTAGCCTTTCGCGAGAAGGAGCTCGGCGAGATAGCTACCGTCCTGGCCCGTGATCCCGGTGAGAAGCGCGCGCCTGGGCGTATTCGTCATCCCGCCGAGTCTAACGGAGCCGGGGAGGTTCACTAGCAAAGACAAGGGCCCGGACCTTTTGGGTCCGGGCCCTTCAAATTTCCCGGCAGCGTCCTACTCTCCCACACAGTTTCCCGTGCAGTACCATCGGCTCCGAGGGGCTTAACGGCCGTGTTCGGAATGGGAACGGGTGGAGCCCCCTCGATAAGGCCACCGGAAACTCCATTTCATCGTGAGCTTCCGTGCAGAACCGAGCGATCGGCTTCTTGTCTGATTTTTTCCGACGCGAACATCTTCGACGACTCGCACCTGGAGAATTTTATGGCCAAGCCGCACGGACGATTAGTACCGGTCAGCTTCGCGCCTCGCAGCGCTTCCACACCCGGCCTATCAACGTGGTCATCTCCCACGGTCCTTCAGGGGGCTTGCGCCCCGGGGAAATCTCATCTTGGGGTCGGCTTCACGCTTATATGCCTTCAGCGTTTATCCAGACCGAACTCCGCTACCCGGCGTGTGCCGCTGGTGCGACAACCGGTGCACAGGAGGTTCGTCCAACCCGGTCCTCTCGTACTAGGGTCGGGGCCCCGCAAATTTCCTGCGCCCACACGAGATAGGGACCGAACTGTCTCACGACGTTCTGAACCCAGCTCACGTACCGCTTTAACCGGCGAACAGCCGGACCCTTGGGACCTGCTTCAGCCCCAGGATGCGATGAGCCGACATCGAGGTGCCAAACCTTGCCGTCGATGTGAACTCTTGGGCAAGATCAGCCTGTTATCCCCGGCGTACCTTTTATCCGTTGAGCGATGGCCCTTCCATACAGAACCACCGGATCACTAAGTCCTGGTTTCCCACCTGCTTGAGATGTACCTCTCGCAGTCAAGCACTCTTCTGCCTTTACACTTAACGGCGGGTTTCCAATCCGCCTAAGAGTACCTTTGAGCGCCTCCGTTACAATTTAGGAGGCGACCGCCCCAGTCAAACTACCCGCCTGACCGTGTTCCCACCCCAGATCATGGGGCTAGGTTAGAACTCCAGTGTCGTCAGGGTGGTATCTCACCGTCCGCTCCCCCGAGGCCGAAACCCCAGGCTCAAAGCGTCCCACCTATCCTGCGCAGACAGCACCAAAGTTCAAGGCCAGGGTATAGTAAAGGTGCACAGGGTCTTTCCGTCTACGTGCGGGTATCCGGCATCTTCACCGGAAGTACAGATTCGCCGAGCGCGATGCGGAGACAGTGCCCAGATCGTTACGCCATTCATGCAGGTCGGAACTTACCCGACAAGGAATTTCGCTACCTTAGGACCGTTATAGTTACGGCCGCCGTTTACTGGGGCTTCGGTTCAGAGCTTTGCCTTGCGGCTGACCCCTCTCCTTAACCTTCCAGCACCGGGCAGGCGTCAGACCCTATACGTCGTTTTCGACTTAGCAGAGTCCTGTGTTTTTGATAAACAGTCGCCTGGGCCTTTTCATTGCAACCCCGCGGCGCTTCGGGAGTAAATCCCTACACGCCATGGGGCACACCTTATTCCGAAGTTACGGTGTTAATTTGCCGAGTTCCTTCGCATCGCTTCACTCGAGCGCCTGAGGATTTTCTCCTTGTCTACCTGTGTCGGATTGCGGTACGGATTCCCTCCGGATTCCTTAGAGGTTTTTCTCGGCAGCGTGGCATCGGTGGCTTTACGGCCTTGCGGCCTCGCACTCACTTCTCGGCGTCGGCTCTGAACCAGAGGAACGGATTTGCCTGTCCCCCTCGCCTACGAGCTTGGCCCATCTCGACCAACGGATGGGTCCACCTAGCCTCCTGCGTCACCCCATCGGTCTTGATCACCCGAAAGGAAGTACAGGAATGTTGACCTG